>NZ_JAMYWS010000002.1:0-9328 GCF_024159135.1 Bacillus sp. 3103sda1 | reverse complement strand
CCAGCATTTCGGAAAAAAACCATGCTAAGCAAAAAATAAAATAAGCCATCTATATGGACAGCTCATTCACATAATTATCGTTCTCGGAAGTTGCTTTTATAATGCCTAGTGACAGGGTTGCTGTCTATAGCACGAACCCTGTCACTAGGTCTTTTATGCTACTTGTTTAATTCAAACTCATGATGGGCTACCCCAACAGATAACTTTTACTGTAGATGTAGTTCGAGCTTTAATATAAAGTCGATGTTGATATCCATTTGCACTATATTTACTAAGAGTATAAGGTGTTGGATTTGTATTGGTGTATTTTAATAGAGCTGGTAAGGTCCCACCACTATGAGCTTTGTAATTCCACTGACCGTTATAATACTGTAAGTAAACAATCTCAACTGCTCCAGTAAGGTTTGTCACTCTTACACTCTGACTTATATATCGGTAAGGAGTTGAACACGGAAAACTATACTTATCTGTACCTTTATTTGTGATTTTACATTTTTTAGGTGTTAAAAAAAATTAACACCTCATATCTTATAAACCCTTGATATTACTGATTTTTTTCACTTTGCTCTTCTCACTCTTATATATATAGCTAAAAGTTCCGCAAGGAACGGGTCGTATTTTTGAGAAAAACACTCAAAAATCTCCACCCTCGAAATAAAAAAGTCGGTTCGTTTATCCTCACCTAAAGGCTAACGCCTTTTCTTTTTGATTTTGTCCTTGCAAAACTTTTTTCGGCTCGATTTGCTTTTATTGCCAAACCGACAGACAAAACGCAAGCTAATGGTTTTTGACTTGGATTCGCAAGTATACGAGCCGAACCGCCTAAATCAATCGTTCAAAAATTGTTCTTATTCCATATATTGATACGTTTAATACGTGGGGTTTCGTCCCCACACGACGAGCCAGCACTCTAGCCAAAACGCAAATTGTAGACCAAAGATCAAAAATACTTCTAAAACAATGCTTTACTCTGCAACCTATCAGCTCGATCTTTACTATCCTTCATTTTAGCCTTTATGAATTAATCCCAGGTTCTTTTTTCATTTGATTAGTGAATTAATCAAAAAAGATTATACGCATCGTACTGCTAGACCTTGATTTAGCAAAAAATTCCGCTTCATTTCCTCCATCAACAAAGCCACCAATATTTCTAAAAATCCCACATTCTCCTCGTGCTAAATATCTTACTCCTACATAATCATTATAACTATCAGGATCGTACTCCCATAATTCAACTTTTAACTTACCAGCTGGACCCACGTAAGAATCCCGACAAATCTTATAATCTCCACCAGTAGAGGCATACACATGACTTTCAGCACCATTAGAATAAAGCGTTTCTTCTCCTAAGTAATCCCACCCAGAACTAAAAGCTTCACTAAAAGGTTCTATGGTGTTTGCAAATGTAGAAGAAGGGATCAACAATGCTAACAACGTCGTTACGAATGCGGCGATACTCATTTTAAACTTTTTCATTCTCATTCCTCCTATTTTATCCAACATAAACGTGTTTTTTTCAAAATGTGGTGAGATCCCTATAAGTATTATTTTTTAATACTAACTAGTCGGTATTAATCAATTTATTATATGATGAAGAATGTGTTACTATTAATTAAATATTCAGTCTTTTTAAAAAGGAGGTTGCTATGGGAATTTATCATCAGAAACAATCAGAAAACACCATCAACAAATTAATGCAATCAGGAATTAATTTGTTTTCTAAACAAGGCTATTCTAGTACAAGTGTTGATCAAATTGTGAAACATGCTGGTTACTCTAAAGGTGCTTTCTATGTTCATTTTTCCAATAAAGAGGAGTTTTTGCTAAAACTGATAAAAGAAGGAATTGATTTTTATTTTGAAGATTTAAAGGAAGCTCTTACTCGAAAAGAGTGTGATTTACTAAGTAAGTTTAAGGAATACTCTTTGCGTTTAGTAAATGAAGCTTATGAAAAAGGATCTTCTCCCATGCTTCTCCAAGGATGTATGATATCTAATCAATTACCTCTAATAAAAGAAAAGCTTATTCTCCAAATGGAAGAATGGAGATCATTCCTTACACATTTTTTTCAGAGAATGAAAGACGAAGGTATAATCGGAAGTCCATTAGATGCCAGAACTTTAGCAACAACAAGTATGGCTATTTTTAATGGATTTAATTTGCAACATTTTGTAGACAATCGAATTCAAATACAGGACATGCTAAATGTTTTTGTTGAACTACTTCAAATCCAAGAACCTAATAAAAAAGATGAATAAGAGTATTGTGTTAATTGAATTTTGTAACTGTATTCATGTGAGGTTAACATAAGGTACTATTATCGGGATTCAATGTATTTAGAAGACTATTAAAAGTCCTCTAGATTGTTTAACTGGAGGACTTTCGTGTTCACATAATTATCGTTATCGGTAGCAAGGAAAATGGACAAACATTTGATGTGATTAGGTTTGTCCATTTTTTCTTTTTATCATGTTATTGAAGATAGTAAAAAACATAAGTTACCAATTTATTTATTTTAGATGTCATTTTATATTGATATCTTTTTTTATTAGTATTTAAATTACTTATTTCAACATTCCAATTATTCCAATTTAAGGGAAAATATTACATTTTTATCTATTTATCTGTAAAATATTTAAGGATGTTAATACTTAGAGAGGTGGGATTCTCATTGAAGAAAATATTTTCTAAAGTAAAAGGTTTAGTAATTACTGGTGGATTATCTATTGCTTTGTTGGGATTTTTTGCTCCTCAGGCACATGCAGATGGATTCTATTCTTTTGCTACTGAAGATGGTGCTTGGGATGGATACCTCACACCTACAACTTCGTATGTTCATGGTCAAGTAAAACTACTAAGTTTGAGTAAAGTAAATCGTAGTAATAATGTTGCTGAAAGGTATTATAGTCCAGCTCCATTAAGTATTCGACTTTGTAAATCTTCATATAATTGTACACTGTGGAAAAGTTTTCAGTTGAATGACGCTGGAGAGTATACTGCTCTGTTTTATGACCTAACACCTGGAGTTACATACAAGGTGGATATTAGAGATAGTTGGTCTAATTACTATTTTAAGGGGAAAATTTATGCGTCCCGAGTTCGTTGGTAATTAATAATGCTTGTTATTAATAAATGGAGTACAGTTTGTTAGCACTAGTCACAAGGTATAGAAAAAGAGATAATAATTGTATATGTGGATTAATTTATAAGAAAGGTTCTCTTCTTTATAGAGAGCCTTTTTATATGTATATTCTATACATGTTCGGTTAACATAACGTAACATTATGGGAAGCAAGGAAAACGGACAAACCTTTGATACAATTAGGTTTGTCCGTTTTCTCTTTTTATGATGGTATACATGTTTTTATACATTCTTATTGTGGCGCGTCTTTTGGCATTTCGATCATTCCCTATGTTTCCTTATTTTTTGCATAAAATCTTGTATATTTTTATTACTAGGGGTCCCGTCCACATTTTAATAAAAAAAGACACTCAAATAGGGTGCCTTTTTTTAGCAGCATCAGCAGAAGCCACCGCCTCCAAAACAACTACAACCAATTATGATTAATAAAATAAACAATACAATCAGTAAGGCGAAGCCGCCACCGAAGCCACCACAACCAGCTCCAAAGCCCATGGATATTTTCCTCCTTTGGTAAGGAGCCAAACAATGGGGGTTGCTTTTAGATATTCCGGCGGATTTACATTACATTATGTGCTATATAGAACTAAAGAGTGCATGTATATAAAAAAAGTCAACTCAGCAATGATAGTTATGACTCGAGGGGAATGCATTGAAAAGAGCAGCTATCAAAAGTGAACTGCTCATCCTTGGAGATGGAAAAGTAGGTCTACAAGATGTGATTTCTAGGGGTAGCTTGTTTGTAGTATGTAAAGATGGTGAAATAGTATGCGGGGAGAAGTATCAATTCAATAAGAAAAGACACTCGATAATTGAAAACTCATCTTTAAATTTAAAAAAGAAGGTGTTACCTTTTTAAAGAAGGAAAACACTACATAGCAACTGAAGAACAGCTTAGAACAGAGGGAGGACAAAATATGGCTCAAACTTATTGGGGATCTGAGGTAGCCAAGAACTTAGGGATTGGCTCAAGTACTTTGCGTAAATATTGCCTTGCCCTGGAGGAAGCCGGGTATCCTTTCGAGCGCGGCAATAATAATTCTAGAATTTTTTATCATAAAGATGTAGCAACTATAGAACGGCTAGTAACAGCTATGAACAAGAAGAACGTAACACTAGAACAGGCTATAAATCTAGCAATGACAAGTGTTGAAGAAAATGAGATAGCAACTGTTGCTACAGATAGCGTAGCAGATACAGAACACATAAAAACATTAACAGAACGTATAGAACGATTAGAACAACTCAATTTAGAGTTAATTCAAAGATTGGATCAACAAAGTAAACTTTTACAGGAAACTGATGCTCAAAGAATAATAAGAGAAGAACAAAGAGACATTCAATTAATGCAAGTATTAAGAGAAATACAAGATAGCAAGCGCCTAATAGCAGCTTCAGAACAGAAGAAATCATTTTGGAGTCGCCTATTTAGTAAATAAATTAGAATTCTTTTTTAACAAGTAAAGAATCGAAAAACCAATAATTTCCAAAAGAAATGCGCCTTCTATTTTAAGAAGGCGCATTTCTTTTATTTGTTGTAGGAAATATATGATGGATCATAATAAATCCATTGATCTCCACCTAAATTTAACCAGCCGTTAAACACTTTGTATACAGCGTATTGTGTAATCGCATCTGTTTTATTCAGTTGTTTCACAACATCATAATTTTTACTTGGGCCTTTTCGAACATTGACTCCGATTCCTTGAATAGTTGCAATACCAGGCGGGTCTACTTTTTCTGTATTTTTCAAAAATTTTATATACGATTTATCGTAATATATCCACTCATTGTTTCCTTCTAACTCAAGCCAACCATGTTGTTCTTGCGATACTAAAAATGTGTCAGGTTGATTTACTTGTCTAATTTTTTGATACCCAAGACCTGGGCCTGTCCGTACATTGATTTTCAATCCTTGTATATATACTCTACCAATTGATACTGTCATATGTCATCCTCCTTCCTTATAATAGAATTCACTGATAGATTATGCGAGAAAGAGAGAAAGTGTACCTTATAATTTGTATATTAGGTTTATATAAATAACCCTGTCATTAGGCTTTACATGAGAGATGTAATTTGGGAGAGGAAGAATAAGCGGTAAGTGTCAATGGTAAGCGGACTTTCATGGTTCAGCGGTTTGTGCTGATCCATGAAAGGAGCATTAAGGAATTGACACGTACGACTGATTTTCCATCCTCTTGGAAGTTCCTCAAAACGAATCGTTTTGGGGACGCCAACCGGCGAGGGAGCCCCTCAAGGATTGAGGGGTTGGGGAGTTTGATTAATGGGGTCTGGGGAAGAGTTCCCCGGCAGGTTTGGACAGAGTCCAAGGTCTTGTTTTTGCCATGCTATGCATGGCTCGGCGAAGCCGAAGAGCGTCGCAGACCCCTATCGATTTTGATGCGTAGCGTCAAAATACGTATAGGGTTACGTTAATTGACACAATTTCGTCGCCTTGCTAGACTTATTGTATCAATTACTCTAGGGGAAGTGGTGGAACTTTATGTTGTTCTCTATTTCATTTAATCAATCTCACCAAAGTTCATTGAGTCATAATAACAGGGAAAACATTCATGGGAATCCTGGCATCGATCCATCCAGGTTAGATGAGAATATTTACTTTGTTCAAAAGGACATCCGAAGTGTATACAAGGATGTCTTCCAAGGAGCAATGGACAAATATAACGAGAAACAAAAACGGAATGACCGTAAGATTAAGGACTACTATGACAAAATACATAAAGATGAAAAGACACATGAGCAGCGAGAACTCGTTGTAGGAATTGGGGAAGGAAAAGACGACCCAAAGTATAGGGAAGCCAAAAAGGAAGCGCTAAAACAGTATGCTGAAGCGTTTCAAGAGCGAAATCCAAATCTAGCAGTCTATAACATGGTTTTACATGATGATGAAGCAAATCCGCATTTACATATTAACTATGTACCGAATTTCGAAAGTAGTCGAGGATTAACGAGGCGTGTCGGAATGGATAGAGCCTTGCAACAACAAGGCGTAGAAGGAAAAGGAACGGAACTAATTGCGAATTGGAGAACACTAGAAACGGCTTATATTGAGGAATTAGCAAAAGAGCATATTTCTGATTTTGAGAGGGCAAATGTGGGGTCTCATAAGTACATGAAAGTCCGTCAGTACAAGGAATATGCAGAAACGAAATCGGCTGTTGAAAATCAAGTGCAAAAACAAGAAACGCAGTTGCGAGTGATTAATCATCATGTAGAAAATGCTGAAGAAAAAGCAAAAGAATTACAGATGGTGAAAGAGAATATGGAAAGCGATGTACTTGATAAGTACAAAGAATTAGAGACAGTGAAACAACAAGTAGAGAGTGAAAGTGAAAAGCTGGAGTTGATTGGCCAGCGTTATTTAGAATTAGAAAAAATGGTAAAACAACAACAGGAAGAATTAGATAGTGCTATGGATCAAGTGCCAAATGAAGCTGTTGTGATTCCGTTTTTGCGTAGAGAAGTAATAACAGAAGTACAGGATAAAATGTTTGGGAAAGCTGAAATTACGAAGAAAAAGACAAGAAATTATGTATTATCACCAGAACAATATCAAGAATTCACACAACAAGTGAATGCAGCAGTTATGATAAAAAAAGATTATGAGCGTTTGAGAGAAACAGATTTTGTGAAAGAGAATGAGAGTTTAAAGGTGCATGCAGAGGGGTGGATGGAAGAAAATCGAACATTGAAACGAGAAAAAAGTCAGTTGCAAAAAGAAGTTGGTGTATTAAATAAGGAAATCAGCTCATTAAAAGCTCATATAAGGGGGTTACAGACGAATATAAGGGTTTTGTATGAACAAACGAAAAAAGTCTTAAAAGATCAATTTCAGACGTTTAGAGGGATTATCAAAAATGAATTGGATAATAAAGGCGTAGATAATCATTTTGAGCGTGAACATAAGAAAGAAATGAGCAGATATCAAAATTTTGATATGGAAAGATAGGCGTGAATAATGGTGGAAAAGAGAATTGATTTTTAACAGATGGAAACCTTTAGTAACGTATTTCATGTTATTATAAAGAAAGACGTATAAACGAGAAAAACCGCCCAAGCTTTGGTCGGCGAGGCGGTTTTTCATAATAAGGTTGGAATCAACCAATATATATTCTATATACATTCTAACATATAAAAGTTGATTCCTTCCACTAAGGGAGAGAATTATTTTATGCCAAAAGTTGTAGATTTTGGACAAGCTGAAAAAAAAGCGAAAATAAGAGATAGTAAGATTGATAGTATTTATGATCAGTTGCAAGCCGGTGGTTATTCAGAAGAAGAGAAAGCAATGCTTTTACAGTTATTAAGTAAGGCGACTGGTGGAGAAGAATATTTTATTGCAAAAAAGAAAAAGCCAACAGATCGGGTGAGGTTTGTGCAAATTATTATGGATAATTACAATTACCTGAGTGAAATTAATTATTTAACTACAGCTGAAAAAGCGTTTCTAATGGATTTAATACCTTATGTTGAATTTAAAACGAATATTTTGGTTGAAAGAATAAGTAAAGAAAGTGAATTTGACTCTGATAGTGCAACGCCTAGTTATCTTGCTAGAAAGTTAAATAGAACTAGAGGGAAAGTATCAGAGTTAATGAATGGTTTAATGAAAAAAGGATTATTAGCAGTTGCAGAAACTGGAACAACTACAGAAGATGGTCGTATTTGTACAAGTCGTACATGGTTTGTAAATCCAAATATTATGTGTTGTTCTCCAAAAGATGGAGTAGATAAAGCAACTCAAAAAATCTTTAAAAAATCACTTAAAAATTTTGTAACTGAAGATGGTAAAAAACATAAGTTACCAATTTATTTATTTTAGATGTCATTTTATATTGACATCTTTTTTTTTATTATATTTTCCATTTTTTAGGTGTTCCTTTTTGGGTACACAGGTGTTCCTTTTTGGGTACACCCTATATCTTATAAACCCTTGCTATTACTGACTTTCTTCACTTTGCTCTTCTCACTCTTATATATAGGGCTAAAAGTTCCGCAAGGAACAGGTAGTATTTTTGAGCAAAGAACGCTCAAAAATCTCCACCTTGTCCGCTTTGCTCCCTCCTTGCAAAACTTTTTTCGGCTGGTTTTTAGTTTTCGCCAAGCCGAACAGACCAAAAACGGGGATTTAGATTGCTCGACTTGGACTAGCAATTGTACCAGCCGAACCACCCAGTTCTATCGATTTAAGCAATCAGCTTTTTCTATATGTAGTTACGTTAAGTTCGTGGGGTTTAGTCCCCACACGACTAGCCAGCACTCACACCCAAAAACAAGGAGAAACATCGAAAAGAAAGGAACTCTCTTTGTCTGAAATTATAATTTGCTGTACTTTTATTGGGAATTTTATACATATAAAGAAGCCCTAATTAATAATAATTAAGGGGTACGGAAATGATTCGAGGAATGAAGGTAACACTTAAATTCCTTATGAATTAAGCCTATTTTCCTTTTTTGGGGATAGGAAACCATCTAGGAGGGATTTTCTTGAAGAAAATAGTTATTACATTACTGACTTTTGTTTTGGCGATCATTCCTATTACTGCTTTTGCTGATACGACATCAACTTCAGTTTCAAAACAAACGCCTTCAACACAGAGTATGGTTCAATTAAAAGACTTGCCTGTTATGATTGATGGTGTTAAATATGCACAAGATGATTCGCATGTAAAGAATGTAACTCAGTTTGTTTTCGATGACGCTGCAAAAGCAGAGGGAGTAGTCTATGGGTTTACAAATCAAGACCGTTTAAATAATCATTTGCAGAGTGCTGTTGTTGAGCGTAAAAAGGATACTAAGAACAATACGATTACAGCCCAAGCTGTTTATTATAATTCGTATTTTTATCAACATTCTAATTACGGAGGGAGTTACTTCGGAGCTTCTAGTAATATTAGTTATGTCGGATCAACTTGGAACGACAAAATCTCTTCGTTGAAGGCGGGTTACAATCATAACTGGACAGTTATGTGTTGGGATAGTAACTACAGAGGGGCAAGATTCTGGGTGCAATCGGGTATCAATGTTAGCTATGTCGGATCAACTTGGAACGATAAGGCGTCTTCTATCTTCTTTACTAATTAGACTGAAGGAATAACCATATTTTTTGTGAGAATCTTGCTTATGCAGGATTCTTTTTTGTTGTTTGTTTCAGGGGTACCA
>NZ_JAMYWS010000001.1:685000-4752604 GCF_024159135.1 Bacillus sp. 3103sda1 | reverse complement strand
AGTTGTCCCTCCTTTACAAAAGATGATAAGTAACAAAGTGTTTAATGTTTGTACAACACAACAAAACAACACTGTATATTTATACGTAACACTTTTTAAAAGTGAAAAAGCGGTTCAAATACGAAATAGAGTTTTCGACAAAAAAACGCATTGTGGAAAACCACTTATGCACATGTGTTTATACATGTCCACAAGTTATTCACAAATTGTGGATAAATAATAATTGTGGAAAACTTGTCCAAGGTGAAAACACAACTATAATATCAAAAAAAGATAGCAATAGCAATGTATTTCAAAAAGTTATCCACAAAATCAATACCTTGTGGAATAAACTTGTCCACAATACGATATACTGTGTAAAAACAAAAAATGGTTTGTGGATATAAAAAAGTGGCGAAAAAAATTATCCACAACCGATGAAAGATACTGTGAACAACATTGTGAATAGGTAAAAAATGAATATTTTATTAAAATCTCGAGAGGCATTGACATTCTCCTACCAAATTAACTATAATTTATAGGACTGTCTTTAACAGTTATTCCTCAGGGAGGTGTCATATAATGAAAAGAACTTACCAACCAAATAAACGTAAGCGTAGCAAAGTACATGGTTTCCGTAGCCGTATGAGCACAGCGAACGGACGTAAAGTTTTAGCAGCTCGTCGTCGTAAAGGTAGAAAAGTATTATCTGCGTAGGCCACTGATCGTTCAGTGGTCTTTTTTTCTAGTAATTATGAATTTTCCGCTGGCGAAATACAGGAGTGTTCAATTGATATGAAGAAAAAGAATCGTGTAAAGAAGAATGAGGAATTTCAAGCTGTTTTTCAAAATGGAAAATCAAATGCCAATCGTCAATTTGTTGTATATCAGTTAGAAAAACCAAATCAACCATATTTTCGAATTGGTCTTTCCGTTAGTAAAAAACTAGGGAATGCGGTCATGCGTAATCGTATTAAACGTATGATTCGTCAAGCTTTTACAGAATTAAAAGATGAGATAGATTCTGGAAAAGATTTTGTTATAATAGCAAGGAAGCCTTGTTCAGAGATGAACTATGAACAATTAAAGAAAAGTTTAATTCATGCTCTGCAGCGCTCAGGAGTAAAACAGGCAAAAAATGGCGAAATAAGAGGAAAATGAATTACACTATATACATACCGAAACAAGGAGGAGCAGGCTGTGAAAAAAAAGATAAGCCTACTAGTCATGGTTATTGCTGTCACGGCAATTTCTGCTGGCTGTAATCAAACAAATCAGCCGATTACACCGGAAAGTACAGGAATTTGGAATGAATATTTCGTATATCCACTTTCTCAGTTAATCACGTTTTTTGCAAAATTATTTGGCAATAACTATGGTTTAGCGATTGTTGTTACAACCCTTATCATTCGTTTTGCATTGCTACCATTAATGATTAAGCAAACAAAGAGTACAAAAGCAATGCAATTATTGCAACCTGAAATGGCAAAATTAAAAGAGAAATATAGTTCTAAAGATCAAGCGACTCAACAAAAATTGCAACAAGAAATGATGCAATTGTATCAAAAATATGGTGTAAATCCATTAGCAGGATGTTTACCAATATTTATTCAAATGCCAATTTTATTTGCATTTTATCATGCGATTATAAGAACAGCAGAAATTAAACAACATACTTTTTTATGGTTTGACTTAGGTCATCCTGATCCATATTACATTCTGCCAATTCTTGCGGCAATTACAACGTTTATTCAACAAAAGTTGTCAATGGCTGGTACTGCTGGGCAAAATCCACAAATGACAATGATGTTATGGCTTATGCCTATCATGATTTTAGTTTTCGCAATTAACTTCCCAGCTGCATTATCTCTTTACTGGGTAGTAGGTAACATCTTTGGTATTGCACAAACATATTTGATCAAAGGGCCGGATCTTAAGGCTAGTAAGGCAGGAGGATCAAGTAAGTGAGTATGATTACTGCTAAAGGACAGACAGTCGAACAGGCAGTGCAATCCGCATTAGAACAATTACAAGTATCAAGCGATAAAGTGGAGATTCGCATCATTGATGAAGGTAAAAAAGCTTTTCTCGGTTTCATTGGAGGGCGTCCTGCTATTGTAGAGGTTATTGTAAAAAAAGATCCTGTAGAAGAAGCGGAACTTTACTTGAAAAGTATCATAAAAGAAATGGATGTTGATGTAACTATTGGAAAAGAGGTAAAAGGACGTGAAATTCATTTTACACTTTCCGGTAGTGAGGTTGGTGCGTTAATTGGAAAAAGAGGGCACATACTAAATTCTTTACAATATGTAACGAAGCTTGTTGCGAATCGTAGCACGAAACAATATATCGGTGTAACAATCGATGCTGAAAATTATCGTGATAAACGAAAAGATACACTAGAGTCACTTGCACTTCGGTTAGCAAAGCAAGTTAGCAATACGAAAAAAAGAATTGTGTTAGAACCAATGCCTTCTTTTGAAAGAAAAGTTATACATCAAGCACTTGCGAGTCATCCATATGTGATTACGACATCTGAAGGGAAAGAACCACATCGACATGTTGTCGTATCTCCAAAATAAAGTGAAACTTCCATCCTGAGGGATGTATCCTAAATGGTTGGCTAGTTGAACGAATTAGGTTTTTATGGGCAGCCTATCTGCTTTGAATTTCTTAGAAGATTGAGGTGGGAGTTTTACTGTCCTTTAGAGCGGGATAAACCGGTAACTCATTTGAGTGCCGGTTTTTTACTGGATAAAATATGAAGATAGGAATTTTTCTGTGGATAAATAAAACGCACTAAACTTATACACGGTGGATAAGTTTAGTGCGTTTTATGAGGGGACATAATAAAATAAGTTATTATTCTTTTTTACACAGTTTCGTTATGGTATCCTAATAATTTAGTGAAGGAAAAAATCGTGTTGAAATAGAGAGAAATAAGTAAGTGAGGTGAAAGAACATGGAATTTGATACAATTGCTGCAATTTCCACAGCTCTTGGAGAAGGTGCAATTGCCATTGTTCGAGTAAGTGGAGATGATGCGGTAGAGAAGGTAAATCGCATTTTTAAAGGGAAAGATTTAACGACAGTTCCATCTCATACAATTCAGTATGGGCATATTGTGGATTTAGATACAAATAAAGTTATTGAAGAAGTTATGGTTTCAATTATGCGGGCACCAAAGACATTTACGCGTGAAGATATCGTTGAGGTAAATTGTCATGGTGGCCTTGTTTCTGTAAATAAAGTATTACAACTTATTTTATCGCAAGGTGTTCGCTTGGCAGAGCCAGGGGAGTTTACAAAGCGTGCTTTTTTAAATGGACGTATCGATTTATCGCAAGCAGAAGCGGTTATGGATTTAATTCGTGCGAAAACAGATCGTGCAATGAATGTTGCGATTAACCAAATGGAAGGTCGTTTATCAAAATTAATTGGTCGTCTGCGTCAAGAAATTTTGGAAACATTAGCTCATGTAGAAGTGAACATTGACTACCCGGAATATGATGATGTAGAAGAGATGACGCACGGAGTTTTGATTGAGAAGGCGGAATACGTTCAATCAGAAATTGGGAAGTTATTGCAAACTTCAAAGCAAGGAAAGATTTTGCGTGAAGGAATTGCAACGGCTATTATTGGAAGGCCGAATGTTGGAAAGTCATCTTTATTAAATAGTCTTGTACAAGAAAAGAAAGCGATTGTAACGGATATAGCAGGAACGACTCGAGATGTTATTGAAGAATACGTGAACGTACGCGGTGTACCGCTTAAACTGATTGATACAGCTGGAATTCGTGAAACAGAGGATATTGTAGAACAAATCGGTGTAGAGCGTTCAAAAGAGATGATGAATAAAGCAGATTTAGTTCTTCTAGTTGTAAACTATAGCGAAGTGTTAACAAACGAAGATGAAGAATTATTCCGAGCGGTGCAAGGAAAAGATTTTATTGTTATTGTAAATAAAACAGATTTACCGCAGCAAATTGACATGGAACGCGTTACACAATTAGCTGGTTCAGCTCGTGTTATTACAACAGCTTTAATCGAAGAAAAAGGTGTAGATGAGCTAGAGCAGGCAATTGCTGATCTCTTTTTTGAAGGGGCAATTGAAGCGGCAGATATGACATATGTATCGAATGCGCGTCACATTGGTTTATTAGCACAAGCAGAAAAGACAATTGGTGATGCAATCGAGGCTATTCATAGCGGAGTACCAATTGATATGGTGCAAATTGATTTAACAAGAACGTGGGAAATACTCGGTGAAATTACGGGAGACACTGTACATGAAAGTTTAATTGATCAGTTATTCTCTCAATTTTGTTTAGGAAAGTAATCGTAAGGAGGAATGGAAAATGGGATACAACGCTGGTTTTTATGATGTTATTGTAATCGGTGCGGGTCATGCGGGGTGTGAGGCTGGTTTAGCGGCAGCTCGTATGGGAGCAAAAACATTAATGTTAACAATTAACTTAGATATGGTTGCGTTTATGCCGTGTAACCCTTCGGTTGGTGGACCTGCAAAGGGAATTGTTGTTCGCGAAATTGATGCACTCGGCGGTGAAATGGGAAGAAACATTGATAAAACACATATTCAAATGCGTATGTTAAACACAGGAAAAGGTCCAGCCGTACGTGCGCTTCGTGCTCAAGCAGATAAATTTGCGTATCAACATGAATTGAAAAAAACAATTGAAGAAACACCAAATTTAACACTGCGTCAAGCTATGGTTGAGCGCTTAATTGTAGAAGACAGCGTATGTAAAGGTGTTGTTACACAAACAGGAGCGGAATATACAGCGAAAACAGTTGTTATTACAACAGGTACGTTTTTACGCGGTGAAATTATTGTTGGAGATTTAAAATATTCAAGTGGACCAAATAATCAACAACCATCTGTGAGATTATCAGAGCATCTAGAAGAACTTGGATTTGAACTTGTGCGCTTTAAAACAGGTACGCCTCCGCGTGTAAATAGTAGTACAATTGATTATAGCAAAACAGAAATTCAACCAGGTGATGATACACCACGTGCATTCTCTTTCGAAACAACGAAGTTCATCATGGATCAAATTCCATGTTGGTTAACATATACAAGTGAAGAAACGCATCGTTTAATTGATGGAAATTTACATCGTTCTGCCATGTATTCTGGCATGATTAAAGGAACAGGACCAAGATATTGTCCTTCAATTGAAGATAAGGTTGTCCGATTCCACGATAAACCACGTCATCAAATCTTCTTAGAGCCGGAAGGACGAAATACACAAGAAGTATACGTACAAGGCTTATCAACAAGTCTACCAGAAGATGTACAACGTGAGATGTTAAAGACCATTCCTGGCTTAGAAAATGTAGAAATGATGCGTACAGGATATGCAATTGAATATGACGCGATTGTACCAACACAGTTGTGGCCAACACTTGAAACAAAAAAAATAGAAAATTTATATACAGCAGGACAAATTAATGGAACATCTGGTTATGAGGAAGCTGCAGGTCAAGGATTAATGGCGGGTATTAATGCAGCCTGTCGTTCGTTAGATAAAAAAGAAGTGATTTTAAATCGTTCAGATGCATATATTGGCGTTTTAATCGATGATTTAGTAACAAAAGGTACAAATGAGCCATACCGTCTATTAACATCCCGTGCAGAATACCGTTTATTATTACGTCATGACAACGCAGACCTGCGTTTAACAGAAATTGGCCATGAAATTGGTTTAATTCCAGAAAAGCGTTATGAACGTTTTACAGTAAAGAAAGAGCAAATTGAAAAAGAAAAAGAACGTTTAGCAAGTATTATTATTAAGCCACGTCCTGAAGTACAAGAGCTAATTCGCGAAGTTGGCGGAAGTGAACTAAAGGATGGTATACGTGCGAGTGATTTATTACGTCGCCCAGAAATGACATATGAGCATATTCATCTTCTTGCTCCAAGTGAAGAAGAGATTAGTGATGAAGTGGCAGAGCAAGTTGAGATTCAGCTTAAATATGAAGGATATATTGAAAAATCCTTACAACAAGTAGATCGTATGAAGCGTATGGAAAGCAAAAAGATTCCGGTTGACATTGATTACGATGCGATTTCTGGAATAGCTTCTGAAGCACGTCAAAAATTAAAAGATGTCCGTCCGCTATCTATGGGGCAAGCATCTCGTATTTCCGGGGTAAATCCAGCTGATATTTCCATTTTACTTGTGTATATAGAACAAGGAAAAATTGCACGAGTATCGAACCAATAAATAGTTAGGAGATATAGCGAGATGAATATAGAACAATTTCAATCTATGCTAGTAGAAAGAGGTATTACTCTTTCTGCTAGGCAGTTAGAGCAATTTGAAATCTATTTTGAGACGTTAGTTGAGTGGAACGAAAAAATGAACTTAACAGCAATTACGGAGAAGGAAGAAGTGTATTTAAAGCACTTTTTTGATTCCATAACAGCTGCTTTCTATCATGATTTTTCAAAGCCATTTTCTGTTTGTGATGTTGGTGCAGGAGCGGGGTTTCCTAGCATTCCTTTAAAAATCTGTTTTCCAAATTTAAAAGTCACAATTGTCGATTCCTTACAAAAACGTATTACATTTTTAAATCATTTAGCAACAAAATTAGAATTAACTGACGTAGCGTTTTGTCATGATCGTGCTGAAACATTTGGAAAAAAAGAAGGCGTACGTGAATCTTTTGATATTGTAATGGCACGTGCGGTTGCTCGTCTCTCTGTTTTAAGTGAATTGTGTTTACCGCTTGTGAAAGTCGGGGGAACATTTATTGCAATGAAAGGTTCCGCCGCAAACGAAGAAATTGAGAATGGCAAGTATGCTCTGCAAGTGCTTGGTGGCGAATTGAAAGGAATTGCTACGTTCCAATTACCATTTGAGGAAAGTGAACGTAACATCTTATCAATTGAGAAAAAGAGAAAAACACCAAATAAATATCCGCGTAAGCCAGGGACACCGAATAAATTACCTATTGAAAAATAAATCTTATTAGACGTAAGATTAAGTTATATAAAGTGAAACTTCTATCAGTAAGTTTATTTTATTTATCATCACTGATGGTTAGTTGAACGATTCGGGCTTTTTACAGGCAGTTATCCACCACCTTCTTTTTGGATCCTCATAATATTGAGGCGGGGGCTTACTGCCCGTTAGAGCGAAATAAAGACGTAAATGTTTCACATGGAACATTTTTGTATAGAGTATTCAATAGGATTCAAAGGTGGTGGAATATGTATGAGAAACACGTTTTCTCGTTTATTTGGCTTTGGAGAGAAAGAGGCTGAATTAGCACTACAAGAAGAAAGCCATGAAGAGATAAAGCAAATTTCGTTATCAAAAATTGTTCCAAATCGCTATCAGCCACGTACAATTTTTGATGATGCTCGTATTGAAGAGCTTGCTCTTACAATTCATACGCATGGATTAATTCAACCGATTGTTGTTCGCCAGTATGAAGAAGAGAAATATGAGATTATTGCTGGTGAAAGACGTTTTCGGGCTGCAACAAAATTAGGATGGGAAACTGTCCCAGCTATTGTTAAAAATTTGAATGATACTGAGACCGCTTCTGTTGCCCTAATTGAAAATTTGCAGCGAGAAGAACTTACGGCAATCGAAGAGGCTGTTGCTTATCAAAAGCTAATTGAATTACATAATTTAACGCAAGAAGCACTAGCGCAGCGACTAGGTAAAGGGCAATCTACAATTGCAAACAAACTAAGATTATTAAAGTTGCCAGAAGATGTTAAACAAGCATTATTAGAGAAGAGTATTACAGAACGCCATGCTCGTGCCCTTATTCCGCTTAAAAATGAAGAGCTTCAATTAAAGGTTTTACAAGAAATTATTGAAAAGCAATTTAATGTGAAGCAAACAGAAGATCGAATTGCTAAATTGTTAGAAGAAACGAAGCCGAAACGAAAAGCAAAGCAAAAAGCAGTAAGTCGCGATATGCGTATTGCAATGAATACAATTCGTCAATCTTTACAAATGGTTACGAATAGTGGCTTGAATGTGAATTCGGAAGAAGAAGAATTTGATGAATACTATCAAATTACAATTAAAATTCCTAAAAAAAAATAAGAGAATAGAAAGACCTCAACCGTTGGTAGAGGTCTTTTTGCTTTATCACGCATTAATAGCTAGTAAGACCTCGGTGATGGAGGTTTCACTTTATTAGTACTATATTTTCTTTTAAAATTAAGAAGGAGTTTGTAAATAAATTTTGAAGTTTAATATAAACAAAAGAAACATGATTGTTTCATGTTAAAATAAAAACAATCATTTGTAGAATAAGACAGAAAGGTTGAAAGTAGGTGACATCATGGGGAAAATCATTGCCATTGCTAATCAAAAAGGTGGGGTTGGAAAAACAACGACATCGGTAAATTTAGGAGCTGGATTGGCACAAGTAGGAAAAAAAGTACTTCTTGTTGATATTGATGCACAAGGGAATGCAACGACAGGAGTCGGAATTGAAAAATCAGATTTAAATGAATGTATTTATAATGTGCTTGTAGAAGATACGGATGTTCGTGGGGTTATACAGAGAACAGCAACTGAAAATCTAGATGTGCTTCCTGCTACTATTCAGCTAGCGGGAGCTGAAATAGAACTTGTACCGACAATTTCCCGGGAAGTTCGCCTGCAGCGTGCGCTGCAGCCAATTCGTGATGAGTATGATTATATTATTATTGATTGTCCCCCATCTTTAGGTTTATTAACCATTAACGCATTAACTGCTGCAGATTCTGTTATTATTCCTGTTCAATGTGAGTATTACGCCTTAGAGGGGTTAAGTCAATTATTGAATACAGTTCGCCTTGTACAAAAGCATTTAAATAAAAATTTAGCAATTCAAGGTGTTTTACTAACAATGTTGGATGCTCGTACAAACTTAGGATTACAAGTAATTGATGAAGTGAAGAAATATTTCCGCGATAAAGTATATAGTTCGATTATTCCGCGTAATGTACGTTTAAGTGAAGCGCCGAGTCATGGTAAACCAATTATGATGTATGATGCTAAGTCGAGGGGGGCGGAAGTGTATTTAGATTTAGCGAAGGAAGTGATTGCAGGTGGCTAAAGGACTAGGAAGAGGAATTAATGCGTTTTTTCCAGATTTGGATGTGAAAGAGGAAGAAACAATTCAAGAATTGCAAGTAAACGAATTACGTCCTAACCCATATCAGCCGCGTAAATATTTTCAAAAGGAAGCAATTCAAGAGTTAGCATTATCCATTAAAGAACATGGGATTTTACAACCGCTTATCGTTCGAAAAAGTATTAAAGGATACGAAATTGTTGCAGGAGAACGGAGATTTCGTGCTGCAAAAGAGGCAAATCTCGAAACAGTTCCTGTTGTTGTTCGAGATTTAAACGAGCAACAAATGATGGAGCTTGCGCTACTAGAAAATTTACAACGTGAAGATTTAACGCCTATTGAGGAGGCGTTAGCATATCAAATGCTGATGGAACAACTTAAGGTAACACAAGAACAGTTAGCAAAGCGGCTTGGAAAAAGCAGGCCACATATTGCAAACCACATTCGCTTACTGTCTCTCCCATCTTTTGTACAAGAGATGATTTCAAATGGAACGATTTCTATGGGACATGGACGAACATTACTTGCTTTAAAAGATAAAACACAAATTAATAGCTTATTACAACGAATTGAAAAAGAAGGATTAAATGTCCGTCAGTTGGAGCAAATTATTCAGCAGATGAATGAAGATGTTTCACGTGAAACAAAGAAACAAAAACCAGCAAGGAATATTTTTTTTGAGGAGCAAGAAACCGTATTACGAGAGCGATTTGGAACTGCTGTGAAAATTAAAGAAACGAATCAAGAAAAAGGAAAAATTGAAATTCAATTTTTCAATAAAGGTGATTTACAACGTATTTTAGAACTTTTAGCAGGAGAACAGTAAAAAATAAACCATCTTGACTTATAGATGGTTTATTTTTTTCATTACAGCAAGTTTTTTATCTGTTTCAATAATACTTTCTGCAATGCTGGTAGCCATGTTCATAACAAGATTTAATCTTGTGTTTTGCAGTACAAAAAATTCCATAAACCCATTTAAATTTACAATGCCGTGGATATGCATATCACCAATTGCAGGGAGTTTTTTATTCATAGCGGCTCCGGGTTTACTAGGTCCTTTTCCGATTGTAATGGAACCAATATTTTGAGATTTTCCTAGACATGCATCAATTGCGATAATAAAGGGATCCATAAATGTTTTGTGTATTTCTGTAATCGTTTCTTCTAAGTTTAAAGCGTGGACTGGTGATTCTAATGTTCCGTATAAATGAAAATGTTGAATGTTATAATCTTGTAGTTTTGAACCAACAAGGGGACCTAATGCATCACCAGTTGATCGGTCTGTCCCGATACAAAGCACAATAAGTGGAGAGTCTTTTTCAATTGGAAGATGAGAGAGTAGAAAGCTACTAACTGTTTGATTGCAATTTGCATCATGATACATAACTTGCTCCGAATCTTTTTCAAAAAAAGGTAAGCGAAAACTTCCGATATTCACGAAGCATCCATCCTTTAATAGAATTTATCAAATTCATATGAATTTGATTTTCCTAAAAATTATTGCATGTCATATATTCTTTTGAATGTAAGAATTATATTGAGTTTATGGTTAGGGGAACTGTATTTTATGTTATGTATAAATTGGAAAACTTCCCATTTTCCCCCGCTGATGGAGAATGAACTCTGTTGTAAAAAGATGAAGTGTGAGTAGAAAGAAATATACATTTTTGTATCTAGATACTCATAAAATATGAATGCTGGTGAAGTATGTCATGTAGTCTGGAGAATACTAGTACTAGTATATAAAAAAAGTTGTTATTTTATACCTTATAGAGTGCGAAAATAAAAGCGTATGAAAGAACTTTTTTCGTAAAATATAGGAGAAATTCTGTTACAATAAATAATGAATATGAGATAGAAAGGCAGGTCGCGATGAAAGGACTTCACGACTTATATACAAAATTGTTAGATGCAGGATTATGGGAAAATATTGGTCTTGGTTTACTACAAATTGCACTTATTTTCCTTATTTCAAGCATAGTTATTCGAATTGGCAGGGCAATTATCAGTAATGCTTTCAAAATAAAGACAAAATCACCAATTCAAATTTCTGAAAGAAGAACGATGACGTTAGCAAAGTTATTAGAAAATATTTTTACGTATGTTATCTTTTTCGTTGTAATAATCGCTATTTTAGGGGTATTTGGAATTGATACAAAAGGATTATTAGCTGGCGCAGGGGTTGTTGGTTTAGCAGTTGGTTTTGGTGCACAAAACTTAGTTAAAGATGTTATCACTGGATTCTTTATTTTATTAGAGGATCAATTTTCTGTAGGGGACTATGTACGCTTAGGCCAATTTGAAGGAGTTATTCAAGAGATTGGATTACGTACAACAAAAATGAAGAAATGGACAGGTGAAATTCATATTATTCCAAATGGAAATATTAAGGAAGTAACAAATTTCTCTGTTAGTAATAGTGTCGCCTTTGTAGATGTATCTATTTCTTATGAAAGTGATATTGAACATGCAGAAAAAGTTCTTGAAAAGTTATTGGATGAATTACCAACAAGGTATGAGCAAATGGTTGCTCGTCCGCAATTATTAGGTGTACAGAGTTTGGCAGCATCAGAAGTTGTTTTAAGGGTTACAGCTGAAGTAGAACCGATGCAACATTTTGTAGTAGCGAGAGCGCTTCGTAAAGAAATTAAAAATCGCCTTGATTTACATGGTATTGAAATTCCATATCCACGTATGGTTCTATATAACCGTGAAGAGCTGATGAGTGAAAAGGCAAATTAGCAGTGAGAGGAGTTTAGAGAGTGGAACAAAAGCAATATAACTTGTACGATGTAGTGGAAATGAAAAAGGCTCATCCATGCGGTGAAAATCGTTGGAAGATTATTCGCATGGGAATGGATATTCGTATTAAGTGCGAGGGGTGTGGCCATTCGGTAATGATTCCTCGAAGAGAATTTGATCGTAAGGTGAAGAAAATACTTATAAAGCATGAAGAATAGATGAAAAAATAAACAGTAGCTGATGCAGCTGTTTATTTTTTTTCGCTATTACTACCTGTAAAAGCTCGATTGGTTTAACTAATAATTAGTGTGGGATAAAGTGAAACTGCCATTAGCGGGGGCTTCATCCCCCCCGCTAATGGCTAGTTGAACCAATCGGGCTCTTACGGGCAGTTATCCCCCACCTAGCTTCTTCGTTTTCTCTGAATTTTGAGGTGGGGATTTTACTGCCCGTTAGTGCGGGATAAAGTGCCCTCTCCGCTTCATAGAGTTTCGTTTTATGAAACTCTATGAAGCTTGTCATTTTATTCGTTACTATCTATAATGATGGAAGATTGAGACATAGGAGTGAAGAATATGGGATTAACGGCTGGTATCGTTGGACTACCGAACGTAGGTAAATCAACATTATTTAATGCAATTACACAAGCGGGGGCAGAATCTGCAAACTATCCATTCTGTACAATAGATCCAAACGTAGGGATTGTAGAAGTTCCAGATTATCGTTTAAATAAATTAACTGAACTTGTTGAACCAAAGAAAACAGTGCCAACTGTCTTTGAATTTACGGATATTGCAGGTATTGTAAAAGGTGCGAGTAAAGGTGAAGGATTAGGAAATAAATTCTTATCCCATATTCGTCAAGTAGATGCAATTTGCCAAGTAGTTCGTTGCTTTGAAGATGAAAATATTACACACGTAGCGGGTAAAGTAGATCCGATTTCAGATATTGAAACAATCAACTTAGAACTTATTTTAGCGGATTTAGAATCTGTTGATAAACGCATTGATCGCGTGGCAAAATTAGCGAAGCAAAAAGATAAAGATGCTGCATTTGAACATGAAATTTTAGTCCGTTTAAAAGAAGCGTTTGAAGAAGGAAAACCGGCTCGTACAGTTGAATTTACAGAAGAGCAAATGAAAGTAGTAAAAGGTCTTCACTTATTAACAATAAAAGAAATGCTATATGTAGCAAACGTTGGTGAAGATGATGTAATGGATCCATCTGGAAATGAATATGTACAAATTGTAAAAGAATTTGCTGCAAAAGAAAACTCTCAAGTAATTGTTGTTTGCGCAAAAATTGAATCAGAAATTGCTGAGTTAGATGAAGAAGAAAAGAGAGCTTTCCTTGAAGAACTAGGAATTCAGGAATCTGGTCTAGATCAATTAATTCGTGCAGCGTATGATTTATTAGGGTTGGCTACTTATTTCACAGCGGGTGTACAAGAAGTACGTGCTTGGACATTTAAAACAGGGATGAAAGCACCACAATGTGCTGGAATCATTCATACAGATTTTGAACGTGGATTTATTCGTGCAGAAACAGTATCTTATGATGATTTAATGGAAAATGGTTCTATGACAGCTGCTAAAGAAGCTGGAAAAGTACGATTAGAAGGAAAAGAATACGTTATGAAAGACGGAGATGTTGTGCACTTCCGCTTTAATGTATAATTTTTTTATTTCCTAGGAAAAAAATAAAGTATTTAACTTGGCAAATTCATTAGGTTTGCCAAGTTTTTTATGTTTTCGTGAGTTGCTTCCTCTAACTTACTATGATATAATCTAAACTCGTGAGTAATTACTATAAATTAATTGCTCCTTGCCCAATTTGGGCCGTTTAGACCAAAAGGAGGTGAAAGTGTAATGAAAAAGTACGAAATCATGTACATCATTCGTCCAAACATGGAAGAAGAAGCTCAAAAAGCTTTAGTTGAACGTTTTGCAGGCGTTTTAACTGACAATGGTGCAGAAATCATTAACACAAAAGATTGGGGTAAGCGTCGTTTAGCTTACGAAATCAACGACTTACGTGACGGTTTCTACATGATCTTAAACGTAAATTCTAACCCAGAAGCGGTTAATGAATTCGATCGTTTAGCTAAGATCAGCGAAGATATCATTCGTCACATCGTTGTTAAAAACGAAGCATAATCATTAAGATATATAGGGAGAGTGGTTCGATTGATGAATCGTGTTATACTCGTTGGTCGTTTAACTAAGGACCCTGACTTACGTTACACGCCCAATGGTGTTGCAGTAGCTACTTTCACGTTAGCTGTGAATCGCGCATTTACGAATCAGCAAGGTGAGCGTGAAGCTGACTTTATTAACTGTGTAATATGGCGTAAACAAGCAGAGAACGTGGCGAATTATTTGAAAAAAGGTAGCTTAGCAGGCGTAGATGGACGTCTTCAAACTCGTAATTACGATGGACAAGATGGTAAGCGTGTATATGTAACAGAAGTTCTAGCGGAGAACGTACAATTTTTAGAACCGCGTAATAGCGGTGGTGAGCAACGCGGTTCATTCAATCAGCAACCATCGGGAGCGGGTTTCGGAAACCAAGGCTCTCAAAACCCATTTGGTCAATCTGGTAATAATGGTCAGAATGCTGGCTTTACTAGAAATGACGATCCATTTGCAAATGTAGGTCAACCAATTGATATTTCAGATGATGACTTACCATTTTAATGGTATAGAACGGGTATTTTAAAACAGAATGGAGGGAAATGAACATGGCAGGTGGACGCAAAGGTGGACGTGCGAAACGTCGTAAGGTATGTTTCTTTACATCTAACGGTATCACTAACATCGACTATAAAGATGTAGATTTACTAAAACGCTTTGTTTCTGAGCGCGGTAAAATTTTACCACGTCGTGTAACAGGTACTAGCGCAAAATACCAACGCAAATTAACAGTTGCAATCAAACGTGCTCGTCAAATGGCACTTTTACCATATGTTGGTGAATAATAACGTATGAAATGCACAGTAGAGTGTCACTCTACTGTGCATTTTGCTATTCTTTTCTTTTTTATTCCTAAGAGCTTCATCTTAAGATTTAGAAGGAAGAAAATCAGTCGGAGATGAAGAAATCCCACTGATGGAAGTTTCACTTTATAAGAAAGAAGGTGTGGATAATGAAGCGCACACGACTTATTACAGAAGGAGCAGTTTTACTTGCTTTATATGCTATCTTGCTTCTTGCTTCTCTGTATATGCCCATTTTAGGGGCTATATTTATATTTGCATTGCCGTTACCATTTCTTATTTTTACGATAAGATTCCCATTAAGTAGTGCTTGTATGTTATTAGGAGCGGCGATTCTTGTAACACTTATTGTTAGTTCGCCTCTTAGTATTGTGAATACACTTATGTTTGGGATAACAGGTATTGTATTAGGACATATGTATAAAAAGAAAAAAAGTATTATTGAAATTTTATTGGTAGGGACACTTGTATATCTTGTGAGTTTTGTATTGCTGTATGTTGTCAGCGTAAAGTTTTTTAACATCGATTTTATTAAGCAAATGGAAGACGTGTTTAAACAATCGATGGAACAAAGCGAGAAATTTATGAACATGGCAGGTGCACCTGTAAATGAAGATCAACTGGCTGAATTGAAAAAAGTAGGGAATATGCTTCGCTTGCTTGCACCAGCTTTACTTGCTATGGGGTCATTTTTTTATTCTTGGATTACGATTTTAATTGCTAATCGTGTCTTAAAACGATTAAAGTACACGGTGGAATCTTGGCCGACATTCCGTGATATACAGATTCCTAAGAGTATCGTTTGGTTGTACGTCGCTGTTATTTTGCTTTCTTCTTTTACGAAAATAGAAGCAGGCTCATATTTAGAAATGGTGGTTTTAAATTTATCGACAATTTTTACCTTATTACTGTTGTTTCAAGGTTTTTCGTTCCTTGCTTTTTTTACAAATGCAAAAGGATATACTAAAGCTATTCCAATTTTAATTTTTGTCGTAGGTTTGTTTGTACCAGTTTTGTTCCCTCTTGTGACAATCTTAGGTATAATTGATTTAGGCTTTTCGTTACGGTCGAAAGTACAGGTAAAATAAGTAGTTGAAACAAAGTGCTTTTTATAAGCCTTTTTTTGTAACGAAACATAGAAATATAAACTTTTATCCTGCACTTAATGGGGCCGTAAGACTCTGTAAATAGGGGATAAGTCTGGTGGATTTGACTAAATATCAGTAGCGGAATGAAGACCTAACTGATAGAAGTTTCACTTTATAGGAGTTGTATATATGCCTGAATTTTATAAGAAACAGCGGTTTTTGTATCCTGTTTATGTGTTGGCATTTTTAGCGTTTGTACTCATTACAATTCTCGTCTATTTTCATTGGTTGATGGGGATGATTTCCTTCGTCGTCTTTTGTATCGTTTTATTTTTCACTATTAAATTTGAGCTTGCATTTCAAAAACGCTTTGAAAAGTATACGAATGATACGATTACAAGAGTTAAAAAGGTAAGTAATGAGGCTTTCAATCAAATGCCAATTGGAATTTTACTATATAACAAGGATTATGGAATCGACTGGGCAAACCCATATTTATCTTCCTGTTTAGGGCAGCATTCGTTAGCTGGATGGCATCTGTATGATCTATCAGAGACCCTACTTCTATTTACAAAAGGTGAAACAGCTAATGATATTGTATCTTTGAACAATCGGAAATTTCGCGTGTTTGCCAGAAAAGAAGAAAAGTTAATTTATTTCTTTGATGTGACAGAGCAAACAGAGATTGAGAAAATGTATGAAGACCAAAGAACGGTACTCGCTGTCATCTATTTAGATAACTATGATGAAGTGACGCAAGGACTAGATGATCAATTGCGTACAAACATTACAAGCCATGTTACATCTTTGTTGAATGAATGGGCTGTGAAACATGGAGCTTATTTGAAACGTGCTTCATCCGAGCGA
Source organism: Bacillus sp. 3103sda1 (assembly GCF_024159135.1). Lineage (NCBI taxonomy): Bacteria > Bacillati > Bacillota > Bacilli > Caryophanales > Bacillaceae > Bacillus > Bacillus sp. 3103sda1. Next base: position 4,735,819 of record NZ_JAMYWS010000001.1, on the reverse strand, counting down.
TTTTTCGTTGTATTAAATGAAAGTATTTTAGCGCAAATGGAGAAAGGGAAATTTGATATTTTAGACCAAGTACGTGAAGAAACGTCTAAACGAAATATTCCTCTTACATTGAGCATTGGTGTTGGTTCTGGTGATTTATCGCTAGCGGAGCTTGGAGCTATGGCGCAATCAGGTCTTGATTTGGCACTTGGACGAGGCGGAGATCAAGTGACAATTAAACAGGCGACAGGGAAAGTAAAGTTTTATGGCGGGAAAACGAATCCGGTGGAAAAACGTACTCGTGTACGTGCACGTGTTATTTCTCACGCTTTAAAAGATCTTGTGCTAGAAAGCAGCAATATTATTATTATGGGGCACCGAGCACCGGATATGGATGCTATTGGGGCAGCAATTGGTATTTTAAAAGTAGCACAACTTAATGAACGAGAAGGATATATCGTATTGGATGAAAATGATTCTGATAAAGGAATTAAACGTCTAATGGATGAAGTTAAGCAGCAAGGTGAATTGTGGTCGCGTTTTATTACACCGCAACAGGCGCTGGAATTTGCGAATGATGATTCGCTTCTTGTTGTAGTGGATACACATAAACCGTCCATGGTCATGGAAAAAAGGTTGCTTGATAAGATTGAAAATGTAGTTGTAATTGACCATCATCGCCGTGGTGAGGATTTTGTTGAAGACCCATTGCTTGTCTATATGGAACCATATGCGTCTTCCACGGCAGAACTTGTAACAGAGCTATTGGAATATCAGCCTAAGCGCTTAAAAATGAATATGCTAGAGGCGACGGCTTTACTTGCTGGCATTATCGTAGATACAAAGAGCTTTACATTCCGCACTGGAGCACGTACGTTTGATGCAGCCTCGTATCTTCGTTCACATGGTGCAGATACTGTATTAGTACAAAAGTTATTAAAAGAGGATATGGAGCATTATTTACAGATTGCAAAAACAATCCGAAATGCATACATTTATAAAAATGGGATTGCGATTGCAAAGGTAGATGGTGATGGGTTTTATGATCAAGTATTAATTGCACAATCGGCTGATACATTACTGACAATGACAGGAATAGTAGCTTCTTTCGTAATTGCGCGGCGTAGTGAAACTGTTATTGGTATTAGTGGGCGTTCTTTAGGAGAGGTAAATGTACAGCTTATTATGGAGCATTTAGGCGGGGGCGGTCATTTAACAAATGCCGCAACGCAGATGCAAGACATATCAATTGATGAAGCAGAAGTAAAACTACAATCTGTTATAACTGAGTATTTAGAGGGAGGAACACAATCATGAAAGTAATTTTTCTAAAAGACGTAAAAGGTAAAGGTAAAAAAGGGGAAGTAAAAAACGTACCAGACGGTTATGCGAATAACTTTTTATTAAAACAAGGTCTTGCGGTTGAAGCAACAAATGCAAATGTGAAAACATTAGATGCGAAAAAACGTAAGGAAGAAAAAGATGCAGAATTAGAGCTTGAAAAATGTAAGGAGTTAAAAGAAACTCTAGAAAAGTTAACGGTAGAATTAAAAGCAAAATCAGGTGAAGGTGGCCGTTTATTTGGCTCTATTACAAGTAAACAAATTGTAGATGGTTTACAAAAAGCTCATAACATTAAACTTGATAAACGTAAATTTGAGATGGATGACGCAATTCGTGCGTTAGGATATACGAATGTTACTGTGAAATTACACCCACAAGTGACGGCGACAGTAAAAGTACATGTTACTGAACAATAAACAAAAGATTGAAGAGGAGGTTTGCGCATGAGTGACGTATTTGCTGATCGTACCCCTCCGCATAATATTGAGGCTGAACAAGCCGTTTTAGGGGCTATTTTTCTCGATCAAGAAGCATTAACATCAGCTTCGGAAATGCTAATGCCAGAAGACTTCTATCGAACGGCACATCAAAAGATTTATCAAATGATGCTTGATCTTTCTGATAAAGGAGAGCCAATTGATTTAGTTACTGCAACAGCAGCGCTTGCTGATCAAAATTTGTTAGAAGAAATTGGCGGTGTTTCCTATTTAGCTGAACTAGCGGAAGCTGTACCGACAGCTGCCAATGTAGGATATTATGCACGCATTATCGCTGAAAAATCGATTTTGCGCCGACTTATTCGAACAGCAACGCATATTGTGTCGGATGGTTATGAACGAGAAGATGATGTAGAGAGCCTGTTAAATGAAGCAGAGAAAAAAATACTAGAAGTATCTCAGCGTACGAACACAAAAGGATTTCAAAATATTAAAGATGTTCTTGTGACAGCTTACGATAAAATTGAATTACTGCATAATCAAAAAGGTGAAATTACAGGAATTCCAACTGGTTTCACAGAGTTAGATCGTATGACAGCAGGTTTCCAGCGTAATGATTTAATTATTGTAGCGGCGCGTCCATCTGTAGGGAAAACAGCATTTTCTTTAAACATTGCTCAAAATGTTGCTACGAAAACGGATGAAAATGTTGCGATTTTTAGTTTGGAGATGGGATCCGATCAGCTCGTTATGCGTATGCTTTGTGCAGAAGGAAATATTGATGCGCAGCGTCTTCGTACGGGATCTTTAACTTCAGAAGATTGGGCGAAATTGACGATGGCGATGGGGAGTCTCTCAAATGCAGGTATTTTTATTGATGATACACCGGGGATTCGCGTTAGTGAAATTCGAGCAAAATGCAGACGCTTGAAACAAGAACACGGTCTTGGAATGATTTTAATCGATTATTTACAACTTATTCAGGGTAGTGGAAAATCGGGTGAAAACCGTCAACAAGAAGTATCAGAAATTTCTCGTACACTAAAAGGGCTCGCTCGTGAACTAGAAGTTCCAGTGATTGCCTTATCTCAGCTCTCTCGTGGTGTTGAGTCTCGTCAAGATAAGCGTCCGATGATGTCTGATATTCGTGAATCAGGAAGTATTGAGCAGGATGCTGATATAGTAGCCTTTTTATATCGTGAAGACTACTATGACCGGGAAACAGAAAACAAAAATACAATTGAAATTATTATTGCTAAGCAGCGTAATGGCCCAGTAGGCTCAGTTGAACTAGCGTTTGTGAAGGAATTTAACAAATTCGTGAATTTAGAACGGCGCTTTGATGAGGGGGCCTAGTGAGGGTATAAAAAAGAAACACATTTCTTATAATAAAATGTGTTTCTTTTTTTGTTTGTGAAAAATAAGGTTATCATAGTAAAAAAAATATTTCTTACGAACAAAAGGAATAAAAGAGAAAAAAATGTTCGTTTTTAAATTGACTTCTCTTTGCATTTTGGTACAATTATATTGTTTGAAAAGTTCGTTTGAAAATTGTGGAGGTGCTTGAATAATGTCTTCAGTAGTAGTTGTAGGAACACAGTGGGGAGATGAAGGAAAAGGTAAAATTACTGATTTCCTTTCTGAACATGCGGAAGTAGTTGCAAGATATCAAGGTGGAAATAACGCAGGACATACAATCGTTTTCGGCGGTGTTAAGTATAAATTGCACTTAATTCCATCTGGTATTTTCTATAAAGAAAAAATTTGTGTTATCGGAAATGGTATGGTAGTAGATCCGAAAGCATTACTTGAAGAATTAAAATATTTACATGATCGTGGTGTGAGCACTGATAATTTACGTATCAGCAACCGTGCGCACGTTATTTTACCTTATCATTTAAAACAAGATGAGTTAGAAGAAGAGCGTAAAGGTGATAATAAAATTGGTACAACGAAAAAAGGTATCGGCCCTGCATACATGGATAAAGCAGCTCGTGTTGGTATTCGTATGGCAGACCTTTTAGATCGTGAAGCATTTAAAGAAAAACTTGAGCGCAACCTTGCGGAAAAAAATCGTTTATTTGAAAAAATGTACGATGCAGAAGGTTTCAATGCTGGCGAGATTTTTGAAGAATATTATGAGTATGGACAACGAATTGCACAATACGTATGCGATACATCTGTTGTCTTAAATGACGCATTAGACGAAGGTCGCCGCGTATTATTTGAAGGTGCACAAGGCGTTATGCTTGATATCGACCAAGGTACGTACCCATTCGTTACATCTTCTAACCCAGTAGCTGGTGGTGTAACAATTGGTTCTGGTGTTGGCCCTTCTAAAATTCATCGCGTTGTAGGTGTATGTAAAGCATATACAAGCCGTGTAGGTGATGGTCCATTCCCAACTGAATTACATGATGAAATCGGCAATCAAATTCGTGAAGTTGGTCGTGAATACGGTACAACAACAGGTCGCCCACGCCGCGTTGGTTGGTTCGATAGCGTTGTTGTAAGACATGCTCGTCGCGTTAGCGGTCTTACAGACTTATCTTTAAACTCTATCGACGTATTAACAGGTATTCCAACTTTAAAAATCTGTATTGCGTATAAATATAACGGAGAAATTCTTGATGAAGTTCCAGCAAACTTAAACATTTTAGCAAAATGTGAGCCAGTATATGAAGAGCTTCCAGGCTGGACAGAAGATATTACAGGTGTAAGAACATTAGCTGATCTTCCTGAAAATGCAAGACATTATGTAGAGCGTGTGTCTCAATTAACAGGTATTTCATTATCTATGTTCTCTGTTGGTCCAGACCGTAACCAAACAAACATTGTTCGTAACGTATACGGCCTATAATCTTGTCTTTTTTTTAAGAGTACGGTATATTGAAGAAAGGACTCATATTGAAATGAGTTCTTTTTTCATGTTTTATTAAAATATGAAAAAAAGTATTGCAAAGATAAAACATCTTATGATATTATAATTCTTGTCGTCACGAAACATGACATTGGTGAGTATGAGCCATTAGCTCAGTTGGTAGAGCATCTGACTTTTAATCAGAGGGTCGAAGGTTCGAGTCCTTCATGGCTCACCATTTTATTTTCGTGGCCCGTTGGTCAAGTGGTTAAGACACCGCCCTTTCACGGCGGTAACACGGGTTCGAATCCCGTACGGGTCACTTTTTTTATATATTATTTTGGTCCCGTGGTGTAGTGGTTAACATGCCTGCCTGTCACGCAGGAGATCGCCGGTTCGACCCCGGTCGGGACCGCCACTTTTGTTTAATACCACAATTAGTGGTTTTATATATATGTTTTGGCTCGGTAGCTCAGTCGGTAGAGCAGAGGACTGAAAATCCTCGTGTCGGCGGTTCGATTCCGTCCCGAGCCACTCTCAGGATATTAGGTGGGCCCACTTAATATCCTTTTTATATTGTTCAATTTTACAAATGAGAGTAGTTCTTTTACAATAGAATGAGGGAGCCTCTAGCAGTTGAAGCTAGGGGCTTTTCTGTAAGGAAAGCATTAAACATGCAGGAGGAAACTAAAATGATGGGAAAGAAAATTTTAGTCGTTGATGATGAGAAGCCAATTGCAGATATTTTAAAGTTTAACTTAGAAAAAGAAGGTTTTGAAATTGTGATGGCGCACGATGGTGATGAAGCAATTGAAAAAGCAAATGAGGAACAACCGGATATGGTCTTATTAGATATTATGTTACCGGGAAAAGACGGTTTAGAAGTTTGTCGTGAAATACGAAAAAACCATGAAATGCCGATTATTATGCTAACAGCAAAGGACTCTGAAATTGACAAGGTGCTTGGGTTAGAACTTGGTGCGGATGATTATGTAACAAAGCCGTTTAGTACACGTGAGTTATTAGCACGCGTAAAAGCGAATTTACGTCGTCATCAGCAAGGAGGAGCAGCTGAAAAAGAAGAAAATGCAGAGATGATTATCGGTCCAATTGTGATTAATCCAAACGCATATAGTGTAACAAAACGAGAAGAAAGTATTGAGTTAACACATCGTGAATTTGAATTACTTCATTATTTAGCAAAACATTTAGGACAAGTTATGACACGCGAACATTTATTACAAACGGTTTGGGGTTATGACTATTTTGGTGATGTGCGTACAGTAGATGTAACGGTTCGTCGTTTGCGTGAGAAAATTGAAGATAATCCAAGTCATCCGACTTTAATTGTAACAAGACGCGGTGTTGGATATTACTTACGTGATCCAGAGCAGGAGTAATATATGAAGAAAGTTGGTTTTTTTCAGTCTATTCATTTAAAGTTCGTATTAATTTACATGCTATTAATTTTAATGGCGATGCAAATTATTGGTGTATATTTCGTTCGTGAGTTAGAAAAGAACCTTGTGAAGAGCTTTAAGGAATCATTAACACAACAAACGAATTTACTCGCTTACAATTTAAAGCAGGAATTTACAAAAGAAAGAGAAAAAACAGATCCCACTCTTGAAGGAGCAATTCAAACGAGCATAGAAGATTTTTCTTCTGATCGAAAAGCTGATATTCAAGAAGTTAGGGTGATTGATGCAAATAGCCGTGTATTAGCGACATCACATCAGTATAATCAAGGGATTGTTGGAAAGAAAACAACTGATCTACTGGTAAAGCGAGCTTTAGTACAAGGAAAACCCGTTGAAAAAATGGAAATAGATCGCAACACAGGGAATCGTGTGGAAGTTGTTGCCACTCCAATTCAAGGAGACAATAAGAAAACACTTGGTGTAATTTATATTGTTGCTTCTATGGAAGATGTTTATAAACAAATGAAGCTTATTAATCAAATTTTTGCAACGGGAACGGTTATTGCACTGTTGGTAACAGCTGTGCTAGGCACTTTGTTGGCACAAACCATTACAAGGCCAATTTCAGATATGAGAAGGCAAGCCATTGAAATGGCAAAGGGGAATTATTCTCGTAAAGTAAAAGTACATGGCAATGATGAAATTGGTCAACTAGCATTAGCATTTAATAACTTATCGAAGAAGTTGCAGCAAGCTCGTTCTTCTACGGAAAGTGAGAGACGAAAGCTTTCATCTGTGTTATCTCATATGACAGATGGGGTAATTGCAACGGATCGAAAAGGAGATATTATCTTATTAAATGATCCGGCAGAAAAAATGCTAAATGTTTCACGTGAAACAGCATTAGACCAGTCTGTTTTAGAAATATTAGGCATTCAAGAAGAATACACATTAGATAATTTATATGAAGAACCAGACTCTGTTATATTAGATTTTAGTACAAGGGATGAGCCATATATTTTGCGAGCTAGCTTTTCTGTTATTCAAAAAGAAACTGGAAAGGTGAATGGTTTAATTGCAGTATTATATGATGTAACAGAACAAGAACGAATTGATAGGGAACGCCGCGAATTCGTAGCAAACGTTTCACATGAACTTCGTACACCATTAACAACGATGCGCAGTTATTTAGAGGCATTGGGTGAAGGAGCGTGGCAAGATGAGAATATTGCACCGCAATTCTTACAGGTAACACAAGAAGAAACGGAACGAATGATTCGCCTTGTAAATGCACTATTGCAGCTTTCGAAATTGGATAGTACAGAATATCGTTTAATGAAAGAATGGGTAGACTTTACACAATTCTTTAGTAATATCATTGACCGTTTTGAAATGTCAAAAGAACAAAATGTATCTTTTAATCGTTCATTTTCTAAGAAATCACGTTTTATTGAAATCGATGAAGATAAAATTACACAAGTTCTCTATAATATCATTTCAAATGCGTTAAAGTATTCTCCAGAGGGTGGAACAGTGACATATCGTTTACGAGAAAGAGAAGATATGTTAGAAATAAGCATTAGCGACCAAGGAGTGGGCATTCCAAAAGAGAACGTAGATAAAATCTTTGAACGTTTCTACCGTGTTGATAAAGCGCGTTCGCGTAAACTAGGCGGAACGGGATTAGGTCTCGCGATTGCCAAGGAAATGATTCAAGCTCATGGCGGCTCAGTTTGGGCAAAAAGTGAAGAAGGAAAAGGGACAACCATCTATTTCACGCTTCCAATGGAAAAGGAAGAAGAGGATGACTGGGAATGAAAATTAAGAATTTAAAGTCAGTCTTGCTTATTAATTTGGTTGTTATTAGTTTATTTCTTACTTTTAATTTATGGACTTATGTGCCGGATTCTAGTAAATCACAAAATGCAAAGTATTTACAAGATAATACAGAGATGATGCAGAAGGGTCCTGAAAATGTCGTTTTGCCTTCTTTAGTTCTTTATCATAAAGAGAATACACACCTTGGAAGCGAAAATATAGATACTATTGATCCTTTGTATAAATTACTTGAGAGAGGAGAATTGTATGATTTTAGAGATATATCAAATGATATCCCAAAACATCAATTCCTCTCCTTCGTTCGTGGTAAAAATAAGATTGAAATGATTTTTCCTACACATATACCTTTGGATTCTATGAGAAGTGTTTTTACAATTAAAGAAAAAATCCCAGAATTATATAGCTTCAATCGTATAATGATTGATTTACAAGGAAGCCGGGATGGTAACATTCCTGTATATTTCATTTCGTATGAAAATCGCAAAGTATATCAAATGGTATTAAAGGGAATTACGCTCAAAGAACTTGATGCAGCACGTGACCAATTTACAGCTAATGCGAGGGAATACTCTCAATATACATTAAGTGATACAAGAGAGATCTTTTTACCAGATACGAAAACAGATATGCAAAGTATGGGATATTTAATAAGTGATATACCTGAGGATATATTTATAAATGCATTATTTACAGATCCTCGTTATGTAAAAAAAGTGTCTGATGATCAGGAAAACACATATACAGATGGAATTCGTCTTATGCAAGTACTAAAGAAAAAACAAATGCTGCAGTACACAAATTCAGCTGCATCAGATCAATCACACATATATGGAAACGCTCTTGTTCAACGCAGTTTTGATTTTCTTAATAGTCATGGTGGCTTAACAGATTCTTATCGTTTTGATTATATGAACTCTAAAACAGGACAAACAACGTATCGTTTATATGTTGATAGCTTGCCTGTATTTAATGAAAGTGGTATGGCGACGATAGAACAAGCATGGGGGACAGAGGAATTAATTTCGTATAAGCGTCCATTATTTAAGTTATCGACATTAAAGTATGGTGATGATCAAACAATTTCTCTTCCAGATGGTAAGACAATGATACAATCTTTAGAGAAGAATAAAAAAGTGGATATGAAATTAATTCAGGATATTCGGTTAGGATATAAACTTACACCAGAGCTGGGGGCCGATGGGAAAAAGATTGCTGCAGTAAATTTAAAACCTATTTGGTACGTTGTGTATGGTGAAGATAATAACATTCTAGAATGGAGTGAGGAGAAAGGGGGAGAGCTCATTGGATTGGAATAGGATTAAAACAATTTTTATTGTTGCCTTTTTCATTTTAGATCTCTTTCTTCTCTTTCAGTTCATTCAAAAGCAAGATAGTAATCAACTTGATTATATGACGGAAACGAATATTGAGGAACAATTGAAAGCAGATAAAATTACAGCTGATAATTTGCCGAAAGAACCGACGAAAGATACGTATATTATGGCGAAAAATAAGGTTTTTTCTGATGAAGATATACGTTCTTTAAAAAATCAAACGGCGTCTCTACAAGATTCGAATACAATTTCAAGTAAGCTTAAAGAACCATTTGGGAGTTCGAAAGCAACAATAGGTGATAATTATAGTGAATTTCTACGTTCTTATGTAATTGATGGGCAAAAATATAGTCCTGCTGGGAAAGTAGAAGGATCGAGAGTATATTTTTTTCAAAAATATAAGGATAAGCCCATTTATTATAATCAACACGGTATGATTGTTGCGGAGTTGAATGAAAAGAAAGAAATTATATCGTATACACAAACGATGTTATATGATTTTAAAGAGATGGGAGAGCAAAATAAGGAATTGGATATTATTTCTGCTCGGAATGCATTAGAAACGTTGTATACGAAAAATGAATTAAAGCAAGGGAGTCATGTAAAAGGAGCAAAACTAGGATATGCAACAGTGGTAGCTTCTTCTTCTTCAAATGTGCAAGTTCTTGTTCCAACGTGGAATTTGTATACAGATAAAATGGATTACTTTGTGAATGCAATAGAGGGACAAATTATTCAATTGGGCAAGGACAACAAGGAAAACGAGCAATGGAGTGAGGGTAAATGAGTTTGCATTTTAGTGTACTTGCAAGTGGCAGTACAGGAAATGCGCTGTATGTAGGGACAGAGCGCCAAAAATTATTAGTAGATGCAGGGCTAAGTGGAAAAGCAACAGAAGCTTTGTTTCAGCAAGCTGAACTAGACATAAATAGCATATCCGGTATTCTTGTTACACACGAACATAGTGACCATATTAAAGGACTAGGCGTGTTAGCACGTAAGTATGATTTGCCCGTTTATGCAAATGAGAAAACATGGAACGCGATGGAACATTTAATCGGTAATATTCCAACAGAGCAAAAATTTATTTTCTCAATTGGAGAGATTAAAACATTTGGAGATATTGAAGTGGAATCATTTGGTGTTTCACATGACGCTGCTGAACCAATGTTTTATGCGTTTCATCATAATGGAAGAAAGTTAGTGCTTATTACAGATACGGGATATGTTAGCGACCGAATGAAAGGAATTATTAAGGGAGCTAATGCTTTTGTATTTGAAAGTAATCATGACGTTGAAATGCTGCGAATGGGACGTTACCCGTGGAGCATTAAACGAAGAATTTTGAGTGATGTAGGACATGTTTCTAATGAAGACGCAGCTCTTGCGATGACCGATGTGATTACAGATGAAACGAAGCATATTTATTTGGCTCACCTTAGTTTAGATAATAATATGAAAGAACTTGCTCGTATGTCTGTTGAACAAGTACTTGAAGAAAAAGGACTTGCTGTAGGAGAAGCATTCCAGCTGCACGATACGGATCCCAAAATGCCAACTAAAATTCAATACGTATAATTCTTCATTTTGGTAAACAATAAAGGAGAATATAAATGCTTTCGGAAGGCTAGGTGAGCATAAATGTCCTTTATTGATGAAGAAGATTTACAGATGAAACGAAAAAGAAAGCAAAAGCATAAACATATTTTCGTTTCTGTTGTAGCGGGAACCGTCATTGGTGCTACATTATTTGCTTTTGCTATTCCAACGTTTTCAAAATTAGGTTGGACTACAATAAGAGAAACAGAAGCAAGTGAAGAGAAACAGTATATAGCGCAGTCTACTCCTCAAGTTACGAATACAGGAGATCATTCTGGCTTTGTTCAAGCTGTTGACCGTGCTTCAGAAGCGGTTGTTGGTGTTATTAATATTCAGCGTGATAATTTTTCAGAAGCAGATTCAGAAGCAGGAACAGGATCTGGTGTAATTTACAAGAAGGAAAAAGGAAACGCATATATTGTAACAAATAATCATGTTGTAGCAGGAGCAAATCGTATTGAAGTAAGTTTGAGTGATGGAAAAAAAGTTCCTGGAAAGATTTTAGGAACTGATGTTGTGACAGATTTAGCTGTCTTACAAATTGATGAAAAATATGCGAAGAAGGTTATTGAACTTGGTGATTCTACGAAAGTAAAACGTGGTGAAGCTGCGCTTGCAATTGGGAACCCTCTTGGTTTAGAATTCTCAGGTTCTGTAACACAAGGGATTATTTCAGCAAATGAACGCATTGTACCGGTTGATTTAGATCAAGATGGACATTATGATTGGCAAGTAGAAGTATTGCAAACGGATGCAGCTATTAATCCTGGTAATAGTGGTGGGGCTCTTGTAAATGAAGCAGGGCAGCTTGTTGGAATCAACTCCATGAAAATTGCTGCAAAAGAGGTAGAGGGAATTGGACTTGCAATTCCTATCGCAAGAGCTGTTCCAGTTATGAATGAGATTGAAAAGTATGGGAAAGTAAGAAGACCTTACGTTGGAGTTGAATTAAGGTCTTTAAATGAAATTCCAAATTATTATTGGAGTCAAACATTACATCTTCCAGCTAATGTAACAGAGGGTGTATGTGTTTTAGATGTGAAAAGCCCATCTCCTGGTGCAGATGCAGGTTTACGCGAATATGATGTAATTGTAGCAGTGGATGGAAAACCAGTTCAAGATATTATTGCATTCCGAAAAATCTTATATAATAAGAAAATTGATGATAAAATGACAATGACATTTTATCGTGGTGCAAAAAAAGATACAATAACTGTAAAATTAGGCAGTCAGCAATATTAAAACAGGAGGCAGCCCCTCCTGTTTTCTGTTGTGGATAAGTGAGGTGAAATTATGAAATTACCTTGTTGTTTAGAACATGTGGAACTAGCGTTAGATATTATTGTGGATGAATGTGAAGTGCCGCCGTTTATCCACACTGTGGATAATAAAGATAATGAGCAAAAAACGTGTGAATTTTGTCAAAATAAGGCGACATATGTTGTATCGAACACAGATTCTCACACAATATGTGGATGATGGATGTGGATATGTGGATAACTTTTGTGGATAACGTGTTTGTAAGGTGGGGAATATATGTGAATATCTTAATTATCTCAATCGGAAAATTAAAAGAAAAATATTTAAAACAAGGCATTGAAGAGTATTTAAAACGATTATCCGCCTATGCAAAAGTGGAGGTTGTTGAGCTACCAGATGAAAAAGCACCGGAAAATTTAAGTGAAGCAGAAATGCAAATGGTAAAAGAAAAAGAAGGAATTCGTATTTTAGATAGAATTTCTGATGATACGCATGTAATTGCATTAGCAATTGAAGGGAAACAAAAATCATCAGAAGAGTTTGCTGCCAACTTAGATCGCCTTGCTACATATGGGAAGAGTAAAGTGGCATTTGTTATTGGAGGATCGCTTGGGTTAAGTCAAGAAGTGATGAAGCGCTCCAATGAGTCATTGTCTTTTTCAAAAATGACGCTGCCCCATCAGTTGATGCGATTGGTACTGTTAGAGCAGGTGTATAGAGCGTTTCGAATTAATCGTAATGAACCGTACCATAAATAGATGCGATTTTACTGTCTTTATAATGATTTTGAAGAACAAATTTATTTTATTAAGATAGAATCACTTTTCATTAGCCCGCTTTAAGCGGGCTTTTTTAATACTAAGAAAGCCTTAAGATTTGTATAAAGAGTTTGTTTAGATTTGATTAGTATCATTATCTTAGATGAATAAAAAGAACAGTTCAATGTTCTTGATACTTTTTCTCTGTATGTTGGTGAACAGATATATATTTTTGTTTTTCAGGCGATACTATTTCCGATTAATACACTAACTCTAAAATCGTATGAATATCAGCCATTGCCGATTTAGAGTTAGGGTTACAAATTAATCTGAGCCATATTTTTGATATCGTTCTATTCTTTTCTTTTTTACTATCGACAATGAATGTAATGAGGTGTTCTTTTAAGGCAGTGTTCTTTATAAGGAGATTTGCTTTCTCTATCAAATCGAGGATATTTAACCGATTATCATCATTATAAAGTTTAATAACATCTAAATGATCACTAAAAGATAGATGATCATGATCTTTTATACGCATATCTACTACTAGAGTGTTTTTGAGTTGAATTTCTTCATTAAAATAACTTTGATCTATTACGTAGATCGGTAAACTCTTTTCTACCACTTTTAGGGATAATCTACCTTTCCTTTTTTTGATTGTTAAGCGTAGCCTTTTCATATAATTAAATGCATAGATTGTCCATTCTGTAAATAATGCCAGTAACAAGCTCGCAAATGGAATAATCATAAAAGGCTTTAAAATAAAATCAATTGGATTAAAAGTTATATTCCATAAATGAATATTGAAAAAATTTAAAATGGCAAATGGCATGATAAGATTTAGGATGATATAAAGAATGATTGAGTATTCTTTCCAACTATTTTTACCTAAAATATTAATCAAATTAACCATCTCCTTTTTTAGTAAGTCCGTTCATCAATTGCCTTCATTTTAACATAAAAGAACTTATTTTCTATAAAAACTATTAATCAAATTCTTTCATATATAGATAAGAATCTACATTCAATTTACATAATAGGATTGATTTTGTCTAAGTATGATTACTAGTATCGAATAAAGAGATTTACATATTTAGTAAAGCTCTCCTTGAGGCTTTCCACAGGCCCGATTGAAAACGATGTTCCTAATAAATCTCAACAAGCTCAAGTAGCCATTGTAAACAATAATACTGTCAATGCTACCGTTCGGGTTAAGGTATTCTCTTTGGATGGACTGAACGTTTTAATCTTTGACAGCGGAAACCTCATTCTCTTCCCAGATTCATCGATTGAGAGCTTGGTAAGTGAAATTGAGGGGGTAAGCGGATGGGAGATTCAATGCTCCAGTAATAAAGGTAAGGTGTTTTTCGACGTTTTTGGTCAAGATGCGAACCAACGCTTTAATGTAAACCATCGGATAGTGCATGCCGAGATGAACATTACCTAAGCTGGGATGAAGACAAAACAGTGTGAGAAGGAAAGCCGGAAAGAAAGGCTTTCCTTTTTCTACATATATGCGTACTATGTCAAACAATTTTTTTAAAAATGGCTAGGGGAATCTTTTGCTGTACAACAAATCGTTTAGTCAGATGATTTTCTTTTAGTAGTGGTGAACATCCTTTAGTAGGGCTCATGAAGCGTCCAAAATGTGGCGCTGGTATGGTTCTGGGCAGAACGCAATCAAGTCTAAGTACAATATCCAAACAACAACGTCAAATACTTGAGCAAAACTATCCAAAATGGAAAAGTAAAGACATTACAGGCGTTGAGTTTATGGGAATGTTAGAGCTTAAGAAGAACTCCTTTTACAAAATCATTGGGGAGTATGAAAAAGCTTTGTAGGTACTCAAAAAGGGTGTTTATTTTGTTTATAGTGGGGGCATGTTATCACCAATAAAAAAAGTTTATTAAGCCAAATACGCCATAGCTCTTCCCTCCCCACAAGCTGGCATAATATTTAAGTTAGGAGGTTGTTCAAATAGAAATCCCCATAAGATAATATGGGGATTTAGTCTAAATACATATAAATACTTTAAGTTCAAAATCAACTATGTTCTTAGGTGATGTTCGCTGAACCGTACCATAAGTAACTGAGGTTATTTCTTAAAGGCTCTTTTCGTAAACTTTGTTGCTATGAGCTATAAAAGTAAAAATCGGTACTTGGATTTTTACGATTTTAGCCTCTTATTTTCTATAAGTATGAAATCTGCTTATTAGGGAAAAGAGCACGAAACCAATATTTAATAAGGGAATAAATGTATATTCGAAAAGCAACAATCTGCGAAAACAGCCTTCTTAAAAGAAGGCCGAAGATTAATAAATTAACCAAAATTATGACTAGCTCTTACAATTGGGAGTTGGTCTTTTTTGTGCCATGTAAATGTTAAATAATGTCGTACATCATTTTCCTTTATGATTAGGCGGTGTTGTTCTACTTTTATACATATGGGAAGGGGATTATGGAATATTACACATAATCTCTATATTAAATCAGGAGTCAAATTATTCAAGTAATCGGCATCTCCAACAGCGGTACGAATACCAATGGATACAGCCTGCCACATATCATCCGCCAAGTATAAGGATACGCATGGTTTATTCATTTTTACCCCCTTTTTTTGCATCTCCATCTATTCCCCATACCTTTCGTAGTTCTGTTGGTATGAGAAATGGGGTATATTCATAATCGGTCATAGAAAGTGACTGACGCCGGAGTAGTGCCAGCCCGAGCTGATTAACCATACTTCCAAAAACACCTGAATAATCAGAATCAAGAAAACCCATTAGTTCTTTGAGTTTCATTAACTTTTGCCAATTGGAGCGGGGCACTTCCATCCAATCGGCAATTTCGTCCCCTACAATTTCTCGAATTAGAGCAGGAATAATGTTATCAAACATCTGGCCCGGAATTAGATCTGCATGATATTCAAGAAGAGCCTGAGTCATCTGAATTCCTTCGGGGGACGGACCATGATGCCTTCTTCCAATAGTTTCCGTTAACATTATTGATTGTTCCATGGTCTCTGGGATAATGTCCTCCCGAATTCCTAACATGGATCCTACGATTTTCCAAAAATACAGATAATCTTCGGCCTGTTTTTCTGTTATATTCATACCTAAACGACGAAGGCCATCAATGATAACACTAGAGAAGGTTAATAGAGTACCCAACAGATCCTCCTGACAAATGGGGATACCATTTTCTTTTTCGTCCCATCTACCGGTTTGTTGGACCAAGTGACGAATAGCCGAATGCATTAAACGGACTTTTTGGATCGCTTTGATTCCTTGTCCTTCGGATTCAAGACCACCTGGTGCCATGACATGAAGCATGAATTGTCCTGTTTCAGCTATCCTGCGGTAGGCATTTTGACCTAAACGATAACTGAATGTAAGGACCTTAACACCTTTACTTGCTGCATAACAATACACAAGTGAGCCTGTTGCTAATAGTAAAGTGATAGCAATACCATGTTCCCGAAATAAGTCAGTTGCGTTTCTCATTCGGGCCCAGTCAACCCCTTCTGGACAATAAGCTGTATCTCTCAGCCAACTTTCGATGTTATCAGGAAGCTCTTCTGGATAAGACTGGTCATTGTTAATTAATTCTTTCAACAAAGAGTTTACTGCACCAACCTGACTATTTTTGAACAATTCTTTAATAATTCCATCCGGAATAGGGTCACCTTCCATCCGTAAACTCTCCATAAACTCGTCGGTATATAACATCTATTTCCCCCCCTTAACTGTTTATTGTTTATATTCTAGTCAACCCGAAGAAGGACAAGAATATATTCAACGTTATATATATTCTATTTATACAAGTAATATGAAAATCTATGAATAATTAATAACATTGAAGGCAGTATGAATAAATATAGACAATAATAGACTCTCGAAAATAATAGGCGGTGAATTGATATTAGGAAAACAGTCAAGCAAATCTAATTTTTAATGGAGATAATATGGTGAAGGACATAAAAAAGAGTGTTCAATGGAGATTTGACATCGAAAAAAATTAAATGAAAGGTTAAAAATGTTTGATGGGAAAAGAAAAAAGCAATGCTTCATTTGATTATTTTATTATTGGTGTACTGGTGAGCGGCTAGATTGGCGTATTAGTTGAATCTATTCTTACAGAACAGCTAGAAGGAAATTCTTTAAGGGTGGACTGTGGTATTTTTTATGATTGAATATATAAATTGATTTTAATTTTTCGACATCTAAGTCGCCGCTATGCAAAATGCAACATGATCTACACTCGTTTTCTCTTTCTGTTTTCACTTCGCATGTGGCAGGAAAGACCCTGACGGCTTCTATGAATGGCCAGATGCCCTCGTTCCTCTCCTTAAAAAGAAAGGGGTTTTTTTATTGGTAGTGATATAGAAGCTAAAAAATACCGAATAATAGATTGTTAGTTAGATAGATAATGGGTTATATTACATTTTATGGTGAAATATGTTAAAATAACTTGTGCGTTAATAAAGATAAAAGGTTCATATGTTAGGATGGGATTTTTTGAAAATGAAGGAGTGAAAGCATGACGAATAATTTACCCCTGCTGTCGATTGTTGTTCCTTGTTACAATGAGGAAGCGATGTTAGAGGAAACAACAAAAGAACTGACAAGGATTATGGATGATTTAGTTGCAAATAAAAAAATAAGTCATGAAAGCATCATTTTTTATGTAGATGATGGGAGTGCAGATAATACTTGGGGCATAATTGAAGAGAAAATAACAGTAAATCCATATGTTCAAGGATTAAAATTAAGTAGAAATTTTGGTCACCAAGGAGCATTAATCGCTGGTTTAGAATCAGCAAGAGAATTTTCAGATTGCGTGATTTCAATAGATGCTGACCTTCAAGATGATGTTAATGTTATCTATCAATTTATTGATAAGTATCAAGAAGGTTATGAAATCGTATACGGAGTTCGTGATAAAAGGGACACGGATACTAAATTTAAAAGAAATACCGCTTTGTGGTTTTACAGACTAATGGGAAAAATGGGTGTTAAGTTAGTACCCAATCATGCAGATTATCGTTTAATGAGCAAAAGGGCATTAGATGAATTTATAAAATACCAAGAAGAAAATTTATTTATTCGCGGAATCGTTCCTCTTTTAGGTTTTAAATCTACTAAAGTTTATTATGATCGTAAAGAAAGATTTGCTGGCGAATCTAAGTATCCGTTAAAGAAAATGATTGCATTTGCTTTCGATGGGCTTACCTCGTTTAGCGTGGCACCAATACGATTTGTTTCATATTTAGGGTTTTTGATGGTGTTGATCGGAATTGGAATTGCTTTTTATACAGTATTTGCAAAAGTGTTTTCATATACAATTAGTGGTTGGACTTCATTGATGTTATCTATTTGGATTGTCGGAGGCATGCAATTATTAGCAATTGGAATTATTGGTGAATATATAGGGAAAATTTTCAAAGAAACAAAAGGACGCCCGAGATATACAATTGAAAGAAATAGCGTTCTTGAGAAGCAAAAAGAATACTTATCAGACTTGGTAAAAAGATAATAAAAAAATAGAAACTTGTAAAAAGCTTGATTGTCTAGCCTTATTCCTTTATGGACGCCCGCAAATTTTCTTGTATAAGAAGGTGCAGGCACATTGAATCATGGATGAAGAGAAACTACATCCTATGGGACGGACGAAACTTACGGGTATTTTCTAAAGGTTATTTTAGGCTTTGCCTAAACGAAATTCATCCCCATCTTACCGCTGGGCGATTGCCCGTCAAGCGTATGAAGATGGGGATGAACTTTGGAATACGTTAAATTTGACGGAGCATTTAAAGCGGATGTATGAGCTAATCATGAAATGTTCCCGGCTTGAATTAAATGAATGAGAGGAAGACTTAAAAGAAATGAAAAATTCAGCTAGGTTTAATGAGCTCAGGACAAATAAAGGATCATTTGAACAACTAAATATTTTCTTGTTTTTTTATTCCTTTATTATTATGTTGTTTTTTACAGAAACTTCTCCATTTTTTGTATTAAGCGAGTGGGTAGATTCGAATGCCTTTTTTACAGTTGGAAAAGGTATGGCTAATGGACTAGTACCCTATCAAGATCTTTTTGAACAAAAGGGGCCTTTGTTATATGGCTTGCATGCACTAGCTTATTTTGTTTCACATACAACGTTTTTTGGTGTATACATATTGGAAAGTCTTGCGATGTTTGCCAATATGGTTTTAGCATTTAAGATTTCACGTCTTTATTTGAATTGGATGCCTTCCGCTACTATAGCTATTTTTTTCCCGATATTAATATTAAATCAAAATGCCTTCCGTTTTGGGGATAGCGCTGAAGAGTTTTCGATTCCTTTCATAATGGCTCTTCTATATATAATATTTAAATATTATAAGTATGGCTCTGATTCTCTTTTTAAACGGTCAATTTTTCTTTTAAATGGGATTATGATCGGCTGTGTATTTTGGATTAAATTTACTCTTGTCGGAGCTTGGATTGGATTCTACCTCGCAATTTTGATCATTTGTATTTATGGTAAAAGATGGAAAGATTTAACGAATGCTATTGTTTACACGTTTGTGGGGTTAGTTCTTGCAAGTATTCCATGGTTGATCTATTTTGGTATGAATCATGCAATTCAAGATTTAATCGATGTGTATTTAAAATTTAATCTTGGTACTTATTCATCACAAGTTGGTACAACTGAAAAACTCATCAATTTTGCGTTTACTTTTGGGGATGCATTTAATGGAAATTTTGAAAGTAAAGTGATGATTCTTATTGGTTTGGTTGATTTTATGTTTACATGGAAATATTTTAAAGACAAGAGCCAAAAATGGTTACTTTTAAGTACTGTCATTTTCTTAATAGTAGGGATATATATTGGAGGAAGAGGATATCCATACTATTTCCTTCTTATAACTCCGCTAGGATTATTTGGATTAATAGCAATCGGTAATTTTATTCAAAATTCTAACATACAATCGCAGATTAAGTTGGATAAAAGTAAATGGTTTGCCCTGTCGATGATGGCAATAACAACAATTTTTCTTTGCTTTGGTTATAATTCAAATATGAAATCTTCCAAGCTATATCAGAAGGAGCCACTTGCACAAGAAAAATTTGCAAAAATCATGCATGAAGAACCGAATCCAACATTATTAAACTATGGTTTTTTAGATGGGGGATTTTACTTAGCGGCAGATATTGTACCGAATGTCCGCTATTTTGAAAGACAAAACATTAATTATGAGGAATATCCTGAAAATATGGATGAGCAAAATCGCTATATAAGAGAGAAAAAGGTTCAATTTGTTGTATTAAGGGTTGATCCAGCGACAAAGCCGAATCAGGTAAAAGTTCCTTACTTGAATCAAAATTACCATTTGGTTGCTGAGCAAGAGCAATTCTTGGAAGGATCACGAACTAAATATTTACTCTATAAGCAGAAAGATTAAATATTTGATAAGGATCTCCACATTGAACAATAGATTTACCTCTAAAACGAATGTTCTAAAAAAACCAGATGGAATGATGTCACTAATAGATGGCTCCGGTATTGTGGTCTTACCCCTGTCAAGTGGACAGTAAAAGATTAGGTGTCTTCTCATTAAGCAGCCTTAGTTCTAAATTTAACAGGACTAAGGTTGTTTAATTTTTTTGGAATCGTTTGTTATTGTAATACCCCATCTCCTTTTCCGCAGCCAAGAGCTTTTTTAAGTATGCATTTTCTGCTTCTAATTGTTCTATTCTGTCATCTTGACTTATTCTTATTAAATTTTGATTTGTTTGTCTAGATCTTCCTCGTTTTTCTTGTAGGCCAAGAATACCCTCGCTATTATAGTTTTTAATCCACCTGTCTATAACCGAATACGTAACTCCTAATTCTCTTCCAATTAACTTACTACCCATTCCTCTATGTAAGTATATTTCAATAGCTTTCATTTTAAAATCAACCGAAAAAGTTCTTATTTTTTTTTTTCCATAAAAAAATCCCCTCCATAATAAACGGTACAGTAACTTTCTTTCAACTGTCTACTATAGGGGGATAATACCAGACTAAGGATGTAACCATAGAAAATTATTTAGAAGATAAGTTGAAAGAGTAAATAATATTCGCCGTTACCTTAGTTACGGTGAACCGTATCATAAATAAGGGTCTTTCCTAAAACCGTATAAAATAGAACACACTTGAGATTTGTCGTGACAATTAGGATAATTCAATATATGTTGGAACATTTTGGTTTAAAGTTTTGATAATATTATAGTTATCTACTAGTTCACTAACATTAGAAGACCATTGGAGAAAATTTTCTAATGGTCTTTTAAATATTGTTTAAACAGTAATAGTTCATAATAAGTGGAGGAATCCTGTTTAGATTGTAGCAGGAATTGATAAACTCCTTTTTATTTTAAGGTATAGTATGATTAGAACTAACGTGTATATAACGAAGATCTTTTGAACTCCTTTTAATGAATGGGCCAGTCAGACCATTGATAGTATTATCTGTTGCGGTGAATGCTCCGTGGTATTGCCTAGGAATGATTGCGAAATAATCTAACTTGCTCCCATTTTTACTTTCATACATATTATCCCATATTTTTACATTATCACCGTATGAAGTAGCTACAAAACTTCGACTAAAACCCGTTAGTATGTTATTTCTGATTGAAATATGATTTCCTCGTGTAACAAAAGCATAATTGAAATTTTCAATATAATTATTTTCAAAGAGAATATGTTCAGCGGTGGAGTGTGTACCAAATCCACTATTTCCTACTGCCAATGTATCCTTTTTATATCCAAAGGCTTTTGAATAGGAAACTGTTCCATAACGAGATGGTGTATCGCCGGAAAAATCTACCCCACGCCTCACTTTTTTAAAAGTGCTAGTTGTAATGACGTTCCCGATTCCTCCGTAATCTTGTATACCATAGCCAGTTTTTATATCTTTTGTTGTACCTAGTTCTACATAGCTATTTGAAACATATGTATGGAATGTTTTGTTTAGAAGCACACCTGCTATTTTAGAATTTATTACAGAAATACCTTCCATTCTAGCGTTGCTTGTATAATTTATTTTTAGCATTGTTGTATTTTGGGGTTTTGGGTGCTTGAATGAAATATTATACAATTCTAAATTTCGTTCAGGATATGCGATGGCTGTCACTTTTTCTCCTTCTTTTATTTTATAATATTCACTAGTTGGACTTTCAAGATACACTTTATTCCCTTGGATTTTTATAATTTTATGTAATTCACCTTTAGTCAAATAGTGCCGATTATCCCAATACCATAATTTATCAGACTTTAAATGTAGTAGATCACCGGTTTTCATTCCTTCTGTACTTTCTAATACAACGTAAGATTGATTAGGGGAAATTGTTTGTTTTACATAAGTTGATTTCACGGGATCATTTTTAAAAATAAGCGCACTATCTTTATTTTTTTGTAAAATTATGGCTGGTTTTTCGTTCTTTTTACTTGTTTCAATTTTAATAGAATGATTGATAATAAGAGGCTTATCTATGAGATAAGTAGCACCGCTTTTTAAAATAAGGTGTGAGCCACTGTTAATGGCTTTTTGTAAAGCTTCCGTATCCAATTCTTTACCAAGTCCAGTTGCTCCAAATTGCTCAGGAGTAATAGGTGTATAATAAAAAGTTTTTGAATTAGAGGAATTTCGCAAATGGTTTAAGACATTGAAAAAAAATATACTGAAAAAAATACATAGGACCAGATATATCCACTTCTTTTTATAAAGGTTTTTCATATCTTCTCTCCTTATAAAAGATCTTAGTACCAGCATTTTTTTCTAATTAGTATAACTGTGGCTGTTTAATTTTGCATAATGTTCACAACATAATGACCATAAACTTAATAGATACGATTTTATCATATTTTTATAAACTAAGGTTACATTAAAACTTAAATAGTGATATTGAGAGAAAAAGGAATAATTAAAAGATAAAGCGTGGAATGATGCCTTAAACGAGATTTACGGTGTACTAAAAACAAAACTTTCTAATAACAAAATGAACGTATTAATGAAACTTTAATGATAATCGAGGTACTCAAAGTGAAACATGTATAGGAAGATGCTGGATTTTACATATTTTAACTAATGTAATTCCTACAAAAATAACTCCCTAAGGATAAAGGGAGGCTTATTCCTCACAATCCCTTAGGGAGTAATATATAATAGTTTAAAGTAAAATTTTAGCTAATTAATATACAGTTATTGTATCTAAATTAATGTTGGTAGCCGACTTACGAGCGCCTGGACCGGCCTTTCCTGTCCACTCAATTATTACAACATGTCGCTTCGATGTCAGCCCCGTTTTCCTAAAGAATTCCGTCTTATATAGGCTAGATGTAGAATATAAGCTTACCTCGGAACTTACACCATCTATTGTTATCTTCACAATCCCTTGATTTGCATCTTTTACCCCTTTAAGGGAGATACCCGTTCCATTAAAGACAAATTGTGCTTTAGATCCGGCAGTATTAGTTGATGAATAAGACCCACCTGATACGTTTGAATTTGAGATTGTACTCCAAGTCCCTATATAGCCAATCTCCTTTGCTGTATTTTCATAGGTCCCGGCAGTTACACCAAATGAAGCCTTTGCAGTATAGCTTCCCGATCCTTTATAGGCGTATACATCTAGGTAATATGTTCCGTCCTCCGGAGCAACATAGGTGAACGATTCGCTTGAAGTTCCGGACTTTTCGGAATAAGCTACAATACCAGCACTTGATTTTACTGTTTTAGCAGTAGGATTATAAAGATAGATATCAAAGTCCGTCCCAGTTGCTCCGGATAAAGTAATTGTTACCTTTTCACCTTTTTGTAGTTTCATAGAATAAACATCATCTAAGTCAGTTGAGGAATTTACAGTATCACTCACACTTGTACCAGGGAAAGTTATACCAGGGATTTCATTATCTGGTTGGTAATTAACGGCACTACCTGCATTTAGTAGCCCTCCCGTCTCTAAGAGCCCTTTTAAAGAAGAAAGAGGGGTAACAGTCTTCAGAATGGTATCTTTTAAAATTGCAGGAGTGGAAGATGCATTTCGACTTAAAATTAATGCTGCTGTTCCTGATACATGTGGAGTAGCCATAGATGTCCCATTGTAATATTCATAGGCACCGCCTGGAACTGAACTTAATACTGATACACCAGGAGCCGCAACATCTACACTCTTTACACCGTAGTTGGAAAAGTAAGCTAGGTTCCCCTGGTTATTAATAGCAGCTACTGATAGAATATTTGGTAAGTCGTAAGCGGCAGGATATGCAGGAATAGCATCAGAATTTTCTCCGTTATTTCCGGCGGCAGCTACAAATAGAGAATTAGAATTTTTGATTGCATCATATAAAGTTTGACTAAAGCTGCCACCTCCCCATGAGTTGCTAGAAATCTTTACACCTTTAGCCTTTGCGTAGTTGATTGCTAAAACTGCATCGGACGTATATCCTCCATTTGGACCTATAAATTTTAGCGGCATAATTTTTATATTTGGTGCAATACCAATGACCCCTGAAGTGTTTGTAGTGCCTGCAATTGTTCCTGACACATGCGTTCCATGTTTGTCTCCATCATATGTATCATAAACAGTATTATCGTTGTGGTAAAAATCCCAACCATTTATATCATCCACATATCCATTGTTATCATTATCAATATTATCACCCGCAATTTCTCCAGGGTTTCTCCATATCCTGTCCCTTAAATCCGGATGGCTAATGTCGATTCCAGTATCGATAACTGCCACAATGATATTTGAACTTCCTTTTGTCATAGCCCATGCAGTTTCAGCCTTAATGTCGATACCTGATCTTCCAGTAATCCCATCAATAGTTTGTCCGGTATTCTTCATTCCCCATAATTGTCCATATAAGGGGTCAGACACTGCTGATGTATTTGCCATATCCGAAGCTTGTAGTAAGTAATTGGGTTCTGCATATTCCACCTGTGGAAGGGAATTTAAAATTTTGAGGACATCTTCAAGATTACTATTAGATTTAAAATTTACTAGTTTAACATTAGGACCTAAGTCCTGTTTTTTAGCTAAACCTAGATTTTTTGTAATTCCTTCTAGGTTTTCTATACT
Organism: Bacillus sp. 3103sda1; assembly: GCF_024159135.1. Classification (NCBI taxonomy): domain Bacteria; kingdom Bacillati; phylum Bacillota; class Bacilli; order Caryophanales; family Bacillaceae; genus Bacillus; species Bacillus sp. 3103sda1. The sequence continues at coordinate 4,710,877 of NZ_JAMYWS010000001.1, read as the reverse complement.
ATAGTTATTTTTGAATTTTATTAAAACTTCATCATTTTTATATTTTTTGGTTTTATCAACCCTAAATGTTGCTTTTTCTTTGATGTTTTTTAATCCTGACGGAATCTGGATAGATGAATTAATAGCTTGGGACGCCTTTTTCATATTGGAAGTTGAATTATCAGAGGGTTCATTAGACTCAGCTAGTGTCGGAATACAGGAGAAAACTAAAAAAGTACTAAAAACTAAACCAACGATTTTTTTCATAAAATCCCCTTTCGCCTGTTAATGGATATTTTACTAATAATATGAAATGTTGATATTGTTTACCACTCCTAAGAAGTTTTTTGTATTACATAGCTAATTAGTATGTGAATTTATGTCAACTTATGATTTGTTTGTAAAAACTTTATTAATCAAACTGATTAGGAGAGAAATAAGCTAGGTAATCATTAAACAATTAATTAAAAAGTCTAATTGGATTTTTGGTAAGAAAATTTTGCAGTTATCGTTGTTACGGTGAACCACCTACCTTACCATAAGTAAATGAGGTTTTTTATCCTTTTAAAAGTATCAACTGAATTAAAGAGAGAAGAGAAATCAAGGAATAATTGTTCCTCTTCTTTTTTTTCAAATTTGAAAGGGATAAAAAAATATAATTAAATTTGAATATTAAATTCAATGGTCATTGTGTTGATTTTGCTTACTTTATTTATTTTTACGATATTTATGGCAGTCAAAACATTGAGCAAAGGAGTTATCGCTGCATTGTTCTGAATTTCGTTCACATGGGTTAAAGGTAGGATTAGCTAGAACCTCATATGGTCCCATCATATCGTGATCTTCATGTTCAAGAATGTGGCAGTGCCACGGGTAGATTCCTGTAAATGGCCCAAAACGTACAATAATCCGGATAACTTCTCCGGGATTGGCACGAACAGTATCCCTCCACCCTTTCTCGCCTGGATCGGGTGGCATTGGCGGCCCGACTTTGAGGTTAGAACCATTTGGATCGCCAGTAAATACAGCACGATTCAAAATTTGAAAATTTACAAGATGCAAGTGAATCGGGTTAATGAATCTCTTTCATTCTCAAAGATGACATTACCACATCAATTGATGAGACTAGTGCTTTTAGAGCAAGTGTATCGTGCATTTCGGATTAATCGTGGGGAGCCTTACCATAAGTAAATGAGGTTTTATGTGTACGAAAGAGTTGAAAGAGACTGCCTCTGTAATAAACTGATGAGAAAAGATTTCTTATTTTACTTATCGTAATGCAAAAAAATTTGTTTTAAAACCTTGCTAACCCTTTTGTATTCAAAGGGTGGTGGGGGAATATCTGGTAGGATTCTTCTGTCACTTTTTGTCCAATTTGCTTTTTTCTCAGTGGCATAATTTATAACAAAGCCCAATATTTCAGTTTCAGCCATTATTTTTGAGCGAGTTTCTTCATTCATTTGTTTCAATCCAGCTCTAATGTATTGATTGAATTTAAAACCCTGCTAGGGACTTGGCATATTCAAATGGGGTTGGAAGTATATAGGGTAGGATTCTTCTGTCACTTTTTGTCCAATTTGCTTTCTTTTCTGCAGCATAATTTCGTTGCACTTCCAACAACCAAATCTTGCACTTTTTATCTAATATGAGATCAATAGCAACATCACCGAAGTGTGCTTCTTCAGCATTCTCCATAACGTTTAAAATATTAATACATAATTGGGTAATTTCAACTATTTTTTGTTTAATTTGATCTTCACTCAAATGATAGATTTCCTTAAGAGCTACTTCTCCTGGTATAACTTTCTCTCTGTGACTTGAATTTGTTATTACACTTCCAACCTTTGCTACTCTCGTTTCCAAGCCTGAATATTTCCAGTTTTTAGTTTCATCTTTTTGGAGGTATAGTCGGAAGTCGATTTTTTTCCCAGAGTGGTTAGAAGGAATTTCCTGTTGAATAATATATTTTCTATTTTTCTTTATGCTTGAATTTAATCTCTCTTCTAAAGTCTCTATTGATTCAATAAGAACCTTATTTCCAGTGTTATATGATAATATATACCCTCTATCCGCTTTTTCTATATGAAAAATTCCCCTACCTCTACTTAATGAGGTAGGTTTCAAAAAGACGGATTCATATTTTGTAAGCATTTGAACCAAACTTTCTACCCCGTTATACTTTCTTGTAATAGGTAAATGCTCTCCTATATGAGGTATTTTGGATATTTTGTGCCAAAAAGAATATTTATTGCCATTTCGATATGGATAGTTAAATATATTTTTACCTATATGTTTTTTAAAGTGTCTATAAATGTTTGGCTTCATATTAGAACGATTGTAGATTGCACAAGGATAAGGAAAGGTGCCTTTCATGAATTTATTTGTAGTTGGTTCGTAATAATAGCCAGAAATCGTTTTATTAGATTGATTAATTGTTTTCCTATTAAAAATATATATTAACCCCTTAATCTTGTCATAATTTGAAAAACGTAACTTGACGATCTCTTGCATATTATTGTAGTACCCAGGTGTTAATAGAAAGCCAATAACTGGACCTAAGAATAAATGATTTTTATTAAAAAAGGAATCATATGGCAGTTCGGGTATAGATATGTTTTCGTTCAAATAGGATGAGAGTTTAATTTGATTAAGTTTCAGATTATTATCGATTTCAATCGTAAGTTCTTTTTTGAATTTACCAAAATTTAGTATGATGGAATTTGACTCAATGTTTAATCGTTTTAATGTTTCGGCATTCAAATTAATATAAAGTGGATCAAGTTCCTTATCAATAAGGACCGAACAGATAAAGTGTTCTTTCATAGCTTATCCAACTCCTTAATATTTTGTAATTATCATATTTAATATGAGATCTTTTTGTGTAAAAAGATTGCCATAATTTTAAAAAATTGCCTTATAACTACGTTGTTTTTGTTAAAATTTATGTCCGATCTAATATATTTTAACGATAGCACTATGTTGCTTTTTGTACAGCCAATTTTGCTAGTAATAGAGTTGGGTCAACCATCTTCATGTCTGTTTTGAATAAATGAAACAATAAGGGTATTTCAGTGCAACCACCTATAATCACGGAAATTCCGATTTCTTTATAGACATTTAAGATTCTGTTAAGATCTTTTAAATATTGATTAGATGAAATTTTTCCTAGTTTAACATCTTTAATGGTGTTATCAATGATATTTTGTTCTTCTTTAATAGGAGTGATTATTTCATAAGGGGTATTATGAAATGCTTTTTGATATAATCCATCATTTATGGTTGTTTCAGTAGCGAGTAAAAGGATTTTTTTATTGGTAGAGTCTTTTTCTTCTAAAAATATTGATTCCACAGTGGTTTCAATTATGCTATAGAACGGTATTTGAATGGTTGCTTTTATTTGTTCTAGCCATATATGTGCTGTGTTACAGGGCATAATAATGAAATCTGCACCTGCTTTTTCCAATAATATTGCAGATTTGACTAGCTCGGGTAATGGATACGAATGTTGCGTTCGAGGAGGGATTTTAGGGTTATTGTAGATAATAATGCGATGATGTTCTTGTTCTGTTTGTACAGGAGTGTTTAAAATAATTTTATGGAATAAGTCCAATGTTGCTGCTGGACCCATTCCTCCAAGAATTCCTATAGTTTTAGACATTTAATTCTATTTTCTCCTTTGTTAAACTTAATTAATTATCATTCTAGTAGTAATAATATGTTTATAGAAGAATTGTAGTGTGGACGTTATTTTTAATTATCGGCAACTATTTCCAATTCGTGGTTCTGCCAGCCAAAGGCATGAGATTACATGAGAATTTGCACCACGAATAAATGAAAGGATATATCTGAAAAAGAACCTCTTAACATTGTTACAAACAACGAAATTTAAATGCTAAATAAAAACCTCATTTAGACATACTAGGGGGAACCGTATCACAAGTAACGGCAAATTATAAGAAACAACGGGTAAATAAAAACTCAAATATCCGTTGTTTCTTTAGTTTAAATATAGAGATTTACCAAGCATTGTATAAACGAATTCCAATAAATACACGAATATCGCATTTCGTTCTATTAAGGTAGAAACTTTTCTCGCATTAACAAGTGATTAAGAAAAATAATTATCATATTAAATCACCATAAATAAGAAAGGTATAGGGGTGGTAAAGAGTGACCATTGTTTTTTAAATCTGGCCCCAATCTACATGCTGACATAAAAAATAAAAGTTAGATTAGAATTCATAATTATTTTTGTTGCTTCTCTCTAGTAATAAATTTGGCATATTCCAGGGGATTGAGGTATGCTCGATCAATCGTTTTTTTATCATGTGTCCGTAATGTATTTTTTCCGGTTTTTACGTTACATTCTATGAACCATAAATGGCCTGTTTTATCTAGTCCAAAATCAATACCGATTTCACCAAAGGCACCGTAGGATAGTTCAATTTTCTCGTAAATATAGAGAAGAAGCTTCTCCAGCTGTTTTTTCAATTTTGTGGTTTCATCATCTGTATAACCCATCTTATTTTTGAAAAAATCATCGAATGGATAAATCGTCGATTGTGTACGGGTATTCGTAACAGGTGAATTTTTTGTACCTAATCGTATAGTATGCGCAACACATTCTAATTGCCCCTGACCATTACGCTGTATCTCAGACCTTATGTCCGCAGTTCTATCATTTAATTGAATTAAGTCAATGGCTTTTTGCATAATAAATGGCTTGCCATTATAAAATAACTTAATTGCCTTAAATAGATCATTAAAATTTTTAAAAGTGGCCGTCTTTAAAGATGATTTACCAAAACGAGTGTATTCATAGCCCTCCGAGTTCATAGTTACGCACATAATTCCGATTCCATTATTTTTACTTAGGGCTTTAAGAAAAACTCTAGAGCTTTTTTTGAACATTCTCTTTAGATCTTTTTTGTTTTTACAGAATCTTGTTTCTGGTAAATGAGGTCGTAATTCTTCATATTGTCTTAATTGCTGATCAACATGCCATTTATCAAAACAGTGTTGGCTATTTATGCTGGGAATGCCCATTTCTTCAAATGTATTCCTAATTTTATCAACAATATTTCCCTTATTTAAATTGGATGACCTACGGTTATAGTAAACATCTGGAAATGGAAAGTCAGCTTGAGTCCATTTTTTTTCCTCTGTATCAAAAAAAGTCCCATTTATAAGCTTTTGTTCAAAATTCACATCTTTGTCCGAAAAAAAATATAAATTTGTATTTGCAATTTGGTTCATCTTTTGAAGTCTACCCTTTTTCTGTTTATTAAGTTTTCTATCGATGACACGCCTTTTCACATGTACACCTACGTAAGGTTTATTCTCATTTAAATCCATATTAAATTGACCTCCCCAATATAGATGTTCTATTGTATGCTTGCTTTTTTGGGAGGTATAATCATACAGCCCTTTTTATATAACTTTGTTACCCATTTTTATTATTGCATTGGGACGATTAATGACTAAAGAGAAATAAATTGTTTTGCAATTTCATTAATTTTATAAAAACCCTTCATTGGCCTTATCTTCTAGCTAATTTTTTACATACATATTTGTTTAGTCCTTGTTCAACTAAGGCTGGCTGATAGATGAATAGAATTCAATAAAAGTGATAAGGTTAGTATCGTCAATGGCACTAATCTTATTTAAAAAAGTAAAGAGTTTGGAACTATTTCCAAACTCTTTTTAGGTTTAACCCTTCTTGAATATAATCCTAAACTGAAATCGGACTTATTATCATCTGGTAAATTAGAACATAAGCTAGAAATCCCAATTTATTTTTTCTTATTTTTAAATCAAGATTTCTAAAAATTCGTTTTTGATATCGATACATAAAATAATTTTTTAATATGGTTAAAGGTAAGACAAATAATGTCGTAGCACCAACGATCCAATAGTATCCAAAAAACGCAAGAACAAGACCCGGTAATCAACAGAAAGTATACACTATATCCAATTAGCATAAGACAGTAGAATTAAACAAATATGCGATATTAAAACTGTTTTTCATTCAATAAATAAACTAGAGATTATGTTTTTATCAAAAAATGAAATGGTTATTTAGAAGAATTAGAGGATGGGGCATTTAATTTATTAAAGAGAATGAATTATAGAAGATAAGAGGTAGATCAAAACTAATAACCCCTATGGTCTAGTTCACAAATATGTGAACTAGGCCATAGGAGCTGTAGGTTATATTTTATTTATTTCGCATTAACGGGCAGTAAGACCCCGATTGATTCAACTAACCATCAGCGGGGGATGAAGCCTCCCCACTGATGGAAGTTTCATTTTATCAGAGTTATTATTTTTTATTTCCAAAAGGCAGTCCAGATATGTAGCCAACTCCTCCAGTCTCCTGAATACCTAAGCCTTGTTTCATCGCTTCTTCTAATTTAGTTTTGTCGACGGCTGTAATTTGTTTGCCCTCAAGGTCTTCACCTGGATGCTGATAGTTGCTTAAGATATAACGGAAGCCGTTAGCATCGTCAACTGCTCTTAATCCTGTTGCTTCTGCTCCAGCAGGAACTGAAAGAATTCTTGATAGTTGCTTAGTTTTAACATTATAAGCCCATACAAAGTTATTTGTGTGCATAGAGCTGTCTTCTCCAATGAATAACGTGTTTAAATCGTTTGAGAAGGTTAGGTTATCAGGATTTGCTACTTTGTCTGGTGCAGCTGTATTTCCGTAGGCATCTGGAGTTTTCAAATCTTCTCCAACAATAAGTCCTTTCATACTAGCAGGTACGAATTCACTTTCGATGTGACGGCCGCTGTTATCTTTTTGTTCGCTGTTTAGGTCTATCTGCCAGGTTACGCCAGAATTAATAGCGGGTAGCTGAATATCGTCTTGAATACTGCCTTCTTGTTTTTGCATACTGCCATTTTGATAGGACATAGCGATATACGCTTTTTTATCTTTCTCATTAACAGCGAGGCCTTCCATTTTATTAAATTCAGATGTTGCACCTAATATAGCGCCATATCTGCGAGATTCTAAGAATGCAGCTGCTTTTTCCATTCCAGGTTTTACTTTAAGGTACTCGATGTTTTTATTTGCTGATGTTTTGACTGCCGTATAGCCAGCGGTAGGCTGAGTTGCTGTATCAAAAATATCACTGAACTTGACACCTTTATCAATAATAGCTTTTATTTCTTCATCAGTTGAATGACCCAACTTAATCCATTCTAAGTTTCCTGCACCGCCATTTTCAGCACTTGTTTGTTTAAATTTAGCTGCGTATAGCGTTCCTGCAGAAAAATCTTTCTTTTTATCTGCCACATACATAAACATCATCGTATTTCCGCCATCATCACCAAATATTGCCGTTTTATCATCAGGTAAAACTTGCATCAATTCATGGGAAAATCTTCCTGTACTATAATGTTTGACAACGGAAGATTCTCCTTGTGCATTAACGGAGATTTCAGGAATCCAGCCATAAAAGTAAGGGTTTGCTTTAGATTTATCACCAAAGTAGTAGTTAGCAAAGTTTGTAACAGCTTTATACGAACTGGATGTAGGGTCTTCGAATGAGCGTGCATCTGGTTCATATTCTTCTGAGCCAAGATGAGTGTTCCACTCTGTTGTAGTTCCATTACATGGATTCCAAAGACCATTTACGTTTGAAAAATCAATTTTTTTGGCGTTATTAACAGTTAGTTCGCCATTTTCTTTATTTTGATCAACTTGTGTAAGAGTCATAGATGCCGGTAGACCAGAAATTGACTTTCCTGCATTATCTATTGAATCATATTCATAATGAGAGATAATATAAGATTTTCCAGCGACCGTAATAAAACTATTGGAGTCAGGTGCATCAGAAATAAAATAAGAAGGCTTGTCCGGAACACTTTTATCGACAATTGGATTCCCTTTCACGTCAATAGGGGTGCCCGCTGGGATCATTTCACCTTTATTTTTTACAATTTTATCTTTGGATAAAAATAGAGAGCTGTAATCAAGAGGCGTTTCTTTCACACTGCCGTCTTTATAGGTGATTTTCACCTTAGCCTCTGAATAAGTTTTGACCATGTTTTCAATAGTAGTTGGAGCTTTCATAGAAGTAAATTCTACGCGCTCTATTTGGTTGTGTTTTTGAGACTTAGAACTGTGATCAAAATCGGATGCAAAAGTCGGAATTGCAGCGGAAGCCATTATAGCCATAGAAAGACCAACTGAGAATGCTTTTTTCATAATGATTTGATTCCTCCTAAGATTTTAATAATTTTATTAAATCATTAAATTGTTAAGAGGATATTAAGAAATACTTTTTACTGTTGAGAATTTATTAAAATAATAATAAATTTATCGAAAAATTGGCAAGAAGACCCCACCTTCAATACCCTCTAAATATCGTCTCATTGCTCGTATTTTTTCTTTTGAAGAAAATTTAGCCATAAAAAACTACACCTCCAATTGTTAGAATATGTCTAACAATTGGGGTGCAGTTCAAATTAGGAATTCTTCATTTCATCCACTATTTTTTCTGCTAAACGTCGATACATATTACTCATGGTTACGAAAGATGTAAGCAATAAGAACTTCTCAAGATTTTCATCTTCGAAGATGGCTGCTTCTGCTTTCACTTCGTCTACTCGATTGTTTACATCATTTTTAAAGGTGTTGATATTTGTTTCTGTTAGATGGAGGTAACTTTTATAAAGAGCATCTAGTTCAAAATCGTCTTCGTGTACTAATTTTTCATTCATTTCAACTAATGAGCTTTTTATGTCGTTAATAGAAAGTGCCCCTTTTAACTGATAAATTAAACTAATTAAGATTATATGCTCTTTAGAGTATTTTTTATTTTTAATAGGAAAAAACAGTTTTCCTTTTGCATAGTTGTTAATCATGGTTTTCGTTAGTACTTTTTCATCTTCATTTCTAGTTGTCATGTTGTAGCTATTTTCAAATAGCTGAACGACTTGATCTACATATAAATCTACGTTAGGGATATCTTCAAGTGTAATTTTTTTTTCTAAATGTAATGTTTCTAGTAAATCTTTTATATTTTCCATATGAAATCCTCACTTTTATAGGAATGATGTAAATTTTTATATCGATATGCCCACCTCAAGGTTATGAGAAAACAAGGTGAGGGGTAGCTGCTGGCATGTGCTCGGTTGGTTCAACTAATTATCAGTGGGCAATAAAAACTCTCACTGATGGAAGTTTCACTTTATTAGTGATTATAACTTTCCGTGGTTATTCCTGTATGTTTAATTATAGTATTATGAAACAGATTTCTTGTAAATGTTGACCTTTAGAATTAATTACTATATAATCACATGTAGTTATTAAAACTACATGTGATTATATAGGGGGTCGTTAATGTGAATTCTTATGTGAGAGAACCGGTTAATGCATTTACGCATTTTGGAGGCGCAGTTTTATCATTTGTCGCACTTCTTGCCATGTTAGTGAAAGTTTCTATAAACATGCCGTCTGTCACTACAATTTCAGCAGTCATTTTGTTTGGAGTGGGGATGATGATTCTCTACGCTGCATCCACTGTATACCACATGGTTGTTGCAAATGATCGTGTCATTTATTTTTTTAGAAAACTGGATCATTCCATGATTTTTGTTTTAATTGCAGGTACATATGCACCTTTCTGTTTAATTACATTACAAGACGACAAAGGTTTGCTATTGTTCATATTGGTGTACGCAACTGCTATGTGCGGAATTATTTTTAAAATGTTTTGGTTTAGCTGTCCTAGGTGGTTATCGACATCTATTTATCTTTTAATGGGATGGTTGATTATATTCTTTTTTGCTCCATTATCAGCAAACCTCAGTGCAAATGGCCTCGTGTTATTGATATTAGGAGGGGTATTTTATACGATTGGCGGATTTATTTATGGTGCAAAACCGAAATGGTTGGAATTTAAATATATGGGCCATCATGAAATCTTTCATATTTTTGTGTTACTAGGTAGCCTTGCTCACTTTTTATGTGTTTACTTCTATGTAATTTAGTATTTGGATATAAATAAAAGTTAAGTTGTGATAAGAAACTTTACAGCTTAATGAATTTTTGTATATAGAGTGTCGTATAGATGGATAAACTCACAAATATTGCATAGATAACTCCTATCTAAGGAAAAAAGATAGGAGTTTTTTCGTTAAAAAAGAGCCAGGAGTAATACCCTCACTGATAGAAGTGCCATCTAATTGTAATGATTTTATAAATAAAGGAATTTTGTGGGTTATATACTATTTTTTTAATCATTTATTTTTCTCCCGAATGCTGTTATTATATTGATATCGTTTTCATAATGTATACTTTTCATTTTGAAAGCGCTTGATTCAAAATTTATATGCACTTCAAATGTATTACCTGTTGCAAATTTTTCTAAAGACAAGCAGTTCCTCTGCTACATGTTATTGGAGAAGAGGAACTGCTTTTTATTGTTAAAACTATTAAAAAATGAATGTATGATGTAAGGAGGTATCGTTGTGAAAAACAGTTTTGTTTTTCACAAGAATATATATGGGTGATGTTGGATTATTGCTTTCCGGTGCAGTGCTCTTTTTAAATAGCCTTGTAATGCTAGGAAAAGCGGAAGAAAAGAGTATTGGTGTTTTTAATTTATTTGTAGGTGTACTGCAAATTATTATTCCTTTTTATTTAATTGTAGTGTCCGATCAAAGCAATTGGACAGTGTATTTATATGCGGCTACTTTTTTATTTGGTTTAACTTATTTATACGTAGGAGTTACTTTCATCGTAGGATTAAAAGGTGATGGATTAGGCTGGTTTTCTCTTTGGGTAGCAATTATTGCACTATTCTACATGGTTGTGGCTATTATACATTTTCAAGATATTGTTAATGCGTTAACTTGGTTAATGTGGGCGTTTCTATGGTTCTTATTCTTTATCTCTAATGTGCAGAAAAAGAATATCAATCATTATATTGGAAAAATAGCTTTTGTACAGTCATGGGTTACACTGACGTGCCCAGCGCTCCTCTCCTTGATAGGTGTATGGAAAAACTCTTATGTATATAACCTATGGATATATGTATCGATTCTTTCGATTATATATTTCTGTGTTTGTACGTTTAAATTGAAAGCTAATGTAAATGCTGCTCAAAAAAATATAGATGCACACACGAGTTATTAGTTAGTTGCTAATCCTCTCAAGGATTGATGAATGCTTCGATTATATAGGTGTTTGGCATCCTGAAAAAGTAGCTTAATAGTTGATATTAAAGCATTTCGTAAGAGGAAAAATAATAAATAACATTGTCTTTTATAAAGAAAACAAGCTATTAATAGCTTGTTTTTTTTATGTTACATTGGTGTAGATACATATTGTTTAAAGAAAATTTAAATTTACCAGTAAAACTTTTTATTCAGTTTACAAGAATACGTTCTGAAAGTACCATTTATATTGTAAAATGAGATTAGTACGAATTATAAGGACAGGAGAGATCAAGCTTCGATTATGCAAATGAAAAACCTGTTTCAAAGCAAAGGGTTTCAGAGGTTAGTTATATTAGGGTTACTTGTGCTCATATTATATGGGTTGAAAAGTATGTTTAACTTAATCTTAATTACATTTATTCTTACGTATTTAATGGACCGATTTCAAAAATTTATCTCTCGTAAACTGGACCATTTTTTACCGATTAATAGAAGAATAATTATTGCGTTTCTCTATATAACATTGGTTAGTGGGATTGTTATTACATTATACAAGTATTTACCAATTCTAATGATACAAATTACACAGCTCGTGTATCAGTTCAATATATTTGTACGAAATCCACCTGATAATGAGGTAATTAAATATTTAGTTTCTGCAATTGATCATATAGAGTTATCGAAGTATGTGAATCAAGGTGTTGACATCATTTATAGTTCATTAGCGAATATTGGGAAAGTAAGCTTGCAAATTTTACTTTCACTCATTTTAAGCTTATTTTTCTTGTTAGAAAAATCTCGGATTGTTGCATTTACAGTAAAGTTCAAAGAAAGTAAATTGGCTGTTTTTTATAATGAGATTGAGTATTTTGGAAAGAAATTCGCTCGCTCGTTTGGAAAAGTAATTGAGGCCCAATTCTTTATTGCTGTTATAAATTGTGTGTTATCTGTTATTGCCCTTTGGATTTTAGGTTTTCCGCAGTTGCTCGGGTTAGCTTTAATGATTTTCTTATTGGGTCTTATTCCTGTTGCAGGTGTAATTATATCACTGTTTCCGCTTTGTATAATTGCTTACAATATTGGGGGCACTGTATATGTACTATACATTTTAATTATTGTGGCAGTCATTCATGCGATTGAAAGTTATTTCTTAAATCCAAAATTTATGTCAGTTAAAACGAATCTACCTATTTTTTATACATTTATGATTTTAATTTTCTCTGAACATTTCTTAGGAGTTTGGGGATTAATTATAGGGATTCCGATCTTTATGTTTTTATTAGATGTGTTAGAAGTAACAAGTGATGAGAAAGAAGAAATGGTGAACAAGAAATAAAAAGCATCTATTTTGATGCTTTTTTATTTATAACTTACATTTTTGTATGCCATACTGTAAGAAAAGATAGTGGGGTGAAGATGTGGCTGTAAACGAAAAATATGAATTTGCAACATTTGCCGGAGGGTGTTTTTGGTGCATGGTGTCGCCATTTGAAGAGATGGATGGCATTATAAAGGTTGTATCTGGATACACAGGTGGACATAAGGAAAATCCAACGTATAAAGAAGTTTGCTCAGAGACAACAGGGCATTATGAAGCGGTACAAATTACTTTTGATCCAGAGCGTATGCCGTATGAGCAATTACTTCACTTATATTGGCAACAAATTGATCCAACTGATGCTGGAGGTCAATTTCATGATCGCGGACAATCGTATGAAACAGTCATTTTTTATCATAGTGAAGAGCAACGCGAGGCGGCAGAAGCGTCTAAACGTGAATTAGAAGAAAGTGGACGATTTTTGAAGCCGATTGTCACAAAAATTTTACCGGCTGCAACATTCTATCCTGCAGAAGAATACCATCAAAGCTATCATGAGAAAAATTCGTTTCGATATGCGTTATATCGCCAAGGTTCGGGACGTGATGCGTTTATCAAAAAATATTGGCCAAAGGATAATACTCATCTAAAAGAAAAACTCACAGAAATGCAATTTTATGTTACACAAGAAAATGGAACAGAACCACCATTTCAAAATAAATATTGGGATTATAAAGAAGAAGGTATTTACGTTGATATCGTTTCAGGAGAGCCTTTATTTAGTTCTTTAGATAAATTTGATAGCGGTTGTGGGTGGCCTAGTTTTACGAAGCCGATGTTATCAGCAAGTATAAAAGAAAAAATAGATGTGAGCCATAATATGACGAGAACGGAAGTACGCAGTAAAGATGCAGATTCTCATTTGGGACACGTATTTCCAGATGGGCCGGGACCTAATGGTTTACGCTATTGTATTAATTCTGCTGCACTTCGTTTTATCCCTAAAGCGGATTTAGAGAAAGAAGGATACGGAGATTTTCTCATCTTGTTTAGACGCTAAAAAATATAACAGCCTGTTCCGCTTATTTCATTTTTGGAACAGGCTGTTATTACGTTATTTTTATTTCATGTATAAACCGTTTCATTTAATTAAGTTTTACACTTTTTATAGAAATGGTAATCGTGTGAGTTTTTTCATATATTGATGAATCACATAGATTCCATAGCTTTGAATAATAAAGAAGCTTGGAATGATAAAATATCGATATCTTGTCTGTATTTCTATTAAAAAGTGAATAGATATATATCCGATAATAAGTAATAGGAATAATGTATACTGAAGGTTTTTCTGCTTTGTGAAAAGAAGGTATAATAATCCAATCATACCAAATAGCATGGTTGCAATATAAATATATTTTTCATATTCCATGGCTGTATCAGCTAATTCTTTTTTATTTAATTGATTTAAGCTCCAGTAACCAGCGGAATCAAGACCTCCCCACATATAGGAAAATTTATCTCCAAAGAGTGTGAATAGCTTTTCTTTATCTGCAATTCGCTCTTTAATGAGCTTCATTTCTAATTCTTTTCTTTCTTCACCTATTTCTAGACGCATGATTTGTTCAGCATCGGATGTTGAATATAATCCTGTTGTTTCGTGGTTAAGTCCTACGACAAATTTCCAAAGGGGATCACGATTAGATAAAGGATACTGTGTAACTCCTGTAGCAATGAATGCAGAGCTCACGAGATAATGGACAGCATAAAAGACAAAAAGAATACCAATAAGTTTCTTTGTTGTAGTAACCATTGATTTCTTATCTTTCCCAAGAAACCCGTGAAGGAATAGATAAATAATAACTGCTAATAAAATAAAGCTACCTAGAGGACGTGTTATATCACCAAGCGCTAGTGTAATCCCTACAAAGATCCAAGTATATTTACTATAGAATCTTTTTGACACTAATAAATAGAACCCTAAATAAAATAAAAATGTTGCAAGGTGGTCATTAGCTAAGACAGAGCTCATCATAATGCTTGGAATAAAAAAAGCATATAATAGTCCAGCTATACGCCCAGTCCACTCATTAAAAATGTTGCTTGTAATACTATATATACATATGGTAGTTCCTGTACAATAAAGGACATTTAACAACTTCAAGATGAATATATGGTTACCGAATACATTGATGATAAAAGCTTGATACATCGTAAATCCAAGTTGATATACCCATGCTGTATAGTAGGGAGAACTTGAAAAACTATAGTCACCGTGAGCAGCTTGTACAGCACTCCTATACATTAATGCAAAGTCAGATTCAATTGGTGTTGGGACTTTTAGAATCCAAATGAACCGAAGGGTAAACGTGCAAAGTATTAACAAAATAATAAAGGCAGTTTTAGAAAGATATTTATTACAAAGGCAAGTTAGTAATATCAGCAAAATCATAATGATAATTACAATTGGGCCGCTAATAAGTGTTCGAACACTTAGAGTTTCTTTAACAGTTAAATAAGAGCTCCAAATAGTAAAAGCAAAGATAAGTAAGCATAAAAACACGAGGCATTTTGCTAACAATGAATTTAAACGATTCCATTGTAGGGTTAACATGGCTTATTACACTCCTTGTTTTTATTAATTTTCAAGGTGAAGTATAGTAATAATTTATGTATTTAGATGGGAATAAAGCGCACTCTTCATAAGAATGCAATTTTTTAAACAAGGTAAAATGTTTTTCCTAAAGAAGAAATAATGAAATATGCCTCTTGTCTTAGACAAGAGGCATATTTTTATCCCGCATTAACGGGCAGTAAGACCCCCACTGATGGAAGTTTCACTTTATTGATGAGCAGCTTTTTCCGCCCATTCCTCTACGTTCCAAACTTTTGTAATCCAACCTTCATAAAAGTCTGGTTCGTGGCAAACAAGAACGATTGTCCCTTTATAGGCTTTCATAGCGCGCTGTAATTCATCTTTTGCTGTTACGTCAAGGTGATTTGTTGGCTCGTCAAATAATAGCCAGTTACTTTCTGTTGCCATTAATTTGCATAAACGAACTTTTGCTTGCTCACCACCACTTAGTTGGCTCAATGGACGAGAAATATGCTCATTTTTTAAACCGCATTTCGCAAGCATTGCACGTACTTGATGTTGGTCTAAGTGTGGGAACGCATTCCATACATCATCAATTGGTGTAATACTTTCTGCTTTTACTTCTTGTTCAAAATAAGCTGGCTCTAAGAAATCACCAAGGCTTGTTTTTCCGCTTAGCGGTTTAATTTTTCCAAGAATCGTTTTGAGTAATGTTGATTTTCCGACACCATTACATCCGACAATGGCGATTTTCTCACCACGTTCAATTGTCATTGTTAATTTCGGTAATAGAGGGTGTGTATAGCCAATTTCTACATCTTCTCCTTCGAAGACAAAGCGGCTGCTTGCACGGCACTCTTTAAAAGAAAACTCAGGTTTCATAGCAGTTTCTGGACGATCAATACGCTCCATACGCTCCAACTGCTTTTGACGGCTTTTTGCACGTCCTGTCGTTGAGTAACGCGCTTTATTTCGTGCGATAAAATCTTCTTGCTGTTTAATGAACTCTTGTTGTTTTTGATATGCTTGTAAATGTTGATTTTTGTTGATTTCTGCTAGTTCTAAGAACTTTTCATATGTTGCTGTGTAGCGTGTCATTTTTGAGAATTCCAGATGGAAAATAACATTGACACATTTGTTCATAAATTCTGTATCATGGGAAATTAAAAGGAACGCATGTGGATATTCCTTTAAATAGTTTGCTAACCATTGAATGTGTTCAACGTCTAAATAGTTGGTCGGCTCATCGAGTAATAGCACTTCTGGTTGCTCAAGTAATAGTTTAGCAAGCAATACTTTCGTACGTTGTCCACCACTTAATGCTGAAACATCACGATCTAAACCAATTGCATCAATTCCAAGACCGCGTGCTGCTTCTTCAATTTTAATATCTAATAAATAGAAACCGCCTGCTTCAAGTGCATCTTGCGCTTCTGCCATCTGTTCAAGTAGTACTTCTAATTCTTCTGGTGATGCCGTTGCCATTTTTTCAGTAATTGTATTTAACTCTTTTTCTTTCTCAAATAACGGTAAGAATGCATCTGTTAATACGTCACGAATAGTTCTTCCAGGCGTTAAAATTGTGTGCTGGTCTAAATATCCGTAATGCGTACCTGGTGTCCATTCTACACGTCCTTGATCATGAATAAGTTGCCCTGTAATAATATTCATAAATGTTGATTTACCAACGCCGTTTGCGCCGACTAAGCCAACATGTTCTCCTGCTAATAAACGCATTGATACATCTTTAAATAATGTACGATCGCCAAAGGTATGCCCTAGGTTTTCAACTGTTAATAAGCTCATAGTGTCCTCCGCCCTGTTTGAAATAGTATCTTGAATCATGATACTAAATTCTTAAATATAAAGCTATCTTTAAATTATCACGTATTCCTTATGAATGGGATATGTAACTTTATGGGAAAAAGTTATGTTTGTACTCAGGAAGAATATGAATTGTTGTAACTATCGATTTACCTTACAATAATGTAATTTTTTTGTAAGATAAATCGATAGTTGATTCCTTTTATATATTATACACTTTCGTTAACAAGGCCTTATGAACATATAGATGAATAAATATAATGATAAATACGATGATGCGTGCTTTATACCAAGATGATAAATTGTCATTATTTTATTCATCACTTGTTTAGAGATTATAAAAAATCTCCTTGTTTTTTTGTAAGTTAAAACCCTATAAAGAAAAAGCAACTGTCCAGCGAAGGATCAGTTGCTTTTTCTTTTATCACGCTATTCGCGGGCAGTAGGACCTCCACCTCAAGATTGAGAGAGAAGTGCAGTAGATAGGTGGGGGCTAACTGTCCCGTAAAAGCCCGATTGGTGAGGGCTTTCCATCAGTGGGGATAAAGAAACTCCTCACCGATGGAAGTTTCACTTTATTTAAAGTACCCTCTGACAATTCCTTTTAAGCGATTTGCATGGAATTTTCGTTTATCGTTAGAGATGTTTTGCATCGTACGGAATGTAGCAGCAGCAATGGCACGTACAAAGTAAGGGAATCCGTAATGCAAGCGAATGACTCTGCCGAAACCTCCAGCATAGGAAATTGCTCTTTTCAATGATTGCTCATTAATGACTTCTTCTTTTACAGGATGATATACGAAAAGGTCTTTCTTAAATACACCTGTATATCCATTCTTCATACCGCGAAGTACGAAGTCAGTTTCTTCACCGGCTCCATAAATCGTTCCTGATCCAACTCCTAAGTCTTCATCAAATGTGCCTACATCTTGTACAAATTGTTTCGTGAAGAATAGTGCAAAGGAAGGTCCCATGAAGCCATATTTGTTATTTAAAATGATGTCTGTTTCTGGTGCGTGTATTAAAGAGCCTGTCCCTTCTACATTTGTTGTATTGGTAGAGACAAAGTGAATATCTTTGTTTTTCCCAAACGTTTCTTGGATGCTTTCTAATACATTTGTTTCGTAAATACAATCGTCATCTGGAAAAGCAATAATATCGCCGTCAATTACTTTTAATCCTGTGTTACGTGCACGAGATAGACCTTTAATTGGTGTGTATATATAGTTGATTGGGAATTTCTCTTTATAATCTTCAAATAAATCAGAGATTGGTATATCATTTTGATCAACTACGATGAGTTCAAAGTTTTTGTATGTTTGTTTTTCTAGCGATGTTAGTAAATCTATAATATCATCACGTCTGCCGCAAGTGGCCATGATTAAAGAGAATTTCAATCGTAACAGCTCCTTTAAGAAATTTCGTTAGCAGGAGGATTGAGGAAAAGATGTAGTATCCTTTCCTCATGTGTATTACGCTTTTTTAAATTTTATTTTATTTAAAAACATAAAGAGAATTTCATCTTTTGTTACCAATAAGATAAGAGCGTAAGCAAATATATTTACTGAAATTGTGATAAAAGCAAATGATAGCGTGTTTTTGAAATACATCTTTACAATAAATGTTAATGGAATAAACGTTAGTGAGTAAAGTAAATATTTTAATTTGCTCATATCAAACAATGTGTAATTTACTTTTAATTTCTTCTTTACATACATATATTCCAAAACAATCAATAAGCAGTTTGCAATTGTTGTTGTGAAAATAGCAGTTGCTGGTGTGAAGACATGAAAGATAATTAATGAAATATCTAATACAAGGTTTGTGAAACCGCATATGAATAAAAAGCGAACTAAAATATGTTCTTTCTTCTTCACATAAATAATTTGGTTCGATAGAATCGACTCGATTCCTACGGAAACCATATATAGAGCAAAAATAGATAATGTATTCCCAGCAGGTGCAAATTCGGATCCGCCATAAATAACAACAGCAGCATGAGAAATTAAAATGAGGCCAACAGCAGCAGGGAAGAGTGTAATAAAGTATACCTTTGAAATCTTATTTAATAATGTTTCATACTCTTTTTCATCAGCATTTCCTGATAAATAGGATAGTCTTGGAATGGTAACTTGAATTACGCTGACCATTAGTGTATTAACAATGGTCATCATTTGAAAGGCCATTACATAGAATGCCACATACTCTGCACCTAAATATTCTCCAAGTAAGAAACGGTCTAATTGTGTATACAAGATGCTTGTATTTGAGAAAATAACAACTGCTAGTAATGGTTTTAAGTGCGGAACGATTGTAATATTAGAGAAATCAAATTTTATTTTCCGCTTAATGTATATAAAGCTAGTAAAATGATTTAAAAATGTTGAAAGAGCTAATAGTGCTGCATATTGTTTATAGTCGTTTGCATTATGAACGATTATAAATAATAGCACAACGTAAGTTAATCTAACACAAATGGTCTTTATAGCAATAAAATCATATTTTTCATGAGCCTCATTTACCCATTCTACGTAGAACATATTCGAAATGAAGTTAAATCCGAAAATAACTAACACCGGGAATATTTTTTCATTGCCATAGCCGATGTAACTAAATATTAAAAAGGTTGTTAGAGCAAATAAGCTTGTCATTAAATTAATAAGGTAAAGGTTTGTGAAAAGTTGACTTACCTTTTTTTTATCATTTTTTATTAAGCTCATTTCTCGTAATCCATATTGATAAATACCAAATACAGCAAAAATGAAGAAGTAATTAAAAATCGTATCAGCAAAGTTAACAGTTCCCATTGATTGTGCTCCAAGCGCTCGGTAAGCGTATGGTCCAACGAGTAAGGGGAGAATAATGTTAAAGACATTCAGTGCAATCTTATACAAAATGTTTTTAAATAGTGATTTTTGCATAACTAGATCCTTCTATACATAATTTTATGGAGTTCATGATTTGTGCTTTATCTATTACACATTTCGTAATTATACGATTTATCTTATGTTGTGGGCAAATTTTTTTAAAAGCCCTAGCTAACTTATAAGTAACCTTATCAGTGTAACGCACGTAAACTTTGTAAAGCAACTTATGGAAATAATCATTGATGAAAACGGATTTTAAATGTCATATTAAAGATTAAGAAGAAGTATGAGAAACCACCATCCTAATAGAGGATGGTGGTTTCTTTAATTATGCATTCCACGGTTTTTGGATGGTTAGTACTTCTGCCATTTCTTTACTTTTTAGTCGGTTCAGTTTTCGTTTTTCTGCACGTTCTGCACCTGTATTATATAACCATTGCTCTTCTTCTGTTTCAGCAATTAAACCTGGTACAGAGGATGGTTTTCCGTCCTCTAATGCCACGAAAGTAATGAAGCAAGTAGCAGCAATGCGGCGTTCACCGCCTAATAAATCCTCTGCAACGACTTTTACGAATACTTCCATAGAAGATCTTCCTGTATAACAAACGAATGCTTCATAGCAAACAGAATCAGTTTGATGAATTGGTGTTAAAAAGTCAACAGAATCGATAGAAGCTGTCACACAGTGTTTACGACTATGACGTGCAGCTGCGATAGAAGCAATGCTATCAATTTCTGCTAATAATTTTCCGCCAAATAATGTTTGATGGTTATTTAAGTCATTCGGAAAAACACGTGTTGTTTTTATCGCCTTGGATTCTCTCATAAATTTCTTTTCCATATTATCTACTCCTGTTTATTTTGTTCTAATGATATCCATAAGAACTCGATTTGTTCTGTTCATTATTTATAGTAATTAATGAACAGAAGTTTCACTCCATATAGATTGTAGTGTAAAAGAGATTTCGCTTACATTGCAAGGAGAATATGTGATGTTACTAGCTTTGTCATAGAAATAGGCTACCAGCACTCCTTTTATTCATGATAAAATCATTTTGTTAAAAATATAAAGTTAAAGGGAATAGATATCCTTTAACAAAGAGAAAAAGAGGTGCAATGCAATAGAATTATGAGTAATGTACAGATAGGCTTTCATTCTTTTTTTAACAAGATAGTAGTTGGACTCATGTTCCTCTTTTTTTTATATTCATTTTGGTATTCTTTTGAAGAGGTAAGCAATATTTTTGATATAAACTCTTCTAGTTTAGTGATTGTGTTAGGTGTTTGTATCATTTTAATTTTGCTGGCTACATCTATTTTACAATATCGATTTACGAGTAAACAATTTATTATTTTTCTTATTTCAATTACTGTGGTACTTCGCTTTCTATCAATTGTGTCGATGGGAGCCCCACTTGAAGGTAACGCGAAGGTGATATATGAGGCCGCTAAGCAAATTGGGCAAGGAAATACTAGTTTTAGCGGACTAGAAAATCTTGTACAATTACCTTTTATTATGTATGAATCCTTTTTTATTCGTTTTTTTGGAGATGCAATGTTTGTATTAAAGATATGTAATATCTTATATTGCGGGGCTACAGCCTTTTTTATTTACAAGCTTGCTTCTACGCTATTTCATGAAGAATGCGGCCGAATTGCAGCTATGTTGTATGCTTTATATATTCCTAATATTGTACTTTGTTCCGTGTTAACGAATGAACATTTAGCAACATGTTTATTTTATTTTGCATGTTACTTACTTATACATAAAGGTTTAAGTCACTCGTATATGTGGGGAGTGGCTGCTGCTTTATTTGCTTTTAGTAATATGATTCGTCCATTAGGTTTATTTTTGATTATAGTCCTTGTTATGTACCTTGTAGTGGTGGAAGTTTTGCAAAGTGCAGAACGAAAAAAAATGCTTTTTAAAATAGTAGGTGTATGCGTTATATTTTATGGTGTCCATTACGGAGTAAGTTACGCGTTGGCAAAATCAAATAGTTTACAATATACATTTACAAATGATCAGTATGTTCAATCTGTATTAGTAGGAGGAAATGAAAAAACAACAGAACAAGAGAAGAAAGAGAAAAAAGAGTATACTGTGGATTTTATAAATAAAAAGTTGAAAGCAATAGAGATGGATCAGTTTACCTCTATTCAAATGAGTTTAGGGGAATTTCAGAAACAAGGAATACAAAACACTCTTATAAAGGGTGGGTACCTTATATATATAATGATTACAATATTTGCAGCAATTGCTATGTTACATCTTCTATTTCAAAAACCGGGAAATGAAAGTTATATGCTGCTTCTATTCATTACAGGAGGCTATTTATTTACAAGATTTATGGATATGCGTATTGTATATGATGGCATACTAGTCCCTAGTTTATTGATATTACAAAGCTATGGGATATATAAAGTATATCAATATTGTCAAAAGCTGTTTTTTAAAAAATAAAAGAATCCTCTAAGTAGGATTCTTTTTTCATCTTTAAAAATGCTTAGCATGATTGTTCCCCCTCTATATATTTATCCTGCTATCTCTAGACAATAAGCCCCTACCTCAAAATTTAAAGATGGGATTCCTTGTTGATAGAAGTTTTACCTTATAAAACGTTTGCAATGTTTGGCATTTTATTTATTATAGCTTTTCTTTAAATTTTTATATTTGATTTAAGTGATTCTAATAACATAAAGAAAGAGAATTCTTCCAAGAATTCTCGTTTGTATGAAAATAGATCAATGACCTTTATTCATTTTTGCATGTGTCTTAAAAAAGACTGGGAAATGTACATTATAGATAAAAGTTACAACACGTATAGTAAATGTCACAAGTAAACAAATATAGAAAGCTAATACGTGTGATCCCATTTCATACGTAATAAGAAAGCTAATTGCACCTAGAATGGAGGCAATTGCATAAATTTCTTTACGAAAGACATATGGGATATCTTGAGCACAAATATCGCGTAAAATTCCACCGCCAATACCTGTAATTACTCCCATAGAAACAACTAAGAAAGAAGCAGTCATATGATGGGTAATGGCTGCATTTGCACCGATTGCAGTAAATACGCCTAAACCAACAGCGTCTGAGAGCATAATAACAACTTGTAATTTATGAATTCTTTCAAAAAACATACAAGTAAATAATGCGGCTAAGATGCTAATGAAAAAGTAAATGGGTTGAACAAATGCAACTGGAGGTAAGTTTCCAATCATAACATCGCGAATTATCCCGCCGCCAAGTGCAGTTGCTACAGATAAACAAAGGACACCAAATAAATCAAGTTCTTTTTTCAAGCCTACTAATGTACCAGAAATGGCAGCTGCGATAATACCGAGAAATGTAAATACATCAATTAAAAACATTGCTCCAATCCCTTCCTTCTAAAGATGTTCCAAGGAAAGAATATACACTAAAGTTATGAAAATAACAATTACTGTTTCGCTACATGTAAAAAAAGTGAAAGAATAAGGAAAGAAAGCGTTTGAAAATGCTATTTAAGGGTGAATAAATTATAAAGTGAAACTTCCCTCAGTGGGGGTCTTACCGCCCGTTAATGCGGGATAAAAATGAGGTTTTTAAAGATTTTATTATTCAATTAAAATACCACTTAGTCAATTGAGGACTTATGCTATAATAAGTATTTGGAACGAGTTACGATACTTACAATATTTATCGGAGGCAAAGATGTTAAATAACAATAGTTTAGGTTATAAATTCGAGAGCTTTCTATTGATTTTTATTATATTACAACCAATTATAGACTTGCTTACATCATTTTGTATTTTAGTGCTCAAAATTGATGCAACGGTTGGAGTGATATCGCGTTTCTTTGTTATGGCTCTTGCTGGTATTTATATTCTCATGCAAGCCCGTGTTAGAGAAAACCGAAAATATATTATATATTTACTTGGACTAGGAATTGTCCTTGGATTAGGATTTTTAAATAATAAAATGATTAAGAATCCGATGTTACAAGGAGAAGAGATTAAGTTTATCGCAAAGACGTTATACCCATTTGTCATGATAAGCTGTTATATTCTAGTATTTAAGTCATTAAAAATGAAAGAAACGATGCATACAAAGATGAGAAATTATGTAGCGTATGCAGCTTTAATTATAAATGTGGTTATGGTTGTATCTATCGCAACGGGAACAGATTCTAATAGTTATGAATATTTTAAAGAAGGTTCACGTGGCTGGTTTTTTGCAGGGAATGAACTTGGATCGGTTTTAGCAATAATATGTCCAATTGTTGTTTTGTATTCTATTGAAAAAACAACAAGCTTGGCAAAGAGTTATTTTTGGATTCCGTCTCTTTTAATAATATTTTCATTATTTGCAGTTGGTACAAAAGTAGGAGCGGGAGCTATTTTCTGTACAGTTGCTATTGCTATTTTTATGTGCTTTATACAAGCATTTTTACAACGGAAAGAGCATAATAAAAAGCCATATTTGTTAAATGGTTTGATTGCAACAGTTATATTTGTAGGAGTATTGGGGTATTTTCCGTTCTCGCCAATATATAAAAATACAAGTATTCATGTTCAAGTTTTTGAAAAAGTACAACGAGAGAAAAAACAACAGAATAAACCTGTTACACCAGAGGATATTAAAAAAGAGAAAGAAGAAGAGAAACAGGCTGAGACACAATCTCTCATTTTCAGTGGACGTGAATTATTTACACAGATGTATAAAGACTTTTATAAACAAGCGCCTATGTCTCAGAAGTTACTTGGTATGGGGTATGGTGGTAACTTTAAAGATGCCCCAAAATTAATTGAAAGAGATTTCCATGATTGGTTTTACACATTTGGAATTATCGGTTTCATTTTCCTTATGATTCCATTTGTGTATTATGGTTTGAGAATCCTAATGGTATTTATAACAAGGTTTCGTGATATGTTTACAGTTAAGTATGCGTTGTTAGCTGCGGGTCTTTTGTTAGCATTAGGAATTGCTTTTACAGCAGGTCACGTATTAACGGCACCAGGGGTAAGTATTTACTTTGCTGTATTATTGGCATATTTAATCGTAGATTTAGAAATAGAATGATGGAAAAATAAAAGCTAGCATTATGTTAGCTTTTATTTTTTGCTATAGTAAAACAAAGGAAAAATATATTGATGGAGGAAGAAAAAGATGAAAGTGTTACATATGAATGCTGGAGCAGAAACAGGTGGCGGAAAAACGCATATTATCTCACTTTTGTCGCAATTTCCGAAAGATGGAGTAGAATTAGCAGTATTTGAAGAAGGTCCAATTGCAAGCGAAGCGAGAGCGTTAGGGATAAAGGTACACGTGTTTTCACAATCATCTCGCTATGATATATCTATTCTCTCAAAAATACGTTCTTTTATTAATGAAGAACGTTTTGATATCGTTCATACACACGGAGCAAGAGCAAACTTTTACCTTTTGCTATTAAAAAGAAAGATAAGTGCCAAATGGGTTACAACAGTTCACAGTGATCCAACACTGGATTTTATGAAACGTGGTTTAAAAGGATGGATTTTTACAAAGTTAAATTTACGTTCGTTTAAGAAGATTGATTTGTTTTTTGCAATTACAGAACGTTTTAAGAGAAATACGGTAAAGCTAGGTGTACCAGAGGATAAAATTTGTACAATCTATAATGGTATTGAATATGATCTTACACCAGCAAAGCCTTATAACCTAGAGGAGCAATTTGGTATACAAGAAGACGTATTTACAGCGATTCAAGTAGCGCGTCTTCACCCTGTTAAAGGGCATGAAATATTATTTGAGGCATTACAAAATACGGAGATTCCAAATATAAAAGTATTGTTACTTGGCGATGGTCCGATTGAGAATGAGCTAAAAGAAATGGTAAAACAAAAAGGAATAGAAGGTAAAGTACTATTTTTAGGACATCGTCAAGATGTAAAAGAATTATATGCATCGGCACATATTAACTTACTTACATCACATAGTGAAAGTTTCTCACTTGTTTTATTAGAAGCGGCAAATCAACGTTTAACTTCTATTGCTACAGATGTTGGTGATATGTCAAAGCTCATTGTCGATGAGACATATGGCTGGATCATTCCAACTGGCGATGCTGAGGCTCTTGCTCATGCATTAGAGGAAGCATATGAAAAATGGAAGAATGGTGAATTGGCGGAAATGGGTGAGCGTTTATATATGCATGCGTCTTCTCACTTTTCTTTACGAAAGGTGTATGAAGATACGCATAAAGCGTATGAAAAGCTTTTATCGGAGTAACTATTATACTAAATTAGGAAAGTTAGACTACCCGTAAAAGCCCGATTGGTTCAACTAACCATTAGTGAGAAGAGAGTTCACTGATGGTTAGTTGAACCTTATAGAAATAGAAAAGATATTTGAAATAGAGAGGATTTTAAATATGGCAGTGCAAACAATTGATATTTTAGGCGTGCCCTTCTCAACGATGACAATGGAAGAAACGATTCGATATATGCTGCAGCAGCTAGAAAAGGAACAAGAGAATACATTCCAAGTTGTAACGGCAAACCCTGAAATTGTGATGTGTGCAAAAAAAGATGCTAAATTCCATGAAACGCTTCTTCAGGCAGATATTATTACACCGGATGGAATTGGCGTAGTAAAGGCAAGCGGTATGCTAGGTACACCGTTAAAAGAGCGTGTAGCAGGTTTTGATTTGATGAGTGATTTATTTAAAACATTATCACAAGAGAAGAAATCGGTATCTGTCTTTTTACTTGGAGCAAAGCCGCATGTTGTAGAAAAAGCTGCTCAAACTTTAACAGAAAGATATGAAGCGCTATCCATTGCAGGTACACAAGATGGATATTTTAAACAAGAGCAGGAAGAAGAAATTATTGCACGTATTCAAGAAGCGCAGCCAGATATTTTGCTTGTTGCGCTTGGATTCCCAAGACAGGAAAATTTTATTCAGCAGAATAAACATCGTTTAAATACAAAAATAGCTGTTGGTGTTGGGGGAAGTTTTGATGTTTGGGCAGGAGAAGTAAAGCGTGCCCCGAAATGGATTCAAGCTATTCATTTAGAATGGTTTTATCGTTTATGCAGCAATCCAACACGCTGGCGTCGTCAGCTCGTATTAGCTGAATTTTTAAAAGAAGTGGTTCGGTCGAAAAGGTAGCAATTTTTTGCTACCTTTTTTCTATGGAAGCTTGTATATGTAACTTGCCTTTTCGTTTCGTAGAGTAAAACACATATGCATGAGTTGTTTTTTTCATGGGAAAGATAAGGTTTATGTAGGTGGTTTGTCTTCTTTAATATACAAAAAAGTATTTTACATATGTAATGTACATATGTAAAATATAGTGTAAAGACAGCTTTGTAAGGAGGACCTCTAGTGGGGAAAGTTACAGAAATCTCGAAACGAAAGCTTCTCGGAATTGCTGGGCTTGGTTGGCTATTTGATGCAATGGATGTTGGGCTTCTTTCGTTTATTATTGCTGCACTGCAAAAAGAATGGCAGCTTAGTGCACAGCAGATGGGGTGGATTGGTAGTATTAACTCCATTGGAATGGCAGTTGGAGCACTTATATTTGGGATATTAGCAGATAAAATTGGTCGTAAACCAGTTTTTATTATTACATTATTATTATTTTCTGTTGGTAGCGGTTTAACAGCTTTATCAACAACGTTAACTGTATTTCTTATACTTCGTTTTCTCATTGGAATGGGACTTGGAGGAGAGTTACCTGTTGCATCAACACTTGTATCTGAAAGTGTTGCCGCACATGAACGTGGTAAAATTGTTGTTTTATTAGAAAGCTTTTGGGCCGGTGGATGGTTAATTGCTGCTCTCATTTCATATTTTGTTATTCCGAAATATGGTTGGCAAACAGCGATGGTTTTAAGTGCAATTCCAGCCTTTTATGCACTATATTTACGCTGGAGTTTACCAGATTCACCACAATTTCAAAAAGTACCTCAAAAACAATCTGTATTTGCAAACATAAAGGCAGTTTGGTCTGGGGAGTACAGAAGAGCGACTGCTATGCTCTGGATTTTATGGTTTTGTGTTGTATTTTCTTATTATGGAATGTTCCTTTGGCTTCCAAGTGTACTAGTATTAAAAGGGTTTAGTTTAATTAAAAGCTTTGAATATGTGTTAATTATGACACTTGCGCAGCTTCCGGGCTATTTTACAGCCGCTTGGTTTATTGAACGTTATGGCCGTAAGTTTGTGTTGATCACATACTTACTTGGAACAGCATGCAGCGCATATTTCTTCGGAGCAGCAGATTCACTTCTCATGCTAATGATCTTTGGTATGTTGCTATCTTTCTTTAATTTAGGAGCTTGGGGAGCGTTATATGCGTATACGCCAGAGCAGTATCCGACAGTCATTCGTGGTACAGGAGCTGGGATGGCAGCGGCATTTGGCCGCATCGGTGGTATTTTAGGACCATTATTAGTTGGTTATCTCGTAGCCATGCATGCTTCTATTTCTTTTGTCTTTACGATCTTTTGTACAGCTATTGTAATTGGTGCTCTTGCTGTACTTGTGCTTGGGAAAGAAACAAAACAACAAGAATTAATATAATGAAAAGGAAGCTATGTAAAGCTTCCTTTTCGTTGTTTTCTGACAAAAACATGATATATTTGATAGAAAAATGGTTTATAAAAAGGGATTATTTCGAAAAAAGCGAATGTATACAACAAGGCGTATGGACAAAAGGATTAGGTGGTTGGGCAGACATGAAAATTTTAATCGTAAATGAACGAGAAGAAAACAGAGGACAATTAATAGATTTTTTCAAAGAACATGTAAAGAATTTGGAATGTTTTGAAGCGAAAACAGGAATGGAATCACTACAGATAGCGAAAAAGTATACGCCAGATTTTATTTTTTTAGATACACAATTACCAGATGCAACGGGTTTTGAAGTCGCAGGCTTGTTGCGCCAATTAACATTACATACAAAGTTTATATTTACAGGAAACGACATGAAAGATGCAATTATATCATTTCGTTTTCACGCTTTTTACTACTTATTGCAACCATTTAAGCAGGAAGACTTGCAGTTTTTATTGCATAGTATTGAGCAAGAAAGAGTAACACAAGAGAAAAATCGGTTGCAAAAGCTCCCAATTGAATGTCATGAAGGAATTACATACATTCGTCCAGACGATATTGTATATATAAGTAAGAATAAAGAAAATAAAACAGTTTCAATTTATACAAATGATAATCAATATATCTCAACATATACATTGCAAGAATTAGAAGGTAAGTTAGCGGTATACGATTTTTTACGTGTTCATAAAAGTTATCTTATTAACGTTATATATGTGCGAGAATTAAAGCCTTATTATAACGGAACGTATAACTTATATTTGGAAAGGTATGATAACCAGCCGATACCTGTTAGTCGAAATTATGTAAAACGGCTTCGAAATAAAATTGAGTTGTAACAAGTCGTGGACGAATTTAAACATGTTAAAATAGGAAACATTCATCATAAGGAATATTATATTTAACTATTCTGAAAATTTAGTACAATTCCCTCTAAGGCATAACATTAGGGGGGATTTTTGTTGAAAGCATGGAAATCTATTTTACTTTGGGGTGTGATTACGGCTTTAGGAGCAGCAGGATTTGCTGTTTTAGCGTTATCTCGCGGTGAAACGATTAATGCAGTTTGGTTGTTGGTTGCCGCTGTTTCCGTATATGCTGTTGCATATCGCTTTTATAGTAGATTTATCTCCAGAAAAGTTTTTGAATTGGACGATAATCGAAAAACACCGGCAGAGCTTTTGAATGATGGGAAAGATTATGTTCCGACAAATAAATGGGTTTTATTTGGGCACCACTTTGCGGCAATTGCTGGGGCTGGACCGCTAGTTGGTCCAATCTTAGCTGCACAGATGGGATATTTACCAGGAACGCTTTGGATTATTGTTGGAGTTGTGTTAGCCGGAGCTGTACAAGATTTTGTGATTTTGTTCGCGTCTATGCGTCGCAACGGGAAGTCGCTTGGTGAAATGATTAAAGAAGAGATTGGTCCAGTAACAGGTTTTATTGCGATGATCGGTATTTTGGGAATTATGATTATTTTATTAGCGGTATTAGCTCTTGTTGTGGTGAAAGCGCTCGTAGGAAGCCCGTGGGGAATGTTTACGATTGCAGCAACAATTCCAATTGCAATTTTAATGGGTGTATATATGCGTTACATTCGCCCAGGTCGTGTTGGAGAAGGTTCAGTTATCGGTATTATTTTACTTCTTTTATCGCTTGTAGCGGGTCAGTATGTAGCGGAAAATCCAACACTTGCTACGATGTTCACATTTAAAGGTGAAACAATTGCAATTATGCTTACCATTTATGGATTTATTGCTTCTGCATTACCTGTTTGGCTATTACTTGCACCGCGTGATTATTTAAGTACGTTTTTAAAGATTGGAACAATTGTTGGTTTAGCGCTCGGTATCGTGATTGTTGCACCAGATTTACAAATGCCGGCAGTTTCACAATTTATTGATGGAACGGGCCCAGTATTTGCAGGGAATTTATTCCCATTCTTATTTATTACAATTGCTTGCGGAGCTGTATCTGGCTTCCATGCGCTTGTTTCTTCTGGTACGACCCCGAAAATGATAGAAAGGGAAGGACATGCACAGCCAATTGGTTACGGTGCTATGCTGATGGAATCATTTGTTGCAGCGATGGCAATGATTGCAGCTTGTGTACTAACGCCAGGTACATACTTTGCAATTAATAGCCCTCCGGCAGTCATTGGAACGGATGTAACACAGGCAGCACAAGTAATTAGTTCTTGGGGGTTTACTGTGACGCCAAATGAGCTGAAAGAATTGGCTGTAAACGTCGGAGAACAAACGATATTATCTCGTACAGGTGGGGCACCGACGTTCGCGATTGGGATGGCTCATATTTTCTCTCAAGTAATTGGCGGAAAAGCATTAATGGCATTTTGGTATCACTTTGCAATTTTATTTGAAGCGCTCTTCATTTTAACAACGATTGATGCAGGAACACGTGTTGGTCGGTTTATGATTCAAGACATTTTAGGGCACGTTTATAAACCATTTGCAAAAACAGATTCTATGCTTTCCAATATTGTTGCAACAACGCTGTGTGTTCTAGGATGGGGATATTTCTTATATCAAGGGGTAATTGATCCGCTTGGTGGTATCAATACGCTATGGCCGCTCTTTGGAATCGCAAATCAAATGTTAGCTGGGATTGCATTATTACTTGGAACGACTGTTTTGTTTAAAATGGGAAAAAAGGCATATGTTTGGGTGACACTCATTCCGACAACGTGGTTACTGATTGTTACAATGACAGCTGGCTATCAAAAGTTATTTCATGAAAATCCGAAAATTGGATTCCTCTCTCATGCAAAAGTGTTCCAAAGTGCACTAGATAAAGGGAAACTATTAGCACCGGCGAAAAACGTAGCACAAATGAAACAAATTATTTTTAATGATTATATTGATGCGACGCTTTGTGGAATTTTCATGCTTGTTGTAATCGCGGTACTGATATCGTCTATTAGAATATGGATACAAGTATTGAACAATAAAGCAACTCCATTAAAAGAAGCGGCGTATGTTCCACGCGATGAAAGCGAGGCACAGCACTATGCTTAAAACAATGATAAGCATGTGGAGATACCGAAAACAATTTATTAGTTTGCTTGTTGGTGTACCTAGCTATGAGAAGTATGTTGCTCATATGAAACAACAACATCCAAATGAAATGATATTATCTCGAAAACAATTTTTTGCCGAAGCGCAAGAAGCAAGATTTAATGCGAAGGGCGGTAAAATTTCGAGATGCTGTTAGAGAGAATATAGTAAAAAAGGGCGATATCTCGCTCTTTTTTTATGTTTCAAAGTTTCACGTGAAACATATAAAGAAAAGTTTTGGAATTGTAGGGGGATAATATACAAAAATAAATAGGAAAAGGGGTACGAAATGGATAGGGATGGAACTTTCATGTGAGTTTTCAAGTTGTAAAAAGACCAGGTATATTTTTATGCTAGATAATCTAGTTGTTAATACAACTATTATTCTTTCTTTTATTTTTGTTGGTATTGTAATGGGAACCTTAGGTGTTCTGCTTATGAAGTTTGGTGTCCATATTGAGGATGTGATGCTAGATTTACGCTATCTTTCTGTTATATTAGCTTTCATCATTATTTTAATTGTACGTCTATTGTTAACGAATTATTCGGTAGGTGCTTCAATCTATGTAGACTCACTGCAGCAACTTATTCAACTTGCAGATGATGCATTATACTCTTCCAACGAAATAGAAGAAATCAAGTGAGTGCTGTTTCATGAAAAATAAAGTCGTCACGTATGGACGACTTTATTTTTAAATTTTAATTCCGCTATTCGCGGGCAGTAGGACCCCTACCATTGATTGAAGTTTCACTTTATACAAGCTCTTTTCCAGCTCCAAATTTACGATATGCACCGTGATGAGTTGGACCCACATATTCGTTTAGTTTGAATGAGTGGTGAATTGCAGCTGTAATAAACTCTTTTGCTACTTGCACAGCTTCTTTTACAGATTTTCCTTTTGCTAACTCTGCTGTAATTGCAGCAGCATATGTACAACCTGCACCGTGTGTGTATGTTGTTTCAATTTTTTCAGATTCTAAAATTTCAAATGTTTCTCCATCGTATAATAAATCGATTGCTTTTTCTGTTCCTAGCTTGCTGCCGCCTTTAATAAGTACATATTTTGTACCTAAAGCATGGATTTTTTCAGCAGCTTGTTTCATATCTTCAAGTGAGTTAATTTTTACACCGCTTAGTTGATACGCTTCAAATAAATTTGGTGTTACAATCAATGCTTTTGGAACAAGCACATCGCGTAAGCATTCGTTCGTTTCTGGATGAAGCGCCTCGTCTGCCCCTTTACATACCATAACAGGGTCTACTACTACGTTTTGTAGATTATGTTTCTCAATTGTTTCAGCAACAAGTTCAATAATTTCAACAGATCCAAGCATACCTGTTTTTAATGCATCAACGCCAACGCCTTCAATTGTCGTTTCTAATTGTGGTTTCAATGTAGACGCTGGAATTGGGAACACATTATGTGCCCAACCGTTATGTGGATCCATTGTTACGATTGTTGTAAGAGCTGTCATACCATATACCCCAAGCTCTTGGAATGTTTTTAAGTCTGCTTGCATACCAGCGCCGCCGCTTGTATCAGATCCAGCAATTGTAAGTGCTTTGTTTAATGTCATTGTGAAAGCCCCCTCAAGTAATATAATGAAAACTACATTTTTATCCATTATATCAATGTTATGAATAACTACAAAGTGAAAAAGTTACTTGCATGTTTTAGAAGAGACTGAATTTGATACAATGAGAAATGAAAATATTGTATGTAGGAGTAGATATGATTAACGACACATTTAAGGCTGGTAGAGGATTTGATTTAACAGCAGAAGAAATTATTGCAGCAGGTCTTGAAAAAGCTGTTAAAGTAGCAAGTGTGTTCTAATTAACAAAACAAACGCTATTTAATAGAGCAGTACCAACACTATAAAAGTGCTGGTACTGTTTTTTTATCCCGCTATTCGTGGGCAGTAATACTCCCACCTCAAAATTCGGTGAAAGCAAAGAAGATAGGTGAGAGATAAACTGCCCGTAAAAGCCCGATTGGTTCAACTAATAATCAGTGGGGGATGAAGAAAACCCCCACTGATTAAAGTTTCACTTTATCCCGCTGCTTTTGAGTGGATTTTTTATTATCGAGAGATGAAGAAAAACTCCCACTGCTGGGAGTTTCGCTTTATTTTACTATTTTATTCTTGTACTAGTTCTTCTTGTTCATTCTTATTATGATTCGGAAGTGGAAATACATTACCGATCATTGCAGCTCCAATCATTGGTAACAATAAATTAATTGGGAAGAACATGAGTAATAATAATGTCATAGCGATTGGTTTTCGTACTGCATAGCTTGAAATAGCTGTCGTTACAATAGCTACACAAGCAACTGGATCTAATGACGGTATGAGAGTTGCTATAGCATAGCCAATACTTGCACCAGAAAATACAATTGGAAAAATATGTCCGCCACGCCAACCTGTAGTTAAACAAACCGCGGTTATACACAACTTTAAAATCCCTGAAAGAGCCAGTATCCCAAATGATATTCCTGTCCATTCATTTACTAAGTCTTTTAATTGGTGTTCTCCTGAAAACAGTGTATACGGAAGTATAGTTCCTGCAATCCCTAAAAGGATACCACCTATAATCGCTAATGTTAGCTTATATTCTTGAAAAGGATGTACTATTCTTTCTAATATATGTTCGAATTGGAAATAACAGTATCCTACCCCAACACCTATAAAAATAAGAGGGAGAAAGGCAATCCATTCATGGAGTGCAAAAGATCCTTCTCCGAAATTAACAATAAAGGATCCTCGATTATCGAACTGACTGAGAAATAAATAAACAGTAAAACCAGCAAAAGTAGTAGCGAGATATACAATAGTCTTTTTCCCTTTAAAATTTTCAGTGAGTTGTGTATCCTCATGTTCTCTTGGAGCTAAATAACCGAATAGTGGTGCATTAAAAATAACACTTAAAGCAGCGCCAATCCCAAATTCTGTTAGTTCGTGCATTCCTTTTAAAGTAAATTTAAAGCGATCACCAACCCACGTACAAAGCCCACCTATAATCCCAACAAGTGCTGCTTCCGGTCCTAAGCTTGCACCAAATACTAAAACAATAATAGCTGTTAACGTAGCTTTATGCACAAAATGGTACTCGATTCTACCTGTTTTCTGATATTCAGCCATGGTCTCTGGCATTAAACGAGGATATGTACCGAAATACTTCTGTGTCAGTCCGACAAGAACACCACCAATTACTGTTACACAAATTGTGTAATAAGAGGGTGATCCTAATTCTTTAGGTAAATATTCCCAAATAAACTGGATTCCAACATTTGTGATAACTAAAAATAACCAGACTATAGCACCAACTATAGCACCTAGAAATATACCGTACATGATGAGTAAATAGTGCATGTTTCTCCTAGTAGCCATTTTTTATGCCTCCTTTATGTTACATCCTATTATGAAAAAGTTAGAGATTCTGATACGAAAATAATTGGGTAACTCATTCAATATGGATATTATCTTTTTTAAAGAGCTACTTATTCAAAGTATATTACAAAAATCAGCATCATTATTGTATGAAGCCCTGAACTAGTCATAATTTTAATCATGTTTATACATATATTTTGATGCTTGCTAAAATTAAGTATAACTCTTTAATTTTACATAGTAAGTAAAGTTTTTGAAACGTTTTTTTGTTTTTAGTATAGAATATCAATGTTTTTTTAATATAATTTAAAGTTTGAGAATGAACAAACGGATTGTTGTTATTTTTACAAAGATTCAGAAAAATAATTGACACTAGGAAATATTTACTATAAAATCAACGGTAATTGCATAAGTCTTATCAAGAATAGGTGGAGGGACCGGGCCCTACGAAACCTTGGCAACAGCCGTAAAACGGAATTGTGCCAAATCCTGCAGGTATTTCCTGAACGATAAGAAAGGCGACATGTCGAGCGTTTATCTAAGCTGCTTCTTTCTTATTTAGGAAAGAAGCAGTTTTTTTTATGTTAAGAAAGAAAGGGGATTGAGGAATGAGTGATACAAGGGGAAAAGGCACAATTTGTGTACAAGGTGGTTATACGCCGAAAAATGGTGAACCGCGTGTTTTGCCGCTTTATCAAAGTACGACGTATAAATACGATACATCTGACGATTTAGCAGCTCTTTTTAATTTAGAGGCAGAAGGTTATATTTATACCCGTATTGGTAACCCAACGCTTGCGGCGTTTGAGCAGAAACTGACGGAGTTAGAAGGCGGAGTTGGTGCGGTTGCAACTGCATCTGGGCAAGCTGCAATTATGTTAGCGGTATTAAATATTTGCGGCAGCGGCGATCACCTGCTTTGCTCATCAACAGTATACGGCGGTACATTTAATTTATTTGCAGTTAGTCTGCGGAAGCTTGGCATTGAGGTTACTTTCTTTAATCCAAACTTAGCCGCTGATGAAATTGTTGCTCTCGCAAATGAGAAAACAAAGCTTGTGTATGCAGAATCGCTTGGAAATCCAGCGATGAATGTTCTTAACTTTAAAGAGTTTTCTGATGCGGCAAAAGAGCTTGAGGTACCATTTATCGTCGACAATACGCTAGCTACGCCGTATTTATGCCATGCATTTGAACATGGTGCAAACATTGTCGTTCATTCTACAACGAAATATATTGATGGCCATGCAAGTTCACTTGGCGGTATTGTCATTGATGGCGGTAATTTCGATTGGAGCAAGTTTCCTGAATTTGTTGAACCAGATCCAAGTTATCATGGTGTGAGTTACGTCCAAAGATTTGGGCAGGCGGCATACATTGTGAAAGCTCGTGTACAGTTATTAAGAGACTATGGAAATTGTATGAGTCCATTCAATGCGTATGTAAGCAATATTGGCTTAGAAACATTGCATCTTCGTATGGAGCGTCATAGTCAAAATGCACTAGCTGTTGCACAGTGGCTATCTCAGCATGAACGCGTTGAGTGGGTCAATTATCCAGGACTTCAAGGTAATGAAAATTATGCATTGGCACAAAAATATTTACCGAAAGGTGCGAGCGGTGTTTTAACGTTTGGAGTAAAAGGCGGTATTGAATCCGCTAAGCAGTTTATTGCAAATGTGAAGCTCGCAGCATTGGTGACGCACGTGGCAGATGCAAGAACTTGTGTGATTCATCCTGCAAGCACGACGCATCGTCAGCTTACTGAAGAGCAGCAGCATCTGGCCGGTGTAACGCCTGATTTAATTCGGTTATCGGTTGGTATTGAAGATGCGGCGGATATTATTGCTGATTTAGCAGAAGCCCTTTCTGGAGGAAAACAGTATGCCGATCATCATTGCTAAAGATTTACCCGCTCGTAAAGTATTACAAAATGAAAATATTTTCGTGATGACGAAAGAACGAGCAGAAACACAAGATATACGTGCTTTGAAGATTGCTATTTTAAATTTAATGCCAACAAAGCAAGAAACTGAAACGCAGTTGCTTCGTTTAATTGGAAATACACCGCTTCAGCTCGATGTACATTTACTGCATATGGAATCTCATACATCAAGAAATGTGGCGCAGGAGCATTTAACAAGCTTCTATAAAACATTTCGGGATATTGAAGGGGAAAAATTTGACGGACTGATTATTACAGGCGCTCCGGTTGAAACACTTCCTTTTGAAGAGGTAGATTATTGGGAAGAATTGAAGCAAATTATGGACTATTCGAAGAAGCATGTTACATCGACGCTTCACGTTTGTTGGGGGGCACAAGCGGGGTTGTATTATCACTATGGTGTTCCGAAACATCCGCTTCAGCAAAAGATGTTTGGTGTGTTTGAGCATGAAGTGAAGCAGGAGCATGTGAAATTGTTACGCGGTTTTGATGAAAGCTTTTTTGCACCGCATTCTCGTCATACAGAAGTCCGTGCATCTGATATTCAAAAAGTGCAGGAACTTGATATGTTAGCGACATCTGAAGAAGCTGGTGTTCATCTTGTTATGAGTAAAGACGAAAAGCATATTTTTGTTCTTGGCCATAGTGAATACAGCTGCGAGACGTTAAAGCAAGAATATGAGCGTGATCAACAAAAGGGGCTCGATATTGCTATTCCAAAAAACTATTTTAGGCATGACAATCCATTGGAAAAGCCAGTGGTAAAATGGCGTAGCCATGGGAATCTACTATTTTCAAATTGGCTAAATTACTATGTATATCAAGAAACCCCTTATATTTTGTAAAGGAAACTATACAACACTTGGTAGCGTTTTCTTTGTAAGGAGTGCCTTTTATTATTCGGAATGTTCCAAATATATTGTTTTTTTGAATTTTACCTTATATAATGGCACCTAAATACAATTTTTAGAGGGGTGGACAATATTATGAACGAAATTCGAGTCGGCTTATTAGGTCTTGGAACTGTAGGAAGCGGTGTGGTGCGTATTATTGAAGATCATCAAGATCGTTTAGCGCATCAAATCGGTTGTCCTGTCAAAGTAGCAAAAGTGTTAGTACAAAACATAGAAAAAGAACGTGAGGTCCAATTAACCCCTACATTGTTAACGAGAAATCCAGATGAAATTATAAATAACCCAGATGTTGACGTTGTTATTGAAGTGATGGGCGGTGTAGAAGATGCGAAAGCATATATTTTACAAGCGCTGCAAAACGGAAAGCACGTTGTAACAGCAAATAAAGATTTAATGGCACTTCACGGTGCAGAACTTCTTACTGTGGCAAAAGAAAATCAAGCTGATTTGTTTTATGAAGCAAGTGTAGCAGGCGGTATTCCGATTTTGCGAAGCATTGTGGAAGGTCTCTCTTCTGATCGGATTACGAAAATGATGGGGATTGTGAACGGAACAACGAATTTTATTTTGACAAAAATGTCTGACGAAGGGAGAGCATACGAAGACGTGTTAAATGAAGCACAGCAACTTGGATTTGCAGAAGCAGATCCAACATCGGACGTTGAAGGGTTAGATGCGGCTCGAAAGATGACGATCTTAGCGACACTAGGCTTTTCTACAAATGTAGAACTTCATGATGTGAATGTAAAAGGGATTACATCCATTACGGAGGAGGATATTACATATAGTAAGAGCTTAGGCTATACAATTAAGTTAATCGGCGTAGCGAAGCGTGATGGTGAAAAATTAGAGGTTACAGTAGAACCAACACTGCTGCCAAATGCGCACCCACTTGCAACTGTTCAAAATGAATATAATGCCGTATATGTATACGGTGAAGCGGTAGGAGAAACAATGTTTTACGGA
This sequence comes from Bacillus sp. 3103sda1, assembly GCF_024159135.1. Classification (NCBI taxonomy): domain Bacteria; kingdom Bacillati; phylum Bacillota; class Bacilli; order Caryophanales; family Bacillaceae; genus Bacillus; species Bacillus sp. 3103sda1. The sequence goes on along the minus strand of NZ_JAMYWS010000001.1, from coordinate 4,672,238 downwards.
CCAGGTGCAGGAAGCTTACCAACAGCAACAGCTGTTGTATCTGACTTAGTTGCGGTTATGAAAAATGTACGCCTCGGTGTAACGGGGAATAGTGCTGTGACTCCGCAATATGAGAAAGTGTTAAAAGAGGAAGACGAAATTTATGTGAAGAAGTTTCTACGCCTTCATGTGAAAGATGAGGTAGGTGTGTTTGCAAAAATTACATCTCTGTTCTCTGAACGCGGCGTTAGCTTCGAAAAGATTATTCAAATGCCATTACAAGAGAAAGGAGCAGCTGAGATTGTTATCGTTACACACCGCGCATCCCTTGCAGACTATGCGTATATTTTAGAAACGCTAGAGACGTATGAAGAAGTGGATTGCGTGAAAGCGAATTACCGTATTGAAGGAGATGCTCGCTAATGTGGAACGGACTACTTGCTGCTTATAAAGAATATTTACCGATTACTGATCAGACGCCGGCCCTTTCGTTATCAGAAGGAAATACACCACTTGTTTTATTAGAAAACCTTTCAGAAAAATGGGGTGTTTCTGTTTATGCGAAAGTAGAAGGGGCAAACCCGACTGGTTCCTTTAAAGATCGCGGGATGGTTATGGCAGTAGCGAAGGCAAAGGAAGCTGGCAGCAAAACAGTTATTTGCGCTTCAACAGGAAATACATCTGCAGCTGCAGCTGCTTATGCAGCGCGCGCAGGTTTATCTTGCATTGTTATGATTCCGAACGGAAAAATTGCATACGGTAAGTTAGCTCAGGCAGTGATGTACGGAGCTGAGATTATTAGTATTGACGGGAACTTTGACCATGCTCTGCAAATGGTGCGGAAGCTGAGCGACTCATCGCCCATTACACTTGTGAATTCAGTGAATCCGTATCGCATTGAAGGGCAAAAAACAGCAGCATTTGAAATTTGTGATGCACTTGGAAAAGCGCCTGATATTTTAGCCATTCCAGTTGGGAATGCGGGCAATATTACAGCATACTGGAAAGGGTTTACAGAGTATAACGAAAAGCATAGTACGGGTTTACCGGAAATGCGCGGCTTTGAAGCGGAAGGAGCGGCAGCGATTGTACGCGGATATAAAATTGAAGATCCTGAGACAGTTGCCACTGCAATACGCATCGGTAACCCTGCAAGCTGGGATAAAGCCGTTGCAGCTGCCCGTGATTCAAATGGAAAAATTGATGAGGTAACAGATGCAGAAATTCTTCAGGCATATGAATGGCTTGCTAAGTATGAAGGGATTTTTGCAGAGCCTGCTTCTTGTGCGTCGCTTGCTGGTATTTATAAGCAAGTACAAACAGGAGAAATAACAAAGGGAAGTAAAATTGTTGCTGTTTTAACAGGAAATGGTTTAAAGGATCCTAATATTGCAATTGATACGAAAAAAATTCAGCCGCTTGTTTTGCCAAATGATGAAAAGGTTGTGTTTGAACACATTCAAGGAGCTGTCCTGCGATGAAGGCGGCTCCCATGTTTACAATTCGTGTGCCTGCCAGTACGGCAAATCTTGGGCCAGGCTTTGATTCAATTGGCCTTGCGGTAAGTAAATATTTAACGGTAGATGTATTTTCGCATTACAGATGGGAGTGCAAGGCCAAAACACCACTTCTTCAAGGTGTTCCAGAAGATGAGAATAATTTACTGATTGAGACTGCTAGGGGAATAGCCGCTCGTTATAATAAGGAGCTTCCATATTGTAGTCTCTATCTCGATAGTGATATTCCATTAGCAAGAGGACTTGGAAGCAGTGCCTCGGCAATTATTGCTGGGATTGAACTTGCCGATCAGCTCTGTGATTTGCATTTATCTAGCAGAGAAAAGCTATTGATTGCAACGGAAATAGAAGGACATATTGATAATGTTGGAGCTGCGTTATATGGTGGACTTATAATAGGAACGTATGATGGAGAAGATATTGCATTTTTGTCACAGCCTATTCATGATGTAGAACTTGTTGCAGTTATTCCTTCATATGAACTCAAAACAGCTCATTCAAGAGACGTGCTTCCGAGTAAGTTATCGTATATGGACGGCATTCGCGGCAGTGGTGTTGCCAATGTACTTGTAGCAGCTTTATGTAAAGAGGATTGGGTGCTTGCTGGAGAAATGATGAAACAGGATATGTTTCATGAACCGTACCGTAAACAGCTTGTTCCTGAATTACAAACACTTCATGAATTAAAGCATGAGAATGTATATGGTGTTTCTTTAAGCGGTGCCGGTCCAACTGTGCTTTGTTATGTGAAAAAAGGAAGTGCTCAAGAAGTGAAGGTATGGCTGCAATCTATTTTCGGTCATTGCGTAGTAGAAACGCTTCAAGTTGTAAACGAAGGGGTTCATATTATATACGAACAACAAAAGCCCATTGAAAGCATATAGCTTTCAATGGGCTTCTTGCGTACGACTACTTTGTAAGATTTTTGTACCAATTTGAATAAATGTTTGAATGAGCCAGCCTGTTGTAAAAGATAGAATAATGGTACCAAAATAAATAGGCCCATGTAGCATGAAACTACCAGCTAAAAATAGACAAGCTAGAGAAATTTCTGTTTTCTGAAAGGACCACTTTGTTTTTTCAGAGATTGTTAAAACAAATGCTTCTTGCGGCGCAGTGCCAAGCTGTGATGAAACATAGATACCGATCCCTGCGCCGACAGATACATTTCCGCATATAAGTGTTATATAATTTGGAAGAGCTCGAATGCCATCCATTATAAATGCAACGGAGCCAATCATATCAACAAAAACGGAGATTAGCACCATCGTTACGATTGTACCAATTGTAATGCGCTTTCGGTTCATATACAGTACGATAAGGGTAAAGATAAGATTGATAATAAACATCCAAGATCCGATGCTTAAACCAAAATTTTGATATAAAGCAATGAAAAGCGAATCATACGGACTAAGACCAAATGAAGTAATCGTTGTCATCATATTTATACCGAGAGAGAGTAGCAGTAATCCACCTATAAAAAAGATATACTCTAGCTTAATTTTCATAATGAAACACAAATCCTTTCTTAATAAGCTTGCTAGCAAAGGATATAATGTGAAAAGCTTACCAGGTCAAGGGGTACATTTCTAAAATTTTTTTGTATGCGATAATATGAATGATGGGAAGGAGGATTTTATTATGCCAAATATAAAAAAAATCGCAGAAATGGCAGGTGTCTCAATTTCTACCGTTTCACGCGTTTTAAATAATCATCCGTATGTAAATGAGCAAAAACGAAAAGAGATATTAGCAATTATCGAAAAGTTAAATTATACGCAAAATTCGAATGCCATCCATTTAGTAAGAGGGAAAACGAATGTTATTGGTGTTCTCCTTCCGTTTGTAAACAATCAATATTACAGTGCAATTATAGAAGGCATTTCAAGAGAGGCCGCAAAACATAATTACAATATGATGCTTTGTCAAACAGGTTATAGTGCTGATAAAGAAATAGAAATTTTGAATATGTTAAAGATGAAAAAGTTAGACGGGGTCATTATATGTTCGAAAATCAATGATTGTCAGGAGATCGAGAAGTACGCAAAGTTTGGTCCAATTGTGACGTGTGAAGATACGATATCAAATACAATTTCTAGTATTCATATTGATCACTACAAAACGTTTGCATTAGGAATGGAGTATTTAATAGAAAAGGGACATAAACGAATTGGATACTGCGTTGGACGAAGTAATAGTTTCAACAGTCAAAATCGAAAGCAAGCGTACTTGGACGCTTTATCATCTATCCATGTTATGCCGAAAGAGGATTGGGAGTTTGTAGATTGTTTTACAATAGAGGACGGGAAACGTGTTGTTCAATCACTGCTTCATATGAAAGAGCGTCCAACCGCTCTTCTTGTATCTTGTAATCATATTGCAGCTGGTATTGTAACAGCCGCCCAAAAAAGCGGCCTTTCTATTCCAGATGATATCACGATTATTGGTTGTGATGATCAGCAAGTTGCAGAGATACTAGATATTACAACAATTGCTCATTCGAGTGTGGAGGTTGGTGCAGGTGCGTTTACAATTTTGCATGACCAAATTACGAGTAGAGAAAAAGAAGTAAAAAGAATTGAGTTATTTGCGAAATTAACGGAAAGACTTACAACATAAGGAATAAAGTGAAAAGCACAATCTGGATTAAAATGATTGTGCTTTTTTCATAGGCTGATGAAAATCGCTTTTCGAATTTCCATTTGGTATAATATGGTCAATCTATAAGGGGATAAAGGGGTTTTAGGATGAGATCGAAATTTGTGAAAGCTATTTTATTTGTTACACTGGCATCTTTTTGTTTATTTGCTTACGGCTTTATTGCCGGTGTAAATGATGTTCTAAATCCGAAAGTCTCTAAGTTAACTCCCGCTGTGCCAAAAGAAGCAAAAGGGAAACAACAAAAAGGAACGTTACAAATTGTTAGTTTAGGTGATTCTTTAACGCGCGGTGTTGGAGATAAAGAAGGCATTGGATATATTGGACGTATGAAGAATGAATTGCAAACGAAATACAAACAAAAGGTAGCGCTTACAAATTTAGCGGTGAGCGGTGCAAAAATGCCTGATTTACTGAAACAAATGGAAAGCAGCGGCGCCGGATATGCAATCAAGAAAGCTGATGTGCTTGTTTTGACAATTGGAGGAAATGACTTATTTCCAGGATGGGAATCGCTTGGGAATCTTGATTTAACGACGTATCGCCCTGATACAGTAACATTTCAAAATAATGCGAAGCAAATTTTATCCAAGCTGCGGCAATTAAATCCAAACAGCCCAATTTTCTGGATTGGTTTGTATAATCCATTTGAAGATGTAGAAGAGCTAAAAGGCTCGTCTCCAATTGTTATTGATTGGAATGCGTCATTAGAAAAAATTGCACTCGATTATCCAAACGTATATGTTGTCCCGACATTTGATATGTTCCAAAATCGTGGTAAGGATTTATTATATTCTGATCACTTTCACCCGAATGAAACAGGCTATACATTCATAGCGGATCGGTTATTACAAAATGTTGTGAGTAAATTAAAGCTTACTGGGGGTGAAGAGAAATGACGACGGTACTATCTGCACGAAATTTAAAAAAAGTAATTAAGAAAAAAACGCTTGTTGAAAATGTATCGTTTGATATACAACAAGGAGAAGTATTTGGTTTTTTGGGGCCAAACGGAGCGGGGAAAACAACAACGATTCGTATGCTTGTCGGTCTTATTCAAGCAACAGAGGGAACAATTTCAATCGGTGATTATGATATAAAAGAAGATTTTCGCGGGGCGATGAGGCAAATTGGGAGTATCGTTGAAAACCCTGAATTGTATACATATTTGACTGGCTTTGAGAATTTAAAGCAATTTGCTCGCATGCTGGGCGGGATTTCTGATGAGCGTATTATAGAAATTGCAAAAATGGTACATCTTGATGAACGCATTCACGATAAGGTGAAAACATATTCACTTGGAATGAAGCAACGTCTTGGGATTGCACAAGCTCTTCTTGGGAATCCGAAACTCCTTATATTAGATGAACCGACGAATGGGCTCGATCCGGCTGGTATTCGAGAACTTCGTGAATTTGTGCATACACTTGTGAAAGAGGAAAACATGAGCGTATTCATCTCCAGCCATTTGTTAAGTGAAGTGCAAATGATTTGTGACCGGGTTGCGATTATTAATAAGGGGAAAGTGATTACGGTAGCAAGGGTTGAAGAATTAGTGAAGCAAGCGAGTGGCCGTATGGAGTGGATTGTTACACCGCTTGAAAAAGCAAAGACAGTGCTTGAAGAATCTGGTGAAGTGACAGAACTTGTAATAGAAGAAGGGCGATTATTATGCCGGATGAATCAAGAGCGTGTAAGTTTTTGCAATAAGAAATTAGTAGAGCACGATGTAGACGTTCATAGTGTAAAAGAAATTGTATTTACATTAGAAGATTTATTTATGGAACTGACAAAGGGGGAGCAACATGCGTGAATTTGCGAACCTCGTCTATAATGAGGCGGAGAAAATATATCGAAAGAAGCGCATCTTAGTAGTCATGCTCATTTTGGCGATATTAATTCCAATTTTTGTGTATGCGCAGTATCGGGAAGTGCAGACGACTATAAAACGTCTTGGTACTAGTGATTGGAAAGTATCGTTGCAGCAGCAAATTGTTGATTCGCAAAATCGTTTAAATAGCTCGCGTCTACCGGAAGAATGGAAAGACTGGCTAAAAGTAAGGATAGAACAGCAACAATATTATTTAGATCATAATATTAATCCAATTGCTCCAGGAGCACCGACTTTTGTACGTTTATTTATTGAACAAGGAATTACGTTATTTATTCCGCTTCTCGTCATGATTGTAGCAATTGATATCGTATCGGGAGAACGGAGCGATGGAACGATGAAAATGCTCCTTACTCGGCCAATTCGGCGCTGGAAAATTCTTTTAAGTAAATACGTGACGATGGTGTTGTTTATTTCGCTCATTTTATTACTTGTTGGTGTTATTTCTTATGTAATATCAGGAATTGTATTTGGTTATTCGGGATGGAATTTACCGGTGCTGACAGGGTTTGTTACTGAAAAGGATACGTTAAACACAAACTTTGTTCATCTTATTCCGCAGTGGCAATATATTATTATGGCTTACGGGCTTGCTTGGTTTGTTGCGGTTGTCGTCGGCACAATCTCATTTATGGTTTCCGTACTGATTCGCAATATACCGGCTGGCATGGGAGTTATGCTGGCAGCATTAATTGCGGGAGGTATCTTAAATAATTTTGCAACGTCTTGGGAAGGTGCAAAATATATTTTTAGTGTCAATTTATCGTTAACGGATTACTTATCAGGACAGTTACCAGCACTGCAAGGATTATCGATGAGCTTTTCATTACTTAATCTAACAATTTGGGCAGTTGTATCGCTCATTATTGCTTTTGCAGTATTTACAAAACAAGATATGGTCAATTAATACGATAGGAAGTGAAAAAATGGAACAAATACTAAAGAATGATTGGGCACCGTTGCTCGCACCTGAATTTGAGAAACCATACTATCAACAATTACAATCATTTTTAAAAGAAGAATATCATACACATGTTGTATATCCAAAGCAGGAGGATATTTTTAATGCTTTGCATTATACAAGCTATCAAGATACGAAGGTACTTATTTTAGGACAAGATCCATATCATGGGCCAGATCAAGCGCACGGTTTAAGTTTTTCCGTGCAACCTGGCGTACGTACGCCGCCGTCACTGCAAAACATGTATAAAGAATTACTGGATGACCTTGGCTATCCAATCCCGAATAACGGCTATTTAGTAAAATGGGCAGAGCAAGGTGTGCTTTTACTAAATACTGTATTAACTGTACGTCAAGGAGAAGCCAATTCCCATAAAGGAAAAGGGTGGGAAGTTTTCACAGATCGCATTATTGAATTGTTAAATGAACGTGAGAAACCAGTTCTCTTTGTGTTATGGGGGCGACCTGCTCAGGCAAAGAAAAAGCTCATTACAAATCCAAATCATCATATTATTGAATCTGTTCATCCAAGCCCATTATCAGCACGCCGAGGGTTCTTTGGCAGCAAACCATTTTCAAAAATAAACAACTTGTTAGTAAAACAAGGAGAACGGGAGATTGATTGGCAAATTCCGAACCTCTAAATGAGAGTTCTTTCATTTAGAGATTTATACATTTAAAAAACAGACCACTACATATGTAGCGGTCTGTTTTTATTTATTTATTTTCTTCTTTTTTTAATTTCGCATCTAGTACGAACGTACCAAATGGAATAACAGATGCAACAAGCGCACCAAATGCCCATGACTTTGATTTATGATGAATAGTGGTTACTTGAAAGACAGCGTAGATGAATAATATAAACAAGACACCATGTGCCATACCTGCTACAGTAACGGCTTTTGCAAAACCTGCAAAATATTTTAGCGGCATTGCGATGAATAGAAGGATGAGAAAAGAAATTCCTTCAAGTACTCCAATAACTCTTAAACGTCCAATCGGTGTTGATAACATAAAATGACCTCCTTATAAGCCTGTCTATGATAAATTTGTATTCTTTTTGTGAATAAAATAGCCTATTTTATTCCATTATAATCGAAAATAAACTTTACACTACAAGAATAGTGCAAAGTTCAAAATATCTTCACAAGCTGCTAAAAATAAAAGATAAATCCCGCTGAAATATTTGACTTCAGCGGGATTTTATAGACGATTGGTTTAACTAATCTTCAACGAGCAGGCTATTTTATACAAGCACTTCGCTGTTTAATACAAATTGTTCTACGACTTTTGCAACACCGTCATTCATGTTTGTGTCTGTTACATGATTAGCAATGGCTTTAATGTCATCAGGTGCATTGCCCATTGCAACGCCAAGGCCAGCAAATTCAATCATTGCTAGGTCATTGTAGCTATCGCCCATTGCGATAACTTCTTCACGTTGAATACCAAGTTTTTGGATGAGTTGGTTTAAGCTTGTGCCCTTTGTTACGCCAGCCTCTGTAAATTCTAAGAAGAATGGCTTTGAGCGCATAACACTTAATTGTCCTTCAAATTCTTGTTGTAATTTTTTTTCAACCTCTACAAGGCGTTCTGGTGCTTCCATCATTAATACTTTCACAACAGGTTCTTTCACTGTATCTATAAAACTATCAATTTCAATAATTGGCATACCCGTAATATGAGCTTCAACTTCTGTATATTGATTATTTTCTTCTGTTACAATGTCATCGCCGATATACGTATGAATCCAAACATCCTCATGCTGGCTTGTTTTATATAAATTATGAACGGTTTCAGGTGATAACGTACTGCTAAATAATTCCTCATTTGTTTTGCAGTTAATAATTTTTGCGCCGTTAAACGATAAAATAAAACTTCCGTATTCTTCTAAACGAAGTTCTTTTGCAATCGCCCACATCGCAAATGTTGGACGGCCAGAAGCTAGTACGACTTTCACGCCGCGTTCTTGTGCTTTCATCAGCGCTTCTTTTGTACGCGGTGAAATGGTATGGTCATCGCGAAGTAATGTATCATCTAAATCTAGTACAATCATTTTATAAGACATTTGAATGGTCCTTCCTATATGAATTTAAAATAAATTATAAGACACCGAACTTCTCTGTTAATGGAATCGATTCCGTGCGCATTCATATACGAGCAGAAGAATCTTGTCTGCTCGTATATGTCTCTATTATCGTAACAATACTTAAAATAGACTGCAATGCTTGAAGTTTGCCAATTTGGTTTACATTTTGTGTCGATTGGCTCAACTGGTTTTTAATAGGGGCTTTTCTCTAAGATGTGTGTTTGTCCGTTGAACGAGAAAATAATACTTCTAGTATAATTGCCATTACAGAACCGAGTACAAGGCCGTTGCTTAAAAAGGATGCAAGAAACGGTGGAAGTGAAGAAAAGGATTCTGATGGGATGAACATGACACCAATCCCGGTAAAGAGAGCGAGACCGGAAACTTTGAATAAGCGCTCTTTATCTTTTACAGTTTCATATTCTCGAAAAGCTAGCCCAATCATACTTGCAAATACAGGATAAATAGCTGCATAACCAACAGCTACTGGAATCGCTGCAAAGAAAGATGTAACTTTCGGAAATAGGCTAATGAGAATAATAAAGGTTGAACCTAGAATAAACGGTAATCGTTTATAAATATTTGTTGTTGAAATAAAACCAGCTGATCCAGAAATAGCAACAGGCCCAATTGCTGAAAAAAGGCCCCCAAGAAGCTGGTTGATGCCAGTAATAACCCCTGCTTGTTTAAATCGATTTTGTATTGGGATTTCTTCATGTTTTGAAACGACTTGTTGCACAACGCGAATACTTGCTAACATGTTTGTAAGCAGTAGTAGTGTTACGAAAACAACCGTAATGACCATATTCGATTCTACGCGGGGCATACCGAAAACAAAGATAGAAGGAAGATGGATGATATCATTTACTGGTGTAATCGGATTAGAGAGTCCGAAGTAAGCAAATAGAATCCAGCCGATTACGATACTACATAAAACAGAATATTGTCCCAGAACAGGTAGCTTCATAATAAAGAATGATAGTAAAATAACGATGAGAGAAAGAAGAAGTACTTTTCCTTGTATTTCTTTATGTTGTCCATCAAGTCCAAACATTCCTTTCAAAAAGGAGCCGCTTAGCTGGGCAACGAGAAGAAATAAATATGTTCCGACGACAGTTGGTGTAAAATAGCGCACGAGCTTATCAATAAGCCCAAATACACTAAGAAGGATACAAATGAGACCGCTTAGTAAAAAAGAATATTGTAATACACGAAGTGTTTCACCACTTGACCCGAATAACGTAATTCCGAGGCTTGCGTATAATGAAAATATACCCCACCAAAGTCCAGCAGGCCCTTCTTGAATTGGCAAGCGATGTCCAAATACAGCTTGTAATATGCCGGCAAAGCCAAGAACAAATAATGTTCGTTGTACAAAAGCGATAGCCTCTGCCCCTTCAAGTCCGTAATTAGCAGCAACACTAATCGGAACAATAAGACTACCGGCTAAAATAAATAATGCCCATTGCAAGGCAGAAAGAAATGTTTTCATCTTATCGACCTCTTTCTTGTATTCCGTTTCTAGTATATATGTATTTGATTTGTTGTGGCAAAGATTGAACATAGAGAAAAGAGATGAAAGAATATCATGAGTGCACGTAAACAATTGATTATTGCAATTATATGTATGTGTTTCATTGTAATTGTTGGAACAATCGGGTTTATGATAATAGAAGAGATTAGTATGTTTCAAGCATTTTGGATGACAATGATTACTGTATTAACAGTTGGATATGGAGATGCCGTCCCATTAACGAAAGCAGGAAAGATTTTTGCCCTTTTAATTATTCCACTTGGTGTCGGTATTGTGACGTATGCAATTGGGGTAGTAGCAGCTATGATTGTCGAGGGAAATTTATTTCAAGCGATGCGGAGGAAGAAGATGGAGAAACAAATTGCAGAAATAAAAGATCATATTATTGTGTGCGGGTGCGGCAGGGTTGGTTTGCAAGTTGTGCAAGAATTACGAGAAAAAAACATTCCGTTTATTGTTGTTGATAGAGAAGAGTCTGTATTAGTAGAGCAAAAGCTTTTATATGTACACGGCGATGCAACAGAAGATGGGGTGTTACATAAAGCTGGTATTACGAGGGCAATTGGTTTAGTGGCAATCGTTGCCAGTGATGCAGAAAATGTGTTTATTACATTAACTGCAAGGGGCCTAAATGCGAATATTAAAATCATAGCTCGGGCAGAAAAACAAGAATCGGAAGAGAAGCTAAGACGCGCTGGCGCGAATAAAGTTATTAATCCATCCAGTATGGCGGGAATTCATATTGCAAAAGGCATTACAAATCCTTTAACGGTTAATTATATAGATACAGTGTTATATGGAACAGAACAGAATTTTGCTATTGAAGAAATTGAAATGGCTGCAGGGTCATCCTTAATTGGGAAAACATTAATAGAAGGAAATGTAAGAAATCGTTTTGATGTTACGATTTTAGCGATTTTGCGAGATGGGCATATTATTCATAACCCAACAGGGGCGGAAAAGTTGGCAGAACGTGATATGATAATAGTATTTGGTCCAGTAGAGAAATTGGAGCAATTTGAGAAAGAATTACAATACATGAGGTGATAAAGAATGCAAATATCTAGCGATAAGATTTTGAATAAAATGGCAAGCGAAATTGCAAAAGCGAAAGGAAGCGAATCACATAAAACGAAAGAACATCTTCTAGTTGTTCGTGCATTATGCGATTTATTGCTTGAAGAACAGACGGAAGTTCCTGCGTATGTTGAGCCGAAAATACAAACACATGTTATAGCGCCGCAAATGCCGGTTCAGCCAATTGCTTCGTTTTCAGGAGAGCCTGTATATATAAAAGAAGACGATGCAAATGGAAACTCTCTTTTTGATTTTTAAGAGTTAAATAGTTGGATTATGTGTAAAAAATTTTTTATTATAAAAATAAAAAGGGGAATTCCAATGAAAATTTTCTTCTTATTAGGTTGTATTGCAGCTGCACTAGCTGTTGCACTCGGTGCATTTGGAGCGCATGGACTTGAAGGGAAAATCTCTGCGAAAATGTTAGATGTGTGGAAAACAGGTGTTACGTATCAAATGTTTCATGCAGGTGGATTATTTGTTGTAGCTTTGTTAATGGACAAGATTCAATCTTCTCTTGTAAGCGCAGCAGGCTGGTGTATGGTGGCAGGTATTATTATGTTTTCCGGAAGCTTATACGCATTAAGTACAACTGGTATGAAATTTTTTGGTCCAATCACTCCGCTTGGCGGCGTAGCATTTATTGTAGGCTGGGTTTTATTAGGAACTGCGGTCGTAAAAGGATTATAAAGTGAAACTTCTTCTTGGGAAACGTTTTTCTTCCCAAGAGGTTAGTTGAACCAATCGGGCCCTTACAGATGGTTTGTACTTACTTCCTTATCTAACCTCTTACCAGCTGTTTGGGCGGGATAAAAATAAAACAAAAGCTGGCATTTGCCAGCTTTTTCTTATCATCTTGGAGGGTAAGTTGCTGGTTGTTGTCCTGGGAAGTAGGTGATTTCTCCAGGAAATTCTACATAGTCAAGATAGATCATAAGTAGTAAATAACGTTTTCCGGACTTAGGTTCACTTACAATGATATGATCGCGTCCTGCAGCCTCGATGATGCCTGTATAGGATTGTGTACCAAGTGTGCTGCCGCGCTCATATGTCATGAAAAAAGTCGCTGGTTTTCCTTTGTTTAAACGAAGGATATTTTCAATATACGATTGCTCAAGTGGAAGCATGCCTTGAGAAGCGGCAATTTGCGCTTGAGTAGGTTGCGGCGTTTGTGGCATTTGCATTTGTTGTCCTGGTTGTCCTGGTTGCCCTGGTTGCGGCTGCATATATCCACCAGATGGTTGATAAAATCCTCCCCCATAGTATGGGTTTTGTTGCTGTGCCATACAAAATCCCTCCTCTTTTCAATTCACTAATATACACCTGGACAGGCTTCACCGGTTGGTTGGAAAAAGCAATGGTTTTTAAAACGACCAGAATTTTCTTGATTAAACCAAGTTGGCGGACAATCACCTGGTGGTCGGAAAAACCATAAAGAAAAATTAGCAGGCCAAAAGCGTTCACCTTGAACTGTGCGTCTTGCCAAAGCGACATCACTTTCACGAGCACGCTGATAAAAGTAACCTTTTTGCGTCGCCTCAAACCCACCAGGACTTTGAAATACCATTTGACGAAGGTTTCGAATCTTTTTAAAGTCTAAGCAATTCCCTCTTACGCGATTGACGCCGACATTTCCAACCAAAAGCATTCCTTTAGGCCCTTCTCCTTCTGCTTCTGCCCGCATTAACCTTGCGAGTAGTCTTAATTCTTCATCTGTATAGGCAATAACACCCATCTCTTTCACCTCTCTTATTACTCTGCTAGAGAAAAGAAAGTGTAGAACAATCACTAATTCATAGGTATGAAAAAAAAGGAGCAGATATGACAACTAAGCCATGTTTTGTGATGAGGGATAATCTTTAGTTTGATTGAGGGTTGATTCAACTGAGAGTGTTAGCAGGGTATAAAAAAAGGAACGAAAAATCGTTCCTTTTTAGCTTATACATGTAAAAATTTTGCGACCTTCTCGCTTGGTAAAATGTTTCCAATGAAAAATGTTCCAAACTCACCGTAACGTGCACTTACTTCATCAAAGCGCATTTCGTATACAAGTTTCTTAAATTGAAGAACATCATCAGCGAATAATGTTACGCCCCATTCATAATCATCAAAACCTACAGAGCCGGTAATGATTTGACGTACTTTTCCTGCATATTGACGACCGATTTTGCCGTGGCTATACATTAATTTTTTACGCTCTTCCATCGGTAACATGTACCAGTTATCATCACCTTGGCGGCGCTTGTCCATTGGATAGAAGCAAACGTGATTTGCTTTTGGTAATGTTGGGTATAGACGCGCAAGAATTTGTGGATTTTGGTACGGATCTTCTTCAGCAGGAAGATAGTTACTTAACTCCACAACAGATACGTAAGAGTATGTAGGAAGCATATACTCTGCTAATGTTGTTTTATTGAAGTCTGCTTCAATTTCATTTAATTCTTCCATTGTTGGACGTAAAATCATGAACATGATATCAGCCTTTTGTCCAACGATTGTATACATTGCATGGCTACCTTGTTTTGCAGTTTCTGTTTTGTTCCATTTTTCAACGATGTTTAAAAATTCGAACATTGCTTGCTGACGTTCGTCACTAGATAATGTTTTCCATGCCGCCCAGTCCATAGAACGGAAATCGTGTAAACAATACCAACCATCTAACGTTTTTGCTGCTTCACTCATTAGATTCACCTCGAATAGTCAAGTTTTACACGTTAACTATATCATATATAGATGAAAAAGCATGTATCGGAATCTTGGAAGCACAAAATTGTCACATTTCATGGCGGAATTTTAAGAAAATATAATCATTTTTATTTTGCCTATTTTTTAGAAGCAATAAGTTTAAAATATAGATAAAAAGCGGTATTCTTAAATATGGATTTGAATTTGTAGGAGGGTTATTCGTGAGCGATTTATTTACAACAGTAAAAGAAAAAGTTCAAGGGAAAGGCGTTTCTATCGTACTTCCTGAAGGAACTGATGAAAGAATTTTAGGCGCTGCAGAGCGTTTAGCAAAAGAAGAGTTAGTAAAACCAATCTTAGTTGGTAATAAAGAAGAAATTAGCGCGAAAGCTGCTAGCATGAACTTAACATTAGCAGGCGTTGATATTTATGACCCAGCTACATACGAAGAAATGGATGCAATGGTAGCATCTTTCGTTGAACGCCGTAAAGGTAAAGCAACAGAAGAAGCTGCTCGTGAAATCTTAAAAGACGAAAACTATTTCGGTACTATGCTTGTATACATGGGAAAAGCACAAGGCTTAGTAAGCGGTGCAGCTCATTCTACAGCTGATACAGTTCGTCCAGCACTTCAAATCATTAAAACGAAACCAGGCGTTACAAAAACTTCTGGCGTATTTATCATGGTACGTGAAGAAGAGAAATATGTATTCGCTGACTGTGCAATCAACATTGCTCCAAACAGCCAAGATTTAGCTGAAATTGGGATTGAAAGTGCAAAAACAGCTGAATTATTCGGCATCGATCCACGCGTTGCAATGTTAAGCTTCTCTACAAAGGGTTCTGCGAAATCTCCAGAAACAGAGAAAGTTGTAGAAGCAACTCGCATCGCAAAAGAAATGGCTCCTGAGTTAACATTAGACGGTGAGTTCCAATTTGACGCTGCATTCGTACCATCTGTAGCAGAAAAGAAAGCGCCAGGCTCTGTTATTAAAGGTGATGCTAACGTATTCGTATTCCCAAGCTTAGAAGCTGGTAATATCGGCTACAAAATTGCACAACGCTTAGGTAACTTCGAAGCAGTGGGACCAATCTTACAAGGCTTAAACATGCCAGTAAATGATTTATCTCGTGGTTGTAACGAAGAAGAAGTGTACAAGTTAGCTCTAATTACAGCAGCTCAAGCACTATAATTATGAAAAAAGCCCCGCATCTGCGGGGCTTTTTAGTTTTCTAATCCAAGTGATTTATTGTTTCGATCAATAATGCGCTGTAAGTGATGTTCGTATAATGGTACTTCGTCTATTGTAAGCTGTGACGGTGTTAACTGCGGTGTGAAGTGCTGTAACGTTTGTAAAAGTCGCATCATTAAATTT
Organism: Bacillus sp. 3103sda1; assembly: GCF_024159135.1. NCBI lineage: Bacteria > Bacillati > Bacillota > Bacilli > Caryophanales > Bacillaceae > Bacillus > Bacillus sp. 3103sda1. The sequence continues at coordinate 4,656,472 of NZ_JAMYWS010000001.1, read as the reverse complement.
TGTACGGTAATGTCTTCACCAAGTAGTTCTGATAAGGAAGCCATCGTACTTGGAACGATTTCGGGATAGGTAAACTTTGTTTCTTCTCCTTGAATAGCTAAGTTATAAAAATCACGAACAAGTGCAGCGCGTTCTGAACCGCTATTTGTGGCACATAAATAAATTTGTACAGCAACGCCTCCACGAATGCGGCGCTGTGAAATACCAGCAAACTTTTTATCGTCAATGCTTAAATCATAGCTGCCAGGACAGTAAGAGCCGACGATTTCTTTTGCTTCAATATTGACATCATAATCTTTTAGCATTTCTTTAATTAAATGCCACATTGTATCATAGCCAAGATCGATATCAATGCCTTTTTCTGTTTCTTGGAATAGAAGAGAGACGTTCAGAACACCCTCATCTAACACAACAGCGAGCCCGCCTGAATTGCGGACAATGGCATTGAAACCTTTACTTTTTAAAAATTCAATTCCCTGTTTTAAATAAGGTAATCGTGTATCTTGAATGCCAAGAACAATTGTATTGTGATGAACCCAAGAGCGCATTGTTGCAGCAGATGTACCGTTTCCGACTGTTGTACATAACGTATCATCCATTGCGAAAGACTGCAGCGCATGGAATTGCGGACCTAAGCTCGATTGGTCAACAATGCGCCACTCTGGTTGAGATAGAATCGAACGAGAATCGCTCATGTAAATAACCCCTTATCTATAAAATGACAATATTTATCAGTAAGACCCCCCACCTCAAGATTCAGAGAAAAGCGAAGAAGATAGGTGGGGGATAACTGCCCGTAAAGGCCCGATTGGGCGGGCTTCCCATCAGTGGGGGGAAAAAACACCACTGATGGAAGTTTCACTTTATTATAGCAAAAAAGAGAGAGTAGAGAGGAAGGTTGTGAAGAAGAACCTGAAAGGATTGAAAAAGCTAGAAAAAACTAGAGTTAAAAGAAAATCCGAAAAAAGAGAGTTATCCCGATGTACGTAGAGAATCTAAGATGGAAGAATTTCAAACGGTGAATGAAACCATAATAAAAAGGATGCTATCATAGCATCCTTCTCATTCCGCAATCTTTTCTAAATTTCCGTTTCGATCCATGCGAAACGAGGTTTGTGTACGCTCTTCGTCGTCCATTAATGCAAGTTTACGCGCGCGGTTCATAATTTTCATCAGCGTCTCGTAATCTTCTTGAACTGTAGTTGATTGCTGTTCTAGTTTTTCCACTTTCGTTTCTAATTCAGCATTTCTTCGCATATACTCGGCAATTTCTTGTTTCAATCTCTCATTCTCTCTTTCAAGCGCGGATACTTTTACATTAGAAGTTCCGAGTGACTGTAGAAAATGGATAACGTCGTGCATAGCAATGGAAGAAGTTGTTGGCGTTACTTGGGCAGTTTGAACAGTTTGAACGTTTTGAACGGTTTGAACGGTTTGAATAGGTTGCTCAATTTCGATAGCTATATTTTCATCGGTTGTTACAGTAGATGAAATCGGCGGTGTATATAGAAGGCGTTTTTTCGCCTGTTCGCCGCCATTTGCACGCATTTTATCTTTACGATGCTTTTTCGCAAGTTGTAATGCTTGATCGTAACTATAGCGCACCACAGCATTCCAACGAAATCCACAAGCTGCTGAGGTACGATTTAATTTATCACCAACTTCTTCAAAGGCATTTAATTGTGTACTTCCTTCGCGAACGTGGCGCAAAACGGTTTCAGCAAGAAGTAAATCATCTTCTTCAGTCCAAGCATCTTGTCTTACTTTCATAGATTCATCTCCCTTTCTTTTTATCAATATCTTATTTTTAGAATGGACAAAATAAACCCCTTTTATACAAAGCTTTTAAAATTATGGTAGATTTTGAGCGGAAGTGTGTTTGCAGGTTATATTTGCTGTGCGAAAAAGCGAGAGTATGTGATTGGTTTGACATGAAACCTGGCAGGAAGAAAACTTGCATCACATCAAAAAGAAAGGTAAAATACCATTTAGTGTTTATTGTTATATGTACTTGAGAAAAGTTTCAAATAGAGGAAGTGTTATATAAAATGGGAAACGAATTTCGTGTGTGTGATGATTGTCAGGCAACGAATATTAAGACGTTAGTACCGCGTTTAAAAAAAATAGATGAATGTGCAGATATTCAAATTGGATGCCAATCGTATTGCGGTCCTGGTCGTAAGAAATCATTTGCATTTGTAAATAACCGTCCAGTTGCAGCACCAAATGAAGATGAGTTAATTAAAAAAATTGAAGCAAAGTTACACAAGTAAAAAGATACGATATCGTATCTTTTTTTTGTACACTAAAGTTTTTCAGGGCGTAAAAAAGTTTTGTATAACAAAATTAGTGGTTGACAAATTTTAGTGTAAATTTGTAGAATGATATTGAGAATCATTATCGGAATCAAGAATCGCTCTTGGTTTTCTTTTTTGCCCTATAATGAGAATGAATTTCATTACTATTTATGTATATTAAGAGTTAGGATGTTGTAGATGGAAGTGAGTACGAGAAGGTTTTACGAAGAAGAATCGGTAGACGTAAAAGAGATAAAAAGCCGGCCTCTTATTGCCTTAATGATTTTAATTGTTGGGACTGCTTTATTAGCTTTAAGTATGGCGACTTCTATATCGTTTGGTGCTGCCGATATTAGTTTGAAAACAGTATGGCAAGCTGTGTTTCAGTTTGATGAATCGATTACATACCATAATGTTATTCAAGAATTGCGGCTTCCAAGAGCGATTGGAGGAGCAGTTGTTGGAGCATTTTTAGCAGTATCTGGTGCAATTATGCAGGGGATGACGCGAAACCCACTTGCGTCTCCGTCACTTATGGGGATTACAGACGGATCAGTATTTGGAATTGCGATTATGTTTGCGTTCTTTCCAAACTCGCCATACTTCATGTTCGTAATTGCTTCCTTTATTGGTGCAGCATTTGGTGCGAGCATTGTGTATGGGATTGGTGCAGCATCTCCGGGTGGATTAACGCCAATTAAGTTAGCGTTATCAGGAGCGGCGATTAGTGCGTTATTAGGCGCAATTTCCTCTGGGATTACACTATATTTTAACTTAGCGCAAGAAGTTAGTATGTGGCATGCAGGCGGTGTTGCTGGTGTAAAATGGGAAAGTTTACGTATGTTACTTCCAGTTGGTCTCGTTTGTCTTATTGTTGCTATTATGCTAGCGAGATATATTACGATTTTAAGTTTTGGTGAAGAAATTGCTATTGGACTTGGACAAAATACGAAGCTCATTAAGTTGATTGGAACTATCCTTGTCCTTATTTTAACAGGTTCTGCGGTTTCAATGGCTGGATCTGTTGGGTTTGTTGGCCTTGTTATTCCACACTTAACGCGCTTTCTTGTTGGGTCAGATTATCGCTGGGTGATTCCGTGTGCTGCCGTTTTAGGCGGCTTGCTTGTTGAATGTGCCGACATAATCTCCCGTATTATAAATCCGCCATTTGAAACACCAATTGGTGCTGTAACAGCGATGGTCGGAGTACCATTCTTCCTCTACTTAGCACGTAAAGAAGGGAGAGGGAAAATGTGAATCAAGGAATTTTAACGAAAAAAAATATTTCAATTTTATCTAGTATTAGTATTTTAATTTGTGCAGTATTTTTCATTAGCTTATATACAGGTACATTCAAAATGTCACCAGTTGAAGTATTAAAAACACTCGTTGGACTTGGAGCCGAAGATCAAGCAACAATTTTATTTGATTTTCGTATGCCACGAATAATTATTTCAATTTTCGTTGGATCAGCTTTGGCTGTTTCAGGTGCAATTATGCAAGGACTATCTCGAAACCCACTTGCTGATCCAGGGATTATGGGTATTAATGCCGGGGCTGGATTATCGGTTGTTGTCTTTGTTTATTTCTTCTTTGGAAAAGTAACGATGTCTTCGTTTTTATCTGTATTTATTTTGCCGTTTTTTGCTTTAGTTGGTGCAATACTGGCGGCAGTTATTATTTATGCGCTTGCTTGGAAGGACGGAGTTTCTCCGGTTCGTTTAATTCTTGTCGGGATTGCCGTAGCAGCCGGGTTTGGAGCTGTAAGTCTAGTATTCTCGATGAAAATGACATCAAATGATTTCCGCTTTGCTACGATTTGGTTATCAGGAAGTTTATGGGGAACAGATTGGAAATTCGTATTAAGTGTTCTGCCGTGGATGCTTATTTTCTTACCGATTGCTTTTATGAAGGCACACGTCTTAAATGTAATGAATTTAGGAGATGCAGCGGCAACGGGTCTCGGTTTGGATGTTGAGAAAGAACGCCGCAAGTTACTATTTATCGCTGTTTGTTTAGCTGGTGCCTCCGTTGCAGTAGCAGGGGGAATTAGTTTTATTGGATTAATGGCTCCTCATCTTGCGCGCCGCTTAGTAGGTGGAAAGCATCAAATAATGTTACCAACTGCTGCGTTAATTGGAACATTATTGCTATTGTTTTCTGATCTTCTTTCACGCAGTTTACTTACAACATCAGAAATACCAGTCGGTCTTGTCATTTCAGTGATAGGCGCGCCGTATTTCATTTATTTACTTGTAAAAACAAGATAGGGGAGACGATCTATATGCCATCTTTATCAGTTGATTCGATATCTGTTGGATATAATGAAAATTTCATTATTGATGGGTTATCTGTTGAAATACCTGAAGGAAAAATTACGACAATTATTGGTCCAAATGGGTGCGGGAAATCCACGCTTCTTAAAACAGCTTCACGTGTTTTAAAAGCAAAACGAGGTACTGTTTATTTGGACGGGAAAGCAATTGAGAAACAGCCGACGAAAGAAATTGCGAAAAAAATGGCAATCTTGCCGCAGACGGCAGAAGTGCCAACAGGTCTTACTGTATTTGAACTTGTTTCATATGGACGTTTCCCGCATCAAAAAGGGTTCGGTACGCTATCAGAAGAAGATTATCGCTACATTCGCTGGGCGCTTGATGTGACTGGCATGAGGGAATTTGCAAATCGACCAGCCGAGGCACTCTCAGGCGGGCAACGTCAACGTGTTTGGATTGCGATGGCACTCGCACAAGGAACAAACTTGCTTGTGTTAGATGAGCCAACAACGTATCTTGATATGGCGCATCAACTTGAAGTATTGAATTTGTTAAGAAAGTTAAATGAAGAAGAAGGCCGGACGATTGTGATGGTTATTCATGATTTAAATCATGCTTCTCGTTTTTCTAATCATATGATTGCGTTAAAAGATGGAAAATTAATGAAACAAGGAACGCCTGATGAAGTCATGACATCTGAAACGCTTCGCGAAGTGTTTGAAATTGAAGCACAAATTGTTTCGTGTCCTGTCAATGGCAAACCAATTTGTCTTACTTACGATTTAACAAGTGCGTAAGCGGGCTTAAGTTGGTTCTAGCAGGCAATAAATGGCTGACGATAGAGTCGGAGATTTACTGCCCGTTAGAACGGGAGAAAGTTGAATTTCCATAATTTTATAAAAATGGTTGATTTTATAAATATACTCTTGTAGATAGTCATTTTGTAAGGAAGAGTTTCGTAGCACTGTCTATTTAGAGTGGGAATTACAATAAGGTAAGGAGAGGAAATCATGAAGAAAATCAAAGTTACTTTACTAGTTTTCTTGTTAGCTGTTACTTCTGTATTATTTGCTGCATGTTCTTCTGATAAGAAAGAAGAAAAGAAAGCAGATGCAAAAAGTGAAGAGCGCGTTGTCAAACATGCTAAAGGGGAAATTAAAATTCCTGCAAATCCAAAGAGAATTGCTGATTTAAGCGGATCAACAGAAGAATTATTAATCTTTGGTATGAAGCCTGTTATTACGGCAAATACGACCGAAGAGAAAATTGATGCTCATATTGCAGATCAATTAAAGGGTGTAAAACCAGTTGGTTCTGCTTGGGGCGATCAAGTTAACATTGAAGCCGTAGCTGCTGCAAAACCAGATGTAATTTTGGTGAACAATCGTCAAGAAAAAATCTATGATCAATTATCTAAAATTGCACCAACAGTTATGTTAAGTACCCCATTAGATCAGTGGCGTCCAAAGTTTGAAGAAGTAGGTGAAATCTTCGGTAAAGAAAAAGAAGCAGCTGCATGGCTGAAGAAATATGATGAAAAAGCAAGCCAATTACATGATGAAATCGTTGCAAAAACTGGCGATGGGAAATTCATGGTAATGGCTGCATACCCAAATGCATTCCGTGTGTACGGTGATTACGGTTACGGCAGTGTTCTATTTAAAGATTTAAAATTGCCAGCAGTTAATGGTACACCAACAGATAAGCCGTTAGTACAATTGCAAAAAGAAGCATTAATTGATTATAATCCAGACTATTTATTTGTATTTACAACAGGTGACGGCACGCAGCGTCTAAAAGAATTCCAAGAAGAAACAATTTGGAAAAACATGAACGCCGTGAAAAACAATCATGTGTATATGATTAAAAACGAAGATCTCAATAAAGGATACTTCCCACTTGGTAAAGAGACGTTATTAGATGAGCTATCTAATTTTATTTTAGAAAAATAATGATGATAGAGAAAATCACCTTCGTTTTTTGAAGGTGATTTGCTTTTTATCAGGAGATGGGCAAGAAAACCCCACCTTCAAAATGTGCAGGGCTGAAGTGACCTCATAAAGTTAGCCAAGTTTAAGGTGAGGATGAATTGTCGTAGTATTCGTAAAAATGTTTTCATATTGATGCGAATGTATGTTCTTTTTGGTGTTTTGTAGTATTATAAAAGAAAGAAGGAGGTGAAAGTAATGACGAAAGAAAAAGAATATGTAACCTATCAAATTTGGATTAAAAAAGGTCATAAATTATACCCTTACTTCCTGGAAATGTGTCAAGGCGCAAAAAAACTCTATAACACAACAAACTTCTACATTCGCCAAGTATATACGGCCTTACGCGCTGAGAAACCATTACAGCCACTTCAACAAGAAGTTCTCCATACATTACAAGCGTATATTAAAATCATGAATGAAAACCAACTTCGTGCGTACCAAAAAAACTTGCAAAAGCAGAAAGAAAAGCCGACAGAAGAGCGGAAAGAAATCAAGTGTAATTTGTTTACATTACCGACAAAAGAGAAATCATTCCTATCCTATAACTTCCTAGATTGTTTGTTTAAAACAATGAAGCAACAAAATTATATAAACCTGCCATCACAAGTGAATCAAGCAGTTATAAGAAAGCTTTTCAAAGACTGGGATTCATTTTTTGATTCCATAAAAAAATACAAAACACATCCTTCCACTTTTACTGGTAAACCTCATATTCCAGGCTATATCAAATCATTTATGAGAGAAGTTGTATTCACGAATCAAGTATGTAAACTCCAAGGTAAGTATATTCGTTTTCCAAAAACAAGTATCAAACTAAATATCGGTAAATTGTTCGGACAAATCGAAAATCTAAAAGAAGTACGTGTTTCTCCTGCTTACGGGAAATTTAAGGTGGAAATTGTGACAGAACAATCTGAGTCGCCACCTAAGCATGTTGACAACAACCGTTATATGAGTATTGATTTAGGAATCAATAACATTGCAACCATCGTAACGAATACGGGAGCTACTCCTGTACTAGTAAAGGGCAATGTGATTAAAAGTGTCAATCAATACTACAACAAACAAAAGGCGCATTTACTGGGCATTCTTCGTCAGGGAAAAGAACCAAAAGAGGGACCACATACATCAACACGTATAGAGAGGCTTCATGAAAAACGGTTTCTAAAAATAAAGGACCTCTTTCACAAAATGAGTTACCACATTGTTCAGTTTGCGATTCAACACGAGATTTCAACGATTATGATTGGGAAAAATACATCGTGGAAACAAAACAGTGATATGGGGAAACAACAGAATCAATCTTTTTGCCATATCCCACATAATCTACTCATTGAAATGATCAACTACAAGGCGAAGAGGCAAGGCATAATGGTACAAGTTGTGGAAGAATCGTATACAAGCAAAGCGTCCTTTCTAGACAATGATGCGATTCCCACTTACGGTGAGGAAGATATTCCTGTATTCAGTGGAAAACGTATCAAACGTGGCTTGTATCGTACGAAAGAGAACAAACTACTGAACGCAGATGTGAATGGTGCTTATAATATCTTAAAAAAAGTAGTTCCAAAGGCATTTGCCGATGGAATAGAGGGGTTGTGCCATCAGGCAGCCGTGTCAACTCCACTTGTGTTAAGCATCTCTTGAAGATGATACACAAGAAACCCCCACTTCAAGATCCAAAGGAGATAAGTGGCGGGAGTTTTCATACAGTAATATACAGTCTTTCATTTCTTTCTGTTTCGCCTTTCGTTTATAATAGAGATAAGAATGTATAATGGAGGGCGGTGAATTTTAATGGCATATGTAAGTGACAAATTAGATGAAACGAAAGTGTTTAAAGACCCAGTGCATAAGTATGTGCATGTGCGCGATCGCGTGATTTGGGATTTAATCGGGACGAAAGAGTTTCAACGTCTGCGCCGCATTAAGCAGCTAGGGACGACATTTTTTACATTTCACGGTGCGGAGCATAGTCGCTTTACTCATTCATTAGGTGTCTATGAAATTATCCGCCGTATGATTGACGATGTGTTTGATGGAAGACCAAATTGGAATGCTGAAGATCGTTTGTTGTGCTTATGTGCAGCACTCCTGCATGATGTAGGACATGGTCCTTTTTCGCATTCATTTGAAAAAGTATTTGAACTAAACCATGAAAAGTTTACACAAAAAATTATTGTAGGTGATACAGAAATTCATGATGTATTAAGCCGTGTTGATCATGAGTTTCCGCAAAAGGTAGCGGATGTCATTGCGAAAACTTCTACTAATAAATTAGCGATCAGTATGATTTCCAGCCAAATTGACGCAGATCGTATGGACTATTTATTACGAGATGCATACTTTACAGGTGTGAAATATGGGAACTTTGATATGGAGCGGATTTTACGGGTAATGCGTCCATTTAATAATCAAGTTGTGATTAAATATAGCGGAATGCATGCTGTAGAGCACTATATTATGAGTCGCTATCAAATGTACTGGCAAGTGTATTTTCATCCGGTAACGCGCAGTGCTGAAGTAATCTTAACAAAAATTTTGCACAGGGCGAAAGCATTGCATGAACAGTACTATACATTTAAATATCATCCGGTTCATTTCTACTCTTTATTCGAAGGAGAAGTAACGATAGAGGATTATTTAAAGTTAGACGAGAATGTGATGTATTATTACTTCCAAGTATGGCAGGAAGAAGAGGATGCCATTTTAAGTGATTTATGTCGCCGTTTTATGAACCGTAACTTGTTCAAATGTGTAGATTTCACAGAAAAGCATGGGTTAAACAATTGGGTAGAATTAAATAGTTTATTTAAGAAAATTGGGCTTGATCCAGAATATTATTTAGTAGTAGATTCCACATCAGATCTGCCGTATGACTTTTACCGTGCAGGTGAAGAGGAAGAACGTCTGCCAATTTTACTCCTTATGCCGAATGGAGAGCTCCGTGAATTATCTCGTGAGTCGGATATTGTTGAGGCAATTACAGGTAAAAAGAGAACTGATCAAAAATTGTTCTATCCGCATGATTTACTGTATGAAGACGGGCGAAAAGGAAAAGTAAAAGAAAAGATTATTCGTCTATTAGAAGGAAAAGAGTAGGAGAAGCAGCAGGGCTGCTTCTCCTGTATAAAATATTATTCTTGGTCGCTTAAGCGTTTGCCGCCAACTGCGTAATGATTTTTAGACATTTCTTCGATGAAAACAACGATGTTTTCTTCAGGAGCACCAGTTGTTTCGCTTACTGCTGCAGTTACTTTCTCAGCAAGAGCTTTCTTTTGTTCTTCTGTGCGTCCTTCTAGCATTTTTACTGTTACGTATGGCATATGTATCGCTCCTTTTATGTATATTACAGTACTATTATAACGGATTCTTGAAGAGAACAATCAGAAAAAGAAATTTTTTTCTTTTTTAACATAATGAAGAGGGAGAGGAAGTATGGAACACTTTTTTGCATATCCGCTGTACCAATTACCGTTATTGGCAATGGCTGTTGTAATAGCTTTGTCAGTACATGAATTTGCACATGCTTATGTTGCGTATAAATTTGGAGATGATACAGCAAAAAGACAAGGCCGTTTAACATTATCTCCACTGGCACACTTAGATATAATCGGGCTTATTGCTGTATTATTAATCGGATTTGGTTGGGCACGTCCAGTACCAGTCAATCCTTATAATTTTAAAAGACCACGTCTTGCTGGTATTCTTGTTTCAATTGCTGGACCACTTAGTAACTTATTATTAGGAGCCCTTGGGCTTATTGCTTGGTATAGCTTGTTGAAATTTGGAATTATTGATGCAGTCCCAATAGCAGTAGGAGAAACACTATTTCAGTTCTTTCAAATTTTTATCGGGATTAATATAGTTTTATTTATTTTTAATTTGTTACCAATCCCGCCATTAGATGGTTACCGTGTTGTGGAAGATTTAGCACCGACAAATGTACGTGCGAAAATGACGCAATATGAAAAATACGGTTCAATCTTTTTATTAATTCTTGTGATTACACCGTTAGATCGATATACGATTCAGCCAATTTTCCAAGTTGTCATTCCGCACGTTTTAGGTATGCTGCATAGTATAATTGGACCACTATTTGGATTGTATTAGAAGAGAAGGGGAGGTTTTCTTATGGCAGAGAAAAAGAAACAAATCGGCTTTAATATTATTAAAAATGACTCCACAGATGGACATGGCGGTTTTGGAGTTGGCGCATTAAGTCTAGAAAATATTTCTCCTGTTATTATTGATGTAACAGAAGGAACAGCAGTTGTTGATATTGGTGCGATGCATGCACGCAGTGCTGCTGAAAAAGGAATTAAATTTTTAACTAATAAAGAAGAAGTACCAAATGCAAAACCATATTGGCTTGTTTGGGTAACAATTGAGCGCACTGCAAACGGCGCATATTATGCTGGTGTAACTGCATGCGAAATGACAATAGACCGTGAAATTCGCCGCGGCTATAAATCATTACCTGAGCATGTAAATAAAATGGACAAATCATTAAAGCGTTACATCATGGTTGATCATATGGATGAACCTTCTAAAAAAGTACTTGGTACGTTCTTAAAAGAACATAATGAGGAGCTATGGAATCTTTCTAGTGAGAAATTACGTAGCGAATTGTTAGGAGAGTAATAGGAAATCCCTTTCTTGTTGAAAGGGGTTTTTTTATTTGCTCTGAAATAGGTTTGTGGTGAAATATCAGTAACTGTATTTTATATGCAGGAAATAAAGAATCTTGTCAGAAAACATATTTCATAAAGAGTATGAGAGGGAGGATACATTTTGAAATTGAAGGGAAGTCGTATTTTAGTAAAGATTCTTGAAGATAGTGATGCAGAAAAATTGCTAGATTTGGAATTGAAAAACCGAGATTTTTTTCAAACGTATACACCGTTACGAGAAGATGATTTTTATACGTTGAAAAGTCAACTGAATCGAATTAGGGAGAACAAGGAAAAGAAAGATCTTGATCAACTATACTCATTTGGTATTTACGTAATCGAAACAGAAGAACTAATTGGGAATATTACACTGACAGAGGTACTGCGTGGCCCTTTACAAAGTTGCTATATTGGATATTCTCTAGATAAAAATCATAATGGGAAAGGATATATGACAGAGGCTGTTAAGCTAGTAGTATCTTACGCATTCGATGAGTTAAAGCTTCACCGAATTGAAGCAGGAGTTATGCCACATAATATCGGATCGATAAAAGTTTTAGAGAAATCAGGGTTTCATAAAGAGGGCATTGCAAAGAAAAATGTAAAGATAAATGGAAGATGGGAAGACCATCAAGTGTTAGCTATCGTAAATGATACTGATGAATAGGAGCACTTTTTAAGAAAGAAAAGGGAGCAGAAGAATGACTGCGCCCTTTTTGTAATGTAATCTTTGAGTGATTTCATTGCATAAAAGTAACTAATCAAAGTCTCATTTCATAAGTTTTCGTTACCAAGGAAAATACTTTTTCCACCAGCTTTCTTTACCTTTTGTTTTCTCTTTTAGCACCGCCTCAAATTCATCCTTTTCATCGATATGATCCATACAATATTCTGTTGGCTCAGTACCTTTTACAAAATACATTTTTACAGAAGTAGGACAACCTTTCGTTGCGATTTTCCCATTTTCAGGGTTAATGTTTAATGCGACAACATTGGCCGGCTTTTTAAAATCTTTTTTCGGGCTTTCCTCTAAACCTTGCTCCATAATGGTTGCCCACATATTTTTCGCATAAGATTGCTCAGCTGGGTTAGAGATTGTTTTTTGTTTATCGTAGCCGACCCAAATACCTGTCACGAGCTGTGGTGTAAAGCCAATCATCCAGCTATCTGTCTCGGTTGAACCTGATTTTCCAGCGTATGTGCGGGATAACTTTGGAATAAGGTTTTGTCCAGTGACAGAGGCGTAGCTGCTTAATTTTTTATTAAACATGCCCGTCATCATTTCTTCCATCACAAAGGCATTATTCTCATCAAGAATTTGTTTGTTTTCTAAATGAGCATCATACAAGATGTTTCCATCATGATCGACAACGCGCCGAATAAATGTCGGTTTCACTTGCTTGCCGCCGTTAGCAAGCATACTGTAAGCATTCACCATTTCAAGCGGTTTTACAGGAGATGTTCCAAGCGCAAGTGATGGAACATCTTTTAATGCGCTTGTAATCCCAAATTGCTTCGCCGTTTTTACAAGTGACTCTTCACCTAAGAAAAGATGTGTTTTCACAGCGTACACATTATCAGAAACAGCAAGTGCTTGCATCATCGTTATAAAGTCATCTGCATAATAGCCTTTATAATTCGCTGGGTTATATTTGGAAACACCATCGCCTAATGTGAATACAGTATGTTCACTTTTTAAGCGAGTTACTGGTGTAAAGCCTTGCTCAAGAGCGGCGTAATATAAAAAGGGTTTAAATGTTGAACCTGGCTGCCGGTACGCTTGCGTTGCTCGGTTGAATTGACTCTTCTTATAATCGCGTCCGCCAACAAGTGACATTACTTCGCCTGTTTTTGGATTCATGGATACAATAGCCGTTTCTATTTCTGTTGTGCTTGGGATGGTTTCTTTTACTGTACTTTCCGCAATTGTTTGTAGCTTTGGATCTAGCGTTGTATATACACGCAGGCCACCGCGTCCTACTGTTTGTTCATCGAGACCAGCATCATTGATGAGGGAAGTTCGTACAACATCCTGAAAATAAGGTGCCATTTCTGCTACTTCTTCTTTTTCAAGAGGAGCCAAGGTGAGTTGTTCTTTTTTGGCCGCTGCTGCTTCTTTCTTCGTGATATACCTCTGTTCTACCATTTCATCTAAAATGAGAGCTTGTCTTTCTTTGGCCCGGCTTTCATGTAAGTAGGGAGAATATAAACTTGGTCCTTTTGGAATACCTGCAAGCATACTTGCTTCTGCTAAATTTAAATCTTTCGCATTTTTATTAAAGTAGAGCCGTGCTGCTGCCTCAACTCCATAGGCACCGTGCCCGTAGTAAATTGTGTTTAAATATCCTTGTAAAATATCATTTTTATTATAATTAACTTCTAGGCGAACGGTATACATTGCTTCTAACATCTTTCGTTTCCATGTTTTATCGTGGTCCAAATATAAATTTCGGGCGTATTGCTGCGTAATTGTACTTGCGCCTTGTACCTTTGCCCTCGCTTTAATGTCAGCAATTACTGCCCCGCCGATGCGTTTTACATCAAAACCATGATGTTTATAAAAGCGCTGATCTTCAATAGAAAGCGTTGCTTCTCTCACGTAAGGTGAAATATGGTCGAGTGACACATTATAGCGTTCCTGCGCTCCGTGACTTTGCCCCATAACAGAGTCATCATTTGCATAAAAGATAGTTGTTTGCGGAACTGCAACAGGTGGTGGTCCGGCAATTTTTGCAACAAGTAAGACAATGAAAATAGTAGAAACAAAGAAAATAACACATGATAACAGTGCAGTGAGGAAAAAGCGTATATATTTTGCTTGTTTTTCATTTGTTGTAAGTTCCATTTTTGTCACCCCTCATAGCATACTTTTACTAGTATTGAGGATTTTGGCTGTTTTTAAACTAAAAAAGAGCTTCTTATTAAGAAAGAAGCTCAAAAGCACGTGTTGGCCAGTCGGTAATGATTACATCGACGCCGTAATCTATCATCTTTTGTAAGTCTTTGTATTCATTGATTGTATAAGGGCGGAATATGTATCCTTGCTGCTGAGCCATTTGTACAAACTCTTTTGTGAGTAATTCAAAATTTGGATGAAGACCATTTGCCTGTCTTTTCTTTGCTTCAGCAATTGGATCCGCGAGTGGTTCATCGTATAAAATCGCGCGGGGGATCTCTGGCGCTAAAGCTGCAAGCAGGGAAACGGATTCATGATTAAACGAAGAAAATACAATTTGATTAGATAGATGAAATTCGCGAACAAGGTCGACGACTTTTTCTTCTATACGGGGATAACGAATAACATCCGTTTTTAATTCAATATTTAATTGCATTGTTGTTGTAGAAAGCCAAATAAGTACTTCGCGCAGCGTTGGGATTTTTGCTTCATGGAAAGAAGGATCCTTGTAACTGCCAGCATCGAGTGCTTGCAATTGCTGGACAGTTTGTTCATATACAAGTCCTGCTCCATTTGTAGTTCGGTCCACAGTTTCATCGTGAATGACAACAACTTCCCCATCTTTTGATATATGTACGTCAAGCTCAATGCCATGTGCACCAACACGCTCTGCCTTTTGAAAAGCAATCATTGTATTTTCTGGGTGCGTACTTCTCACACCGCGATGCGCAAAAATAAGTGGTTGTTTCATAGCAAATTCTCCTTATGGTTCATTTTATCCCGCTATTAACGGACAGTAAGCTCCCTACCTCACGATTTTGAGGATAGATGGGAGGTGATCCGACTGATGAAAGTTTCACTTTGCTTCAATTATGAAACTGAGCAATCAAAAATACAATGCCGGTAGAAAAAATTTACAAAAGCGTAATGGTTGCATAAAAGTTAACGTTAACGTAAAATGTAATATTGTTAGGAAGGAGGAATAGAATTGTATAAAATCGATGAAGTTACAAAACAAACAGGTTTAACAAAGCGGACTCTTCGTTATTATGAGGAAATTGGCTTAATTCATCCGCCAGAGCGCAGTGAAGGGAATATTCGCCTATATACAGATGAAGATGTAGAGAGAATCAAAAAAATTGTAGAAGCGAAAGAAGTATTAGGTATTACACTTCAAGAAATGCAGTATTTCTTATCACTTAAAGAACGTATGGAGCAAAGAAGAAATAGTGATAACCCGCGCGACCGAGAAGTAATTCAAGAAATAGCGCGTATGCTGACAAATCAAGTCGAGACGTTAGATAAGAAAATGCTACAAATGAAGCGCGTGAAGGAAGAATTAGAACATAGCTTGGAAAGAGCAACGAAGTTCTTAGAAGAAACAAAAGGAGAGTGATTTATATGGAGAGTAAACAACGACTTGGAAGACTTATTACAGTAGTCGCTACTTTTCTTGCCTTTTCTGGCATTGGAGTAGTCGATCCAATTTTGCCAAGCATTGCAGAGCAAATCGGTGCAACACATTGGCAAGTAGAAATGTTATTTACAGCCTATATTTTAACGATGGCAATTATGATGCTGCCAGCTGGTCTTTTTGCGGCAAGATTTGGCGATAAGCGTATGATGACAATTGGTCTTGCAACTGTAACGGTATTTGCGTGTATTTGCGGATTCTCACAAACAATTACGCAGTTATCTATTTTTCGTGCCGGCTGGGGTTTAGGGAATGCGATGTTTTTTGCAACGGCAATGACGTTATTAATTGCGCTGAGCAAAGAGGTGCATGAAGCTGTTGGATTGTATGAGGCAGCAATTGGTTTAGGTATGGCGGGAGGTCCGCTGTTAGGTGGTTTATTAGGTGGATATTCTTGGCGTTATCCGTTTTTTGCGACAAGTGTTTTAATTGCTTTAGCATTTATTCTTGTTTTCTTTTTTGTGAAAGAACCAGAGCGCAAAGTGAAACGTCAGTCAGCTGGATTAAAGGAATTAATTAATCTGGTGAAATATAAACCTTTCATACAAGGTGCTATTTCCGGGATGTTATATTACTATGCTTTCTTTGTTGTCTTAGCATATTCACCGCTTGTTTTACATTTATCTGCCATTCAGCTTGGCTTTGTCTTTTGTGGCTGGGGTCTTGCATTAGCGTATGGTTCTGCTGTGCTTGCACACCAATTAGAAGGAAAATACGAACCGAAAATGTTACTACGCTATAGCTTGCTTGTATTTGCAATCTTTTTAATGCTATTGTTCTTCGTACAAGTCATGTGGTTACAAATTGTACTAATCATTTTATCAGGATTAGCGTCTGGTCTTAATAATGCATTATTTACAAGTTACGTAATGGATATCTCACCTTATGAAAGATCTATTACATCTGGTGTATATAATTTTGTTCGTTGGCTGGGCGGGGCAATTGCACCAATTTTATCTGGAATTATTGGTCACGTAGTTTCACCGCAAAGTCCGTTTTTAGTAGGAGGAATTGTTGCGCTAGTTGGATGTGTGATGATTTGTCTACCAGTTCGAGTAAATGAAAAAATTGAGAGCAAAACCCTTTCCTAGGAAAGGGTTTTCTTACCGTTTTATACATAATTGACTAAATATACGAACGAAAACGACTCGTTTACAATATATTTACGTTCTTTTTTATATTTTTAACTATACATTTTACATGTTTTGTTTTATTTTTGTTAGGGGACATTAATGGTGTCACATTATAATTTGCAACGAAAGGCGTGATTGTACAATGGAACTATGGTTCACTGAGAAACAAACAAAGCATTTTGGAATTACAGCGCGTATTAACCGCACTTTACATACGGAGCAAACAGAATTTCAAAAGCTAGATATGGTTGAAACTGAAGAATTCGGCAATATGCTTATTTTAGATGGCATGGTTATGACAACGCAAAAGGATGAATTCGTATATCACGAAATGGTAGCGCACGTACCATTATTCACACATCCAAACCCTGAAAACGTTTTAGTTGTTGGCGGCGGAGATGGCGGCGTTATTCGTGAAGTATTAAAACACCCAAGCGTGAAAAAAGCGACGCTTGTTGAAATTGATGGAAAAGTAATCGAGTACTCTAAAAAATACTTACCAGAAATTGCTGGCGAGTTAGAAAATCCACGTGTAGAAGTAAAAGTAGGCGATGGCTTCATGCACATTGCTGAAAGCGAAAACGTGTATGACGTAATCATGGTTGATTCTACAGAGCCAGTAGGCCCAGCTGTAAACTTATTTACAAAAGGATTCTATGCTGGAATCTCTAAAGCGTTAAAAGAAGACGGTATTTTCGTAGCGCAAACAGATAACCCTTGGTTCACACCAGAATTAATTTCAAACGTGTTTAAAGACGTAAAAGAAATTTTCCCAATTACACGTCTATACACAGCAAACATTCCAACGTACCCAAGCGGCCTTTGGACATTCACAATCGGATCTAAGAAGCATGATCCACTAGAAGTAAGTGAAGAGCGTTTCCACGAAATCGAAACGAAATACTATACAAAAGAACTTCACAAAGCAGCATTCGTATTACCTAAATTCGTTGGGGATTTAATTAAGTAAGAAAAGCGAAGCTGACGGTGGCTAAGGTTCTTTCCCACAGAAGGCACTATTTGCTTTCTCGTGGGGAAGGTTCTTAGATGCTAGGGTCTAGTGGGGCAGAGCTAGCTGCCGAAGTTGTAATAAAAGTAAGTAAATTTCTTCTCGACTAATTGGGTTGAGGCGAGTGTGGTAAATCGATAAAGAGGAGCAAAACCGCTCCAAATTTGAGACAAAATGAAAGGTTGGGATACCTTCAGTTCCAGATAGGAGGAAAAAGAATATGCGTTTTGATGAAGCTTATTCAGGTAAAGTATTTATTAACAGTCATCCAAGTTTTGAAGATGCTGAGGTTGTTATTTATGGGATGCCGATGGATTGGACAGTAAGTTATCGTCCGGGTTCTCGTTTCGGTCCAGCACGTATTCGTGAAGTATCAATTGGACTAGAAGAATATAGTCCGTATTTAGATCGTGAATTAGAGGAAGTTAAATATTTTGATGCAGGTGATATTCCGCTTCCTTTCGGTAATGCACAGCGCAGCTTAGACATGATCGAAGAATATGTAACAAAACTATTAGATGCTGGTAAGTTTCCACTAGGTCTTGGTGGTGAGCACCTAGTGTCTTGGCCAATTTTTAAGGCGATGGCCAAAAAATATCCAGATTTAGCAATCATCCACATGGATGCTCATACAGATTTACGTGAGTCGTATGAAGGCGAGCCTTTATCTCACTCTACACCAATTCGTAAAGTGTGCGATTTAATTGGTCCAGAAAACGTATATTCTTTCGGTATTCGTTCTGGTATGAAGGAAGAATTTGAGTGGGCAAAAGAAGTTGGCATGAACTTATACAAATTTGATGTATTAGAACCATTAAAGAAAGTATTGCCAACACTTGCAGGACGCCCAGTCTATGTCACAATTGATATCGACGTATTAGACCCAGCGCATGCTCCTGGTACAGGAACATTAGAAGCTGGCGGTATCACTTCAAAAGAACTACTAGATTCCATTGTTGCAATTGCAAATTCAAATATAAACGTAGTTGGAGCAGACTTAGTAGAAGTAGCTCCTGTATATGATCACAGTGACCAAACACCAATCGCAGCAAGTAAATTTGTGCGCGAAATGTTACTTGGATGGGTGCAAAAATAAAAGTGAAGCTACTGAGTATTCCAGTCACTAGAGCTAGATGAAAAGTAAGCTTTCTAAAAAAGGCTATTTCGAATGAATTCGAAATAGCCTTTTTTGTTGAGAAGATATTTTAATTAACTTCTCTTACAATGATGTAAGAGAAATGTAAGAAAAATCGATAGAGACTATTTTGGATAGATTTTATACTCAATGAAGCACTATACAAGGATACATGTTAGAGGTGGAAAGATTCATGCGTATGATATTAAAAGTTACAGCAGTACTTGCTGTTTTAGGCGGTGCAGGTGTCTTTTACTTACAATCAAAAACAGAAGGTGTGCAAGCCTTTGTAGATAACTTTTTTTCAGGTAAGGAAGTAAAGGATTATTATGCTGTAACAAATCAAGCCGAGAGAAAAGGGAATAAGTATTTGTATACATTTACTGCTTATGATAGGGATGGAAATGAGCAAGTTGTGAAAAAAATGATAAATCGTGAACTTTGCCAAGGAGTATACTTGAAAGTTTACGCAAAAGGCAGCCAAGGGAAAGGATGGGCAGAACTGCGAGAGAATGAAGTGCCAACGAAAGTGCTAGAAAAACTGAAAAAATAATAAAAAACCCAAGTTCATACTGAACTTGGGTTTTAATGTTTCACAAGGATGATACCAACATTTTTATCCCGCATTAACGAGCAGTAAGACCCCCACCTTAAGATTTAGAGAGAAGCGAGGAAGATAGGTGGGGGACAACTGCCCGTAAAAGCCCGATTGGTGAGAGCTTTCCATCAGTGGGGAATGAAAAACCCCCCCCACTGATGGAAGTTTCACTTTATAAATTGCTTTTTTGAACTACATCTTTCAATATGTTTCCTAATATTTCAGCAGACAGACACCGCTGTTTTTTGATATGATAGGAAAAGTGTTTTATTATAAATTATACTTAATATCTATAACATTTTGAAAGGTGTGCAAGACGTGGAGAATCAACTTGCAGGCTTACCAGTACAAGTTCACTTTGTAACGGAAGTTCGTGAAGGGGCGCGAAAGGAAACTATTGCTTTTGACGCAAATGGTCTATACTATGTAAAGGGTCAAAGTACATATGTAACGTTTCAAGAGCCGAACGAACAAGGCGAAGTGAAGACAATTATTAAAATCCAAGATGATCAAGTTCTCATTATGCGTTCAGGTGCTGTTTCTATGCGCCAAACTCATAAAAAAGGCGAGTGGACAACAGGAACGTATACGAGTGAACTTGGAACGTTTGCATTGCAAACGAAAACAGATAACGTCCTTTTTAAATGGTCGGAAGAAAAGAAAAAGGGACAACTCTTTCTAACGTATGCATTGCTTCTAAGTGAGCAAGAAGCAGGCCGATATACAATTACTATTAATCTCAAGGAGGCACAATAATGAACTCTTTAGAACAAGTAAAAGAACTCATTAAAGAGGAAATTAAAGCTGCTGTAGTAAAAGCAGAATTAGCGACAGAAGAACAAATTCCAAACGTTGTATTAGAAACGCCAAAAGATAAAACACATGGTGATTTCTCTACAAACATGGCGATGCAGCTTGCACGCGTAGCGAAAAAGGCACCGCGCATGATTGCAGAAGAATTAATTGCAAATTTCGATAAAGCAAAAGCTTCTATTGAAAAAATCGAAATTGCTGGACCTGGCTTCATTAACTTCTACATGGATAACAGCTACTTAACAGATCTAATCCCAACAATTATTACAGCTGGCGAAGCTTACGGTGAAACAAACACTGGTAACGGTGAAAAAGTACAAGTTGAGTTCGTATCTGCAAACCCAACAGGTGACCTTCACTTAGGACATGCGCGCGGCGCGGCAGTTGGTGACACGTTATGTAACGTATTAGCAAAAGCAGGATACGATGTATCTCGTGAATACTATATTAACGATGCTGGTAACCAAATTCATAACTTAGCGCTTTCTGTTGAAGCTCGTTACATGCAAGCGTTAGGGTTAGATAAAGAAATGCCAGAAGACGGTTACCATGGTGCAGATATTATCGGTATCGGGAAGCGTTTAGCAGAAGAGTTTGGCGATCGTTATGCAAAAGCTGACGCAAAAGAAAGCTACGAATTCTACCGTGAGTACGGTTTGAAATATGAATTAGCAAAACTTCAAAAAGACTTAGAAAGCTTCCGCGTTAAATTTGATGTGTGGTTCTCTGAAACATCGTTATACAAAAACGGAAAAATTGACGAAGCTCTTGCAGCGTTAAAAGAGCGCGGAGAGGTATTTGAAGAAGAGGGCGCAACATGGTTCCGTTCTACAACTTACGGCGATGATAAAGACCGCGTATTAATTAAAAACGATGGTTCTTACACATACTTAACGCCAGATATTGCGTATCACCGTGATAAATTAGAGCGTGGTTTTGAGAAATTAATTAACATTTGGGGTGCTGACCACCACGGTTACATTCCACGTATGAAAGCAGCAATTCAAGCGCTTGGATACGATAAAGATACATTAGAAGTAGAAATCATCCAAATGGTACAACTATACCAAAACGGTGAAAAAGTAAAAATGAGTAAACGTACAGGTAAAGCTGTTACACTTCGTGAGCTTATGGAAGAAGTAGGCGTGGACGCAATGCGTTACTTCTTTGCAATGCGCAGCGGTGATTCTCATTTAGACTTTGATATGGACTTAGCGGTATCAAAATCAAATGAAAACCCTGTATACTATGCACAATACGCACATGCACGCGTATGCAGTATCCTTCGCCAAGGTGAAGAGCTTGGATTAACTGCAGGCAGCGATGTTAACTACAAACTTGTTGCTTCTGAGAAAGAAGTAGACTTATTAAAGAAACTGGGTGAATTCCCAGCGGCAGTTGCAGAAGCAGCACAAAAACGTCTGCCACACCGCATTACAAGCTATGCATTTGACTTGGCAGCAGCGCTTCATAGCTTCTACAATGCAGAAAAAGTATTAAACCAAGATAACCTAGAGTTAAGTAAAGCTCGTTACGACTTAATGCGTGCGGTACGCATTACACTTCAAAATGCATTAGCATTAGTTGGAGTATCTGCACCTGAGAAGATGTAATAAAGTGAAACTACCGAGTACTCTAGTCGCTGGCACTAGATAATAAAAAAGCAGGATGTACGGAAATATTTCCGTGCATCCTGCTTTTTCTTATAGTTGTGTTAAAATAATTGGTTCACCGCGTGTAACGACAACGGTATGCTCACATTGAGCAACAAGGCTTTTATCTGGCGTTACAAATGTCCAGCCATCATCACCGCGTTCGATAATATGATCCGCACCCATGGATACGAATGGTTCTACTGCTAAGACAAGTCCGTCTTTTAATAGCGCACTATCCATAGGATCGAAATAGCTTAAAATATGGTTTGGTGCTTCGTGTAAGCTAAGTCCAATGCCGTGTCCTGTTAAGTTTTGAATTACTGCGTAGCCATTTTTACGCGCATCATTGGAAACCGCACGACCAATTTGGTTTTGTTTTGCGCCAGCTTTTACTTTTTTCATGGCTGCCCAAAATGCACTTTCAGCAGCAGCGCAAAGTTTTTCTTTTGCTTCATCTTGTCCAAGAACGAACGAAATACCTGTATCTGCGTAGTAACCGTCAAGTGCTGCAGATACATCTACGTTTACTAAATCGCCTTCTTTTAGGACGCGATTCCCTGGAATGCCGTGGGCAACTTCTTCATTGACACTAATGCAAGTTGTGCCTGGAAAATCATATTCTTTTTCAGGTGCAGAAATGGCACCGTGCTCATCTAATACTTTCTTACCAATTAAATCAAGCTCTTTCGTTGTCATACCTGGCTTCGCTTGTTTCTTCATTTCCTCGCGAGCAAGCGCAACGATGCGGCCGATTTTTCGTAAGCCTTCTAAATCTTGTTCATTACGAATAATCATGAAAACCACTGTCCTTCCTCGAATGTACATCTCACATGATTGTATCACGTTTGTTTTTGTCCTGCTACTTGCGTGGGAAAACCCGTATTTTAAGACTTCCTGACATTTGTCATATTCATATCATGACGTCTTTTACTGTTTTCCATCTCTTCCAATTTATACAATATAAATGTAAGTAACGATGGAGGTGGAGAAATGGAACAAGTAATTGAAGTGAATGGTGTTTCAAAAACATTTAAATATAAAAAAGCAGTAAATAACGTTTCATTTACAGTAGGGAAGGGGCAAATTGTTGCATTACTTGGACCAAACGGGGTTGGGAAAACAACAATAATTTCGATGATGCTTGGATTAAGGGATCCTTCAGAAGGAAATATTTCTATATTTGGCAAGAGCCCAAAGCACCGGGACGTTCGCAATCGCCTTGGGGCAATGCTGCAAGAAGTGAGCGTAATTGATAGTATCTCTGTGGAAGAGGCAATTGATTTATTTCGTAGTTATTATACGAATCCACTTGCAAAAGAAACACTGCTTCAGCTATCCAATTTAGAGTCAGAAAGAAAGCAAAGATGTGAAAAGTTATCTGGCGGTCAAAAAAGACGTTTGAATTTTGCACTCGCACTTGCTGGAAATCCAGAATTACTATTTTTAGATGAACCAACAGTAGGGATGGACATCACGTCTAGAAAAAACTTTTGGGATACAATTCGAAAGTTAGCAGGTGAAGGAAAAACGATTATGTTAACAACACATTATTTAGAAGAAGCAGATGCACTAGCAGATCGAATTTTATTATTTGCAAATGGAAAAGTGATTGCCGATGGAACACCAGATGAGATGAAAGCAACAATTTCTCAAAAAACAATTTCATTTTATGCAAAAGAGGAAATGCCAACAAGTATGCTTCGAAGTTTATCTCATGTTACAAGTGTCCAGTCGCATGAAAAACGTGTGGTGCTGACAACAGATGATACAGATGCTACGCTCCGGGAAATTTTCAATAAAAACTTGCCGGTCATGGATATTGCTGTTGAGCGCGGCAGCTTGGATGAAGCTTTTGAACAGTTTGTTGCAAATCAGAAGGAGGGAATTGCATGAGAGCGTTTTGGATGCAATGTAAAATAGAAATATTACGTACGTTTCGCAATAAATTATTTATCTTTTTCTCGTTATTAATGCCAGTTATGTTTTATTACATTTTTACAAATGTCGTGTCAGTGCCGGAAAATGGAGATGCATGGAAAGCACACTATTTAATTTCAATGGCTACGTTTAGTATTGTAGGAACAGCACTTTTTAGTTTTGGTGTTCGTCTTTCACAAGAAAAAGGGCAAGGATGGACACAGCTTTTACAAATCACACCGCTGCCAGAAGGGGCGTATTTATCTGCAAAAATTGTTGCACAAACGCTTGTAAATGCTTTTTCAATCTTAGTTATTTTTATCGCGGGAATATTAATTAATGATGTACAGTTAACGATTGGACAGTGGATTGGCGCTGGATTATGGTTGTTAATTGGTGTTACGCCATTTTTAGCGCTTGGAACGGTAATTGGTTCGATTAAGAAGGCTGATGCGGCTGCGGGGCTAGCAAATATTTTAAATATGTGTTTAGCCATTCTAGGTGGTTTATGGATGCCAATCGAAGTATTACCAAAGGCGTTAAGAAGTATTGGGGAATGGACACCGACATATCGTTTCGGAAGCGGTGCTTGGGATATTGTTGCTGGTAAGGCAATTGGCTGGGAGAATGTTGCAGTGTTAGGAGGTTATTTCATCGCTCTTGTTGTATTATCAATATATATAAGAAAGAGACAGGAAGCGATATAAAATGACCGAAAAGAAACAGTTTGAATTCTTTCCAAAACATATGGGATTTTTCCCTTATATATGGCTCGTGTACTTGTTGTTTCCTCTTTATTACTTGATGGGGCAATCAGGTTGGAAATTGATATTAGGAGGCGGGATGCTCATACTCTTTGTTATTGCATACCGCCAGCTTTATTTTGTGAAAAAAACATTTGTTATATGGGCATGTATTCAATTTGTGATTACATTTCTATTTAGTGCATTTTATGAACCATATATGATTTATTTTGGATTTTATACAGCAAATGCAATGGGGTTTACACCGACAAAAAAGCAATTTCGATTGTTGTTTTTCCTTTTGATCGTAATGATTGGTTCTTTTATGTTGCTGCATATGAATGAGCTTACAAAAGCGTCTTTTATAACAGCGATTCCGATGTTTATTTTAATGATTCTTACACCATTTGGTATGCGGAATTTTAATCAAAAAAAGATATTAAAAACACAATTAAGTGAAGCAAATGAACAAATTCGTGATCTAGTGAAGCGAGAAGAACGCCAGCGCATTGCGAGAGATTTACATGATACGTTAGGACATACGTTATCGCTTATTACGCTAAAAAGTCAGCTTGTTGAGAAGCTTATTGTGAAAAATCCAGAACGTGCTTGTCTAGAGGCAAAGGAAATCACGCAAACATCAAGAAATGCGTTAAAACAATTACGGGAATTAATTTCTGATATGCGTATGATTACGGTGGAAGAAGAGCTAGAGCAAGTGAAGGTGATTCTCCAAGCGGCCAATATATCATTAGAAGTAAAGCAGGAGACAAGTACGAATGTATTATCACCGCTAGAACAAAACATTTTAGGAATGTGTTTACGTGAAGCGGTGACAAACGTTGTAAAACATAGCAAGGCAACAACGTGCGTGGTTGCTTTACTTGAAACACAAGGGAAATTGATTTTACAAGTAAAGGATAATGGAATCGGACTACAAAAAAATCATGATGGGAATGGCATTCTTGGAATGAAAGAACGATTGGCTCTTATTGATGGAGTACTTGAACTAGACGATATTCATGATGGAACGATGTTAACAATACATGTACCAATTGTTATAAGAACAGGGAAAGATGGGGTGAGAGCATGATTCGAATCATCATTGCAGAAGACCAGCGTATGCTTCGCGGAGCGTTAGGGGCTTTACTTGATTTAGAAGATGATATTGAGGTTGTTGGGCAGGCGGAAAACGGAGAAGAGGCTTTGCGACTAATTGAAAAACTACAGCCAGATGTTAGTATTATGGACATTGAAATGCCGATTCAGAGCGGATTAGATGTGGCTGAAACGTTACGGAAACAACAGTCACAGTGTAGAGTTATGATTTTAACAACATTTGCCCGTCCTGGTTATTTCGAGCGAGCGATGAAAGCAAACGTGCATGGGTATTTATTAAAAGATAGTCCAAGTGAAGATCTTGCAGCGGCAATTCGGAATGTAATGAATGGGAAAAGAGAAATTTCTCCTGAGCTCATGTTTGGGCTTTGGCAAGAACAAAATCCGTTAACAGACAGAGAAAGAGAGGTTCTCTTGTTAGCGAAGGAAGGAAAGACGGCAAACGAAATTGCAAAAACACTATACTTGTCATCTGGAACCGTTCGAAACTATATTTCCGATGTGTTAACGAAATTAAATGCGAAAAATCGGATTGAGGCAATTGCAATCGCTGAAGAAAAAGGGTGGATATGAAAAAAGAAACCCTAGTAATGGGTTCGGTTTAGAGGGAGAAAACAGGAAATAACATACATTCTGGAGATGTAATTCGTATATGAATTAGCATCTCTTTTCTATTGTTAAATACTACGCTGAATACGGAACACAGCGAAAGTGAATTCATTGATTTGTTTTGTTGAACATCCTGGATGACAAGGACTTTATTGACGGGATAAAAGAAATAATAAGCGTATCATTCAACAAAGACTTTTAAATACGAATAAGAACATTTGTTCTGATATGATTGTTTTGTAAAATAAAATGCTAGGAGGTCTTTAAAATGAGTAAAGTTATTAGATTTGAATTTCAATTTCCAAATCCTGAAGAAGCTATTGAATTTTATTCAAGTAATTTCGGTTGGAAGTTTGAAAAGATGCCTGGTCCAGTTGATTATTGGTTTATAATTACAGGTGAGAGTGATAAACCTGGTATAGATGGTGGGTTAATGAAATCTCCTGATGGGGCTACAAGAACTACTAATTCTATTGAGGTACCTTCAGTCGATGAATACATAAAAAAAGTCACTGAAAATGGAGGATAAGTAGTTGTCCCAAAAACTGCTATTCCCAATATGGGTTACTTTGCTTATTGTTTAGATAATTAAGGACTTCTTTTTGGAGTGTCTGAAGTTAATACAGAAGCATAGTGATTTAATAATAATAAGAGAAGAAGGCATTGCTTTTGAGCAACGCCTTTTTAGTATAATTATTTAATGCCAATTACTTTTTTATTTCTATAAATGTTATGTATGAATAATTTAATGTAAGGGGTTTGAAAGATTATGAAGATATCATAAATAATTACCATTCAAGTGCAGCGCTTCTTCTTCGTTTTACTCCTCTTATAGATGAGAGAGCCTCTATTAATTTGAAAAGTGCTAAATCTTTTTGTTTACTTTCAATCATAATATCGAAGTCTTGATTCAGTTCTTTTGCTATGGATAGGAAGTTTTGAATAAATGGAACATCAATATAATCAGAATGTGCCCGGAATTCTCTTTCTGATTTTGGTGAAGAAATATGAACTTTTGGAATGGTATTTGTATGATCCCACGTCGCAAAAATAGATGGAAGTAATGCTTCTAATGATTCTTCACATGGATTTGCAACATGATGATGATAATCGAAGACAAAAGGGAGTTGCTCTCGCCTGCAAACTGTTAACGTTTCGGCCGCTGTATATGTTTTATCATCATTTTCCAGTGTCATTTGTTTTTTAATATGAGTAGGAAGTTTCTTAATGTTCTCATGGAAACGCAGTAAAGCCTTTTCTTTATTTCCGTATGCTCCTCCAACATGAATGTTTATGTAAGAAGAATCTGCAATGTTCATTGCATCTAGCAAATTGTAATGATACGTCATATCGTGAATAGCATTTGTTGTAATATGAGGCTTATCACTTGTAAATAAGGTAAATTGATTCGGATGAAAACTTACACGTAAATGATGCCTTTTAATTAGCTCTCCTATTTCTTTCCAAAAAATTTTAAAAGTGTCGATATAATTGAAATTTACTTCAGGATGTGTTGCCAATGGAACAATAGAAGAGGATAGGCGATACAGCTCAATTTCATGTGCGATATTGTAGTGTAGAATTCGTAATGTATGCAAAATGTTTTGTTTTGTCACGTCATATAATTTTTCATCGCGTTCTTGTTTGTTCAATTGTTTCCATCTTGTAAATGTCATCGTTTTTGCAGGAGAACAGTCCCACAATGCAAGAGCATGTGAGACATAACCAAATCTTATTTTCATACGTACATCGCCTTTCATGTGTTTATAGAAAAAAGGAAAGGACTGTTCCAATCCATTCTTTTCCTTTGTCTAAAAGAGAGTGAGGAGAAACATCTTGAATTGAAAGTGAAACGGAAGCTTCTAAGTCGTGATTGATTTCTTTCTTCACTTGTTCTAAAAACGGTGAGCCATATAATATACAATTGATTTCATGGTTCAGATATAAGCTTCTCATATCAAAATTCGCAGTTCCAATATCACAAATACAGCCATCTATCATTACAATTTTGGCATGAAAAAATCCATCTTGAAATTCGTAAATATGACAGCCTGCTTCAATAAGCTTCCGGCAATATGGAAGTTTCGCTTCACGAACAAATGGATGATCCGCTTTTTTAGGTACGAGAATGGTAATACGAACGCCTCGCTTTTTTGCGCGTAGCAATGCACTCATTAGCTTTTTCCCAGGGATAAAATAGGGCGTACCGATATATAGCTCTTTCGTTGCCTTTTCAATTAAATCGAGAAAAGTTTGTTGTAAATAAGCGCCGTCAGTTGGTACGAACTGATGGGAAGTTTCTCCCTTTTCCAGTATTGGAAAGTAATAATCTTCATGCAATAAATCTTCATTTGTATCATCGCGCCAATCGTGTAGAAACTGCGTTTGTAAGTCTTGTACGCCTTCTCCGGTAAGGCGTAGATGGTAATCACGCCATGGACCGAGTGCAGCATTATGCCCTAGGTATTCTTCACCGATATTAAAGCCACCGATATAGCCGATTTTTCCGTCAATAATCGTAATTTTTCTATGGTTCCGTTGATTAGCGGAAAAAAAGAGAAATGGGAGACGGATTTTATGACAAAATGAAAAATGTATGCCCTGTTGTTTTAATTCACGGATTGTTTCCTTTGATAAATGATGGCTGCCAATCCGATCAAGGAGAAGGCGTACTTCAATACCTTGTTGTGCTTTTTCCATTAGAAGCTGTAAAAATGTATGGCTAATCTCATCGTTTTTTACGATAAAAAATAAAATATGTACGTGATGCTTAGCCTGTTGTATATCAGTAAATAGCTCCTTATATAATGTTTGGCCATATGTATAGAGTTTAAAGTTACTATGGCGCAAAGGAAATGAACGAGGTTTAAGTTGTTTTAAATGAAGTTTTCTTCCATATATGAAGTCGAAATTTATCCACAGTAAGAAAAAGACAAGGAAGAGAAATAAAAAGCTCATGTATCCATTCCCTCCTCTATATTCATTTTTATCCCGCTATTTGCGGGCAGTAAGACCCCTACCTCAAGATTCAGAGAGAAGCGAGGAAGATAGATGGGGGATAATTGCCCGTAAAAGTCCAATTGGTTAACCATCAGTGGGGATGAAAAAATCCCTTGCTGATGGAAGTTTCACTTTATAGTTTCACCGAAATAAAAAGCTTTATGAAAAAATATATTGTTGTATAACAAAAAACTGTTGACTGAACGCTCACTCATCATATAATGGAAATAAGGGCAATAAATTCAGAAAATTATTTATTTTCGAAGATTCGAAAAAGGGAATATTACACGGAGAGGGGTTGGCAGAAATATGAATAGTT
This sequence comes from Bacillus sp. 3103sda1, assembly GCF_024159135.1. Classification (NCBI taxonomy): domain Bacteria; kingdom Bacillati; phylum Bacillota; class Bacilli; order Caryophanales; family Bacillaceae; genus Bacillus; species Bacillus sp. 3103sda1. The sequence continues at coordinate 4,626,815 of NZ_JAMYWS010000001.1, read as the reverse complement.
TATTAATTGTTAACTGGTTGGCGACAATCGCCATCATAGCGTATGCAGCATATTTATTTGTATATCTCATACGAACGCGGATTACCTACATACAATTAGGAAAGAAAGTCGAATTTGATCGCCGCTTCAAAGAAAGATGGGATCTTATTAAGGGGAATGTCTTCGGACAAAAGAAGCTTCTTAAAGATAAAAAGAGCGGTATCATGCATGTTATGTTTTTTTACGGATTTATTCTTGTCCAATTTGGAGCAATTGACTTCATATGGAAAGGCTTAGCACCAGGATCACATCTTCCACTTGGACCACTATACCCTGCATTTACATTCTTCCAAGAAATCGTCACACTCATCATTTTAATTGCAGTCTTTTGGGCTTTTTATAGAAGGTATATTGAAAAACTTGTGCGCTTAAAACGTAATTTTAAAGCGGGACTTGTTTTAATTTTTATCGGCGGCTTAATGCTATCTGTTCTTCTTGGTAACGGAATGGGCATCATTTGGCATGGCGAGGAATTATCATGGAGTGAACCAATTGCTTCTGCAATCGCTTACTTATTTTCTGGAATTGGTGAAACAGCTGCGATTGTTGTGTTCTATTTTGCGTGGTGGATGCATCTACTTATTTTGTTAACGTTTTTAGTTTACGTGCCACAATCGAAGCATGCACATTTAATTGCAGGACCAGCAAATGTATATTTTAGCCGTTTAACAAATCCAGGGAAATTAGAAAAAATCGATTTTGAAGATGAAACACAAGAAACATTTGGCGTTGGAAAAATTGAAGATTTCAAACAAACGCAACTTATTGATTTATACGCATGTGTAGAGTGCGGCCGCTGTACGAATATGTGCCCAGCAACGGGAACAGGAAAGATGCTATCACCGATGGATTTAATATTAAAACTGCGTGATCATTTAACGGATAAAGGCGCAGCGGTGACATCGCGTGCACCATGGGTTCCAACTGTTGCATTTAACAATACACAAGGTAATCAGTTAGCGATGATGGCGGCTGGAGAGGGACAACATGAATCTGCAGCAACACTAGCATACAATCCAAGTTTAATTGGCGATGTCATTACAGAAACAGAAATTTGGGCTTGTACAACGTGTCGTAACTGCGAAGACCAATGTCCAGTTATGAATGAACATGTTGATAAAATTATTGATTTGCGCCGCTATCTTGTTTTAACAGAAGGAAAAATGGATCCAGAAGCGCAGCGTGCCCTGACAAATATCGAGCGTCAAGGAAACCCTTGGGGGCTGAACCGTAAAGAGCGTGAAACGTGGCGTACGATGGAAGAAGAAGTTTCTATTCCGACTGTGAAAGAGAAAACGAAAGCAGGCGAAGAGTTTGAGTACTTATTCTGGGTAGGCTCTATGGGATCATATGATAACCGCAGCCAAAAAATTGCGTTATCGTTTGCGAAGCTGATGAACGAAGCTGGTATTTCCTTTGCTATCCTCGGAAATAAAGAGAAAAACTCAGGTGATACACCGCGTCGTCTTGGAAATGAATTTGTCTTCCAAGAGATGGCAAACAAGAATATTGAAGAGTTTGAAAAAGCGGGCGTTAAGAAAATCGTGACAATTGATCCGCACGCATATAACACGTTTAAAAATGAGTATCCGGACTTTGGCTTACAAGCAGAAGTCTATCATCATACAGAATTGTTAGCACAGTGGGTGAAAGAAGGACGATTAAAACCAGTTCACCGCGTAGAAGAAACGATTACGTATCACGATTCTTGTTATTTAGGACGCTACAACGAAGTGTACGAAGCGCCGCGTAATATTTTAAAAGCGATTCCAGGCGTGAATCTCATTGAAATGGAGCGTAACCGCGAAACAGGAATGTGCTGCGGAGCGGGCGGTGGTCTGATGTGGATGGAAGAGACTGCTGGTTCTCGTATTAACGTTGCACGTACAGAGCAAGCGCTTGCTACATCGCCGACGATCATCGGTACGGGCTGCCCATATTGCTTAACGATGATTAGTGACGGTACGAAGGCAAAAGAAGTAGAGGAACGCGTACAAACCCTTGATATAACAGAGATTTTAGAGCGCTCTGTTATCGGGTCAAAGAAAGAAGCAATGTAACATGTAAGAATCCGTACAACTTTAGATAAAAGGGGGTGCAAAGGTTGCACCTCTTTCTCACAACAGCTGAACTGAACGAGCGTTCAATCAACGCCGCAAAATGAAGAAATGGGGGAATATGTTTTGACTAGAACAGTAATTTTAAGTGCTGCAAGAACACCTGTTGGAAAGTTTGGGGGAGCTTTAAAGGATGTAAAGGCAACGGAGCTTGGAGGAATTGCAATTGGAGCGGCATTAGAGCGCGCGAATGTTGCAGCAAGTGATATTGAAGAAGTTATATTTGGAGCGGTTATTCAAGGTGGTCAGGGACAAATTCCATCACGCCAGGCGGCAAGAGAAGCAGGGATCCCATGGGAGACGCGCACAGAAACAGTCAATAAAGTATGTGCTTCCGGGCTTCGTGCAGTAACATTAGCGGATCAAATTATTCGTACCGGCGATCAATCGTTACTTGTAGCAGGCGGCATGGAATCGATGAGTAATAGTCCATATATTTTACGCGGTGCACGCTGGGGATATCGCATGGGGCATAACGAGGTTGTTGACTTAAACGTGGCAGATGGCTTAACGTGCTCATTTTCTGGCGTGCATATGGGTGTGTACGGCGGAGATGTAGCGAAAGAAGATGGTATTTCCCGCGAAATGCAAGACGAATGGGCATGCCGCAGTCATATGCGCGCCGTTGCATCACGCAAGGAAGGCCGATTTGAAGAAGAAATTGTACCTGTATCTGTGCCGCAGCGAAAAGGTGAGCCGGTAGTTGTTGCTCACGACGAAGCACCGCGCGAAGATACAACAGTTGAAAAACTAGCAAAATTAAAACCTGTATTTGATAAGGATGCAGCGGTTACCGCAGGAAATGCACCAGGTTTAAATGATGGCGCGGCAGCGCTCGTATTAATGAGTGAAGAGCGTGCGAAGCAAGAGGGAAGAAAGCCGCTTGCGACAATTTTAGGTCATACAGCGATCGCGGTTGAAGCGAAGGATTTCCCGAGAACACCAGGTTATGCCATTAACGAGCTGTTAAAGAAAACAGGTAAGAAAGTAGAAGAGATAGATTTATTTGAGATTAATGAAGCATTTGCGGCTGTAGCTATTGCAAGTGCAAATATTGCAGGTATTGATCCAGAAAAGATTAACGTAAACGGCGGAGCAGTTGCGATGGGACATCCAATCGGAGCAAGCGGTGCGCGCATTATCGTTACTCTTATTCATGCGTTAAAGCAGCGTGGTGGCGGAATCGGTATTGCATCTATTTGCAGCGGCGGCGGTCAAGGCGACGCAATTATGATAGAGGTTCAGTAAAAAAGGGGGCTATAAATATGACGGTACAAAATATTGTTGTAATTGGTTCAGGACAAATGGGATCTGGAATTGCACAGGTATGTGCGATGGCAGGTTATGACGTATATATGCAAGATTTAAAACAAGAGCAGTTAGACCGCGGCATGGGGATTATTACGAAAAATTTATCTAGGCAAGTTGAGAAAGGCCGCATGAGCGAAGAGGATAAGCAGGCAACATTAAATCGTCTTACAGCAACACTTACACTTGATTGCTTGAAAGAGGCAGATCTTGTCATTGAAGCAGCTGTAGAGAGAATGGATATTAAAAAACAAATTTTTGCGAATTTAGATGAGTTAGCACCGGAACATACGATTTTAGCAACAAATACATCTTCGTTGCCAATTACTGAAATTGCAGCTGTTACGAATCGTCCAGAAAAGGTTATTGGCATGCACTTTATGAATCCAGTTCCAGTTATGAAGCTTGTTGAAATTATTCGCGGTTTAGCAACAGAGGACGTTGTATATGAAACGATTGAAGATATTACGAAAAAAATCGGCAAAGTTCCAGTTGAAGTAAATGACTTCCCAGGATTTGTTTCGAACCGTATTTTATTGCCAATGATTAACGAAGCAATTTATGCGCTATATGAGGGCGTGGCGACGAAAGAAGCGATTGATGAAGTTATGAAGCTCGGCATGAATCATCCGATGGGACCGTTGACACTCGCTGATTTTATCGGTTTAGATACGTGTCTATACATTATGGAAGTACTGCACGAAGGATTAGGAGATAGCAAATATCGCCCATGTCCGTTACTTCGTAAATACGTAAACGCAGGCTGGTTAGGGCGCAAGACAGGACGCGGTTTTTACGTTTACGAATAATAACATACTCCGGTAGGGCACCTCTTTGCATGCACTAGTGGTCTTACCAAATAGTTGAATTACTATATAAAACAATTTGAGGTGGAGCATATGAACTTTCAATTTACAGAAGAGCAGCAAATGATGCGAAAAATGGTTCGGGACTTCGCTCAAAAGGAAATTGCTCCCTTTGTTCCTACTATGGAACAAGGGGTGTTTCCTAGAGAAGTCTTACAGAAAATGGGCGAGCTTGGACTGATGGGAATTCCTATTCCAGCGAAATACGGCGGAGCGGAAATGGACCTTATTTCATATATTTTAGCAATTAATGAACTGTCAAAAGTAAGCGCAACCGTAGGTGTAATTTTAGCAGTGCATACCTCTGTTGGAACGAATCCTATTTTATATTTTGGAACAGAAGAGCAAAAGCAAAAGTATCTTCCGAAGTTAGCAGCTGGTGAATATTTAGGAGCATTTGCATTGACAGAGCCAGGCGCTGGATCAGATGCAGGAAGTTTGAAATCAAGAGCAGTTAGATGCGGTGATGAGTACGTAATTAACGGTTCAAAAGTATTTATCACAAACGGCGGCGAGGCAGATACATATATCGTGTTTGCTTCTACGAATCCGGATGCGGGTACACGCGGGATATCGGCATTTATTGTTGAGAAAGATACACCGGGTTTAATCATTGGAAAAGATGAGCACAAAATGGGGCTATTAGGTTCTCGTACAGTGCAATTAACGTTCGAGGACATGAGAGTTCCTGTTGAGAATTTGCTTGGCGAAGAGGGTCAAGGTTTTAAAGTGGCAATGGCAAACTTAGATGTTGGTCGCATTGGTATCGGGGCGCAGTCACTTGGCATCGCTGAAGCAGCGCTTGCATGTGCTACGGATTATGCGAAAGATCGTCATCAATTTGGGAAGCCGATTGCCGCGCAGCAAGGATTAGGATTTAAGTTAGCGGATATGGCAACAGCTGTGGAAGCAGCTCGTCTGCTTGTATACCGTGCAGCATCGCTGAGAGCACAAGGCTTATCGTGTGGGAAGGAAGCGTCAATTGCAAAACTATTTGCTTCCAAAACAGCAGTAGAAGTTGCGATTGAAGCTGTGCAGGTGCTTGGCGGTTACGGTTATACAAAAGAGTATCCTGCGGAGCGATTCTTCCGCGATGCAAAAATATGTGAGATTTATGAAGGAACAAGTGAGATTCAGCGCTTAGTTATTAGCAGAGCGCTTTAAGGGGGAATAGAGATGCACTTTAAATTATCAGAAGAACATGAAATGATTCGGAAAATGGTTCGTGATTTTTCGAGAAATGAAGTGGCACCAACGGCAGCAGAGCGCGACGAGGAAGAACGCTTTGACCGCGCTTTATTTGATCAAATGGCGGAGCTTGGCTTAACTGGTATTCCGTGGCCTGAAGAGTACGGTGGAATTGGGAGCGATTACTTGGCTTATGTGATTGCGGTAGAAGAGCTGTCACGTGTTTGCGCATCTACAGCTGTAACATTATCGGCGCATACGTCGCTTGCAGGATGGCCAATTTTTAAATTTGGTACAGAGGAGCAAAAACAGAAATATTTACGTCCGATGGCAGAAGGAAAGAAAATTGGAGCTTACGGCTTAACAGAGCCGGGTTCAGGCTCTGATGCTGGTGGAATGAAAACAACAGCAAAGCGTGACGGCGATCATTATATTTTGAACGGTTCGAAAATTTTCATTACAAATGGCGGAATTGCGGATATTTATGTTGTGTTTGCACTGACAGATTCAGAGTCAAAGCAGCGCGGAACAAGTGCATTTATTGTGGAAAGCGATGCGCCTGGATTTTCTGTTGGAAAGAAAGAGAGCAAGCTTGGTATTCGTTCTTCACCGACGACGGAGATTATATTTGAAGATTGCCGCATTCCTGCCGAGAACTTACTTGGCGAGGAAGGCCAAGGATTTAAAATTGCGATGCAAACGTTAGACGGTGGCCGTAATGGTATTGCTGCGCAAGCGGTTGGCATCGCACAAGGTGCACTTGATGCTGCTGCCGATTATGCGAAGGAACGCCATCAATTTGGTAAACCAATTGCCGCGCAGCAGGGGATTGGTTTTAAACTAGCAGATATGGCGACGGGTGTAGAGGCGGCACGCTTGTTAACATATCAAGCGGCTTGGCTTGAGTCAGAAGGACTGCCGTATGGCAAAGAATCAGCAATGTCGAAATTGTTTGCAGGAGACACGGCGATGAAAGTGACAACCGAAGCTGTGCAAGTATTCGGGGGATATGGTTATACGAAAGATTATCCAGTTGAGCGTTTTATGCGTGATGCGAAGATTACGCAAATTTACGAAGGCACGCAAGAAATTCAGCGCCTTGTTATTTCACGTATGTTAACGAAGTAGAAGCTATAAGAAGCGTAGGGAGCCTCCTACGCTTCTTCCTGCAAAATGACAGGAAAAGGGGTGAAGGATATGGTTAAGCACAATGTACAAGCATCTGTGAAAGATGAAAAACTTATTGCACTTCGGCGCGAGCAAATGATTAAAGGTGCTGTACAGCTCTTTAAGCAAAAAGGATTCCCGCGCACAACAACGAGAGAAATCGCGAAAGCAGCAGGCTTTAGCATTGGTACACTCTATGAATATATTCGAACGAAAGATGATGTGCTTTATTTAGTGTGCGATAGCATTTATGAACATGTAAAAGATCGTTTAGAGCAAGTGCTGTGCAGAGAAAAAGGCAGCATTGATAGTTTAAAAGCCGCGATTACAAATTATTTTAAAGTTATGGATGAGCTGCAAGAAGAGGTCCTTATTATGTATCAAGAAGTTCGTTTTTTACCAAAAGAGTCGCTGCCTTACGTATTAGAGAAAGAATTTCAAATGGTAGGGATGTTCGAAAATATTTTGCAGCAATGTGTTCAAAATAAGGTATTTACTTTAACAAAAAAAGAGGTTCAACTGCTTGCTCATAATATTTTTATTCAAGGACAAATGTGGGGATTTCGGCGCTGGGCACTGCAGAAACTTTATACATTGGAAGAATATACAGAGATGCAAATTCGTTATGTATTAAATGGTGCTCATATGATTCAAAACTAAAAAGGGCAATAACGTTGCAATATGTAGGGAAATCACTTTATGATTCCCTATTTTTTTTGTGGCATATTTGGTGGAGTTTTGTTTATAATGAATAGTATGGATTTTTTTTGAACAGGCCTTTATATTAATAGGATATATTTTAAGAAAGGAAGTGCCGCATAAGTGAATTTAAAGCAATATTCACCAGAAGAGCTAAAAGAATTGTCCATGATCGAAGCTGTACATAGCTTGTTAGAGGAAAAACAACAAGCAACATCTTTTCACGATCTAGTTCAAGAAATTGCTCAATTACTGGGACTAACTGAAGAGCAAGTTGCTGCGAGAATCGCACAATTTTATACAGATTTAAATATCGATGGGCGCTTTATCAATCTCGGAGAAAATCGTTGGGGACTACGCGGATGGTATCCATATGAGCAAATTGATGAAGAAATCTTACCTCAACCGAAACCTAAGAAGAAACGTAAGGTAGAAGAGGACGAGCTAGATGACTACAACGATGATGAAGAGGACGACTTCGAAGAAGAGGCAGATGAAGACTTTGACGAAGTTGAAGATGAAGACGAAGATGTAGAAGATCTTGATGAAATTCTGGATGAAGATGATGAAGATCTTGATGATCTAGAGGACGACGATGATTTTGCCGATGAAGATGAGTTGGAATACGACGAATCAGGCGAAGAAGAGGAAGAACAGTAGTCCTTGACTTTTTATTATCGTCCATGTAGAATCATTTTTGGGCTCTTTAAAAAAGACGATAATAACTTTTACGTGTAAATATAAAAGAAAATTGCTCCCTATTTATTACTTTTAGTGATAAAGGGAGCAATTTTCTTTTTTGTTTTTTGTTTAGAAAAACAAAAGAGTCTAACAATAAGATAAGGTAAGTGTTATCTACATACGTTGCGATTTGCAGCGATGATTATATAACAGCAAACTAGAAGGGAGTACTTTCATGACTAAGTATATTTTTGTCACAGGCGGTGTAGTATCTTCTTTAGGAAAAGGTATTACAGCAGCATCTTTAGGAAGACTTTTAAAAAATAGAGGACTAAACGTAACAACCCAAAAGTTTGATCCATACATTAACGTAGACCCAGGGACAATGAGCCCATACCAACACGGTGAGGTTTTCGTAACAGATGATGGTGCAGAAACAGACTTAGACCTTGGTCACTATGAGCGTTTCATCGATATTAACTTAAATAAATACAGCAGCGTAACAACAGGTAAAATTTACTCTTCTGTTCTTCAAAAAGAGCGTCGCGGTGAATATTTAGGGGGAACAGTTCAAGTTATTCCTCACATTACGAACGAAATTAAAGAACGCGTATTCCGTGCGGGTCGTGAAACAAATGCAGACGTTATCATTACAGAAATCGGCGGAACTGTTGGTGACATTGAGTCTCTACCATTCTTAGAAGCAATTCGCCAAATTAAGAGCGATATTGGCCGTGACAATGTAATGTACATTCACTGTACGTTAATTCCGTACTTAAAAGCAGCGGGTGAAATGAAAACAAAACCAACGCAGCACAGCGTTAAAGAACTTCGCAGCTTAGGTATTCAGCCAAATATTATCGTTGTTCGTACAGAACTTCCTGTTTCTCAAGATATGAAAGATAAGCTTGCATTATTCTGCGATATCGATCCAAAAGCAGTAATTGAAGCGCGCGATGCAGATACATTATATACAGTTCCATTATCTCTTCAAGAGCAAAATATGGACCAAATCGTTTGCGATCACTTAAAACTAGACAATCCAGCTGCAGACATGACAGAGTGGAATGCATTAGTAGAAAAAGTACGCAACCTGTCTAAGAAAACAAAAATCGCTCTTGTTGGTAAATATGTAGAGCTTCAAGATGCATACATTTCTGTTGTAGAAGCACTTCGTCATGCAGGTTACAAATTTGATACAGATGTAGAAGTGAAATGGGTAAATGCTGAGCACGTAACAGCAGAAAACGTGAAAGAATTAGTTGGCGATACAGATGGTATCCTTGTACCAGGTGGTTTCGGTGACCGCGGTGTTGAAGGTAAAATCGCTGCAATTCAGTATGCACGTGAAAACAAAGTTCCATTCTTAGGAATTTGCTTAGGTATGCAGCTTGCATCAATCGAATTTGCACGTAACGTATTAGGATTAGAAGGAGCTAACTCTTCTGAAATCAATCCTGACACGCCTTACGCAATTATCGATTTATTACCAGAACAAAAAGATGTAGAAGATTTAGGCGGTACACTTCGTCTTGGTCTATACCCATGTAAGCTTACTCCAGAAACAAATGCTTACAATGCGTATACCGAGCCAGTTGTTTATGAACGTCACCGTCATCGCTATGAGTTCAATAATCAATTCCGTCAAGACATGGAAAACGCTGGATTCATCTTCTCTGGTACAAGCCCAGACGGCCGTTTAGTAGAAATTATCGAATTAAAAGAGCATCCTTGGTTCGTGGCATCACAGTTCCACCCAGAATTTGTATCTCGTCCAAATCGTCCGCAACCATTGTTCCGTGACTTCGTAGAAGCTTCTATTATTAATAAAGAAGGTAAGTAATAAGAAAAAGGCGTCCTATATAGGGCGCCTTTTTATGTTACTCATATTCATTCATAATGTCATCGATTGTAAATTTTAATCCATGATATGCAAATAAAGCCGTTATTAAACTTGGAAAGCCATAGCGAGAGCCATCGTCATCTGGAATCAATGCCTTTACAAGCTTTGTATCAATATGTGCATCGGTGAATTGTTCTAGCGATAATTCGCCTTCTTGTTTTGCAGAAATACCAACAATAAAATGACCGTTTTCTTGCAGCTGCTTTGCTAATGAAATGATATCTTCATCCGTGGAAAAGCGGCTGATAAGTAGTATACGGTCAGCGACGGTTACGCCTGCTTGTTTACCGTCTTCAAATAGCCGTTTTGCATTTTGCATAGGCTCGGATCCATACAAAGCTTCACAAATTACACCTTCCATCTCTTTCGTACCGTGCAAATAAATGTGGCCATCTCCAACTAATGCTTGTGCAAGTAAACGAGCACTATCTTCTATATTCATCTCTTCTTTCTGAGCAATTCTTGTGAAATAGCCACCTAGCTGAGTGGAAAAAATTTTAAACATGAGGATGCTCCTTTCTAACGTGTTAGACGGCTTTCATTATAGCTTATTTTTTCATAAAGGCGCTAGCGTTAGTAAATAGTAGACGGTAAAATAAGAAAGAATAGGAAGGAATTTGATAAAAAGTAGCGAAAATAATCGAAAGAGATATGAGAAATATAAATTTTGTATTTATATAGAAAGGTTGGATAACATGGAAGGGAAAATCCTAATCGTTGATGATCAATACGGCATTCGTGTTTTATTACACGAGGTGTTTCAAAAGGAAGGTTATCAAACATTCCAAGCAGCAAACGGTTTTCAAGCCCTTGATATTGTAAAAAAAGACTGTCCTGATTTAGTTATTTTAGATATGAAAATTCCAGGTATGGATGGAATTGAAATTTTAAAACATGTGAAAGAAATTAATCGAGAAATTAAAGTGATTTTAATGACGGCGTATGGGGAATTAGATATGATTCAAGAAGCGAAAGACCTTGGTGCATTAATGCACTTTGCAAAGCCGTTCGATATTGATGAAATTCGTAGTGCTGTGCGAAAAGAAATTACAGTACAAGCATAATCGTGAATTTTTTATTAAAAAATATAGAAAAAAGCGTTTTCATGGGCTGATGAGCAGGTGAATGCAGTTGAGTTTTTGAGTACAAGTTGGTATCCTATTGAGTGTAGAAAAAAGTCCGGTATGTGATTATACATATTTTTCCTTTTCGTGGTCATACTACCATCGATAAGAACTTATCGGATATAAAAAACGTTTTTAGGAGGATTCACCATGCCTTTAGTTTCCATGAAAGAAATGCTAAACAAAGCGCTAGAAGGAAAATACGCAGTTGGTCAATTCAACATGAACAACTTAGAGTGGACACAAGCTATCTTAGCTGCTGCGGAAGAAGAAAAATCTCCTGTAATTTTAGGTGTATCTGAGGGCGCAGCTCGTCATATGACTGGTTTCAAAACAGTTGTAGCTATGGTTAAAGCTTTAATCGAAGAAATGAACATCACTGTTCCTGTAGCGATTCACCTTGACCATGGTTCAAGCTTCGAAAAATGTAAAGAAGCAATTGATGCAGGTTTCACATCTGTAATGATCGACGCTTCTCACCACCCATTTGAAGAAAATATCGAAACTACTAAAAAAGTAGTAGAATATGCACACGCTCGTAACGTATCTGTAGAAGCTGAGCTTGGTACAGTTGGCGGACAAGAAGATGACGTAGTAGCTGAAGGTGTTATCTATGCTAATCCAGAGGAATGTAAAGAACTAGTAGCTGCAACAGGTATCGACTGCCTAGCTCCAGCATTAGGTTCTGTACATGGTCCTTACAAAGGTGAGCCTAACTTAGGATTCAAAGAAATGGAAGAAGTTCGTGACTTAACTGGTGTACCTTTAGTACTTCATGGTGGTACTGGTATCCCAACAGCTGACATTAAAAAATCTATCTCTTTAGGTACTTCTAAAATCAACGTAAACACTGAAAACCAAATCGAGTTTACAAAAGCGGTTCGTGAAGTATTAAATAAAGACCAAGAAGTTTATGATCCTCGTAAATTTATCGGACCTGGTCGTGAAGCAATTAAAGCGACTGTAATCGGTAAAATTCGTGAATTTGGTTCTAACGGTCAAGCATAATTCTAAAAATATTTTTAGAAACCGTCTAGCCTTTTAGACGGTTTCGTTTCGTTGTATAATGAAAGCGTGACCATTTTATGGGATAGACAATTTTCTACTTGTTAAGGCGTTTGAAAGGAAATATTTTTATAATTGTGTAAAAATAGAGGAAACAAATAGCATGGATATACTCATACGTGTAAAAACGTATCCGAAGTTGTGAAATCACCCGTTGTAGTGGGGAGGCTGGAACGGTAGATGAATTCACGAGAAGGGGGCTCAAAATGGACAAGTTGCTGATTGAAGGCGGTGTGCCTTTGCAAGGTTCGATTCGTGTAAGTGGTGCAAAAAATAGTGCTGTTGCGCTTATTCCCGCGACCATTTTAGCAGAAACACCAGTTACAATTGGTGGTGTACCTAATATTTCTGATGTAAAAATACTTGGTGACTTATTAGAAGAAATTGGTGGTTCTGTTACGTATCATCAAGACGAAGAAATGACAATTGATCCTTCTAAAATGGTAGCCATGCCTCTTCCAAATGGAAAGGTAAAAAAACTGCGTGCTTCTTATTATTTAATGGGAGCGATGCTCGGTCGTTTCAAAAAAGCAGTAATTGGGCTTCCTGGTGGATGTCATCTAGGACCAAGGCCAATTGATCAGCATATTAAGGGGTTTGAAGCGCTTGGAGCATATGTAACAAATGAGCAAGGTGCAATCTATTTACGTGCAGACGAACTGCGGGGAGCACGTATTTATTTAGATGTTGTCAGCGTAGGTGCGACAATTAATATCATGCTTGCTGCAGTGCGTGCAAAAGGTAGAACAGTAATTGAAAATGCAGCGAAAGAACCAGAAATTATTGATGTAGCGACGCTTCTTACAAGCATGGGTGCTCGTATTAAAGGAGCAGGAACAGATGTGATTCGTATTGATGGTGTTGAATCGCTTCATGGTTGTTACCATTCTATTATTCCTGACCGCATTGAAGCTGGAACATATATGATTTTGGGCGCAGCTTCTGGTGGTGAAGTTACAGTTGATAATGTGATTCCGCAGCATTTAGAATCCATAACGGCTAAGCTTCGAGAAATGGGTGTAAAAGTAGATACACACGATGATCAAATTGTGGTGAATGGGAATCGCCAACTAAAAATGGTAGATGTAAAAACACTCGTATATCCAGGATTTCCGACTGATTTACAGCAACCATTTACAGCGTTATTAACGAAAGCGAATGGAACGGCAGTTGTAACGGATACCATTTACGGAGCGCGTTTTAAACATATAGATGAGTTAAGAAGAATGAATGCGCAAATTAAAGTGGAAGGTCGTTCTGCTATCGTAACAGGCCCTGCTTCGCTGCAAGGAGCCAAAGTAAAAGCGAGTGACTTACGCGCCGGGGCTGCTCTTGTAATCGCAGGTTTAATGGCAGAAGGAATCACAGAAGTTACAGGATTAGAGCATATTGATCGTGGATATGAAAATTTAGAAGATAAGCTTCGAGGTCTTGGAGCAAAAATCTGGCGTGAAAAAATGACAAGTCAAGAGATTGAACAGATGAAAAATGCATAAAGATCTTTACATGGGTAAAGTGATATATGTGTATAAAGTGTAAGTGAAAACGGCATAAGGTAAAAATTTTATTGGAAGTTTAGTATGAGATAAATATTACGGCTTAAAGGAGAGGGATTATTGTGGAAAGAAGTTTATCTATGGAATTAGTACGTGTAACAGAGGCTGCAGCGTTATCATCTGCGCGTTGGATGGGACGCGGTAAGAAAGATGAAGCAGATGGTGCAGCAACGTCAGCAATGCGCGACGTATTTGATACAGTACCAATGAAAGGAACAGTGGTAATTGGCGAAGGGGAAATGGATGAGGCACCGATGCTATATATTGGTGAAAAATTAGGAACTGGATATGGTCCGCGTGTTGATGTAGCGGTTGATCCGTTAGAAGGAACAAATATTGTTGCAGCAGGAGGATGGAATGCGTTAGCTGTTATTGCGGTAGCAGACCATGGAAATTTACTGCATGCACCTGATATGTATATGGAAAAAATTGCAGTTGGCCCAGAAGCGGTTGGTGCTGTCGATATTAATGCACCGGTTATTGATAATTTACGCGCTGTTGCAAAAGCAAAAAACAAAGATATTGAAGATGTTGTAGCAACGATTTTAAACAGACCACGTCACCAAGCAATTATTGAGGAAATCCGTAAAGCGGGAGCTCGCATTAAATTAATTAACGATGGTGATGTAGCTGGTGCAATCAACACAGCATTTGATCGCACAGGCGTTGATATTTTATTCGGATCTGGCGGTGCACCTGAAGGGGTACTAGCAGCCGTTGCATTAAAATGTTTAGGCGGAGAAATTCAAGGAAAGCTTCTGCCACAAAATGATGCAGAATTACAGCGCTGCAAAAAGATGGGTATCGATGATATTAACCGCATTCTTCGTATGGAAGATTTAGTAAGAGGTGACGATGCAATCTTTGCGGCAACAGGTGTTACGGACGGAGAATTACTGCGCGGTGTTCAATTTAAAGGAAGTACTGGTACAACACACTCCCTTGTTATGCGTGCGAAATCTGGGACAGTTCGCTTTGTTGACGGGCGTCATAGCTTAAGCAAGAAACCAAACTTAGTTATAAAGTAAAACTTCCATTAGTGGGGAGGCTTTATCCTCCGCTGATGGAAAGCTCCCATCAATCGTGATAAAATAAAAAGCGTGCAAAAGATGGGTAGAGCGAAGACAAATTTTCTTGTCTTCGCTTCTTGTATTTGTCTCGCAACGTATTGATTAAAACGAGGTAAAAGGGTTACAATAGTGAATATTACCCTACTTGTACTTATTGCCTTTCATTATTACGTATTTGCCTTCCGTAATTTCCCTTACCCATCTGAAAAGAGAATAATATCAAAGTGTGGTGTCTGAATGAATTTAACAATTTCAGCTTTAGAGAACATGAAATTAAAAGAGTTATATGAGCTTGCGAAAGAATTTAAGATTTCCTATTACAGCAAATTAACAAAGAAAGAGTTAATTTTTGCGATTTTAAAAGCACGAGCAGAAAAAGAAGGTTTCTTTTTCATGGAAGGTGTACTTGAAATTATTCAATCAGAAGGATTTGGATTCTTACGTCCAATCAACTATTCTCCGAGTTCTGAAGATATTTATATTTCAGCTTCGCAAATTCGTCGTTTTGATTTGCGTAATGGAGACAAGGTTTCTGGTAAAGTGCGACCTCCGAAGGAGAATGAACGTTATTTTGGATTGTTGCAAGTTGAAGCAGTCAATGGAGATGATCCAGAATCAGCAAAGGAACGTGTGCATTTCCCTGCGTTAACACCGTTATATCCAAATCGTCAAATGAAATTGGAGACGGAAACGAAGAAACTATCAACCCGCATCATGGATTTAATTGCACCAGTTGGGTTTGGTCAACGTGGTCTAATTGTTGCGCCTCCAAAGGCTGGTAAAACGATGCTGTTAAAAGAGATTGCTCACAGTGTTACAACGAATCATCCAGAAGCAGAACTGATTGTACTTTTAATTGATGAACGTCCAGAGGAAGTAACAGATATTGAACGTTCTGTAAAAGGTGATGTTGTAAGTTCTACTTTTGATGAAGTTCCGGAAAATCACATTAAAGTGGCTGAGCTTGTGCTAGAGCGTGCAATGCGCCTTGTTGAGCATAAAAAAGACGTTATCATTTTAATGGATAGTATTACCCGTTTAGCGCGCGCCTACAACCTTGTAATTCCACCAAGTGGACGTACGTTATCAGGTGGTATTGACCCAGCGGCATTCCATCGACCAAAGCGCTTTTTCGGAGCAGCTCGTAATATTGAAGAGGGCGGTAGCTTAACAATTTTAGCAACAGCTCTTGTTGACACAGGGTCTCGTATGGATGATGTCATTTATGAAGAGTTCAAAGGAACAGGAAACATGGAGCTTCATTTAGATCGTTCTTTAGCAGAACGTCGTATTTTCCCAGCTATTGATATTCGTCGTTCTGGTACACGCAAAGAAGATCTATTAATTCCAAAAGAGCATTTAGACAAGTTATGGGGTATTCGCAAAACGATGAGAGATACACCAGACTTCATAGAAAGCTTCTTACGCAAGTTACGTCAAACGAAGACAAATGAAGAATTCTTAAAAAATATCCCTGAAGATTCAAAGAGATATGTCGCGATGAAGTAATGCTAAAAACAGGTAGTTGCAAAATGCAGATAGCCTTGTTATAATTTCATCATGTGCGTTTCATCATTATAGTTGTGATTGCAGCTAACGATGAAAAACTCTGTTTCGAAAATGATTCAGGGCGGAAGGAGATGAAAAGAATGAAAGCAGGAATCCATCCAGATTACAAAAAAGTTGTATTTATGGATACTAACACAGGCTTTAAATTCTTAAGCGGATCTACAAAAGGTTCTAACGAAACTGTCGAGTGGGAAGATGGTAACACTTATCCATTATTAAAAGTCGAGATCAGTTCTGATTCTCACCCATTCTACACAGGACGTCAGAAGTTTGCTACTGCAGACGGACGTGTTGATCGCTTCAACAAGAAATACGGCCTTAAGTAATAACAAACATAAAGCAGGCAAGTGTATATATCCGCTTGTCTGTTTTTTTTGCGAAAATATAAACCTTTACCTACTTACAGTAAGAATAAGTAGACGAAAGGAGGAGCTCTTATGTACGTAATAAATCAAGACGGTTGGATTGAAGTGGTTTGCGGAAGCATGTTTTCGGGGAAATCAGAAGAGCTCATCCGCCGTGTACGCCGGACACAATTCGCAAAGCAAAATGCAATTGTATTTAAACCGTGTATTGATAATCGTTATAGTGAAGAAGATGTTGTGTCTCATAATGGATTGAAAGTAAGAGCAGTTCCTGTTGCGGCTTCAAAAGAGATGTTTGAGCATGTAACAGAAGATATAGATGTTATAGCAATTGATGAAGTGCAATTTTTTGATGGGGACATTGTGGAAGTGGTGCAAGAATTGGCAAACCGCGGCTATCGTGTGATTGTTGCTGGTTTAGACCAAGATTTCCGTGGTCTACCATTTGGACAAGTTCCTCAGCTTATGGCGATTGCGGAGCATGTGACGAAGCTGCAAGCAGTATGTGCTAAATGCGGATCTCCTGCAAGTCGTACGCAACGTTTAATTGATGGGGAACCAGCGTCTTTTGATGATCCTATTATTTTAGTTGCTGCATCAGAATCATATGAACCACGTTGTCGTCATTGTCATGTTGTGCCAATTAAACAGAGATAAAAACTCGCTACATAAGGCGGGTTTTTTTAGAAAATGCGTAGGGGCTGAATGAGCCGTTTGCGTTTTTAAATATAATTTGCGTTTTTTTTGTTATGTACCATATACTATTTGTATTAGAGACTAGGATGTTGAGGTGAATAGTGTGTTAGATCGTTTGCAAGCTGTAGAAGACCGTTATGAGAAGTTAAATGAGCTTTTAAGTGATCCAGAGATTATAAGTGATTCAAACAAACTTCGTGAGTATTCAAAAGAACAATCTGATATACAAGAGACGGTAGAGGTGTACCGTGAGTATAAAGATGCTCGTGAACAATTAAGAGATGCAAAGGCGATGTTAGAAGAGAAGTTAGATGCTGACATGCGTGAAATGGTAAAAGAAGAAGTGTCTGAGCTAGAGGGACAAGAGAAGGAATTATCAGAGCGTCTGAAAATTTTACTTGTTCCAAAGGACCCGAATGATGATAAGAACGTTATCGTAGAGGTTCGTGGTGCTGCTGGTGGTGATGAAGCGGCATTATTTGCTGGTGATTTATACCGTATGTATAGCCGTTATGCTGAGGTGCAAGGTTGGAAAACTGAAATTATCGAAGCGAGCTATACAGAACTAGGTGGATATAAAGAGATTATCTTTATGATCAACGGTAAAGGCGCTTTTGCAAAGTTGAAATTTGAAAATGGTGCGCACCGTGTGCAACGTGTTCCGGAAACAGAATCTGGAGGACGTATCCATACTTCTACAGCAACTGTAGCTGTATTACCGGAAGCAGAAGAAGTAGAAATCGATATTCATGAAAAAGATGTTCGTGTGGATACGTTTGCTTCTAGTGGTCCTGGTGGACAAAGTGTTAATACAACGATGTCAGCGGTACGTTTAACGCATTTACCGACTGGTGTAGTTGTTTCTTGTCAGGATGAAAAGTCACAAATTAAGAATAAAGAAAAAGCAATGAAAGTATTACGTGCACGTGTTTATGATAAGTTTAGACAAGAAGCGCAAGCTGAGTACGATCAAAACCGTAAACAAGCTGTTGGTACGGGAGACCGTTCTGAGCGTATTCGTACGTACAACTTCCCGCAAAACCGTGTTACAGACCATCGAATCGGTTTAACGATTCAGAAGCTGGATCAAATCTTACAAGGTAAGTTAGATGATTTCATCAATGCCTTAGTGATGGAAGATCAGGCGCAAAAGATGGAGGCAGCTGAGTAATGCGTGTCTATGAAGCCCTGAAATGGGCTTCTTCTTTTTTACAAGAAAATGGGCGAGATGAAAATGCGGGAGAAATTGTCCTTTGTCATGTATTAAAGACGAATCGAACAGGTTTAATGATGAACATGCGTGAAGAATTAACGGAAGAACAAGAGCAACCTTTTACAAACTTTATCCACAAGCATGTAGAAGGTATACCTGTTCAGTACTTAATTGGATATGAAATGTTTTATGGACGTCCATTTTTCGTAAATGAAGAAGTACTAATACCAAGGCCAGAAACAGAGGAGCTTGTGCTAGGTGTGCTAACACGTATTCGCCGTAAATTTGGGGATAAGCACGTGCATGTGGCGGACATTGGTACTGGCAGCGGGGCAATTTCGATTACACTTTCTTTAGAAAATCCTCATTTACATGTATACACAGTCGATATTGCTCCGGAATCGATTGAAGTGGCGCAGAAAAATGCAGCAGAATTACAGGCAAATGTAACGTTCTACCACGGGGATTTATTGTCGCCGTTTCAGGAAATGAAGCAAAAGCTAGATGTTGTTGTGTCGAATCCTCCTTATATTCCAGAAGAAGATTGGAGAGGGCTTTCTTCTGTTGTGAAGGAGCATGAGCCAAAGCGTGCGCTTGTTGGCGGTGAAGATGGGCTCAATTTCTATAGACGATTTATGGAAGAGCTGCCAAAGGTTCTGCAAGAAGAAGCGATTGTTGCTTTTGAGGTAGGTGTAGGGCAAGGAGAAGATGTGCGTGCCCTGCTGCAAGAAACATTCCCGCATGCACATGTCGAGATTGTCTTTGATATTAACGGGAAAGATCGTATGGTCTTTGCGGAAATGTAATTTTAACAGGGGGCTGACCTGAAAATGGGCTTTTGTCAGCTCCCTCCAGTGCATCTGGCATGTCGAACATCGTCGAAGGGCCTTTATCCCGCATTAACGGATAGTAAAGGCTAGAGAAAAGCGGAGAAGAAAACTGCCCGTAAAAGCCCGATTGGTGAGAGCTTTCCATCAGTGAGAAAAGCGTCACTGATGGTTAGTTGAACTTTATATTGTGTCGAAGCGCCGATATATCAGTGGACATGACCTTAAAAAGAAAAGCGTTTGTATGAATCACCTAAAAAACGAATAGATTCTGAATTTAGTAGTTTAGAAAGAAAAAAACTTGTCTACACTGTTTTACTGAAGGGGCGGTGGAGATAGGATGAAAAAACAAGCGATTGCTTATCTGCTTTTATTATTAATCGGTGCACAAATGGTTGCGCAC
The DNA here is from genome assembly GCF_024159135.1 of Bacillus sp. 3103sda1. Taxonomy (NCBI): domain Bacteria; kingdom Bacillati; phylum Bacillota; class Bacilli; order Caryophanales; family Bacillaceae; genus Bacillus; species Bacillus sp. 3103sda1. The sequence goes on along the minus strand of NZ_JAMYWS010000001.1, from coordinate 4,606,959 downwards.
TTTGGATATATGAAAGTTGATGCAAAGGAACCTGTCGTAATTCCCAAAGAAGCAATTCGATTACGTATTTTGGCTAACAGTGATTCGAAGGAAGATCAAGAGTTAAAACGTAAAGTGCGCGATGAAGTGAAAGCACAAATCGATGGCTGGGTGGCAGATTTAAAATCGTTTGAAGACGCACGTCGTATCATCCGAAGCCGTATTCCGGAACTTGAACAAACAGTGGCGAACACGTTGAAACGAGAAGGTAGTAAGGAAACTTTTACAGTTCAGTTTAATAAACATGTTAAATTTCCAACGAAATTGTATGGGAACTTTATTTATCCAGCTGGAGAGTATGAAGCGGTACTTGTGACAATTGGTAAAGGTGAAGGTGCAAATTGGTGGTGCGTGTTATTTCCTCCAATGTGTTTCTTAGATTTCTCTAGTGGTACAGCTGTGAAGCAAGAAGAGCATATTGTAAAGGCAGAAACAATTGATGAGGATGATATAGAAGAAAATTATTTGCAAAAGGAAGTTGCAAGAGAAGAAGTAAAACAATCTCTTAAAGCTAAGAAAGAGACAAACATCGCACCTAAACAAAAGGTAAAGGCAAAGGCTATGCGAGAAAACAGGGCTGAGAAAGAATTACAGGAACAAGAAGAAGTAAAGCAAGATGAACCGAGTGCTATTGAAAAAGAAGAGCACGTGAAGGTAGTAGAAGAAACGGAAGAAGAACCAAAGGTAAAATTGTTTATCGTTGAAGCATTTGCATCTTTATTTTCAAAATAAGTTCTAAAAGATAATCCCTCCTCATATATAAAAATATGGGGAGGGATTATGTATGAAGCAAATACGTTTTGCTACAAAAACAGATGTAGAAAGATTGCACGCTTTTTTTGGACAAGCTCATATGAAGGAAGAACGACTAGATCAATTGTATGGGAATTTTATGATATTAGAAGAAGAGGGACAAATCCAAGCGGCCGTTGGATTTGAGCAAGCTGGAACTGATGCGCTTCTTCGCTCTTGTTTATTCACACCTGCTGTGGATAAAGTTACATTCTTACATTTTTTTGAAACGTTTTTGCAGTATATTAAAGAGAAAAGTATTGAGCAATTATATTTACTCACAAAGAGTCCACAGTCGGTTACGATATTTCAGTTTTTTCAATTTGAAATTGTGGAAAAGGATGTTGTGTCAGAAGAAATTCAGGCATTAGAACATTTTTGTAAAAATATAAAACAACCAAATGTAATTATACTAAATTGTCAGCTATTCACAAAGTTATCCACCGATTAAATTGATTTATCCACATTTTGTGGATAAATCTTATTTGTCTTTTGGATAAATCTCATAGTAAACTACAAATAACAAGTATTTCATGGCAGAAAAGGACGTGGGAAGAAATGAATACAAAAATGTGGGTTGTGGATAATATTGTGGAAATAAAAAAAGATTATCCACAGTTGCAAGAAGCAGCGCATTTATTACGAGAAAATGAAGCAGTAGCGTTCCCAACTGAAACAGTATACGGACTCGGTGCGAATGCATTAAACGACGAAGCTGTTGCGAAAATTTTTAAAGCAAAAGGAAGACCAAGCGATAATCCGCTTATTGTACATATTGGTACGGAAGAACAATTAGATGGTATTGTGGCTCATATTCCGCCGATCGCGAATGTATTAATGAAACACTTCTGGCCAGGACCACTAACACTTATTTTCCCGAAAAAAGAAGGGATCTCTGAAAAGGTAACAGCTGGATTACATACAGTGGCAGTTCGAATGCCAGATCATCCGGTAGCATTGGCGCTTATTGAAGCGGCAAATGTACCAGTAGCAGCTCCAAGTGCGAATCGTTCTGGTCGTCCTAGCCCAACGCTCGCTTCTCATGTATATGAAGATTTAAACGGAAAAATTGCCGGTATTGTTGATGGCGGGGCAACTGGTGTTGGTGTTGAATCTACTGTAGTAGATTGTACGAGTGAAATACCGACGATATTGCGCCCAGGCGGTATTACGAAAGAGCAGTTAGAAGAAGTAATTGGACCTGTTTTGTTAGATCCGGCGTTAAAGGATGAAACGGAAAAACCAAAATCACCAGGAATGAAATATACACATTATGCACCGAAGGCACCGCTTAGCATTGTTGAAGGTTCGCGTGCATTTATTCAACAACTTGTGGATAAAAAAGAGCAAGAGGGTTATAAAGTAGGTGTATTGACAACGGAGGAATATCAGCATGTGTATAAAGCAGAAGTTGTTCTTTCTTGTGGAAAGCGCAGTGATTTAGCGACAGTTGCGATAAAGCTTTATGACGTATTGCGTACATTTGATGCAAGCGGTGTTGATATCATTTTTAGTGAGTCATTCCCAAGCGATGGAATTGGTAGTGCGATCATGAATCGTTTAACGAAAGCTGCAGGTCATCAAATCATCTTCGAAAAATAAATTCTATCTCTCCTCGGACGTGCATATTGTGAAGTAGCAAGTCCGAGGAGGGACATTATGAAGATTGAACATATTATAAGCGAATTGTTGCCGCTGTTTATTATGGCATTTGCACTAGGGCTTGATGCATTTTCTGTCAGCCTCGGTATGGGGATGATTACGCTTAAGCAGCGCCAAATCTTTTATATCGGTATTATAATTGGTATATTTCATATAATCATGCCTTTTATCGGCATAATGCTCGGCCGCTTTTTATCAGAGCAATTTGGTTCTATTACTACAATTGTAGGTAGTATTCTATTGATGGGATTAGGATTTCACATTGTGTATAGCTCAATGTCTCATGATGATGAGTATAGGAGCGTCCCTGCCGGCGGAAGTTTACTGTTGTTTGCTTTTAGTGTGAGTATGGATAGTTTTTCTGTCGGTTTAAGCCTTGGTATTTACGGAGCACGTACATTTGTAACTATTCTTATATTCGGCGTTGTGAGTATGATGCTCACTTGGATCGGATTGTTAATTGGCCGCAGAGTACAAAGTATTCTTGGAACGTATGGGGAAGTGCTTGGCGGGATTATACTTGTTGGGTTTGGGATTAAATTATTATTTTCGGTATGAAGTAAAACAAATAATGTAAGAAAGCCCAGCCATTTATTGTAGCTGGGCTTTCATTTTTAGTTCTATCCAGCTCCAGCGGCTAGAACAGTCGGTGGCTTCGCGTCTTCCGCCGAGGCAGAGAGCGCCTCTATGTCAGAAGCTCCATCCTCCTCCTGTTCTGAGCGAGCCGCTTCCGCTTTTAGTTATGGCCTTACAAGTTCAAATTGCTCCCCAAGTTTTGCGTAATTATGTCCAGCCAGTCGGCTTATTGGTTTTAACCCTTCAGCATGAATGCGTCCATTTTCATATAAGTGCTCAGCGATATGGAAACGCACAATGCGTCCAATTAAGAGATCGCATGCAGGGGAATCTTCTGTTCCGCCTAGCTGAATAGCGCGCTCTAGTACACATTCCATACGGATACTCGCTTCTTTTACCCCCGGTACAGAAATGACATCGCTATCAATTGGTGTTAGTTTTGCAAGTTCAATCTCACTTTCATTAGGAGGAAGGTTAGCTGCTGTTTCATTGATAGCCTCCGCATACGATTCGTCAGAAATATGAACGACAAATTCTTCTTTTTCCATCGCGTTTCTTGCTGTATCTTTTGGTTCTCCACCTTTTCGCTGCACAGAAATTGAGATAAGAGGCGGATTAGCAGCAACGATATTAAAGTAGCTAAATGGTGCTCCGTTTAGTACTCCATCATTTGTAACGGTTGTGACGAAGGCAACTGGGCGCGGAATAATGCTTCCTGTTAGTAATTTGTAATTGTCTTTTTCAGTTTGTGCATTTGGATTAATAGACAGCATGTATGTAATCTCCCTTCGAATATCTGTAACACTTCTTTGTTTGTTTACAAGATAGAGGGGGGAAACTCCTGCTGAAAAAATATTTTTTTGCCGATTTTTGTAAAGGGTATGAAACAGTTCCTCACAAGGAATACGGAAACGATTCAAGGGCAGTAAGACCCCAACTTCAAGATTCAGAGAGAGGCGAAGAAGATGGGAGGGGAAATTCACTAAGGGGGTATATATTTAAAAAAACAAAAAGATGACAGATGTCATCTTTTTGTTTTTTTACGTTCTAAGTTTTTCATTGTTGCATCGAACAAATACAATCTGCTTCATTATAGACGATAGGATGAAACGTTGATGCCTTTCCACTCATAGTAATCTAAAATACCAGAGTAAATTGCTTCTGCAGCACGTTGTCTCCAATATTCAGATCCTAATTTTTCATTTTCTTGTGGATTGTCAATGAAAGCGAGCTCTGTAAGAATGGCAGGCATTGTATTTTCACGAACAACATAAAAATCGCCATCTTTTACACCGCGGTCTGTCGTTTCCATAGCATTTACAAGACGACCTTGTACTTTTTCAGCTAATACACGGCTTTCCTCTGTATTAGGGTTTCCTGCAGTTCTTGATTGCCAGTAGTACGTTTCTGTTCCGTGTGCAGTACCATCGAAGCCATTTGCGTGAATGCTGACAAAAATATCTCCGTTATTTTGTTGTGCAAATTCTACGCGTTTTTGTAGTGATTCGCTAGCGGTATTACCAGGCCGTGAATCTGTTTCACGAGTTAACAGCACTTTAAACGGTGATTTTTGATTAAATAGATCACGAACACGTAAGGAAACATCTAATACAACTGCGTCCTCTGTTATGCCGTCGTTGATACCAGCATGACCATCATCGACACCACCATGGCCCGGATCAATGATGATTGCTTTTCCGTTTAATGGATCTACTTGTAGATCGGTTGCTTGAACCCATCCTGTTTGATCGCCAATGCGAACTTCAATCCAGTTATTTGGATCTTTGCGCAGTACATCAACGGTTGTTCCTTGCTGCAGTGTCCATTTTTTATTATTGGCATATGGATACGGTTCTGTACGGAACTCGTCTGTTGTTTTTGTAATTTGTCCTTTTGTGTTTGCTGCGTAGTTCGTAAAAGGAATATCTTTTGGCAAATCATGTGAATCCTTAACCGGTTCATTATTTTTAGGTAAAATATTCACGCCGTCATATTCAGAACGATTATATGGATGTATTTCTTCCATAAGGTTTGCAATCTTAGTTGCCCACGCAGGATCTGTTGAATAGTTAGCGTTAATATCTTTTACTGTGACCCCTTTATAGCGCCAGTCGCCAGGTTCTAAATAATACGCTCTTACGTAAGAGGCATTATAATTAATACTGTCATTAAACGTATTGAAGTAGCTGGCTAAGCCAAATGGGTCAGAATCTTCAGCACGAAGTCCAAATAGATTATGTTTTCGATAGGCAATTAATGATTTGCCGTACCCCGACTCTAAAATAGCATGAGATGCTAAGAATAGAGCGTTCACACCATATTTGTTTTGTGCGTCAATAAACGCCTGTCCATATCCGATAAGCGGGCTTGTCCCGTTTGTTCTTCGGTTCATATAATTATCAATTTCTTGGGCAGTTACTTTTGAAGGTTTGCGCAAATCTAGCGTTTCATAAGGCTGGCCAATATAGTAATCTAGTGAAAGATTCGCTAAGCCGCTTCCTTCAAAATACTCCACGCGCAGCTTATGATTTCCTTTTGTTAAAGAAATTTTTCCTGTACGTGTACCGTTGTTACTTGCTTCCCAAGAGTTAATAACGGGCTGATCATCTACATAGACGCGAACGCCATCGTCTGCTTTCGCCGAGAATGTATAATCGCCACCTTCAAAGTATTCCGTTTTTGTAAAGCGAGCAGAGAAGTTATCATTTGAAATAAATGGGCTTGGAGAACCATTTTGCCAATTGAAATCAATCTTCTCAATTTTTTGTAAGGCGTTATTGCCACCAAGAATAATAGGATCGCCTTGAAGATTCGTATTGTTATAGATCTCACCGAGCCAAGTAGACGAATTTTGTACAGTACTGTAAAGTTCAATGCTAAATTCTACGCGACTTTGGCCTGTTTGTTCTAAATATTGTACTTCAACTAAATGCGTATCTGGTTGATTGGCTTTACCAAATGCCCAGGCAGCAGTTCCATCAGAAATATGAATTTTCTTCGCGTATTCTGTAAATCCTGATGGTCCCCAACGATCAAGGACAAGTTTCCCATCAATAAAGACACGAATCCCATCATCAGCGCGCCCGCGAATGACGTAATCTCCAGCAGATAAACGTTTTACCGTTGTGTAACGAGCGGAGAAGTTGTCAGCCGGCACTTTAGAAGTTGGAGCCCCGATACCATTATTTTCAGCGAGTTGCTTCGTATCCCCTTGTGGCGTTAGTACTTTTGCATCGACAGGATAGCCGCTTAAATTAGTATTTGGGTAATAATAAGCTAGCCAAGAATCGAATGGCACAATATCAGAAAAGATAGCTGCTTGACCGCTATTTTCATAGAAGTCAGTTCGAATTTTATGATCCCCTTGCGGTACATTTGTCACGATAGTACGATCGATTTGTCCAGGAACATCATACCAACGGTCAATTACTTGTTTCCCGTCAAAAGAAACTTTGACGCGATCATCAGCTAACGTATGTATAAAGTAATCACCGGCAGCCAGCTGCCTAGATTGATCAAAAGTCGCTGTGAAATCATCTTCTGTTTGATCGGGTGTAGGACTTCCATATCCCCAATTATAATGAACATCTCCGCCTGTTTGAGAAAAAGGTCCAGGAGATTTTTTATAATCGAATTGAAGATTGGCTTTTCCGCTTTGTTCCATATATTCAACAGTAATTTTATGTTCTCCAGCTGACAATGGTACTTTTACTTTGCGAGTTTCACCGTTACTAGCATTCCAAGAATCGATTACAACTTTGTTATCAACGTAAACACGCACACCATCGTCTGCTTTCGCCGTGAATAAATATTCACCTTGTTCAAACTTATCTACCTTAGTAAAGCGGGCAGAAAAATTATCGTTTGAGATAGCTTTATGCGGTGAGTTGTCTTCCCAATTAAAGTTGATTGTGTTTAACTTTTCTGAAGAATTCGCTCCGCCGATAACAACAGCGTCACCTTTTAACTCTTTGTTATTATAGAATTCGCCGAGCCAACTAGTTGATTTTGTTGCTTCGCTGTAAGGTTCAATTTGAAAATCTACTTGGCTGTTTCCGCCTTCTTCTAAGTATTGCACTTCAACTAGATGGGTATCTGTTTGATTGGTTTTACCAAATGCCCATGCTGCAGTTCCATCATTAATATGGATTTTTCGAGCATCTTCCTGTAACCAACCGGATCCCCAGCGGTCAAGAACAAGTTGTCCATCAATAAAGACACGAATACCATCGTCTACTTTTCCGCGAATGATATAATCTCCAGCAGGTAATCGCTTTACTGTCGTATAGCGAGCAGAGAAATTATCTGCGGGCACTTTTGGTGTTGGTGAACCAATTCCATTGTTTTGGAACAGCTTCTTTTCTGTTCCCGTTGGAGGAATCACTTTTGCGTCTACTGGATAACCTTCTAAATTTTTGTTCGGATAATAGTAGGCTAACCAGTGATCAAATGGAACAATGTCAGAGAAAACCGCTGCTTGACCAGTATTTTCATAGAAATTTGTTTGTAACTTATAAGTTCCCGCTTTTACATTTGTTATAAGTGCACGATCAATTTGTCCACCAGTATCATACCAACGATCAATTACCGGTGTCCCGTTAAAGGAAACTTTGATACGATCATCAGCTAACGTATGTACGAAGTAGTCTCCAGCTGATAATTGTTTTGATTGATTAAAGATGCCGGTAAAATGGTCCGCTGAAATGTCGGATCTTGGACTTTGATATCCCCAGTTGTAATGTACATCTCCATCATTTTGGGTAAATGTATCATTGCTCGCAGCATGTGCAATAAATGGGGTTAGAAAAAAACCAACTGCTATGATTGGAGCATACCATTTTTTATTCACTTTTTTTTTCTTATCTCCCTTCTCTAAAATAAACTCGAACTTTATCAATCTACCATAATCTTGCATGGAAAGGTATACAAATAATAGTTTTGTAATATTAGGCTTAAAGCTTCAGCCTTTATCATAACTTGATCCAAGCATATGCAGTCTGTTCTGGGGAACATGGGAAATTTTTGAAAGAAAATAATTGTAAAGCTTCTTTAATAAATGTTTGTGCAGGATAAAATTTTTAGCGATGATGTTGTTTTCTTATAAAAAACTGAACGACCTTTGAATAATGAATTTTTGTATTATCAGTAGCTATGGGAATAAATTTATTTTCGAATTGGTTTCATACATACTGAAGGAATGCTAAAAAGGCTTCTTTATATATTATGAAGAAGCTTTTTCGTGGTGTGCTCAGCGTGTATATATTCTCTAGGGTTCAAGTTCCGCGTCGTGAAGGCATTACGACTAGCTTAAGACAAGGGTGTCTGTTGCAACGAACCCCAAAAACTAAACGGAGGAGTAAAGCTATTAGGTAAAAATATTATTAATGCTAATTGAAGGAAAAAAATCCCTCACAATTGTGAGGGACTGAGTTGATAAATATCTCGAGTTCAAGATAATAAGTTAAATTAAAGTGTAAGCGCCAGGTCCAATAAGAGCAACGCCAACTGCAACTGCGATTAAGATAAGGTTATATTCAAAACCGTTTTGTGTAACCCAGTAACCATTTTTGCCATGAACTGTGAAGATAGCCATTAACATTGTACCGACAATAAATAGAGCACCTACCCAAGTGAAAATACCAGCAGCAAATAAGAAACCACCTAGTAGTTCAGTTGCCCCAGCCATAAACGCCATAAATACTCCTGGTCGTAAGCCGATTGATTCCATCCAGCCGCCAGTACCTTTTAAACCATAGCCGCCAAACCAGCCGAATAGTTTTTGAGCACCATGTCCCATGAATGTAACCCCAATAATAAGACGAATAATAAGAAGACCAATGTTTATCATTTTATAATACCTCCTAAAAAGTTATTTACTTAACTTACATATCTCGAATTCGAGATAATAAGTTAAATTAAAGTGTAAGCGCCAGGTCCAATAAGAGCAACGCCAACTGCAACTGCGATTAAGATAAGGTTATATTCAAAACCGTTTTGTGTAACCCAGTAACCATTTTTACCATGAACTGTGAAGATAGCCATTAACATTGTACCGACAATAAATAGAGCACCTACCCAAGTGAAAATACCAGCAGCAAATAAGAAACCACCTAGTAATTCAGTTGCCCCAGCCATAAACGCCATAAATACTCCTGGTCGTAAGCCGATTGATTCCATCCAGCCGCCAGTACCTTTTAAACCATAGCCGCCAAACCAGCCGAATAATTTTTGAGCACCATGTCCCATGAATGTAACCCCAATAATAAGACGAATAATAAGAAGACCAATGTTCATCATTTTATAATACCTCCTAAAAAGTTATTTACTTATCTTATGTAAGTAATAATAAAATAGTTACTTATTTTAGTCAAGTAACTTTAATGAAAAATAACAAGAAATTTTACAAATGGTGAACAAAAACTAATTATGTTGTTAAGACTTCTAGACAACTGAAGAAAAAAAGGCTTAAATAGAGATGAAGAAGTTCACTTCTTTCCATTTGAATTCAGACTGTCTGAATTGACTGGAATTTTGCAAGGCGATACAATAAGGGTCTAATTGACAACTCTCTTTTTTATATCGAAAACGTTTTATGCTAGTAAAGCGAAGGGTTGTAATTATTGAGCTCAAGTGTATTGTAAGTAAGGAATATAAGGAGGATTATCCTATGTTTAAGAAATTATTTGGTCTTGGTTCTAAAACAAATGCAGAAACAATCGTAGCTCCATTAACTGGAGAAGTGAAAAATATTGAAGAAGTGCCAGATCCAGTATTCGCTGGCCGTATGATGGGAAATGGTGTGGCAATCGATCCGACTGAAGGTGTAGTAGTATCTCCAGTAGACGGTGAAATCGTGCAATTATTCCACACAAAACATGCTGTAGGTATTAAATCGAAAAACGGTGCAGAGATTTTAATCCACGTTGGATTGGAAACTGTAACAATGGCAGGCGAAGGTTTCGAAGCACATGTAGCTGAAGGACAAACTGTTAAAGTTGGCGATAAATTAATCTCTTTCGACTTAGAATTAATTCGTGAAAAAGCAAAAAGCACAATTACACCAATCGTTATTACGAACACAGATGCAACAGCATCTATTGAAACAACTATAGGCGTAACAGCTGCAAAAGGTTCAACAGGAGTAATGAAAGTAACAATGAAATAATCGTTTTGATTGATAAGGAATCCATTTCATATTTGAAGTGGATTCCTTTTTTGTGGATGAAAGAATAACAGTAGATTTTTTCCTGCCTTGTATTACTATATTGTGGTCACTTAGAAATAGAGTTTCACATGTGTAATGAGAGCGCATTTCTTCTAGAAGAAATGCGCTTTTCTATATATACATTTCTTTTTTTCATTATCATTGTGCGTTATGATGAAAATAGATATTCATCATAAGGAGTTGGTGTTTGGTGAAGCGAGTATTATTCGTTTGTACAGGCAATACATGCCGCAGTCCGATGGCAGAAGCGTTATTACGGCATCATGGAGAAAAGCATTTTGAAGTGCAATCTGCGGGCGTATTTGCCGCAGTGGGCAGTGATGCATCTGCGCATGCTAAAAGTGCGTTAGAAGAAAAAGGAATTTCAATTGCACATGCTTCTCAGCAAGTGACGGAAGAGTTGCTAGAGTGGTCTGATGTTGTATTAACAATGACAACGGGACATAAGCAGCTTTTACTGGCCCATCATCCAGAAGTAAACGGAAAAGTGCATACATTATATGAATTTGTAGAAGGTACAAATAAGGACATTTCTGATCCTTTTGGCGGCTCGCTTGCTATTTATAAAGCAACGCTGGAAGAAATGGAACAACTTGTGCAAACTTTGCTGAAAAACCATTCAGAAAGTTAATGTTTCGTGTATAATACGATATTGGAGATTATATCGATTTAACGGGTAATATATCTCATATCTCAAAGGTTTGAGATGGGGTCAACTGTTCAGTTCATTGTTAGTGGGGGAGAAGAGAAACCCGCTGGCATGTGCCCGATTGGTTCAACTAACTATTCGGAGAAAAAGCATCTCCGAACGGAAGTTTCACTTTATATTTGGAGGGGTTTGGAATGAAAGTAGTAGTAGCATCTGATCATGGCGGATTGAACATTCGCAAAGAAATCGTAAATTTATTAGAAGAGTTAAATATTGAATATATTGATTTAGGTTGTGAGTGCGAAGCGGGTTCTGTAGATTACCCTGATTTTGCATTCCCGGCGGCAGAAATGGTTGCAAGTGGTGAGGTAGACCGCGGTATTTTAATTTGCGGAACAGGCATTGGTATGTCAATTGCAGCAAACAAAGTACATGGCATTCGTTGCGCATTAGTACATGATACATTTAGTGCAAAAGCAACGAGAGAACATAACGATACGAACATGTTAGCAATGGGTGAGCGTGTAATCGGAGCTGGATTAGCACGTGACATCGCGAAAATTTGGTTAACAACGGAGTATGAAGGCGGTCGTCACGAGAATCGTGTAGGGAAAATTAAAACATACGAAGCGAAGTAATCGTATTCTAACTTCTAGTAAGAGTTAATATAATTTGTTGAACCTACCTGCGAAAGGAAGAGCGTAATGAATGAAATATTACAATTGAAAGAGCAGTTGCAAACAGCGCTTTCTGAGTTTCAAGAGCAAGCTTCGCTGCGAAATGGGAACATTTTTGTTGTGGGCTGCAGTACGAGTGAAGTACTAGGTGAAAGAATTGGAACATCGGGAACGATGGAAGTAGCGGAAGCGATTTTTTCTGCGTTAAAACAATTTCAAGAGCAGTGTGGTATTGCGTTAGCGTTTCAATGCTGTGAACATTTAAACCGTGCTTTAGTCATAGAAAGAGAAATCGCAGAGAAGCACCAGTTCGAAATTGTAAATGTTACGCCTGTCAGATCAGCAGGTGGGGCTCTTGGAACATATGCATATCATAATATGAAAGATCCTGTTATCGTAGAGTTCGTAAAAGCAGATGCGGGTATTGATATTGGAGATACGTTCATTGGTATGCATTTAAAGCATGTAGCTGTGCCTGTACGCACACGTGTAAAAGAAATTGGGCATGCGCATGTAACGATGGCAAAGACGCGTCCGAAGTTAATTGGCGGGGCGCGTGCAGTATATGCCGTAAAAGAGGAAACGTTTACTTGCAGTTAAGTCGTATATGCCGTAAAAGAGGAAACGTTTACTTGTAGTTACGTCATAAATTTACAATAAAAAAAAGACCAGATTCGGTCTTTTTTTTCTTTTATCATGTGTAGAGTCGTGTTAGAATGTAGTTGAAAACATGAAGGTTTAGAAGAATTACAACTGGAATTTTCGTTTTTTCTTGAAAAATGAAGAGGAAATGTCGGGAATAGATGTAATTCGTTCAGAAAAGGGGGATTTTGATGGAGCATTTAAAACGTCAAGATGAAAAGGTGTTTGCTGCAATTGAATTAGAATTAGGAAGACAGCGTTCAAAAATCGAGCTTATTGCATCTGAAAACTTCGTAAGCCAAGCCGTAATGGAAGCACAAGGTTCTGTATTAACGAACAAGTATGCAGAAGGATATCCAGGGAAACGTTATTACGGTGGTTGTGAGCATGTGGATATCGTAGAAGATATCGCACGTGATCGCGCAAAAGAAATTTTTGGCGCAGAGCACGTAAACGTTCAACCGCATTCTGGTGCACAAGCAAATATGGCTGTATACTTCACAATTCTAGAGCAAGGTGACACAGTGCTTGGTATGAACTTATCTCACGGCGGTCACTTAACACACGGAAGCCCTGTTAACTTTAGTGGTGTACAATACAACTTCATCGAATACGGTGTAGATCCTGATACACATCACATCAATTATGAAGATGTATTAGAAAAAGCGAAAGAGCATAAGCCGAAATTAATCGTTGCGGGTGCTAGTGCGTATCCTCGTGTGATTGATTTCAAAAAATTCCGTGAAATCGCTGATGAAGTTGGCGCATATTTAATGGTAGATATGGCACATATCGCGGGGCTTGTAGCAGCTGGCTTACACCCAAATCCAGTACCATACGCTGATTTTGTAACAACAACAACTCATAAAACATTACGCGGACCACGCGGTGGTATGATTTTATGTAAAGAACAATTTGCAAAACAAATTGATAAATCCATCTTCCCTGGTATTCAAGGCGGACCGCTTATGCACGTAATCGCTGCAAAGGCAGTTGCATTTGGAGAAGCATTGCAGGATGACTTCAAAACATATGCACAAAACATTATCAACAACGCAAGTCGTTTAGCAGAAGGTCTGCAAAAAGAAGGTATTACACTTGTTTCTGGTGGCACGGACAACCACTTAATTTTAATGGATGTTCGCAATTTAAACATTACTGGAAAAGTTGCAGAGCATGTATTAGATGAAGTTGGTATTACAACAAACAAAAATACAATTCCATTTGACCCAGCTAGCCCATTTGTAACAAGCGGAGTTCGTATTGGAACTGCAGCTGTAACATCAAGAGGCTTTGGACTTGCTGAAATGGATGAAATTGCATCCATTATCGCTTACACATTAAAAAATCATGACAATGAAGCAGTACTAGAAGAAGCACGCGTGCGTGTAAATGCTTTAACAAATAAATTCCCAATGTATAAAGAGCTATAAGAGAAAAAAGCTGTTGAAACATATTGTTTCAGCAGCTTTTTTTGTTAAATTCTTGATATATTGTTTATCCTTCTATTCGCGGGTAGTGAGCCCCACTCGCTGATAGAAGTTTCACTTTATCCCGCAGTAAGACCCCACCTCAAGATTCAGAGAAAGTCGAAGAAGATAGGTAGGGGATAACTGCTGGCATGTGCCTGATTGGTTCAACTAACTATCAGCGGGGGATGAAAAAACTACTGATGGAGGTTTCACTTTACTAAAAGATAAACTTTTCATGTGTGTAATGAAAGTCTTGTTTATTTCGTACATTTATCATCTTCTTATGGAATATGTTTTAGTTGAAAAAAGAAAAGGAAAAACATTATTTAACAGATTTTCCACAAAAATATTACACATGAGAAAGAAGGGCATACAAAGCATCCTATGTATGTATACAAATCATGAATATATTTTAAATATATAATGAAGGATTTCGTTTCCATAATTGGTAAGGCTATTCTTGATAGAGAGAAGAAGCATTTGAAATTTTGCCAAATTCACCCTTGAATATTAGTGGCGTTTTCTTTACAATCGTACATAGTGTAAAAAACGGCGTGTCCTCACGCATCAATATCATCTGAAGGAGAGATTCACATGGGAAAATTGTATGTTTTTGATCACCCTTTAATTCAGCATAAGATTACATATATTCGCGATAAGAATACAGGAACGAAAGAATTTCGTGAGCTAGTAGATGAAGTAGCAAGCTTGATGGCGTTTGAAATTACACGCGATCTTCCGCTTGAAGAAATTGAAATTGAAACACCTGTAAGTAAAGCGAAAACAAAAGTGATTGCAGGTAAGAAGCTTGGTTTAATTCCTATTTTACGTGCGGGCTTAGGAATGGTAGATGGAATTTTGAAACTAATTCCAGCGGCGAAGGTAGGTCATATCGGTTTATATCGCGATCCAGAAACATTACAACCTGTAGAATACTATGTGAAACTTCCAACTGATGTAGAAGAACGTGACTTTATCGTACTTGATCCAATGTTAGCAACAGGCGGATCTGCATCAGAAGCAATTACTTCTTTAAAGAAGCGCGGTGCGAAACATATTAAATTAATGTGTATCGTTGGTGCTCCAGAAGGCGTAAAAGTTATTCAAGAAGACCATCCTGATGTGGATATTTACGTTGCTGCATTAGATGAAAAATTAAACGATCATGGATATGTTGTACCAGGTCTTGGAGATGCTGGTGACCGTTTATTCGGAACGAAGTAAGACAACAGACGAGAAGGATACTTTCTCGTCTGTTTCTTTATGCAACATAACATACAGTCCAATTGCATATAATATAGAAACCTCTACTTGAGAAAGTTATATTACAGAAGGAAAACGTTATATTAGGAAAAAATAATAGTGACAAATATGTGAACTTTTTTCTTCCATTATAAAGAGAAAAGGCATGGAGATTAGACGCTTATTAACAGTATTTTGAAGGGGAACGTTTTCATTTCTGTCAATAAATGACTAATACTCAAATTTTTTGATTTTTTTCGATTTGACGTTGACACTGTTTAATACCCTATTGTATGCTAACAACGGGGATAGATGGTAGGGTTTTCATTGACAATTTTTCATCTATTCAGTGACGAAAAAGTTAACTTTTTTATTTGACTAGGATTTATGCAAAAAAATGAGTTATTATTAACGCATAGTGAATGAGACCTTACATATGGAGGGATGAATCCTTGGAGGAAAACAAGCGTAGTCCATTTAAGGCATATGCTTTAATGACCGGAATTCTTTCTCAGCTCGTTGGTGCTATTTTAGTTGGAATTTTTGGCGGGCAATGGATTGATAGTAAGCTTGGAACGTTTCCTTTATTCCTAGTAATCGGTTTATTACTAGGTCTTGGAACAGGGGTTTATGCTATGATTCGACTCATTCGACACTTTTATTCAGGAGAGCAATGATGATAGAAGTACATGAACTTGTCCAAAGACAAAAGAAATATATGTACAACCTTCTCGCACTCTTTGTATTAGGATGGGGCTTTACCTCATACAAAGATGTCTTTCTGGGGCTGATTATCGGAACGATTTTCGGTTTTCTTAGTTTGCGCATCGTTGCACACAAGACGGACAGGCTGTTAGATCGCGTTACACAAGGAGCAAATGTAAAGTATAAAGCGACTGCAGTGAGTACATATTCGAGATTAGCCACGATAGGGTTATTAATTATATTTGCAGCGAAATATCAGTATTTAATAGCGATGTGGAGCTTAGGAGTAGGATTGCTGACAGGATATCTTGTCATGATCATAGATTTTCTTTATCTACAATATAAGAGCAGGGAAGAGAGGTGAATTACTAGTGGAACACGGTAAATTAGTTGAATTTCTAGGTTTAACGTTCGACTTGTCCGCTGTTATGATGACGACTGTTGCGGCAGTAATCGTATTTATCATTGCTATGATTTGTACACGTCGCTTAGCCTTACGTCCAACAGGAATGCAAAACTTCCTTGAATGGATTATGGACTTCGTGAAGGGTATGATCAATAGTACGATGGATTGGCAAACAGGCGGACGATTTTTAACGCTTGGAGTTACACTCATTATGTACATATTTGTAGCAAACATGCTCGGTTTGCCGCTCATGCTTACGGTAGCTGAGGGTGGTGAGCACCTTGCAGGTTGGAGATCTCCAACGTCTGACCCAGCAGTTACTCTAACATTAGCCGTGATGGTAGTTGCCCTCACCCATTATTATGGAGTTAAGATGAAGGGTACGAAAGAATATTTAAGAGGCTATTTTCAACCAATGAAATTCTTATTCCCGTTAAAGGTGATTGAGGAATTTGCTAATACATTGACGTTAGGTCTTCGTTTATTTGGTAACATCTATGCTGGTGAGATTTTATTAACATTACTTGCTCAGTTAGGTGCAAGCGGTGTGTTTGGCGCGTTAGGTGCTGTTCTGCCGATGTTAGCATGGATGGGCTTCAGTATTTTCGTAGGTGCTATCCAGGCATTTATCTTTACAATGTTAACGATGGTGTACATGGCTCATAAAGTAAGCCACGACCATTAATATATTTAAAGTAAGTACAAAATTTATTTTTTAATGATAAAAAGGAGGACTTTTAAAATGAGTTTAGGTGTAATCGCAGCTGCAATCGCAATTGGTTTATCTGCATTAGGTGCTGGTATTGGTAACGGTCTTATCGTATCTCGTACAGTTGAGGGTGTTGCTCGTCAACCAGAATTACGTGGTCAACTTCAAACAATTATGTTCATCGGGGTAGCGTTAGTTGAGGCGCTTCCAATTATCGGTGTAGTAATCGCGTTTATCGTATTAAACAAATAAGGGATAGCTCCCCTTACAATAAGTGGCGAAGATCGTTTTGGGACCTTCTTCGCCATTGCTTTATGAATGAAACATTACTTGTCTTTTCATTTATTTAATTTAGATTTTTGAAGGGAGTGAATCCTTGTGCCAACTCTATTATTAGGAGCTGCTGCTGTTCCATACGGAACGGTACTTTATACATTAGTCGTTTTCCTAATTCTATTAGCACTGCTTCGTAAATATGCATTTGGACCTTTAATGGGAATTATGAAGGAACGTGAAAATCATATTTCTAGCGAAATCGACGCTGCAGAAAAGAACAATGCAGAGACGAAAAAGTTAGTAGAAGAACAACGTGAAATGTTAAAACAATCACGTGTTGAAGCGCAAGAATTGATTGAGAGAGCGAAAAAGCAAGCAGAGGATCAAAAAGAAAGTATCATTGCTGCTGCAAAAGAAGAAGCAGTATCCATTAAAGAATCTGCTGTACAAGAAATTCAACGCGAAAAAGAGCACGCGATTGCTGCTCTGCAAGAACAGGTTGCTTCTTTATCTGTACAAATTGCTTCTAAAGTAATGCAAAAAGAATTGAAAGAAGAAGACCAAGTTCAATTAATTCGCGATTATATTAAAGAGGTAGGAGAAGCGCGATGAGCAATGAGATTGTAGCTAAACGTTATGCTGTCGCTCTTTTTCAAATCGCAAAAGATAAACACGCACTAGAAATGTTTGAGGAAGAACTACGCCTTGTACAAAGTATTTTTGTAAGTAGTAAAGAACTACATACTTTTTTAGGACAACCAAGCATTTCAAAAGAAGAGAAAAAACAATTTCTTTCTAACGTGTTTTCTACTGTTTCTCAACCAATTTTAAACACGTTATATATTTTAATCGATAATCATCGCGAAACATTAGTGCCTGAAATTGTAGATACGTATGTTGCACTTGCAAACGAAGAGCGTAACGTAGCTGATGCAATTGTTTACTCTACTCGTTCTTTATCAGAAGATGAGAAGCTTAGCATTGCAGAAGTATTTGCAAAGAAAACAGGAAAAGATGCAATTCGCGTTCAAAATGTTGTAGATGAAAATTTACTAGGCGGTATTAAAGTACGCATTGGAAACCGCATTTACGACGGCAGTTTACAAAGAAAGTTAGCACGTATCCAGCGTGAACTTATGAAGAATAGATAGGGGTGAAGCGCATGAGCATCAGAGCTGAAGAAATTAGCGCACTGATAAAGCAACAAATTGAAAACTATCAATCTGAGATCGAAGTTAGCGATGTTGGTACAGTTATTCAAGTTGGTGACGGTATTGCACGTGCTCATGGTCTTGATAACGTTATGGCTGGTGAACTTGTTGAGTTCGCTAACGGCGTTATGGGACTAGCACAAAACTTAGAAGAAAATAACGTAGGTATCATTATTTTAGGACCTTATACTGAAATTCGTGAAGGTGACGAAGTACGTCGTACAGGTCGCATCATGCAAGTACCAGTAGGAGAAGAATTAATCGGCCGTGTTGTAAACCCATTAGGTCAACCAGTAGACGGTTTAGGCCCAATTAATACAACAAAAACTCGTCCAATCGAAAGCCCAGCACCAGGTGTAATGGACCGTAAATCTGTTCATGAGCCACTTCAAACTGGTATTAAAGCGATTGACGCTCTTGTACCAATTGGTCGTGGACAACGTGAGTTAATCATCGGTGACCGCCAAACTGGTAAAACAGCTGTTGCACTTGATACAATCTTGAACCAAAAAGATCAAGATATGGTTTGTATCTATGTAGCGATTGGACAAAAAGAATCTACAGTTCGTAACGTAGTTGAAACATTACGTAAGCACGGTGCATTAGAGTACACAATCGTTGTAACTGCATCTGCTTCTCAACCTGCTCCATTATTATACTTAGCTGCATATGCTGGTGTAACAATGGGTGAAGAGTTCATGTACAACGGCAAACACGTATTAGTTGTATATGATGACTTATCTAAACAAGCAGCTGCATACCGTGAGCTGTCATTACTATTACGTCGTCCTCCAGGTCGTGAAGCATATCCAGGGGATGTATTCTACTTACACTCCCGCTTACTAGAGCGCGCGGCAAAATTAAGTGATGCAAAAGGCGCTGGTTCTTTAACAGCATTACCTTTCATCGAAACACAAGCAGGGGACGTATCAGCTTACATCCCAACAAACGTAATCTCTATCACAGATGGACAGATTTTCTTACAATCTGATCTATTCTTCTCTGGTGTACGTCCAGCGATTGACGCAGGTACTTCTGTATCTCGTGTTGGTGGTGCGGCTCAGATCAAAGCGATGAGCAAAGTATCTGGTACACTTCGTCTTGACCTTGCATCTTATCGTGAATTAGAAGCGTTCGCTCAGTTCGGTTCTGACCTTGATAAAGCAACACAAGCGAAATTAAACCGTGGTGCACGTACAGTAGAAGTATTAAAACAAGGCTTACATAAGCCATTAAAAGTAGAGAAGCAAGTTATGATTCTTTACGCATTAACACGCGGATTCTTAGATGATATCCCAGTAGCGGACATCACTCGTTTCGAAGAGGAGTTCCATGCTTGGTTAGATACGAATGCTGCTGAATTATTAACTGAAATTCGTACAACAACAAAACTTGCTGAAGACGAAAAAATGGCAGCAGCTATTAACGGCTTCAAAAAAGTTTTCGTAGCATCTGAATAATAACAAAAAGCGGAAGCGGCTCGTTCAGAAAGGGAGGGGGATGGAGCTTTTGACGTAGAGGCGTTCTTTGCCTCGCAGGAAGAAGCGAAGCCACCGACCTTTCTAGCCGCCGGAGCTAGAATAAATAAAAAGCAGAGTCGGCTCTTGTAGCCGCTCTACTTGAATATAGAAACAGGCAACTCTTACATAGAGTGCTAACGGATATGTAGAGGAAAAGAGTAGGTGCACCTATTCTTTTCCTTCAATCATGAACAAGTATAACTTGTTAATTAGATTGGGAAGATGAACAAACGGAGAGTCTTTCTAATCATGCCAACTTCCGGAAAAAAGGTGGTGAAAACCTGTGGCATCTTTACGCGATATAAAAGCAAAAATTAACTCGACAAAGAAAACGAGTCAAATTACGAAAGCGATGGAGATGGTATCTGCATCGAAATTAAACCGTGCAGAGCAAAATGCTAAATCTTTCGTTCCGTATATGAATAAGATTCAAGAAGTAGTAGCGGATATAGCGCAAGGTAGCGGGGTAAATCACCCAATGCTAACAGCGCGTCCTGTGAAGCGAACAGGATATATTGTTATTACATCGGATCGCGGACTAGCAGGTGGATATAACAGTAACGTTTTACGTGCAGTAAGCAACGTAGTGAAAGAGCGTCACAACATGGATGCAAACCAGTACGCGATTATTGTACTAGGACGTCTAGGCCGTGATTATTTAAAACGTCGTGGTTTTAATATCATTGATGAAGTAATTGGATTATCTGATCAACCATCATTTGCTGATATTAAAGATATTGCTTCAAGAGCAATTTCTATGTTTACAGATGGTGCTTATGATGAATTGTATATTTATTACAATCATTATGTAAGTAAGATTTCACAAGAAGTAACGGAGAAGAAGATTTTACCGCTTACTGATGTGGCATCTGAAAAAGCAAAAACTTCATATGAGTTTGAACCGTCTGAAGAAGATATTTTAAAAGTATTATTGCCTCAATACGCAGAAAGCTTAGTGTACGGTGCATTGCTAGACGGTAAAGCAAGCGAGCACGCAGCGCGTATGACAGCAATGAAAAGTGCTACAGACAACGCAATGGAAGTTATCGATACACTTACACTTTCTTTCAACCGCGCTCGTCAAGCAGCGATTACGCAAGAAATTACGGAAATCGTCGGCGGTGCAGCAGCGTTAGAATAGGAATAAAAAGCGGAGCCGATAATCTCAAAGCGAAATGAAATATAAAAAAACTCAAAGCCGACTGTTCGTAGAAAAGCTGGCTAATTTAAAGAAAGCTAGGAGGGAACCCGATGAATAAAGGGCGCGTTACGCAAATCATGGGTCCGGTTGTAGACGTTAAGTTTGACGGCGGAAAGCTACCTGAAATCTACAATGCCCTTAAAATTAAACAAGATGCAATTAACTTAACTTTAGAAGTTGCGATTCATCTTGGTGATAATACAGTTCGTACAGTAGCAATGTCTTCTACAGACGGACTTGTTCGTGGCGTTGAAGTAGAAGATACTGGTAAAGCAATCTCAGTTCCAGTTGGTGATGCAACACTTGGCCGTGTATTTAACGTATTAGGTGATGCAATTGACTTAGGTGAAGCAGTAGCAGCGGATGTACGCCGTGATCCAATTCACCGTCAAGCACCTGCATTTGAAGAGTTATCTACAAAAGTAGAAATTCTTGAAACTGGTATTAAAGTAGTAGACTTATTAGCTCCTTATATTAAAGGTGGTAAAATCGGTCTATTCGGTGGTGCCGGTGTAGGTAAAACAGTATTAATCCAAGAATTAATTAACAACATCGCACAAGAGCATGGCGGTATCTCTGTATTCGCTGGTGTAGGTGAGCGTACTCGTGAAGGTAACGACTTATACCATGAAATGAGTGATTCTGGTGTAATCAAGAAAACAGCGATGGTATTCGGACAAATGAACGAGCCACCTGGAGCACGTCAACGTGTTGCATTAACAGGTTTAACAATGGCTGAACATTTCCGTGATGAGCAAGGACAAGACGTACTTCTGTTCATCGATAACATTTTCCGTTTCACGCAAGCTGGTTCTGAAGTATCTGCCCTTCTTGGTCGTATGCCATCTGCGGTAGGTTACCAACCAACACTTGCAACTGAAATGGGTCAATTACAAGAGCGTATTACATCAACAAATAAAGGGTCTATCACGTCTATCCAAGCGGTATATGTACCAGCCGATGACTACACTGACCCAGCACCAGCAACAACGTTCGCTCACTTAGATGCAACAACAAACTTAGAGCGTCGTTTAACACAAATGGGTATTTACCCAGCGGTAGACCCATTAGCGTCTACATCTCGTGCACTTTCTCCAGAAATCGTTGGAGAAGAGCATTATGCAGTTGCTCGTCAAATTCAGCAAACATTACAACGTTATAAAGAGCTTCAAGATATCATCGCTATCTTAGGTATGGACGAGTTATCTGAAGAAGATAAATTAGTTGTACATCGTGCTCGTCGCGTTCAGTTCTTCTTATCACAGAACTTCCACGTAGCAGAGCAATTTACAGGTCAAAAAGGATCTTATGTACCTGTAAAAGACACAGTTCGTGGATTCAAAGAAATTCTAGAAGGAAAACATGATGACCTTCCAGAGGACGCATTCCGTCTTGTTGGTGGTATTGAAGAAGTTGTTGAAAACGCGAAGAAAATGATGGCGTAAGGCCTTAGGAGGGACGAATTATGAAGACATTTCCAGTCAGTATTGTAACTCCTGATGGACCGGTTTACGAAAATGAAGTTGAAATGGTAAGCGTAAAAGCAGAGAGCGGGGAAATGGGGATCTTGCCAGGTCACATTCCAACTGTTGCACCACTTAAGGTTAGTGCAATTCGCTTGAAAAATGGTGGACATACAGATTACGTAGCAGTTAGCGGTGGCTTTATTGAAGTTCGCCCTGAGAAAGTAACAGTATTAGCACCATCTGCTGAAACAGCAAGTCATATCGACGTTCATCGTGCAAATGAAGCGAAGCGCCGCGCTGAGCAACGTCTGCAAGATAAACAAGCACATGTTGACTTCAAACGTGCAGAAATGGCACTACAACGTGCAGTGAACCGTTTGAACGTTTCAAATATGAAGTAATGAAAAAAGCCGTAAAGGGATGAACCTTTACGGCTTTTTTTTATAGTTATCCCGCAGAAGTATGAATACCATGTTCTTTTAAGTTTTTGTTCCTTTTTCCCAATATATCGACATAGGAATTTAAAATTTGATATAATAACCATAATTGAATTATTTAGAAAAATTAAAAAATAATAAATGGTGCAAATCAATCATAACGTTTACTGAGTGCACTTGTATTTGTGAGGGGGGAGAGAGTTTCACAATGGAAAATGTATATGAAAATAGTTATATGATTGTCGTCATTTTTTTGTTATTAGGTATATTACTGCCGATTGTAGCACTCACATTGGGAAAGTTGCTGCGTCCACATAAACCGAGTACAGCGAAGAAAACAACATATGAAAGTGGAATTGAGCCGTTTCAAGATGCAAACGTCCGCTTCCATGCCCGTTATTATATTTTTGCATTGCTTTTTGTCATTTTTGATGTAGAAACTGTATTTTTATATCCTTGGGCGGTAGCGTATGACAAGCTGGGTCTATTTGCATTAGTGGAGATGCTCATTTTTGTTATTATGTTACTCATTGGTCTTGCATATGCTTGGAAAAAGAAGGTGTTACAATGGCTATAAATTTTGAAGATATTCATCCACAAGAACGCGCTGAATTAGAAAGAAATATATTTTTTATGACGCTTGAGCAAGTAAAGGGCTGGGCTCGCAGTAATTCGCTATGGCCGATGACATTTGGACTGGCATGCTGTGCGATTGAGATGATGGGAGTCGGCTCTTCGCACTATGATTTAGATCGATTTGGCTCTTTCTTCCGTACATCACCCCGTCAATCAGATGTCATGATTGTATCTGGAACAGTAACGAAGAAAATGGCACCAATCGTTCGTCGTTTATATGATCAAATGCCAGAACCGAAGTGGGTCATTGCAATGGGGTCTTGTGCAACGGCAGGAGGACCATATGTGAATTCGTATGCTGTTGTAAAAGGGGTGGATCAAATCGTACCAGTGGATGTATACATTCCTGGCTGTCCACCAAATCCAGCAGCTTTAATTTACGGTATTAATAAATTAAAAGAGAAAATTCGTTACGAAGCAAAGACAGGGAAGCAGGTGACGAATAAATGAGCGACCAAGATAAAAATATAGATGATGCGAAAAAAGAGGCGGCAAGACGTGCAAAGGAAGAAGCGCAGAAGCGACTGGCGGCACGTCAGGAAAATGAGATTCAAATTGTAGAAGAAAAAGAGAAAGCGCTATCAAATGAGAATGAAATAGATGTAGCAGAAGTAAAACGCCGGGCAGCAGAGGAAGCAAAAGCGAAGGCGGCAGCGCTAGCGGAGCAGAAGAAAAAGGAAGAAGAATCGCCGGAAGAGGATGAGAAGGCCAAAGCAATTGCGGAAGCGAAAGCAAAGGCAGCGGCAGCAGCAAAAGCGAAGGCGGCAGCACTAGCGAAGCAAAAAGAAAAAGAAGAAGAATCGCCGGAAGACGATGAGAAGGCAAAAGCAATTGCGGAAGCGAAAGCAAAGGCAGCGGCAGCAGCGAAAGCGAAGGCGGCAGCGCTAGCGAAGCAAAAAGAAAAAGAAGAAGAATCGCCGGAAGACGATGAGAAGGCAAAAGCAATTGCGGAAGCGAAAGCAAAGGCAGCGGCAGCAGCAAAAGCGAAGGCGGCAGCACTAGCGAAGCAAAAAGAAAAAGAAGAAGAATCGCCGGAAGACGATGAGAAGGCAAAAGCAATTGCGGAAGCGAAAGCAAAAGCAGCAGCAGCGGCAAAAGCGAAGGCAGCAGCGCTAGCGAAGCAAACAGAAAAGGAAGAAGAATCGTCAGAGGATGACGAGAAAGCGAAAGCAATTGCAGTAGCGAAGGCCAAAGCAGCGGCCGCGGCGAAAGCAAAGGCGGCGGCGCTAGCGAAGCAAACAGAAAAGGAAGAAGAATCGTCAGAGGATGACGAGAAAGCAAAAGTAATTGCGGCGGCGAAAGCAAAGGCAGCGGCAGCAGCAAAAGCGAAGGCGGCTGCACTAGCGAAGCAACAGGGAATAGAAGAATCGCCGGAAGACGATGAGAAGGCAAAAGCAATTGCGGCAGCAAAGGTGAAAGCAGCGGCCGCGGCAAAGGCTCGGGCGGCTGAAGGAAAGAAAGAGGAAGAAGAACAGAAAGTAGAAGAGCCGTCACGAAATCAGCCATATTTAGATGCATACGTTCAGGCAGTTGTAGCAAAATTTAGTGAAGATGTGTTAGAAGATTTCTATATTAATACATTGTCCAAGGATGTGCCAACGCTTATTGTGAAGCCGAAGCATTACTATGAAGTGATGGAACTTTTAAAGGTGGGTCCCGAATTTGCATTCGATTATATGTCAGAATTGCATGCGACAGATTTTGTAACGCATATGGAAGTTTACGTGCATTTATTTTCTTATGAAAAGAGGCAATCTGTAGCGGTAAAAGTAAAGCTTAACCGGGACGAGCCGAAAGTATCTTCTATTGCACCGTTATGGAGCGGGGCAGATTGGCCGGAGCGCGAGGCGTATGATTTACTTGGCGTTGTGTTTGAAGGGCATCCAAATTTAAAGCGTATTTTGATGCCGGACGATTGGATTGGCTATCCGCTGCGAAAAGATTACGAGCCTTTTGATGTGGAGCTTTGAAACAGTGGTTCAATATATGGACAATTCTAGCCAAAAGTGGTCACTAGTCTTTTAGCTAGATGCTCGTTTCTTAGCTTTCACCCCTTAGTGAGTGTGGCGTTTAGAAATAGGCTCTGCACGATGAACTACGTTGGTAAGTCAGGTGAAAACACACCTGCGGATGTAATCGTCAGTCCGCTGCTCTGTGAGTGCCAAGGAAGAAACTATGCTAATGACCTGCATAGACACACCGAAACACATGTCCTCTTACTGACATTGGGTAGACGAACAATTCTCCATAAAGGATGGTTGGTCAGAAATGACTGTATATGCTTTTGTTGTCGATATAAACGAGAAACCGTTAAGTCCAACAAGAGAAAATAATGCATGGTATTTAATCCGAAAGAAAAAAGCAGTGCTGAAAAGCAAGTATCCGATGGTTATACAACTCAACAAAGGAGTTTCAGATGAAAAACAAGATATATCTACCTTTGTTTGTGGTATTGATGATGGTTCGAAGCATGTTGGAATAGGTATTGTTCAAAATGGAAAGAAAGCTGTGTTTACAGGTGAAATAGAACAACGTCAAGATGTCAAGAGTCTCATGGATCTAAGGCGTATTTATCGGAAGTATAGAAGGAGGCATAAAAGATATCGAAAAACACGTTTTAATAATCGTGCTTCTAGTAAAAGAAAAGATCGAATATCGCCTTCTGTTAAACAAAAGCGAGAAGCCGTACTTCGTGTTGTAAACCAGCTGCAAAAATGGATACCGATACACAAAATTGTGTTAGAAGATGTGCAGATTGATGTTCGTAAGTTGACAGAAGGAAGACAACTGTATCAATGGCAATATCAACAATCTAATCGTTTAGATGAAAACCTTAGGAAAGCAACTCTCATCAGGGATGATTTTATGTGTCAACAATGTAGTAAGAAGAATTGTAAGTTAGAAGTGCATCATATTACACCGAGACGATTTCGCGGTGCAGATACATTGAAGAATCTCATTACATTATGTTCAGTTTGTCATGAATCATTAGGAACAGATGAATTAAATTATGCAGAGCATTTTTACACATTAATTGAAGGAAAGCATATTCGATTTGATTATGCACAGCATGTTATGCAAGGAAAACATTATTTACGAAACGAACTTGCAAAAATCTCTCCTTTGGAACTTACGACAGGATGCGATACAGCAAACAAACGGATTGATTATGATATTGAAAAATCGCATACAAATGATGCCTTAGTAATAGCAGGATTAAAGAATAGCAATGTATTCATACAACCCTATAAAATCAGGCCAATGAGAAGAAAGTTAAAAGCTAAAGTAGAGGGATTAAATGGTTTTCAACATCGCGATTTTATAAAGTATACAAAGAAAAATGGAGAAGAATATATCGGTTGGATTACAGCTTTATCCCAAAAACGAAAAACGTTAAATATCACAACAATAGATGGGAAAGTGCTTAAACGATACGGTATAGGAAGATGTACTTTGTTATGGAGGTTTCAATACATTTATTGGATGATATAAAGGTATTTTAGAAGCTTAGGTGGGAGGTGTAAAACATGATTCGTACAGAAGAAATGCTTTTAAATGTAGGGCCACAGCATCCGAGTACGCACGGTGTATTTCGGCTCGTTATTAAAATTGACGGAGAAATAATTAAAGAAGCTACGCCTGTCATTGGATATTTGCACCGCGGCACAGAGAAAATTGCGGAAAGCTTGCAGTATACGCAAATTATTCCGTACACGGACCGAATGGATTATTTATCAGCGATGACAAATAACTATGTCATTTGTCACGCGGTTGAGACGATGATGGGGCTGGAAATACCAGAGCGTGCTGAATATTTGCGCGTACTTGCAATGGAACTTGGGCGCGTGGCGAGTCACCTCGTTTGGTGGGGTACAAATTTGCTTGATATCGGAGCGGTGAGTCCGTTCTTATATGCATTTCGTGAACGCGAGATGATTATTAACCTACTGAACGAATTATGCGGAGCACGTTTAACATTTAACTATATGCGTGTTGGCGGGGTGAAGTGGGATGCGCCGGACGGCTGGATTGAAAAAGTACGCGAGTTTGTTCCGTATATGAGGGAGCAGCTAAAGGGATATCACGACCTTGTGAGCGGCAATGAAATTTTCTTAAACCGTGTAAAGGGAGTCGGTATTTATTCGGCAGATGATGCGCTGCAATATTCATTAAGCGGAGCGAACTTGCGCTGCACAGGTGTGAAATGGGATCTTCGTAAAGATGAACCGTACTCGATTTATGACCGTTTTGACTTTGATGTTCCGGTTGGTAAAGTAGGCGACGCTTGGGACCGTTACGTTTGCAGGATGGAGGAAATTGAAGAGTCGCTGAAAATCATTGAGCAAGCGGTAGAGCAGTTTCCAAAAGAAGGAGCTATTTTAGCGAAGGTACCGAAGATTATTAAAGCACCAAAAGGTGAGGCGTTCGTTCGAATTGAATCACCGCGCGGAGAGATTGGCTGTTACATTGCGAGTGATGGAAAGAAAGAGCCGTACCGCTTAAAGTTCCGCCGTCCATCTTTTTATAATCTACAAATCTTACCAAAGATTTTGAAAGGCGAGAATATCGCAAACTTAATTACAATCTTAGGCGGCGTTGATATTGTACTTGGGGAGGTTGATGGATGATGATACAAAACCTCTTAGAGTCACCCGCAAGCTGGACGAATTTTCTTATCTTTTTCGGATTAGCAACGTTGTTATTGTTTGTCGTTCTGGGTTTTGTTACATATGGAATTTTAGCAGAGCGAAAAGTAATGGGATTTATGCAAGGGCGCATAGGACCAAACCAAGTGGGAGGCCGTTTTGGACTCCTGCAAACAGTAGCGGACGTGTTAAAGCTTCTGTTAAAAGAAGATACGATTCCGAAAGCTGCTGATAAACCCCTCTTCATATTAGCACCTGTCATTGCGTTTGCGCCGGCATTTATGGTATTAGCAGTGATTCCGTTTACAGATAAATTGCAGTTTGCTGATATTGGTGTTGGCTTACTGTACTACATTGCAATCTCTGGTATTACAACAATTGGCGTTGTAACTGGGGGCTGGGCGTCTAACAATAAATACTCCTTACTAGGAGGAATGCGCGCCGCAGCGCAAATGATTTCCTATGAAATTCCACTTGTTATGAGCGTAATTGGAATAATTCTTCTAACGGGCAGCTTGAATTTAAATGAAATTGTCGAGGCGCAAAAAGGGGTTTGGTTCATTTTCGTGCAGCCAGTTGGTTTTGTCGTATTCTTAATCGCAGCTGTTGCCGAATTGAACCGGACGCCGTTTGATTTACCAGAAGCTGAATCGGAGCTTGTTTCTGGATACCATACAGAATACTCGGGATTCCGCTGGGCGTTCTTCATGCTTTCTGAGTACGTGTATTTCTTTGGAATGGCATCGCTTATCACGGTACTATTTTTAGGGGGATGGCAGCCAATTCCGTTTCTATCGTTTATTCCAGGTGCCGTTTGGTTCGCGCTGAAATTTAGTGCTGTTGTGTTTCTATTAATTTGGTTCCGCGTGACGTTTCCGCGTATACGAGGCGATCAATTGATGGAGTTTGGCTGGAAGGTACTATTGCCAGTAGCGCTTGCGAATATTTTCTTAGCTGCACTCATAAAAGAATTGTTCTTCTAATCTAAAAAGGGGGTAGGAGTACAATGAAAGGATTATTTAAAGGTTTAAAGTATACACTTAGTAACTTAAGTAAGAAGAAAGTAACGTATGACTATCCAAATCAGCCGCTGCCACTTCCAGATCGCTTTCGCGGTATTCAAAAGTTTTATCCAGAAAAATGTATTGTTTGCAATCAATGCGCAAATATTTGTCCGACAGACTGTATTCAACTAACAGGGAAAAAGCATCCGGATCCAGAGAAGAAAGGGAAGATCATTGATACGTATGATATTAACTTCGAAATTTGTATTCTTTGCGATCTTTGTACAGAAGTTTGCCCGACAGAAGCAATTGTGATGACAAATAACTTTGAGCTAGCGGAATATACACGTGATGATTTATTTAAAAATTTACAGTGGCTGGATGAAAATGATCAAAATGTGAGAAGGGAGAATAAAGCATGAATGGCGAGTTAGTAGCATTTTTAGCATTAGCCCTGCTTGCGATGATGGGCGGTGTACTTATGCTGAACTTAAAGAAAGTGATGCATATGATGCTCGCTCTAGTGTTTACGTTCCTTAGTATTGCTGGGCTTTACTTTATGTTATCAGCAGAGTTTGTCGGGGTTGTCCAAATTTTGATTTACTCCGGTGCGATTACGATCATTATGATTTTTGGCATTATGTTAACGAAGCATAATGATGAGGAAGAAACGCATTTTGGTTGGCGGAAATTGTTTGTCTTTCTTGCAGTTACAGTATTCGGTGCGGTGATGTATTTTGCGGTGAATAACGTAGGTTTTGAGAATCAAAGCGTTCAAGATGGGGTACTACTTCATGAGCAAAATACACTTCAGATTGGAGAATTGTTGTATTCGAAATATATAATACCGTTCGAGTTAACGTCTGTTTTGTTACTTGTTGCTCTTGTTGGCGCAATTGTACTTGCGAAGAAGGATGAGAAAGAGGGGGATTCGCATGAGTAGCATTCCAGCTTCTGCGTACCTGACGCTTGCGATTATACTGTTTTGCATCGGTTTATTTGGAGCATTAACGAAGCGTAATACAGTAATTGTATTGGTTTGTATTGAACTGATGCTGAACGCGGCGAATTTAAATTTAGTTGCCTTTAGCAAATTAGGGATGTTTCCAAATTTAAAGGGACAAATTTTTGCACTGTTTACAATGTCCGTCGCTGCAGCAGAAGCTGCGGTTGGCTTGGCAATTTTAATCGCTTTATACAGAAACCGCGCAACGGTTAATACAGATGAAATGGATTCGTTAAAGCATTAATGTTGTGACCAAAAGGGGGGAGAAACTCATGATGGACTATGCATGGCTAATACCGCTTTTCCCGCTTGTATCTTTCGTTGTACTCTTGATGTTTGGAAAGAAGCTGAAAGAAGGAAGTAGTTGGCTTGGCACCTTTCTCGCTTTTCTTTCATTTGCGGGTGCGGTACTTGTATTAATAGAACGGCTATCGGCAGAAACGGTAAAACAGCAATGGACATGGCTGCAAATTGGAGATGTGAATATTTCCTTCGGCTTTGAAGTAAATGCGTTAAACGCATTGATGCTCTTTATTGTCACACTTGTGAGCTTGCTCGTTCATATGTATTCGAAAGGGTATATGCACGGCGATGAAAGGTTCCATATTTTTTATGCATACTTAGGGTTATTTACGTTTGCGATGCTTGGGCTTGTGATTTCAACTAACTTATTGCAGCTTTATATATTCTGGGAGTTAGTCGGACTCGGTTCCTTCTTGCTAATTGGTTTCTATTTCTTTAAAGAAGAAGCAAAGGCAGCTGCAAAAAAGGCGTTTATTATGACGCGTATTGGGGATGTCGGCTTATTTATCGGGATGATTCTATTATTCTGGCAAGTTGGCAGCTTTGACTACGATGCAATCTTCCAGGCGGTACAAGCTGGAGAGATTTCAGGGACAATGATTACACTAACGGCGATTTTAATCTTTGTTGGCGCAATGGGGAAATCCGGTCAGTTTCCGCTCCATACGTGGCTTCCGGATGCGATGGAGGGTCCAACGCCAGTATCAGCGCTTATCCACGCAGCGACAATGGTTGCAGCTGGGGTATATTTAGTTGCTACCATGTTCCCGCTTTTCTCAGCGAGCGAAGCGGCGATGCAAACTGTTGCCATCGTTGGCGGCGTTACGGCAATTTTTGCGGCATCCATTGGTTTAGTGCAAACAGACATTAAGCGTGTATTAGCGTACTCCACAGTAAGTCAGCTTGGTTATATGATGCTTGCACTTGGTTCAGCAGGGTACGTGGCTGGTGTTTTTCATTTAACGACGCACGCGTTCTTTAAGGCATTATTATTCTTAGCAGCCGGAAGTGTCATTCATGCCGTACATACGCAAAACATCGAAGAAATGGGCGGCTTGTTTAAGAAGATGAAAATAACCGGCTCGTTGTTTTTGATTGGTACGCTTGCAATTAGCGGTGTTCCGCTATTTTCTGGATTCTTTAGTAAGGATGAAATTTTAGCGGCGACGTGGGAGCGCGGCAATTACGGTTTATTCGTCCTTGCGGTGATTGCAGCTTTCTTCACGGCCTTCTATATGTTCCGCCTTTACTTCCTTGTCTTTACGGGAGAAGCGCGCGGGGAACAAAAGAATGTGCATGAATCTCCGGGTGTGATGACAGTGCCGATGATGGTTCTTGGCGTCTTAGCGGTTGTAGCGGGTTATGTGAATACGCCTTGGTTCGGAACATTTCTTGGCGATTGGCTTACAAAAGACGTAGCGTTTCAGGTGAAGCAAGTCCATGGCCCGGCTTGGATCATGATTGTGGCCACGCTCGTTTCATTAGCCGGGATTGTCTTAGCGTATTTGATATATGGAAAACGCACAATTTCCCGTGATTGGATTGGCGGCGAGAGGACCGCAATGTATAGCTTGCTGAAGGAGAAATATTATATTGATGAATTGTATAGCGTAACAGTGCTTCCGCTCGTGAAAGGAACTGCATATGTGTTGCACTTTTTTGAAACGTATGTTGTTGAAGGAATGGCGAAGCTAGTCGCTGGTATTGTAAGAGGTGTGAGCGCGGCCTTATCGAAATTGCAAAACGGGCAAGTACAAATGTACGGCACAGTTACAGCTATTTGTTTAGCTGCATTAGTAATGATTCTGCTATTGACAGGGGGGCATGGACAATGAGTTCCTTTCTATTATCTTTCTTCATTTTCTCCCCGCTGTTAGGTATCATACTGTTGGCATTTATACCGCAGAAAGAGGAGAGAGCGGCGAGGATTATTGGTCTGCTTGGCACATTACTTCCCCTCGGGTCCGCGCTCTTTATTGCGATTACATATGCATCGGGAACAAGCTTAACGATCTTTGCTGAGAAGGTAAAGTGGATTCAATTTGGCCGCTTTCCAGGTATGGAGAACGAATTGTTTACGATTTATTATGAGCTTGGCATTGATGGTTTCTCGCTCGTTATGATGCTTCTGACAGCATTGTTAGCGACGTTGGCAGCTATTACGGCCTTTTCCATTACAAAGCATGTAAAAGGTTTCTATATGTTACTGCTTATGCTTGAAATCGGAATGCTTGGTGTCTTCGCTGCTGAAAATCTGCTGCTGTTCTTCGTTTTCTTTGAAATTACATTGCCAGCTATGTTTTTACTCGTTGGCAAATGGGGCAAATTTAGCAGTGAAAAAGCAGCGTACAGCTATTTAATTTATAACGGCATTGGTTCTGCGATTTTACTCATTGCCTTTTCAATTTTATTTGCAAGGGCAGGTACAACGAATATAGCAGAGCTGCAAGCCGTTTTAGCAGGAAAAGAAATGACAACAGTCGGTGAATTGTCTGATTCGTTGCAGCTTGGGTTATTTCTAGCCATTATGGTGGCATTTATGATTAAGCTTCCGGTCTTTCCGCTTCACCGCTGGATGGTGAACGTCCATGTACAAGCGCACCCGGCAATTGTTATGCTGCATGCGGGTGTTCTCTTAAAGATTGGGGCGTACGGGATTGTCCGCTTTGGAATGGGTCTTTTCCCAGAGCAGTTTGAAAAGTTTGCGGTTGTCTTAGCGGTTTTAGGGGTTATCAATTTACTGTACGGTGCATTATTAGCACTTGTTCAAACAGATTTTCGAAAAGTGCTCGCATATTCAAGTATTTCGCATATGGGAATTGTGCTGATCGGTTTAGCTGCGCTGAACGAGGCAGGGATGAAGGGCGCATTGTTCCAAGTTGTTTCCCACGGTTTAATCGCCGCGCTGTTATTCTTCCTTCTTGGCATCATCGAGCAGCGCTTTGGCACTTCTGACATTACAAAGCTTGGCGGTTTAGCGAAGCAAGTACCAATCCTTAGCGGTTTCTTATTAGCAGGAAGTATGGCTTCGCTCGGACTTCCTGGAATGTCTGGTTTTGTGAGTGAATTTCTAGCGTTTCTTGGCTTGTTTCAAGCGCACCCAATCTTAGCGGCGATCGGAGCAATCGGTATTATTTTAACAGCGGTGTATGTACTCCGGGCAGTTATGCAAGTTACATTCGGACAAAGGGAATGCGAAGCGAAAAGCGATATGCGCGGAGTGGATTATATTCCCGTTGTGATCTTGCTGGCGTGTATTCTAATCATCGGTATCGTGCCAGATGTACTTGGTGAACCGCTTCGTGACACATTACAATCGTTAGGAGGTAGATAGAATGGATATGAAAACATTACTAGGCTTATCGTGGTATTTAATGACGCCGGAATTCATCCTTCTTGGCGGTGCTATCCTTCTATCACTTCTTGATCTGTTCGCGAAACAAACGTTTCATCGCCGGAATTTAGCGTACGGGGCAATTGGAACGGTCATACTTGCACTTGTTGCGCTCGTTACATTGTACGGTGCACCAGCTGGAGAGATTTTAGATGGATCGTTTATATTAGACGGATTTTCCAAAGCATTTAAAACGCTCTTATTGCTGGGCGGTATTCTTGTATTATTCATTGCGATGAGCGACGATGCCAAGCAGCCGATTGAAGATCGAGGAGAATATTATTACTTATTTTTAACGGCGCTTCTTGGTGCGATGGTTATGGCATCTAGCAGCGATCTTATTACGTTGTTCATCGGTCTTGAATTATTATCATTGTCCTCGTACATTTTAGTCGGCATTCGTAAGAACAACAAAGCTTCGAATGAGGCGGCAATGAAGTACGTAATTAACGGCGGTATTTCTACAGCAATCACACTGTTTGGAATGAGTTATTTGTACGGACTGACGGGTTCAACGAATATTTTGGATATGCAGGGCTTGTTTATACAAGGAGTGAGCGGTGATATAGAACTTTTATTGGCACTTGCGTTTATCCTGCTCTTTGTCGGTTTGTCTTTTAAAATTGCGACTGTCCCATTTCATATGTGGGCACCTGACGTGTATGAAGGCGCAGCAACGCCTGTTACAGCGTTGTTAGGAACGGTATCGAAAATTGCTGGATTTGTGATGATTATTCGCATTTTCTTAGTCATTTTCGCAGTAGTTCCTGTTCAAAATGAAACGACATCACTATTAAATAATATGAGCATCTATATTGCGGTTCTTGCTGGTGTAACAATGCTTGTTGGAAATAGCGTTGCCTTAAAGCAATATAGCATAAAACGAATGCTTGCGTACTCAGGGGTGGCGCATGCTGGTTATTTACTTGTACCGTTCGTAGCGTTGTCACCATTTCTGATGGATAGCATGTGGTTTTACATGCTTGCTTATGTACTGATGAATATCGGAGCATTTGCGATTATCCACGGCATAATCTTACAAACGGGACAAGAAAATATATCTGCTTTTGCAGGTTTATATAAACGATCACCATTTGCAGCGGTCATGATGACAATTTTTATGTTGTCGCTTGCTGGTATCCCGGGGACAGCAGGGTTTATCGGAAAGATTAACATCTTTTTAGGAGCCTTTATCGTCCAGCCAGCTCATTACGTGCTCGTATCGATTATGATGGGGACAACGGTAATCTCGTTCGTCTATTATTTCCGCATTTTGCAGCAAATATTTTTCCGCCGTGCAGAAAGTGAAGAGCGTATCGTTCTTCCGGTTAATTTGAAAATAGTTGTGAGCCTGTGCGCAATTGCAACAGTTGTGCTCGGAATATTACCGGCAATCGGTTACAATTTCTTTTATGATTATTTTCCGCTTATGAAGGATTTCTTCTTTGTCGGGAACGTGGTACAATAGTAAAAATTGAAAGTGTAGAGCATGTACTCTACACTTTTTGTTTTGGTTATTTTTTGTTTACTACAAAAGTAGTGAATGGGTTGAACCAATCGGGCTCATGTGGGCAGTTGTCTATAAGAGTAAGATAAAGTGAAACTACGTTTTGGGAACGATTTTTTCGAAAAGGTTAGTTGAACTAATCGAGCTCATACGGACAGTTGTGCACCAAGATATACGAGAGTTACTGCCCGTTAGAGCGGGATAAAGGGGTCGATTTTTTATGGCACAAATTTTAGGGCAACAAGCACTCATTGCGATTGTGTCGCATTTACTGTTTATTACCATTACGTGGTGGACGCTTCAGGGTCTTCATGTAGAACGCCTGATGAAACCAGGAAAAGTATTGCAAACGAGAGTGTTCATGATTCTTGTAACGATTGCCATCGGTGCATCGGTAAGTAACTTTTTCCTTGATTACTTAGGGTATTCAAAGAGCTTAACATACCTTGTAAAGTAAAAAAGTACAACGTATAGAACCATCCTTCTCCGTCAACAATGGGGACTAGGAGGGGATGAACGTGAAAAAGATGCAAGCCATGCTATTGATTGTTGTCAGTGCTGTTATATTTTTAGTCGGATATAGAGAAATGAAACCTGTGAGCGATCAGGAAAAAATGGAAAGTATGATTGCTGCTTTAGAGAAACATGGTGCAGATGTTCAGCATTGGTCTTGGTTAGCGCGGGAAACAAAGACAATTTCAAATATACATACGTTTGAAAAGTTACTTGGTCAAATTAAGCAACGTGCAAATGTAGAAAAATGGGAAATTGAGAAGTCTAGGGACGGTTATAAAGCAACAGCACAAAAAAGTTTTTCTTCTTATGAAGAAAGGCTAGTAGTTACATGGACAATGGAAAATACTAAAGAAAACACTTTCATTATATATGAAGTGAGCGGAGCAAAATGGAATCCTAAATATACGGATAAAATGAATAAAATTTTTAGTACAAAACCAGAAATTTATACTTGTGTTCAAGGTACGCTCAGTGATAAGATTGAAGGTGTTTTGCAAGATAAAGCCAATGAAGTTTTGAAAGATCTTTCAGCAAAAGCGATTGAAAGAGTAGAAGAAAGAGCATTTGTGTCAGTCTCCGCATATAATAAAAAATGGAATGACGCTCTTTCAACAAATAAAGAGAAAATCAATGTGCAAATAGCAATACGTTCTACAAACAACAAGAATACAATTGTGGTTGGCACACCGATCATAACTTCTGAGTATTGAATATATGTGAAAAAAGGACACGGAGGGGAATAACTTGGAAAAGATCATCGTCCGTGGCGGAAAGCGGTTGAGCGGCACAGTGCGCGTAGAGGGCGCAAAAAACGCTGTATTACCTATAATCGCTGCAGCCCTATTAGCGAGTGATGGAAAGAATGTACTATCTGAAGTACCAGAACTATCAGATGTATACACAATTAATGAAGTATTACGTCATTTGAATGCAGAGGTATCTTTTGCAAACAATGAGGTAACAATCGATGCATCAAAAGAACTAAAAATCGAGGCACCATTTGAATATGTACGTAAAATGCGCGCGTCCGTTCTTGTAATGGGACCGCTTTTAGCACGCAATGGTCGTGCACGCATTGCGCTTCCTGGTGGTTGTGCAATCGGTTCACGTCCAATTGACCAACATTTAAAAGGCTTTGAAGCAATGGGAGCAAAAGTAAAAGTTGGTAACGGATTTGTTGAAGCGTATGTAGACGGTAAACTAACAGGTGCAAAAATTTACTTAGATTTCCCGAGCGTAGGGGCAACAGAAAACATTATGTCTGCTGCTGTATTAGCAGAGGGGACAACAGTGCTTGAAAACGCAGCAAAAGAGCCAGAAATCGTAGACTTAGCGAACTTCTTAAATGCAATGGGCGCAAAAGTACGCGGTGCTGGAACTGGCACAATTCGTATTGAAGGTGTCGATAAATTATATGGTGCAAACCATTCAATTATTCCTGACCGTGTTGAAGCAGGGACATTTATGGTTGCAGCAGCAATTACAGGCGGAAACGTGTTAATTGAAAATGCTGTACCAGAACACTTGCGCTCTATTACAGCGAAAATGGAAGAAATGGGCGTTACAATTATTGAGGAAAACGAAGGTGTACGCGTTATTGGCCCAGAGGAGTTAAAAGCGGCTGATATTAAAACGATGCCACACCCAGGATTCCCGACAGATATGCAGTCACAAATGATGGCATTATTATTAAAAGCAAACGGCACAAGCATGATTACAGAAACAGTATTCGAGAACCGTTTCATGCATGTGGAAGAATTCCGCCGTATGAATGCAGATATTAAAATCGAAGGCCGTTCTGTAATTATGAACGGACCAGGTAACCTGCAAGGCGCTGAAGTAGCGGCAACAGATTTACGTGCAGCAGCAGCATTAATCTTAGCTGGTTTAGTATCTGAAGGTCATACGCGCGTAACAGAATTAAAACATCTTGACCGCGGATATGTAAACTTCCACGGCAAGTTAGCTGCATTAGGTGCAGATATTGAACGTGTAACTGAAAGAGTGGAAGAAGTAGCAGAACAACAAGTATCTGATCTTCACGCTTAATAGAGATAGCTTCTATGCTTTGGCATGGAAGCTATTTTTTTATGTACTATTATTGTTATAGTCAGGAAACATAATCTTTATGCCTGTTTCATTAAAAATATTCTAAAAATTTAATCTTGTGCCATGTTAGAAAGAAGAAAAGAACTTGTTCTAAATGCTTGTCTTACTCCATAAGAATGAAATGAGTCTAATTTCATAGTGGAGGAAAGCAATGAAAACTACGAAGCCAATTATGGTCATCGTAACGCTATTAGTAGCGTTAGTGATTATCGTACCAAGCATGCTTGTTTTTCCGTTTACAAAAGCGAAAGAGGAAAAGCATCATACGCCTTCTGCTCCTCCAGCAGCGCAAAATGCGCCAGCTCCTTCTCCTACGAAAACCAATGTGCAAGTATCTGTGTATCGCAGCGAACAAAAGAAGATCGAAACTGTTTCAATTGAAGATTATGTTGCTGGGGTTGTCGCTGCAGAGATGCCAGCAAATTTTGAAATGGAAGCATTAAAAGCACAGGCATTAACAGCGCGTACATTCGTTGTGAAGCGCATGTTAAGCGGGCAAAAGCTTCAGAATAAAGCAGACGTAACAGATACAGTGGAAAATCAAGTGTACAAAAGTAAAGAAGAGCTAAAAGAACAATGGGGAAAAGAGTATGAAGGCAGAATGAATCGTATTGAAGAAGCGGTATCGAAAACAGCCGGGCAAGTTTTAACATACGAGGGAAGTCCAATTACAGCATCATTTTTCTCGACAAGTAATGGCTATACAGAAAATGCCGCAGATTATTGGGGCAGCGACTATCCGTACTTAAAAAGTGTAAATAGTCCGTGGGATCAGCAGTCACCGAAATTTACAAGCGAACAAACCTTTACTGTTGCTGATTTTCAAAAGCGTCTTGGCGTGAAAGTGTTAGCAAACGGTAATGTTGGCAACATTAAAGAACGAACAGAAGGAAAGCGCGTGAAGGAAGTTGAATTTCGAGGGAAAACATTAACGGGAAAAGACGTACGGGACAAGTTAGGTTTACGTTCGTCTGATTTTACGTGGAAGCAGCAAGGCGATCAAATTGTTGTGACAACGAAAGGCTTTGGTCACGGCGTTGGGATGAGCCAATACGGCGCTAATGGAATGGCGAGGGAAGGTAAGGCGTATACAGATATTGTCGCACATTATTATAAAGGCGTGGCAATTTCCGCACTGAATCAGTATGAGGAAAAATTGACGGCGAAGAAGTGAAGGCATAGCGCAGGGCGCTATGCTTTTTTATATGGGTGAGTCGAGGGTGTCTGATTGTGTCGAAGCGCCGATAAACAGCGGCCCCTGATGTATAAGTTCTGTGTCAGCTTTTGTAGAAAAGGAAAGAAATGTTGCTAGTTTTTGCCAGGTGATGTCATGTTATAATACAGTTGTACCTTTAGATATACAATGATAACAGGGGGAATGTAAGATGATGATGGATGTACCACTTCTCATTCCAGCCATGATGGAACGGGCAGAGAAGTACTTTTCAAAAAAGGAAGTTATTTCGCGTACTGCATCGCGTATTCAAACATTAACATACGGAGAGATTGCGAAGCGGACAAGACGACTTGCGAGTGTATTAAGTAAAATGGGGGTTGAGACGGGAGATAAAGTGGGAACAATCGCTTGGAATCATCACCGCCATTTAGAAGCATATTTTGCGATTCCAGGAATCGGAGCTGTATTACATACGATTAACTTACGACTTTCAGAAGACCACATTTCCTACATTATTAACCATGCCGAAGACAAAATTATTCTTGTGGATGAAGATATGGTTCCGGTATTAGAAAGCATTCAATACGAAATTCCTCATGTAAAAGCATTTATTATTATGACAGATGACGACACACTACCTCATACAACACTATCACCAGCATATCACTATGATAAACTTCTCGAAGAAGGCGATGAAACATTTCCATTTGTAACAGATCTAGATGAGAAAGCACCTGCGGGCATGTGCTATACTTCCGCAACGACAGGAAAACCAAAAGGTGTCGTGTATACGCATCGTAGCATTGCACTTCACAGTTACACGCTTGGACTTGTGGACGGCGGTAGTATATCAGAAGGAGATACATGCATGCCAGTCGTTCCAATGTTTCATGTGAATGCGTGGGGACTTCCGTTTGCAAGCACATGGTTCGGTACAAAGCTTGTCTTACCAGGCCCGCACTTTACTCCGAAAATTTTAGCGCAGTTAATCGAACGAGAGAAAGTAACGATTACTGCTGGCGTGCCGACAATTTGGATTGGCTTATTACAAGAGATTGAAAAATATCCATATGATATTAGTAGTGTTCGCAGCATATGGTCAGGCGGATCGGCAGCGCCAAAAGGTATGATTCGCACATATGAAGAAAAATATAATATTTCTTTCAGACAAATCTACGGAATGACAGAAACGAGTCCAGCAGTTTTGATAAACCGTCCGAAGTCGTATCAACACGATTTACCGAAAGAAGAGTATTATGAGTTACGCTCCCGCCAAGGTTGTTTACTCCCAGGTCTTGAAATGAAAGTCATCGGTCAAGATGGTGAAGTAAAATGGGACGGTGAAGAAATGGGAGAACTTTGCCTCCGCGGACCATGGATTGCCGGCAGTTATTATAATGATGAACGCACTGAAGAATCGATGAAAGATGGCTGGCTGCACACAGGCGATATCGTAACAGTAGATTCAGAAGGTTTTGTTAAAATTGCCGATCGCACGAAAGATTTAATTAAAAGCGGCGGTGAATGGATTTCTTCTGTTGATTTAGAAAACGCTTTAATGACACATGAAAAAGTATTAGAGGCATCTGTCGTTGCTGTTCCGCATGAAAAGTGGCAAGAGCGTCCGGTTGCCTGTGTCGTTTTAAAAGAAGGAGAAGTGGTCAGCCAAGAAGAGCTATACGAGCTATTAGAAAATCAATTTCCAAAATGGTGGATGCCAGATGATATTTTATTTGTAGAAGAAATCCCTAAAACATCCGTCGGGAAATTTTTGAAGCGAGCGCTTCGTGATCAGTTGAAGAGTTACATGGTGAAGTAGAAATAATAGAGAGGGCTATCCCTATATGGGATAGCCTATTTTTATCGTAGGAATAGATTGCATAATTATGAAATAAATTCCTATATCATATTTGCTACAATGGAATAAAAAACCAACATAGGGGTGAGAGGATGGCGTTATTAGAGCTAAACCAATTAGCAAAGACAAATGTGTTGCCATCTATTCAGTTAGAAATTGAAAAAGGGCAGTGTGTTGTATTGCAATGCAATAATCATATCGGCAAAACGTTGCACCGGATTATCATGGGAGTGGAAGAGGCATCGACTGGGACTGTGTTATTTGATGGGCAGCCGTTTGGGAAACATTCTTTTTCGCGGATTGGTTTTTGTTTTTTAGCAGATGAAGCATACGAACGATTAACGGTAAAAGATTACTTTATTTTCTTGCGAGGGTTATATGGTAATGGATTATCGGTAGATGAAGTTGTTCAGCTTGTTGGTCTTTTCGATAAAAAAGAAGTAAAGATAAGGGCGTTAACCTTTTCTGAAAAACGTCGTCTTCATATTGGCAGGA
The DNA here is from genome assembly GCF_024159135.1 of Bacillus sp. 3103sda1. Lineage (NCBI taxonomy): Bacteria > Bacillati > Bacillota > Bacilli > Caryophanales > Bacillaceae > Bacillus > Bacillus sp. 3103sda1. Next base: position 4,565,401 of record NZ_JAMYWS010000001.1, on the reverse strand, counting down.
GTATTCTACATAATCCGGAGCTTGTTATTTTGGAAGAGCCGGAACAAAACGTAGATATTGAAAGTACAATTATTATTCGAAATGTCATTACAAAGGTAAAAGAACAAGGGAAAGCCATTTTTATAACTTCTGCATTTCTTTCAGATGCCTTATCTTTAACGGAAGATGTGTACGTGCTGCACCAAGATGGTGTGAAAAAAGTTGAAATTGAGCAAGAAGAAAGGATAGAAGCAGAAGAGGAAAAGGTTATCGAAATGATTCCGCAAATGAAACTAGAGCGCATCCTCGCTAAAGTAAACGATAAAATCATTTTACTGGACCCGATGGAAATTCAATTTATTGAAACGCAAAATGGCACAACGCATATTCATGTGCGTGATGGTGATTTTATTTGCGTGCTTACACTAAGTGAATTAGAAGAACGCCTAAAAGGATTCGGATTCTTCCGTTGTCACCGCTCTTACCTCGTGAACTTACAACGTGTACGCGAAGTTATTACGTGGACACGAAACAGTTACAGTTTAATCCTTGATGATGAACGAAAAACCTCTATTCCGCTCTCAAAAGGAAGAATGGATGAATTGAAGGGTGTAATCGGATTGTAAATGTATATTATTGTTCCATTCAATCCTATATTTACTCTAATCGTCTGTATGGCTGTTCCAGCGGACTGAAACTATGCTCCATTCACCGGTAAAAATACTCCTTTTACCGGTATTTTACTGCGTATTCCTTTTATTTTTCATATGATGAAGTCAATAAGAAAACGAAAAGCGGAAGCAGCTCGCTTAGAATGGAGGACATAGGGCTCCTGACGCAGAGCAAAGGGGATGAAGAAATGACGTTGGCAATTGAAATGAAAGATGTAATGAAAACCTTCGATAGTAAAACAGCGCTTCGCAATGTAAATATTGAAGTGAAAGAAGGAGAAATCTTCGGGTTTCTTGGACCGAGCGGATCGGGGAAAACAACAACTGTGAAAATCTTAACTGCGCAGTTGCTTCATAGTGTAGGAAAGGTGAGAGTACTAGGTCAAGATATTACAGGGCCAGGCAGTATTGATTATAAACGAATTGGTATTTTGACAGATAACAGCGGTTTATATGAAAGACTTAGTATTTATGATAATTTGCTATTATTTTGTGACTTATACGATTGTAAAAAAGAACGAATTGATGAAGTGTTAGCGCAAGTGAACTTATTAGACGATAAAAAAACACAGGTGAAAAAGCTCTCAAAAGGAATGAAGCAGCGCGTGACATTAGCGAGGGCCATTTTGCATAAACCGGACATTCTGTTCTTAGATGAGCCAACATCAGCGCTTGATCCAGCCAATGTACAAAATATTCATAATATCTTAAGGGATTTAAATAAAGAAGGAACGACAATCTTCTTAACGACTCACAATATGGATGAAGCAGAAACACTTTGCGACCGCATCGCGTTCTTATGCGGCGGAGAAATTGTGGTGCTAGATACACCGGGAAATTTAAGACTTCGATATGCAAAAGATAAAATTGAAGTTGTGCTAAAAGACAAACGGAAAGAAACGGTACAAAAAGATGAACTCGGAGCAAAACGAATTTCGGAGTGGATGAAAAATGGTGAACTTTTATCGATTCATTCTTACGAGCCGACGTTAGGGGATATTTTTATTGAAGTAACTGGGAGGGGATTATAATGACGTTTTCAATGAAGAGATTTTCAGCCATTGTTCGGAAGGAAATGTATGATGCAGGGAAAAATTCACAAATTTTGATTATGGCTTTGTTGCCAGTTCTACTCGCTTTCTTTTATAGCAATATTGATTCACAGAAAGAATTTTTTGCTAGCTTTACGGTTGCGATGACGCTCACAATGGTAGGAAGTTTCGTGCAAGCGATTATGATTGCTGAAGAAAAAGAAAAACATACATTACGTGTCTTAATGTTATCTCCGGCAAATCCGATAGAAGTTATTTTAGGGAAAAGTGTGCTAACGATCTTTTTTGTCATTGCAGCAAGTTTTGCTAGCTTATTGATTTTAGGGACTTTACAAGGAAACATCGGAATGCTAATTGTCATTCTCCTTGTGGGCACATTGCTTTGTATTATATTAGGTACAATTGTTGGGCTATTGTCACAAAATATGGCACAGACATCTATTGTAGGGATGCCAGTTTTCTTATTGTTTACATTGGGACCAATGCTGCAAGAGTTTGTGAAAAATGAAATTGTAAAAAAAGCAGTAGGTTTTCTTCCAACAACCCATATTATAGAAGGTATGGGAAAAGTAATGCAGGGAAAAGGTTTCTCTGCGATTCAAGAGCATATTTTCAATAATGCGATTTGGATTGCATTTCTGATTGTGATTTGTTTCTTTGTCTATAAAAAGAAACAATTAGACTAAAAACTGAGCCAAAACGCTCAGTTTTTTTCTTTTTTTATCATTTCCTCGGAAATTTTGTAACTCCTATGCATATTTTTACAAATTTTGTCGAAAAGTAATTAGTTGTAGATTGTATAGGATGAATGAATCTTGTTCAAAATGATTGCTGAGGTGATGATAGAATGAGAGAGAGGGAAAACAAGAGGTCTTCTCGAAAAGTAGTACATTTATTTCAAAAGCGTTGGGTATTCCCGACACTATACATTGTGTGTGCAGCGGTGATTTTAACAGTTGCATTATGGTATCAGGCAGCGAATACGAAAAAGACGCCTGAGAAAAATGAAGCAACGCCGCAAAGCGTAAGTGAAATTCCTACAATGCCAGTCACAAAATCTTCAGAAGTCGTGAAGATGCCAACTGCAAATGCAGCAGAAGTTGTTGTAAAGAAGAAGTTTTACGAGGATAAAGCAGCAGCCGAGGAGCAAGAACAAGCACTTGTCTTTTATAACAACACATACTCTGCGAATACAGGAATTGATATCACAGCAAAAAATGGAAAAGAGTTTGATGTCACAGCGGCATTAAGCGGTACGGTTACAAAAGCGGAAAAAGATCCACTTCTTGGCTATGTTGTAACAGTTGACAATGGCAATGGCGTTACAACGTTTTATCAAAGCTTAGGCAGTGCAAAAGTGGAAAAAGGTGCGAAAATCAATCAAGGTGAAATGTTAGGGAAAGCAGGACTAAGTGAAATGAACAAAGAAGCAGGTTATCACGTTCATTTCGAAGTTCGTAAAGATAACGTTGCAGTAAACCCAGAACTTTACTTCGACAAGTCTGTTGCAGATATTAAAGTTGAAAAGCAAGAAAAGCAAAAAGAGGAAAAATCAACAAACGGCGCAACTGATGAGAAGCAAAAAGAAGAAAAATCAACAAGTGGCACAAATGATGAGAAACAAAAAGAAGAAAAATCAACAAGTGGCACAAATGATGAGAAACAAAAAGAAGAAAAATCAACAAACAGCCCAGCTGATGACAAGAAAAAAGAAGAGAAGTCTACAAATAGCTCAGCAGGTCAAGATGATAGCTCTTCTGCTGAACAAACAGAGTAATATACGAAACCATCAGCCCTCTATACGAGGGTTGATGGTTTTATTTTTATATAAAAATAATTAATATGTCTAAAAAAACCTGTAACAGCAAGGAAATTGGACAGAATTCTCGAATATATATTAGTAAAAGGAGGGGATTACTTTACTATGTCATTGCTATTCGTTTTGTTGATTGCACTTATTTTATTGTTTGTTTTATCTTCATTATATTATTTGATTACAAGCAAAAGGGAAGTCCCCCGTCAAAGCCTTTGGGAAGAAAAAATAGATCAAGAAGAATGACGCCTTTAATAAAGGGCGTTATTTTTATTTTTTTCTAATTTGAATTTATTTTATGTGTAGACAATCTAATGAGATATTTTAAGATTATTATTTTTGGTTTTTTAATGTACAGAAAATGAAATATAAGTAATACCTTATCCTTGTATAATAAATTTCTTTAATAATTATAATTTTACATATAAGGAAGATTAGCGCTGAAGATAGAGAAACATCTTATTTGAAAATGTTTGATAAGGGTATTGACCATGTAGTATTTGATAGTGCATATTACACAAATAATAGAAATTTATTTTAGAATAAGTATTTTTTTTTTGTTATAATTTGTAATGAATTGTAATGAGTTTTAGGAGGGGATTAGATGTTTAAGAAAATAATAGTTCCATTATTCGCTGTATCGTTAGTGATTGCTGGTTGTAGCAAGGAAACAACTAAAGAAAAACCGACAGAAAAAACAGAGCAGAACAAACAGGGAATACCTTTGGGGATTTCTGGGGCAAAGATTGAAAAAGTTAATGAACGTACTTTAAAGGTGGATGTAACAGCAAAAGGTGAAAATTTAAAGTATGCATACTATATTTATAAGGGTACAAACATAGTAGAAAAAATAGGTTATAAACCAGAAGCTTCTTTAACATATGAGGTAAAAGAACCAGGTACATACAAAGTTAAAGTATATGCGAAGGATAAGAAAGGAAAAATAGAAACTCGATATACAAGTGAAGTAAAGATTGAAAAGTAATTGCCATGTTTTTTAATAAGTATAGAAATAAAAAGGTTGTATTAAAATACACTATCCTATTTGTCGGTAGTTGTTAATAAGATAAGTAGGGTTTAAAAGGGACTGACTCGTTAATATCATGAGTCAGTCTTTTTTATTTAACATTAATAGGTGGTAAATAGTGAATTAAAACTTTGGGGAATTAGAGAGTTCTTGGAGTTAATGAGAGGATTGAAACATGCCCCTTGATTTTATGTGTATGAAAACGGGTTGTATTTACGTTTTTTTTGCCAAAAATGTAATTTTTGTCACTTTAGTCCGCAAAAATACAGAACTTGTAGCATATAAATACAATGCGGGCAATAGAATGGTATAAACCAAAGCAAAGAGAGTGTTTGAGGTGAGAAATCGTGGATCATTTTATTATAAATCCCAGGAAGTATAACGCTTACAAACAGCATTCGAACGTACAGCCTAGTCATATGCAGCGAGTCTCATTTCACCCTTCTCACATCCAATTTAGGGAGGCGAGTGGTGTGCACGATTACATCAAAGAGAGAACAATCAAGATTGGCAAGTATATCGTGGAGACAAGAAAAACAGTTCGTGTGATTGCAAAGGAATTTGGTGTATCAAAAAGTACTGTGCATAAAGATTTAACAGAACGCTTACCAGAAATTAATCCAGAGCTCGCAAATGAAGTGAAGGAAATTCTTGATTATCATAAGTCAATTCGTCACCTCCGCGGCGGCGAAGCAACGAAGCAAAAGTATCAAAAAGAGGACACAGAAAAAATCGTGCGTCAATAATCTGACAATCAGGCAAACATTCCTAATGAAAGGTAAAAAAATTCGGTAGAATCTATTTCTTCAATATTACGTTTCTACAAAGAATATGCTAAAATTAGAAATTAGGTGTAAAGTATTCGGGTTAAGCCTGATTTATATATTGAGGAGGAAAACACAGGAATGTTTGCGAGAGATATCGGAATTGACCTTGGCACGGCCAACGTATTGATTCATGTAAAAGGTAAAGGGATTGTATTAAATGAACCGTCTGTTGTGGCGATTGACCGCAATACGGGAAAAGTATTAGCGGTAGGTGAAGAAGCAAGACGCATGGTAGGGCGTACACCTGGAAACATTGTAGCGATTCGTCCGCTAAAAGATGGTGTAATTGCTGATTTCGAAATTACAGAAGCGATGTTAAAACATTTCATCAACAAACTAGACGTAAAAGGCTTCTTATCAAAACCTCGCATTTTAATTTGCTGTCCAACAAACATCACATCTGTAGAACAAAAAGCTATTCGTGAAGCTGCTGAGAGATCTGGCGGTAAGAAAGTATACTTAGAAGAAGAACCAAAAGTAGCTGCTGTTGGTGCTGGTATGGAAATCTTCCAACCAAGCGGAAATATGGTTGTAGATATTGGCGGAGGTACAACGGATATTGCAGTACTTTCTATGGGCGATATCGTTACCTCCTCTTCCATTAAAATGGCGGGCGATAAGTTTGATATGGAGATCTTACACTATATTAAACGTAAGTATAAGCTATTAATCGGGGAACGTACAGCAGAAGATATTAAAATTAAAGCAGGTACAGTATTCCCAGGTGCACGCAGTGAAGAACTTGAAATTCGCGGCCGTGACATGGTAACAGGTCTGCCTCGCACAATTTCAGTATGCTCTGAAGAAATCACAGAGGCATTGAAAGAAAACGCAGCTGTTATTGTACAAGCTGCAAAAGGTGTATTAGAACGTACACCGCCTGAATTATCTGCTGATATTATCGACCGCGGCGTTATTTTAACGGGCGGCGGAGCACTACTGCACGGCATTGACATGCTTCTTGCAGAAGAATTAAAAGTACCTGTATTGATCGCGGAAAATCCAATGCACTGTGTAGCAGTTGGAACAGGTATCATGCTTGAGAACATCGACAAATTACCACGCCGCGCTTTACTGTAAGTAAGAAAGAACATTAGGTATATTGCCTAATGTTCTTTTTTTATATTTATCTTTAAAAATATATAGTTTTTGCGAAAAATGTAGAAATATAAAGGAAAATAGAGAAAAATAAACCTTTACTGATATATTTTAGCGAATTTGCCGTTTTTCATATTAGAAATGGTTATACTATAATGAAGCCGAATACGACACATGAGGCAATATGCCTTCAGGCATATTGCCTTCCCCTAACTTGGGCATGCACTCTTTTCTACCTCCGTGTCAACTGTATTTATTTCTGTTATACCAAAGTTTGTAGGAAAGAAAGAGTGTATGCATTTTTTTGAAGCGATACGAAGCAGGAAAGACTGCTTCGTTTTTTTTAATAATGACAAATAATGAATAAAGTGGGATAATAATATATAACCAAGTACTAAGACTAATTTCTAAAAAAGGAGCGATATACATATGTTGAACATAGAGCAAATTAAAGAAATTATCCCGCATCGTTATCCATTTCTACTTGTTGATCAAGTTCTTGAAGTAGAAGAAGGAAAACGTGCGGTTGGTATTAAAAACGTATCGGCAAATGAAGAATACTTTAACGGCCATTTCCCTGACTACGCAGTAATGCCTGGAGTATTAATTGTTGAGGCACTTGCACAAGTCGGAGCAATTGCTGTTTTAAAGAAAGAAGAAAACCGCGGCCGCCTTGCTTTCTTTGCGGGCATTGACAACTGCCGTTTCAAAAGACAAGTACGTCCGGGCGATCAACTTCGTTTAGAAGTAGAAATGACGCGCGTACGTGGTCCGATTGGTAAAGGGAAAGCAGTCGCAACAGTAAACGGTGAGGTTGCTTGTGAAGCGGAAATTACATTTGCGCTTGGAGATAAGAAGGAATAATTTTAAAAAGAACACTCTGTCGAGTGTTCTCTTTTATCCCGCATTAACGGGCAGTAAGACCTCCACCTTAAGATTCAGAGAAAATCGAAGAAGGATAGGTGGGGGATAACTGCCCGTAAAAGCCCGATTGGTTCAACTAACCATCAGTGGGGAAAGAAGCCCCCCACTGATGGAAGTTTCACTTTACGAAGAAATTTCACTACATGTATATTTTTGAGTAAGAATAGTTTGTGTAATAAAACCCGCTGTACATAACACCTTGATCCGCTTTCTTAACAACATACATAATAGACAGAAAAAACAAAATAAACATATTGTCAAACAAATGTGTTTTATGTATGATTTGTATATCTTATTAATTACCAAAAGAGATATTATCATATAAAAAGAGAAAGCTGTGAAAGCAAAGCAGCTGCTTGAGCATACCTCAGGAAAATTATTAGGTGTGATCTTAAATGCGAAAGAAGAATTGAAAAATAAATATGGATACTATTAATAGAGAGATTATATAGATTCTTCATGTTCCCATGCTAGGGAATGAAATTTTTTGTGCATTGAAAATTCTACTAAAGATAGGTATAATTTATACGATTTATTCGGTATAATGAACAACCGATCTATATGATAAGCATCTTTTTCTTTGTTTTTTTAATTTATATATAAAAAAAACATAATATATTAATAATAATGAGTGTAATCTGTTCTTTAAAAAAGAACGGATTGAGGGGTGCCATATATGTGTTGTACATAAAAAAAGGAGAGATTTGTTGTGTTCGGTAAACAGAGACAGACAAAACGAAAATTAGTAGCACATCATGAACCAAAATCGCAAATTGCCGAGCAGTACCGGAATATTCGTACAAATATTCAATTTACAGCGGTAGATAGTGACGTACGTTCTATTGTTGTGACTTCGTCTTGTACAGGAGAGGGAAAAACAACGACAATTGCCAATTTAGCAGTCGTATTCGGACAACAAGGGAAACAAGTGTTAGTAATTGATGCAGATATGAGAAAGCCAAAGCTGCATGAGATGTTTCATATTCACAATCAATTTGGCTTAACGAATGTTCTATCTGGACAAGCTTCGTTTGAGCGGTGTGTACATAAAACAGAAATAGAAAACGTGTCGTTCTTGCCATCAGGTCCCATTCCTCCAAACCCGGCAGAATTATTAACCTTTCGTATGATGGGAGAAATGCTAGAGCAGGCATATGCAGCATTTGATATCGTGTTAATTGATTCACCGCCTGTGCTCGCTGTAACAGACGCACAAGTTGTAGCGAATCGATGCGACGGGATTATTTTAGTTGTACGCAGCGAAGTGACAGAAAAAGCCCAAATCGTGAAAGCGAAACAACTATTAGATAACGCTTCTGGTAAATTGCTAGGAGTTGTTTTGAATGACAAAAAGCAACAGACGGATCAATACGGATACTATTAATAGAGAAAACCTATGAGAGAAAAATCATAGGTTTTCTCTATCTATTCAATGTTTCGCGAGTAATAGTTTTTGCGGAAAAAGGGATTTTGTGGAAATTTTGTGGAGAATGTTGTAAATTTTAATGGTTTTATGTAGAATTGTATGTGTTGGTCTTATGAGAAGGGCATAAAAAATTAACATATTTATATTAAAATGACATGAAAAATTAACACTTCTGTATTAATGATGGTATATGATTGTACTATAATTTATTTTTCATGTAATAAACTGAAAGCTGGAGGAAGTTATGGAGGAAACGATTAGTTTAAAAGAGTTATTTCAAATTTTACGAAAACGCCTAGCAATGATCCTTTCAATTACATTTGGTGCCGCTATTATTAGTGCAGTTGTAAGTTTTTTCTTTATAACACCAATCTATCAAACTTCTACGCAAGTTCTTGTTAACCAAAAGAAACAAGAAGGGGCCGCATTTCAAGCTGGTGAAGTTCAAAGCAATATTCAATTAACAAATACATATAAAGTAATTATTAAAAGTCCAGTTGTTTTAGATCAAGTAAAAGAAAAACTGAATTTAGACATGACAACACAAGCTTTAACGGGGAAGATTGATGTTGCAAATGAGAAGGATTCCCAAGTTATTTCAATAACTGTCAAAGATAAAGATCCAAAGTTAGCGCGTGATATTGCAAACACAACAGCAGAAGTGTTTAAAGGTGAAGTTGCGAAGATTATGAACGTAGATAACGTAACCGTTCTTTCAAAAGCAGAAATAGTTGAACATCAATCACCAATTAAACCACAACCAGTGTTAAACATTGCAATGGCATTTGTTGTTGGATTGATGGCTTCTATCGGTCTTGCATTCTTACTAGAATACTTAGACAACACAGTGAAAAAAGAAGAAGATATCGAAGCGTTACTTGGTTTACCTGTATTAGGGGTTGTAGCGCGGATGGATGAAGGAGAAAAAGGATCCAAAACACATGCATCATCAGCGAAGAGAGTAGGGGGGCATACAATTGGCTCTTAAAGGTTTATTCCAGAAAAATAACAACCATCGTCAACGTCGTCAATTAATTGCATATAACCAGCCGAAGTCTCCGGTGGCAGAACAATTTCGTAACATTCGTACAAATATTGAATTTGCGGCGATAGATACGAATATTCATTCTCTAATGGTAACATCTCCAAGCCCAAGCGAAGGAAAAACAACAACAGTAGGGAACATCGCTGTTGTATTTGCCCAGCAAGGAAAGAGAGTGCTACTTGTCGATGCAGACTTACGGAAACCAGCTCTGCACCAAATGTTCCAAGTCGATAATATTTTTGGTTTAACAAACATTTTGACACATGGTGAAAGATTTGAAAAATGTGTGCAAACAACGAATGTTGAAAATCTATATTTTCTTCCGTGCGGACCGATTCCGCCAAACCCAGCAGAGCTGCTTGGTTCTAAGGCCATGAAAGAATTTCTCGGACAAGCTTACAGCATGTATGATTTAGTCATCTTTGATTTACCGCCGATTTTGCCAGTATCAGATGCACAAATTATGGCAAATCAATGTGATGCATCTCTGCTTGTTGTACGCAGCGCGCACACGGAAAAAGAAGCAGCATTAAAAGCAAAAAGGTTACTAGAAGCAGCAAAAGGTAAATTATTGGGTGCTGTTCTGAACGACCGTGAACGTGAGCAAAGCTTATATTACTATTACGGCACAAATTAAAGAGAAGAGGTGTGTGGAATACGCACACCTGGCTCTCTTATTAAGCGTATATGTATAGAAAGGGTGGAAAACGTGATTGACTTACATTGTCATATTTTACCTGGTGTTGATGACGGGGCACAAACAATAACAGATAGCATAGCAATGGCTAAAGCAGCAGTAGCGGAAGGAATACATACAATTGTAGCAACTCCCCATCATCAAAATGGAAGGTATGTCAATGAGCGTACAGATATTCTTCACCAGGTAAAGCAATTAAATAGCTTATTGAAAGAAAACGATATAAATTTGAAGGTTTTACCAGGTCAAGAAGTTCGATTATACGGTGACTTACTAACAGACTATGAAGCGAACAAAATCGTCACATTAAACGAAGCAAGTACATACATACTCATCGAATTCTCGTCTAATCATGTACCGCGCTATGCAGAGCAAATGCTGTACGAATTACGAGTAAAGGGATTAATCCCAATTATCGTTCACCCAGAGCGTAATGCAGAGTTAATCGAGCACCCTGATAAGCTATACAACTTTGTTAGCAAAGGAGCACTTACCCAAGTAACAGCAGGCAGTTTACTTGGCAACTTCGGCAAAAAAATTAAAAAGTTCTCACTGCAACTCATCGAACATAATTTAACGCATATGATTGCATCTGATGCACATAACACAACAACACGCGGATTTCACTTACAAGCTGGTTATGATGTCATTGAAAAAGAATTTGGTACTAACATACTTATGGATTTTAAAGAAAATCCATATCTATTAATAAGCGGAAAAAGTGTTTATAAAGAAGATCCAGAACAAATTCGCCGTAAGAAAATATTTGGTATCTTTTAATACGTATATGGTAATGTCTCCTAACCGTTATCAATGGAGGCACTCGGCCTTGCTGTGGGTAGAAATTTCATTTCAACCTACCTTAGACGCGTGTCGTCAGGAGCATGGCGTGAGGATGGGTTAGATGCCCAAAATTATTTTAGAAACTCTAGCTATAGAGTTGTGCATAAGGACGCTATAGCTAGGGTTTTTATTATTTAAATATATTTATAAATATACATATCAATAAAATATATTTAGGGGGACTGACAATGAAACAAGTAAAAAAAGCAATTATTCCAGCAGCTGGACTTGGAACAAGATTTTTACCAGCGACGAAGGCAATGCCAAAAGAAATGTTACCAATTGTCGACAAACCGACAATTCAGTACATCGTAGAAGAAGCAATTGAATCAGGGATTGAAGATATTATTATCGTAACAGGAAAAGGAAAACGTGCGATTGAAGATCACTTTGACCACTCCTTTGAACTAGAACAAAACTTATTAGAAAAAGGGAAGTATGGCATACTTGAAAAAGTACAAGCATCTTCCAAAATTAACATTCACTACATAAGACAAAAAGAACCAAAAGGATTAGGACACGCAGTATGGTGCGCGCGCAAGTTTATTGGAAACGAACCATTTGCCGTATTACTTGGAGATGACATTGTTCAAGCGGAAACACCGTGCTTACGTCAATTAATGAATGAATATGAAGCAACAAAAGCTTCTGTCATTGGGGTGCAAACAGTACCAGACAATGAAACACACCGCTATGGCATTATCGATCCAGCCGAGCAAAATGGCCGCCGTTATCAAGTGCGTCAATTTGTCGAAAAACCAGCACAAGGAACAGCACCATCGAACTTAGCAATTATGGGACGTTACGTCTTAACACCAGAAATCTTTATGTTCCTAGAAGACCAGCAAACAGGTGCGGGCGGAGAAATTCAGTTAACAGATGCAATTCAGCGTTTAAATGAAATTCAACGAGTGTTTGCGTATGATTTTGAAGGAACACGTTATGACGTTGGGGAGAAGTTTGGGTTTATTAAAACAACGATCGAAATGGCACTTCAGCATGAGGAATTACGAGATGAACTGATGAAATATATGAATGGATTAGTGCAGAAAGAGACTGTACATATATAAAAAGAATAGTATTTTGTGCTGCCAGTATATGTGTGTAACATAGGGAAAATAAATAATTTAGCTGTAGCTTCTTTAAAATGAAGAGGAAAAATTTTTATTTAAAAATAAGATAAAGAAAGGAACATGTATATTGAGTTATCCAAAACGGCTTTCATTATTAATTTTCTTAGATTCATTTATTGTGTTAACTGCCGTGTACTTAAGTTATTGGTTTATACATCCGAATGCATTAAGCGGCGATGTTCCGATTACATTAATTATTAGTTCGATTACATTACTTTGTAGCCATCATATTTTTGCATCTATTTATAAGTTATATAGTAAGGCTTGGGAGTATGCGAGCATTGGAGAATTAAAAAACATATTTAAAGCGGTTACCTTTTCGATTATAGTAACAGCAATTGTACAAGAAATTATTAATCAAGATATTTATGTTCGTATTTTGGCAATGGCATGGATGCTTCATCTGTTGTTAATTGGTGGTTCACGCTTTGTTTGGCGTATGTTTCGTGATACATATATGGCAAAGAATACAAGCAATATAAATAAAACACGAACACTTATTGTTGGAGCGGGTTCAGCAGGAACAATGGTTGTAAGACAGTTACAACAAAATAAAGAAGCTGATTTATACCCAGTCGCATTTGTAGATGATGATAGAAATAAACAGCGATTAGAAATTTATAATGTACCGGTTGTAGGTTCAACAAAGGATATTGAAAGAGTTGTAGAGCAATATAAAATTGAACATATTATTATTGCTATTCCTTCTTTAAATAGAAAACAAGTAAATAAGATTTTTGAAACATGTACAAAAACAAAAGCAAAAACGCAGATTGTGCCGATGCTAGAAGATCTTTTAGATGGTAAAGTCTCTGTAAATGAGTTTCGTGATGTACAAGTAGAAGACTTGTTAGGAAGAGAACCAGTTCAGCTAGACGATGCAGGCATTGGAGAAAAGATTACAGGTAAGACAATTTTAGTAACAGGTGCTGGTGGATCCATTGGTTCTGAAATTTGTCGTCAAGTTATGAAGTATAAACCAGCAAAAATTGTTCTCTTGGGACATGGTGAAAATAGCATTTATCATATTGAAATGGAATTGCGCACAAGTTATAAAGATGCAGCTGAAATTACGACAGAAATTGCTGATGTACAAGATCGGAATAAAATATTTGAAGTAATGAAAAAGCATCAGCCATTTATTGTATACCATGCAGCAGCTCATAAACATGTTCCTTTAATGGAGCGTAATCCAGAGGAAGCTGTGAAGAATAATATTATTGGTACGAAAAATGTAGCAGAAGCAGCTGATACGTTTAAAGTAAATACGTTTGTTATGGTTTCTACAGATAAAGCGGTAAATCCAACAAACGTAATGGGGGCGACAAAACGTGTTGCAGAAATGGTTGTCCAACATATGGCTACGGTAAGTAAAACACGATTCGTGGCAGTTCGGTTCGGAAACGTACTCGGAAGCAGAGGAAGTGTAATCCCACTATTTAAAAGACAAATCAAAAAAGGTGGCCCTGTGACGGTTACACATCCGGAGATTACCCGCTACTTTATGACCATCCCAGAAGCGTCAAGACTTGTGATCCAAGCGGGTACGTTAGCTAAAGGCGGCGAGATTTTTGTGTTAGATATGGGAGAACCAGTTAAGATTGTAGACTTAGCAAAAAACCTAATTCAACTGTCAGGTTATTCTGTTGAAGAAATCGGGATTGATTTTAGCGGCTTGAGGCCGGGCGAGAAGATGTATGAAGAGCTACTAAATGAGAATGAAGTGCATCCGGAGCAAGTATTCCCGAAAATTCATATAGGAAAAGCTGTTTTGATGGAACTGGATATTATTCAGCAGTTTATAGATAATTTTGAGCAGATGAGTCAAGAGAGCATAAGAGAGACTTTATTAGGGTTTGCAAATAATAAAGTTGCGGTAAAAAGTTGAAGAATGGGAACTGATATGATCACGACCTATTTTGATTATGTATTTAAATTGAAACAGAATTTATTTCAGAATTAATAAAGGAAGGAAGTCTTTGAAAATGGGAGAAAGAATATTCCTTTCATCGCCACATATGAGCGATGAGGGTTATGAAATGCAATATGTTAAGGAAGCTTTTGATACGAATTGGATTGCACCTCTTGGGGAAAATGTGAATGGATTTGAAAAAGAACTGGCTACGAAGGTTGGTTCTAAAGCTGCTGCGGCATTATCTTCTGGAACAGCTGCGCTTCATATGGCTCTTAAAGCATCAGGAGTAGGAGAAGGGGATATTGTTTTTTGTCAAACACTGACGTTCTCAGCTACAGCAAATCCTATTATCTATCAAAATGCCATTCCTGTTTTTATAGATAGTGATTATGAAACTTGGAATATGTGTCCTAAAGCATTGGAAGCAGCTTTTGAGAAATATCCAAATGTAAAGGCAGTAATAGTAGTTCACCTTTATGGTCTTTCTGCGGATATGGATAGAATAGTTGAACTTTGTAAGAAACATAATGTTGTTTTAATAGAAGACGCTGCCGAGTCTCTGGGAACTTACTACAAAGGTAGGCATACTGGGACCTTTGGTGATTATGGCATCTTCTCTTTTAATGGAAACAAAATCATTACTACTTCTGGTGGCGGCATGCTTGTTTCTGATAATGAAGAGCGGGTTGCGAAGGTAAGATTTTGGGCTACTCAAAGTAGAGATCAAGCAAGACACTATCAACATAGCGAATTAGGATTCAATTACCGTATGAGCAATGTAGTTGCTGGAATCGGTAGAGGGCAACTTAAAGTATTAGATCAGAGAGTTCAGAAGAAAAGATACATCTTTGAGTTTTATAAGAGAGAACTAGGGGATCTTGAAGGTATTCAGTTCATGCCTAGCAATGACTGGAATGAACCAAATTATTGGTTAAGCTCAATGACTTTAAACGGTAAGGTTCGACCAATTGATATTATGGTAGCTCTTGAAAAAGAAAACATTGAATCCAGACCAATCTGGAAGCCAATGCATATGCAACCATTCTTTGAGAAGTATGACTTTGTTGGTACGGATGTATCGGAAAAACTGTTTGAAAACGGTGTTTGTTTGCCAAGTGATACGAAGATGACGGATGAGGATTTGGCTAGGGGTGTAAAGATTATTAAAGGGTTGTGGTTAGCGTAATGAAAAATTCTAAAGGTGGCATCTATAGAAGGTTCGTAAAAAGGTCGATGGATTTTATACTATCTTTGATCGCTATTATGGTTCTCAGCCCAGTATTTTTGGTAGTTGCTATCCTTGTAAGAGTTAAGCTAGGCAGTCCGGTACTTTTTAAACAGAAAAGACCTGGTCTTAATGAGAAGATTTTTATGATGTATAAGTTTAGGACGATGACGGATGAAAGAGATGAGAATGGAGAACTACTTCCTGATAGTGTAAGGCTTACGAAATTTGGAAGGTTCTTACGTTCTACATCTCTTGATGAGCTTCCTGAACTTTTCAATATTCTTAAAGGCGATATGTCGATCATAGGACCTAGACCTTTACTGGTTCAGTACCTATCATTATACAATGAACATCAAAAGCGTCGTCATAAGGTTAGACCCGGATTGTCTGGTTTAGCGCAGGTAAGTGGTAGGAATGCTATTAGTTGGGAAGAGAAATTTAATCTTGATGTAGAGTATGTAGATAATGTAAGCTTCATCGGAGATTGGAAGATTATTCTTCTAACTATTAAAAAAGTTTTTGTTAGGGAAGGCATTAACTCAGATACCGCTGCAACTATGGAACCATTTAGAGGAAACAAAAAAGGAAGAGTAGAGCTATGAAGAACAAGCTTCTTATAATAGGTGCTAGTGGTCACGGGAAAGTTGTTGCTGATATTGCCTTAAAAATAAATAAATGGCAGAGCATTGCCTTTTTAGATGATGACGAAAGTGTTAAGTCATCAATGGGAATAGAAGTAATCGGTAAATCAGCGGATGTCTTTAAGTATATAGAGGATTGTGACTTTTTTGTAGGTATTGGTAATAATGCTATACGAGAAAAAATCCAGAAGAAGCTTGAAACTGAAGGGGCAAGCATACCTACCTTAACCCATCCTAGTGCTGTTATTGGAGAACAAGTTGAGTTGGCATCAGGTACCGTAGTCATGGCCGGAGTTGTGATTAACTGCTGCACTACAATTGGGAAAGGATGCATTATTAATACAGGTTCTACAATAGATCATGACAATGTAATTGGAGATTATGTGCATATATCACCAGGGGCACATTTAGCTGGTACGGTGAAAGTTGGACGAGGTACTTGGTTAGGTATTGGTAGTGTAGTGAGCAACAATGTTAACATCACTAGTAGCTGTAAAATTGGTGCCGGTGCTGTTGTGGTTAAAGATATAACTGAATTAGGAACCTACGTTGGGGTTCCGTCTAGGAGATTATAGAATGAAAAAAGTTCTAATATTAGCAAATAATGATGTTGGTTTATATAAATTTAGAAAAGAACTTATACAAGAACTAGTTAAAGAGTATAAAGTTTACGTATCACTTCCTTATGGTGAATTTATACCTCGGTTAGAAGAGCTAGGGTGTAAATTTATTGATACACCGATTAGTAGACGAGGCACGAATCCAATAACTGATTTAAAGCTGTTGATGAATTACAAAAAAATTATTAAGGAAGTTAAACCTGATGTGGTTTTAACGTATACAATAAAACCTAATGTTTATGGTGGTCTGGCTTGTAAAATGAGTGGTGTTCCTTATATAGCTAACATTACGGGACTGGGAACCGCAGTTGAAAATGGTGGATTATTGCAAAAGGTTACTTTGTTTTTATACAAGTTAGCTTTAAAAGAAGTGAATTTTGTTTTTTTCCAGAATGAGGAAAATAGAAAGTTTTTTATAAACCAAAAGATTGTTAGGGACAATCATAGATTAATACCAGGATCTGGAGTTAACCTTAATCATTACTCTCTATTAGATTATCCATCAGATACAATGGTAAATTTTTTATTCATTGCTCGTGTAATGAAAGAAAAAGGTATTGATCAGTATTTAGATGCCGCTAAATATATCAAAGAAAGGCATCCAAACACAGCTTTTCATATCTTAGGTTTTTGTGAAGGGTCTTACGAAAGTAAGTTAAAAGAAATGCAGGATAGTGGCATTATTCAATATCATGGAATGCAAAATGATGTTAGAGAGTTTCACAAGTTCTCTCACTGTACAATTCATCCTACGTATTATCCCGAAGGAATGTCAAATGTACTTTTAGAAAGTGCTGCTTCTGGGAGACCGGTTATTACCACAAATAGAAGCGGATGTCGAGAGATTGTAGATGATACAATCAATGGATATATTGTAGAGCAGGAGAATAGTAGAGATCTTATTGAAAAAATAGAAAGATTTATTAATTTAGATTATGAAACAAAAAAGCAAATGGGGGTAGCGGGTAGAATGAAAGTTGAAAGGGAATTTAGCAGGGATATTGTTGTAAATGCTTATATGAATGAGATAGAAGCGATATATTAAATTTGATAGGTTCAAATTAAAGGAGTTTCTCATGACAAGAAAAAGAGAAATAATAAAAAAATATACTTTATTGATAAATCTTTTGGTTAAAGTATCAAAAATTTTGCCTCCGGTTTTTTACTTAAGGTTACTGAAACTAACAAGGAGCCATGATAATTATATAGCTATGTTAATCAGATATATTTGTCTAAAAAACTGTGCTAAAAGCTGCGGGGAAAACGTTGCGATTTTTTCAAATGTTTATTTACACCGAATTCATAATTTAGAAGTGGGAGATAATGTTAGCATTCATCCACTTTGTTATATTGATGCCTCCGGAGGAATTAAAATAGGTGACGATGTTTCTATAGCACATAACAGTACAATTCTGTCTGAAGAACATATATATTCAGATTTAGAAAAAAACATTAAAGACCAAGGTTGTGAATTCAAAGAGACTATTATTGAAAATAACGTTTGGATAGGAGCAGGGAGTAGAGTATTGGGAGGCAGCATAATTCGTTCTGGTAGCATCATTGCTGCAGGAGCAGTTGTTAAAAAAGAAGTAAAGAGTAATACAATTGTTGGTGGCGTTCCTGCAAAAAAAATTATGGGAAGGAATAAACTATGAAGCTGTTATTTGCTCATGACCATATATTTTATAAATATAAAGACAATTTTTACAGTACAGGTGGCCTCTCTAAAGAAGTGTTAGAGCGATATACTGAGGTTTTCGAGGAAGTCACTGTAATTAGTAGACACAAAGAAATAGACATTTTAGATGATAAACTAACACTAGCTTCAACTGAAAGAGTTAAATTTGTAGAGATACCAAATTTTAAATCTATTAAAAGTTATTCAAAGTTTTTTGAAGCTAAAAAAATTATTGAAAAGGAAATTGAAAGTTGTGATTCATTGATTGCGAGGTTACCTAGTTCGATAGGGTCATTAGCTATTTCACTTTCTAAAAAGAGTAAAAAATCATATCTAATAGAAGTAGTGGCATGCCCATGGGATGCTTATTGGAATCATAGCTTTAAAGGTAAAATTATTGCTCCTTATATGTTTCTGGCAACTAGAAATCATGTTAAAAATGCACCTAATGTTATATATGTAACAAATGAATTTTTACAAAGAAGGTATCCTACTAGAGGAATAAATATGGGTTGTTCTGATGTAGCATTACCACAATTAAATCATAACATTTTGGAAAAACGATTAAAGAAAATTAATAATGTTAGTAAAAGTAATCCAATTATTTTGGGAACAACAGCTGCTGTTAATGTAAAATATAAAGGACAACAATATGTTATTGAAGCTATTTCACTTCTTAATAAACAAGGATACAACTTTGAATACCATATTGTTGGCGGGGGAGACAATAGTTTTTTAAAATCAATTGCAAAGAAACACGGGGTATCTGATAAAGTCAAACTCTTAGGTTCAATGTCACATAAAAAAGTGTTTGAATATCTAGATAACATAGATATATATATTCAACCAAGTAAACAGGAAGGATTGCCAAGAGCATTAGTAGAAGCAATGAGCAGAGGCTGTCCATCTATTGGATCCACTACTGGGGGCATACCCGAACTGCTAAATGAACAGTTTATATTTTCTAATGGGTCGGTCAAAGAAATATGTGAAAAGCTGAAGAAAATGGATAAAAAATCAATGTACAAAGAGGCTATACGAAGTTTTGAAAAAGCAAAGGAATATGATTACGATAAGCTGGATATTAAACGGAAAACTTTCTATCAAGAGTTTATTTTAGATTTTAAGGGTGGAATTAGTAATGAATTATAAAAAAGTAATATATGTAGTAAAAGAGGCTCTACATATGTATCCACCATGTGTTTCTCAAATATTACTACTAAATGATTTCGGCGTAGATGTCACCGTTGTTTGTGGGGAGTGCGACCAACATTTATTAAATGAATTGAAAAAGAGAAAAATTAAATGTATTGTAGTTGGGAATAAGCGAATCCCATTTCGCTATCTAGGAAAAGTTAGTAGCTATCTGAAATTTAGGTATAAAGCTTGGGAGATAATAAAAAAACACAAAGATGAAAATACAATTCTATGGTTAGGAACTGCGGATGGTGCCATAGCACTCAAAGGTAAATACAAAAAGATGTCTTATATTCTAAGTATACTAGAATTATATGATAAATATCCTTTTTATCGATTTGGATTAAAAAGGATAATTGGAAATGCTTCTGCTGTTATTGCTTGTGAAGAAACTAGGGCAAAAATAATGAAAACATGGTGGAATTTAAAACAACAGCCATATGTATTACCTAATAAGCCTTATTCCCATCCCAGGGTATTAAAACAAACACCAACTACATTAGAGTTGGAAGCAGCAATATCAAAAATACGTGATAAGAAGGTCATTTTATATCAGGGAATAATTGCTGCTGACAGAGATTTAGCTGTATTAGCAGAAGCGCTAGATGAAATGAAATCTGACTATACGCTTGTTTTAATGGGGAAATCATTTTATGATGGAGCAAAAAAAGTAAAGGAAATCTATAGTAATTCTATTTATTTAGGGTATTTTCCAGCTCCTTTACATCTACAAATTACTAGTTATGCACAAATAGGAGTAGCAAATTACGATGACTCCTCACTGAATAATTTATTTTGTGCACCTAATAAGATTTATGAATATACTGGTTTTGGTATCCCTGTTTTAGGAAGTAATGTACCTGGATTAACAAGTACAATTGGAGCATCTTTAGCTGGTGAATGTGTAAACTTTTCAGATAAAAAATCTATAATTGATGCTTTAAAAAAAATTGAAAATGATTATGAAAGGTATAAATACAATGCTGAAAGGTTTTTTGAAAGTACAGATAATGTATCTAATATGAACGAAATATTACTAAGTGTTAATAGTTAAAATTAAGGTTGTGCAAAATGGCAAATATAATGGATTGGATTCTCATTGTTATTTCTTCTACACTTTTCTTTAAATCTTTAAATAGGATACTCAGTTATAAATCTAATACAATAGCAGATTATGTAATGATTGT
The DNA here is from genome assembly GCF_024159135.1 of Bacillus sp. 3103sda1. NCBI lineage: Bacteria > Bacillati > Bacillota > Bacilli > Caryophanales > Bacillaceae > Bacillus > Bacillus sp. 3103sda1. The sequence continues at coordinate 4,544,400 of NZ_JAMYWS010000001.1, read as the reverse complement.
CATATATATTTTTAATTGTCTTCCGGTTCTTTTGGATCATACTATAGGGGTACCTAAATATACTTCATGGTACTTTAACTTTGAGTTGGCACTAGGTAATGATTTAGTTAGACTAGTTTATTCGATATATATATTAATTTCAATTTTTTGCCTTTACATATATATAAAAAGGCATAATGTAAAGGAAACTAATATATATAGTCGCAATAACTCGATTATATTCAATAACAAAGTATTGCCCTTGGTAATACTTTTGCCTTATATGCATATTTTAATTACCGGTAATTTAACAAAGTATTTTATTTACGGAACATATAATACTCGTGGTTTAACTAGTTCATTTTATCAGTTAAATACAGTTTTAGTTTTTATAAGTATGTTTGCATTTTGCTGTCTGTTTTTTTGTAAAAAAGTAAAAAGAGGTGACTATTTAATCCTCTTTTTATATGCATTTTCAATAATGTGGATAGATGGTAAGAGATATATTGTTGTTACAATATTAGTTATGTTTTTGTTTTTCTTGCTAAACAGCATAAGAGTGAAATATAAAAGAATACCAATTAAGGGAGTATTTATATTCGTAGTTTTAGCTTTGTTGATATTTAATTCTATATACTCACTGTATATTAAACCTGTAGCAACAAGCTCTTTTGATTCAATGTACATGTCATATAGGATAGATTTTGGTAGAGATGACGTTACAAAATTTGTTTTATATAGAGAACTTATAGTAGATGAGCCAATATTGGACTATAGAGGAGAAACTTTTATTTCAACTATATTTATGTTGGTACCTAGAACTATATGGCCTTCAAAACCCTATCCACATTATAGGTATTTAACTTCAGAATTATATGGAACGTCATCAGAACTAGATATACCTGGAGGTATGACTCCCTCTTTATATGAAATGAGCGTTGCAAATTTCGGCGTTTTTCTTGGTATTGTAGTTACAGTTTTTATTTTAATATTTGCTTGCCGTTGGGCAGATAGGTCTAAAAGTGTTCCTAGAAAGGCCCTTTATTTATTACTAATTGTTGGACTTCTAACTCAAAGTATGGATGCCTTGATGGCATATATTATTTTAGCCCCTCTAAGTGCTTTTTCATCATGGGCTAAAAGGAGTGTAAATAGTTAAAAGTAGGGTATAGACAACGTGCAGGGGATATGTTTCATCATCTAGTATAATGAAATGGTATTTAACCAGTTTCTTAATAAGTAAGAAACTGGTTAAATACCTTTATACTAAACGTGCCGGACTTTAAATAAAATTTTACTATTTTAAAGTATAAACTAATAAGTTTAATCAATGTAATTGGTTTTCTCTTACAGTTGGCATCGTGCTGCTTCTCTTTTTGTGAGATGTAATTAAGCTGAAGATCATAAATATACTTCTTGTATAATAAGAAAACTCGCTTTAATCATTAAGTAGTATTTAAGTATTATACTGAACTGGTACGTTGTTGAGACCGTTCTTGTTTTTCAGTGTTTAATTTTCAAATCAAATATGTTGGCGGAAGATTCGAACGATGATACAGGTTCCTTCTTGTTTCATTTAAATGCCTGAATGTCCTTTAGTATACTGCTAAATTATTTTTGTATTAAAATTAGGTCTGTATGGTTCTTAATTCGTGTGGAGTTGTAAGTTAAAATAATTCATTCTATTCTTCTTTAGCCAATTAAATGACTTTAATAGGTAGTATTTCTAATGAAGAAGCTTGGAAATGTCATCTTATTTTTCATACTTTTCCATTCGAAACAATTCTCTGTTGTTAATTTGAGAGGATTTGTTATTTGTATAACTTTTATCCTATACGTTTTTTACTTTATACTAAAAGACTATTTACAACTATTAGTTGATGTTTAAATTCTATTTGAATTTATAAAGTTTTTAAAAAATAGAGAGGTTAAAATGATTTCTAACATCAGTTCATTACTAAAAAATAAAATTTTTATAAATGGTGTTTGGCTTTATGTATTACAGCTTTTCAATACTTTAATACCTTTGCTAACATTACCATATGTAACTAGGGTTTTGGGTAGCTCGCAGTTTGGTGTTTTTTCGTTTTCATTAACTTTTGTAACTTATTTTCAAGTAATTGTCGAGTATGGATTCAATTTGTCTGGTTCAAGAAAAATAGCATTAACTTCACAAAGAGAAGAACAGTCCAAAATTTTTACTAGCATTACAATCACAAAAATATTACTATGTTTGATTTCTTTTATAGTAATGGTTTCTATTTCTCTGGTACTTAATTTAGACAAAAAACAATTTTTTACTATTTTAATTTTATATACCATGGTAATTGGAACTGCAATACAACAAATATGGCTATTCCAGGGATTACAGGTTATGAAATTTATTACTATTATAAATGTAGTATCGAGGATTATATCCTTAATTTTGATTTTCGCGTTAATAAAAAACTCTAATCAGGTTTATTTATACAGTGCACTTTATGCAGTTACATCCTTATTAAATGGTGTCTTTAGTGCACTAATCACAAGGTATAAATTAAAAATTAGATTTACGAGGATTACTATAAATGATATTTTTATTGAACTTAGAGAGGGATGGCATACATTTACAACCTCTGCTATGTCAGTAATATTTAGTGGAATTGGAATTACGGTACTCGGTTTCTCTAATAGTAGCAACAGTACAATTGGAGTATATTCAGCAATTCAAAAAATTCCTTATATGATGATTATGTTTTTTACGCCGATTAGTCAAGCAATTTTCCCTCGGGTGAGCCAACAATTTTCAATTTCTTTCGAAAATGGAATTAGAAGTGTGTGGAAAATTTCAAAAATTGTTATTCCCATTGTTGCTGTAATTAGTTTTTTATTAATATTATTTTCTAATTTAATAGTTAGTTTAGTATATGGAGAGCAGTATTCAACATACTCTTTACTTATGATTCCTTTAGTCTGTTGGTTCTTTCTAAGTATACTTAACAATTTTCTTGGTATTCAAAATTTAGTTGCAAGTGGTCATCAGAAAGAATATAGTACAGCTTTTAGAATAAGTGCATTAGTAATAATTTTATCCAATATATTATTAGGTTATATTTGGGGTGCATATGGCGTTGCTTATGCAACATTGCTTTCTGAATTTATTTTGACCACAGCTTTAGTATATCAAATTAAGAAGATAAAAAATAAGTTTCAGTGCAATAGGTAAATACTATTTTAGCTAATCCTAACAAAGACGTTAATTAGGAGAAGAGTAGCAATGTTAAAATGAATAATGAGAAAAATAATGTATGCCGTAAATCTAATCTTCTTCTTAAAGTTAATTAGAGTAGGCGTTGTATATAATAATTACCTTATGGTAGATTGAGAGATAACTAAAAAGAAAAATGAAAATTATTAATTAATACTTTTTATATAGAACTAAACACATTACAGTGGACTATATTTTACAATAAAAGGCTTGAATTGGAAGGTGAAGGCTATGTACAAAATAGCAGTAGCAGGAACAGGCTACGTAGGTTTAGTAGCTGGTGTTTGTTTTGCTGAAGTTGGTCATCAAGTGACTTGTGTAGATATTGATGAGAAAAAAGTGAACTTAATGAAGTCTGGGGTTTCTCCGATCTATGAGGCAGATTTAGAAGAGTTAATGCAGAAGAATTATAATGCTGGAAGAATAAATTATACTACAGATTATAAATCAGCTTACAAGGACGCGGATGCAATCTTTATAGGTGTTGGGACTCCTGAACTGCCGGATGGTTCAGCAAATCTTTCATATATAGCAACCGTTGCAAGGCAAATTGCTGAAACGATAGAAAAGGACTGTCTTGTCGTTGTAAAATCTACAGTTCCGGTTGGAACGAATGATAAAGTTGAACAGTTTATCCGTGATTTTTTAGTGAATAATGTAAAAGTAAAAGTAGCATCGAATCCAGAATTTCTGGCACAAGGTTCTGCTGTCCACGATACGTTATATGCAGAAAGAATTATTATTGGTACAGAAAGTAAATGGGCTGAAGAGATGCTGATGAAGATCTATGAGCCATTTCATTTACCTATCGTTTCAGTAAATAGACGATCTGCCGAGATGATTAAGTATGCATCTAATGATTTCCTTGCTCTTAAAATCTCTTACATGAATGATATCGCTAACCTTTGCGAACTTGTCGGTGCAGATGTTCAGGATGTTGCGAGAGGTATGAGTTTTGATGAACGTATCGGAAGTAAGTTTTTAAATGCTGGTATTGGTTTTGGTGGATCATGCTTCCCTAAAGATACAAAAGCATTGGAGTATCTAGCAAGACAGAATGGTTATGAGCTTAAAACTGTAAAGGCTGCTATTGATGTGAATAAAGATCAAAAGACTTTACTATATAAAAAAGCTAGCCAAAGACTTATAACTTTTAATGGTCTTAAGGTAGCAGTACTAGGATTGACCTTTAAGCCTGGAACGGATGACTTAAGAGAAGCAGCATCTCTTGAGAATGTCCCTCTATTATTAGAGAAAGGTGCAGATATCTACGCATACGATCCAGTAGGTGCAGAGAATTTTGCTAGAGTACATCCAGAAGGAAAAAATGGTAAAGGTAATATCAAGTATGTTGCTAATGTTGAGCAAGCTTTAGAAGGTGCGAATGTCTGCTTTATTTTTACTGAATGGGGAGAAGTGAAAGCAGTAACACCTGAAATGTATAAGAAGTTAATGAGAACGCCTTTAGTATATGACGGAAGAAATATTTATCGTGTGGAAGAGATGCAAGAAGCAGGAGTGGAATATCATTCTGTTGGAAGAAAGCCTGTAATTAGAGAAGCATTAAAGGAGGCGAAAAATTTTGAATTACAAATCTCTAGATACTAGTAAAGTATATCTTATCACCGGAGCAGCAGGTTTTATTGGATATTTCTTATCTAAGAAGTTATTGAATCAGGACTGCCGAGTAATTGGTGTTGATAATATAAATAATTATTATGATGTGAATCTTAAATATGCTCGTTTGGAACAGCTCAAACCTTATGAGAAGTTTACCTTTATCAAGGGTGATATTTCTGATAAGGCAATGATTACAAACATATTTGAAGAGTACAAGCCTAATATTGTTATAAATCTAGCTGCTCAAGCAGGCGTACGGTATTCAATAGAAAATCCAGATGTATATATTCAAAGTAATATCATTGGTTTTTACAATATTCTTGAAGCATGCAGATACAATCCGGTGGATCATCTTGTATATGCGTCATCTAGTTCTGTTTATGGAGCAAATAAAAAGGTTCCTTTTGAAGAAACAGATTTTGTAGATCATCCAGTGTCACTTTATGCATCTACTAAGAAGTCGAATGAGTTGATGGCTCATACATATAGTCACTTGTATAAAATTCCAGCTACAGGGCTTCGTTTCTTTACAGTGTATGGTCCAATGGGTCGCCCGGATATGGCCTACTTTGGATTTACCGATAAGTATTTTTCTGGTGAGCCAATTAAGATATTTAATAATGGTGATTTTGAAAATGACCTTTATCGAGACTTTACTTATATAGACGATATTGTTGAAGGAATTGAACGTCTTTTAAGTAATCCACCTGTGAACGATGTCCAACATAAAGTATTCAATATCGGAAACAACAATCCAGAGAAGTTGATGGTATTTATAGAAACTCTGGAAAAAGCGCTAAGTAAAGCGTTAGGTAGGGAAGCTTTGTTTGAGAAAATCTTTGAGCCTATTAAGCCAGGAGATGTACCGGCTACTTATGCATCGACCGATTTATTGCACAAAGCTGTGGAATTTAAACCAGAAACTTCTATAGAAGAGGGCTTGCAGAAGTTTGCAGATTGGTATGTGGAGTATTATAAGGTACAGTAAGAACGTTTCACTCCTGAAACGTGCCTCATTCCTCTGGTTTTATAACATTTTCATATTCAACCTTATTAGAGAGAGATACTTACAAAAAGAGGACTATCTGAATGCATTGGAAAAGTATGAAAGAGCAGTAAGTCTGCTTCTTTATACTAAAATGTCCGAGGAAGATTAAAACCATATTACTATAGCGGTTAAAGAGCTAATTCAGAGTATTTAAGGTTAAAAGTGAATTAGTGTTATACTGTTATTTTATAAGTTTTTGAATTAGTAATTAAAATAGAGGATAAGCGAAGTCATTATTGACTTCGCTTATTTATTAAGGTGATAAATATGATACTAATAATAGGCGGCGCAGGTTACATAGGCAGTCATATTGTGAAAGTGCTTGTTTCACAGCAACATCGTATCGTTGTATTAGACGATTTATCGACAGGTCATCGAGTGAGTGTAAACAAACGAGCTATTTTTGAAAAAGGTGATTTTCGAAATCCTGATGATTTAGATCGTGTGTTTTCACGTTATAGTATTGAAGCTGTTGTACATGTTGCGGCGTATGACGTAATGGGGGTGCGGTTACTATTAAAAAAAATGTTGGTGCACCAAGTGTACAATTTTATTTTTTCGTCTGAGTTACCTTTTTCAAGTATGTCTTATAAAGATCAAATACAGGAAGTATATATGCCATATCCTTTTATTTTTCAAGGGAATTCTAGCCTAGTGATAGAGCAAGTGTTAGAAGATTTTTATAAGGCATATGATTTACATTATATATCGCTGCGTTATTATAATGCAGTGGGAGCTAATATAGAAGAAGGAATTGGTGAAGATCATCAGCAAGAGACACATCTTCTACCGAGAATTTTGTTGCATTTACGAGATCAAGAAGAACAGCCTTTTTTTGTGAATCGTAGTTATGATACAGAAGACGGAACATTGGTAAGAGAGTATCTTCATGTTATGGATGTTGCGAGAGCGCATGTAGTAGCTTTACATAGCCTTCTTCAGCATGATAAGACTAATGAACGGTATAATATAAGTAATGAAATTGGATGTTCTGTCAGGGAATTGATAGAAAAATGCGAAATTATAACTGGTAAAAAGATGAATATATCGTATAATAGTTCTAGTTCAACTGATTTATCTATAGTAGTATCATCAGCAAATAAAATTCATAGAGAATTAGGATGGAAAGCGTTATGCTCTATTGACGAGGCGATTCATTCTGCTTGGCTGTGGCATAAACGGTTTCCAAGTGGATATAAGCATAAAGAATTAGTTTATAAATAGAGAGAGGGTTAGAGAGATGAAAAAGAAAATTTTATTCTGGATTCTCGGTATCATAGGTGTTCTCGTGGTTGGAGGAGGAGCTTATGCATATCATATTTATTCCAATGTATCGAGTACATTAGAGGCAGTTCATAAACCATTAGACCGTGATAAGTCAGATAAGCGTGAAGAAAAAATAGATGTAGCAGATCAAAAGCCTATTTCTATTCTACTAATGGGTAGTGACCAACGAGAAGATGAGGTTGGCCGTTCCGATTCTTTAATGTTATTTACTTTAAATCCAAAGACAAAGTCGATGAAAATTGTCAGTATTCCACGTGATTCTTATACAGAAATTATTGGTAAAGGGAAGAAAGATAAGATTAACCATGCGTATGCATTTGGTGGAGTTGATATGGCTGTGAAAACAGTTGAAAATTTCCTTGATGTTCCAGTTGATCATTACATTGAAGTAAATATGGCTGGTTTTAAAGATATTGTTGATGCTGTTGGCGGTGTAGATGTGAATAATGATTTAGATTTCACATCAGATGGTAAGCATTTTGCAAAAGGGAATATTCATTTAACAGGTGATGAAGCTTTAGCATATACACGTATGCGTAAAGAAGATCCTCGAGGTGATTTCGGTCGTCAAATGCGTCAGCGTCAAGTTATCCAAGCTGTAATTAAAAAAGGTGCAAATGTATCGTCGCTAGCAAATTATGGTGATGTGTTAGCAGCGATTCAAAAGAATGTGAAGACAAGCTTAACGCAGGAGCAAATGTTTGATATTCAAAAAAATTACAAAGACTGCATGCAAAACACTGAAGAAATCCAAATTCCTGGTGATGGTCATAAGGCTGAAGATGGTATTTGGTACTATTTTGTAACAGATCAAACACGTAAAGATATCTCTAATAAACTAAGAGAACATCTTGAGTTACCGAAGAAATAACCTTTTAAACCCAACTACTCTCACGGTAGTTGGGTTTAATTTTTTTATGCCCTTATACTAATATTATGTAGTATAAGATTATTAATGGAATGAAACGCATGAATAAGAAAGTTTGGTTCGTACTTTTGATTTTTGTGTTGTTTGTTGCTTCTTTTGTGAGTGGTAAGGTGTATTGGGATAAGAAGATTGCGAAGTACGGTTTGATCCATCGAAAAAGGATATCTTACCATATTTATAAAGTGAGTTTGGTTTCCAAAATACGAAAGGTCATGAGCTTTGGGCGCAGTATGTGACGAATTAGTTTGTAGCAAAACCATAGAATGTAGGGAAAGTGTATTTGGTAATTACAAAAGATGTATTAGAGCGTACACCGTCTGAATTATTCGCAGATATCATTGACCACGATGTTATTTTAGCAGGTAGCAGAACATCATTATGCAGTATGGATTGCTGAAAACTCAATGCATTACATTGCTGTTGGTACAGGAATTATGTTAGAGAGCGTTCATAAATTACCATGTCGTGTATTAAGATAAAATGAAAGAATGCCTATGCAAAACCTAAATGTATATTTCAGTTTTGCATAGGTGTTTTTTATATTTGTATAGGAGAATTTTCTTTAGTTTTATAAGTATGCAAATGTATAATTGTGTATAGATTTGTAAAAAAAGTATTTCACTTACTAATCATTCATAGTATCCTTATATATGTGAAAATCTTACTTTTGCAATCTTTTTTTAGTAATATTACCTTTTTTATGTTAATAATATTAGTATGATTGCTAACATTATAAGTGGGTGGAGATTATTTCAATATGAAAAAAATTTTAATGATTACACAAAATTTTTATCCAGAAATCGGTAGTGCTGCGAACAGGATGAAAAATATATACTTAGAATTGAAAAAAAAAGGGTATGAGATAACGGTATTAACTTCAGACCCTAGTTATCCAAATCGTAACTTATATAATGATGAAAGTTATTGGTGTGATGAAACGATAGAGCAGGATACAGTACGTATCCACCCTAGGACGCGGAAATATACAAGAAACCTTTTTCGAAGGCTAATGTTGTACATAGAGGTTGTCCTTAGGCTCATTCTGGCAATAGGTAAAGATAAAGCCAAATATGACTATGTATTTGTTTCTACGCCATCAATTTTTGTTGCTGTGGCAGGTATGTTTGCTAAGAAAAAAATGAAAGCAAAGTTGATTTTAGATGTGCGAGATCTATGGCCGGAATCTTTAATAGGGGTAGGTTTTTTTAATAAAAGATGGATATTAAAAGTTGCTTATAAATTTGAATACAGGATGTATCATACGGCTGATCAAATTCTTATTAACAGTGAAGGCTTTTTCTCCTATATTACTTCTAAAGGTATTGATCCTAAGCGCATTTCTTTTATGCCTAATTCACTAACAGAAAAAGAATTATCTGTGATTCCAGTAGAAAATACTGATGACAAATTAACCATTATTTATACAGGTAATATTGGATTAGCGCAAGATATTACAAAATTAATTTCAGTGGCAGAGTATTTACAAGACTACAAAAATATTACATTTAAAATTATTGGATATGGTTATAAAAAAAATGCTGTCTACGACATGATGAAAATGAAAAACCTCGCTAATATTCAATTCCTTAAGCCGAAAAACCGGGAAGACACACTTGCTGAAGTTGCCTCTGCAGATATAACGTATGTGAGTTTAGTGGAGGAAGATGTCTTCAAAAAAGTTCTTCCAGGAAAAGTAATTGATTATATGAGTGTGAAAAAACCGATTGTTGCTGATGTTGATGGGTATGCAAAAGAAGTGATCGGAGAAGCAAACTGTGGATTTGTTGCTGAAAATCGAACGGTTTCTGAGCTAGGAGACTACATTATAAAATTGGCATCTGATAAACAACTACGGAAGCAACTAGGAGAGAATGGATACCAATATGCGTTTCGAACATTACGTTGGAAAACGAATATTGAAACTTTAGTGCAAATACTGGAGGAAAAAGATGTTACAAAAGAAAGTTTGCATGTTTGTATGGAATCATTTCACAAATGATGCGCGTGTATTAAGAGAATGTACAGCTTTGGCGGAATCTGGATATGAGGTGGATTTAATTTGTATCCATGATTGGAAGCAAGAGAATCTTCCTATGTGGGAACAGCGTCAAGAAGGTTTTACGGTAACTCGTGTGAAAAATAGAGTTCCAGTATTACAGAAAGTATTTGGATTGGCCAAACGTGTCAAAAGGATAGCGATGAAAAATATTGCTACAATTGCTACATTTGGCCTCTTCGTAATGTTAGGAATTTGGAAGTTTCCTATAGTGACAGTTAGTTTACTATTATTAGCTTTTTTACTTTCGCAGAGAAAGGTGACCACTTTATTTGTAAGAGGGGCAATTTTGTTTAGAATGATCCGAGCTGGTTTAAAAAAGAAATATGATATCTACCACTCGAACGATTTAAATACGTTACCACAAGGATTTATATGTGCGAAAATATTGAGAAGAAAAAAGCTAATTTATGACTCCCATGAAGTACAGACGAGCAGGACAGGATATAACAGTAATATTTATGGGATTATGGAGAAGTTTTTTATTAAATTTTGTGATGTCATGATTATGGAAAATCATACAAGAGCAAAGTATACAGAAGAGTTATATGGGTTTTATCCAAAAGTAATTCATAACTATCCATTTGTTTCGCGCCCTGAATTGAGTAAGTCAATAGATTTACATGGATTGTTAAATATTTCACGAAATGAACCAATTCTTCTATATCAAGGCGGGGTTCAAATTGGGCGTGGTCTTGATAAATTGGTACAGGCAGTTCCTCTATTTAAACGGGGAGTTGTAGTGTTTATTGGAGATGGACGTATTAAACCGGAGTTACAGCAAATGGTACAAGATATGAAATTAGAAGATCGAGTAAAGTTTTTACCGAAAGTACCAGTGCAGGACTTAATCCATTATACAAAAAATGCCTATTTAGGATTTCAAGTATTAAATAATGTTTGTTTTAATCATTATTCTGCTTCTTCCAATAAGTTATTTGAATATATGATGAGTGGTGTACCTGTAGTTGCTTGCAGTTTCCCTGAAATTCAAGGTGTAGTTGAAAAAGAAAATATAGGGGTTTGTGTCGATTCTCATGATCCGGCATCAATTGCGGAAGGTGTGAACTATTTACTAGATCACCCTGAGGAAAGGGAAAGGATGAAAGTGAATTGTTTTCAATCTCGTAATAAATATAATTGGAATGTAGAAAAGGAACAATTTTTAAAAGTATACCAAGAAGTGATATAAACTTAATTAAGTATGTGTAGTAATTAATATTTTATATAAATAACATTATGTGACTAGCTGTTACAAATTGAAGAGGTGATACTTAAATGAAGAAACCTTTAGATCGAATTTCAGAAGCATATTTTGATGACGAGAAATTAAATACTTATCATCAAGTGTTAACAGTGCAAAAAGAAGCGACAATTCTAGCTCAAAAAGAGCATATGAAAACAAAAAAGTTACTTCTTGCATCCTATGAAAAAGAAGAAAAATTGCTTAAAAGTTTTGAAAAACTATTAGTAGATTATGAAAAAGTAAAAGCTGAAAACAAAGAGTTAAAAAATAAGTTTATGGAGCAAAAAGAAGTTACCATTCAAACGCAAAAATTAAAATTGAATGTAGAAGAAAAATTGCTTCAATCTTATGAAAAAGAAGAACTCCTGCTTAAGAATCATTCTGGGCTGTTACAGAAATATGAGCAGCTACAAAGAAGATACAATGCATTAAGTAAATCTAAACTTGGAAAATTTACATTATCATATTGGAAATGGAAAAAAGAAAAGCTTGGAGGGAAATAAGTTGGATATTAAATCAATTAAACAACGACTTAATACGATACAAAAATTAAAAGATAGTCTTCACAAAGATATGGAAATTCAGAAGCAAATAATCGAAGCTGAGCAACAAGAACTACGTGCATTAAAGAAGGGTGCTTCTATTGAAAAGATTCAAGGCAAAATTTCTGTTAAGCTAGCACCGGTTTCTAAACCAGTACAGCAAAAGGTTGCGCCTCAAAATACAATGACAGATGAGGAGAAAAAGGCTTATATTCAGTATAGAGATAAAAATTGTGATAAAAACTTTTTCCAAGAAGTAAAGGCAATGTTGGAGAAAATTCCTGAAAGTAATGGAAGTAAGTTTTATTCTAAAATGAATGTTAATATAGGTATTATTGCAGATGAGTTTTTATTTAACTCTTTTAATGGTATGGCTAATTTTACTTATATTACTAGGGAAAACTATAAAAAATATGCAAATGATTTAGATGTATTTTTTGTAGCAACGACTTGGAAGGGATTAAATCTAGAGTGGAAAGGTTTAGGAAATCCTAACATTCGAAAGCATAGACAAGATCTGTTTAAAATTATTGATCTTTATAAGTCTAAAGGAATTAAAGTGGTATTCTATTCAAAAGAAGACCCTGTTAACTATGAGTATTTCATTGAGATTGCAAAGAAATGTGATTATATCTTCACTACTGCTGAGGAAGTAGTAGCAGATTATAAGAGGGATTGCAAGAACGATCGAGTAGATGTATTAAGCTTTGGTATTAATCCGCTTTATCATAATCCTGTGGGAATTAAGAAACTTCCAAAACGTAAAGAAGTATTGTTTGCAGGGTCATGGTATGAAAAGTATCCGGATAGAAAAGTAGATACAAAAATGTTATTTGATGGTGCGATTGAAGCGGGTGAAGGTCTTAAAATCATTGACCGTAACTTTGAGTTAAATCTAGTTCCACACCTTTTCCCAAAAGAGTATGTTAAATATATTTCACCATCTTTAGATCATGGAAACTTACAAAAACTACATAAGCTATACGATTGGTCTATGAACTTAAATTCAGTAAAATATAGCCCGACAATGTTTGCAAATCGTGTATATGAGTTACAGGCACTAGGTAATATCTTATTATCAAACTATAGTACGGCGATTAATAATAAATTTCCAAATGTGTTCTTAGTTCACGACAAAAATGAAGTTAAGGATATTTTACATGGGTTTACCGAAGAAGAGAAATATAGACACCAAGTTTATGGTATTCGTACAGTAATGTCTAATGAAACAACAATTCATCGTTTAGAGCAACTTTTCGAAACAATTGGTCTCCCTTATGAGAAAATCACGAAAAAGGTGGCAGTAGTTGTAAAAAGTGCCACAAGTCGTGTAAGAACGATGTTCGAACAACAAACATATCCGTATAAAGAGTTAATTTTAGAAAAGAACTTTACTGATAAAGTAAAGCAACAGTATGATATGATTACATTTTTTGATGAGAATAAAGAATATGATGAATTTTATTTAGAAGACATGATTAATGGATTCAAATATACAAATTCTGATTATGTTACTAAAGATGCGTATTATGAAGGAAAGAAACTTATTGCAGGAATTGAACATGACTACGTAACAATCATGAATGATAAGTATCGAACTATATTCTGGAGTGAATCCTTCACAGCAGAAAGACTGTTAGAGATGAATGGAAAAGTGGAACTACCGAATGGTTATAGTATTGATCATTTTGAGTTCAATAACGAAAAGCAAAAAGTAAGTAAACAAAAGAATAATAAAAAGTATAAACTTTCTGTAATTGTTCCTTCATATAATAATGGAGCACATCTATTAAATAAATGTTTTAATAGTTTAAAACGTAGTAGTTTATTTAAAGATATGGAAATTATTATTGTAGACGATGGTTCTACAGATGGTTATACTCCAACAATTGGAAGATATTTAGAGAAACAGTATGATAATGTTAAAACATTTTTCTTTAACGACGGTGGAAGCGGAAGTGCATCAAGACCTAGAAATAAGGGGTTTGAGTTGTCGACAGCACCATACATTACATATCTTGATCCTGATAATGAGGCAATTAATGATGGATATGCTAAATTGTATGAAGAAATTAAAACAGAACAATATGACTTTGTAGTTGGAAATATGCCACGTATTGCAAATGATGTATTGAATTTTGATTACTATAAGACAGTTATGCACTTTAATAAGAGTGATGTAATTCAAGGTGATATGAAACAGTACTTAATTAATACACAATTTAAGGCGATGAGTATTCAGGCGTTGGTTATGAAGCGGGAATTAATTGCGGATAATTCCTTAAAGATGGTAGAAGGAGCTGCTGGAGAAGATACATTATTCTTCCAAGAACTTTTACTACATTCTAAGAAGGTAAAAGCAATTAACCTAGGCATTCATATTTACTATGCAGCTGTTTCGGGATCGACAGTAAATAGTATTTCTAAAAGATTCTTTGAAAAATATTTGATTTTAGAAAAAGATCGAATCAAAACATTTAAAGAACAAGGACTGCTAGACGGGTATTTAGAGAAACGCTTTGAATACTTCTTCAAAAATTGGTATTTAGAGAAATTGAAGAAGGTAAGCAAAGAAGAAGCTTTAGATTCTGTGGAAATTTTAACGGAAATTTTTGACCTTTATAAAGATGAAGTTCAACTAGTAGAACCAGAGCTGATTCGTTTTGCAGAGCTTTGTAAGAAGAAAGATTATGAAGAAATAGTGAAAGAATATATAGCGTAGGCTTATTAAATGGGGGTATAAGTGTGAGAGCTTGTACCCTATTTATAATGATCTCTGAGAGTAAGGAACTGGATTTCAGTTAATATTTTGGGCACAAACAAAGTAAGGTTAGGCTACTTAGTCACCTGCTGCTGAAGAAATAACAATTTGAAAGTAATTAACATGCAGACGGAATTTTTTGATAATTATTTTAGGTTGATAATATGTGGAAATTATTTATATCACAAATAATTTTGATATACCTATATGTGAGGTAATACAAAGCCGAATCTTATTGAAATGAACCCAAAAAGTTAGACAGAAAAATTAAGCGGCTGATTGGATATGAGTCCGGTATTGTACTGGACTCATTCCATTTAACTTTACTTTAATTCTTTTGTGGTTGTAATAATGAATATAATTCTCTAATTCTATCTTAAAATGTTCCATACTTTCAAATTCTTTAAGGTAGAGTAATTCAGATTTTAATAAGCCAAAGAAGTTTTCTATGACTGCATTGTCCAAACAGTTTCCCTTACGGGACATACTTTGGATAACCTTATATTTTTTTAGTGATTGCTGGTATTTTTTCATTTGATAATGCCATCCTTGATCTGAATGAAGAATAGGAGTTTCTCCATTATTTAAGCATTTAAAAGCTTTATTAAGCATTTTTAATACAAGAGAATATACAGGTTTATGTTCTATATTGTAAGCTATAATCTCCCCGTTATATAAGTCTAAAACTGGAGAAAGATATAGCTTTTTACCATGTAGGTGGAATTCAGTAACGTCTGTTACCCACTTTTCATTAGGTTTTGATGCATTAAATTTACGCTTCAAAATATTTGGTTCGAATTTTCCTACTTCTCCTCGATATGAACGGTATTTTTTTATGCGAACAAGACATTTTAATCCGATGACATTCATTAGACGACGAACTGTCTTATGGTTTAATAAATACCCACGGTTACGCAATTCTAACGTGATACGACGATAACCATATCTACCATGATTTTCCTCGTAAATCTCTTTAATCAAACCTTTAATCTTCTCATATTTATCCGGACGTCCCATTTGTTTAATCGAGTAATAGTATGTACTACGAGCGATACCAGCGATTTTCACAAGATCGATGATTTTGTATTTGTGCCTTAATTCATAAATTGCTTGTGCTCTGTTTTGATCTGTGATTTTTCCTTTTTCTGAACTAAGGCATTTAACTTTTTTAAATAATCATTTTCCATACGTAAACGTTCATTTTCTGCCTGTAGAGCTTCTATTGATCCTTCAACTAACACTTGATCTTGTTTTGGTTGTATCTTAGCTTTTTTATTTTTCATAGTTGGACGTCCCTTCCTTTTTGAACGTAGGGCATCCACACCATTTGAATCATAAGCTATTTTCCATTTGCGAAGTGTTTCATAAGATGGAATATTAAAAATCGCCGCTGTTTCTCTAATAGATGTCCCTTGTTTATCCATATAATTAAGCACATCTAGTTTATATTGAAGTGAATAAGTTGTATAGCGCTTTTCAAAAGCTTTTTCCCCAAAAGCCTCATATTGTTTAATCCACTGATAAAGTACACTGTAATGAATCCCTAGAGATTTAGCAATTATTTTCCCACCATCTACCCCATCAAAATATCGTTTTACTATTTGTAGTTTTTCTTTAGAAGAAAACTTACCCATAAAAAAGTGCACCCCAATTGTTAATTGTGTCTAACAATTGGGGTGCACATCATTATGAGTCGGCTTTGTATACTTTATTTTCAAATAAGCTATACTACACTATTCTCTTTTATTGTGATAGGTTCGCTTATCATAGATACCTTCATATCTTTGTCATTTAGTGCAAAAGCTTTCACTTGATATATTCCTTCTTTCTCAAAACTAAATGTAAAGGTATTATCTGCCGAATAATCTTTGAAATCAATTCTGTTTTTATTGTGAAAAAGGTACCATGCAATTTTATTATCTTTAGAATCTGTCTCGACAACAAATGTTTGTGTAGCACCTATTGTATATTCACCTGTTAGAGATTCTAATGAACAAATAGTTGGATATCCTAGTAACTTAGTAATTTTTTTCTTCAATATCGGCGGGAAGAATACACCGACATCGCTATGTTTATTATAATTACCTAAATCAAGTGTATAATCAATGCCTCTTTGTTCAAGAAGTTTTACTAATGGTTGAACATGAACAGGATAATGAGGTTCTCCAGCCCCCATATGAATAAAGATGCTTGGTCTATTCTCTGTCTCATTAATCAAATTTTGTAAAATACTATTTAGGTATTCAAAGTCCTCTTGCTCAGCTCCACCGGAGATAAATGTAGCTATATCACTACAATTTGTTTGTTTCATTAAATATGTTCCTAAGAAAAACTGAGGAGAAGCGGCAATAACATGGTTAAAACCGTATTTTAGTCCATAATACAATGCCGCGTATCCACCTTTACTAGAACCGCAAGTAACTACATTTGTAATACCATTCTCTTCAATTATGTGATTGATTAAAGAAATTACGGATCTCTCAATAGCATAATCACGATTTTTGCAAAGGTAATAACTAGCTCTACAACCAAAGTCATCTAAAATAAATAACTTATTACAATCAAAGTCGCTTAGAGTTCGTCCGTAATTATAAGTTGGTGGGTGACCAATAGGCGGTATCCCTGAAAATACAATAACAAGATTCTCAGTTTTTTTATATGATTTTTGAAACAGATACTGTATATTTACTTCGGAATTAAAAATTTTTTCATTTTTAAACATTAAACATAAATCCCCCTTATTTTTGGATAGTTTCTCAGTTTATGTAATATTGTATATTTGTATTTATTGATATGAGTAACAAACAGGTTTCAATTAACTTTGTACGATTGTATCATTTCTTTGAATTTCGTTAAATTGATTCATAAAATTTTCGTAATAAGCCTTATTTGAATCTATTTTATACCATTCTTAAAAAATATATCAAAAATTCGAAATAAGCAACAATATATAAAGGATAAAAGTTAAAATTGGTAACATCAATAGGAGTTTCTGTCGGTGTAGCTTTTGAAGTGAATCTATATATTAAAGTAATTATATTTAAAATGGAGAATCGTGAATTTGAGTCAATATTTTAGACACAAAAAAATTAAATCTATGCTACTTCCTTAGCTAGATTCTCTATTGCTTGAGGAGTTTTATACTCGATGGTTTTGGGGAAGGTAGTTACTGTTTTAATTGAAAGGATAACTCCGAGAAGAGCAGAGCGTAAGAAGAAATTAGTTGTTATTGCTTCTAATCTTTAGTCAAAAATTTATAAGTCTATTACAGAATAAGCAAAAAATCCTGCTTCAAGATGAGTACTAGATTGAAGCAGGGAGTTATTTATCCTAAGGTTTAATAGCCTGAATATAGTGTATTGATTTTTCTAAGCTTAAAGGATTATGTCCTTCTTCTTTGTTCGCATAAAATTCTAAGTGTACTTGATTTGAAAAAGCGTTTTCATCAATTTCTTGTAATCCTGCAATGAAAGGTAAAACATGCTGTTGCATGTCATGATCGCATAGAACATTTTGAATATAATGAATTTTTGGGATGTATTGTATTTTTTTATAGAACTCTAAAACATTTAGACGATCAGAGAATCTTTTTATAATTTCTTCCCTTGTTAAATTTGGGTGCACGGATTTAAATAAAAGATTTACATGTGACTGATAGTAGTTTGGAATAATTGTTTGTGGATTATTTACCAAGGATGTAGATCCTTTTACAAAACCAGCCAGTATTAGAGACATAAAACCGCCACCAGAGGTTCCATAGAACAATACTTTGTTCGATTCAATCTCTATCCGTTTCATAATTACTTGAAGGATGGTAGCAATGTTTTGTAAATAGAATTCATTTGCTGTACCAAATCCCCAGCCAAGGTTTATGGGCCCTAAGTATAGTGTAGGATCATTATAAAAAATCATGGAGTCATCAAAATGGTTTGTCCATGAATACCTATGAAAGATAGGTGGTTTCAATTTTTGGGCATTATATGCACCGGAACCGAAAACAAGTAAATTAGGTGTATTGCTTTTTAAATGTATAAAGAATTCATAATTTGTTTGATCCCATTCTACTTTCAATAAAAATGGAGAATCATAGATAAGTTGGAAATCATTTATTTGTTTGTAATTAATATGAATCTTTTTAAGTTCATTAAGCAAGCTACTCATCAACCTTCCTTGTTGGTATATAGAGATATTTAAGGAAGATCCATACAAAAATGATTGTTAAAAATTTGTTGTACGATATCCCGACATAGTATATCATATTTCGAAATAATTCACTATATTTCAGTTTCTGAATAAAAAATATAGGATTTATAGACGAATCTTCCAATTTTTGTTTTAATAATAAATAGGAATTAATGAATTTTTGGAGGGACGCATAAAGTGAAAATTTGTACAATGGGATTAGGTTATATTGGATTACCGACATCAGCGATGTTTGCAAAATATGGAACAGAAGTAGTGGGTGTAGATATCCATTCGAAAGTAGTGAACAAGCTAAATAATGGTGAAATCCATATTGAAGAGCCTGGTCTTGGGGAAGTTGTAAAAGAAGTAGTTGCCAATGGGAAATTCCGTGCATCTTTAACACCGGAAGAAGCAGATGCGTTTATTATTTCTGTTCCAACACCAAATCACAATGATGAGCATAAGTCTTGTGATTTAACACATGTTTTAACTGCGACAAAACAAGTACTTCCATTTGTAAAGAAAGGAAATGTTATTATCGTAGAATCTACAATCGCACCGCGTAGTATGGATGACTATGTAAAACCGTTAGTGGAAGAAGCTGGGTTTATTGTTGGAGAAGATGTGTATCTTGTTCATTGTCCAGAACGTGTTCTTCCAGGACAAATTTTACATGAACTAGTGTATAACAACCGTATTGTTGGTGGAGTTACTCCTGCGTGTGCGGAAGCTGGTGCTCGTGTATATGGTGTATTTGTACAAGGTGAAATCATTAAAACAGATGCAAAAACAGCGGAAATGTCGAAGCTTATGGAAAATACATTCCGTGACGTGAATATTGCGCTTGCAAATGAGTTAACAAAAGTTTGTAACGCTTTAGAAATTAACGTATTAGATGTAATCGAAATGGCGAACAAACATCCACGTGTAAACTTACATTATCCAGGTCCAGGAGTAGGCGGACATTGCTTAGCGGTTGATCCTTACTTTATCGTTGCCAAAGCACCTGAATTAGCAAATATTATTAACCTTTCTCGTGAAACAAACGTTTCGATGCCACACTATGTGACTGAAAAAGTAAAAGAATTACTTGCAGGTGTCGAAAATCCTAAAGTAGCAGCATTTGGTGTTACATATAAAGGAAACGTGGATGATATGCGTGAGAGTCCAGCAATGGATGTAATTGACTTAATTCGTAATGAGGGAATTACAGTTTCAGCACATGATCCGCATGTAGAGTCTGATTTCTTTACATTACATTCTGCAGAAGAAGCTGTTAAGGATGCACATTTAATCCTTGTATTAACAGATCATGACGAATTTAAAACAATGAACTATGAAGAATTAGCACCGCATATGGCGAATGCTGTTGTTCTTGATACTCGTAATTGTGTACAAGCTGTTTCGACTGATGCAATGAAAATCATTAATTTTGGAACTTTATATGAAGCGTTAGGTGAGAAAGCGGTTACGGTATGAACGCCCTAAAAACTATCATTAAAGAACACTTTGAAAGTTTCTATTTAATTCGTAGATTATCTCATTATGAATTAAAACAAGCATATGCAGGTAACTTCTTGGGGATTTTATGGGTGTTTTTAAACCCATTTACACAAATTGGTGTATATTGGTTAGTATTTGGATTAGGGATTCGAGGAGGAGCGCCAGTAAATGGCGTTCCTTACTTTGTATGGCTTGTTTGTGGATTGATACCATGGTTTTTTATTAGTGCATCAATTTTACAAGGATCTAATTCTATTTATGCTCGTTTAAATACAGTTTCAAAAATGAATTTCCCATTAAGTATTGTTCCAACATATGTTGTTATATCACAATTGTATACTCATTGTATATTAGTTGTATTCATGTTAATCATCTCTTTCATTAACCAAGGTTGGCATACGATTAATATCTTTGCCCTATTATATGGGATGTTTTCTGTTACAATATTTTTAGTTGCATTAGGGTTTATTACATCTACATTATCGACAATGCTACGGGATATTCATTTGCTAATTCAAACTGCTACACGTATGTTATTCTTCTTGACGCCGGTATTTTGGGAACCGAAGGAAAACATGCCGCAAGCGTTTCTATTTCTTGTTAAGATAAATCCGTTTTACTATATACTAGAAATATATAGAGATGCGGTGGCATATGGTCAAAGTTCTATTATTTTCTCAGGGTATACACTATATTTCTGGGGAATGGTAATTGTCCTTTTTGTCATTGGTTCTATGCTTCATATTAAATTCCGTAAGCAGTTTGTTGACTACTTATAAAAGGTGAATGATTCAATGAATTATACAGTAAAGTTTCAAAAGGTTACAAAAAAATATAAAATGTATAACAAGCCATCTGATAAGCTAAAAGATTTGTTTCGAAAGCAGGAGGATGGAGAATTCCATTACGCTTTAAGCAATGTTTCTTTTGAGGTGCCCAGGGGAGAAATCGTCGGAATTGTAGGTTTGAACGGATCTGGGAAAAGTACGTTATCAAATTTAATTGCCGGCGTTACAATGCCTAATAAAGGGAAAATTGATATAAAAGGATCTGCTTCATTAATCGCTATTTCCTCAGGATTAAATGGTCAATTAACAGGGATTGAAAATATTCAATTAAAGGGTTTAATGATGGGGTTAACGAAAGAAAAAATTAAAGAAATTACTCCGAAGGTCATTGAATTTGCTGATATCGGGAAGTTTATAAATCAACCTGTTAAAACATATTCGAGTGGTATGAAAGCGCGATTGGGATTTGCGATTTCGGTAAACATTGATCCTGATATTTTAGTCATTGATGAAGCTTTATCTGTTGGTGATCAAACATTTACGGATAAGTGTTTAAAAAAGATGAATGAATTTAAAGAAAGAGGAAAAACGATCTTTTTTATTAGTCATTCTCTTAGCCAAGTAAATAGTTTTTGTACAAAAGCAATTTGGTTATATTATGGACAAGTAAGAGAATATGGAGATGTAAAGGAAGTAGTTGCGAATTATGGTGCATTTCTTAAAGAATATAATCAAATGTCTCTAGAAGAGCGAAAGAAGCTACAAGAGGAACAAATCGGGAAATTTCAACATGGTCTATTACAAGAGTACACAGCCGAAACTAAAAAGAGCCCTCGTAATTCCCAAAGCCACCGTCGTAAAGGGAAAAAAAGAAGAGGTGTAATCACAGGAATTTGTCTAGCTATTATAGCAGGGGGTATTGCGGCAGGAGTTTATTATAAAGATTTACTTCCGTTTAAAAAAGATAATGAGCATGCAGAAAAAGTAGTTCAAAGTAAGAATGTTACTGAAACAAAAGAAGCAAAAGAAGCGAAGGAAGAGAAATATATAGTAAATAGCAATGACATTAGTGTTCGCAAAGAAGCAAATACAAGCAGTGAACGCTTGTTTGTAGTAAACTTTGGGGACATATTCACTATATCTGATCGTAAAAAGGATACGGAAACTGGTATCGAGTGGTTACAAATTACCTTACCAAGTGGTGAAGCTGGGTGGATAAGCTCACAATATTTCGTGCCATTCACGCCAAGTAATAGTGTGCTGGAGGATACAAAATTAGATGATGTAACCTCTTTGTTAAGTAGTGTGTATGGGGCTAAATTCGTGAGTGCTCCTACTTATATTGGAAAGACATTAAACGAACTAAAAACCACATATCCTAATGCATTAACTTCGCCACAAAATGTAGCAGGTAAAACAGTTGTTAAAGATGGTAATATTCAATTTGGTGTTTTACAAGATAAAGTAGTAGAAGTTGTATTCCAAGATATTTCAATGTCTACTGCTAAATTGCATCAATTACTTGGTAAAGAAAGTATAAGTAATGATTCAGAAAATAACTATTTCTATGAAACAAAAAGTTATTATATCGCAGCTCGTTCCGATCCAACACATAAGGAAATCCAATCATTATCGATTGTGAAGAAATAATTGTATTTGTATATTCTTAGAGATTTATCTTGTTATTAAAGATAAATCTCTTTTTTTATTCATTTTCTATTTTTCATACCTGTGTAATTAAGGAAGAGTTCGAAATCATCATGTGTGAATGTGTGATAATTGCTTCACTAATTTACTAGCAATTGCCTTGGAAAGTTGCTTCGTCATTTTTGATATGAATGGTTTCATAGCGCCATTAAAGATGAGAGCACCCTTCCCATTTGCACGCATTTCTAACTCACTGGTTATTCGTGTTTTCGATGGGGTAATTGCTTCAGCACGAAAGACACCGCTACCAAGTAATTTTTTTGTTGATGAAGCTATAGTAAAACGCACTGTATCATGTTCTTTCCATTCGATGATTTCAACGTCCAAGTTAATATTGCCTTTGACTACGCCTAAATCGCCATGTAGACACCAAACTGAATGACGATCATCTATTATTCTGTGTTTTACATAACCAGAAACAAGCGGTGCCCAATTGTTCATATCACTAACGAAATTCCAAACATAATCTAGTGGTACATCTAATTCTATTATGTAATTTCCTTTTGCCATCAGTTACTTCCTCTCTGAACAATGTTATTTTTGTAGATTTTCTAGAGTGACAATAATTTGATGTTTTATCCAAATTCTAACATAACATGTATAGTCTTAACGATTAAATAAATGAAGGAGATTGTTCTCAAATCTTTCATTCACTTTCTTTTTATGTGCTAAAAATATATATCACATATAAGGTATATGTTATTTTATGTATATTATTTAATAAATAAATAGTTGAGAAGAGAGGGTACCGTCAATATTTTTGTGTATATGTATAAAAATGTGTAAATGAGAGCACATTGTTTTTGAAGTTGTTTTTTATACATTATAATCGAGTTGGATTTGTTTGGTATAAAAATGATTTGTAATAAATACGTAAAGTTTCAAGTAAGAATATATAGAAGTTCACAGAAAATTCATCACAAAAACACAACTTTTTAAAAAGGAAGCTTTAATATAAATCCATAAATATAAAATAGAGAAAAGAGATGATTAATGTGAAGCTATTTGAAGTTTTACATGATTATGAGAATGGAAAATTTAAAGATGGCGATATGTTTTTGTATCAAAATAATCCGAATATGATTGCAATGTTTAAATCAGGCAGTTTTATTTGGTGTGACGATCGGGTAGCTGTTAGTTGTAAAGAAATTTCAAGAGACATTTGGGTATATAAAGAAGCACGATAAACTTTTTGTGAAACAGGTTTGATTTTATAAATGCGCGGTGAGGACTTTGGGCGCGTATATCAAAGGGTAATGAAGCCTGATGAATTCAAAGTATGTAAATTTGTGAGAGAGAATTTACTAGATGCGATGGTAATTATATCGAAAAAATGTCCTATGTGGCAATAAAGAAACGTTTGTTTATACGATAAAAAAAGGGTGCTTCGTTAAAAGAAGCACCCTTTTCTATAAATCTATTACATTAATGTACCGTTTGCACCAAGTTTATAACCACCAACCGTTATATTCGCAGCCGCGACGCTTACAAATTTTCATAGCCTTCGCGAAGCATAGCAATGTCTGCATCATCATTCCACGGGTCTTGCTGATCCAAGCGGTGTTCCACCTGTTAGCCAGTACGAAATTTGATGTGCCTCGCAAATATTATGAAGTGCTGAGTGTGTTTTAACGGATCTTTTTTAACTGCATCTAAGACAATTCCCTCCATTTTTCGAAATATATATTTCGAAAACATCCAATTTGTATACAGATTTATCCACTTTTTGTATCTAACATTAACCTATCCCTAAATAAGAAGTAGGTATTCATTTGATCGTTGCTTCTTAATCAAACGTTTGTTTAAGAAAACCAGAAAGGAAGTGTAGGGAAGACTGATGGAAGTTTCGCTTTATATATGATTGTGATAGAATTGAAAAATTCAAAATATTACATTACTTTTTACGATCAATAATAGAAATGTCAAACTATGTAATATAAATGCGAGAAATATCAGATGTCTGTTGAGATTTTTTGGAAAAATTTATATAATTTTATTATATAAATAATTCTAAATAGAAGGAGATAAAAAATGTTACCAGAAACCGTTCATACCCCGAATAAAAAGAAAAAGTGGATTGTGGTAGGAATTATTGCTCTTATTGTCATCGTTGCTGCTATTAATATTTTTATCATGAAAAATAAGGGGCTACACAAAAAAGTAAACGTGAATTTTGTAGAAGTAACAGAACGTCAGCTGAATAATACAAAGTTAGTTTCTGGTCAAGTGAAACCAGGGAATATTGAAAGCTTCTATGCGGATATGACAAAAGGAAAAGTGAAAGATATTGCTGTAAAAGAAGGGCAAGAAGTGAAAAAAGGGGACAAGCTGTTCTCGTATGATAATGAAGAAATTAATTTGCAAATGCAGCAAGCAGAAATTGATCAAGAAATGGCTTCTATGCGCTATGATCAAGGACAGAAAAAGATAGATTCATTGGAACAAGATATTAAAAAAGCGAAAGATAGCGGAGTAGGGAAAGAAGCACTTGAACCGTTAGAATCGCAATTAAGTGACCTCGAAATGACACAAAAAGCAGCAACTCTTGAAAAAGAAAAAGGAAATCTCCACATCGAAGAGTTGAAGAAAAAACAAGGTGAACTTACGGTTTACAGTAATTTTGCCGGTGTTGTACAAAAGCTTGATAAAGATGCAACGCAAGGTTCCACGCAAGCAATGGGTGGCCAAGGAAAGCCATTTTTACAAATCGCCTCTAAAGATCCGTTCCAAGTTCAAGGAACATTAACGGAGTTACAAAAATCACAAATTCAAAAAGATCAAACTGTTACAGTGACAGCAAAAGCAGCACCAAAGAAAAAATGGACTGGAAAAATTACAGAAGTAAGTGAATATCCAACAAGTGCTGACGTTAATACACAAGCTATGACAGGCGCAGAAGCAGGACAAAATATGTCTTATTATACATATAAAGCAACGCTCGACTCACAAGATGGATTATCACCGGGATATCATGTATCACTGCAAGTGAATTTAGAGAATAGGAAAATGATTGCAGTTCCTCGTAAAAGTATCGTAGAGGAAAAAGATGATGCATTTGTGTATGTAGAAGATAAAGGAAAGCTTCGCAAGCAAATGGTGAAGAAAGGTGCAAGTGACGGAGATTGGGTGGAAGTGCTTGAAGGCGTAACAGTAGGACAAAAGGTGGTTGAAAATCCTTCCGATAAAGTGTTTGACGGAATGGAAGTGAAGGGAAAATGATTACCTTAAACAATATTGATAAAACGTATTATCAAGGGAGCTTAGCTGTGCCCATTTTACATGATATTAGTTTGAAGATTGATAGCGGTGAGTTCGTTTCTATTATGGGACCGTCTGGATCGGGGAAATCGACGCTTATGAATATTATCGGTTGTCTCGATCGTCCAACAGAAGGCGAATATATGTTGAATGACGTGAATATTTTAACAGCAGACGAGTCAAAGTTGGCACTCATTCGAAATGAATATATCGGCTTTGTGTTTCAGCATTTTAATTTATTGCCTCGTCTTTCGGCGGTGGAAAATGTGGAGCTGCCGCTTATTTATGGCGGTATAAAGAAAGCAGAGCGCCGTCAAAGAGCATTAGAGGCTTTAGAAAAAGTTGGATTAGCAGATCGCGTGCATCACTTGCCAAATGAATTATCAGGCGGGCAAAAGCAGCGTGTGGCGATTGCGCGTGCAATTGCAAACAATCCAACGTTTATTATGGCCGATGAACCAACAGGTGCGCTCGATACGAAATCCGGTGAGCAAGTTATGAATATTTTCACTCAGCTTAATAAAGAAGGTACAACAATTGTCATGGTTACACATGAAGAGGAAGTTGCTGCGTATTCGTCTCGCCGCATTGTGCTCAGAGACGGAAGAATTACAGAAGATAGAAGGTGGGCCGTATGAGTTTACTAGATAGTATGAAAATTGCACTTTCTTCTATTCTAGCTCATAAATTACGCTCGGCATTGACGATGCTGGGTATTATTATCGGTGTTGGTTCTATTATTACTGTCGTTGCTATCGGACAAGGCGGGGAAGCGATGTTGAAGTCGCAATTTGTAGGTGCAGGTAATAATGTCATTCCAATTCAGTTTCAGTCGGATATCAATGATCCATTTGCAGTAGGAATGGGAGAACGCCCTGAATTAACAGACGAAGATATTTTGGAACTGAAACAAGTGCCAGAAATTTCTCATGTTGTTACGACAAATTCGAGTATGGAGCCGCTCGATATTAATGATAAAAAAGATATGACAAATATTATCGGGCTGGACAGTGAATATTTTGCGGTAAATAAAATCAAATTGATTGAAGGCCGCTCTTTAAATGAAGGTGACGTTGAGCATGGCAATAACGTTGCGATGATTAGTACGAAAGCAAAGGATATGTTTTATCCGAAAGAAAATCCTGTTGGGGAAATTATCGAGTTAAAGGGCCAGCCATTGCAAATTATCGGGGTGTATAAATCCGATAATGAATTTATGGGCATGGGGATGTCGGAAATGTTAATTCCTATTTCCCTTTGGCCAACGTTATATGGAAAAAATGAAATTCAAAATATTGCGGTGCAAGCAAAAAATGTGGATCAGCTACAAGAAGCAGGGAAAAAAGCAATTGGCGTTTTAAACGACCGAAAATCAAATGATATTCCAGGTAAGTATGAAGTTGTCGATCTTGAGAAAATGAAAGAAAGCATCTCGAAAGTAACAAGTATTATGACGATGATTATCGGTGGTATTGCTGGTATTTCTTTAGTCGTTGGCGGTATTGGCGTTATGAATATTATGCTCGTATCTGTTACAGAGCGTACGCGTGAAATTGGTGTTCGTAAAGCGCTCGGTGCAACGCGCGGAAAAATCTTGCTTCAATTCTTAATCGAGGCAGTGATGTTAACGCTTCTTGGCGGTCTTATCGGAATCGGTCTTGGCTATGGTGGCGCTTATATTGTCTCTGCCTTTGCGAAATGGCCACCGCTTGTTTCGTGGCAAGTTGTACTTGGCGGTGTCCTATTCTCAATGACACTTGGTATTATTTTCGGATTAATTCCGGCAAACAAAGCAGCGAAGCTCGATCCAATCGAAGCGCTGCGCTATGAATAACAGAAGGTTTTTGTATATTTCTTTATAAAGTGAAACTTCCATCAGTGAGGGAGGCTTTATCCCTCACTGATGGTTAGTTGAACCAATCGGGCATTTACGGGCAGTTATCCCCCACCCATCTTCTTTGCTTTTCTCTGAATCTTGAGGTGGGGGTCTTACTGCCCGTTAATACGGGATAACACCCAGTTCTTGTGGGTGGTTAATCTCTATTTATAAAAGTAGGGATTACCCACCCGTTAGAACGGGTATCAAATAAAAGGAGGTTTTACATATGGAATCGAACGTAAACACGCAGAAGGTAAGTGGAGAGAAGCCCTCATTATTTGGAATGATTACCTCGCCTAGTTTGCAGTTTGAGAGAATGAAAAGTAATGCACCGGTGTGGGGCGCGTTTTTCTTAATGGCTGTATTAGGCGGCCTTATCGGGGCTACGGCTACATATTTATATTCTATAGACCCTGCAGTTGTCGCAAAAAATAAAGAGCTTGGTTTTGAAATGCCTATAGCAATCGCATTAGGCACTGGATTTGTAATGGCATTTATTAGCGTTATAGTTACATTCTTTATTGGTGCAGCTCTGTATAAAGTATTAATGATGTTTATGAGCAATGATACGTCTTATAAGAAGTTATTAGCAATTACTGTTTATTCTAGTATTATTACAGTTATTGGTGGCATTATTAATATGGGATTAGCATGGATTCTTGGCGGAAATGGTCAAGAATTGTATACAGGATTAGGGCCGGTATTTGCTTCTACTGGCGGCGTTGTACATGGCATTGCAAAATCATTTGAAGTTTTCGCAATTTGGGGATTGGTGGTAACAGGATTAGGACTGCACATTACAGCAGGCCTAAGCAAGAAACAAGCGACAATCCTTGTTGTTATTTTCTTTATTTTATCAATGGCATTTGGAGCAGTTGGTGGTTTATTCCCAAAAGCATAATATAAGATCATATTTATAGAAACGGCTCATATAGAGCCGTTTTTTTGTCGTACGTTGGCGAAGTATCTTTATCCCGCATTAACGGGCAGTAAAGGCTGGAGAAGAGCGGGGAAGAAAACTGCCCGTAAAAGTAACGGGCAGTAAAGGCTGGAGAAGAGCGGGGAAGAAAACTGCCCGTAAAAGCCCGATTGGTAAGAGCTTTCCATCGGTGAGAAAAGCATCACTGATGGAAGTTTCACTTTATATTGTGTCGAAGCGCCCATATATTTTAAATTGCGTTCGGTATATTGAAAAAAGCGCCGATATATTGCCGCTGAAGATAAATTTGCTATCAAATTTTATATAAGACTAGTAAATTTTCAAATATTGCATAGGTAAATTTGAAATTTTGCTTATCTATCATGAAATGCAGTGCGGTGAAGGCTGTACTGTTTTTTTATAAGGTAAAGGTACCGCGGAATAACAAAGAGGCATGCCTTTTAGAAATGGGCTGAACATGAAGCCAGTTACCTTTGCAGAAACAGTAGCACTGTATGAGGGGATGATTAGAAATCAAATGAGGAAGCTTTGTATTTACCGAGATTATGAAGAGTATTATCAATGCGGACTCATTGCGCTTTGGCGGGCGTATGACAGATACGATGAGGAGAAGGGAAGTTTTCCGGCATATGCGCTTGTAACGGTGCGCGGTTACTTGCTAGCGCAGTTAAAGAAGGAGCGCCGTTTGCAAGACCGGGAAGTTTGCACGGAGAAAAATATATTAGAAAATGTAGGCGGTGAGGAGAAGTACGCAGAAGCTTTCGAATATATGAGTATGCTAGGGGCGAAAGAAAGGTTTGTTCTGCTAGAGCATTTCTACGGGGGAAAGAAGATGCATGAGATTGCAACTGAGCTAGGCATGACTTATCATCAAGTGCGCTGGATATATCGGCAAGCACTGAAAGAAATGCGGGTGTACGCAGCAAAAAAATGAACGAAAGTGAAACTTCCATCAGTGGGGATCTTACTGTCCACGAATAGCGGGATAAAAAGGAGGCAACATATGAGGTTGTCTCCTTTTGCTATATGTATTAACTTTTGTCATGGTATCGATCTAGAAGATTGAGCTTCGCTAAAATATGGCCAGCTCTTATCCATTGATGTTCCATTTGGTAGAAACTGATCGGGAAAATTTGTGCCTTACCGTTACGGAAATGTATTTTTGTGTGCCGGGAATCATGACGTTCAACTTTTTCTATATAAGCGTAAAATATCCAGGAGCAGGGCCAAGATGAAGGTGACTTTGTAGGGATGGCGCAAATGTAGTGCTGATGATCGATAGGGATTGGAATGTTTTGTTTAAAATGACAGCATTTTTGAATGGCTAATCGTTTTCCTTCATAGGTAGAGTAGTTTCTCAGAAGACAACTTTCCTGAATGAGCTGTAATGGTGTTTTTGCTGAGAAGAAGGTTCCTCGTGTGTCCAAAATTTTTGTCTGGTAAAATGAATGAGCGTACGGTTCCAGTGACATTGTATGAGCTGAAATTTCATACCGATCAGCTAATTCAGTCAATGTAAAAACCTCCTTATATATTGTTATTATGAATTATATTTTCAATTATAAAACTAGAATATAAAAATAATTTAAAATATTTGTAAATCTATGTTAAATATTGGGTTTGTAAGAGGTTTCTATCATTCATGTTGTCTAATTTGCAATGAAATTTCATATAGATGAAAATAGAATAGATAGGCGGTGAAAAATATGAAATGGAAATATGTGCTCCTCGCTTTGGCTCTAGTGCTTTTCGTATATTTAGCTAATAGTAATCCGAGCAAAGGAGAATATACGGACTGGGCAGCGAAGCAGTTGATGACGCGCAATGATATTCATAAGAAATTAACGGAAGTAGAGAAAGAAGACCAAGAAGGACTTTTTGGTGAGTTAGCTACAATGGGGAAGAAACTAGCGAAGAAATATGTAGAGCCGCAAGTGGGCGTACTGATTGATCACTATACGAAGCGTAATGATTATATTTTCTTTTCGACATATACAACAGAGTTTACGATAGGGAAAGAAAACTATAAATATGTTTCAGTTGGTATTTCAAATATCTTTATACCAATTGAAATGCCAAAAAAGAAAGAGGAGTAGCCGCACTCCTCTTTCTTTTTTGCTATGCGTTGATGTTTACTTCAGAAATAGTCTTTTCGACGATCCTTGCTCCTTTTTTACGCGCAGATTGCCCAAGTGCGAGAAAAATATCAGAGGATACAATTGTATCCATGACACTAGTTACGGTTTGTTCGTTTACAGGTGTAATCGGATTCTCGATAGAAAAAGTTGTCGTTTTACCGTCTTCTTTTAAGAAAACGAGTTCTAGTACTTCCATCTGTTATAACCTCCTTTTGTTATCCCGCTATTCGCGGGCAGTAAAAGCTGGAGATGAGCGGGGAAGAAAACTGCCCGTAAAAGCCCGATTGGTGAGAGCTTTCCATCAGTGGGGGATGAAGAAAACCCCCACTGATGGAAGTTTCACTTTATTGATTAGATACGTCGGTTGTGCTGACAAGTTGAACTGCATCAAGCTTATGCTGCTGTAAAGATGCAATTGCAGTTGCGACTTCGTGCACTTTGTTTAAGTCTGCATTTGTTTTTACATTTTTAAATTGTTTGTTTTTCATGATGGCTTTACCGTTTTTGTCTGTACCGCCGTTTAGGACAAGACGTAAGCTCATATCAGATACAATCGTTTGAATTGCCATGTTTTTCACCTCCTTTTCGTCATATATATAGGAGGTAAGGTCATACTTTTGGCGTGAATTTTTTTCTTTTTTTTGGTACGCTTGAAAGAAATAGGACAAGGAGTTTCAAATATGAATCGTAAGTGGTTATTCTGGATCCCCGTTTTATTATGGATAGGAGTCATTTTTTATTCTTCATCTCAGCCGTATACGAAGCAAGATATGCGTTCGGATATCACAAAACATGTGAATGATGAGTGGGTGAAAGAACATTTCTCATGGGTATCCATTGATTATGGAGGCGGCACACCTGTTAGCATTGCCAACAAAGGGGTAGGCGGTTTTATCGAATTTTTTGTTCGTAAAGGTGCTCATTTTACTGTGTTTGGTATTCTTGGTGCACTGTTGTATATCGCATTATTTCAATATGGCTTTAGGAGAAAGGAAGCTTTCCAGCTGGCGCTGCTTCTCGTCGCTGCCTATGCGGGAATAGATGAAATTCATCAATCCTTTACGGGTGACCGTACACCGATGTGGCAAGATTCTGTATTAGATACGTGCGGTGGTTTCACGGGGATTTTAATAAGCAGTTTCTATTGGAAAAGAAAAAGGAGCTAAATCCTTCCCCTTTAGGTAGACAGTAAAAAAGAGTCCATCTGGTATGATGGGCTCTTTTCTATTGTTTATCTAGGGGGATTTTTTATTTTCAATTACTGACCCGTTGGACTTTTTATAGGGGATAGCACGCTAATATTTTGGCCAGCTGACGATAGTAATCTGTCCAAATAGGATTAAGGTCCGGTACCCAAAAGAATATAAGTCACAATTGACTTGATTAATGCTAATATGACTTAATTTTACACTTTGAAAATACGAAAAATGTCGAAACGATAATGATAGGATGCAGTAGTTGTAAGGTATTCTAAATTTACTGAAAATTGGCATAAAAATTGCATCAAGTAAGTTGAATAAGTATTTGGGGGCGATAAAAATAATGGAGCAACAGCAGAACAAACTACAGAAGCAGCTAAAATCAAGGCATGTAACAATGATTTCTCTTGGCGGAATTATCGGGGCAGGGTTATTTGTAGGTAGTGGAGCGGTTATACACGAAACAGGCCCTGGTGCTATTCTCTCTTATGCAATAGCAGGTTTGCTTATCGTTTTACTCATGCGTATGCTTGGGGAGATGGCAGTCGTGAATCCAGACAGCGGTTCTTTTTCCATCTACGCACGACAAGCGATTGGACCATGGGCAGGTTATACCATTGGATGGTTATATTGGTTTTTCTGGGTGATTGTTATTGCTATCGAGGCGACAGCAGGAGGAGCGATTGTTCATGGTTGGATTCCTTCTATGCCGATTTGGTTAGTAAGTTTAATTTTAACCCTTTTGCTAACGCTTACAAACATTTACTCCGTTAAATCGTTTGGTGAATTTGAATATTGGTTTTCGATGATTAAAATTGTGGCAATAATTGCATTCATATGTATCGGGATAGCGATTATTTTTGGCTTTATCCCAGGAGTTGAATCACCAGGGCTGTCTAATCTTACAGAACACGGAGGATTTATGCCGAAGGGATTTGGTTCCGTTTTTGTTGGTATTATTACTGTTATTTTCTCATTTTTTGGTGCGGAGATTGCAGCAATTGCAGCCGGAGAATCATCTAATCCGGAAAAATCAGTAGTTGTAGCAATCAATAGTGTTGTTTGGCGTATTCTACTCTTTTTTATTGGTTCAGTGAGTGTACTGGTTATTCTTCTCCCTTGGAATTCCGCTGAGTCGCTTGAAAGTCCGTATGTAACAATGCTTAATATGATTGGTATTCCAGCTGCCGCTCAAATTATGAATGTCGTCGTTCTAGTCGCAGTTCTTTCTTGTTTAAATTCAGCTCTATATACGAACTCTCGTATGCTGTTTTCTCTTGCTCAAAATGGGAATGCGCCACGTGCACTTTTAAAAGTAAGTAAGAATGGTGTACCCGTAAGAGCGGTTTTAGCAAGTACATTTTTTGCCTACATCTGTTCTATTTTTAATTTTGTGTCTCCGGATAAATTATTTCTCTTTTTAGTGAATGCGTCTGGAGCTATTGCGTTACTTGTTTATCTTGCTATTGCTGTTTCGCATTTGCGTATGCGAAGAAAGTTGGAAAAAGAAAATCCAGAAGCAATGAAGCTAAAAATGTGGCTATTTCCTTACTTAACATACGTAACGATTATTGCTATGGTCGTTATTCTGATTGCCATGGCATTCATTGATTCTATGCGTTCACAGTTTTTCTTAACCATGATGATTACTATTCTGGTTATTATTTCTTATTTTGTATCTAAACGTAAAACTGCTCATAGTTCTATAGATGAAGAGAAAAATGTTATCTAACGTTCAAAATCAGGAGCGATTCTAAGAAAAACTTCACGGCCTCTCCCAGGTAGAATATTGGGAGAGGCCGTGGTATATATACTTTTTTTATTATTTTCTAATTGACGGATACACCTAGTAATTCTTTCAGCTCGTTTGTTGACAGCTCTGTGATCCAATTTTCACTTGTAATAATCGCATTATTGAGCGATTGTTTCCGCTCTAGCATTTCATCAATTTTTTCCTCAAGTGTTCCTGTTGTAATGAGTTTATGCACATGAACAAACCGCTTTTGACCGATTCGATAAGCACGGTCTGTTGCCTGATTTTCAACGGCAGGGTTCCACCAGCGGTCGTAATGAATAACATGGTTGGCTGCAGTTAAGTTCAGGCCCGTTCCTCCTGCTTTTAAAGAGAGAAGGAAAATACCGTGTTGTCCGCTTTGGAACTGCTCAATCATTTTATCGCGTTCTTTCTTCGGTACACTGCCGTTTAAGAAGATGACGCGCTCTCCAAAATGTTCTTCTAACAATGTTTGCAGCATATTCCCCATTCGAATATATTGCGTGAAAATTAAACAGCTTTCTTGCTGGTCGCGTATGTTTTCCACGAGTTCTAATAATGTTTCTGTTTTCATAGAACGCTCAATTAAGTTTGCTGGTGTGTCTTCTTTTAAATAGAGAGCAGGATGATTACAAATTTGTTTTAGTTTATTTAGCATGAGCAAAATAAATCCGCGGCGCTCAATCCCCGTTAATCCTTCTACATTCTTTAATGTATCTTGAACGAGTTGTTCATAGAGCGATGCTTGCTCTGCCGTTAACGGGCAGTATGCTTTTTGCTCTTGTTTATCTGGTAAGTTCAAGGCAACTGTCTTATCTTGCTTCGTACGGCGCAGTAAGAATGGTGCGATTAAACGTTGCACTTGCTGAATCTTTTTCTCATCGCGATCTTTTTCAATTGGTGAAACGAAGCGACGCTGGAACTGCGGCAAACTGCCAAGATAGCCGTGATTCAGAAAATCAAAAATAGACCATAGTTCTGATAGACGATTTTCCATCGGTGTTCCTGTTAAAGCGATTTTATGATTTGCTTGTAAATTCCGAACCGCACGCGATTGCTTTGTATGCGGGTTTTTTATATTTTGCGCTTCGTCGAGAATAATCGCATCCCACAGCTGTGTGTTTAGCTCTTCTTCATCAAGCTGTGCTAGCGCATAGGATGTAAGAATCACATCGGCATCTTGCAGGAAGACAGGCAAGTCTTCTCCCTTTGCCCGGTTGCCGCCGTAATGGAGCTTTACTTGTAAGCTCGGTGCAAAACGCTCAAATTCTTTTTGCCAGTTACCGAGGACTGATGTAGGCGCTACAATAAGCGCTGGCCCTGTTTTTAGGCTGTGTTCTTTTGTGTATAGTAAGTAAGTAATGGTTTGAATGCTTTATGACGATAGGTAAGTATTTGATACGATCTCCAACTTTTCCCCCGTCCCACACCGTGCATGCACCTTTCAATGCACACGGCGTTCCATCGATAGTGTTCTACTCACAGGTAGTTTTCTCTACATGTTTTCGTTGCTGGCTATGAACTCGCATTCATAGCTGCATTATAATCAGCAGTTTCTTTTGTTAATTGATGTTGGAATTTCTCAATCTTCTTAACGGTTTTAGGTGAACCTTCTACATTTTTCTTTTCATGAATCATAAGGTGACAAGATTGACATACAGTAGCTAAATTTGGAATTTTATTTACTTCGTATAATGGTAACCACGGTTTTATATGATGACAGTGTATATTCCATGGATAAAGGAATGAGTCACAACATCTGCATTTTCCTTTATCCCGATTGTAGGCGTATTCTCTGTTCATGATGTATTCGAAGTTGTATCTTGGGTGCAGTCTTTTATGTTTCAGTTCGTATATCCGGCTCCATAAAGTTTCTTGAGAGTAGATAACATCTCGTTCTAGGAGAAATTTCTTTTTTCTTTTTGTTTCTAAGAACTTTCTTCCTTCTTCGGTGTAGCAGGATATACCTGTTATCCATCGGTTAGGGATGCGAGCTTCGGTAAAAGAGAATTTTGTTAGCCCAATTTTGATTTCATCGGCTTCTAAGTAGAAAATTCTATCGTTCCTCCGTTGATGTCTGTTTGGGCGATTATCTGTTTCCTTAGCTGGAATCACATAGTTTTCCCAACGTCTCTTTTGTCCTCCGCTTTGCAACTTACACCATTTTTTATACGCCACTTGATACAACTTCTGATCTTGTCGTTTCATAATATGAGCTGCTGAACTCGTTTTATAGAAATCAGCAATTCCTACAATCATGGAATTTACTTTTTCAAGTATTGCTATGTTTTCGCGTGGTTGTCGTAAGTTATGAATTTTACGTATTTCTTTAGCTACTTGTCTTACTTTATTTTTCAGTCTTTTAATATCGGGAATGCTGTGACAACTTAATGATTTTGTTTTCTTACTATGGTTCTTCTCAACAAAGAATTCAAATCCTAGAAACTTTACTCGTTTTTTCCTTAAGTCTGTAATAATTGTTTTTTCGTTTGAAAGCTCAAGATTTAGTACATGTTTTAAATATTTTCTGCTTGTCCTTAGGAGGGACTCGGCTTGGTCCATATCTTCACATAGAATAATCCAATCGTCTGCGTATCTAACGATTTGACATTTCTTATGTTTTTTATGAACACGTCTTAGTCCATCACTGTACGGATTAGAAACATCGTATCTAGCAGAATGATCTTGGAACTTTCTTGCTATCATCCAGTCGAAATTATTTAAGTATATATTCGCTAATAGAGGTGAAATAATTCCACCTTGCGGGGTTCCTAAGTGATTGTCTATTTGCATGTTATTTTCCATAACTCCTGCTTTTAGCATTTTCTTGATAAGCATTAAAAAACGTTTATCTCTAATGCCAAGACTCCACATGATTTTTAGAAGTTTATTATGATCGATGTTATCGAAGTAGCCACGTATATCTCCTTCTATAGCGATATACATTTTGCTTCTTTGTACTCTATCTAGAACCTCACGTTGAGCATGTTCAATACTTCGATTTGGTCTAAATCCAAAACTGTATTCGTAAAACTTTCCCTCTGCTATTGGCTCTAGAACGATTCTGGCTAGTTCTTGAATAATTCTATCTAGAATTGTAGGTATTCCGAGAGGGCGTTTCTTTCCATCAGTTTTTGGTATATATACTCTTCGAACTGGATTTGGATAATAGTTATCGATACAGCTTCTTATTAAATTGAGTAAAGTTTGCTCTGGTAGTTGCAAATAATTGTATATATCTTTGTTGTCTATTCCTTTTGTTTTACTACCTTTATTCGATTTTATGTTGTGAATCGCCGTAATAATAGTTTCCCGATTTTTCATTAGTTCAATCAAATTGTAGAAAGGTTCATTACCATCTTTAGATTTAGCATACATTTCATCCAATGTTCTATTTAACATGAATTCTGATTTGATTCTACGAGCATCTACCTTCACGTTGTTTAATAACCTCCTTGTTTGAGGAATAGCTGGTTATGCGTGAATTAACTATTTTACTTCCACATTCTTTTAAAGAAAGGGTCGTCTTACCGTAGAATCTGCTGATTAACATACACTACCGACTGGTGCCCTTCGCTAAGATGTTTTTCTGCTCCGTGACACTTCCGCAGAATTTCGTCTGCTTTATAGTCACATCAAAGCCCATCTATTATTGCTACTATGACACCGCTGACTTTCAACTCGCTTCGTCGTACCTTTATACTCCACGAATTGAATCTCAAACGTTCCGTATCGTTTATCCCTTCTTTTGCATTCCTTAGGTGCCCTCTATACACCGGAGTTACTTCGCTCAAGTTAGATTGACCTTAACTTCTCGAGCCAACTTCGTCATTTAGGCAAAGTAACGAAGCTGCATTTGTATCTTAGGAAAATATACAAATATTTCACTCAGACCATCCTTTGACCTACGTAAGATGGCTATGGGTAACGGTGCGTGCATGACGAGGGTTCGTCTTCGCTCACCATAGAATGCTTTTAAGGACTACCGCCTCATATCAGGGAATGTAGGCTCCCGTCAGTAGACGACTTCACCTGGCTCTCATACAGCAAGTTATAAAGGTAATTTGCCGCATGCAGGAGTATTATAGATAGAACAGAAAGGTCATTTGTTCTAATTAGGAGTTTCACCTAATATTTCAACGATACAGTTAGAATAAGGCAAAACCTTATTCCCGTAATTTCGTGTTTTAAGCAACACTTATATACGAACGTTTCGCACTTCCGAGTCCCATATCATCGGCTAGCAACGCGCCAAATCCTAGCTCTCGTAAGTAGAGGAGCCACTCGACACCTTGCTGCTGGTATGGTCTTAATGTTGCTTGTAAGGAAGCAGGCACCTTGGCAGATGGAATTTCTCCAATGTGCAGCAATCTTTCAAACAGTTTATCGTAATAATCATCGAATTCAAATTCCATATCTGCAAAAGGATTTTCTTCTTCGACTACTTCAGTTTCTGCACTTCGTAGTAATCGCTGCTGCACGACGTCTTTCATTTCAAGGCCGTACTTGTCTGCTTTCTTCATCAGCTTCTTCACTTCTTCGATAAATGCTGGATCAAGTCTCATCCATTGTCCATTTATGTGAATAAGACGTCTGTTTTGTTCAATGAGCGCGAGAAATTCGGCCTCTGATAAATCGATGCCGTTTGTAGAAATGCGCCAGTCAAAATCTACGAGCGTATTCATTCCAAAGAATGCCTGCCCTGTTTTCGCATTATGTTTCACTTGGACGCGCAGCTTTGGTTTATTTGCTTTTAAGTTTTGCCACCATGATGGCAGTAAAATATCAACACCGGCCGCTAGCAATTCATTGCTGGCTTCTGTTAAAAAGCGCCATGCTTCCGTTTCGTATAATTCGCTCCGAAATACGTCCTCTTCCATTAACCAAGGTACGAGTTTGCCGAAACCTTCTTGCGTTTCGATAATACGTTCTTCATGGTTTATCCACCTTTTTGACAGCGAATCGGTGCCTGTATATACGGATATTCGCTGATTGCCGCGTTTTGGTGTTAGTATGGTTTCAAGCTTCCATGCTTCAAAATCATTCTCTGGTTCTTGTAATCGAAGCCCAATTGCAAATGGTAGATCATCCTCGATATAGCCAATTTTACGTAGCCAATCGTTTTCATGAATAGCCGTTTCAAGTTGTCGTTTCGTAAAGTCATAATGCTCATATAAACGCTTTGCATCCTCCCATGCATCGTCAGAGCGAGTATGATGCCGGAGTGTTTCATTAATCGCTTCTGAAAACAGCTTTTGCACCGTTTCATCCATTTCTTCTTCATGAGCGGTTTTCCATGATGGATACTGGCCCCAGTGTTTGATGTCTGGAAGAAAGTTTCCTGTTGTGTAAGCCTCCCAAGCCTGCTGAGCGACTGGCTTGAGTTCAGTAATGTTTGCGCTTGTTTGCAGCTTTGTAAATGAATTCACCGGCTTTTTGGCGATATATTCAAATGCTTGGGCAGCGCTCAAAATGATACCGCTTCGCTGTTCATATGTTCCTTCTTGCAAAAATGTTCCGTAGAAAGAAGTGGAGTGCCATGTGAACGCATGTTGTTTCCAACTGCTTAGAGGCAAGCTGCTTCCTGTTTCATCCTCTGCCCAAAGAAACCAGTTTTCTTTCATTCGTTCGAGCCGAATGGTAATGTCAATTTGTGTTGTCATGGATCAACTTTCCTTTCCGCAGTTCTTCTTGCAATGCCCGCAGCCGTGAGTGAGAGGAGGCAATCATTATAATGAAGTAATCCCATTCGTCTGTCCGTTTGAGCCTTTTGTAAAGTGTTCTCAATTTTTTTAAGTAGCGAATCGCTCTGCGATATGATTTTCGATTCTTTTCTTCAATGGCTTGCATTGCGGCATAATGATAGAGCGGAAGAGCAGCTTCTGGCGCTTCTTTTTCAATTTCTTTTAACGGTTCTTTTAACAATTCAATTGCTTCAAATCCATATAGTAAATGAAGCTCTGTCCATGTGTGATATTGCTTTTTAGCGAGCACATATTGCTCATAGCTTACAAAACTATATGGCAATAATTCTTGAAGAACCATTTCATAGCCAGCTTGTTCGTTCGTATGCGTGGCATATGTTTCATACATCATCATAAATAAACGGACAACATCTTTCACAAAGTATGAATCGTGCTCGGCAGTTATCGTTTCTTTCACTCGTTTGTAAGTGAATGATAGCCATTGTTCTGCTCGCTCCCACTGCATGGAACTTAATAAATCTTCCAACCAGTCAAAGTAAAGTCCAACAACTTGTGGTGGCTGTGCTCTTAGTACATCCATTGCTTCTGCATCCTTTTTCTGTAGAAAGAGAAGGTGAGCGGATGCAAGTGCTTTTGATAAGGGATGAACCTTTGTTGCAATCCGCAGTTCCTCTTCTTGTATCCAAGCTTGCTCTGTGAAAAGCTCTCCCCATATGTGGCGATAAATAAAAAATCGCTCTTGTGTATAGGAAGAGGACGAGAAGAAGATTGTATGTAGCACTTCGGCAGTGTGCTGCAAAAATGGCGTAAGTACATCTGGAAGCGGCTCAGCTTTAAAATCCCTTACAATGCTTTCTATTTTATCAACAAAGAGCCGTACAATATTGATTGGTTTATGATAGGAATAGAGTTCATCTTCTTCAAATATTTGTATTTCCTCAAGCAGCTTTTGAAAAGAAAAGAGAGCTGCACTCAGTCTAAACAGTTCGTGAACAGCAACAATGCGCGGTGCTTTTCGTTCAATTTTCATATAAAAATCCATGAAAATGTTCATCAGAAAATACATTTGTTTGTATGATAAGCGCTTGTGTTCTTTTGCGAATGTATCGTATTCAGATTCAAAATAGGCAAGCCAGCTTTTGTAATCTGTATCTTTAAAAGATGTTGTTTGCAACATTTGCCGTGCTGTGCGAATAGGCGGGAGAGTAGGTTTACTTTTATTTTTAAATAAAGTTAGAATGTCTCCCACTTTCCCAAAGCTTGCGGCTGCATAGAGCAATACAGCGAGCATGTGTTTACATTGCGTCGGTGAAAAACAGTCGCAATAACTTTCCGACACGTTTCGAATAGGGATGTTTACACTAAAAATACCTCCATCGTTTTCAACTGTCCCCGATAATGTGTATCCATCAAAATCAACGTTATACACGAGGCCGCTACGGTAGAGCTGAAGTGCATCTGAAACTTGTTCTTTGTCAGATGCTTGCTGTGGATCTAGTCCTTTCAAAAATTCATTGGCGATTTCCATAATCTCATCTTTCGTAATTGAATGTTGAAGCATAACGTTCCTCCGCGCAAAAGATTTCCTTCTTCTACATTATAAACACAATGAGTATAAAAATAGAAAAAAACAAGTTTATTCTCAAAAACATTTGAAAATTATGGTAGAATATCACATTCGTTATGGTGGTGGATCTATGAAGTTTAAAAGCTTTCGTAACGAGCATATTATTACAGTCACACCAGAAACACAGAATTCACGCAAAAAAGACTATCTCTTTTAAGAAGAGGTAGTCTTTTGTTGTAATACGCTTTGTACGTAAGGATCTTGCAAAATCATTTCGATTAAAGGAATGGTTTTATTTTTGAAGTGGTGGCCGGTATCAATCGGAAATGGTTTTTGTCCACCAGGTTTGACGCCATATTGTATAATTTTATACTGTACGTCCTCATCTTGTTGTAATACGATTAGTCTATAACGGTTATCGTCATGCTCTAATGAAAAATCAATTGCAGTCGCATCGTATGTGACATCGTCTTTATATATATATGGAGTAGGTGTGCCAATCCAGTCAACTTTTGCGTCTATATTCATACATGTGCCTCCTTTTCTTTCTATCCCGCACTAACGGGCAGTAATATTCCACCTCAAGAGTAAGAGAAAGCAAAGAAGATAGATGGGGATAACTGCCCGTAAGAGCCCGATTGGTTCAACTAACCTTCTGGGAAAAAAACGCTCCCAGAAGGAAGTTTCACTTTATTATAAGCAAAATAAAAGCCAGCTCTCAACTGATGAGAGCTGGCTTTGTTTTTTTTATAGCAATAGCATTTAGTCTAAAATTTTCACTTTTACATGTTTGCGTCCCCATTGGTTTGCAGCGGCATCAGAGCCGACTAGGACGTCGATACGGTTTCCTTTAATTGCACCGCCAGTATCACCAGCAATTGCTTCTCCGTATCCTTCTACCCAGATCTTTGATCCAAGTGGAATTACTTTCGGGTCAACAGCAACCATTTTCATGTTTGGATTTGCTGTTAGGTCATGCCCCATAGCAGTTAATACATGACCGCCATGTGTGCCGCCATTTTCGCTTGGGTCAGCTGTATAAGCAGTTGCTTCAACTGTTAGTTCACGGCCGCCAGCTGGTGCAGCTTTTGTTTGTGCAGCCTTTGTTTGTGTAGCAGTCTGCGTTGCTTGAGCTTGAGCTGGTTGTGCTTTTGCAGGAGCAGGTGCTTGTTCTTGTGCTGTCACAACAGGTGCAGTACCTGTTAAATAAGGAACATTTACATAAGCTGTCTTTCCGTTATATTCAAATTGTAACCAGTCGTTTTGAACTTGATGTGTCGTTTGAATGACATCATCTTTCTTTAATGTACCCAGAATTTCTGAGTTTGTGTTTGCATCAGCACGTACATTTAATACGTTTGCTGTTACATAATAGATGTTTTTCGTAAACTCGGAGCTTACGAATCCTTCTTTACCATTTAGGTTTACTTTTAGCCAACCGTTTTCTGTATTTTTAACATCTAATTTATAACCATCTAATACTTTACCTACAACTTTTGATTCAATATTTGGGTTTTCTCGTACGTTGAGAACGTCTGCGTTAACAACTGTTTCTGCTTGTGCAGAAGAAGTGAAAATCCCAAGACCAAAAACTGCTGCTGTTGCTATACCAAGTAACTTTTTCATGAATAGCCTCCTATGCTTTTGTTTTCGTGTCCTCATTATAGCAACAGGTTTTCAGCGAAAATGGGAAATCACACAATTACAAACCATTCGTAACACTTCATTAATACTTTGTAATATAAAAAAATACATAAACAAACCGCTGTTTTCTTGAGTTTTAAGGGACTTCATTACATGTTGCAGGATTTAGGAGAGGGGAGTAAATATTTTAAGGGGGTTAATCGTGTTTCAGTAGTATTACAATAGTGTTATGAAAGGATTACTTCCGTTGCGTATTTTATTAATTTATTTCCAAAATAGTTATTTAAACATAATCAATTTGTGCTGTTTTTCACAAATTATAGCCCTGTTTTACGAAAAATCATCATACAATTGTTACAAAAAGAAGGGGTTGTCATAGAACAAATTTGTTCTTTTTCATCTCTGTAACATATCACAATGAATGAAATACGTATTATTTATTCCAGCAAGAGGGGAAAAAGAAACCGTCTAGTTAGGATGCTTTTCATTTTGTGTAATATTGACAAAAAAATGTCGAAAATGTGTTGTCACATCCTCCTAAATGTGCTATATTATTTCCTGTAAGCGATTTCAAT
The DNA here is from genome assembly GCF_024159135.1 of Bacillus sp. 3103sda1. Lineage (NCBI taxonomy): Bacteria > Bacillati > Bacillota > Bacilli > Caryophanales > Bacillaceae > Bacillus > Bacillus sp. 3103sda1. The sequence continues at coordinate 4,500,824 of NZ_JAMYWS010000001.1, read as the reverse complement.
TTAAGTTTTACGGCAACTAAGGGGAGGACATCCAGAGTAATGAAACGTTACGAACGAAAGTGGAAGCATATTTGTTTAAAGCGTGCTACGCACCGAGCAGTACATGAAAACGAAGAGCGAAAGATAGAAAAACCTACAAAAGAACCAGAAAAGCAATTGGTCGCACAAAAGTAGGATCCACTTTTGTCGTATATATAAGAAAGTGTTACGTTCGTTGGGGGATGGGCGTAAAGTAACTTTCAACTAAGGGGTATTAGTTCAATATATAAGTTTACGGTTAAAATAAGCGCAGAGCATACGGCAGCTCTGCGCTTATTTTTTTCTATATATATAGTAGAAACTCGTTTGAATTGTATCGCAAGGCATGCCCCTGCGATTCTGGGCACGCTAAGTAAGACCCTCACCTCAAGATTTAGAGAAAAGTGAAGAAGATAGGTGGGGGACAACTGCTGGCATGAGTCCGATTGGTTCTACTAACCATCAGTGGGGGACCACTGATGGAAGTTTCACTTTATTTATTCTTTTTAAATCGTACTGTTTTGTCCCAGCCGATGACCTGTTTTTTGCTTTTTGCACGTAAATATAGGATGAGACTTCGGATAAACAAGTATGTGAAGAGCTGGGCATATGTGAAATACATAATGACACTTATAAATATGTTTATCGGTGTGAATGTTTTTTCGACGCTTTGTGCACTGAATAGTTGAGATGTATATGTCACGTATGCAACATACCACATAAACATAAGTGGAATTGGGTATTGAATATGAAAGATACCGAGTAAGCCGATGATGAACCAAACGTTTGAAATGATGAGAAACAGCCAAAAGACAACATAGACCGATACTTGCTGTAAGGAGTGAACAAGAAGTTTTCCTTTGAAGAAATCAAAGGAAGAGAGCATGTTCTCTAAAATATATAAATTTCCTTGTAACCACCGTGTGCGCTGTTTAATCAATACTTTCAAATGTTCTGGCTCTTGTTCCCATGTAATAGACTCAGGTACAATCGGTAAGAGATAACCTTTATGAGTAATTCGAAGTGTGAGTTCGGCATCTTCTGCAATTGCATAAGGGTCATAGCCGCCGAGCTCTTCTAAAACAGAGCGGCGAAGAAGCATATTTGTCCCCGTTAAAGAACCTGTTTGGAATAAGAGCCAGCGCCCAGATTGCATAAGCAGTTGAAAAACTTGAAATTCAAGTGAAATCATGCGGGTAAGCCAGTTGTGTGTTTCGTTCACCGTTCGTACATGACCGACTGCTCCAACGGCATCTTCTATTGTTTCTGCATATTCCACAAGCATGCGAAGCGCATGAGGCTCTGGCTGGTTATCTGCATCGTACACGCAGAAGTATTTACCATCTGAAATGCTTAATCCATAGTTTAGAACGCGTGATTTTCCTTTCGGTTCTTCAGGCGGAACACGAATATGCCGAATATGTGTATAAGCTTGTTCAAAACTATCGACAATTTCTCCTGTTTCATCGTGTGAGTTATCATTTAATAAGTAAACCGTTAGTTGACCTGGATATTCAATGTTTGCCATCGCTTCTAACGTGTCTTTTATTACGATACCTTCGTTATAGGCAGGAATTAAAATATCAACGCTCGGATAATGAGAAAGCGTGCGATCTTTTCGTTTCCGATTGCGATGAATTAACCCGGCAATTGTTAAGAGAGAGTAATAAGCAAGCAAGCCGGAAAATAAAAATGCTGTAAAAATAAGAACATATTTGATCGAAAAGAAGATGCTAATCCAAAAAACAAGTATACAAAATAACATAAATAAAATAAGAAGAATGAGCGCTATCATAGTGAAGGTGACTCCTGTTTTCCAATCTGTTCTTGTTTCAGTTGAATTTGTTTAATCGCATCGTCGGTTAGCCATGTTTTCATCTTTTCTTGTAATCGGTTCATGACAATCTCTGTTCCTGCTGCATTTGTGTTTTGCAAGAGAATGACGAGTTTTTCATCATTATATTTTCCCACTAGGTCAAAATTATTGCGTACTGTTTTTAATAGAAGAAAGGCAACGCGATTCATCACGCTGCCGCGCGTATATTTACTGAAAGATGAAAAGTCAAAGTAGATAATAATTCCTGTTTCATCGCGGCGCTTCATCGCAGCTTCAAGTAATATGCCGCGATTTTCAAATTCTTGTTTTGTTAATAATTTTGTCCCAGCTATATATTGTTCTAATTTTGTAAGCTGTTCTGTTAAACGTTTATTTTCGTGAACAACTTGTTTGAGTAAATAAGTTGAAATGTAAATAAGGAAGAAGTTAGAAGCTGCGAGAAAATGAAATATGATATAGCTGAGTTGTTCTGATGTGTTCCATAAGTATAACCATGCTTCATAAAATAAATAGAAAACAGAAAGAATGGTTCCGATAATAAAGAGTACAAAAGCTCGTTTATTGGGGATGAATAGGAATAACAAATGAACAGCCACATACATAATTGTAAAGATAAGAGCATATTTGTATTCGGTCATCTGTACTGTACTGAAATAAAAAAGAATTTGTACAATCCATACTAATAATACTTCATAGGATGTACTTTTCATGGTAAACGCCCCCTAATGTAAATATCACAGGTTACTTGTAATATGTGTAATTAGAAGGAAGATGAGTCAAGTGATCTAATCACACCGTATGTTTGAAGTGTAGAGTGCGACTTTTCATCATGATTAAAAGCTTGTTATACGATGAGCGAGGGATAAAAGGGAATTGTATATAAAAAACCCCTCTTAAGTGAAAAACTTAAAAGGGATTTTCATGTATTAAAACATCATGCCTGCTACGGCAGCGTTTAAGAAGTTAGCTAATGTACCAGCAATTACTGCTTTAATTCCCAATTGTGCAATTTGTTGACGGCGTGAAGGAGCAAGTGTACCTGTCACACCTAATTGAATTGCAATAGATGAGAAGTTTGCGAAGCCGCAAATTGCAAATGCTAAAATAATGTTTGTTTTTTCGGAAAGGTCTCCCATATGCTGAGCTAAATTTCCGTATGCAACGAATTCATTCACTGCAAGTTTCTGTCCGATGTAACCAGCTGCTTGAATTGCTTCATGCGGCGGAACCCCGATTAGTACAGCGAGTGGAGACAGGATGTAACCAAAAATTAGATCAAGGCTTAGTTTTATATCAAACCAAGAACCAATCCATCCTAGTAGACCATTTAATACAGCGATTAACGCAATAAATGCCATAAGCATGGCTGCAACGTTAATAACAAGCTGCATCCCTTCAGATGCACCGCGTGCTGCTGCATCAATAACGTTTGCATCTGTACGCTCAGTAGAAAGCTTTACATCGTTATTTACTTTTTCCGTTTCCGGCATAATTAATTTTGCAATCAGTAAGCTTGAAGGTGCAGCCATAATAGCAGCTGCAAGTAAATGCTCAAGCGGAATTCCCATTGCCGCATAACCAACAAGAACAGAGCCGGCAACAGACGTCATACCACTAACCATAATAGCGAAGAATTCACTATTTGTTACGCGATCTAAGTAAGGTTTAATTAAAATCGGTGCTTCCGATTGTCCTAAGAAAACAGTTGTAACAGCATTTAAGCTTTCTGTTTTTGAAGTGCCAAGAAGTTTGCTTAACCCGCCGCCAATAATTGAAATAAACCATTGCATGATACCAAAATAATATAATATAGCTACGAGTGCACTAATAAATACAATTGGAAGTAATGCTTGAATAATAAAGACGAAGCCCCAAGGACCTTTAGTGTTTGCTAGATCGCCCACAACGAATTTAATTCCTTCATATGAGAAATTAATAAGACTTTGTACACCACCAGCAGCATGTTTTAAAACAGCTTTTCCAGCGTCCCATCTTAATACGATGAAGGAGAAAGTGATCTGAATAGCTAGCGCAATTAAAATTGTACGCCAATTAATAGCTTTGCGGTTGGAAGACAATAAAACTGCAATTGCCAAAATTCCAAGCACGCCGCCAATTCCCCATAAAACATTCATGCTTGTAAAATCTCCTCTCTAAATTGACGAAACATTGCGAATAGTAGAATTGCTACGTTTCTCTGAAAATATTATCTTATGTAACTTATCACACCAGACATCAGAGGTCAAACGTCTACGGAAAAGTCAGAATAGGAAAACAATAAGAGGGATAACTGCCCATAAAAGCCCGATTGGTTCACTAACTTTCCGGGAAAAAAACGCTCCCAGAAGGAAGTTTCACTTTATCCCGCCCAAACAGCCGGTAAGAAGTTAGGCAAGGAAGAGAGACAAACAAACCGTCTGTAAGGACCCGATTGGTTCAACTAACCTTCCGGGAAAAAAACGTTCCCAGAAGGAAGTTTCACTTTATCCCGCCCAAACAGTCGGTAAGAAGTTAGGCAAGGAAGAGAGACAAACAAACCGTCTGTAAGGACCCGATTGGTTCAACTAACCTTCCGGGAAAAAAACGTTCCCAGAAGGAAGTTTCACTTTATGTCATTTTTCCAATTTGTATTTATATATATAATAAAACGAAAAGAGCCTTCTAGTAATCTAGAAGGCTCTAAAACTATCAATTAATAAGGCTTAGAATATCCTAAGAAATGACTGTTCCAATATGAGTTGTTTAATGAAGCTACTTTAACACCATTGTCACCGGCTTGAATAAACGTACCGCCGCCAAGGTAAATACCCATATGAGATGGACCAGATTTATATGTGTTTTGGAAGTAGATTAAGTCGCCTGGTTGTGGGTTAGATGTATGTTGGAAGCTGCCCCAATATCCAGCTACACTTGTACGACTGATTGAATAACCAAACTTCTTATATACGTGATAAATGAAACCACTGCAGTCAACACCATTTGCAGAAGTGCCGCCCCATACGTATGGAACACCTTCCATTGATCTTGCGTATGAAAGTAGTGATGACATATCACCAGAGTTATTGCTTGTATTGTTGTTATTGTTGTTGTTATTGTTTCCGTTATTCGGTGTTTCAGCTGGTTTACTTTCTTGTCCGCCGCTTACAGGTGTTTTAGATAAGTAGCGAGTGCCTACATATCCAGTGCGTCCATTATAGTTAATTTTGCTCCAGCCGTACTCGTCTGCAAGTACTTGTACTTTTTGTCCTTGTGGTAAGGCTCCGATTACACCGTAGTTTGAGCCAGCGCCGCTGCGTACATTTAGTGCGCTTGCATTAACGTAATATTCTCCGCTTCCTTGCGATGGAGTTTGGTCGTTTGTTGATGGCGGAGTAGGTGTAGAAGTGCCGTCTTTTACAAATTTCACAAATTCGCTGCTAACATAACCAATTTGTCCATTATGCTTCACTTTGAACCAGCCATTTTCAGCGCCAATAACGTTTAATTTTTGTCCGTTTAATACGCCGCCAATGATACTGTTGTATGTAGCTGGGCCTGTACGAACGCGTAAAGATGTTGCGTTTACAACGTAAGTACCGCCAGGTTGAACTGTAACATTGTTGTTATTATTTTGCTGTTGGTCATCCTGTGCAGCATCTGTATTAGAGCCGCCTTTTGTTACATAATCTTTGCTAATGTAAGCTGTTTGTCCGCTGTAGTTAATTTTGAACCAATCTTGTACTTCGCCAACGACTTGTACAACTTGTCCTTTATGTAGAGAACCTAACTGTGTATGTGATGTGCTAGGGCCTGTACGAACACGAAGGGAGGATACATTTACTGTATAGTTTCCGCTTGCTGGTCGAACAGTTGTGTTATCGTTTGGTTTAGAAGCGGTATTCGTATTGCCCGCATTTACAAACTCACCGCTAACATAGCCGACTTTTCCATGGTGATTAATTTTATACCAGCCATTTTCTTGTCCAATTACGTTTAGTGTTTGTCCTTCGTATACGCGAGACATGATGGCATTAGAAGTGCCAGGACCCGTACGAACGCGTAATACGTCCGCGTTTACTGTGTACTTTGTTGTATTTTGTGATGTTGCTTGAGCCGTTTGAGCTGTTTTCGCTGCAGGTTGTTGTACGGTTTCAGCTGCCTGAACCGTATCCATTGTCGGCGCTACAGCACCTGCAACAGATACCGCAGCAAGACCGGCAAGATATTTTTTCATAGTTTGTCGATTCCTTTCTGCCTGTATTTTAAGGTAATGAAAAATTTACCAACTATAAAAATTCTAAGACGGTTGTCGATTGATGTCAATGCTTATGAAGAAATCCGAATATCCTAAAAAGGGATAACAAAAAAAAGAAAGGTGCAAAAATGCACCTTTTTTTGGTTTTGTATCCATATATTTTCATTTTTGAGGTGTAATTGTCCGCTTTTAAGGCCAAAGGGCGTTGGAAGTAGAAAAACTTTGCATAAATGTTTTTTGTAACAATTTTGTGATAGGCCCGACTTGTCCGTTTTGAATAGCAGTCCCATCGAGGTGTGTCAGTGGCATCACTTCAAAGGTTGTTCCTGTAAAGAAACATTCATCTGCTTTGTATACATCATGAACACTAAACAATTCTTCTTCCAGGGGAATATGTAATGTATGGGCAAGCGATATAATATATTGCCGAACAATACCGTTTAAAATGAGATGATTGGCAGGGTGGGTATATAGCGTTCCATTTTTCACAAGAAAGAAGTTAGAGTGACTTCCTTCAGTGACAATGCCGTTACGAATGAGAAGAGCCTCTTTGCAGCCTTTTCGCTCTGCTTTTGTACTAGCTAATACATTGGGTAGTAAATTTAGTGACTTAATATCGCAGCGCAGCCAGCGGATATCAGGCTCTGTTATGGCGCGAATTCCATATTCAATCCATAAAGCAGGGCGTTCTTTTTTGCGTATGTATGCATAAATAGTTGGAGTTGCATCAAAGGAAAAGGCATGAACACGCGGCTTGACACCTCGTGAAATTTGGAGATAAATGATGCCGTCTTCTTGAAATTGATTTTTTTCCAGCAGTTCGTATAGGGATGCGATAAGCTCAGCTTTTGAGAGAGAAAGGGTGAGCTCCATTTCTTCCATAGAGCGATATAATCTTGTTATATGTGGATCTAACAAATGCAAGGTACCTTTATAAACACGAATGACTTCATATACGCCATCACCAAACTGTAGACCGCGCTCTTCTAAGTCAACATGAGGTTGTTCGTTTGTTGTATCAATCATTTTTCCATTCCATAATACAAAGCGTTCATATTTCATGTTTTTCTCCTTCCTTCTCCAAATATTGTCTGCACATACAAATTCGAAGGCTGGTAGAAAGAATCCTGCTTTGCAACAAAAAAACAACGTTCTATTACAGAACGTTGTATAAGGAGGGTAGCTTGTATCATAGGGACAAAGCTTACATGTTTTATTATAAAGATGTTTCATAAATTTTATGTAAAATTTTGGTTAAGGTTGTGTAATGATTGCTCAACGCTTTTCCTGAAAGCTGTTTCTGCATGGTGTGTATTCATGTTGTATATTGTAGAATCATCGATATATTGATGTTATAACTAGAAAAAAGACGCTGATTACGCAGCGTCTTTTTCTTTATTGTTTTCTTTATTGTTTTCTTTATTGTTTTCTTTATTGTTTTCTTTATTGTTTTCTTTATTGTTTTCTTTATTGTTTTCTTTATTGTTTTCTTTATTGTTTTCTTTATTGTTTTCTTTATTGTTTTCTTTAATGGTTGTTTTGATTGTACCTGTTTTTACTTTGTTACCATCGTAGAAACGCAGTAAGTCACCTTCAATGATTTGATCTGACATGCGCAATTCATTTTGTGCGCGGTCGATCATTGCTTGTGCTTCGGCTTTTGGCACTTCTGCAACTTGACCTGTCGTACGGTTATAGAATGTATTATTTGTGTAAATGTATTGATCTGTAACGAAGCTTCCATCACGTTGTACGACAAATGGTTTGCGCTCTGGTGCGAATAAATCATGACCAAAGTTAATGTCGTTCGTTGTATCAACACCTAGTAAATGAAGGATTGTTGGTTTTACATCAATTTCTCCAGCAGGTGCTGAAATTGTTTTTCCTTCTGTTTGACCAGGAACGTGAATGAAGAACGGTGTACGTTGTAAGTTCATACGATCAAATTCTGTAATTTCTTGTTTTCCTAAGAATTGTGCCATTGCACGGTTATGGTTGTCAGAAATACCGTAGTGGTCACCATAGAATACAATAACAGAGTTATCGTAAAGTCCCTCTGCCTTTAAATCTTCAACAAAGTGTTTTAACGCTTCATCTAAATAACGAGCTGTTACTACGTAATTGTCAAATACATCGTCACCAGAGTTATATGGCTCAATTAATTTCGTTGCTTCATCATAGTCAAATGGATAGTGGTTTGTTAACGTAAGGAAACGTGTATAGAACGGTTGCTCAATATTTTTTAACATATCCACTGATTGATCAAAGTACTCGATATCTTTTAAACCCCAACCTAGCTTTGTTTCAGGAGTAACCTTGTAATCTAATTCATTAAAGTAACGATCGTAACCAAGTGCTGGGTACACCATGTTACGGTTCCAGAACGTTGCGTTGTTTGCATGGAATACAGCTGTGTAATAGCCTTGCTCATGCAAGATTTCTGGTGTTGCAACAAATTCATTATTACCATGCGTAAAGAATACAGCGCCGCGATCTAATGGATATAAAGAGTTATCTACAAGAAACTCTGCATCAGATGTTTTACCTTGACCTGTTTGGTGATAGAAGTTGTCAAAGTAATAGCTTTCTTTCGCAAACTGGTTTAAGAATGGTGTTACTTCTTGGCCGTTTACTTTTGCACCAATTAAGAATTGCTGCATGGACTCAAGAGATACAACAATTACGTTTTTCCCTTTTGCTGCGCCGAACATATTTGGATCTGGCTTTTCTTGCATTGTTTTCACATAGGTCTCTGCTTCTTGCAGCTTACTGCCATCTGCAAATGCTTTTTGTGAACTTGATTTTGCTTGTAAGCCAAGGTCGTACACTTGGTGTACGTATAAACCCAAGTTTTTAACAAGCATTACGCGGTCAAATGAGCGTGTTAATAATTCCGGACGCTCTGCTTCTGCAAGTCCTAAGTTTGCAAAGAAAATGGCAATTGTTGATACGAAATATAGTGATCGCATCGGACGTGAAACACGCTCTGTTTTTGCATAGTCTTTCTTTTTCTTTAAAAGGACTGCGAAGAAGATAATATCGGCAAAAGCGACAACAATTTTGTAGTTAAGGAGTGACTTCACACTAGAGCCAAGACTACCGAAGTTTGACGTTTGTCCAAGTACAGGTAATGTTACAAAGTCGTTATAGAAACCGTAGAACATTACGTTACCAACAAGAATGATGGTAAGGAGAAAGTCAATGCCAAGTGCAATATAGTTTCGTTTTTTCCCTTTTGCAAATAATGCAAGACCCACTAGAAATAATGATGAGGCTAATGGGCTAATAAATAAAATGAATTCTTGCATGAAAGATTCTAGTTTTAAGTCAAAGCTAGTACGTGTAATAATGTACGTTTTTAGCCACACTGTGATGGCAATAAAGAATGTAAATCGCACGTTTTGAAATTGTAATTTCAAAGATTCCTTCATCCATTTCACCCTTTCTCTATCAGGCTTGGTCGATTTTTGAGAGAAACCTGCTAAAATAAAAAATACATAGTTTTCTTTGCCATGGATAGAGTTTTTTCTTTATACATCTATATATGACTTGAACTATGCATACCCTTTTGTTTTCCTGTCATTTTGTATTGTTCCATAAGAACAAAGCCATTTTGTATTATACAACAAAATTTGGCTATTAGGAACACACTCGCATCTTACATTTTTTGTCTTTTTTTCCATTATAGCTGACAGTGAAAACTTTAACATTGGTTTATATGCTCGTCAACTAGAAAATATAACAAATATGGGAAAGAGTCCGTAGAAACGAGGACTTTTTATATTGAGAAAAATTTAAAAACCGACACCAAACACTTGTTCTTTTTTGCTTGTTTGTTATAATAAGAATGCATGATAAGTAACGTTGCCAAGCCAGAACCTACATTATATTGTATGTATGTGAAGTTTGCTTATGTTGTAAATAAATTCGGCATAATAGACATAAAGTGAAACTTCCATTAGCAGGGGGTCTCACTGCCCGTGAATAGCGGGGGAAAAGAATAACGAGGGGAGATTTCATGATGAAGGAGAAATTTTCAGTCGAAGCGTTTTGGAATAAAGTAAAACATGTAGCGATTAAGGCAGGGCAATCAGTCATTTATGCTAGTTTGTTACTGTTTTATGTATTGCAGAAACCAGGTGTTCCAAAACGAGTGAAGCTTACGATTATTGGTGCTCTTGCGTATTTTATTGCACCGATTGATGCTATTCCGGATTTTATAGCTGGGCTCGGTTATACAGATGACTTAGGTGCATTAACAGCTGCGCTCGTACAAACTGCTATGTATGTAGATGAAGAAGTGAAAGAACAAGCGCGTACAAAGCTGGGAGAATGGTTTGGTTCTGATGTGGATACGTCACTTATCGATCAAAAATTAGATTAATGCAGTAAGACGCCTATTGATGTTTCTTTCATTAATGGGCAGTCGGACGAGTTAGGATCGAACGGAAGGAATTGGATATGCCATCAGGAAAAACACACACGAAGATAAACTTAGTTTCTCTTCCCATTGTATTATTTATGCTCGGTTCTTACGGGTTAACGAATTTTGATTTTCTTCTTACGTTTACGATTGGATTTATTGTTGGGACGTACTTTTTAACACCGGATCTGGATATTCATAGTTCTGCTTACCGAAAATGGGGGTTATTTCGCATCTTTTGGTATCCATATCAAGTTGTAATGCCGCATCGGTCACCGCTTACGCACACGATTATTATTGGTGATTTGATTCGTCTTCTTTATATGCTGCTCGTTTTCTCACCGTTTTTATACGTTTTAAATAAAACAGTGCTAGAGGGAAAACTCATAGAGATCGCAAAGGCGCATAAAGTGGCAATTATTATGTTTGTACTGGGCGTTATTGCTGCTAGTGCATTACATATTATCGCGGACGGTGTGAATACAAGGCGTAAAAAAATGATGCGCCGCAAACGAAGAAAAAGAAGATGAAAAAAGTACTCGCTGCATGCGAGTACTTTTTTCTTATATATAAAGATAGTGGAATTTTCCTTAATGATACTTATTTTCAATAGAAAATGTAGGATAATTTACAAAGGATTAGGAAGTGAATTCCCGCTTCAAGATTCGAGAGAGAGGTGAAGGGAATTTTCATACATGAAATGTCATTCCAGTTCTATCAATTAAGTTTAGATCGGGCGAATTATAATGGAATGAAAGCAAGACCGTCTTTTGACGGTCTTGCTTCTTATTTTTCTTTAATTCATGACTCTAACAAATACCCAAACAAATTATTTCGTATTAACGAGCTGTGACATCTTTAGCTGCTTCAGAAATACGGTCAACTGTTGCTTTTCCAGCATTTTCAACAGCATCAACTGCATTTTGTACTACATCGCTTGCTGCTTCAATCCCGCGTTTTGTGTTATTACGCCCTGCATCAATGGCAGATTGAGTTCGATTTTGCTCAGTCATTTTTTGTCCTCCTAAAATCAGTTTTCGACCTTAGTATAAGAAAATGTCATTTTACTATTCATACATTAGAAACATTTCTAATCATCTGGGTTGTGTAAACAAAAAAACTTCTTCAGAATACGTTTATCCCGCTATTTGTGCTCAAGGTTTAGAGAGAAGCGCAGAAGCCGGATAGAGGATGAAAAATTAAAATGAAAAGCTGTTTGATTATAATAATTTTTAACCATTAAAAAACGCCATCCTTTTAATAATTCTACGAAAAGGATAGCGTATTTCTCGTATAGGGATTTACTTTCTTTTAGAAAGATTCAGCCTAAACTTTGGTGTTGGTGTATATGTCAAAAAAACATAAATAGTACTTCATATTCTTACTCTGTTACTTTACCAGCACTGTCGTATTCGCTGGAATTACTAATGTTGATTTTTCTTTTTTTGCTCCTAATTCACTAGAAAAAATCAGTTTTCCTTTGTCTGAAACAGTTAATGTAACCGGCTTGCCTGAAATATTATGATACACTTGAATTGATTTATTTTTATACGTACGATTATAGGCAAAAACCTGTGAGTTATTGACAGAAATAGATTCTAAATTACCTTTGACAAGTTCATCGTGTTGCTGACGAACACGAATCATTTTACGATAATGGTCTAGAAGAGAAGCTTTTTGTTTATCTTGTGCTTCAACGGAAACACCATTATGACCAATGTTATATACTGGAGTCTCCCAGCTCGTTTGACCTTCTTTATCATCTTCATACCAACGGAATGGCTCACGAATCAATTCATCTGGTTTTTGGCCTGTCATGCCGATTTCTTCACCATAATAAATGAACGGATTACCAGGGAGTGTCAACAGAATAGAGGCTGCTGATTTTGCTTTGTTCACATCACCATTTAACTCACTCATTACCCGATTTTGGTCATGATTCGTTAAAAACGTTCCATCAATTTTATTTGGATTATATGTTTTATATAACTCATTCGTTGCAACAGCTGCCGTGGCTATCCCTTGATCAGTACCATTTTTAACGGAATTAACGATTTTATATGCTAAGTCGAAGTTAAATGTAGAATCTAACGATTGATAATACGGAGCAACTACTTCTGGTTGATCCCATATTTCACCAACTAGATACGTATTTGGATTCGTTTCTCTCATCGCGTCGCGGAATTCATTCCACCATTCAATGTTTTTCTTTGCTCCTTCAGGTGTTTGCCCTTTAAAGATATGCATGGCTGCATCTAGACGAAAACCATCAGCTCCTTGTTTAAGCCAAAATTTCCCGATTTTAATCATTTCTTCTCTTACTTTAGGATTGTCATAGTTTAAGTCCGGCATCCCTTCCCAGAACGTTGCGTAGAAATACTCTCCGTTCGACGCTTTGTGCCATACTTGTTGACCCCATGGGCCTTTTTCATTTAAGTCTGTATTTTTATCAGCCCAAATATAGTAATCCCGATATTTACTGTTTTTATTTTTTAATGCATCGACAAACCAAGGATGCTCACTGCTTGTATGATTGATAACAAGATCCATTACTACCTTTACGTTGCGTTTATGCGCTTCTGTTGTTAGTTCACGGAAATCTTGTAAATTTCCATACTGAGGATCGATATTATAGTAATCAGTTACATCATATTTGTGATAACTCGGAGAGGTGTTAATAGGCATCATCCAGATCCCGTTTATTTGAAGATCATTATTTGTTCTTGGATTTCCATCATTTAAATAATCAAGTTTCTTTGTGACGCCTTTTAAATCACCGTGTCCATTGCTATCAGTATCATAAAAAGAATTAACATACAGTTCATAAAAAACTCCGTCTTTATTTCCTGTTTGTGCCTTTTGACCCTTATTATTATGTAATGTTTCTGCCTGTATGTTTGTTGATAAACTCACAACTAGTGGTAAAGATAGTGCTAACGCAGTCCATTTTTTCCTCTTCATACTTCTATCTCCCTTTTGTTTGCAATCGTTTGCATAGATTGGCAGCAATTGAAATGTAGAACAACATAAACACACATATAATATTTTGAAATAATTTGAACTATTGCATCTAAAATACATTATGCATCTTAATGAATTTTTCCTCCATTGATTAGAGCAACCGATTGCATTGATTTTTAATAACATGAAAAATATAACATTAATTGAAAGCGATTTCAATAATCTAAACATTAAAATTGTTTGAACGTTTTAGGAATGTAGAATTTGGAGAAATTCTACATTCCTAAAAATAAATTGATACAACAAAGGAAAAAAGTTTTATCCTGCATTAACGGGCAGTAATATCCCCACCTCAAAATTCAGTGAAAGCAAAGAAGTTAGGTGGGAGATAAACTGCCCGTAAAAGCCCGATTGGTTCAACTAACCTTCAGGGAAAAAATGCTCCCAGAAGAAAGTCTCACTTTATCCCGCCTAAACAGCCGGTAAGAAGTCGGGCAAGGAAGGGAGACAAACCGTCTGTAAGGACCCGATTGGTTTAACTAATCCTCAACGAGAAAACCGTTCGTTGAGGAAAGTTTCACTTTATTTTAGAAACCTGTAATCATATCACATTTTGTGAAAGGATGAACAAAGAAAATGTGAAAAAAATTCGAAAATAGCATTGTAAATAGAGGAAAATATGATAAAGTAGAATTATCAAATATTCATGAAAACGTTTTCTGTAAACGTTTTATTTTTTGGACCTAAAGGTCTGATGACCTGGTTGTCTACTTATAGGATTATAAGTATATGAAAAAGAGACATTAGAAGGGAAGAGAAACTATGAGCACATGGACACAAGTTTATGATCCGCTAGGTAACATTTGGCTTTCGGCAGCAGTTGCAATGATTCCAATTATATTTTTCTTCTTAGCGTTAACAGTTTTTCGTATGAAAGGCTATGTTGCAGGGTTCATTACAGTTTTATTAACAGTTATAATTGCACTTTTTGTTTATAAAATGCCATTTACGATGGCGATAGCAGCAACGGGTTATGGGTTTGCTTATGGATTATGGCCAATTGCGTGGATTATCATCATGTCAGTATTTTTATACAAAATCTCAGTAAAAACGGGACAGTTCGATGTCATTCGTGCATCTGTTCTTTCTATTACAAATGATCATCGTCTACTTGTCATTTTAATCGGCTTCTCATTCGGTGCATTTTTGGAAGGAGCAGCTGGATTTGGAGCACCAGTAGCAATTACAGCAGCGCTTCTTGCAGGGCTTGGTTTAAACCCGTTATACGCAGCGGGGCTTTGCTTAATTGCAAATACAGCACCGGTAGCATTCGGAGCGATGGGTATTCCAATTTTAGTAGCTGGTCAAGTAACAGGTATTGATCCTCATAAAATAGGAGAAATGGCTGGGCATCAATTACCGCTTCTATCATTATTTGTTCCATTCTTTATTGTATTCTTAATGGATGGATTAAAAGGTGTAAAACAAACGTGGCCTGCATTACTTGTAGCAGGCGGTTCGTTCGGGATTACGCAGTTTATTACAGCAACATATCTTGGGCCTGAACTCCCAGATATTACATCGGCACTAGTGAGTTTAGTGAGTTTAGCGCTATTCTTAAAAGTATGGCAGCCAAAAGAAATTTACCATTCTGGAAAAGGACAAGCAGAAGCAGCGGCAACGGTAGATGCTGGTTCTACAATGAATTTAACAGCAGGAAAAGTTTTGAAAGCGTGGTCACCGTTTATTATTTTAACGATAATGGTTGTAATCTGGAGCCAAAAGTTCTTTAAAGCTTTATTTGCTCCAGGCGGTGCGCTTGAAAGCTTAGTGTTTAAAATTCAAATTCCGGGTCTGCATAATTTAGTGATGAAGGCAGAGCCAATTGTTAATAAACCAACACCATATGAAGCTATATTAAAGATTGATATTTTATCGGCAACAGGAACAGCAATTTTGATTGCATGTATTATCACAATGTTTGTTTTGAAAATGAGTCCAAAACAAGCAGTGGTCACATTTAAAGAAACGTTGCAAGAATTGAAAATGCCAATTTTGTCAATTGGATTAGTACTTGGTTTTGCGTTTATCGCAAATTACTCAGGACTTTCATCGACATTGGCATTAGCGTTAGCAGGAACGGGGAAATTCTTCCCATTCTTCTCGCCATTCCTTGGATGGCTCGGGGTATTCTTAACAGGATCAGATACATCTGCAAACGCATTGTTCTCAAATCTACAAGCAATTACAGCGCAGCAAGTAGGCGTGAGCGAAGTGTTGCTTGTTGCGGCGAATACAACGGGCGGTGTAACTGCTAAAATGATTTCACCGCAGTCCATTGCAATCGCATGTGCGGCAGTTGGACTTGCTGGAAAAGAATCTGACCTATTCCGTTTCACAGTGAAACATAGTTTATTCTTCGTAACAATCATTGGTATTATCACATATATTCAAGCTTATTATTTAACTTGGATGATTCCTTAATGAATACTCCCCCACTTAGCGGAGCTGGAAGTGGGGGTTTCTAACGTTTCGACCTAACGGAGGATTAACGTTAGTGGAGTTAACACATTGGCGAGCTGTTTCACACCTAACCCCTCTATCCCGTTTGTCCATGCATTCGGGAATGCTTTTCGTAAAATATTAGCCGCAGCGTTTACGTCTGCATTCATGAAGATTCCATTCGCAGAACGATACATACCACGCTTGATTCGTTTTCCTGAAAAGGTTGCATGCTTGTCATTTGTTCCATAGGTTGGAATGAAGTCATGATCCAAAAAACTTGCTTTGGATGTATACGATTCTTCGATTACAATCACTTCGATACCTACTTTTTTTGCTTTATATGTAATCATTTGAATCAATACACTGTGTGGGATATGACAAAACGTTTGGTTCTGTTTCTTTCCCATATCCGTTTCCTGTTTCCAATTTTTGTTCTGACCAACTACGATTTTGCAAATTCTCTCTTCCTGCGCTCGTTTTACAATCTCATGACTTGCCTTATGAAAAAGATCTTTGATTTTCAGATAACGTTTTTGATAAAGTTTTTCTAATCTTTTTGAAGTATAAGGTCCTTCGTTTGTTTGTTTCCCTTGTCGAAGAATACTTGTAAAATCACTCTTTAATTTATTGTAGAATTGATTGATGCTTTTGATCTGCTTGCCCTTCACAAGAACAGGTTTCATACCTGTGTTTGTGACAATAGTTGCAAGGTTATCAATACCTAAATCAATTCCCATATAACGTTCATTCTCTTCAACGGATGGTATTTTGGAAGAAGCATCTACCACCAATTCCACTACATATGCATGATATTTAGGAATCACACGAACTTGTTTCAGTTTGCCTTTGGCACAACCTAATTTCCCAATATTTAATTGGCATTTTGTCTTTGGAAATTTTAAAAAGGTATGATGTTTAATGACACAGTCTTGGTTTGTATACAGCACCTCTTTTTCCACAGAACGAATATATTTGGGAATTCTCGGTTTTCCTGTATATTTGTTTGGATTTTGTTGATAATCTCGTAAGCTTGCAAAAAAGGAATGCCAGTTTTGAAATACAGTTTTCATGATGGATTGGCTGGATTGTGCAGGTAAAGAACGATAATCTTTTTGAAGCATAGCTTTAAACAAAGCATCTAGAAAATAATAATCTACATGAGGATTTTCTTTCGTAGGTTTGGAAAACAAATTGCATTTGATTTCTTTCTGTTTTTCTTTCGGTTTCATCTTCTCTTTTGTTAATTTCTTTCGATGGACAAGAAGCTGCGTATCATTCATCTTTTCGATATATTGATCTATAATATCCAACACTTCTTTTTGTAGGGGCTGTAACTCTTTTTCTTGTGTCAACCCTGTATACACCTGACGTATATAAAAGTTGGTCGTATTGTACATATTCTTGGCATTCTGACAAGATTCTTGAAAGTAAGCATACATACGATGTCCTTTTTTAATCCAAATTTGAAATGTTTGATAGTTGGATTGTTGTTCCTGATTCTTTTGCATCTTTTCACCTCCTTCTTAAGAAGATTATACCAAGAAGGAACATACGTTTCTATAACTTTCTGAAAATAAGATACACTTTTTCGATTCACCTCGCCACCTTCACGTACGTTTAGAGGTGGGAGTCCTCTCGAAAGGTATGATAGAAAAAAGGGGTGTCTCTTATGATGAGATACCTCTTTTTGTTATTTTTAATTTTATGATGGAAGATGTACGGTTTTAACGTGATGTAAATTAAAATGAAAACGCTGATTACGTGCTGTAATGAGTTCAATTTGGTTGTCGGTTACTTCAGCTAATTTGCCAATTTTATAACTCTGTATGCCTAAATCAAGTAAAACGATATGTTGTTTTAGTTTTTTCATTTGCTCAGAAAATGTACGTGCAAGTGTAATCTTTGAAGCTGGCGATAAGAGTTTTGTATTTTCTAGTCCGTAAGGCGTTTCTGCTTCCTTATACGGAACGATATATTTTACGTGATGAAAGGGGATGTATAACATTTGATAGACAGGTGAGAGGAAGATAAAATAGTCATTCATAATATGGGTAACATATCCATGTAAGAAGTGTTCATGTGATAGCGCAAGTTCAATAAATTGTCCTTTTGCCACTTGCAATGTTTTTCGCAGTGAAATAGTGGATTCACTTGATATTATGTCTGGCGGTAGTAAAGATTCTGGAATTGCTAGGTTATCAAGTAATGAAGAATCGATGCTTGGGGTTAAATGTTGAATGTGTAAACTAGAGATATACATGTATTTTTCTCCATCATACAATACAATAATATCCGAGCCTTTATCAATCATAATTCCTTCAAATGGAATAATTTCCCTTGACAATGTCACTTGTATGGGCTGATTAATATATTTTTGTAAATGAAGCATAATAATCACCTTTCTCGTAATTACATAATCTCCTCCTTCTAACATAGTGGAAGGAGGGAGATGTTTTAAGATGTGAAGATTAATTTAACCCAATAATATAAACATAGCAGTGTAAAAATGACGGTTGGCGGAATGACAAGAAGTGTAGTTTTTATATAGGTATCCCAACCGATAGTTACTTTTCCTTTTTTCACAATATACATCCACATTAAGCTTGCTAATGTACCAATCGGGAGTAATAATGAGCCCATGTCACTACCGATGATGTTTGCAAGATAAATGGTTTTCAATGTAATAGGATCTAGTCCCATTTCGGTGAGTTCAATTGTGCCAATCATTAAGGCAGGATGGTTATTAAAAATGTTAGAGAGGATAGAGACTAGGCCCCCCATAACAAAAGTGGCATGAAATAAACTACCAGTGATGATTGGCTGAAATGTAGTGATGAGCAGGTTGGTTAAGCCGATGTTATTAAGTCCATACACAATCACGTACATAGAAAATGCGAAAATTAAGACATACCAAGGTGTTTTTTTAATCATATCATGAGGTGGAAGGCGCAGTTTGTACCATCTCCACCCGAGTAAAATAACGGAGCCAATGACTGCTACAATGGCGATAGAAAACTGAAAGAAAGATGCGATAAATAAGCTGAGGCGAACGCATAAAACAAATAATAGAATTCCAAGCATAAACCTTGTTCGCTTACGATTTTCATCAATTGCGGGACGTGGTTGCAGTGGGTGAAAGGATTTTTTAACGAAATTTTCATCTAAGTATGTCGATAAGACCGGGAGTTTTTTAGGGATTTTTTTCCGAAAAACAAGGAATAACAGAAACGACATAAAAAGGAGACCTAACGTAGCGGGAACAAACATCATGGCTGTGTGCATGTATAAGTCCATATCAATAATTCTCAAGGCGATTAAATTCACAATATTGCTTACACCAATCGGCGCGCTTGAGGCAGTGGCGATGAGTGCACCACTTAGTAAGTAAGGTATTTTTTGATCATGTGTGAGTCGCAAATGGTGTAACAAAAGCAGTAAAATGGGAGTTGTAATTAAGATGCTACCATCGTTATTGAAGAATAATGTCATGAGAAAACAAAGAAGATTTGTATACCAAAAGAGGCGAATACCAGAGCTTTTTGCTTTTTTAGCAAGTTTAACGGCGCACCAATAAAAAAAGCCGAAACTCTCTAATACGATTGCCATAACAATGGTAGCCATAATTGTTATGGCGGCGCCAATAATTTTTGAGCTAATATCACCCAAGTCGGTAAGAGAAACTGTACCGCTTAAAATGACAATTACTGCACCAACTGTTGCTGGAATTGCTTCATTCATCCCTTTGGGACGCCAAAAGATGATGAGCGTGGTTCCGAGAAAAGCGAGTATGGTTATTGTAGATTGTAGGTTTATCAACTCTTTCACCCCTGTTCTTATCGTGAAAAGTTTGCATAAGACATACGTCCTGCACTGGCTTATATTCTATATGTATGAAGTGCGGATTCGGCTTGTACTGAGTGAAATACCCATTTTTTGAATAAGGAAAAAAATGATATAAATACCTTTGCATTTTTTTGACAATGATGTATGATAAGAGCGTAGTGAAAATTTAATCAGTGATAAACTAGGGGTGCCCAAGAGCTGGGCTGAGAGGGAAGCGTGTTGAAGCTTCTTAACCCTTTGGACCTGATCTGGTTCGTACCAGCGGAGGGAAGTTAACGGCTTTACATAACAATGCCTTATGTTGCCAGGTCCTATTCTTTATTATGGACCTGGCTTTTTTATTTGAGCATATACTAGCCGCTAGTTCTCATCCTGGTCATAAGAAAAGTGGAGCCAACTGTTTAGACGCAAGGGTCTAGGCGGCGAAACTGAATCTAAAGAAAAGCGGAGGTTACTTCGCTAAGACACAGGGGAGGAAACACATTTATGAAACAATCTGTTTCAGCTGAGCAAATTGAGTTGAAGTCAAGTTTACCGGGAAGCAAGAAGGTATATGTAGAGGGTACGCGTGAAGATATGAAAGTACCGATGCGCGAGATTGCACAAAGCGATACAAACGGTGTAACAAATCCATCTATTCGTGTGTATGATACGAGTGGTCCTTATACTGATCCGGATTACAAAGTGGAATTAGAAAAGGGGATTCCAACGCCGCGCCGCTGCTGGATTGTGGAACGTGGAGATGTAGAAGAGTATGAAGGTCGTGAAGTGAAACCGGAAGATGATGGTGTAAAAGTAGCAGCTAAACATACGCCTGTATTCCCGCAAATGGGACGTAATCCGCTTCGCGCAAAAACTGGGGAAAATGTTACGCAAATGCATTATGCGCGTAAAGGTATTATCACAGCAGAGATGGAATATGTGGCGATTCGTGAAGGCGTGGAACCAGAATTTGTACGTAAGGAAATTGCTGAAGGTCGTGCCATTTTACCGGCAAATATTAATCATCCGGAAGCAGAACCAATGATTATCGGGCGTAACTTCCATGTGAAAGTAAATGCGAATATCGGGAACTCAGCTGTATCATCGTCGATTGCAGAAGAAGTAGAGAAGATGACATGGGCAACACGTTGGGGCGCAGATACAATTATGGATCTTTCTACTGGGAAAAACATTCATACGACGCGTGAATGGATTATTCGTAATGCGCCTGTACCAGTTGGAACAGTGCCGATTTACCAAGCGCTTGAAAAAGTAAATGGGATCGCGGAAGATTTAACGTGGGAAGTATACCGTGATACGCTAATTGAACAAGCAGAGCAAGGAGTAGATTACTTTACAATTCATGCTGGTGTACTGCTTCGTTACATTCCGCTTACAGCAAAGCGTGTAACAGGAATTGTATCACGCGGTGGTTCGATTATGGCCCAGTGGTGTTTATATCACCATCAAGAAAACTTCTTATATACACATTTTGAAGAGATTTGTGAAATTATGAAGAAGTACGATGTTTCCTTCTCTCTTGGAGATGGATTACGCCCTGGTTCAATTGCGGATGCAAACGACGAAGCTCAATTTTCTGAGCTGGAAACATTAGGAGAACTTACGCAAATTGCTTGGAAGCATGATGTACAAGTGATGATTGAAGGCCCAGGACATGTACCGATGCATTTGATTAAAGAGAATATGGATAAAGAACTCGACATTTGTCATGGTGCACCGTTCTATACGCTCGGACCGTTAACGACAGACATTGCACCGGGTTATGACCATATTACTTCTGCGATTGGAGCAGCGATGATTGGTTGGTTCGGTACAGCAATGCTTTGCTATGTAACACCAAAAGAACATCTTGGCTTACCAAACAAAGATGATGTTCGTGAAGGGGTTATTACGTACAAAATTGCCGCGCATGCTGCTGACCTTGCAAAAGGTCATAAAACAGCACATCAGCGTGATGACGCTCTTTCTAAAGCGCGTTTTGAATTCCGCTGGCGTGATCAATTTAATTTATCATTAGACCCTGAGCGCGCAATGGAATATCACGATGAAACATTACCAGCAGAAGGAGCAAAGACAGCGCATTTCTGCTCAATGTGTGGTCCGAAGTTTTGCAGTATGAGAATTTCGCATGATATTCGTGAGTATGCAAAGGATAATGATTTAGAAACAACAGAAGCAATCTCAAAAGGTATGAAAGAAAAAGCAGAAGAGTTTAAAGAAACAGGCAGTCAATTATATCAATAATTAGAAAGCATCTTTCTGAACACCTCTTAATCTATGATCATGTGTACCCTAACCTAATATAGATGATAGTCCCCCTGCTGAGCGAGAGCAGGGGGATTTTGTTATACTTTACATAAAAAGTAAGGAAAATCAGAGGGGTAAAAATGAAACAGAAAATTGTTCCTGCTACTGCATTTATATTACAGATTCTTTTTGTTGTTACATTCGTTTTTTTATTGTCACCGAATTATGAGAAACAAATGGATATTATCATAACAGCTGTCAGCACGTTATTTCTTGTGTTTGGTAGTTTTGGCCTTTCTGTATATTCATTTGCGAAGAAGTGGTACCCGAAATTATCGTTTTTCTTTATGATTACATCATGCATGTTGCTTGCTTATTTTATCTTGGCTTTTATTCTTCCCGAGGCGGGGATTCCGCCTTATCTCTGTCACCGATTTACGGAGCGTTAGTATTAATAGAAATAGGAACCTTCCGTATATATTTTGGAGGGTCCCTATAAGGTGTTTTATTAACGAGCAAAAACGAGCTGCACCCAGTAGAAGAGGAGGAAGAGTGTTACGATTGTTGTGAGTGGAATGACAATTAAGGAGACATTCAAGTAATCTTTCCATTTTACTTTGATTTTATTTTGCTTTAGGATATGCATCCAAATAAGAGAAGCAAGTGTACCGATTGGTAGTAACAATGATCCCATATCGCTGCCAATGATGTTTGCAAGGTAGATTGTTTTGAGGGTAACAGGATCTAATCCCATTTCTGTTAAGGTAATGGTTCCAATCATTAAGGCAGGATGGTTGTTAAAGAAGTTTGATAGAATTGAAACGAGACCACCCATGATAAAACTTGCATGTAATAAACTTTGATTTACGATTGGCTCACATATTTGTACCAGCCAAGCTGTTAATCCAGCATTATGAAGTCCGTAAATAATGACGTACATGGAAAAAGCGAATACGAGAATGTGCCACGGTGTCTTTTTTAATATATCGACTGGATTTGTTCGTAAGTAATACCATCTCCATACGAGCAGAACGAGAGAGCCAAGTACGGCAACAATTTCAATCGGAATTGCAAAGAATGAGGCAACGAAAAGAAGACAACGCATAAGGAAGACGAACAGTAACACTTTTAACATAAATTTTGTGCGTTTGCTTTTCGTATCAACAGAATCTTTCCCCTTTAATGGATGAAAGTGTTTTGTGAAAAAGGCTTCTTCAATATCATAAGCGGATGTTGGTAGTTTTTCCGGTAATTTCTTTTTCACAACTAGATACATGAGCCATGACATAAAGATAAGCCCTAACGTTGCAGGTACGAACATCATTGCTGTATGCATATAGAGTGTCATATGAACGATGTTTAATGCGATTAAATTTACGATATTACTAACGCCAATTGGAGCACTAGAAGCAGTTGCAATTAATGCACCGCTTAATAAATATGGAATTTGTTGATGTGGTTTTAATTGAAGGTTTTTCAAAAGCAGAATTAAAATTGGTGTGGTAATTAAAATGCTACCATCGTTATTAAATAATAGCGTCATGAGGAAACAGAGTAATTGAATGTACCAATATAGACGGTGCCCGGAGCCCTTTGCTAAGTTCGCGAGCCGGGCTGCTGCCCAGTGGAAGAAACCAAAACTTTCTAATATAACAGCCATAACGATTGTCGCGATGATGGTGATAGAGGCGCCGCCGATTTTACTAATAATATCGGCAAGGTCGCTGCGTGATACAAGACCGGTAATAATGATAATCGCCGCCCCAATTGCAGCTGGCCATGCTTCGTTTATTCCTCCTGGCCGCCAAAATATAACGACCATGGTGATGACAAAAACAAAAAGTGTAATCCAAATTTCAATACCCATAGCTAGCCTGCCCTTCTTGATTCTTGAATTTGAACAAGAACAATTCGACTTGTCCACGACTTTCTACTTAATCATATTCATATTCTTAAAAGAAGGTATGGGGCATTACACTAACTATTGTAAATATGTGCGTTTGGTGTTTTGAGGAAAAGACATCGTATATAAGGGATTCTAAATGAAAATAGGCACATATCCAGTATGTGCCTATTAGGTATTTATAATAGAAAAGCTTTTATATACATCTACCTAGTTTTCTTTTGGTAGGTAGACGTGGATGAAAATATGCTACTTATTTCATGGTAGATGATGTTTGACTAAGAAATTTGTTATCAGTATGGGTATTTGTAATGCTGCTTGTAAGGGCTCGATTGGTTCAACTAATCCTCAACGAGAAAACCGTTCGTTGAGGAAGTTTTACTTTACCCCGCCCAAACGGCTGGTAAGAAGTGAACGCAAGAAGAAGAGCAAACCAGCCGTAAGGACCCGATTGGTTCAACTAACCTATCGTGAGGAAAAGCGTCTCACGATAGGAAGTTTCACTTTACTTTAAAAAAGTTCGATCTTTCAAGAATAAGTTCCAGAAGAAGATGAAGCCTGGTAATAGTATTGCGATACCGACTGCATAGAGAATGAGCAGCGCATAAAACGTTTCTTTCGTTGTAAAACTTGTGAATACAGTTACTTCTGGATAAATAATATACGGAAGGTGTGCAACGCCGTAAGCGTAGCTTGCAAATCCATATTGGGCAACGACAGAAAGAACAGCAATGCGCGGCCAGCCGAGTGTTTCATGTTTTTGGTTTGTCCACCAAAGGGAAGAATAGCCAATGATAAAAAAGATGATCGAGATTGTAAACCATTTGAATTGTTTAATTAATCCTTCCATGAGCCAATGTGTTTCTGGCTCCATTACGACAAGTGCGACGATGGCGGTGACAAGCGTTGCAGGACCGAGCACGATGGCGTTTCTCCGGTAGACACGATATGTATCTTCGGATCCTTGTTCTCTAGCAAAATCAGCGAGAAAGAGCGCTGATAAAAAGAGTTCTGATGTTAAACCAAAGAGCATGTACCAGTATACGACTGGACTTGATAATAACTTTCCATATAATAATGTTTCTTTGCCACCAGTAGTGGTAATGAAGGCTCCTTCTGTTACAGGAAGAACTGTAATTAAGAGAGCTGGAATTAATAGACCGGTAATGCCCGAAATAATGCGCATTATACGCTCATACTTTGGCAAGGAATAAGAAAACACCATAAAAGTACTACGAATTGTAACGAGTATGAGAATTAAGGTAACAGGTAAAAACATTGCGGTTGCGAGTGTAAATGCAGCTTTTGGAAAGAAGCCGAGAAACGCAACAACGACAAAGACTAGAAATGTATTTGTAACTTCCCATGTTGGGGACAAATAGCGATTAGCAAGTTTTCCGGCAAGTGTTGGATGCTTTGCATACACCATCCCCCAAAAGCCGGCCCCAAAATCAATTGAACCTAAAATACTGTATACAAAGACGACAGCCCAGAGAATGATAATAGCAATGCTTGCTTCAGGCATGTGAGTCCCCTCCGTTCGGTTGTAAGTCTTGCTTCAATGGATGGCGCCTAAAGAATGTTCGTAATACGAAGACAGTTAAGATGCCAAGTGCAATGTAAAGTACGACAAATACGACAAATAATGGCCCAACAAAGTCGGCGCGCGTTGCAGCATCTGTTGTACGTTGAAAACCGTAAATCGTCCAAGGCTGCCGTCCGCTACAGCTGAAAATCCAGCCACATTCAATGCCGAGAAGCATAATCGGACCGCCCGCAGCGATTGCCCCTAGCAGCCATTTTGGCAATTGCCCGCCTTTTTTTCGGTAAATGAAGTACCAATATCCAAGTGCAATTGCAGCGACGGCGAATGAAAATGTAGCTGCTCCGACCATTAAGTCAAAGAATAAATGGGTGTAAAAAGGAGGCCACGTGTCTGGTGAAAATTCATTTAATCCTTTTACAACCGTATTTGGAGAAAAACCAACTAACATACTTAACATGTTTGGGAATTCAATGGCATATTTTAATTCGTGTGTTTCTGGATCGAGAACGCCTCCAACGGCTAGTGGTGCATGTGACTGCGTATGAAATAATGCTTCTGCTGCTGCCAGTTTCTCTGGTGAGTGCTCATGAAGTCCAATCGCAGATTCATGTCCAGAAACCCACATAATCGCGCCTGTAATGAATGTGACCATAAGACCTAAGTACAATCCTTTTTTATGATAAGCAATCTCCCGTGCACTTTTATTTCGTTTTAATAATTTAAAGCCAGCGATAGAAGCAATGACAGCAGCTCCTGTTGCATAGGCGGTAATGACAACATGAACGGAACTTGTGAAAAAGCTTGGATTAAAAAAGGCTTTCCAAGGATTGACGTTATAGACAGAGCCGTCCGGTGCCATTGAAAATCCAGCTGGTGTATTCATCCACGTATTTGCTGATGTAATGAGTACAGCGGATGCAGTCGCGCCGAGCATAACAAAAAAGAGCGATATTAATCGCATGAATGGTGGTAATTTGTCTGCAGCATAGACGTAAATGGACATGAACAATGCTTCTAGGAAGAAGGCGAAAATCTCAATTTGAAATGGGACGGAAATGACTTGTCCAACAATTTTCGCAAAACCAGGCCAAAGCAAGGAAATTTGGACGCCTACAATTGTTCCTGTTGGAATGGCAACACCAAGAAGAATCGCAAATGCTTTCGTCCATCTTTTTGCCATCACAGAGTAATCGGAGTCCTTCTTCCAGTGATATAACACTTCACTTATAAAAATCATTAAGGAAAGTCCGATTCCAAGTGTTGCAAAAATAATATGGAAGGCTAACGACGATCCAAAGAAAGCGCGCGATAGTGTAACAGTATCCATGTTTCTACTCCTCTTCGTTTTTGCCATTATTTTCTTACTGACATGGAAATTTTATTCAAAAAAATGACAAAAAAATATATATGTATTTTAGGAGAGATTATGATATTATAATGTTGAAATCTTCAGAAAATAAAAATTTTTATTTTAGAATTGTGCTTTGAGGAAAAATATTTTATAATGCTTTATGCGAACGCAAGTTCTGTTTTGCGAAATTTCTTTACACACTGTAAGGAAAAAATGCGGATGTGCACTGGATTTAGTCGTTTTCATGAAACGGAGGGAAAGTTTTCATGTATCCAGAAGTCATTAAAAAGATGGCATTTTCGAAAGAGCATAAAGATTTATTGTTGAAGTTATACAATAAGGAAATTACGCGACGTGAATATGATCGTCTCGTACAAGCACTATATCGACCAGCGAAAGAAAGTGTGTAAATATCCATTCATAGTGATTGGATAACTGAATCTCATATTAGTGAAGAAGGCAATCTGAAAAGATTGCTTTTTTATTATGATGGTTGGTTGAACCAATCGGGCTTTTACGGGCAGTTATCCCCCACCTATCTTCTTTGCTTTCTCTGAATCTTGAGGTGGGGGTCTTACTGCTCGTTAATACGGGATAAATAAAAACCATTTTAAAATCTCCTATTAAGATGGCTTTCATTTATAATGCTTTGGATTGATTCTCAAAAGTCAATAATTGAACAGAAGAAATGAATCTATCAAGTAGAGTAGATAGAAAATAACAATCCACCCTTATCTTTTAGTGCTTAAAATGGTCGCTGCAAAGAAAGTGAAGGAGTCGGACCTGTAATCCATTTGTGAAACGGAATATAGCTAAACACAATGATTGTTCCTAAAGATAAAATTGCTGTGCAGCTAAATAAGCATATGCTATAAAGAATAGAGTTAGCTGGCAATGCAAAGGAAGACAATAGTTTGACACTTATATTTAAAAAGAAAAAGTGTGCCAAATAAGCTCCGTACGTAAAATTCCCGATAAATCGAAGTCCTTTATATAAAAGAGTACGATACTGTGCAATTGTTACAGATAACGCATATAAAATTATAATTTCACAGACGATGTATACAAACATAGATGGTTTTAAGTACGTTACAACTGTAAGTCGAATCGTATTTGCGCCGTAAAAATTAAAGAGTTGATAATTAATGAATAGAAATAAAGCGAAAAATAAAGCTGTAAAAAGCGGTATGTGTTTAAACACAAATATACGCCAAGCACGCAGAGCAACTGCTGCAATTCCTCCCATAACAAAGTAGAAGGAATAGAATAAGAAAGAGCGATCTGTATAATGCAACGCAGTAAATTTTGTTAATTTCTCTCCGTTAAAAATATAGTGGGAAGAGAACCACATTAATAGAAAATAAATAAGAGCAAAGGCAAATGTGTACCGATATACATCTTTCTTGTTATGGCTACGTTTATGAAACCAATGAAAGACGAGACAAAGAAGCGGGAACAATAAATGAATTTGAAACATCATAACAACATACCAAAGATGAGGTGCTGCTGTTCCGAGTAGAAGGCTACGAATAATTTCCCATAGTGATGGTATCTGTTTCGCCGTAAATAAGTAGACAATGGACCAAAAAAAATATGGCGCAAGCAAGTTTGTTGTTTTTTCATAAATGTACTGTGTATATAACATTTGTTTTGTATATTGACTAATAAGATGAAAGCCGACAATAAAAATAAATGCCGGAGCAGAAAATTTTGCTAGATTAAATAGCATGCCGATAATAATAGACTGCTCAATCGCTAAATTTCCTTGATTCATGGTATATAGTAATGAACTTTGCAAAACAACAGCTAGAAAGGCAATGCTTTGTAGTACTTTAAACTCAGGGGCATTTTGTGTCATTGTTATCATCTCCTATTCCATACATGATTATAGTACAGGAGAGAGGATTGTAATATAGCCACTTTGTGAAACTTGTAACAATTTAGTGACAGCGCATACATTGTATATGTAATAGAAAAAATCCTTCTAGCGAAAATCACGAGAATCGCTTCTATATTAAAGGAATTCATGTTCAATTCCAACCTTAAAGTTTAGTAGAAAGAAATGAGATTTGAAGATCCTCCAATTGATGGGAATTTCATCTATTAGATGGATTCGCTCGTTGATAGAGAGAATAGCGTGAATAGGGGATTTTTGTTGGTATGCTCGTCATACGAAAATTACCCTAGACATATACATAGGTTAACTTAAACTTATTCCGCTGCCCGCATGCGGTAAGACTCCTGCCTTCAAGTTTTGAGAAGTTAAAGAAAATAGGTGGGAGATAAGTATTGGCATGTGCCCCGATTGATTCAACTAATAATCATGGGAGATGCCTAAAATGATTATGGACAGTTGTAAAGAGTGGGCTAAGAAAGGGGGCATCGTATGAACATTTTACTTTGCTGTGCTGCTGGTATGTCAACGAGTTTGCTAGTTACGAAGATGGAGAAAGCAGCACAGGCACAAGGTATAGAGGCAAAAATTTGGGCTGTATCTGGATCGGAAGTGCGTAATCATATCGATGAAGCTGATGTATTACTACTCGGTCCACAAGTGCGTTATCTGCTACCGAAAATGAAAGAACTATGTAAAGAGAAAGGAATACCTGTTGATGTCATTCAATCTGTACACTACGGACTTTGTAACGGGGAAGCGGTGTTACAAGCAGCATTGTCAATGAAGTCATAAGGAGAGTGGAGAAGATGACGGGGTTTTTAGAGAGATACGTTATGCCTATAGCTGGAAGAATTGCGGAGCAGCGCCACTTACAAGCTATTCGAGACGGAATTATTTTAACGATGCCTTTCTTAATTATCGGCTCTTTTTTCTTAATTATTAGTGCTTTGCCGATCCCTGGATATCATGAATTTATGGCTAATTTGTTTGGCGATGATTGGCAAAAAGCATTAGGGTATCCAGTTAGCGCAACATTTAGTATCATGTCTTTAATTGCTGCTTTTGGAATCGCTTACAGATTGGCGGAGCAGTATAAAGTGGATGCATTAGCTGCAGGAGCGTTATCGCTTGTGTCTTTCTTACTCGCAACGCCATTTCAAGTTTCTCATATTATAGAAGGAACAAAGGAAAGTATTATAGTAGAAGGCGTTATTCCAGCTGTACTTATGGGAAGCCAAGGGTTATTTGTGGCAATGATTTTAGCACTTATATCTACAGAAATATATCGCGTCTTTATACAGAAGAATATTGTTATTAAACTGCCAGAAACAGTACCGCCTGCTGTGTCTCGTTCGTTTACTGCACTTATTCCTGGTTTTATTGTCGTAACAGTTGTTTGGATTTTACGATTAATGATGGAACATACTTCATTTGGAAGTATTCATAATATTGTTGGACAATTATTACAAGCGCCGCTTAGTGAAATTGGTGCTAGTTTGTTTGGAGCTGTGGTCGCTGTTATTCTTGTTCATGTATTATGGGCATGCGGAATTCACGGAGCGGCAATTGTTGGCGGAGTTATGGGTCCAATTTGGCTCTCATTAATGGATCAAAACCGCGTTGCCTTTCAAGCTGGGCATACTTTACCAAATACGGTTACACAGCAATTTTTTGATCTTTGGATTTATATGGGAGGGTCTGGTGCAACACTGGCACTCGTTATCGCGATGTTATTATTCGCACAAAGTCAGCAGTTAAAAAGCTTGGGCAGATTATCAATCGCACCAGGTATTTTTAATATTAATGAAATGGTGACTTTTGGGATGCCAATTGTATTAAATCCGCTTCTTCTCATTCCATTTATTCTAGTTCCTGTTGTCTTAACGATTGTGACGTACTTTGCGATGGAATGGGGCCTTGCCGCGCGGCCAAGCGGAGCAGCTGTACCGTGGACAACACCGATTATTTTTAGCGGTTATTTAGCAACGGGCGGCAAGATTTCAGGAATTGTTATGCAGTTAGTAAACTTCTGCTTAGCGTTTCTAATCTACTTTCCATTCTTAAAAATATGGGATAAACAAAAGCTAGCAGAAGAAAAGGGGGAGCAATAGAGAGACATGGATACATTAGAGACAATGGCTTTTCATTTAATTTTACACGGGGGAAATGCCAGAAGCTCAGCGATGGAGGCAATTCAATTTGCGAAGGAAGGAAAGCTTCTCGAAGCGGAAGAAAAGCTGCAGGAAGCAGCCAGCGAGTTAAAAGAAGCGCATCGCTTGCAAACAACGTTGATTCAACAAGAAGCAGGCGGCGAAAAGGTCGAACTCAGCTTACTGTTCGTTCACGCCCAGGATCACTTGATGAATGCCATAACAATAAAGGAACTAGCGAGTGAGTTTGTTGATTTATATAGGAAGATGCTAGATGAGAAATAGGCCTTGCATGTGCAAGGTCTTTTTTATGCGTAGAAAACAGCAAGTTAAACAAATAACGGGACCGCTTATGTACATATCCATTTATATTTTCCACATTTATGTAAAAATGAAATGGAAAAGGGGGGACGGCATGAAGGTTCAATTTTCATATGTGTAGGAAGCTTTATGATTATTTACTTCATTATTTGGTTTGCAATGACAATGTACTGGAAGAAAAAAATTGAGGGGTTAAATAACCAGATTAAATAAGAAGGAGCATATAAAGTGAAACTTTCATCAGTGAGCGATTTTTTCACTGATGGTTAGTTGAACCAATCGGGTATTTACGGGCAGTGATCCCCCACCTCAAGATTCTTCGCTTTTCTCTGAATCTTGAGGTGGGGGTCTTACTGCTCGTTAATGCGGGACAAAACACGCTAGGTGTGAAAATCATTTGGCGTGTTGATCGTTTAGTTAATGACGGTGATTTCGCCTAAGCCGCGAATCACCTGTTTTACATATAATTGCTTCGGATTGAGTATAGGCAATATATAATCGATGGCTTGTTGCGGGTCTACCTTTGTTCCACACGTATAGCAGTCAATAGCTGCAAACTGTTTCTCTGGATACGTATGAATAGAGATATGGCTTTCCGATAGTAAAACTAATATTGTAACTCCAGATGGTTCGAATGTTTTGGAGTCTACTGATAATACAGTTGCACCGCACATATTGGCTGCCATGACTAAATGTTGTTGTAAGAATTCATGATCATTTAATAATGCAGTGTCTACCTCCCACATATCTACCATTATATGTCTTCCAAATGTTGAATACTCCATGATACCTCCTGTTTATATAAGACTAATATTCCATATCTTCATGATAGCAACGGTGTAGAATAAGTTGGTTCTCTGTGTTGATTACTGCGTTTTGCCGTTCCTCTAAGAGGTCTTCTCTAAAGCGAAATAATAAAGCGAGGTTTTTCGGAAGTGTTCGATGAGGAACGGTTACGGGTAATGGGTTTCTATTGCGCATAATGGAGGAAGAATTGGTCGCGATATGAAAGCCCCAATCGTTTCCGAAAGAAGGAACGATTGTATGATAGCTTGCAACTGTTAATCCAGTGCTGCGAATTGTTCGGCCGATGCTCCAATAGGTAAGTGGTGCATCTTCTGGTGAGTTGGATTGACAGACGAACGCTCCACCTTTCGTAAGGAAGCTAGATACAACAGAAAATAATTCTTTTGTATATAGCTGACTTAATGTCTCGGTTGCAGGGTCTGGGAAGTCGATAATAATCACGTCATATTTGCGAGATTTCGTACGTAAAAATTTTCGAGCATCGTATGCATGGATATTTACACGCTTATCGAAAAAAGCCCTTTCGTTTAACGCGACAATTTCAGGCACATGAGTCGCAATTTTGATAACTTCTTCATCCAAATCGACAAGATCGACGCGGCGAACCGTTTTATATTTTAAAACTTCTCTTAATGCAAGACCATCCCCGCCTCCTAAAATGAGAACAGATTCTGGGGAATCTACTAATGCCATTGCAGGGTGAACAAGTGCTTCATGATACAGTCGCTCGTCTACAGAACTAAATTGTAATTGTTCATCAAGATACATTCTGACATCATTCACCTTTAGCACATCAATCTTCTGGTATTGGCTCTTTCCTCGAAATAGAGCAGTATGCTTGTCTGCTAATATTTCTCCCAAACTCAGTTTGTCCCATATATCCCCGTGGCTGTAACTTTGAGATGATGTTGAGTTTGACTTATTGTTGTTAGATTTTTTATTATAATATTTATTATAATATTTTTTACAATTTGAAGTAGATTCTTCCTCCTGGTCATGCTTCCGATAGTTTCTCGACATGTTGAGCTCCTTTCTTTTATAAGAAATAGATTTTGTAAGTTCATGTTAGTATATGTACATTACTAGAGAAGGCTTGGACAATTCTTTATATTGAGGCAAAGATTTTTTAAATGAATACTCCCCCACTTAGCAAAGCTTGAAGTGGGGGTTTCTAACGTTTCGACCTAACGGACGATTAACGTCAGTGGAGTTAACACACTAGCGAGCTGCTTCACGCCTAACCCCTCTATCCCGTTTGTCCATGCATTCGGGACTACTTTTCGTAAAATATTAGCCGCAGCATTTACGTCTGCGTTGATTTCGATTCCTTTTGCAGAACGATACATACCACGCTTCATTCGTTTTCCTAAAAACGTTGCATTTTGGTCATTTGTTCCATACGTTGGAATAAAGTCATTATCTAGAAAACTTGCTTTTGATGTGTAAGATTCCTCGGTTACAATAACTTGAATGCCTACTGCATTTGCTTTGTATGTAATCATTTGAATCAATACACTATGCGAGATATGGCAAAACGTTTGGTTATTTTTCTTTCCCATATTCGTTTCTTGCTTCCAACTTTTGTTTTGACCAATAACGATTTTGCAAACTTCCTCTTCTTGAGCTAGTTTTACAATATGATGACTAGCTTTATGGAAGATGTCCTTTATTTTCAGATAACGATTTTGGTGAAGTTTTTCTATTCTTTTAGAAGTAAAAGGTCCTTCCTTTGTTTGTTTACCTTTCCTGAGAACACTTGTAAAATGGCTCTTCATTTTATTGTAATATTGATTTATGCTTTTGACATGTTTGCCCTTAACAAGTACAGGTTTCATACCTGTGTTTGTTACAATGGTTGCAAGATTATCAATACCTAAATCAATACTCATATAACGCCCATTCTCTTCAACGGATTGTTGTTCTGAAGGAACATCTACCACCAATTCCACTACATACTCATTGTATTTTGGAATGACACGAACTTGCTTCAATTTACCTTCAGTAAACCCTAATTTCCCAATGTTTAATTGCAATTTTGTCTTTGGAAACTTTAAAAACTTATCATTTTTAATGACACAATCTTGATTTGTATACAGAATCTCTTTTTCAGAAGAACGAATATATTTTGGAATTCTAGGTCTTCCAGTATATTTATTTGGATTCTTTTTATAATCTTTTAAACCAGCAAAAAAAGACTTCCAATTTTGGAATACATTTTTCATGATTGATTGACTAGATTGCGTAGGCAAAGCACGATAATCATTCTGAATCATCACTTTAAATAATGCATCCAGAAAATTATAATCTACATAAGGTTTTTCTGTAGTTGGTTCTGAAAACAAATTACATTTCACTTTTTTTGTTTTTCTTTTGGTTTTGTTTTCTCTTTTTCCAATTTCTTTTGATAGGAAAGAAGTTGCGTATCATTCATCTTCCCTATGTTTTTAGAAATCGTATCCAAAACTTCTTTTTGTAAAGGTTGCAACTCCTTATCTTGTGTCAAACCTGTATACACTTGTCGTATATAAAAGTTTGTCGTGTTGTACATATTCTTAGCATTTTGGCAAGATTCTTGAAAATAAGAATACATACGATGCCCTTTTTTAATCCAAATCTGAAGAGTTTTATAATGTGTTTGATTTTCCATTGTCATTTTTCACCTCCTTGTTAAGGATATTATACCAAAACAAGAACGTATGTTTCTGTTTTTGAACATAAAATATTTTTTTCGATTCACCTCACCACCTTCACATATGTTTAGAGGTGGGAGTCCTCTCGAAAGGTATGATAGAATTCTCCGACGACGCCAAAAGAAGCAATTGAATGAAGCGCATCATTTTCAAACCGAGCTCATACAATCAGAAGCAGGAGGAGAAAAAAACAGAGATTACAGTACTGTTAATTCATGCGAAAGGGGAACATGCAGCATGCGTGGAATAAAAATTACAACAATTGGCGGCGGCTCTAGTTATACGCCAGAATTAATTGAAGGTTTTATTAAGCGCTATCATGAAATTCCTGTTCGTGAAATTTGGTTAGTTGATATAAAAGAAGGAAAAGAAAAGTTAGAGATCGTAGGTAACTTAGCAAAGCGTATGGTAAAAAAGGCAGGAGTACCAATTGATATTCATCTTACGCTTGATCGCCGCGAAGCGTTAAAAGGGGCAGATTTTGTTACAACGCAGTTTCGCGTGGGATTATTAGCAGCGCGCAGTAAAGATGAAGCAATTCCATTAAAATATGATGTGATCGGTCAAGAGACAAATGGTCCTGGTGGTTTATTTAAGGCTTTGAGAACGATTCCTGTTATTTTAGATATTTGTAAAGACATAGAGGAGATTTGTCCAAATGCATGGTTAGTCAATTTTACAAATCCAGCAGGTATGGTAACAGAAGCTATCCTTCGCTATACAAACATTCAAAAAGTTGTTGGGTTATGTAACGTTCCGATTGGGATTCGTATGGGATTAGCGAAGATTCTCGATGTAGATCCAAGCCGTGTACACGTTGATTTTGCAGGTTTAAACCATATGGTGTACGGATTGGATGTGTATTTAGATGGTGTGAGCGTCATGGATCGTTTGCTGGAATTAGTGACAGACCCAGAAAAACAAATTACAGTACAGAATATTGTAGCGCTTGATTGGGAGCCTGATTTCATTCGTGCACTTCGTGCGATTCCGTGTCCATATCATCGCTACTACTACAAAACACGCGAAATGTTAGAAGAAGAAAAACAAGCATCCATGGAAAAGGGTATACGTGCAGAAGTCGTAAAAAAATTGGAAGCTGATTTATTTGAGCTTTATAAAGATCCCAATCTAGACATTAAACCACCGCAATTAGAAAAACGCGGCGGAGCATATTATAGTGATGCAGCGTGTAGCTTAATTACCTCTATTTATAACAATAAAGGTGACATCCAGCCTGTAAATACAAGAAATAATGGTACAATTGCAAGTCTGCCAGCTGATTCTGCTGTTGAAGTGAACTGTGTCATTACAAAGGATGGTCCAAAGCCAATTGCAGTTGGGGACTTACCGGTAGCGGTTCGCGGTTTAGTACAGCAAATTAAATCGTTTGAACGTGTAACAATTGAAGCTGCTGTAACAGGTGATTATCATAAGGCGCTGCTTGCGATGACGATTAACCCACTTGTACCATCCGATAAAGTGGCAAAGCAAATTTTAGATGAAATGCTAGAAGCTCATAAAGAGTATCTTCCGCAATTCTTCAAAAAGGTGGAGAACTAAAGGCAGCGCTATATAAGCCTGCTTTTTTCTTGTTACGTAATGGGAGGGGATAGAATGATTCGATTAATCGTAAACGCAGATGACTTTGGCTTAACGCGAGGTGTAAACTACGGTGTTATTGACGCGCATGTTAACGGACTTGTCAATTCTACAACGATGATGATGAATATGCCGGGAGTAGAACATGCAGTGCAATTAGCGAAGGAATATAAGACGTTAGGAGTTGGCGTGCACCTCGTATTAACCGCAGGAAAACCATTGCTTTCTGATGTGCCTTCTCTTATAAAACAAGATGGTTCGTTTCATTCGCAACATACGATTCGGAAAGGAAATATAGATCCGCATGACGTCGAGCGAGAGTGGACCGCTCAAATTGACAAGTTTCTATCCTATGGTTTAACACCGACGCATTTTGATAGCCATCATCACGTACATGCACTGCCGATTTTACATGGTGTATTAAAAAGATTAACAGAGAAGTATAAAATCCCAGTACGCCGCCTTAAACAAGGCCGTGCAGTAAGTCCATTTTCTGATGTATTTCTCCGTAATTTTTACGGAGTTGGTGTAACGGATGATTATTTTACAAATTTACAAGAGCGTGTACGGGACGGGGCAACAGTTGAAATTATGGTGCATCCAGGCTATGTCGATGCGGAGTTGATGAAATGTTCATCTTATGTCATGAAGCGTGTTGAAGAATTACGGATTTTAACAGAGAGTAAGCTTCCAAGTGGAGTGGAGCTTGTAAAGTTTTAATATATAAGAAAGACGGCTATTTCTCGGAATAGCCGTCTTTCTTATAATACTGACAAAATGATTCCACTTATCGCGCCAACTATCACAATTACCCACGGCGGCAGCTTCCAAAAGGCAAGCATTGCAAATAAGAGTAATGCGACAACGAAATCAGCAGGCTTCTCAACCGAGCTCGTCCAAATCGGTTGATAGAAGGCGGCAAGTAAAATACCGACAACAGCTGCATTTATACCAAGCAGAGCACCCTGTACGTACGGTTTACGGCGCAGTGCATCCCAAAAAGGTAACACGCCTACTACGAGTAAGAAAGCTGGAAGGAAAATTGCAATCGTCGCAATTGTTGCTCCGAGGGCTCCGTTCATAATCGCACCGATATAAGCGGCAAATGTAAATAATGGTCCAGGGACAGCTTGCGTCATTCCATAGCCAGCGAGAAACTGCTCTTTCGTTATACTGCCGTTTGACACAAACTCATTTTCTAAAAGCGGAAGAACGACATGACCACCGCCAAAGACGAGAGAGCCTGATCGGTAGAAGCTATCAAACATGGCAATCAAGTGCGAGAGAGGGCGTAATATTGGTAATAGTATCAATAAGAGAAAGAACAGAGATAAGCATAGCACTGCGACTTTGCGTGAAATCGGAATGGATATTTTTGTTTCAGTTGCTATTGTATGCTCTCTGTATAAGAGCCACCCAATTACACCGGCGAATAAAATAACGATGATTTGTATCCAAGCTGCTTGGAATAATAGAACAGCAGCTGTAGCGATGACTGCGATCGTTGCGCGGCCACGGTCTGGTGTTAACTTCTGTGCCATTCCCCATAATGCGTGAGCGACAATTGCTACGGCCACAAGTTTTAAGCCGTGAATCCATCCGGCATGGGCAATGTCTATTTGCTGTAATACGGAAGCAAACAATACGAGCACAAGAACGGAAGGTAACGTAAATCCAAGCCAAGAAACAATCGCCCCAAGTATGCCGCCTCGAGATAAGCCAATGCCCATGCCGACTTGGCTACTAGCAGGGCCAGGAAGAAATTGACAAAGCGCTACTAAATCAGCGTAGCTTTTTTCATCTATCCACTTTCGTTTTTGAACGTATTCGTGGTGAAAATAGCCAAGATGTGCAACAGGCCCCCCAAAGGAAGTGAGCCCAAGTTTCGTGGAAACGAGAAAGATTTCTATTAATATTTGTAAGTAGTTTGTGATGGTTTGTTTTGTTTTCAAAATGAAGTAAATTCTCCTTCTTTTTTGATGAACGTTTTCTTCTATCATATCGAATATATGTAAATAAGAACATCGATAGAATGTAATAAATATGTAAATTTGCATACACTGCGAGTATCGTTTTATGGAAGTTTCACTCTATTGGAAATTTGGGTGAGGTAGTCAAAGAAACAAGCATATTTAGAACGGAATGAGTATCGTATCAGCTTTATATAAGGAGGTGGTTAGAAGAGTGACAAAAGCCTTTTTGCTAGATTAAAAGGACGTAATGAAGTCCCTCCTGTAGAAACTGATGCTTGTAGTAAGGTGAAATTCATGTTTAATGAAGACTTTACAAAGCTATATTATAAATTAACTAGAAGATGACTGTCGCTCACATTCATTTAGGGAAGGAAGGACAAAATGGACCAGTGAATCCTGGGATTAGTATTGATAAAGGCGTTGTAAAGGGTGTATTGACAAAAGATAATCTTGTTGGGCCACTCCAAGGAAAGACTTTAGCAGATCTTATGAAAGAAATACAGGGAGAAATGCGTATGTCAATGTGCATACAGAGCAATATCCTCAAGATGAAATTCGCGGACAAATTCAAGAGGTATGCTAACAAGGAAAAGGAGCTGACCTAACTTGGTCAACTCCTTTTTGTATTGTTTTATAAAGTGAAACTTCCATCAGTGAGCGATTTTTTCACTGATGGTTAGTTGAACCAATCGGGCTCTTACAGGCAGTTTGATTTTGCAACAATGAATAGCAACTTACTGCCTGTTAGAGCGGGGTAAAGTGAAACTTCCATAAGTGGGGGGCTTCATTCCCCTCGGCTATTGATCACTATTTTAAAGTTTACACAAAAATAGGAATTGGGGAAAGAGTGGACAGATTTAGCGGAGGCTAAAGTTGTTACAATCTCGTATCCTTCCAAAAATTAACTTCTAAATGAGAAGAAGGGTTGTAAGGAAGAAGTGTATACC
Organism: Bacillus sp. 3103sda1; assembly: GCF_024159135.1. Classification (NCBI taxonomy): domain Bacteria; kingdom Bacillati; phylum Bacillota; class Bacilli; order Caryophanales; family Bacillaceae; genus Bacillus; species Bacillus sp. 3103sda1. The sequence continues at coordinate 4,461,566 of NZ_JAMYWS010000001.1, read as the reverse complement.
CTTGTGAACGAAGATAGTCAATTATGTTTGGTAAAACTTGCACGGTGACACTTGAGTCATGCATTAAAATGACTTCAACTGGTTTATTACTTTGATTCATTATCCGTTCCAATACAGCAGAAGGATTATGATCACTTTTCCAATCATATGTATCGACTGTCCAATCCCACATTTTATAGTGAGCTACAACAAGAGCATCACGATAGTTTTTCTTTAAATGGGGCATGCTGCCATAAGGAACGCGAACGAGATGCGTATCGAGTCCGGTGATAGTTTGAACGATTGCCCGAGCTTGTTCCATTTCAGAAACTAAAATAGAGGGATCACCGTTATAAAGGTATTTTGCATTATGAGACATACTATGTAATCCTAGGTAATGACCTTCTTGAATCAATCGCTTTGTTGTTTGAGGATAACGAGAGACACGTCCGCCAATAACGAAGAAGGTTGCTTTTTCATTTTTTTGCTTTAAGATATTTAAAATTTGTGATGTATATTTGTTTGGTCCATCATCGAATGTTAAATAAGCCACTTTTCCTTGCGGGGTAGCTGTATGCTGATGAGGCAGTTGTGTTTCAAGATGAGCGATAGAGCGATTCTCATGTGAAGATACAACTGCAGCCTGCTTAGATGATAGAAAACATGAGATGATAGTATAAAACAAACAAATCAGTAGAAGCGTTCGCTTAATCATGATGCTCACCCTAATTTGAAAATTGTACCGTTATTTTGCTCCAATAGTGGTATTCTCAAACGAACTATATTTTGGAAAACAAAAAACCGGATGATTTCTTTAAAGAAATCATCCGGTTTGTATATTTTTATATTGAATTGGTTATACTATTGTTATTCTTCACGTTTTTTTACTTTTTTATAGACTGAAATAATTGGTTTATAGCGATCGTGTTCGTGTACAAGACCAATAATCTCTGCGACAATTTCAGTAACTAAAATAAGAACGAATAGAAGAAAAATGGATAACCATAATGTTGCGCTTGAAAAAATAATCGCGTTGACACTAAAGAAAATCCCGAAGGCATAAATGATAAGCACCGTTGTTCGATGAGAGAATCCTAGTGCAAGTAAGCGGTGATGTAAATGTGATTTATCTGGTGCCGAAATTGGTTTTTTATTTACAATACGGCGAATGATCGCAAATGTTGTATCAAATATTGGTACTCCTAAAATAATGACTGGAACGATAAAGCTAAACAGTGTTACGCTTTTGTACAGTCCAAGTAGTGATAGTACAGCAATACAATATCCTAAGAACAGTGCCCCTGTATCCCCCATAAAGATTTTCGCAGGATGGAAGTTATAGAATAGAAATCCAATTGTACTTGCCAGTGCAATTAACGCAAGCGGCAAAATGATAGCACTCCCAGCGCCAGTAACGCTAGTAGCAGCCATATAAGCTAACGTTGCAAGAACAATGGACGAAATTCCGGCCGATAATCCGTCAAGGCCGTCAATTAAATTAATGGCATTTGTAATACCGACAATCCAAAATACTGTAATCGGATAAGATAACCATCCAAGTTCAGTTTCTCCTAAAATTGGAATATAAAGCACCGATATTTGTAAATTTTTCACGATTAGCAATGCGACTGCAAGTTGTCCGCCGAATTTTACTTTTGCAGATAGTTCATACACATCATCTAATATACCAATGATGATGATTATGACAGCACCTACACTAATCGATAGGATACGCTGTTCATACAAGCCGCTAACGAAGCAACCTACAGCAACTCCGATGAAAATTGCCAGTCCGCCAAGACGAGGCATAATCTGCTGATGTACTTTACGAGCATTTGGCTTGTCTGTTGCCCCGATCTTAAAAGCTAACTTAATCACGAAAGGGGTAGCAATTAGTACGGTAATGAAAGATGCCAATACTGCATAAATAGTTCGTGAGTCCATTAATACCCCACCCTTTATATTTTAACGTATGCAAATCTTTCTTTTGCTTAAAAGTTCGATATGTGTTTTTGGCTCATAACATATGGTATCATAAAAAGAATAGAATTCAATCTTTTTTTCCCTTGACTTTGAGTAATGAGGGTCAAAATATGTGACATTTTTTAGTGAATTATAGATGCAAATTAATCTTAATATGGATGTTTTACAGGAAAATATGTATGATTCCTACTTTAGGAGTATATGGTAAATTGCGGGTGTGAATCATGATATAATCGTGTAGTCTAAATATATATATATGATGAGATTAGGTTTTTGAATTATTTTTCGTCATAGTGTGTCATACATAAATGTTGAGGGACATGTATAATAAAGGAAAACTTCCATTTGTCGAGAGTGAAAACCTCTCAACTGATGGCAGTTTCACTTTATAATATGGAGCAAAGGTATCTGATGATAAATTTTTTTTCAGGGGGAGAAAGCATGATTTTAGTAGTTGGCGGTGCAGGATATATTGGAAGTCATACAGTAAAACAATTGTTAGACAAAAATTTTGAAGTGGTCGTATTAGATAACTTATCGACTGGTCATCGTGAGAGCGTTGATAAAAGAGCACTTCTAGAAATAGGAGATTTAAGCAATGCAGCGGATTTAGATCGTGTATTCGGCAAATATTCTATTGATGCTGTTATGCATTTTGCAGCAAATAGCCTTGTCGGAGAATCCGTTTTGAATCCGTTGAAATATTATAAAAACAACGTAACGGCAACGATTACGTTGCTTGAAAAAATGATGGAGCATGATGTGAAATCGTTTATTTTCTCTTCAACAGCAGCAACGTACGGAATTCCAGATACAGATATCATTACAGAAAAGAATGCAACAAACCCAATCAATCCATACGGACGTTCTAAATTAATGATTGAACATATTTTACAAGATTTTCATGCGGCTTATGGCATGAAATATGTTGCACTGCGTTATTTTAACGCAGCAGGTGCTCACGTATCAGGAACAATTGGAGAAGATCATACACCAGAGACACATTTAATTCCGCTTGTGTTGCAGCACTTATTAGGAAAACGTGAAACAATTTCTGTATTTGGCACAGATTATGAAACAAATGATGGTACTTGTATTCGTGATTATATCCATGTAACAGACTTAGCAGAGGCGCACATTTTAGCACTGCAAAGCTTACAAAATGAACAAAAAACAAATGAAGTGTATAACTTAGGAAATGGCAAAGGTTTTTCTGTAAAAGAAGTGATTGAAACGTGTGAGCGTGTAACTGAGAAGAAGGCGAATGTCGTTTACACGGAACGCCGCGCTGGAGATCCAGCACAACTGATCGCTTCTTCAGCAAAGATCTATGACGAATTAGGCTGGAAGGCAAAATATTCACTTGAAGAAATGATTCACACGGCTTGGGAATGGCATACAGCTCACCCGAACGGATATAGTAAGTAAAAACAAGTCAGCTGCCGATAAAGCAGCTGACTTGTTTTTTACAAGATATTTTGGTAGTAGGACTCCCACTTCAAGATTGTGAAAAATGAAAGAAGATAGGTGGGGGATAGCTGCTGGCAGGTGCCTGATTGATTCAACTAATAATCAGTAGGAGATGAAGAAAACTTACACTGATTAAAGTTTCACTTTCGAGAATTTCAGCGCTTTTCTTTACAAAAGCTTAAAAAATGAGGCTAAAGATGTTTCATATAATAAAATTAAAGTGAAACAAACCATAAGTAGGAGGTGTTGTTTATGAAAATTACAGTAGTAGGTACTGGATATGTCGGGTTAGTGACAGGGGTTGGATTAGCGACACTTGGGCACTCTGTGATTTGTTTTGATATTGATGAACAAAAAATACAGTTGTTAGAGAAAAATGAATTGCCGATATATGAACCGGGCTTACAAGGATTATTGGAAGAGGCTGTTTTGAAACGGAGATTATCGTTTACTTCAAAGCGAGAAGAAGCTTACGAGGCAGCTGATTTTATTTTTGTGGCGGTTGGTACACCGTCCTACTCAGATGGATCTGCAAACTTAACACATATTGTAAATGTGTGCCGTGACATTGGCATGTACGCAAAGCGTGATGTGACTGTAGTGACGAAAAGTACGGTTCCAGTTGGGACAAATGATGCTATGAGAGAATGGATTCGAGAGTCAGTGCGAGCAGATATAAGTATACATCTTGTATCAAACCCGGAGTTTTTGCGAGAAGGTTCTGGTGTGCATGATTTCTTTCATGGTGATCGAATTATAATTGGAGCAGAAACAACAGAGATTGCAAAGAGAGTTGGTGAGCTGTATAAATCGCTCCCAATTGAAATATTTACAACAGATGTGCGCAGTGCAGAGATGATTAAGTATGCATCGAATGCTTTTTTAGCGACGAAAATTAGCTTTATCAATGAAATTTCAAATATATGCGAAAAAGTACAGGCTGATGTGACGGAAGTGGCAGCTGGTATGGGAATCGATAAAAGAATTGGCCCGCATTTTCTGCAAGCGGGTATTGGATACGGCGGCTCGTGTTTTCCGAAAGATACAAACGCACTTGTGCAAATTGCTGGGAATGTGGCGCATGATTTCAGGTTATTAAAAGCAGTCATCGAAGTAAATAATAAGCAACAAGCTTCACTCGTGGAGAAGGCAGAAAAGGTGATGAATTTACGAGGGAAACGAGTTGCTGTTCTCGGTCTTTCATTTAAGCCAAATACAGATGATATAAGGGAAGCGCCTTCTCTTATGATTATTGAACAGTTACTGGCTTTAGGAGCTAATATTATCGTGTACGATCCAAAGGCAATTTTACATGCGAAGCGTATATTGGCACATCAAGTACAATATACGACAGATATAGATGCAGCCATTATGAAAGCAGATGCAGCCTTTATTGTAACGGAGTGGGAAAGTATTCGAACGTATCCCATTGTGAAGTATGTACAGCTTATGAATGAACCGATTTTATTTGATGGAAGAAATTGTTATCCCTTGGAAAAGATAGAGAATTATGCTGTTGATTACTATTCCATTGGTAGAAGAGCAGTTCGAAAGCGTGATGTTTCACATCTCTTTTAGTAAATATTTCCTTCTATTGTTTAGAATTCTCATATATAATAACAAGTGTTATCTCGTATGATAAATTGAAACACTGAAAGAAAAGAGGAACTCAATATGACAGAACGCATGAAAGTAATGACGATTTTTGGAACGCGTCCCGAAGCTATTAAAATGGCCCCTCTTGTGTTAGAGCTACAAAAACATTCAGAACAAGTCGAGTCGATTGTGACAGTAACAGCACAACACCGTCAAATGCTAGATCAAGTGTTAGATATTTTCGGTATTACACCGAATTATGATTTGAATATTATGAAGGACCGTCAAACGTTAATTGATATTACAACGCGCGGTTTAGAAGGCTTAGATAAGATCATGAAAGAAGCAAAGCCAGATATCGTTCTTGTACATGGTGATACAACGACAACATTTATTGCAAGCCTTGCTGCATTTTATAATCAAATTCCAATCGGTCATGTAGAAGCTGGTCTTCGTACGTGGGATAAATATTCTCCATACCCAGAAGAAATGAACCGTCAATTAACAGGCGTCATGGCAGATCTTCATTTCGCACCGACGGCAAAATCTGCAACAAACCTGCAGCAAGAAAACAAAAAAGAGGCAAATATTTTTATTACAGGAAATACAGCAATTGATGCGTTAAAAACAACAGTAAAAGAATCATATACGCATCCTGTTTTAGAGAAGGTTGGAGATGACCGTCTTATCCTTATGACAGCACATCGCCGTGAAAATTTAGGTGAACCGATGCGCAATATGTTCCGTGCAATTAAGCGTCTTGTCGAAACACATGAAGATGTGCAAGTTGTATATCCAGTACATATGAATCCTGTTGTTCGTGAAATTGCAGGAGAAATTTTAGGAGATCATAATCGCATTCATTTAATTGAGCCGCTTGATGTAATTGATTTCCATAACTTTGCATCACGTTCATACTTAATGTTAACGGATTCTGGCGGTGTACAAGAAGAAGCGCCATCACTTGGTGTGCCGGTTCTTGTTCTTCGTGATACAACAGAGCGTCCAGAAGGTATTGAAGCTGGTACATTAAAGCTTGCTGGTACAGATGAAGAAACAATCTTTACTTTAGCAAATGAGTTATTATCAGATAAAGAAGCACACAGTGCAATGGCAAAAGCATCGAATCCATATGGTGACGGGCATGCGTCAGAGCGTATTGTAAAAGCAATTGTGGAGTATTTTAATAAATAATAAAGTGAAACTTCCAGCAGTGAACGATTTTTTCACTGCTGGAAAGCTCTCACCAATCGGGCTCTTATAGGCAGTTTGATTTTGCAGCAATGAATAGCATCTTACTGCCTGTTAGAGCGGGATAAAGCGAAACTTTCATCAGTAAACGATTTTTTTACTGCTGGAAAGCTCTCACCAATCGGGCTCATACGGGCAGTTTGATTTTGCAACAATGAATAACATTCTACTGCCCGTTAGAGCGGGATAAAAAAACAGCTATCTCCATTTACGGAGATAGCTGTTTTTAATGTGCAGGCATTTGCCATTCTGTATTTGATTCATGAGTGTCTGAATTTGTCTTTTGTTCATGCGATTTAGACGATGGTGTAGATTGTTCCTGTTTTCCAGGTTGATGTTGTATATTCGAGCCATGAGATGGATTAGCTGGTTCTTGCTTTTCAGGTTGATGTTGTATATTCGAGCTAGATGGTTTAGCCGGTTCTTGTGTTTCAGGCTGTTCTTGTGTATCCGACGCAGGAGCTGAATCTTCAAGTTCTAAGTTTTGCATAAAGGTATGGTGAATTTCTTGGATATTTGATTCGTCTGGAACGAAATAGTAAATTCCATCTATTTTTGCATCTTTGCCTTCCATTTTTACTGTTTGAATGGTAGATGTATCAAAGCCAGAGAATTCTTTATAGAGTGCAAGACCATCTGATACAGGTATATCTGTTTTTATATACTTTCCGACTACTTTTGCAATGTCATTGATTTTAAATACAGTAGAAGGTGAGTTTAATTCCTGTAACACCGCCTCAAGTACTTGACGTTGACGTGCAGCACGGCCAAAGTCCCCATTCGGATCTTGCTTTCTCATCCGAACATAAGCCAAGGCTTCTTCGCCATTTAAATGCTGTGGTCCTTTTTTAAACTCAATCTTTTTGTAATAGTCAACATCAGAGCGTTCCCAGAAATCGAATGGAACATCGACTGTAACGCCGCCAACTGCATCGACTATGCCTTTAAATCCTTTAAAATCTAATTTAATATAATGATCGACAGGTACTTTTAAAAGGTTTTCCACTGTATCCATGGCCATTTTTTCTCCGCCATAGGCATGAGCTGCATTTATCTTATCTTTTTTGTCACGCCCAGCGATTGTTACGCGTGAATCACGCGGGATACTCATTAAAGATACTTGCTTGGTTTTTGGATTAATAGTTGCAAACATTAAGGAATCCGTTCGTCCGTTTTGGCCGCCTGTGGCATAATCTTCAATTCCCATGATTAAAAGACTAAATGGTTTTTTCGTAATTTCTACATCCTCTGTGCGGAGTTTAGATTTATCATGCTTCGAGCCGCTGTAAATTCCCATTAAAGAAGAGTAAGAATTATACGCATAAAATGCTCCGCCTCCGATAAGGAGAGCAAAAATAAGGAATATAAGCGATTTGCGTCTTCTTTTCTTTTTCGTCCTTCTATTCTGGAGATGATGATAACGATCTTCCATAAATAATCTCCTTTAAGTATAAATTAGTGTTGTACTATATCTTGTTCTAGATATAGCATCTCATCTTCATTAATTGTACATTTCCCATTTGTGATTTCAATCATCCATTCTGTGAATGATTGTTTTTGGCTTTCCTCCACATATGTGTCAAACGTGACATGATCTAAGTAGTGTATATCTTTAATCGTATATACAGAGTTGCGTAGTTCATTTTCAATTTTTCCGAGTAATGTATAATCAATTTCAGTTTTCATGACGCGCATTAGCTTTCGTTCAACGACGCCGACATGATTTAGACCTTCACTTGTACATTTCCCGTATGCACGAATTAAACCGCCTGCTCCTAGTTTAATGCCACCGAAATAACGCGTTACAACAACGACAGTATCTTTTAAGTGACGCTTCTTTAACACTTCTAGGATTGGGACACCAGCTGTACCGCTGGGTTCTCCGTCATCGTTTGCTTTTTGAATTTGGTCATGTTCGCCAATTAAGTAGGCTGAGCAGTTATGGGTTGCATTCCAATGTTGTTTTTTAATCTTTTGGATAAATTCTTGCGCTTCTTCTTCTGTTGTTGCGCGGCTTACATGACAAATAAAGCGAGATTTTTGAATCACTATTTCATGTTCGCCGCACCCTTTTACGGTGAAATATTGTAGTAGCACTAATTTTTACGCCCCTATCTGTATAAATTACAGCTTTTATCAGTGGGCAGTTCTATCCCAAGCTGATGGTTAGCTTTATGAAATTGGGTTCTTGTGAAACAGGGTTCTACCTTCAGTTTCTTTCGTTTCTCAGAAGGTGAAGAACGTATTACTCGTTAGATAGATAAATTATCAATACTTTTTATTCTAAAAGGGCTAGTGTGGAGTTTCAAATCTTTTTTTGCAGAAATTTAGCCATTTCTATTATAATTTGAATTTTTTTGTTGTAAATTGTTGAAATAGCACTTATAATCTTAACCTCTCGTTTTTTCAGCAGTTAATGCACCTTTTTCCATTTTCATGTACAATTAATAATAAATTTGTTTATAAGGTAGGTACGAAAATGAAAACAGCTATTGTAACTGATAGTACGGCATATTTACCAAAACATGTTCGTGAAGAATTAAATATACATATAATCCCGTTGAATGTCATTTTTGGGAATGATTCTTATCAAGAAGAGGTTGAAATTACAGCTGCAGATTTTTATGTGAAAGTTCGTGAACAAGAAGAGCTGCCGAAGACATCTCAACCAGCTATCGGAAAGTTTATTGAGTTATTTGAAGAGCTGGGGAAAGAATATGATGCAGTGATTAGCGTTCATCTTTCTAGCGGTATTAGTGGTACATATCAGACGGCGACGACAGCTGGTCAAATGGTAGACGGAGTAAAGGTATATACATACGACTCAGAAATTAGCTGTGAAGTTCAAGGTTTTTATGCACGTGAAGGCGCAAAAATGGCGAGTGAAGGGAAAACGCCGGAAGAGATTATCGCTCGTTATGATGAAATGAAGAAAACAGTGGATGCGTATTTCGTTGTAGATGATTTGCATCATTTGCAGCGCGGCGGTCGTTTAAATAGTGCTCAGGCATTTATTGGAAGCTTATTGCAAGTGAAGCCGGTACTATATTTCCGTGATAAAGTTATTATTCCGTTTGAAAAAATTCGTACGCGTAAAAAAGCATTAAAACGTATTGTTGAAATTTTTGATGAACAAGCAAGTAAAGGTATGCCAATGGAAGCAGTTATCATTCATGCTAATCGGGAAGAAGAAGCAAAAGAATGGAAGCAAGAATTGGAAGAAAAATACCCGCATGTGGAAATTCGAATCGGTTATTTCGGAGCGGTAATTGGTACACACTTAGGAGAAGGTGCTCTTGGTTTAGGATGGTACACGAAATAAAAAAAGCTCTCTTTCATGTAGAGAGCTTTTTTGGTAAAAATATAACAAACAAAATAAGTTTAATTACTTACTTTTTATAAGAAACTATTTTATAATAGAGAAGAGGTGAAACATATGGAACATAATCCTTGTTTATGTCCGAAGTTCGAGTCTGCTTTTACACTTCTGAGTAAAAAGTGGACAGGATTAATTATTAAATCACTGTTAGAAGAACCGAAACGATTTCGAGAAATTGCTGATATCATTCCAAACATGAGCGATCGTATGCTATCAGAGCGCTTAAAGGAATTAGAAAGTGAAGGAATTGTTGTGCGTGCCGTTTATCCGGAAGTGCCAGTTCGTATTGAATATGGTTTAACAGATAAAGGAAAAGCATTAGAGAGTGTAATGGATGAAGTACAAAAATGGGCAGAGAAATGGGTTCATTAATTGGGATTTTACTACCAAAAAGTAGTGGGATAAAAAAGTGCAGGGAGATATTCCTGCACTTTTTTACTTTACAAATAAGGGAAAATACGGTAAAAAATATTTCTTTTCGATTAAAAGTATTGCGTTAATGTAACAAAGAGGTTACGTGTGTATTTTGAGTGTAATATAACCCTTCTTGTGGAGCTGAAAATTTAATTGTTAATTTGGAAGATATGTAAAAAGAAGGTAGTATATGGTCTTACTATGGCCAACATGGTGTGAAGAAGACGAGTTGGTTATATGATGGTAGAAAATGGTATTATTTCAATTCAGATGGTAAAAGGAAATTATCAAATCAATGGCAAATAGAATAAGTTCAATGAAAATGGTGTTTGGTTAGAGGAAGTAAAAGCTTAATAGATTATAAACTCTCTTGCGTGATAGCAAGAGAGTTTTTTGTTATACATCACATCACTATAAAGTAAATAAAATCGTGCGACAAAAGAGAAAAAAGTATCGTCCTCATTCTCCATTTCTCTACAAAAAGGCACAATATTAGAACATAAATGTCAAGAAATTACAAACGTAATATTACATTTCTTTTACAAAAGCGTAACATTGCTAAAAAACATTGGTAATTATGGTATAAATTTTATTAGACAAATTCGGAAAACCAAGAAAAAGAAAGCGGTGTAAAACAGAATGAAAAAATTTAAAATCGCATCTTGCGCATTAGCAGCAGGATTTATGATGTTTTCAGTAGTAACACCAAATGCATTTGCTGAAAAAAATGACGACGTAAAAACACAAATTCAACAACAAAATGACACTTTACATAAACAACAACAAGAACGTGATGATCTTCAAAAACAAATGGACGAATTAAAGAATACAATTCAAGGATTGGATAAGTCTGTTCAAGAGAACGAAGCTAAACTTGCTGAAACAACGAAGCAAGTAGAAGACACACAAAAATTAATTGAACAAAAAGATAAAGAGATTGCAGATTTACAAACGAAAATTGCACAGCGTGAAGAACTGTTGAAGAAGCGTTTAGTTGCTCTTCAAGAGAAACCAAACACGAATGTTGTAACGGAAGTAGTTGTAAATTCTAAAAGTCTTGCAGATTTAATTGATCGTTTAACTTCTGTTTCACAAATTCTTGAGTCTGACCAAGACATTATGAAAATGCAACAACAAGATCAAGATAAAGTGAAAAAAGATGTGGAACTTATAAAAGTAAAACAACAAGAATTAAAAGATGCACAAGCAAAAATTGAAACTTCGAAACAAGAACTTGATGCTGAAAAAGCGAAAAAACAAGCAGCAATAGATGATTTAAGTGCAAAAATGCAAACAGTTGTAAATGGAATGTCTAGCACAGAGGCGCAATTGAAAGATTTAGAAAAACAAGCTCTATACTTACAAAGCTTAGCTGAACAACAAGAAAAACAAGCACAACAAGCACAACAACCACAGCAAGCACAACAAACGCAACAACCAGCAAATAATGGCGGCGGACAAGCTAAAAATGCTTCTAATTCGAAACCAGCTCCTGCAGCACCGCCACAAGAAGTAAGCGGCGGCGGGGATTCAAGTGTAATTGCAAAGGCACAAAAATACCTTGGTATGCCATATGTTTGGGGTAGTGCATCTCCATCTAACGGTGGATTTGACTGCAGTGGTTTCATTTCTTACATTTACGGCGTAGGTCGTCAAGATGTAGCTGGATACTGGAATTCTGTTCAGCATATTAGCAGCCCACAACCTGGTGATTTAGTATTCTTCCAAGGTACGTATAAAGCAGGTCCATCTCATATCGGTATTTATGTTGGCAACGGACAAATGATTCACGCTGGTGATGACGGAATTGCATATTCTAACATTAACAGTAGTTACAACCAAAAACATTTCTTAGGTTACGGTAGATTCTAGAATTTTAATTATATAAAATACGTGTATAAAGTCGATAGCTTACTATTTTAAGAGTAGGTTATCGGCTTTTTTGATTTTTTACAAACTCTTTCAATCTTTTTATAGTGAAAATAGAAAGGGGGAGAGAGATGCTAGAAGGCCGACAGGTATTACTAGAAGAAGTATCCGTATCAAAGGAAGAACTTTATCAACTGGAGCGAGATGGCTATATTTGTTATGAGCAAGGCGTGATAAAGAAAAGCTCTCGTTATATGTGTCAGCGCTGCGGAAATGAAAAACGGCGATTATTTTTTTCGTTTTTATGCTATTGCTGCAATAAAATGTGTACATATTGCCGGAAGTGCATCTTGATGAGAAGAGTGAGTGAATGTACACAGCTCGTTCGTTGGATTGGTCCTATACAAAATCAAATCATAGTGAATTGTCTTGAGTGGAACGGTCAGTTATCAGAAGGACAACAAAAGGCTGCAGATGGAATTGTAAGGGCAGTGCAAAGAAAAGAATCCTTTTTCGTCTGGGCCGTATGCGGTGCAGGGAAAACAGAGATGTTATTTCATGGTATACAAGAAGCCCTAAGTAAAGGAGAACGTGTTTGTATTGCGACGCCGCGGACGGATGTTGTCCTCGAACTTTATCCCCGTTTGCGGGAAGTATTCCCATCTGTTTCAATTTGTGCATTATATGGTGGAAGTGACGACTTATATACAAATGTGCAGCTTGTTGTTTCGACAACTCATCAACTCCTACGCTATTATAGAGCATTTGATGTCATGATCGTGGATGAGATTGATGCCTTCCCTTATTCAATGGATAAAACGCTGCAATACGCAGTTAACTCTGCTAGTAAAGAAAATGCAGCGTTTATTTATTTGACAGCCACTCCATCTAAAGACTGGCAGCGAAAGCTTCGTAATGGAAAACAAAAAGGAGTGATTATTCCTGCACGCTACCATCGTTATCCCCTACCTATCCCTATTTTTCGCTGGTGCGGGAATTGGCGAAAATCCATCCAAAAGAAAACCTTACCTTCAATTATTTTGCGGTGGCTTCGTGTATATCTCGAAAAGCAATATCCTATTTTTTTATTTGTTCCTCATGTTTGTTATGTAGAAGAAATTGTTTCTATTTTAAAATGTATTGATAATCGTATAGAAGGCGTGCATGCGGAAGATCTGAAGCGAAAAGAAAAGGTGGCTTCATTCCGAAAGGGAGAGATTCCGTTATTAGTGACGACGACGATTTTAGAAAGAGGCGTTACCGTTTCGAATTTGCAGGTGGCGGTGTTGGGGGCAGAAGAGCATGTTTTTTCAGAAAGTGCGCTCGTTCAAATTGCAGGACGAGCGGGGCGTAGTAGTCATTCTCCTTATGGCGATGTCATCTATTTTCATTATGGAAAGACAGAAGCGATGGTTGCGGCCAAAAAACAAATTCAATCAATGAACAAACAAGCAAAGCAAGAAGGGTTGGTAGACTAATGCATTGCCTTCTTTGTGATGATGTTATCTCTGTTTTGCCGAGCTGGTTTTCTTTTTTTGTTGAACAAGAAAAGGGGTGCGTATGCGCATACTGTGAACAAAAATTTTCTTATATTATAGGAGACATTTGTGCAGATTGCGGAAGACCCTTTCAGTATCTATCAGATGAATATAAGCAAGGTGAATATTGTAAGGACTGCTTACGCTGGAAGCAAGATCCGTATTTTCAGCATGTATATGTAAAAAATCGATCTGTCTATGTATATAATGATTGGATGAAAGAAGTATTAGCCCGTTTTAAGTTTCGCGGCGACGCCGCTCTTGTTCAAGTGTTTGCTTCTTCTTTTTCCAACGTTTTTCAGCAGTATTTTCTCCATTGTGATTGTATTGTTCCTATTCCTCTTAGTCTGTCTCGTAAATATGAACGAGGATTTAATCAAGCAGAATTGTTAGCCTCATGCTTATCTATTCCAATTGTGAAAACATCACTCGTGCGAAGTGATGCAGAGAAGCAAAGTAAGAAAACAAGAACAGAACGTTTGCAGCGTCCGCGGCCCTTTTATTTTGTAGAGGAAGAATCCTTTCACGGAAAAGATATTCTCCTAATTGATGATGTATACACAACTGGGATTACGGTGCGTCAAGCGGCGCAATGCTTCTATGAACGAGGTGCACGGAATGTTTCATCATTGACGCTTTGCCGCTGACTTCTTGTTTGGTGTCCTCTTTACTAATACAGTGCAACTCAAATATTCTGGAATTTTTTTCACTTTTGGATACACAGGGAATCCTTCCGGCCACTCTAGCTACAATAAAGTGAACTTCCGTCAGTGGAGGGGCTTCCTCCCCTACTGATGGAAAGCTCTCACCAATCGGGCTTTTACGGGATAAATCTTAAGTACATTTTCTCAACGTGGATTGTAAATTTTTAGAAGGTTTTTAAGAAATTAAGAAAGAATACGTTCATCACCATTAAGTGCAATGGAGGTAGAAAAATAAAAAGTAAATGAGTTGGAAAATTCAAACTAAAATTAGGGAGACGTTTTCTATTACACGCTTATCATTCCATCAACTATAAATTATAGGATGAATTGAAGAACAACGTATTTGCATGAAGATGGGAATTGCAAATTCAATAAGGGGGACTGCTGTGTTGCATAAGTGCAAACGTTTTTTCGCAGTATTGACTATTTTTATCTTTGCTTTTTGTTCTTTTCATATTTCATCCGTTTCCGCTAGTTCTACGCAAATGTCTGGTGGGATTTTTCCGCCATCAGAATCGTTTACTCCTGGGAGTTGGTTTTTAGGGGCAACTCCTGAGCGTGATGCGAATAAACCACCTATCGTTTTCGTTCAAGGTAAGAATGGAACTGCTAAGGACTGGTACGGTGAAACCGTTTATCACGGTATGAACGATATGTATAATTATGCTTATAATGCAGGGTATCAAACTGTTTTCGTTCAGCTGTATGATGCGGCCGGAAAGGGCTCAGCAAGTGAGTGGGATAATGGGCGTTTGCTCGCTTCTATGCTGGAGCAAATCTATAATCATTTTGGTAAAAAGATCAATATTGTCGCACACAGCAAAGGTGGACCTGACACGCAAGCAGCGCTCGTTCACTACGGTGCAAGTCGCTTTGTTGGAAACGTAGTGACGCTCGCTTCTCCGCACTATGGCTCTAACTTAGCAGATTTGGCGTACAGTTGGTGGGCAGGTTGGCTGGCTTCCTTGTTAGGACAACGGGATGACGGCACGTACTCTTTGCAGACAGGGGAAATGGCGCAGTTTCGTAACATAACGGATAGTAATCCAAACGCAAAGTTGAACCGTTATTATACAGTTGCGGGCACGAGCTGGGGACCTGCCTTCTCTGCACTGTCTATAGGCGGATTTTACCTTTCCTGGTATGGTTCTAATGATGGGTTAGTCAATGAATGGAGCACGAAACTTCCTTATGGAACACATCTGTTTACAGATGCTAGCCTGGATCATGACAGCATTCGAAAAGGATCAGCTGTATTTTCACGGATTGAGCCTTATTTGCGCAATACTTCTGCGGTTGCCTCTATTGCAAACGAAAATATATTTGAAGAATCACAAAAAAATCTAGCTGTGAATGCTAATCAAACGGTGTTAGGAGGACCGCTCACACCAAACAGTTGGGTGGAACAAACCTTTGCGGTGGATACTGTAACGGATGGAAATGTTTCTGTGTTGACTGCATCTCCAGACGTACAGATGCAGCTTATCGCTCCATCTGGCAAGGTGTACACCAATCAAAACAGCAAAGCAGCGACGGGAGAAGAATATGCGTATTTTAGCGGAGCGACAATCCGAACATTCCAGGTTGATCAAATGGAAGTAGGTGAGTGGCGCTTAAAAATGATGTCACAAGCACAAAAAGATGCATATCTTATGCTGGCTAATTATAAACAGGTTGCACCGTTTACGTTAGAAATGCCGGGTAAAGTCAAGAAAAATAAAGCGGAATTTAAGTTAAAGCAATCTACAAAACGTTCCCTACAGCAGGGGGATCTTTCCTTTGATATACGTGTTGTAGATCGGGATGGGAATTTAGTATCGCACTCCAATAAGCTGCAAAAGACAGATACAGTCACATTCACCGGAAATTTGCCAGATGTCGCAAAATCAGGTGTGTATAACGTAACGATTGATATTAAAGGAAAGAATAAAGAGGGAAAAGCATATAATCGGACGGTTGTGCGTTCTGTGTATATTGAGAAATAAGACATGTCGAAAGGTACAATAAAAAGGCGACAAGTCTTCTTTGACTTTGCACTTTTCCATTCGTTATATTCAAAGTATGGGGCAGATACCCTTATTTTACGATTGAAGGGAATGGAAAGAACATGCAAGGAAAAGTAAAATGGTTTAATGCGGAAAAGGGTTTTGGGTTTATTGAGCGCGATGGCGGTGACGATGTTTTTGTTCATTTTTCTGCCATTCAGCATGACGGATATAAAACGTTAGAAGAAGGACAAAAAGTTGAATTTGATATTGTAGAAGGTGCGCGTGGTCCGCAGGCAGCAAATGTTGTGAAGTTATAGTTGAAACATGGTGAGGCTTCAAAGACCAGCGTTTCACATAGGGGAGCCTCCGTTACATAGGTAACGGAGGCTTTATCATAAAGTGAAACTTCCATCAGTTATCCACTACCTATCTTCTTCGGATTCCTCACAATCTTGAGGTAGGAGTCTTACTGCCCGCGAATAGCGGGATAAACAAAAAGCTGTCAAAAAGTTGTAGTATTTTTGTAACGGATTTTTCACACTTATATATGATAACTACGATATAAATAGGATAAAATAATAATAGAAAAGGAATTACATTTCTTTTTCTACAAAATTCGATAAAAAAATATCGATTTTGTCAAAAAATTTAAAAATGAAAGAAGGGTTTTTGATACCTTTGTCGAAAACCTATACATAGGCTTGAAAGGAGGAGTTCATCTTATGAAATTTAACATTCGCGGTGAAAATATTGAAGTAACTCCAGCATTAAAGGAATATGTAGAGAAAAAGCTAGGTAAGTTAGAGCGCTATTTCGAGACTTTTCCAGAAATTAAGGTAAACTTAAAAGTGTACTCTGACAAGCAACGAGTGGAAGTAACAATTCCGTTTCCGGATTTATTACTTCGCGCTGAAGAAACAAATAGCGATATGTATGCTGCTATTGATTTAGTCGTAGATAAACTTGAACGACAAATCCGTAAACATAAAACAAAGGTAAATCGTAAGTTACGTGAAAATGGCATTACAAAAACAATGTTGATTCTTCCAGAGCAACCAACTGCGCAAGAAGAGGTTGCTGAAGATGAATTAGAACTTGTTCGTACAAAACGATTTGACTTAAAACCAATGGATGTAGAAGAAGCAATTTTACAAATGGACATGTTAGGCCATAACTTCTTCGTCTTTACAAATTCAGAAACAAATGAAACAAATGTTGTATATGGACGTAAGGATGGAAAATACGGTTTAATTGAAACTAAATAATAATATAAGGAAAACGCAGCTGTAATGGCTGCGTTTTTTTAGGTTATCAGGAACTTCCTGATAGCCGTTTTTGAGTCGTATATTGTAAACTCGCCAATAAATTGATGTGATCCCGCTATTCGTGGACAGTAAGACCCCCACCTTAAGATTCAGAGAAAAGCGAAGAAGATGAGTGGGTGCGTTTTCATGAGGACGCGTTTGGCCGATTGTTGTCATAGATATAAAACAAGTGTTACAATTGTCAGTAGGTTTATCCTTTTTTAAGGAAAAGAATCCTATTTTTTAGCAAAGAAATGAGATTGAGTGTTATAGCGACCAATCAGTGGAAAGAGCAATAATAAATCGCACTGATGGAAGTTTTATTTTAATAAAAGAGGAGCGTATTCCCATGATCGGTATTTTAAAAAAGGTGTTTGATGTAAATGAACGTCAAGTAAAACGTATGCAGAAAACCGTGGATCAAATCGAAGCATTAGCACCTCAAATGTCACCACTGACAGATGAACAATTAAAAGGAAAAACAGTAGAGTTTAAAGAGCGATTAACAAAAGGTGAAACAGTGGATGATTTATTGCCAGAAGCTTTTGCAGTCGTACGTGAAGCGGCAACACGTGTACTTGGCATGCGTCCATATCCTGTTCAGTTAGTGGGTGGTATTGCCCTGCATGAAGGGAATATCTCTGAGATGAAGACAGGGGAAGGTAAAACGTTAACTTCTACATTACCAGTATATTTAAATGCCCTTACAGGAAAAGGTGTTCACGTTGTTACAGTGAATGAATACTTAGCGCAGCGTGACGCAAGTGAGATGGGACAATTACATGAGTTTCTTGGTTTAACAGTTGGTATCAATTTAAATCATATGTCACGAGAAGAGAAGCAAGCTGCGTATGCTGCTGATATTACGTACAGTACGAATAATGAGCTTGGATTCGACTATTTACGTGATAACATGGTGCTTTATAAAGAACAACGCGTACAGCGTCCATTACATTTTGCTATCATCGATGAAGTAGACTCGATTTTAATTGATGAAGCACGTACACCGCTTATTATTTCTGGACAAGCGCAAAAGTCTACGGAATTATATTTATTTGCGAATGCATTTGTTCGTACATTAACGAATGAAAAAGAATATACATTCGATGTGAAAACGAAAAATGTTATGTTGACGGAAGAAGGGATCAACAAAGCAGAAAAATCATTCCACATTGAAAATTTATTTGATTTAAAACACGTAGCGCTTCTTCACCATATTAACCAAGCGTTGCGTGCTCATGTTGTGATGCAGCGTGATACAGATTATGTTGTGCAAGAAGGCGAAATCGTAATTGTTGACCAATTTACAGGTCGTCTTATGAAAGGGCGCCGTTATAGCGAAGGATTGCACCAAGCAATTGAGGCAAAAGAGGGCGTAGAAATTCAAAATGAAAGTATGACGCTTGCGACGATTACATTCCAAAACTACTTCCGTATGTATGCGAAGCTTTCTGGGATGACAGGAACAGCGAAAACAGAAGAAGAAGAATTCCGTAACATCTATAACATGCAAGTTATTGTTATTCCGACGAATAAACCAATTGTTCGTGATGACCGTGCAGATTTAATTTTCAAAACGATGGAAGGAAAATTTAATGCGGTTGTAAATGATATTGTTGCTCGTCATAAAAAAGGACAACCAGTTCTTGTTGGTACAGTAGCGATTGAAACGTCCGAGTTAATTTCGAAGATGTTAACGAGAAAAGGTGTGCGCCATAATGTCTTAAATGCGAAAAACCATGCACGCGAAGCAGAAATTATAGCTGAAGCAGGTCATCCGGGTACAGTGACAATTGCAACGAACATGGCTGGACGTGGTACGGACATTAAGCTTGCAGAAGGCGTACGTGAAAACGGTGGTTTATCTGTTATCGGTACAGAGCGTCATGAAAGCCGACGCATTGATAATCAGCTGCGCGGTCGTTCAGGACGTCAAGGAGATCCTGGTGTGACGCAGTTCTACTTATCAATGGAAGATGAACTGATGCGCCGCTTCGGTTCTGATAATATGAAAGCGATGATGGATCGTCTCGGTATGGATGATTCTCAGCCAATCGAAAGTAAAATGGTATCTCGCGCTGTTGAATCTGCACAAAAACGAGTAGAAGGTAATAACTACGATGCTCGTAAGCAGCTTCTTCAATACGACGATGTACTTCGTCAGCAGCGTGAAGTTATTTACAAGCAGCGTCAAGATGTAATGGAATCAGATAATCTGCGCGGCATTATTGAAGGAATGATGCATTCTACAGTAGAACGTGTTGTGGCTCTTCATACGCAAGAGGAATTAGAAGAAGAATGGAACATTGCTGGTCTTGTTGAATACTTAAATACAACTCTTCTACAAGACGGTGATGTGAAAGAAGAAGAATTACGCCGCTTAGCGCCAGAAGAAATGATCGATAGCATTTTTGCGAAAGTGAAAGAGCGCTACGACGAGAAGGAAGCACAAATGCCGGAAGCACAAATACGTGAATTTGAAAAAGTAGTTGTATTCCGCGTTGTAGACTCGAAATGGATGGATCATATCGATGCGATGGATCACTTACGTGAAGGTATTCATTTACGTGCATATGGTCAAATTGATCCGCTTCGTGAATATCAAATGGAAGGCTTTGCGATGTTTGAAGCAATGATTGCTTCTATTGAAGAAGATATTTCTCGTTATATTATGAGAGCGGAAATCGAACAAAACTTAGAGCGTCAAGAAGTAGCGCAAGGAGAAGCGGTTCATCCAAAAGACGGAGATGGAGCTGGAGTTTCAAAAAAGAAACCAGTCGTAAAAGGTGAGCAAACAGGCCGTAACGATTTATGCACATGTGGCAGCGGAAAAAAATACAAAAACTGCTGTGGAATTGGGAAATAAAGAAAAGCGGAAGTGGCTCGTTTAGAATCGCAGGACGTTGGAGCCCCTGACAGAGAGGTGCTTTTTGCCTCGTCCGAGGGGGCGAAACGACCGGAGATTCTAGCCGCTGGAGCTAGACAAAAAGAAAAGCGGAAGTGGCTCGTTTAGGATGTTTTACCTCATGGATGGAAAATTTCCGTGAACATTCATATAATAACAAGAGATGAACTCTCTCTCGCAAAAGCAGGGAGAGTTTGCCTTGTTGTTCGTATAAAGTGAAGTAGGGTCTTACTGCACGTAAGCAGCTTGATAAATGAGGAAAGTAATAGTAATTACATAGAGGTGACCAAAATGGAATTAGTAGAAATTAGACAAGAACTAGAGAAAATGGCTAAGAGATTAGCGGCTTTTAGGGGGTCTCTTTGACCTCGCTGGAAAAGAAAAGCGAATCGCAGAATTAGAAGAAATTATGATGGGTACAGGCTTTTGGGATGATCAAAAAAGTGCACAAACAGTCATCAATGAAGCAAATGCTTTAAAAGACATGGTTGGTAAGTTTAATACGCTTAACGAAACGTTTGAAAATCTAGAAGTAACGCATGAACTTGTGAAAGAAGAATACGATGAAGAACTGCATGCGGAGCTTGAAGCGGAAGTAAAAACTTTATCTGCAGATATGAACGAATACGAACTTCAATTATTACTAAGTGAAGAACACGACAAGAATAATGCTATTTTAGAGTTGCATCCAGGTGCAGGTGGAACAGAATCACAAGATTGGGGTTCTATGCTGCTTCGTATGTATACGCGCTGGGCGGAAAAACGCGGTTTTAAAGTAGAAACGTTAGATTATCTTCCTGGTGATGAAGCGGGGATTAAAAGTGTTACGTTATTAATTAAAGGGCATAATGCCTACGGTTATTTAAAAGCAGAAAAAGGCGTACATCGTCTTGTACGTATTTCGCCATTCGATTCATCTGGCCGTCGTCATACATCGTTCGTATCTTGTGAAGTTGTACCAGAGTTTAACGATGATATTGAAATTGAAATACGTACAGAGGATTTAAAAATAGATACGTACCGTGCAAGTGGTGCAGGTGGACAGCATATTAATACGACTGACTCCGCTGTACGTATTACACATATCCCAACAAATGTCGTGGTAACATGTCAATCTGAGCGTTCACAAATTAAAAACCGTGAACATGCAATGAAAATGTTAAAAGCGAAACTGTACCAACAAAAATTAGAAGAACAACAAGCGGAGCTTGATGAAATCCGCGGTGAGCAAAAAGAAATCGGATGGGGAAGCCAAATTCGTTCATACGTATTCCATCCATACTCTCTTGTAAAAGATCATCGTACAAATACAGAAGTAGGGAATGTTCAAGCGGTTATGGACGGAGAGATTGATGCATTTATTGATGCATATTTACGTTCTCGTATTTCATAAGCTGAAACTTCTATAGATATAAAAAAACGCCAACAGGTCGTTGGCACATGCGTGAGGAAATGAGAAGTATACCTTCTGTCTAGAGGGAAAGAAAGAGGAGAGAAGTTGCGAGGCAACTTCTCTTTTTGGTGGATGTAGTTGTAGCATACAAGCTTGTATATTGTTTTGTAAAAAGTAGAAAATAACAAAATGTTGAAAGTAATTGATCAGAAGAATGGGATGATTTTCGTATTCTGTATGCTAGGAAAATTCGTTGTTTTGCATCATATCATTCGTTCACAAAATTGAAACAATTACTGAAAAGCATTATGCCTGTAAGTGTCCCTTCTCGTTTAGGGTAATATTGGTTATGCAGGTAAGTTTTGAAATTGCAGGGAAATCATTATAATGCTATTGAGGGATTAATTAACAGCAGGGAGCGATATAGATGAAAAAGAAATTGTTGATGATTGTATTAGGTACATCATTAGCTCTTACAGTAGGAGCATGCGGGAAAACGGAAGAAAGTAAACCTTCTAGTCCTAGTCAACAGGCAAGCACAGATAGCGCTGAAAAAATATTCCAAAAAAGCTGCGCAGGATGCCATGGTAATGATCTAAAAGGATTATCTGGACCATCGTTAGAAAAAGTGGGCGGAAAATATTCAGAAGAAGATATTGAAGGCATTATCGCTAAAGGCCGCGGCATTATGCCAGCTGGTGTAATCCAAGGCGAAGACGCGAAAAAAGTTGCAGAATGGCTAGCTGAGAAGAAGTAAGAAAGAAAAGTGGAAGCGGCTCGTTCAGAATCGCAGGACGTTGGAGCCCCCGACAGAGAGGCGCTTTCTGCCTCGTCCGAGGGGGCGAAACGACCGGAGATTCTAGCCGCTAGAGCTGGACAAGAAAAGTGGAGCTGACTGTTCAAACATGAATGCTAGTTTTCTTCTGTATAGAAGAAAATTAGCATTCTTATGCGGCAGTCTTCAGCTATCGCTGTATGAAATTCAAACAAATAAGACCTTTTTACTTGATGACAGAAGGTCTTATTTGTTTGTGTCATGTCATATATTCTGCGCTATGTAACACAACTGTAACAAAGTTGTATCCGAATTGGAAACCGAATAATGGTACAATGTAGGGCGTAGTATCTTTTGTAGAATTTTGAAGAAAAAGTTTTACATACATGAGAAGTTGAAATAGCGATTGTTGAGAGACGCAGCGAAAGATTGAATATTGCGATCGCTATGGCTAAACAACGAAGAGTATAGAGTGTCGAAAAAAATCATTAATATTGGGTGATAAATAATGATAACAATGACGAATGTTTATAAGGAGTATCCAAACGGCATGAAAGCTGCTAATGGACTCACAGTTAAAATTAAGCAAGGTGAATTTGTATATGTAGTAGGACCGAGTGGAGCCGGGAAATCTACATTTATTAAAATGATGTATCGTGAAGAGAAACCGACTACAGGTTCTATTAATGTAAATGGTTTAGTAATTGAATCTTTAGCAGAGCGCGATGTAC
The DNA here is from genome assembly GCF_024159135.1 of Bacillus sp. 3103sda1. Classification (NCBI taxonomy): domain Bacteria; kingdom Bacillati; phylum Bacillota; class Bacilli; order Caryophanales; family Bacillaceae; genus Bacillus; species Bacillus sp. 3103sda1. The sequence continues at coordinate 4,438,287 of NZ_JAMYWS010000001.1, read as the reverse complement.
CGTATTTCCGTCGCCAGCTAGGCGTAATTTTCCAAGATTTCAAGTTGCTTCCGAGGTTAACTGTATATGAAAATGTTGCATTTGCTTTAGAGGTAATTGAAGAAGAGCCAGACGTGATTCGTGAGCGTGTTATGGAAGTGTTAAATCTTGTAGGCCTTGACGATCGTGCTGATGCATTGCCAAGTGAACTTTCTGGTGGTGAACAACAACGTGTTGCAATTGCAAGAGCGATTGTGAATCGCCCGAAAGTTGTAATTGCTGATGAACCAACAGGTAACCTTGATATGGATACAGCGATGGATATTATGAATATTTTCAAACGCATTAATGAGCGTAATACAACAATTATTATGGCAACGCATAATGCGGATATTGTAAATACAATTCGTCACCGTGTAATTGCGATAGAAGACGGAAAGATTGCTCGAGACGAGATTGAGGGAGGATACGGATATGAAGACTAAAACCCTTAGTCGACATTTACGAGAAGGTGTCAAAAATTTATCCCGTAACGGATGGATGACATTTGCTTCTGTAAGTGCAGTAACAGTTACATTACTGCTTGTAGGTGTCTTTTTAACAGCGATTATGAATATGAACCATTTTGCAACGAACGTAGAGCAAGATGTAGAGATTCGTGTACACATTGATCCAGCGGCTAAGAAAGAAGATCAACAGAAATTAAAAGAAGATATTTCAAAGATTTCGCAAGTCGATTCTATTAAATATTCTTCTAAAGATGAAGAGCTAAAAAGATTGATTAAAAGTTTAGGAGATAGCGGGAAATCCTTTGAGCTATTTGAGCAAGATAACCCATTAAAAGACGTATATGTTGTAAAAGCAAAAGAACCAACTGATACAGCAAGTGTTGCAAAGAAAATTGAGAAAATGCAATTTGTAAATCAAGTACAATACGGACAAGGTGAAGTAGAAAAACTATTCGATACAGTAAAAGCTGGTCGTAATATTGGTATTGTATTAATTGCTGGTCTTTTATTTACAGCAATGTTCTTAATCTCTAATACAATTAAAATTACAATTTATGCACGAAGCACAGAAATCGAAATTATGAAACTTGTTGGAGCGACAAACTGGTTTATTCGTTGGCCATTCTTATTAGAAGGGTTATTCCTAGGTATACTAGGGTCGATCATTCCAATTGTTGTAATCTTAACTTCGTATAATTCGCTTCAAGCTATGTTTAATGAGAAATTTAGCGGAACAATTTTTGAATTGCTTTCATATAGCCCATTCGTTTTCGAGCTATCTGCGTTATTAATGCTAATCGGTGGATTAATCGGTATGTGGGGAAGCGTTATGTCTATCCGTCGTTTCTTAAAAATATAAGTGTAAAAAGTTGCAAACATATTTCGTACAAGCTTATCATATAGTAGAAATAGATAAAGGCATCGCACAGAGTGTGATGCCTTTTCATACACCATTGTGTGTTCGGAAAGGGGAATTCCGCATTGAAACGTAGAGTTGCGATTATTGGAATGATTGTTGCGTTTTTAATTGGCGCTGGCGGAATGTTCGCAGGTATGCATTGGCTTGAAAATGGCTCTTACACAGTGCAATCAATTACAGGGAAAAATGCCAATGTAAAACAAGCGGATTTGGATAAAATTCGCGAAGCGTATGCACTAATTGATTCACGTTATGTTGAGGATGTGAACGACGACAAGCTTGTTGAAGGAGCTATTCAAGGGATGCTTGCAACGCTGAAAGATCCATACTCTACATACATGGATAAGAAAACAGCAGCGCAATTTGAGCAATCGCTTGATCCAGAGTTAGAAGGAATTGGTGCTGAAGTAAATAAAACGGATGATAAGTTAATGATTGTTTCGCCGATTAAAGATTCTCCAGCAGAAAAGGCTGGTCTTAAACCGAACGATCAAATTTTAACAGTTAATGGAAACAGTGTGAAAGATTTATCCCGTGAAGAAGCAGTTATGAAAATTCGCGGAAAGAAAGGAACAACGGTTACGCTTGAGGTAAAACGTTCCGGAGTTAGTGAGCCGTTAACATTTAAAATTAAGCGTGATAAAATTCCGATTTTGACTGTATTTAGCTCTGTGAAACAAGAGAATGGGAAAGATATTGGGTATATGCAAATCACATCATTCTCTGAAAAAACAGCAACAGAGTTTAAAGATCAATTGAAAGATCTTGAAAAGAAAAATATACAAGGACTTGTTATTGATGTGCGTGGAAATCCAGGTGGTTATTTAACGAGTGTTGAAGATATTTTAAAGGTGCTGATGACAGACCAAAAGCCAATGGTTCAAATAGAACAACGTAATGGTGAAAAGCAAAAGTTCTATACATCATTAAAAGAGAAGAAACCATATCCGATTTCTGTATTAGTCGATAAAGGCAGCGCATCTGCCTCTGAAATTTTAGCAGGAGCTTTACATGAAGGAGAAGGTTATCCTCTTATTGGTGAGAAAACGTTTGGTAAAGGTACTGTTCAGCAAGCTGTACCGTTTACGGACGGTAGTAACATTAAACTGACGATGTTTAAATGGTTAACACCGGACGGCAATTGGATTCATAAAAAAGGAATTGAACCGACGGTCGAAGTGAAGCAGCCTGATTACTACTACGCAACGCCAATTCAAATTGAAAAAACGTTGTCTTACAATGATAACGATGAGCAAGTGAAGCATGCGCAAGAGATGTTGAAGAGTCTTGGATATGAGCCGGGGCGTGAAGATGGCTATTTTAGTAAAGAAACAGAAGCAGCTGTGAAAGCATTCCAAAATGCAAATGATATGGATGCAACGGGTCAGCTTGATAAAAAGACAGCAGAAGCAATCCAAAACAAAATCGTCGAAAAAATTCGTTCTGGTGAAAACGATCTGCAGCTACAAACAGCTTTAAAATTAATGGCGAAATAAGGTTCAACTAACCGTTTGGAGATGTTTTTTCTCCAAATGGGAGTTTCACTTTATTTCACTGGTGAAAGATAAAAAATATACAGGCTTACGTAGCCTGTATATTTTTTTTATGTGTTAAACAAACGTTTGATTAATTGTGATAAGATAAAATAAAACTTCCATATCCTACATAATGGCAATTAAGTTCTTGTAGGCAGGAAATCTTACTGCCCATTAAGTGTGGCAGAAATGAAATATATTATATTATAAATGGTGGTGAATCGTTTCGTGGAGGTTTGGTCGTCAGAAATTGTGAAGGCAATTGTGCGTTTCTTTGCACATCCTGCTTTGTATGTTTTCTTTATAAGTAGCTTTTTTGTTGGATATTTACGAGTACTACGAGAACGGAAAGATTTTTCCTTTAAAGTGTATGATATTTTGTATGAATTACGTACATCTGCATTCGCAGGAATTGGTTTTGGACTCATTCTATCCTTGATTACAGTTGGAATGGGGCTTGTTATCTCACAAGCAAGTGTATTTATGATAGCAATTTGGACGGTATTCTTTGCTCTTATTGCTCAATATAGATACTTATCTCCTGCATACACATTCGGAATTGCGATTGCAGCGACGTTATTATCTTCAAAACTCCCAGTCTCTTTCTTACAGCTTCGTGAGGGAGAAGAGAGCAGTGTCGTGTCGTTAGCGATTTTACTTGGACTTATGTTAGTTGTGGAAGGTTTGCTGATTTCTAAGAACGCAGCGAACTATTCGACGCCGAAATTACGAAAAGGAAAACGTGGTTTAAATATTGGACTGCATGAATCAAAAAGATTATGGTTAGTACCGATATTTGTTCTTGTACCAGGTGACGCTATAACGCAGTTTGTGTCTTGGTGGCCGGTTGTATCTGTCGGGTCGCAAAAGTTTTCTTTATTCTTAATTCCATTTCTAATTGGGTTTATGAGAACAATTAAAAGTTTTGAGCCAAAAGGAGCATTGTTATTTACAGGTCGTCGTGTGTTTGGATTAGCTGCAGTTGTTCTTCTATTAGGAATAGCAAGTTACTGGTGGCATACACTAGCAATTGTAGCTATGGGAGCAGCAATGCTTGGCCGTTTAACGATTACTGTGCAAGAACGTTTAGAGGATGAAAAGCGCCCTGCATATTTTTCCTCTCGTGATCATGGCTTAGTTGTATTAGACACAATTCCAGGTACAGCTGGAGCAACGCTGGACTTGAAACCAGGGGAAATGATTGTGAAAGTGAATGGAATCAGTCCGACTAATGTGGACGAGTTTTACAATGCCCTGCAATCAAAAACAACAGGCGCTTTTTGTAAAATGGAAGTTATTGATACGAATGGTGAACTTCGTCTTGTGCAACATGCGATTTATGAAGGGGAGCATCACGAACTGGGAATTGTTTTTGTGGAACAAGAGCATCAGTGGGATACGGAAGTTGTGTGATGTGAGTTTGGACAGACTTTTCATTTTGAAAGGTCTGTCCTTTTTTTATTTCATAGATTTTCGTACCAGAACGAATATAGAGGTATGGTATCAAAAATTATTGTTAGATTCATAATGTATCAATTTCTTCATCGATCCCATCTAATTCTACGTTAAAGTTCATTTTTCAATCTAGTAATAAAGGTCTTACAAATTTGAGAATAATGTTTTCCTTCTGAACGTACCCAGGCAAAATAGACATCCTGTTGCTCAGGAACTTCAAGTTCAATCATTACAATGTCTTTTTTTAGTAAAGCAGACTCACTAGGAAAAGAATAATCAGGACCAACAGTGATAGCTAATCCGTCTGTAATCGTTTTTTGGATCGCATCTGTATTGTTAGTGGTAAAAAGAATATCAGCAGGGCCATATGCAGCTGTAAACTGATTCATAAACCATTCGACGTAATCAGTTTTGTATAAAACTAAAGAATGAGCTAACAGTTCTTCTGGAGTAATTGATTTGTTAGATGCTAAAGGTGAATTACGGCTGACTCCAATAACTATTTTTCCTTTTAGCAATGGTTCAAACAATAATCCACTACTTTTATGAACAATGTCTTCAAGTAGAATGATTAGACCCATGTCAATCTTATGTTGGCGAATATCGTCTAGTATTTCCTGTGAACCTTTTTCAAATATCTCTATTTTTACATTTGGATAATCCTTTTTAAAATTTGTCACTGTATGAACCAATAAAGGCATAGGGCCAGGAATTGTTGCAATTCTTAATTCACCACGTGCGGTATTTGAGAACCCGTTAGCCTCATCTTTTAACTCCTGGAGTTTCTCTAATGTTTCAGCAGCTTTTTTAATAATAATTTTTCCTTCAGCAGTAGGGATTGTACCCAATCGAGAACGTGTAAACAATAAAACTCCTAATTCTGCTTCCAATGCTGAGATTGATTGACTGATAGCAGATAATGTGACATGCATATTTTGTGCTGCAATGGTTAAAGAACCTGCATTTGTAACCTCAACTATGTATTCTAATTGTTCAATGTTCATATAAACACGACCTCTTTTATTAAGTCTTACTTAAGCAATGATAAGTATGTTTTAATAATATTTAATGTACAGAAGTGTTACAATTATTGCAAGAAATCTGATAGCGAATAGGGGGAGTAGTTATGATGACAAGAAGAGTTGCTGTAATCACAGGTGGAGGAAGTGGAATTGGTCGACAAACATGTATTAAATTTGCAAGAAAAGGGGATCAAGTAGTAGTCGCTGATGTGAATGAAACAGGTGGAAAAGAAACTGTAGAGCTCATTAAAGCTGAAGGTGGAACAGCTATTTTTGTTAAGACAGATGTTTCGCAGTACGAGCAAGTAGAAACTTTAGTTCATATCGCAGTAGAAACGTATGGCCGAATTGATATTATGTTTAACAATGCTGGAATTGGCGGGGCAGGTCCAGTGCTGAATCAAAATATGGATCGCTATGAAAAAGTAATTGGGGTTAATCAACATGGTGTTGCCTATGGAATTATAGCAGCAGGAAAGAAAATGAAAGAATTAAATATAAAAGGTGTAATTATAAATACAGCTTCTGTTTTTGGCTTCTTAGCTTCTCCAGGTACATTTGCATATCACGCAACAAAAGGTGCCGTTATTATGATGACAAAATCTGCAGCGCTTGAATTAGCTGAATACGGAATTCGTGTTGTAGCGGTAGCACCAGGAGTTGTCGATACACCTATTCTTCATGGATATGACGATAGTATGATTGAATCTATGAAAACGAAAGTTATGGGTAATGAGTTAACGAATCCAGAAGCACTTGCTGATGTAGTCTACCTTCTTTCATTAGAAGAAGCAGATGCCATTAATGGGAGTGTAGTAATGGCTGACCACGGATATGCTTCATTTAAATAATAAAATATAAATGTGATTTTTCTAGTTTTTAAATATATGTAATATTTTTTGAATCTTCCGTTAACTTGTTTTATTTATAATTGAAACGCCCACGATAGAACGTATAAATTTGTGGGGGTAACTGCTGGCATGCGCCTAATTAGGAGGGACTTCCAGCAGTGGGGAATGAAGGAACCACCCACTGCTGGAAGTTTCACTTTATCCCGCATTAACGGGCAGTAAGACCTAACCTTAAGATTCAGAGAAAACCAAAGAAGATAGGTGGGGGATAACTGCCCGTAAAAGCCCGATTGGTTCAACTAACCATTCGAAGGAAAAACACCTTCGAATGGAAGTTTCACTTTATAAAAATGAATATGAATGAATTTACTTAGGAAAGGATTTTTTATATGAAAGGGACTAGCACTATTCCGCAGCCTAAAACTTTCGGGCCGCTTCGCAATTTACCCTTGTTAAAGGGAGAGGAACCTATACAATCAATTTTAAAGCTTTCGTATGAGTATGGACCAATTTTTCAACTTGAATTGCCTGGAAGGACGCGCACCATTGTTTCTAATCATGAATTAACGGCAGAAGTATGTGATGAATCTCGCTTTGAAAAGAGTATTGGAACCGCTTTACAAAATGTTAGTGCCTTTACTGGCGACGGGTTATTTACGAGCGGGACAAACGAACCAAATTGGCATAAGGCACATAACATTCTGCTTCCTAGTTTTAGTCAGCAAGCTATGAAGAGATATCACTCTATGATGGTTGACCTTGCTATGCAACTAGTTCAAAAGTGGCAGCGTCTCAATCCTAATGAAAGTATTGATGTACCAGAAGACATGACGCGCCTTACACTAGATACCATTGGATTGTGTGGATTTAATTACCGTTTTAATAGCTTTTATCGTGATACTCCGCACCCTTTTATTACTAGCATGGTTCGTTCACTGGAAGAGGCAATGAACCAATCTCAACGCTTAGGGATACAAGATAAACTAATGGTTATGAAGAAACGTCAGTTTAAGCAGGACATTCAATCTATGTTTGATTTGGTAGATAATATTATTGCAGAGCGTAAAGAGAGCGATAATCAAGATGGGGATGACTTATTAGCTCATATGCTGAAGGGGAAAGATCCGCAAACAGGTGAGATGTTGGACGATGAAAATATTCGTTTTCAAATCATTACTTTTTTAATAGCCGGACATGAGACGACTAGTGGTCTATTGTCATTTGCACTACATTTCCTTTTGAAAAATCCAGATAAGCTTCAGAAGGCATATGAAGAAGTAGATCGAGTTTTAACAGAGCCGATTCCTACATATGAGCAGGTTCAAAAACTTAAATATACTCGTATGATTCTCAATGAGACGTTACGTTTATGGCCAACAGCGCCAGCTATTTCACTTTATGCAAAAGAAGATACACTTCTTGGTGGAAAGTACCATATAGAAAAGGGAAGAGAGGTTACAGTTCTCATACCAAAGCTTCACCGTGATACGGATGTATGGGGGGATGCTGTTGAAGATTTCCAACCTGAGAGATTTGAAAATATTGAACAAATCGCTCCGCATGCATATAAGCCATTTGGGAATGGGCAAAGAGCTTGTATTGGACAACAATTTGCACTTCAGGAAGCTACTTTAGTATTAGGTATGATTCTTCAATATTTTGAAATTATTAACCATACAGACTATCAATTAAAAGTTAAAGAAACATTAACTTTGAAACCAGATGGATTTACTATGTGTGTCAAACCGCGAACTAAAAAAGTTGCCTTCCCTGTTTCTGATTCAAAAGTTACAGTACCAACAGAGCAGGAAGTAAAACATAACTTTAAAACGGTTGTCGATTCGCATTATACACCGCTACTGGTACTTTATGGATCAAACCTTGGAACAGCGGAAGGACTCGCACGAAAGCTTGCTGACACGGCTCGCTTCCAAGGATTTGAGAGTGAAGTGGCACCGCTTGATGAGTATACTGAAAAGCTTCCTAGAGATGGAGTCGTGTGCATTGTTACTGCTTCATACAATGGTAATCCACCTGATAATGCCAAGGAATTTGTGCATTGGATAAGCGAGTTAGAGGATGAAACGCTTAAAGGAGTGAAGTATGCTGTTTTTGGATGCGGCGACCGTAGTTGGGCTAGTACGTATCAACGTATTCCAAGATTTGTTGACGAACAATTGGCCTTAAAGGGTGCGACTCGTCTGAGCATACGTGGCGAGGGTGACGCGAATGAAGACTTTGAGTTCCAATTTGATGAGTGGCAAAATCAGCTATGGGAAGATGTAGCAAAAGCTTTGAATTTAGAAGTTAATAAAAATGAAAAACGTTCGGAAAATAAACTGAAATTACAATTTGTTAGCGAATTGACAAGTACGCCTCTAGCGAAAACGTATGATGCACTTTCGGCGTATGTTATAGAAAATCGTGAGCTTCAAACAGAGAAAAGTGTACACAGTACGCGCCATATTGAAATTACTTTGCCTGAAGGTGTTCAATACCGAGAGGGTGATCATCTAGGAGTCTTACCACAGAATAGAAAAGATCTTGTAGAACGTGTTTTACAACGATATGGATTAAATGGGAAAGATGTTCTTCTTCTGAGCGGAAATGATCACAGCATTGCACATCTTCCTTTAGAGCAGTCTGTATGTGTTTATGAACTGCTTGCAAATTATGTTGAATTACAAGAGCCGGTGACACGGACGCAACTTCGTGAATTAGCGGCACATACTGTTTGTCCGCCTCATAAACGAGAGTTAGAAGATCTTTTAGAGGAAGAGGCATACAAAACAAATATTCTTCAAAAACGTACGACTATGCTTGATTTACTTGAGAAATATCCTGCTTGTGAATTGCCATTTGAAAGGTTTGTAGAACTTCTTCCATCGCTAAAAGTTCGATATTATTCAATTTCTAGTTCACCGCAAATTGTTTCGAATCGTGCGAGTATCACAGTTGGTGTCGTACGAGGGTCAGCATGGAGCGGGCGTGGTGAATACTTGGGGGTTGCTTCAAACTATTTGGCCGAGCGACAAGTAGGGGATGCTATCGCATGTTTTATTCGTGATCCACAATCAGGGTTTCACTTGCCAGAAAATCCTGAGAAGCCAATTATCATGGTTGGACCTGGAACAGGAGTTGCTCCATTTTTAGGATTTTTGCAAGCACGTCGTGTTCAAAAGCAAGAAGGACAGAAGTTGGGAGAGGCACATTTGTACTTTGGCTGTCGTCATCCTGAACAGGATTATCTTTACCGTGAAGAGCTAGAACGTGCTGGGGAGGATGGATTAGTCATGCTTCACACAGCATTCTCTCGTTTAGAGGGACAACCTAAAACATACGTACAGCATCTTATGAAGCAGGATGCAAACAATTTAATTCGTTTACTTGATAAGGGTGGTCAACTTTATGTATGTGGAGATGGAAGTCGAATGGCTCCAGATGTAGAGAGAACTTTATGTGAAAGCTATCAAATTTATCATGGTGTTGATGAGCAGAAAGCAAAAGACTGGCTTGATCATTTGCAATCTGAAGGAAGATATGCAAAGGATGTTTGGGCAGGGATATAAATTTTATTTTTTAATTTGATGGTGATGTGGCGGTAGCTCATTAATTGGGATAAGATAAATATCGTAAAAAACCTAGTTATTCATCTATGTGTTCTTCATATTGGATAGCTAGGTTTTTTATTTGCTTCCTTAGGTTGATAGTGATACTCCAAAAAGAAAAAATCGGTGCCGTGTCCCTACAATCTGGCTTTGCACACATCTCTGCTGAACTCCATGTTAAAATTAACAAGCAGGATTACTTGATTAAAGTTTTACTTTAGGTTTATATACTATAGTATAGACAAAGTAACATACATAGAAAGGAACGATGAAATATGCCAAAGCAACAAATTGGAGTTGTTGGTGTGGGCGTTATGGGAAAAAGCCTTGCACTTAACTTTGAGAGTAAAGGGTATTCTGTTGCCCTATATGATATTTCAAAGGAAAAAGTAAATGAAATCATTGAGGAGAACAGTGGTAAAAACTTAGTTGGTACTCATATGGTTGAAGAGTTTGTTAACTCACTTGAATCACCTAGAAAGATTTTATTAATGGTTAATGCAGGGGAAATTACAGATAAGGCGATTGATTCGCTACTTCCTCACCTTGATAAAGGTGATATTTTAATTGACGGCGGCAATACATACTTTGGTGATACAATTCGCCGAAACAAACGTCTTGCCGAAGAAGGAATCAATTTCATTGGTGCAGGTGTGTCAGGCGGAGAAGAGGGCGCGTTGAAAGGGCCGTCCATTATGCCGGGCGGACAGAAAGATGCATATGAAAAAGTGAAAGATATGCTTGAAAATATCTCTGCGAAAGTAAATGGCGAGCCTTGCTGTTCTTATATCGGGCCTAATGGTGCAGGTCATTATGTAAAGATGGTTCACAATGGTATCGAGTATGGAGATATGCAATTAATTTGTGAAGCGTATTACTTCTTGAAACAAACACTTGATTTGACTGCAGAAGAGTTTCACGAAATATTTGCTGAATGGAATAAGGGTGAGCTTAACAGCTACTTGATCGAAATTACAGCAGATATTTTCACGAAGAAAGATGAAGAAACTGGAAAGCCATTAGTGGATGTTATTCTTGATACTGCGGGACAAAAGGGTACAGGGAAGTGGACAAGCCAAAGCGCGCTTGATTTAGGTATCTCCCTTCCTATTATCACGGAATCTGTATTCGCACGTTGTATTTCTGCTTTAAAAGAAGAGCGTGTGAACGCAAGCAAAGTATTATCTGGCCCTAAAGACAAACCAGCACTTGGAATTGAAAAAGCAGAATTAATCGAAGCAGTGCGCCAAGCTTTGTATATGAGTAAAATTTGTTCTTATGCGCAAGGGTTTACGCAATTAAAGGCAGCTTCTGAGGAATATGACTGGAACCTTGATTTCGGCAGCATTTCTATGCTTTGGAGAGGCGGATGTATTATTCGTGCAGCCTTCTTACAAAACATTAAAGAGGCTTATGAGAATAACACTGACTTACCGAACCTTTTACTTGATCCATACTTTAAAGAAATTGTGGAATCATATCAAGGCGGATTACGCAAAATAATTTCATTGGCTGTACAACAAGGTATAGCGGTACCTGCGTTTTCAGCAGCAATTTCTTACTATGACAGCTATCGTACTGCAACACTGCCTGCAAACTTGTTACAAGCACAGCGCGATTATTTTGGAGCACATACGTATAAACGCGTGGATAAAGAAGGTACATTCCATACAAAATGGATATAAAGTGAAACTTTAATCATTGGGGGGGCTTCATCCCCCAATGATTATTAGTTGAACCAATCGGGCTTTTACGGGCAGTTTATCTCCCGCCTAACTTCTGTGCTTTCACTGAGTTTTAATGTGGGAGTATTACTGCCCGTTAATGCGGGATAAAATAAAAGGTGGACCAAGATTGAAATCTTGGTCCACTTTTTTATCCCGCTATTTGCGGGCGGTTTCATTTTATTGAAATAATAACACACGTGCTGGTGCTGCATCTGTACCCATTAGTTTTAATGGAGCTGCGACCATAAAGTATGTTCCTGCTTCTACTTCTTTAAATGTTAATCCTTCGATTACAATAATATCGTGCGCAAATAGTGTTTTATGGGTTGGATGCCCTTCTTGTGCACGTTCAACACCTAACGCATCAATACCGACACCGCGAATGCCTTTTTCAGCAAGCAGCTTCGCGCCGCTTTCAGCTAAATAAATAAACTCAAAGTTAAATCCCTCATCAAAGGAGTTCTTTGTTTTAAATAAGACAAAGTCGCCTTTTTGAATATCGAAATCTTTCAGGTCTTCAGCAGTAATGCCGCCCTCAACATTTGTCAGGTCAAAAACCTTTGCTTCACCTACTAATTTCTCAATATCAAGCGTTTCAAATGTATCTCCGTCATTTATCATGTGCAAAGGCGCATCAATATGCGTTCCTGTATGAGCATCCATTTTTAATGTGGATTCTGTTACATGACCGTTTGTAACTTTGGAAAGTTGAGGCTGTTTTTCCGGCTTATTTTTATATACCGGCATTCCTTCGTAAATAGGTACTGTAATGTCATATACTTTTTTCATAAAAATTCCCCTTTCGCCTTTGCTATGATTAGATTGAGTAGTCACTATCATCTGAAATAGGCCACCAATGGAAGCCATTTTCCGCAAGTAGATCATCAGAAGCTTGAGGCCCCATTGATCCTGATTCGTAAGTAAGTAAATCGTTTGATACATCCTGTTTCCATGCTTTAGAAATAACATCAACAAATTTCCATGATAACGCTACTTCATCCCAGTGAGTAAAGTTTGTTGCATCGCCTTGAATTGCATCGTATAGGAGCTTCTCGTAAGCTTCTGGTGTATTTACTCCGTCTACGCAGTCATTACAGTAATCAAGTTTAAATGGTGTCGTCTTTTCAGAAGTACCGATTTTCTTACCATTTAAAACAAGAGAAATTCCCTCATCCGGCTGAATATGAATAATAAGCAGGTTCGGATGAACGCTATTTTCTGATTTAGAATATAAATTCATTGGCAATTCTTTAAACTGAATAACGATTTTTGTTGATTTTTCTTGCATGCGTTTACCTGTACGAATGTAGATCGGTACACCAGCCCAGCGGAAATTGTCTATTAATAATTTACCCGCCACAAATGTTTCCGTTCTTGAGTTTGGATCCACTTTATTTTCACTTCTGTACCCAGGAACTTCTTTTCCGTTGATTGCTCCTGGACCATACTGACTTCGCACAAAATATTCATCCACTTCTTCTACTGTTATTGGTCGAAGTGCACGTAATGCTTTAATTTTTTCGCTTCGGATTTCTTCTGTTGTTAAACGAATTGGCGGTTCCATTGCCAATAAAGCAACCATTTGTAATATATGGTTTTGTACCATGTCTCTTAAGGCACCGGAATGGTCATAGTACCCTCCGCGATCCTCTACACCTAAAGATTCACTGGATGTAATTTGAATATTAGAGATGTATCTATTATTCCATAATGATTCAAATATTGCGTTTGCAAAACGAATGACACCAATATTTTGAACCATTTCTTTTCCTAGATAATGGTCAATACGATAAATTTCATCTTCCGCAAATGCGTGACGAAGTTCCTCATTTAATTTTTGTGCGGATGGGAAGTCATGCCCGAAAGGCTTTTCAATAATCAATCGATTCCAACCGCTTGCGTTTGTCACACCTTCTGATTTTAAGTAAGAAGCGATTGTTCCGAAAAATTCAGGGGCCATTGCCATATAGAACATTCTGTTTCCTGGAATATTGAATTGTTCTTCTAGGTTAGTAAGTAATGCATTCAAATCTTGGTAGGAAGCAGTATTCGTAACATCAAACGCTAAGTATCGGAAATGAGTTAAAAATTCATCTAAATCATCGCCTGGTTTAATTTTTGACTCTTGAATAGAGGAAAGTACATTTTCACGAAATACATCATCACTCCATTCACGTCTTGCCACACCAACAACAGCAAAATTTTTAGAGAGCTGCCCTTTTTTATATAGGCTATAGATAGAAGGGAATAATTTTCTCTTCGCTAAATCTCCTGTTGCTCCAAATATAACCATAGTGCAATATGCATTGTCGTTCTTGTTCACTGGGTACCCTCACCTTTATTAATGTATATTGAATAGTATCTCAGAAGATTTTAACACAATTTGAAAGAAGTCTCCTACTTTTAAGTATGTGTAGGAAAGTAGGAATAAATCTTGTAAATTATTTTAAGGCGAAGGTTATAGAAAATCAAAAGAAAAGCACGAAACCATCACTACAATGTAATTTAGTTATTTTGAAGTTAGCAGAGGAGAGTAAGTACGGCGCAATAAGGAACAAATGAACCCTGCAATTGTAAGAGTTAAGACGGAAAAGAGGGCCAATTGGGGGTGCCGATAGATTCTGGTGCAGCGAAATAAATTGTGCTATGATGTGGATAAATATAGAATAAAGCCATTTAACGGAGGGATTCACTTGCCGCATATTGTATTTCGTGGAATTACTACTGAACAATTAAAGAGTATAAGTAAACCATTAGTAGAAGAGCTCGCAGAGATTTGCGAATGTGGTACAGATAATTTTACATTAGAACTACCAAATTCTACATTTGTATATAATGGAGAAGAAATAGAGGCTTTTCCTCTTATTGAGGTTAAATGGTTCGAACGTGGACAGGAAATTCGTGATCGATTTGCCGGGGCACTTACCACATATATAATGGATTTTGATCTTCCTGAAGTAGAGGTTGTATTTACGGTCTTCTCAGAACCAGCATATTATATTAACGGAAAACATTGTGCAGAATAAGGTTACTTAGGTTTTGGTGTGAATCTTAAAATTTATCCCGCTATTCGTGGGAACTGATTGAAACTTCACTTTATATACATAGGAGGACATATATTATGATCGTTACAACAACTTCTACTATTCAAGGAAAAGAAATTGAAGAGTATATTGATATCGTAAACGGAGAAGCAATTATGGGAGCTAATATTGTTCGTGATTTATTCGCTTCTGTTCGTGATGTTGTTGGTGGCCGTTCCGGTGCGTATGAAAGTAAGTTAAAAGAAGCACGTGATATTGCGATGGGCGAAATGAAAAATCTTGCAAAGCAAAAAGGCGCAAATGCAATTGTTGGTATCGATGTTGATTATGAAGTAGTTCGTGAAGGTATGTTAATGGTAGCTGTAAGCGGAACAGCGGTTAGAGTTCGATAAGGGAAGCAGCTGTGCGTACCCTATAATAATATGTGAACCCTTTCTCTATCAAGAGTAAGGGTTCTTTTTATGTAAATAAATTAAGATTGTTATCATATGGATCCGTTCATTGGAAAATTCTCTAACGAGCAAGCTACTCGTGTGGCGATGATTGATGGTGGTTTAGTAGCGATGCAGCTTATGTTAGCAGCAAAAGCAAAAGGCTTTGATACTGTGCCGATTGGCGGTTTTCATCCGCAGAAGTTTGTAGAAGCTTTTAACGTTCCAGAAAACCTTGAACCTGTCATGTTAATTTGTGTAGGTAAAGCAGTTAAGGCTGGTTTTGAAAAATTTCGTCTTCCGCTTGATGATGTGTTAACGCGGAATAAATTTTAATCATGTTTGATTTCAGATGAAAGAAAAAGGCAGTGTGATCTGCCTTTTTCTTTCATTTTTAGAGTAGGCGTGTTCTGCATTCTTGAATTTGACGTAGCAATTGCTCATATTCATTTTCAAGAAGAATAACATTATCATGACGTCCTGGCATTGAAATGCGCCCGATTACTTCTGTTAACTTTGTTTGTAAGCGCAACAGTTCCTGCTCTGCTGGATTGATAGAAGCTTGTTCTGTCCGCTTTGTATACTGTTCATAATTCCCTTGAAAGAGTCGTGGTGCTTCTTCATCTAGGTGTAAAATGTGATCAGCAATTTTATGAACAAAGGTGCGGTCGTGACTAATGAATAGAACAGTACCAGGATAATCTTGTAGCATTTGCTCTAGTTCTTCTTGAGTGGCGAGATCTAGATAGTTTGTCGGTTCATCAAGAAGGAGCATATTGTAGTCTCCTAAGAAAATTTTGACCAGCGCTACTTTCACGCGTTCGCCGCCGCTTAATACGTTCACTTGTTTATGAACATCCTCTCTTCGAAAGAGAAGACGTGCAAGAATCGTTCGTACAAATGATTCGTCATAACGTGTTTCTTCCATAACGTTTTGTAAAATGGTTTTGTCACTTTGCAGAATTGCTAATGTTTGTTCAAAGTAACCAATTTTACAGCTTTTCGAAAGTTGAATTCCTCGTTCATTTGCTTCAATCATATGAAATAGTGTTGTTTTTCCGCTCCCGTTTTTTCCGAGAATAGCAAGCTTTGCGCCCGGAGCCATACTTCCATTTATATTGTGAAAGAGGCTGCGGTTTCCAATCTTTCTCGTAACCTTATTAAACTGCACAACCGTTTTACTGTGAATCGGTGCGTGGTACTGTGCATCAAACTTTGCATGCACAATTTCTCTTGGCTTTTCTTTCTTTTCTAATTGCTCTAATTTCGTTTCTAATGCTTTGGCGGCTTTTTGGACGTTCCCCTGGCTGTAAGCGGCTCCTGATTTATATAGCTTAGATTCAGAAGAACTATAGCGAGTTGGGATTTTTGTCATACCGGCAGCTCGCTGTTGCCTGCTGGTGATTGCTGTTTCTAAGCGCTGTTTTTCTTTCGTATACTGTTCATATTCTGATTGTTGGCGCTGCCTTTGCTGTTCTTTTTGCTCGCGATAGTTTGTGTAATTTCCTTTATATTCACGAACAGAGCCATCTTCAATTTCGATAATCTTTGTGCAAATGGCGTCTAACAAGGAACGGTCATGGGAAATTAGAAGGATTGTTCCTTTATAAGATTGTAATGCTTTCTCTAGTTGTTCTGTGCCATACATATCGAGATGACTCGTTGGTTCATCAGCGAATAAGATAGATGCTTCTTGTTCAAGAGCATGAGCAATTTTTAAACGTTCGCGTTCGCCGCCGCTCATATTCGTTGTGACATGAGAAATTCCCCATTGTCCTTTTGAAAGAGAAGAAGCTGTTTCTAATGTCTCTTCATGGAACTGCGGAATGATAGCAATGGAACCGTAGTGGTCGATTGTTCCGCAATCAGGTTCTATTTCTTTACTTAATATTTGTAATAGCGTTGATTTCCCTGCACCGTTTACACCGACGATTCCAATACGGTCATGCGCCTGAATATCAAGTGCTTGTAATGTAAATAAAGTACGATCACCATAGCTTTTTTCAATGTTTCGTGCTGTTAAAATGGTCATAAAAAAACCTCCCTAGTTTCACTAGAGAGGATATACGTCACCCATAGTATGTAAAAAGGTATGCACAAAAAAACAGTACACGTATTTTTTACATGTTCATGTCAAAAGAAAGTTATCGACAAAAGGGCATACTAATCCTCTTCTAGTTTTCATCATTTCGTTTCACTATTTGTGATGGATGAATAAAAAAGAGAATTAGAACTTCATTGGCCGATGTACCTTCCTTTCATAAATTTACATTTATTGTATGTGTATGGAGGTGTATTTGTCAAATCATTCTGTTAATTATTTTTGCTTGAAAGTACGATTATATACTTTTACTTTTTCTATTGTTTCTTTATCATTCACGATTTCGCCTGGTGCGTTGGCAGCCCCAATCATATAACCTTCAAAAGAAGCTCCTACAAAGTCAAAAATATATTGAAACTGTGCAATAAGCGGGAGTGCCTTTAATTTTGGATTGTCACCGCCGACAATGACAACATACATTTTTTTCCCTTTCATACGTTCTTTGAAATGAAGTGATGCATCCCGCAAGCTTTGCGACCAGCGATCCACAAAGTTTTTCATATATCCGCTCATACCGTACCAATAAAGTGGTGTTGCAAAGACAATTGTATCATGCTCAAGCATACGCTGAATGATACCCTCGTAATCATCGTCGATAGGTTGAAAGCCTTCTGCATCATGACGCTGATCTGTAATTGGTTGGATTGTATGATTGCGTAAATATACTTCTTCAGCATGTAGTCCTTCTAGCATCATATGCGTTAATTGTTCTGTATTCCCGTTTGAACGTGAACTTCCGTGTAAAACGAACATATTTATCAATTCCTTTCTTTCCTTTGTTTCAACAGCGTAACGTGTTTTTGTAAGTTCGTTTGGATATGAGAAAGTAACGAAATCTGCTTTGTTACTTCAGCGAGCTTTTCTTCGTAAAGCGTAATGATACTGCTGCATGGATTATCATAAAAGTGTGGCTCTATTTCTAAACAGCGCAGCATTTTGTGTGTTTCTTCTAAGTTTAGACCTAGCTGCAAATACATTTGAATGAGCTCTACTTTTTCAATCATAGCTTCATCAAAATCACGATAGCCATTTGTGAGCCGTTTTGAAATAAGCAAGCCTTTTTCCTCATAATGCCGTAGGGAGCGTTCACTTACGCCTGTATGTTTAGATAATTCTCCGATGCGCAAAACCATCACTCCTTCTCTCCTTATTCTAAACCTTCACATTAGTGTAAAGGTCAACTATGTTTATCCGCAAAGGTTTGCACATGATCTAAGAATACTTGAATCGCTTTGGAAGGAATGAAATATTTTCCTCGTACAATGGAAAAAGGGCGTATGAGTTTTTCGTTTGGGACAGGTATATGACATACTTCGCCAGCTTGCAGTTCTTTACGTACCGTCCAATCTGATAGAATCGCAATTCCGAGTCCGGCAGCAACGGCTTCCTTTACACTTTGAATGCTGCTAAATGTGAAGTAACGCTTCATTTTTAGATGATGGTCATGGATGAAGCGGTCGCTGTAAGCTCGCGTTCCTGAACCGGTTTCGCGGAGCACCCATATTTGATCTTGCAGTATGTTTGTATCAATCGGACTTGTCATTGTAAGAGGATGATTTGGTGGAACGACAAGCTTCATTTCATCCTCCATAAATGATTCTACGTCTACATCTGTGTATATCACTTGCCCTTCTACTAAGCCAATATCTAGTTGATTCGAGCGAACTCCCTGTAAGACCTCTTCTGTATTCGAGATAAAGGTATGAACTTCAACGCGCGGATGTTCCTTCGCGTAGTTTGCTAATATCTTGGGAAGAAGATATTCTCCGATTGTAAAACTAGCGCCAATGCGCAGTGTCCCCGTAACGATATTATGCAGGTCATGGATTTCTTGTTTTGCTTCTTCGTATAGAGTAAGCATTTGTTTTGCATGTATGTATAAAATGTTCCCAGCTTCTGTGACTTGCACATGTTTTGGTGAACGCTGAATGAGCGTTGTACCAAACTCATTTTCTAAATTACGGATGTGCATGCTTACCCCTGGCTGTGAAAGATTCAACATTTCGGCAGCTCTTGAAAAGTGTTTTTGCTCTACGACTGTTACAAAAATTTTTAAAATGTCGGTGTTTATGAGACTCATTCCTTTCGGTGAATAAAATAGTCGGCTCCGCTTTTCTTATTATCCAGCTCCAGCGGCAAGAGTGGTCGGTGGCTTTGCTTCTTCCGCCGAGGTAAAGAGCACCTCTTTGTCAGAAACTCCATCCCTCTCCCATTCTGAACGAGCCGCTTCCGTTTATCGTTATATCCCGCATTAACGGGCAGTAAAACCCACACCTCAAGATTCAGAGAGAAGCGAGGAAGATAGGTGTGGGATAACTGCCCGTAAAAGCCCGATTGGTTCAACTAACCATCAGTGATAAAAATCGTTCACTGATGGAAGTTTCACTTTATTTTATCATAAGTTTTCTTGATGATTGAGATATCATATTAGTATTAAACTTATGATTAAAATACTCTTATAATGAAAGTAGAACGAACATGCATGTTATAAGATGATTATTGGAGTGGTATAAAATGGAACAAATGTTAGAGTTACAAAAGGAGAAGCGTTTTGGATTTGCGCAAGGTATTGGGATTACGTTACTTATTGCTATTGTTGCAAGATATTTGGCGCAGCTTCCATTTTTAAGTATTATGGGCCAATTAGTGATTGCTATTCTAATTGGAATGGTATGGAGAGCGGCAATTGGTGTACCAAGTCAAGCGATCGCAGGAACGAATTTTGCGAGTAAAAAACTACTACGTCTAGGGATTATATTACTCGGTATGCGGTTAAATTTAGTTGATATTGTGAAGGCGGGCCCGAAGGTATTGGTTATGGCGGCAATTGTCATTACGTTTACACTTATTGTTGTATATGCATTAACACGTGTTTATAAAGTGGAGAAGAAGCTTGGCATGTTAACAGCATGCGGAACAGCGATTTGCGGAGCAGCAGCAGTTATTGCGATTGGACCACAAGTAAAAGCAAAGGACGAAGAAGTAGCGGTTAGTGCAGCGATCGTTGCGATTTTAGGAACTATTTTCACATTAGCATATACGCTACTATATCCTGTACTTCATTTGTCTCCGTATGAATATGGTGTTTTTTCGGGTGCAACATTGCATGAAATTGCTCATGTAATTGCAGCAGCAGCACCTGGTGGAAGCGAGTCGGTGGATGTTGCGGTAATTATGAAGTTAACGCGCGTTGCCTTTCTTGTACCTGTGGCAATTTTAATTGGCATATGGTTTCAGCGCGGAGAAGAATCGGGGGAAAAGAAATCTTGGCGTGATGTTCCGATTCCGTGGTTTATTTTTGGCTTCTTAGCAGTTAGTGCGTTTCATTCATTAGGAATTGTACCTGAAAAAATTGCAAGCGATATTGTTGTTGTTTCTTACATGCTTATGGCTATGGCAATGGCTGGGCTTGGTTTAAATGTAGAATTTAAGACATTTCGTAAACTAGGAACAAAAGCATTTGTTGCAGGATTGATTGGATCGGTATTGCTTTCTGTTCTTGGATATATACTCGTAAAGGTATTACATTTTGCGTAGAAGACCGAGGATTATGATACGATCAAATGGAGTTTGGAATAGATAAAAAAAACTGCTGAACGTTATGGTTCGGCAGTTTTTTTATAAATCCGTATTCTTAGAATATGTATCTAGCAATCAAATAGGCTTGATAGGGCTTTTTCCCATCGCCATCAAGTTAAGAAATTCATTGTTCCCCAAAACGAAGAAAATGAGCTGAATTCTCGTAGACAACTGTGGAGGGATAAAATTTTTGTTTTGGAGGTACTTCAAAATATTAGCTTGGTGGGCAGGGGTATTTAATTACTTTACCTTGATGGAGATGTGTTTCCTATTGCCCAGATTCTTCTTCCTCAAATCGAACCAACGCTGCTTTCGCACGGTCCCTAAGTGAGACTAAATCTTCTTCGACCTTTAAGAGGTTTTTCTTTTTTTGTTCGATGAAGTTCAGCTGCTCTTCGATAGTATTTACTACTTTTCTTAACTTTTCTGTTTGTTCACTTGTGCCTTTTACTTGCCTGTAATCCGCTTTGTGAAGCTCTAACGTGTCGCTGAGCGCGATGAATTGCTGAAGCTCTTGAAGGGAAAAGCCCATTACTTCTTTGGCATTTGTGATTTTTTTCAGGAAGTCAATATGTTCCTGGGAATATAATCTTATGCCTCCTTCACTTCGCGGGGGAGCAGGCAGCAGTCCGATTTGTTCGTAATATCTGATGGTTCGTTTCGTTAAACCGCTTTGTTTCGCTACGTCATCTATTTTTATTCCGTCCATCATTCCGCTCCTATATTTCTTTATTTTTACTATTACACTAACAGGATGGAGCTTTTTAGCTCAAGAATATTATACTACAACCAGAGCTTTTCAGAAAAAACAAGCAGTTTACGCTAACGAAGAAGAGGAAGTTATTAATAAAATCATTCTTTTGTCCACTTTAATTAACGTTGACGTCAAGGTTAGAAAGTTTTATACTAATATTTGTAACGAAATTGCAATCATAGCTTTTTCAATATAAAGGGGATGGATAAGAGATATCAATCAGAGACCCGTAAACGGTAGGTTGAACTCGCCCCAAAACTATATATAAAGGAGTTTGGAATGGATGAATTCAAATCAATCATATTCACTTAGTGCCCAAAACCAATCGGCCAAACAGCCGCTTGTCGTTTGGGTTATCTTTTTTGCCTCAATCATTTCTTTCATGGGCTTAGGACTTGTCGATCCTATTTTACCTGCGATTGCAGAACAACTTCATGCAACCCCAAGCCAGGTTTCCTTACTATTTTCAAGTTATAACTTGATTACTGGGATTGCGATGCTGATCACCGGCGTTGTCTCCAGCAGGATTGGCATTAAATGGACTTTATTGACCGGTATTCTATTTATCATCGTCTTTTCGGCACTGGCGGGTTCTTCAGACGGCATATGGCAAATTGTCGCTTTCCGCGGTGGATGGGGACTTGGTAACTCATTGTTTATTGCCACAGCGTTGTCTGCGATAGTAAGTTTATCTGTAGGCGGAACCACCAAAGCAATCATTTTGTATGAAGCAGCCATCGGGCTTGGTATTTCCGTAGGCCCGCTGCTTGGCGGAGAATTAGGCTCTATTTCTTGGCGCGGCCCGTTCTACGGGGTAAGCGTGCTAATGATCATCGCTTTTTTTGCTCTTTTATTAAAAATGCCTCAGGTTGCAAAGCCGAAAGTAAAAAGCTCTATCCTTGATCCGATCAAAGCATTGAAATTCCCTGGATTATTAAGACTTGGGATTACAGCATTCCTTTATAACATCGGATTTTTCACGTTAATGGCATATGCTCCATTCGTCATGGGATTGGATGAGCATGGATTGGGATATGTGTTCCTTGGATGGGGAATTTGTCTCGCTATCACATCCGTCTTTGTTGCTCCGAAGCTTCAAGCCAGATTTGGAACGATTAAATCAATGTGCGCGATGTTAACCTTGTTTGCATTAACTCTTTTGGCAATGGGAATTTGGACAGAATCAAGAACAGTTATTATTGTTTCTGTTATCATCGCAGGCCTATTCTTGGGAACGAATAACACTTTGATCACTACAGCGGTTATGCAAGTTGCGCCAGTAGAGCGCGCTACGGCCTCCGCAGCATACAGCTTCGTCCGTTTCATCGGCGGAGCGATCGGGCCTTGGCTGGCAAATAAGCTTGCTGAAACGTATACTCCACATGTTCCTTTCGTAATTGGCGCTGTATTTGTATTCTTGGCCATGCTGGTCGTTGCTTTTGGACGGAAACACATTGCACATGTAGATCAAGTTAGCGGCCACTAAAAAAGCACATGCTCTCAAGCCATGCACAGCCGCGGATCAGTGTACACAGGCAACTATATATGAGAGGACGCAACGAATAGTTGGATTAATGGGTATTATGTAGACGGAAATGGTGTTTGAAGCAATAAATAATTAGTTATTGAAAAACTGCTGAGGCTTTGTGCTTTAGCGGTTTTTTTATTTTGAATGAGATGTTAAAAATTTCTTGAAGCTATTTCATTGGGGGATTCACTTTGTTTTATTTGCTGGTACGCACATTGTATTTTTTTTTGTATGGATTGGTGCCGCTTGAAAATATAGCTAGTTTTGATGCAGATGTATTTTTAAATGAAATCGCGAATCGTGTGAGTAAAGTGTGGAGAATTGTTTTTTTTGTAGATACGCTTATTACTCTCTCTTATGTTATTTTCCCAAAAAAGAAAAAGAAAGAGAAAGAGATGTTGCCGCGCTAGGATAACATCTCTTTCTCTTTCCGTTCTCTTTATTTCTCACGGCAGATACAGATCAATTTTTTTGATGAATACATGTAATCCACCTTGAGTAGAGTCAAGATTTGAGACACTCAAGCTCTTAAAGTTTTCTACTTGAAATATTCTTGTACTTTCTGTAATTATAGCGGTAATAGGATTACAGGGGCTTTTTAATATAATGGTTACCGTCAAAGGTAAAGGATCTCCACCTTTTAATGAGACAGAATTCAACTGAAGTAATGTTTTATTCTGATTATCAGTAAAATCTTGAAAAACAGGTTGATGGCTAGTGCCTCCTGGTATGAGAACTAGTACTGGGGAATTTGTTGATCCAATTGTATGATTTCCAAAAAAACAGTTATGAGTATTTGATTTATCTTTAAGACATTCCTCATCAGATTTGTCATGATGATCAGGCATATTGATGTTAAACCTCTTTTCTTTATTTTTGATACATTGTATTCCATAAGTAGAAAACACGTGTGGACAATGCGTGACGAGCTAGCTGTTCATTCAAGTTGAAAACATCTTGTTTGAGCTACGTGAATTTGGTGTATGTCAATATATAAAAAAGCTGCTGCCCTTAATGGACAACAGCTTTTTTGTTACCTCGTATTATCGGATAGTAAAACCCCTGAGGGAAGTTTCACTTTATCCCGCTCTAACAAGCAGTAAGAAAAGATGGGAGTGCAAGAAGAGGAACTGCTTGTAAGAGCCCGATTGGTTCAACTAACCTTCTGGGAAAAAAACGCTCCTAGAAGTAAGTTTCACTTTATCCCGCCCAAACAGCCGGTAAGAAGTTAGGCAAGGAAGAGAAGCAAACCGTCTGTAAGGGCCCGATTGGTTCAACTAACCTTCTGGGAAAAAAACGCTCCTAGAAGTAAGTTTCACTTTATCCCGCCCAAACAGCCGGTAAGAAGTTAGGCAAGGAAGAGAAGTAAACCGTCTGTAAGGGCCCGATTGGTTCAACTAACCATTCGGAGGAAAAGCATCTCCGAATGGAAGTTTCACTTTATGCGGCGTCGTCTTTTTGTTCGTTTCTCAAAGTACTGTTTTTATATCCGTAGCTGAAATATACAATTAAACCGATAACTAACCAAACGCCAAAGCCAATCCATGTTGTTACTGGAAGCTGTAATGTTAGGTATCCGCAGAATAGAATTGCTAATATTGGAACCCATGGTACGAATGGTACTTTAAAGGCACGCGGCAAGTCTGGCTGTTTTTTGCGTAAGATGATAACGCCAATTGATACAACGATGAATGCGAATAATGTACCGATGTTTGTTAGTTCTGCTAGCTTGCTTAATGGAACGAAGCCAGCAAAGAAAGCAACCATAGCTGCTGTAATCCAGCTATTCATAACAGGTGTTTGCGTTTTTGGGCTTACACGAGAAAGTGCTTTTGGCAGTAAGCCATCGCGGCTCATTGCATAAAATAAACGTGTTTGTCCATATAACATAACGAGTAACACTGTTGTAATCCCAGCAATTGCTCCTAAAGAGACAAGGCCGGCAACCCAATCTTGATGAATATATTGCAGTGCAAATGCTACAGGGTTCTTTACATCTAACTGACTGTAGGGAACGATTCCTGTTAATATTAATGAAACAACGATATATAAGATTGTACAGATTGCTAAGGAAGCGATAATACCAATTGGCATGTTACGCTGTGGATTTTTTACTTCTTCAGCAGCTGTTGATACAGCATCAAATCCAATATAAGCAAAGAATACAGTTGCAGCTCCAGTTGTTACGCCAGAGAAGCCAAATGGCATAAATGGTGTCCAGTTTTCAGGTTTTACATAGAAAGCACCAACACCGATGAATAGAAGAACAACAAATAATTTGATAGCTACCATAATAGCGTTAAAACGAGCTGATTTTTTTGCGCCTCTTGTTAATAACAATGTCATGATGAAAATAATGCAAATTGCCGGTACGTCTACATATGTTCCAGCCGCAGGGTTGTAAGCACTTGTTAAAGCATGCGGCAGTTTAATGCCAAATCCAGCTAATAATCCTTGGAAATATCCTGACCAACCAGATGCAACGGCTGAAGATGCCAATCCGTATTCTAGAATTAAATCCCATCCTAAAATCCAAGCGATTATTTCTCCAAATGTTGCATAGCTGTAAGTGTATGCACTACCTGATACTGGTACAGTTGAAGCGAATTCGGAATAACATAGTGCCGCGAATACGCAGGCTAAACCTGATAAAATAAACGATAAAATAAGTGCTGGTCCTGCATGTTCGGCTGCGGCAACGCCGGTAAGAACGAAAATACCTGTTCCGATAATGGCGCCGACTCCTAACATTGTTAAATCAAATGCCCCTAAATCCTTTTTTAAAGAAGCTCCTTTCTGCTGCGATTGTGCTAACATTGCGGAAATCGATTTTTTTCGAAATAGATCCATATAAATCCCTCACCCTCATAGTTGTTATAATATTCTGAACATTAAGATCAAGTTGTCGTATAATGTCGAATCTTTAAACGTATTGTAATATGAAAAATGGGCACTGTAAATATAAAATTTTTAGAAAATTATACCTATACAAAAAACGATGGACTTCTTGTCGATATTTGTATAGGTGTTTTTATTGCTACGCTAAATTTCATTTTGGATGGTAGTATTAAGCGAAACTTCCATCAGTGGGGGTCTTATTGCCCGTTAATAAGGAGATCCGATTTTTCAAACATTAGATTATGATGGAATCAATATAAACTATCTTTTTGATGATTCCAACGATAAATTTGGAGGAAGTCATAAAGGAAAAAAAGTGATGTGTGTAAAGGGATCATGGAAGAAAAAAGCGGTGAAGACGTAAGCTGTAGACTAAGTGAATGTAAAGGAAATCATGAGTATATCAGTTATTTTTTGCTGAAGGTACCTCATGAATAACCATGGGCAGATGCTTAGTAAATAAGCCTTTTTTTTGTTATTACATATTAGATTTGTAGAAACGCTGTCGAATTGTTTATCGAATGCTTGTTCGTTTTTTTGGTTTTTTTATGAGCATTCGTGGTAAAATGAGAATACAGATTTTTTACGAGGAGGGCGGATTTATTTGGAACATCAATTTGAAATTGTCTCAGAATATTCCCCGCAAGGTGACCAGCCAAGAGCGATAGAGCAGCTGGTAGCTGGGATTAAAAATGGTAAGAAACATCAAGTGTTGCTTGGAGCGACAGGAACGGGTAAGACATTTACGATTTCAAATGTCATTAAAGAAGTGAAGAAGCCAACACTTGTAATGGCTCATAATAAAACGTTAGCAGGACAGCTATACAGTGAGTTGAAAGATTTCTTTCCGAACAATGCGGTTGAATATTTTGTTAGTTACTACGACTATTATCAACCGGAAGCGTATGTACCACAAACCGATACGTTTATTGAAAAAGACGCACAAATTAATGATGAGATTGATAAATTGCGTCACTCAGCGACATCGGCTTTATTTGAACGAGATGATGTCATTATTGTAGCGAGTGTGTCTTGTATTTACGGTTTAGGTTCTCCAGAAGAATATAGTGAGCTTGTTGTCTCTTTACGTGTTGGTATGGAGAAGGAACGCAATCAATTGCTTCGTGAACTTGTTGATGTGCAGTACGGCCGTAATGATATTGACTTCCAGCGTGGAACGTTTCGCGTGCGCGGGGATGTAGTTGAGATTTTTCCAGCATCCCTTGATGAACATTGTATTCGGATTGAGTTTTTTGGCGATGAGATTGATCGTATTCGAGAAGTGAATGCATTAACAGGTGAAGTATTAGCAGAACGTGAGCATGTGGCAATCTTCCCGGCATCTCACTTCGTTACACGCGAAGAAAAAATGAAAGTTGCCATTGAAAATATTGAAAAAGAATTAGAAGAACGTTTAAAGGAATTAAATGATAACGGTAAATTATTAGAAGCGCAGCGGATAGAGCAGCGGACACGTTACGATTTAGAAATGATGCGTGAGATGGGCTTTTGTTCAGGGATTGAGAACTACTCCCGTCATTTGACGCTCCGTCCAGCTGGTTCAACACCATATACATTATTAGATTATTTTCCTAAAGATTTTCTTATCGTGATGGATGAGTCGCATGTATCAGTGCCGCAAGTAAGAGCGATGTACAACGGAGATAAAGCGCGGAAACAAGTGCTTGTCGATCATGGATTCCGTCTGCCATCAGCGCTAGATAACAGACCGCTTATGTTTGAAGAGTTTGAAGAGAAAACGAATCAAGTTGTGTACGTATCAGCAACGCCGGGGCCGTATGAACTAGAACATGCACCGGAAGTTGTGGAGCAAATTATTCGTCCAACTGGGCTTTTAGATCCGCAAATTGATGTGCGTCCAATCGAAGGACAAATTGATGATTTATTAGGAGAAATTCACGATCGAATTGCAAAAAATGAGCGCGTTTTAATTACAACATTAACAAAGAAAATGTCAGAGGATTTAACTGATTACTTGAAGGATGTTGGTATTAAAGTAAATTATTTGCATTCTGAAATTAAAACATTAGAACGGATTGAGATTATTCGCGATCTTCGTCTAGGAAAGTTTGATGTGCTTATTGGTATTAACTTACTTCGTGAAGGACTCGATATTCCAGAAGTGTCGCTTGTAGCAATATTAGATGCAGATAAAGAAGGATTCCTTCGTTCAGAGCGCTCGCTTATTCAAACGATTGGCCGGGCAGCGCGTAATGCAAATGGTCATGTTGTGATGTATGCAGACCGAATTACAAAATCGATGGAAATCGCAATCAATGAAACGAAGCGTCGTCGTCAAATTCAAGAAGCATACAATGAAAAACATGGGATTACACCAAAAACAATTCAAAAAGAGGTGCGCGATGTTATTCGTGCAACGATGGCTGCGGAAGATACAGAAACGTATGAGACAGCACCACTAACTTCTAAGAAAATGACGAAAAAAGAACGAGAAAATGTTATTGCAAAAATGGAAGCGGAAATGAAAGAAGCTGCAAAAGCGCTTGATTTTGAACGGGCAGCTGAGCTTCGTGATTTATTACTAGAACTAAAAGCAGAAGGGTGAAGGCGATGAGTAAAGATTTTATCGTTGTAAAGGGTGCGAGAGCCCACAATTTAAAAAATATTGATGTCACCATTCCGAGAAATCAACTTGTTGTTGTAACAGGGTTATCTGGTTCAGGGAAATCGTCGTTAGCATTTGATACGATTTATGCGGAAGGACAGCGCCGTTATGTAGAATCACTATCGGCGTATGCACGTCAATTTTTAGGGCAAATGGATAAACCAGATGTGGATGCAATTGAAGGATTGTCTCCGGCTATTTCAATTGATCAAAAAACGACGAGCCGCAATCCGCGTTCAACAGTTGGAACGGTGACAGAGATTTACGATTATTTACGTTTATTATTTGCGCGTATCGGAACACCAATTTGTCCAAATCACGGCATTGAGATTACATCGCAAACAGTTGAGCAAATGGTAGATCGTATTTTAGAATATCCAGAGCGTACGAAGCTGCAAGTGCTTGCACCGATTGTATCAGGCCGTAAAGGTGCACATGTAAAGGTGTTAGAAGATATTAAAAAGCAGGGGTACGTCCGCGTTCGCGTTGACGGGGAAATGCTTGATGTATCGGAAGAAATTACGTTAGATAAAAATAAAAAGCATTCGATTGAAGTTGTAATTGACCGTATTGTTGTGAAAGAAGGAATTGCAAGCCGTCTTGCTGATTCATTAGAAACGGCTTTGAAGCTTGGTGAAGGTCGCGTTTTAATTGATGTAATCGGAGAAGAAGAGTTGCTGTTTAGCGAGCATCATGCTTGTCCGCATTGCGGATTTTCTATTGGTGAACTTGAGCCGCGCATGTTTTCTTTTAACAGTCCGTTCGGTGCTTGTCCGTCTTGTGACGGTCTTGGTGCGAAGTTAGAGGTAGATCTTGATTTAGTGATTCCCAACTGGGATTTATCATTAAACGATCATGCGATTGCACCTTGGGAACCGACAAGTTCACAATATTATCCGCAATTGTTGCAGTCTG
The DNA here is from genome assembly GCF_024159135.1 of Bacillus sp. 3103sda1. Taxonomy (NCBI): domain Bacteria; kingdom Bacillati; phylum Bacillota; class Bacilli; order Caryophanales; family Bacillaceae; genus Bacillus; species Bacillus sp. 3103sda1. The sequence goes on along the minus strand of NZ_JAMYWS010000001.1, from coordinate 4,408,785 downwards.
TTTGTAACCATTACGGCATTGATATGGATGTACCGGTAAAAGATATTCCGAAACATTTATTTGAGAAGGTGTTATACGGAAGCGGAGATGAAAAAGTATATTTCCGCTATGTGAACGACTTTGGCCAAGTAAAGGAAAGCGATATTATTTTTGAAGGTGTAATTCCTAACATTGAGCGCCGTTACCGAGAAACAAGCTCCGATTATATTCGTGAGCAAATGGAAAAATACATGGCAGAGCAAGCTTGTCCAAAATGTAAAGGCGGTCGTTTAAAACCAGAAAGTTTAGCTGTTTTTGTAGGTGAGAAAACGATTGCGGAAGTAACGCAGTTTTCTGTTAAGGAAGCACATGATTTCTTTACCGATATTGAATTAACAGAAAAGCAACAAAGTATTGCCAATCTTATTTTGCGTGAAATTAAAGAGCGTCTTAGCTTCTTAGTTAACGTAGGACTCGATTATTTAACACTTAGCCGTGCAGCTGGAACATTATCAGGCGGAGAAGCGCAGCGTATTCGCTTAGCGACGCAAATTGGATCGCGGTTAACGGGTGTATTATATATTCTTGATGAACCTTCTATCGGTTTGCATCAACGTGACAATGACCGCTTAATTCAAACGCTGCAAAATATGCGTGATTTAGGAAATACGCTTATTGTTGTTGAACACGATGAAGATACGATGATGGCTGCAGACTATTTATTAGATATTGGTCCTGGTGCAGGTATTCACGGCGGGCAAGTCGTTTCAGCCGGTACGCCGCAAGAAGTGATGCATGATGACAATTCCTTAACAGGACAATATTTATCAGGCAAAAAGTTCATTCCAGTTCCGCTAGAGCGCCGCAAAGGTGATGGCCGTAAAATTGAGGTCATTGGAGCGAAGGAAAATAATTTAAAAAATGCGAAGATGTCATTCCCGCTTGGTACATTTGTTGCTGTGACGGGTGTATCAGGTTCAGGGAAAAGTACATTAATTAATGAAGTGCTATATAAAGCAGTTGCTCAAAAATTATATAAATCGAAAAGTAAGCCTGGTGTGCATAAAGAAATTAAGGGTCTTGAGCATTTAGATAAAGTGATTGATATTGATCAATCACCAATTGGGCGTACACCGCGTTCAAACCCAGCGACATATACAGGTGTGTTTGATGATATCCGTGATGTGTTTGCACGAACGAATGAAGCGAAAGTGCGCGGTTATCAAAAAGGGCGCTTCAGCTTTAATGTGAAAGGTGGCCGCTGTGAAGCGTGCCGCGGCGATGGAATAATTAAAATTGAAATGCACTTCTTACCAGATGTATATGTTCCGTGTGAAGTTTGTCACGGAAAACGTTATAATCGTGAAACATTAGAAGTAAAATATAAAGATAAAAATATTTCTGAAGTATTAGAGATGACAATTGAAGATGGAGTAGAGTTCTTTGCGAATATCCCCAAAATTAAACGTAAGCTCCAAACGCTTGTGGATGTAGGACTCGATTACATGAAGCTCGGTCAACCAGCGACGACGTTATCGGGCGGAGAAGCGCAGCGCGTGAAGCTAGCATCTGAGCTGCATCGCCGTTCAACAGGACGAACGTTATACATTTTAGATGAACCGACAACTGGTCTTCATGCACATGACATTGCCCGTCTATTAAAGGTGCTTCAGCGTCTTGTTGATAATGGTGAAACAGTGCTTGTGATTGAACATAATTTAGATGTTATTAAAACGGCAGACTACCTTATTGATCTTGGACCTGAAGGCGGCGATAAAGGCGGACAAATCGTTGCAACAGGTACGCCGGAGCAGGTTGTGAAAGAAGAGCGTTCTTACACAGGCAAGTATTTAAAAAGTGTTTTAGATCGTGATAAAGCACGCATGAAAGAAAAAGTAGAAGAAGTAGAATTAACACAGTAAAACAAACATCTAATAAGGAAGTATTACTTCTTTATTAGATGTTTTCTGCTATATCCATGAAAAAGGGAGTGGATTTTGTGGATTCTACGCAAAAAATTTTAGCTTCATGCTGCTATTTCAGTATTTTTTTTGCCCCGTTATTGTTTCCAATTATCGTGTATTTTGTTGTTCCTCATGAAGATGTGAAATCTCATGCAAAGAAAGCTTTCATTTCACATTTACTACCATTTTTTTGTTTATTTCTCGTGTTTTTATTTGTATTTGTTATGAACACACCAGAACAAATTGGTGTACTCGTACTTGTAGCTATGTTGTTATTTGGTCTTGTGAATCTTGTTATTTTTATATGGAATATTGTGAAAGGTGTACAGGTGCTTGCGAATGAGTAAATGATCCCGCTACTTTTGGGCAACTCAAGATTCGGAGAAAAAGCATCTCCGAAAGGAAGTTTCACTGTACCTCGCTCAAACAAGCAGTAAGCAAAGATGAAAATTCGAGAAGGAGGAACTGCTTGTAAGAGCCCGATTGGTTCAACTAACCCTTCGGAGAAAAAAGCATCTCCGAAGGGAAGTTTCACTGTACCCAGCTCAAACAAGCAGTAAGCAAAGAGAAAATTCGAGAAGGAGGAACTGCTTGTAAGAGCCCGATTGGTTCAACTAACCCTTCGGAGGAAAAGGCATCTCCGAAAGGAAGTTTCACTGTAATTGTACTTGGTTTTTTTTTCTGATTTGGAGTATTATTGTTGATATATGTAGTTTGGGTTGTAATTGTCCCTAATGAAAAGGAAGTGTAAGGAATATGAGATGGATTCTATCACTTATTGTGAATAGTATTGTGCTAATTGCTGTATCGGGTCTTCTTAAAATTTTTGCACCAGGTGCGTTTGAAATAGCAAATATAAAAACAGCAATTATTGCAAGCTTAATTTTAGCAGTTTTAAATGTAGTTGTGAAACCGTTCTTAATTTTAATTACGCTGCCAATTACGATATTAACATTTGGTTTCTTCTTAATTGTTATTAATGCGATTACGTTGGAAATTACAGATTCGTTACTTGGCGATGCGTTTAATTTATCTGGATTTGGCGTAGCGATTGTTGCAGCAATCTTTATTTCGATTTTAAACATGTTAATTGATAAAGTGATTATTGAACCATTGTCTGAGAAAAAATAAGTGGAGAGTATAAGTATCCGACAAAACGTAAAACATTTTGCGCAAAGCGTGGAATGTTTTTTTCTTTTTCAAAAGAAACCGTGTTTCGTGTTTTAAGAAAAAAATGGTACAATAGCGGGGAGAGTGGTAGTACGCTGCTTAGATACATTCCGCAACGTGGAGGTTTACATATGCCAAAAGTTCGAACGAAAGATTTAATTGAACATTTTCATTTAGAACTAGTAAGCGGTGAAGAAGGAATTCATCGTCCGATTGATACAAGTGATTTATCACGACCTGGAATTGAAATGGCGGGATTTTTCACATATTATCCAGCGGATCGTGTTCAGCTTCTTGGGAAAACAGAGCTTACTTTTTTTGATACGTTAACAGAAGGACAAAAGCAAGCGCGTATGCAAGCACTTTGTACAGAAGAAACACCGTGTATTATCGTAACGCGCGGTCAAGATGTACCTGAGGAATTAATGCAAGCATCTCGCCAGACAGATGTGCCCCTGCTGCGTTCACCGTTAAAAACAACACGCTTATCAAGCCGCTTGACGAATTACTTAGAAAGTAAATTAGCACCAACAACAGCAATTCATGGTGTATTAGTTGATATTTATGGTGTTGGTGTAATGATTACAGGACAAAGTGGTGTCGGGAAAAGTGAAACAGCACTTGAGCTTGTGAAACGCGGACATCGACTTGTGGCTGATGATAGTGTAGAAATTCGTCAAGAAGATGACGATACACTAGTCGGAAGTTCACCTGAGTTAATTGAACATTTACTTGAAATTCGTGGACTTGGCATCATTAACGTTATGACGTTATTTGGTGCAGGTGCAGTGCGTAATCATAAACGTATTTCACTTGTAATTAATCTTGAGATTTGGGATCAAAAGAAAAACTACGATCGCCTTGGTTTAGATGAAGAAAAAATGAAGATCATTGATACAGAGATTACAAAGATTACACTTCCAGTACGACCTGGTCGAAACTTAGCTGTTATTATTGAGGTGGCAGCGATGAATTTCCGCTTAAAACGTATGGGTGTCAATGCAGCGCAGCAATTTTCAGAGCGTCTTATGAGTGCGATTGAACTAGGAGATCAAAATTAATATAAGTGAAACTTTCATCAGTAGAGGGGTTCTTTCTCCTCCACTGATAGAAAGAGAAAGGGAGTAGAGAATATGCTGTTAGGGTCTGTACCACAGCTTGATCGTGTGGCGATTCAGCTCGGACCGTTTCCGATTTATTGGTATGGTGTAATTATTGGCACTGGTGTCTTACTTGGCTTATGGCTCGCAACTCGGGAAAGTGAACGGCTTGGTCTGCCGAAAGATACAATTATTGATTTAGTATTGATTGCGGTGCCGATTGCAATCCTTTGTGCACGTGCCTACTATGTTATTTTCGAATGGGGCTATTATTCGCAAAACCCAAGCGAAATTCTTAGAATTCGTCACGGCGGCTTAGCCATTCATGGCGGATTAATCGGAGCGGTTATTACAGGATGGGTATTTGCGAAAAAACGCGGTCTTTCTTTTTGGAAGCTAGCAGATATTGTTGCACCAAGTATTTTACTTGGACAAGCGATTGGACGCTGGGGAAACTTTATGAACCAAGAAGCACATGGCGGTGAAGTGACGCGTCAATTTCTCGAAAGTTTACATTTGCCACAGTTTATTATAAATCAAATGTATATTGATGGTGTATATTACCAGCCGACATTCTTATATGAATCATTATGGGACTTTGCCGGGGTTATTTTGCTTTTACTTCTTCGTAAAGCGAATTTACGCCGCGGTGAACTATTCTTTACATATTTAATTTGGTATTCTACTGGGCGCTTCTTTATAGAAGGATTACGTACAGATAGCTTAATGCTCGGCCCGCTTCGTGTTGCACAAGTTATATCAATTGCCATAATTATCGTCTCCATCATTTTCATTGTTGTGAGACGCAAAATGGGGTATGCAGATAAACGATATTTAGAACAATAATGATATAACTTTGTGATTCAGTGAATGAGTCGGGGTTGAATGAAAAAAGTAGCGTCACATATGCGGCGCTGCTTCTTTTCTTATCATACAACAACAAAGGATGGCGAAAAGATGAAAATTAATACAGTGTTATTTGATTTGGATGGAACGTTGATTAATACAAACGAACTTATTATCTCTTCATTTTTGCATACATTAGAAAAATACTATCCAAATCAATATAAACGTGAAGATGTACTGCCATTTATTGGTCCGTCATTACACGATACATTTAGTAAAATCGACGAGAACCGAGTGGAAGAACTTATTCAATGTTATCGTGATTTTAACCATGAACATCATGATGAATTAGTAGAAGAGTATGAAACAGTGTATGAAACTGTACAGGTGCTTCGGGAAAAAGGTTATAAAGTCGGGATTGTAACAACAAAGGCGCGCAAAACTGTTGAAATGGGATTACAGCTAACGAAATTAAAGCAGTTTTTTGATGTTGTGGTAACAATTGATGATGTAGAACATGTGAAACCACATCCAGAGCCAATTCAAAGGGCACTTCAGTTATTAGAGGCAAAGCCGGAAGAATCTTTGATGGTAGGCGATAACCATCACGATATTGTTGGTGGACAAAATGCTGGTGTGAAGACAGCTGCTGTTGCATGGACAATTAAAGGACGCGAATATTTAGAGTCTTACAAACCTGATTATGTGTTAGAAAAAATGAGTGACTTATTAACAATCTTACCTCACTAATCGTTTTTCTTACGAGCGGCTGGGCTCAGCGAGTACAAAAAGGGAGAGAGCAAAGTGCGACGGACAACGCGCTATCCAGTATCGGGAGCAAATTCATTATGGAATGTATATAAAACGGTTTCATTTTGGAAAGTGATGAAAAACTTCATTGTAATCCAAATCGCGCGATATACCCCTTTTTTACGTATGAAAAATTGGTTATATCGCACATTTTTGCGGATGCAAATCGGAGAGAAAACTTCTTTTGCACTTATGGTTATGCCAGATACTATGTTCCCAGAGAAAATTACAGTTGGACGTAATTCAGTGATTGGCTATAATACAACGTTATTAGCTCATGAATATTTAATTACAGAATATCGTCTTGGTGAAATTATTATTGGAGACGAAGTAATGATTGGTGCAAATTCGACTGTTTTACCTGGCGTTGTCATTGGAGATGGGGCAATTGTTTCAGCTGGGACACTTGTTCATCGCGATGTACCGGATGGTGCTTTCGTCGGTGGGAATCCTATGCGAATTATTTATACGAAAGAGGAAATGGCAGCGAGAGAAGGGAAATGTTAGAAATGTAACATTTTCCTTTTCTTTTCGGTAATGAAAAGGAAATATTTGTGTATAATATATTGTTTTGTTTTTGGAGGAATCGTTTATACTTAGAGATAGAAGAATGAAATAATGGAGGAGTTATGGGGAAAAATCAAGAAATTCATAAAGATAACGGACAAGTTATTTCTTTTAATCAATTAGCTAACTTCTTTTATGATAAAGGCATGAAGGCTTATCGCAATCATCATTTAGAAGATGCAATTAAATATTTTAAGAGAGCGGCACAAGATCAGAAAGAGCCGTTTATTTTATGTCAATTAGCAACGGCATTATCGGAAGCGGGAGAGTATCACGAATCGAATCAAATCTTATTACAAATTGTTCGTACGGGTGAACAAATAGAAGAATGCTATTATTTTATGGCAAATAATTATGCGTATCTTGGGTTATTCCAACAAGCGAAAAAGTATGCAGAACGGTATTTAGAAATTGCGACGGATAAAGAATTTATTGCTGAAACAATAGAACTTTTAGAGATTATTGAAGAAGAAGAAATGGATACGCCGGAATTCGAAGATGAAGATGGATTAATTGTGATGCAAGAGCAAGCAAATCATTATATTCGTAACGGTCAATTAGAAGAGGCGATTGCGACGCTTGAAGGAGTCATAACGGAATATCCGGAATTTTGGTCAGCGCATAATAATTTAGCAATTGCTCATTTTCAGCTTGGGAATGTTGATCAAGCGTTGAAAATGACAGAGCTGATTTTAGAGAAGAATCCAGGGAATATTCATGCGTTATGTAATACGCTTATTTTTCTATATTCCATTGGGGAATATAAGCAAGTAGAAAAGTTAGCAGAGCAATTGGAAACAGTGTATCCGATGTCGTTTGAACATCGGGTGAAACTAGGGACAACATTTGCGACAATTGGTCGTTTTGAAAGTGCATATAAATGGTTAAAAGTGTTAAAACGTCAAGGTTACGAAGGTGATGTTAGCTTTTATTATTGGTTTGCATATTCTGCCTATATGGTAAAGGATGAGCAAACAGCCGAGAAAATGTGGGCGCATGTAGTGGAATTACATCCTGATAAAAAGGGAAAAGAACCTTGGAATGCTATTAATTTAGTAGATGAAGGCCAAAATATTTTATTCCGAGAGCTTCAGCAATCGTTTCAAAAGAGTGAAACATTGGAAGAACAAATGCTCGCTTTATATTTAATGAATGAACTGACAACACCAGAAAAGCTTGGCTTTTTCTTTGATGTTATGCAATCTCCTAATCGTGTTCCAATTGTATCGCAATTAGCGAACTATTTCTTTTTAATTAACAGTCATAAAAGTATTCCAGGAGAACTGCAGCAGTTTGAACAATGTATTCGCATTGCAGATGCTTTATACAATTATACGAAAAAAAATGATGAGCTTATTGAAGAATGTTTACATCTTTGGTTTTGTACATTTATACGTTTATACACGAGCGGAACGTCCTTTACAAATGTATATGGCTGGTCAGCGGCAGTTGAATATATTGTAAGAGGCGAGTGCCAAAATAAGCTGACGCAGGCAGAGCTTGGTAATATATATAATGTATCGGTAGCAACTGTACGAAAATATGTGCAAGCAGTGAGACGTTTGCATGCGTAAGTGCAAGCAAATCGCTGGGAAAAACCAGTTGCCAGCAGTATAATGAGGGTATCAAAAGAGCGATAAGAACAGGAGATGAGCAATATGGCAGAAGAAAAAATTTATGATGTAATTATTATCGGAGCTGGTCCAGCAGGGATGACAGCAGCTGTGTATACATCTCGTGCGAATTTAAGCACACTGATGCTTGAACGCGGTATCCCAGGCGGACAAATGGCAAATACAGAAGAAGTAGAAAACTACCCAGGATATGACCATATTTTAGGGCCAGACTTATCAAACAAAATGTTTGAACATGCGAAGAAATTCGGTGCAGAATACGCATATGGTGATGTGAAACAAGTTATTGATGGGAAAGAATATAAAACAATTGTAGCTGGAAAAAAAGAATATAAAGCACGTGCAATTATTGTAGCGAGCGGTGCGGAATATAAGAAAATTGGCGTGCCAGGAGAGAAAGAACTTGGCGGCCGCGGCGTATCATACTGTGCGGTATGTGACGGTGCATTCTTTAAAGGTAAAGAGCTTGTTGTTATTGGCGGCGGCGACTCAGCTGTTGAAGAAGGTGTGTATTTAACACGCTTTGCAACGAAGGTAACGATTGTTCACCGTCGTGACCAATTACGTGCACAAAAGATTTTACAGGACCGTGCTTTCCAAAATGAAAAAATTAATTTCATTTGGAATCATACTGTAAAAGAAATTAACGAAGCAAACGGAAAAGTAGGCAGCGTAACACTTGTGGATGTAAATAGCGGTGAAGAGCAAGAGTTTAAAACAGATGGCGCATTTATCTATATCGGTATGCTACCACTTTCTAAACCATTTGCAGAGCTAGGTATTACAAATGAAAATGGTTATATTGAAACAAATGAACGTATGGAAACAAAGGTTCCTGGTATTTTCGCAGCTGGTGATGTTCGCGAAAAGATGCTTCGTCAGATTGTAACAGCAACTGGTGATGGAAGTATTGCAGCGCAAAGTGCACAGCATTATGTGGAAGAACTAGTAGAAGAATTAAAAGTAGGAAAATAATCAACAAAGAAGAGAAGCTATCTTGAATAAGATAGCTTCTTTTTTGTGATATAGGATTTCAGCATTTTAACTGTCATCGAGATGTCATAAGTAGTAAAGGAATTAGTTACTTATTGCAGCATTATGCGAGTGTGACGTATGCAGCTAGTATTGGGCTTGTTATCCCCCGCATTAACGGGCAGTAAGACCCCATAGTTAAGTGGATTTGTTAGCCTGCGAGCAGTACTAGTACAATAAAGGTGACTTGTATACTAGTTCGTAGCCATAGTGAGGGAGGATGTTTTCCAGCGATAGTTAACCTCTCTTTTGATGCCTTGATATTTGCTGGAAACATAGCGATGAGTAAGATCGCTAAGCAAATGGAAGTCAATCTAGACATAGATGGAATTAATATACCTATCGCTGCAGCAATTTCTAATAAACCAGTAATCAAGACGATTAAATCAGGTCTAGGGAAAATCGATGGTACCATGCGGATTAAGTCAGTTTTTCTCTTTCCCCACCTGGCGGAAGCAGCAATAAGTAACATAGCAGCAATAGCTGCTTGAAGTGATGTGTGCCAACTATCAAAATAAGGCAAACCCATTTGCCCCATAACTAGAAATAAAAAGAATGAAATAATGAGCACGTAAAATGCTACCATAACTATTCTCCTCCTCCTGATTAAGCTTTTAATAAATTACTCATGAGTAATTTTAGTTCTTCAGTTTGAAAAGAAGGTTTTTTTCCAGGAATAGCATGATGTACTTGGTAACCAAGCATCAGTAAAATCCACAGTTCTGCTGTTCTACTACTATCGATGGAGCTTTTAATCACAGCATGTTGTTGGCCACTTTCAATCCATTGTTTTGAAAAATGTAATGCATGTTCATAGTATTGCTTTAGTACCTTCATGACAGAAGGTTCATTTTCTCTTCCTAATAAATATAACAGTACTCGATTTGTCACTAGATGATCCTCAGAAGTCGACAAGTTCTGTATAACTTTCTCTAAGGATGCCTCAAAAGTTTTTCTCCTTTACTTACCATTTTTATTCATATTTTTTACGTTTTTTACTAAAAATACAAAAAGGTAGATTGGTTGACAAAGTTACTTGAACATACAGTGATTATCTTTGCTTTTCTACTGTATCCCGCTCTAACAAGCAGTAAGCGAAGGTGGAAATTCAAGGAGGAGAACTGCTTGTAAGAACCCGATTAGTTCAACTAACCATTTGAAGGAAAAGCACCTTCGAATGGAAGTTTCACTTTATCCCGCTACTTTACCTTATTTGGAGGTGTCAATATGAAAGTATCCGTATTTATTACTTGCCTTGGAGATGTTTTTTATCCAGAAGTAGGAAAAGATGTTGTTGAAATTCTTGAAGATTTAGGTTGTGAAGTCGACTTTCCAAAAGATCAAACCTGCTGTGGTCAACCTGCTTATAATAGCGGTTATCAAAAAGAAACGAAAACGGCTGCAAAACATATGATTGAAGCATTTGCTGGTTCAGAATATGTTGTGGCGCCATCCGGGTCTTGTGTCATGATGGTTCACGAGTTTTCAAGCTTATTTTCTGAAAGTGAAACAGAATGGAAGCAAAAAGCTACTGAACTTGCAAAGAAAACATATGAATTTACACAATTTCTTGTAGAAGTGTTAGGTAAAGAAGATTTAGGTGCGGAACTTCATAAAAAAGCAACCGTTCATACATCTTGTCATATGAGCCGGTTGATGGGTATTAAGGAACCTCCTCAAAAGTTATTAAAACATGTAAAAGGGTTAGAAGTCGTTCCGTTATCACACAATTATGATTGCTGTGGTTTCGGCGGTACATTCTCAGTGAAGATGGCAGAAATCTCAGAGCAAATGGTTGATGAAAAAGTAAAACATATTATGGAAACAGGTGCGGAAGTGTTAATCGGGATGGATTGCAGCTGTTTAATGAATATAAAAGGCCGATTAACACGTAATGGTTATCCAATTGAGGTAAAGCATATTGCGCAAGTATTAAATGAAGATAGAAAGGGGATATAAAAATGGGAATGAAAATTGGAAATGATCCCTTTCATAAACGTACTGAAACGGCCGTTGGTGATCAATTCATGAGAAGGGCTGTTGCGAAAGCGCAAGATGGCCTTAGAGGTAAGAAACTAAAAGCAACTGAGAGTCTTGGGAATTGGGAAGAATGGCGCTCTTTAGGAGAAGAGATTCGAAAGCATACATTAGAAAACCTTGATTATTATTTATATCAACTTAGTGAAAATGTTGAGAAAAACGGGGGCTTTGTTTATTTCGCAGAGACTGCTGAAGAGGCAAGGGAATATGTAAAAGGGATTATAAAAAAGAAAAACGCGAAAAAAATTGTGAAATCAAAATCTATGGTAACGGAAGAAATCAGTCTAAATGAAGCAATTGAAGAAGTGGGCGGGGAAGTACTAGAAACGGACCTTGCAGAATTTATTTTACAAATTAATGACCATGATCCGCCATCACATATTGTTGTTCCTTGTCTTCATAAAGATAAAGAAAGTATTTGCGAGTTGTTTAAAGAAAAAATAGGGTATACCGGAACAGCTGATCCTGAAAAAATGGCGAGGTTTGTACGGAACTATTTGCGTAATGACTTTTTAACAGCGGATGTAGGAGTGACTGGGTGTAATTTTGCAGTTGCTGAGTCCGGGTCTGTTTCTATTGTAGCAAATGAAGGGAATGCGAGGTTAGTTACGACCATTCCGAAAACGTTAATTACCGTTATGGGGATGGAACGGATTGTCCCAACATGGGAGGAGATGGATGTGTTAGTAACACTCCTGTGCCGAAGTTCTGTAGGGCAAAAATTAACAAGTTATATTACAGGCCTAACGGAACCTGGGGGGACGGATGGACCTGAGGAATTTCATTTAGTGATTGTTGATAATGGTCGTTCCGATATTTTAGGAACAGAATTCCAAAGTGTCCTTCAATGTATTCGTTGTGCTGCATGTATTAATGTATGTCCAGTATATCGTCATATCGGAGGTCATGCATACGGCTCAATTTATCCAGGCCCGATCGGTGCTGTATTGACACCGCTTTTAGGAGGGTATGATGAATATAAAGATCTACCTTATGCATCTAGCCTTTGCGGTGCTTGTACGGAAGCATGTCCGGTAAAAATACCTTTACACGAATTGTTAATTCGACATCGCCGACAGATTGTGGAAGAAGCGAAAAAGTCTCCTTTAGCTTGGGATATGGCTATGAAAGGCTTTGAAAAAGTGGCGAATAGCTCGAGGGCGTTCTCCCTTGCAGCGAGGACAGCTCCGTACGCATTAAAGCCTTTTATAAAAGGAGACAAAATTGAACGCGGGGTAGGGCCGTTAAAAGCTTGGACAGAAGCGAGAGATTTTCCGGCTCCGAAAAAACAACCGTTTAGAGATTGGTTCGAAAAACGGTCAAGGGAGGAGAAATAATGGCTATTCAAAATCGCGATACATTTTTATCCCAATTATCAGAGAAACTGGGCAGAAAACGCCCGGAAACAGTAAAAAAACCAAGTTGGTCTGTTTCTCCACAATGGAGCGTTTTTGACGGATTAACACAAGACGAACTTATATCGAAGTTAGTTGAACAATGTGAAACCATTCATACAGAGGTGCAGCGAACAACAAAGGCTCATCTTGTTGAAACGTTACAAACTTTTATAAAAGAATGGAATATCGGATCTGTTATTTATTCTTATGATGAACGATTTGATGAATATGATCTGAGTGGATTTTTTACAAATGAAGGGGAAATACATTTCCATAAATGGGACTTAGATCATAAAGAAGAGAGTATTGAATTTGCAAAAACAGCTGATGTTGGAATTACGTTTAGTGATATCACTCTTGCTGAATCAGGAACTGTCGTTTTATTTAATGAGGGTATAAAAGGGAGGCCCGTTAGTCTTCTTCCTGAATCATATATCGCAATTGTCCCGAAAAGTACGATTGTGCCAAGATTAACACAAGCTACAAAGATGATTCATAATCAAAATATGAAGGGTGAAAAAATCCCATCCTGTTTGAACTTCATCTCTGGTCCATCAAACAGTGCTGATATTGAAATGAATCTTGTCGTAGGTGTTCATGGACCAATAAGAACAGCATATATTATTGTAGATGATCAATAATTGTACAAGGCCTCTCCCTGGGGCCTGCCACCTGCCGATCAAATTAATATGCTGAAGCATCCCAATAAGAAAATTTTTTTCGCTACTTTGGAGCAGTAAGATTCCCGCCTCAAGATTCAGAGAAAAACAAGAAATATAGGTAGGGATGAAAAAAATCACTGATGGAAGTTTCACTTTATTTTTTTCACTGAATGGTGATGGGAATAGTCTCCTATCATCTTTTTTATTTGTTGGAGACCGGAAGTTCCTTCATTGTGACAAACTGTATTTGATAGTATAATGAAGTGAGTATATAATGGGAATTTCCCTGTTATAAGTAGCTGAGGTGAGAAGCTTGCAAAGAGTGACAAACTGTGTGTTAATCAAGGATAATGAAGTTCTCCTATTACAAAAGCCTCGTCGAAATTGGTGGGTTGCTCCAGGTGGAAAGATGGAGCGCGGCGAAACAGTAAGAGAGTCGGTTGTTCGTGAATATCGCGAAGAAACGGGTATTTATTTGAAAAATCCAACATTAAAAGGTGTCTTTACTTTTGTGATCCAAGAAGGAGATAAGGTTGTTTCTGAATGGATGATGTTTTCCTTCTTAGCTACAGATTTTGCAGGAGAAAATAAATTGCAAAGCGAAGAAGGGATAATAGGCTGGCATACAGTTGATAAGATTGATGAGCTGCCAATGGCGCCAGGAGATTATCATATTATTGATTATTTAATTAAAGGAAATGGTATTATTTACGGTACATTTGTATATACACCAAATTTTGAATTACTTTCGTATCGATTGGATCCGAGTTAAACCATAAGGGGGGGATAATGATGGACGCACATAATGATATTAAAATGGTCATTATTACAGGAATGTCCGGAGCAGGAAAAACGGTTGCTCTGCAAAGCTTTGAGGATTTAGGATATTTTTGTGTGGATAATTTACCGCCCATGTTGTTGCCGAAGTTTGTTGAATTAATGGCAGATTCGAAAGGGAAAATGAATAAAGTAGCGCTCGGTATCGATTTGCGTGGCCGAGAGTTCTTTGATCACCTATGGGGAGCGCTTGATGATTTAACAGAGCGTACATGGATTATTCCTCATATTTTATTTTTAGATGCAAAAGATAGTACACTTGTAACTCGATATAAGGAAACAAGGCGTTCACATCCACTTGCTCTAACAGGTCTTCCGTTAAAAGGAATAGAAGCAGAGCGTACGCTGTTAACAGATATGAAGGCGCGCGCGAATATTGTCCTTGATACGTCAGACTTAAAACCGAAAGAGTTAAGAGAAAAGATTATTCAATTATTCTCAACTGAGAGTGAGCAAGCATTTCGTGTGAACGTGATGTCATTTGGATTTAAATATGGTATTCCAATTGATGCTGATTTAGTATTTGATGTTCGTTTTTTACCGAATCCATATTATATTCCACACATGAAGCCGTTAACAGGTCTTGATGAGGAAGTATCATCCTATGTACTGAAATTTAATGAAACGCATAAATTTCTAGAGAAGTTAACAGACCTTATTTCCTTTATGCTTCCACATTATAAGCGAGAAGGAAAAAGTCAACTTGTTATTGCAATTGGATGTACAGGGGGACAACATCGATCCGTTACGCTTGCAGAATATTTGACGAAACATTTGAAACAAGAGTGTCCAACTCATGTGTCTCATCGTGATGTGGAGAAGAGAAAGGGACATTAAGCGATGGAAAAAGAGAGAAAACCGAAAATCGTTATTATGGGAGGCGGAACTGGTTTATCCGTTTTATTGCGCGGGTTAAAAAAGTATCCTGTCGATATTACAGCGATTGTAACGGTTGCTGATGATGGGGGAAGTTCTGGGAGACTTCGTGATGAGTTAGAAATCCCGCCTCCTGGAGACATTCGCAACGTGCTTGTTGCGTTGTCTGATGTGGAGCCTCTTGTGGAGGCGTTATTCCAACATCGTTTTACATCAGGAGAAGGATTAACAGGACATGCGCTTGGTAATTTATTGTTAGCTGGAATGACAGCTATTACGGGCGATTTCTTTCATGCCATTACGGAAACAAGTAAAGTGTTAAATGTAAGAGGGCGTGTACTTCCAGCTGCGAATCAAAGTGTTGTTTTGCATGCGGAATTGGAAGACGGGCAAATTGTAAGTGGGGAATCTAAAATTCCGTATTACGGCAAAAAGATTAACCGTGTATTTTTAACACCGGGGGAAGTAGAACCGCTTCATGAAACACTAATGGAAATTCGAAAAGCTGATTTACTTGTATTTGGACCAGGTAGTCTGTATACAAGTATTTTGCCGAATTTAATGGTAAAAAAAATCGGCGATGCAGTCCTTCGTGCAAAAGCGAAGAAAGTGTATGTGTGTAATGTCATGACTCAAGTTGGTGAAACAAGGGGATATACAGCGTTTGATCATGTGAAAGCATTGCACGATCATCTTGGAGAAGCGTTTATTGATACAGCAATAGTGAACGATGAACCAATTCCAATTGAATTATTAGGGCGTTATGCAGAAGAAATGTCGAAGCCAGTTACAATTGATGAAGAGCATTTTACATCGCATAATATTAAGTTGATTAAAGATCGTTTAGTAAAATATGATGATCAAGTTGTGCGTCATGACACAGTAAAATTAGCTTCGATTTTACATTCGTTAATATAAATTGTAAGCTTGTAGAAATAATGAATAGGCTTGCATGATGGAAGGCGTTACTTCTTTGAGGTAACGCTACAAATTCATTTAGGGCATGAAAATAATTTTTACATTTTGTCAGGAGGTGAAATGGTTGTCATTTGCATCAGAAACAAAGAAAGAGCTGACAAAGCTTGAAATGAAGGGGTGCTGTGAGAGGGCAGAGCTATCAGCATTACTTCGGATGAACGGTTCACTCTCCTTTTCAAATCGCCGTGTAATCATTGATATTCAAACGGAAAATGCAGCGATTGCTCGAAGGATTTATACATTATTGAAAAAAGGATATAACGTTACAGTTGAGTTGCTTGTGCGTAAGAAAATGCGATTAAAGAAAAATAATGTGTATATCGTTCGTTTAGTTGAAAAAGCACGTGAAATTTTATTGGATTTGCACATTGTACGAGAGGACTTTTCGTTTATTCGTGATATTTCACAAGAATTAATTGAGAAAAAGTGTTGTAAACGTTCATACTTACGCGGTGCGTTTTTAGCTGGTGGTTCCGTTAATAATCCGGAAACATCATCATATCATCTAGAAATTTTCTCGTTATACAAAGAACATAATGATGCGATATGTGAACTTATGAACGAGTTTGCATTAAATAGTAAAACGTTAGAAAGACGAAAAGGGTATATTACGTATTTAAAGGAAGCGGAAAAGATTACCGAGTTCTTAAATATTATTGGTGCTCATAATGCTCTTTTAAGGTTTGAAGATATTCGCATTGTGCGCGATATGCGTAATTCTGTAAATCGTCTTGTGAACTGTGAAACAGCAAACTTAAATAAGACGATTGGTGCAGCCTTAAGGCAAATCGAAAATATTCGTTATATTGATGAAACAGTTGGTCTGGATTTTTTACCAGATAAATTACGTGAAATCGCAGAACTGCGTATCAATTATCAAGATGTTACATTGAAAGAATTGGGGGAAATGGTATCCGGGGGGAACATTAGTAAATCGGGTATCAACCATCGTTTACGTAAAATCGATGATATTGCTGATAAATTGCGTGCTGGAGAAGCAGTTGTAAAAAAATAAAAGGTAAAGGGGAATGGAGCTGTGGTTCAAAAACAGGTAGAGGTGTTGTTGAAAACTGGATTGCAAGCACGTCCGGCAGCGTTGTTTGTACAAGAAGCAAATCGTTTTCAAGCCGATATTTTTATGGAGAAAGACGGAAAAACAGTCAATGCTAAGAGTATTATGGGGATTATGAGCTTAGCAATTGGATCTGGATGTAAAGTTACAATTACTGCAGAAGGATCAGATGAAACAGCAGCATTAGAAGCACTTGTTGCTTATGTGCAAAAAGAACAATAAAGTGAAACTTCCATCAGTGGGGGTCTTACTGCCCGCGAATGGCGGGATAAAAAGAGCTATCGCGAATGTGCGATAGCTTTTTTTGTAGTCCGCTTTTCTTAGCGATTTGTAAAGATTTTATCGATTAAGCCATATTCTAGTGCTTTATCTGCTGTCATGAAGTTGTCGCGCTCTGTGTCGCGCTCGATTACTTCTAAATCTTGACCTGTACGCTCAGAAAGAATTTTGTTTAATTTATCACGTAAGAATAGGATGCGTTTTGCAGCGATTTCGATTTCTGTCGCTTGTCCTTGTGCACCGCCAAGTGGTTGGTGAATCATAACTTCACTGTTTGGAAGAGCGAAACGTTTTCCTTTTTCACCAGCAGCAAGTAGGAAAGCACCCATAGATGCAGCCATACCGATACAAATTGTAGATACTTTTGGTTTAATGAATTGCATTGTATCGTAAATTGCCATACCTGCTGTAATAGAGCCGCCAGGACTGTTGATATATATATGAATATCTTTTTCTGGGTCTTGTGATTCTAAGAATAAAAGCTGAGACACGATAGAGTTTGCTACGTTGTCATCAATTGCGCTGCCAAGCATAATGATGCGGTCTTTTAATAAACGAGAGTAAATGTCGTAAGCACGTTCCCCGCGATTTGTTTGTTCGATAACTGTAGGAATTAAATTCATGTGTAACTTCCTCCTTTAACACATTTGTTAGTTTTATAATACAATTATGGTCAATAAAGGTCAAACGAAACCACTTCAGTTTAAAAAATATGTAGGTGTATCATGTTAATTCGCTATAAATAAGGAATTCCCTTCTTCTTTACCTTCCTCATCATAACCGAATTGCATGAATTTAAACATATCAAATATGGAGAAAGACTGCCATACAAAAAAGAACGCCGTTACATATATAAGCGTTCTTTTTTCTTTTACTCTTTAAGTAGATAAGTCACTTTATTTAAAATTTCCTCTATCTTCTTGGCATTATTTGCATACATGCTGCTAGCAGTATTTGATTTCGTTTCTAAAGAAAATAGTTCGAGATCAGCATGACACTTCTTTAAGGAAGCGAGTAATAATGGCTTGTCTTGAGGAGAAGGCATTTGGATTTTATCGTTGTATATGTCGACAGTTAGTTGTCCGTAAGAATCGACTTGTCCGATGAAAACATTATCTAGTGCAACCCCAACTTTTTCGAGTTCAGCGCGAAGCCAAGCGCGGTTATGGCCGCTAGCTGAAAGAGGTTCATCTATTATGTTTCCATCCATAATGACTGTGTGTGTTTCTTTTTCATTTGGTAATTTTAATCCGATGTCTTTTGCAGTTAGTGGTTGTTTGTCTTTCTTTAATAAAACGTTTAATTCCCCGCTTGGTTCCAGTACAGCAAATTCAACATCGGATATGTTGAATACATCTTTTTTTCGAAGAAGCTCTAGTAGTTCGTCGCTCGTATATTTTTCCTTTTTTAAATTATCTTCGAGTACTTTGCCATCTTTTATAAAAATAGTGGATTTACCTTCAACAAAATCTCGTACTGTCTTATTTTTTAAGGAAATCAGTCCTGCGAAAAAAGGTATGATAGCAAAAACCAGCATACTAGAAATACCGTGGACGAAGTTTTGTTCCAATCCTGTCGATACTTCTGCAGCGATATCACCAATCGTCATACCGGCTATGTATTCAAAAAAGGAAAGTTGAGAGATTTGTCTTTTGCCAAGCCATTTCGTAATGGCGAATAAAACAATTAAGACACATAAAGAACGTATAATGACAAGCGGCCATTCTGGTATGTGAATGTTAGGCATATAAAGTCCCTCCAGTCTTCTTAAAATCCTTTATATTGTGGTTCTTCTCGTTCTAATGCTGAAACTCGCCTTTGTAAATCAGCGATGACACTATCCATTTCTATCATACATTCGTGAAAAACGCGTTTCGCTTCTTCGTCAGCAGCGTTTTGTGAAAGTGTACTTAAACTTGCCTGTGCGCCTTTTAAGCTGGCAAGGCATGTTTTTACACTAGCAACAACGGTCATGAGAACACCTCTTATCCTTTTGGTTTAAATAATAAAGCTCCGATAAAACCGAAGATAATCGCGGCAGATACACCAGCGCTTGTTACTGCAAACATTCCTGTTATAACTCCAATGATGCCATGCTCAGCCGCTTCTGCCATCGCACCGTGAACAAGGGCGTTACCGAAGCTTGTAATAGGAACTGTTGCACCTGCTCCAGCAAAATCAATTAATGGTTCATACAAATTTAATCCATCTAATATGGCACCAATGACAACAAGCGTTGACATTGTATGAGCGGGGGTAAGTTTAAAGACATCAAACATAATTTGACCAATCACACAAATGGCGCCACCAATTACGAAAGCCCAAAAATAGATCATTTATTGTACACCTCCAACTTCAATGGATACTGCATGGGCGATACAAGGAATTGTTTCTTGCTGCTGGAAAGTTAATGGGGAAAGTAAAGCACCGGTAGCGACTACGAGCATTTTGCTGAATTCCCCTTTTTTCATTCGATTTAATAAATGCCCGTACACGACAGTTGCTGAACAGCCTGGACCGCTTGCTCCTGCTAAAATCGGTTGATCTTCCCTATAAATGAGTAATCCGCAATCTTGAAACTGTTCGCTTGTTATAGATGTTCCTTGCTTACGCAGTAAATCAAAGGCAATTTCGCGTCCTATATGACCGAGATCACCTGTTACAATTAAGTCATAGTAGGATGCATCAATTTGTCGTTCCCTTAAATGTGCTTCTATCGTATCGACAGCAGCGGGCGCCATGGCACCTCCCATATTAAATGGATCTGATAAACCCATATCAATAACTCTTCCAATTGTTGCTGATGTAACGCAAGGTCCGTCTCCTTGATCGCTTAATAAAGCAGCCCCTGCTCCAGTTACTGTCCACTGAGCGGTAGGGGGCTTTTGTCCTCCGTATTCAGTTGGATATCGGAATTGCTTTTCAACAGCGGTATTATGGCTAGAAGCTCCTGTTAATAAGTATTTCGCCCCTTTTCCATTTACAATACTTGCCCCTAAAGCAAGGCCTTCCATTGAAGTAGAACAAGCTCCAAATAATCCAAGATAAGGAGCGCCGAGTGTTCGGGAGGCAAAACTTGAGGGAGTGATTTGATTGATAAGATCTCCTGCTAGAATAAATTGAATATCCTCTTTACGCAGTTTTGCTTTTTCTGTTGCCCTGCTGCAAGCTTCTTCAAATAAAATTCGATGTGCTTTTTCATAGGAGTCTTGTCCTAACCATAAATTATCGTGCAATGTATCGAAATCTTCAGGGATGTTTCCATTTGCCTCAAATGGTCCGCCAATGACACCAGTTGATATAATCACAGGCTTATTTTCAAATACCCATGTTCGGTGACCTTGTAACATTTAAAAACCTCCCCATTGAACGAAAATGGTTCTAATAAGTGCGATGATAAAAGCGGAAAATACACCAAATAAAATAACGGATCCTGCTAGCTTAAACATATTCCCGCCTACTCCAAGAACAAAGCCTTCTGTACGATGTTCAATACAAGCTGCGATGACTGAATTTCCGAAGCCGGTAACAGGAACAGCTGTACCAGCCCCGCCAAACTGAGCTAATCGATCGTACACACCAAAGCCTGTTAGGAGCATGGAGATAAAAATCATTGTAGCTACAGTCGGATTCCCTGCTGACCTTTCAGTGAAATCGAAGTACGTAATATAAAACGTAGAGATAAATTGACCGATTAAGCAAATAAACCCGCCGACAAAAAAAGCTTTTATACAATTTTTTAGAACAGGCCGCTTCGGTTCACGCTGCTTTTCAAATTGTTTATACTCTTGCTGCACTGGTGTTAAATCTTTGTTTCTCTTTGACATATGAATCCTTCCTTTTCTGTTTTGAAAAGTATCATTACGTATCGGAATGCATTTCTTTTTTTACTATTTTTAGTTGTTTTTTTACTTCTTCTTTATCTACTTCTTTATTTTTAATCTTGGTATCTAACTTATCGAGTAACATGAAAATTTTTTTATCCGTACTTACATAAATTTTTGAATTAGGATACATCTTTTTTAATGTTTGTTTTATTTCTTTTCGTAATTTCTTTAGTTGAAAGCGTTCATGGTGCTCTGGTTTAACCGCTACATAAAGTTCGTTATTGAAATTGACAGCTTTTACGTCAAGTATTTCATCCATAGTAAGAATCTTATTTTTCGCTGCATTCGCTGCCGATTGATCAATGGATTCTATGTTTATCTTTGTTAGTTTCGCATCTGTTTTATTTGTTTTTTGTGCTGATTCTTGTTTTTCTTTTTTATCTAATGGACTGTGACATCCGCATAGGAAACTGAATAAGAGAAGGAATAACAAGGAGATTGTTCCGAATTTTCGCATGGTATCATTCCGTTTCTATTGCTTTATGTAATTTGATTTGAAAAAAGGATGATATTGTATCACCCTTTTTTCAACTAATCAGAAAGTATACATATAATAATGAATTAGCCTATGTAGGCGTACATTAATAAGTATCATTCTGTTTTTTGCAGTACGCTGGCTTGTGAATGACCAGTTTTCCTTATATCGTTATTGCTGTGTATATTGAGGTTCTTCTTGTTCAACTTCTTGAACACGTGGAGATAAAGTCTCAATAATTGATTGCGTTTGCTGAGCTGCACTTTGAAATAATTGCTTCGCTTGTTGGTTATCAGTATCAAGAGCGAATCCTTCTAAGCTTGCTTGTGCACTTTTTAATCCTGAAACAGTTTGTTTAAGTTTTGTAATTACAGTCATAATGTAATTCCTCCTCTGATTGAGTTTGATTTCAATCATTAGAGTTTGTGAATGAGCACTGAAATATAATTACCAATTTTAGGGTTCTTCGAAAGTGTATTATTTTTAATTTTATTTATTAGGTATGTCGTATATTTGATTTTAAAAAATACAAGGAACTTAACATGAATAATGATGGAGTAAATATTACATAATATAGGACATAGAAGAATCTGGTTCTTCTATCCACCAATATGCAGCCCGTTAGCATGAAGCTAGCGGGTTTTTCGTATTATAATAATAAATTTCTAAATGTTGATTGCGGATTTTCTATTGTGAATATTTTAGAAAGCTACATAGTTTAGATTTTGTTGTTCAAAATATTATGTATCAATTAAAATAAGAGAATAAAAAATAGCAATTAAAAGGAGAAAAGTTATGGATCATCATACTTTAGTTAGATGGTTGGAAGCAGTATTAATCATACTAGCGTTAGTTGCAATTTGGTTTTCTGCAAGCAATTTTAGTAGTGTGAAGCGATTTTTAATTGGTCGTCCTATGCGAACATCAGAGCTTCATGCGCACCATAACAAATTGTTTTGGTTGATTGCACTTCCTATTCTCTCAGCGGATTTGTATTCATCCGTTGCATATGGACCTGAATCAGGAATGACAGAGCTTGTAGGGCTTGGTCCTGATGCGAAATGGATAATTTTACCCATTACAATTTCTACTATCGTTCTTTTAGCAATTTTGATTGTCTCGTATATTATGGGGATTTTGGCATATCCAAACGGCGGGGGAGCATATGCCATTGCAAAAGATAACTTCAAGCCGCGATGGGTTTCTCTTGTTGCTTCTAGTTCGTTGCTCGTTGATTACGTGTTGACCGTGGCTGTATCTGTATCTGCAGCTATAGAAGCTATTTCATCTGCTTATCCTGTAGTTGCTCCTTATGAAACGATTTTGGCCATTGTGTGTGTTATTCTCTTAGTACTTGTGAATTTGCGAGGAGTAGCAGAATCAGCCCGCGTTTTTGCTTGGCCGACATTCGGTTTTATGGTTTGTATGTTAATTTTAATTTTTACCGGCTTTTTTGATGAATTTCGTCATGGATTTATCCAACCAACTACACCCTCCTTTGGAACGGTTCCAGAGGGATTAACAACTTTATTGATTTTGAAAGCGTTCAGCTCAGCTTGTTCGGCGCTTACAGGAATTGAGACAATTTCGAATGCAGTTCCTATTTTTAGAGAACCACAGCAAAAAAATGCAATTAGAACTTATATTGCTTTGGGCTCGATCACAGCTGTGACACTGTTAGGATTTTCGTATCATCTGTATGTGAAGGGAATTACGCCAGATCCGCACAACACGATGCTGTCTCAGTTGACTGGCATGTATTTTGGGCACGGAATTATATATCAACTCATTATATGGTTTACGTTTATTGTTTTGATTTTAGCGGCAAATTCTACATTTACAGGATTTTCTCAGCTTGCTGCGATTGTAGCCGCAGATGGATTTTTGCCTCGAAGTTTGACAAATCGCGGAGACCGTTTAGGGTATTCAAACGGAATTATTGTGTTAGCATCATTGGCGTGTATTTTGATTATCTCGTTTCACGCGCATACGAATGCTTTAATTCCATTGTATGCGATCGGTGTTTTCCTTTCATTTACAGTAGCGCAAATTGGTTTGATGCGCCGCTGGAAACGAGTTAAAGGACCACATTGGAGAATTAAGCTTACGATTAATACAGTTGGTGCTGTTATCACATCAATAGTTGCTGTTATTTTCGCTGTTACAAAGTTTACAGGCGGCGCTTGGGTTGTATTAGTTGTATTGCCTATTATCATTTTTATTTCAATGGCTATTCACAAGCATTATGAAGATATTGCAAAAGAACTGCGCATTGATACGCAAAGCATACGTCCAGAAGCAAGTCAGGTAGTCACCCTTGTTTTAGTGTCGGGCGTTCATCGTGTTGTGAACAATACGATTTCCTTTGCGAAAAGCTTAGATGTTGATCCGGTTGCTGTATACGTTGGTTTCGATGACCAATCTATAGATAAAATGGAGAAGAAGTGGAAAGAGTGGGGAAATCCTTGTAGGCTGGTAGTTCTTCGAAGTAAATATCGCTCTATTCTTGAACCGCTGAATCGTCTTATTAAAACAATAGAGGCGAAACAAGAAAATGGGGGACATATCCATATTATTATCCCTCAGTTTATTCCACACAAATGGTGGCATCATGTATTACATAACCAGAGTGCACTCCTTTTAAGAATGTGGTTTATTCGTCATAAAGATATCGTGATTACAACGGTTCCATATCATTTGCATAAATAATTCATTTTCATTTCGGGTATTTATGAATTTGCTACTGATAATTTGAGTTATACGCCTGTGTCGTCAATCGACGCGGGCGTTTCTTTTATTGTATGAACGGATAAAGTTGAAGGGACGAAAGTATAGAAGGAGTGAAGTTACATGTAATATAAAGATGGCTTTTTCATTTCGATATCTAGCTGTAGTGAAAGATAAGAGTCGTTCTGTAAACTGCGACGTAATAAGTAATTGCTTCCAAAACGAAGATATCGTATAATAAACATTACGCAAGGCGGCGTGAAAGTGTCTCTTGCGATTGTAAGCATAAGGGAAATCCTTGATGCTATTATATATTTCATGCGCCCATAGCTCAGCTGGATAGAGCGGTGGTTTCCGGTACCACGTCTGCCGGGGGTTCGAATCCCTCTGGGCGCGTAAAAAAAACCCTGACTTATATTTTGAAGTTAGGGTTTTTTATTAGTTTGTTTATAAAGTTCTTACCAGAATATACAGGAGAAAAAGAGTAGTTTAAGTATAACGAAACTTCATTATACTTAAACTACTCTTTTTAATTGTTATTTCTTCAAATAGGAGTTACTATTAGTATGTGGTATAAAATTTGTGATTATTTTTAAGATTTTGGCATTTTCTTTCGGTATTACTCATTTTTTGGTTGTAATATATAAACTTAATTAATACATATGAAGTAATAATATATGGATGTTGGTATTTTGTAAGGATTCTCCTTTTGAGAAACTTATTGTACAATAGAAGTGAGGGGGAGATTAGGGTGAAAGCAAGTCTTTTACAAGAACAAAGTTTACGTTTGGCAATGACGCAAGAGTTAAGACAAGCGATTACAATGCTCCAATACAATGTGCAGGAATTAACGGAGTTTTTGTATGAGCAATCGCTAGAGAATCCCCTTATTGAGTTGGGGGGATTTGACAGGGAAAAGAAAAAGAGTAAAACAACAAGTAAACAAACAGAGAATCAAATGGAAATTTATAGTGTCGATTCAACAACGATTCAACAACATTTAGTCAATCAATTGCAGTATTATAAAATAGATGAAGAACAACGAAAAATTGCCTCATTCATTATTTTAAATGTGGATGAGAACGGGTACTTACAAGAAACAAACGAGGAATTAGCAGCATTATTATCAGTATGTGTAGAAGAAATTAATAGCGGTATGGAGCTCGTCCAATCATTAGAGCCAGCAGGGGTAGCTGCAAGAAATATTCAAGAGTGTTTATCAATTCAATTAAAGCGCTTACAAAAAAAGAGCGCATTAGCAGAAATGATTGTGGACGAACATTTTGCATATTTTGTAAAAAAAGATTGGCGCAAGTTAGTAAATGTGCTGAAATGTAGTACGGAAGAATTGCAAGAAGCTGTTCATGTTATTACATCACTGCAGCCGAAACCAGGTTTGGCATTTTCTTCGGAAAAACCGATGTACATCGTTCCTGATATGGCGGTGAAAAAAGAGGATAATCGTTTGGTGCTCCAAATGAATGAACGTAATATGCCGAAGATTGAAATTCATTCAGAATATAGTGAGCTCCTTCATAATAGTGAAAGAGACGTTGCTTCTTATGTGTCTGAAAAATATCAGCATGTACAATGGATTATGCGCAGTTTAAAACAAAGAAAACAAACGCTTCTGAAAGTAATGGAAGTAATTATTGAAAAGCAGCGCGACTTCTTTATGAATGGCCCTCAATATTTAAAACCGCTTGCATTAAAAGAGGTGGCTGAGATATTAAGTGTCCATGAGTCAACAATCAGCCGTGCAACGCGTAATAAATATGTGCAAACACCATATGGTTTATTTGAGATGAAATCATTCTTTAGTAATGCAGTAGCAACAACAGAGGATGAAGCAATTTCAACAAAGAGGGTGAAGCAGCTTATTCAAGAGTTTGTAGGGAAAGAAGATAAGAAAAAACCACTCTCAGATCAAAAGATTTCAAAAATGTTAGAGGAAGAACATGAAATTGTTGTTTCGCGCAGAACGGTAGCGAAATATCGAGAGCAGTTAAACATTCCGGCGTCTTCACTGCGAAAAACGATTGTATAGGTGATGAACATGGAGGTTATTCTATATACAAAGGAAGAATGTGGTCTTTGTCAGAAGGCGAAACAACTTCTGCAAGAGCTGAAAACTGAATATGTATTTGATCTAAAGGAAATAAATATTTATGAGGATGAGCAGCTGTTAGAGAAGTATCATCTTATGATTCCTGTCGTTGAAATCGAGGGGAAAGAGGTAGAATATGGAATCATTCACAAAGATGTCATAATAAACAGCATAATTCGCGCAATAAGAGTTGAATAACTTTGGATCTCCTGTTACAATAATAACCGTAGCAGGGATTATTTTTTTACTCTATGTGGGACACAATTTGTCACTACGGGACATATAATGACCATATAGGGAATGAACCAATGTGGTGAGGAGATAAAATATGATGCGCTCATGGATTCAGTATACGAAAAAATTATTACCTGATCTGCTACCTGTTATGCAAACAAGAATGCAAATTCTTCAGTACATTCGGTTAACACAACCTATTGGCAGAAGAAACTTATCTGCAAGTCTTGGTATGACAGAACGAGTATTACGAAGTGAAGTGCAAGTTTTGAAAGAAGAGAACTTGGTTCACGTCGCCTCTTCTGGAATGACATTAACAGAAGAAGGAACAGCTGTTGTTCTTGCTTTGGAAGACTTTATGAAAGAAATTTCTGGTTTAAAGGTTTTGGAAAAACAGCTTAAGGAAACATTAGACTTGGATGAAGTTTTCGTTGTCCCTGGTGATAGTGATGAATCACCTTGGGTCAAGCTCGAGATGGGCCGCGCTTGTGTTGCTTGTATAAAAGATCGTCTGACAGCGAATAATATCGTTGCTGTGACTGGAGGAACAACAATAGCTGCCGTAGCTGATATGATGCAATTGGATTGCAGGGATCTACATACATTATTTGTCCCAGCACGCGGTGGAATAGGAGAGAGTGTTGAGCTAGAAGCGAACACAATCTGTGCGAAAATGGCACAAAATACGATGAGCAACTATCGCTTATTGTATGTTCCCGATCATGTGAGTAGCGAAGCATATGCGTCCATTGTGACGGAACCTTCTGTGAAAGAAATTCTTGAGTTGATTCGATCTTCCAATATTGTCATTCACGGAATTGGTGATGCCTTAACGATGGCGCGTAGACGAAGTACTTTAGAAGCAGATTGGATGAAAATTAAAGAAATGCAGGCAGTCGGTGAAGCGTTTGGGTATTACTTTAATGAACAAGGTGAAGTTGTCCATAAAGTACAAACGGTCGGCATGCAGCTTGAAGATTTACAACATGTATCTCATGTCGTTGCAGTTGCTGGAGGTTCATCAAAAGCGAAAGCAATTCAAGCAGTAATTAAGCAAGGGCACACTTCATTACTCATCACAGATGAAGGTGCAGCAAAAGAGTTAGTAAAGGGTAAATAACCCTTAATATACATCCCCCAAGGAGGAAATTCAAATGACTAAAATTGGTATTAATGGATTTGGACGTATCGGACGTGTGGTATTCCGCGCAGCTCTTAACAACCCTAACGTGGAAGTAGTAGCAATCAACGACTTAACAGATGCTAAAACATTAGCACATCTTTTAAAATATGATTCTGTTCATGGAGCAGTAAATGCAGAAGTATCTTCTAACGGCGACAGCATCGTTGTTAACGGTAAAGAAATCAAAGTTATCGCTGAGCGTGACCCAGCTCAATTACCATGGAGCGACTACGGCGTAGAAGTAGTAGTAGAATCTACTGGACGTTTCACTAAAAAAGCAGATGCTGAAAAACACTTAGGTGGATCAGTTAAAAAAGTTATCATCTCTGCACCAGCTTCTGACGAAGATATCACAATTGTTATGGGTGTTAACCACGAACAATACGATGCAGCTAATCATAACGTAATCTCTAACGCTTCTTGTACTACAAACTGCTTAGCTCCATTTGCTAAAGTATTAAACGAAAAATTTGGCGTAAAACGCGGTATGATGACAACAATTCACTCTTACACTAACGACCAACAAATCTTAGACTTACCACATAAAGATTTACGTCGTGCACGTGCAGCAGCAATGAGCATGATCCCAACTACAACTGGTGCAGCTAAAGCAGTAGCATTAGTATTACCAGAACTTAAAGGTAAATTAAACGGTGGTGCAGTTCGTGTTCCAACTGCTAACGTATCTCTTGTAGACTTAGTTGTTGAGCTTGAGAAAGAAGTAACAGTTGAAGAAGTAAACGCAGCATTCAAAGCAGCAGCTGAAGGCGAATTAAAAGGTATCCTTGGATACAGCGAAGAGCCATTAGTATCTATCGACTATAACGGATGCACAAACTCTTCTACAATTGATGCATTATCTACAATGACTATGGAAGGCAACATGGTTAAAGTACTTTCTTGGTACGATAACGAAACTGGTTACTCTAACCGTGTAGTTGACTTAGTAGACTATATCGCTTCTAAAGGTCTTTAATTCATAAGTTTATCCGTAATTAATGACAAAACGAGGGAGAGGGTTTGTTCCCTCTCCCTTCTTTCGTTTTCTAAGCAAATGTGATAAGCTTTTGAATGGGTTTTGTCAATCCTAACTAGTCGGAGGGAAATCCAATGAACAAAAAATCAATTCGTGACGTAGATTTAAAGGGGAAACGAGTATTTTGCCGTGTTGACTTCAACGTACCTATGAAAGAAGGCAAAATTACAGACGAGACTCGTATTCGCGCAGCTCTTCCTACAATTCAATATTTAGTAGAGCAAGGTGCGAAAGTGATTTTAGCAAGCCATTTAGGTCGTCCAAAAGGACAAGTAGTAGAAGAAATGCGTCTAACTCCAGTAGCAGCACGTTTAGGTGAACTTCTTGGTAAAGACGTGAAAAAAGCGGACGAAGCATTCGGACCTGCTGTACAAGAAATGGTTGCAGCAATGAACGAAGGCGACGTATTAGTTCTTGAAAACGTGCGTTTCTATGCGGGCGAAGAAAAGAACGATGCAGAACTTGCGAAAGAATTTGCAGCTCTTGCTGATATCTTCGTAAATGATGCATTCGGTGCAGCTCACCGTGCTCACGCTTCTACTGCAGGTATTGCAGATTACTTACCAGCAGTATCAGGTTTCTTAATGGAAAAAGAATTAGAAGTACTAGGGAAAGCACTTTCTAATCCAGAGCGTCCATTTACAGCAATCATCGGTGGTGCGAAAGTAAAAGATAAAATCGGTGTAATTCGTCATCTACTTGATAAAGTTGATAACTTAATCATTGGCGGTGGACTAGCTTATACATTTGTAAAAGCATCAGGTCATGAAATCGGACAGTCTCTATGTGAAGATGACAAAATTGAACTAGCAAAAGAGTTTATGCAGCTTGCAAAAGAAAAAGGCGTAAACTTCTACATGCCAGTTGATTGCGTCATTGCAGATGACTTCTCTGAAACTGCAAACCGACAAGTGGTAGATATCGATTCTATCCCTGCTGATTGGGAAGGATTGGATATTGGACCAAAAACAAGTGCAATTTATGCAGATGTAATTAAAAACTCTAAGCTTGTTGTATGGAACGGGCCAATGGGCGTGTTCGAAATGGCTCCATTTGCAGAAGGTACAAAAGCAGTAGGACAAGCATTAGCAGATGCAGAAGGTACATACTCTGTTATCGGCGGTGGTGACTCTGCAGCAGCTGTTGAAAAATTCGGTATGGCTGATAAAATGAGCCACATTTCTACTGGCGGCGGTGCGTCATTAGAATTTATGGAAGGCAAAGAGCTTCCAGGTGTAGTTTGTCTTAACGACAAATAATCATCAGCCAAGAAAAAGGACGGTGCAAAGCATGCGTAAACCAATTATCGCAGGTAACTGGAAAATGAATAAAACTCTATCTGAAGCAGTTAGCTTCGTAGAGGAAGTAAAAGGTCAAATCCCAGCAGCTACAGCTGTTGATGCGGTTGTTTGCTCGCCAGCTCTTTTCTTAGAGCGTCTTGTAGCAGCTTCAGAAGGAACTGACTTACAAGTAGGTGCACAAAACATGCACTTCGAAAAAAATGGTGCATTCACTGGCGAAATTAGCCCAGTAGCACTTAGCGACTTAAAGGTGAGCTACGTAGTACTTGGCCACTCTGAGCGTCGTGAAATGTTTGCTGAAACAAACGAAACAGTAAACAAAAAGACGTTAGCAGCATTTGAGCACGGTTTAACACCAATCGTTTGCTGTGGTGAAACGTTAGAAGAACGCGAAAGCGGAAAAACATTTGATCTTGTAGCAGGTCAAGTGACTAAGGCACTTGCAGGTTTAACAGAAGAGCAAGTGAAAGCAACTGTTATCGCATATGAGCCAATTTGGGCAATCGGTACAGGTAAATCTTCTTCTGCACAAGATGCAAACGAAGTATGTGCGCACATCCGTAAAGTTGTTGCTGAAGCTGTTTCTCCGGCAGCTGCAGAAGCAGTTCGTATTCAATACGGCGGCAGCGTAAAACCTGAAAACATTAAAGAATATATGGCACAATCTGATATCGATGGTGCTTTAGTTGGCGGTGCAAGCTTAGAGCCTGCGTCCTTCTTAGGTCTTTTGGAGGCGGTAAAATGAGAAAGCCAACAGCTTTAATCATTCTTGATGGTTTTGGACTACGTGAAGAAACTTACGGGAATGCTGTAGCACAAGCTAAGAAACCTAATTTCGACGGCTACTGGAACAAGTTCCCTCACACAACACTAACAGCGTGCGGTGAGGCGGTAGGCCTTCCAGAAGGTCAAATGGGTAACTCTGAGGTAGGTCACTTAAATATTGGTGCCGGCCGCGTTGTATACCAAAGCTTAACGCGTGTAAACGTTGCAATTCGTGAAGGTGAGTTCGATCAGAACGAAACGATTCAAAATGCAATGAAACACGTGAAGGAAAAAGGTACAGCCCTTCATTTATTCGGCTTACTTTCTGATGGCGGTGTGCATAGTCACATTGACCATATGTTTGCTCTTCTTCGCTTAGCTGCAAAAGAAGGCGTGGAGAAAGTATATATCCATGCGTTCTTAGATGGCCGCGATGTTGGTCCGCAAACAGCAAAAGGTTATATCGATGCAACAAATGAAGTGATAAAAGAAACAGGAGTAGGACAGTTCGCGACAATCTCCGGTCGTTATTACTCCATGGACCGTGACAAGCGTTGGGATCGCGTTGAAAAATGTTACCGTGCCATGGTGAACGGCGAAGGCCCTACTTACAAAACAGCATATGAGTGTGTGGATGACTCATACGCAAATGGTATCTACGATGAATTCGTATTGCCGTCTGTAATGGTAAATGAAGATGAAACGCCAGTTGCAACAATCAATGATGATGATGCAATCATCTTCTACAACTTCCGTCCAGACCGTGCAATTCAAATTGCTCGTGTATTTACAAACGAAGACTTCCGTGAGTTCGATCGTGGTGAAAAAGTACCTCACATTCCAGAATTCGTTTGTATGACACACTTTAGTGAAACGGTAAAAGGTTATGTAGCATTCAAGCCAATGAACTTGGATAATACGTTAGGTGAAGTTGTTTCACAAGCGGGATTAAAACAACTTCGCATTGCGGAAACTGAAAAGTATCCGCACGTTACATTCTTCTTTAGCGGTGGTCGTGAGGCTGAATTCCCAGGAGAAGAGCGTATCTTAATTAACTCACCAAAAGTCGCAACATACGACTTGAAACCAGAAATGAGCATTTATGAAGTAACAGATGCTCTTGTAAATGAAATTGAGAATGACAGACACGATGTTATCATTCTAAACTTTGCAAACTGTGATATGGTTGGCCATTCTGGGATGATGGAACCAACAATTAAAGCAGTAGAAGCAACTGACGAATGTTTAGGAAAAGTTGTAGAAGCAATTCTTGCAAAAGATGGTGTAGCACTTATTACTGCTGACCATGGTAATGCTGACGAGGAATTAACTCCAGAAGGCACACCGATGACAGCTCATACAACGAACCCGGTTCCTTTCATCGTTACAAAAGAAGATATTGAGCTTCGTGAAGGCGGTATTTTGGGAGATATCGCACCAACAATGCTTACACTTCTTGGTGTTGAACAGCCAAAAGAAATGACAGGTAAAACAATTATTAAATAATTACACATATAAAAGGAGAGAAATAATATGCCAGCAATTTTAGATATTTATGCTCGTGAAGTTTTAGACTCTCGTGGTAACCCAACTGTAGAAGTAGAAGTATACACAGAAAGCGGCGCATTCGGACGCGCATTAGTACCAAGTGGTGCATCTACTGGTGAATACGAAGCAGTAGAATTACGTGACGGTGACAAATCTCGTTACCTTGGTAAAGGTGTTCTTAACGCAGTAAATAACGTAAACGAAGTTATCGCTCCAGAAATCGTTGGTTTCGATGTAACTGACCAAGCTGGAATCGACCGTGCTATGATCGAATTAGACGGCACTCCAAACAAAGGTAAATTAGGCGCTAACGCTATCCTTGGTGTATCTATGGCAGTAGCTCACGCAGCAGCTGACTATGTAGGTCTTCCATTATACCGTTACCTTGGTGGATTCAATGCAAAACAATTACCAACTCCAATGATGAACATCATCAACGGTGGTTCTCACGCTGACAACAACGTAGACTTCCAAGAGTTCATGATCTTACCAGTTGGTGCTCCAACATTCAAAGAAGCAATCCGTATGGGTGCTGAAGTATTCCATGCATTAAAAGCTGTATTACATGACAAAGGTCTTAACACAGCAGTAGGTGACGAAGGTGGATTCGCTCCAAACCTTGGTTCTAACCGTGAAGCATTAGAAGTAATCATCGAAGCAATCGAAAAAGCTGGTTACAAAGCTGGCGAAAACGTATTCTTAGGAATGGACGTTGCTTCTTCTGAGTTCTACAACAAAGAAACTGGTAAATATGATCTTACAGGTGAAGGTCGCAGCATGACTTCTGCAGAAATGGTTGATTTCTACGAAGATCTTTGCAAGAACTTCCCAATCATCTCTATCGAAGATGGTTTAGACGAAAACGACTGGGATGGCCACAAGTTATTAACTGACCGTCTTGGTAAAAAAGTTCAATTAGTTGGTGACGACTTATTCGTAACTAACACTCAAAAACTTGCTGAAGGTATCGAAAAAGGTATCTCTAACTCAATCTTAATTAAAGTTAACCAAATCGGTACTTTAACTGAGACTTTCGAAGCAATCGAAATGGCTAAACGTGCTGGTTACACAGCAGTTGTATCTCACCGTTCTGGTGAAACTGAAGATGCTACAATCGCTGACATCGCAGTTGCAACTAACGCTGGCCAAATCAAAACTGGTTCTATGAGCCGTACTGACCGTATTGCGAAATACAACCAATTATTACGCATCGAAGACGAACTAGGCGAAATCGCTGTTTACGATGGTTTAAAATCTTTCTACAACCTTAAAAAATAATTGTAGAATATAAAAACCGGCCGTGAGAAATCACGGCCGGTTTTATTTTTCCCCCGCATTAACGGGCAGTAAGCCCCCACCTCAAGATTGAGAGAGAAGCAAAGAAGATAGGTGGGGAATAACTGTCCGTAAAAGCCCGATTGGTTCAACTAACCATCAGTGGGGGATGAAGAAAACCCCCACTGATGGAAGTTTCACTTTATCCTGCTATTTACGGTCAAATTCTCACCTCTAGTATCCTCTCGAAAAGTCTGAAAATATAAACTTTATGCTACGATAAGTTCATTTCATTCCTAATTACGTTTACAAATACAGTAAAAATACCATTGTAAGCGCATACCATGGTCGGTTTTGCTTGTCAATTCGGGAAATTGCGGGTTTTTACAATTTATACTATGATAAATATAGAAAGTATAAAGAATCGTATAATGAAGGATGATAGACAGATGAAATTCACAAAAATTATTGTCCAAGTAGCAGCACTTTACGTGTTTAATATGATTGGCACGTGGATCCAAGAAGCGCTGCACATCCCAATTCCAGGGAATTTAATAGGGATGTTCTTGTTGCTCATATTGCTTGGTTTAAAAGTCCTTCCAGTAAAATGGTTTGAATTAGGAGCAGAAACATTGATGGCTCTTATGCCATTTTTATTAATTCCTGCAACCATTGGTTTAATGAATTATGGTTCTTTTTTTATGAATAAAGGTATTTCGCTGTGTATTACTATTATCGCGAGTACGTTTTTAATTATTATTGTAGCAGGACATACAGGACAATATCTTGCGACTAGAAAGGAAAAAGAGACACAATGAGTATAGTCATCGGAATTGGTTGGATTATTATAACAGCTTTAATGTATCAACTGTCAAAGAAGATTTATCAATGGATTCCAACACCGTTTACAGTTCCAATGCTTGTCGCAACAGCTTTAATGATCTTGTTGTTAGTCGTATTTGATATACCATATCAACAATACATGCAAAGCGGCGGGGGCTGGATTTCGCAATTGCTTGGTCCTGGTGTGGTAGCATTTGCAATCCCTCTATATAAACAACGCGGCGTTTTGAAGAAGTATGTTGTACCAATTGCTGGTGGTGTATTGGTGGGAACGATAGTTGCGATTGCAAGTGATATGATAATTGCCACAATTATGGGAACGGATAAAAGCTTAATTTTATCTTCCTTACCAAAGTCAGTAACAATGCCAGTAGCCATGAGTGTGTCACAAGAAGTTGGTGGTGTACCATCTTTAACTGCAGCTTTCGTAGTAGTTGCAGGAATATCTGGAACCATTTCTGGTCCTATTTTATTAAAATGGAGCAGAGTGACAAATTCTGTTGGAAAAGGAATTGGATTTGGCTGTGCGTCTCATATTATGGGCGTTATGCGTGCGATGAAAAATAATGAGCATGAAGGTGTAATTGGATCAGTAACAATGACATTAACAGCAATCTTAACATGTATACTTGGTCCATTGTTTGCGGCGCTTTTTATTTAACGTGGTGAAGTATTCGGTGAGTGAGAGTCCATGAGACGCTCTCGCTTTTCCAATTATTTTATGATACATTTAAAGTAATCGAAACTTTAGGAGGCATGTAAAGTGCATACGTTTTTATCAGTTTTACTTATTATTGTATCACTGTTATTGATTGTACTTGTATTAATGCAATCTAGTAAGAGTGCTGGTTTATCCGGTGCAATTTCCGGCGGAGCAGAGCAATTATTCGGTAAGCAAAAAGCACGCGGAATAGAAGCTATATTAAACCGCATTACAGTTGTTGTTTCTATACTATTTTTTGTATTAACATTTGCTGTTACGTACTTACAAGTATAAAATAAAAAGATTCGCCTTTTTCGGGTTGAATCTTTTTTTTACTTTAAGCAAAAAAGTTTCTAATTAGATTATGGAAAAGAAACTATGATAAACTATAAATAGACCATATATGAAGATTACATTATAGGAAGAGAAGGAGAACGTAAAATGAAGCTAGCATCCCCAAAACCGTTTACATTTGAAGCGGGAGAACGTGCAGTTTTACTATTACATGGATTTACAGGGAACTCTGCAGATGTTCGTATGCTCGGACGTTATTTAGAGACAAAAGGTTATACATGTCATGCACCGATTTATAAAGGTCATGGTGTACCGCCGGAGCAACTTGTACACACAGGTCCAGAAGACTGGTGGAAAGATGTTATGGCAGCGTACCAACATTTAAAAGATAAAGGATATGAAAAGATTGCAGCTGTTGGTTTATCACTGGGCGGCGTTTTTTCGTTAAAACTTGCTTATACAATGCCGATTATTGGAGTTGTACCAATGTGTGCACCGATGTACATTAAGAGTGAAGAAATCATGTATCAAGGTATATTAGCATATGCGCGCGAATATAAAAAACGTGAGCGTAAATCACCAGAGCAAATTGAAGCAGAGATGTTTGAATTCAAACAAACACCGATGAACACATTAAAAGCACTGCAAGGTTTAATTCGTGATGTACGCAATAACATTGATATGATTTATGCACCGACGTTTGTCGTTCAAGCACGTCATGATGAAATGATTAATACAGATAGCGCAAACATTATTTATAACGGTGTAGAGTCAAATTTAAAAGAAATGAAATGGTACGAAGATTCCACGCATGTAATTACGCTGGATAAACAGCGTGATGAGCTGCACGAAGATGTATATAACTTCTTGGAGCAACTAGATTGGTAAGATCTAGTTGCCTCTTTTTTACATAAAAAAACATCATTTATACATGGTTATGTTTTCGGATAGACTATAGAATACGAGGATTTAAAAGGAGGTTTTTGTACTTGGAAGAAATCATTCAAGCAAACATCGATAAATTGTTATCGTTTATGAAAGAAGAAGCATATAAGCCGCTTACTGTGCAAGAATTAGAAGAAGCATTTGGCATTGAAGATGCAGCGGATTTTAAAGAGTTTGTGAAAGCACTTGTCATTATGGAGGAAAAAGGGCTTGTTGTTCGAACAAGAAGTAACCGCTATGGTCTTCCAGAAAAGATGAACTTAGTGCGCGGTAAACTAATTGGACATGCCCGTGGATTTGCGTTTGTCGTACCTGAGGAAAAAGGGTTAGATGATATTTTTATTCCGCCAACAGAATTAAAGGGTGCACTGCACGGTGATACAGTATTAGCACGTATTAGTTCGGAATCAAGCGGTTCACGCAAGGAAGGGACAATTGTTCGGATTATAGAACGCGGAACAAAAGAATTAGTTGGTACATATACAGAATCGAAAAATTTTGGATTTGTTCTCCCTGACAATAAGCGATGGACGAGCGATATTTTCGTTCCAAAAAATGCTTCTATGGGTGCAGTAGAAGGACATAAAGTCGTTGTTAAAATTACGAGCTATCCGCAAGATCGTTTAAGTGCAGAAGGAGAAGTTATTCAAATTCTTGGTCATAAAAACGACCCAGGCGTTGATATTTTATCAGTTATCCATAAGCATAACTTACCGCTTGCGTTTCCGGCAGATGTAATGGAGCATGCGAACAGTGTACCAGAAACAATTGATGAGAACGATTTACAAGGGCGCCGTGATTTACGAGACCAAACAATTGTTACAATTGATGGTGCGGATGCGAAAGACTTAGATGATGCGGTTACAGTAACGAAGCTTGAGAATGGTAACTACAAGCTCGGTGTACACATTGCGGATGTAAGTCATTATGTTACGGAAGGATCTGCAATTGACCGCGAAGCAGCTGAACGAGGAACGAGTATTTATCTTGTAGACCGCGTAATTCCGATGATTCCGCATCGTTTGTCTAACGGAATTTGTTCATTAAATCCAAAAGTAGATCGTTTAACATTATCTTGTGAAATGGAAATTAATGATCAAGGGGAAGTAGTGAGTCATGAAATTTTCCAAAGCGTTATTAAAACGACGGAGCGCATGACATACTCAGATGTGAAGCGAATTTTAGACGATGAAGATGAAGAATTAATGGCTCGTTATGAACCGTTAGTACCAATGTTCCAAGAGATGGGGAAATTGGCTGCCATTTTACGTGAAAAGCGTATGCGCCGCGGGGCAATTGATTTTGACTTCAAAGAAGCAAAAGTGCTAGTGGATGAAGAAGGGAAGCCGACTGATGTGATTTTGCGTGATCGTTCTGTAGCTGAGAAGTTAATCGAGGAATTTATGCTTGTAGCAAACGAAACAGTCGCTGAGCATTTTCACTGGATGAACGTACCGTTTATGTACCGTGTTCACGAAGATCCAAAAGAAGATAAATTAGAGCGTTTCTTTGAGTTTATTACAAACTTCGGTTATGCGGTAAAAGGTCGTGGGAACGAAGTACATCCGCGTGCGCTTCAACAAATTCTTGAAATGGTACAAGGTCAGCCGGAAGAGATTGTCATTTCGACAGTTATGCTTCGTTCCATGAAGCAAGCTCGTTATGATGCAGAGAGTATCGGCCATTTTGGTTTATCTACAGAGTTTTATACACATTTCACATCACCAATTCGCCGTTACCCAGATTTAATTGTGCACAGATTGATTCGCACGTATCTCATTAACGGAAAAATCGATAGTGAAACACAAGCGAAGTGGCGTGAAAACTTACCGGATATTGCCGAGCATTCTTCCAACATGGAGCGCCGTGCTGTTGAAGCAGAGCGTGAAACGGATGAACTGAAAAAAGCAGAGTACATGCTTGATAAAATTGGTGAAGAATACGATGGTATGATTAGTTCTGTAACAAACTTCGGTTTGTTCGTAGAGCTTCCAAATACAATTGAAGGTCTTGTTCATGTCAGCTATTTAACGGATGATTATTATCGTTATGACGAACATCATTTTGCGATGATTGGCGAACGTACAGGAAACGTCTTCCGTATTGGCGATGAAATTACGATTCGCGTTGTGAATGTAAACAAAGATGAGCGTGCGATTGACTTTGAAATTGTCGGTATGAAAGGCAATGTGAAGCGACAACGAAAAGATCGTCCTGTTGTCATTGAGCAGCCAAAAGGAAATAGAAGAAAACGTGGCGGCCGTGAAAATAATCGCGGTGGACAAGACAACGAGTCAAACCGAAATGGAAATGGAAAACGAAATGGTGTTAAAAAGAAAAAGGCATTCTTTGAAAATGCACCGAACTTTAAGAAGAAAAAGAAAAAACGTAAGTAAGAAAGAAGCCATATATGGCTTCTTTCTTCATATTTTGCTACAATGGTAAAAATGAAGGGAGGCGTCAATCGAGATGCCAAAAGGTCAAGGAAAAGTCATCGCACAAAATAAAAAAGCATATCATGATTATTTTATTGAAGAAACATACGAAGCAGGTCTTGTCCTTCAAGGAACGGAAATTAAGGCAATTCGTGCAGGTCGTGTAAACTTAAAAGATGCCTTTGCACGTGTGCAAAATGGTGAAGTATGGGTACATAATATGCATATTAGTCCATATGAACAAGGTAATCGTTTTAACCATGATCCGCTTCGTACAAGAAAGTTACTTCTTCATAAAAGAGAAATTTTAAAGCTTATTGGGTATACAAAAGAAACAGGCTATACGCTTGTGCCGCTTAAAATTTATTTAAAAAATGGATTTGCGAAAATGGAACTTGGTTTAGGTAAAGGTAAAAAGCAATATGATAAGCGCCACGATTTAAAAGAGAAGGAAGCAAAGCGCGAAATTGCACGTGCATTCCGTGATCGTCAAAAAGCATAATACAAAAATTTACAATTGCAAAATAGCGAACGTATGCTATAATAACAAATGTAAGGCCAGTTGAACATTGAAAAACAGCTCAATAGCAGCTATCACGAATATACTTCGTATGCTCCATTTCTTATATGGGGACGTTACGGATTCGACAGGGGTAGTTCGAGCTTAGGTTGCGAGTCGAGGGGATCGGCCTCGTTAAAACGTCAAAGCCTATAACTGGCAAACAACAAAACAACTTCGCTTTAGCTGCTTAATAACAGCTTTTAGCGGTTCGCCCCTCCATCGCCCATGTGGTAGGGTAGCGGACTCACTCTAAGTGGGCTACGCCGGAGTTCACCGTCTGAGGACAAAGGAAGAGAACAACCAGACTAGCAATTCGGAAGCCTGTCGATAGGCCGAAGAATTTGCGAAATGCTAATATATCGACTACACTCGTAGAAGCTTAAGTGCCGATACTTTTGGACGTGGGTTCGACTCCCACCGTCTCCACCAATACATATTTGGTGGTTTTTTTATTTTGTGTGTGATATGAACCATAAGTTTGCCGGAACGGCAAGCTTATGGTTCTTTTTGTTTGCGGCAAACTTATGCTTCCAGGATTTGAAGAATATTTTTAATGTCGCTTTAAATAAAGTCACGGTGTTTATAAAAAAGACGTGATGTTTTGAATAAAGTCGAGACGTTTATAAAAAAATTGCGATGTTTTGTCCCTTTGGATCTGTTTATCTAAAGGGATGTTTTTATAGTGAAAAGAAGATCTGAACTGAAAGGCGGATTAAGGAACTGTTGAGTAGCAATAAAGTTACTCCACTAAAGGGCCATTTAATGAAATAAGGCTTATCAGCTAACTGCAGTTAAGTTGTAAAAGGATTTTTGTAATTAAAGCAGAATAATTATATTTACCTCCAAAATTTGTAAGTAAGTTATTTATCATTAGGTATCAATTAAAAAATAAAAGATAATGAAAAAAGGAGGGAATTTAAAATGACGTATCCCACATTAAAAATGTACGACTACCACGCATGGGCAAATGGAGTTATAATTGATCGTTTAAAAGAACTTCCGCAAGACATTTATCATAAGGAAATTCAAACAGGTTTTTCTTCAATATCAAAGGTGTTGTCTCACATTTATGCCTCAGATTACACATGGTTTGACATTATTTCAGGTAAAAGCATGGATGAAGCATTGGCGCATGAAGATCAGTTAAGAGAACAGGCGGAAACAAAAAGTATTGAGGAAATGAAAAAGATCTTTTTAGACTTATCTGAACGTTACAAAGCACTTCTAAACAGTCAAGAAGATATCGACAAGGTGATTGTAGTTGATAACCCCTATGCTGGGTTGCTTGAAACTTCTGTTTCTGAATTGGTGCTACATGTTGTCACTCACGGATCTTATCATCGTGGGAATATAGCTACCATGTTACGGCAAATGGGACACACCTCCGTGATGCAAGATTATGGACTTTACCTATTCATGCCCCAAACTTCATGATTACTCGTCTTGGGGTCTTGTATATTTTTATAAAAATTCTTCAATTAAAAGAGTGCTAATGTAATAAGGTTTTCAACGACCTGAGTAATTCTGGAATAGGGCGCGATTGTTGAGCAAACACAGGTAGAAAAATGATCAAACTTTATTACAAACCAACAGCATTCACGGCAAGCTTATGGGTTAATAATTAATCCACGGCAAAGTTATGCTTCCTTTTTCCTCGAATAATCAACTAAATCTCTTCAAAAACATGTGATTTCCGGCAAAGTTATGCTTCCTTTAGCGGCAATTTTATGGGTAAAGTCACATTGTGTGTAACAAGAAGCATAAGATGGCCGTTTTGGCCAACTTATGCTTCTTTTAGTTTACGGCAAAGTGTTATATCTTAAATTTGTAAGGAAGGGTTGTGGGGAGAGAATGTGTATTTGCATCTTTAAAGAAAAGTTTAATCATTTGTAATAAAGTTGCATTGTTTTTCCCTTTAAATATGATTATCCAAATAAATTTTCCTTTCCCTCATGAACCTCATAAAAACTTCAGAATCTTATTAAGTCGTTGTTAATTTAGCATAGATGATAAAGAACAAGGTTAATTCTCCTATTATGACAATGTTCGGAACTACTACTATTAAATTAATAATAAAAAAGATGGCTAAAATCGCTAAAAATAGCCCTAAATGATAATATTTCAAACGATGTTTTTCATATCTGTATTGATGAAAAACAATAGAAGTTGCAATGAAATAGAGTAATACAGAACCGAATACAAAATACATGATAAACAAATAACGAACCTCTTGTAAAAACAGCAGCTTGATAGATGCAGCAATCATGCTTAAAGACATTAGAATAAACAAATGACCGTAAATAATGATTTGGCCGGCTGTTTGGATTGATTTATCTACTTTCTTTTCTACATTATCAAAATACTGCCACCACATAGAAATAATAAGGATAAATGAAATAAACGAAAATGAGATTGAATGCCAATCCCCTTTTTGCGGCTGCAGCACAGAAACGGTGCTGACGACCGATTCTCCAAAAAGGATTAATGTCAATAAAGCAAACCGTTCTAATAAATGAGCTGTATTGGGTGGTGCTTTCACCAAATACTTGCGTCCGAAAATAGGTACAATAATATCCACAATAATTCCTGCATATAACAAGGCGTATCGAATCCATGAATCAAAAAAGAGAGAAGAAAATGAGATTATGATTCCAAGCCAAAAACCTCTTCCTAAAAAGCGAGCCACCTTTTTTCGATTACCTTCTTCTATCTTTTGAACAACAAGATATTGGATAGCTGTTAGTGCTCTTAATCCAATATAACCAATAAGAAAGGAGAGGTAGTATTGATCAAAATTTACCGATAAGCTGGATGTCATAATAAGAACAAACAACATTTGAAGAATCATAAATATACGTTGATGTAAAAAATCTTGCCCATACCGATTCGTAAACATTGTTTGTCCAGTCCAAGACCACCATATCGGGATAAACATGAGAGCAAACTTTAATAAATATTCTGGATGAATATACCCTTTTTCAACATGAACTAGAACTTGAGTAGTAGTTGCAACTGCTGCTACAAATAACAGGTCATAAAAAAGTTCTAACCATGTAACCTTTTTTTCTTCCATTTTTAGCACTCCTTCCCATATTTGATAGAGTATAGTATCATGAAAGGTAACTTCGAACAAGGAGGGTAATTTAAATGACTAGAACGATTGGCCTTATTTGCGGCAGTTTAAGAAAAAATTCTTATAATCGAATCATTGCTCAATCATTGACAGATATGAGTGATTTTGTCCAATTTCGTTGGATAGAGATAAAAGAGCTTCCTCTATTTAACGAAGATTTAGAAGTAGGCGGAGATCCAGAAGTAGTAACATCATTTAAGTCATCTATTCAAGAAGTTGACGGTATTATTATCGTTAGTCCAGAGTACAATTCCGGCATTCCAGGTGCGTTAAAAAATGCGTTGGACTGGGCATCAAGACCTTCGAAATCCTCCGTTCTTAGTAGAAAGCCAGTTGGCTTAATTGGAGCAACTCCTGGCGGATTAGGTACCGCCTTTGCTCAAATGCAAATCAGACAAATACTAGAAGCCATGCAAGTTCATGTTCTTCCATTTCAAAAAATGCTGATTTCGCAAGTACATGAAAAGATTGATTCCGATCAAAAAGTGCTTACTGACGAAAAAACAAAGCGATATCTTCAGCGTTATTTACAACAATTTATTCAGTGGATTGATCACACTCCTGTTCTAGATTAACAAAAGGGGCAAAATTTTAATGCCCCTTTTCTCTTTCTTCATGGAACGTGAGGAACAGAATACGATTTATCACGCATCAACGGGCAGTAATATTGGTAGAATGATTTCGAACGATTCTTCGCTGTTAAGAGTATGAGGGAATGTATTAGAGCATGGGATGGAGCGTTTTTTCGCAGCGTTGCTGAAGGTGTCTTTGATGAAGGAAATCTTATTTTTCGCACGAAAGAATTGAATCAATTTTTAATGGAAATGTATCAGGAATCGATGATTTTTGTTATTTCTTTTTTAATATACTTAAATATGCATCCCATGGGCCAACGTCTTCTTTGTACCTTTCAGACATAACACGAACGATTTGAGAAATATGTGTTAAATCATGAACAACCCATGTTGAAATCAATTCTCTTACCTTCACTACACCAAATGCAGGATGGTATCCCGTCAATTCAAGCTGTAATTCAGAATCAATAAGTGATGTAAGTTTGGTTATGTTATGTTTTCTAATTGTTTTAAACTCAAATAATTTTTCTTCAATAGATCCTTGAGATTTATTGTTTAAGTGGGAAAAACGATCAAAATGAGGGAAAGGTTTACTTTCACCTTCCTGGAGAATAAATTCTAGCCGCGGTATCCAATTGTTTTTCTCCCCCTCAATGAGGTGTTCAATCACTTCAGAGACATTCCATGTTCCTTCCCCTTCATTGCAGTGCAACCATCCATCAGATAAACCAGACAAAAAATACTCCAATGTTTGTGGTGTACGATCAAGAATCTCAACAGCTTCATTTACATTAAAGTTCACATAATTTCCCCCTCTCGCTAATGATACAAAGGTATATTCCAAAAAATCATCTTCATACAACCCTTTAAAAAGTTGTAAATCATTCACATTATTATACATTAGTTTTTGGTGAACATTTATTACAATAATTACTTTAATTTCTTTTTTGAGATATGGTGATGATTTTTATCCCGCTATTCGTGGGCAGTAATATTCCTACCTCAAAATTCAGTGAAAGTAAAGAAGTTAGGCGGGAGATAAACTGCCCGTAAAAGCCCGATTGGGGAGGGCTGATTAAAGTTTCATTTTATCTTTTCTATCCAAGTCTTGATATAATAGGATGCAT
Organism: Bacillus sp. 3103sda1; assembly: GCF_024159135.1. Classification (NCBI taxonomy): domain Bacteria; kingdom Bacillati; phylum Bacillota; class Bacilli; order Caryophanales; family Bacillaceae; genus Bacillus; species Bacillus sp. 3103sda1. Next base: position 4,364,387 of record NZ_JAMYWS010000001.1, on the reverse strand, counting down.
TTTTGGCGAGCTTATGATTCTTAAAATTGTAAGGAAGAGTTGTTAGTTAAACAATTGTACAATTCATATTTTATTAATTGTGTATAGTAATTAATAAATTGTCACCTTTTGTATAGTGAAGCAGTTTTGCTATAATGTATTAGCATAATTTACATATAGAGAGGAGTGCTAGATGAAATGCAAAGATCTAAAGTCGATTATTACATTGCTAATATTTTACAGTGGATATTAAATATAGCTCTTATTATATTATCCCTTGTTCTATCTATCTTTTTAATCAATGAAACATTCACATTTATACAGTACGTATTTTCATCAAAAAAATACACACCGTATAAACTAGTTGAAAGCATTATTGTTTACTTTTTATATTTTGAGTTTATTGCATTGATTATTAAATATTTCAAATCGAATTATCATTTTCCGTTGCGTTATTTTATTTACATAGGAATTACAGCCTTAATTCGATTAATTATTGTTTCTCATGAAGAACCATTTGAAACATTATTGTATGCAGGCTCTATTCTCATTTTAGTTGTTGCTTTATATCTCTCTAATTTAAGGGATTTGAAGAAAGATTGATTTACTCCGCGGCACAGTAAGACCCCTATCTCGAGATTCAAAGAAAATCGAGGTGGGGGTCTTACTGTTTGTATATGCCCGATTAGGTGTGCTAACTATCAGTGGGGGCTCTACTAATAGAAACTTCACTTTATTAGAAATAGTTCTATACTCCTTTGAGGATTTATTTTCTTCCATATAATCATGTACTTGGGCAATGGTTTGCTGATGTAAAAAGTGCTCAAACAATTAAACTGTAATTTCTTTTAATTTTCATATTAAACAATACACATAATATGGATGTCAAATTTTCCCGAAAAATGGAGTTGTATATCGGGCATACTAAAGCTCTTTTTCGTTCCTATCGGTATATCGTATCCTCAAATTAAACATCACTAAAAAGCATTCTGGATAGGGAATACCCTTTATCCATTCATATAATTTCGGGTTATTCCTATGTCTATGAAGCTAAACTTATCAAAGTGTAATTTTAGGGAGCCCCATACATGCTCATCAACCTAAGAGCTTAGATTTTCCCATTGTCATCAACAATAGATAAAATGCTGAAAGGTTGCAAAAAAATAAAATTGAACAAAATAAAGAGTCCTATTATAAATAGGACTCTTTATTTTAGGTATTGTTGGTTGGTTTTTTCTAGCAGCCGAATCCGCCTCAAAAACAGCTACATCCAATTATAATTAACAGGATGAATAACACAATTAATAAGGCGAATCCGCCTCCAAAACAACCACAACCAGCTCCAAAACCCATATTGACTCCTCCTTTATAAATAAGGAGATAAAACAGTGGGACATATTTGCTTACGGCAGATTCAAATTCAGTATATGTTATAAGCGTATATACAGTGCAAGTCTTTATGTTGAAGTCGGTGTTGCTGAATTTTGTTCGAAGCGAGATGATACCTCTTCCTCCTTTTGTATGGATAATGATAGAATAGGAGAAAAAACTTCCATACATATAGGAAAGACATTCGGGGGGAGCAGAGTTTGCAAAATAAGAAGTTGTATTCCAGATTGTATCGAAATTTTGTGCTGATAGGAGGAGCTTTACTACTTTTTGCACTTCCAGTTCAAGCAGCGGATAATCCTCCTGCGACTAGCGTACAAGAGAATCAAATCGTGGCATGGACGAAAGGAAATTCCATTTGGACGCTTCCTTATGGATTAACGGGTGCTAGTTATGTAGGGTCTACGAATGATTATTCGGGTAAAGAGATTCAGCTAGTTCAGAAGATGATTGTAAATGATGTGGTATGGTATCAATTTAGTATAAATGGTCAAGTAATCGGATGGCTTGATAGCCGCGCGCTAAGTGATTTGAAAAATATCCAAACGATTAATCAGACTGCTGTGATGGGGGCAACGGCAGTCAATGGTGTATGGTCGATGCCATACGGTGTATCGGGTGCGAATTATTTAGGTTCAACGGATCTTTACGCTTACCAAGATATTCAGTTGGTAGAAAGTGCTACATATGGCGGTGTGCAGTGGTATAAATTTAGCGTAGATGGCAAGGTAATCGGCTGGATAGATCAAAAGGCGTTAGATAATGCTGGGGAAGCAAAAGATGCCAATTTTACGGTTACAATCGGAAGTACTTATAACAATGGTATATGGACAACGCCTTATGGGGTCACAGGTGCTAAGTATATTGGAAGCACCAATGATTATGCCTATCAAACAGTTCAAGTGGTGAAGACTGTAACGCGAGGGAATGTAACATGGTATCATGTGATGAAAGATGGCAAACTGCTAGGTTGGATTGATGGAGAGAAGGCAGTTTCAGATTTACAGAATGTAAAAGATGAAAATTACTCTGCTGTAATGGGTCTTTCTACGAAAGGAGACGGAATATGGAGCGCTCCTTACGGCGAATATGGCGCAAGTTGGGTTGATTCTACCAATAGTTATAGCTATCAAAACGTACAGGTTGTACAAAGTGCCACGAAAGGAACGGTTACGTGGGATAAAATTATGGTAGACAACAAAGTATTGGGTTGGGTAGATGCGAGAGTATTTACGAAAACGATATCGAATATAAAAGATGAAAATCGAATCGCACTTGTTGGAGATACGGATGGTCATGCAGTATGGAGTGCACCTTATGGTGAAAATGGTGCATCCTTTGTTGGTTTTGCAAATAATTATGATAGTCGTCCGATTCAGATTACCCGCAGCTTAGATAAAGATGGGGTGCATTGGTATTATTTTAAAGTAGATGGTCACGAAGAAGGTTGGATTGATGTAAATGCAATTTCTAGTGCAACGAATATTCAACCTTTAAACAAAGTTGGACATGTGAGCAATGCAGCAGGTAATGCGGTCTGGACGAAGCCTTATGGAATGCAGCATGCTAATTATGTTGGTTCTGCAGCGGATTTTGTACATCAAAACTTGAATTTATTACAATCTGCAACCTATAACGGGGTGACGTGGTACCAAATTGAGCAAAACGGCCGCACTGGATGGCTCGATAGCCGAGCGGTTAGCCTAGGTGGAATCACACTTGCAGATAGTTTCCATACAGTTGATGATAATAACCAATTAATTGTAGTTACAACGAATGGTTACGGAACAAACTTAGCACGTATTCGTACGTTTGAACGTGTAAATGGTGCTTGGAAGCAGCTGTTAGATATTAATGGGCATATTGGCCGGGATGGATTTGCATCGAAAATGAGTGAGAATGTTGTGCAGTCGCCGAGGGGAAAATATTCTATTGGTACGGCATTTGGTCGTTATGGCAACCCAGGTACAAAATTACCATTCCGTCAAATTACGTCGGATGACGTTTGGGTTGATGATTCGAACAGTGCTCTCTATAACACGTGGCAGTCTCGCAGTGCGACGCAGGGACAATGGAACAGTGCTGAAAGGATGGATATATCTGCTTATAATTATGGATTTGTCATTAACTATAATACAGACAGAATTCCAGGTGCCGGAAGTGCAATCTTCTTCCATGTTTCTGATATGTATACAAATGGTTGTACTGGTACGGATCAGCAAGACGTTATTTCTATATTGAAGTGGCTAGATCCAGCTAAAAATCCGGTGATCATTCAGAGTCCTGAATCTGAGTTAGGAAATTATTGAAGAGGTTTATCCCGTATTAACGGGCAGTAAGATACCCACCTCAAGATGAAGAAAGAAACGAGTAAGATAGGTGGGGGACAACTGCCCGCAAAAGCCCGATTGGTGAGAGCTTTCCATCAGTGGGGGATGAAGAAAACCCCCACTGATGGAAGTTTCACTTTATATAAAGGGAAAGAAAAGGATAGATGCAAGCAGTTACATACTGCCTGTTCTATCCTTTTTTTAATAATAACTCAACACGTATGAAAAATATCCTATTTTAGGGAATGCTAATACAAGCTGTGTTAGCGATTATTTGGGTTCAATATATGATTTATAAATTAGAGAAAAACAGCACATGAAACAAACAGGAGGAAGGTAACATGCATGAAATCATAATGTCAACTTTCGCAGGATTAATCGTAGGAATCATATTTACTCTGTTAAAACTCCCGATTCCTGCACCCCCGGTTTTCTCAGCAATCATGGGAATCATTGGTGTATGGGGTGGAATGAAGTTAGTTCAATTTTTTTTAGGTTAAGTTAGGCGGTAAAATGAACTTTGGCGGGTTCGAGGTTCTTATCGTAAGTGTGAAATACGTAAATACCTTAGTTAATGCTTTAAATAGAAATATCTCCAAATCAACAATGGCCGTCTTGGTTAATATAAATAATTTGCTAATACCTTTGACAAATTACTGTCAGAGGTGTTTTTTCTATGCACAGAGTACGGAAAAATAACAAAAGAGACCTTAAAGAGTCTCTTTTTCTACATAATCACTGATATCGGTAGTGAAATGGATATTTTTTTCGTTTCTATTATATCTCGAAGAATGTTCTTTCGAATGTCCCCGGGGTAAATTGCACCCCTGCATCGGGTTCGAAGATCTCAATATTTGTGTAGAGAACTGATACAAGAACCATAATCTGTCCTCCAGGGAATTCTAATGTTGCTGCAGGTGGACTTAGCGTAAGCATTCTAGTAATTTGTCCATTTCCTCCTGAGGTAAATTCTCCTGATGCTTCAAGGGTTCCACTAACTTCAGTTCTCTTCGTATTACTAGAAAAGCTTCCATCTCTGTTCATGCAAGCGTATACTGCCAGTGCATCTGCCATTGCAATAACCGTTGTCGTCACATTATCGTCAAGACCTGCTATTTGAAATGAAACTAACAGGTTCCCGCTTGAAGAAGGTCCAGCGGCACTGGCATTAATAAATTGTGCATTCGTCTTAAAATTTTGATTCGTCATGAAATCTCATCCCCTTATTCATGATAATTCAATATATGCCTGTACGAGGAAGAACGAAAGGGACAAGAGTGGAAAATTTTAAGTGTATGAGAAAAAATAATGAGTGAAACAGAGATGGATATCGTACTTTCGCAATTATAAAAACCACTGTACATACAGTGGTTTTTATAATTGGATTATCTCCCTTTTTATCCCGCTATTCGTGGGCAGTAAGATCCCCACCGATGGAAGTTTCACTTCATTTCCGTTATATCTCAAAATTTGTTCTTTCGAATATTCCCTCAATAGATACTGTGCCGGTATGGGGTTCTGAAACTTGAACATTCGTGTAGGAAGCCGATACAAGAACCATTTCTTGTCCTAGAGGGCATTCTAATGTTAGTGCAGGTAAATATATTGTAAGGGTTCGAGTAACTTGCTCAATTTTTCCGGATGTAAATCTCACAGATGCTTTAACGGGTCCGCTTACTACAGCTTTTTTCAGATCGTTAGGGAAGTTTCCGCTCCTGTTTATGCAAGCGTATACTGCAGTTACATCAGCGCTTGCAGTAGCTGTTGTCGTCATATTATCGTCAAGACCTGCTATTTTAAATGAAACTATCAAGTGCGCACTTGGAGAAGGTCCAGCGGCATTTGCGCTAATAAGGGGTGCACCACCACTGATTTCAATTTTTTTAGACGGATGAGTGATCGATTTTGACACCACTACTGCATTTTGTAATGTATTAGCTAAAGTGGTCGTATAAATTTTAGCCATGACTGTATTTTGCGAGTCTACAAATTGATTGTTGTTTTGTAGATTAGTACCATTTTGTAATCTTGCATCATTATTTTGATTATCACATAAATTTGGAAAGTGCTCTCTAAAGTATTGACTATTATAATGAATATCATCACTTTGATACGTATAGCCAGATTTGTTAGTAGTGTATAGCTTTTTTTTATTAGAAGTCATTTTTTCACCTCTAAATGAAACGTTTTATAATGTCTGTATACATAATATATATAAGATGCAATGAATTTGTTTGCATATGCATTTAAATGTTTTTATCCTGCTACTTTTGGGCAGTAAGAGTCCGATTGGTTCAACTAATAATCAGTGGGGGATGAAGAACCCCCCCACTGATTAAAGTTTCACTTTATTTTTCGACTCATTTGTGCTGCTGTTTTCCTAGTTCCATATTTCTTACCTCTTGCATACATTATGTTAGGCATTGAGAACTATTTTGAATTGAGGTGTGAATGATGGGAACACAAGAATCAAGTGAGACACACCAGTCAAGTGATATACAACAACCAAATGGTACACAGCATTCAAGTGAGACACACCAGTCAAGTAATACACAACATTCAAGTGTATTCACCTCTAGTACGAATCCGCCATCCAATCCGCTTTCTAAAGAGGCGAAAAAATTAGAAAAGGAGATTTCTACACTTATCAAGGATGTTTTAGGTGATTTGAAAATGAGTTTAAAATTACAAAAATCACAGATGAAAAGGAACATTCGTAACATGGATATTGCAAATAAGCAGGAAATCTTACAGCAAACAGAGGAAGGCTTACAAGCTATACTTATGGATATAAAAGATCAAATTCGGATGGACATAGAACAAATGGAGAAAAAAGAGGATGCGATTTCTGTATCAATAGAGGCAGATGCAGAGAAAAAACCTGAAATCAGTAAGAAGAAAATTCGTAATATACTTCCGAAGGAAAAAGAGAGTGATGAATAGGAGATATCCATCACTCTCTTTTTTATCCTAAAGTTTGTGGAGGAACAGTAAAACCAACAATAGAACATATAGAAAATACGTAGATGGTTGTTGGTGTAGTAAGATTATCTACAAAAAACGCAAGACAATCGCATACTTTTAATACAAAGATATTGTCAATGATGGAAGGAAACCCTTCAACGAGCAGGTTTATTTTCAATCCGAAATTTGAAGTTGCTTCTAATTCTGTGCCCACCGTGTGGGAACAATATTTTTTACAATTACGTTTACAATCACAGTGTTCAGTTTCTTTTTTTATGCTGTCGCAATTGTTAGTTGTAGCAAGTAGAAAATCAAAAACTGGATTGTTAACGGCACTAATACCTGTAATTTTATTTATTTGTAAGGTTGTATTTAGAATTGGTGTATTTAGATGTGCCTTTTTAAATGTTACAGTTGCACAATCATTTACATTAGTAATGACCGGATTTGGAATCGGGTTTTCTAGCGGAGTCGTTGTATTTACATAGATGTTTATCTGTTTATCTGCGGGGGTAGGAATCGTAGTTTGGGCATTTTGTATCATGCGCAATAATGCGGATAAAGATGCAGTACAACAATCACATTCTTTAAACTTACAATCACAGTCTTCAAAGCTGCAACCACATTTTTTTCGATTATGTTTTCGAGTTTTTTTCTTTTCATTGCACTCACATTCTTTAAACTTACAATCACAGTCTTCAAAGCTGCACTCACATTTTTTTCGATCATGTTTTCGATCTTTTTTCTTTTCACTGCAATCGTGTTCTTTAAACTTACAATCACAGTCTTCAAAGCTGCAACCATATTTTTTTCGATTATGTTTTCGATCTTTTTTCTTTTCATTGCACTCGCATTCTAAATTCACATTAACGGTAACACCACCTACATTTGTGGAGATGGTTTGGGTATTGTTTAACGGGGAGTCATTTGTATGCCCCTGAATAGTTTGTTGTCCTTGCGCTTGGAGCTGGTCTCCTAATGTTTGTGTTTGTTGCTCATGTTGCTTTTGTGTTTGTCCTTTGTTCTTGGTCAACAATAGGTCCTTCTTGCTCAGCATTTTGTCGATTATTTTGTTTTTGTTCTTGTTCAGGTCCTTCTTGTTTAGCGTTTTGTTGAGTATCCTGTTCTTGTTCGACGTCTTGTTCAGGTCCTTCTAGCTTAGCGTTTTGTTGAGTATCCTGTTCTTGTTCGACGTCTTGTTCAGGTCCTTCTTGCTTAGCGTTTTGTAGAGTATCTTGTTCTTGTTCGACGTCTTGTTCAGGTCCTTCTTGTTTAGCATTTTGTTGAGTATCCTGTTCTTGTTCGACGTCTTGTTCAGGTCCTTCTTGCTTAGCGTTTTGTTGAGTATCTTGTTCTTGTTCGACGTCTTGTTCAGGTCCTTCTTGTTTAGCGTTTTGTTGAGTATCCTGTTCTTGTTCAGGTCCTTCTTGCCTAGTATTTTGTCGATTATTTTGTTCTTGTTCAGGTCCTTCTTGCTCAGTACGTTGTCGATTATTTTGTTCTTGCTCTTGCTCTTGTTCTTGGCAGTGACAATCACACCTAGATCTGAAACATTTTCGACAAAAGCCAATAGGTGGACAAATGTCTTTTTTTCTATGGCGTCTATCTCTATCACACTCGCATTTTTCTTTACGGCATCTGTCACATTTTTCCTTGCGGCACTTTTCTCTATCGCAATCGCACTTTTCTTTACGGCATCTGTCACATTTTTCCTTGCGGCACTTTTCTCTATCACACTCTCACTTTTCTTTACAGCATCTGTCACATTTTTCTTTGTGGCACTTTTCTCTATCGCAATCGCATTTTTCTTTGCGGCACTTTTCTCTATCGCAATCGCACTTTTCTTTACGGCATCTGTCACATTTTTCCTTGCGGCACTTTTCTCTATCACACTCTCACTTTTCTTTACAGCATCTGTCACATTTTTCTTTGTGGCACTTTTCTCTATCGCAATCGCATTTTTCTTTGCGGCACTTTTCTCTATCGCAATCGCATTTTTCTTTACAGCACTTTTCTCTATCGTAATCGCATTTTTCTTTGCGGCACTTTTCTCTATCGCAATCGCATTTTTCTTTACGACATCTTTCTCTATCACACCTTTCTTCTTTGCTGCTCATATGTTCTCTCCTTTCTTTCAGATTTCTTCATTGTATTCAGAAGCAAATTGGAAAGTGCGGTATGGATAAGTACCCCTTTATTTTTGTGATATTTTAAAAAAATTCATATAATCACATTGTTTTAAGTGTAATTTTAGATGTTTAAGAAACAAAAATAATTTAAGAGCACATAAATTTGTATAGTGACAATAAAGTCATTTAAAGGATAGTAAAGCTCTTTCAAATGGGGGTTTAGTAAGTGTACACATTCATGTAAAGGGGAGTTGGAAGAGAGGTTGTCAATATAAGAAGACTATGGCAGTATATAAAAGTATATAAGGACGACCTATATTTTTATAAAAAGGAAATTAAATCCAATTCTTATATATTAGAATGACAATAACGGATGGAGGAAATGGAATTATGTCGAATTTACCAAATTGCCCAAAATGTAATTCAGAATACACGTACGAAGATGGAGTCCTTTTTGTTTGCCCAGAATGTGCACATGAGTGGAGCTTAGAAACTGAAGGTAGCGAAGATGAAAAGGTTATTAAAGATGCGAACGGAAATGTTTTAAACGATGGTGATTCTGTAACAGTAATCAAAGACCTTAAAGTAAAAGGAACTTCACTAGTCGTAAAAATCGGTACAAAAGTAAAAAATATTCGTTTAGTTGATGGCGACCATGATATTGATTGCAAAATTGATGGTTTCGGACCTATGAAATTAAAATCTGAATTTGTTAAAAAGGTATAAAGTAAAGCATTTATCCCGCATTAACGGGCAGTAAGACCTCCACCTCGAGATTCAGAGAAAAGCGAAGAAGCTAGGTGCCCGTAAAAGCCCGATTGGTTCAACTAACCATTCGAAGGAAAAGCACCTCCGAATGGAAGTTTTACTTTATAGAAACTTAAAAGGATTACCTTGTATTCATAAGAGGTAATCCTTTTTAATCTGTTTTCTTTTTTATCATTTTGTTGAAATGACTAACTATCGAAGAATAAAAGTTTGTAAACATTGCAGTGTCTAACTCCTTTAAGCGGTTGTTAAAAATAAGTGCTATTACATGAAAAATTGATGAACGATTTTTATAAAACAAGCAATACAAGATAATAATACAAAGCCACCTAAGCAAGAACCAGTAACAATTTGGGTGAATAATAAATCTTGATTTTCGTTCATGAGAATCCGCTCCTTTGTCATATCCTCTAGCTTTATCCCGCATTAACGGGCAGTAAAACCCTCACCTCAAGATTGAGAGAAGCGAAGAAGCTAGGTGAGGGATAACTGCCCGTAAAAGCCCGATTGGTTCAACTAACCATCAGAGGGGGATGAAGAATCCCCCTCTGATGGAAGTTTCACTTTATTGTTAGCTTACATGGAATCAAGAAGCGGAAACATCGAATTGCCTAACAAATTTCTTACATTATTGTAAGAATTCTTACATTTAGAAAAAATGCTATTCTAGTTGAGAGAATAGCGTTTTTTTAATGAATAGCTCATTTTTAAAATATGGTAAAGCTCATCAAGCTTTTGGATTTCATAAGTTGGATTTATGTCAGTGTTGTTAGGTTTCATCTCAGGATTGAACCAACATGTGTCTAGCCCAGCAAGCTGTCCGCCTTTAATATCGGCGCTTAAGGAATCTCCGATAATTAATGCTTGTTTTGGAGAGAAATTAGGAATTCTTGCAAAGACATAATCAAAGTATTCCTTCATTGGCTTTTGAAAGCCAGTGTCCTCTGAAACAAAAATATCTTTAAATAGTGGATGTAATCCTGAATTACGTAAGCGTTTATCCTGTGTTTTGGAAACACCATTCGTAACAATATATAAGTTATATTGCTTTTGTAAGTTTGTTATTAATTTAAAGGCTCCGTTAACAAGCTGATTTCCTTCTTCTAAGTAGCTGCGATAGTTCTGTTCCAGTAAGATTCCGTCAACCTCTTGGACGTATTTTTTGAATAAAATAGAAAAACGAGTATTTACTACCTCATCACGATCTAGTTTTCCTTCTTCAAAGGGCTTCCAAAGACCTTGATTGACTTCTTTATAATGTGCCTCGATTTCAGCTGTTAAGGGGATTTGTTGCTCTTCGAAAAGCGAACGCAGCGCTACGCGTTCTGCTACACCAAAATCCAATAGTGTATCATCTACGTCAAATAATAACGTTTGATAATGTTTCAAAAGTCTTCCCCCATTTTTTCTTTTGTTACCCAGTATAGTACTTTTTTGTTTAATGATTGGTGAAAAATGGTTTTTGATACTAGGATTGAAAATTGTGTGTAGAAAGACTGTCATTAAAAAGGTATGAAATTAAAGGTGGTTTTATAGGGGAGAGTAGCTGTTATAATCTTTGTTAGTTAAATGATATTCAATATATTAATATAATAGAATTTACAATGGGTATTACTTTTATTCAATACATTCAAGGGCTGTATATATACTAAACCTCATTTTTATTCTTAACACTCTATATTGCTATTCCTCAAATCATTTTCCTACTATACAATTCGAATGAATTGCTCATTTTGTGGGGGTACATGGGAAGAATCTTAATTTATTTTCGTTAAATCGCCGTTTTGCTTGAAGTTTATATTAAGCTACCTTATGATAAATGTTATGAATCTTTTTCCTCATTTTTCTTAACACTCCATATTGCTGCTTTCCTCTTTCATAATAGGAAAGGAGTTTTTTCGTGAATATATATATCATTTTGTTATTTTGTATATGTACCATTTTTCCTCTTGTTCATTTATTTCATTGTTTGCCTTTATTTCGCAGGTCAGGAGAGAATATACAGCAACAATCTATGATGGAAAAGGGAATTAGTATTCTTGTTCCTTGTTATAATGAACAAAGTATCATTGAAACGTCAATTGCAAGTATGAAATCGTTGCCGTATGCGGATTTTGAAGTTATTTATATTAACGATGGTTCATCAGATGAAACGCTCTTCTTATTGAAAAAGTTGTTACAATTAGTACCTTGTCATAAGGTGCCTGATGGAAAGTTGTTTTATAAAGATATAAAAACATTTTATCAATCTGAACTTTATCCTAACATCTATGTGATAGATAAAGAGAATGGCGGTAAAGCAGATTCGTTAAATGCTGGGATTGAATATGCGAATCATGATATTGTCATTACACTTGATGCAGATAGCATTTTGGCAAATCAGTCGTTACCTCTTATTAATCAAGTGTTTGAAGATGAGAATGTAATTGCTGCAGGTGGCATGGTCCATGTTCTTCAAACGAAGATTATGGATGGTACGAATCGTTTGTCTTTGTTGACTTCTAATATATTAGTCCGTGTTCAAATGCTTGATTTCTTGAAATCCTTTTATATTTTGAAGACATCGCTTGCTCGTTTTCGTGCTCTTTCTATCATATCTGGAGCATTTGGTATCTTTACTAAACAAGTACTATTAGAAGTCGGAGGATACCGCTCTACACTAGGAGAAGATATTGATATCACGTTGCGAATGCAAAAATATATATCTAAACACAAGCATAAAAAGGTTGTATTTGTGCCTGAAGCGGTTTGCTATACGGAATGCCCTGAAAACTGGCATGATTTATTTAAACAACGAGTAAGGTGGCAGAAAGCTTTTATTGATTGCTTAATTCATTTCCGCTCGTTTTTCTTCCAGACCTTGTTTACAAAATCTGTTTCATTTTTCTTCATGTTTGAAGCATTTCTCACTGGAACAGTTATGGCCTACGTTATGACAGGGGAACTTATAAAAAATGTAGTTGAGGGGCAGTATTCTCTTACTCATTATATACTTGCATATTTAGTAAGTGTTTTATTGTTTGGTATTTTGTATGATGTAGCAGCTATCTTCATGTGCAAGTATTATGGCTTTACGTTTCAAGGTAGGGATAAGTACCGCTTAGTTTCTACCATTTTCTTTGATATTCTGGTATATCGCTTTGTGACTATGTTTTTTGTGATGTATGGCACAATTTCCTATTTCTTCAATAAGCATGATTGGAATAAGGTTACGCGTACTGGGCGTAAGTATGAAGTGGGCTCTAAGTCTGCAGCATAATACATATTTCTAAGAAGTGTGTATGTCGAATTTATAAATGTAGAACAAAAGTCTAGTTGGATTTTTGAGCCTCTTTTTAGTAATGATTATGCTGTTCTGATTTATATTAAAGCTGTGGAATAAGATATAACTATAAAAAAAGAAAGAGTTCATGCTCTTTCTTTTTTTGTACTGAATTATATTAGCGATTTTTAGCATTTATCGTTTTTCTTCTTATGTTTTATGTGTTAAAGGTCATAATGTTTTTAAAAACCCAATAAACTTCTCTAAACTTTGTGACCTTTGTTTCCCGCGTTTAATAATAAAATCAATCTTCATTTTGTCTGGTAATTCCTCATGATGAATGGTCTTCATTTCGTTTCGGCTATGTGCAACATCTGCTGGCATGATACTAATCCCAAGCCCTGCATGAACAGCTTGGAGAATGGATTCAAGTGAATCAAATTCTATAATAGTTGGTTGATTAAAATGATGTTTCTCTGCAAAATCTAACAACTTATTTCTATATATACAACTTGGATCGCTATTCACAAGTAGTGTTGGATGATGATGCTGTTCAATTGGAGAAATGAGTATAAGGTTTTCGAAATAACGGTAAATACTTTCGAACTGTGAATCGTTATATGTACCGCTTATAAAAATTCCATCAACCTCTCCGTAAGAAAGCATTTCTTGTAATTTTGGCTTATTATTCGTCCGGATTTTTAGATCAATGTTTGTATTTGATTGCAAAAAAGAAGAGAAGAGCCACGGAACTTTCACAGCAGAAATCGTTTGAGATGCCCCGATGATTAAAGATTCTCTCCACTTTTTCGGATTTATTTTTGATTTGGCTTCATCCATTAACATCATAATTTGATTTGTGTAATCTAACAAAACTTCTCCTTGGTCAGTTAATGTTACTCCTCTGTTATTACGTATTAATAATGGGACGCCTAGTTCTTCTTCTAAGCTTTTTATGCGCTGGCTTATATTTGGCTGTACATATCCGAGTTTTTCAGCGGCTCTAGATATAGATTGTAATTCAGCAACATGTTTAAAAATCCATAAATCGTGACTTTCCAAAAATACATCCCTCCACTGATATCATTTTAAATGATACCGGCCTCATTATTCAGTATTATACCTTTCGTATGAGCGAAGATACAATGAGTCATAACAAATATGAAAAGAAGAGGAGAAGGAAAAATGGAGATAAGAGATAAAGTGGCTATTATAACAGGCGGTGGTACTGGTATCGGAAAGGCTGCGGCTATAAAACTAGCAGATGCAGGAGCGAAGGTTGTGATTAATTATAGCCATTCGGAAAAAGAAGCGTTAGAAACAAGGGACGAAATTGTACAATGCGAAAGTACAGCGCTCATTGTGAAAGCCAATGTAGCGATAGAAAAAGAAGTTGAGGACATGGTACTGCAAACCGTGAAATCTTTTGGGACAGTAGATTTTTTAGTGAATAATGCAAGTATAACAGCGCAAATACCTATGGATGATTTGCAGTCTGCAACGGATGAAGTGTGGGATTCTCTTTTTAACGTAAATGTGAAAGGAATGTTTCATTGTGTAAAGGCTGTTGTTCCTCATATGAAGAAACAACGATCGGGTGCTATTGTGAATGTAGGCAGCGTTGCCGGAATAACAGGGCTAGGTTCGTCTGTACCGTATGCAGCAACAAAAGGAGCTATTCATACGATGACAAAATCGTTAGCCATTGCACTTGCACCTGAGATTAGGGTAAATAGTATCGCTCCTGGTGCAGTTCATACGAGATGGTGGGCTGACAATGAAGAGAAGATGTATCAACTTGCGGGAAACATACCGCTGAAAAGAATTTCAACACCTGATGAGATTGCAGAGGCTATTATTTTTCAATTGACTCAGGAGTCTATTACAGGACAGGTATTTACAATTGATAACGGGCAGACGCTTTGAAGTTTCACTTTATAAAAAACATCTTCTTATTTCATATGTAAGAAGATGTTTTTAGTTATAGATGTTCCGAAGGTTCACGGTTACACAACAGAACGTTGAAAATCGTATGTGTATTTTTAATTTTGTTCCTTCAGTTTATCGTTTAAAATATTCTCCTCCAAGACAGCAAATTTATCACCATATACTTTCGTAATATGTTTTTCTCCCCAAGTACATAGAGAGCTTAAAATATCTTGTAAGCTCCATCCATATTCACTTAGTTCATATTCCACTTTTGGAGGCACTTGATTGTAAACAATACGATTGATGACGCCATCTTCTTCTAATTCACGTAATTGCTGCGTTAACATTTTCTGTGTAATGTTTGGCATAAGACGTTTTAATTCACTTGTGCGTTTTTTACCATGAGTAAGATGACAAAGAATCACACATTTCCACTTTCCTCCTATTACTTCGAGTGTTGCTTCTACGGAAATATTGTACTTTTTTTTCTCCATGCTCTTCCTCCTAATTGACAGGTACTTTTTAGTTCCTATAGAACTTTTTGGTACCTATATTACTTAAAAGTACGTACTTTTCTTTATTTCTTCTATATCCCATAATAACATTTGCTGGCGGATTCTTACCATATGGTTTTCTATATAGTTTGTTTAGAAGAGATGGAACGATACAACAAGAAGATGGGGAGGAGAAAGAATGAGTTTAGATAAAAAACGAAGTACATTGGCACTGTTGGCATTAGCTGTAAGTGCTTTTGCAATCGGAACAACAGAATTTATTAGTGTAGGATTATTACCACTTATTGCGCAAGATTTAAACGTTACTGTTACAACAGCTGGATTAACTGTTTCTTTATATGCTTTAGGGGTGACATTTGGAGCGCCTGTCTTAACTTCTTTAACATCCAGTATGTCGCGTAAATCTTTATTACTTTGGATTATGATTGTCTTTATTGTTGGAAATAGTATTGCTGCGAGTGCAACAAGTATCAGTTTGTTGCTAGTTGCTCGTGTTGTTTCTGCGCTTTCACATGGTGTGTTTATGTCAATAGGCTCTACGATTGCCGCGGATTTAGTTCCAGAAAATCGCCGAGCAAGTGCGATTGCGATTATGTTTACAGGGCTCACAGTAGCAACTGTTACAGGTGTTCCAATTGGTACATTTATTGGACAACAATTTGGCTGGAGGGCTTCTTTTGTAGTGATCGTTGTAGTAGGTATCATTGCTTTCATTGCAAATAGTATTCTTGTTCCATCTAATTTGCGAAAAGGTAATCGAACAACATTTCGTGATCAAATTACTTTGATCACAAACGGTCGTTTACTTCTTTTATTCATTATTACAGCTTTAGGGTATGGAGGTACATTCGTTGTCTTTACGTATTTATCTCCATTGTTACAAGAGATAACTGGGTTTACGGCAGGGGCTGTTACTATTATTTTACTCGTTTATGGAGTAGCAATTGCGATTGGTAACGTCATTGGTGGTAAAGTAGCGAACCGTAATCCGATTCGTGCATTATTCTATATGTTTATCGTACAAGCGGTTGTACTCTTTATATTAACGTTCACAGCTCCATTTAAGATAGCTGGTCTTATTACAATCATTTTAATGGGATTATTAGCGTTTATGAATGTACCAGGATTACAGATATATGTAGTGATGTTAGCTGAACGTTTTGTACCGGGTGCAGTAGATGTGGCATCTGCAATTAATATTGCTGCATTTAATGCTGGAATTGCCATTGGTTCTTATTTAGGTGGTGTAATTACAGATTCGATTGGGCTCATTCATACGCCTTGGATTGGAGCATTAATGGTTCTAGGAGCTGTAATTTTAACAGGTTGGAGCAAGACTCTAGAACAAAAAGATCAAAAACGTGCAGCGTAGAAAATTTTCTTTAAAAATTAGGAGGTTTATTTATAATGGCGAAACATTTACAAGATAAAACAACTTTGCATAACGGTGTACAAATGCCTTGGTTTGGTATTGGGGTATTTAAAGTAGAGGAAGGTCCTGAGTTAGTGAATGCTGTAAAAACAGCGATTACACATGGCTACCGTAGTATTGATACAGCAGCGATTTATGGAAATGAAGAAGGAGTTGGGCAAGGGATTCGTGAAGGAATACAACAAGCGGGTATTTCTAGAGAAGATGTATTCGTCACATCAAAAGTTTGGAATGCAGATTTAGGATATGAGTCTACAATTGCTGCTTATGAGACAAGTTTAAATAAACTTGGACTAGAGTATTTAGATTTATATTTGATTCATTGGCCTGTAGAAGGGAAATATAAAGAGGCATGGAGAGCATTAGAGACTCTTTATAAGGAAGGACGAGTAAAAGCGATTGGAGTAAGTAATTTTCAAATTCATCATCTTGAAGACTTAATGAAAGATGCAGAGATTAAACCAATGGTGAACCAAGTAGAATACCATCCACGCTTAACGCAAAAAGAGCTGCAAGCATTTTGTCAGGAACATGACATTCAGTTAGAAGCGTGGTCGCCGTTAATGCAAGGACAATTACTTAATCATGAAGTTCTTCAAGAAATTGCTAACAACTATAACAAATCTGTTGCCCAAGTCATTTTACGCTGGGATTTACAAAATGGTGTTATAACCATCCCGAAATCTACAAAAGAACATCGAATCATTGAAAATGCAGATGTATTTGATTTTGAGTTAAAGGAAGAAGATATGAAACGCATTGATGATTTGAATGAAAATCATCGTGTTGGTCCAGATCCTGATAATTTTGATTTTTAACGCATTATCCGAAAGAATTCTCCTTCCTCAAGCGTGTGCAGGGCGATAGCCCAACGGTAGGTGGGAGATGAATTTCGGTTTGGTTTAGCCGAAAAGCACTTGATTTTTCTTTTTATGTTTTCTTTCTTTATAATCAGTCTTATAAATAATAAAGGTTGATATATCAATGAAATTAGATAGTAATAATCATTCAGTATTCTTGCTGTATTATCACCTTGTATTAGTTGTGAAATACAGAAGGAAAGTATTTGATGATACCATATCTGACTATGCAAAAGATATGTTTGTAAGACTTTCAGAAAGCTACAATATAACGTTAGTAGAATGGAATCACGATGTTGACCATGTACATATTTTGTTCAAGGCACATCCTAATACAGAAATGACAAAGTTCATTAATGCGTATAAGAGTGCGAGTTCTCGGTTGATAAAGAAAGAATTTCCACAAGTGAAAAAGAACCTTTGGAAAGAAATGTTTTGGTCAAGAAGTTTTTGTTTGATAATTACTGGTGGTTCACCAATAGATGTAGTAAAGAAATATATTGAAAATCAAGGTGAAAAGTGAGGTGAAATGATATGACAAAGCATAATAAAGCATACAAATTCCGTTTGTACCCAACAGAAGAACAGGCACAACTTATGCGTAAAACTTTTGGTTGTGTTCGATTTGTATATAACAAGATGTTGGCTGAACGAAAAGAAATGTATGAAAAATACAAGGGGAACAAGGAAGAACTAGAGAAACAAAAATTCTCTACTCCTGCGAAATACAAAGCAGAGTATGAATGGTTGAAAGAAGTCGATTCATTAGCTTTGGCAAACGCTCAACTAAACTTGCAAACTGCCTATAAGAATTTTTTTAGTGGTCAAAGTGATTTTCCTACATTCAAAAGCAAAAAAAGTAGAAAATCATATACAACAAATATGGTAAATGGAAATATTATGTTGCTTAATGGTCATATCAAATTACCGAAACTTAAAATGGTCCGAATCAAGCAACATAGAGAGATACCACAAGACCATATCATCAAATCATGCACTATTTCGATGACCCCAACTGGTAAGTATTATGTGTCTATCTTGACTGAATATGAAAAAGAAATCATTCAAAAAGAAGTGGAAACTGTGGTTGGATTAGACTTTGCAATGGTTGAATTGTACGTTAGTAGTGAAGATGAGAAAGCCAATTATCCTCGTTTCTATCGTCAAATGTTAGACCGATTAGCAAATGCACAACGAGTATTAGCAAGACGTGTCAAGGGTTCTCAACGATGGAATAAACAACGGATTCGTGTAGCTAAGTTGCATGAAATGGTTGCAAATCAACGTAAGAACTTCCTTCATCACAAGTCTAAAGAATTAGCTATTAACTTTGATGTTGTAGCAATAGAAGACTTGAATATGAAAGGAATGTCACAAGCACTTAACTTTGGTAAAAGCGTTGCTGACAACGGTTGGGGGATGTTCACGACCTTTTTAGCGTATAAGCTACAAGAACAAGGAAAACAACTTGTAAAGATAGATAAGTGGTTTCCTTCTACAAAGATGTGTAGTAGTTGCGGAAACATAAAAGACATGTCATTATCTGAACGCACTTATGAGTGTTCTTGTGGACTGAAAATAGGCCGTGACCATAACTCGGCAATCAATATCAAGAATGAAGCAATACGCTTATTAGCATTAGCATAAGTAACATCAAAAACCCTTGGAACAAGGGAGTTAGCTCGGCGGTCTTAGACTAATTCGTTAGCTATCAAAAGTAACGACTAACCGAGAAGCCCCCACTTCAATTAGGCTCGTAAGGACCAATAAGTGGTGGGTAGTTCACGTACAGTTACAGATATGAAAAAAACTACTGTTTATGCAACTAGTAAAGCATGATGAACGAAAAGAGTATAGATGTCATGCAGATTGTTCATTCGAAGAAGTTTTCTAAAACATTAAGGAGGTTTTTGAAGATGATCGTTGTTACAAACAGAATTAAAACAAAAGTAGGATTTGCAGAAAAGATGGCCCCAGCATTCACTCGTCCAGGTGCACTGCAAAAAATGGAAGGTTTTGTGAAGGTTGAAGTTTTAATTACACAAAACTTAACTGAGCATGATGAAATAAGTGTAAACACGTACTGGGAAGATATGGACAGCTTTACTAACTGGAGAAATAGTGATGCTTTTAAAGAATCACACAAAAGACCAGAGCCAGGTTCTAAAGAAGCACAACAAGAATCACCGATTTTAGGTAACCAAATTGTTGTTGCAGAAGTTGCAGGCGTAATGGAGGCACTTCCTGAGAAGTAATGCAATATAAATATGCTTTTTAATAGGAACGGATGTATCCGTTTCT
The DNA here is from genome assembly GCF_024159135.1 of Bacillus sp. 3103sda1. Classification (NCBI taxonomy): domain Bacteria; kingdom Bacillati; phylum Bacillota; class Bacilli; order Caryophanales; family Bacillaceae; genus Bacillus; species Bacillus sp. 3103sda1. Next base: position 4,344,529 of record NZ_JAMYWS010000001.1, on the reverse strand, counting down.
ATTCTATTATTTAATTTAAAAAGGTAAAGTGAATGTGTGTCCCAAAACGAAAAAGTAGTATCTTTTTCGTTTTGGGACATTTTTATTTTCTTAAGAAAATCTTAAGAAACCTCCTCGCTATTTATTAAGAAACGATATTTATACTTAGAGGTATCTTACACAATACTGAATAAGCGAGGAGATATTGCATGCAATTGATTACATTCTTAAGTGAGTTTATTAAGCACCCGAAAAACACTGGGGCGATTGCTCCGAGCTCGAAAATATTAGCGAAAAAAATGGTGGATGCTATCAACTTTGAAGAAGCGAAATATATTGTGGAATTAGGACCTGGAACAGGATCTTTTACAAGAGAAATAATGAAGAGAAAAAAGAAACATACTACATTGATTCTGATTGAAATTAATGAAGTGTTTTTCAAAGATCTACAGAAACAGTTTGAGGATGATCCAAGCGTTTTTGTTGTACATGGATCGGCTGAAAATATTCAAAAGTACATCGAAGAGTTAAATATAGAAAAAATCGACTATGTATTATCTGGATTACCGTTCACTTCTTTACCGGTGGAAGTATCATTGCGTATTTTAAGCAATGTTATGGAAGCATTACAAGAGAATGGTGAATTCATAACATTTCAATATTCGCTCGTAAAGAAAGCATTTATCCAGAAGTTCTTTCCAGCGATATCACTTAAAAAGGTGTGGTTCAATTTCCCGCCAGCTTATGTGTTTTGTTGTGGAAAAGAACAAGGGAGGACTGTAGCGAATGGAATTACATGAATTGTTATTATACATTCAACATTACGGTTACGGTGCTTTGTTTTTTTGTTTATGGTTAGGGATTATTGGGATGCCAATTCCTGATGAAATGGTTGTGATGAGCGGTGGATTTGTTTCATCGATGGGTATATTAAAACCAATTCCAGCTTTTATGTTAACGTATTTAGGTGTTGTGTCAGGGCTCTCTTTAGGATATATACTTGGGAAAATGTTTGGTTCGAAAATTCTTGATAGAATTATGAAAAAGAAGAAGATGAAGTATCTTTTAAAATCACAAGAACTACTGAATAGATACGGGCGTTATGCATTGGTAACAAGCTATTTCATACCGGTAGTGAGACATATTGTTCCTTATTTAGTTGGAATCAATAACATGCCATTTAAAACGTATGCCAAGTACTCATACGTTACAGGATTTGTTTGGACATTGTTATACTTTGTAATTGGGTTTGTTTTTGGAGGAAACATAGAGCGTATTGTAGAACTCACAACTAAGTATGGTGTGTTTTTGGGAGTAGCTATTGCTGCTGCATTTAGTATTTCCTATTTATATAGACATCGAAAAGAACAGATCGTTATAAGTAAAGAATCAAAGGAATCATGCAATGAAGATTTGATAGGCTGAAAATGTTGGAGGGGCTATTGTGAGCAAAGAAACAATACTTGTCGTAGATGATGAAAAAGAAATTAGGGATCTCATTACCATCTATTTAAAAAATGAAGGATATGAAGTATTACAGGCCGGGGATGGTGCAGAGGGATTAGAGTTAGTAAAGAAACATCAAGTGCACTTAGTCGTATTAGATATTATGATGCCGAAAGTAGATGGTATTCATATGTGTATGAAAGTACGGGAAATAGCTGAGATGCCGATTATTATGTTGTCTGCCAAAACACAAGACATGGACAAAATTTTAGGATTAACAACCGGGGCAGATGATTATGTAACAAAGCCTTTTAATCCATTAGAATTGATTGCTCGAATTAAATCGCAGCTTCGCAGATATATGAAAATGAGCGGAGGCTTTATACAAGACGAAAATGAAATTGAAATTGGGGATATGAAAATTAATGTTGCAACACATGAGGTGATTGTTGCAGAGGAAGAAGTGAAATTGACACCGAGGGAGTTTTCGATTTTAGAGTTACTTGCTAGGAATCCCGGGATGGTATTTAGTGCGGATCAAATTTATGAGCGAATATGGAATGAACGACCCTTTCAATCTGATAATACTGTGATGGTACATATTCGGAAAATACGTGAGAAGATAGAAGAAAATTCAAGGAAACCTCGTTATATAAAAACAGTGTGGGGAGTGGGGTATAAGATTGAAAAGGATATTTAAACCATTTTATTATATGAATAAAAAGATAAAAATGTTAATAAATAAAATGATAAATGAAGTTCGTCGTAGCATTAGGATTCAATTAATTACTACGTTTATTTTTTGTGCCTTGTTAGGTTTTTTTGTAACGAGATTATCAACTCCATTTTTTGAAAAAGCAAATCAACATGCGGTAATTGATTATAGCAGTGGTATGGAGGAAATTAATGAGGAAGCAAAGCACACAGCAGAGACAATAGCGAGAGAAAATACAGTAGATGCGTTGCAAAACATGATTGATATGGAAAATCAAAATGCAGAACATGGACAGCATGCTTTAAAAGTGCTAGTTACAGATGAAACTGGTAAGGTTTTGTATAAAACAAAACAAGCAGAGGAAGAGCAAATTAACCTGCACGATACAATTCGAAATGTGATGTCTTTTGCTATTAACCGTCCAATTGATAATAATGGTTCAGGAGAAATTGAGGACTTGCATAAAGAATTTATCACGTTTTATCCAGTTACAATTGAAGGTAAAAATTTATATATGTTCGTAGGTGGCATTCCAAGAGGGGATGTTGTATATAGTACGACGGAAGGGCCTTTTCCATTTCTTATTGGCGTTATCGTATTTATCTTTTCTTTCTTCTATATAACGAAGCGAAAGATGAAGCAAATTGAAGCGATGGCACAAGGGGTAAAAGAGATTGCGAAGGGAAACTTAGCATATCGGATTGAGAAAAAGGGACAAGATGAAATGGCTTTATTAACAGAAAATATTAATCATATGGCAGAAGAGTTGATGGTGAATATTGAAAAAGAACGGAAAATTGAAAAACAAAAAAGTGAATTGATCACAAATGTATCACATGACTTACGAACGCCGCTTACTTCTATTATGGGGTATTTGCGTTTGCTTCGTGATGCCAAATATGAAAATAAAGAACAATATGATGAGTATGTAAGAGTTGCATTTTCAAAGTCAGAGCAGTTAAAGAACTTAATAGAAGATTTATTTGAGTACACAAAGCTAACAAATGAGAAAATCACATTAGAAAAGCAAGAAGTATGTGTAAACGAACTTCTTGATCAATTAATCGAAGAACTTGTACCCCAAGCAGAAGAACATAATCTTTCGTTTGTGAAGGAATTTCCTGAAGAGCGTCTATACGCTGCCTTGGATTCAGAAAAAATTGTCCGTGTGTTTGATAATTTATTAATGAATGCGATTAAATATAGTAAAGATGAGGGAGAAATTACAGTTTCACTTCAAAAGCAGCGTCGCAATATTTTCATTTCTGTTGAAAATCATAGCGAAGAATTTACAAAAGAAGAGCTTGAGAACGTATTTGAACGCTTTTATAAAAAAGATCAATCAAGAAGTAGAGTCTCAGAAGGTTCGGGACTTGGTCTTGCGATTGCGAAAAGTATTGTGGAACTGCAGGGCGGAGAAATTCGAGCAGAATATGAGAATGGGATAGTTCGGTTTATTATTGTGTTGCCGATTGTAGCGGCGGGATAAAGAGTTTGAAAGTTTCAGTATATATAAGAAAAAGCACCTCAACTTCTAATGAGGTGCTTTTTCTTATATATATTCACACACGTACAGCTGTACCGCTTACAGCAACCATTAACATTCCATCACGAACAACTTCGTAGTCTACATCGATACCGACAATTGCATTTGCACCTTTTTGCTTCGCAAGAGTTTTCATTTCTTCCATCGCAATATCACGTGCTTCTTTCAATTTACTTTCATATGCCCCAGAACGGCCGCCGACAACGTCACGAACAGAAGCGAATAGATCACGTACGATATTTGCACCCATAATTGCTTCACCGTTTACAATGTCAATATACTCAATAATTTCTTTGCCTTGAATAACAGAAGTTGTTGTTACGATCATTACCGACACTCTCCTATAATCTTTAAAAATTTATGATTGTTTCTTATGCTTTTATTATTGCATTGAAACAGGAAAGTAACTATTTAATAACCTTACATAAAGGTGACAGTTTCGTAAGGTTTCATAAGTGAAAAATGGAAGTGAAATTTTATCCCGCATTAACGGGCAGTAAGACCCCTACCTCAAGATTCAGGGAAAAGCGAAGAAGATAGGTGGGGGGTGGTTCACGACATGTCTATTAACTATCCATTTTTTGGGAAAATGGATAACAAAACAAAGAAGGGGGATAGACTTAGAAGAGTTTGTCCTATACTAAGAATACTTAAGTATAAAATTAGCTCAGATAATGGAGTTATTGATATGCAAAAATTTTTTCAATTTCATTCAAAATTGGATCCATTTCGTCTTTTTTCCAGGGAGCACTTATTGACGCTCGGAATCATTTTAGCCCTCAGTGTTCTTCTGTTTATTTTTAGAAAACAGCTTCAAGAGCAGGGAAGAGAACGACTTTTTCGTTTCTCTCTAGCGTTTCTCTTATTGGCTTTTGAAGTTCTTAATCATCTCTGGCTCGTGTATGAGAATGCTTGGTCGCCTAAAACGGCTTTGCCGCTTCAACTTAGTGATTTAGCTGTCATTTTGGCTATTGTGATGTTACTGACGAGAAGCTACAGACTTTTTCAATTTATGTATTTTGCGGGATTAAGCAGTTCTATTCAAGCTATCCTTACACCTGATCTTGGAAAATTTTCGTTTCCCCATTTTCGATACATCGAGTTTTTTGTTTCGCATGGAGGAGTGGTGATAGCATGTTTGTTTATGGTGGCGGTCTGCAAATATCGACCGACCATTCCTTCCATGTGGGTGACCATTCTCATTGTTAATCTTTATGCAGCTTGCGTATTTTTTCTTGATAAGTGGTTAGGAGCGAACTATCTGTATATCATGAAAAGGCCCAAAAGCGCTTCTCTTTTAGACTATCTCGGACCGTGGCCGTGGTATCTTCTCTCGCTGGAGTTCATGATGATTGTAAGCTTTTATCTTCTGTACAGTCCATTTTGGTTAACAAGGAAAATAGGAAGAAAGTAATTGAGTCGTCTTAAGAAGATGAAGGATTCGGCTTATATAGATAAGGAGTTTCACGTTATAAAGGGAAGTACTGTGAAAGTATTAGACAAGGAAAAAATGCAGTTTCAAGCAACGTTTCAATTGGACGGAGAGTATGGCGTGAAGAATTTCAGCTTGAAGGATTATGTATTAGAAGTGGAGATGTCGCCGTTTCACCCTGATAAGACATTGCCGCCAGTTCAGATTAAATTAAAGTAAAACCATACTTCATGATTTGACATGCAATTGGTTATAGTAACAAAGGAACGATAATCAAGGAGGCTACTTTAGTGGACAACACAAGTAATTTTGTAGAGAAATTGCACGATACACAGGAAAAAGCTGAAAGAAATAAAAAGCGTCAAGGCAATGGGAATCCAGGCAAAAAAAAGCCAAATAAAACGCATAAATAATCACGAAAAGTTCATGTAAAAAAACACCTCCGTATTGAGGAGGTGTTTTTTCTTTGGTTTTAGTCCCTTTTCTTTTCCTCAACTTCATGTGCATCGCTTCGCATTTGCTTTTTTATTGCGCACATATAGAAAAACCAAAACGAAAAGCGCGAGAACGAGTAACACCAATAATAAGATAGAAGCATAACGGTGAATGGAATGGCCGATTAGATGCCAATCTTTCCCGAATATCATTCCTAATTTAATAAAAGTGAAACTCCATATGAATGCTCCCGTGTAAGCGTAAAGGCAAAATTTCCGAAAGCTCAAACGGGAAATACCAGTTAAATAGGCGGTAACATGTCTAACTCCCGGAATAAAGTAACTAAAAATCAATAAAGGTGGGCCAATTTTTTGAAAGAGAGTTCGTGTCCGAGCGATTTTATTTTCTGTAATGTGCAGTTTAGGACCAAATTTCTTTAAGAAGGGAAGTCCAAGTATTTTTCCTAATATATAACTAAGTGTAATGCCAATTGAAGAGCCAACCCATGCAGTTAGTAAGGCAAGAGAAAATATCATCTTTTTTTGAAATATAGAGTACCCTACAAAAGTTAATAAAGTTTCATCGGGTATCGGTAATCCGATAATTCCTCCAACTAAAGCAATGATCAGTCCGAAATATCCATAATGGGAAATGATATAAGTTAAGTGCTGTTCTATTTGTAATCACCGTCCGTCTCATATGCATTAAGAATTACTATGTATTCTTCCTAGTTTCACCCAATTACATGTAATCATTACTATACGGATCATTTACTTTGCATGAAATAGCATGTATAAAAACGCCCCGTAATTAAATACTAAACATATTAAATTTGCTATTTTCTTTATTATAATCCAAAAAGGGGCTGTAAGCATGATTTTAAAACAACCGTATAAGTTCTGGATTGCCTTCGTGAGCGCGCTATTCATCATAACAAATCTCGTTTTTCCGCTTGGAAAGGCATTCGCAGAAGTGATGGATCATACGAAGTATCAAATGGATTGGAGTTATAGTAAATCTTTAAAGAAACCAATTCGAACTGAGCTCATTAAAACAGCAGATGGAAAAATTGCCTTTTGTTTAAATGTGCATTTAAAATCACCAAGCGGTCAGGATTTACCTGAAATAGGAAAAGCAGATATTGGGGTATACCGTGTATTACTCAATGGATATCCGGTAAAAAGTCCGCAAGAGCTCGGTGTATCGACTTGGGAAGAAGCGCATTATGCAACGCAGTTAGCTGTATGGAATGCGCTGAAGCAAATCGATATTAATGATTTAGATCATCGCAATAAAAATGTAGGAAAAGCAATGAAAGAAATTGTTGCAAAAGCGGAGAGCAGCCAAGAAGTGCAAGAGATTACGATGAATGTAACTCCAACAGAAAAGCAAACAGCAACGTTAAAAAATGATTTCTTTGAAACCGATTTGTATACAGTGGAAACAAATGCAACAAAAGGTACGTATCAAGTGCAAGCAACGAATGCACCTGAAGGTGTAAAGTTTGTGAATGAAAATGGCGAAGCAAAAACACAGTTTAACGTAGGAGAAAAATTTCGTGTTTTAATTCCAAAAGCAACAAAAACAGGAGAATTTAGTTTTAAAGTTGTTGCAAACCTTTCGAGGTTACAAGCTATTAAATATAAAGGTACTCCTGCAATCCAAGATGCAACAGTTCTTTTAGAACGAGGAGAAGAGAAAGCAAGTCCTGACTTGTTAGTAAATTGGGAAGCGCCAGCACCTTCTAAAAAGAAAAGATAATAACAAATCCCAACGCTTCGAGTTAGTATGAAACGTTGGGATTTTTAATTTCTAAAATTTTTTAAAAAACGACGGACATAAAATCGTATGTCCTTTCGAATAATATAGTGTAACGTTGTAAACACAATATTTATATATAAAGAGGAGAGAGGGAACATGATAGAAAAATATGAAGATATCGCTGAAATATTAAAGGTATTAGCGCATCCTGTGCGTTTATGTTTAGTAGAAACCATGCTTGCAAAAGGCCCTACGAATGTAACAACAATGTATGAAAAATTGGGAATGCCTCAAAGTACAATTAGTCAACATTTAGCCAAGTTAAAAGCTGCTAAAATCGTTTCGGGCACTCGAAAAGGGTTAGAAATTTATTATGAAGTAGTGGATAATCGTACGAAAACGATATTATTAAACCTTGTGTAATTTTCTTGTCTTTGTAGTAAACGAGTGAAACGGAAACTGTGGAACTTGCTACTTTCGCAAAAGACATAAAACACCCCCAATTTGGGGTATCACATTCCGATCACTTTTTCAGTCTAATGCTATTTTTTAACAGTCTAATAATTTATCGTAGATTTTAAAATATTTCTTAATAAAATATTAGGCTGTTAACCGAATAATAGAGAAAAGAAAACAAAAATCATAAAAAAAAGCGCAATTCTTTTAGAAGGAATTGCGCTTTTTTTATGTGCATTATATTTTTATGTCAGAAAAACTAACATGACTTATTTTTATGAAAGCGTTTGTATTATAGAGTATTAACGAGGAAAATAGAGTATTAACGAGATAAATTTATATGAAATTGTTGTTTTGTCGAAAATTGTTGATTTTTGAACGATTTTAGGATATAATTCAATTTATGTGAAAAAAAGGGAGGGGACAATATGATTGACATTTTAGAAAAATTCATCGGAGTAACGAATAATATTCTATGGACTTATGTTATTATTGCAATGTTAATTGGCTTAGGCCTTTATTTTTCTTTTAAACTTAAATTTGTTCAAATTCGTCATCTAGGGGAAATGATGCGTTTAATGACGGATGGATTGACAGGAAAGACGCGTAAAAAAGGCAGCGTTTCTTCTTTCCAAGCTTTCTGTATGAGTTCTGCAGCCCGTATTGGGATCGGGAACTTAGCAGGTGTAGCATTAGCGATTTCTTTGGGAGGTCCAGGTGCGGTATTTTGGATGTGGTTAATTGCGCTTATTGGGGCATCTTCAAGTTTTGTAGAGAGCACATTAGCGCAAATTTATAAAATAAAAGATGGCAGCGGGTTCCGCGGCGGTCCAGCTTATTATATGGAAAAAGGTTTAAATAAGCGTTGGATGGGAATTTTATTCTCGATCTTAATTACAATTAGTTATGGACTGATTTTCAACTCAGTACAAGCAAACACAGTTACACTTGCATTTAAGAATGCATTTGGTATTGACCGTTATATAGTTGGAATTGCACTTTCTCTTTTAGTTGCAGTTATTATTTTTGGCGGTGTTAAGAGTATCGCACGTATGTCAGAACTGATTGTGCCACCAATGGCAATTGTATATATTGGAATTGCATTGTTTGTTGTTCTTAAAAACATCACATTGCTTCCAGATGTATTTACAGAAATCTTCACGAATGCATTTGGTTTACAAGAAGCAGTGGGCGGCGGCGTTGGTGCTGCGATTATGATGGGTATTAAGCGTGGTTTATTTGCGAACGAAGCAGGTATGGGTAGTGCACCGAATGCAGCAGCAACAGCGGACGTATCTCACCCTGCGAAGCAAGGATATATTCAAACGATTGGTGTATTAGTCGATACGTTCTTAGTATGTACATCTACAGCATTTATCGTACTATGCTCTGGTGCTTACAAAACGCCAGGTTTAACAGGTATTGAGTTAACACAAGTTGCGTTAAGTTCACAAGTCGGATCTTGGGCAAGTGGTTTCTTAGCGATTATTATCTTTTTATTTGCTTTTAGTTCTCTACTAGGAAACTATTATTATGGTGAAACAAATATTGAGTTTATTAAAACGAGCAAGACTTGGTTAACGGTATATCGTATTGCGGTAGTTGGAATGGTTATGTTCGGTTCTGTTGCAGCTGTACAAATTGTTTGGGACATGGCTGATTTATTCATGGGCTTCATGGTAATCACAAACTTAATTGCAATTGCACTTCTTGGTAAATTTGCATTTGCTGCACTTAAAGACTATGTGAAGCAGAAAAAGCAAGGGAAAGACCCTGTATTCCATGCAAGCTCTATCCCAGGATTAAAGAATGCGGAATGCTGGGAAGATTCAGTTGCTGGAAAAGAAAAACAAGTAGGTTAGTGGTACAAAAAGAACATAGAAGAAAGATTCTATGTTCTTTTTTTGGCTATTTTTCCCTTTAAAAAATATATTGCATTTCTGAAAGATAACGCTTACAATTTGCTTATGGATAGAACAAAATGATATCATTCTCATATTCCACATGAATTATGTAGTATATAAATTTGCACAATGCAAACGCTTACGGGTGTAGGTGGTAATTTATTTTTAGAGGTACTTATTTTTTTAATCTGAATTGTCAGACGTCTATCGTTCAACGACTAATAGGGAATAATAGATGAAACGAAAAAAATGGAGGATTCACGTATGAAATTTGTTATGTTTCTTGTAGGATTAATAGCTGTATTTTTCCTAGCGTTTCTTGTAAGTACTGATCGGAAAAAGATTAAATATAAGCCAATTGCTATAATGCTTGTTATTCAATTAGGATTATCATATTTCTTACTAAATACACAGATTGGATATTATTTAGTTAAAGGAATTTCTGACGGATTTAGTGCAATTTTAAAATTTGCGGACGCTGGAATTAGCTTTGTATTTGGCGGGCTTGTAAATAAAGGAGAATATACGTTTTTCCTTTCTGTATTACTTCCAATTATTTTCTTAGCGGTGTTAATTGGAATTCTGCAACATCTTAGAATTTTACCAGTTATTATTAAAGCGGTTGGATTTTTATTAAGTAAAGTAAATGGTTTAGGAAGACTAGAATCTTATAATGCAGTAGCAGCGGCAATTGTTGGTCAAGGGGAAGTATTTATTACAGTTAAAGATCAACTAAGCAAGTTACCAAAAAATCGTTTATATACGCTATGTGCATCTTCTATGTCAACAGTATCTATGTCAATCGTTGGTTCTTACATGAAAATGATTGATCCTAAATATGTTGTAACAGCACTTGTTTTAAACTTATTTAGCGGATTTATTATCATTCACATTTTAAATCCTTACGATGTAAGTGAAGAAGAGGATATTTTAGAGTTACAAGAGGACAAGCACCAAACGTTCTTCGAAATGCTAGGCGAGTACATTATGTTAGGATTTTCAATTGCAGTTACAGTAGCAGCGATGTTAATCGGATTCATTGCATTGATGGCAGCAATTAACGGTCTATTTGATTCTATTTTCGGTATTACATTCCAAACGATCTTAGGATATGTGTTCTCACCATTAGCGTTCATCATGGGTATTCCATCATCTGAGATGGTAACAGCTGGACAAATTATGGCAACAAAATTAGTAACAAACGAATTCGTTGCAATGCTTGATTTAGGAAAAGCAGCAGCTCATTTAACACCTCGTACAATTGGTATTTTATCTGTATTCCTTGTATCATTTGCGAACTTCTCATCTATCGGAATTATCGCAGGTGCAACGAAGAGTATCGATGCAAAACAAGCAAACGTTGTATCTTCTTTCGGATTAAAACTTGTATACGGTGCAACGTTAGTAAGTGTGTTATCAGCAATTATCGTTGGGGTAATGCTATAAAAAAGAAAAAAAGCAATGAGCAGCGGGCTCATTGCTTTTTTTGTTGCGTGCCCAGCTAAGCTGGGCACTGCTCACTGGTGAAAGTCCGGTCTAGGTAAGAATCAAGTCGCCTAGTAACTGACAGGCAATCGGGGGAGGAATTCTAAGATTGAAGCCCTGTGAAAAAGTAACTTCTTACTAGAAGTGCGAGCGAATTAGCAGACCGTAACATAAAGTGAACCTTGCCGCCTCGTCAAGAGCACCCTAGCAATAGGAGAAAGGGAAGTCGAGCCTGGAGTTAATAGGTGAAGACCATGGAAGATGTGAAGAACTTGGAAATGCAACATCGAAGAATCCCTCGGGGTAAGGAGGACGGTATGCCTCACGTACAGTTTTCTACTCTACTACCTCTGTGCCCACCTAGGCATGGCGAACTGCTCTTTACCGTGTGAGTAACCCCTCCTTATCCACCTTCTGGTCTGATTGAAGAAGGGGAATTCTTTTGGAAGCATGTTAAAAAGAAAGAGGAGTACATAGATTATTTACAATACACAAAATCGTAACAAAGTAGACAGTATATTTAGAGATTTCAAAAGGTGTATGTCACTTTCTTGTTGAATAAGTTATGTAGAGAATTTTGACCAAATAAAAACCCGAATCATAGATAAACATGATTCGGGCTATCATTCAGATTAGTAAGCTAAGCTGAATAATCCTTTAATGTGTGATAAGTAACGAACGTTACTTGCTTCTTTCATTAATGATGCTGGTAAGCCTTTAAGTGGAGTTGAGCTTGCTCCGATTGTAGCAACAGCATCTTTACGTCCTAGACTTGCAAGTGTTCCAGAGTTTACTGGTGCGAACTCTTCGAATGCTTTGCCTTCTAGTGCTGCGTATAAGTTGTATCCAATTAACTCACCCATTTGCCAAGCGATTTGTGCAGTTGGTGGGTATGGACGACCGTCTGGAGCGAAGACAACAGCGCTGTCTCCAGCAACGAATACGTCTTTATGAGAAGTAGATTGAAGGTATTCGTTAACAGTTGCACGGCCGCGGTTTACTTCAAGACCTGATTCACCGATTAATGGGTTACCTTGTACGCCGCCTGTCCAAACGAATGTGTTAGCAACGATTTTTTGACCGTCTTTTAAGTCGATTTCATTGCCAGCAACGTTTGTTACAGGAAGACCTGTTAAGAATTTAACGCCGCGTGCTTCTAAGCTAGTAGTTGCACGTTCAATTAAATGGTCAGGTAATACTGGAAGGATTTTTGGGCCTGCTTCAACAAGAAGAAGTGTAACTTCTTTTGGATTTACGCCGTGGCTTTTTGCAAGTTTAGGCATAATGTCAGCAAGTTCACCAACTAGCTCAACGCCAGTTAATCCGCCGCCGCCGATTAAGATTGTAGCATCAGCTTCGTTTTTCGTTTTAGCGTATTCACGAATACGGTCTTCAACGTGTTTGTAGATTTTGTTTGCATCAGCAGCAGATTTTAATACCATGCTGTTTTCTTCTAGTCCTGGAATACCGAAGTAAGCAGTTTTACTTCCTAAAGCAACTACAAGTGCATCGTAAGATAAAGTAGTGCCACCAGCTAGTTTAATTTCTTTGCTATCAACTGAGAATGACTCAACTGTTGCGATTTTAAGATCGATATCTTTGCCTTTGAAAAGTTTTTCTAATGGCATAGCAATTGCCTGTTCAGAAATATTTCCTGCTGCAAGGCGGTGTAGTTCCGTAATAATTTGATGTGTTGGATATTGGTTGATAACTGTAACTTGTGCTTCTGATTTGCTGTAATGTTTACGTACATTTAAAGCTGCAAGAAGTCCGCCATAACCAGCACCTAAGATGACAATTTGTTTTGACATAGTATGATATCCCCCGTCTTTACTAATTGTTGTGTAAGAAAGAATTATTTATGATTGCGTTCTGCAGTAATTTGAAGATAAGCGTTTACAAAGCGAAACATTTTTTGTGCTTGCGGATCTTTTAGCATTCTTAAAAGGCCAAAAAGACCGATAACTTCGTTGCTTTCTTCAGCGCGATCTTTCGCTTCGATAGCAGTTGCAGCAATGGCTTTCACTGTATCTTTTACAGGTTCTGCAAGTTCTTGGATTGCTCCAACAGTATCATTTTTTAATACTTCATCAGTAGCGACTGCTTGAGCGAAATCATAAGACTTTGTTAAAATGTTAACGAGCTCAGTTAATTTTGGAAGTTGTTCTACTAATGTAGTTAAAGACTCTTGAACTTCAGGCTTTAATAGCTGATCAAGTACATCAAGCTGTCCTTGACTAGCAGAAATTTGTAATGATTCTTGTTCAGGCTTTGTTTGAGTGATTGTTTCTGGCATCTCCAATTCTCCTTTACGATAGCAATACTTCTTAAATTTTTGGGAATGAAAGAAGATTCCCCATTACAGGTAAGATTTCTTCGTCCGTAACAACTCGAGGAAATTTGTAAAAATTTACACAAAGATTTAGGGCAAGCTGCTCTTAAAGTTACTATTGCCGGTGAATATGTCTTTTCAAACCGTTGCAACATTCGAATGAACTATAAGTAATCACCGAATCTGAAATAGTAAATTTTAAAAGGCTAGTTGCGTCCTCTAGCTTATGGACTTGTCCAGTAAAAGACTTTGCCTACCAACTGAGTATATTATATACTGTAATACACCTATGTTAACATAAAAATGATTATTAAGCATTCGATTTTAATGACTATAATCTACGAACCTACAGGGCGTTATATCTGTTTTTTTATTCCAATTTTACAATGTAAGAAGCATAAATTGACGAAAGCGGTTGATTTATGCTTTTTCTGTTCCAGTTTTCTACTCTACTACTCAGCTGGTGGTGTAAACGTGCGTTTTTCTAATTCAGCATCTAACATAAACAATGCATTTGAATCGTTTGTAATTCGCTTTAATTTTTGAATGGTGCTATCGAAAGATGCTTCTTCTTCAACTTGCTCGTCAACGAACCATTTTAAGAAGGTGATCGTAGCATGCTCGCGCTCATCCCACGCAATGTCAGATAGGTGATAAATTCGCTTTGTAACTTCACGTTCATGTTCGAGTCCAGTTTCAAAAGCAGTTAAAATGGATTCGTACTCGTTATTTGGATTCTCAAATCCAGTAATAATCGCACGCTCACCGCGATCATTAATATAATTGTAAAGCTTCATTGCATGGAAACGTTCTTCCTCTGCTTGTACAAGAAAGAAGTTGGCAAATCCATCGTAGTTTTCTGACGTACAGTAAGCCGCCATCGCCATATACACATGGGCGGAGTAAAACTCAAAGTTCATTTGATCATTTAGTGCTTCACGTAATGTTGGAGATAACATAAAAAGCCCCTTTCATATTATTACGATATAATCATATCGTAAATGAAAATAATTCTCACTTATTATTCAAATCGCTTGGAGAGTTTCTTAACATGCGTTTCCATAATATCTTGTAAATCTAAATTATATTTTTGCGCTAAAATAATAAGATTTCCTAAAACATCTCCAATTTCTTCTTTTAATTCAATTGTTAATTCTTCTTCGCTCTTCTTTCGTTCATCTGGACGATCACGACCAATTTCAATAGCACGCACGACGCGAGAAACTTCTCCAACTTCCTCCGCTAAAAAATTAACACGAATAAAGGAATTATATTGTGCCCAGCCCCGCTCATAATAAAATTGTTCCACCCAGCTTTGAAATTCATTCGTGTTCATTCTTTCCCCAACCTTTCAATATGTAGTATGATTACATTGTAGCACAACAATATATGGTTTTGGGGTGGAGTAATGAAGCGTATTTGTGTATTTGCAGGATCGAATGTTGGAGAGCGTTCAGAGTTTCAAACAGAAGCTCGACAACTTGGAGAAATACTAGTTCAAAATAATATAGAGCTTGTATACGGAGGCTCTTGCGTTGGATTAATGGGAGAAGTAGCAAATCAAGTATTAGAGCTAGGCGGCCGTGTAACGGGTGTTATGCCTCGTGGATTATTTAGAGGAGAAATTGTTCACCAAGGCTTAACAGAACTAATCGAAGTAGAAACGATGCATGAGAGAAAAGCAAAAATGAGTGAACTTGCTGATGCATTTATTGCACTTCCAGGCGGTTATGGAACGTTTGAAGAACTGTTTGAAGTGGTGTGTTGGTCGCAAATTGGGATTCATGAAAAGCCTGTTGGATTGCTAAATATTGCAGAATTTTACACACCGTTATTACAAATGGTGGACCGTGCAGCAGAGGAAGGTTTTATGAACCCATCGAATAAAGAATTGCTTGTATCTGCAAAAACGGCTAATGAGTTGGTTCCTAAAATGAAAGAGTACAAACGACCAGTGATGGGAAATAAGTGGAAGCAGTTAACATAAAGTGAAACTTCCATCAGTGAGCGATTTTTTCACTGATGGTTAGTTGAACCAATCGGGTTTTTACGGGCAGTTAGCCCCCACTTACCTTCTTCGTTTTTTTCTGCATCTTGAGGTGGGGAACTTACTGCCCGTTAATGCGGGATAAAGTGAAACCGAGCGGAATTGTCCCGCTCGATTTTTTGGCTTGATATTTGTCGAATGCGGTCGAAGGGTCTTTATATTGTGTCGAATTGCCGATATATTAGAAAAAGCGCCGATATATCGGCGCCGTTTCCGTTTTTCTTATTGATTCAAGAATGCACGTAACATCCATGCATGTTTTTCAAGTTCAGTGTAGACGCCAAGTAGTAGATCAGATGTCATTTCATCGTCTGCATCTTGTGCGATTGTCATGCCTTTTTTCAGTTCACCAAGCATCATTTCATAGTCTTTCATAATTGCTTCAACCATCCCTTCGGCAGTTTCTCCGTAAGCTGCTTCTTGAACAGAAGATAGTTCTAAGTATTCTTTCATTGTTGCTACTGGTTTGCCGCCGATTGCTAAAATACGTTCTGCAATTTCATCGATGTTCGTAGCTGCTTCTGTATAAAATTGTTCGAATTTCTCATGTAATGTAAAGAACTGAGGTCCTGTTACGTACCAGTGGTAGTTGTGTAATTTTGTAAATAAAACGCTCCAGTTTGCTACTTGTTTGTTTAATACTTCAATAACTTGTGTATTCATGATATCAATCTCCTTCACGTTTTTATTGTTTTGTATCAATTACTAATTTATAATTATTATAATGTAATAGGAGGTATAAAATCAACCCTTTTTGCATATATAATTTTTAAATATTTTGTGACATAGGTGTAGGTTTAAAACAAGGAATAATGTGGCATACAGAGAAAAGAGAATAACATAGAAAGGAGAATGAATATGCAACTCCTATCTCAAAAGATATATCAACAAACTGGGAACTGGTATGTACTTGATGAAGATTTTCCATGGGATATAAATCAAGTAAAGAGGGATGTGTTCTCATTAATTGAACGGCGTGATGTACCTGTATTTTTCTGTGATACGTGTGAAACAAATGATGTGTTAGTACGATTAGGAGAAGAGGAAGAAGAATTTTTATTTCCGCTGAACGGATTTTATCATAAAGAAAAACGTTTAATTTTTGTTTGTATGTGGGAGAAGTATGAGCAGTTATTAGAAACATTGTTGCATGAGTTTCGGCATGATATGCAGCATGAACGAAAGTTATTGTATGTCGGTAATGAAATGTATGAAAAGCGGTGGATTGAGAAGGATGCAAGAGTGTTTGCGAAGAGAAAGATAAGAGAATATAGGAGGAAATATGCAAACTAAACATAGTGGATCCGGCACTATGTTTTAGTTTTACTTACAAAAAGAAAGTAATTGACATTTTTAAGGTTTAGTTCTAAACTATAGTTACAAAGCTTAGCGAGGTGATGGAATGAAAACAGATGAACGACTTGGTTTATTAGTATGGTTTCGTTTATCACGCTTTTACAACCAAAGTATTAGGGAAACGAATCAACATTTAAAAAAATGGGATTTGTCTGCTGCGCAATTTGATGTATTAGTACAAATTGGAGCAGGGGATCGTTTAACGCAGCAAGAATTAGGACAAAAGCTTTTCGTTACAAAAGGAAACGTTACGCAGCTTTTAAGTAAAATGGAGCAGCTGGATTTAATTCAAAGAGAGCAAGAAGGAAAAACGAAGTATCTTTCCTTAACAGAGAAAGGTAAAGCATTGTATGAAGACGTTGTTCCGCCTCAAGAAAGATTTCAAGCAGCGCAATTTTGCAAGTTGGATCGCGAGGAACAGAAACAACTGTTAGCATTACTTCGTAAATTACAATCATAAAAAATTTTAAATAAATATCTCGAATTCGAGATAATATGAGGTGAAGGATATGTTTAAAAAAATTGATCATAAACAAATGGGAAGAGCAAATCACGGTTGGTTAAATACACATTTTCATTTTTCATTTGCAGATTACTACAATCCAAATAATATGAGATTTGGTGCACTTCGCGTAATTAATGATGATTTAGTAGCAGCACAAACAGGATTTGATACGCATCCACACCGTGATATGGAGATTATTTCTTATGTAGTGGACGGGGCATTAACGCACCAAGATAGTATGGGAAACCGCGGGACAATTGAGCGCGGTCATGTGCAATATATGAGTGCTGGAACAGGTGTCTTCCATAGTGAGCACAACTTAGGAGATGAAACATTGCGTCTTCTGCAAATTTGGATTTTACCAGACCGTGCTGGCCATACGCCAAATTACGGTGAATTTAAATTTGATTGGAATAAACGTGAGAATACATGGTTCCACATGGTTTCGCCAATTGATGGCGGTGCACCGATTGAAATTCATCAAGATGCAAATCTGTACTCTCTTGCTTTAGAAAAAGGAAAAGAGATTACATTCCCAGTTGGTGAAGGGCGTCAAGCTTATTTGGTTCAAATTGAAGGAAGCGGCATTGTGAATGGTGAAACGTTAGTGATGAGAGATGCAGCAGAAGTCATTGAAGAAGATATCCATATTCAAGCAGCAGAAACAGCTCATTATTTAGTAATTGAGATGAAGGAACAATAATTAAGTGAAACTTTCAACAGTGAGGGGGCTTACTGCCCGTTAATAAAAATATGCCACGAGTAGCGTCTATAGATAGCGCTGCTCTTTTTTTTGTATGAATTTTCTGTCGAAATTTTCTAAAATTTAAACGGGAGGTTATTACTATTATCTCTAGAATTGTATAAAAGTGTCAAAACATTAGGGGATGGGGAGTGTTGTTTTTGAAAAAGAAGGTATTATCTTCAACGTTAGCTTTATCTCTAGCTTTAGGGGGATTTGCGACATTTGGTACGTCACGTACATATGCAGCAGAGCAAAAAGTTCAATATAACCAAGAATTTCAGACACCATCTTATATTGGGGAAGAGTGGAAAGCACCGGAAGGACTAGATAAAAAAGAAACGGTGTTTGAGTATTTAAAGAGTAAGAAAGACATGTTTAAATTAGCAGGAAATATGGAGAAACATTTTGAAATCGTTGGAGAAGAAAAAGACGCAGAAGCGGGAACAACGCATGTGAAGCTTATTGAAAAATATAATGGTGTTCCTGTATATGGCTCTGATCAAACAGTAGCAATTGATAAAGATAATAATGTGAAAGCATTTTTCGGACAAGTTATCCCGAATTTAGAAAATAAAAATATCCCAGCAAATGCAAGTATTTCAGAAGATGAGGCTGTAAATATTGCAAAAGCTGATATTGAGAAAGAAATTGGAAAAGTAGACAACTATGATGGGATTAAGAAAGATTTATATGTATATGAAAAAGATGGACAATATTATCTTTCCTATCTTGTAAAAGCATCTGTTTCGAATCCAGCACCAGGCTACTGGCATTATTTCGTGGATGCGACAAACGGTAATGTGATTGAAAAATATAATGCAGTTGATCATATGGCTGGGTTTGGATATGGTGTGTTAGGAAATCGAACAACGTTTGAAATGTCACAAAATGAAAAAACAGGCACTTTTCAATTATTTGACGGCACGCGTGGACAAGGTATTCATACATTCGATGCGAAGAACATGAATGAATTTATATTTAACATATTGTCACAATGGTTTGGATATACAGGTTATGAAATTGAAAGTAGAAACAAGTTCTTTGAAGATAAAGCAGCTGTTGATGCGCACGCTAACGCTGAGAAAGTATACGATTATTATAAGAAAACATTTAAGCGTAATTCCTTTGATAATGAAGGGGCAAAATTAATCTCTTCTGTTCATGTAGGGAAAAACTGGAATAATGCAGCGTGGAATGGTGTCCAAATGATGTACGGAGACGGTGATGGAAAAGTATTCATTCCATTATCAGCAGGACTTGATGTTATTGCGCATGAGCTGACTCATGCAGTAACAGAATACTCCGCAAATCTAGAGTATCAAGACGAATCTGGTGCATTAAATGAATCGTTATCTGATATTATGGGTGCGATGGTCGATCGTGATGATTGGGAGATGGGAGAAGATATTTATACGCCAGGTAAAGCGGGAGATGCACTGCGTTCTTTAAGCAATCCTGCTGCTATTCCAAATCCATTAAAGCCAACTGAAGGCTATCCAGATCATTATAGCAAGCGCTACACAGGAACGGTTGATAATGGCGGTGTTCATATTAACAGCAGCATTAACAACAAAGCTGCATACTTAGTTTCTGAAGGTGGCACACATTACGGTGTTACTGTAAATGGTGTCGGCCGCGCAGCAACAGAAAAAATTTATTACCGTGCTCTTACAAAATATTTAACTGCAAACTCAAACTTTAGCATGATGCGCAAAGCTGCAATTCAAGCAGCTACAGATTTATACGGCCAAAATTCTAAAGAAGTACAAGCTGTAACAAAAGCATATGATGCAGTAGGTGTAAAATAAGAAATAAAGAAGACCTGACTTTGATAATGTCAGGTCTTTCTTTTCGTCCCGCTATTCGTGGGCAGTAAGACCCCCACCTCAAGATTCAGAGAAAAGCGAAGAAGAGAGGTGGGGGACCACTGATGGAAGTTTCACTTTATCTAATCGCGAATTCCTAGTGCGATTTTTGCCATGCGAGACATACGTTCTTTGGACCAAGGAGGATTCCAAACAACATTTACTTCTATTTCGTTTACCTCTGGAACATTTGTCGATAATACCTTTTTTACATCAGATACAATTTGTCCAGCCATTGGACAACCGATAGAAGTCATTGTCATTGTAATAACAGCATTATTTTGTTCGTCAGTTGTGACATCATATACTAGCCCAAGGTTTATAATATCTACGCCAAGCTCAGGGTCAATTACAGCTTCTAAATTGGCATATACTTTATCTTCTAAAGTTTGAGACATATGAAACACCTCTATTCATGATTGATAGTTATTCTCATTATACAAGATGGAAAGAGAAGATGCAGTGATTGGGCACACAGCATTTTTTTCTAGATCAAAAAAGTATTCCTCATAAAGTTTCACTTTATCCTATTTAATCATATTTTAGTAATCCCCAACTTCGACTTATACGCGCTATGCATAGAAGAAAAACTCTCTTCATTTTAAAAAGAGTTTTTCTATATATTTTTGGCGATCAGTGTATATAGTCCAGGGATGCGATGTTCAATTCCTTCCGGCGCGTGAGGTGGAAAGACCCATTTTTGCTTTGCCCCACATTCTTCTGTGAGCTCTTCGAGACGGAGTCCTGCTTGGGCGATTTTTGTTACAATTTCTCCTAACGTCCATCTGCGAATCGTATTTTTAGGTAAAGAGGAGCGCTCTGCTTCTGATAAGAGCATACCGTATGCTACATCTACTTCGATTACATCTTCATAAAAGTAATTTCCATTTGCGATTGCTTGGTTATCTTCTATTTGCAGAAGTTTTGTATACATCGGATGATAGTCGCGTAAAAGGAATGTTCCACCTTGTTTTAGCAATTGAGAAATAAGTGTAAATAAAGGCTCTAAATCTATGAAATAGTGGAGCACACCAAGCTCAAGTAATACTACGTCGAATGAGCCTATTGTCTCTGGTAAATCTAGTACATCAGACACGATGTATTCAACATGTGTTTTAGCGGCTGCGGCAAGTCCTTTAGCATATTTCGCATTGCTCTCTGAAATATCGACAACCGTTACTTCTGCCCCTAATAATGAAAGGGCAACCGCCTTACTCCCTTTTGATCCCATTAAATTTATAATTCGTTTTCCTCGCACTTCACCGATGTAAGGCAAATAATAAGTGACCTCGGCAGTAGGGTTTTCCCGTATTTGCTTGCCAAAAGAATGCGGCGTTCCGTGGCGATTTGTCCAAGCTTCATAAGCGGCTTTACTCCAGCCTGCTTTATTCTTTGCACTTAATTGCTGTTGATTCAAAAAGACCTCTCCTTTCCATGAAGGAGTATAAATTCTTCATAAATATAAAAATCCCTTTCTATGGAATGAATTGTAATTTTTTTTGTAATAGAACGAACAAATAGTTTGATTTTTCTGTATAATATTATAAAATGTAAATTACATATGAAAAGCGTTGAAGAGGAAAAGTAGAATGAAATCATTCTTTCCAGAGAGCTTCGGTAGCTGAGAAGAAGCAAGAATGCTCATTTGAACAATGGCCTCTGAGCTTCGTCCTGAACTTATCAGCTGATAATAGTAGGCGACGACGAGTGTTGGCTCTCGTTATCAAAGTCACAGTATACGAGCAATGGTTGCTCCGTACTTGCAGAGGTCAATTGTGTGAGCAATTGGCGAAATAAGGTGGTACCACGACTGTATATACAGCCTCGTCCTTATCTTTTTAGAAGATAAGGACGGGGCTTTTTTATTTTTAAAGGAGGAATGTAGGATGAATATTTTTATTGGAGGCGCGTGGCCATATGCAAATGGTTCATTGCACCTTGGTCATATTGCAAGTTTATTACCAGGAGATATTTTAGCGCGTTATTACCGTTTGAAAGGCGATAAGGTGCTATATGTATCAGGAAGTGATTGTAACGGTACACCGATTACGATTCGTGCTAAGCAAGAGGGAGTAAGTGTAAAAACAATTGCGGATCGCTATCATGAAGAATTTGAACGATGTTTTCAGAAGTTAGGTTTTTCCTATGATTGCTATACGCGTACTGACTGTGTTCATCATCATGAAGTAGTTCAGAACATTTTCTTAGAGCTTGTAGAAAAGGGGCTTATTTATAAAAAGAAGGTGGAGCAAACATATTGTGAGACTTGTGCGCAGTTTTTGCCGGATCGTTATGTGGAAGGGATTTGTCCGCAATGCGGCGCACAGGCGCGTGGTGATCAGTGCGATGCATGTTCTGCTATTTTGGATCCGATAGATTTATTAGAGAAAACATGTAAGTTGTGCGGCAGTGTGCCGACAATTAAGGAGACAGAGCATTTTTATTTTGCACTAACGTCATTACAGAAGCAAGTAGAAGAGTATATAGAAACGGTGAAACAGAATGGCACGTGGCGTGAGAACGCCGTGCAGCTGGCGCAGCGATATTTACAAGAAGGATTACAGGATCGTGCTGTTTCAAGAGATTTGCCAATTGGAGTAAGCGTTCCGGTTGCTGGGTACGAAGAGAAGAAGGTGTACGTTTGGATTGAGGCTGTGTCTGGTTATTATTCAGCAAGTAAACAATGGGCACAAGAAATAAACTGTGATGATACACCATTTTGGCAAGAGGATACACGGACGTATTATGTGCATGGCAAAGATAATATTCCATTTCATACAATTATTTGGCCAGCTATTTTGCAGGGAATACAAGCGAAAGCATTACCAGAATATATTGTTTCTAATGAATATTTAACGGTGGAAAAAAGGAAGTTATCTACGAGTAGGAACTGGGCTGTATGGATACCAGACATGTTAAAGGAATATAATCCTGATTCGATACGCTATTTTTTAACTATAAACGCACCAGAAAATCGAGATACAGATTTTTCGTGGCGAGAGTTTATTTATAGTCATAATAGTGAATTGTTAGGAGCATATGGAAACTTTGTTAATAGAACGCTGAAGTTTCTTGAAAAATATTACGAGAATACTGTACCAACTGGACACATCAATCAAGAAATTGAAGAAAAGCTAAAAGGATTATATATGGAAGCAGGGCGATTGATTGAAAAAGCGCATTTTAAACAAGCGCTAGAAATAATTTTTGAAACGATTCGTTATGCTAATAAATATTTCGATGAGAGACAGCCTTGGAAACAAATAAAAGAGGACAAGAGAGCCTGCGATGAAACAATGCGAAATTGTGTTCATTTCATTATAAACTTTGCACAAGTATTAGCGCCGTTTCTTCCGTTTTCATCTGCACAAGTACAACAAATGTTAGAGGTTTCTCAGAGCAAATGGAATTACGTCACTGAATGTCCAGCTTATATTTCGAATGTATCACCGTTATTTGAACGTATCGATGTGAAGAAAATTGAGGAAGAAGTGGAAAAACTGTATGGGTCTTTAATATAAAAAAATAGCACCGATTGTGGTGCTATTTTTTTATTAAAGTATATAATCACTTTCCTTACAAAAATGTAAGCTTATTGTAAGCCATTGCGATAGTAGTTTCGACAACATTTTTATACAATAAAGATACAAAATTAGTACGTTATAGAAGATTGAATATCAGCAAGAAAAGGAGAGGGCGACATGGAATGGGTTCATGAATTATTTCAACAATACGGGTACTATGTTGTACTCGTTGGACTGTTGTTAGAGTATATTGCATTTCCGTTTCCGGGAGAGCCAACATTAGTGTATGCAGGATATTTAGTGCATACAGGTGAGTTACACTTAACATTATTAATCTTCTTCTCTTTTCTAGGGACAAGTGTTGGTATGACCATTCAATATTTTGTAGGAAACAAGCTCGGTATGCCATTTATTCAAAGGTACGGAAAGTATGTCTTTTTAACGCAGCGTAAAATTGATTTAACGCGGAAGTGGTTCGATAAGTATGGGTATTCCCTAATATTTATTGCATTTTTTATTCCTGGTGTGCGTCATTTTACAGGGTACTTTGCAGGTATTATTAGTTTACCATTTCGCCGCTTTGCGATAACAATTTATTGTGGGGCATTATTTTGGGTGTCATTCTTCTTAGTAGGCGGTTATTGGTTAGGTGGAAACATAGATGCTATTTTTGGAGTGTTTGAAGATCATATCGGAAAGATTATTATCGGTGTTGTTGTGGTTGTGGCAGTAGGTTTAGCGGTAAATTTTCGCAAACAAATTAGACGTGCACTTGTGCAAACAGTAAATTAAAAATATCCATTCTATGTCGAAAAAGGTGGTCTCTGAAATGTACCCTTTACAAAGGGTGCATTTCAGAGACCACCTTCTTTTTTATTACGAATTACTTTCCATTTGAACGTGGTTTTCATCTTGTAGTAAATCAAAGATATCTGCTACGCAAAATGCGATAAACCAAGTCCAAAGACCATGGAAGAATGCTGTACTAAGTTGCAGAGGTAAATCATAAGTTGTTGTTGAAAATGAGATACAACCGCCGACAATTCCAATCATCGTTAAGAGTGTCGTTTTTCTTGCGTTTTCTTCCGGATTGAAAAGGAAGAAAGTAAACGAACCTAAAATTGAAGCGCTTACAATAGAATCGATTCCATTCATATATAAATTTTCACCAGTATGAGTATTTGTCCAAAAGCACACGAGACCGCCTGCTACGGCAAATAATGTTGCGATTATAAATCTAAATTGTTTGTTCATACGTTCATCTCCTTCATCATCATCATTTGAACAGGAGGACCTGAATTTTAATTAATAGAAATTAAATAAGAAGATATAGTTATTATCTACTTTTATGATATATACATAGTATAACATGTTTTAGATTTGAATAAAAATAATTATCTGATATTTCTAGTTTTTGATGTTTCAAATAGCTATAAACATCATTCCATTTCCTTCGATATCATAAAGTGAAACTTCCATCAGTGGGGCGGGTTTCATCCCCCACTGATGGTTAGTTGAACCAATCGGGCTTTTACGGAACTCTTTTATATGCAAATAAAAACGCAAGGATTTCCTCCTTGCGTTTTGTTATATACGTTTAAATCGTCCAACCACTTCTACTGTTTCTGTAATGTTAATAAAAGCATGGCTATCAACGTGACGGATTAGACGTTTAATTTCTCCTAATTCATAGCGCGTAACAACTGTGTAAATCATTTTTTTCTTATGATCTGTATATCCACCGACAGCATCAACCATTGTTACACCGCGAATCCCGCTGTGTAGTAATGCTTTTTTAATGGCATCTCCTTTTTCTGTAACGGTCATCACTGTTAATTTAATATGTTTTGTATGAATAGAATCGATGACTTTACTTACAACAAATCGGCTGATAAGTGTGTAAAGTGTAATATCCCATCCGAAAATAAAACCACCGACTGCAAGTAGAATAAGGTTAAAGGCAAAAATAATGGATCCAATAGAAATATCTCTATGTTTTGCTACAATTAACCCAATAATATCGAATCCACCCGTCGAAGAAGCAAAGCGGAAAATGATTCCTGTTGCAGCTCCACATAATACACCACCAAAAACAGAAGACAGCAAAACATCCTCAGAAATTTGATGAACTGGAATGATATTCATTGCAAGAGTCGATACAGCAAGAAAGTATGCTGTTAAAAAAGTTGTTTTCTTTCCTAGATAAAAATAGCTAAGAAAGAGCAGTGGAATGTTTAATAAAAAGATGAGTGCACCAATGCTATAGTGCATTAAGTAACCGATAATCATCCCAACGCCAGCAAAGCCGCCACTAATCATGTGGTGTGGAATAAAAAACATATTCATTGAAATTGCATAGAGGATTGAAGCGACTGAAATAACAACAAGTTGAATGATGAATTCTAAATGCAATGTTTTTGCGGCTGGGAATGCTAAAAAGGCGGTATCGGGAACGTAATCGGCGTCTCCTAGTTGGCCCATAGTCTGTTTTCATCTCCATATTCGTTTTTGATTACAAGAAGAGAATAATGCTTTTTTCAAACACTGGCAATAGTTTTATTATTATACGAAAATTTTATAAAATTTTTACAATTTAAGTGTATGAATAAAA
Organism: Bacillus sp. 3103sda1; assembly: GCF_024159135.1. Taxonomy (NCBI): domain Bacteria; kingdom Bacillati; phylum Bacillota; class Bacilli; order Caryophanales; family Bacillaceae; genus Bacillus; species Bacillus sp. 3103sda1. The sequence continues at coordinate 4,318,385 of NZ_JAMYWS010000001.1, read as the reverse complement.
ACATAAATATGTAAAATATAAGGAATTTACATGTTGAAACAGTATGATATAATCCTGTCATAAGGATGTGAAGAGATGGAATTCCTATTGCAAGATGCAATGTTATGTATATCTGTTGTAACAACGGCACTTTGTTTATTAGAAGTCTTATTTCTCACTAATGTTTCACGTTTTGTACGTCAGCAAACATATAGAGGTAGACAGAAAGCTTTCGCAGTCGTTGAAACATGTGAGGAGCATATAGGGAATAGCTTACTTTTCTCTATCTTTTATAAACATGGAATGGCCCACTCAGTTCGCAGGCAAGAAGCAAGCGGAGAGAGTGACGATGTAGGTCCGTATATAACCAATGTTTCGCTAACGAATTAAGAAACATTGGAGGAATATATATATGTTTAAATCATACCGAGCTTGGCTCGTAAGTTTATCTTTATTACTTGTTGTTGTTTTATCTGGTTGTAGTAATGCGAATGCAAATGCAGGACCAGTTGATGCGAATAGCCCAGGATTTTGGAATCACTTTATTGTATATCCAATTTCTGTTATGCTGCAGTTTGTGGCGCACCATTTGCCGAATCATAGCTTCGGGATTGCCATTATCATTATTACGATTGTAGTTCGTACGATATTACTGCCGCTGACGATTACGCAATATCGCAGCCAATTAAAAACGAAAAAAATGCAGCCAAAGCTTCAGAAATTGAAGGAAAAGTATGGCGATACGACGAAGAATCCGGAAAAACAAAAGCAATATCAACAAGAAATGATGACTTTAATGAGAGAGGACGGTGTAAACCCGCTGATGGGTTGTTTACCGTTGCTGCTGCAAATGCCGGTCTTCTCAGGATTGTACTATGCAATTAGTCACACGGAAGAGATTCGTTCCTCTTCTTTCTTATGGGTAAATTTAGGACATGCAGATCCTTATCACATTTTACCTGTCCTTGCTGCTATGTCAACATTCCTGCAAATGAAAGTATTTCAGTCTAATATGACAGGAGAACAAGCTCAAAATCAAGTATTGAAAGTCCAGCAGTTTATAATGCCGGCAATGATTTTATTTATGGGATCAGCTGCACCATCAGGACTTGTCTTGTACTGGATTACAAGTAACCTATTTACTGTGATTCAAACTATAGTATTGAGGAAAGTTATGGATCGTGAAGATGTACAAGTGCAAAGCGCATAAGAAAGGTTTACTTTTATAAAGTGAAATTTCCATCGATGGGGGCATCCGCCCGCCTAATCGGGTTTTTACTGCATAAATAAGACAGTGCTCTAATGAGCACTGTCTATTTTTTGTGATTTCGATATACGAAATTGATGCATGAATGTAATGACCACTTGTTATCGGCTTGAATATGAAGGGGCTTGGAGGTTAATAGAGAGGAACGTTGTATCTGTTATATTATACCGATATAATTTGTGTGTGTAATATAAAACACTCTTGCATTTTTTCAAAAATTCAATATAATGAACAGTAACAACAACATTCGACAAAAGTATTGATAAGGACATGATCTATTTTTTACGATTCTCAGAGAGGGAAGCCTGAGGCTGTGAGCTTCCTAATACGAAAGAATAGTTTACCACCTTTGAACTGCAGCAGTGAACGAACATCTAGTAATTGTTTGCCGGCAACAGCCGTTATCTGAAACTTGAGCAATTGGCGCTTTGTGTCTTCGTGTCAATTGGAACAAGGGTGGAACCGCGAATCAAACACTCGTCCCTTTTTTAGGGAGGAGTGTTTTTTTATTTTATTTAGATCAAACTAGGATTAGAGGGAGGAGACGCAGTATGCATCACGATGACAAAAATAAAATTGGCCTAACAGTCGCATTATCAATCGTTGTCGGAACAATTATCGGCTCTGGGGTATTTATGAAGCCAGGTAAGGTACTGGATTACGCAGGAAGTTCTAACATGGCAATCTTTGCTTGGGTAGTAGGGGGGATTTTGACCTTAGCAAGTGGTTTAACTGTTGCAGAAATTGGGGCGCAAATTCCGAAAAATGGTGGCTTGTATACGTATTTAGAAGAGATTTACGGAAGATTTTGGGGTTATTTATCTGGATGGATGCAAACACTTGTATATGGACCAGCAATTATTGGAACATTAGGATTGTATTTTAGTTCGTTAGTTTTAAACTTTTTCCATATTGATAAAGTGTGGAATTTACCAATCGCGATTGGAACAGTTGTATTTCTTGGTGCTGTAAATAGTGTTGGAACAAAGTATGGGGGTATTGTTCAAACTGTGACAACAGTTGGGAAAATGATCCCGGTTGTACTTATTATTGTGATGGGGTTTTGGAAAGGGGACAGCGATATATTTAACGTCGTTGTACCAGCGTCCGCAAATCAAAGTATTGGGATGGCAATTTTGGCAACATTATTTGCATATGATGGTTGGATTTTACTAGCATCTATCGGCGGTGAAATGAAAAATCCAACAAAGCTGTTGCCAAAAGCGCTGACAATTGGAATCCTTGTAGTAACAGCAGCGTATGTGTTGATTAATATGGCATTATTAAAAGTGTTACCAGCTCCGCAAATTGTTGCACTTAGTGAGAATGCAACAGCGAAAGCGGCTGAAATGTTATTAGGTGAATACGGTGGGAAATTGATTAGTATTGGGGTTATCGTTTCAATTTTCGGATGTTTAAATGGAAAAATTTTAACATTCCCACGCATTCCAGTATCAATGGCAGAACTTGGTCAGCTACCGTTTTCAAAATTTATTGCAAAAATTAATGATAAGTTTAAAACGCCAGCAAATGCAATTTTTGTAGAGATTCTACTTGGTATTATTTTAATGATTGTAAGTGACCCGAATAAATTGTCCGAGATTTCCGTATTTATTATTTATATTTTCTATGTGATGACATTTATCGGTGTATTCATTTTACGAAAACGTAATGCAGGACAAAAGCGTGAATATAGTGTTCCCTTATATCCAATCGTACCAATCATAGCAATTTTAGGATCATTCTTTGTAATTGGAAGTGCGATTATTAATGATCCAATCAGTTGTTTCTTGTCAATTGGTATCGTATTAACTGGATTACCAGTGTATTGGTATTTGAATAAGAAAAAGGTAAGTTAGTCGATAATGAATTTTGAAATAGGCATCTTTTGGAGATGCCTATTTTTTTGTGCAAGGATGTTGAAAGAGATTGTGGAATATGTTGTTAAAAGGAGGTGTTTACAGTGTTAACGTCTGTTGTCGAATTTATCTTTATGATTGCACCACTTGCATTGCTTGCCTTTGTGTTTCGATGGATTCGTTTTATTTATATAAACTCAGAAGAACAAATAAAACAAAATGAACAAATTATTTCGTTGTTATCGGATATAAAGAATCAAAATGAAGAACGGACATGAGTGGGAATACATGTCCGTTTTTTTAATAACGTAATTTCATTAATATGCTTCGAATTTCCTCATCGTTCATAAATAAATCATGATGCTTTTCTGTAATTTTCGCAAGGGCAACGTCATGATAGAAAAATTCTGTGAAAAATTTAACGAATGGCTGAGACATTGTTTTCATTGCTTGCCATGAGTTTTGCTCAACACCTGCAAATAAAATTTCATGATCATCGATAATGATGAGTAAAAAGCGTTCAAGTGCATCATGTTCTTCTGTTGGGATGAGAAGGTGAATTTGTTCTAGTGTTGTATCAAGATTCCCTACAACAAGTGCTTCTATCTCTACACCTTGCTTTTTCTTCTCTTCTAATAACGGCATATATTCTAGGAACGTATCATTCCATGCAGACATACGGATGGATTTCTTTGCTTCCTGCACAAGTTGTTTACTTTGCGCATGAATAGAAGACTGTATTTTTAAGCTCCAAACACGGTCATCTGTATATATTTTTTTCGATACGTTGTTTTGTAACTCTTCAATATTTGATTGAAATTCTGCGGTTAACTTTTCGATAGCAAGCTGCAGCGGCAAGGCGATATATAGTTTTTTCTTTTCAGAAACAGAATCCATCACCATGCCTTTATCAATAAGACGTGCCAATACTTCGTATATCTTTGCTTTCGGAACACCAGAATATTTCACGATGCTCGTTGCATCAAGCGGCTCTTCGCTTGAAACGAGGACTTCGTATGCTTGACTTTCATATTGTGAAAAACCGAATCTTTGTAACATAGTTCCTCCTGAACGAAAATTTCTTCTTTCTTAAGAATAAGGAACTCTCTTCGTGAATACAAGGGAAGAAGCTTCTTCTCTTGTGATTGAAACAGAAGCGGCAGCTATATCAGAAGAAGTTAATGCAGCGACAGAAACACAGGTATCTCATTTAGAAAAAGTGTCAGGAACGATGAAGCAATTAATAGTAGAAATGAGCGATTTGGAAAAGCGAGTAGAACAGTTTAAAATAGAAAATTGAACTTTAGGCTGTCGGGATTTTCCCGACAGCCATTTTTGAATGTTTTTTGGGGCGTATTCATGTCGTATATTGTCGGAAGGTCGATATCCCGCATTAACGGGCAGTAAAGGCTGGGGAAGAGCGGGGAAGAATACTGCCCATAAAAGCCCGATTGGTTCAACTAACCATCAGTGAGAAAAGCGTCACTGATGGAAGTTTCACTTTATGTTGTGTCGAAGCGCCGATAAATGCCCCACTTCCGCCGATATATCGTGAAAAACACCGATATATTGAGATTGTAACTCTTTTCATATTTAATTATGGACAGCTTGGAATGTGAGGATGCCGTTACTTTCTGTTACCATTAATGTCCCGCCAATAGCTTGTGTTGTATATTGATGAGATGTACGATCAGTTAATCCAAGTTGTTCTAAAATAGACATAACACCTTGCTGACCAAGAGAAGGGTCTAAACTCAAAATAACAAGACCTACCGTTGCATAAAAGGCTGAAGTGTCTTGTTCAGAAACATCTGAACCGACAACAGCAACAGCACCGATATTGCCGTTAGATTTATAAATTGTCATGCCAAATCCTAAACCATTGCTGAATGTTCCATTGTACGTAACAGTTGCTTGATCCTCTGTGAATAGCTTAACATTTCCTAAGTTATATCCGGATGGCTTTCCAAGACGGTTAAAAGTGGAAACATATTCTTGGATAGTTCGAGTTGTCTCAGCTTGTGCTGGTTGATGTGGATTAGGTTGGCCCGGTTGAGGAGCAGGTTGTGGGTTTGGGGTAGGAGCTGGGGCTGGTATTTGTTCTGGTGGAACTGGCTTTTCAACTGGAGGAGAAGAAGTTGGTTTGTCTTTCTCTTTCTCACACGCTGTTGTTCCTAGCAGAAGACTTCCTGCTAATAATAAGGTAATAAATAAACGTTTCATAATCCACTTCCTTTCAAAGTTGCGAAAATGCGATTTCTTGCAGAAGTCATATCAATATATGCAGGGCGGACAGAAAAGAGTTACGGTAGATAAGCATATTCTGGGAAAATAAAGTAAAACTTCCATCAGTGGGGGGCATCCCCCACTGATGGTTAGTTGAACCAATCGGGTTTTTACGAGCAGCCATTTTTTTAGGTGAGTTTCTGTCGTATATTGTCGGAAGGTCTTTATATTGTGTCGAAGCGCCGATAAATGCCGTACTTCCGCCGATATATCGTGAAAAGCGCCGATATATTTTTAGTTATGGAGAAAATTTTGTACAATAGTAAAGAATCTACAGAAGAGGTGAACAGAAATGGCAATTGTTGATGTTACCATTATTCCAGTTGGAACAGGCACTACAAGTGTAAGTGAGTATGTAGCGGAAATACAAAAAGTACTTGAGAAAAATGCAGATCGCGTGAAGTATCAATTAACACCAATGAATACAATTATTGAAGGAGAACTTCCGGTGTTATTTGAAGTCATTCAACAAATGCATGAAGTTCCATTTTCTAAAGGCGCAGGTCGCGTAGCAACAAATATTCGTGTTGATGACCGCCGTGATAAAGTCAGCTCCATGGAGAAGAAGTTACAGTCTGTACAGTCGAAGTTATAGAGTGGAACTAATCGGGATTTTACTGCCCGAATAGGAGAAGCAGCGAAATAAGGCTGCTTCTTTTTTAATATGACTTAAAAAAGTAGGACAAGAAAATTGTTTCTATCTTTAAATTTATTTACTATCAAATATGAAGAAATGAGAAGGGAGCTAGAGGGATGAGTGACAAATTTCAAGAACAGTTTGACGGCTTGCTACAGAAGTATACAGAGCTATTATTAGGAGAGAGCAACGAAGAATATAAACAAAAGGTTGAGAAATGGGCGTTATATTCGTATATTGCTAAAACGATGCCAGCTCTTGTAAAGCATTGGAATGAAACGTATCCAGATGCAAAAGAAGAGATGGTAAAGTTAATTACAGAAATTAAAAAGCGAAATGATGAGCATAGACAAAATAAGTGAAAAATAGGAAAAGGCTACTTGTATAAGTGGTCTTTTCTTATTTTTGATGAATAGGCATATGAGTTATTTTTATATAATGTTTGTTTATCTGTATACCACTTTTTATATGAAATGGAAGGAGTGTTTATAGAGAGGAGAAGATGTTAAAAAGCATTTGTCGAAATTATTTTTTGAAGAAGGCATTTTACTATATTGTTACCCATCCCCCGAAATTTCTGTATGTCGAAAAAATTTTTTTCGTATTTTTCCTTTTAAAATTCAATTATACATACATTCTTGTATTATTATGTTAATTATCTAAATAATTATTTGTATCAAATAATTTTAAACAATGATATAATTTAGAAGAGGGGTAAAAAACAGACAAAGTACAGTCATAGGGGTGAAATACATGGAACAATTAATGCGTAATTCTTTCTTGTTTTTATCAAAAAATAAAGCGTTAACAAAACTAGCGAAAAAATACGGTTTACGTTTTGGAGCAGGACGCTTTGTTGCGGGGGAAACAATTGATTTAGCAGTAGCTGCAATTAAAGATTTAAACAAACAAAACCTTTGCGTTACGATCGACTATTTAGGGGAATTTGTTGATAACGAAGCAGAGGCAAATGAAATGGCGGATGAATCGATTGAAGCGATTCGTGCAATCGGTCGCGAAAAGCTAGATTCTCAGCTTTCATTAAAAATGACTTCTATGGGTTTAGATATCTCAGAAAATTTAGTTATGAACAATATGCGCCGTATTTTAGATGCAGCGAAAGAAAACGGTGTGTTTGTAACAATTGATATGGAAGATTATTCACGTTGCGGAAAAACAATTGATATCTTCATGAAATTAAGAGAAGAATATGATAATGTTGGTACAGTAATTCAAGCGTATTTATATCGAACAGAGAAAGATATAGATGATTTGAATGCGTATCATCCAAATTTACGTCTTGTAAAAGGGGCGTATAAAGAGTCTGAAGAAGTTGCATTCCCAGAGAAGAAAGATGTAGATGACAATTATAAAAAGATTATTAGAACGCACTTATTAAATGGTAATTATACAGCAATCGCTTCACATGATGATGCAATTATTGAATATACAAAAAAACTTGCTGAAGAATACAACATTTCTCGTGATCAGTTTGAATTCCAAATGTTATTCGGCATTCGTACAGAGCGTCAACTTGAGCTTGTGAAAGAAGGATATAAAATGCGCGTGTATGTACCATATGGAAACGACTGGTACGGCTACTTCATGCGTCGCTTAGCAGAACGTCCAGCTAACGTAGCATTCGTATTAAAAGGAATGGTTAAAAAATAACCAAGGAAGTTTAAACTTCCTTGGTTATTTTAATTGTTCAAAAGCATAGTCCGCCATCTTTTTTGCATCAGGGTACAGTGTTTTGCGGCCAGAAGAGAGGACAACGGTAATAACCCTTTTCCCGTCTTTCTCATCTACTGTAGCGACTGTATATTCTGCTAATGTAGAAAGACCGCTTTTGCTTCCAATCGCATGTGGATCAGCGTACAGTTCTTCACGTCCATAGTTTGCGATTTTTTTCGTTTGCATGGATGTATGTATAGTTGTATGAATGGTATTCATATCTTGTAAGACTTCTGGATACTTTAATACTTTTTTTGTAATAAGTGCTAAATCATATGGTGAAATTTTATTTCCAAGCGCATCAGCCCCGCTTGCATTTTTAAACGTTGTATGTGTCGCTCCGAGCTGTTTTGCTCGTTCATTCATCATTTTTGCGAATTTTTCTTTGGAACCGGCGATATGTTCTGCGATCGATTCAGCGATTGGATCGGCGCTAATAACAAGCATCAACTTTAATGCCTCATCGCGCTTTAGCTTTTCTCCAGCATGTAGTGTAATTTTTTTACTTTGGCTTTCTGTTTTTATTGCATGTTCTGTAACGGTAATTTCTTCATCTTCTTTTACATTTTCTAGTAGAAGAAGAGCAGTCATCATTTTCGTTACACTTGCTGGGTAGGAGCGTTCATGTTCACGTTTTCCATATAAAACTTCTCCTGTATTTGCATCAATTGTCACGCCGTACTTTCCGTATATATCAGGCTGGGCAGCTCTGGCTACTTTTTGTCTGTGCGCATATAAGGAAAAAATCATCGCAATAAATAATGTAGCAGTAATAACAAGTAGTGTAATCGTTCGTTTCATTCTGTACCCTCTTTTATGTATGGAATAGGCAGCGATATAGCCTATTTTTCATTATGCCACGTTCGCTGCCTATAGTTGTACTCTTATTTTTCACCCATGTTTTGTTTTTTATATTGCTGATTGTTTCCTTGTCGGCCTTTTTCGATGCCGCGATCAACTGGACCAGCATTTCCTGTTACGCTTGTAGAACTAATACCTGCTTTTGATGGGTTTTTCTTAATTTTAGCCATAAGTTATGCCTCCGTGTGATCAATTTTATGGATTTTTAAAGTGTAACTAACCTTTTTAGGAGAAGGTGTTTTAAGAAAGGAAGTTCACTACATATCATGCCCAAAATATAAAAAAGAAATAAGTTCAGAAAATTTTATCTTTAAATATATTGCGAAAATTTAAACAATATCATATATTTATTAGTAGAGGCTCATTCATAGATTGCGACGTTTGTCGAAAAATTGAATGAGCATTCATTCAAGAATAAGGGGGAGAATTGGATGTTCCAAATTAAAAAGGCTGCAGTTCTTGGTTCTGGTGTAATGGGTTCTGGAATTGCTGCGCATTTAGCTAACATCGGTATACCGACATTATTGCTTGATATTGTACCGCCAACGCTTACAAAAGAGGAAGAAGCGAAGGGACTTACATTAGAACATAAAAGTGTACGAAATCGTTTCAGTAACGGAGCGCTGCAAAAATTGTTAAAGCAAAAACCAGCTCCTCTTACAATGAAAGAAAACTTAACGTTAATTGAAGCTGGCAATATGGAAGATGATATGGAACGCCTTGCTGACGTTGATTGGATTATCGAAGTTGTTGTTGAAAATTTGGAAATTAAAAAGAAAGTATTTGAGAAAGTAGACGCTGTTCGCAAGTTAGGTTCTATTGTTAGCTCAAATACATCGGGTATTTCCGTTGAAAAAATGGTAGAAGGGCGTTCAGACGATTTCAAAAAACACTTCTTGGGAACGCACTTTTTTAACCCTCCACGTTATTTAAAACTTCTTGAGATTATACCGACAAAAGAAACGGCTCCTCATGTGTTAGACTTCATGAAATTATTTGGCGAAGATGGACTTGGAAAAGGTGTTGTTGTTGCAAAAGACACACCAAACTTTATTGGAAACCGCATCGGTACGTACGGACTGCTTGTAACGCTGCAAGAAATGCTAAAACGCGGTTATAGCATTGGCGAAGTAGATTCAGTAACAGGTCCGTTAATTGGTCGTCCGAAAAGTGCAACGTTCCGCACATTAGATGTTGTCGGATTAGATACGTTTGTTCACGTTGCAAATAACGTATATGAAAACGTACAAGAAGAAGAGCGTGAAGTCTTCAAAGTGCCAGCTTTCATGCACGACATGTTAGAACGAAAATGGCTTGGAAGTAAGACAGGTCAAGGCTTCTTCTTAAAACAAGGAAAAGAGATTTTAGAGTTAAATCCTGAAACGATGGAATACGAGGCTCGTAAAAATTTGAACGCGGCTTCTGTTGAATTAAGTAAACAGGAAAAAGGATTAGCAAACAAATTGAAAGCGCTTGTATACGCAAAAGACCGCGCTGGCGAATTGTTATGGAACATTATTACGCCAACTCTTCTATATTCAGCAAAGCTTATGAAAGAAATTGCTGATGATATTGTTGCAATTGATAATGCAATGAAATGGGGCTTTGGCTGGGAGCAAGGACCATTTGAAATTTGGGATGCAATTGGCGTTGAGAAGTCCGTTCAGAAAATGGAGGAAGACGGTCAAGTTGTTCCAGCGTGGGTAAAAGAAATGATCGAGAAAGGCATTACATCATTCTATAAACATGATAATGGTGAGAGCTATTACTATGATAACGGTGAATATAAACAAATCGTTCGTAATAAAAAGGCAATTTCTCTAAAACAACTGAAAGAGAAAAATGGCGTACTGAAGAAAAATAGCGGTGCGAGCCTTATTGATTTAGGCGATGGCATCCTTTGCTTAGAATTCCATTCAAAGAGCAACGCAATCGGTATGGATATTACGCAAATGATTAATTACGCTGTCGATGAAGTTGAGAAGAATTATAAAGGACTTGTCATTGGAAACCAATCGAAGAATTTCTGCGTTGGTGCGAACCTTGCGATGATTTTAATGGAAGCGCAAGATGACAATTATTTTGAAATTGAGTGGGTCGTGAAAAACTTCCAAGATGCAATGATGAAAATGAAGTACTGCTCAAAACCAGTCGTGGCAGCGCCTTATGGGATGACACTTGGCGGCGGTACAGAGGTTTGCTTACCGGCAGCTAGCATTCAAGCGTCTAGTGAAACGTACATGGGATTAGTAGAAGTCGGTGTTGGTTTAATCCCTGGCGGAGGCGGTAACAAAGAGTTATACATTAAACATTTGAATAAAATGGCAAACGGTGTTGAGTTTGACCTGCAAAAAGTTGCAAATAAAGTGTTTGAAACAGTAGCGATGGCGAAAGTTTCAACATCTGCACAAGAAGCAGCTTCTCATAACTTCTTAGGCGATAAAGATGGTATTAGCGTCAATGGCGATCACTTACTATATGATGCAAAACAAAAGGCACTTGCTTTATATGAAGCGGGCTATAAAGCACCAATTCGTAAAAAGATCCCAGTTGTCGGTGAAACAGGATATGCAACGCTCGTGCTTGGGGCAGAAGCAATGCACTTATCTGGCTATATTTCCGAACATGACTTACACATTGCGAAAAAACTCGCATATGTCATTGCTGGTGGAAAAATCCCATATGGAACAGAAGTTGATGAACAATATTTATTAGATGTGGAACGCGAAGCATTTATCAGTTTAGTGAGCGAAATGAAATCACAAGCAAGAATGCAGCACATGCTTGTAAAAGGAAAACCATTACGTAACTAAGGAGGACGAGTGTTCATGAGAGAAGCTGTTATTGTTGCAGGGGCAAGAACGCCAGTTGGGAAAGCGAAGAGAGGATCATTAAAAACAGTACGTCCTGATGATTTAGGGGCATTAGTTGTAAAAGAAACATTAAAACGTGCGAATAACTATGACGGTCCAATTGATGATTTAATTTTTGGCTGTGCGACGCCAGAAGCAGAGCAAGGTTTAAATATGGCGCGTAATATTGGTGGATTAGCAGGACTTTCTTATAATGTTCCGGCTATTACAATTAACCGTTACTGTTCTTCTGGACTGCAAAGTATTGCTTTTGGTGCAGAGCGTATTATGCTTGGGCATTCGGAAGCAGTATTATCTGGCGGCGCTGAATCTATGAGTTTAGTGCCGATGATGGGACACGTTGTTCGCCCGAACAACCGTCTTGTTGAAGCAGCTCCAGAATATTATATGAGCATGGGACATACAGCGGAGCAAGTAGCAGTGAAATATGGAATTTCCCGTGAAGAGCAAGATGCATTTGCAGTAAGAAGCCATCAGCGTGCAGCAAAAGCATTAGCGGAAGGAAAGTTTGTGGATGAAACAGTACCGGTGGATGTAACACTTCGCACTGTTTCGGCAAATAACAAATTACAAGAAGAAACAATTGTGTTCTCACAAGATGAAGGTGTAAGAGCAGATACGACGTTAGATATTCTTGGGAAACTACGACCAGCATTTAACGTGCGCGGTTCAGTAACAGCTGGCAATTCTTCGCAACTGAGCGATGGCGCAGCAGCAGTACTACTGATGGATCGTGAAAAAGCAGTAAGCGACGGACTAAAGCCGCTTGGAAAATTCCGCTCCTTCGCAGTAGCTGGTGTACCGCCAGAAGTAATGGGAATCGGTCCAATTGCAGCGATTCCAAAAGCGTTAAAATTAGCAGGCTTAGAACTATCTGATATCGGCCTATTTGAACTAAATGAAGCATTCGCTTCTCAATCGATTCAAGTTATTCGCGAACTTGGACTAGATGAGGAAAAAGTAAACGTAAACGGCGGAGCGATTGCACTTGGACATCCACTTGGATGTACAGGAGCGAAATTAACATTATCTCTTATTCATGAAATGAAGCGCCGTAATGAGCAGTTCGGCATCGTGACAATGTGTATTGGTGGCGGAATGGGTGCTGCTGGAGTGTTTGAATTATTGTAAAAAATAAAAAGTGGAAGCGAAGCCACCGAACATTCTAGCCGCTGGAACTGGATTCAATAAAAGTGAAACTAGATAGATAAAGAGTGGAAGCGACTAAAGGGTATAAAAACAAACAAAGGAGGGCTAGCTTCTCTCACAACAAGAGAAGCAGCCTATGAAAATATGAAGGAGGAAATTTTTCATGGAAAAAATAGTAGGAAGTGCAGTAAAAGGCGGCAGCTTTTTAGTTGATGATTTTACAATTGATCAAGTGTTTACACCTGAAGATTATACAGATGAGCATAAAATGATCGCGAAAACGACAGAGGACTTTATCGTAAATGAAGTACTGCCAGAGCTTGAATATTTAGAGCAGCATGAGTTTGATCGTTCCGTTCGTTTATTAAAAGAAGCAGGTGAGCTTGGATTATTAGGTGCTGATGTACCAGAAGAGTACGGCGGCATTGGCCTTGATAAAGTTAGCTCTGCGTTAATTGCAGAAAAATTTTCGCGTGCGGGCGGCTTTGCGATTACGCACGGTGCTCACGTAGGGATTGGATCGTTGCCAATCGTATTATTTGGTAACGAGGGGCAAAAGAAACAATATCTTCCTGCATTAGCAACAGGCGAAAAGTTAGCTGCGTACGCATTAACTGAACCAGGTTCTGGATCTGATGCATTAGGAGCAAAAACAACGGCTCGTTTAAATGCGGAAGGTACACACTATGTATTAAACGGTGAAAAACAGTGGATTACAAACTCTGCTTTCGCTGACGTATTCATTGTATACGCAAAAGTAGATGGCGAACATTTCACAGCGTTTATCGTAGAGAGAGAATACGCTGGCGTATCCACAAGCCCGGAAGAAAAGAAAATGGGTATTAAATGTTCTTCTACTCGTACGTTAATTTTAGAAGACGCATTAGTGCCAAAAGAAAATGTGCTTGGTGAAATTGGGAAAGGTCACGTAATCGCATTTAACATTTTAAATATCGGCCGTTATAAATTAGGTGTTGGTACAGTTGGTTCGGCTAAACGTGCTTTAGAAATTTCAGCACAATATGCAAATCAACGTCAGCAGTTTAAGCAGCCAATTGCTCGCTTCCCATTAATTCAAGAGAAGCTTGCAAATATGGCAGCAAAAATTTATGCAGCAGAAAGCTCTGTATATCGTACAGTTGGTTTATTTGAAAGCCGTATGAGTACATTATCAGAAGAAGAAGTAAAAGACGGTAAAGCTGTAGCAGCTTCTATTGCTGAATATGCAATTGAGTGTTCTTTAAATAAAGTATTTGGTTCTGAAGTATTAGATTACGTAGTAGATGAAGGTGTTCAAATTCATGGTGGTTACGGATTTATGGCAGAGTACGAGATTGAAAGAATGTACCGCGATTCTCGTATTAACCGTATTTTCGAAGGTACGAATGAAATTAACCGCTTAATCGTACCAGGTACGTTCCTGCGTAAAGCAATGAAAGGTGAATTACCACTTCTCGAAAAAGCACAAAAACTACAAGAAGAATTAATGATGATGATGCCGGAAGAAGTAGGCGATGAGCCATTAGCACTGCAAAAACATTTAGTGAAGAATGCGAAGAAAATCGGCTTAATGGTAGCTGGATTAGCTGTTCAAAAGTATGGTAAAGCTTTAGATAAAGAACAAGAAGTTCTTGTGAATATCGCTGATATCGTAAGCAACCTATACGCAATGGAATCAGTAGTTCTTCGTACAGAAAAAGCAATTAAAACAACTGGCCTTGAGAAAAACAAACAAAAAGTTCTATACACTGAAGTATTCTGCCAAGAAGCATTCAATCAAATCGAAGCAGATGCGAAAGAAACAATTATCGCTGTAGAAAATGGCGATATGCTGCGCATGATGTTATCTGCGCTTCGTAAATTTACTCGTCACACACCGCTTAACGTAATTCCGAAGAAACGTGAAATTGCGGCGAAAGTGTTAGAGGATGAGCGTTATACAGTTTAATATGTAAAAAGCAGGAGTCGTTTAGAGCGGCTCCTTTTTTCGTGTTCATCGATATATCGGCGGAAGTAGTATATTTATCGGCGTTTCGATGATGTTCAACATGCGAATCGTTGAGCGACTCCTGCCTTTTTTTTGCCCAAAAATGGAATTTTTAGTGACAAAAACTAATACCATTAGTATAATAAAACTAATATCATTAGTTTTTAAAAGGGAGCTGGAAATATGAGAATGATGCATGAGAAAACGGTATATCAATTGTCATTTTTGCCAAGAGTGTTTCCTGTGAATTGTTACTTTGTGGAGGAAGAAGACGGTTTAACTTTAATTGATGCGGCGCTGCCATATAGCGCAAAAGGCATTTTACAAGCAGCTCAAAAAATCGGAAAGCCGATTACTAATATTGTATTAACACATGCACATGATGATCACATTGGTGCGCTAGATGCATTAAAAGAAGTACTTCCTGATGTTCCTGTTTATATTTCAAAGCGGGACGCACGTTTGTTAGAAGGAGATACGACATTACAAAGAGATGAACCAAATACGCCAATAAAAGGCGGTGTACCTAAAAAAGTAAAGACAAGACCAGATGTTTTATTAGAAGATGGAGATCGAATTGGATCGCTTCTTGCGATTATGACACCGGGACATACACCAGGTTCCATGTCGTTTCTTGATACGCGAAATAACACTCTTATTGTCGGAGATGCATTTCAAACAAGAGGAGGCACTGCCGTTTCAGGACAAATGAAATTTTGGTTCCCGTTTCCTGCGATGGCAACGTGGAGTAAAGAAGTAGCATTACAGAGTGCAGAGAGATTAAGAGAATATGGGTCTTCCTTACTTGCAGCAGGACATGGAAAAATGATAAAGGATCCAGCCGCGGCAATAGACCGTGCGATTGAGGAAGCAAAGCGAAATATAGAAAGCATGAAAGAAGGTTAATTTATGTCACCGAGAATAGGGCTTACATTACAGAAAATCATCGATACAGCAGCAGAAATCGCAGATGTAAACGGAATGCAAGAAGTAACATTAGCGTCATTATCGCAAAGGCTAGGAATACGCTCTCCCTCTCTATATAATCATGTGAAAGGTTTACAAGACGTACGAAAAAACCTTGGTGTTTATGGAATAGAGCAGCTGCATGAGGAGCTGAAAGAGGCGGTAGAGGGTAAAAGTATGGATGAAGCAATTCATGCATTGGGAGAAGCGTACGTGTCGTTTGTCCGAAAACATCCTGGATTGTATGAAGCAACTTTTTTACGAGATGAAGAAGTACAACAAGCAGGAGATGGAATTGTAGAGCTTTGCCTTCATGTTTTACAACACTATGGTTTAGAGGGTGAAAAAGCACTCCATGCGACGCGTGGATTAAGAAGTATTTGTCACGGATTTGCGTCGATTGAACAGCAAGGTGGATTTGGATTGCCGCTGGATTTAGATGTGAGTTTACATTTATTACTGGAAACGTTTATTAAAGGGCTACATGTAATAAAAGAATAAATAAGGGGAGAGAAAACATGAATTTTTTGCTGTTCATGCTTCTTTTTACAGTAGGTTGCGGCTTGTTAGAGATGAAAGTGCAAAAGGATGTGAAGTGAAATGTTTGCAGGACATTTTGGCTTAGCTGCAGCAGTGAAGGCAAAGTCACCGAAAATACCGCTTTGGGCTCTCATGTTAAGCACACAACTATTGGACGTCATCTTTGTGCCGCTTTATGTTTTAGGAGTAGAGACAATAGAACCTATTGGTGGTAATGGCTATGGTGAAGCAGTGATTCATGCGGATTATTCACACTCTTTAATAGGAGCACTGTGTATTGCCTTTTTTGCAGGAATAGTGGGTATGAAGTTTTGGGGAAGACGAAGTGGCTTTGTTATTGGAGCGGTAGTTTTTAGTCATTGGATCCTTGATTTACTTGTGCATCGTGCTGATTTGCCATTACTTCCAGGGAATTTCGGAGACTTACCTATGCTTGGTTTTGAGTTGTGGCGATTTCCAGCTATTAGTATCGCATTGGAATGTATTCTTATTGCATTAGGTAGTATATCATACTTTCGATATGTTGTTTCGAGTGTAGAGCAACAAAAGAAATCTATAGCAAGAGTAGCCGGCGGTGTAGTAGTTGTGTTATTAATTCTTTCGTTAATTACAGATGTAGTTGGCTTTGCGGCTTGAGTATGAATAAGAGGGAACCTTAGAAGCAATCCTAAGGTTTTTTTAGTGTATACAATCTAAAAATAGATAGATACTAAATCTTGAATGAACAAAGAAAGGAAGGCTGTTACGATGCAAAATTTAAACGAGCTTGAAGTGGAGAATTTACGTCATCTTATTGGCGGGCATGCAACAGTTATTAACAAATTACAAGAGTATGCACAAGCATGTACGGATCCGCAGCTGAAGCAGATGCTGCAAAAAGATGTGCAAGATGCACAAAATACGAAACAACAATTAATGTCTTTTCTAGGATAGGGGGGTAAAGAACATGAATGAAAAAGATATGGTAAATGATTATTTAGCTGAATTAAATGCAAGTTTAACAGGCTATGCGAATTACATTGCTCAAACGAATAACGATCAATTATATCAAACGTTAATTCAAATTCGTAATCAAGACGAAATGCGTCAACGTAATCTGTATCAATTCGCAAAACAAAAGAATTATTATCAACCAGCAGCTCCTGCTAATCCAACGATTGTTCAGCAGTTGAAGAATCAATTAAGTGCACAATAAGAAAAGAGATTTTTTAAAACGGGTGACGTGATTGAGACGTTACCTGTTTTTTTGTGAAAGTAAAAAGTTCGTGACTTTGTCGAAATTATATGTAAGGGGACATAAAACGTCCATATTATTGTGATATATTTCACAAATTGTACATGGTTTCCATGGTAAAAACTTCTATAATAAAAAGTGTAAAGAACACAACAAAAAGAAAATTACACTAAGAAGCAGGTGAGATTGTCATGAATAGAAACACAAGAAAGATTGCGATTATTGGTACTGGATTAGTTGGATCAAGCTGTGCGTATTCTATTGTGAATCAAGGAATCTGTGAAGAATTAGCGTTAATTGATCTCAATCATGAACGAGCAGTCGGCGAAGCAATGGATTTATCACACTGTATTAATTTTACAAATACAAGAACAAAAGTATATGCAGGAACTTATGAAGACTGCAAAGATATGGATATTGTTATTATTACAGCAGGACCTGCTCCAAAGCCAGGTCAAAGTCGCCTTGATACTTTAGGGGCAAGTGCGAAAATTATGGAGAGTATCGTATCAAGTGTAATGGAGAGCGGATTTGATGGTATCTTCCTAATCGCATCAAACCCAGTTGATATTATTACTTATCAAGTTTGGAAATTATCAGGTTTGCCAAGAAATCGCGTCCTTGGTACTGGGACATCATTAGATTCTTCTCGTTTAAGAACAATTTTATCTGAAATGCTGGAAGTTGACCCTCGTAGCATTCACGGTTACTCATTAGGTGAGCATGGCGATTCACAAATGGTTGCTTGGTCACATGTAACAGTAGGTGGAAAGCCTGTCTTGCAAATTTTAGAGGAGCAAAAAGAGCGTCTAGGTGAAATTGATTTAGATGAAGTTGTGGAAAAAACAGCAAAAGCTGGTTGGGAAATTTATAAACGGAAAGGAACTACTTATTATGGTATTGGGAATGCGTTAGCTTATATTGCACGTTCTATTTTTAATGATGATCACTGTATTATTGCTGTATCAGCCGTTTTAGACGGTGAATATGGTGAGTATGAAATATCCACAGGTGTACCAGCTATCATTACAAGAGATGGTATAAAAGAACTTGTCGAACTGAACTTAACAGAAGCTGAAGAAAGCCGATTTGCAAAATCAAATGACATTTTACGCGACTACATGAAAACAATCGGTTACTAAACTAGAAGAAGGTGAAACAGATGAAGGAATATATCATGCCTCGTATATTCAAAGGATCTGCAGGAATTGCACAAGGTATTTTCGTATCTCTTGGAATTGGTTTGCTCATCGAAAATATAGGAAGAATTGCTGATATTCCTATGTTAATTACAATTGGAGTTGTTGCAAAATCACTTATGGCACCAGCAATTGGAGCAGGAATCGCTTTTATGCTTGGAGCAAATGGACTTGTCGTTTTCTCAGCGATGGTTGCAGGAGCGATTGGAGCTGGATCAATTTCGATTACTGCAGCCGGCTTGATGATTAAAACTGGTGAACCAATTGGTGCGTTATTAACAGCAACACTAGCAGTTTATATCGGTAAACGATTAAGCGGAAAAACTGCTTTAGATATGATGCTTGTTCCGTTTGCTGCAATATTAGGTTCAGGTTTAGTTGGTATTTGGTTATCCCACAATATTAGCCCGGTTTTAAATGCGGTTGGAGCATTTATTAAAGATAGCTCAGCAGGCAGTCCGTTTATTGCTTCTATTTTACTTTCAGTTGTTTGGGGATTATTATTAATTTCTCCAGCGTCATCAGCAGCTTTAGCGATTGCCCTTAGCCTAGACGGCGTAGCAGGCGGTGCTGCACTTGCAGGATGCGTCGCTCAATTTATCGGATTCGCTGTTATCTCTGCGAAAGAAAATAATTTAGGCGGTATTTTGGCACAAGCCCTTTGTACACCGAAAGTACAGCTTCCGAATATTACTAAGAACCCGATGATTCTTGTACCAACTGTTGTCGCCAGTGCAATTGTAGGTCCTGTATCGGCGCTTGTATTCCAAATGACAGCGGGGAAAGAAATTGCGGGTCTTGGACTTAGTTCTTTAATCGCACCAATTAACTTAATTTCAAGCAAAGGATTAAGTGTTGTTCCAGCGATGGTAATTACTTATATCATAATTCCAGTAGCTGTTTCTTATATACTGTATATGATTTTGAAAAAAGCAGGTCGCATTAAACCTGGCGACATGACTGTACCGCAATCTTAAAGATTAGTAAGAGTGTGACATATAATATACCAATTTGAAAAGCTCCTTTTACATAGAGAAAAGCAGACTGAAGCCGCAGTCTGCTTTTGTTTTTATAGATTATACGATTATCCAGCAGGGGCTTTAACCTTTTGTTTACGTAATTCAAATACAGATTGCATAGCAGCATAAAGAAAACTTGCTACTACGATGCCTGTTATTACATCTATAAAGGCGTGCTGTTTTGTAAACAAAGTAGATAAAATAATGAGTACGCCAACAAATGTTAATAGACCATATTCCCATTTGTTTTGCTTTTTTCTCTTATATGCTGTAATCATAATGACAAATGTTGTGAGCACGTGAATGCTAGGAAAACAATTTACAGGTTGATCGATACTGTAAATAAAGCGAACTAAATTAGCAAACACATCATTGCCAATCACTTCAGGACGTGTTACCGTTGTTTGCCACATATAATAAATGCCAAAAGAAAGAAGGTCACCTAATATAACACTACTTAATGTAACGTAGTAGAGCTTTCGGTCAGCAAAGCAGTAATAAATTAGAGTACCGTATAGATAGGGAAACCAAAGTAAGTATGGAACGATAAATTCTTTTGTAAAAGGAATCCATGCGTCTATTTTTGTTGTTACATTCACAGCACCTACTGTTGATTGATTGAGCACGTCATAAAGAAGACCTACAAGTATGAGTAGCAATATATAACATAATGGAAGAAAGGATGAACGTTGATTATTCTCCATAGCGGTTCTCCTATTTCTAATGTAATGAGATAAAACTTGAGAAATTATAAATAGAAAAAATGGAAATGAGCTATCAATTTTCATTAAAGCGTTTTCACTATATCATATTGTAAGGTGACGATATTATTCATTTGTATTTTTGATAAAGAGAAGCTGTCAGTAAACAAAAGTCTGTTTAAGAGGTATGTTCGAGTTTATCCCGCTATTCGCGGGCAGTAAGACCCCCACTTCAAGATTGAGAGAGAAGCGAGGAAGATAGGTGGGGGATGAAGAACTCCGCACTGATGAAAAATTATAATAGAAAAATATAAACGAGCTATCGACTTTCCTTATATTTTTGTCACTATATCATATTGTAGGGTGACGATATAGCTCATTTGCATTTTCAATAAGAGAGAATTGCCATTAAATAAATGTTTGATTAAGACGTACGTTCGATTTTGTGGTCTTAATCAAACGTTTGTTTAAGAGGTATGTTCGATTTTATAATACTAATTAAACGTTTGATTAAGATATATGTTCTATAATGCTGCGCACCTTGTTGGGAAAAATAAAAAAACACTTCTCAAAAAAAATGAAGTGTTTTTCTGTCTCTAAATATATTATAATAAAAATAGTTAGAATTTTATTATTTCAATAAAATATCATATAAGCTTAAATAGATGTATTATATTCATTTATGTATTTAGTTACGCTTTCATTTAATGTTGCAAAAAAGCCTGGGAATTCTGAACTATTCGTGCGAATATTATCTATATGTTGTAAAGAGAGTTTTTCGTTTAAGAGAAACTCACCGTGATGTCCAAATACCTGTATATTAGCATTCATTTGTCCTGAATCTTCTTGTGTTGATACGAGAATGTAGTGAAATGCTTTTACAGGAATGACATATGTTTTGCGATATGTATTTGTACTGTTTATTCCGGTTTGCTTTATCACTTGAAACTGGAGAATGTCTTTGTTTATAGCAACAGACAATGTTGTTGACTTTAACTTTGTGTCTGTTAATTCATCAAGTTCTTCAAGTTGAAAGTGGATTGTAGTTTGATCTGAATGATGTTGAATTTGTTGCTGGATGACTGAGTGAATTTGTAGGTCCATATAGTTAAATAATCTCCTTTTCTTTATGTACTATCAAAGACAAAAATATAGAACAAAAGAATTAATATAACAGTTTCAAGCAGTAAAAAAGATTAAACATTTGTATTCTTCCTTAAAGAGAATACATGACAAATTACTAAAAAACAATATAAACTAATTTAGTATTTCATGTTTTAAAAACCATATATTTAACATAGTTAATATTATGTTAAATAATTTCTTTAGGGTAGTAAAGTATTTTTTGAGAATTTAAGAAAAATAAAAGATTTTGCAGGATAAAAGAAATTCTTAGCGAATTAAGTTAAAGTTTGAAATGAAAAAATATTTTCTATATGATAAGGTAAAGGTTAGTGAAAAGTAGGTGAATGTATGCCAGTAACATTTTATTCATATCCAAAATGTGGAACATGCCAAAAGGCAAAAAAATGGTTAGAAGCAAATGATGTAGCATATGAAATGATTCATATTGCTGAAAATCCACCTTCTAAGGAAGAACTTCGCAGTTTATATGAAAAAAGCGAATTGCCATTAAAAAAGTTCTTTAACACAAGTGGAATGCGTTACCGCGAGCTTGGTTTAAAGGATAAGCTAAAAGATGCAAGTGAAGAGGAAATGTTGGACATGCTCGCTTCTGATGGCATGTTAATCAAACGACCAATTGTAACAGGCAGTAATTATGTAACAGTTGGCTTTAATGAAGAACAATTTGAAAGCGTGTGGAAAAAGTACCGATAAGGTATTTTTACATAATTAATACATTCATTGGAGGTACAGACATGAGCATTCCAAAACAATTACGTTACTCTGAAGAACACGAATGGGTAAAAGTTGATGGCAACCAAGTTGTTATCGGTATTACAGATTTCGCACAACACGAATTAGGAGATATCGTATTCGTAGAACTTCCTGAAGTTGGTGCAACAATCGAAGCTGACGAGCCATTCGGAAGCGTAGAATCTGTTAAAACAGTTTCTGAGTTATACGCACCTGTAGCAGGTAAAGTTGTAGCAGTAAACGAAGAATTAAACGACAAGCCAGAGCTTGTTAACGAATCTCCATACGAAGGTGCATGGATGATTAAAGTTGAGATTGAAGATGCAGGTCAAGTGGATAACTTATTAACTGCAGAACAATACGAAGAAATGATCAATCAAGACTAAGATGGAAAGGGCAGCTAATAGCTGTCCTTTTTTATTTATGTCAGCTCTAGTAGCTAGAATGTTCGGTGGCTTCACTTCTTCCTCACATTCTGAACGAGCCACTTCCGCTTTTATTCACAAAAATAAACAGGAAACAACATTGAAATATCGAATATACTATATACTAAAGGTAAGGTTGTATCATAGTATATGGTGATCGGGTGATGCCAAGTGGTCTATGTGGAAAAAGTAATTATTGTTGAAGGTAAATCAGATAAGAAGAAGATTGAAACGATTATTAGAGAACCGGTGGAAATTGTTTGTACAAATGGTACAATTAGTTTGTCGAAAATGGATGAACTTATTGATCAGCTGTACGATAAAGAAGTGTATGTGCTTGTGGACGCAGATGATGCAGGAGAGAAGCTACGCAAACAATTTCGCCGAGAATTTCCACATGCTGAACATATTTATATTGATCGTTCGTATCGTGAGGTTGCAACTGCACCATCAAATCATTTAGCGAACGTTTTATGGGGAGCTGACATTGACGTTTATACAGAATTTTTACGGTAAGGAATGGTAGAATGATCGATTTGACAGGAAATGAAGCTGTAACTGCAGTTGAAAATCAAGATAAAACGGTGTTATACGTATATACGCCAATGTGTGGTACGTGTCAACTTGCTAAAAAAATGTTAACAGTTGTTGAAGCCGCATTACCTCATTTGGAAATTGGGATGCTAGATTTAAATTACGCACCGCATTTTGCGCGGGAGTACGAAATTGAAAGTGTTCCGTGTTTACTTATATTTGAGAAAAATCAACTTATGAAGAAAATATATGCATTTCAATCTGTGGAATATTTATATATGGAATTACAATAGGCGGCAAATACTTTGCCGCCTCGACATATTTCTTGGGAAATATAAGCAACAAGTGATTTTTTGTCGAGAGAAAGATACAGGAGAGCTCGTTATAGAAATGGAATGGTATTATGTAAAACGTGATATGAGGAGTGTGACGGAGATGAAATTGTATTCACTGCTTCAATCATTTGTAACATATGCCAATACGCAATATCATTTAGAACCGCTACTGCCGCAATTTGAGCGGACTGTTTGTTTTACTTTTCAAGATGAGCGTTATTCATTGAAAATTTCAAGAGATAAAATTGAGCTTACGAATGGTGCAATGGGAACGGAAGAACTTGTTTGTTTTCAAGAAGATGACTTGCAGTTATTAATTACAGGACAAGTTCGTTTGCAGTCACTATTGCGTAGAAAGGCCATTACATATAGAGGGACATACCAAACAATGTTATTATTAGAATCTGTATTTCATATTTGTAAGCCGCTACGAATAGGTGCTTAAATTTCAGAAAGTTTCTTCTTTACGAAAATTTCTGTTGACATCTATTTCATGCGTTGATACAATTCAAAACATGAAATAATGAAAACTTCATAACGACAAAATCAGACGAAATTTATATCTGATTTTCTCTTATCAAGAGAGGTGGAGGGACTGTGCCCGATGAAACCCGGCAACCGTCAACTTATGTTGAAATGGTGCCAATTCCTGCAAA
Source organism: Bacillus sp. 3103sda1 (assembly GCF_024159135.1). Taxonomy (NCBI): domain Bacteria; kingdom Bacillati; phylum Bacillota; class Bacilli; order Caryophanales; family Bacillaceae; genus Bacillus; species Bacillus sp. 3103sda1. The sequence goes on along the minus strand of NZ_JAMYWS010000001.1, from coordinate 4,294,266 downwards.
GCGAATGCTTTGAGAGATGAGAGGAAAGGATAATAGTAATTTATGTATATAAACCTTTCTGCTCATTTTAAAGCAGAAAGGTTTTTTTGTTGTTTCAGTGTAGGAGGACGCTCAAACAACAACTTCATTTATCCCGCATTAACGGGCAGTAAGCCCCCACCGGAAGGTTCAGAGAGAGGCAAGGAAGATAGGTGGGGGATAACTACCCGTAAAAGCCCGATTGGTTCAACTAACCATCAGTGGGAGATGAAAAAACTCTCCACTGATGGAAGTTTCACTTTATCGGTATAGCGGAGAGCTGCTTACACTTTTTAATTAAAAAGGGGTGACATTAATGATTGTGTTAGAAAATGTAAAGAAAATATATCGCTCCAAAAACGGCGATGTTACTGCTGTTGATAATGCAAATTTACAAATAGAAAAAGGTGAAATTTTCGGTGTTATCGGATATAGCGGTGCCGGAAAGAGTTCCTTAATTCGCTTGTTTAATCAATTGGAGAAACCAACGTCTGGAAAAATTACTGTTGGAGAGCGTTTGATTTCAGCAATTAGAGGAAAAGAACTGCGAGAAGCGCGTCAAGAAATCGGGATGATTTTCCAGCATTTTAACTTGCTTTGGTCACAAACTGTTCGTGAAAATATTGCTTTTCCGCTTGAAATTGCTGGAGTGACAAAAGAGAAAAGAACACAGCGTGTAGATGAATTGATTCGTCTTGTTGGTTTAGAGGGACGGGGAGATGCGTATCCATCTCAGCTAAGTGGTGGACAAAAGCAGCGTGTTGGTATTGCGAGAGCATTAGCAAATAACCCGAAAGTATTATTATGCGATGAAGCGACATCAGCACTAGATCCAGAAACAACAGATCAAATTTTAGATTTGCTTCTCGATATTAATAAACGCCTCGGTTTAACGATTGTACTCATTACACATGAAATGCATGTGATTCAAAAAATTTGTAATCGTGTTGCTGTTATGGAAAAAGGAAAGATTGTTGAAAGCGGCAGCGTTTTAGATGTATTTCGTAATCCGCAGCAAGACATTACAAAGCGCTTCGTTAAGCAAATAACAGATTCTGAAGATGCAGACGAAACAATTGAACATTTAGTAGAGAAGTACCCGGAAGGAAAAGTCGTGAAACTGCAATTTATTGGTGAAGCAGTGGAAAGACCAGTTCTGCAGGAATTAATGAAGAAAGATGGAGTGGAAGTGAGCATTCTGCAAGGGAATATTGCTCAAACAACAAACGGGGCGTATGGAAGTTTAATTGTTCATTTAAAAGGTGACGAAGATATAGTTGCAGAGGCAGTTGCAACAATTCAACAAGAGCAAGTAGAGCTGGAGGTGATTGCACATGGATAATTTGTTTCAAAATGTCGATTGGGATCAAATGTTAGAAGCAACACAAGAAACGTTATACATGACGGCAATTGCCACGCTTGCAACGTTCGTATTAGGTCTTATTCTTGGATTAGTACTGTTTCTCACAGGAAAAGATAATCTGTGGGAGAACAAGCCAGTCAATATTGTGATTGGCGCGTTTGTAAATATTTTTCGTTCTATTCCGTTTATTATTTTAATCATTTTACTGATTCCATTTACGAAGCTTCTTCTTAATACAATTCTTGGAGCAAGTGCCGCATTGCCAGCATTAATTGTTGGAGCAGCACCGTTCTATGCGAGAATGGTTGAAATTGCACTTCGTGAAATTGATAAGGGTGTTATTGAAGCATCGAAAGCGATGGGAGCAAAGACGAGTACAATTATTTTAAAAGTATTGATACCAGAATCTTTGCCGGCACTCATTTCGGGTATTACGGTAACGGCGATTGCACTTGTGGGCTACACAGCGATGGCTGGAGTTGTTGGAGCAGGCGGTCTTGGTACCCTTGCTTATTTAGAGGGATTCCAACGTAATAATGGTGATGTCACTCTCATGGCAACAATTCTTGTACTTGTTATTGTATTTATTATTCAAATGTTTGGTGATTTTCTTACAAAGCGACTTGATAAAAGGTAAAGAGAAGCTAGTTATTATTAGGATAAAGAGTTTTCGTTTCGTACGAAAACTCTATATAGATTTTATATTTTGAATATTGAAAAACAGGGGGCGTTATAACATGAAGAAGGTATTATTTTCAGTACTTCTTGCTGTATTTGTATTTGCATTAGCTGCTTGCGGTAGTAGCGACAAAGATAAGAAAACACTTGTGGTGGGTGCTTCTAACGTACCGCATGCGGTTATTTTAGAACAAGCCAAACCACTATTAGAGAAAAAGGGTATTACATTAAAAATAAAAAAATTCCAAGACTATGTATTACCAAACAAAGCATTAGCTGATAAAGATCTTGATGCGAACTATTTCCAGCACATTCCATATTTAGAGAAAGAAATTCAAGAAAAAGGGTATAACTTTGTAAGTGCAGGGAAAATTCATTTAGAGCCTATGGGCATTTACTCTAAGAAATATAAAAGTTTAAAAGATCTTCCAAATGGTGCAACAGTGATTATGAGTAATAACGTAGCAGAACGAGGACGTATGCTTGCATTATTGCAAAAAGGCGGCGTTATCAAGCTTAAAGATGGTGTAGATATCGTAAAAGCGACAGAAAAAGATATTGTAGAAAATCCAAAAAACTTGAAATTTAAAACAGATGTTGAGCCAGGGCTTACACCGAAATTATATGAAAACAACGAAGGCGATGCATTATTCATCAACTCAAATTACGCAATTGATGCAAAATTAAATCCGACAAAAGATGCAATTGCACTTGAAGGATCAGACTCTCCTTACGCAAATATTATTGCTGTTCGTAAAGGTGACGAAAACAGAAAAGAAATTAAAGAACTTGTCGAAGTATTACATTCAAAAGAAATTCAAGATTTCATTAAGAAAGAGTACAAAGGAGCTGTACTTCCTGTAAGTGAATAAGGTGAAAAAAGGGCTAGAATTTTTCAGCCCTTTTTTCTTTATATAAGTAGGAAGAAAGGTGTATCATAATATAATGTGCAGAAAATACCTGCTCGTATTTGTAGAAAAATTGTTACATTTTTTCAACGTTTGCGATATCATTTTATTTGATATAAAATTAGAATGAGAATAAAATGAGAATGTGAACGTTTTAGGAATTTTTAAAATGTATATAGATGATTAATGGAGGTATTGAGATGGCTGGTTCTACATTAACGATTAAAGATTTACATGTATCAATCGATGGCAAAGAAATTTTAAAGGGTGTAAACCTTGAAGTAAAAGGTGGAGAAATCCACGCAATTATGGGACCTAACGGAACAGGTAAATCAACTTTATCTTCCGCAATTATGGGTCACCCAAAATATGAAGTAACACAAGGCAGCATCATCATCGACGGTGAAGATGTATTAGAAATGGAAGTAGATGAGCGTGCACAAGCTGGTCTATTCCTAGCAATGCAATATCCAAGTGAAATTAGCGGAGTAACAAACGCTGACTTCTTACGTTCTGCAATTAATGCACGCCGTGAAGAAGGCGATGAAATTTCTCTTATGAAATTTATCCGTACATTAGATAAAAACATGGAATTCCTAGAAATGGATCCATCAATGGCACAACGTTACTTAAACGAAGGTTTCTCTGGCGGTGAGAAAAAGCGTAATGAAATTCTTCAATTAATGATGATTCAGCCAAAAATCGCAATCTTAGATGAAATCGACTCTGGTCTTGATATCGATGCATTAAAAGTTGTATCTAAAGGTATTAACGAAATGCGCGGCGAAGATTTCGGTTGCTTAATGATCACGCACTACCAACGTTTATTAAATTACATCACTCCAGATCATGTACACGTTATGATGAATGGTCGTGTTGTGAAATCTGGCGGTCCTGAGCTTGCACAACGTTTAGAAGCTGAAGGTTATGACTGGATTAAAAAAGAACTAGGTATTGAAGACGAAACAGAAGAGCAAGAAGCGTAAGAGAGGAGCATAAACATGACAATTGGTACATTACCTTTCGATCAAGATTCTATCCGTCAGCATGCAAGCGAAGCGAACGAAGCTGCTTGGTTGACTGAGTTCCGCTTACAAGCTCTTGCAAAGGCAACTGAACTTCCAATGCCAACGCCTGATAAAACAAAAATTGATAAATGGGATTTTGTCGGCAAAGGTCACACTGCAAAGCAAGAGCCTGTACGTTCTTTAGAAGAACTTCCAGAAGCAGTGAAAAATTTAATTGACGAAAATAATAGCGTTCTTGTAGGGCGCAGCGGTACAACTGCATTCGTTTCTTTATCAGAAGAGGCGAAAACAAAAGGCGTTATTTTTACAGATATCGTAACAGCTGCAACTGAGCATGCTGAATTAGTACAAAAGTATTTAATGAAAGACGGCGTGAAAGTTGACGAACATCGTTTAACAGCGCTTCATGCTGCACTAATCAACGGTGGTGCGTTCGTATACGTTCCGAAAAACGTTGTTCTTGAAACACCACTTCAAGCTGTATTCTTAGTAGACGGTGAAGAAGCAAATGTATATAACCATGTACTATTTGTAGCAGATGCAAACAGCTCTGCAACATATGTAGAAAACTACGTGGCAAATGAAAATGTTACTGGTATTGCAAATATCGTGGCAGAAGTAATTGTAGAACAAGGTGCACAAGTGAAATTTGGTGCAGTTGACTTATTAGCAAAAGATGTAACATCTTACGTAAACCGCCGCGGCGTAGTTGGACGAGATGGACGTCTAGAGTGGGCATTAGGTCTTATGAACGATGGAAACACAATTTCTGAGAACGTAACAAACTTAATGGGCGACGGTTCATTTGCTGATACAAAAACAGTAACAATTGGCCGTGGTAACCAAACACAAAACTTTACAACAAAAGTTGTTCACTTCGGTAAACATTCTGAAGGCTTTATCTTAAAACACGGTGTACAAAAAGATAGCGCAACATCTATCTTTAACGGAATTGGTAAAATCGAGCACGGCGCTTCTAAATCAAATGCACAGCAATCTTCTCGCGTTCTGATGTTAAATGAAAAAGCACGCGGCGATGCAAACCCAATTCTTTTAATCGATGAAGATGATGTAATGGCAGGTCACGCAGCTTCTGTAGGACGCGTAGATCCTACACAACTATACTACCTAATGAGCCGTGGTATTCCGAAGAAAGAAGCAGAACGTTTAGTCATCCATGGATTCTTAGCACCTGTAGTAAATGAGCTTCCAATCGAAGGAGTAAAGGCACAGCTTGTTGAGGTAATTGAAAGGAAAGTTCGCTAATGGATATTCATGAAATACGCAAACAGTTTCCAATTCTTGATCAAAAAGTGAACGGCAAACAACTTGTTTATTTCGATAGTGCGGCAACTTCTCAAAAACCAATTCAAGTAATTGAAACGTTAGAACGTTACTATAAAGAATACAACTCTAATGTTCATCGCGGTGTTCATACGCTCGGTACGAAAGCAACCGATGCGTATGAAGGTGCACGCGAGAAAGTTCGTAAGTTTATTAATGCGAAGTCTATGGAAGAGATTATTTTTACGCGCGGTACAACAACAGCGTTAAATACAGTTGCGGCAAGCTATGGTATGGAACATGTAAAAGAAGGCGATGAAATTGTCATCTCTTACATGGAGCACCATAGTAACATTATTCCTTGGCAACAAGTTGCGAAGAAAACAGGTGCAACATTAAAATATCTTCCGCTTCAACCAGACGGGACAATTTCATTAGAAGATGCTCGTCAAACGATCACGTCAAATACGAAAATCGTATCTATTATGTACGTGTCAAACGTACTTGGAACGATTAACCCTGTAAAAGAAATTGCAGAAATTGCACACCAAAACGGAGCAATCATGGTCGTTGATGGTGCACAAAGTACACCGCATATGAAAGTGAACGTAAAAGATTTAAACTGTGATTTTTACGCTTTATCCGCTCATAAAATGTGCGGACCTACAGGTATTGGCGTATTATATGGTAAGAAGGAATTGCTTGAAAATATGGAGCCAATTGAATTTGGCGGTGAAATGATCGATTTCGTAGACTTACAAGAGTCTACATGGAAAGAGCTTCCTTGGAAATTCGAAGCAGGTACACCGATTATCGGCAACGCAATCGGACTTGGAGCTGCAATTGATTTCTTAGAAGAAATCGGTCTTGATAATATTGAAAAGCATGAACATGAATTAGCGCAGTATGCTTTAGAAAGACTATCAGAAGTAGACGGTGTTACAATTTATGGTCCAAAGCACCGTGCAGGTCTTGTTACATTTAATATTGATGACGTACATCCACACGATGTTGCGACAGTATTAGATGTAGAAGGTATTGCGGTTCGTGCAGGTCATCATTGTGCACAGCCGTTAATGAAGTGGCTCAAAGCTTCTTCTACAGCACGTGCAAGCTTCTATTTATATAACACAAAAGAAGAAATTGATACATTTGTCGAAGCGCTGACGAAAACAAAGGAGTATTTCACAAATGTCATTTAATAATTTAGATACGTTATATCGTCAAGTTATTATGGATCATTATAAAAATCCACGTAACCATGGCGTATTAGAAGATAGTGTTACGGTTAATTTGAACAATCCAACTTGCGGTGACCGCATTCAACTTACAATGAAAGTAGAAGACGGTATTGTTCAAGAAGCGAAGTTTGAAGGAGAAGGCTGTTCCATCTCTATGTCTTCCGCTTCTATGATGACGCAAGCCGTAAAAGGAAAGAAAATTGAAGAGGCACTTCAGCTTTCAAAAATTTTCTCGGATATGATGCTAGGAAAAGAGTATGATGACAGCATTGATTTAGGAGATATCGAGGCATTACAAGGTGTATGCAAATTTCCAGCGCGTATTAAGTGTGCAACATTAGCTTGGAAAGCGTTAGAAAAAGGCTTGAACGAAGAGAAGTAATGCAAATGAGTTCCTAAATACGAAGTTTATCCAAGGAGGGACATACGAACATGGCGAAACAGCTGCCAGATATCGGCGATTATAAATATGGTTTCAAAGATAAAGACGTTTCAATTTTCCGTGCTGAGCGCGGTTTAACAAAAGAAATCGTAGAAGAGATTTCACGTATGAAAGAAGAACCACAGTGGATGTTAGACTTCCGTTTAAAATCACTGGATCACTTCTATGAAATGCCAATGCCACAATGGGGCGGCGACTTAAATGACTTAAATTTCGATGAGATTACGTACTACGTAAAACCATCTGAGAAATCTGAGAAGTCTTGGGATGAAGTACCTGATGAAATTAAAGCAACGTTTGATAAATTAGGTATTCCAGAAGCAGAACAAAAATATTTAGCGGGTGTATCTGCACAGTACGAATCTGAAGTTGTATACCACAACATGAAAGAAGATTTAGAAGAGCTAGGAATCGTATTTAAAGATACAGATAGCGCATTAAAAGAGAACGAAGATATTTTCCGTGAGCATTTCGGAAAAGTAATCCCACCAACTGATAACAAATTCTCAGCATTAAACTCTGCAGTTTGGTCTGGTGGATCATTCATCTACGTTCCAAAAGGTGTGAAAGTAGAAACACCGTTACAAGCGTATTTCCGTATTAACTCTGAAAATATGGGACAATTCGAGCGTACGCTTATTATCGTAGATGAAGGCGCACACGTACACTACGTAGAAGGTTGTACAGCACCTGTTTACACAACAAACTCACTTCACAGTGCGGTAGTAGAAATCATCATTAAGAAAGATGCATATTGCCGTTATACAACAATCCAAAACTGGGCAAACAACGTATACAACCTAGTTACAAAACGTGCAGTTTGTGAAGCAAACGCAACGATGGAATGGATTGACGGTAACATCGGATCGAAATTAACGATGAAATACCCAGCTGTTATCTTAAAAGGCGAAGGCGCTCGTGGTTTAACATTATCTATCGCGATTGCTGGTAAAGGCCAACACCAAGATGCTGGTGCGAAAATGATTCACTTAGCGCCAAACACATCTTCAACAATCGTTTCTAAATCGATTGCTAAACATGGTGGTAAAGTAACATACCGTGGTATCGTACACTTCGGACCAAAAGCGACAAACTCTCGCTCTAACATCGAGTGTGACACATTAATCATGGATAACCAATCTACATCTGATACAATTCCTTACAACGAGATCAAAAACGATCACGTATCACTTGAGCACGAAGCGAAAGTATCAAAAGTATCAGAAGAACAATTATTCTACCTAATGAGCCGCGGTATTTCTGAGCAAGAAGCAACAGAAATGATCGTAATGGGCTTCATCGAGCCATTCACTCGCGAACTTCCAATGGAATACGCAGTAGAAATGAACCGTCTAATCAAATTCGAGATGGAAGGTTCTATCGGTTAATTTAAAAGCGGAAGCGCCCTGTTTACAGGGCGCTTTTTTGCTTGGAAGCAAATATATCAGCCGTTTCTCCCGATATATTGGAGTTATTCTTGAAATAACGGTGCTTTGACACGATATAAAGTGAAACTTCCATCAGTGATGCTTTTCTTACTGATGGTATAGGCTTGAAGATGTTAAGAAGTAAAAAAGGATCGGGTGCATGAAAGTAGCTGAAAAACTATCTGAAAAAATTTTATCAATATACAAAAATCAAAATTTTATGATATAATTTTTTGAAAAAAGGAGGTTAGTTTTTAGAGAATTCTAAATTTTATTAAGGGAATAAAATTTCTAGTATGTTTATTAGTTAGTTTATGCACTATTAATTATTCGTTTATTTCCTTCGCTGAAACTTAAACAAGTAATTCAGCTGATGCAACAAAATTATTCTAAAAAAGGAGTTGAATTTTTTGAAAATTATAAATAGTGTCAGAGGAATAAAGTTTCTAGTATGTTTATTAGTTAGTTTATGCACTATTAATTATTCGTTTATTTCCTTTGCTGAAACACAAACAGATAATTCAGCTGATGCAACAAAAAATGCTAGTGGAATTGATACTGGCATAGCAAATTTAAAGTATGATAGTAGAGATATTTTAGCAGTAAATGGTGATAAAGTTGAGGGTTTTGTGCCGAAAGAAGGTATTAATTCAAATGGTAAATTTGTAGTGGTTGAACGTGAGAAAAAATCACTTACAACCTCGCCGGTGGATATCTCAATTATTGATTCTATGGTTAATCGTACATATCCAGGAGCAGTACAACTTGCAAATAAAGCTTTTGCGGATAATCAACCTAGTTTATTAGTAGCCAAGAGAAAACCTTTGAATATTAGTATAGACTTACCTGGCATGAGAAAAGAAAATACAATAACTGTCCAAAATCCAACATATAGTAATGTGTCTGGAGCAGTAGATGATTTAGTATCTACTTGGAATGAAAAGTATTCAACAACACATACGTTACCTGCAAGAATGCAGTATACAGAGTCTATGGTTTATAGTAAATCTCAAATAGCAAGTGCTCTTAATGTTAACGCTAAATATCTTGATAATGGACTGAACATTGACTTTAATGCGATTGCAAATGGAGAGAAAAAAGTGATGGTTGCGGCATATAAGCAAATATTTTATACCGTAAGTGCAGAACTACCTAACAATCCATCAGACCTTTTTGATAATAGCGTTACTTTTGAAGAGTTAACTCGTAAAGGGGTAAGTAATACGGCTCCGCCTGTTATGGTGTCAAATGTAGCTTACGGCAGAACAATTTATGTAAAATTAGAAACAACTTCTAAGAGCAAAGATGTACAAGCTGCCTTTAAAGCCTTACTTAAGAATAACAGCGTTGAAACAAGTGGACAGTACAAAGATATTTTTGAAGACAGTACCTTTACCGCTGTAGTACTAGGCGGAGATGCAAAGGAGCATAACAAGGTTGTTACAAAAGATTTTAATGAAATACGAAATATAATTAAAGATAATGCAGAATTAAGTCCTAAAAATCCAGCATATCCAATTTCATATACTAGCACTTTCTTAAAAGATAATGCGGTTGCTACTGTTCATAACAATACAGATTATATCGAAACTACATCTACAGAATATTCTAGTGCTAAAATGACGCTTGATCATTACGGTGCATATGTTGCTCAATTTGATGTATCTTGGGATGAATTCTCGTATGATGAAAATGGAAAAGAAGTATTAACCCATAAAACTTGGGAAGGAAACAACAAAGACAAAACTGCTCATTTCTCTACAGTCATACCACTTCCACCGAATTCAAAAAATGTAAAAGTGGTAGCGAGAGAATGTACAGGTCTTGCATGGGAATGGTGGAGAACTGTTATTAATGAACAAAATGTTCCATTATCAAAAGAAATCAAAATTTCAATTGGAGGAACGACATTATACCCAAGTGCTAGTATTAGTTATAATTAAAGGTAATGTATATGTCAGAAGCGCCTTGTTTACAGGGCGTTTTTTTCATGGGCACAAATATAACGGTGCTTTGACACAATATAAAGACCTTCTGAAGAAGTTCGATAGGCGAGAAGCTTTTGTTAATTAATCTTCTCCTTAACTTTTAAAGAAGAAACTTTTGCTTTTTCCATTAATGAGAGTACAATGTAAAATAGCAAGAAAAGACGAAAAGTATTTACAGGATTCGAGCTTGCATATAGCGTAAACAAGAAGTATGGAATTGAGAGGAGGTTTTTTCTCTGAATATAGATACGGAAGTAACAATTCATCTTTATCATACAAATGATATACATAGTCATTTTGAAAATTGGCCGCAAATTTCTCGGTTTGTTGTAGAAGAGAAAAAGCGTCGTCTTGCTGCTGGTGAAGCGGTCTTTACATTAGATATTGGCGATCACGTTGATCGCTTTCATATGATTTCTGAGGCAACGAACGGAAAAGGAAATGTGCAGCTATTAAATGAAGCGTTGTACGATTATGTAACGATTGGGAACAATGAAGGGATTACACTTGCGAAGGAGCAACTGGATCATTTATACGACGATGCAAATTTTGAAGTGCTCGTTGCCAATTTATTTGAAACAAATCAAACACGTCCTAGCTGGGTAAAACCATACGTGCTGCAAACACTTGATAATGGGGTTACAATTGCTTTTATCGGTTTAACAGTGGCATATCCTGACTTTTATGCGAAGTTAGATTGGCATATTGAAGATCCGTTTCTACATTTGGAAACAATTTTAGAAGAGGTACGTGCAAAGGCGGATGTCATTGTTGTATTATCTCATTTAGGAAAGAATGCAGATGAATATATGGCAGAGCATTATGATATAGATGTTATTTTAGGTGCACATACCCATCATTTATTTGAGCGCGGTGTATTAGTGAATGGAACGCTTCTCTGCTGCTGCGAGAAGTGGGGACATTATGTGGGGCATGTGCAAATAACGGTGGACTTACAAACAAAGCAAGTGACGAAAAAAGATGGACGGGCAATTAGTGCGAAGCGATTAGGCGCATATGGAGAGCCCAATATTTTATTAGGAGAGCTTGAACAAGAAAGTAAGTTCATGATGGCAGAGCCTGTTGTAAGCTTAAAGGAATCGTTAGAAATGGATTGGTTTCAGGAAACGAAATTTGCTCATATGCTTGCCGAATCCCTTAGGGAGTGGTGCGATGCTGAAATTGGCATGGTGAATGCTGGTGTATTACTCGAAGGATTACAGGAAGGTATAGTTACCCGAGGAGATATTCATCGCATTTGTCCACATCCGATTAATCCATGCCGCTTGCAAGTAAAAGGGAAAACATTGCGAGATGTTATTTTGAAAGCACGACGTCCAAACATGGAACAGCTTGAAGTAAAAGGTTTAGGTTTTCGCGGGAAAGTCATGGGGAAAATGATGTATGCTGGCGTAGAAGTTGTGCCAGATACGATTCCGGGTAATAAAATTTTACTCGAGGACGTAATCATTAACGGGGAATCATTAGATCTAGAACGAATCTATACAGTAGGAACGATTGATATGTTCACATTCGGTTACTTATACCCAGAGCTTGCGGTCGTGCCAGAAAAAGAATATTATATGCCGGAATTGCTCCGTGATGTTTTGAAGGATACATTAATGAAATGTGCATCATCTGTAAAATTATAGCCTACTGATTACAGTAGGCTTTTTGTATTCACATTCTTTTTTCTACTCTCATACAGATAAAGGAGAGAGGAGTGTGAACTATGGTTAATATAGAACCAATTATAATAAATGAATGCACGTTTATAGCAGTGAGTGTAAAGCTTCCAAAGACAAATTTGTTAGCAGTTATGAGCGATAAAGGATATATTATGTGCGGGGCGTTAGATGTGGGATTGTTAAACGAAAAGTTAAGCGATCGCGGCATTCTTGCAGGGCGCGCTGTTGGCGTAAGAACGATTGAACAGTTGTTAGAAGCACCACTTGAATCGGTTACGATTGAAGCAGAAAGGTTAGGAATTACAACTGGCACAATTGGAAAAGATGCACTGCTAAAAATGATCTAAATATATCGTCCCTCTTTTTTGCATATACATGTGTAAGAAGGAGGGATTTGTTATGCGTGCGTTTCGCCCCCGGACTTCTCGGTTTCGGAAAGGACCACTGCCATTTCGGTACGTATTGCTTATTTCATTTGCTATTTTTATTATACTTACCTTACAAGGATTGTGGCTTGTGAACAAAAGCATCCAGCCAACGTTAATGAAATATGCAGAAATGCAGACGAAGCGAACAGCAACAGTTGTCATGACGAAAGCAGTAAAAGATAGGGTTGCACAAGGGATCGATGTCGATTCATTAATGAAGGTGCAAACGGATAAAAACGGAAAAGTCGCGACGATGGATGTAAATACAGCAGCAGTTAATGAAATTCTCACATCAACTACAATGTACATAGAGAAATATTTACATCAAGCAGAAAAGGGAGATACGAAGGCGTTAGGTTTGCCGGAGGACGGAGGAGCTTCATTATCTGTTCCGCTTGGGAGAATTACAGACAATGCATTGCTCGGTAATTTAGGGCCGGATATTCCAATTACATTTACAACAATTGGTGATGTGTATACAAATATTAAGCAAGACTTTGAGCCAAATGGAATTAATAATACAGCTATTAAAATTGTGATGGAAATTGAAGTGACGCTTCAGGTTATTATTCCGTTCCATACGAAAGAAGTGACAGTAAAGCAAGATATTCCAGTGGCAACACGTATGATCCAAGGTGAAGTACCTGGCTATTATGGAAGCGGCGGAGTTGTTGCACCAGAGAAAAAGGAGAAAAAAGCGGATAACTAATGTTACCCGCTTTTTTAGATAAAGGAATTGTTAATTTGAGATAACTGTAGCATCAAACTGCGGTTATCTTTTTGAATTCATTCGTTCTTTCCGCTCCCATAAGCTTAAATGCATGTACGGATCAAACGCCCATTCTGTATAGCCGTTATCTTTATACAATCCAAAGTGCAAGTGAGGCGGGAATTTACCTGCTGTTCCAGGCGGACCATAACCAGTACTGCCGACAAATCCAATGACAGTTCCAGGCTCGACGATTTGTCTAAGCTGTATTTCTTTGGAAAATCCGCCTAAATGTGCGTAGTAATGGTAGTTGTTATATAAGTCGCGAATACCAATGCGCCAGCCGCCAAGACGATTCCAACCTTTCGTTTCAATAATACCATAGCAAGTAGAACGAACAGGTACACCATAGCCAGCGAAAATATCTGTTCCTTCATGCATACGCCGTCCGCCAAAGCTTCGTTTAGCACCAAATGTACTGCGGTAACTATGATCGCTGCGAACAGGCAGAGGGAAAGCATTACCTTCTAAATTAATCCGATTGTAATGTTTGTACATACGAGCATAACCTAATATTAGCTCTACTGTTTTAGATCGCTGATAATATTCCCACAACATAATTTTTAGCTGTTCTCGATTTGTCCCACGTTTCCCTAATATGGTAGCCATTGTATAGAGAACATCTTCTTCATTATTTGCGTCTGCCAATCCATCGTTGTTTCCGTCTAACCCCATGCCTCCAAATAAGGAGATTGTGTACGGTTTTGTATCATGGGGGTCCGGATTTGCTGGCCCGGACCATACTTCTGGTTTGAAGTAAATAGAGATAATGGCATCTGGCTTTTTCGGAATATCGCTGCGAACAGCACGGATATTTCGCTCGTATTGATCGATGGCAGCAAAGTAGTACCATGGAATAAGAGAGAATGTCTCCATTTCTTTATATAATGTCATTCGCTTCATGTATATATCTTCTTGTTTGTTTTCTTGCCCGTATACAATGTTTGTTTGAAGAAGAAAACAGATAGAAAGCAGAAGGAAAAATTTTCGATGCACGGCAGTAAGCTCCTTTCGAAATCACTACCTTTAGTGTGGGATATACACGATATTTCATTATAAGTAATAATTGGAAGGAATTCTTAGAATCTTCATTTGAGCAAATCGCTTTCATGCGATAGAATAGATATGTTACATTGAAAGAAGCGAACATGGTAAACTATTTCATATTGTGCGGAGTTGATGAACATGACAAAACAAACAGAATACAAGCGCAAGCCCGAGTGGTTAAAAATTAAATTAAATACAAATGAAAACTATACAGGCTTAAAGAAAATGATGCGTTCTAAGAACCTTCATACCGTTTGTGAAGAGGCAAAGTGTCCGAATATTCATGAATGCTGGGCTGTTCGTAAAACAGCAACATTTATGATTTTAGGTGCAGTTTGTACACGTGCATGCCGCTTCTGTGCTGTTAAAACAGGCTTACCAACGGAGCTTGATTTACAAGAGCCAGAACGCGTAGCAGATTCTGTAGAACAAATGGGTTTAAAACACGTTGTTATAACAGCAGTTGCACGTGATGATTTGAAAGACGGAGGAGCAGCTGTTTTTGCTGAAACAGTGCGTGCAGTTCGTCGTAAAAATCCATTCACATCTATCGAAGTTTTACCTTCTGATATGGGCGGAGTAGAAGAAAATTTAAAAATGTTAATGGATGCACGTCCTGATATTTTAAACCATAACATTGAAACGGTACGTCGATTATCTGACCGCGTTCGCGCTAGAGCAAAATATGATCGTTCTCTAGAATTTTTACGTCGTGCTAAAGAAATGCAGCCTGATATTCCAACAAAATCAAGCATCATGGTAGGGCTTGGGGAAACAAGAGAAGACCTTATCGAAGCAATGGATGATCTACGTGCAAACAACGTTAATATTTTAACGCTTGGTCAATATTTGCAACCATCTAAAAAGCATTTACCAGTTATTAAGTATTACACACCAGCAGAATTTGCAGAGCTAAAAGAAATTGCACTTAGCAAAGGATTTAGTCACTGTGAGGCTGGTCCGCTTGTACGTTCTTCTTACCATGCAGATGAGCAAGTACAATCTGCAAAAGAAAATACAGTAGAAGCAAAATAATGAGGAAATCCCTCTTAGTGAATCGGCTAAGGGGGATTTTTTTTGAACAAGATATCAGTGTAGAAAATACGATAGAGCATAAAGGGGGAAGTCTATGAAAGGATTTGTTTTTTTAGCGCTTGCAATTGTGAGTGAAGTATTTGGGACAACGATGCTGAAGTTGTCAGACGGATTTACGAAAGTATGGCCAAGTATCGGTGTTGTTCTTGGTTTTACATCTGCATTTTATTGTTTATCCCAAGCGTTGCAATACCTTCAACTTAGCACTGCTTATGCGATTTGGTCTGGAGTTGGTACAGCGCTAACGGCATTACTTGGTGTTCTCATTTGGAAGGACGCTTTTACATGGCAAACGTTCGTTGGCATAGTGCTTATTATTGGCGGAGTTGTTGTATTAAATATGTCGGGTTCGGGTGCACATGGATGAAAAAAGAACTGAAATTTTCAGCTCTTTTTCATTCATATTCTAATACGGTATTTCCACATGTGGATAACACTTTACGTAATTCTTCTGTGGATAAAGCAATTGTAAATTCAGGGACACCAGGTGAAATCAATATTTTTTCGTATTGATAGATAGAAGAATCCACAATAATTGTTACATCCTCTGTATAGCCAAAAGGAGCCACACATCCTGGGATGCATCCTGTTGTCGTTCTTAGTTCATCAGGTGAACAAAGAGAGACGCTTGTACCGATCATATTTTTCATTTGCTTCATATCAAGGCGAGTTCCTTCTAATGTAAAAAAGACATAGTAAGCCCCGGATTTCGTTTTTAAAAAGAGACTTTTACTTGGTTCACCATCTAAACCGAGACGTTCCCGAATCATTCGATCTGTTTCATAATTTAAAACAGGTTCATGTTCAAATTTCTCATATAAAACATTCGTTTTATGTAGTAATGAGATGACTTCTTCGTACATTGGAATACAAGCTCCTTTCTTTTCACTTATCGAGTGTTTTCCATAATTTTTTGAATTTTTTTTGTTTACCCCGCACTAACGGGCAGTAATATTTAGCGAAAGAAAAGAAGTACTAATTGCCCGTAAGAACCCGATTGGTTCAACTAACCTTTTGGAGAAGAGCACTCCAAAAGGAAGTTTCATTTTATACACATATGTCCTGGAGCTGTAATGGGGCGTATTCAGCTGGAAAGTATTCAATACATACTTTTCCATTTACGTCTAACTTTTTGAAGACAAGTCCTTCTCCCATTCGCTGTTGCAACCATGCTTTCTTTTGCAAAACCCCGTGTGCCATTCTTTTGTCAGATATAGCACAGCAAATATGTTCTGATTCTAGATTATCAGTAGTTACGTTAATTCGTTTCACAATGTATTCCCCAAAATCTGTGGATAGTCGCTGTACCATGTTCTAACGTAATTTCGTATACGTCTGGATTGCTTAAGCTTTCCCATGTGGAAAAACCAACGTTTTTGTCAAAAAGCCTTAAAATGAGCGTGAACAAGTTACCATGTGTAACGAGCATTGTTACTTTTTTCGTATCTTCTTGTAATATGCTGTGGATAAGTGGCTGTACTCTCTCCGTCGCTTGGCGCGTCGATTCTCCGCCAGGAAATGCGACATCTATTTCTATAAATGTTTGCTCTAGCATTTGTAGCCAATTACTCATTGGAGCGCCGCTCAGTATACGCTCAGTTAACCGCACATCCTCTTGAATAGGGAGCTGCATATGTGACGCGTAAGGTGTAATGGATTGAACAGCACGAGTAAATGGGCTAGAGATAATGTTTTCGATAGGGAGCTGTTCTGTGATGAGAAAATCTGCAAGAGCTTTAGCTTGTTGCTGACCTGCTGCTGTAAGTGGTGCATCATGTTCTTGCCCAGTTGCAGTGCAATGGCGGACAACAATTAATTTCTTCATGATTTATCCCTCACTTATGAATAGACGAATTTGTACGTACTTCGACAAATAGAGTGAGGAATCCTCCTTTCTCTAGTTATTGGTAACTGAAATCAAAATAAAAAGCTAAGCCGATTCGGCTTAGCTTGCATGTTCTGCTAGGAATTTTGTTTTCATTTTACGAATTAGGATGTAAGCACCAATGCCAAACAGTATCATAATTCCTTCCGTTACGAACAAATTGATTTGTCTGCGTTGGTAAAGCGCTGCGAAAAAGTCAACAAACGAATGAAGAAATACTGCCAGCCCTACAAACATATACTTCTTATGCTTTACGCCATATAAGACAAGCATTGTAAGAGCAATTTGCATGATAAAAGCAACGATTCGCTCTACTCCGCCAAGTAAATAGAAGTAAGGCGGAGTATGTAGTAATGCATCTTGGACAGCGCTGAGCTGAGGTACCTTTTCAATCATCTTGGAGAAGGTTCCATTATTAATAGAGAAAGCAAATACAAGACTTTGCACTCCGGCAGTCGCCCCAATTAATAATGATTCAATCCCTCCGTGACCGATTCCATAAGCAAGGCCGTCTTTATACTCCTGGTACTTCTTGAGTAAAAAGAAAAAGGCGATAAAACGTGCAAGTTCTTCAAAAATACCAGCAGTTAATCCGCCATATATAGCATAGATAAACGGATTTTTTAGTAGCTCAGTTGCTGCTGGATTTCCAAATACATAGACATGTAACGTTTTTTCTAAAATTTGTGAGAATCCCAAAAAGAATACAATCCCGACACCGACAATTTTTAAAGAGATTCCATACTTCTTTCGACAGTAAACGAGAGCAATGATTGGGATAAGAACTGAAATAGCAATTTGCACAATCATACTTCCAATTGTTGCATTTGAAACCATACATTTCACCACTTTCTAATATATATACTATTTCTATTATGCAGGAAAAACGGTGAAATGTTTAGTAAATAACCTGAGAGTATATTCTCAGGTCATTTAATGTATCCTGTTATTAGTAATAATTTAGCAACATTAAAGGAGCGCTAACTGCCCGTAAGAGCCCGATTGGTTCAACTAACCTTTTGGAGAAGAGCGCTCCAAAAGGAAGTTTCACTTTACTTCATTGTGTTAGGCAGTGTAGTATTTTGCGTGTTGTTTAAATGCGGATTTTTGCTCATTTCATGCTTGAGCATATCGAGTGTTTGTGCATATTCTTTATCATTTAATGTGCCGGATTTGAGTCCTTGAATTTGTGATATTAATTTTTGATCTGTTGATACATATGCTTTGTAATAGCGGGGAACAACAGACAATGCTGCTTTTTGTACTTGATCAGCGACTAGAGCCGGATCTGTCGTGTTTGCTCGGTATACAACAAATACTTCATCATCTGTTACAAGTGTTGCGGCATTTATAACGTCTGGAAGTTTCACCGTTATATCTGTAATCATTTCTGCTAATCGTTCCTTGTTAATCGTACCGACTTGGCGATTCGACACTTCATCTTTTTGTTTTTGAGAATAGCCGACTCTTGTCAGCATTCGGTTTGGCACGTCCTTCCCGTATATGTCTTTATGCTCAGACACAAGTACGCGGCTTCCTTCTTCCTGTTTCATTTCCGCTTTGTTGTTTGTTTGACATCCAGCAAAGATGGAAAGGGTGAGAAGGGATAGGAGCAGTTGTTTTTTCATGATTGTTTCCTCCTTATTGATCTCGCTATTTGCGGGCAGTAATACCCACATCTCAAGATTCAAGGAAGAACGAGGAAGATAGGTAGGGGATAACTGCCCGAAAAAGCCTAATTGGTGAGAGCTTTATTCATCCCGCCCTAACGGATAGTAAGGCTCCCCCTCAAGATTGTGAGAAGTCAAAGAAGATAGGAGGGAGATAACTGTCCGTAAGAGCCCGATTGGTTCAACTAACCTTTTGGAAAAGAACGCTCCAAAAGGAAGTTTCACTCTATAGCATTTCCCACTTAGGAGGTTTTTTGTATTTGAAATTGTTGGTTTTGTGGCTTTATGATACGATAAAAAGAAGAAAGAATAGGAAAGGGAATGGAAGATGGAGCAGAAGCAGGAGATTCGCACTACAGTTTACGTGAATAATATCCACTATGAAGTCATACAAGAAAATCGAAATGGATTTAATGAAGAAGCATTTAAAGCTCGTTACGCAGAAATTTTAAATAAATATGATTATATCGTGGGTGATTGGGGGTATGATCAGCTACGATTACGCGGCTTTTTTGACGATAGCAACCAGCGTGCAACGTATGATACGAAAATTAGTACGTTATCGGAGTATTTATACGAGTATTGTAATTTTGGATGTGCATACTTTGTACTGCGAAAAGTGAAGAAGTAAAAGAATTCCTCTTACACCGTTGTAAGAGGAATTTTTTTAACATTGTTATATCAATTACAGGTATATAGAAATACAATCGCCAGCTGCAAGTTTGGCATTTTGCTTAATGCGTTGACCGTTTAAGTGAATAGATCCGTCTTTAATTTTCTTTATGATTACCGTACGGCTCCATTCTGAAATATAGGTCGCGAGTGCTTTGTCGATGCGAAACAATCCATGCACGGATTCTAATAGGATGGTTAGTTCCGTCAATCCTGCGTTTTCATAGGGCAGGATTGAAATGTTGTGTATCGTTTCTTGGCTTTCTTTTTGAAGCATATCGACTGTTTCAACATGTTCAGAATACGTTTTATAAATGTGTAATTTCTTATTCCATGTATGTTCTTTTTCGCATTTGTAAATCGCAAAACGATAAATGTTTTTACCATTCGCGTTATGTCTACGAATATGTGTATCAGTAAACAGGACTGTATGACCACAATTTTTACAATGTTTTTCTACAGTATCTTCTAATTCTGTCTTATATAAATTCCAAGAAAGTTGTATGTTCTGCATTTTCCTTCACCTCGTATTTAGATAAAGGAACGTGGGACATCTATTTGGATGTCTTGCAGTATGAAATATAGAAAAAAGAGAAAAATAAAAGAAGATTCCCCTGTGAGGAACCTTCGTAACAATCATACTACAGATGTGCTACGTTCCTTTGTAATGGGAATTGGGCAGACTACTCCCTTGAAAAAAGCGTTGTGCTTTTTTGAGAGTAATACTATCCAGTTGCTGCTCCATTACAAAGTATATGTTGGCATACGTAGTGTAACATCCTTTCTATCCAAATAAATTTGTCGTTATTATATCACATTAAACTGAAAATTCAAAATATGTAACATAAAAAATCACCAACTCTGTTGTAAGTTGGTGATTTAAATTTACATCAGTTCAAATAAAAATGAACGTAATTCTTCTGCATTTTCTTCTGAAATAGAAAATGCATGTTCTAAGTAGCCAGGTTCTTCTAAGTCGTCACGACCGATAATGGCAAATTTATTGCGCTGTATATCAAGGACGATAGTTTTACCATAATGACGGTCAGAATACAAAAGTGCTAAATCGTGGCGCTCGTTTTCTCCCATAAAGCTTACGAAACGCGTTTTTGTTTCCACTGTATCATCGTAAAGAAAAAAACGTTCTCCCATGAACATGACTCCTTTTTAAATATCTAAATTTAAGTGTGGTTTATGATCTAAATGGTGGTGCGTTTTAATAAAGCGCACTGTTCTTGTTTTATAGCGCATAACGATAGAATATGTTTCTGCTAAATCTCCGCCAAGGAATTTCACACCATCTAATAACTCGCCAGCAGATACACCTGTTGCTGAGAAGATTGCATCGTCACCGGATACTAAATCATCTAGCATAAGAAGTTGACGTGGGTCTTCTAAGCCCATGGCATGGCAACGTGCTTCTTCTTCTTCATTCATTGGAACGAGACGTGCTTGCATTTCTCCGCCAAGACATTTGAGTGCAGCAGCAGAGATAACGCCTTCCGGAGCACCGCCAGTACCGATAAATAAGTCGATTCCTGTTCCAGGAAGGGCTGTTGCGATAGATGCACCAACATCACCGTCACCGAATAATTTTACACGTGCACCTTTTGCACGTACTCGTTCGATGATGTCTTGATGACGTTCACGCTCTTGTATGATAACTGTTAAGTCACGAATTTTTTTATTGTTTGCTTCGGCTACAATTTCAATTGTCTTTTCAATTGGATCATCTAAGCTAATTTTACCAGCTGCATTTGGACCAACTGCGATTTTTTCCATGTACATATCAGGAGCGTGTAGAAGGTTTCCTTTATCAGCGATAGCGATAACAGCCATTGCGTTTGCAAGACCTTTTGCTACGATATTTGTTCCTTCTAATGGATCAACAGCGATATCTACTTCTGGACCGTTTCCTGTTCCAAGCTTTTCACCAATGTAAAGCATTGGTGCTTCATCAAGTTCCCCTTCTCCAATCACAACAGTGCCTGCCATGTTCACAGAGTCAAACATCGTACGCATTGCAGTTGTTGCAGCATCATCTGCTTCATTTTTCTTACCGCGACCCATCCATTGTGCGGATGCAAGGGCTGCTGCTTCTGTTACACGGACAATTTCTAATGCGAGTTCACGTTCCATGGTGCCATTCCTCCAATTCTCCAATTCCGAAAATCATACACGTATAACTATAACAAAGAATGGGAAAAAGGTGAATTCGAAAAATTGTCGATTTTTTTCGAATAAAGGGGTACAATTGGGAATGAAAATGCTTTAATTTCCAGGTAGGTGACATATATGTACTTTGTAGACCGTAAAAAAATTGAACAAATGTTACAGTGTTTAGAGAAAGTTGTTGCAGCATTTCAAACAAAACAAGAGTACCGCGGAGCGCTTGATGAATATGCATTAGAGCGCATGGCACATCTTATGATTGATTGTATTTTAGACGTAGGCAATGCCATGATTGATGGATTTATTATGCGTGATCCAGGTAGTTATGAAGATATTATTGATATTTTAATGGATGAAAAAGTGGTTACGAATGAAGAAGGAGAGCGTTTAAAAGAAGTCGTTCGTCTTCGTAAAATGATTGTGCAGGAATATGTAAATATGAACCATACAGAAGTGTATGATACAGTGCAAAAACATATTGATATGATCAAACAATATCCTGCTAATATTCGCCGTTATTTGGAGCAAGAACTTGGTCCTGTATCTGCATTTGCAGGAGAGTAAAGTGAAACTTTCATCAGTGAGGGATTCATCCCCACTGATGGAAAGCTCTCAACAGTCAGTCCCCACCTCTCTTCTTTGTTTTTTCAGAATGTTGAGGTGGGGGTTTTACTGCCCGCGAATAGGGGATAAATTCATGTGGCTTTAATGGACAGTGATGTACTTTGCTCATTAAAGCTTGTTAAAGGGAAGAAGGTAGAAAAATGGGGGAAGCAGCACGTTCTACAAAAGAAGAAATTCTTCAACTTTTGAAAATAAGGGGAGAACAGACTGTTGCGGTATTAGCGGAAGCATTGCAAATTACGGAGATGGCAGTGCGTCGTCATGTAAGTAGGCTTGAAAAGGAAGAGTTGATTGAAACGAAGATGGTGCGTCAACATGTCGGGAGACCGATGTATGTCTATCGTTTAAGTACGAAAGGAGAAGACTTGTTTCCGAAACAATATAAGCAGTTTGCAGTCGAAATGTTAGAAGACTTGCTGCATATTGGCGATGAGGAACTCGTTAAGAAGCTTTTAAGGGCACGTACGAACCGTATGGAAGAACAATTGGCAAACCGTATAAATCGAAAAGAAACAACAGTAGAGCGATTAAAAGAAATTGCAGTCATGCAAGAGAAAAATGGTTATATGGTGCGTGTGCAGCAAGAAAGTGAGCGCTCCTTCCTATTACAAAAGCAAAATTGTCCGTTAATAGAGGTAGCTGAAAAATTTCCGCAAATTTGTCATGATGAGAAAAATATGTATAATACACTGTTGCCAGATGCTGATGTGAAAGTATTATCTAATATGTGTGATGGAGATTGCTTCTGTTCGTATCAAATAATAGAAAAAAAATGAACATTATGGGACGCTTTTTGAAAAAGCGTTTTTTTCTTTTTGGAAAAAGGATACGATAAGAGGAGAGTATGTATCAAGAAGGAGTGGCACCTATGTATAAAGGCTATTTAATTGACTTAGACGGAACAATGTATCGAGGCGAAGAACGAATTGAAGAGGCAAGTGATTTTGTAAAGGCGCTGCAAGAGCGTAACTTACCATATTTATTTGTTACAAACAACTCAACGCGTAGACCAGAGCAAGTTGCAGACAAGCTTGTGCAGTTTGATATTCCAGCTAGCGCAGAACAAGTATTTACGACAAGCATGGCAACAGCGAACTTTATATATGAAAGAAAGCAAAATGCTTCTGTATATATGATTGGAGAAGAAGGTTTGCGCGATGCCCTTGTGGAAAAAGGATTCACACTTGTGGATAGTAATCCCGATTTTGTCGTTGTTGGATTAGATCGCGAAGTTACATACGAAAAGCTAGCAAAAGCGTGCTTAGCTGTTCGTAACGGGGCAACATTCATTTCAACAAACGCTGATATTGCCATTCCAACAGAACGCGGCTTATTACCAGGGAACGGTTCTTTAACATCCGTTGTAGCAGTATCCACAACAGTAAATCCAATTTTCATTGGTAAACCAGAATCCATTATTATGGAACAGGCTCTAAAAGTGCTTGGTACAACGAAAGAAGAAACGTTAATGGTTGGGGATAACTACGATACAGACATTTTAGCTGGTATGAATGCGGGGATGGATACGCTTCTTGTCCACACAGGAGTCACATCTGTGGAAAAATTAACAGAATATGATGTGCAGCCAACGCATGTTGTCCACAGTTTAACAGAGTGGATTGAGAAGATGTAGGAAGAGATAGGCAATCGTAAAAGGTTGCCTATTTTTTTTATAACAAAAAATTCGTTCTGGTGATACATATGGTCGAATTGTGTGAAGTTTTATTCCTTCCTTGCTGAACAGGTGAATGGTATAATATGGAACAAATGTAATAAGGAGGCGTATTTATGAAGTGCACAAAAATGATGGGGGTACAAATTTAAGGGGAAAACGCATCATTTACCCTATAAACTGCGCGGTTCCCCCTTAATATGGGGGTATCATCCTAGTGGAAAAAGATTTACAACAATTAAAGAATAGTAATATATCAACTACAGTAACCGATTTATCGAATTATGTATTTAGTGATGTAAAGAAGGCTTTTCTATGGCTTGGCTTTCTTGCTTTCTTCAGCGTATTGAACGAAATGGTTTTTAATGTAGTTTTACCTGATATCGCGAAAGACCTTGGTATATCACCGTCTTTGGCTAACTGGGTAAATACAAGTTTTATGCTTTCATTTGCTATTGGGTCAATCACTTACGGAACAATAAGTGATAAATATGGTGTGAAGAAATTACTTGTTTTCGGTCTGCTAGCTTATAGTGGTGGGTCACTTTTAGGTGTGTTGGCACATTCTAATTTTTTTGCTGTAATTGCTGCGCGTTTTATTCAAGGTGTTGGTGCATCATCAGTGCCGGCGCTTATTATGGTAATCGTTGCACGCTACGTGAAATCAGAGAATCGTGGTAAAGCATTTGGTATAATCGGCTCGTTGGTAGCTATGGGAGAAGGAATAGGTCCAGCTCTTGGCGGGACGGTTGCCCATTATGTACAGTGGCCATTTCTTTTTCTGATTCCGATGCTGACACTTTTCACTATCCCCTTTTTTCTAAAAGAACTTCCTAATGAATCCACAAAGGGAGAGAGGATAGATACTTGGGGATTAGCGTTACTGTCCTGTGGGATTGTCACATTTACTATATATACAACGCAATATAACTGGTTGTATTTGTCGATTAGTTTTGTGTTGTTTGCAGGATTCGCTTTGCATATACACAAGGCTGAATCGCCTTTTATAGAACCACGATTATTTATAAATCGAAAGTTCATATTGGGAGTTCTAACTGCTTGTATTCTGCTAGGAACCGTAGCAGGTTGTATATCAATGATCCCTTATATGATGAGAGGTGTACACCAGCTATCTGCAAGTATGATTGGGTGGGTTATATTCCCAGGAACTATGAGTGCAATGTTATTCAGTATAGTTGGTGGTAACCTAGTTGATAAACGAGGAACTACATTTGTGTTATGGATGGGCTCATTTTTCATTATTGTGAGCTTTTTTATCATTTCATTATTTGCGGATCAAACACCATGGTTAGTTTCTGGTATGTTGATTCTAATGTTTGGTGGACTCTCCTTCGTTAAAACAGTAATTTCCACGAGTGTTGCCGATGCTCTGGAGCCGAAGGAAGTCGGCGCAGGTATGGGATTTCTCAGCTTCGCCTGCTTCTTAGCGGAGGGACTAGGGATGGCTACTGTTGGTGGGTTGTTAACAAAACATATTCTAGAATATCCGTTATTTTCCACTATACAAAATGCTAAAGCGTACTTGTATAGTAATTTACTACTTGTTTTTATTGTTACCATATTAATCGGAGCAACTATCTATACAGTAGCTTATAGTCGAAGAAGGAAAAGGCGATAAAACATTCGTACAGGGACAATTTCCGCAAGAGAATGTCTTTTTGGATCGCGGTATAGAAAAGTGGAATAACAATGTAAACTTATTAATTAGAAATGAAGATATAAAAGAGTTAGAAGAGGTCCTGCAAAGATATATCCCTAAAATTATTGGAAATTAAAAATCCACCTTCACAAGGTGGATTTTCGTTAAAACAAACGATTCACTAGTTCTTTCACTTCTTCAAGGTATTGTGTTCTCACTTCGTTATCCACAGAAGGAACGCTCGTATAGAAAGCGTGCTCGACTGTTTCAATACCAGTAAAATCAAAAATACCTGCATCAGTTGTTTTCTTCATTGCTTCAAACATACCGCTTGCATCGTAATTCTCTTTTGAATTGCCCATTGTGGATAATAATACCCCTTTTTTACCTGTTAAAAATTTATCAACGCCATTTGGGCCGTATGTAAAAGCAAATCCTTGGCTAAATACACGTTCTACATACCCTTTTAAGATAGCGGGAAGGCCTGCCCACCAAACTGGATAAATAAATGTGATCACATCTGCCCACGTAATATGTTCTTGTTCTGCCTTAATATCAGCCGGCGTATTTCCTTGTGAAAAGGAAATGAAATCATCGACAGCTAATACAGGATTGAAGTTTATAGCATATAGATCGCGAACACGTACTTCATGTCCTTTTTCTTGTAACTGTCCTTGAAATGTTTCTAAAATTGCATGATTAAAGCTTTGTGGATTCGGGTGTGCATAAACGATTAAATGTTTCATTACAATTCCTCCTGCCTGTGGATATGTTAGTAGTATGTTCAAAGTGTGAATAAAACATATTTTGTAACTATTGTAGTTACAATGTGTTAAGAAGTCAAAGAAGATGCCTCTTACAGATTAAGAAACAGGAGTTTTCCTAGCGTGAGCGAATATGTAGAAGGAAAGAGAAGGTGAACGTAGGAATGAACATTCATAGACTTACGCTAGAAGAAGCGCAAAACATAAATGTGTGGCAATATGATGCGCCGTATGAATTATATAGTTTTACCGGAGCGTCTGAAACGCTGGAAGAATTGCTCGACGGTACATATTATGGCGTTCGTAATGAGCATAATGAAATCGTCGGTTATTTTTGTTTTGGGGATAACGCACAAGTGACGGGCGGAAGAGAGGCAAAGTTATACACAGGTGAGTGTGTTGTGGATATTGGGCTTGGAATGAAACCGGCGTTAACTGGAAAGGGATTGGGGATATCTTTTTTACAAGCTGGACTGCAGTTTGCGAACGAGCAATTTAGACCAGAGAAAATCCGTTTAAGCGTAGCTGCTTTTAATGAGCGTGCAATCGCTCTGTATATGAAAGCAGGTTTTCAAAAGAAGACTTCTTTCATGAGCAGGGGAAGGGAATTTTTACTTATGGAGTATGACGCGGCGGAATGTAAAAACAAATAAGAAAAACCAGCTTAAAGAAGTTGGTTTTTCCTGTTTTTGTACTATTCAGCATGTGCAGCTCTATGCGCTAAACGGCTGGATGCAGCAGCGGCAATTGCTCCGACGATATCATCGAGGAATGTATGAACTTTACCTGTGGATTTGTCATTTAAATATTCTAAAATACCTGGTTTTAATTTATCAATATAGCCAAAGTTTGTGAAACCGATTGAACCGTATACGTTGACGATAGATAAGGCAACGACTTCATCTACACCGTATAATCCTTCGTCACGATGTATGATGTCTTGAAGAGGAGCGCTTAACAACCCTTTTTCGGCAAGGACGTCCAGCTCAATTCCTGTAATGAGTGCATTTTGCACTTCGCGTTTGGATAAGACGCGTTCTACGTTATAACGACACTCTTCCATTGCTAAATTGGGATGATATTTTTTTTGAAGAAAATGAACGAGCTCTGCAATATCGTCAATTGTTACACCGCGTTCTTGTAGTAATTGTAATGCTCTTTCTTGTAGTTCATTTCGTTGTGTCATGATTATCACCTTTTTTTCTTTTTAATATTGTATACGTATATGTGTACTATGTGCATAGGAATGAAAGTTAATCAGAAGCTCATATATATATAGAAAAAATATAGGTGGCGAGTACGATGATTCAACATATTTATGAGCATTACCATATACACGTCAAAGAATTTACAACCCTCGGTCCCTATAAAAGCTTTTGGGTTCGAAATAAAACTTATGTGCTTCTTGCTACGGGAAACTTGCAAGAAGAAGAGCTTTTTGAAATGAAGAAGTTAAGTGATTATATGAATCAGCAAGGCGATATTACAGTTGCGACGTTTGTTCCAAACATACAAGGTTATTATGTTAGCGAGATAGAAGATACAAATTATTGTTTGCTGAAAGGAATGCGTATGTTAGAGCGCAATGTAATGTCTTCAGGAAGCGAGCTATCGTTATTTCATAAGCGCGGAGCATTCTTTTCTGATGATATTGAACATCTCAGCCGAATTGGTGAATGGAAGGCGCTGTGGGAAAAACGATTAGATCAGCTCGAACGCTTTTGGCAATCAAAAATAGTGAGTCACCCTACTGACATGTTTGAACAATTATTTATCGAATCATTCCCTTACTATTTAGGTCTTGCCGAAAATGCGATTCAATATGTAATGGATACAGAAATTGATGATATTCCTCAACGCGCTGACGCCGCAACGATTTGTCAAGAACGATTTACGCCATTACTTTGGCAGCAAACGAAGCGATTAAAGCTGCCAGTTGATTGGGTATACGATCATCCAAGCCGCGACTTAGCAGAGTGGGTCCGTCACGTTTCTTTTGAAAAAAGAGCGAACTGGGAAGAAGAAATTGCTCAATTTGTAACCGACTATGAACGTAACTATCCATTATCTTCTTTTGGATGGCGGCTGCTATTTGCGCGTCTTCTCTTTCCTCTTCATTACTTTGAAACAATTGAAGGGTATTACTTAACTGGAAGCGAGACGCAGAAATATGTATATCAAGATCGGCTAGAAACCATTTTACAGCGGGTAGATCAATCGGAACAATTTCTTCAGCACTTTTATGACCTTATTCGTTTACCTGTTGATAAGTTAGGAATTCGTAAGTTAGATTGGTTAACATAATATGTAATTTAGAAAAAAGAGACCATAGTGGGTCTCTTTTCTTTAGCTTAAAATACTTGTTCTACTTCGATTACGCCTGGTACTTCTTCTAAAAGTGCGCGTTCGATACCAGCTTTTAATGTGATTGTAGAACTTGGGCAGCTGCCGCAAGCACCTAGAAGGCGTAATTTAACGATACCCTCTTCAACATCTACTAATTCTACGTCACCGCCATCACGAAGTAAGAATGGACGTAATTTATCTAATACTTCTGCTACTTGTTCGTGTAAGTTTTCGTTTTCCATTTTTATCGACTCCTTTCATTAGTTTTATTATAATCAAGATACAGGGGAAAATCTATTTTTAATGTCTTTCTTATGTTGTCAAAATAGTTTATGGAAATTTCCTTCTTATATGTGACAATAAGATGCAGAAAAAAATGTATGTGCAAATGGGGGAGAGAATATGATAAAAGTTAGCGTCTATGGGGCAAAGGTTGTATGTGCTAGCTGCGTTGGGATGCCGTCATCAACGGAAACGTATGAATGGCTGCAAGCAGCAATTGGAAGGAAGTATGAAAGACAAGAAGAGAAATTTCACTTTGAATATGTGGACATTCACGAGCAGCAAGAAGAGGAAGAAAAACGAGCTTTTGCTGAGCGTGTGATTGAAGAAGACTTATTTTATCCTGTTGTTCTTGTGAATAATGAGATTGTCGGAGAAGGCAATCCTCGCTTGAAGGATGTATACGAAGAAATTGAGAAATATTTATAATATAACTTATAACTCACAGAGCTCTTGCAACGTAGATTACGAAACGCAAGGGCTTTTTCCGTATTCGAAAGGGTGGATGAGATGAAGAAGGGCTTTGTAATAGGGAGTATAGGGCTTTTTGCAGTCAGCGGTATTGCCTATATGGAAGGAGATGCAGCGATGATTTACTCGTTAGCAGGTTGGCTGAGCCTCTTTTTCTTAGCTAGTGCAGCATTTCTTTGTATAGATGGATTCATTTTAGGAGCGCGGGGGACATTTGCTTCAGCAAAGCCAAGGCGAAAAGAATCCCGTTTTCAATCTGCTAAAACGAATGTGTTTGCAGTGATTCCAAATGTGGTAGCTGCGTTAGGGGTATACTTATGGGTATCGTAACGGAGCATTTTGTACCAGAAGAAGTAAAGGTCTTATTAGAGCAGTATGTGAATGGACTTCAGGAAATCGTTTCTAAAGAAAAACTAGTTGGCGTGTATTTGTATGGTTCATTAGCATTAGGAGCTTTTCATTTGGGAATGAGTGATGTTGATTTTGTAACGGTGACAACAGAACAAGTGAGTGAAGCAGAGAAAGTGAAGATACGTGAACTACATAAGAAACTCTATAAACATGATCTTGGTAAGCGAATGGACGGTATGTATATTCCGTTTGTTGATTTAGGAAAGCAAAATCATGAAATGTCACCGTATTTATATTGTTCAGATGGAAAAATGAATGAAGGGCATTGGGATATTAATTCTGTGACGTGGTGGACATTAAAAAATCAAGGTATTACTGTTTGGGGTAAACAAGCAAACGAACTTCCGTATGCAATCACGTGGAATGATGTTGTGAACACAATGAAATACAATGTGGAACAATATTGGAGTGAGAAAGTAAAGCGTCCGTATTTATTTTTATCTACAGAATGGGTGGAGTTTGCAGTTGTGACAATGGGACGTATCATATACACGTTAGAGACGGAACGGATTGTTTCTAAAGATGAAGGGCTGCAATACGTGATGCAATCTTTTAAGCAATGGGAACCGCTGTTGCAAGACGTATATCGAATCCGTCACAAAGGAGGAATGAAACCGTCCTTATCGAGATGGAGACGTGCTGAGATGACGAAGAAGTATTTATTGTTTGGGATAGAGGGATGTAAGAAGAGGTGGGGAAGATAAAGTGAAAACAAAAAAACAAGAGCTGCACGTGCGCTCTTGTTTTTTTGTTTAACCATTATGATGCTTATACATCCAAAGAATACCTGATTTTAAAAGGCGAGGTACGCGGCCCATTAATGGCTGATTTGCGAGTAAACCGAAGCCGTGTTTTTTACCGAGAGAACCAAGAACACCTTTTAATTTAATAACAGGTAGTTCTTCTGGTAATGTTTCATTATTCCAACGTTTTAATAATATTTGGACAATTTGCTCGCCTTGTCCTTCTGCTAGCTGAGCAGATGGTGCGTGCGGCAACGCAGCGCAATCACCTAACACATACACATTCTCAAAATCTGGAATATTATGATATTTTGTTAATACAACACGACCGCTATTATCGTGCTCGACAGGTAGATTACGAACAACCTCATTTGCTTGAATGCCAGCTGTCCATACGATTGCGTCGCATTCAAGTGGTTCATCGTGGTTATACACAATATTTGGCTCCACTTTTGTAATGTTCGAGTTGCGAATGATTGTAACATTATGTTTCAAAAACCACTCTTCTACATATCTACTTAATTTTTCTGGGAATGGGAAAAGAATGCGATCTTTTCGGTCAAATAAATAAATGTTTAAGTCTGGACGGCTTTCACGAAGTTCACTTGCTACTTCAACACCGCTTAGTCCAGCTCCTACAACAGCAACTGTTGCGTGTGGCTCTAAACCGTTTAGTTGTTGATATGTTTGACGAACTTGTTCAATGGATTGAAGGCTATACGTATGTTCTTGCGCTCCTGGAACGTTGTGATAGTTGTCTTCACAACCAAGTCCAATAATTAAGTCATTATAATTCACAATTTCACCGTCATCAAGATGAACGGCTTTGTTTTCTAAATCAACATTAGTTATCGTCCCGTATTGAATATTAAGTCGTGGATGTTCTGGAAATGGAATGCGAATATGCGTTTCAGAAATCGTTCCTGCTACTAATGCGTAGTATTCTGTTTTAAAACAGTGATACGGCACTTTGTCGATTAATGTCACTTGAACATCATCCGGAAGTTGGTTGCTCGGAAGAAGACGCTGTAAAACTCTCATTCCACCGTAGCCCCCACCAAGTATTACGAGGTGCTTCATGATGGATTACCCCTTTTCTGTTGAAATATCCCCTAATCATAAAAAGTTTTTATATTACAAAAATATTTTGACTTTACCCACTCAAATTATATCGAATTCAGAAGCAAATAACAATGTATGAATGCATAATCTGTTGTACAATAAGAAGAAAAGTGGGGCGATTTGTGAAAAAATTGTAGAATGTTGCAGTTTTCGACCGAAAAGTGCTTTTTATTAAGGATTAACGCATAAAACGATTGAAAATTTTAGTCGTTTCAGCTCGATTTATACAACATCTTAGTTTTACTGTTATAAAACAAGGGTTAATATATAAAGGTAGGGGGGAATAAGGGTGATTAAACCGTTAATTGAATTTTGTGTTGGCAACCTTGCAAGTGGTGCGCAAAAGGCAAGGGAACAACTAGAGAAAGATCCGAATTTAGATGTGATTGAGTATGGTTGTCTTGGTTATTGCGGTATTTGCTTTGAAGGACCGTATGCACTTGTGAACGGTGAAGTTGTAAAAGGCGAAACACCGGAAGAACTTGTGAAAAATATATATGATTATTTAGATGAAAATCCGATGTTTTAAGGCGTTGCAACGAAGCAGCGTCTTTTTTATTTGGATACATAAAATCATCTCGAAGGAACAGGCTAATTAGTGCAGCAAGTACTGATATGTATATATAAAAAGAGAAAGCCCTTTGTTGAAGGGCTTTTTTCTTACACGATACGTGTAAGCACGACCTTGTTACGCCAAAATTGTCGTTGAATATGAGAAACGGGGGACATTCTTATTGTTTTCCAAAAGCGCTCATTTTATACTTATAACAATAAAAAATTTTGGAGTGAACCAATATGGAACAACTTTTTTTTACGAAAATGCACGGTCTTGGAAATAATTATATTTATGTAAATATGTTTGAAGAACAAATTGCAGAAGAGCATATAGCGAAAGTTGCTGAAAAAGTGTCAAATGTGAATACTGGGATTGGTTCTGACGGAATGATTCTAATTTGTCCATCTGACGTTGCTCCTGTAAAGATGCGTATTTTTAATAAAGACGGTTCAGAAGGAAAAAGCTGCGGGAATGGACTGCGATGCGTTGCAAAGTACGCATATGAGCATAAATTAGTAGAAGAGACTGTTTTTACAATTGAAACGTTAGCAGGAATTGTTACAGCAGAAGTAGTAGTTGAAGATGGAATTGTAACTTCCGCTACAATTGATATGGGTGCGCCGCGATTAAAACGCACGGATTTACCGATGTTAGGTGAAGGAGAAACACCATTTATTCGTGAAGATTTCCTTTACAGCAATCACCGCTATGCATTTACAGCTGTCTCAATGGGAAATCCGCATGCTGTTATTTTTGTAGATGATATTGACGAAGCGCCGCTTACAACATTAGGGCCTGTGCTAGAAACGCATGAGATGTTTCCGGAAAGTGTGAATGTAGAATTTATTGAAGTTCTGAATCATCATGAAATGCATTTCCGTGTATGGGAACGCGGTTCTGGTATTACACAAGCGTGTGGAACAGGAGCATGTGCTGCAGTTGTAGCTGCAATCTTGAATGGAAAGATGAAGCGTGGACAAGAAATCACTGTTCATTTAGCAGGCGGGGATTTAATGATTACGTGGACAGAAGAAGGAACAGTTTTAATGAATGGTCCTGCAGAAGTCACTTGCAGCGGTGTATATTATTATAAGATTGAAGAGTAAAGATGTATAATAAAATGAAAGAAGAAAGGAAGGTGGATTCTATGATTACTGTAACAGAACAAGCGGCATATCAAATTAAAGATATGTTAAAAGATGCCGAAGATGGAGAGAAATACGTTCGTCTTGCAGTGCACGGCGGTGGATGCAGCGGTCTTTCTTACGGCTTAGGATTTGAAAGAGAACCAAACGAAGACGACACAGTTCTTGAATTTTTCGGTGTTGAATTTGTTATTGATAAAGAAAGTGCTCCGATTGTAAAAGGAGTAAAAATCGATTATAAGCAATCAATGCTTGGCGGCGGGTTTACGATTGATAATCCAAATGCTATCGCATCATGCGGATGCGGATCATCATTCCGCACAGCGACGAATGCTGGTAAGCCTGAAGAGTGCTAATGCAACTTTTTAGTATCGAGATATGAGTATTCAATCGAATATGAGAAGCTGCTAAAGAAGTCTCATTGAGGATTTAATCAAATGGTTATCTAATTCGCTATAAATGAAAAACGCTTGGATTCGTTCAAGCGTTTTTTTTGTGATTTCTAATAAAATCATGGCAACATTCTAATACTAATAAAAAGAGGTGATTTTGATGGGAAAATGGAATGAACAGGCGGCACCAAATAATAATTTGCCAGCCAGCACAATTCGGTCATCTGAACTCCTGTTAGGAAAGAAAGCAGATCATGAATTTTCAGAGGAGCTTTCCGATGGCGGAGAAAGAGATAAAAACATTCAGATACTCAAAAATAATTCTAAATAGAAAAAACTGATGCAGAGGTGGCGATGAAAAAATCGTCACTATTTTTTTGCTTTGTTCCCCATATTCTCTCAACATACGCTTCAAAAAAATATGCCAAAATCAAAAAGATTATTGTATAGTTTAAATATTAAATCACCTAGGAAGAACTATGCAGCAATTAGTGATGTTACGTAATCACTTTCGAGAAAAAGATATTAACCTTGTTTCTATTTTATTACTAAAGGGGGAGTAGACATGGCACAACAAAGCTTGAAACGCGAACTGCAACCGCGCCATATCAGGCTTATGGCAATAGGTGGGATGATTGGGACAGGAATTTTCAAAGGAAGTGCAGATACAATTTCAGCTGCAGGACCCGGCATCGTTTTTTCTTATTTATTTGCAGGATTTCTTCTTCTCATTGTTATGAGTGCAATAGCGGAAATGGCTATTGCTTATCCTGGTTTAAACATTCAAGGGATGATTCAAAAAGCTTTCGGTTCTCGTTTCGCCTTTGTCATTGGTTGGCTCTACTGGGTCGACTGGATTTTAGTTATTATTGTTGAGGTTTTGGCAGGGGGGAGCTTTTTACAATACTGGATTCCATCCGCTCCTTTATGGCTGCTTAGTTTAGCATGTACTGCGCTGCTTCTTCTTATCAATTTGTTTAGCGTCAAACTTTACGGTGAAATAGAGTTTTGGCTTGCGAGTTTCAAAATTATTACTCTTGTTTTATTTATTTTGCTTGGTTTTGCCTTATTATTTGGCTTCATTCCAAATCATGAAGCAGCATATTTTACAAACTATACAAGTCATGGCGGATTCTTTCCAAAAGGATTGGGAAGTATTTTCACAGCACTCTTAATAGTTGTCTTTTCTTTCGGAGGCTCAGAATTAATCGGATTAACTGTAACAGAAACGAAAAATGTGGAACAGACGCTTCCTAAAGTAATAAAAGGGGTTATGTTCCGAGTGGTTTTATTTTACACATTACCTATTCTCATCATCACTGGACTTATCCCTTGGGACGAAGTAGGAAAGCAAGGCAGTCCTTTCGTACAGGTTTTCTCTGCAACTGGATTACAAGGTGTAGCACATATTATGAACTTCATTTTATTGACCGCTGTGTTGTCGGCTGCCAATTCAGGAATGTATGCTACTTCTCGCATTTTGTACTCTCTGGCACAAAATAACGAAGCTCCTGCTCTATTCTCTCGTCTTACTAAGCGCGGTGTTCCCATCTGGGGAGTTCTTGTCAGTTGCACTGGTTTATTAATTGGAGCTTTTATCGCGTTCCTTACACCAGAGCATGTTTTTGGCTATTTGATGTCTATCCCGGGCTTTACTGTTTTGCTCATTTGGACTAGCATTTGCCTCGCGCAATTCAAGTTGCGTAAACAGTATCCTAAAATGCCGTATTTTCGCGTGTGGTTCTTTCCATACAGCACCTTGTTTGCAGCAGCTGCCTTGGCAATTATTTTTATTTTCTTCTTGTTCAATGCAGGCAATATAATTAACTCTATTGTATGCGTAAGTATTCTTATCCTTTTATCTGGCCTATCTATTTTGGTTGGTAGAAAGGAATCGAAATAAAGATCTTCAGCTTAAAAATGCCGTGTGAAGCGGCTTTTTTTTTGTCCTAGCATTTCCGTTTTATTAAAAAAAAACTTCTGCAAGACTTTAACAGAATGTATATTCCACACATGATTAGTTCATATAACATGTTTGCAAAAAATTTCAGATGACTAATAGTAATTACGGAAAAATAATTCTTCACATAACGTTCGAAAAAATGTTTGAAAAATCTAAAAAATTAGATTATTATTTAATTAAGGTGAATTTTTCGACAAATAAAGACAACTATTTACAAATGGTGAGAAATTTTGTGGTTGTATTTTTCATTCTATATCTTTGATTCCAAAGAAAATAAGGAGGAATGATTATGCCAAAAAAAACCCGTAAATTACTCAGTAAATCATTTAAAGAATTAGTGCAAGAAAATAAACAAAAGATACTTGATGATAAACAAGAATTGGAACGAATTGAACAACGAATTGAACAACGTCATATAATGAAAACACCAGCCTCATAATGGCTGGTGTTTTCATTTATCCTGCTATTCGCGGGCGGTAAGACCCCCACCTCAAGATTCAGAGAGAAGCAAAGAAGATAGGGGGGATAAAGAACCCCCCACTGATGGAAGTTTCACTTTATTAAAAAAAGCTTCTGCAAGACTTTAGCAGAATGCATATTCCATACATGATTAGTTAACATGAAATTTTTTGGAAAAATCCCCAGATAATTAATGGTAACTTGGGAAAAAATTTTCACATAACGTTCAAATAAATAACGTTTGAAAAATTAAAAGTTATATTATTATTTAAGTAAGTCGAACTTTTCGACAAATTAAGACATTTTTTTACAAAGAGCGAGAGATTTTGTGGTTGTATTTTTCATTCTGCATCTTTGATTCCAAAGAAAATAAGGAGGAATGATTATGACAAGAAGGCACCGTAAATTACTCAGTAAATCATTTAAAGAATTAGTGCAAGAAAATAAACAAAAGATACTTAATGATAAACAAGAATTGGAACGAATTGAACAACGAATTGAACAACGTTATATAATTACAAAACCAGCCTCATAATGGCTGGTTTTTTCTTTCACTGAAATACTTGAGGGAACTGCTTTACTATTCCTTCAGTAAGCGCATCCGCCATTTCTAAGGCTTCCTTCTCAATTTTGTCATACAATTGCGCACTTGATTGATAATCTTTCTTTAGCATGGATACTGCCTCAGCTTTAGTTAATGCTAGATGCTCATAAAACATTTTCCTGAATTTTTCTTTAGGTATATGAGGATTTATGCTGCTTATGAATTCAACAATTTTGTCTGCATTGGCGTACCATTTTTTCTCTGCGATTGAGGCAGCGTTTTGATCGCCGGCCTTTGCTGCCTTGACAAGGTCTGCGGCGATTACTAAGTGGTCTTTTATCAAATTACTATATTTTGTCGCTGCATTTTGACCGTAGAAAGGTTTGAGTAAATTACCCATATCCGGAGCGTTTTTAAGGAGTCGTGTAATAGTAACGTTAACATCTGGTAAATTAAAAATAATGCTAATGATGGCCATCCTTGTCCAAGCGACATGCTGTTCCCATAGTGAGCGCATATAACTTTTTAAATCAACTTCATTTTTACTGATACGGTAATCTCGTGCCATTGAAAACGCAGATTGTGGATCCCAACTTACATAAGGTATATCATATGTGAAATAATTGGATGGCCAATAAGGGTACATAATGATTACACTCCTTTGAACATATATACCTCACGATATGATAAACTTCATTCTTAAGTTCTGTGTCCAAATGTTTTTATCTTCTATAACGATTTCTTCACTCTTCTTACGTTTGTATACAGTCATCTTCCGAAATAACTGTAAAGCCATGTCGTCTAAATAGTGCAGTTGTAACGCCGTACCCATTTTGTTTTTGTCCGTTAAACTCTCCTGTATAAATGACGGAACTTCCGCAAGATGGACTGCGTTCTTTCAGAATAATATACTCAGGATTTAAATCTTTTATTTGATGTAATGCTTCATAGGCGCCAGCAATAAAGATTTCCGTCACATCATTTCCGTTTTGGTCTATTACTTTTGCAGTTCCGTTCAATACATCGTCACCGTTTCCACCGACAATTTCGGCAGGTGTACGAGGTGTTGGCAATCCGCCTAATACTTCCGGACAAATAAGAATCGTTTCTTCTTTTTCTAGCAGTTCTTGAATCTTTGTAACGAGATTATCATTTCCGTCATAGCGACAAGCAATTCCAGCTAAGCATGCACTGATTACGATCATGTTTTCACCTCAGTTTGATGGATTTACTTTCATCATACAACAAAATCTTTCGCCACTTTTCTGTTTTTCCTCTTATTTATACAGTGAAAGACTACCCATGAATAGTGGGATAAACAGGGGGATAAGCATGAGTAAATTATATACATTAATGAAAGAATATAGCGAGTTTCAAAGTAAAGAAGAGTTTAATACATATCAACAGCAAATTTTGACGCAGTATCAAGCTCATATGAATAAAACAGATTTTCTCGTAATCTGTTTGTTAGGAAGGTATGCGATAAACGAAAAACAAAAAACGGTTGGTGTTGCATGTCCATTAATGGAAACAATTGCAATGAAAATAGGGAAGAGTGTACGGACTGTACGCCGTTCGATTGCAAAGCTTGAACAGCTTAGGATTATTAAGCGTGTGTTTACGAAAGAGAGGTATAAGCGCGGGGGATATAGTGCGAATTTGTATGTGTTTCGTAAACAGACAGTTGACCGCATGAGTGACCGTATGCAAATGACCGCATGTGAAAATGGCGAGAGTGCAGGAGAGTGTAAGAAGGAGCAGTTGAATGAGGAAACGGAAACTATTGTTTATGAAAACAATTTAAAGATACAACAGAAAATAAAAACGTATGATATGGACGAAACGTATTGCCGTCATGATATTCCAGTGCGATTTGTAGATGCGATTTCACCAATGTCTCGTCATCCACAAACAATTAATTTTACCTGGAGTAAAGTGGAACTCGCTTATAAAAAGAGCGGTTTATTTGAGCTAGGGTTGTTGTGGGAACAGATTATGAAGCATGATGATATACAAATGCAAATCATTAGGCGGACAAAAAGCGTTGTAAGGGCGTATAAGTACGGTGAGATTCGCAAAGATTTTGGTGCACTTTTATATGGTACGATGCAGGCATTATTTTTAGATATCGCATTAGAGTGGGGGGCGGCAGTGAGAAGGAACAGCGGGATTGTTTTATATAATCCATTTGAAAGTGTAAAAAGAAAAGAGTCATGCTTATGAAGCATAACTCTCTACTTTTAATCAAATTTTCGCACAGTCGGAACGCGAATGGCGATAAATAATACAAACAGAATGACAGCAATTGCACCGCTTTTCATAATCGTGACAATTGGTATCCCGGCAGCTAGTGCAAGTGAGGTAAGGGCATACGAAATAGGGATAAAGCCCATCGATGATAACATGAGTAAGCTCATGACTCGGCCCATCATTTCTTCTTTCACAGTTGATTGAATCATGGCCATTAACGGTACGATGGCCATTGCGATTGAAATACCGTAAAAGCAGCCTGCCAGAACTGCTTGCCAAAGTGTTGTACTAAAGTTAATAGATAAGAAGAAAATACCAGATAGCAGCATCATAATAATGCAAAATAAACCGCGTCGCCGATTAATATTTCGCAGCCCGACGATAACTGCACCAATGGCCATTCCCCCGCCAACAGCAGCTTCTAAGTAGCTAAAGTGGAGCGAGTCGCCGTGCAGTACATCTTTAATGAACAGCGGAAAACCGACTTGCATCGGTCCAATTAAAAATAAATTCAAAAAGGCGCTGCAAATAAGAAACGTTGATAAAAATGATGATTCTTTCACATAAAGGATGCCTTCTTTAATAGAAGTGAACATGCCTTTGTTTGGATTTGTTTCTTCTTGCACTGTACTTGTGTGAACTTTTTGGATGAGTATGGCAGCAATAAGTAATAATAAAATCGTTATCGTAAAAATTGTTTCATAATTACTGAATTTAATTAGTATTCCGCCAAGGACAGGACCAAGAATAACAGATGCTTGGTTTGTCATTTGCGTGAGTGAATTTGCTTGTGTAAGGCGATGTTTCTCTACGAGATCCGGTAAGATAGAGCCATCAGCTGACCAGAAAAAGGCATCAGCTAAACCAAAGAAGAGCGCAAAGAAAGCAAATGTGTATAATGTGACGTGCCCAACGATGAACCAAATGAGAATGACTGTTACAAGAAGCGCGCGCACAATATTAGAATAAAACATGATGTTTTTTTTCTGGAATTTGTCTGCAACGGCTCCGCCGATAATCATAAAGATTAGGCGCGGAACACTAAGGGCAACAAATACAATTCCAAGTGATGCTTCTAAGTTTAATGTCTTTGCTATGTACCACGTTTGCGAAAACGTAAAAAATGCTAAGGCAAAGCTTGAACATAGGGTAGCGCCCCAAAGAAAGAGGAAGTTTGTATTTTTTAATAAAGGCGTTCCCATTTCTTTTACAGCAAGTTTACTTTTATGTAATTCCTCCATATGAATCCCTTTCTGTCATATGTCTTTTTATCTTTGTTAACAGTTTCTAATTTTTCTATACAGATACTTTTCCATTGTATTCAAAAAAGCAGAATTTGCCCAGCGGATTTTTGAAGCATAAAAATAAGAAGGTGCCGAGGCATCTTCTTATTTTACACTTTAAACTAACGCAATATAAATATCAACTTGTGCATTATTTGGATCGAAAGTTCGTTTATCCTACATTAACGGGCAGTAAGGCTCCCACCTCAAGATTGAGAGAAAGCAAAGAAGAATGGTTGATAGTAACCACTCCTATGTCTAATTTAAGGATAATTATGGTGAAGATAAGTAACTAAGTCAATACAGTAATAGTACAAGTGTGTATATTTGGTAGTAATTGACCATAATTACTTGTAAGAGGTGATTCATGTATGGAACAAAAAATAATATGTTTTAGTGCTTGTAGTTCAGAAGCTTATAAAAATTTTCAAGAATCCGTTGAGCAACCAGTATCAGTTAATCAATTGGGCAAAAATATTAAAGTAGCTATTCAAGAAGTTGATAGTTCTTTAGATTCTGTATCGATATGGGCTATGCGCTACAGCCCTAAAAATCAAAAGCTTTGGGAGAAAATTGATGAAGGCGATATTGCCCTTTTTTATGGAAATAGGAAATTTATTTCGTACGGTAAAATTATTAGAACGTTAATGTGTGAACAGGCAGCAAAAAATATTTTTGGTGATACTATTTACAAGTTACTTATCATAATGGAAAAAAATAAAGCTGTAGATCAAAAAAGAGATAAGCTTTGGAATACATTTAAGTACTCTGAAATAGCTCGTATTCAAGGTATGATGATCCCAAATATAAAAGTGCAAAATGAACTTTTACAACTTCACAACAATAATATAAGTAGTTTATTAAATGACTTATTAGAAATAAAAGATAATGTAGGTTGATATTAAACTGTTCCATTAATAGACACTTCGAAAAAAGTTGATTAATTTTTCGAATGATTCTTTTGATTGATTAAGTACCTAATTATTTTGATATTTGCTCAAGTTTCATATAGGTATTTACCGTATTTTGGAATATATATCTTTTATGATTGGTTTTTTATAATAACAGCTTGATTTGCATAAGTCGTTTAGAGGTCATCACAAATATAGCATATCGCCTAAAACATAAAATACTGAATCCCACATATAAGAGTATATCTAATATGTGGGATTCAGTATTTTATTGTGATTTGTCGCACTGTTATTGTATGTTAAAATAGTTTAGCCCATGAATTATCCGTTTGACAAATTATGAGGTGATTATAAATGTGGAACAAAGTTTTTAAAAATATGGAATTTGAAAACCTTCACAATAATGATAGCTTTGTAGGATTGGGGGATAGTGTAGATCTACTTAAGAAGGTTAATGATAAAACGATTGATTTAATATTTGCAGATCCTCCTTACAACATCGGGAAAGATTTTGGTAATAATAAGGACAAGTGGGATAATACTCATGAATACATTAATTGGTGCAAGCAATGGATTGACGAATGTTTCCGTGTGTTAAAGGATAATGGAACATTTTATTTTATGACAGCAACACAATACATGCCTTACTTAGATGTTTATATTAGTGAAAACTACAATGTACTATCTAGAATTATTTGGACATACGATAGCTCAGGTGTTCAGTCTAAAAAAATGTTCGGTTCACTTTATGAACCCATTCTTATGGTAAATAAGGACTCTAAAGCAGCTTATACTTTTAATGCTCAAGATATTTTAGTTGAAGCAAAAACGGGTGCAAAAAGAAAACTAATTGATTATCGTAAGAATCCACCACAGCCTTATAGTACTGAAAAAGTTCCTGGGAATGTGTGGGAATTTCCGCGTGTTCGATTTAAGATGGAAGAATACGAAAATCATCCGACTCAGAAACCAGAAGCTCTTTTGGAAAGAATTATAAAAGCTTCTTCTAATCCGGGTGATATTGTTTTAGATCCATTTTCTGGTTCGTTTACTACTGCTGCGGTTGCTGTTAAGAATGGCAGAAAAGCATTGGGGTTTGAGTTCAATAAAGACTTCTATTTAATCGGTTTGAGAAGAACAGGAATAACAGAAAGATATGACGGAATTAAATTAGAAAAAGATAAGAGTCGAAAAACAACCAATAAATCTAAAAAAGACCACGTAGTTAGAGAAGGTGACATTACTTCTGAAGTGGAAGAAATAGAACACCTTGAAATGTTTTCAGGAGCTAATTTAAAAGTCCGCTAAATGCGGGTTTTTAAATCAGCTCCTTTTTGGTTTCATTAAAACTAGGTTGGCATCTTATATCAATCTATTTTTAATGAATATTTCCTTCTACTTTTCGATATTATCCAGTTCCAGCGGCTCGGCTACTCGCATATCGAGCATCGTCGAAGGGTCTTTATCCCGCATTAATGAGCAGTAAAAGCTGGAGAAGAGCGGGGAAGAAAACTGCCCGTAAAAGCCCGATCGGTTCAACTAACCATCAGTGAGAAAAGCATCACTGATGGAAGTTTCACTTTATATCATGTCGAAGCGCCGATAAATCGGCGGACACGTAAAAAAGGGACTGATCCAAAAGGCACTTACGTGCCTTTTGGATCAGCCCTATATTAAAACATGCTAGAACTATGCATTGGTTGCAGCTTCGCATTTGGATCGAAGTACGCTTTTGCATTGTTTACTGCTGTTGGCGCTTCGCCAAATCCGCATGCAATTAGTTTTACTTTTCCCTCGTATGTACAAATATCACCAGCTGCGTAAATACCAGGGATGTTTGTTTCCATTTTAGAGTTTACAACGATGCTGTTTTTTTGGATATCTAAGCCCCAGTCTTTAATTGGACCAAGAGAAGATACGAAGCCGTAGTTTACGATGACATCATCAACATCAATGACAACTTTTTCTTCCGTTTTCACATGTTGAAGTACAACTTGTTCAATTTTCTCTTCACCGATTAGTTCAACTGGAACGTATGGTGTTTTGACTTGTGCGCGAGAGTTCATTAACGTTTCAACGCTATGCTCATGTGCGCGGAATTTATCACGACGGTGAACAATTGTTACTTCTTCTGCGATTGGCTCTAACATCATTGTCCAGTCTACCGCAGAGTCTCCGCCGCCAAACACGACAACGCGTTTGCCAGCAAATTTATTCATATCCTCAACGAAATAGTGTAAGTTTGCTTTTTCGAATTTCTCTGTACCTTCTAATTCTAAACGGCGTGGTTGGAACGCACCGTTTCCAGCTGTAATGATGACTGATTTAGAGTAGTGTGTTTCTTTATTTGTTACAAGTTTGAACACGCCATCTGCTTGTTTTTCTAACGTTTGAACAGCTTCTTCTAAACAAACAGTTGGTTCGAACTTGCTCATTTGTTCTTTTAAGTTATTAATGAGTTCTTGTGCACGAATTTTAGGAAAACCTGCAATATCATATATGTACTTTTCAGGATATAATGCAGATAATTGACCGCCGAGTTGTGGCAAGCTTTCGATAATTTTTACGCTTGCTTGTCTCATACCGCCATAAAAAG
This sequence comes from Bacillus sp. 3103sda1, assembly GCF_024159135.1. Taxonomy (NCBI): domain Bacteria; kingdom Bacillati; phylum Bacillota; class Bacilli; order Caryophanales; family Bacillaceae; genus Bacillus; species Bacillus sp. 3103sda1. The sequence continues at coordinate 4,250,269 of NZ_JAMYWS010000001.1, read as the reverse complement.
CTGTGAATAGTCCAGTTGGGCCTCCACCAATAATAGTGATGTCATATACTTTTTGATTTTCTGTCACTGTTTACTCCCCCTATAATTAGGAAATTTTTCGTGATTCTCCTATATACACTCGTATGTATGTTATACGGAACTTCCGTGAACGGAGTGCAAGCGCACTCAAGACAAATGATATCATATTTTATAAAAAAAAGCGTTAGGAAACGACTGAATTGTGTATACACTTTGTGTAGATCTGTTAGAAAAGAAAAAAACTATTCAATAAGTGAAGTGTATATCTCTTGGTAATTATAACTAGCTGCAGTTAGTTGAAACAATTTATCGGAAAATGGTCAAGAAAATCCCACCTTCAAAACGTGCAGGGCATAGCCCAGTTTAAGGTGGAGATGAATTGCCAGCGCATTTGTAAAAAGATTTTTGTATTAACAAGAATGTATGTTCCTTTTCGGCGTTTTGTAGTATCATAAAGGAAAGAAGGAGGTGAAAGTGATGGAGAAAGAAGAAGAATATGTAACCTATCAAATTTGGATCAAAAAAGGTCATAAATTATACCCTTACTTCCTAGAAATGTGTCAAAACGCAAAAAATCTCTACAATACAACAAACTTCTACATCCGCCAAGTGTATACAGCCTTACGTACGGATCAACCATTACAGCCACTTCAACAAGAAGTTCTTCATACATTACAAGCACATATTGAAATCATGAATGAAAATCAACTTCGTGCGTACCAAAAACGCGTGCAAAAACAAAAAGAAAAACCTGTTAAAGAACAGAAAGACATAAAATGTAACTTGTTTACATTCCCGACAAAAGAGAAATCGTTCCTATCGTATCATTTCTTAGATTGCTTGTTTAAAACAATGAAGCAACAAGATTATATGAATTTGCCAGCACAAACGAATCAAGCAGTTATGAAGAAGTTATATCAAAACTGGAAATCATTCTTCGCTTCCATCAAGGCATACCAAAAACAGCCTTCCACTTTTACGAGCAGACCTCGCATTCCAAAATATATCAAATCTTCTATGAGAGAAATTGTATTCACGAATCAAGTATGTAAACCCCAAGATAAATACATTCGTTTTCCAAAAACAAGCATAAAATTAAATATTGGTAAATTGTTTGGGCGAATTGGCAATCTCAAAGAGGTACGTGTTTCTCCTGCCTACGGGAAATTTAAGGTGGAAATTGTAACAGAACAATCCGATTCTGTATTTAAGTATGTAGACAATAGGCGCTATATGAGTATTGATTTAGGAATCAATAACATTGCAACCATCGCAACGAATACAGGGGCCGTTCCTGTGTTAGTAAAGGGCAATGTGATTAAAAGTATCAATCAATACTACAACAAACAAAAGGCTCATTTACTGGGTATTCTTCGTCATGGAAAAGAACCAAAAGAAGGACCACATACATCAAAACGTTTAGAGAGGCTTCATGAGAAACGGTTTCTCAAAATAAAAGATATCTTCCACAAAATGAGTTACCACGTTGTTCAGATAGCGATTCAACAGGAAATCTCTATGATCGTGATTGGGAAAAATACATCATGGAAACAAAACAGTGCTATGGGAAAACAACAGAATCAATCCTTTTGCCATATCCCACATAGTCTACTTATTGAAATGATCAACTACAAGGCGAGGCGACAGGGCATCATGGTACAAGTTGTGGAAGAATCGTATACAAGCAAAGCATCCTTTCTAGACAATGATGCGATTCCCATTTACGGTGAGGAAGACATCCATGTATTCAGTGGAAAACGTATCAAACGTGGCTTATATCGTACGAAAAAGAACAAACTACTGAACGCAGATGTGAATGGTGCCTATAACATCTTAAAAAAAGCAGTTCCAAGGGCATTTGTCGATGGAATAGAGGGGTTGTGCCATCAGGCAGCAGTGTCAACTCCACTCGTGTTAAGCATCTTTTAAAGGTGATACATGAGAAACCCCCACTTCAAAATACGAAGGAGATAAGTGGCGGGAGTTTTCATAGATAATGATTCCACATTTGAAGGTGAGAAGACAGTAATTGTCTCTTAAATTCTGAGCAAATAAGGGAACGTGAAAAAACTTAAAAAGACCTCGTTATTTTAAAATATTGATAATTCTACAACTGCTTGAAAAGTAAAGAGAAAACGACTAATATAGGAAAGTGACTTTGTTAATTTTTTATGACAAATTTCGTAACATTTTTCAAACTTAATTTTTTATTTTGTCTAGATTGTGAAAAAGTCTACATTCTTAGCATTTAAATTGTTTTAGCATTATTTTTGCTATTTTTACTATCTATATAAAGAAGATTAATTTTTTTATTTTGTCTAGATTGTGAGAAAGTCTACATTCTTAGCATTTAAATTGTTTTAGCATTATTTTTTATTATTTTTTACTATCTATATAAAGAAGAGGGTTGTGATTAGGGTGAAGAAGCCAAAAATCGTAGTTCTAGGCGCAGGTTATGGCGGAATGATTACTACTGTTCGTCTGCAAAAAACATTATCTGTAAGTGAAGCTGAAATCACATTAGTAAATAACAACAGCTATCATTATCAAGCAACTTGGTTACATGAAAGTGCAGCTGGTACGTTGCATCATGATAAAGTTCGCTTAGACATCAAAGATGTAATCGACACAAACAAAGTAAACTTCGTGCAAGACACAGTTGTAGAAATTAAAGCAGCTGAAAAGCGCGTTATCTTAAAAAATGGCGAGCTAGAGTATGATTACTTAGTAATCGGTCTTGGTTTTGAATCTGAAACGTTTGGTATTAAAGGATTAAAAGAGCATGCATTCTCTATTGCTAACATTAATGCAACTCGTCAAATCCGTGAGCATATGGAGTACATGTTCTCTCTATATGCTTCAGAAAAACGTGACGAGTTAGTTACAATCGTTGTCGGCGGTGCTGGATTTACAGGTATCGAGTACGTAGGTGAACTTGCAAACCGTGTTCCTGAGCTTTGCAAGGAGTACGATGTTCCTCGTGAAAAAGCACGCATCATCTGTGTTGAGGCTGCTCCAACAGCGCTTCCTGGTTTCGATCCAGAGCTAGTTGAGTACGCTGTAAAACAATTAGAGAAAAAAGGTGTAGAATTCCGCATCGGTACAGCAATTAAAGAAGGAACTGAAGAAGGTATTCTTGTTGCAAACGGTGACGATGTAGAATTACTGAAATCTGCAACTGTAGTTTGGGCTGCAGGTGTTCGCGGTAACGGTATTGTAGAAGAGTCTGGCTTTGAAGCAATGCGCGGCCGTGTAAAAGTGGACGAGTACATGCATGCTCCAGGTCATGAAGAAGTATTCATGGTTGGTGATGCAGCGTTAATCATTAACGAAGAAATTAACCGTCCATACCCACCAACAGCACAAATTGCAATTCAACAAGGTTATAACATTGCACATAACTTAGCTGTTCTTGTTCGTGGTAAAGGCGAAATGCAGAAGTTTGTATTCGATAACAAAGGTTCTGTATGTTCATTAGGTCATGACGATGCAATGGGCGTTGTAATGGGCAAAAAATTAACTGGTTGGAAAGCTTCATTCATGAAGAAAGTAATCGACAACCGTTACCTATTCATGCTTGGCGGACCTTTATTAGTTCTTAAAAAAGGTAAGTTAAAGTTATTTTAATACGTAATGTAAAGCAGAAATGGCTGTAAGCTGTTTCTGCTTTTTTTATTTTAGTTTTACTGAATATTCTAAAATAGGTGAAGACCTTTCACAAAGAGTACACATTTCCCAACATTCTCCTTTCGAAAGCTTTATCCCGCTATTCGCGGGCAGTAAAACCCCCACTGACGGAAGTTTCACTTTATAGTATAATGAAAGAAAAGAATGAATATTCTGTTCGTTTGATTGGAAGGGGTTTGCAGTGATGAGTAAGCGAGGAAATGTGTGGCTAGCGGTAAGTGGTCTCGTTATCACAGCAGATGGAAGATGGCTGGTCGTTAAGAAAAAATATGGTGGATTAAAAGGGGAATGGTCATTGCCCGCGGGTTTTGTGAACGAAGGAGAAACAATCGATCAAGCAGTGCAGCGTGAAGTATTAGAAGAAACAGGAATTGCCACAAGTGTAAAAGGAATAATGGGTGCACGATCTGGCGTGATACGCGGTGAGATTAGTGATAATATGATTATTTTTCTTTTAGAGCCAAAAGGAGAAGACATTGTCGTTCAAGAGCGAGAATTGTATGAGGGAGCGTTCCTATTTCCAGAGGATATTGTAAATGATGAAAATGCCTCAGTGTTAATTCGTTATTTGTTAGAAGCGATGCCAGCACCGCTTTTAAAAATGGACGAGACGTTAAATCCAGGGGAACAGTTTGATTATACGGTATATAACGTTTTTGTAGGAAGAGTAGATTGATAAGTAAGAAAGGGTGAAGAAATCATGAGCATACCTGTTTTATTAATCTCAATGATGTTATTTTTAGTCTTATTTTTTGGAATTGGCTTTTTATTAAATATGATTTTACGAGCAACATGGGTGATGGTCGTTGTATATCCGCTTATTTGTGTGTTTATTATTGATAAAGTTGATTTCTTCGATTATTTTGTACAGCCGAAAGAGGCTTTCTCTTCATTAGGAACAAGTTTTCTTCATCTTGGACAAGCTGATATTATGATTTTATCAACTGGATTAGTTGGTGCTGCTTTATCTGGTGTTGTGATCAAAACATTGCGGAAAAATGGGTATCAAATGTTTTGAGGATCCTTTCTTAGAAGCTTTTTTAGAGTTGTCTAGCTTCAGCGCTTGTCATTGCTAAACAGGACACTTACGTTTTTCATGCGTATTTTCTTCATCGTTTAGGGAACAATAACGATGAAGGAGTGTGAAAAATGATAAAACGATTTAGCATTCGCATGATGATGGTTTGCTTATTTTTAGTTGCATTATGTGTAACTTGGCAAGCTGTGTCAGGAATCTCTCTTTCTGAAATAATTCATATGTATAAGAAAAATGAAGTGAAAGAAGTTCACGCAGCTGAGCAAAGTGAGCAAGCGATTCCAAGTGCCACAGTCATTCGTGCTTTAGAGAATGAAAAAGATTGGTCAAAATATCGTTCGATGGAAGTTATGGCAACAGGATATACAGCTGGCAGAGAGTCAACAGGGAAGACAAAAGGACATCCTGAGTATGGGATTACATATTCCGGTGTAAAAGTAAAACGGGACATATATTCAACAATTGCGGCTGATTTGCGCGTATTTCCGATTGGAACAATCTTGTTTATTCCTGGCTATGGCTATGGTGTTGTAGCGGATAAAGGCGGTGCTATTAAAGGAAATCGACTTGATTTATATTATGAAACCGTGCAAGATGTATACAGTCAATGGGGAAAGAAGACAGTGAATGTTTACATTGTAAAAATGGGAAATGGAAAATTTACAGAACAAGAGTTAACACTTTTAAACGAAGCGGAACCGATGCAAGTGTTTCGCGGACAATATTTAAACCAACGATAGTCTAGACGCTTATAGCGCTAGACTTTTTTTCATTCTCTTGTCATCATGAAATAGAGGGGAAAGAAAATATAGCAAAGGGAGAGCATATATGGAAGACTATCCTTTAGCGTATTATGAGTTTTTCATAAAGTATAACGAAGGCGATTATTATACGTGTCATGACTTATTAGAAGAAATGTGGCTTGAAGATCGGGGGAATTTGTTTTTAAAAGGTTTATTGCAAATGGCAGTCGCTCAGTATCATTACAGCTATGGGAATATAAAGGGAGCACGAATGATGATGGAAGTAGCGGAAGAATATTTAACTCCATATTGCCCTGTTTATTGGAATTTGAATGTTGAAAAGGTCGTACACTTTATTCAATTGTGCCGCAAAATTTTACCGAAAGAGATAAATCGAATTCCATACGAGCAAGTTCAGAATTTGCCGCAGCTCCCAGAGTTTATTTTATATATGGAAGAAGTTTGAATTGTCGCATTTTCACGAAAATAAAGCTATAATAGAAACAGAAAAAATCTGGGGGTGCTAGCATGTTTCAAGTACAAAAAGAACTAGCAAGTCATGAAGCGGTAGTTGTTGCCTTATTTGAAGATGAGGTAATGAGTAGTTTTGTAAAAGAATTAGATCAAGCGTTTGATGGACATATACAAGTGCTATTAGGCGAAAAAGAAATTTCTCCGAAGAAAAAAGTGATTTCTAAAGTACATAGCTTAGGGAAAACAAATGTAAAGCGTTACTATTTTGTCGGTCTTGGCAAAAAAGACAGATGTACAACAGAAACATTGCGCGGTGCACTTGGGAAATTAGCGAGAACGTTACACGGTGCAAAAGTAAAAAATGTCGCATTTGTATTAGATTCATTCATCACTGAAAAAATGGACGCAATTGATGTAGCGCATATTGCAGCAGAAACTTATTTACTTGGTACATATGAGTTAGTAACATATAAAACGGATAAAAAAGAAGCGCATCAATTAGAAAGCTTTGTTGTTGTTACAGAAGAAGATCCGCAAGAGATTGAAGCAGCATTAACGGTTGGTTATGTACATGGACGTGCTACAAATTCTGCGCGTACGCTTGTGAATTTGCCGCCAAACGTATTAACGGCAACTGCTTTAGCAGACTATGCAGTTGATCTGGCAGAAAAATATGATATGGACTATAAAGTGCTTGAGAAAGAAGAGATGGAAGAGCTTGGAATGGGTGCGCTTCTGGCGGTCAACCAAGGCTCCGCAGAACCGCCAAAAATGATTGCTCTTTTATATAAAGGTAAAGAAGAGTGGACAGATGTAATCGGCTTAGTTGGTAAAGGTATTACATATGATACAGGTGGTTATTCTTTGAAACCGCGCGAAAGCATGGTTGGTATGAAAGGCGATATGGGCGGCGCAGCAGCTGTTCTTGGAGCGATGGAAATTATCGGTGAGCTTCGCCCAGAGCAAAACGTAGTTGCGATTATTCCTTCTACGGACAATATGGTGAGCGCAACTGCATTTAAACCAGATGATGTGATTACCTCAATGAGCGGTAAAACAATTGAAGTATTAAATACAGATGCAGAAGGCCGCTTAGCATTAGCTGACGGTATTACGTATGCGAAAAAGCTTGGTGCAAATTATCTTGTTGATGTTGCGACATTGACAGGCGGTATTATCGTTGCTCTTGGAAACCATACAACAGGTGCAATGACAAATAACGAAGCATTTTATGAGCAAATGTTAGAAGCAGCGATGGAAACGGATGAGCCAATTTGGCAATTACCGATTTTTGAACGTGATAAAGAGCGTGTTCGTAACAGTAAATTTGCAGATTTAAATAACTCACCAGGACGCGATGGTCATGCAATTATGGCAGGAACATTCCTTGGAGAGTTTGCAGAAGAAACACCTTGGGTGCATTTAGATATTGCAGGAACATCTGATACAAAGAGCGTACACGACTTAGGTCCAGTTGGTGGAACAGGCGCGATGGTGCGTACATTAGCAACATTTGTTGAACGTTTTGGGGAAGAGTAAATGAGGAAAGGATTGGCAGATGCCAGTCCTTTTTTTAGATTATTGCCAATGTTTTCCTTTGGTGAACAAAGAGTTAAATGTTGTAAAAAGATAAAAAATATTTGAGGGAAGCGCTATTTTTTTCATATAATGGGATTATGTCTATTGAGAGGAGAGAGCAACATGAATTGGAAAAAAGAATATGAACGCTGGATTTCCTTTGCGAATTTAGATGCAGAGTTAAAGCAGCAACTAGAAGCAATGCAAAGTGATGAAAAGAAAATTGAAGATAGTTTTTATAAAGATTTAGAATTTGGTACAGGTGGTATGCGCGGGGAACTAGGTGCTGGCACAAATCGTTTAAATGTGTACACTGTCCGCAAGGCAACAGAAGGTTTAGCCCGTTTCATTGAAAACCAAGGTGAAGAAGCAAAAGCACGCGGCGTTGTTGTCGCATATGATTCTCGTCACAAGTCTCCAGAGTTTGCGATGGAAGTAGCAGCAACACTAGGTGCTCATGGCATTAAAACATATGTATTTGAAAGCCTACGCCCAACACCAGAGCTTTCTTTTGCAGTACGTTATTTACATACATGCAGTGGAATCGTTCTTACGGCAAGCCACAATCCGCCTGAATATAATGGCTATAAAGTGTACGGAGATGATGGCGGGCAATTGCCTCCAAAAGAAGCGGATGAGTTAATTCATTATGTAAATGATGTAAGTGACGAATTGACAGTAGAGGTTGCTGATGTAGAGCAATTGAAACAAAATGGTCTCTTACAGATCATCGGTCAAGAAGTTGACGATGCGTATTTAGAACAATTAAAAACGGTTATTCTTAATAAAGAGCTTGTGAAGGAAGTTGGACAAGATTTAAAAATTGTCTTCTCACCTTTACATGGAACATCTAATATTCCGGCTCGCCGTGGTTTGGATGCAGTTGGGTTTAAAAATGTAACGGTCGTGAAAGAACAAGAACAGCCAGATCCAGACTTCTCAACAGTAAAGTCACCAAATCCAGAAGAACATGCTGCATTTGAATTGGCAATTCGGTACGGTGAAGAAATTGATGCAGATGTATTAATTGCAACAGATCCGGATGCTGACCGTCTTGGTGTAGCAGTTCGTAATCATGATGGCCAGTATCAAGTGTTGACAGGAAATCAAACAGGTGCTTTAATGTTGGATTACTTATTAACACAAAAGAAAGAACAAGGTATTTTACCGACAAACGGTGTTGTATTAAAAACAATTGTTACATCTGAATTAGGACGCACAATCGCAAAAGCTTACGGACTTGATACAATCGATACGTTAACTGGCTTTAAATTCATCGGTGAAAAGATTAAGCAATATGAAGCGAGCGGAGAATATGAGTTCCAGTTTGGTTATGAAGAAAGCTACGGTTATTTAATTCGCCCATTCTGCCGTGATAAAGACGCAGTACAGTCTGTATTATTTGCATGTGAAGTTGCTGCATATTATAAAGCGCAAGGTAAAACATTATATGATGGTTTGCTTGAAGTATTTGAAAAGTACGGATATTTCCGTGAAGGACTTGTTTCCTTAACGTTAAAAGGAAAAGATGGAGCAGAGCAAATTCAAAATATGATGACATCTTTCCGTGAAAATAGACCGACAGAAGTGGCTGGCTTAGAAGTAACGATTGCGGAAGATTATAAAGCGAGCGTTAGAACAAAAGTAAAAGAAGATGCGACAGAAGAAATTGAATTACCAAAATCAAATGTATTAAAGTATTATTTGGCAGATGGATCTTGGTTCTGCCTGCGACCATCAGGAACAGAGCCGAAGATTAAGTTTTACTTTGGTGTACAAGGAGATTCACTACAACATAGTGAAGAGAAGCTTGAAGCGATTAAAGAAGATATTATGAATCGTTTTTAATATGAGTAAAGAGGGGGAATATTTTCCCTCTTTTTTTTATTTTATTTATGTTTCTATAATAAAGACAAGAAAGATTATGAGATAAGCATGAAATTTCTCTTATTCTGTGATAGAATTTTATATCGTGTGGGATAAGTATACGCTTTCAAATTGAAAGTTTGTGTAAGAAATGAAAGTTTAGAAGAATTACGTTCTATCTATACGTCAAGAATGGCGAGTTAATATCGGAATATTCGGAATGTTTGAAGAAGAGCCCGGTTGATTCAACTGATCATCAGTGCAGGAGAATTTCCACTGATGAAAGTTTCATTTTCTATCTAGGTTTAATTCATAAAAAGAGAGTTGAGTGTATGAAAGCATCTACTAAAAATTATGTGTTTTTACATGCAGCCTTTTTTTTATACTCTATCATAATGGTGTATATGAAATGGGCGGCAAAATTTTCAGTTACTTCAATTAGTTTTTTCTTAGCTTACATGGGACTTATTATTCTTTTGTTTGGATATGCAATTATTTGGCAGCAAGTAATTAAACATTTTGAAATATCTAAAGCGTATTCACATCGAGGGATTATTATTTTATGGGGACTTCTATGGTCCGTAGTATTTTTTGGAGATGTCATAAAATGGAATAATTTACTAGGTGCAGCTATTATCATAATTGGAATTGTTGTGGTGACAAGAGATGAATAAATTTGTACTGCTTTATATTTTCGGGATTATTTTGGCGAACTATTCCCAAATTTTATTAAAAAAAGCAACGTTAGCTGTTTATGATAAGAAATGGAAGGAATATGTAAATCGTTATGTAATTATTGGATATTCTTTATTTGTGATAAATGCGGGTTTAAATGTAATTGCGATGAAAGGTGTCCCGTTAAAGCAAGCACCTGTTTTAGAATCGCTTAGTTATGTTGTTATTTTAATATTCAGTTGGTATTTTCTTGGTGAGAAAATCACGAAAAGAAAAGTAATCGGAAATATTATTATCATTATAGGAATTGCTGTGTTTTGTATGCAGTGAGAGGAGTGTATTTCTATAATAAGTAGTGTTAATTTAAGACAAATAATATAAATGGAGTGTTATGTTGTATGGTAAATAGGAAAAAGATACTTTTTTCTTTTTTTGTAGTTTTTTGTGCAGTTTTGTATGTATGCCTGACGGGATCTACTCATACTGTAAGCAAAAGTCTTGCTTATAGCAATTATAAGATGGTTGATTTAGCCGAGGGCGATGAATTACGACAAGAGTTTCATTTTGATGGGGAAAACCCAAAGAATTTGTTATTACCTCTTACAAGCGAAAGTTATCATAAAAATGCACTATTGGAGTATGAACTTTCGGTTAAAGGAAGAGTAGTGAGTAAAGAGACAATCGATTTGAACAAATGGGGTGGAGAAGACTATATTAAAGATCCTCATTTTAAAAGTAGTATCATAGTTCCTATTCCAAAAGATCTAGATAATGATGTTGTCTTAAAAGTGAAAATCGTGAAAGCGGAGAATGGTGAAAAAATTGGTATTCGTACTGGGGCATCATTATCATCAGATGGAAAATTGATTGTTAATGGTAAAGAAGATAAAGGACAAGCAGTAGCAGCTAAAATATTATACGATCAGCTGGATTGGCTAAAAATTAGACAAGCTACAATTACTGCATTAGTTGCCCTAGTTGTTTTAGCTTTAATTGGGAAAAATACAATTAAGAATTTTGTTGTTGTGGCTGGAGCAATGGGGATTATGTTTAGTTTTAATAATCCGCTGTTTGAAGCAACTGATGAGAATTTTCATTTTGCAAAAGCTTATGATATTAGTTTAGGGCATCTTCTGTCTACGAAACAAGGTGATAAAGTAGGCGTTAACTTGCCAGAAAATATAGATGACATGCCACGACCAAATCAATTTGAGACAACCTATGGATTGCTTGCAAATGGCGAAAGATACGATAGAGCTAAGAGCGAGGCTTGGGATACGTATACCTTTGCAAATAAAACAAAATTTGTCGAGCAACCGACAACGGCTGTTTATACACCAATTCCATATATTCCACAGGCTCTTGGTTTGTTTATTGCTAATATATTAGGTTTAAAAGCTTTTAGCGCTTTGATGTTAGGAAGAATTTTCAACTTAATTGTGTATATTGCCTTGACTGCAATGGCGATAAAAATAATTCCAAGATTGAAAAATACGCTAGCGTTTTTAGCTGCATTTCCGTTATTTGTATCATTAGCTGCATCATTTTCGGCTGATGCAATGTTGATGGGGTTAACTTACTTATTTATCGCTATTATATTACAGAAACTTATGTGTTCGGAAAAGGATGTATTACGAGTTAAGGATTTTGTTATTCCAACCTTGTTATTAATCCTTATTGTATTGTGTAAATTTACGTATTGGCCATTATCATTCTTAATGTTTTCATTTGTTGGACGAGACCTATTCCGTACGAAAATGCAAGGTATTACTTCTTTCCTTATGCTTGCAGGTATATCTGGTTTAATGATGAGTTCTTGGAATTTATTTGTAATGAAGTTTGTTGGAACAATTAATCCAAATGAAAAAATTAATCCAGTTGAGCAATTGAAATTCATGTTTGGACATCCAGTTGAGGCTATGAAAACATTCTTTGGAACTTTTGAAAACGGAATGAGTACGTGGCTGACCATGTTAAATCAAGTTGGATGGGTAACGCACTTACTGAGCGGTATTGTAATTATTAGTTTGGTTGGGCTTGTTATGACAGCAATCTTTGATTATACAGAAGATAAGTTTAAATTACGCAACTTCGATTATGGGATTTTTATTTTAACAAGTATAAGTATAATTGGACTAGTTATGTTAAGTTTATATTTGACTTGGTCTGAAGTAGGTGCAGATTTTATAAGTGGGCTACAAGGAAGATATTTCTTACCTATTTTACCAATTATATTGTTCATGTTTAATGAAAAAATGAATGTGAAACAGCATTCGGAGTTAACTGCACAAAGGTCAGCAAAGTTAGCATGTTGGATGTTGTTGTATGCAAATGTTTTTATGTTAGGTTATTTATATTAAAGTGGAGTGGGGGATTACTTTTGTTTAAAAAGAAGCTCATTATTATTCCTGCCTATAATGAATCAACGAACTTAATTCATGTTGTAGAGGATATAGAAACGAATGCACCGGATTTTGATTACGTCATTATTAATGACTGTTCAAAGGATGATACAGAGCAAATTTGTAAAGATAATAATTTTAACTACGTCAGTTTGCCAATTAATTTAGGAATCGGCGGAGCGATGCAAACGGGGTATAAATATGCGCAGCGCTACGGTTATGATATTGCTGTACAATTTGATGGTGATGGTCAACATGATGCTGCCTATTTAGGCGTTCTTCTTCAGACGATGGAAGAAAAACAGGCGGATATGGTGATTGGTTCACGTTTTATTAATAAAGAAGGCTTTCAGTCTTCCTTCACAAGAAGATTAGGAATTCGTTTCTTTGAAAAGTTAATTAAAGCTGTATCTGGAAAAATAATCACAGATGCTACTTCTGGATTTAGAATGGTGAATCGCGATATTATTAATGAATTTTGCGATTACTATCCAAAAGATTATCCAGAACCAGAAAGTATTGTTTCTGTATTAAGAAATGACTATAAAATAGAGGAAGCCCCTGTACTTATGCGAGAAAGAATCGGTGGCACATCTTCAATTGTAAATTACAAAGCAATTTATTATATGATTAAAGTGACACTTGCGATTACAATCGACAGATTAAAACCTAAACGAAAGGAGAATGCTTCATGACAATTCGCCTTCAAATATTAATTATTTTAGGTGTATTAGTAGGATTGATTATTTTTACAAACTTAGTGCGTAAAGAGAAATTAGACCTGAAGTATGTACTAACATGGTTTGGCGTTTTAATCGGTATTCTCATCATTGGAATCTTGCCAAAAACGATTAATGTTGTATCGGATTTATTAGGCGTTGCAACGCCAATTAACGCATTGTTTTTCTTCGGATTTATATTTGTAACATGTGTATTGTTCTTTTTAACGATTGTTGTTTCAAGATCTTCTGCTCGTATTAAAGAGTTGACGCAAATCGTAGCGATTCATCAGCATGAAAATGAAAAAATGAAGAAAAAATTGGATAACTATTATAAAGAAGAGAACCAAAAAGTGACTATGTAATAAAGCGAAATTTTTATCGTAGCGCTTTCCCTACTGATGGTTAGTTGAACGAATCGGTCCCTAACAGGAAATCTAACTTTTTGGATTGCTCAGGACTTTGAGTTGAGGGCCTATTGCCTATTAGAGTGGGATAAAGAGAACAAAAAGGAGTGAATCTTGTATTCACTCCTTTTTGCATGCGTGTAATTCAAACTCATTTAGGTAAATATAAAGTAGGGATATTATGATTATTGGTGATGTTTATATAATAATTAGGGTTGCTTCATTTTCTTACTATTTAAGTGGATTTTTTCGTTGGAAAAGTATAGTAAATTCTTATTTTATTGAAGTAAAAAGAATGAAGAAGTAACGGCAGGAGCATATGGTAATGCTAGAACAAAGCATGTTACATGATGTGCGCTTTTAGATATTAACTGTTTATTAAAGGAAAGTGACAAATAAAGGACAACTATAAAGTAACCTTGACGAATAAAGAAGCAATCATGTAGAATTTGTAGGAAGTGTCATTTTCGGTAAGTGAGAAACAAACATGTAAGAAAACTGTAATATGACACTCAGATTAATAGATATATAATATAGAAGTTGCGTTTTTTCTATAAGAGATGTCTTGTCAAGGAATAAAATGTATTCAATAAATATACTTTGACGGGGCAAATTAAAAAAATAAATATTTGTATAAATGCGCATATAAACCAACAAAGAAAGAGGTTATAAGCATGAAAAAGGTAAGAAAGGCCATTATCCCAGCTGCTGGTCTTGGAACACGTTTTTTACCAGCAACGAAGGCAATGCCAAAGGAAATGTTACCGATTGTTGATAAACCAACAATTCAATATATCGTTGAAGAAGCAGTTGCTGCAGGTATTGAAGATATTATTATCGTTACAGGTAAAGGAAAACGTGCAATTGAAGACCATTTCGATAATGCTTTTGAATTAGAGCAAAATTTATTAGAAAAGAAAAAGTATGAGCTACTTGAAAGGGTACAAGCTTCTTCTAAAATGGTGGATATTCACTATATCCGTCAAAAGGAACCAAAAGGTTTGGGCCATGCAGTATGGTGCGCGCGCAAATTCATTGGTGATGAGCCGTTTGCTGTATTACTTGGAGATGATATTGTACAAGCAGAAACACCTTGCTTAAAACAGTTAATCGATGAGTATGAAAAAACACTGTCATCCGTAATTGGTGTGCAAACAGTTCCAGAAGATGAAACACATCGCTACGGTATTATTGATCCATTAGAAAAAGACGGCCGTCGTTATCAAGTAAAACAATTTGTTGAAAAACCAGCACAAGGTACAGCACCTTCAAATTTAGCGATTATGGGCCGTTATATATTAACACCGGAAATCTTCCGTTTCTTAGAAGAACAACATATCGGTGCTGGCGGCGAAATTCAATTAACGGATGCAATTCAAAATCTAAATGAAATTCAACGCGTATTCGCTTATGATTTTGAAGGAAAACGTTATGATGTTGGTGAGAAACTTGGCTTTATTCAAACAACAATTGAAATGGCGCTGCAACATGACGAATTAAAAGAAGATTTACTACAAATTATGCAAAACCTTGTGAAAGAACAAGGAGAAGCGATTAAAAACTAATTATTGATAGATGTGTAAGATTAGACATAGTGAATTGGAGAATGAGGTATTCTAAGGAAAACATCCAATTTACTATGTCTAATCTGTGCTTATAAATTGTTCTTTACTTGGAAAATTTGAAAAAGAAAGGGGTACCTACTTTGAAGACCATTACAATTTTAGTACCGGCCTACAATGAAGAAGAAGTGTTAGATCAGTTGTATAGTCGGTTGACAGGAGTAATTGAGTCGGTGCCAAATTACGACTTTGAGATTTTATTTGTGAATGATGGAAGTAAAGATAATACATTAAATATTATTAAAGAGTTTCGAGTACACGATAAACGCATTTCTTATGTAGATTTATCTCGTAACTTTGGAAAAGAAACAGCAATGATTGCCGGACTGGATCATGCAATGGGAGATGCGGTTATCATTATTGATGCTGATTTACAAGACCCACCGGAATTAATCCCAGAAATGATTAAATATTGGGAGCAAGGCTATGATGACATTTATGCCAAAAGACGTTCTCGTGCAGGAGAATCTTGGGCGAAAAAATGGACAGCTGGGAAATTCTATAGCCTATTAAAGAAAACAACAAGAATCCCAATTCAAGAAAATACAGGCGATTTTCGTTTACTGGACAGACGCTGCGTGGAAGCATTAAAGAAAATTCGTGAAACACAGCGCTATACAAAAGGAATGTTCAGTTGGATTGGCTACAATAAGAAAGAAATTTTATTTGACCGTGATCCGCGTGCGGCTGGTGAAACGAAATGGAACTACTTTAAGCTAATGGATTTAGCAATCGAAGGAATCACATCCTTTACAACGTTTCCATTACGTCTTGCATCCTTCACAGGGTTTACCGTATCATTCTTTGCATTTTGTTACATGGTGTGGATTATTATTAAGACGATGATGTATGGTGAACCGGTAAGCGGCTATCCATCTATGATGACAGCGATTTTATTCATCGGCGGCGTACAGTTAATCGCAATTGGAATTATCGGTGAATATTTAGGACGTATCTTTAACGAAACGAAAAATCGTCCACTATACTTTGTAGATGAGTATAATGATGATAAAGTAACAAATTTGGATGAAAAGCCGACAGCAAAGTTATATCGCGTAGAAGATCATAAAGTAAAATCAAATCGTTAGGAGATTACAAACGTGAATAACAAGACGAAGGAAATCTTTAACTATTTGCTTTTTGGCGGTTTAACGACGCTGGTCAACATTGTTACGTATTATGTTTGTGCAACTTTAGCTGGAATGGATTACAAAGTTGCCACGACAATTGCATGGATTGTATCTGTGCTGTTTGCGTATATTACAAATAAAAAATATGTATTTAGCAGCCAACACACAAGCTTTGCCCATGCCATGAAAGAATTCTTCTATTTTATGGGCTTTCGCGTTTTATCTTACTTCATCGATCTTTTCTCTATGATTGCATTAGTCGAATGGTTAGGTATCAATGATTTAGTATCTAAAATTATCGCGAATGTTATTGTTGTAGTTGTTAACTATTTTGCAAGTAAATATATAATCTTTAAAAAAAAGGTCGAAGTTAAAGAAGGCCAAAATGCATAAAAAACAAATAGCTTGGCTTTATGCCGGCTATTGTTTTTTATACATATATATTTTGAACTAGGAATAATATGGAGGCGTATAATGCAACAACTGTTAGATTTATTTAAGAAAAAGAAATTTTTGTACGCATTAGCTTTTTTCCTTCCGTTTTCTATTTATGGTGTAATGTTTATGCTGCTTGGTATTGCTCCATTTGGAGAAAAGTCAATTCTTGTTACTGATTTGCACACACAGTATGTACAGTTTTACACATATTTATATGATGTTATGAAAAATGGAAAAAGCATTTTTTATAGCTGGGAAGGCGGAATGGGACTAAACTTCCTTGGCGTATTTGCCTATTATTTAGCAAGCCCGTTTTCTATTTTAATTCTCTTTTTTGATCGTGCTCATATTCCAGAAGCGATTATGGTCATGACATTATTAAAAGTCGGGTTAGCTGGTATGACAATGACGCATTATTTAAGTCACATGATGAAGCGTCGTGATATTACAATTGCAGTATTCTCAACTTTTTATGCGTTAATGTCATTTGTAACAGTCTATTCTTTCTGTGTCATGTGGCTAGATGCAATTTATCTACTTCCACTCATTATGCTTGGAATTGAGAGGTTGTTGACGACTAAAAAATATGGATTGTTTATTTTTAGTTTAGCTCTTACATTTATTACAAACTTCTATATTTCTTATATGGTTGGAATCTTTACATTTATTTACTTTGTGGTGCGCTTTTGTGTCCTTTATGACATTCGCAATGTAAAGCAATTCTTTCAAAAGTTTGTATGGTTCTGTATTGGGACAGGTTTAGCAGTTGGAATGTCAGCATTCATCGTGCTGCCAACGTATTTGGATTTAAACAGCAACTTTGCGGAACGTACGAAAATTCCATTTTCTACAACGTTTAATTTTGACCCATTGGACTTTTATAGTCGCTTCTTTAATGGGGTTATTGATACAACGGTTAATGGAATGCCAAACGTTTATGCGGGTGTATTAACAGTACTGCTTGTACCATTGTTCTTTGTAACAAAGAAAATTTCATTAAAAGAAAAAATTGTGTATGGGACAGTGATGCTGTTTTTAGTTCTTTCTTTTGAACTACCGTTTTTAAATATTGCTTGGCATGGTTTTGAGCCGCCAACGAATTTCCCGTATCGTTATTCGTTTGTATTTTCATTTTTGCTTGTTTATGTGGCTGCTCGAACATTTATGGTATTTGGAGAAGACTTATTACCAGCATTGAAAAAAGTAGTTTTCTTTAACCTATTTATGATCATTTTACTTGGGAAAGTAGCACCTTCTTATATGCAATCCAATAAAATGATGGCAAACATCTTTTTGGTTGTTGTTTATGCGTTGTTACTATACTTAAAGGTTCGACTAAAAAACAAAAAAGCATTAGTATCTTTTGCCTTGTTAGCTATAGCCTCGCTGGATGTTGCACTGAATACAATGTATTCGATTAAGCTAATGGGTTATGAGTATGGTTACATTAATCGTCAAGAATATGCATCTCCATATCCGGGATATGAAGAAACGATTCAAAAAGTAGCTGAAAAAGATCCAGGGTTATATCGCATGGAAACGACAATGGGGAGAACCTGGAATGATGCGATGCGCTTCGGGTATAAAGGTATTACTCATTTCAATTCTGTTGCGAATGGTCATTTGAATTTATATATGCAAGATTTAGGTTACGGTTATTTGGACGCATTAATTTTACAAAACGGCAAAGGAATTGTTTCAACTGATGCCCTGTTTGGTATGAAATATATGATCTCGGATAGTCCATTAAATAAATATGGTTTTGAAAAAATCGACAGTGTCGGTGACTTCTCCATATATGAGAATAAAAATGCCCTTCCGTTTGGATATATGGTCAATAAAGAAGAGTTTGATACAAAAGGAAAAGATAAGTTAAAGGTTCAAAAATACAATTATACAAACTCATTTGAAGAGCAAAATAAACTAATTGGCAAGTTAAATGGACAAAGTGTTGAATATTATAAAGCGCTTCAACCGGTTTCTGTTCAATATGACAACTTACAAGTAGTAGAAACAGAAAAAAGCAAGAAACAACTTGCTAATGAAAAGAAAAAAATGGCTCTTACAAACCAAAAACCAATCGAGTTGGCAAAACTGCAAGATGATAAGCCAGCGAGTATTAAATACGTGTTTGATGTTAAAGGAAAACAACAGTTATATACAAAGTTGCGTGTGAACCCAACTGGTGTAACAAAGGTTTACGTAAATGGAAAAACATTAGGTAAAACAATTGGTGAGGGACCGGATAGCGACTTATCTAATTATCCAGAGTATTATTGGAACAATGGTATTCTTGACTTGGGCTCTTTTGAAAATGAAAAAGTGGAAGTAGAAGTGCAGGTAAAACCTCATTCTATTGAATTAGATCAACAATTGTTCTATGGACTTGATGTAGATACATTTGAAAAACGGGTAGATGAATTAAAACAACAGCCGTTGAACGTAACAAACTACACGGGTCGCAGTGTTGAAGGAAAGATTGATGTAAAAGAAGATAATTTCCTTTTCTTATCTATTCCATATGATAAAGGATGGAAAGCAACAGTTGATGGGAAAGATGCAAAAGTACTGAAATTAAATGATGCATTTCTTGGAATAGAACTACCAAAAGGTACGCATACAATTGAATTGAAGTATACATCCCCAGGATTTACAGTAGGGGTCATTGTTTCTGTTATCAGCTTACTAGCAACGGTTTTACTTTGCTTTATCGTGCTGAAGAAGAGGAAGTAAAATGAAAGAGGATCCTCTCTAAGTAGGGCTAACAGAGCCTACTTAGAGAGGATTTTTATATATTCGCTTACGTCAAGAAACAGCAAGTACGCAAGAGGAAAATAAAAATAAAACAGGAGCGTAAAATAATGAAAAAATTAAGAAGTCTGTATGGCGTTCTGTTCTTTTTCGTTCCATTCTGTATATTACTTATATGCTATGCTTTGTTCGGTGTATATCCGTTTGGAAAGTATTCAATATTAATTAGTGATTTAAACACGCAATATGTTCAATTTTATTCTTATTTACATAGCGTATTTACAGAAGGGAAGAGCTTACAATATACAATTGAATTAGGCGGGGGACTTAACTTTCTCGGGACATTCGCCTACTATTTAGCAAGCCCGTTTTCTGTTCTTCTTTACTTCTTTAATAAGGAAAGCATTCCAGAATTTATTTTTCTTATTACACTTTTAAAAGTGGGATTTGCAGGATTAACATGTGGTTGGTTTTTACGTTATGTGATAGGGAAAGAGCATAAAGGGTTGTTACTGTTTTCAACTGCTTATGCATTGTCAGGGTATGTTATGGCCTATTCATTTCATGTCATGTGGCTAGATGGTGTCGTGTTCCTACCTGTTGTTTTAATCGGAGTGGAAAAGCTTTTACAGGGCAGAAAGGTTATTTTCTTTACGGTTGCATTAGCGATTATGTTTATCGCTAATTTCTATATTTCATTTATGTTCGGGATTTTTACATTCCTTTATTTTATCATTCGACTCTTTTCACAATATAAGTTTCGAGATATAAAAACATGGGGGAAATATTTTCTGTTGTTTTGCATTGGAACGGGACTAGCTGTTGGAATAGGATCTGTAATTATTTTTCCAACTCTTGGAGCGTTAAAGAGTAACCCATATAGTATCAGTTCAATGGACTTCAAATTAGAATGGAATCTTAATTTACTTGATTTTTATTGGAAGCTATTATCTGGAGGATATGATTCAAGTTTATTTGGTGCTCCTAATGTATATGCATCCACATTAGTATTAGTATTATTACCTTTATACTTTGTTAATAAAGAAATTAACAAGAGAGAAAAATTCTTATCTATATTTGTATTTTTGTTCTTAATTTGCAGTTTTGCAATTCCGTTTTTAAATTTAGCTTGGCATGGGAATAAGCCGCCAAATGCGTATCCACATCGTTTTGCCTTTGTATTTGTTATGTTAACAATTTTTATGGCAGCCAGAGTATTTCAACATATGAATCGAAGATATGTTGTGCCATTATGGATTAGTTACATCGTACATCTTATTCTACTCTATTCATTATCAGTGAAAGGATATAAAGCAGTTTATAACGATATACTGCTTACAAACGCTCTTTTTATTACGGTTGTGGTTATAGCATTGCATATTCGTATGGTGAAACCATCATTATCAAAATTAACAACAGGATTATTGCTCATTTGTTTAATAGCTGATGTTAGTTTCAATACAAATAACTATATTCATGGCCTTCATAAAGAAATGACTTATGCAAAGCGAAAAGAATACGAACTGAATAAAACTGCTAAACAAGCTATTCAATATGTAAATGAAATCAATACAGAGCGGTATCGTGTAAATTCTCAATACTTTCGAACGCTAAATGATTCATTACAATATGATTATCCATCTTTTCAAACATTTAATTCGATGGCAAATGGATCATTTCATCGCTTCTTAAAGCAGACAGGGTACTCAACGTCTCCGGACTTTTTAGTAGCAAATAATCATGGTAATACATTATTATTTGACGCTATTTTAAAAAATGGATATAGAATTGAAGATGGTAGTATACCGAAATACGGATACGAGAAAATGAAACAATTTGGTTTTGCTAATGTGTTTAAGAATAATAATATTGTTCCATTCGGTTATCCAGTTGAAAGTTTACCTTCTAAAAATGAAGAGAATCCTTTTGTTTTTCAAGAAAAGCTGATTGGTGCCCAAGAAGGAACGCTATTTAAAAAGCTAGCAGATCCAAAAATTTCGCTAAAAAATATGGCTGCTGTTCCAGGAGAAGAAGGAATATATGAAAGAGTTAATAAGGCAGAGCCGGGATATATTACGCTTCAAGTAAGTATACCAAAAGAGGTTCAATTATATGGACTAGCTAATGGAGTTGAAAAGTGGAAAGAAATCGTAGTGAATGACCAGTATACGTGTTACTTACCACCTGATCCAGAAAAATCTATAATTGATTTTGGATACTTCCCAACAAAAGGGACTACAACAATGAAGATAAAGGTTGAGGACCAGGATGTCTTCTCATTAAAAGGGATTCAGTTTTATGGATTAGACATAGACAAATTTAATGAGACAGTAAAAGAATTACAAAAGAACACAATGAAAGTTACTGAAAACAAAGGAACAACAATAAAAGGAAATATAGCATTAAAGAATGAATCTACATTTGTATTTCCGATTCCTTATGATATTGGCTGGTCCGTTACAATTGATGGGAAAGAGCAGTCTACAGAAAAAATTGAAGATGGTTTATTAGGAGTCAAGGCGAATGCTGGTGACCATGAAGTTGTACTTACTTACCATTCTCCAGGTTTAAAACTGGGTATCATTATTTCTGTTGTGAGCATCATCCTTACTGTATTATTTGCTATTGTACAGACAAGGATGTTACGGAAAAACGTAGAATAAGAAATGAAAAATAAAGAAAAAAGCTACTGAATTCTTCAGTAGCTTTTTTTTGTACGGTGCTGTATATACCCAGTTGTTAAAAAGAAGTACATCATAAATGAAGCATTTTCTAATATGTTATAAAATGCGCTGCCAATAAGTACTCCGACTATTAAATATAAAGCAAGGGGAGCAAAAGGTGATTCTTTCCTATATTTCCAAAGAAGAGAAAGGAATCCAAAGGCGAATCCCGCACATAAGAACACACCTATTATACCTGTTTCAGCAAGTATTTGAATGTATTGATTATCGGAATAGAAGTCCCATGTAATCTCATATTGTTTATAAATAGGCGATGAGAAAGTTTGCGTAGCAGCATCGCCAAATGTTCCAAATCCATAGCCGGTAATTGGTTTATCTTGAAAGATTTCAACAGCTTTTTTTACATAGTAAATGCGCCCGTCTTGTTTACTAAGTTCAACTGTGTCTTCTGAGAGTGCTTCCGTAAATCGTTTTACACCCATTCTATCTCCCTCTAAATAGTTCGTCATTTTTGAGATGCATGTAGCGCATAGAAATGACACAAGGGCAATTGCTAGCAGTGATTTCCAATTTGAAAATTTCCGGTTGATGCATAAATAGACAACTAAAAAGACGGTAACTGTTAGAAATGCACCACGTGAATATGTGAGCCATAATGTTGTGGCAATGAGTGTGAGTCCTATATATGTGACATATTTCATTTTCCCTGATACGTTTCGAAGAACGTATAGTGAAATAAGAAAAGCTAATATCAAATATAGTGCCAATTCATTTGGGCCGCCCGCCATTCCGTATATCCGAATTTTGTTTGTTGGAGCAAGCACAAGATCTTTCCAAGCTTCCGGCAATAACATGGTTCGCAGTGATAGTTTCTCAATCAGCCCCTGTATAGACATAATGACAGAAGCGATAAAGGTAATCTTCGCAAAAAATAATATATCTTCATCGTGAATGGTGATACGAGAAGCGATATAGTATAAAAAATAAAATAGAAGCAGTGTGTGTAACTGCATAGCAATTGCGACAAGTGAAACACCATGCGATAGACCGATAGCAGCACCAAACAAGCAGAAAAGAAAATATAATATTTCAAAGTATCGGAATGAAAAAAGCTGTGAAATATTATGTCGGTATTGCCATAATAGACGCAATACGAGAGAAATAATGATGAATAGACCGATAAACTTTAGCCCAGGATTATAAGCAACGAGAAAGGGGCGCATCGGAATAAACATTAGTAAATAAGCAATACCGAGCTTTTCATCTCGAAAAGCAGCACATGCTAGTGCGACAGAAATGAAAAGTCCGGTATAAGTTGATGGAAACAGTAATCCCAATATAACGAAGAAGATACTTGCCCATATATAGTAGAATCGAGTTGAATGTGTCATATATATCCTCCTTTAACATGATGATGGTGTGCGATAAATTGCTGTAACTTCCTTTAACATTTTTGAAAAAGTGAAGTTTTGTAAGTAATGTTCGCGTCCGCATTCTGCTAAGGAATGATATAACTTTTCATCTTGTAATAATTGTGCTAAAGATGCAGCCAATGTTTCTTCCGATCCATACGGTATTAATAAACCCGAATGATTATGAACAATTACTTCTGGCAAACCACCGACATTTGTTGCAATAACAGGTTTTTTCATAGCAATTGCTTCAATAGCGACATAGGATAATCCTTCATTTTCTGATGGAATCACAATAATGTCATGTTTTGTATATTCTTTTATAATATCGTCTTGAAAGCCTGTTAATGATACATGTTCACATAGTGATAACTCTTGAATCATCTCTGTTAACTCTTCTTTTAATGGTCCTTCACCGATAATATCACAATGCCATTGTAAAGATGGATGTAGTACTCTTAGCTCTTTCAAGCCTTTTAATAAGAATAGTTGTCCTTTTTCTTTGCTAAGCCTTCCGATAACAGCTATTTTTTGGGGGCGATGCTGAGAAAGAGAGGCATCTATATACGGATCTGCAACCCCGTTATAAATGACCTTTATCTTTTTTTCTGGTACGCCCTTTTGACATAGCTGCTCCTTCATAAATTGAGAGATGCAAATGATAGCATCATTATAGCGGGTAAAAAAGGAATTGCTCCACTTTAGGTGAAATGACATCGGCACATTTACGTGGTATGTCCAAATAACCCGAATAGGAGCACCTAATAATTTGGCTAGAATAGCGATATAATTTTCACGTAAAAACTGTGCATGAACAATATCGATTTTTTCTTTTTTTATAATTTTCTTTAACTGCATAGCAGCTTGTATATCAAAAGGATGACGCATTTTGATTTGATACATCGGTACGTTTAGTTGTTCAAACTTTTTTAAGAAAGGACCAGGGATAGAGTATACAAGGATACAGTGTTCTGGACCAACGGATTCCATTAAATCTAGAACGTATTTTTCGGATCCGCCGTCCCCGATATAATTTAAAAGGTACATAATTTTATTCATTTATATTCTTCCTTTTACCTAAAAATAGCGACAGCAATTGTTGTAGCTCCTTTATCTTTAATATATAAGTGACGAGTAAGTAAACGATGGCACCAATTGCTATTGCTAATAAGATAAGCAACTTTGTATCGTGTGAGAAATGAAGCAGCAGTTTGGAAGCATACAAACTTACAAAAGATGCAACAATACATTTAAGTAAAAAGCCACCGTAGTGCGAGCTTACCTGTTCTTTCTCTTTCATGAATTTTCGGAGCATCCATAATAGCATGAGTACAGTGCTGGCTGATGCTATTGAAGTGGAAAGAGCTGCACCAGCTAAACCAATTTGGTTAACGAGTATAATGCATAATATAACATTTATAATCATGGAAATAATCGATGCATACATAATGTATCGATTCAGTTTCAAAGAAAAAAGCAAGCGATCAAGTAAGTCTTTTAAAGGCTGCATGAGGGCAGCTAACGCATAAAATTGCAGCGCGGTTGCTGTCATTATGATAGAATCTTCCCCAAATGCACCATAGTTATAAACAACTTTGACAATTTCCTCTGTAAAAAAGGTGAAATAAATAAAAACAGGAATAAACAAATATAACAGCACCTTTATATTTGTTTCCATTAATTTTGTGAAGTCTTTCCAGTTCGAATGATTTACGTATTCGACAAATTTAGGATACATAACTGTTAAAACAGGAGCAGCAATTAACCCAAGCGGAATAAAGTATAGCTTTTGGGAGTAATTAAGAGCCGCGATGGATCCTTCTTGTAATCCGGAGACTAGTGTACGATCTACAAGTAGATTAATTTGAACAGACATACTTGTAATAAAAGCAGGAATGCTCAAAGATATCATGGTTTTTAAAGAAGGATCTTTCCAATCGATTACAAATTGATAGCGATATCCTTCACGCTTGGAGGCGAAATAAACGAGTATATTTTGTACGATGTTTCCGACAATAACACCTAATGCAAGTGCATAAATTCCTATCCATTGTACAAGGCAAATAAAAATAATAAGTGTAATACCGTTTAATACAACCCATTGCATACTCGTAATACGAAATTTATGTAAACTGTTCAAATAAGCATTAAAAATATCAATCATGAATGTACAAAATACAGTCGGAAAAATAATTTGCAATAGATGAGCCGATAATAAAGCTGTTTGCTCAGGGAGCCCATGCGCAAATATTGAAATGAAGAAGCGGGGCTGTAATTCAATGAGCAAAAGCGGAATGAAAAAAATAAGTAGAACGATGTTTAAAAAGTTATTCATAAATCGATATGCTTTATGTGGATCTTTTCCTTTTAACTCCATAAAGATAGGAATGAAAGAAAAGGCGAAAGCCCCTGTAATACCAGTGAAAACAATAGTTGGTATATTTAAAGCTACAACGTATGCGTCAACGGCATAATTTGTACCAAAATAAGCTCCAAGTGTTACTTCTTTTGTAAATCCAAGTAGTTTTCCTAAAGCTGTCCCAAGGGTGAAAAATAGTGTTACAATGAGAAATCTTTTTGTATTGTCTTGAGATGCCTCTCTACTCATTTATAATCAATTCCTTATTTAAATTTAATTCTTTTTCAAGCATAATTTATTTGTATGTAAAAATCAAATATATCTTGGTAACGTAAAATGTTTCCCAATTAAAAAAGGATATCACCTAATAGGGGCGGATATCCTTTTTAGCTCGCAATAAAAGACCGTAATAATTCCCGCCTCTTATAACAAAACAATAGTATGAAATAACGGTTTCACCTTATGAAGCAAAGTGACTATTCTGATAGGCAGAACGGCGAACAGCATAGTATATACGAGGTGCAATAACTGCACCGATCATTGTAAAGATGATATCTTTTACAGCAAACCACATCATAACTTTCCAAGCTGCTGCATAGCTAATATGACCGCCTACCCAATTGTTTATAGCTAAGTACATATAAGTCGTTCCAATGATATAGACAAGAATGATTCCGACAGCAGAAGCAGTAGCAAATGTACCGAATTTTGGGTTTTTGACTTGCTCAACGATTTTACCTGTTACATAAGCAACAACAATGAAAGAAAGAATAAATCCGCCAGTTGGGCTTAATAGAGTACTAAACCCAGCTTGAAAGCCAGCGAATATAGGTGCTCCTGCAATTCCAACTAGTGTATAAACAATCATAGATAAGGCCCCGATTCGGCTTCCAAGAAGAAGACCAGCTAAAATAGCAAAGAATGGCTGCATAGAAAGCGGAACACCTGCAACTTGTAGAAATGGTGCCCAAGATGTAATATTTGCACCAATCGCCATAAGTGCGACAAACATTGCAGCTAAAGCTAAGTCTGATGCACGAAGTTTATTCATAATGTTAACCCCCGAGTGTTTTGTAGTTAACATTATCGTACTGAATTCATCTATGCATTGTCAATTAGAATATTTTGATATTTTGGCTTTAACACTTCACGAAGTAGTGTATATGGAATCCGGAATTGTGGAATACCACTTGCGTACGGCGCAATTTCGTACAGCGGGAAATAAATCATGAGATGATCTTGTTCTAAAACGTATTTGAGCTTTTTTTCGTTCATCGCTTTCTCGGCAGCATCTGGGAAGAAGTTCTCCTTATTTTGCTCAATTTGTCTAACGATTTCTGTCTTAATGATTGTTTCATATTGACTATCTTTTTGAAATAAGTCTGCTAAGCGGAGAGGTTTGTTTTTCTCTACATCAA
Organism: Bacillus sp. 3103sda1; assembly: GCF_024159135.1. Classification (NCBI taxonomy): domain Bacteria; kingdom Bacillati; phylum Bacillota; class Bacilli; order Caryophanales; family Bacillaceae; genus Bacillus; species Bacillus sp. 3103sda1. Next base: position 4,222,850 of record NZ_JAMYWS010000001.1, on the reverse strand, counting down.
ATGTATTTGCTTTCCACTCATACATGCCATGAGCGCCGCCCGTATATTGATAGCGATTTACATATAGACTGAGCAATGGGAATTTATTTAATCCTACTTTGTAGTCAACATTCGCGATATATGGATGAAATGGAGCATCTGTCTCTTGTGATTGTTCATAATATGTTTTTGCATCTTTTTCTAAGTTCTTTTTAAACTGGTTCGTGCTTTTTTCATAATACGTATTTAATTTCTTTTGAAATTGTCCATCTGGAATATTATGAAATTGTGGATAGTTAAGTTGATATTCAAAATAAGGGTTCTTACCTTTTTGGGTCATAGTATGAACTTTAATTGTAAGGTTAGATGTTTGGGCTGCTATTGCATTTTTTGGTACAATAGCGATAGAGAAGTAAAAAAATAATATAATATATAATAGTTTCTTCATAAAAGGTACCTCCATGTATTATAGATTCACTGATAGTTTGAAAAGAAATAGATATTATTATGCGTTTTTTGGTAATTCGAAAGGGGATAATCGTATGCCTAAAACATTAATGGAAGCATTAGGTATTGAATTATTAGAAATGACAGAGGAGAAGGTTGTAGCGACAATGCCAGTACATGGAAGTACGCATCAACCATTTGGTTTTTTACACGGAGGAGCATCTGTTGCTCTAGCAGAAACAGTTGCAAGTGTTGGTACATATAATTTAATTGATCAAGATAAATATCTGTGCTTTGGTCTTGAAATTAATGCAAATCATTTATATTCAAAACGAGAAGGAATTGTAACAGCGATCGGAACACCACTTCACAAAGGGAAGACGACGATGGTGTGGGACATTCGAATTATTGATGAAGACAATACTTTAATTTGTATTTCCAGATGTACAGTTGCAGTGAAAGAGAAAAAATAAAAACGATTGCCGATATTGGCAATCGTTTTTTTTCTTTCATGCTGTATTCATGTGTTGAACATTGTGGAAGGGTCTTTATCCCGTATTAACGGGCAGTAAAGGATGGAGAAGAGCGGGGAAGAAAACTGCCCGTAAAAGCCCGATTGGTGAGAGCTTTCCAGCAGTGAGAAAAGCGTCACTGATGGAAGTTTCACTTTATATCCTGTCGAAGCGCCGATATATTGAGAAGATGAAAAAAACGACTGCTTCAAGCAGTCGTTTTCTCATTAAAATTGAATTTTCTTTTCTAAGAAGCCTTTTAGTTCGCTAATTGGCATACGTACTTGTTCCATTGTGTCACGGTCACGTACTGTAACTGCTTTGTCTTCAACAGAGTCGAAGTCGTAAGTGATACAGAATGGTGTACCGATTTCGTCTTGACGGCGGTAACGTTTACCGATAGAACCTGTTTCATCGAAGTCCACCATGAAGTCTTTTGCAAGTTCTGCGAACACTTCTTGTGCACCTTCAGATAGCTTTTTAGAAAGCGGCAGGATTGCTGCTTTAAATGGCGCTAATGCTGGGTGGAAACGAAGAACTGTACGAGAGTCGTTCTCTAATTGCTCTTCTTCGTATGCATCACATAAGAATGCTAATGTTACGCGGTCTGCGCCAAGAGATGGCTCGATGCAGTATGGTACGTAACGCTCATTCGTTTGTGGATCTACATAGTTAAAGTCTTCAGTAGAATGCTCCATATGACGGTTTAAGTCAAAGTCTGTACGAGACGCGATGCCCCAAAGTTCGCCCCAGCCAAATGGGAATTTAAATTCGATATCAGTTGTTGCGTTACTGTAATGAGATAATTCTTCTTCACCGTGGTCGCGAAGACGCATACTTTCTTCGTTCATACCAAGTGTAAGAAGCCAGTTTTTACAAGTGTTGCGCCAGAATGTGAACCATTCTAAATCGTCGCCAGGTTTGCAGAAGAATTCAAGTTCCATTTGTTCAAACTCACGTGTACGGAATGTAAAGTTACCAGGTGTAATTTCATTACGGAAGCTTTTACCGATTTGGCCGATACCAAATGGAAGCTTTTTACGCATAGAGCGTTGAACGTTTTTGAAGTTTACGAAAATACCTTGTGCTGTTTCAGGACGAAGGAAAATTTCGTTTGTGCTAGATTCTGTAACACCTTGGAATGTTTTAAACATTAAGTTGAACTGACGAATTTCAGTAAAGTCTTCGCTGCCGCAATCTGGGCATTTTACTTCGTGTTCTTTCATTAATCCAGCCATTTGATCGAAAGTAAGACCGTCAACAATCATTTCGATGCCTTTTGCATCTAAAGCATCTTCGATTAATTTATCAGCACGGTGGCGCGCTTTACATTTTTTACAGTCGATCATTGGATCGTTGAAGTTTCCAACGTGACCAGATGCTACCCAAGTTTTTGGGTTCATTAAAATTGCTGCGTCTAAACCTACGTTATACGGAGATTCTTGAATGAATTTTTTCCACCAAGCTTTTTTCACGTTGTTTTTTAATTCGATACCAAGTGGACCGTAATCCCAAGTATTTGCAAGACCACCGTAAATTTCAGAACCCGGAAAAACAAAACCACGATGCTTTGCTAAGTTTACGATTTGTTCCATTGAAGCCATTTTCAATTCCTCCTTAAAAGGTAACGTATTGGCGATGAAGGATAGAGTAGTACTTGTAGAAGTGATTAGGGGAGTGAGCCGCTTCCGCTTTTCAATAAAAAAACGCTCGTCCCAAGGCTTATTCAGCCTAGGGACGAGCGTTTGCCCGCGGTTCCACCCTAGTTGACACACAAAATTGTATGTCCACTTTATATTGCATTGCTCGGGACTGCCTTTTTCCTTGCAGTTTCAGGCTTTCACCATCCCTGAATCGCTTCGTTTTTGCAAGTACTTATTTGTCCTTCATCGCTACCATATTTAAAAAATAGATGACCATATTTTATCATGTTCTCTTTTAATTCACAATAGAGAGACGTATTTAGCGTAGTATATGTAGTATCTAGTATGTAGTATAGCCCAAAAATTACTGCTCGAATACATTTTTGATATGTTTAATAGCTTCACGTTTACTAAGCGGTGCAAGATGATGTGTTTGTACGAATTCCCATACAGCTTGCGGATTTGTTTTTGCGTATTCACGAAGTACCCAGCCGATTGCTTTTTGAATGAAAAATTCTTTAGAGTGACTGAGCTGCTCGATTAACGAGAAGAGGAGTTTCATATCTGTTTTTTCTTTATACTTAAGCTGGAATAAAAGGCATGTTCGCTGCAGCCACATATTGTTAGACGCCATCCACTTTTGCACATACGCTTCGATTAAATGCGGATGCGCCGCCAAGATGAGGCCAACAAAATGACTTGCAAGCATATCCACAGAATCCCACCATGATTTTGTAGTAATAAGCTCTTCTAAGAGTGATAAATGCGTTTCCTTTAACTGTTTGCGATATTTATCTAATAGAGTTAAAGCAAGCATTTGAAATTCTCGTTCTGGCAGTGCCCATAGTTCGCGAAGAATAACAGGAAGTTCTGCTCCTTTTGGTGCCTCAGTATTTTGTGACACTTCCCGAAATAACTGTTTTCGCTCTGGTGTTTGAATGCCGAGAAATGGAAAGTGATTTTTCATATAACGTTCCATTGGTTCTGCTTTTTCCTGGTTGCGATGTGCTTCAAAGTGTTTCTGTAGGCTTTCTGTGAAAGGATGCATATATTCACTCCTTATTCTTATTTTTCTATTTAAGTGTAACGCTTTTGGGACAAGATAAAAATTTTTTTATCCACTTCTTAATACTTTCCGTTATGAATATATAGAAAAAGAACGGAACTGAGTTAAAAGGGGGTATTAAGATGGGTGACCAAGTTGTAATAAGTGGGACAGCGAATGATGGGATTATAGCCGGCTTTTTAGCGTTAGGACTTATTTTTGTTATTATCTTTTTAGTCTGGGTTGTAGCTGCTTATTTATTAACAGCATTCGCGCTGTATAACATGGCAAAAGCTGATGGATTGGAAGATTCATTCTTTGCGTTTATTCCATTTTTAAATTGTAAAATATGGGGAGATTTAATTGGAAAGAAATTACCGCAATTTATGCAGCCGCAAGCGGGATGGAAGTTATTTGGTGTGTATGTTGCCTGCTTTATTATCGGATGGATTCCATTTTTGCATACTATATCTTCAGTCCTATTGATTGCGTTAGGTATTTATATCGTATATTTACTATTAGAAAGATACACAACAAATGCAGTACTATATACGGTGCTACATGTTATTACATGTTCTATTTTTCTTCCAATTCACTTATTTGTAATTCGAAATAAGGAACCGAGATATTAAGGATAAGAAAAAACGGAAGGGTTTCCTTCCGTTTTTTCTATTGTCTAGCTCCAGCAGCTAGCATGGTCAGTGGCTTCACTTCTCATTCTGAGCGAGCCGCTTTCGCTTTCCGTTACATTAAGTAACGGAAATAAATATAAATGTTCGAAATGATTAATGAAACAATTGTAATTGGGAAGCCAACTTTTAAGAATTCCATATAGCTAAAGCTATGTCCTTCGCGGTTTGCAATACCTGCAACGATTACGTTTGCGGATGCCCCGATTAATGTTCCGTTTCCGCCTAAACAAGCGCCAAGTGCTAGCGCCCACCAGAGTACGTCGACCTGTGCATCAGATGGTGTTAAGCCGAGTCCAATTGTCATATCATTAATAAGCGGGATCATTGTTGCGACGAATGGAATATTATCAATCGTTGCAGAAGCGATGCCAGATACCCATAAAATAAGTACAGCAGCGAAAGAAATGTCACCGCCAGTTATATTTAATACTTGCTGTGCTAACGATTTAATTAAACCAATATCGATAAGGCCGCCAACAAGTACGAATAAGCCAGCAAAGAAGAAAATTGTAACCCATTCTACATTAGCAAATACTTCTTCAATTTCATGCTCTTTTACACCGATTAACATTAATACTGTTGCTCCTGTTAAGGCAATAACTGCTGCATCAACGTGAAAAATAGAGTGCGTCATGAATCCGATGATTGTAAGCCCCAGTACAGTTAGTGATTTTTTCATTAGTACTGGATCTTTAATGTATTGCTTTTCATCTAGACTCATTAATTTTTTAATTTGGATTGGATCAGCTATTAATTGTTTTCTATACATGAAGTACAGCATAACCGCTGTCACTGCAATAATGATGATTACAATTGGAGCTAAGTTCACTAAGAAAGCATTAAAATCTAAATGTTTATTTGCAGAGCCAATCATAATATTTGGAGGATCACCGATAAGTGTAGCGGTTCCACCGATATTTGAGAAAATAATTTCTGATATTAAATACGGAACAGGATTTACTTGTAAAATACGTGTGATAGATAGTGTAACTGGTACAACGAGAAGAACCGTTGTTACGTTGTCTAAAAAAGCGGAGCCAACTGCAGTTAATAAAGAAAGGATAATTAAAATACGAATTGGATTTCCTTTCGCTTTCTTAGCGGATTTAATCGCAACATATTGAAAGACCCCTGACTTGCTCGTAATGTTAACTAAAATCATCATACCAATGAGTAAGGTAATCGTTCCCCATTCAATATGCTTCGTAAAAGCATTATGTAAGTCAACAACTCCTACAATTACCATTAAAGCTGCACCAAGCAGTGCGATGACAGCGCGGTTAATTTTTTCAGAAATGATGATGGCATATGTAACTAAAAAGACAGCAATTGCAAAATAGTATTGCCAGTTTGCAATTTCTTGTGTTGTTTCATGCAAAAATCCCATCTCCTCTCAGTAGTTTTTCTTATTGTTTGATACGATTATGTAATAAACACAATTAAAGCCATTATAAAGTAGAAAAATATAAGATGTAAATGAAAGCAATTGTTTTGTCATATTTTCTGCATAAATGAATTGAGTTATTTTCTTATTTTTGAAAATATTTGCTGTTATTTGACATATATATAAGATACATCTCATTGAACCAATTAGGCTCTTACGGAAGCTTTTCCTTTCTCAATTAGGATTCATGTATGTAAACGTGTTTGCGGGTATTTGGTGTGATATAATGGATGAATATGGAAGAATTTATAAGGAAGGGATCGTATGGATGAACAACAATTATTATTTTTAGATTTTGAGTTCACGATGCCTCAGAATCGAAAAAAGCCAAAAGGATTTTTTCCGGAAATTATTGAAGTAGGAATTGTTTCGGTTGTAAATCATGTTGTAGTTGATACGTATTCTTCTTATGTAAAACCGGAAACCTTTTCATCGTTAACAGAACGGTGCAAAAAGTTTTTAGGAATTCAGCAAGAAGCAGTGGATGATGGGATTTCATTTGCAACGCTTGTTGAAAAGCTGGCAAACTATGATAAACGTTGCAGTACAACAATTGTGACGTGGGGAAACATGGATATGAGAGTGCTGAAACATAATTGCGAAATAGCGAATATTCCTTATCCGTTTACGGGACAATGCCGTGATTTATCGTTAGAGTATAAGCGTTTTTTTGGGGATCGCAACCAAACTGGATTATGGAAAGCTATTGAAGCATACGGAAAGGTCGCTACAGGTAAGCATCACTGTGCGTTAGATGATGCGATGACGACATATAACATTTTTAAACTTGTTGAGAAAGATAAACAATACTTAGTAAAACCAGCTCCTCCAACACTTGGCGAGCTTGTAGACTTTTCGAAAGTATTAAAAAAGGTAAGTGCACAATAACAGCCAAATTACAATCATAATTGTAATTTGGCTGTTTTGTTTGTTCAGCGCTACTGATCTTACAATTGATAATCATGCTTTAATTGTTCTAGCATTTGTAAACTTCGCTGTGCAAATGGAGAGTCGTTCTCTTGTAATTGTTGCATTTGTTCTGTTAATGCTTTTTGAAGCGATTCTTTATAATCAGGCACGTCACCTTCATATTGCTTGACCATTTGCTGTGGGATATTTGTTTGTTCACGAAATGCTAAGGCACGGCGTTCATGGAAAAAGGGTACGTCAGCTTGTTTTACGTTATGTAAGTCGCCTTGCATTGGATGTTTCATAACTGCGAGCACCTTTACAAGATAATGCTGTGGACGAACATTAGTAATTTCACCAATATACTTCCCTGTTTTGTAAATGCCTGTTACAACATCACCAATTTGGAATGTTTCATTCATATTATTCACCTCTTTTTCATAGTAAGCAATGAAAGAGAAGGAGTCAAAAAAGAAAGGAAGTTTTGTTTAGACTGAAATTTCTGTATAATTAGTTGTATAAGGAAATAAACAAAGGAGTGAAGAATTATGATGCCTTTATACTTTCCAGAAGACAAGACAGAATATATTATACCTGGTATTGTATGCGTGTTATTTCTTGTTGGAGCAGTTGCTACATGGCGTATTTTTATTAAATCATCAGAACGAGAAGCAGAGAATCTAAAAGAGATGGAAAAACGTATTATGGGACAAGAGAAACGGTAAAGCGAAACTTCCTTTTGGAGTGTTTTTCTCCAAAAGGTTAGCCCTCGCCAATCGGGTTCTTACAGACGGTTTGTTATTTCTTCATAGCCGAGCATCTTACCGACTGTTAGAGCGGGATAAAGCGAAACTTCCTTTGGGAGTGCTCTTCTCTAAAAGGTTAGTTAAGCCAATCGGGCACTTACGGATGCTTTTTCGTCGAGAATTGTCTTAAGTATAGCGTCTATAAGTGGCAGGAGTTTTTGTATGTTTCCTTCTAGGCTCGGACAATATAAGAACAGAATGAGTCTGGAGGGAATACGGATGAAAAAGCAACTCGTATTGGGATGTTTCGCAGCCTTCCTCTTTGCTGGATGTGCACAAGAGAAGCCGACAAAAATAGAAGTGAAGCTTTACAATGCTTTTGGAGATAAAGTTGGAACAGCTAAGGTCTCTCAGGAGACAAGCGGTGTAAAGATTTCTATTAAAGCAGAAGGATTTACACCTGGTGTACACGGAGTACATATTCATGAAATGGGTGAATGTAAAGTACCGGACTTTATTTCTTCTGGAGATCATTTTAATCTTGATAAAAAAAAGAAACATGGATTATTGCATCCGGAAGGGTATGAAAACGGAGATTTACCGAATGTAATTGCAGATGGTGAAGGAAAGATTAAAGCGGATCTTACTGCACCGCAAGTGAGTTTAAAAGAAGGAAAAACAACGCTGCATAAAAAAGACGGCGCATCGCTTATTATTACAGAAAATGCAGATGACGGGATGACGCAACCAGCTGGAAATTCGGGGAAACGAATTGCATGCGGTGTGATTGTGAAAAAAGCTTCAGAGATAAAAAAGGAAAAAGGAAAAGGGAAGTAAAGAAAAATGTTCGAAAGACCGAACGTTTAAAGGCTGCCGGGAAAGTCTCGGCAGCCTTTATATATTTTGATGTTAAAATCGCGGACACACGTTCTTGGATGCGGGCACAAAGTGTTTCAACAAAATTTGATCCTTTGTGTAAGGTAACTCATATTCACGTGCGACATCCGCTAAAGCACGGGCAATTTCACGATGATAAGCAGCCGTCGAAGAACGAACATGGAAGTTTCACTTTATCACCTGAAAATATTTATTTTACTACTTGATACCCCAGTTTGTATTAATATAACCTATTAATATATGATATTTCCATTTTATCCCTGTGTTTGTGGACGATAAGACCCTCACTTCAAGATTCAGAGAGAAACGTTGTCCAGCTCTAGCGGCTAGAATCTCCGGTCGTTTCGCCCCCTCGGACGAGGCAAAAAGCACCTCTCTGTCGGGGGCTCCAACGTCCTGCGATTCTGAGCGAGCCGCTTCCGCTTTTCTAAAGAAGATAGGCGGGGGATAAAGAAAGGGGATTACATGAAAAAGAAGCTTCTATATATTGAGGACAATAAGGAAATTGGTGCTTGGGTATGTGAAGATTTATTCGAACGGGGCTATCAGGTAACTTGGATTACTTCAGGTGAAGGTGCCATTGAACATATGGCGGAAATCGACCTAGTAATTCTTGATATTATGCTTCCGGGATTGGATGGCTTTTCAGTTGGACAGCGATTGAAAAAGGAATTTCCAAAAAACCCTATTTTAATGCTATCCGCCAGATCATCGATTGATGATAAGTTGCAGGGGCTGCAGTTTGCAGATGATTATATGACAAAGCCTTTTCACCCCGATGAACTCGCGGCACGGGTGGAAGTGCTTCTCAGGCGGTTTGACAAGATATGCTCCCCGCTCATTGTACTATCACATCTCCGCATTTATTTGAATGAGAACCGCATTGTGGATTCTAGATCGAATAATGATGTCATACTTACGGCTAAGCAGTTTCAAATTTTCACCTATTTACTCCGTCATCCAAACCAAATCTTAACAAAAGAACAAATTTATGAGGCTGTATGGGGAAATCCGTATATCGAAGGAGATAAAACCTTAATGGTACATATCCGCCATTTACGCGAAAAAATAGAGAAGGAGCCAAGTCAACCACAAATAATTGAAACAATTCGCGGTATTGGATACAGGGTGAAACAATGAAATTCCGACATTCGCTGTTAGCTAGATATTTGTTGATCATTACAACTGCGCTTGTTTTATGGCCGTTTGTTTTACCTCTTTATTACGTGCCGAAATATACACTAGACAAGGAGATGTACCAAAAGGTCAAGTATATGGATACAAAAAAGTTAGAACAAATGTGGAATGATGAGGCAGCAAAGTTGGATGGGGCGCCCCCAGATCAAGTGAACAAACAACTTCGTTCGTTAAAAGAACCGTATTCAATGGCGACAATGTTTTGGGTTGACGCCGCAGGCAAAACACAGCTCAAGCTTCCCGAAAAAAAGAGTATACCTGACCAATGGACGTTTCAGGAAAGCACTAAGTTTATGAAGAAAAATGTTGATAATAACCTGTTCACAATGATTGCTTTTATTGGCGGCGACCAGAGTCAAGGCTTTATGGTTTTTCAAGTCCCTCTTTCCGTTACACAACCAGCCAGCGTGTCCTTCATCGATGATAAGTTTTTACTAGTATATGCTGTGCTTGTCTTTGCGATTTTTCTAATTGCATCTTGGGTATTTTTCTCGAAAATTCGCAAGCGGCTCGTTCAACTACAAACCGCAATGGCCGAAGTCGATGAGAACGGCATTCCTCAGAAAATTCTCGTTCGTAAAAAGGACGAAATCGCGCAACTAGGGTCGGCATTCAATCATATGATTGACGAGTTGACAAACGGTAGGAAACGTGAACTGGAGGAGGAAGCTCTTCGTAAACAATTGATTGCTAATATATCACACGATTTACGGACACCGCTCACCACCATCCGTGGACATGCCTATTCATTGCAAAAGGAAACTTTATCTCCTAAAGGGAGGGAATCGCTTCATTTGATTGAAAGAAAGGTAGATGCTCTTAGCCAATTGCTCGAAAACCTTCTTTCCTACACGTTATTATCGGCGGGAAAATATACTTTGCAACAGAAGAAGACAGATATTATCCGATTAACCCGGACTTCTGCTGCAGGGTGGTTTCCTGTATTTGAAAAGGAAGGATTTGAAGTAGAAGTTCATTTGGCAGAAAAAGCTTTAATGTGGAATGTTGATCCGCACTGGTTTACACGTATATTAGATAATCTATTCCAGAACGTTGTTAGACACGCAAAAGCTGGACGGTATGTTGGTGTAAGTTTGGAAGAGTTAGATGGAAGAACTGCTATTGTTATTGAGGACAAAGGACCTGGAATGGATAGCATCTCCAGTGAAAAAGGAGCCGGAATTGGTTTATCCATTGTTTCATTAATGCTCCAAGAAATGAATCTTGAATGGAAAATAACAAGTTCTACGAACGGAACTCGCATTTATTTATGTGAAAAAATTGAAGTGTAAATGAAATCCCAATTCTAAGCGTAGGGGGCACGAAATAGCCTCTGGACGCCTGACAAAAGTTAAACGAAATTTAAACTAGACCCCACCATCATTTTAATCTTCGCTGATTAGAATGATGGTGGGGTTAAATTTTGAAACATAAATAAGTGCCAATACCTCATTCGGTTGGTTTCGTAGGTATTTAAAATAGTAAAGAAAAGAGGAGAATTTCAATGGAAACTTCATCGCCGATAATTGAAGGAAAGATTGGGAAAGGCTTTACACGATGGCCCTTATGGATTGGATATGGCGCTGCGGGATGGTCACTGCTCTACGGGGTTGTACAGCTTTACTGGTTACTTGGAGGGGCGGGGTATCCCTTCAAAGGTGATGAACTGGTTGCGGCTATGGTTACGTATCTTCCATCCAAAGTTGGAGGCCTCATTTTTGTTATTCTTTGTTTATTAGGAACAGTGATTGGCGTAGCTATGCAAAAAACGCGGAGAGGTGTTCTTCTTAGGTGGCTATTCCTTACTTTTGCTTGGTGCTTTGCCGTTGCCTTGCTCCTTTTTATTCCTGATTTTAGCCTAATTGCAGCTATGGCTTATGCCTTTTTATTTAAGTTTGCTTTTAACTGGAGTATGTTCAATCAGATTATTTGTATTATAGGTGCTCTGCTTTGGATCATGACTGCTGTTGCATATCAACGTAGGACTCGTGATGCTTGTGAATATTGTGGACGGACAGAGAGTGGACACACATTTTTATTGGTACGCTGGGGAAGATGGTTGACCATTATCGCGGCTCTTGCGCCCATTCCTTATGCCCTGACACGTTTTGCGTGGGCACTTAATATCCCTTTAGGGATAGACCCGCAGTTACTTCACGAGCTTTCAAAAGTTAATCCTATGGCACAGATAACAGAATGGGTATTTGGGTCTATTTGCGTAGGTGGAGGAATTCTTACACTTGGTTTGATTCAAAAATGGGGTGAAATATTCCCAAGGTGGTTCCCGTTCATTGGTGGCAAAAGAGTTCCTATCATGCTCGCGGTAGTTCCAGCTTCTATTATAGCCATTGCTGTAACTGCAGCCGGATTTGTTTTTACCTTTAGTTTTTTTGCTGTGACATTTCACCTTATGCCAGCCGATAGCCTCCTCCTCAGTGAGAGATGGGGAACGATTGGACCAATGCTTTTCTGGGTGCCGTGGGGAGTAGCACTTGGTCTTGCTGCCATTGCTTACTATTATCGTCGGCGTGGTAAGTGTACGCATTGTGGAAGAGACGATCAAAATTGAAGCAGAAAAAGGAGAGTTGCATGAATATGAACAACATAACGAATAATGGGGAATCTTCCGTGCAAATATTGAATGTTTTTGAACGCTTTACAAAGAAAGCGGTATGGCCTGGTTACGTTGGTTGCCTATGGGCATTTATGTATGCAGTTTTTGTTCGGTTTTATGAAGCAGCAGGGGGGAATATAGGCCTTTCGGGCCAACTTAATGACCCTAAATCATTTTATATGGCAAGTTACATCGCTGGTGTCATCATCATGTTATGTGGATTTGCCTTGCTTACACTTATCAAACCGTGGGGAAAGGTCATGCCGAAATGGGTGCCGTTGATAGGAGGCAGAAAGATCCATCGTCTTATTTTATTAATTCCTACTCTTATCGGAACTGCCTTTTTAATTGCTCATGGAGTCAGTGGCATGATTACAAAAGCTTTGCTTTTGGCTGGTGTTATTACAATTAACTTCCCTGGCTGGACTGTAGTTGATGTCCGTAGCTTAGCTATATGGGATCTCTTGTTTTATGAACCGTGGTTTGTCATTATGGGTATTTTGGCTGGTTTGACTGCTTCCCATTATGCGCAAGCTTCTGGTGTTCCACTTTCTGCATTTAGACGCTGTACGTTAATTTATTTGAGTTTGGTTTTTCTCCTTACTGCGCTTTTTGTGTTCGCTATAATTTTTGACTTCGGAAAATTATAATTACCGCTACTGCGTCGGATCTTATATGAATCTATCACCATACAGATTTTGGTTTGGCGCAGCAGCGGATTTTTATCCCGCATTAACGGGCAGTAAGACCCCCACCTCAAGATTCAGAGAAAAGCAAAGAAGATAGGTGGGGGGAGTTCAATCAAAGAATGTTGGAATGTATAATAACCAGGCTTAAGTCACATAGATAGCTTTTCCTTGGAAGTACATGAAAACGCGCATTGTAAGCGGCGGAGCGCATCTTCTAATACAGGGCGTGGACAGCCGATATTTAAACGAATGTGTTGCTCACCGCCAACACCAAATTTTTCTCCTGGCTCTACAATGATTCTCCCTTTTTTTTCTAATAATTCCATTCGCTCATTTTGAGTCAGCCCAAGTTTGGAACAATCAATCCAAAGTAAGAATGTACCATCTGGCTGAATGACGGATAGTTTCGGAATATGCTGTTTAATAAAGTCACATGCAAATCGTGCATTTTCTTCTATATAAGGTAACAGCTCTGCTAGCCATTCATTGCATTCTGTGTATGCACTTTGCATTGCTGCGTAAGCAAACGTGTTTAAGCCGTGAAAACCTTGGCGGTGCTGCACAGCGGTAAAGGCATCTCGCAGCTTTTCATTTGGAATAATAATAACCGATGCTTGCAGTCCAGCAATATTAAACGTTTTACTTGGAGCGATGCATGTAACAGTTCGCTCTGCTAAGTTTGCTGATAAAGAGGCAAGTGGTATATGCTTGCGTCCATTAAAGATAATATCAGCATGAATTTCGTCTGCAATGACGATTACATCATATATTTCGCAGAGCGTACCGAGTTTAGTCAACTCTTCCACTGTCCATACACGGCCAATCGGATTGTGCGGACTGCACAGGAACATCAGTTTCACACCTTGCTGAAATTGTTTCTCTAACTGTTCAAAATCCATTTTGTAAACACCGTTTTCTAAGCGCAGTGGATTGGTAAGCACTTGACGTCCATTCGTTGTTACCATTTCGAAAAATGGTGAATATACAGGCGGCTGTACAAGTACTGAATCTTGCTTTTTGGTAAAAGCTTGTACAGAAACACTAAGTGCAGGAACGATGCCAGCGCTAAAGACAAGCCATTCTTTTTCAATGACCCAATTATATTGTGTTTTTACCCAATGACAAATTGCTTCTTTTACTTGTTCACTTGAAGTGTTATAACCGAAAATCGGATGTTGTAACCGTTTGGTTAAGGCGTCTTGAATTGGTGAAGGAACAGGGAAGTCCATGTCTGCAATCCAGGCATGAAGAAGTTCCTCGTTTTTATGTGTATCCCATTTAACGGAATTTGTCCCGCGGCGATTTACCATTTTGTTAAAATTACCCATATTTGTTACTCCTTTCAATAATAGGTTAAAAGTACTGAATGTTCTCTCATTTCTTCTAGCATAGCTGATATGATACGATAAAGAAAAGTGGAAAATAAGAAAAAGGCGGGAAGTGTATGGGGACGTATGAGAAAATGATAGATTTTGTGAAGAGTTGGGATCCGTTTCGAATGGGGCCAGAATTTTATGAAACAGAAGCAAGTGACATCGTCTACATTGTAAGTACATTTGATGATGCGAAATATATCGCAAAGAAAATACAGCACATTTATTTGCTATCGTTTGAAAAAACATTACCTATTGAAAAGTGTCAATGGTTAGCAGAACAATTGTTACTATTAAAAGGTGGCGGAAGCTGTACGCTATAAAGTGAAACTAACCTTTTGGAGCGTTCTTCTCCAAAAGGTTAGTTGAACCAATCGGGCCCTTACGGACGCTTCTTTCATAAGAATTGTCTTAAGTATAGTGCTCGTAAGTAGCGGGAGAAAGAGGCTGAAATCCAGAAGGTCATAGAAGTTAGACTTTTGGGTGTCAGCCTCTTTCTTTATCCTGCTATTCGAGGGCTTAGTGCTGGTATGCGCCAAGTGCGTTCAATTTGCTAAGAAGGTCATAATTTCTTCATATACGTGTTCCGGCTTTTCTTCTGGTAATAGATGTCCTGTGTCTTCATAAGAGATAAAGTGTGAATGCTGCAGGTCATTGTGTAATCGGCGTCCAACATTAATAGGAACAATACGATCTTTTTCTCCCCAAATAAGCAAAGTAGGTGTTTTAATTTTTTGTAGTTCTTTTGATGTTAAGTCACCTTCGCGATCTCGAATCATGCGGGTTAGTGCAGGAAAGATGCGATTATCATAAAAAGGTGCTGCATAACCTTGCATCATTTCATCATCGATTAAAGAATGATCGTGAACAACGTTCATTAAATTATAGATGATGCCTCGTCGTATAATCCAATTTTTTACGTATAAATGAAAGAACGGTAAATAAGAAGTATAGATAAGTGGCAATCTTGCTCGTGATAAATAGCTTGAACTGCATAAAAGAACTGTCCTTTGGATTAAATCAGGACGCAACCGGCTTATATATAAAGCAATTTGTCCGCCCATTGAATGCCCTACTAAAATAATGTTTTTTGCTTGTAAATGTTCAATGAGTTCAATAACAATCGTTGCGAGGTTTTGATAAGAATATGTGAAATGAAATGATTTATCACTTTTTCCAAATGGCGGTAAATCGAGAGCGATCACGTCCCCCTGCTGAGCTAAAAGCGGAATGAGACGCCGGTAGCTAAAGGTCGAAGAGAGAAAACCATGAATTAAGACAAATGTTGGTTTTTCTTCTTTGCTGAAAGACTGATAGAGCTCATAATGAACCGTAATCCCTCTTGTAGAAAAGGTGAAGTGAGGGAGTTGAACTTCGTTTTCCATCTTCATCACTCCGTTGTTTTTTGTTCATATCATCTCCTTGTTAGGGGAAATTATCCCGTGGAAGAAGGGAAAGCAGGAAGAAAACCAAATGTATAAAAAAAGACAAAACCACTGTGATGTGGTCTTGTCTTTTTGTTGATCATTTCAGTTCATTGACGAGATTTGGAGGGGTATTCCCTTGTAGTCCAGCTACTAAATTTTTCGCTGCTGTCATTGCCATATTTTGACGTGTTTTTAACGTTGCGGAACCGATGTGAGGGAGCGTAACGACATTTTGCAGAGATAACAACGGGTTATCTTTTTCAATTGGTTCTTGTGTAAATGTATCAATACCTGCTGCGAAAATTTTCTTTTGCTGCAACGCTTCAATTAATGCAGCTTCATCTACTGTTTTCCCGCGAGACGCATTAATAAAAACAGCTGTTTCTTTCATAAGATCAAATTCTTTTTTCCCAATTAAATGATAAGTTTCTTCTGTTAATGGTGTAAGTAGAACGATAAAATCTGCTTTTTGTAGTAACGTTTCTAATTCGCAATATGTTGCGCCAAGCTCTCGTTCTGCTTTTTCTTTGCGACTCCGATTGTAGTATAAAACGTCCATATCGAATCCGAATTTCGCACGTTTGGCAACGACTTCTCCGATGCGACCCATGCCGATGATTCCGATTGTTTGATGGTGAACGTCTAAGCCGAAATGTTCTTTGCTAATTTCTGCATTCCATTCTCCAGATTTCACGTAACGATCAAGTTCGCAAACACGGCGAGAGGCAGATAGCATTAATGCAAATACAAGATCAGCGACAGTATCATCTAACACGTACGGTGTATTTGTTCCAATTATGTTTCTTTTTTTCATAGCTTCGATATCGAAGTTGTCATAGCCGACAGAAATATTACTTACTACCTTCAACTGCGGAGCTGCTTGGAGTAATTCTTCATCAATGATTGCCCCGAAATTTAATAGTCCATGTGCATCTTTTACTTTTTCTAATAGTACGTGGCGTGGGATTTTTTCGTTTTTATCCCATGCCTCATATTCATAATGCTCAGCAATGTATTCTTCAACAAAGGCAGGAACTTGTTCTGCAATGTATACTCTTTGTTTCATGGTTTCATCCCCTTTTTATATGATCCCGCTACTTTTGGGCAGTCAGGCTCTCACCTCAAGATGCAGAGAGAAGCAAGGAAGATAGGTGGGAGATAACTGCTGGCATGCGTCCGATTGGTTCAACTAACCTTTTGGAGAAGAACGCTCCAAAAGGAAGTTTCACTATATTGTTACATAATTCTCTGAAAAAATCTTCTTTTCAAATAGGAAAAGCAGTCTGTATAATTTAGAAAATACACAAAAAGGGAAGGGCGAATATGATGACAGAAAAAGAATTAGAATTGTTAGCTTGTCTTGAAAATAATAGCCGATTATCTGAAGAAACATTAGCCAAAATGTTAAACATAGATGTAGAAGAAGTGATAGCGATCCTTGAAAAATTAGAAAAAGAAAAAGTGATTGTAGACTATGTTACGTTTATTGATTGGACAAAGGTAAAAGAACATACAGGTTTAACAGCAATGATTGATGTGAAAGTTACACCGAAGCACGGCGTTGGATTTGACGCGGTAGCGGAGCAAATTTACCGATATCCAGAGGTGAAGTCAGTTTACTTAATGTCAGGTACATATGACCTTTCCATTACTGTAGAAGGAAAAGGGATGGCTGAAGTTGCGACATTTGTAGCGGAAAAGTTAGCGACAATTGAATCTGTTGTATCGACGACAACGCATTTTATTTTGAAAAAGTATAAACATGAAGGAATTATATATGAAAACAAAGATGATGATAAGCGAATTGTGGTGGCACCATGAGTAAATTTGAATTATCAAAAGTAGCACAATCTTTACAACCGTCCGGTATTCGTAAGTTTTTTGATTTAGCGGCGGGTATGAAAGGGGTTATTTCATTAGGTGTTGGCGAGCCTGACTTTGTAACGCCTTGGAATGTAAGACAAGCTTGCATTCGTTCATTAGAAGAAGGATATACGGCATATACTGCGAATGCTGGATTGTTAGAGCTGCGCGAAGAAATTGCAAAATATTTAGAAAAACAATTTGCAGTATCTTATGATCCGAAAGAAGAAATTATTGTAACGGTTGGAGCAAGCCAGGCGTTAGATGTCGCAATGCGTGCAATTGTAAATCCTGGTGATGAAGTTATTATTATTGAACCAAGCTTTGTATCATATGCACCGCTTGTTACGCTGGCTGGCGGGGTACCGGTACCTGTTTCTACATTTCCAAAGGATGAATTTAAAGTACAGCCGGAGCAGATTGAAGCTGCCATTACATCGAACACGAAAGCGATTTTATTATGTTCGCCAAACAATCCGACAGGAACGCTCTTAAATAAAGAAGAGTTAGAAAAACTTGCGGTCATTATAGAGAAATACAATTTAATCGTACTATCCGATGAGATTTATGCAGAGCTTGTCTATGATGAGACATATACAAGCTTTGCGAGTGTGAAACATATGCGTGATCATACAATTTTAATCTCTGGTTTTTCAAAAGGGTTTGCGATGACAGGCTGGCGCCTAGGTTTGATCGCAGCCCCTCAACATTTTGCGGAATTGATGTTAAAGATCCATCAATATTCTATGATGTGTGCGCCGACGATGTCGCAATTTGCAGCATTAGAAGCACTTCGCTCTGGAGAACAAGAAGTTGTTCGAATGCGTGAGAGCTATAAACAACGCCGAAACTTTATGGTGACTTCATTTAATGAAATGGGACTAGATTGTCATATGCCAGGCGGAGCATTCTATGTATTTCCTTCAATTCGTTCAATGGGATTATCTTCGGCGGAATTTGCCGAACGTTTATTATTAGCGGAAAAAGTCGCTGTTGTACCTGGAAGTGTGTTTGGCGAGAGCGGTGAAGGATTTATTCGCTGTTCATACGCAACATCACTTGAACAACTTATGGAAGCGATGAAACGCATGAAACGGTTTATGGAGAACGAAAAAAGGACAAAACATAATACGTTTTGTCCATAAAAGGGGGAGAATACTAGAAAGCCATGTGTTAGTATTTTATCCCGATATTTGAAGATTTATACATGTTAAGGAAAATTTTTTCATGATTTTTGAATGAAATGTTTGTAAGTGGTATAATTTACTAATACAAAAGGTAAAACATATGGGAGTGTTTCTTATGTCAGACAAATACACAACAGGAGTGGTTGTGAAGGGAAAAGTGACAGGAATTCAAGATTACGGTGCATTCGTTGCATTAGATGAAGAAACGCAAGGTCTTGTGCATATATCTGAAATTACAAATGGGTATGTGAAAGATATTCATGATTTTTTAAAAGTTGGGGATGAAGTAGAAGTAAAGGTGCTTTCAGTTAATAGAGAGAACGGAAAAATGAGTTTATCATTGAAGGCTGCCAAACGTAAGCAAGGAAAGGTGCGTATACCGAATCCTTCTGCAAATGGATTTAACACATTGCGAGAAAAGTTAACAGAGTGGATTGAAGAATCTCAAATCACAAAATAAAAGCAGGGAGCATAGCTCTCTGCTTTTATTACTTGTTCACCAAGTAATCGGTGAATGTGATACATTATGATATAAAATAATCAAACATTTCTTTTGCTGCATTTGTAATCAGTATAAAGAAACATCCGTATGTCAGAAGTTAGTAAAGCATCATAGATCTCCACTTGTGTGAAAACAAGTGGAGATGCATGTTTTATAATATCATTTTAGAATGGTATTAGATTTATCGTACTTCACGTGCTTCTGGGTGTGTTCCAAGTTCTTCAGAAGGTTTAAATAATAAGCCAAGGTTAATTAAACCTGAAATACCCACAATACCATAGATAATTCGAGCAAATGCTGTATCTTGCCCTCCGAAGATAGCTGCTACTAAATCGAATTGAAAGAAACCAATGAGTCCCCAGTTTACTGCGCCAATAATCGTAAATACTAAGGCAATGCGTTGTAATGTACTCATTTTAAGCAGTCCCTCCTTAAATGATGAAGCAAAAACGAGATACATTCACTCGTTTAATGAAGCTTCCTTTATAGAATGGATACCTTTTGTTGTTCTTATACCCAAAAAATTAAAATTTCTCATTGTATACTTGTCTAGACCAAAAAACGGAAGTTATGACGATTTTGTAAAAAAAATAAATTGGCTACGCTTACAATTTGTAGTTCGCTTGATTTACAACTGTGGTTTCGCTAAAGTGAAGACAGAAATACATATACATATTGTATTGGAGGGAAAAAGATGAGCACACATGTAACGTTTGACTATTCAAAGGCGTTATCGTTCATCAGTGAACAAGAATTAACATATTTACGTGATGCAGTAAAAGTATCACACCATGCAATTCATGAAAAAACAGGAGCAGGAAATGACTTCTTAGGTTGGGTAGAACTTCCGCTTGCATACGATAAAGAGGAATTTGCTCGCATTCAAAAATGCGCTGAGAAAATTAAAAATGATTCTGACATTTTACTTGTTATTGGGATTGGTGGTTCTTACTTAGGAGCGCGAGCAGCAATTGAAATGCTAAACCATTCTTTCTACAACACGCTGTCTAAGGAACAACGCAAAACTCCACAAGTGCTATTTGTTGGACAAAACATTAGCTCCACTTACATGAAAGATTTAATGGATGTATTAGAAGGTAAAGACTTCTCTATTAACGTTATTTCTAAATCAGGTACAACAACAGAGCCTGCAATTGCATTCCGCATTTTCCGTAAGCTATTAGAAGAGAAATACGGAAAAGAAGAAGCGCGTAAACGTATTTATGCAACGACAGATAAAGCGCGCGGTGCTTTAAAAACATTAGCTAACGAAGAAGGATACGAAACATTCGTGATTCCAGATGATGTTGGTGGTCGCTTCTCTGTATTAACACCAGTTGGTTTATTGCCGATTGCTGTAAGTGGTTTAAATATTGAAGAAATGA
This sequence comes from Bacillus sp. 3103sda1, assembly GCF_024159135.1. Classification (NCBI taxonomy): domain Bacteria; kingdom Bacillati; phylum Bacillota; class Bacilli; order Caryophanales; family Bacillaceae; genus Bacillus; species Bacillus sp. 3103sda1. Next base: position 4,202,299 of record NZ_JAMYWS010000001.1, on the reverse strand, counting down.
TGCAAGGGGCAGCTGTAGCTAGTGATGATTTTGCGAAATCAGAACTTGAAGAAAATCCAGCTTATCAATATGCAGTTGTACGCAATGCTTTATACAATAAAGGTAAAACAATTGAAATGCTTGTTAACTACGAACCAGCACTTCAATATTTTGCTGAATGGTGGAAACAATTATTTGGTGAGAGTGAAGGAAAAGATCAAAAAGGTATTTTCCCATCTTCTGCAAACTTCTCAACTGACCTGCATTCTTTAGGTCAATACATTCAAGAAGGACGCCGTGACCTATTTGAAACAGTTCTAAAAGTAGGAAAATCTACACACGAACTAAAAATTGAATTAGATGAGAACGATTTAGATGGATTAAATTACCTTGCTGGTGAAACAGTGGACTTCGTTAACACAAAAGCATACGAAGGAACATTGCTTGCACATAGCGATGGCGGTGTACCAAACTTAATCGTCAATATTCCTGAACTAAATGAGTATACATTCGGTTATCTTGTATACTTCTTCGAAAAAGCATGTGCGATGAGCGGCTACTTATTAGGCGTAAATCCATTTGACCAACCAGGCGTAGAAGCATATAAGAAAAACATGTTCGCTCTACTTGGAAAACCAGGATTCGAAGAACTAAAAGCAGAACTAGAAGAACGTTTGAAATAAGAAAAGCGGAAGCGGCTGGTTCAGAATGGGAGGGGGATGGAGCTCCTGACGTAGAGGCGCTTTTTGCCTCGTAGGAAGGCGCGAAGCCACCGACCATTCTAGCCGCTGGAGCTAGACAATAAGAAAAAGCTGTTGGGATTATCCCAACAGCTTTTTTTATGGGGATATGTATCGGAGGGCCCGCTATTCGGGGGTAGTAAGACCCCACTAATGGAAGTTTCACTTTATTATGCCGAAGCGCCGATATATGGAACGCGAAATGGGTATGCTAAAAAAAATCTAGAAAGGATGATACATTTGATTGGGATTCATTCAAAGTTAGAAGGACAAACATTTGCTCTTTTCCAGTTAGAAGAAATATTAAAGCCGCTCGGTTATACAATCGGTGGGAATTGGGATTATGAGAAAGGGTGTTTTGATTATAAGATAGATGAAGAAGACGGATATCAATTTTTACGATTACCGTTTACAGCAGTTGAAGGAGAGCTTGATGTAAACGGAGTTATCGTTCGTCTTGATACACCTTATCTTCTTTCGCATGTGTACCAAGATGAACTAGATGATGAGGTGAATACATTCACAGCAGGCTTATCTTTCGATCAGTTTGCAGAACCGAAAGATGCAGATGGGGACATACAAGCTAAACATATTGATATTGGTAAAGCTATAGTTCGAGAGTTAGAAGGATATCTCCTTAATGTTTAATGACAATGAGTGAATCATTTTCTTGCAGAGTAAGTGAGTGAACTGGATTTATGTGATATTGTCCGTCGCGTTGTATACCAAGTAATAGTATATTTTGTTTTAATAAAGCACTGTTACAATATTCGAATGTTTCACCAGCGTATGTCTGAGGAATATGCGTAAGCTGCAATTTATTTGCAGTAATTTCATTATAAATTGTAAACAGCACTTCTGAAATCGAAGGAAATAATAGGGAAGCGGTAAATACATAACTTGTTAATTTATTTCCTTCAATAATTTCTGTCGCCCCAGCTCGTTTTGCATTTCGAATTTGATCGGAAGTTAGCATTTCAACAATGCAATAAATATTTGGATGTAATCCTTTCGCTGTTAAAATGGTTAGAATAGATTGTGTATCAGCAGAACTCTCACTTTTTTCTTTATCAGCTGTAATCAAAATGGTATGTGCGGTACGAATATTTGCTTTGAGTAAAATATTATCATGATGAGGACAGCCTTTAATAAATTGTAAATGATGAAATGACTTAGGGAGTAGAGGAAGCGTTTCATCTATAAGAACAATATCAAGGTTTGGTTGTAATACGTGCAGTTGACTTACAACATGCTTAACACGTTCATTCCAACCGACAATAATCATATGACCATGACAAGAGGCAGCCTCTTCACCTTTTATTTTCATATATTGTTTACTAATCATTTCCGTAGCGAACGATATCATATAATAGGAGACGAATCCAGTTCCTAATAAAATAAGAATAATTGCGAGTATTCTTCCAGGTACACTGTGAGGAACATAATCGCCGTATCCAATAGTGAACGTTGTGACAAGCGCCCACCATATGCCGTCAAACCATGTTGGAAAGTGGAGTGGTTCTAATTTGTGTATAAGAAATCCAAAGAGGATAATGAATCCAGTAATTAGGGTAACCAATCGTAAAATGATAGAGTTGCGAAATGTGTCTAAAATACTACTCCTTGCATTCAATGTCTGCAGCTCCTCCCAAGTTCAGATGGTTATAGTGTTACCATTATAAAAAGAAGAAAAACCCCCTCATAGGAATAAGGGAGTCTTCACATGCTTTCCACTTCGGCTTGTCGTACACTTTCAAGATGCTGAATGGCATAGTACATGTCAGCTGTATGCATTTTTTGGTCAACAGATATTTTCATTTGTAGAAAATGAGTTCCATTTTCTAACGTTTTGAGTTTCATATTTTTAACTTTTATATCCATCTTTTTGATGTCTTCGATAACGATAGGGATGCTTTCCATACTATTCACAACGAGTTTTACAGCAATCTCGCGTTGACGAAGTGACTTTGGCCCTAAAACACTCATTGCAAAAGGAATAAGTTCTACACTAATCATAAGAAAGCACATGCCGGAGATTGCTTCTAGATAAAAACCAGCTCCGACTGCGATGCCAATTCCAGATGCTCCCCAAATCATTGCAGCAGTGGTGAGGCCTGCGATGCTATCGTTATCTCTTCGTAAAATAACGCCTGCTCCTAAAAAACCGATTCCTGATACAACTTGAGCTGCTAAGCGGAGGGGATCCATGCCGATTCTGTTTGAGACGGAGCTTGGTAAGTTATAAGCTGCTTCAATTGAAACAATGGTAAGTAAACAGCTAATAATAGAAATAACTAAGCAAGTTTTGAGGCCTAGTGGCTTGCGCTTTAATTCCCGTTCTAAACCAATCCCAAATCCTAAAATGGCAGAGAGGCCTAGCTTGAGTAATAAATCGAAGTGTTCCATTTGTATCCCTTCCTGTAAATTGAGGTAATAGACGAGCTTATATTTTATGTATATGGTAAAAGGAAGGGAAGTTGGACAGTTTTTATAAAAAAAATTTAAAAAGGATGTTGCATTTCGATTTTCACCATGCTATATTAATAAACGTCGCTGATGCACAACAGCAGAAAGCGAAGAGAAAAAAGAAATAAAAAACAATGTTGACATCAAAAAACAAAGATGTTAACATAAGGAAGTCGCAATTGAGCGGCGGACAAGTTCTTTGAAAACTGAACGAAACAAACAACGTGAAACGTCAATTTTTATTTATGATGCTAGACAAACACTTTATTGGAGAGTTTGATCCTGGCTCAGGATGAACGCTGGCGGCGTGCCTAATACATGCAAGTCGAGCGAACTTCTTAAGAGCTTGCTCTTAAGAAGTTAGCGGCGGACGGGTGAGTAACACGTAGGTAACCTGCCTATAAGACTGGGATAACTCCGGGAAACCGGGGCTAATACCGGATAACATTTTGCACCGCATGGTGCGAAATTGAAAGGCGGCTTCGGCTGTCACTTATAGATGGACCTGCGGCGCATTAGCTAGTTGGTGAGGTAACGGCTCACCAAGGCGACGATGCGTAGCCGACCTGAGAGGGTGATCGGCCACACTGGGACTGAGACACGGCCCAGACTCCTACGGGAGGCAGCAGTAGGGAATCTTCCGCAATGGACGAAAGTCTGACGGAGCAACGCCGCGTGAGCGATGAAGGCCTTCGGGTCGTAAAGCTCTGTTGTTAGGGAAGAACAAGTGCTAGTTGAATAAGCTGGCACCTTGACGGTACCTAACCAGAAAGCCACGGCTAACTACGTGCCAGCAGCCGCGGTAATACGTAGGTGGCAAGCGTTATCCGGAATTATTGGGCGTAAAGCGCGCGCAGGTGGTTTCTTAAGTCTGATGTGAAAGCCCACGGCTCAACCGTGGAGGGTCATTGGAAACTGGGAGACTTGAGTGCAGAAGAGGAAAGTGGAATTCCATGTGTAGCGGTGAAATGCGTAGAGATATGGAGGAACACCAGTGGCGAAGGCGACTTTCTGGTCTGCAACTGACACTGAGGCGCGAAAGCGTGGGGAGCAAACAGGATTAGATACCCTGGTAGTCCACGCCGTAAACGATGAGTGCTAAGTGTTAGAGGGTTTCCGCCCTTTAGTGCTGAAGTTAACGCATTAAGCACTCCGCCTGGGGAGTACGGCCGCAAGGCTGAAACTCAAAGGAATTGACGGGGGCCCGCACAAGCGGTGGAGCATGTGGTTTAATTCGAAGCAACGCGAAGAACCTTACCAGGTCTTGACATCCTCTGACAACCCTAGAGATAGGGCTTCTCCTTCGGGAGCAGAGTGACAGGTGGTGCATGGTTGTCGTCAGCTCGTGTCGTGAGATGTTGGGTTAAGTCCCGCAACGAGCGCAACCCTTGATCTTAGTTGCCATCATTAAGTTGGGCACTCTAAGGTGACTGCCGGTGACAAACCGGAGGAAGGTGGGGATGACGTCAAATCATCATGCCCCTTATGACCTGGGCTACACACGTGCTACAATGGACGGTACAAAGAGTCGCAAGACCGCGAGGTGGAGCTAATCTCATAAAACCGTTCTCAGTTCGGATTGTAGGCTGCAACTCGCCTACATGAAGCTGGAATCGCTAGTAATCGCGGATCAGCATGCCGCGGTGAATACGTTCCCGGGCCTTGTACACACCGCCCGTCACACCACGAGAGTTTGTAACACCCGAAGTCGGTGGGGTAACCTTTTTGGAGCCAGCCGCCTAAGGTGGGACAGATGATTGGGGTGAAGTCGTAACAAGGTAGCCGTATCGGAAGGTGCGGCTGGATCACCTCCTTTCTATGGAGAATTGATGAACGCTGTTCATCAATATAAGTTTCCGTGTTTCGTTTTGTTCAGTTTTGAGAGAACTATCTCTCGAAAATATATGTTCTTTGAAAACTAGATAACAGTGTAGCTCATATTTTTTTAATTTTGGTTAAGTTAGAAAGGGCGCACGGTGGATGCCTTGACACTAGGAGTCGATGAAGGACGGGACTAACACCGATATGCTTCGGGGAGCTGTAAGTAAGCTTTGATCCGGAGATTTCCGAATGGGGAAACCCACCATACGTAATGGTATGGTATCTTTATCTGAATACATAGGGTAAAGAAGACAGACCCAGGGAACTGAAACATCTAAGTACCTGGAGGAAGAGAAAGCAAATGCGATTTCCTGAGTAGCGGCGAGCGAAACGGAATCTAGCCCAAACCAAGAGGCTTGCCTCTTGGGGTTGTAGGACATTCTATACGGAGTTACAAAGGAACGAGGTAGACGAAGCAGCCTGGAAAGGCTCGTCATAGAAGGTAACAACCCTGTAGTTGAAACTTCGTTCCCTCTTGAATGTATCCTGAGTACGGCGGAACACGTGAAATTCCGTCGGAATCCGGGAGGACCATCTCCCAAGGCTAAATACTACCTAGTGATCGATAGTGAACCAGTACCGTGAGGGAAAGGTGAAAAGCACCCCGGAAGGGGAGTGAAAGAGATCCTGAAACCGTGTGCCTACAAATAGTCAGAGCCCGTTAACGGGTGATGGCGTGCCTTTTGTAGAATGAACCGGCGAGTTACGATCCCGTGCGAGGTTAAGCTGAAGAGGCGGAGCCGTAGCGAAAGCGAGTCTGAATAGGGCGTTTAGTACGTGGTCGTAGACCCGAAACCAGGTGATCTACCCATGTCCAGGGTGAAGTTCAGGTAACACTGAATGGAGGCCCGAACCCACGCACGTTGAAAAGTGCGGGGATGAGGTGTGGGTAGCGGAGAAATTCCAATCGAACCTGGAGATAGCTGGTTCTCCCCGAAATAGCTTTAGGGCTAGCCTCAAGTGTGAGAGTCTTGGAGGTAGAGCACTGATTGAACTAGGGGTCCTCATCGGATTACCGAATTCAGTCAAACTCCGAATGCCAATGACTTATCCTTGGGAGTCAGACTGCGAGTGATAAGATCCGTAGTCAAAAGGGAAACAGCCCAGACCGCCAGCTAAGGTCCCAAAGTGTGTATTAAGTGGAAAAGGATGTGGAGTTGCTTAGACAACTAGGATGTTGGCTTAGAAGCAGCCACCATTTAAAGAGTGCGTAATAGCTCACTAGTCGAGTGACTCTGCGCCGAAAATGTACCGGGGCTAAATACACCACCGAAGCTGCGGATTGATACCTATGGTATCAGTGGTAGGGGAGCGTTCTAAGTGCTGTGAAGTCAGATCGTAAGGACTGGTGGAGCGCTTAGAAGTGAGAATGCCGGTATGAGTAGCGAAAGACGGGTGAGAATCCCGTCCACCGAATGCCTAAGGTTTCCTGAGGAAGGCTCGTCCGCTCAGGGTTAGTCAGGACCTAAGCCGAGGCCGACAGGCGTAGGCGATGGACAACAGGTTGATATTCCTGTACCACCTCTTTATCGTTTGAGCAATGGAGGGACGCAGAAGGATAGAAGAAGCGTGCGATTGGTTGTGCACGTCCAAGCAGTTAGGCTGGTAAGTAGGCAAATCCGCTTACCGCAAAGGCTGAGCTGTGATGGGGAAGCTCCTTATGGAGCGAAGTCTTTGATTCCCCGCTGCCAAGAAAAGCTTCTAGCGAGATAAAAGGTGCCTGTACCGCAAACCGACACAGGTAGGCGAGGAGAGAATCCTAAGGTGTGCGAGAGAACTCTGGTTAAGGAACTCGGCAAAATGACCCCGTAACTTCGGGAGAAGGGGTGCTTTCTTAACGGAAAGCCGCAGTGAATAGGCCCAAGCGACTGTTTAGCAAAAACACAGGTCTCTGCGAAGCCGTAAGGCGAAGTATAGGGGCTGACACCTGCCCGGTGCTGGAAGGTTAAGGAGAGGGGTTAGCGCAAGCGAAGCTCTGAACTGAAGCCCCAGTAAACGGCGGCCGTAACTATAACGGTCCTAAGGTAGCGAAATTCCTTGTCGGGTAAGTTCCGACCCGCACGAAAGGTGTAACGATTTGGGCACTGTCTCAACCAGAGACTCGGTGAAATTATAGTACCTGTGAAGATGCAGGTTACCCGCGACAGGACGGAAAGACCCCGTGGAGCTTTACTGTAGCCTGATATTGAATTTTGGTACAGCTTGTACAGGATAGGCGGGAGCCTTTGAAGCCGGAGCGCTAGCTTCGGTGGAGGCGCTGGTGGGATACCGCCCTGGCTGTATTGAAATTCTAACCTACGGGTCTTATCGACCCGGGAGACAGTGTCAGGTGGGCAGTTTGACTGGGGCGGTCGCCTCCTAAAAAGTAACGGAGGCGCCCAAAGGTTCCCTCAGAATGGTTGGAAATCATTCGTAGAGTGCAAAGGCATAAGGGAGCTTGACTGCGAGACCTACAAGTCGAGCAGGGACGAAAGTCGGGCTTAGTGATCCGGTGGTTCCGCATGGAAGGGCCATCGCTCAACGGATAAAAGCTACCCCGGGGATAACAGGCTTATCTCCCCCAAGAGTCCACATCGACGGGGAGGTTTGGCACCTCGATGTCGGCTCATCGCATCCTGGGGCTGTAGTCGGTCCCAAGGGTTGGGCTGTTCGCCCATTAAAGCGGTACGCGAGCTGGGTTCAGAACGTCGTGAGACAGTTCGGTCCCTATCCGTCGTGGGCGTAGGAAATTTGAGAGGAGCTGTCCTTAGTACGAGAGGACCGGGATGGACGCACCGCTGGTGTACCAGTTGTTCTGCCAAGGGCATAGCTGGGTAGCTATGTGCGGAAGGGATAAGTGCTGAAAGCATCTAAGCATGAAGCCCCCCTCAAGATGAGATTTCCCATAGCGTAAGCTAGTAAGATCCCTGAAAGATGATCAGGTTGATAGGTTCGAGGTGGAAGCATGGTGACATGTGGAGCTGACGAATACTAATAGATCGAGGACTTAACCATATAATATGAAGCAAATGTTATCTAGTTTTGAAGGAATATACCTTCATAAGTCTGGTAATGATGGCAGAGAGGTCACACCCGTTCCCATACCGAACACGGAAGTTAAGCTCTCTAGCGCCGATGGTAGTTGGGACTTTGTCCCTGTGAGAGTAGGACGTTGCCAGGCAAATGGAGGATTAGCTCAGCTGGGAGAGCACCTGCCTTACAAGCAGGGGGTCGGCGGTTCGATCCCGTCATCCTCCACCATATAATGCCGGCTTAGCTCAATTGGTAGAGCAACTGACTTGTAATCAGTAGGTTGGGGGTTCAAGTCCTCTAGCCGGCACCAGGATTATGGCGGCTGTGGCGAAGTGGTTAACGCATCGGATTGTGGCTCCGACACTCGTGGGTTCGATTCCCATCAGTCGCCCCATTTCTTAAAAAAACAATATGCGGGTGTGGCGGAATTGGCAGACGCACCAGACTTAGGATCTGGCGCCTTTGGCGTGGGGGTTCGACTCCCTTCACCCGCACTTTTAATTGAATAAGTCATATATGTCTTGCGGAAGTAGTTCAGTGGTAGAATACAACCTTGCCAAGGTTGGGGTCGCGGGTTCGAATCCCGTCTTCCGCTCCAATTTTCAATATGACATGCCGGGGTGGCGGAACAGGCAGACGCACAGGACTTAAAATCCTGCGGTGGGTGACCACCGTGCGGGTTCGACCCCCGCCCTCGGCACCATATGCGCCCGTAGCTCAATTGGATAGAGCGTTTGACTACGGATCAAAAGGTTAGGGGTTCGAGTCCTCTCGGGCGCGCTTATCAACGGGAAGTGGCTCAGCTTGGTAGAGCACCTGGTTTGGGACCAGGGGGTCGCAGGTTCGAATCCTGTCTTCCCGATAGTTTTAAAATAATGGGGCCTTAGCTCAGCTGGGAGAGCGCCTGCCTTGCACGCAGGAGGTCAGCGGTTCGATCCCGCTAGGCTCCACTTATACTTTATTTATGGCGGTGTAGCTCAGCTGGCTAGAGCGTACGGTTCATACCCGTGAGGTCGGGGGTTCGATCCCCTCCGCCGCTACCATAAAGGACCTTTAGCTCAGCTGGTTAGAGCAGACGGCTCATAACCGTCCGGTCGTAGGTTCGAGTCCTACAAGGTCCACCACTCAAGTTTCATATATCTCGGAGGTATACCCAAGTCTGGCTGAAGGGATCGGTCTTGAAAACCGACAGGCGGCGAGAGTCGCGCGGGGGTTCGAATCCCTCTACCTCCTCCATTTTAACTAAAATAATATTTTTATCATCGCGGGGTGGAGCAGTCTGGTAGCTCGTCGGGCTCATAACCCGAAGGTCGCAGGTTCAAATCCTGTCCCCGCAACCAATGGTCCCGTGGTGTAGTGGTTAACATGCCTGCCTGTCACGCAGGAGATCGCCGGTTCGACCCCGGTCGGGACCGCCATTTATATTAAGGCTCGGTAGCTCAGTCGGTAGAGCAGAGGACTGAAAATCCTCGTGTCGGCGGTTCGATTCCGTCCCGAGCCACCATTTTGAAATATACAAGCCGGCTTAGCTCAATTGGTAGAGCAACTGACTTGTAATCAGTAGGTTGGGGGTTCAAGTCCTCTAGCCGGCACCATTTCAAAATGAGCCATTAGCTCAGTTGGTAGAGCATCTGACTTTTAATCAGAGGGTCGAAGGTTCGAGTCCTTCATGGCTCACCATTTTTATGCGGGTGTAGTTTAGTGGTAAAACAAGAGCCTTCCAAGCTCTGGTCGAGAGTTCGATTCTCTTCACCCGCTTTTTCTATGGGCCTATAGCTCAGCTGGTTAGAGCGCACGCCTGATAAGCGTGAGGTCGATGGTTCGAGTCCATTTAGGCCCACCATATTCCGCAGTAGCTCAGTGGTAGAGCTATCGGCTGTTAACCGATCGGTCGTAGGTTCGAGTCCTACCTGCGGAGCCATATATAGAGAAGTACCCAAGTGGCTCAAGGGGCTCCCCTGCTAAGGGAGTAGATCGCTTACGCGGTGCGAGGGTTCGAATCCCTTCTTCTCTGCCAGAAATTGGCCCGTTGGTCAAGTGGTTAAGACACCGCCCTTTCACGGCGGTAACACGGGTTCGAATCCCGTACGGGTCATACGAAAAGAGATAGCATATAATGCTATCTCTTTTTTTGTGTTGTTGAAATTACTCCATTTTATAATTCGATGATATAGAAGTTACTTGTAGTTCCCACGTCAAAATTAAAATACAAGAAATCATTAAGCAACCACAAACAACCACCAAAAACATTAGTAATCTTTCCTAAAAAGTCTTCAAACAAATATTTGTTGAATTCTGGCGCAGAATACATTTGAATGCGCCCTGCAAGAAATGCAATCTTTGTGTTGATATATAGGAATGTTGGTTATCTCGTGTACCAATTTTAGGACCGATTGCAAAGCCTGTTCCTACAACTGTATCAATGTAAGTGATAGTAGTTCTTTTTGAACTCTCCCACTGTTGTTCATCCATTGCAACTGCCTTTCAAGCATGAATATGAATAAATGGGCGTATGACGACTGTTCTGTATAATGTTAAATATTTGTGATTGTTTTTGGATTATACGTGACGTTTTGTGATTGTTTTTGAATTATTTTGATTGATTTTTGAAAGGGTTTTCGTTATGATGAATGTAAGAAGGAGGTGACGGCATGTTAACACCTGAGCGTCACCAAATTATTTTGGATTTGGTGAAAGAAAAAGGAACTGTAAAGCTTCAAGAGTTAGTTGCTGCAACTGAATCATCGGAATCGACGATTCGAAGAGATTTGATTTATTTAGAAGAGAATAACTATATAAAGCGTGTTCATGGCGGAGCCTCACCGTTACAATCAAAGGGAAAAGAACCGAGTATGAACGAAAAATCCTTCAAAAATCTTCAGGAGAAAAAGTCGATTGGTCAATATGCAGCATCTCTTGTGGAAGACGGGCATTGTATTTACTTAGATGCCGGAAGTACGACGTTTGAAATGATTCCATTCTTGCAAGGAAAAGATATAACTGTCGTGACAAATGGACTTATGCATATTGAGGCATTGTTTCAAGCCAATATTCGAGCTTACTTACTTGGTGGCATGATGAAAAGCAATACAAGAGCGTTAATTGGAAGCGCTGCTCTTGAAAGCTTACTTCGCTATCGATTCGATCTTTGTTTTTTAGGGGCAAATGGTGTTCATCCTGTGTACGGTTATACAACTCCAGATCCTGAGGAAGCATTGCTAAAGAAAACAGCTCTGCAACTTTCTAACTCATGTTATGTTCTGGCGGATGGCAGTAAATTTTCAGAGATATCATTTGCAAAAATTGAAGAGCTCGAAGCAGCGAATATTATTGCAACTAATATTGGGGAGAACGAAGTAGCTACTTATGCTAAAAAAACATTAGTAAAGGTCGTGACAGTATGATTTACACTGTAACATTGAATCCTTCTGTAGATTATGTAGTGCAAGTAAATAATTTTGCACTACATTCGCTAAATCGCATTGAAAAAGAAGTGAAGTATCCAGGCGGAAAAGGAATTAATGTATCCCGTGTTCTAAAAAGAATTGATGTTTCTTCAAAAGCACTTGGATTTATAGGTGGATTTACTGGTCGCTTTATTCAAGAAAAATTAGAAGAAGAGGGTATTACGACTGATTTTATTGAAGTTGATGGTGATTCGCGGATTAACATTAAATTGAAGACAGGACAAGAAACTGAAATAAATGGAAGAGGTCCTGTTATTTTAAGCGAACAATTAGATCGTTTAATACAGCAAATACGCAATTTACAAGAAGGTGATGTTCTATTATTGGCAGGCAGTATTCCACCGTCTTTGCCAGAATCGTTATATAAAGAAATTACAAAGGAATGCAGTGCGCGCGGCGTGAAAGTAGCTGTTGATGCGAGCGGAAAGGCATTGATTGACGTTGTAAAGCATCGTCCATTCTTTATAAAGCCAAACCATCACGAGTTAGGCGAGCTATTTGATGTAGAAATTCATAGTATTCAAGATGCGGCATTATATGGTAAGAAGCTTCTTGAAATGGGCGCAGAGCATGTTGTTGTATCAATGGCCGGGGATGGCGCACTCTTTCTTGCGAAGGAGCATGCATATTTTGCTAATGTGCCGAAAGGGCAAGTTGTGAATTCTGTTGGAGCTGGTGATTCGCTTGTGGCCGGTTTTCTAGGAACATATGAAAAAACTGGAGATTTAAAAGAAGCATTTCGATTTGGCGTTGCTACTGGGAGCGCAACAGCATTTTCTTCTGATCTTGGTGAAAAAGAAAAAATTGAGGAACTATTGTTGCAAGTAGAGGTACACTCTTTACCCTACATTAACGAGCAGTAAGCTACCCATCTTAAGATTGAGAGAGAAGCGAAGAAGATAGGGGAAATGAAGAAAATCTTCACTGATGGAAGTCTCACTTTATAGGAGAGAAGGATCTATATGAAAATTACAGAATTACTTAAAAAAGACACAATTCTTCTACAATTACAAGCATCTTCTAAGCAAGAAACGATTGATGAAATGGTAAGTAAGCTTGCACAAGCAGGTCGATTATATGATGAAATTCAATTTAAAAAGGCTATTTTAACTCGTGAAGCACAAAGTACCACTGGCATTGGAGAAGGGATTGCAATTCCTCATGCAAAAACAGCTGCGGTCAAGACACCTGCTATTTGCTTTGCGAAATCAGATAGTGGTATAGACTATGAATCTCTCGATGGTCAACCTGCTCATTTATTCTTTATGATTGCAGCAAGTGAAGGAGCGAATAATGCTCATTTGGAAACTCTTTCTCGACTATCTACATTGCTAATGGATGTGGATTTTCGACAGAAAATAATGAAAGCGCAAACAGAAGAGGAACTATTGAATCTTATTGATGCGAAAGAGAAAGAGATTACTGAGGAAGAAGAAAGAGGAAATACTATAGAGTCGAATACAAAAGGAAAAATTTTAGCAGTTACTGCTTGTCCTACAGGAATTGCTCATACGTATATGGCAGCAGATGCTTTAAAATCAAAAGCAAAGGAAATGGGAGTTGATATAAAAGTAGAAACCAATGGTTCTACCGGAGTAAAAAATGAATTAACTGTAGAAGAGATTCATGATGCGGTGGCAATTATCGTTGCTGCAGATAAACAAGTTGAAATGAATCGTTTTAAAGGAAAGCATGTGATTGAGGTTCCAGTTGCAGCTGGAATACGGAAATCTGAGGAACTTATTAATCGCGCACTTAAACAAGATGGACCAATATATCAAGGAACAGGCGAAGTGAAAAAAGGCGAAGTAAAAGAAAAACGCACAGGATTTTATAAGCATTTAATGAATGGTGTATCCAACATGCTTCCATTCGTTGTTGGTGGGGGGATTTTAATCGCACTGGCATTCGCTTTTGGCGGCATTCATGCAAAAGGGCCAATTGCTTCTACATTAATGGCAATTGGTGGCGGAAACGGAGCATTTTTCTTTATCGTTCCAGTGTTAGCAGGATTTATTGCAAGTAGCATCGCAGATCGGCCTGGTTTTGCACCTGGTATGGTTGGCGGTTATTTAGCAGCACAAGCTGGGGCTGGATTTCTCGGTGGTTTAATCGCAGGATTTCTGGCAGGTTATGTGATCGTTCTCTTGAAAAAAGCTTTTCAAGTATTACCGGCACAACTTGAAGGAATTAAACCTGTTCTTTTGTATCCACTCTTTGGTATTATGATTACTGGTTTGATTATGATTCTTTTTGTAAATGATCCTGTAGTAGCAATAAATAAAGGCTTAACACATTGGTTAAACGGATTAAGCGGAGGAAATGCTATTTTATTAGGTATCATTCTTGGTGGTATGATGGCTGTGGATATGGGAGGCCCTATCAACAAAGCTGCCTTTACATTCGGGTTAGCAGCAATTGCTGCTCATAATTTCGGACCACATGCTGCAGTTATGGCTGGTGGTATGGTTCCGCCGCTTGGAATTGCATTAGCAACAACTTTCTTTAAAGGAAAATTTACGGATGCAGAGCGCAAATCTGGTATTACAAATTATATTATGGGTCTTTCCTTTATTACAGAAGGCGCTATTCCATTTGCGGCAGCTGATCCATTACGTGTAATTGTGAGCTGTGTTGTAGGATCTGCGATTGCAGGTGCTATGACAATGGCATTTCATATTACTCTTCCTGCACCACATGGTGGATTGTTTGTTGTTCCTCTTGTGAATAAACCAATGATGTACTTATTAGCCATTACAATAGGAGCGATTGTCACAGCAGCTATGCTTGGAATTTGGAAAAAACCTGTCGATAAAAATAAATAAGAGAAGCGGTCAATGTTTTGATCGCTTTTTTCATGTTGTTGAAAATGTACATTAGGAGGATGAATCCCGTACGGGTCATAAAAAAAGAGATAGCATATAATACTATCTCTTTTTTATTTGTTCTGTATTGGTGAATAATATATTCTCCATCTTAGTTTCACTTTACCATAAATAATAATGCTAAAGCACAATTGCATCAATGCGCTCGCAATTAACGAAGATAATGCGCCCGTTTTCATCTATAAATGTAGCAAGTCCCGTATTAAAGTGAAATCCTATGAAAGCTGAAACGGTTAATGGTATGCCATTAACTAAAATTTCGTTTACTTTTTTTCCTAAATTAAAGGTGTTTAAAAGGCAGCAAATACCTTCAAAATGTTTTTGTTTATTTTTTATATTTGAAGGTTGTTTATCTGTGTCCTTCACTAAATTTGGATTAAATATTTTAGGGATAGCAGTATAGTTTATGAGAATTGACATGTTTCTTTCCCTCTTCCTCTCTTTTTTAATTCATATAGAAGCATATTTTGAAATTATAAAAAAGAGCTTTTTTCAAAGCTCTCTTTTATAAAGTGAAACTTTAATCAGTGGGGGTTTTCTCCATCCCCCACTGATTATTAGTTGAACCAATCGGGCTTTTACGGGCAGTTTATCTCCCACCTAACTTCTTTGCTTTCGCCGAGTTTTGAGGTGGGAGTATTACTGCCCGTTAATGCGGGATAAACTAGCTTGCCTCAATTGTAAGTGCTTGAATATCACGGCAATCTACAAGAAGTACTCCTCCTGCTTCGGGTCCTTCTGTAAATACGAAAGTTGCGCAAAAGTTTTCAGGATTAAAGTTAACAAACGTAACATCATCTATAAAGTTTCCATTTAGAAAAATATCTACTTCTGTACCTACCTGTAATTCTTCTAGTTGTTCACAGACGCATTTTCTATGCTTATTTATATAAACCAACTCCTTTCAAAATAAATTTTGACTCAATATATAATATTTCTAAGCTGAAAAAAGGTGTGGACAACTTATATAAGTTATATAAATATTTTCATTCAGTGGAGATGAAGAAAACCCCCACTGATGGAAGTTTCGCTTTATGATTCTGATGGAATTAGTATGTGAATGTGTTTCGCTTGAACTGGGATAGATTTCACACCTGATACTATAATTTTCTCTCATCTGTGAAAAAGTTCACAAATAGGTCATAATTTGTGAATACATTCACAAATGAACGTGCTACAATATGTGTGTAAGGAAGTTAAACAATATAAAATCAGTATTTTAATTATTTACTTAAATGACAATGATAATAATAATAATGAAATGAAAAATAGAGAGGGGATTTTACCATGAAAAAAGGTATTAACCGCGTAGTATTAGTAGGAACAGGAGCTGTAGGTTGCAGCTATGCATATTCTATGATTAACCAAGGTGTAGCTGAAGAGTTTGTTCTTGTTGACGTAAACGAAGCAAAAGCAGAAGGGGAAGCAATGGATTTAAGCCATGCTGTTCCATTTGCTCCAGCTCCAACAAAAGTTTGGAAAGGCAGCTATGCAGATTGTAAAGATGCAGATCTTGTTGTTATCACTGCTGGATTACCACAAAAGCCAGGTGAAACTCGCTTAGATTTAGTTGAGAAGAATACAAAAATCTTTAAACAAATCGTTCGCGGCATCATGGATAGCGGATTTGATGGTATCTTCTTAATCGCAACTAACCCAGTTGATATTTTAACTTATGTAACTTGGAAAGAATCTGGATTACCAAAAGAACGTGTAATTGGTTCTGGTACAACTTTAGACTCTGCTCGCTTCCGTTACATGCTAGGTGAATACTTAGATGTGGATCCACGTAACGTTCACGCATATGTTATTGGTGAACATGGCGACACAGAGCTTCCAGTATGGAGCCATGCTACTGTTGGTGTACAAAAACTTGAAACAATCTTAGCAAACAATGAAAAGTACAATCAAAGCGATTTAGATGAAATCTTTGTGAATGTACGCGATGCTGCTTATCATATTATTCAACGTAAAGGTGCAACTTACTACGGTATCGGTATGTCACTACTACGTGTAACTAAAGCGATTTTAAACAACGAAAACAGCGTATTGACAGTATCTGCATATCTTGAAGGACAATATGGACAACAAGATGTTTACGTAGGTGTTCCAGCAGTTATCAACCGTCAAGGTGTTCGAGAAATTGTAGAGCTTGAATTAAATGAAGCAGAAGAATTGAAATTTGATCATTCTGTAAAAGTGCTAAAAGAAACTATGGCACCAGTACTATAATCCAAATTGTATAAACCCCTTTCCGGCAGCCCCTGTATATCCCCTTTTGCCGGAAAGGGTTTTTTTGTTTTGCTGAAAGTTAATTACTCTTTAAATGTAATATGTATTTTGCTCTAATAGGAAGTAATGAATCCCAGTAAAATTTCCCCTCCTTTTCACTTTGAAAATTATTCTAAAATAAAACGCTTACAAGGAATATTCGTCAAAATTCGATATTTTCAGCTGAAATTTACGGAATTACCATGAATTTCCGCGAAAAAAACGTATGTTTTTTTAGAAAATCGCAAGGATATTTCTATTTACCGAAGAATAGTAATAACATATTTAAAATTCTGTCATCTTGTGAGGTGAACATAGTGATTGTAACAAATTGTAATGAGGAAAAAATGCTATTGTTTCATAAAGAGAAATTTTACGATAGCTACGAAATATTTGGTGCTCATCTAACGAAGGAAGATGGGGTGCAAGGAACACGTTTTTCCGTATGGGCTCCTCATGCACAAGCTGTGAGTATTGTGGGAGATTTTAATGAATGGAATAATCAAATTCATAAAATGGTGCGAGTGACAGAGGATGGAATTTGGTCTTTGTTCATACCAAATGTAGCTCAGCTGGAATTGTACAAATATGCAATTGAAGCCTCAAACGGCCATACAATTTTAAAAGCTGATCCGTATGCAATGTATGCTGAAGTGCGACCAAATACGGCATCCATTGTTTATGATATAAAAGGATATAAATGGAAAGATCAGAAGTGGTTTCAAAAAAAGAAACGAAAACCAATTTATAATGAACCGTTAGCAATTTATGAGCTTCACTTTGGTTCATGGAAAAAGAAAGAAGATGAGTCTTTTTACTCTTACAGAGAAATGGCAGATGAGCTTATTCCGTATGTAGTAGAGCATCAATTTACTCATATTGAAATTATGCCGCTTATTGAACACCCATATGATCGTTCTTGGGGATATCAAGGGACTGGATATTATGCACCGACAAGTAGATACGGAGCACCGCAGGATTTTATGTATTTTGTCGATGAATGTCATAAATATGGGATCGGTGTCATTTTAGATTGGGTACCAGGGCATTTTTGTAAAGATGCTCATGGGCTTTATTTGTTTGATGGAGAACCAACGTATGAATATAGAGATCTTGATGTACAAGAAAATCACGTATGGGGAACTGTGAACTTTGATTTAGGAAAACAAGAAGTACGAAATTTTCTCATTTCGAATGCATTGTTTTGGATGAAGTATTATCATATCGACGGCTTTCGCGTTGATGCGGTTGCTAACATGCTATATTGGGAGCGAAATGGGGGGCAGGAAAGTAATGAACATGCTGTATTATTCCTGCAACAGCTGAATGAAGCAGTATTTGCGGAAGATCCAACTTTCTTAATGACTGCGGAAGATTCAACAGCATGGCCGCTCGTAACTGCACCGACATACGAAGGTGGACTTGGTTTTAATTATAAATGGAATATGGGCTGGATGAATGACATTTTAAAATATATGGAATGTGCGCCGGAGTATCGGAAATATATTCATGACAAAGTAACATTTTCACTGCTTTACGCGTATTCTGAGAATTTTATTTTACCGTTATCGCATGATGAAGTTGTACACGGGAAAAAGTCGCTATTAAATAAAATGCCGGGTGATTATTGGTCCAAGTTTGCTCAGCTTCGTTTATTGTATGGCTATTTATTTACACATCCGGGTAAGAAGCTGCTCTTTATGGGCGGCGAGTTTGGACAATATGACGAATGGAAAGACCTTGAAGATTTAGATTGGGGCTTACATGATTTTGAAATGCATGATCGTACGCATGATTACTTTAAGGAGCTCATAGCATTGTATAAGCGCTCTAAGCCGCTTTGGCAGCTTGATCACACAGAAAAGGGTTTTCAGTGGATTGATGCGGATAACCGTGAGCAAAGTATTTTTTCGTTTATTCGCCAAGGGGAGAGAGAAGAGGATGTTCTCGTTATCGTTTGTAACTTTACAAATGCGGTGTATGAAAACTATAAAGTTGGCGTACCAGCATTTCGCTATTATAACGAAATTTTAAATAGTGATAGTTCTGTATACGGCGGTTCGGGACAAATCAATAAGAAGCGATTAAAAGCGATTATGGAACCTTATCATAATCAGCTTGCTCATGTTGAAATGACAATACCACCATTTGGAATTTCAATTTTACGGCCGGTGAAAACACGAAAGGGGAGTAGTAAACAAGATGGTACAAAAGCAGACGTGCGTAGCAATGTTATTAGCAGGGGGAAAAGGTAGTCGTTTAAGCGCCTTAACAAAAAATTTAGCGAAGCCAGCTGTTCCATTTGGCGGTAAATATCGCATTATTGATTTTACATTAAGTAACTGTGCGAATTCTGGTATTGAAACAGTGGGGATTTTAACACAATATCAGCCGTTAGAATTGCATAGTTATATCGGTATTGGAGATGCATGGGATTTAGACCGTGTAAATGGAGGAGTTACTGTACTCCCGCCTTATGCAGAGTCTTCTGGAGTGAAATGGTATACAGGAACGGCAAGTGCCATTTATCAAAATTTGAATTATTTAAAGCAGTATGATCCGGAATATGTTCTCATTTTATCTGGCGATCATATTTATAAGATGGATTATGCAAAAATGCTCGATCATCACATGGAACGAGAAGCAGATGTCTCTATTTCTGTTATTGAAGTACCGTGGGATGAAGCGAGCCGCTTTGGCATTATGAATACGAATGAAGAGATGGAAATTGTTGAGTTTGAAGAAAAGCCGCAGTTTCCAAAAAGCAATCTAGCTTCAATGGGCATTTATATTTTTAATTGGGCTATTTTAAAAGAGTATTTAGAAATGGATGCAAGAAATCCAGAATCTAGTAATGATTTTGGAAAAGATGTGATTCCGCTTTTATTGGATGAAGGGAAAAAGCTTGTTGCGTATCCATTTAGCGGGTATTGGAAAGACGTTGGAACAGTGAAGAGCTTATGGGAAGCAAATATGGATTTGCTTCGCGAAGATTCATCACTCAACTTATATGACCGTGATTGGCGAATTTGTTCTGTTAACCCGAACCAGCCGCCTCAATATATTGCACCGTCAGCTAAAGTGGAAGAATCGTTAATTAACGAAGGTTGTGTTGTAGAAGGTGATGTGCAGCATTCTGTATTGTTTCAAGGGGTAATCGTGGAGGAAGGCAGCAAGGTTGTAGATTCAGTTATTATGCCAGATGCCAGAATTGGAAAGAATGTTGTGATTGAGCGTGCCATTGTTGGGCCAGGGATGGTCGTTGAAGATGGAGCAATCATTCGTCCGGAACGAAATATTGAAGACGTTGTATTAATTGCAGAGGAAAATTAAATGAAGTAAAACTAATGATTAGCAAGGGGAGCTTAATCCCTTCACAAATAGTTAGCGGAAACAATCGGAGCTTTTACGGATAGTGATTCTATTCCTATCTTCTTTGAGTTTATGGAAGGTTACGGTGATAATTTTACTGTCTGTTAGAGCGTGACGAAAAGGGGATGAGATGAGTGAGAGAATCAATGTTAGGAATTATTAATGCAACAGAGAATTTTCCATCACTACAACAAGTAACAAATCATCGATCATTGGCGGTATTGCCGTTTGCTGGGCGTTACCGTTTAATAGATTTTATGCTTTCCAATATGGTAAATTCTCATATTCATAGTGTAGCCATTTTCACAAGTCATAAAAATCGTTCACTCATGGATCATCTCGGTTCTGGAAAACAGTGGGACTTAGATCGAAAACGTGATGGTTTATTTTTATTTCCTCCAAATTGTCAATGTGATCAAGATGAGTTTGGTACATTTGCTCATTTTAGCAGACATATTGATTACTTTTTACGTAGTAAAGAGCAGTATGTTGTCATTACAAACAGTCATGTTGTAACAGCGCTTGATTTCCAAGCGGTATTAGACCGTCACTTATACACAGAGGCAGATATTACAGAAGTATGTCACCAAGGTGAGTCACTTCAGACATATGTATTAAAGAAGGAGTTATTATTACATTTGTTTGAGACGTATCAAGACATGGGATATTATAGATTAATTGATGTTGTAAAAGAAAAACGAAACACATCATTGCATATTGAAAGTTATGAGCATACTGGCTATGTGGCGGTAATCGATTCAATTGAAAGTTACTATAAACATAGCTTGGAAATACTGCAGCCGCATATTTGGAAGCAAGTGTTTAAGAAAGAAACGCCGATTTTTACGAAAGTAAAGGATGAGCCGCCAACAAGGTACGGAAAAAACGCGAGTGTACATAACGCGATGGTTGCGAATGGCAGCATTATTGAGGGAGAAGTAGAAAATAGCGTTGTCTTTCGTTCTGTAAAGATTGGAAAAGGTTCGATTGTTCGTAACAGTATTATTATGCAAAAGAGCCAAATTGGAGAGAATTGTATACTAGATGGTGTAATTATTGATAAGGATGTAAAGATTGAAGATGGAACGACGTTAACAGGCGGAGCACATTCTCCATTTGTTGTAGAGAAAGGAACAATACAAAGCAGTAATATAACGATCTACTAAGATGTATATTTGAAAATTGAGAGGAGGAATCTGCAGGCATGGCATAGGTAAGCATAGTTTGCCTATGCTTGCTGCTGCAGAGAGACAATCGCAGTGAATATTTTATTTGCAGTATCAGAATGTTTACCATTTATTAAATCGGGTGGATTAGCAGATGTAGCTGGAGCACTTCCAAAGGCATTGCAAAAACTTGGAATGAACGTGCGTGTTATGCTTCCGTACTATAGTTTAATTCCAGAGCATGTACGAAAAGAATGTGTGCTTCATAAAGTGATTACGGTTCAGCTTGGTTGGCGTAATCAATATTGCGGTATTTTGAAAATGGAGCATGAAGGAATTACGTATTATTTTATCGACAATGAATATTATTTTAAACGCGATTCACTATATGGTCATTATGATGATGGCGAACGTTTTTCATTTTTCTCAAAGGCGGTATTAGAATGCATTCCGCATATAGATTTTGAAGTAGATGTTCTGCATTGTCATGATTGGCATACAGCGATGGCAAATTTTTTATTACGTGAAAAATATCGTGATCAGCCATTATACGAAAAGATAAAGACAGTCTTTACGATTCATAACTTGCAGTTTCAAGGCGTGTTTCCGCGCATTGTTATGGATGACTTATTGGAGCTTGGCAATGAGTATTTTCATAGTGAACAGCTTGAGTTTTACGGAAACATCAACTTCATGAAAGGCGGAATTATCGCCTCTGATATGATTACAGCGGTAAGTCCGACATATAAAGAAGAAATTCAATATCCATTTTTCGGAGAGAAGTTAGACGGTTTATTGCGTAAATATAACGATAAACTTGTTGGAATTGTAAATGGAATTGATGATGTTTTGTACAATCCGAAGAATGATAAAACGATAGCGGCAATGTATGATGCAAATTCACTTCATAAAAAAAGAGATAATAAACGTGCATTACAGCGTTATTTTGGATTGCCAGAAAAAGAAGAGGCACCTATTATTGCGATGGTTACACGTTTAACGCAGCAAAAAGGATTAGATTTAGTGCGTCATGTTTTTCATGAAATGATGCAAGAAGATGTGCAATTTATTGTACTTGGATCGGGCGATAAAGAATATGAACAGTTTTTTGAACAAATGGCATATGAATATCCAGATAAAGTGAAAGTGTATATCGGATTTCATGAAGGGCTGGCACATCAAGTGTATGCCGGGACAGATTTGTTTCTAATGCCATCTTTATTTGAGCCATGCGGCCTTGGACAGTTAATTGCCCTTGCATACGGAGCGATTCCAATTGTGCGGGAAACAGGCGGTTTAAATGATACAGTTCAATCATACAATGAAGCTATAAATGAAGGAAATGGTTTTAGTTTTACGAACTTCAATGCGCACGATATGCTGCATACGGTGCAGCGTGCACTGCACTATTATCATGACAAACAGGTATGGCAGTCTCTTGTGAAACGAGCAATGACAGAGGATTATAGCTGGAAGCAGTCCGCACGTAAGTATAAGGAGCTTTATGAAAGCTTATTCGAATCAAATGAGGAACCACAATCTCATGAGGAACAACAGGAGATTGATGATAAGCAACCGATTCTTTTTGTTCATCATCAGTAGGAAAGCGTAATTGATACATGTTTCACTGAACGGGTTTTATGTGTGAAGGATTCATTCGTTAGAACCGGATTGGGAGGGCTAACCAGCAGCGGGAAATCCACTGCTGGTAGTTTCATTTTGGAAGAGGTGAGAGAGATGTTTTCGAGTACAGAGAGTTTTAAAGCTGCTTTTTTAGAAAAGCTAGAAACGATGTATGGTAAAAGTTTTAAAGATTCGACTGTGCAAGATCAATATAATACGCTCGGACATATGGTACGTGAATATATTAGTCAGCGCTGGATTGAGACGAATGAACGATATCGGACAGACAATCAAAAGCAAATGTATTACTTATCGATTGAGTTTTTATTAGGGCGTTTATTAGGAAGTAATGTCTTAAACTTGGGAATACGTGATGTATGCGAGAGAGGATTAGAAGAACTTGGGATTTACTTACAAGACCTTGAAGAAATTGAAGCAGATGCTGGACTTGGAAATGGCGGTCTTGGTCGTTTGGCGGCCTGTTTTCTTGATTCTCTTGCTTCATTAAATTTGCCAGGCCACGGGTGCGGTATTCGCTATAAGCACGGTTTGTTTGATCAAAAAATTGTGGATGGTTATCAAATCGAGCTGCCGGAGCAATGGCTGCGTCACGGGAATGTTTGGGAAGTAAGAAGGCATGATCAAGCTGTGGAAGTTAGCTTTTGGGGACAAGTTGATACATTTCAGTCAAATGAACGTCTTGAATTTCGGCATATAAATGCGGAAACAATTATGGCTGTACCGTATGATGTACCTGTTGTCGGCTATCAGACAAATACTGTAAATACACTGCGTCTTTGGAGTGCAGAGCCGGTTCTATTTCCCCAAAACTGCAAGGATGTATTGAAATATAAACGGGAAACGGAAGCAGTATCGGAGTTCTTATATCCAGATGATACGCATGATGAAGGAAAAATACTTCGTTTGAAACAGCAATATTTTCTTGTGTCTGCTAGCTTACAAATTATTGTTCGGTTGCATCGTGAACGAAATGGCACGCTGCGCAATCTGCATGAGAAAATTGCCATTCATATTAATGATACGCACCCTGTCTTAGCGATTCCGGAATTAATGCGTATTTTGCTTGATGAAGAAAAGATGAGCTGGGAGGATGCGTGGTATATTACAAGACATACGATTTCTTATACAAACCATACAACCTTATCTGAAGCGTTAGAAAAGTGGCCGATTCATATTTTTGAGCCGTTATTACCGCGCATTTATATGATTGTACAAGAAATTAATGAGCGCTTTTGTCGTGATTTATGGGAGCGGTATTCGTATGAGTGGAATCGTATTGAAAATATGGCGATTATCGCTCATGGGCTTGTGAAGATGGCACATTTAGCAATCGTTGGCAGTCATAGTGTAAACGGTGTTGCTAACATTCATACGGAAATATTAAAGCAGCGAGAGATGCGATTGTTTTATGAGTTTTATCCAGAGAAATTCAATAATAAGACGAATGGAATTACGCATCGGCGCTGGTTATTAAAAGCAAATCCGCAGCTGTCAAAATTAATTTGTGAAACAATTGGAACAGATTGGGTGAAGGAGCCAGATCAGCTGCAAACTTTAGGGAATTATAAGTATGATGCAGCATTTCAAGATGCGCTTCATAATGTAAAACAAGTGCGAAAAGAATTGTTAATGAAGCGGATTGAAAAACAAACAGGTATTGTTGTTGATCCATATTCTATTTTTGATGTGCAAGTAAAACGGCTACATGCATACAAGCGGCAATTATTAAATGTGCTGCATATTTTATATTTGTACAATCGTTTAAAAGAAGATTCTAGTTTTTCCTTTTATCCGCGTACATTTATTTTTGGTGCAAAGGCATCGCCTGGTTATTATTATGCGAAAAAGATTATTAAACTTATAAATGAATTAGCCCGAAAAGTGAATGATGATCCGTATGTAAGTCAATATATGAAAGTTATTTTTCTAGAAAACTATCGCGTTTCTCTTGCCGAAGATATTTTTCCAGCGGCAGATGTGAGTGAACAAATTTCAACTGCAAGTAAAGAAGCATCAGGAACCGGAAATATGAAATTTATGATGAACGGTGCGATAACGGTTGGTACGCTAGATGGTGCTAATGTTGAAATAAAAGAAACTGTTGGAAATGATGCTATTTTTATTTTCGGTTTAACTGCAGAAGAAGTACTACATTATTATCAAAATGGCGGATACCGTGCTAGCGATTATTATCATCATGATATGCGCATTCAAAAAGTCGTCAATCAGCTGACAAATGGCTTTTTTGAGGATGCGGGTGATGAGTTTGAAGCTATTTTCGATTCCCTTCTTATTCAAAATGATGAATATTTTGTTCTCCGGGACTTTGCACCGTATGCAGATGTGCAAGAAAAAGTTGGAAGAACATATGAGAATCGAAAAAAATGGCTTGAAATGAGTACTGTTAATATTGCGAAATCTGGTCATTTCGCAAGTGACCGAACAATCTTACAGTACAGTCGTGATATTTGGAGAATCGCAGAGGGCATGCGAGCGCGGTAAAAGAAAGTAGAGTTTCATCTAAATAGTTTCGAGAAACGGAACAATTGTTCACTAAAGGAAAACGAAAAAAACGACTTGTAAACATTTCAAGTCGTTTTACTTTGTGGCAGAAGTAGGATAGAACGGTGCATATAATATACCGTGTCCATCGTATTCTGTTGTAGCAAAGTACGAAAATGTAAAGAAACCTGTAAAAACAACAAGCATAACTAGAAAGAATGTAACGATAGCTTTTACTATGTTCGGTCTCCAATATAGACCTTTTAAAAAAGAGTGGCAATTGACGTTTTATAAGTTGTAATGTGATGGTTTTTTGTAATGGAATTCATATTTTTCGTAAAGGTCATACTGCGATGAATATGAGAATATTCCCATTTATTTTCTTCAAATTGTACTTTACGAGGAGGAAGAAGCGGGACGACATCAAATAAATTTACGAAGCGAAAGCTGTTGGCCACTTGCATTTTATAATAATTTCGAAAGGCAATATCTCCGACTTTCGGGGAGCCGAAATTGTAGAGAGTGTAATGAGAGAATGAAGTGTTTACACGGGCGTCTAGTATGTGCAGGGTAGCAAGGGCTCCTCCTAAACTATGTCCAGTAACAAAAAGTGCTTTATGAGAAGATAGGGAAACGAGGGTGTCCATTATTGTATCTCTACATGATTCGTAAATAGAAAGAAAGCCGCTATGAACATTGCCGCTATTTGCAGTAAATGGATATGGTTTTTGTTGGACTATCGAATCGGCCATCCAATCACGGTCGGATTGTGTCCCGCGAAAGGCTACAATAATTTGATCCTCTGATTCTAAAATAAATCCAAACCAAGTTGTTGTTTGAATGGCTTTTGCCTGAAAGCCTTGTATATATCGAAAACCTTCGGGAATGGTGAAAATGCCATTTTGCTTATATTGCTCATATGTTAGCTCGCAGCATGTAGCTAACAACACAGCGGTATCCTTATGAAAGGATACAGAAGTTGGCATAGAAAAGTCCTCCTCATGATGAAATATAATTCAATATATGAGGAGGATATGGATTTCATTCTTTTACTTACCCCGCACTAACGGGCAGTAAAGGATAGAGAAGAGCAGGGAGTAAAACTGCCCGTAAGAGCCCGATTGGTTCAACTAACCATCGGAGAAAGGCACTCCCGATGGAAGTTTCACTTTACCCCGCACTAACGGGCAGTAAAGGATAGAGAAGAGCGGGGAGTAAAACTGCCCGTAAGAGCCCGGTTGGTTAGTAAAACTTTACTCGTCGCCATCCAGAATGCGTCCAAGTCCACCGAGAATACTGCCTTCTCCGGAATTTTTTGCTCCTGGGCCAGCGATGCGCTGTGCTAAGCGGCTTAATGTTAAAGATTGAACCCAAACCGTTCCCGGTCCTTGTAATGTTGCGAAGAATAGGCCTTCACCACCGAAGATTGCACTTTTTACATTACCAACAAATTGAATATCATAGTCAACATCTTGTGTCATTGCAACGAGGCAACCAGTATCAATTTTTAATCTTTCTCCTGGTTTTAACTCACGCTTATAAACTGTTCCGCCGGCATGCATGAAAGCAAGGCCGTCACCTTCAAGTTTTTGCATAATAAATCCTTCGCCGCCGAAGAAGCCGCTACCAAGTTTTTTTGTAAATTCAATGCCGACAGAAACACCTTTTGCAGCACATAGAAAAGAATCCTTTTGGCAGATTACTTTCCCGCGATACTCAGTTAAATCAACAGGGATAATTTTCCCAGGATACGGAGCTGCAAATGAAACATGACGTTTTTCATGTCCTGTATTTGTAAATACAGTCATGAATAAGCTCTCACCTGTCACGAGACGTTTCCCAGCACCGACAAGCTTGCCGAAAAATCCACCTGTTTGTGCAGCACCGTCACCAAATACTGTTTCCATTTCAATATTGTCTTCCATCATCATCATAGCACCGGCTTCAGCAACTACGCTCTCTTGCGGGTCTAACTCAATTTCAACAAACTGCATATCATCGCCGTATAATTTGTATTCGATCTCATGTGCTTTCATGGTTTCACCTCAATTATAAATATGTATATCCGTATTTATATTGTACCGAAACATCTTCAAATAGAAAATACAAGTTTTGTTAATTTTCAAAAAGATATTTCTGTTTTATTTGACGTTTTATTTCGGGCATGATATAGTAAAAGAACTATTGAGCTGCATAATGTGGTACGGAAATAAAGCGTGTTTGTTTCAAAGCATTAGCTTGTGAGGAAATCATGATGTTTATCTCGACCTTTGTATGTAGTTTCCAATAGATAGATTTCTTTTTATTTAGGAGGTACATGCAATGCAAACAGGAAAAGTAAAATGGTTTAACGGCGAAAAAGGTTTTGGTTTCATCGAAGTTGAAGGTGGCGAAGATGTATTCGTACATTTCTCTGCAATTCAAGGCGAAGGCTTCAAAACTTTAGAAGAAGGTCAAGAAGTTTCTTTCGAAATCGTTGAAGGTAACCGCGGACCTCAAGCTGCTAACGTTACTAAAAAGTAATGAAGGCAAAAGAAACATTCCTGAATAAGGAATGTTTCTTTTTTTTATCCCGCTCAAAGGAACAGTAAAGGTGTAAGAGATACAGGGAAGAAACTGTTCCTAAGAACCCGATTGGTTCAACTAACCATCGGAGAAAAGGCACTCCGATGGAAGTTTCACTTTATGGTTTTGAACTTGACTCATCTGAAGAAAGTTCGCCGTTAAAGGTTCTTTTTTCGTAGTCATCTAGCATTTGTTCATATTCTTCATGTGCTTCTGTGGCATATACTTGTACGTTTTTTCCGTACATATCTGTTCCAATAAAGTTTTCAAAATCCTCAACATATCCGCGCGGTTCCTCTGCATCTACATACATCTCATTAAAATTTTTAGAGTCGCGGCGCTCTAAATCAGCAGGAGTTTCTGACGTTCCATATAAAGCAACATCTTGCCAAGCATCTTCAGCATCATAACCAACAGCACTATCCATATCATATTTACCAAAAGGAGGCTCAATAAGTTCTTCTTCAATAGGACGCGCACCAAGGATTAGTTTATTATGTGTATGTTCGATACAAGTTGTTGCAGTCGGCATTGCTTCTAAACGTTCAAGTGGAATTGGTTCACCCGATACTTCGCAAATCCCGTATGTTCCAGCTTCTATTTTTTGCAGGGCATGCTTTACATCCGTAAGTTGTTTATGCCAAAATTCAACTAACCCTAAGTCTTTTTCACGTTCATACAATTCTGTTCCCATGTCTCCAGGGTGATTATCATACGCAGAGAGTTCGCCAACTGAATCACGTTCAGAAGCTTGCCCTCGATGTTCATGATTTTGCAGCGTTTGTTCAAGCTCTTGTTTTTGTTTTTGTAGTACAGATTGAAAATGATCCATTTGTTGTGGAGTTAGCATAAAATCCACCTTCCTACAATTCGGTTTCTTTAAGTAGTATGAGCTCAATTACAGGAATTATGAAAAATAATACGTTAATATATCGGCGGTTCAACATAATATAGAGTGAAACTCCCATCAGTAGGGGTCTTACTGTGGGCTTAAAATAAAGTCACGATGTTTATAAAATAGATGCGATATTTCAAATAAAGTCGCGACATAAAAAAATTGCGAAATTTTTCTTCTTTAAATATTTTTGTCTGAAGAGGGTTTTTATGTAAGAACATCTAATATTGAAAGGTGTTTCAAGGAAGGCAACCTTTTGTGTCGGTACACCAAACTATTGGAGGGATTAAGATGTTAAATAAAAATGTCGTCCTCTACACTGAAGAAAATGGTATCGCAAGAATTACACTAAACAGACCGGAAGCACTAAATGCGTTAAACCGAGATGTTCTTGAACAACTTTCGTCCGTCTTGGACAGGGTTAAAACTGATTCAAGTATAAAGGCAGTGATAATCATCGGTGCCGGAGAAAAGGCATTTTCCGCAGGTGCTGACATTCAGTTTCTCAATAAAGCCACTCCGCTAGAAGTACGAGATTTAGCTCAGTTAGCTGTTACAGTTACTAATAAAATTGAGTCATTAGGGAAAGTAGTTGTTGCTGCCATCAACGGCTTCGCACTGGGAGGCGGACTTGAGTTAGCTGAATCCTGTACGCTCCGTGTTTGTGCTAATCATGCTAGATTAGGACATCCTGAAGTCCGTATTGGAGCTGTTGCCGGTTTTGGAGGAACTACGAGACTGCCCAGACTTATAGGTAAGGGGCGTGCTACAGAGCTATTGCTCACCGGAAACGTGATAAGCGCAGACGAAGCTTATAGAATAGGACTAATTAATAGGATTGTTGAACCCGATAAATTATTATCAGAAGTAGAAACGCTTATTTTAGAAATTCTGTCTCAGTCTCCTATCGCAGTAAAAATGACTTGGGAGGCAATTCATCGGGGAGGTAATTTAACTTTAGAAGAGTCTGCACTTCTCGGTGCAGATTATTTCGGTTTGATAGCGTCCACCGAGGACTTCAGAGAAGGAACTAAATCATTTTTAGAAAAGACCCAACCATTATTTAAAGGAAGATAGTTAATGAAAACAATCATGTGTGGATGTCAACTACCCACCACTTAAACGCTAACACGTTTTGAAGTGGTGGCTTGAAAAAAGCCCTGGTTGTCTAGCCTCGGTCTTTCGTGGACTCCGTTCGTAGGTTGCATATCCAAGAATGATTCCCTAGTTCTTGGCTCTATGGTGGCTCTATAACAGTTCTGATTGGGAAGGAATGGTCAACTACCCACCACTTAAACGCTAACGCATTTTGAAGTGGGGGCTTGTAAAAAGCCCTGGTTGTCTAGCCTTAGTCCTTTATAGACTCCGTTCGTAGGTTGCATACCCAAGAATGATTCCCTAGTTCTTGGCTCTATGGTGGCTCTGTAACAGTTCTGATTGGGAAGGAACGGTCAACCACAAGACTTCTTATCCAAGAAGTTGCCAACACCTACAAACATTGGCGAAGGGAAACAAACTCTTAGGAGGGGCAAAACATGCGTGTATTTGTCAAGAATTTAAGAGGAGAACCGCTCATGCCTTGCAGTCATCGTAAGGCACGGATTCTTCTCAAACAAGGAAAAGCAAAGGTTATTGGCTACACTCCGTTTACAATTCAATTACAATATGCCACAGGTGAAGCGGTGCAACCCGTCACAATCGGTGTTGACAGCGGAGCAAAGCATATCGGCATTGCGATTACCACTGAAGACAAAGTGCTAGCAAAAGGAACCATTGAGGTACGCCAGGACGTCAAAGAAAATCTTACACTGAGAGCTACATTACGCAGAGGTAGAAGACAACGAAAAACAAGATATCGAAAAGCACGTTTTCTCAATCGGAAAAAGAAAGAAGGATGGTTGCCGCCATCGATTCAAAGCAGAGTGGATAACCAAATTCATTGGATTGAAATATTTCGCTCGTTATTACCATCTCCAAAAGTCATCGTCGAAGTAGGGAAATTTGATGCACAAAAGCTAAAAAATCCCGATATACAAGGAACAGAATACCAACAAGGAGATACCTTTGGGTTTTGGAATACGAGATATTATATATTCGCAAGAGACAATTACACCTGTCAAATTTGTAAGAAGAAAGGTGGCATTTTGCATACGCATCATATCATTGAACGATGCAATGGCGGTTCAGATATGGCAGATAATCTTGTAACAGTGCACGATGAATGCCATCAACAATTTCATCAAGGAAAAATCAAACACAGTTTCGAAAAACCAAAACAATATAAAGAGACTGCTTTTATGAATATATTGCGTTTACAAATCATGACTCGTTTAGATTGTGACATTACGTACGGCAGTTACACCACCCCAAAGCGAAAAGAATTGGGTTTATCAAAAACACATGTAAATGACGCCATTGCGATTACCCATCCAACACAACTACAAGAATATGATCAAAGCGGTGAGTTTCGCATTAAGCAATTCAGAAAGAAAAAACGCTCCCTGCATGAAGCAACCGCAAGAAAAGGAAGGAAAACAAAGAATACAAGTGCAAAACGGAACAAGAAAAATACACCACATATAGATGGAATCTATTTAGGTGATAAAGTAAGGGTATTTGGACAAGTAGGATTTGTGACAGGATTTACAGGAAAAATGGTATACGTACAAGATATACATGGACAATATATACAAAACTCTTCTAAATCCTATAAGCAAGTGAAGATGTCAGATATGGAACGTATACACCATACGAACAATTGGCAGTTCTTACAAATCAGTTAGGCTATGCCTAACCGAAATTCACCCCCACCTTACCGCTGGGCTTTTGCCCGTCACGCGCTTGAAGATGGGGACTTCTTTCGGAAATACGTTAAACTGTATTCCAATTCAACACTTACTGCCCGTTCATGCGGGATAAAGACGATTCGACAATATATAACATGAATGTACCATAAAAAAACGCAAGTGCTTTTACACTTGCGCTTTTCTTATAGGAAATATCCAAGTAATAACCCAATTCCCATTAAAAATCCAAAAATTGTATTTGTTTTTGCTGTTGCAACCATCGCAGGTGCCATTTCCATTGGGATGCTCTTTCCGATAAAACCTTTTGTTGCTTTAAATGCTTTTGGAACGCTTAGAAAGACTACGAGCATCCACGGTGAGGCAATACCGACAATAATAAGGGCAATCGTCCATATATAAGAAATGATAAACATGGATGCTAACACACTAATTGCATTGTTTCGTCCGACTAAAATGGCTAATGTTTTTCGTCCGTTTTCTTTGTCGCCATCTAAATCGCGAATATTATTGGCAAGTAGAATGGCTCCAATTAAAATGGCGTTTGGAATGGATAGTAATATAACTTCTGATGTTACAGTTCCAGTTTGAATAAAGAAGGAAATTCCAATAATAATAACACCCATAAATAATCCTGCTGTTAATTCTCCAAAAGGTGTATAGGCAATTGGAATTGGACCGCCTGTATATAAGTAGGCAACAGCCATACAAATAAGACCGATTGCCGCAAGCCACCAGCTGGAGCTCATACAAATGTAAATTCCTAATAAAATTGCGATGCCAAAGAATCCAAACGCTAAGTTTAATACTGTTTTCGGCTGAATACCATCGCGAACGATCGCACCGCCAATCCCAACGGATCCTTCATGATCAAGCCCTCTTTTATAATCGAAGTATTCGTTAAACATGTTTGTTGCTGCCTGAATGAGAAGGCAAGCAAGAAGCATGCTAAGGAAAAGAGGAAGATTTATTTTGCTAATACCTTCAACATGCATAGCATAAGTTGTTCCAATAAAGACGGGAACAAAAGCTGCAGTTAATGTATGAGGACGTAATAAACTCCACCAAATACGCCAGCCCGTTTGTTTACTTGGCTTTGGCTGCATGGAAGAGGAATTCGTTTCAGTTTTTACTTCCATATGGAATCCTCCTATCTGTTTGTTATATAAAATAAAAATGAGTTCTTACTGCCCATTAGAGCAGAACACGTACACAAAAAGTACACAATTAAGTGTAGGAAAAGCATCATATAGTGTCAACGTTTATTTTCTAGGAATATGCTCGGATTTTCTCAGAAATGCTAAACATTGACACACCTTTCGTTTGAGGTGTATCTTAAAATCAAGCGTATTTATGACTATTTTTCGCCCATAGGGGGGAGACTGTGTGATTCAAACGAAACAACATGATGTAAAAGATGTGATTCTTACTGCGATTCAGCGCGCAGCTGACGGGCAAGTACTCGTTAGTTTTGTGAAGCAAGTGGAATGGGTTGATCCACTCCTTTTTTATGCAGCAGGAACACAATTTGGATATAGAGACAGATGTTATTTTGCAGATCCATCGCAGCACGTTATCTTCGCTGGAGTAGGTTCTGCCTTTACTATAGCAAATTCTTCTGATAAGCGCTTTCAAAATGCTCGTCAAGAGTGGGCGCGATTGAAAGACGAAGCAGTAATTCATCGTGATACTTACGAATTTGGAACAGGGCCGCTTTTATTTGGTGGTTTTGCTTTTGATCCACGAAAAGAAAGAACAGATTTATGGAAGTCATTTCACGATACAACACTGCAATTGCCAGCTTTTTTGTTAACGGTAAAGAATGAAAAGGCATGGTTAACAGTGAACCGTTTTGTTTCTGGAAATGATTGTGCAGAAAAGATTTATGAGGAATTGCAAAACGCTGAGGAGCAATTGTTGCAGCAAAGCAAGCATTCCTTCGTGGAAGAGCATGTGACCATTCTTTCGAAAGTAGAAGTAGAGCCCGAGAAATGGCTGCAAGCAATTGAACAAGTGCAGGAAGAAATGAAGCGAGGGGCTGTTCAAAAAGTTGTGTTAGCTCGTGAGATGCAACTTGTTATGGATAAAGATGTTGATTCGGCTTCTGTTTTGGCAGCACTTCGTATAGGTCAACCGGATTGTTATGTATTTGCGTTTGATTATAAAGGAACGTGCTTCTTAGGAGCAACGCCAGAAAGGCTTCTTCGTAAAGAGGGAGAAACATATACATCCATGTGTCTTGCCGGTTCGATTGGACGAGGTGCTTCAGAAGAGGAAACGAAAGAGAATGGATATGAACTTTTGCATGATGAGAAAAATTTAGCAGAGCATGATTATGTTGTAAACATGATTCGCAGTGTGTTAACAAGGCATTGTGAAACGGTCGATATTCCATATGAACCGCAATTATTGAAGACGAAAAATTTACTTCATCTATATACACCAGTACAAGCAAATGGAAATGGTGATTTATTATCGATGATTGAAGAACTTCATCCAACACCAGCTCTTGGAGGAACACCGCGAGAAGAAGCGCTGAAATTGATTCGTGAAGTAGAGCTATTAGATCGCGGGTTATACGGAGCGCCAATGGGCTGGGTTGATGAGCAAGGAAACGGAGAATTTGCCGTAGCACTTCGCTGCGGATTATTGTCTGGTAAACAAGCTTCGTTATTTGCTGGATGCGGCATTGTCATTGATTCAAAGCCGCATTTAGAGTATGAGGAAACAAGGCTGAAATTTAAGCCGATGCTTTCTGCTTTGGAGGGACTATCTAGATGAGCAATCATATAGAAGCATTATCGTATTACTTAGGCGCGTTTGTTGATGAATTGGCGCGCCTGCATGTGCAGGATGTTGTCATTAGCCCGGGTTCACGGTCAACGCCGCTTGCCTTATTAATGACGCAGCATGAACAAATCCGCACATATTTACACGTGGATGAAAGATCAGCGGCCTTTTTTGCTCTTGGCATTGCGAAGGCAAAAAAACGCCCTGTTGCATTATTATGTACATCAGGCACAGCGGCAGCAAACTATTATCCAGCTATATGCGAAGCATTTCATTCGCGCATCCCGCTTCTCGTACTGACAGCGGATCGTCCGCATGAATTGCGAGATATTGGTGCACCGCAAGCAATGAATCAATTTCATTTGTTCGGTTCGTTTGTAAAACAATTTATTGAAATGGCACTTCCAGAAGCAGCAGAACCAATGTATCGATATGCACGGATGACAGCGGGACGAGGGATAGCAGCGGCATTACAAACGCCGAAAGGACCCGTTCATGTAAACTTTCCGATTCGCGAGCCGTTAATTCCGAATTTCTCTTTAGAAAATTTATGGGAAAAAGGCCGCGGAGAATACGAAACAACCGTTCATCAAGGGAAAATAGCGGTGACGGATGAATATGCAGCATCTTTACGAGAGCGCCTTTCGCATATGAAAAAGGGGCTTATTGTATGTGGTGATGATAGTCATCCAAATATTGCAGAAGCTGTCGTGGCTTTTTCAAAAGCATATGGTTATCCGATTCTTGCAGATCCGCTTTCTGGGCTTCGCAGCGGTCTTCACGATAAAGAGACGATTATAGATTGCTATGATACATTTTTACGAAATGAACAACTTCGCGATAGTTGGAAACCAGATGTGATCATTCGTTTCGGCGGTATGCCAATTTCTAAAGCACTTACGCAATACTTGAAAAAGCAAACAGAAGCATTGCACATTGTTGTTGACGAATCTGGAAATTGGCGTGATCCAGCGCTTATGTCCACAGAAGTTGTGTATGCAAATGATGCTAAATTTTGTGAGCAGCTTGTAAATGATGTCAAGCAGCAAAGCAACTATGACTGGCTTCATATGTGGCAACAGATAAATGCTGTAACAAAAGAGAAGCTTATTAAAATTGAATCGTATGAACATGCATTTGAAGGAAAAGTGATTACAGAACTTGTAGATGTTCTGCCAAATGATGCAACTTTATTTGTAAGTAACAGTATGCCAATTCGTGATACAGATACATTTTTCTTCTCAAATGATAAAAATATTGAAGTGCTAGCAAATCGCGGTGTCAATGGCATTGATGGCATTGTTTCGACAGCGCTTGGGGTGAGTGTAGCTCGTGATTCGCTCGTATTAGTTGTGGGGGATTTATCGTTCTACCATGATTTAAATGGATTGTTAGCAGCAAAGCTACATGATTTAAATGCAACTATTGTTGTCGTTAACAATGATGGCGGCGGTATTTTCTCATTTTTACCGCAGTATGAACAGAAAGAACATTTTGAAGCATTATTTGGTACGCCGCTCGGGCTTGATTATGAACATGTTGTCAAGATGTATAACGGTTCATTCCAGCGCGTAAAAACATGGGAAGCGTTTCGAAATGAAGTGGACAAAGGTACGAGAGAAAATGGACTGCATGTGATTGAAATCCAAACAGATCGTGAAGAGAACTTACAGCTTCATCGTGACATTATGGCAGAGGCAGCAGCCATTGTTTCAGAAGCATTGCAAGGTGAAGGGAAATGAAAGTAAACGTACATGGTATTTCTTACGAATATGAGGTAATCGGAAGCGGCGAGCCGCTTCTTGTACTTCATGGTTTTACAGGCAGCATGGAAACATGGCGTTCGTTTGTCCCTGCATGGAGCGATCAGTTTCAAGTGATTTTAGTCGATATAATCGGACATGGTAAAACGGAAAGTCCAAAGGAAACCCGGCACTATAACATAGAAACGGTAGCTGGGCATCTCATTGCTTTGTTCGATCATTTGCAAATTGAAAAAGCGCATATGTTAGGTTATTCTATGGGCGGGCGCCTTGCGCTTACGCTTGCTTGCTTATATCCAGAGCGCGTCTTGTCTCTTTTGTTAGAAAACTGTACAGCGGGACTGATAACAGAAGCAGAACGTGAAGAGCGTAGACAAAAGGATGAACAGCTTGCTGAAAAGATTGAACGAGAAGGCGTTTCTGCTTTTGTGGAAAAATGGGAGAACATTCCGCTCTTTGCCACGCAAAAAAAATTACCGCTTCATGTACAAGCTAGCGTACGTGAAGAAAGGTTAGCTAATGATCCTGAGGGTCT
Organism: Bacillus sp. 3103sda1; assembly: GCF_024159135.1. Classification (NCBI taxonomy): domain Bacteria; kingdom Bacillati; phylum Bacillota; class Bacilli; order Caryophanales; family Bacillaceae; genus Bacillus; species Bacillus sp. 3103sda1. The sequence goes on along the minus strand of NZ_JAMYWS010000001.1, from coordinate 4,165,562 downwards.
TGCAAATAGCTTGCGGGGCATGGGAACAGGAGCGCAGCCATCTTGGTGGAATGAATTGCAACACTTGCAAATGCCGGTCTTACTCATGAGCGGAGAATATGATGAAAAGTTCTTTCACATCTTAACAAAGATGAAAAAACATATCCCTCATGCTGAATTTGTACAAATTATTGGAGCGGGCCATGCAATTCATGTGGAACAACCGCAAAAGTTTGATACAATAGTAAGGGGCTTTTTGCAAAACATAAAAGGAGGTAGAGATAAAATGACGATTGAATGGGTAAAAGAAGGAAATTACGAAGATATTATTTACTCCACATACAATGGAATCGCAAAGATTTCGATTAACCGTCCTGAAGTACATAATGCATTCCGTCCAAAAACGGTAATGGAGTTAATCGATGCTTTTGCACATGCACGAGATGATGAAAATGTTGGCGTTATCATTTTAACAGGTGAAGGTGGCCGTGCATTCTGTTCTGGCGGTGACCAAAAGGTTCGCGGTCATGGCGGATATGTTGGGGAAGACCAAATCCCACGTCTAAACGTATTAGACTTACAACGTTTAATTCGCGCGATTCCAAAACCAGTTATCGCAATGGTAGCAGGTTATGCAATCGGTGGTGGACATGTTCTTCACATCGTATGTGATTTAACAATCGCAGCAGATAACGCAGTATTTGGCCAAACTGGTCCAAAAGTAGGTAGCTTTGATGGCGGATACGGCGCTGGCTATTTAGCTCGTATGGTTGGCCATAAGAAAGCACGTGAAATTTGGTACTTATGCCGTCAATACAATGCGCAAGAAGCACTTGATATGGGCTTAATCAATACAGTTGTACCATTAGAACAGCTAGAAGAAGAAACTGTGAAATGGGCAGAAGAAATTTTAGCAAACAGCCCGATGGCACTTCGTTTCTTAAAAGCTGCATTTAATGCAGATACAGATGGCCTTGCTGGTATTCAGCAACTAGCTGGCGATGCAACGCTACTATACTACACAACAGACGAAGCAAAAGAAGGCCGCGATGCGTTTAAAGAAAAACGCCGTCCGGACTTTGGACAATTCCCTCGATTCCCGTGATCGGGAAGATGAACAAAAGAGACTTGATGAAATTTCATCAAGTCTCTTTTTTGTATCCCGCATTAACGGGCAGTAAGACCCTCACCTCAAGATTGAGAGAGAAACAAAGAAGATAGGTGGGGGAAACTGCTCGTAAAAGCCCGATTGGTTCAACTAACCATCAGTGGGGGATGAAGAACCCCACTGATGGAAGTTTCACTTTATGATTAGCCAGCTTTCTAACATGATTTTCAAAAATCTGTATTAGATTACAGTTATTCTTGTATAATAACAAAATATTATTATATTTATATATAAATAAATGCTTCTAATATTGGATATTTATATACAAAAAGGCAAATTTTACTTCCTATAATTTTATCATTATTGTTATAATAGAAATTGTAAAATTAAAATGGTTAATTTTACAATTTTCGCATATTGATAGGGGGAATATTAAATGTCTGGACAAATTCGTATGAGTCCTGAGGAACTTAAAGCTAAAGCAGCTCTATATGGTAGAAGCTCTCAAGAAATTGATAGTATTTTACGCAAGCTGGAAGGGCTACAAAATGAATTAAGAGGTGAATGGGAAGGTCGTGCTTTCCAAGGGTTTGATCAACAATTTAATGAATTAAAACCGAAAGTACAAAGCTTCTCTCAATTATTACATGAGATTAACGTTCAATTAGACAGAACTGCACAAGCTGTTGCTGAACATGATGAGCAGCTATCACGTAATTTTGGCTTGAAATAAGAAAGCTTGAATAGTAGAAGATTGATAAATGAGCCATGCGACTTTTGTTGTATGGCTGATTTATATATAAGTGGTTTAATTTTGAAATTTTAATAATAATCATTCTCTCCATTGCAATTATGTTGATGCAGTTTAAGGCTATACATTTGAAGGACAAAAATAAGCTGCATTCTAACAATGGATAAATTATTTCATATTCACAGGAGTGGTAAGTATTGAAAAAAATTCAATGGAGGATCTTGTTGTTTATTGTTTTAGCTCTTGTACTAGCAACGGGAACTTCCTATTTAGCATTAAATCATAAGGTTAAAAAAGAGGATGAAACTAGTGCTAAAAAAATGGCAGTTGCCGTAGTAAACGAAGATCAAGGAACGACGTTTGAAGGGCAGAAAATAAATTTTGGAGATCAGTTTACAAAAAACATTAGTAAAAATGATACACAACAATGGTATGTAGTAAGTCGCGGAATAGCGGAAAATGGTTTGAAGAATAATAATTATAACATGATGATTGTTATTCCGAATGATTTTTCTCAGAAAGCGGTTGCTATTAATTCGGATTCGCCAGAAAAAGTAACGATAAGTTACAAAATTAATGCTACTGGTAATAAAGATTTGAAGGCAGAGGCAGAAAATACTGCGGCTTCTATTTTAGAAGAGTTTAATAAGCATATAGTAGATGTTTATTTTGCTAGTATTGTTGGGAATTTACAAGGTGCACAAGATAATATACAGGCAATCACCAACAAAGAACAAGCTCAATTGAATGTATATAAGACAGATGTACATAGCCCTTTAGCAAACTATACACAACAGTTTAAAACAGTACAAGATTATACAGGAGTTTCAATAGATACATTTAAAGGGTTTCAAGGTGTCTTGAATGGGTTTGAACAAAATATTGATGGAACCGCACAATCTAATTTGGCTTTCCAAAATAGTTTTGGTAATTTCCAAAAGACACAAGGGGAAAATAGTTTAGTTGCAAATAATTTCTCTAACCAACTGAATCAATTCAATAGCGATTTAAGTACAGAGGATGTATTAAAAAGGCTAGATACTTTGGAGTTAACTAACAAAGCGATAGCTGATCAATTCACTCTTGCAGATAACAATGCTAACATTTTATCAGATTCAGCTGCTATTCAAAATTACTTAACAGACGTTAATAGTAAAATTCGCAGCTACGATGCAGATTTAACTGAAAAGTTAAAGTCGGATATTGAAGCGGAGACTCGTGAGAAATTAAAGAAAGCCATTTCGGGTGAGGATCAAAAAGCAGTATATCTAAATACACTTATGCAGCAACCGAACGATGCAATTAAAGGAAAAATTGAACAGCAAATCAATCACTTACCGAGTATGAATACGGAAGAGATAGATCAGCTCCCGTTACCAGATGAAACAAAACAAGAGTTAAAAAATGTGATTCTAGTTACTGGAAAATACAATACAGAGAATCAATTTTATCCTGAAGATACAGGACAAACCCCTTTAGGAAATACAATAAAAACCATTAAAGAGGATCTTGCAACAAAAGGAATCATCTTTAATGATGTCAAAAAAGTGCCGAAGATGGATGCTGCTCAAACGTTCACTTTAAATCTTCCTAGTGAGTTTGGTCTTCAGTCATTAGTAATTGATGGCAAAGATTATACAGAAGAATTTTTAAATAAAGGCACAGTTACTTTACCAGCGCGAAAAGAAGGGAATTTAGAGGTTCGTGTACATGTTAAATTGCTAGATCCAAATGCCAATATAGATGTGTTTACTCCAGTAAATTGGCAGTGGAATTTAGATCATAAGTCTGAGAAGAAAACACCTCCTGAATCAGGAAAGCCTTCCAATCCTAATGGAAAAGAAGAGGCCGGAAAAACTGGTAATACATCGATAAGTGCAGCCTCACAAAAGGTAACGAAAATAGAACAAACAACGGATACAAATCCAGGTGATCCAAATAAGGGCAATGGAACAACCCCAAGTGATCCAAATAAGGGCAATGGAACAACCCCAAGTGATCCAAATAAGGGTGATGGAACAACTCCAAGTGATCCAAATAAGGGTGATGGAACAACTCCAAGTAATCCAAATAAGGGTGATGGAACAACTCCAAGTGATCCAAATAAGGGCGATGGAACGACCCCAAGTGATCCAAATAAGGGTGATGGAACAACCCCAGGTGATCCTAACAAAGATAAAACTAAGGTAGAAACAATTGAACGCACGAATGATCGAATCTCACATCAAAAGGCAGAGTATTTATATCCAGATTCAACAAATGTATTAATTCGTGATTCTGTTAAAACAGTACAAGCTTATCAGCAATTGTTAAGTTTGTATGAATTGTATTATGGCTTTGATATGAAGTCAGGAAATTTAGAAACAAAGTTAGAAGAAGGAACATTAAGTGATCAAGCTGCACCAGATTCTCTTTATTACATTTTCAATAAGCAAGATATAGTAGATGTAATGGCAAACTTTATTGCAACTGAGATTACTGGTGAAATAACGGCAGAAACAAATGATTTAAAACAAAAAGTCGATACGTATATGGAATTAGTAGGTAATGCTGATCAAAATTCAGAACACTTGGCAGAAGTATTAAAACAAACAACAGAACAAGCTCAAGTTATGAATGCGACTTTAGGAGAATACTTAAAAAATGTAGAAGCATGGCGTGAAAATAGTTTGAAATTAATAGATGACCAAAAAGTAGTGGCGACTAATCGTGATGGTGAACAAACAGCCGTGTTAGCATTAAATTCCGAGTATAATTCATTGTTAACGCAAAGCCAATCTTTAAGTGATGCGTCTAAAGGAAATCTATTAGCGGCAGATAACGTGTATAAAACGTTTGATGAAATTAATAATCAGGCAAAAGAAATTCAAGATAGTGGTGTAACGATCGTATCGAAAGCGAATACATTACTAGATGATTATAGTGAAAAAGTAGCAGATGACAAGGATTTCTCCAAAAACTTTGCGAAAGTACTGTCAAATAGCCGTGTTGGAGAGCGTCAAAATGAAGACTTATATCAATTTTTAGCAAATCCAGTTCAGAAGCAAAATGATGGTACGATTACAGCTGGAGATGCATTTACACCGTACTTAATGGTATTGGTATGCTTTATTGTTGCTTTATTTACTTCTTATGCAATCGCACATCAAGAGAAAAGACGTAGTCAAAAAGATGATTTTGAAGAAGAATTCTCTACGATGCTTTCAAATGTACCAATTACTTCAATTACTTTAGGGATTGCAATTGCAGAAGGGATAACGATTGGTATTATTTCAGGGCATTTACTACAATTTGATCAGACACGTAATTTAATGTGGATTGGTTCTATTACAATGATTATGGCTGCTTTAGTTCTGATTTCCACATATTTATTACGTCAGGTAAAAATGATTGGGATGTTTATATTATTAACATTCTTTAGTATGTATTTGTTCTTAACGAATGCAGTGGGAATGAATATAGATAAGATGTCGTACTTTGGAAAAATACGTGAATTCTCACCACTTCAGTATCTTGAAACATTTTTAAATAACTTTATAAGTGGTAAAAATAGTGAGCCTGCTATTTTTGGATGTATTATTGGCTTAGCCATTTTTGGATTTATTATCAATCTCTTTGTATGGCATAGAAGAAGAGGAGAGGGACAAGAGTTAGATGATCAAATCACGGAAAGTATTAGTTAATTTATCATTGTTTCTTTTCCTTGGCTCATTTGCCGCGTTACCGATGAGGTGCGCGGCAGAGAGCTACCTCAATGATAATGGGAAAATGGAGTTTAAAGTAGATCGAATCGAACAAACAGATGAAGAGAAAATGAATAAAGGGGAACAAGAAACGGAATTAGATAAGGCAGGAATAGAATTATTTAATCCAAAAGTAGAAAAAGAAATTGAAGAAAAACAAAAGAAAGAAAAGAAACAGATGAAAGAATTAAGGGAATCCTTATTTCTCAATACAAAAACAAATGATGATATTAAAGATACAAAAGAAAGTTTATTCCAGGAAAACTACGCGGTGCAAATGAATTCAAGTGAAACAAATAATAATCAAACCACAGAGGGAACCCCAATTAGTACAACGATGACGGTACTACTCATCGGTGGGATTCTATTCATTTGTAGTGGCATTTATGTCATTATTCGAAAAACTGGGGTATAAGGAGAAATATGAATGGCTGTTCAAACACATATTAATGTCACCGTAGATTTTAGTAAATGGAATGGGAAAACATATGATTTACGCATTCCTAATCATCAATCTATTAAATATTTGTTGAAGAATTTAATAGAAACTTTAAAAGTTCAAAATCATGATGGGTCACATTATGTCATAAAAGTTGTTAATAAGTCGCTATTACTAACAGACAATGATCGGTTAATAGATTATGAAGTAACTGATGGAGATATTTTACAAGTACTATGACTACTTGGATAAATAGTTCAATGTGTAGAAATTTATGTATACGATCAAAAGGAGAAGAACATGGTGGAGAAAACGATTCAGATTGATTCGATGAATTATCGATTTGAAATAGGCGAAGGGACTTGGAAATTAGAACTTGCCCAGTCACAAACTCGAGTAAAAGATTTTTGTCAATTTGATTTATTAATGGAGAAGTCAGCAATCTTTGTTCCGGTAGCAGTAGAAGAAACAGAGGATGCCTTTGTCTTTTCATACGAAGTTAGTCAGAAACTAAAGAAGTGGGACGATATAAAAGATTTAGAGAGAAATGAAAAATTACGATTACTTCGAAATGTCGCTCGTTTTAAAGAGTATTTACATAGAAGAATAACGTTCTTTTTACACCCGGAAAATCTAGTATTTGATGCTAATTATTTACCTTTTATTGTTCATCGTGGAATTCGAGAGATTGTTCCGCCAACCCCCATTACAGAAGAAAAATTCTTATTACAATATAAATGTTTAATTATTGCATTGTTTTCTAAAAAATATAGCTATGATGAATTGTATAGTGGCGTCTTGAAAAATGCAAAAGAAACAACATTTGAGCAAAATGTTGTTAGTATGAACAGTTTAGACGAATTAATCCAATTTATTGAGGATAGCTTTGAAAAAGAACAAAGAAAAACAGAAAAGAATATGCAAATTGTCCCTAAGAAAAATTTTAAAAGATTCAAATATATGGCGTATTCTTTTGCCGCAGCTACTGTTATTTTAATAGCACCATTATCGTATTACGCGTTTATGAAAGTGCCTTATCAAAATACATTGTTAGAAGCAAATAAAAACTTTTTAGCTACTGATTATGATCAAGTCATTAGTAATTTACGAGATGAAGATGCTGAGGGACTACCTTTAGCTTCTAAATATGAACTGGCATATTCTTATGTTAAGGGTGAGAAATTAGGGGACCAGCAAAAATCATCTATTATGAAGAACATCAGTTTAAAAAGTGATGAAAACTATTTGCTGTATTGGATTTATAACGGTAAAGGAGATTTTAACAAATCTCTAGATATAGCAAAGCAGATTGATGATCCACAATTAATCATGTATGGCTTAATCAAACAAATAGAAGCTGTGAAAAATAATCCAAAATTGTCGGGAAAAGAACGAGATGAGAAGTTAAAAACATATCAGCAACAGTTAGATGAGTATAAAAAGAAATATAGTGATACATCTGATGAAAAAGATTTATCTAATACGAACAAATAAACAAACTAAGAACGTTAAAAGAATGAAACTTCTTTTACTTCATGTATCCTGCTCTAATGGATAGTAAAACTCTCACCTCAAAACGTAAAGAAAAGAATCTAGGTGGGAGTTTTACTATCTTTAAGAGAAACAGTACACATATTTTTTTAACTATAGAAGCTAACAAAGGAGTAGTGGAGAAGGATGAAGCAACAACTTCTAGCAGTGAGCTATGGCGATAAATTGTATAAATGTCGCCTAAATCCATCTGAACGTCCCGTTGTGACAATTGGGAATGAGTGGTCAAATACAATTACGAATCTTGATTTAGAAGAATCGCTTACGATGAATTGGGACCTTGAGAATCGTGTATGGAAAATAGAAGATAGAACCATCCATGTTAACAAGGGGAATCAAATTGAACTGAAAAATCATAAATCTCTCCATGTGTGGATCACATATGTTGAAGAGGTTGCTGTATATGATATAGCGACGAAGTATTCCATCACGCTTAGCGAACGTGAAGGTGATGATATTACCATTGATGGAACAGGTGCAGACCTCGTATTCATTCGTGAGTCATTAGATGAACCATTCAAAGTTAACGTATACGAAGGACGTGTATTTCATAACCATCAAAAATTAGAAGGTAGTGCTATTTTAGAAAGTGGAGATCAATTATTTTTTGATGGTGTAACAATTCAAATTGGACATGAAGATATTCAATTTGGAGCAGCCAAAGACAAAGTACAATCAATATTACCTCGTTTACTTGAAGCAGATAGCTATTTTCGTGATGAATATCCAGACTACCATCGTTCACCACGCATTATTTATCGTGAGCCAGTTGACAAAATGACAATTGCAAAGCCACCAAGTGAACCATCAAAACCAACAGAACATTTAGTGCGAATGATCGCTCCGTCCCTTGTTATGATCATGGTCACTGTACTATTGGCAATCTTTATGTCAAATGGCTTATATATATTTGCCTCATTAGCGATGACTGTAGCGACAGTAATTATATCGATCACATCGTATATTAAAAGTTTAAAGCAATACAAAATTGATATTGTAGAGCGTGACACAAGTTATAGAGAGTATTTAAAACAAAAGACAAAAGATTTATATGAAGAAACTGAAAAGCAACGTCATGCACTTCACTATCATTATCCAGATGTTGCAGAAATTCGCAACATGGCTATGCAGGTAAACTCACGCATATATGAAAAAACGATGCTTCATCATGATTTCTTAACATATCGTGTTGGAGCAGGTCAGGAAAATACTAGTTTTGAAATTCAATTTAACGAAGAAGAATTTAGTCAAAAGAAAGATGAATTAATTGATACAGCACGTGAACTAAGACAACAATACCTTTCACTACAAGATGTTCCAGTCGTGACAGATTTAATGAATGGACCAGTCGGATATATTGGACAACGTTCTTTAGTGTTAGAACAACTGCAACTTTTAGTTATGCAAACTGCACTATTTCATAGTTACTATGATTTGCAGTTTATTACATTGTTCCCTGAAGAAGAAAAGAAGAAATGGGATTGGATGCGCTGGCTGCCGCATGCAAGTGTGCGCGATATTAACGTACGTGGTTTTGTGTACCATGAACGCAGCCGTGACCAAGTACTAAACAGTCTGTATCAAATATTAAAAGACCGCAAAATGAAAATAGAAGAAAAAGGTTCTTCTAATGAAAAATTATATTTTGCACCGCACTATGTTGTACTCATTACAGATGAAAAACTGATCTTAGATCACATTGTAATGGAATTCTTTAATGAAGATCCAACGGAATTAGGAGTATCACTTGTATTCGTACAAGATGTAATGCAAAGTCTACCAGAACATGTGAAGACAGTCATCGATATAAGGGATTCGAAGAAAGGGAATATCATCTTAGAAAAAGGTGAACTTGTTAACCGCCAATTCGCGCTCGATCATTTTCCAAAAGACTTTAACTTAGAAGATGTATCCCGTGCATTAGCACCGCTGAATCACCTACAAAACTTGAAAAATAGTATTCCAGAAAGTGTAACTTTCTTAGAAATGTATGGTGTTGAGAAAATTCAAGAATTAAACATTACAGCAAGGTGGGAAAAAAATGCAGCCCACAAATCATTAGCTGTGCCACTTGGATTACGCGGTAAAGAAGATATTGTAAACCTAAACTTACATGAAAAAGCACATGGACCACACGGATTAGTGGCAGGTACGACAGGTTCTGGTAAATCAGAGATTATTCAATCATACATTTTATCTCTTGCGGTTAATTTCCATCCGTATGAAGTAGCATTTCTACTCATTGACTATAAGGGCGGCGGAATGGCGAACTTATTCAAGGACTTACCGCACTTACTAGGAACCATTACGAACTTAGACGGTGCACAAAGTATGCGTGCACTAGCATCGATTAAAGCGGAATTACAAAAGCGCCAGCGCTTATTTGGGGAACATGATGTAAACCATATTAACCAATATCAAAAACTATACAAACAAGGCAAAGCGAAAGAACCAATGCCGCACTTGTTCTTAATTAGTGATGAATTCGCAGAGTTAAAGGCAGAACAGCCTGACTTTATGAAAGAGCTAGTATCAACAGCACGTATCGGTCGTTCTCTAGGAATTCACTTAATCCTAGCAACGCAAAAACCAAGCGGGGTTGTCGATGACCAAATTTGGAGTAACTCGAAATTTAAATTAGCATTAAAAGTACAAAACACATCCGACAGTAACGAAATCTTAAAAACACCAGATGCCGCAGAAATCACACTGCCAGGACGAGCTTACTTACAAGTCGGAAATAACGAAATCTATGAATTATTCCAATCTGCATGGAGCGGTGCTGATTACATAGAGAACAGAGACGATCAAGAGCATTTAGACGCAACTATTTATGCGATTAATGATTTAGGGCAGTATGAGATTTTGAGTGAGGATTTGAGTGGTTTTGGGAAACAAGAGAGCATCGCAAAAGTACCAACCGAATTGGATGCAGTCATTGATTACATTCATGAGTACACAGAAGAAGAACAAATAGCACCGCTGAAGCGCCCATGGTTACCGCCTTTAGAAGAACGTATTTACTTGCCGCAACTGCAATTTGTTGATTTCCAACAAGCGTGGCAAGAACCGAAAAGCGATTTAGAACCGATGATTGGTATTGTTGATATTCCAGAGATGCAAGCGCAAGAGCCATTACAACTGAATTTAACAAAAGAAGGACATATCGTAGTCTTTGCAAGTCCAGGATACGGGAAATCAAGTTTCTTACAATCTGTTGTAATGGATTTAGCACGGAAGCATAGTCCAGAACATTTGCATGTCTATTTATTAGACTTTGGTACAAATGGTTTATTATCGCTAAAAGGCTTACCACATGTTGCGGATACCCTTATGGTAGATGATTTGGAGAAAATAAATAAATTTATTAGACGTTTATCCCAAGAGCTTAAAGTTCGAAAACAACTACTAAGCAAATATGGTGTCGCAAATATGGCAATGTATGAGAAAGCAAGCGGTAAATCTCTTCCGAATATTTTAATTACTTTAGATAACTATGACACGGTACGCGATGGACAATTTGGTGATGAATTTGAAAGAATGATTACACAAATTGCACGTGAGGGCGCGAGTATTGGAATTCATTTATTAATGAGTGCGGGCCGTCAAAACGCAATACTGATGTCACTTTTAGCTAATATTAAAATGCAAATTGCACTCTATAACATTGAGCAAAACGAAGCGCGAAATATTGTTGGACGTACAGATTTAACAATTGAAGAATTACCAGGGCGAGGACTTGTGAAACTTGAAAATCCAGCAGTTTTCCAAACAGCGCTACCAACGATAGGAGAAGATGCTTTGGCTATTGTTGAAGCTATTCAAGAAGAAGCGAAAGCTATGAATCATGCATGGAAAGGTGAAAGACCGTTGCCAATTCCAATGGTGCCTGAAGTACTACATTATCACGAGTTCATTTCTTGGCCGCAAACGAAGCAACTTATTGAAAACAAGCAAATACCATTTGCAGTTGATATGGAAGAAGTACAACCTGTCGCATTTGATTTAGAAAAGCATCAAAATATTGTTGTTATAGGAGATCAATTAGAGATCATTGAAAATTCGATGGAAATGATTCTACAACTTCTAAAACGTAGTGACGCATACGATATCGTTTTATTTGATAACAGTACAATGAGATTCACTGGAAGCAAAGAGGTAGCTGCACAGTATGTTTCTAATGGAACAGAGATGGAAGAGGTAGCTGCTGCACTAAGAAATGTATGGAAAAGACGAGAAGAAGCATTTATTGAAATGCAGAAAGAAAGCAATGGTCAACTATCAATCCATGAATTTAAAAAACAGCTACGACCTATTGTTGTTGTAATAACGGATGTTCCATTTATTAATAGCACATTGAATACAACAGTAGAAGACAATTTAGGAGAACTCATCGAAAATGGGCATCGAATGGGTATTCACTGTATTATTTCTGGTACAAATGGTCTATTAGGAAAAGATTACGACAGGGTGAACCAAGCTGTGAAAAAACAGAAAACGGGTATTGTATTAACAAAAGTTGCAGACCAATGGCTGTTTGAAGTTTCTAACCGTCCTTACAAAGAAAAGAATTTACAACCTTATGAAGCCTACTTTATACAGCAAAACATGGCTGAAAAAATTAAATTAGCAGCTTACTTATCGCCAGTGGAGAATTTACGTTAAAAGGGTGGGGATGGATTTGTTTGATTTCTTAAAAAATGAATATGAAAGAAAACGAGATTACTATAGGAATCTATACCAAGACTTACAAGAAAACATCACGGATTATTCAAATGGTATAGCTGAAATTAATAGTATGCTAAGTAGTTATAAAGGCAAGATGCCCCATTCATCAAGTGGGAGTATCCCATCCAATGAATTTGTGTCGAAACGTGAGCAACTGGATGAGAAGCTGACGAAGTATATTTCAGCCGCAAAAGAGAAACAGTCGAGTTTAATAGCAGCTAAACAAGCAGCTTACAATCGTTACATTTATTACAGGGACCAAGCAAATGCAAAGGCTAAAGAAGGGAAGTGATGAAGATGGGGAAAGTTGAGATTATTGATAGCGATTTACAGCAAGCAATTAGCTGCTCTAAAGCAATCCAGGAAGCATTAAACACATCCTATGAAAAAAGCAATGATTTGAAAAGCTTTGTAAAATCAGCTAAATGGAGCGGGAGCACACGCGGAGCGTTTGAAGCATACTTAGATTTAATTACGCAATACCATAGAGATATGAAGCATATTATGGACAAGCATACGACAGCGTTAGAAAACTTAAATACGTACGTGAGAAATTTCGAAGATACAGCAGATGTGAGGAAAGTGAGGAATTTATAGCTCATGATAGATTCACAAATGATCAAGGATACTTTCAGTACAGAAGAATTATATTTACTAGCAAGTGCTTTTGATGCCAATGTCATTTTTGGTCTAGATTCAAAAGAGTTACTAATCATGAAGGGTCTAGACGTAATGGAACAAGCAAAACAAAAATTAATAGATAAAGAAATATTAACAGTAGACGGGAAAATAACAGAAGGCGGAGCCACTGTTATTCAAACACTACAAACTTATTATAAAAGCCGCAAGTATGTACGACTAAATCAGTTTATGTTTGCTTTTTTAGAGGAGAAATCAGATGAGTTAATCATGTTAGTTGAAATCATACCTCATCAGCAATATCAATTACATGTTCTCTCTAAAGCAATTGTATTGAAAATGCTGACTGAGCATTTCCCTATGCTGCTAAGGGAACCACAAGAAGATGAATACAAAGAACTAACGCGTGAAGCATCTGATCAGGAAAGAAAAGAGATGGAACAACGCTCCTTATCAGGTCAGGGCATGATAAATATGGAACTGTTTCATCTGACGGAAAAACCAGCGTTACAGTCCAACCAACGCTACTATCAACAATGGCTTTTCTTTGAAGAAGAGAAAAAAGTAGCAGCTGTTAATTTAGTAAAAGAGCAATATTTGTTTGTAAGTCAGTTCTGGCTATTAAAGCTTGTATTTGATGAACTGGAATTTCCTTATACGAAGGAGGAAATCGTAAATGGCTAATGCTGTGTCTGATGGCCAAAGCATTCAGATGAATGTGGATGAAATGACTACGATTTATAAGTACTTACAAGAAATACTAAGTACATTTGAAAATGAGATTCAAGCATCCAGTCATAACATCCAGCAATTTAAATACTACAAAGATGGAAAAGCGAAACAGGTTGTAAGTGAGTATGAGAAAATTTTGAACAAAACAATGGAAATCAGAGATCATTACGCTCGCATAATGTCGCTAGTTGCCTATACTTTAAACTCCATGATGGAAACAGATGAAAAACTGGCACAAGAAATTATAGAAAAAATTGGGGTGTAAGCCATGGACGTGAAGTATATCCCACAGGACTGGGAGAAAACAGAAGAGGGAATTGGTAATCTAGTTGGCCTCGGTAAGTGGGGAAAAGGGGTTATTGACAAGCTGAAAAAACTGGATGATATAGTGGAAGATGCAAAAGATTCCATAGGGGAATACGATGTTGACGGAGTCGTTCACCTTCAACATACGAGCCAAAAAAGTAAGTATCAGGATTTATATGAAGATTATGAAGTGCTCCATGATTTTAGCGAAAAAGTAGGAGAACTGATTGATACTGAAATTGATCAGCCATTTTATGAAGATATAGATGCCTTTGCACAAGCTATGCGAGATTTAACAATAGAAAAATATACAACTAGTAACACCATCGGCGCTAAAGAAACAATCGCGACGCCGATGGGAGGTTCCTATGTGCAAACGACAGAGCGCGTCAAAGATAAAATCACAGTGAATGATATCTTTACTTCCAATAATGTATTCGCCACTAATTTAAAGGCAGAATTTGAGGCGTATACGAAAGCACATCCAGAAGAGAATGTATCGTATACTACATACCAAAAGGCAGCATTAAATAGTCGGGCATTCACCTATGATTCAATTAAAGATCAGCAACAAAACAAAGAATTTTGGCGTGATATAGCAATACTAGGTACAACAATCGTATTAGCTGTTGCCACTCCGTTCTTTCCTCCAGCCGGTATCGCATTAGGTGCCCTTGTAACGAGTGTTGGGGCAATGGAACTTTCCAGCGCAGCAACGGGAAAAGACTGGATGACAGGACGAAAACTCGATACATCTGAACGTTGGCTACGCGGTGTATTGGCGTTTGTAGATGTATTACCTGCGGCAAAAGGATTACATGCCTTTGGAAATGTTACAACAGGTCTAAAAGCAGGTACTAGTACAACGACGATTAAAAACGCTTCAAAAGTAGGGCTAGAAGAAGGCGGATCTCGCTTGAAGCAGGCTGATAATCTTCTTACAGAACGGGCGCAAAATGCGAACAAATTATCAGGTGAGAAACTCGAAAACCTTGAGCTGAATATAGAGAAGAAAACACCTGTGGAAAATGCGCCAGTGTTTGAGAAGAAATCGGCGGAGTTTTTTGATGGATTGAATTTGAAGAGTGGTGCGAAGGATACGACAGAAGAAGTGCGTAATGTTGCAACTAAATATAGTTATAATATGATAGAAAATCCTGGGCCTTTAGCTGAAATGAGGGGAAATCCGGCATCAAATTTTCTAGCAGGAAAATATAATGTGAAAACTTTGGATGAAGATACAACTCTATATCGTTCAGGCAAAAAAGGAGGATTAACAATTCCAGGAGAAGAACAAAATGCGCTTGGACAGTGGTTTACAAGAGAACCAGCAGAATCAGTTGCAAAAGTGCGAATAGATTCTGCGGTTAAAGCTCAATGGATAGATCCTAAAACAGGTGTACTGACAGGTACTTCGCCATTAGAATCAACATACGCAATAAAAATTCCTAAAGGAACTACAATATATGAAGGTCCCGTTGGATATCAAGGAGGTCTTTACCTTGGTGGAGAGAATTGTAATCAAATTTTTATTTCAGAACCATGGAAGATTAATGGAGTAGAACCTTTAAGTGAAACACCAATAAATTTGAAGAATGGTGCGAAGGTTGCGACAGAAGAAGTACGTAACGCCGCAACTGAATATAATTATAATATGATAGAAAATCCTGGGCCTTTAGCTGAAATGAGGGGAAATCCGGCATCAAATTTTCTAGCAGGAAAATATGATGTGAAAACTTTGAATGAAGATACAACTCTATATCGTTCAGGCAAAAAAGGAGGATTAACAATTCCAGGAGAAGAACAAAATGCGCTTGGACAGTGGTTTACAAGAGAACCAGCAGAATCAGTTGCAAAAGTGCGAATAGATTCTGCGGTTAAAGCTCAATGGATAGATCCTAAAACAGGTGTACTGACAGGTACTTCGCCATTAGAATCAACATACGCAATAAAAATTCCTAAAGGAACTACAATATATGAAGGTCCCGTTGGATATCAAGGAGGTCTTTACCTTGGTGGAGAGAATTGTAATCAAATTTTTATTTCAGAACCATGGAAGATTAATGGGGTAGAACCTTTGAGTGAAACACCAATAAAATAGGAGGCATGATAATGAGTTCAAGTAAGTTAGTAATAGATAAATTAGAAAAGCTTTTTAGTGAATTGAGTGTAATATTAGAGGAAAGTAGAAAAGGTGATATAGATTATCAGATATCTGAAGTTAGATATGTAATTAATATTTTAAATGAATGCCAAAATAATAATTATACTGATTCTGATGATGTTATAAAGGAAATAAAATTAATTCATAGTAATTTATATCCACCAAGAGGAGGATTATCTGATTTCTTTATATGGAAGGCGGATTTTAATGAACGTGTTAAAGCCAATGAGCCTTTAGGGAGAATTGGGGATGAATTGTGGGAAATGTTAAAATAATTAATTGTCAAGGAATAGAAAATAATTAACTGCGCTAAAAACTACAAATAAGCATAAAAAGAAGTTTCTAATGCGGATTGTTACGGAAAGTATGAGAAATCTTGCGGAAATTTCTTTAGATGATTAATGGTAATTTATGATAAATATATAATGGATGCTAATGATATATCTATTGGAGTTCTTCTTTATAAGTTTTAATTTAGACAAGATAGAGATAACGATTTTCTGTCCAACCGCTGATATTTGTGTCATGGGAACCCTCAAGCGTAACAATGGGAAAAGATTGGCTGACAGGCTGGAAGCTTGATACACTTGAACATTAGATGCGAAGTGCTTTCGCATTCGTAGATTATGACCTATCTTCAGTAACGTAGCAACAAGTCTAAAAGCAGGAGTCACTACAGTAAAAGGTGACTCCACAAACACTTAAATCAACTGGAACAGTTTTAAGTGGAGAAGTAGATTAAATATTGTGACCGTATAATTGACCTCTAGAGTGGATTACAGATATTCGGATAGTTTCAAGCAAATAGAGGAGGAAGTACTATAATCTATGAGCTTTTGAAACATTGTAAAAATGTTATCTTATTACTCGAACAAAATTATTCAAGACAAATTCATTATAATGGAATAATAAAAGAAATATATATTAAATTCAGTGAGATGACAGAACAAATTCAAAACAAGGAAGTTTCAAGTATCAACGTAGATTTTTTAAGTATTATACGGCAATTTGTTGATGATACAACGGAGTATAATAGTCCTGTAATAAGAGAAATTGAGAAGATAAGCAAAATATTAGATAAAATAAAAACTAGACAATGAGAGGAGGAATTGTAATTGGATATTAATCAGCCCCTTACAAATCCAGATTTAATAAGAAGTCTTGAAAAATTAAAACAAGAATATAATCAAACAAATGAATATCAATTTTTTAAGGATATTTTGGAAGCCAAATTTTTAGCACCCGTTATTATTAACCCTTCTCCAAACACCAAAGGTGGTAAAGCTATATTAAATGAAAACACAACTTTAACCTTAATTAATATTACAGATGTGAATGGAATTGATTATTTACCTGCATTTACTGATTGGGAAGAATTAAGAAAATGGAATCAGGATGACGATATTCAAACTCTTATTTTTACATTTAAAGACTACGAAAAGATTATTTTGGAAGATAATAGAGATTTAAAAGGATTTGTTTTAAATCCGTTTGGTCAAAATATTATTTTTGGTAAAGAACAAATTCAATCTGTAAATAACAGCGTTATAAAAGTTCAAAAAAATGAATCTGTTATGTTGGGAATACCTAAAGATTATCCACTTGAAATGGTAGAAGCATTGAAAAACCATTTACCTAAGTTACCCTCTGTAAAAAAAGTTTATCTTATGTTAATGATAAGAGGAGAGGTTGACAAAAGCTATTTATTAGTTGTTGATTCAAATGGAGAGTACAATAAAATCTTTGGAGAAATGGCAGAGATTGCAACTAAATATTTAAAGCTTGAGGAAAAATTAGATTTTGTTCCATTTGCTGAAGAATTTGGTAGGAATGCTGTAAAAGATCAACAGCCATTCTATAGTAAGTAAATGAAATATATTCTTTTAACCATTACAGAAAGTGCTTAAGTTATGAAATAACTTAAGCACTAATGAAAGAGTAGTAAAGATGATTACCTCCACCTCGAGTAGACAATAAATAAGAAGAGTTTTTATGGTCTTATATTCTATTAGAGAAAGGCCATGAAATCTTTTAAAATAGATATTTTCATAAATTCATCTGCTGTAGATAGGAATATAATACCTTGAATAAAGGTTAAAAAGGCAGTCAAAAACATAGAAAATAACGGTGGAGGAATAAAATAATGAATAACTTAAAACAAGGCATTTTAGAGATTAATAAAGTTTTAATCACTCCTAATTGTAGATTAAACGAAGTTATTCTGGAATTTAATAAAGATGATATCAAGATAATAAAAGTAGATGATGAAACTACGGTGGTAAGACTTTTAGCACCTGTAAAAATAGGCACTAAAAGTTTCGGGATAGGTATTTTCTTTGAAAATGAAGTGATTTGGTCTATTGATCTTAAAGTAGCTGACCCAAGTATAAATGAGTGGGATTATAAAGAAATGCTTGCGCAACATGGTGATTGGCTTGTAGAACAAATAGGACATCCAGCAGGGATATTATCAGAAAATGTATATGAGTGGGGCAAAATAACACAGTGGGATGATCCTAGATCATGTACTGCAGGTATAAGTATAGTATATTTTCAAAAATAGTATGGTGATTGAACAGAGATGACTTTGGGATTGATCCAAGGTCATCTTTTTAGAGTCAACTGAAGAATGAAGAAAAGAGAAAGCAATTAAAGGTATGCCAAAAGAAAGAAACTGGGAAGAAGATAAGGTTGAATTCGCTAAGAAAGATGACTTAAACCAATCAGAGAAAAATAGTTTAGAGAAGTGGAAGAAAGAGTCTGAAACCTCATTATCTGAAACAACGATTAATGCTCTTAGAATAGGGGTATCTGTTCTAGGAATTCTGATTCTTATATACTCACTGTTCTTCTTATTGGCGTTCACCTTTGACCGTATTACAGTAACCGAGTGGAAGGCAATGCCAACTATAACAAAAGACAGGCTATTTGTAGTAGAAGACAAAGAAGACTCAACATTTAACCAAAAGTCGTATGGTCAACCAAAAGGTATATCCATAGCAGACTTAGTTAAAATTGAGTTCTTATTAATCGGATTAAGTATCTGTTTATTAAATGGTTGGATATATGCTATTATAACGGCTATCATTCAAGGTGCAAACTCAGTTCAAAGTTACTTTAGTCAATTGTTTTAAGTAAAGGGGTATTGTGTTGAAAAATAAACGGTTTAAAACTATTTGTATTGTAGTGTTTCTAGTATGTACGTTCCTAATCATAGGTATAGGAACGTACAACGAGATACAAATCAGACAACATGGTAAGTCGAGTATAGCAGAAGTCGTAGACAAGAAAGAGTATATGTCTAAAGGGTTTAAGACTTATGAAATAGAGTACAGAGTAGATGGTGAAACTCACACAGGTAGCGTAAGTAAGAAACTTTATAAACGTTTAGACATTGGTTCTCACATTGAGGTTATAGAGTACAAAGGAAAGACTACTCTATTCGAAAGTTACGATTCAAACTGAGGGGTATGAAAAGTGAGTCATAGACGTAAGAAAAAGAAGAAACCTCTAAACTTAAGAAAATCACAAAATAAGGTAGAACCCAGTATACAAGAGGAGAAACCAAAAGGGAAGAACAGTAACAAGTTAGTTGAAATCCTTATTGGTATTCTTATCTTTCCTGTTATTATATGGGCAATATTAGAAGGCTCTAAGACAACCTTTAGTAAGAAGACAACTCTTTTGATTATAAGTATTGCCATTCTCATCTTAGTAGGGGTAGTTATAATTGGAGACAAATAAAAGGGGCATTATTATGAGCGAAAAGAAGAAAATAGAGTTAGAAAAAGAAATTGATGACTTAAAAGAAACTGAAGACATAGAAGAAATTGATGAAGACGATGATAGTGACATCATTATACTAGACAGTAAAGATGGTAGTAGAGTTTATTACGTTGACCCAGACGATTATGAAGAGGAGGAACTTAAAGACCTCGATACGATACGTGATAGATTAGATGAACTATTTGCAGAAAAGAAAAAGAAGAAAAAGAAGGCTTGGACTATCACTGGTATTATCGTTGCACTCTTTATTGGCATATCTATGCTAGAGGGGTATCAAAACGATAAACTGATTGAAAACGGTTTTGTTTATGAAGCACCTATTATAGACAAGGCAATTAAAAAGAAAAATTTCTTTTCTGTACATCCTACATTATACCTATATGTAGATGGTAGACTTGAAAGTGTATGGGTGAGTCAAGATGTGTATGATAAAGCACGTAAAGACGATAAGATTCATATTGTTGAGGTAGAGAAGGGTAAAGGTGAAATTAGAACAGACCCTAGATATGAAGATGACGAATTAATAATAGAAAGAGAACCTGAGTAATCAATCATATAGGGGTAGGAATTAGAGGTGTAAAAAGTTGAAACAGCGTAAAAACATATGGAACATACTGTTAAGAGTATTGATGATTATACCTATTGCAGTTGCCTTTACTTTCTATCCTCTCATAGCCAAAGAACATACTGTTTCCGCAAACAATGGTGATTATAAGAATTTGAAACAGTATGAAGGTAAACGTCAAGCAACTCTAAAATCAATCTTTATTGTATATTTTGAAGTTACTTGACGTTTACGTGTATTTGGTGCCGGATTGGCTTTAATACCATCATTGTTCGGATATTTTATTTTTTTCAAAAAGAAAAAGAGTTAATTCAATATTGAATACTAAAAAAAGTTCCTTTTTGCTCTACTTTCAGTTTATCTATGAAACTATAGTTACCACGTTAATAAAGCCAAAATAACAAAAGAATCCTATAAATCTAATGGCACTAAAAAAGTCCATTTAAAGAGAAAAAGAAGCAAATTATCTACTATGTAGTTGATAATTTGCTTCTTTTTGTTGCATGCCCTGCTAAGCTAGGCACTGCTTACTGGTGATAGGTAAGAGCCAAGCCAACTAGCAGCTAATAGGTAACTATGGAGAAGCCCTAAGAAAATAATTTCTAGTAGGAGTGCGAGCGAATCAGCAGACCGTAACATAAAGTGAACTATTTATGACTGTATATCAATAATTATGTATTTATAGCACCGTGTTCTATAATGAATATATATAAAACCTTAAGTAGGAAGGTCGGTATCTTATGACACAATCTAATGTAGTTAAACTTACTTCACTATCATCCAAGGGAGGCTGCGGTTGTAAAATTGGTCCAGCAGATTTAGCGCAGGTGATTCGTACACTTCCTCCGGCAATGCCAAATCCTGATTTGCTTGTGGGACTTGATACGAGTGACGATGCGGGGGTATACCGCCTGAATGATGACTTGGCGATTGTACAAACTGTTGATTTCTTTACGCCAATTGTAGATGATCCGTATTCGTTCGGACGGGTGGCGGCAGCTAATGCTATTAGTGATATATATGCGATGGGCGGTAAGCCGTTGACTGCGCTTAATATTGTTGCTTT
This sequence comes from Bacillus sp. 3103sda1, assembly GCF_024159135.1. Taxonomy (NCBI): domain Bacteria; kingdom Bacillati; phylum Bacillota; class Bacilli; order Caryophanales; family Bacillaceae; genus Bacillus; species Bacillus sp. 3103sda1. The sequence goes on along the minus strand of NZ_JAMYWS010000001.1, from coordinate 4,144,005 downwards.
TCCTATTACGACATTGGATAAGCAGATTTTGGCGGATATTTTACGCGGTGCTGGTGATAAGCTGAAAGAAGCAGGAGCGACGCTTGTCGGCGGCCATTCAATTGATGATAAGGAGCCGAAATTTGGGCTTGCTGTAACTGGAATCGTTCATCCGAACAAAGTACGGACGAATGCGGGAGCGAAGAACGGAGACAAGCTGATCTTGACAAAACCAATCGGTGTCGGTATTTTGACGTCTTCCATTAAGCGTAATTTGCTGAATGATGAAGAAATTGCCCGCGTAACGCAGGTAATGACAACGCTGAATAAAACGGCAGCGGAAACGATGGAGTCTTACAATGTACATGCTTGCACTGATGTTACTGGGTTCGGTTTGCTTGGACATGCATCGGAAATGGCTAAGGGCAGTGGTATGGGACTACGCATTGTGAAAGAGCAGGTACCTGTTTTGCCGCGAGTGAGAGAGCTTGCGGAAGCGGGCGTGATTCCTGGAGGAACGAAAAATAATTTTGTTCATTTACAAGGTACGGTGAATTTTCCGGAGACAATGGATCAAATTGACCAATGGATTTTGTGTGATGCGGTTACATCTGGCGGACTGTTGATGTCTGTGACTGGCGAAGAGGCGGAATTGCTTCTGGCGGATCTGCAGAAGGCTGGCGTGGAAGCTTGCATAATCGGTGAAGTGACAGAAGATCATCCAGGTCAAATTGTTGTTATATAAGCAATCTATATTGTAGAAAGGCGGAAGGATCAGTGTTCCAAGATATCACTATTGATGAGTTATTGGCTTTGCATGATAAAAAGGAGCTTGTGCTGGTCGATGTTCGGTCACCTTCGGAATATAAGGATGCTACAATCCCAGGCAGCTTAAATATTCCACTGTTTAATAATGAGGAAAGAGCTGAAATTGGGACGATTTACAAACAAGTTAGCTTTCAAGCGGCTAAAGAACGCGGTCTTGAAATTGTTTCGGCGAAGTTGCCGGCTTTCGTTAAGGAATTTGGCCAAATTGATGCACAAAAGGCTGTATTTTGCTGGCGCGGGGGCATGCGCAGCAGGACGACGGCCACTGTTTTAGATTTAATGGGAATTCAAGTTTATCGTCTACAGGGAGGCGTCCGCGCTTATCGCAAGTGGGTTGTTGAAACGCTTGATCATCTAGAGCTCAAACAGGAAACTTATGTTTTGAACGGTTATACGGGATCAGGGAAGACTACCATTCTACGACGTCTGAGAAAGGAAGGATACCCTATTCTTGATTTGGAGGGGATGGCTAACCATAGAGGTTCCATCTTCGGACAGATTGGACTTGAACCGCACAATCAGAAAACGTTCGAATCTCTTCTTGTTCAAGAGGCCCTTCATTTACAGCAAGCACCATATATGTTAGTTGAAGCGGAGAGCAAGCGAGTCGGGAAAGTAATGATCCCCGATTGTATTTTTGAGAGAAAAGAACAGGGAATACAATTATTTATTGATATGCCTGTAGAAGAACGAGTCCGACATATTTTGGAAGATTATTGCCCTTGGGAGCATCAAGAGGAATGCATTGAGGCTTTCCGAAAAATTAAAAGACGTATTCACACACCTGTCGCAACAAAGATTAACAATGATTTACAATCAGGTAATTTTGATTCAGCGGTGCAATTGTTGCTTGAACATTACTATGATCCTCTTTATGAACATACGGCGAAACACTATCCAGAGGAACGTAGGCTCACTATAAAAGTGCAGAATGTGGATGAAGCGGTGGAGGCTATTCGAGATATTCTCTCGATTCCGTTCAAGTAAATGTAAAGTAGAGAAGATGGTTCTAGTATTCTGTTAAAAAATAGTTGTAGACTGGAAAGGTGTTTTCTATACATGAAAGCACCTTTTGTTAACATAAAACCAATGTATCACAAGAACTTTCCATTCACATAATCAATGTTATCGGAAGTCAATGTTGTCGTTAGTTCGGATTCGACTTTTGTATAGTTGACGAAATTTGATGAAAGAAATAATCCTCCAAGGTAAGATATATCCCAGCGCTACAGTTATAAATAGTGCTGCTTCTGTCTCTGGACCTAGCCATTTTAAATAATCACGAAGTAAAAATCGAATAATAAATACGATGAGAAAGGTAATGGCAAAGCTCTTGTTTCTTACAGCATAAATATGCTGATCGGATCGGAGTTCGTAGTTAGTGGTCCAAATAAGTGGAATTGACAAAAGGAACCCAAAGATAGCTGCACAAATCCATTCCCAGACAGCGGCATGTACATTTGGATTCAGGATTATGAAAACACTAGGTAATAGTAGAAATAATATGGGTAAGAGAAGACGGGTTCCGTTTCCTTTAATAGGACGATACATTGCCCTAGTTCTACGCCATAAGACCAACGCAGCAACTATGATCACAATAGAGTAAAACGAAGAAGAATTCATAATCTCACCTCTATACATAGTGTATTTCAATTATTTATATGGGAAGTACAGGTGAGTGAGTACCAGTAATCGTTTTAATTGGAAAAATATAAAACTACTTTATGAATATCATATATAGAATTTCGAATTTAAATTGAAGTGATTCATGTTGAATATTAATGAGGAGAGGAAATAAAAGAATGGAACCTAAAATAGTAAGCATTCCAGCAAAAAAAATTGTTGGGATTAAGAGAGAAACAACTTTTGCCACAGATCCCGAAGTCACAAGAGAAATATGGAAAACATTTATGCCATTAAGAAATCGTATTCCTCATAGAAGTAACTCTTGTTTCCTTTCTATAAAGGTGTTACATACACCTTTAAATATGAATGATATAAACTATGCGTATGAAAAGTGGGCTGCTGTTGAAGTTGAGGATTTTGAAACGGAGACTTTTTCGGAACTGTCTACGCATACCTTAACAGGCGGCTTATATGCTGTTTTCATCCATCAAGGAACGGCATCTGATATGAGTACTTTCCAATATATTTTTCAAGAATGGTTGCCGAATTCTAATTATAGTTTAGACGTAAGGGAACATTTTGAAGTTATGGATGATCATTATCGTCCGGATGATGTAAACGCAAAAGAAGAGGTATGGATACCAATAACATATAAGGATCGTGAAATAGATTATTAAAATGAAAACATGTACGCAAATAGAATTGATAAAGAGATAGGGGGAAGATGAAAAGACGTTATCCTTTTCTATAATTCTATAGAAAGGATAACGTCTTTTCGTTTTAGAGATAGATTAATATCCTAGAATATCTACTTCTGCTGCTGAGGCATATCCGTTCATTCCGTTTACTACCTCTAATTTTACATATTTAGTAGATACGGGATCAAATGTTGCAAATTGTTGGTTCTTGTTATTTTCCCATGTTCCAGAAGCTGCCTTTTGATAGTTAACACCATCCGGACTTGTGTAAATGTTGTAGTTTAAAATACGACCATTTGCACAGTTATCTTGTCGAGGAAGATATGCTAATTGAGTAATTGTTCGCGTATCACCAAGATCTAATGTTAAACTGTATGGATATTGATTCTTTATGCCCCATTTGCTATGCCAAATTGTATCTGGATTACCATCAATCGCATTGCTAGCAGGATCATGCCATGATTCTTCGCTGTTTGCAGTTGCTTTCATTATTTTTTTAGATAATACAGCTAGCGGTTTAACAGGTTTAGAATCCGTTGCTTCCCAAATAGGAGCAGTCAATGTCGGATAATGTAAAGCTTCTATTTTTTGTCTTGTTTCTTCTGACGCTTTTAATCCCCATTGATCAAAAAACGGAAGTAAATTTTGTTTTGCTACTTTGGATGTATTATAAATAAATGCTTGTATTTTCTCTTCATCGGTTTGTGGAAGTTGAGTATCTGGTAATTCACGGTATAATTTGTGAAGATTAGGATAAAAATCTTCACCGTATGCTAAATTAAGTTGCCAGATCATAACAAGTTTCACAAACAAATCATCGATATTTTTATAATCTTTATCTGTTTGTTGTAAATATGTAAAGGCCCTATCGTAATCTCCCTCTTTTTCTAAACGTGTTGGTTCATTAGGGAATAATTGCTTTTGTGCAGCTAAAGAATATAGATTAACAGTTACTTCACCCATACCTCTAAGATCATTCCACGTCCATGGGTATTGTTGTCTTGCATGTCCTGCTTCATGCATCTGTCCCCAGCCAAATTCATTTACATTTAACATACTTTCGCTGGCGTTCCCAGCAGTAGTAAATACGGCTCCATCAAGGGAGGCATACATTCCCCAATCTGATTTGTTAGGGTTTTCTACAAAAGCCCAAAGGCGATGAGTTGGTCGATGTAAAGGATTAGGGTCTGTTTCAGATAACCCTGATATCTTATCTTGTGCTCGAATCATTTCATCATATTTTTCTAAAAGAGGAACAGGATCTTGATCTACGATATATTTTTTAGCACTATCCTGAGTAACAGTGAGTACCGCTTTCTCTGATTTTAGTTGGACGGCATGCGCATCTGGGTATGCATTCATCATCGCAATCCAGTCTTCTTTCGTATGCTTCCCTAATTCAAAGAATGGAACAGGGCTCCCGCCTTGTGTTACTTTTACGTGAATTGTTCCTGCATTTTGATAGTTATCAAATCCTAATAAGCCACCATTTGGAGAGGAAATGGTATTAGAGCCGGGAGAAAGAGTCAATTCTTTACCCCATTCTTTATCGTATTGATGTGTACCAATAATAGCTCTAATTGGTTGTGATCCTGACACTTCAATTGTAACTTGTTCATTTGGTTTGACATAGATTCCGGTTGGAGCAAAGGTTTTTTGATTTGCTCTTTTTTCTCTTTTTGCTTCATCCCAATAACTCCCTGTAGCTGGAAGATCAAATTCTCTCTGTTCATATTGAGTTGCGGTTTGCGTAGCAGCTGTTTCAGCATGAACAACGACATGATTTGTCATGATAGGAGTAAATAGTGTAGTTGTTAAAATAGCAGAAGTTGCAAATACTTTTATTGATTTTTGTAACATATGAAGCCTCCTTTTTTACATATTTCTTTCATTTCAAATCCATTTTACTCATTAAAAGTAAGATTGTATATAAATAATTTTTATATTTTGATTATAAAATTCAAATAGGAATTTCTTCACTCTGTATTTAGCAATCAATATGTAAGAAGTACTTAAGCAATGTAGTGTGGTCACTATAAAATTGTATTTATGAATAGAAAATTTTTTTATCTAATATATACAAAAAGAACCTTAAAAAGGTTCTTTTTGTCGGGCATAAAATAAAAAGGGGAGGGAGCTTACAATCACACAATGTCGGTATAGGAGTCTGAAAATTCAGTTTATTATAGGAGCAACATTCCCAACATCTATATGATTATTATTTATAATAACAGTAAATTTTTAAAAAAACAACAAAAAAACTGAAAATTTTTCTTTTTTCGACATTTTCATACATGTATTCCGCATTAACTGCCAGTAAGACTTCCAACTCAAGATTCAGATGGAAGTTTCACTTTATGTACTGAGCGATCGTTTGCTGTTCAAGAAAATAATGTAGAATAATTTGTTGCAGCATATGAAACAGACAAAGAGTTCCTATTTGATATAAAAGCAAGAGATAGATAAGATGGAAATAAAGCAACACTAGTTACAAGTAAAGAAATAGGTCAGAAGTAAAAGAAGTTATGTTAGTCTTCTATTCTGTGAAGGGAGAATATGATATGAAGAGAATGCCAAATTGGCTTATGCAAAGAGCTTTTTTAACACCGGAGCGTACCGCGATTGAAACGAAAGAAAGTACACATACGTTTTTGCAGCTTCATGAAGAAGTTCTTTCACTTTGTGAGCATCTTGCTTATTTACAAGTGCAAAAAGGTACAAAAGTGGCTGTTCTGATGAAAAATAGTATGGAGATGGTAATAACGATTCATGCCCTTTCTTATATGGGTGCAGTAGCCATCTTGCTGAATACACGTCTTTCAAGAGAAGAGCTACTTTGGCAAATGGAGGATGCAGAAGTTTCTTGTTTGCTTACGGATGAAGATTTCGAGGCAGAGCGAGTACCGGTATACTTGTTTACAGAACTTACGGCATTGCCAAAACAAAAAGTAACTGTGCAGAATGAGTTTGTTTTAGAAGATACAATGACAGTTATTTATACGTCAGGTACAACAGGAAAGCCAAAGGGCGTTATGCTTACGTACGGGAATCATTGGTGGAGTGCAGTTGGTTCTTCTTTGAATTTAGGGCTTCGTGAGGATGATTGCTGGTTAGCGTGTTTGCCGTGTTTCCATGTAGGCGGGTTATCACTTTTAATGAAGAATATTATGTACGGTATGAGGGTGTTACTTGTTCCGAAGTATGATCCGGATTTTATTCATGAAGCGCTGCAAACGAGAGGCGTAACGATGATTTCAGTCGTATCTAAAATGCTGACGGATTTATTAGAAAGGTTGCAAGAAGATACTTATCCAGCGTCTCTTCGCTGCGTATTACTTGGCGGAGGACCAGCTCCAAGGCCGTTGTTAGAAACGTGCGTTGCAAAAGGAATTCCAGTGTATCAGACGTACGGTATGACAGAAACATCTTCGCAAATTTGCACATTGGCTGCTGATTATATGCTAACGAAAGTTGGTTCGGCCGGAAAAACATTGTTTCCATGTCAGCTTCGCATTGAACAAGGTGGAAGAGAAGCTGGGGTAGGAACTGCCGGGGAAATTGTTGTGAAGGGGCCAAATGTAACGGGTGGTTATTTTAAGCGTGAAGAGGCGACGAGAGAGAGTATTCAAGACGGCTGGCTGCATACTGGAGATATTGGCTATTTAGATGAAGATGGCTTTCTTTATGTGTTAGATCGCCGCAGTGATTTAATTATTTCAGGCGGAGAGAACATATATCCAGCGCAAATTGAGGAAGTCTTGCTTGCACATCCGGCTGTTTCGGAAGTAGGAGTAGTTGGAGAAAATGATGAAAGATGGGGACAAGTTCCTGTCGCATTCGTTGTGAAATCAGAAGAGGTAACAGCGGAAGAACTACTCGCTTTTTGTGAAGATAAACTAGCGCGGTATAAAGTGCCAAAGGCAATTTATTTTCTTTCTGAGTTGCCGCGCAATGCTTCAAAAAAATTATTGCGCCGTGAACTGCGGCAGCTGGTGGAGGAAATGTAAATGCGTATTACAAAAGCAATACTTTACCTAACAGAAATGCCGCTCGTTATTCCATTTGCTGCAAGTTACGGGACGTATGAAAAGCGTGAAAGTATTGTAATTGAATTAATAGATGAAGAAGGACGAAGCGGATGGGGAGAAGTGGTTGCTTTTTCTGAGCCATGGTATACAGAAGAAACAGTTGTAACAGCATTTCATATGCTGCAAGATTTTTTGTTGCCAGTGTTATTTGAACAGCAGCTTTCGCACCCTGCTGATGTCGCATCTCTTTTTCAGCATATAAAACGTAATAATATGGCGAAAGCAGGAATAGAGGGTGCATTATGGGATTTGTATGCAAAGCGTGAGAATCAATCGCTTGCTGCGCTGCTTGGCGGTGTAAAACGAGAAATTGAAGTTGGGGTTGTCATTGGCCTTGATACAGTTCCAAACATGTTAAAACGTATTGAAACGTATGCAGAAGAAGGCTATAAACGTTTTAAAGTGAAAATCAAACCAGATAATGATTATGTGTTGCTTCATGAAATACGAAGAGCGTTTCCTACTATTCCATTAATGGTAGATGCGAATTCTGCGTATACGTTAGATGATATGAAGCAATTGCGGCGATTGGATGAGTTTGATTTAATGATGATCGAACAGCCGCTAGCAGATAACGATTTCCTTGATCATGCCCGTTTGCAAAAGCAAATGGAAACACCGATTTGTTTAGATGAAAGCATTCATTGCTTAGAAGACGCAAGGGTAGCGATTACACTTGAAAGCTGCCGTATTATTAACATAAAACCTGGACGAGTTGGCGGATTAACAGAGTCCATTCGTATTCATGATTATTGTCAGCAGCATGGTATTCCAGTTTGGTGCGGAGGCATGGTAGAAATGGGGATTTCCCGTGCGCAAAACATTGCACTTGCATCGCTGTCTAACTTTACAATTCCAGGCGATATTTCAGCTTCAAACAGGCATTGGAAGCAAGATATTATCTCACCGGAAGTAACGCTGAAAAATGGAAAAATTGTTATTCCGCAGCAAGCAGGGTTTGGTTATGACATAAACCGGGCAAGACTAGAAGAGATAACGAAACAATGCATTGTATGTGAGAGGTGAACATATGCAAAAGCATGAAAAGGAGCTGCGTCATATACAAACGCGTTTATTAGACACACCGTTTGTGAAAGTGGCGTACATCTTCGGATCTCATGCAAGAAAAGAAGCAACATCTTCTTCAGATTATGATATTGCAATTGAGACAACACATATTTCAGTAGGTGAGTTTCAATGGCTTTGGTTTCAATTGATGGAGGAGCTGGACGGGACAGGTAAAGTGGATGCGGTTCATTTGAATACATTGTCTAATAGCGAACTGAAGCGTCATATTTTACGAGAAGGAAAGTTGTTTGCGCAGCGTATATGAAGTGAAACTTCCATCAGTGGGGGTCTTACTGCCCGTTAATGCGGGATAAAGCACTAGACTGAGCATAAAGATTTTGAAAGAGAAAAAGGCTCTCCTTTGTACGTAAGGAATGAGCCTTTTCATTTACTTTCGATAACTATGTAAAACATACAGGCATATGATATACCAAAGGGATTTCACTTTTTAAATGAGAATATCTTAGTAAAAGAGAAAAATATTATAAAAGGTGTGAACTGAACTGTTTTTGGATACAGTAACATTGGAATTTGTTCATTTAAATTTCATGATAAAGGAGAATTTTAATAATGAACAAAGATAATCTGCAGTTTAAAGAACTACAGCAAGCTGATTCTACGGAAGACCCAAAATATAAAGAAAAAGTACCTTGGAAGTTAGGAAGACATCTAAAAGATAAGCACATAGAGAAGTTAAGTACATTAATAACAGATTATCATCAATGTATGTTTCAGTTATTAAATGATAAGGGTACTCATACAAAGCAAGATTGAAGTATATAAGCCACTTATGATTTGGGCTATGATAATGAAATACTAGTCACATAAATTTTTTATATAAAAATGTAAGATAATAAAGTGTATTTTCTCAACAATCGCATAGTCATAAGGAATACACTAGCATATAATGATAAAGGATTTTGAGAAAAAAGTGAGGTGGAACTGTTTTATGAGTAATCCGAGTATAGGAGAGTCGGACATGGCCCCGACGTCTGAGGAAGTCATACAACTGAATATCCGAAGCGGGTTACTGTGTAAAAATAGTTACCGCTTCATATAAACTTTGGAAAGATGGCTTCCTCTATAAGAGAGGAGGTTTGTACAATGGTACAAAAAATCTGGAAGCAAATTAAAGGACAAAAACAAGAAACTACGAAAATCCAAGGTTTTGATATTGACTTAAACCAAGAAAGCTTAACACGTATTGACCGACTTGTAGATCGCTACGAGTCAGAAATACTTCACCAGCTTGATAGTGAATACACACAACGAACAAAGTGGGCAGACCGAATAGCTGATAAAATTGCACAGTTTGGCGGTAGCTGGCGATTCATCATCTGGTTTGCATGTTTTCTTGCTGGGTGGATTATTTGGAATGGCCTGCCTATCACAAAAGGAGCACACTTTGATGCCCCGCCGTTTATTTTATTGAACTTATGTTTATCTTTTATAGCGGCATTTCAAGCACCCGTTATTATGATGAGCCAAAACCGTCAAGCTGCACGTGACAAACATGAATCTGTTATTGACTTTGCGATTAATTATAAAGCAGAGCAAGAGATTGATAATATGCAAAGCCGCTTACACAATATAGAAAGCGAATTAGCGGAAATTAAAGAGCTGTTGAAACAATTAAAAAAAGAATAAATATATTACCTTTTAAAAGAGTAAAAGCTAATCATTTACAGGATATAAGTAGATGATTAGCTTTTTTGCATTTTATCCCGCATGAACGGGCAAGTAAGCCCCTCGCCTTAAAAGTGGGTAAGATAGATAGGTGGGGGATGAAAAAAGTACTGATGGAAGTTTCACTTTATGCAGGATAGATTAGAAAATCAATCTCGTTTGAAAACAAGCCTGTTTTTAAAAAGAACAAGCTCTTATTCCCATTCGAAACATAGGATAAATGGAATCCACTTGAAAGGATCCCACAAATGAAAAGGATTTTTATTAAAGGAGGAATAGAGTAATGAGTGAAAGTTGTGATCATGGACATGGGCATGGGCATGGGTTTCGTCATCACGGCAGTGGCTTTGCGCTTGTAATCGTATTGTTTATTTTATTAATCATCATTGGTGCTGCCTGCTTCTGTGGCGGTGGCTATGGTGGTGGCTTCGGCTATGGTGGCTACGGCTACGGCGGTTATGGTGGTTTTGGCTGCTAATAAGTTAAAAACTATTGAAAATAGCCTTGTGCCCTGCACAAGGCTATTTTATTCACAGTTTAATATGTTGTGATAACTTTTGAATGTAAAATGAGCGAATTAGGAAAAAGGAAATGACTTCGACTATTCCAAAGAGGCTTAATACTAACATAGCTTCTTTTGTTAAAGAGAAAGAGAGTGTACTTTGTATAAATTTAATTGCAAATATTGTATGAATAGAAGCAATAACATAAGGAACGAAAAATAGTATGGCTAATTGAATTGTTGCCGAACATATCATTTCAGACTTTGTTAATCCAATTTTTGTAATCGTCTTATATTTTTCTGCTTCTCTCGTTAAATCAGTATACATACGGAAGTACAGAACGCTTCCTGCTCCGATAAAGAAAATAATTCCAAGAAATGTACCAGTGAAGAGGTAAGCAACATTCCATCGCTTTTCTGCATATAATTCATCGCTGGCAGTATAAATATGAAAGGAACTTTTCTGGTCATGCTTCGTTTGCTGATCTGGATTTGGAAGTAAACTATGTGCATCGGCATCGGTCATATGCAATATGCGCTTTGTAAGCGGAAGCGTATTTTCCCAATTATCCACTTGGAAATTATAAAGTGTAATTGGTTCGAGGTGTGGAATTTCGTTGTTTACAGCCTCATCCGACAGTACGATAAGATATACCCAAGCATGTTGCGGTATAATTGGCTTATTTGCTATTTCTTTTATACGAAATTGTTTTTTATTAGATTGTAACGTAATATTTTCTTGCTTAAGAAAAGGATTTGTTAACAATTCTAATGTTACAGGCGAATATTTTGGAATAACATATGTTTCGTTGTTAGCTAGTTGAATTTGAGAACGATTTAGAAATTTAGCAAGAATATTATAGTCGCTTTGTTTCATAATCCAAATATCTTCGTTAGCTGCCATATCTTTATATACAACTGATTTATGCTTTTGATATGTAAATTTGTCTGTCATTAATTCATTTTCTAGTGTTGTAATATGCTTCGTTTCAAATGGATTCCCTTCGTAAGATGCGTAAGTAAATGGAAAAGGAAATGATTCAATTATAGAAGCCTTTGTGTGTTTATTAAGAGCGTATAATGTTGTAATAGTGGTAAAAGCAACTGCAGATAACACTGTTACAATGAAAAGCATATTAATATTGACACGAACTCGTGATGCCAAATCGGATATCCAAAGCATATTTGTTTTTTTCATATAAAAGCGTCGTCGCTTTTTTAATATCCAAATGAACAGGAAGCTAGCTTGTGAGAATAGAAAGTATGTCCCAACTATAACAAGAGGAATAATGGCTAAGATAATGAGTACACCAACTCCATTTGTTAAGCTTTCTTCTGTTATATAACTTTGTGGATAAGCCGCAAAAATATAACCTGAAAGTAAACACAGTAAACTAAAAATTGAAATGACAATGGAAGGCAGTTTTTCCTTCTTTGTACGAATTCCTCCTTTTAGAAGACGAGTTACTTTCCGTGTTCGAATTAAAGCAGGTGTAAAGACTGATACAATAATAAAAAGGATGAGAAATGTTGTTACAGTTGTCCAAATTGCTTCTGATGGCCAATATAAATAAAGGCCGTTAACACCTGAGATCTTTGAGGTGATTAATAAGAAAAAGTTAGAAAACACAAGACCAACTTGAATGCCTACAAAAATAGAAAGCAATCCAATCAGCATATTTTCTAAAAAAATAAGTCGTTTCAGTTGTTTGTTTGAAATACCTAAAATCGTTAAAACACCAAACTGCTTATTACGTACTTTTAAAAACGCTCCGATGGAGTACAACAAAAAGAAAAAAGAAAACAGTACAATTACAACTTGGGTAAAGCCAACTAAATTCATAAGAGGTCCGGTATCTTTGTAGTTTTGTATATTTTGCAGGCGTGGATGATATCGGTACACAGCAAATGAAAAGAAGACCGTAATGGAAAAAGAACTACTTAAAAAATAAGCAAAATAAGCTCTTGAATTACGGACTACATTTCTTAAAGCAAATTGCCAAAATTTCATCCACGTCTTCCTCCTAGTAATGCTAATACATCTAATATTTCTTGATAGAACTTTTCACGGTGGAGACCGCGGTGCAGTTCATTGTAAAGTTCACCATCTTTAATAAAAATGACGCGACTGCAATAACTAGCTGCAAATGGGTCATGTGTCACCATTAAAATAGTAGCTCGTTCCTCTTTATTTAACTTCGTAAATAACTCCATTACATCGATAGCTGCTTTAGAATCTAAGTTTCCTGTTGGTTCATCAGCAAGCAATAAAGATGGCTGATGAATAACAGCACGGGCTACTGCCGTACGCTGTGCTTGTCCTCCTGAAATTTCAAAAATTCGTTTATTTAAAATGTGATTGATTCCGAGTTTGTTTGAAATTGTATCTAGCTTCTCATCCATTTCAGAAAGTGGAACATTATCTAACGTTAATGGCAGAATGATGTTTTCACCAATTGTTAACGTATCTAATAAATTAAAGCTTTGAAACACAAATCCTAACTCTTGCCGGCGAAACACAGCTAATTTTTCATTGCGAAACGTATGCGGCTGTTTTCCATTAATAAATACTTCTCCTGATGTAGGAGAATCAATTGTCGAAATGACATTTAATAAAGTTGACTTGCCGCTCCCCGACGGGCCCATAATGGCAACAAATTCGCCTTTATCCACGTGTAAATTAATATTTTTTAAAGCGGTATGAGGGACTTTTCCCTCATATACTTTCGATACATTTTTAATATGTAGTACTTCGTCCATATGTAAATCACCTTTCTAACTATGCTTATCTTTCATTACAGTTTCATATGGCATATATAGTGAACGAATGAATGGAAAAAGAGAATTACCCTTCATACTCTTCTGTTTTGTTTATTACAGCGTTATGGAAAATAATTTTGATACTTGTACCTTTTCCAACTTCAGATTCTAATTTTATAGAATGACCTAAATAAGAACAAATTTTGCTAACAATATATAACCCCATACCAGTAGACTCTCCAAATATTCGTCCATTTTTTCCAGTATAAAACGGTTCAAACACACGGCGAATATCTTCTTCCGGAATTCCGACACCTTCATCCCGAACTTCAAAAACAATATCTTTTCCACTTTGAGAAGCAGATAAGAATACTTTTTTTCCTCTTTCTCCTGAATAACGCACGGCATTTGTCATTAATTGATAAATAATGAATTTTAACCATTTCGCATCAGAAGTAACCATTAAATCAGAATGTACTTCTAGAACAGGAAAGACACCGCTTCTAATAAACAGTTCTTTTAAGTTATTTATATTTTTCGTTACCGCATCTTTTAATGAAATGGTTTCCACGTGGAAATCTTCATGGAAGTTCGTTAACCGTGCCATATATAATGCCATATCCAGTCCTTGATTTAATCTCTCTAGCTCTTTTTTAAACTTCGGAATGAGATGTTCGTCTTCCATTTCAAGCGCCATCAGCTGCATAACAGAAACGGGTGTTTTCATTTGATGAACCCATTGATTAATAAACATTTGATGTTCTTGCTGTTTGACTTCATATGTTTGCAATTCTTTCTGAAATAGACGATATTGTGTACGAACAAGTTCATTTACGCTATGCGGCATAGGGGCAGTTGCTCGTTCGATGAACGCATCTTCCATTTTTTCAGGTGGTTCACTTAGTCTTTTATACAACCTGCGATTCCGAACGTAGCGATAAGCAAGAAAGCAGATGAATAGATACATACTTAACACAATAAAATAGAATTTATTGTTTTGAAATCCATCAACGGCATCATACAAAGCGAAGATGATGACAAAGTTTACAATATAAAGAAGTAAAAAACCAACATGATCACGTAAAAATAACTTCATGATTTATTCACTCCAAGTTGTGTTAAAGCGATAGCCTAAGCCGCGTACTGTTTCAATGGCATTTTCAATTCCAAGTTCAGTGAATTTTTTCCGAAGACGCGTAATATTTACGTTTAATGTATTTTCTTCGACAAAGCTTTCATCATCCCAAAGTGCAGATAATAAATCTTCTCGGTTTGCTGTACGAGGATATTTTGATAGGAGCATTTCTGCTAGAATTGCTTCTTTCTTTGTTAGTAATACTTGCTCATTTCTAAAATGAAGCTCTGGTCGTTCAGGATATAGTTTTAATCCTTCCACTTCAACAATACGTTCTGACATACTTGGTGCATAGTCACCGTAAATGCGGCGTAATTGGCCTTTAATTTTTGCCATTACTACATCATAGTGGAATGGCTTTGTAATATAATCATCCGCACCGCTTTCAATCGCCATAATTTGCTCCATTTCACCAGCGCGAGCTGAAATGAAAACAATTGGGCAAGTGGATTCATGGCGAATTTGACGACACCAGTAGAAGCCATCGAATTTCGGTAAATTTACATCTAATAAAACAAGGTGTGGTTTCACATTGTTAAATGAAATCATAATATCATCAAAGTTATCAGCAACAATTGCTTCGTAACCGTATTTTTGAATGTGAGATTGTAGTAAAGATGAAATATTAGGATCGTCTTCTACAATTAAAATTTTGTACATATGGAAAATCCTCCTCTAACTTTGTGTATGTATAGTGTAACATGTGTTTTCTCAGTTTTCATTATGTCAAAATCATACCTATTATACAGTGTGGATGAAATTGACAGATTCGAAAAATGAATTTAATATTTAGATAAATATCTAAATGTCTAATTAGTGAAAGGAAGAAGAACATTGAACCAAGCATTTAAAGCGTTAGCAGATCCGACCAGGCGCAAAATTTTAGACCTATTAAAAGAAGGCGACTTAACAGCGGGAGAAATTGCAGAGCATTTTAATATGACAAAGCCGAGTATATCGCATCACTTAAGTGCGCTCAAAAACGCAGAGCTCATTCAAGATGAAAAAAGAGGACAGTTTGTGGTGTATTCATTAAACACGACCGTTTTTCAAGATTTACTAACTTGGGTGTTTACGTTTACGGGTAGAGGGGGAGAAACGAAATGAAGAAACACATTTTTGCCATTATACTTATTGGTATAACAATTTTTGCTTGGATTATTTCTTGGCCGCATCTTCCGAATACAATCGCTACGCATTGGAGTGGCGGCACCGCAGATGGCTATTCTTCTAAACTAAATGGAATGTTGTCGATGGTTGGGGTTATGATTGGAACTTATATATTACTCAATGTTCTTCCAAAGATTGATCCCAAGAAAGACAATTATAAAAAATTCTCGAAAGGTTTTACAATGATCACGTATAGTGTCCTCTTTGCATTGTTTATTGGGAATATGGATATTATTGCGACTGGATTAGGCTATGATTTACGAATAAATCGTGTTTCAGAATTGATTGTTGGTATTTTATTTTTAGTGATCGGTAACTATTTACCTCAGTGTAAACCGAATTTCTTTGTTGGGATTCGTAATCCGTGGACATTAAGCAATGAAGAAGTATGGCGTAAAACCCATCGTTTTAGCGGGAAAGTATTTATTATTTTAGGGATTATCATGTGCTTAAGCATTTTTGCTCCTGCTCATTGGAGATCATATATCGTACTGACTGTCATTTTGGTTGGAGTGGTAATCACAATGCTATATTCTTATTTTGCTTATAAGAAAGAGATGAAAGTATGAAAAGAAGGTTCTTTTCTAAAGGAAAGATATTTATATTAATATATAGATAAAATATTATTTTGTGATAATTCTTTTAGGATATATAATACAGCCCTTATATCAGCAATCTATTTATTATATATTATGAAAACGGTCAAAAAGAAAAAGCCACTCTTCCATTGAGAAGAGTGGCTTTTTTCTAATCTTACATAAATGTAATGTTTATGTAAGAGAAATAGATAGTGTGGCATTAGTGGCGGTGTTATAGTAACAAAATACTTAAGAAAATCATTTTAATATAATTTTTATAGAAGATATTGCGACTTATATAATAATCATGTTTGTGTAAGGGGGTTCGATCGTGGCAACAGTAATGATGAGATAAGGTAAAGTGAGGGATATAGTAATGAAAACAGTGCTAGAAGCAAATAATATACAAAAAATATATGACACCGGTGGAAATAAATACGAAGCGTTAAAAGGAATTAACTTACAAGTGAAAGAAGGCGAGTTCGTTGGAATTATGGGGCCGTCTGGATCGGGTAAAACAACGTTATTAAATGTTCTTTCTACAATTGATAACGCAACGAGCGGTGAAATTTTAATTGATGGAAATGATATTGTGAAAATGAATGATGATAAATTAGCATTATTCCGTCGTGATAACTTAGGCTTCATTTTCCAAGATTATAATTTATTAGATACGTTAACAGTGAAAGAAAATATTGCGCTTCCACTTGCGTTATCAAAAGTAAAAGCAGGTGAAATTGATCGCCGTGTTCTTGAAATCGCGAAAAAAATTGGTATTGATCATATTTTAGATCAATATCCATACCAAGTATCTGGCGGACAGAAGCAGCGCTGCGCAGCCTCTCGCGCTATTGTTACAAATCCAAGTATGATCTTTGGAGATGAGCCAACAGGTGCGTTAGATTCTAAGTCTGCAACTGACTTATTAGAGAGCTTGAAATCATTAAATGAATATGATCAATCGACAATTTTAATGGTCACGCATGATGCATTTGCCGCAAGTTATTGTCAGCGTGTTATTTTCATTAAAGATGGTGAGTTATATAAAGAACTGCACAAAGGAGAAGTAACGCGGAAGCAATTTTTCCAAGAAGTACTAGATGTAATGTCTATTATCTCTGGAGGTATAGTAGATGACGTTATCTAGTATTGCCCTTCGCAATATAAAGCGAAACTTTAAAGATTATGCTTTATATTTTATGTCGATGATTTTTAGTATCGTCATTTACTTTACCTTTGCAGCACTTCAATATAATACACAAATGGAAAAAGCGGCAGAAGGATCAAAGAAAATTAGCGGGGCATTCCAAGTCTCTAGTGTAATGCTCATTATTTTCGTAGCGGTATTTATTATTTATTCCAATAGCTTCTTTACACGTAAACGAAAAAAAGAAGTTGGGTTATATTCTTTACTAGGAATTCGGAAACGCCAAATTGGAAGAATGCTGTTTTATGAAAATATGTTAATGGGATTAATGTCCTTAGTAATTGGTATTGTGATTGGTAGTTTACTGTCTAAGCTATTTCTGGAATTACTAGTAAGCTTAATGGGACTCGATTTACATGTTCATTTTGAAGTGCCGTTAGCAGCGATTACGAATACGGCAGTTGTGTTTTTTGTTATTATTTTGTATACATCGCTGCAAGGGTATCGTTTAATTTATCGATTTAAGCTTATTGAGCTATTCCGCGCTGAGCGTGAAGGAGAACAAATGCCAAAAGGGTCTATTATTATGGCATTTATCGCTATATTCTTAATTGGTTCTGGATATTTCTTATCACTTATGTTTACGAAAGCTATTAAATACGCAGACTTCATGATGATCGCATTTTATATTCTATTTGCAACCGTAATTGGTACGTATTTATTATTTAAGTTCTTTACAGTTGTCGTTTTAAAACGCTCAAGAAATAATAAATCATCCTTTTATAATGGAATGAATATGGTAACGACATCTCAGTTGTTATACCGCATTAAAGGAAATGCAAAATCGCTTGCAACCATTGCTATTTTAAGTGCAGTAACATTAACAGCCGTTGGTACATCTGTCACGATGTATTACAACACATTCACACAAGCGAAAGATTATACACCGTATAGCTTCTCTTATGAGAAAAAGGATGAGGCTTTAGAACAGAAAGTGAATGCAATCTTTGAGGAAGAGAAGAAGCATAATCCAATTAAAGAGCAGTTCGAAATTGAAATGGTGCCGGTGAAAGGGAAATTTGAAGGTGAAAAAGCTGATATAAGTATGAATGCTCATTATATGATGACAGAACAATATCAACTTGTGTCACAATCCGCCTTTAATACAATTGCGAACAAAATGGATACGGTAAGGTTAACCGCTGGAGAAGCTTTCGTATTGGATGGCACGTATATTGAAGGACATGAATTTAGTACAGTATATACAGGAAATAAAGCGGTATTTCCTCTTGGAAATGAAACGAAGGCATTAACAATTAAAGGTGTTGAAGGTCGTAATGTTACGAACTTAGGAGAATTAGTTGTTGTTGTTCCAGACGACGTATACGAGCAAGCGAAAAAGGTAAATGGAACGAGAGTTGTTAAAAATATTAATGTGAAAAATGAGAAGAATAGTAAGGCATTAACGGAAAAATTAACAAAGATTATGCCGAGAGAGCCTGAACCTGCACCGTCATTTAGAGATTTCTATACAGGATTTAAAGGCGGAATGGAAGCAACTGGTCTGATGATGTTCATCAGTACTTTCTTAGGAATGGTATTCTTACTTGCAACAGGTTCTATCATTTACTTTAAACAATTAACAGAAGCAAATGCAGACCGTGATCGCTATGTTGTTCTTCATAAAATTGGGGTAACGAAGCAAGAGATGAAGAAGGCAATCGCAAAACAAATTCGCTTTATTTTTGCGATCCCATTAATCATTGGAATTTTGCATAGCTTATTTGCGCTAAAAGGATTGGCTAACTTATTGCCATTTGAAATTTTAATTCCATTATTAATGAGCATTGGAGTATATAGTGTGATTTATATTGGCTATTACTTCTTAACGGTTCGTTCTTATTTTAAGATTGTAAGTGAGAAGTAGTAGAAAAGCAGCTATTGGTATGGGCCATAGCTGCTTTTTTTTACTACGTATGCATGTCGTATATTGGCGAATGGCCGATATATGTAAAAAACGCTGATATCGTATTATTTATCTGTTGCAACAGAAGCGATGTATGGTAAGTTGCGATATTTTTCAGCGCAGTCAATGCCATAGCCGACGATGAATTCATCTGGAATGACAAAGCCAACATATTCAGCTGTTAAATCAACTTTACGGCGTTCTGGTTTATCAAGAAGCGTACAGAATTTTAACGCTTTTGGTTTATGCATTAAGAAGTGGTCCTTTAAGAAATGAAGTGTTAAACCAGAATCAATAATGTCTTCTACGACAATTACATTTTTACCTGTAATATTTACATCGATATCTTTTAATAATTTTACTTTTCCAGTTGTTGTTGTTTGGTTTCCATAGCTAGATGCAGAGATAAAGTCGATTGTTACATCGTTTTTAATGTGACGAATTAAATCTGCTGCGAATACGAAAGAACCTTTTAGTACAGCAATAACAAAAATTTCTTCTCCTTCAAAATCACGTTCGATTTGCAGTGCAAGCTCTTTTACTTTTTCTTGCAGCTGTTCTTGTGAGATTAAAGTGTCTTTTATTTGGATTTCCATGCTGATCCTCCTACATTGTAAAACTTATGAACAGTTTGACTGTAAAGGATTGATGTGAAAAAGTCAAAAATGAGAGAGGAATAATTCATTTTAAATCGAAGAAATAAAATGAAAAAGAGATTGGTAATTAGCCAATCCCTTTGTTAATTTCATAGCAGTTTTGTATCTTGAATTTATGCAGAAATTAATTAGTTATCTCATTGAAATTTTTTTGTCTACAATATTTTTCTCTTAAAGCTAGTACATATTCTACAGATTGCTGAACACCTTTTTCTTGATCTTCAAGCATTTTTTCTAATAGATGTTCAGGAGGATAATAGTAATCTGCAGGCTGAATGACATGTAAGTCATATGGAGGATTTTCTACTTTGAATGCTCCTTCACCGACTTCATATACTCCCCCAGTTCCTTTTGGGCGTTTAAATGGAGCTACGTATGGAAAACACATTTCTACATTGATTCTCGTTAGTGTTGATTCATTCACAAGGATTTTAAAACATTCTTCCAAATCGATATTTCCAGTTCCTGCTGGAACCCCGCAAACTATATGGTCTTCACCGTCATGAATGACAATGTGATCTTTAAAATGAGTTGTGTAGGCATACGGAGCTAAATTCCTTACTGCTTCAACTGGATCTTCCCATGCCATCATTCCATTTCCTAGATCACAATGTGCTCCAACCCAAGGACTGTTTACTTCTTTAATAATTTTAATTACCTCAGCTGTTGTTTCTTCTTCGTGGTTTTCGACTCCAAGTTTAATTCGATATTGTTTTAACAATGGCACGATTTGTTTGAGTTCTTCAGGAGCCTTAGCCATCTTTTCGGCATCATATTCCCCTACACAAACGTAAGTCCGGATGACATCTGCACCAATTTGATTGGCAATGTCTATCACTTTTGTCAAATGCTCTATATCTGTACCTCTTGTATCAATTTCAGCATATAAACCATATTTTTGAATTTCTTCTCGAACCTTTTTCAAGTGATCAGGGTCGTTTCCGCCAAGCACACCCCATTCTGGATGTAAATTCTTGTCTGCCTCATTTGTAATAATATTGATCTGAACCCCGTCCAATCCGAGTTCAGCTGTTTTTCTTATAAAATCAAAAATATCCATTCGGTTGTTGTGAAAAAATAAATGATAGCTTTCTGTTTCTAATCCAATTTTCATAATATCCTCACCTTTCTTATCTTTCGGTTATAAGTCTCATACTTCATTTGAAATTGAACTTGTCTCGTTTTTCACTAACTCATTTTTCTTCTTAACAATTCGGACTAAATAACTGCTAATAATCAGGCCAAGTACGGAAAAAGCAATCATTGTTAAAAATACATGCTTATAACCGTCCATTCCTGGTGTTCTATCTAACATGCTTCCGTATAGAGAAAATGCAAACATCGAAGGTGCATATCCTATTAAGCAAGCAATAGAAACAGATGAACCACTGATTTCTCTTGGTATTCCCACTTCATCAATAGGCGCAAAAAATACCGCTCGTTGAGTAAAAATAATTGTGCCAAAACTTAGTGTAAAGATCATTCCAACGTATACATTCATCGTCTCATGAGGTAAGAAGATAAAAATAGTCATCCCAATAATTGCGGCTATAAAAGCAACTCTTAAATATTTAGATGGAGATTTGAATTTTTTATCAGCTAAGAATCCTCCTAGCGGACCTCCAAGCATTTTTAAAGCGTATTGATTAATAATTCCATAAGCACCTACTAGTGCAACAGGCATACCATAGATTTCTTTTAAAAACGGAATAAAATATGTTAAACCAATATAAACGGAATACACAGAGAATATAGTGAATGATACTGCCCATACTTCAGGCATCTTTAATGCTTGTAAAGCACCTTCTAGTGCAGCTTTATTTTTGTTAATTTTGTTACCTTGTTCATCTGTATCTTTAATTACGTCGTCTTCTACTAAGAAATAAGAAATGATACCAATAACAATTGCTGTTGCTGCAAGGAAGATAATTGCACCTCTAAAGCCAGCTGCTCCTGATCCTAACCAACTAAAAATTGCAAGGGCAGAAAAAGCAACAATCGTATCAACCACTCCTCTTCCTGCTTCAAGGAATCCAAACACTCTACCTTGTTCGTCTTTATCTCCTAATAACCTTACAGCTTTTATTAAAGCAGGCCAGTAAGCAGTTTCTGCAAATAAAGCGAAAATGATCCAAACAGTTAAAACACCATAATAACCAGGAAATGTTGTTAAATATAATCCTGATAATCCAACACCAATTAAGCTAAACGGTATGATTTTTTTCTTAGAAAACCTGTCTACTATATACATCGATGCGATATAACCGAATGCTTGGATAATCCCATAAATAGATAAGATTACACCTATTTGGGTATGAGATAAGTGAAAATACTCCATCATGGGAATATAAAAAGCATCTTTTAAAAACGGAAGTTTAAAAATTGTTCCTCCGCCTAAAATTAGTACGACAAGTGCAAACCACTTATTTTTTTTTGGAGTATCCATCCTTTTCCCCCTCAGAGGTTGATTTTTTAAAGATAGCGCTTTCAATGAATTCGAAACTTAGCAATCCCTCACTATAAAGATTAAGTCTTTAAATCGTTTGATAATAAAGGAGTGACATTTTATTTTATCATTTTTAATATTTAATTTTTCCTTATAATAAAGCGACATCATTACATTGAACTGTATGCGTTAACATTAAAAACTTTATAAAGTTGCAATAACTTCAATTTCAACAAGTGCATCCTTTGGTAATCGTGCTACTTGCACGGCACTTCGAGCAGGACAATTTGCTGTAAAGTAAGTACGGTAAACTTCATTCATTTGTGCAAAATGGTTCATATCTTTTAAAAACACAGTTGTTTTAATAACTTTACTTAAACTACTTCCAGCTTCTTCTAGAATGGCTTTTACATTCTCTAATGACTGTTTTGTTTGATTTTCAATTGTTTCAGGCATCTCTCCGTTTTTAGGGTCAATCGGCAGTTGCCCCGAAGTAAAGATAAAATTTCCCGCTTTCATCGCTTGTGAATAAGGACCAATTGCACCGGGTGCATGTTGAGTAGAAATAACCGCATTCATCCAAAAAACCTCCTGTGATAATTTTTTTTTATAACTATAATAATTTATTATAACGTGTTTTTATTTTAATGCTTTCTTTTTCTTAATTCAACAAATATTTTAAAAATTCTTTAAAATATTAAAAAATTCTTATTGCAATAATAATTTTTTGTTGATAAATTTACATATAGAAAGTAAAAAATGAGAAAAATTGGGTAAAATCTGCCTCATTATCCCGCATTAACGGGCAGTAAGACCCCCATCTCAAGATTGAGAGAAGCGAAGAAGGTAGGTGGGGGATAACTACCCGTAAAAGCCCGATTGGTGAGAGCTTTCCATCAGTGGGGGATGAAGAAAACCCCCACTGATGGAAGTTTCACTTTATCTTTAGAGAGGCATTGTGTAGTAGTATGATAGTATGAAAGAAGAAAGCAAAGAAAAATGTTGATGCGAAAGTGTGTACTTTCTTCATATCTTCTAAAAAAGGTGCGATATCAATGGAAAATAAAGAAAAGTTAAAGCGGTATATTCCTCTTGTTCATTTCATTGCAGATGTAATTGGAGAAAATTGCGAAGTTGTTTTGCATGATGTTACGAATCCAGACGAATCTATAATTGAAGTTGCTAATGGACATCTTAGTGGAAGAAAAGTTGGTGGACATTTAACAGACTTAGCTTTAAAGATTCTACAAGAAAAAAAATACATAGATAAACATTTTATTTCCAATTACAAAGGAAACTCAAAAAATAATCAAACGTTTCGTTCATCAAGCTATTTTATTAAAGATGAACACAATAGCATAATTGGAATGCTGTGCGTGAATATTGATATTAGTAATATGATAAAAGCAAGAGACTGGTTAGACAGTATGATTATGAGTAATACTAGCATGAATGAAGATGCGGAGAAGTCACATCCTAATCTTGAATTAGACCTTTCTGAGAACTTAGAAGAAAATCTTGATAGTCTTCTTTCATCACTTATTACAGGAGTTTTATTAGAATACGAAGTGTCGCCTGAGAGAATGTCTCCCGATGAAAAAATGGAAGCGATAAAAAAACTTAATGATAAGGGGGTATTTTTACTTAAAGGCGGCGTAAGTGAAGTTGCTAAACATTTAAAAGCATCAGAAGCAACCATCTATCGATATTTAAACAAGGTAAAGTAAATGTGTTATTTACTTATTTAAGTAGCATTTTCTTTAAAGTAGAAATGCTACTTTTTTTATGCGCAGAAAAATGATAGACTTTCCATTGATTAAATGAACTGAATAGAAAAGGAGAGTCATATGATTTCATTTTTACTTACTTTAAAAAGAATGTTAGAAGCTTTTTTTAGAGCGTGGAAAGATAAAGAATTTCAAGTGTTATTTGTATTAACGGCTGGAACTCTTACGTCAGGAACTATTTTTTATAGTACGGTAGAAAAAATGCGCGTAATTGATGCTTTATATTTTAGTGTTGTCACATTAACGACAGTTGGGTATGGCGATTTTAGTCCAAAAACAGACTTTGGAAAGCTCTTTACTATTTTTTATATTTTCATTGGACTTGGTTTAGTAGCTGGTTTTATTCGTAAACTAGCAATAAATATTCAATTGCCAGATCGATTATCAAGACGAAAGAACGGGTAAAAGCAATCGGGATATGCGCTTGATTGTATGTATAGATGCTTTGAATTTTTTACGATACTAATAATCATTGCATTTCCTACACTTTGCTTCTAAATTATACAAGCTACTTCATGAGAGAGTACTATCAATCAAAGCACGCGTATTATTTATATGTAATTAAATTTTATATATTTATATATCATTATTTAATATTATTACCTTACAAAATTGTAAGGTTTTTTGTAAGGTAAATCGATAGTTTGTACTGATTTTTTTGTATACACTACATATGTGTAAGGCACACACATTTTAGGGAAAAAAGGCAGGCACTAAAAAAGAAAGGAGTAGGGGAATGGAGAGGCACTCGGCGGCTCTATCTTTATTATTAGAGAATGATACGATTATGTTAGCTAATAATGAAGGCTGTAAAACTGTAGTTGATCGACAAGAAGTATGGATAGATTCACATGATAAAATTGTGTGGTACAAATGGAATGATAGTTATAAAGAGAATATAAAGAAGCAGCACATAGGGTATGATATGCATAGAGTTGTTTTATGGAATGAGATGAAATCTTGGATTCATAAGCATAACGGTAAAAATAAACGAGAGCAGCCGAGAGAGATAGACACACTCCATTCTCAAACTCCTGAAATGGTAAGACACATAGATTCACATTAGGAAAGTAACATGGGAAACTGAGGCACAAAAAAAGATTGCTATTTAAGCAATCTTTTTTTTGTTTGTATAATTCATATTCACGCTTGTAAATAAGCGTGGTGCTGTTGTAAATAAAATGACAAGTAAAATTGCACATAATGCGAAAGAACCAATCATTGTGCTGCCATTTATGATGAAAGAATATAAAACAGCAGATTGTCCTTTTGGTGCGTATTGTCCAAAGAAAATAACACCGGCAATAAAGTGCCAGAAATAACGAGCTAGGCTGCCAATAAATGTAGCGATAATGATATACGTAATTGCTTTTGTTCTTTGTTTATTGGCAAGTGCTTGTTGGATTGGTGTATGAAATAATCCAGCAAAACCGATAAAGGCAAATGCAATGAAGTATTCAATAAACGCTTGTATTGGCGTTAAAATGTATGCATCTCCTACGACAATTTGTAGTAATCCCCAAATGAGACCACTTAAGAAACTAGTTTTAAATCCCCAGCGGTAAGCAATAATAAAAATTGGAATCATAGCAAATGAGATAGAACCGCTCGTTGGAAGTTTAATAGATAGTGGTAAAATATCGATGACTAACGCAAATGCTGCGAGAATCGCTGCCTCTATCATCGCTTGTAAATTTGTGTTACGCATTTATAGCTCCCCCTAAA
The DNA here is from genome assembly GCF_024159135.1 of Bacillus sp. 3103sda1. Lineage (NCBI taxonomy): Bacteria > Bacillati > Bacillota > Bacilli > Caryophanales > Bacillaceae > Bacillus > Bacillus sp. 3103sda1. The sequence continues at coordinate 4,118,160 of NZ_JAMYWS010000001.1, read as the reverse complement.
TCCAAGTTACAAAAAAGAATCACTATCATAGGGGGATATTGAAATATACAAGTTACAAATAACTATTTATGTATATACGTTTGCACAATTCCTGCGTTAGCATTAACTAACAGGTTCAAAGGGTCGGAACGATGTGTTCCCTCTCAGCGACGTGGCTCCCCCTGTGACAACGAGATTCTTAGATTGTTATTTTTATTGTAACGAAAATGGATAAGAATGACAAATGAATCGTACATAACTTTGTTTCATAACATAAAAACGCTGAAATTGTACAAAAATATTAATAAATTCACATCATATTGTATAGTCTTTTTTCAAAAAGTCATGGTATGATTGATATTGATAATAATTATCGTTATCTTCCAAGGGGGAGAAGTTATGAACTTAGTTGATATGAATATAGATGAAAAAGTACGTGTGAAAGATTTACAATCTCTTGATAAATTATTAAAACGCCGTTTAGCTTCATTTGGATTTGCTGAAGGCTGCGAACTTTGTATAAAACAAAAGGCAATGTTTAATGGTCCGTGTACATTAGAATGCCGCGGGCAATTAATCTCTATTCGCCATTGTGATGCGAAAATGATAAAGGTGGAATTAGCGTGAATAAGGTTGCTTTACTGGGGAATCCGAATACGGGGAAAACATCATTATTTAATGCGCTTACTGGTTCTTATGAATATGTGGGGAACTGGAGCGGAGTAACTGTAGAAAAAAAGATTGGTAAGTTAAAAGATAAGAAGGGAACTTTAATAGACTTACCAGGCGTATATGATTTAAACCCTGTGTCACGTGATGAAGGGGTTGTTACACAATTCCTATTAACAGAAGAATTTCATCATATGTTAAACATTGTAGACGCTTCTCAATTCGAGCGTAATATGCATTTAACTTTGCAATTATTAGAATTCGGTAAGCCACTCTCAATTGGTTTAAACATGATAGATGTTGCCAGGCAGCGTGGAATTATAATTGATGTGAAGAAACTAGCTGAAATGCTAGGTGTAACAGTTATTCCGGTTATTGCGAGGAGCGGAAAAGGCTGCGAGGAATTGTTAGCTTCTCTTCACGAAAGTGATCGCGTAGAACAGAAGCCATTTATTCTTTCTTATGGTGAAAAGATAGATGCAGGAATTCAGCAAGTTATGAATAAATTGCAACAAGCGAATTATGAGCATCCAAGATGGCTTGCACTTCAATTTTTAAGCAATAATGAAGTAGTAGAACAAGAATTAAATCAATTGCCTATTTATAAGGAACTTGTAGCAATTCGCTCTGCATTAGAAGTAGAACTGGATGTAACGTTGGAACAGCATATATACGGAGTACGTGCAGCGTATATTGAAAAGTTGAAAACAAGTGTCATTCGTCATGAGAAAGAAGGCAGCATTCCTTTTTCTGAACGAATTGATAAATTAATTACACATAAAATCTGGGGCCTTCCGATCTTTTTAGGGATCATGTATTTCATTTTTCAGGTTACATTTACGTGGATTGGAACACCTCTATCTGATCAACTTGATGCATTTGTCGGCGGTTCGTTCACAGATTGGGTAACGACAGCTTTAACTAATATGGGGGCATCTGAGTTTATTCGAGCGCTTATTACAGATGGCGTGATTGCTGGTGTCGGTGGAGTTATAGTATTCGTTCCGCAAATTTTTGTATTGTTCTTCTTTATTTCATTATTGGAAGACTCTGGATATATGGCGCGTATTGCCGTTGTAATGGATCGTATTATGGAGTTTTTTGGACTAAATGGAAAAGCATTTATTCCAATGATTATTGGTTTTGGTTGTAACGTACCAGGCATTATGGCCGCAAGAACGATTGAACAGGATAAAGAGAGGTTGCTTACGATTTTAGTGACGCCATTTATGTCGTGTTCAGCACGTCTACCTGTATATGCATTATTTGCTGGGGTCTTTTTCCCGCATAGTCAAGCAATCGTTGTGTTCTCTTTATATATCGTTGGTATAATACTTGCGCTATTGGTGACAAAGATTATGTCTGTTACGGTTTTAAAAGAAGAAAAATCTATTTTTGTAATTGAACTTCCGCCTTATCGCGTACCGCAAGCAAAAACGTTATGGCGCAGTACATGGGAAAAAGGAAAAGGATTTGTACGTAAAGCAGGTACATTTATCTTTGGTGGTTCTGTTGTCATTTGGCTATTAAACTATGCCGGTCCATCTGGGTTCGATGTAAAGATGGGAGATAGTTTCCTAGCGATGATTGGCGGCGTCTTGGCTCCAATTCTAGCACCGCTTGGCTTTGGAACATGGCAAGCAGCTGCAGCATTATTAACAGGATTTTTAGCAAAAGAAGTTGTTGTTTCCGCAATGGCGATTATTTATTCTGTGAAAGAAGATGTATTAGGAAACATAATCGGAGCTCATTTTACAGCATTATCAGCATATGCATTTATGTTCTTTATCTTATTATATGTACCATGTTTAGCAACAGTTGCGGTAATTCGCCGTGAAACAGGATCAGTTAAGTGGACTATTTTCTCTGTTGTTTATCCGCTTATTGTTGCGTATGTATTAACACTAATTGTATACCAAGTTGGATCTATGATGGGATTCTAGAAGGAGATGTATCATAATGATGGTTAATATTTTAATTGGAGCTGTCGTTTTTGGATATGCAGCATATACGTTAATTAACTTTGTAAAGAGAAGTAAAAAAGGGAAATGTGCAGCGTGCTCCATTAATAAATCATGTCAGTCTAATGCTTGTAGCCCTGATATGGAGCATGTGGTGAATAAGTAGTACATGGGTTCGGTTCCTAGATAACATATGAAAACGCATGGAGAACTGATCCATGCGTTTTTTGTTTATCCCACCTCAAGTTTCACAGAGAAACGAGAAAGATAGGTGGGGGATGAAAAAATTCCCACTGATGGAAGTTTTGCTTTAGTTGAAAAGTGTTTAGGCTGATGTAACAATAATTTAGAATATATATAATAACTAAGAACATAGGGGTGATGAAATGAACGAAAGTAAAGAATTACATATCAAAAAAGTTTACGAACAACTTATTGAAGCTTGGAACAATCGTGATGCAGAAGGTATGGCAAACTTGTTTACTGAACATGGAGAGAGTATAGGATTTGATGGAAGTCAGTCGATTGGACGTAAAGAGATTTTTTCTCATTTAAGCCCCATTTTTAGGGACCATCCTACTGCTCAATTTGTAAGTAAAATAAAAGATTTACGTTTCATTGGTGAAAATGTTGCTATCTTAAGAGCTATCGCAGGTATGATACCTCCAGGAAAATCAGATTTAAAGCCAGAGGTTAACACCCATCACACTCTTGTGGTTATAAATAACTCTAATGATTGGAAAATCGAATTATTTCAAAATACACCAGCACAATTTCATGGAAGACCTGAATTAGTAGAACAAATGACAGAAGAGCTGAGAAAACTGTTATAAAAAGAAATGCTCAGAGCATAAAAACTCTGAGCATTTTTGTGTGCTATTATCCCTGTAAAACTAAATCAGCAATTTTTGTAGGGAATTCTGTATCTATATAAAATTCTTCTGCTTTCCAATATCTATTTTGAAACTTGGAAATGTTTTGTTGTGTATGTTCATTTTCACGAAGAAATCTCTTATCTCGCGGGCAGTCCAAATACACTACAGAATCATAGAAACTTCTCCACTCTTTACGTTGAAGAAAAACACCTTCTATTAAGATTACACAAGTATTGGGAAGTTTAATGTTCTTAATACTCTGTGTATCAGATTCGTTATCATAAAAGGGTAGAATAAGATCGTTCGAAAATCTAAGTTTATCGAAAAAATGATCCCGTAACCAATTAATATCCCATTGTAAATGATAATATTCATACCATTCTTCATGGCCAGTATTGTAACGTTTTTTACGTTCAACAATGTGGTCATCAATATGAAAGACATAGAAAGGAATATTCTTTTCTTTTACAGCCTCGCTAAGTTTTTTCACAAGTGTTGTTTTGCCAGAACGGCTTAACCCATCTACCCCTAAAATAAATCGACCATCTATCTCAAGGTTTGTAATCAAATGCAAGAGCGTTATGAAATTATCTTTCAAGGTAGTATCATCTCCTTTGAAAAAAGTCATTCTTTTTTTACCTTATTTTTCTCAGTTTTGAACCATTAGCTATTATGCCAATACAACCAGTGATAGCGAATATATACGCTACGAACAAGGATGTTGATGATAGTGACTCTATAATTATTCTAAATGTGCCAAAAGCAAATAATAGGAAACTACCTACGAGAGTTATAATTGTTCGAGCTTTAATATCCAGTTTTTGCACCCCCGAAAAATCTTTATTTTAAATAAATGTTAACATATTCATTAGTATAAATTAACATTTATTGTAATTCAGGGAGAGTTCCCTATTTTTTTATATGAATATCAATATTAAAATTTATCACAGTCAAAATAAAAAAGAAGCCTGCTAAAAACAGGCTTCTTTTTTATTTTAATGATATCCCTTCGCAGAGTCTTTATGAATTTTCTCTTTAAAGATTGTGTAGCTCCATAATTGATAGCCAATAACAATTGGTACCATGACTATTGCAACAAAGAACATAATTTTTAAGTTTAATTCACTGCCTGCTGCTTGGAATAATGTTGTGCTGTATGCATCGTTAATGCGAGATGGCAACATTCTTGGGAACATGCCAGCAAAACCAGTTGCCATAAACATGGCGATTGTTAAGCAAACAAATGTGAACGCTAAACCAATTTTACGTTTGAAAACCATAATGATTGTGATGACACTCATTAACATCGCAAGTAACGGGATGATAAACAGTACAGGGTATTCCGTAAAGTTTTGGAATAAGTTTGTAAGGTTTGCCGTTGCGACGTAGAAGATAGCTAAAATGGTTGCTGCTGCCATCGAAAATGGTTTGGCAATTTTATAAGCACGATCTGATACTTCACCAGTCGTTTTAATCATAACCCAAAGTGCACCGGATACGACAAAGATTGCAGTGAAGAAGAGACCGCCTAAAATACCATAAGGATGTAATAAGCTAAGTAAGTTTCCTTCATAGCCATGTTTACCAATTTGTAGTCCGTAGTACAGGTTAGCGAATGTAACGCCGAATAAGAAAGCAATTAAGAAACTACCAACCGCATACGTCCATTTACAAACAGTTTGCCAAACTGGTGAATCATCTTTATGCATAAATTCTAATCCTGCTGCACGAGCGAACAGAGCAATTAATACTAAAAATAACGGTGTATATAAGTAGCTGAACATGTTTGCATATGTGATTGGGAAAGCAGCAAATGTTGCTCCCCCTGCTGTAATTAACCATACTTCGTTACCGCCCCAGAACGGTCCAATTGCTTCCTGCAATTGATTTCGTTCTTGGCGATCTTTCGTAACGAATGGAAAAATCATTCCGTTACCAAGTGCATAGCCATCGAGAATAAAGTAAACTGTCCAAATCACGCCCCATAAGACGAACCAAATAATTGCAAGTGTATCATGAGACATGAGCTACACCTCCTTGATTCGTTTCTTCTAATGCTGCTGGACCTTTTTTCGCAAATTTTAGCATAAGGTATACATCAGCAATTAATAGTAAAGTGTAGAACAAGATTAAGCTAATTAAAGAGAACCAAATTTGCGGTACAGAAATTGGTGAAACTGATTCTGCTGTTCGCATTAGTTTGTACACTGTCCAAGGCTGACGTCCTGCTTCTGCAACAATCCAACCAGCGTTAATTGCTACATACGGAAGTAATACAGACCACATTGTAATTTTTAAGAAACGTTTTGAGTTTTCTAGTTTTCCTTTTTGCATTAAATAGAAACCAAACCATGTTAGTGCCATAAAGAATGTACCAAGTGCAACCATTAAACGGAAGCTGTAATAAACAAGATTCACGTTTGGACGCTCATCTTTCGGAATATCTTTTAAACCGATAATTTTTCCATCAAATGAGTTTGTATAGAAGAAGCTGCCGAGTTTTGGAATTGTTAATGCTTCGAAGTTTTTCTCATTTTTCACATCAGGAATTTGAATAATGGAGAAGCCTTGTCCTTTCCCAGTTTCCCAAACTGCTTCCATTGCTGCACCTTTTGCAGGCTGCATTTTTGCTGCGAAGGCACCGGATTCATGACCGATGAAAGGTGTTGCAGTTGCTGCAAATAAACCGAATATTAAACCGTACTTAAATGATTTTTTAAAGAATGCAACCTCATTTTTACGTAGTAAGTGATATGCACTGATAGCCATAACGAAGAATGCACCAACGATGTAACAACCAACAACAGTGTGGAAGAACATATGCCACGCATATGGATTTGTAACTAGTGCCCAAAAGTCATTTAATTCAGCGCGGCCATTGCGGACTACATAGCCAACAGGGTTTTGCATAAAGCCGTTCGCTGTAATGATCCAAAGTGCGGAAATATTTGTTCCAAGTGCGACCATCCACATAGAGAATGCACGGAACTTTGGTGAAATTTTATCTTTACCGAACAACCAAATTCCCATGAAAGTAGATTCTAAGAAGAAGGCAACAAGTGCTTCTATCGCTAATGGAGATCCAAAAATATCTCCCATGTATTTGGAGTACTCAGACCAGTTTGTTCCGAATTGGAATTCCATTGTAATCCCAGTGATAATTCCCATTACGAAGTTAATGGTAAATAATTTACCCCAAAAGTTCGCCATTTTGCGGTACGTTGGATTCAATGTACGCGCATATTGCGTTTCCATAAACGCTACTAAAATAACAAGTCCGAGTGTTAACGGTACAAATAAGAAATGATAAAAGATTGTAATTGCAAATTGAAAACGACTCAGTAACAGAACGTCGGACATAGTAATGATTCACTCCTTTTTTTCATTATCCACAAATAGTTTATAGTGAAAAAATGAGCAAAGTATGGGTGAGTTGTTACAGAACTGTGTGAGAATTATGGAAGAATTATGGCTGTTATCTGAAAACATCGTATTTTTAGAATAAAGCAATACATTTCTTGTTTTTTTCATTCTTTGATACACTTAATTTGTAGTTATATGAAGAAAGAGGGGTTTTACTTTGAAAACATTAGAAGAGATTTTGCAATATAATCAGGAATTTGTTGAAAGTAAAAAGTATGAAGAATATGAAACAGGAAAATTCCCGAATAAAAAAATGGTTATTATTTCATGTATGGACACACGTCTTGTAGAACTATTGCCAAAAGCGATGAACATGCGTAACGGTGATGTGAAAATTATTAAAGTAGCTGGCGCTGTTATTTCACATCCATTTGGAAGTATTATGCGTAGCATTTTAGTCGCGGTTTATGAACTTGGTGCAAATGAAGTGTGTGTAGTTGGTCACCATGATTGCGGTATGGCTAAAATTCAAGCGAGCAGCACGATTGAAAAGATGAAAGAGCGCGGTATTTCAGAAGAGAAACTAGACACACTTCGTTATTCTGGAATTGATTTAGAAAGGTTTTTACGTGGATTCTCAAGTGTAGAAGAAAGCGTAGAGCATAGTGTTTCTATCCTTCGGAACCATCCGCTTATGCCAATAGAAGTGCCTGTGCATGGACTTGTTATTCATCCAGATACTGGAAAGTTAGACGTTGTTGTAAATGGCTACGAAGGTTAATTATCTTTTTGTTTTTTCTCTGGTACAGGATCGAATCCGCCTGGATGAAACGGGTGGCATTTCAAAATTCGTTTCACTGTAAGCCAGCTTCCTTTTAATGCGCCGTGAGTTTGAATCGCTTCTAGTCCGTAGTGAGAACACGTTGGGTGAAAGCGGCACGTTGGCGGCGTCATTGGGGAAATGAATGTTTGGTAAAAGCGAATAATACCGATGAAAATGCGTTTCATAACGATCTCCTTTCTTGCATATGCTGTAAGTATTATAGCATGGTCTGTACATAATACTTTACTAATTTGCAATTCCGTTATATCATATTGGATATAACGGAATTAAAATAAAAGCGGGAGAGATGCATATGCCATCAGTAGAAAGCTTTGAATTAGATCATACAATTGTAAAAGCGCCTTACGTAAGACATTGCGGCGTTCATAAAGTAGGCAGCGACGGTGTCGTGAATAAATTTGATATTCGTTTTTGCCAACCAAATAAGCAAGCGATGAAGCCAGATGTGATTCATACGCTAGAACATTTATTAGCATTTAATTTACGTAAATATATTGATCGTTATCCTCATTTTGATATTATTGATATTTCGCCAATGGGTTGCCAAACAGGATATTATCTTGTTGTAAGCGGTACGCCAACAGTACGCGAAATCATCGATTTATTAGAGTTAACACTGCAAGATGCAGTAAAAATCACAGAAATTCCTGCTGCAAACGAAACGCAGTGCGGTCAAGCGAAACTTCATGACTTAGAAGGCGCAAAACGCTTAATGAATTTCTGGTTAAGCCAAGATAAAGATGAACTTGAGAAAGTGTTTGGATAAGATGAAGGAAAGCTGCCTGTGATAGGCAGCTTTTTTTAATTGGCGGATATATGTATGTCGAATGGTGTCGCGGGGTCTTTATCCCGCATTAACGGGCAGTAAAGGCTGGAGAAGAGCGGGGAAGAAAACTGCCCGTAAAAGCCCGATTGGTGAGAGCTTTCCATCAGTGAGAAAAGCGTCACTGATGAAAGTTTCACTTTATATCGTGTCGAAGCGCCGATATATAGAAGAGAAGTGTAGTAGTTTGCTTTGGTAGAGAGACGAGTATGAATATTAGAATGCTATCGAGATACTTTCACCACGGCGACAAATAATATAAAGATAGCAAGACCTAGAAAGAGAACTCCCATTAATTTACGCTGTTCTTTTATTTCAGAAATTCCCCATACCAAAAAGGTAAGAATTAGGAATATTTGGGTGTAAAGAATGAATTGATTTCCTTCAAAGAAAAAGGAACAAATAGCTGAAACCAAAGCAGCTGTACTAAACAGAATCCGCAGTATTTTTAGCATCGTAGCACTCCTTATCATTTCTTTGTGGTACTTGTTATAGGAGTAGTTTTTCGTTTAGAGAAGCAATTCTGATATAGAAACATATAACGCCAATGCACCAGTAAAAAACAGAAAAATCCCAGCAGATGTTTGTTTTTTTTTGAAATTCTGCAATACTAGAAACGAAAAAGATGAGTCCTAAAGAGATGAACATATAAGGTAAAATGAATGGAATGTTATCTGTAAAAAGTCCAAAAGCGGCTAAAAATAGCGTGATGATAGAAAAAGTAATGCTTAATATTTTCAGCATGTTACTGTCCCTTTTCTTCTTGATACGGATTATCCTCTATAGAATCTACTGAATGTTTATAAGAATATCCCTTATTAATCGTTAATACTGAGAGTAATAATACAACAATCACAATAATGACTGCTATAATTAATATCTTCATCATAGAAAGGCCCCCTTTTCTTTATTTTATCATTGCATATGCTCTCTTTTACATATTTTTGTAAGAAAATGAAAACAATAGAAAATAAAGCGGGTGAAAGAAGGGACGTTCTATGGATAAGAAAACATACTATGTTTCAGTTGCAAATGGTGAAATCTCACAGGTGAAAACGGCCAATACATATAGTTTTGCGATTCAAGCGACAGACGAGGAAATTATTAAGCTCCGAGAATATTTTGATCAAGCATATCGTGAAGATCTTGGAGCATTTGTGCGCTCACATGTTCCGTTTGTCGAATATCATAATGATTCTAATAATGATCGGTTCGATGAACAACTGCAAGAAGCATATCGAATGATTTATGAATTAGGGGATCAGGAAGCGAAAGAATTGATTGCACAGATGGGAATTATCAACGGGTTATGATTGGATAAGATTAGTCATACTAGTCAGAATGTGCTACAATTTATGGTAAGAAACTTGTAACCATCAATAGGGGAGTAGGGCATGTACACATTTAAAGATTATTATCATAACACTGTACAATTATCGTTTGAACGTTACCCATTTTCTCCAGAACCAAAGCACGTTTGGGTTGTGTGTCGATATGGGAACCAATGGTTATTAACACATCATTTGCGCCGGGGTCTTGAATTTCCAGGTGGAAAAGTAGAAGCTGGGGAAACACCGGAAGAAGCGGCAGCTCGTGAAGTTCATGAAGAAACGGGCGGCATTGTATCAAGCTTAACGTATATCGGACAATATAAAGTATCCGGAAAAGACAAAATAATCATTAAAAACATTTATTTCGCAACAATTAGTGCAGTAGAAAAACATACGCACTATGAAGAAACGAAGGGATCTGTACTACTAACAGATATTCCAGAAAATATTAAAGAGAATAGACGCTTTAGTTTCATTATGCGCGATGACGTACTAGCGCGCACAATGCAGCATATAGAAGAAATCGGCTGTTTCACGAAATAGAGCAGTCGATTTCTTTTTATTTTTTGATTGTATTTCCTTATTCATGCTAGAGAAGACTCAAAAATATTATATAAAAAGATGTTTGTGATATGATTCAATTTAATTATTTTACATACGCTCTCATGAATACCATTATCTTTTTGCCGTATTTTTTGTTTACCATTATCGGAAATTCTTATGACATTCCCTTGCATGGTTGGCTTCCGCTTATTATTTTTATACGGGGGCATTCCTCATTCATTCGTTTTTCCAAAAAGTGAGGACTCGGGAGTCATTGTTAGGCTTTCTTCTCGTTGCAATCTTCGCAGCTGCTTGCGGGATGTTAGCGCCTCTTTCACCGATTTGGATTGAGTTATCTGCCCTTTTGATGGGGATTGCAACGAGTATCTTGCTTCCTCTTTATATGACAATTCAATATCATGAAAAGTATTTTTATAGTGTGCGTCTAACACGTAAATCCAGCTACCCCTCATAATTTTTCATCTACACTTCTCCTTTTCTGTAGATTAATTATATAACTGCTGAAAATTGATTCTTCCTTTTTTAATCTACATGCGCATATTATATTACATGTGTTTTTTGTATACGAATAAAAACAAAGAAAGCAGGTAGAAAGCAATAGATAAATGATTAACGTTTTCATGAATATATTGAATTTCTATCCACTGAAGGGGGAGATCGAGTCCTAATGATGCAAATAAAAAATTTCTTTCAAAGTAAAGGATTTCAAAGGTTGCTTGTGTTAGTAATTTTAGCCCTTATATTATATGGGTTAAAAAGTATGATTAATTTAATATTGATTACCTTTATCCTTACGTTTTTAATGGATCATTTTCAAAGGTTTATTTCTGAAAAGCTTAATCGTTTTGTACGGATAAATAGGAAAGTGATTATCGCTTTTTTATACATTGTTTTAGTTATGTTGATTATTACCACGTTATATAAATATTTACCGGTCATTACCGTTCAAGTTTCACAGTTAATTCATCAGTTTCAAGTGTTTTTTAAGCAGCCACCTGATAGTGAAATTATAAAATATTTGATTTCTACCATTAAAGAGATGGAAGTATCAAAGTATATTGAACAAAGTGTCGATGTTATTTATCAGTCTTTAGCTAATATTGGAAAAGTAAGTTTGCAAATGTTTCTTTCCCTTATTTTAAGTTTGTTCTTCTTGTTAGAAAAAGAGCGTATTATAGCTTTCACTTCTAAATTCAAAGATAGTAAGCTTAGCATTTTTTACAATGAGATTGCATATTTTGGACAGAAATTTGTACGTTCATTTGGAAAAGTTATTGAGGCACAGTTTTTAATCGCTGTTGTAAATGGTATTCTTTCAGTTATTGCACTTTGGCTTTTAGGATTTCCACAGCTCCTTGTATTAGCAGTAATGATTTTTTTGCTTGGGCTCATCCCAGTTGCAGGTGTAATCATTTCGCTATTTCCACTTTGTATTATTGCCTATAATATTGGTGGGATTACATATGTAGTATACATTTTAATTTTCATTACAGTCATTCATGCGTTTGAAAGCTATTTTTTAAATCCAAAATTTATGTCTGCAAAAACGAATTTACCAATTTTCTATACGTTTATGATCCTTATATTTTCAGAGCATTTTTTTGGTGTGTGGGGGTTAATAATTGGGATTCCGATTTTTATCTTCTTGCTTGATGTACTTGACGTGAAGAATGAGGAGAAATCGTATGTAGATGTAGAATGATACCTCGAAGGCATGTAAAAAGCAATCCAAGTATATTGGATTGCTTTTTATCCCGCTATTCGCGGGCAGTAATTTCTTTTCTGCGAGGCATGGCGGTTAATTTTTGTTTACTTTATGGAAAAAACTCGGCTGTTTTACGAAATAGCCGAGTTTTTTTGCATGTTAGTAGGGGAGTTGCAGCGGACGGCGGCGTCCAGATTAAATGAAGTTACTTTTACTAAGTGAATAATAGTTAAATCGTGCTGTTGTATATCTTGTCAAAATTGATTATGATTTCAATGACATAATAGAGTGTAGGGAGGACGTTATGAGGAAACACCGTATTCATTTTTTATTTTTGCTCATATTCATTTGCTTTATTAGTAGCTGTAGTAAAGCAACAGATGTGGCAGAAGAACAAGAGTTATGTAAAACAAAAGAAGAATGTATAAAAAAGGGAGATGCATTCCTTAGTAAGATTAATAAAAAAATGCAGGGAATTTCTGAACTAGAAGCATATACGGAAGTAGAAAATAAAGAACAATTAACAGCCTATGAAGAACAAAGAAAAGATGACGACCGTTACTTCTTTTTAGCCTCTTATTATATTGATAATGATGAATTAGTAGATCCATATTTTGAAGAGCTAGATAAAAAGAGAGTATATAAAGTATTTGCTGATGATAAAGATGCAAGTAAAGAAGTGATCGCATCTCATGAAGATATGGATTATCATCAAACGCTATGGGACATGTACAGCCTCTTAATTCCAGCAAAATATAGAGAGGATATTAAAGAATTCGATATTGTAACGGACGGATACGATAATATCGTTGCTCATGTTATGCAAAATGCAGAAAATCCTGAAGACTGGATAATAAGTTTAGATGCGTTAGATTCTAACATAAATATAAACGAAGTGATAAAAACGTTAATTCATGAAACTGCTCATGTTTTAACATTGAATAGCACACAAATTCCTGTGGATCAGAAGTATATAAAAGATGTTACAGAGGAAAAAGACATTTCGGCATATGAAGCAAAATGTACGGCGCTGTTTTTAACAGAAGGCTGTACAAAGAAAGAATCGTATGTGAACCAATTTTATGACCAGTTTTGGAAACCAATTGAAAGTGAATGGAAAGAGAAAAAAGTGGAAACAAATTTAGAAGCGCAAATGCAGTTTTTTAAAGAACATGAAGACAAATTTGTTTCTGAATATGCAACAACGAATGTCGCAGAAGACATTGCTGATACATTTACCGCGTTCATTTTACAAGATTCTAGCAAAGTGAAAGAATCACAAGAATTAAAGTATCAAAAGATTGCTTTCTTTTATCAATTTCCAGAGCTTGTGAAGATGAGAGCGGAAGTACTGTCAGGGTTACAGCAAATTTCGGAGGAAGTGGAAGAGGCGTAGGGTGAAGCCTTTTCATATTTGATAAATGATTTGAGATTTTAACAACAAGGAGTCACTACATGAAAGAAACAATACAATGCCCACAATGTACAGAGGATATTACAGTGGAACATATTATAGATGCAGCAACGCCTTTTACAATGCGTTGTCCTTACTGTAAGGTAAAGTTAAAAGAAACGAAAGTAACGCCAATCTTAATTGGAGTGGCAATGATTATGATTCCTCTTTTTATTTATTTAGGGGTCAGTGTAAAAGAAATTTTAATAAACTATTTTCCGATTGTTGATAAAGTCCCGACAATCATCGTCTTTTTTGCATTTTGCTATCCGCTGTACTATATGTATGAGAAGTACAATGCTTTGTGGATTGTAAATAAGGGGAAATTGAAGATAAGGAAATAATATATAGTTATTATTCTCTTTCTTTCTTTGAGATCCAAAAGGAAAAAAGAGAATACAGCTATGTATTTTGATATGTATCGAAAGTCTCTGTGAAGCAATTCTGCTTTGCAGGGGCTTTTTTATTATTTATGTTATAGATAAATAAAATGAAATATTTTAATTTTAATATAAATAAAAATATTTAAGCTTATTTAATAGCCTGTTATACTATGAAGGCTACAGCAAGATTTATAGTTTAGGAGGCTACATAGGGGTAAGATGCGAAAATATTTTATACAAACGATGCTGCTTGTAGCGATGCTTTTTATTTTACACAAGAGAATGGAGAAGATAATATGAATCAACAACTAGCAGGATTTTGGAGACGATTTGGAGCTAATTTTTTAGATGGACTAGTGTTAGTTCCTTTTCTTGTAATTTTTATGTGGTTAGATATGTCTAAGGAGAAATCAGATAATATAATAGGTATTTTAGAAACGTTATACTATCTAATTGTTCCTGTCGTATGGGCAGGGTTTACAGTAGGTAAGAAAGCATTAGATATTCGAATTGTACGTATTGATGGAAAGAAAATTACGATTTGGACTACGTTAAAACGCTACCTATTAGGTGGAATTGTATATACACTTACAATTGGTATTGGATTTATCGTAAGTGCATTTATGGTAGCACTGCGAAAAGATAAACGTTCTATTCATGATTTTATTGCAGGAACAAAAGTTATTCGTGACTAATATGAAAAGCAACCTATACATTGTTAGGTTGCTTTTTTCGTACGCGTAATGAACTTTTCAAATCCCGCAACAAGCACATACATAAGTGTTGCGAGAATACATGTGAGAAGTACGCTAAGCAAAACGAGCGTAAAGTTAAAGACTTGAAAGCCGTAGCTAATTAAATAGCCGAGCCCTTCTTTTGAAATGAGCAGTTCTCCGAAAATCACTCCAACCCAAGAGAGACCGACGTTTACTTTTAATGTAGAAATGATGGCCGGGAATGATGCTGGTAAGATGACTTGTTTATAACATTGCCATTTGTTTGCACCAAAGGTTTGCATGACTTTCAAATAATTGGCGTCCACTTCTTGAAAGGCACTATAAATGACGAGAATGGTAACGATGATGGAAATGATGACGCCCATCGCCACTGCAGATGAGATATTCGGACCGAAGATGACAATAATAATCGGACCGAGCGCGACCTTTGGCATTGCGTTTAAGACGACAAGGTATGGATCGAGTACACGGGCAATGAAAGGGCTCCACCATAGGAAGGTTGCAATGCACGTACCAAGAAATGTTCCGAGTATAAAGCCAAGGCACGTTTCAAAGAGCGTTGTATAAATGTGCGGCCAAAGGGAATTGTCTTGCCATTTTGTAATGAGTAAGTGAAAAATGCTAGAAGGTGAACTAAATAATAATGGATCAATCCACTGGTTTCGGCTAGCGACTTCCCACAATGCGAAAAAGAGAAAGAGAATGAATAGCTGCAATGTTCGTACAGCAAGTGTCCGTTTTATTTCTCGTTTTCGAAAGTCTTGGTGAATTTCTTTTATATTATCCAAGGTGTTCCAACTCCTTCCATATTAACTGGAAGAATGAAGGGAAATCGGGATGCTGACGCGCTTCAAATGGTGAAAGGGAGCGAATGTTTTCTGGAACAGGAAAGACTTTGGCGATGCGGCCTGGTTTGGCTTGCAGTAAGTAAATGCGATCGCTCATTGCAATAGCCTCTTCGATGTCGTGTGTAACGAGAAGCGATGTTTTCTTATATTCTTTTAAAATGGAAAAAACGAGTTCTTCTAATTTTAATTTTGTTTGGTAATCGAGTGCAGAGAATGGTTCGTCTAGTAATAATATTTTCGGGTTTGTTGCGAGTGTCCGAACGAGAGCAGCGCGCTGGCGCATTCCTCCTGATAATTCATGCGGATATTGTTTTTCAACCCCCTGCAGACCGACTTGCTCTAATAGCTGCAAGGCGTGTTGTTTCGTTTTTGATGTGTATTCCTTTGTAATGCGTAATCCGACTGAGATGTTATCTTCAATCGTTTTCCACGGAAACAAGTAATCTTGCTGAAGCATATAACCGATGGAGGATGTTGGTTTTGTCACACATTCTCCGTCGAGAAAAACAGTTCCTTCAATTGGCTGCAGTAAGCCCGAAATAATGGAAAGTAGTGTTGTTTTACCACAGCCGCTAGGGCCAAGGAAGGAGATAAACTCCCCTTCCTCGATTGTTAAGGAAATATTGGATAAGACGAGGCTGGCGTTTTCTTTTGAGAAGAAGCAATGAGATACGTTAGAAAGCTGTAGCAATTTCATTGTACGGTCCTCTACTTCTTAATAACACTTTCTGCAATGGATGTGTTCACTAAATCTTTATGTTGCACTTCTTTCGGTAATTCGCCAGCTTCTTTCATAATACTTTGCAGTTGTTTCCACTCTGCTTCATCTAATAATGGATTCGTTGCGTACGAATGTTGCGTTTTGTAACGATCAATAACTTTCACCATAATATCTTTTGATGTATCTTTAAAGCGCGGTTCAACAGCTTTTGCAATTTCTTCGGGGCTATGTGTATCGACCCATTGCTGCGCCTTATAAATAGCGCGTGTAAATTTCTCGGCAGTTGCTTTGTCTTTCTTTAAGAAGCTTTCTTTTGCCATAAAGGTTGTATACGGAACAGTTCCAGATTCAACGCCAAATGAAGCAACGATGTAGCCTTTTCCTTCTTTCTCGAAAATACTGGCAGTTGGTTCAAAGAGCTGTACGAAATCACCTGTTCCAGAAGCAAAGGCATTTGCGATATTGGCAAACTCGATATTTTGAATTAAATTTGTATCTTTGTGCGGATCAATTCCGTGCTTTTTCAGTACGTATTCACCAACCATTTGCGGCATACCGCCTTTACGTTGACCGAGGAAAGTTGTACCTTTCACATCGCTCCAATTAAAAGACTCCAATTTTTTACGAGAAACGAGGAATGTTCCGTCTGTCTGTGTTAATTGCGCAAAGTTAATGACAGGGTCTTTTGCCCCTTGCGCGTAAACATAAATAGATGTTTCTGAACCGACAAGGGCAATATCGATGCCATTTGATAATAAAGCTGTCATCGTTTTATCGCCGCCAGCAGTTGTTTGCAAATCAATATCTAACCCTTCATCTTTAAAAAATCCTTTTTCCATAGCGACATATAACGGAGCATAAAATAATGAATGTGTAACCTCACCAACGCGTACTTTCTCTACTTTTGTACTTTCTTCTTTTTTATTACACGCAACAAACGTAAAGGCAGTAAGGAAGACAATTAAAAAACACGCTAGAACTTTTCGCAATTTATGACACCTCCTAAAAATACATCTACTTTAATGTATGTGGGTAAATGCCTATATGTGAGTGGACAGAGGAGGAATTTTTTGAGCAGAAAAGAAAAAATAACGATGTGCGGATTTCATTTTTTTCGTCATAACAACGGAAGTATCACTTTGTTAAAAGAGATGAAGGAAATGTACAAGGAAAAGAAGAGCAGAGAAGGGGTATGTAATATGCATGCGAAAGTAAAACAAGCATTGAAGTGTTTTGGAGGAAAAGAAGAAAGCTGTGTTAAGCTCTCTAGTGGATTTCAAAATGAGGTATATGAGTATACGTATGGAGGAGAAAGGCGCATTTTGCGTATTACACCTAGTTCTCGTAGAACAATCAAGCAAATCCAAAGTGAATTGGAATTTATACGCAGTTTAAATGCAAATGGCGTAAATGTTTCCTTGCCAGTTGCATTCGTAAAAATATTTTTACACCAACACGAATGTATGTTCTTTTTGACGTTTTGTAGTATTATGAAGGAAAGAAGGAGGTGAAAATTATGACGAAGGAAAAAGAATATGTAACCTATCAAATTTGGATCAAGAAAGGTCATAAGTTATATTCTTACTTCCTAGAGATGTGTCAAAACGCAAAAAATCTCTACAATACAACAAACTTCTACATTCGCCAAGTGTATACAGCCTTACGTACAGAGCGACCATTACAGCCACTTCAACAAGAAGTCCTTCATACATTACAAGCACATATTGAAATCATGAATGAAAATCAACTTCGTGCGTATCAAAAACGCGTACAAAAACAGAAAAAAAAACCTGTTAAAGAACAAAAAGAAATGAAATGTAACTTGTTTACATTCCCGACAAAAGAGAAATCGTTTCTATCGTATAACTTTTTAGATTGTTTGTTTAAAACAATGAAGCAACAAGATTATATGAATTTGCCAGCACAAACGAATCAAGCAGTCATGAAGAGGTTATATCAAAACTGGAAATCATTTTTTGCTTCTATCAAGGCATATCAAAAATGTCCTTCCACTTTTACTGGCAGACCTCGTATTCCAAAATATATCAAATCATCTACGAAAGAAATTATATTTACGAACCAAGTATGTAAACTCCAAGAGAAGTACATTCGTTTTCCAAAAACAAGCATAAAATTAAATATTGGTAAATTGTTTGGGTGGATTGGCAATCTAAAAGAGGTACGTGTTTCTCCTGCTTATGGGAAGTTTAAAGTGGAAATTGTGACAGAACAGTCCGAACCAGCACCTGGGCATGTTGACAACAATCGTTATATGAGTATTGACCTAGGGATCAATAACATTGCAACTATCACAACGAATACAGGGACCATACCTGTGTTAGTAAAGGGCAAAGTGATCAAAAGCATTAACCAATACTATAACAAGCAGAAGGCTCATTTACTGGAGGTTCTTCGTCATGGAAAAGAACCAAAAGAAGGACTACACACATCAAACCGTTTAGAGAGGCTTCATGAGAAACGGTTTCTCAAAATAAAAGACCTCTTCCATAAAATGAGTCACCACATTGTTCAGCTTGCGATTCAACAGGAGATCTCTATGATTGTAATCGGAAAAAATACATCATGGAAACAAAAGAGTGAGATGGGGAAACGCCAGAATCAATCTTTTTGTCATATTCCACATAGTTCACTCATTGAAATGATCACCTATAAGGCAAAACGAAAAGGTATTGCTGTACAAGTCGTGGAAGAATCGTATACAAGCAAGGCATCCTTTCTAGACAATGATGCGATCCCCACTTACGGTGAGGAAGACATTCCTGTATTCAGTGGTAAACGGATCACACGTGGGTTGTATCGTACGAAAGAGAATAAACTACTGAACGCAGATGTGAATGGTTCCTATAATATCTTAAAAAAAGCAGTTCCAAAGGCATTTGCCGATGGAATAGAGGGGTTGTGCCATCAGGCAGCTGTGTCAACTCCACTCGTGTTAAGCGTCTTCTGAAGATGATACACGAGAAACCCCCACTTCAAGATCCGAAGGAGATAAGTGGCGGGAGTCTTCATCATGCAGTGTGGCAAGGACTATCATTAAGACCGGAACATGTATCCTTTCCCAAAGAATTTATGAAGTGTTTTATAGAAGGATATAATAAAGAACATACGATGAATAAAGAAATATTAAAGTAAATTCCACTTTTTCTTAAATTACGGGAAGTTTTTTTATTTACGCTGTTTCATGAAGTATGGGATTTTGACAAATTAGAAGAATGGCAGGTTTACACATTAAAAGATTTGCGATATCGGATTGAACAGGGAGTTCCGTATACAGATGTGGATTTTTTAAGTTTTTTATACAGACCTCATTCGATATGTTATCAAAATTCTGAAAAATAGTCTATTTCTTTTTGTAGTATGCAGCTAACATGAGAATGAAAGTAATAATAATAGATGGGGGACACTATATGTCAGTCTTTGATCAATCTTCATTTCAATGTCGCATAGAGTGGGGACGGCGCGGCGCTAGGGAGGCAGCGAAGCGAGGAGATATTACGATTATTGTAGATGTTCTTAGTTTTTCTTCAACAGTAGTCACAGCTTTACATGTAGGGGCTGAGATCTTTCCATATCCGCCGCCGTTAAATGAAAGAGCAAAAGCGTATGCACAGCAATTAGGTGCAGAGCTTATGTTAAGCAGGGCAGAAGCAGCGAAAATGGGCAAGCATTCTTTATCCCCGGTAACATTTAACGATGCTGATCAAGGGAAGAGGTTTGTTTTATGTTCGTTAAACGGTGCGTCTTGTACATGGATTGCTTCGAAAGTTCCTGCTCTTTTCATTGGCTGTTTACTGAATGCTTCAGCTGTTGCGGAAGCTGCGAATCTCCTCCAAAAACAAACTGGTGCAAATATTACGGTTGTCCCCTGCGGAGAACATTGGGAAGATCCAAAGGAAGATGAAAATGAGCTGAGACCAGCAATAGAAGATTATTTAGGGGCAGGTGCAATCATAGAAAATTTACAAGGAAGTAAGTCAGTTGAAGCACAGTTATGTATGGGTGCTTTTCAAAATGCAAAGTTCAATCTTAATGAGTTTATTTGGGATTGCGGGAGTGGCCGAGAGTTACGTGAACGTGGATTCGCGGAGGACGTAACACATAGTGCATCTCTAAATCTACTGCAAGTAGTACCATTTTTACAGAATGACCGGTTTGTGAATTTTATCCCGCACTAACGGGCAGTAAGACTCCCACCTCAAGATTCTGAGAAAACAAAGAAGATAGGTGGGAGATAACTGCCCGTAAGAGCCCGATTGGTTCAACTAACCATCAGTGGGGGATGAAGAAAACCCCCACTGATGGAAGTTTCACTTTATCCCGCTATTTTTGGGCGGTAAGACCCCACCTCAAGATTGAGAGAGAAGCGAGGAAGATAGGTGTGTGATAAAGGGAATTTGTTATATAAACTAGCATTTTCTAAAAATTATCCTTTTAAATTTAATAGAATCAATATGTCTAAGTTCGGTAGATTTCTTTTACCGGAACCACATTACACATATCTCAGTTGAACCTTTACATGATTGATGATACATTTTAAAATGTAGTATTACATAAAATATAGATGGGTTTATATTCTGGTTATAGTCTAAAATTGATAGAATTCTTGGAGAGACATGGGAGGTGACCGTGAATGCCTGAACCATTAAAGAAAGATCGTCGTTATATGGTTGGATTAGAAAGTCTAAGAGGCCTAGCCATACTAGGTGTTATTTTGTATCATCTCAATCCTAAGTGGTTACCTGGAGGATTCCTAGGCGTTACTGTATTTTTTGTACTTTCTGGTTATTTAATTACCGATCTTCTTGTTATTGAATGGAAGGAAAAAAAGAGGATTGATTTGAAAAATTTCTGGTTGCGTAGGGCAAGGAGATTGCTTCCAGGAATGCTTGTCATGCTTGTTATAATCTTAGCATGGATTACAATTTTTCATAGTTCCTTACTTGGAAAAATGTGGGGAGATTCATTAGCAGCTTTATTCTATGTTAGTAACTGGTGGTATATATTTCACAAAGTATCATATTTTGATAGTTTTGGCCAACTTGCTCCACTGAATCATTTTTGGTCATTAGCTGTTGAGGAACAGTTCTATGTAGTTTGGCCGCTCATAATTAGTTTAGGATTTTCCTATATAAAAAAACAGTCCCGTATGACTCTACTTATTTTTCTCGGAGCGATTGCTTCAGCTGTCGCAATGGCAATGATATATGTACCGGGCGCTGATCCAAGTAGGGTTTATTATGGTACCGATACAAGAGCGTTTTCCTTATTGATTGGTGCAGCACTCGCTTTAATTTGGCCGAGCAGTAGGCTTGCTAATAACATTATTCCGTCAGCTCGTCTTGCTCTTGATGTAATTGGAGGAATTGCTCTTATTGTGATTCTCTTTATGTTTTGGAAGACGAATCAATATGATCCATTCCTATACCGCGGAGGAATGTTCCTTTTCTCGATTGTTACCGCATTATTAGTAGCGAACCTTGCTCATCCAGCTAGCCGAATTAGTGTATTTTTAAGGTTTAGGCCTTTACGATGGATGGGTGTCCGATCATATGGGATATATCTCTGGCATTATCCGATTATCACATTGACAAGTCCGCAAGTAAGTACTGGAGAATTTCAGTTTACGAGGGCCATTTTTCAACTTTTTCTTATTCTGTTTATAGCGCAGCTTTCATGGAAATTTATCGAAAATCCAATTCGTCAAGGTGCATTGAAGAATATTCGTTTACATAACTTAAGCATAAGAAACTTAGCGTTAAGTGGTAAGCTAGCTTTAGCATTTGCACTATTGGTTTCTGTGACAGCTGGTTTCGGTTTATTAACAGGGAGCCAAGCAAAAGCGGATTCTAAAAAAGCTAGTATAGAAGCAGTGCAAACAGAACAAAAAGAACAAACGAAACCAAAAGAGCAAACAAAACCAAAAGAACAAACGGAACAAAAAGAACAGGCTGATAAACCAGCTCAAAATAAAGAAGAAAAAGGAACGGTTTCTGAGAAGCCTAAAGAACCTCCAACAGTTACAGCCATTGGAGATTCAATTATGATTGACATATCTCCATATTTGAAAAATACTTTTCCTAATATTAAGATCGATGCGAAGATTGGAAGACAAATGTCTGAAGCAACCGCCACGGTAGATAAAATGAAAAAAGAGGGTAATTTAGGAGAGTATGTAATTATCGGATTAGGTACAAATGGAGCATTTACTACTGAGCAAATCACATCATTGATTCAATCGATAGGTAATGAACGTAAAGTTATATTAATTAATACAAGAGTGCCGCGTCCATGGGAATCATTGGTGAATGAGAGATTAAAAGAAGCAGCGAAGAATTTCTCAAATGTCACACTAGTCGATTGGTATTCAGCAAGTGCTGGGAAGCAGGAATATTTTGAACCAGATGGAGTCCATTTGACGAAAACAGGGGCAGAGGCATACGCTTCACTTGTAGTGAAGGAGATTAAGTAGGCTTAGCTAATAAAACACTCGTTGTGACCTTAAAGTGGTTTTTAAATGAGTAGGAAAAAGCGCTATTCTTTTTTACAGAAAGAATAGCGCTTTTTGTATTAATACCACCATTTCTCCTGCGGCAGTAACACAACATTTACATGAAAGTTTTGCGAAAACCAATCATACATTAGCGTCTTTTTCACTAAAAACTCAGACGCAGAATGAGAGACCCCAATAAGCGACATACTTGTATGCGGGATGTACTCTTTCATGGTGGCATATTTCTTTTTCCCATATTCGTTATCAATATGACAATGCACTTCCCCGGTAATATAAGCCTGCGCCCCTTTTTCTTCTGCTTCTTGCATCATGCTTACTTTATCGCCGCAGCCAGCGATGATTGCGATTTTCGAAATGTGAGAACGTGTTTGTCCTTCCAAGTCTACATACGGGATGTTAAAAATCTTTTTTGCTTTTTCAATTAGTTCGTTTGTATGAGTTGGAGCAATTTCACAAATCAATCCATCGCCTTCAGCGAAGCTTTCAATTACTGATGCACGTAGTGCTTTGGCGATGGCGATACTTGTACCATACGTTTGATGACGGTCCATTGGTG
Source organism: Bacillus sp. 3103sda1 (assembly GCF_024159135.1). NCBI lineage: Bacteria > Bacillati > Bacillota > Bacilli > Caryophanales > Bacillaceae > Bacillus > Bacillus sp. 3103sda1. The sequence continues at coordinate 4,094,816 of NZ_JAMYWS010000001.1, read as the reverse complement.
CGTGACATGTGTACACGGATAATCCTTTTTCTTTTATTGCTTGTAAATAATGCTTTGGAATAGGAACGAATCCGCGCCCTGGTAAGCCTTGGGGGTCTCCGCATTCCATGACAAGCGGATGATGCATAAATAATAAGTCTCCAGCTTTTCCTTCAGAAAGAAACCTATCTAGCACCTCATCTGTTGGAAAGACAGCTAGAAATACGTTTTGAACAGTATCTGCCCCTTTTAGCATGAGTCCGTTAAAATATGTAACAAAATCATTTTCAAAGAAATCTTGCCATGGAAACGAAATAGGATCATAAACAGCTGGAATAAAACGACTAAATCCAGGGTCTATTCCATGCTTATGAACTGCAAATAAAGTATCTAATTGATGTTGTATGTCTTGGAGTGGTGGCATGATGAACTCCTCCTTTGGAAAATATATGAATTTTATTATATATTTGAATGAATTTTCTGTATATACAAATCAGATCAGTTTATGAAAAAGAATGCTACAATAGGATAATCGTTATATATGTAGGAGGAAAAACAATGAATGTTACAGTGACAGAAGCGGCATATGCAAAAATAAAAGAAATGATTCCAAGTGAGGCAAAATATATAAAATTATTTTATGATAACGAAGGATGCGGCTGTGTGATGAGTGGGATTATTGACTTAGTTGCTGTATCTGAAAAAGATGAGCGCGATGTAGAGATTTCATCAAACAAATTTCAGTTTATTGCAGATCGAACGAAGCTCGTTTTTATGGATGATAACTTGATTGTTGATTTTCAGGAATCAGGAGGAAACTTTCAATTAAAAAGCCCAAGTCAATATTATAATCCGAATATGAAACTGCATGTCCGGGTGTAATGAATAGAATAAAAAAGAAGAAAGCAGATTATATTTGCTTTCTTCTTTTTTATTTTGCTGCTTGTATACGTTAAGATTCAGCGGTGAGAGTTTCCATCCACGGATATTAGCATGTATTAATGGATTTCTTTTTCCTGAATAATCGTTTCTGGTGAGGAATTGAGGTAGAAAGAAAGGACTCCAAGAACAATGAGAAATAAAAAGAGAAAAAGTATAATAAGTATGATCTTGATGATGGTTTTCCGTTTCATGTGTTGTTGCTGAGATAGTCGCTTTTCTGTATTTATATATATATTTCTCTTTTATGCATGCGTAAGAAAAAATTCTAAATTTCAATGAGGAAAGTAGGAATTTTGAAAGTGAGAAGGAATTTCAGCATGTTTCTTGAATCTTAATGAGGTAAAGTATCGGGTATAGTGGGGGAAATGTATGAAAAGATGGGGGATTGAATTACTGCTTTTTTGTGTCGTAATTATATGGGGAATCAATTATACAATCGGAAAATACGGTATTGTAGAATTAACAGCAATCCAATTTACAGCAATGCGCATGGTTACTGCTGCACCGCTTTTATTATTGTTGGCGTTTTACATAGAAAAATCGCTTTATATTGCATGGAAAGATGTTGTCAGGCTTATTTTCGTTAGTATGGTGGGGATTACGCTGTATCAAACGCTGTTCATGGAGACGATTCAACATACGTCTGCAACTAATGCGTCACTGTTAATTTCGATTTCTCCCATTTTTACAACGATGTTTGCCGTATTCTTGAAAGAAGAACAGCTTTCATCACGTAAACTCATTGGATCAGTCATTGCGTGTATAGGAGCAGCACTTGTATTACTTGCAGGGCATTCACTTGTGCAATCTTTTTATGGCAATGCAATTGGACTGATTACTTCGATTTGCTGGGGATTGTATCCTGTCTTAGCAGGGCCGCTTATGAAGAGATATTCAGCCCTGCGCGTAACGGCCTGGTCAGCAGCAATTGGTGCAGTACCACTTGTAGTATTAAGCGGTTGGCGAATTGTTCAGCTGCCTTTTGAGATTCAGCATGGCAGTACATGGTTTTCGTTATTATATTCGATTTTTTTCGTTACTGTATTTGGGCTTGTCATGTGGTACGTTGGGATTCAAAAAATTGGTGCATCTCATACGATGGTGTATATGTACGTTACACCGTTTGTAGCAGTTTTATTTGCGGCAATATGGGCGAGAGAGCAGCTATCTTTACAACAAATGATAGGTGGAATTGTTATTTTTGTTGGTTTGTGGTTTGTAAAATCTAAAAAAGCTAATCAAACATTACTCGTAAAAGAAAATATATCAAAATAAGAAAGCAGATCAAATCTGCTTTCTTATTTTTTTATTTTAGGTAAGAAAATAAGATACAAAATAGCTGTAATAAATGGAATCCAGTTGAGGACAGGTAAGCGGAAAAAGCTAATAAGAATCATACCTGTGAGAAGAACGCTGAGGACCGCATAAAAAATACTATGCTTAGGTGTGTACCAATATAATGTTAAGCCAACAAGAGCTGGGATAACAAAATGAATAAGAGCGATTAAAAAGAAGAGCAATGGAAGTCCCTCCTTTACTGTGTACTTATATATTATATCCATATTTTGTAAGATTGATATCTTTTTTTCAACAATCATCAAAAACGTTTGTCAAAACGACACAATTCGACGTACTGCTTATAGGAGAAATTTTGTATAATATTATTTCCAGAAAGTATTTTACTAATATAAACACTGTGTAAATAGTGAGAACGATTCCATAAAAAATGGATGAGGTTTGATATAAAGAGTTTGCAGTAAAGGAGTTACAGAATGATTAGTATGTCATTACAAACATTTAAAGTACAAATGTATTATATTTTAGCGGTTGTACTATTTGGATGGGCATTTACCCCGTTATCTCCACATTTTTTAGGAATAGGTCTTGGCTTTCTTGTGAGCACGTATTGTGTTTGGATTTTAGGACGCCGCATTGAAAAGATTGGAGAGAGTGTAGTAAAAAAAGGAAAGCACCTACTATGGGAATGATAAATAGGTTTGCAGCAGCGATACTTGGCGCAATTATTATGTACGAAATTGAACATCATATGGTGATGTGGGCATTTGCTGTTGGAATTATGGGTGGATATATATTAATTGTTATAAATTTAGCATATTACAGTATGAAAGATGCTAAGAAATAGGAAAGAGGCTACGAGATTACCCGTAAGCCTCTTTTTATATGTAAGCATGTGCTATCACAAGAAAACGTGGGCTTTGTCGGTGAGTACTTGTTTTCTTGCAATAACAACATACTTATTCACATGATTTAGGATATTTCAAAGTAAAGTCGGGTTTAAGCGATTGGACCGCCAAGTTTTACAATTGTTTCAGAAACGTTATCAAATTTCTTGAAGTTTTCTTTGAACTTATTCGCAAGCTCAGTTGCTTTTGCTTTGTAAGCTTCTTTATCAGTCCATGTTTGTTCTGGCATTAATACTTCATCAGGTACACCAGGAACATGAAGTGGTACTTCAAGACCAAAGATATCATGTTTCACTGTTTCAGCGCTATCTAATTCGCCGTTTAATGCAGCTTGCACCATTGCACGTGTATGACCTAAGTTCATACGTTTTCCAACGCCGTATTCGCCGCCAGTCCAGCCAGTGTTCACTAAGAATACTTTAGCATCGTGCTTCTCGATTTTTTCTCCAAGCATTTCTGCATAGCGAGATGCATCAAGCGGTAAGAATGGAGAACCGAAGCATGTTGAGAATGTTACTTGCGGTGAAGTAATACCGCGCTCAGTTCCAGCCAGTTTACTAGTAAAACCGCTTAAGAAATGGTACATAGCTTGCTCTTTCGTTAATTTGCTGATTGGAGGCAATACGCCAAATGCATCAGCAGTTAAGAAAATGATTGTATTTGGATGACCTGCAACGCTAGGTAATACGATGTTATCAATTGCATCAATTGGATAAGCTGCACGTGTATTTTCTGTTAATGCAGTGTCATCATAATTTGCAATGCGTGTATGATCATCAATCACAACGTTTTCTAAAACAGAGCCGAATTTAATCGCATCAAAGATTTGTGGCTCTTTCTCGCGAGATAAGTTCACACATTTTGCATAGCAACCGCCTTCAATATTGAATACGCCGTTATCAGACCAACCATGCTCGTCATCACCAATTAATTTGCGGTTTGGATCAGCAGATAATGTTGTTTTACCTGTTCCAGATAAACCGAAGAATAAAGCAACATCGCCTTCTTCACCTACGTTTGCAGAGCAGTGCATAGAAAAAATATCTTGTTCTGGAAGTAAGTAGTTCATGATAGAGAAGATTGATTTCTTCATTTCACCAGCGTACTCTGTACCTCCGATTAACACGATACGCTTTTCAAATGAAACGATAATAAATGTTTCTGAGTTCGTGCCGTCGATTTCTGGATCTGCTTTAAAGTTTGGTGCAGATACAATTGTGAACTGTGAATCATGATTTTTTAATTCTTCCTCAGTTGGACGAATGAATAATTGATGTGCGAATAAGTTATGCCATGCATATTCATTAATAACTTGAAGAGGAAGACGATAGTTGCGGTCTGCTCCTGCAAATCCTTTGAATACGAATAGTTCTTCTTTTTCTTTTAAGTATTCTAATACTTTTGTATATAATTTATTAAAATGCTCTTCAGAAATCGGTTGGTTTACCGAACCCCAAGCGATTTTATCCGTAACAGATGCTTCGTCTACAATAAATTTGTCTTTCGGAGAACGTCCTGTATATTTTCCTGTTGAAACAGAAACAGCGCCAGTAGAAGTCAATCGTCCTTCTTTTCTCATTAATACTTTTTCCGTTAATTGTGGAACGCTCAATTGAACCTGTGCATTGCTTCCGTTTAATAACTCATGTAATCCAATTTGGACATTCACAGTACTCATATTTATTTACCATCCTTTGTTTGATTTATGAATATTCCTCGTAATTCCCACTAAAAGTATAACACAATGATATAAATAATGTATACTATTTATTTATTTTTGTTTGTGTTATTATATTATTTTTTTCCATAAATTTCTGCCGTTAAAAACTTATAGGAATATGTGTATATGGATTGACAAATGAAAAGCATTTCTTTAGTATAGTTGAGGACGGATACTCTCTTATCCCGAGCTGGCGGAGGGACAGGCCCGATGAAGCCCGGCAACCTCACTTGTATGTACGACAAGCGCAAGTGAATAGGTGCTTAAACCTGTGCGAGATGTAATGTCTCGAGCGATAAGAGCGAAGGGCAAAAAGCAGTATGCAAGTAGCGAATACAACCTTTCCTCTATATATAGGAAAGGTTTTTCTTTTGCGCTTGTGGGAGAATACATGAATGTCGCAGTTTGTGGCAAATTAAGGATGAGTTCCGTACAATATATACATTTACTGTCGGGAGGTTTACCACATGACAAAAAAACGTCATCTGTTCACATCTGAGTCTGTAACTGAAGGACATCCAGATAAAATTAGTGACCAAATTTCTGATTCAATTTTAGATGCAATCTTAGCAAAAGATGCAAACGCACGTGTAGCTTGTGAAACAACAGTAACAACTGGTTTAGTATTGGTAGCGGGAGAAATTACGACTTCTACTTATGTAGATATTCCAAAAATCGTTCGTGAAACAATTAAAGGAATTGGTTATACTCGTGCAAAATACGGTTTCGATTCAGAAACTTGTGCAGTTTTAACATCTATCGATGAGCAGTCTGCTGACATCGCAATGGGTGTTGACAAAGCGTTAGAAGCACGCGAAGGTCAAATGACTGACGAAGAGATCGAAGCAATTGGTGCAGGCGACCAAGGTTTAATGTTTGGTTTCGCATGTAATGAAACAAAAGAATTAATGCCACTTCCAATCTCTCTTGCTCATAAATTAGCTCGTCGTTTAACTGAAGTTCGTAAAGATGATACATTACCATACTTACGTCCAGACGGTAAAACACAAGTAACAGTAGAGTATGATGAAAACGGTAAACCAGTTCGCGTTGATACAATTGTAATCTCTACGCAACATCACCCAGAGATTTCTTGGGAACAAATCGATCGCAACTTAAAAGAATTCGTAATTAAACCAGTTGTACCAGCTGAATTAATCGATGAAGAAACAAAATTCTTCATTAACCCAACTGGCCGCTTCGTTATCGGTGGACCACAAGGGGATGCTGGTTTAACAGGTCGTAAAATTATCGTAGATACTTACGGTGGATACGCTCGTCACGGCGGTGGTGCATTCTCTGGTAAGGATGCAACAAAAGTTGACCGTTCTGCAGCATACGCAGCTCGTTACGTTGCGAAAAACATCGTAGCAGCAGGTCTTGCTGACAAAGCAGAAGTACAACTTGCATACGCAATCGGCGTAGCGAAACCAGTATCTATCTCTGTTGATACATTCGGCACTGGAAAAGTATCTGAAGAAGTATTAGTAGAACTAATCCGCAACAACTTCGATCTTCGCCCAGCTGGTATCATCAAAATGCTAGACTTACGTCGCCCAATTTACAAACAAACAGCAGCATACGGCCACTTCGGACGTACTGATGTGGATCTTTCTTGGGAGCGTACAGACAAAGCTGAAGCTTTAAAAGAGCAAGCTGGTCTATAATATAGGAAGAAAAAAGCTTTGCGCACACGCGCAAGGCTTTTTTTATTTATAGAAATACATTAAGTTCTCTTTATTAGGTGAGTTCAACAATGATGTATATTTGTATAGAGAATAATTTCTTATTTTAAAAATAAGAAAGACTGTTTGTCTATGTTATATGGTTGTTTCACAAAAAAAGTCATTTATTGAATGTTACTTTCCCTTTAACACCATCCACTTTTATCTTATCATTTTTAGCACCTACAATCGTAACATTTTTTCCAACACTATTGATATCGGCTGAACCATCACCAATTTTAGCCCGTACCGATCCATCAATATCTTTAATAACAACAGCCCCATTATTATTGTCAACATTGACATTAGATGACACACTGGAAATATTAATTTTTCCATCCCTATTTGTTACACCTACAGTCCCTTCAACATTGGAAATGTCTATATTTCCATTAACATTAAGTATGTTTATATCTGAATCCAGTTTAGAAACTTTAATATCACCGTCTCTATGATTTTCTTTAAATTCTACTTTTACGTTTTTAGGTACTGAGAGTTTAACATCAACCCAAGTTTCACTATTACTAAAGAATTGCCCATCAAAAGAAGTATTTAAGTTGGCAACTCCATTTTTTTCTGAAAGATCTAGTTTTAATTTGTCCATGCTAATTCCTTTTGCTTTTGCATTGATAGAAGCTTCTATTTTATCTGATGTAGCATTTGTTGAAATATCAATATTACCATTACGATTATCTAATGTTAATTTCTTAACATTAGAGGCTGGTAGTTCCAGTTTTTGTTCTTTTGTTTCACTTTTAGAACTTGAACAGCTAGTAAGAATTAAAGTGATTAACGTACAAAAAATGATTAACTTTTGCTTCATTTTTTCATCTCCTTATTCATTTTAAATTTCAATTCAACATTATGAGTCGTGTTCTTAGTTATCAACGTATCAAAATTAATGTAATAAAGCACAGTGACAAAATGTAATAACCTTGCTATGATAAAAATACATTTATGGAAAATATATACATAAAGTGAGGGTTTTTAGTGGGAGGTGCTTATACAGTTGATTTATGCACAAAAGAAATTACTTTGGCAGCATTGGTTAATCGTATTCATTCGTATCTTTTGGATTGCTGCAGTTACGATTTTAACGTATCGAGATAATCCTACATTCCCTTTTGAAAGTGTTTTTGGTATGACCTTAATACTGTATGTCATACCTGTAATATTATATAAAATTCGATATGAACTATATTTATTAGCTGAGATAATCTTAGTAGGAGGGCTTTCACTTTATCTTGCATATACCTATCATTTAGCACAGTTTTTTTCTCCTGCAATTTTAACATTGGCATTTTTTTGTCGTGGAAAAGCTAATTTCTATACATTGCCTCTAACAATTATCGTTTATATATTCGGAGTTTTCTTGAATTTTGATGATAAATTAAATCACTTGCTTCTAGGTCTATTTGACGTTCTTTTCATTTATAGCGTTGGACATGTGTTACAGAGAATTGTTTTTTCTATGGATTCAATTAAACAAAAACTCAAATTAATTAAAGAGAAGAATGCGATTTTAGAACAATATTCTTCACAAGTTGAAAGAATGACCCTACTTGAGGAAAGATGTAGAATGGCGAGGGAATTACATGATACTGTTGGTTATAAATTTACGTCAGTTATATTAAGTATGGAAACATTAAAACCCCACTTAACTACTGAAGAAGGGCAAAAAAAATTACAAGATATATTAGATATGTCACGATCTGGCTTAGAGAGTATTCGAAGACAAATTCATGAAATGGATCCATTAGAAGAGGAATTAAATTTAGATGTATCTTTGCTTAATATTATAGAAGAATTTAAAAGCAATACACACGTTGATGTTGTTTTTCGAACAATTGGAGAGCAGTATACGATAGCAAAAAAAGTCAAAATGACTTTTTGTCGTTGTTTACAAGAGGCAATGACAAATGCAACTAGGCATGGAGAAGCAGAGTCGATACAAGTTCTTTTACAATATCATAAAAATCATGTCATGCTTCAGGTACAAGATAATGGTAAAGGAACAGGATATATCCAAGAGGGATTTGGCTTATCTGGAATGAGAAATCGCCTAAACGAATATCAAGGAAGCTTGTATATAGACTCTCAAAAGAATGCTGGAACCATTGTAACTTGTGTAATTCCAAGCTTACATATAGAGAAGACTCCCACTGAAGATGAAATAAATATATTAATAGTAGATGATCAATCTATGGTGTTAGATAGCTTAGAACTTTTATTGAATCAATATACTGGCTTTAATGTTACAGTTGCGAATAGTGGAAAACAGGCTTTAGAAAAATGTGAAGTAAATCAACCAGATATTGTTCTTATGGATGTACAAATGCCTGAAATGAATGGGATTATAGCGACAGAAGAAATTAAGAGGAAATGGCCAAGTACTAAAGTTATTATGGTGACGACTTTTGAAGAATCTTCTAGTGTTTCTGAAGCGCTTAAAGCAGGGGCTGAAGGGTATGTACTTAAATCTGCCCCACCTAAAGAATTAGTGGCGGCAATTAGATTAGTAAATTCAGGAGGGACTATGTTGTCTCAAGGTGCTGCGAATCGTTTGTTTAACGCATATAGCTCAATACCAAGAAAGTATCCTTATGAATTGACGCGACGTGAAATTGAGGTCTTAGGTGCTCTTAAAGAGGGACTTCGATATAAAGAAATTGCAAAAAAATTGTTTTTATCTGAAGGGACTGTGAGGAACTATGTTTCTTCTATATATCTGAAGCTTAAGGTTTCTGGAAGAAGTGAAGCTGTAAAAAAAGCAGAGGAGGAAGCTTTTTTATAAATGATTAGGAAGAAAAAAGCTTTGTACACACGTGCAAAGCTTCTTTTTATTTAATTGCTTTCCTGTTTTTCTACTTTCCCAACGCAAGAAGTACAATAAACTTCTCCGCCCAGCTCAATATACTTTTGAATATTTGTTATACCGCTTGGCGGATATTGCATGTAAATCCAAGAACGTTCATGTACTGCAATTTCCTTTCCGCATGATGTACACATAGCTGATTTTTTACCGAACATCGATTATTGCCCCCTCTGTGAACGGGATTTTCCGAAGCAGTATGCACTACAAAGTAAAAAGATTGTCGCGAAGCCAAAACCGCCAATGGCTGCGTAAGGTACAGCGTCTTTTAGTGCCATGCCAGCGCTAATGGAAGCGACGAAAAGTAAGATAAATAGTGTCGTTAATTTTCGCATTGTATCCATATGAAATTCCTCCCTTTTGAAAATCCCTATATTTCTATTATAAGGAAAAATACGGAAGTGAGGTGTTTTTTCTATAAAAATGTGTGACATGCCGCACATTTTTTTGTTGCTGCATCATATATGATAAAATTTAGATAGTTCAGAAGAAGGAGCGAATGACAATGAGCGTCACAGAACATAAAAAACAAGCACCGGCACAGGTTCGTTGTAAAATCATAACGATTTCGGATACACGTACAGAAGAAACAGATAAAAGCGGCCAGTTATTAAAAGAGTTATTAATAGAAGCAAATCATCAAGTAACAGCTTATGAAATTGTAAAAGACGATAAAGAAAGCATTCAGCAAGCTGTGTTAGCAGGCTGCCAACAAGAAGATGTAGATGTTGTGTTAACAAACGGCGGCACCGGTATTACAAAACGTGATGTTACAATTGAAGCAGTAGAAGCGTTGCTTGATAAAGAAATTGTAGGCTTTGGAGAACTATTTCGGATGATTAGTTATTTAGAAGATATCGGCAGCGCAGCGATGTTAAGCAGAGCAATTGGCGGGACAATTGGACAGAAAGTTGTCTTTTCTATGCCAGGATCAACAGGTGCGGTTCGCCTTGCGATGAAGAAATTAATTTTACCAGAGCTTGGACACATTACATTTGAGTTGCATCGCCAGTGAAAATTGCAGGAATTGTATTAGCCGGCGGACAGTCCAGTCGTTTTGGAGAACCGAAAGCATTAGCAACTTGGTGCGGAAAAACATTTATTGAACATAGTATAGAAGCTTTGAAAGAAGTTGTTACAGACATTGTTGTAATTAGCCATCCAGCGATTACAAATGAGCTCTCGCATATACTGCATGTACCAGTTGTAGAAGATATTGCGCTGTATAAAGGAAACGGTCCGCTTGCCGGTTTATTAACAGGCATGGAATTTGTAGATGCAGATTGGTATATTGTTGCACCGTGTGACACACCAAATATTTCGAAAGCATGGGCGATGACATTCATCGAACGAGCAGACGAAACATATGAAGCAATTGTTCCATTAGTGGAAGGACGGAAGCAACCACTTTTAGCGCTATATCATCACAAGGTAAAAGGAAAAATAGAACAGTTATTAAAAGAAGGTAAGAGAAGTATGCAGGGGCTATTATCTCAGTGTAATGTCCAGTATGTGACGGCGGAAGAATCGCAGCTGTCGACAGAGTTATTTCTTAATGTGAATACAAAAGAAGAATATAGCCAATTACAGAATAGGAAGTGAATGGGGAAGAAGGGAATATATAATGGAGAGTGAATTACTGAAAATATTTGATGACCATAGAAATCAAATAGGAGTAGCAACTCGCGAAGAAGTACATAAACTTGGGCATTGGCATGAGACGTTTCATTGCTGGTTTATAAGTAGAGAAAACGGAGTAGATTATATTCATTTTCAAATTCGTAGTGAGACAAAAAAGGACTATCCGAATTTGTTAGACATTACAGCTGCTGGACATATATTGGCACATGAAACAGTATATGATGGAATCCGAGAGGTGAAGGAAGAAGTAGGAATCGATGTCTCGTTTGATGAACTCGTGTCATTAGGTATTATCGATGATTGTGGTGCAATAGATGATTTTATTGATAAAGAATTAGCTCACGTTTTTTTATATGAAAATAAAAAACCAATGGATGAATACAAGCTGCAAATAGAAGAAGTATCAGGCATTGTTAAAGCTGAATTTAACAGTTTTTCTGAACTTTGGTTAGGAGAAATGGATGAAATTACAGTGGAAGGATTCGAAATGAATGAAGCTGGGGAAAAAGTTTTAATCCATAAGACCGTAGATAAAAGTAAATTTGTTCAGCATGAACATTCGTATTATGAGAGCATTATAAGGTTGATGAGAGAGAATATGAAATCGTTAGGGCGTACTGAAGCGTAAAGCGAATGACTAAACATCAGTGGGGGATGAAGAAAAGCCCCACTGATGGAAGTTTTACGTTATATAGGTATCTAAATCATCAAGCCCATAATAAGAGTATTATAATAAACACCATTTATATATGTATCTTGTTTCAATACCCCTTCTTCTTCAAATCCAACTTTTTTATATAACTCGATTGCTCTAGCATTATCTTCTCTCGTTACGAGATGTATTCTCTTCGTAGTCCCATTTAATTTTGCCCACTCGATAAGCTCGTCCATCAGTATTCTACCTAAACCGAATCCGCAGTGCTCTTCCGCAATTACGATTCCTAGTGTTCCTACATGTTTCGTTCTAGCTTTTGGGCTAGAGGTAATGGATGCGATGCTTATGATTTCATCATCCATTGTTGCTAGTAAGATGATGGAACTATTATCTGCTCCAGTAGATTCTATGAATTTTTCATAATCATGTAAAGACATACTGAACTCATTTTTCCCGAATGAAAGAAAATCAGTTTCGCCGCCGACTACATTATAAAAATCAATCATAGATTGAGCGTCTTTTTGTAAAGCCTCTCTTATAATTACTTCTTTTCCGTTTCTTAAACATATTGTTTTCATATTTCTCAACTTCTTTCGAATTAGTTACATTAATCATAATATTAATTTGAAAAATTTAATAGCTGTAATCGAGTCTCGGAAATAATTATGAAGCTTGTTTTGGGATGCTATAAAATTCCTTAAGTTTTATAGGAAATATAAAAAGAAGAGGACTCCTCCTCCTCTTTTTAAATAGTTGGTCTGTTATTCACGTTAAGACATACACATAAAGTTTCTAATTTGTGAATATCGATAGCTTACTTTTCGGCGGCGTCCTCCTTGCCAAATATATCCGACTACCCCGTTTTTTCTAACTTCAGTTGGATAAAACCAAAAATCTCTTCCAAAAGGTCCTGGTGTTCTTAAACCAATAAATCCCCATCTTCCTAAACAATTACATAGCGCTGATCGGATTTGCCCCATTTGTATAGGAGAAGAAAATGCTGCTGGTGCAGATGGTGGTTGTGCTGGTGGTGGTGATGTTGGAGCATCTTCAGCATCATCGGGACGATAGACGTCATCGTCGATCTCCCTTGTGTCCTCGAATGGTTGATAATTTGGGTGTTGATAATACTGCTGTTGATAATCTGGATGTTGATAATACTGCTGTTGATTATAATTTACATACGGATAGTACATTTGCTCGTTATTCATGAAAAAATCACCTCATTTTTTTTTATGCGCATTTAAAATATGAGTATGTTGCGTGATTCTTATATGAAGCTTATTTATGGCCCAAATTATTTTAAGCAGGATGAATTATATGAACAAATTGGATCCAAGGCATTATCTTTTACCAGTAAAGAAACAATTATGAAATTGATTTATATACATCTTTGGTTCTATATAGTTATAAGTGGAATTAGTTTACAATTATAACATTTGGTGGATGGTAAAACAGACAATTCCATTTTATACTAAAAGTGTGCCACCCTCCCTAAGGGACAGCGTACAGCCGGTGATTGGCTAATGGGAACATTCTCATTTTGCCAGTGCCGGTTTTTTGTTAGATAATGATGGTAATAGATTTTTGGGGGAGGGATCGTTTTGAAAAAGATAGACTTTACTTCTATGAGAGAACAAGTAGCTAGTTTTTATATTTATTCTATTTCTTTTCTTGGTGTGATTGCTGTTATCATTTCTTTATTTTTAAGTAAAATGCCTTCTCATCTCATACTGCTTTTGTTGTTAATTATGTTTATGGGGATTACTGAGTATTTTCCTATCCGCATTTGGAGAGGGGGAATCACACTCAGTCTTACGCTCATTTATACGATGAATTGGCAGTTTGGAATACATATAACTGTTGTTTCTTGTGTATGTGCAATGTTATGTATCCATTTGCTTCGCCGCTTACCTATGCAAAGGACACTATTTAATTGTGCTCAGCTTGCTCTTAGTATCATATTAGCAGACTGGTTTTCCAGCGAATGTCTCTCTCTTTTTATTTCTGGGATGAATCTCTCAGTTTTATATGAAAAATTCATAAGCTTGTTTTTATTTAGTGTGTTTCTTTCCTTTTTTAACAGCATTCTTTACGATCTTTTAATCATACTTCTTCCTCAGCCATATCCGCTAGAAGAGTGGCGTAAAAAAAATATATTAGTATTATTGAGTGTGAGTGTTTGTTTATTTTACTCCTCGCTTATACATATTTTAGATTACCGATATCGCGGAGTGATGGATGAAATTATGGTTCTGTTCTTCTTTTTTCCGCTTGTGGCAATCTGTATCATCAGCTCTTTTGTTAGACAAATACGGGTGGAAAAAGAACGATTATATAAGCTTTTTTCCATTACGACGGAATTGAGTCATGGGTTATCTGCCGGAAACTTACAGCAGATGAAACAATCACTGAAAGGATTCCTAGGAATACAGGCATATGTTTTATGGGCAAAAGATGAGGAGAACTGGACACTTTTATTAAAGGATGGAAAAGTACGTCGTGATATTTCTGATTATTCTGACCTGTATGCGAAGTTTGAAGAGATATCTGAAACTGTTGTTGTTACGGATTGGAAAACAGGTATGGCTCCGGGAGATGAAGTGTTTGAAAATACGATGCGCTCTCTTGTATATTTACCTCTTAAAGTAAATCATGAATTAGTTGGAATGTTTGTGGCAGGGAAAAGCAGAAGTGCGAGTTTTATTACTGAAGATGTACAGACTTTAGCTACGTTTGCCAATCAATTGGGCAGTTTGCTTAAAACACGGACACTTGTTTCTGAACAGGAAAAAAGAACAATTTTGGAAGAAAGAAATCGAATTGCTCGTGAAATTCACGATGGAATCGCACAAGCATTGGCCGGAGTGATATTCCAGATGGAGTCAGCTCAGAAAAAGTATGCAGATCGACCAAAGGACATGCAGCAAGTGGTAGATACAAGCATAAAAAAATTACGGAAAAGTTTAGGGGAAGTTCGTTATTCTATTTATGCTTTAAAGCCATATCCAACACAAAGGCTAGGGCTAAAACAAGCAATTACAAATAAAATTCAATCCTTAAAACAAGAATATGGTCTAGCTATTACATATCATGAAAGAGGCCGTTCTCGAAAACTTAATTTTACGAAAGAACGAGTCATCTTTGATACTTTACAGGAGAGCTTGCAGAACATTGTAAAGCATGCGAAGGCAGATAAAGTTGACGTTTTACTAAGTTATCAACGGGAACATGTACTTTTGAAAGTGAAGGATAATGGAATTGGTTTTTCCCTTTTTGAATCTATGATTAAAGCAAAGAATGAGCCGCATTATGGTATATTACATATGAATGAACAGGCTGAACAGTTAGGGGCTGCTCTTCAGATTGATAGTTCAGCAGGAAAAGGCACAGAAATCACATTGTTAATTCCAGATTCAGAAATGGGGGAGGAGTATCATGATTCGAATATTAGTAGTGGATGATCATACTGTTTTGCGTGATGGAATTCGAAGTATATTGGAACTCGAATCTGATATGCGAGTAGTTGGAGAAGCTGTTTCCGGGGATGAGGTATTAAAGAAAGTGGAAGAGTGTAGACCTGATTGTATCTTAATGGATATTAATTTACCAGGAAAAAATGGTATCGAGGCTACATCGCTCGTGAAAGAACAGTATCCGAACTGCCGCGTTCTCGTATTAACGATGTATGAGCATGATGAATATTTGATGTCTGCTCTTCGGGCAGGTGCAGACGGTTATTTACTGAAGGATTCATCATCCGAGCAAGTGGTGGCGGCGATTCGAATGGTATTACAAGGAGATTCTGTGATTCACCCGCGTATGACTAAAAAGTTGATTACATACCATCAGCAAACGAAATCAGAATCAAATGAAAATGAACTGACAGAGCGTGAAAAAGAAATACTGTTTGAATTGGTCAAAGGCCTTAGTAATAAAGAAATTGCTGAAGCCCTATATATCAGTGACAAGACAGTTAAAATTCACATTAATAAGATTTTTAAAAAACTAAATGTGAAAAGCCGTTCACAAGCAGTCATATATGCCGTTCGAAATCAGCTTGTTCCATTTTCTTAAATGAAAGTGCTTAAAAGAACTGTTCTGTGTTTTATTATTTTACTCAAAATAATAAGGTGCGGAATAGTTCTTTTGTTTTATTTTGCTTTAGAACCAATAGCTATGAAATTACTTCTTTTGTCTAATTTTCAGAAAGATTAAAATTCTAGATAATAAGGACAGAATCATAGTTTACTAGTAGATTAAGAATCTAAAGTGACAAATTTAGAATAAAATATAAATCGTAATCATTACTATTTATTGCAACGTTCCAAAAGAGGTATTATACTAAATTTGTAATATAAAACGTAATCATTACGTTTTATGACAAAAGAAAGATATTTATTTAATAATAAAAAAAGGAGATAAGAAAAATGAAGACATTTAAAGTAATGACCACAGCAGCTATCATGTCATTATTCTTTACATCACTTACAGTTTTTGCAGAAGGCGATGTTACGCCTGCTGAGTCGCAAATGGTTGAAGAAATTGTGGAACAAAGAGGACAATTATTTTTTGATAAGGATAAGATCGAAACAGGTGAAGATGATTCCCTATATAAAGACGTTAAAAAAGAAGGTTTGGCTACAGCATATAAACCGAATGATACTGTTCGCTTAATCGTAGAAGTTGAACAACCAACAGAAATTGAGCAAACAGCCAAAAGCAAAAAAGCTTTATATAAACAAAAGCAAGACAAAGTAATCGAACAAATCTCAAAAGAAAAAAATTCTAAATCAAATGCTTCTATTAAAGTGAAGCATCGTTTTTTCGAAGGGTTTAACGGGTTCAGTGTAGAAACAGAGTTTCAAAATATTAAAGATATCCAGTCTATTCCAGGGGTTATGAATGTCCATGTTGCTAGAACATACCAGGAAACGATGGGAGCAAGTAAAGAATTAGTACAAGCTCAAAAAGTATGGGAACAATATGGTTATAAAGGTGAAGGATTAGTAGTAGCGGTCGTAGACTCCGGGATTGATTATACGCACAAAGATATGAAACTATCTGACACAGCCAAAACGAAAGAAAAATGGACTCAAGATAAAATTAATCCAAAATTTGTTGAGACAGATGTAAACGAAATTTGGTATTCTGATAAAATTCCAACAGGATATGATTGGGCAGACAATGATACCAATGTCATTCCGGGAACAAAAGGCAGCCCGCATGGTACACACGTGGCTGGTACAATTGGAGCAAATGGCGACGAAACGAATGGCGGTGTCGAGGGTATTGCACCAGGTGTTCAACTATTAGCTGAGAAGGTATTTTCTGATAGTGGTAATGGCGGTGCCTATGAGGATGATATTATAGCAGGAATTGAGCATGCCATTACATTGGATGCAGATGTAATAAACATGAGCTTAGGTGCCGATGCAGGCTATGTAGATGAAGAGTTTGATCCGATCCAAAAAGCAATTCGAGTTGCGACAGAACAAGGCACCCTTGTTGTAGCGGCAGCTGGTAATTCAGCCTACAGTACGAAAAATAATATCATTCCCTCTTCATTAAGACCATATGCAGAAAATCCTGATATTGGAACAGTTGGTGCACCGGGTGTAAGTCCATATGCGTTATCGGTTGCTTCCTATGAAAATACTAAACTTCATTTAAATGCATTAGCAGATGCAAGTGGTTTTTCGGTACCGTTCAAAGATCAAACGCAATTTCCAGCATCGTATAATTTTAAAGTCTCTAAGGTTCTTTCACCAGATGTACCTTATGATTTGGTATATGTTGGGGAAGGAAAGAATGCATTAGATTATCCTAAAGGCAAAACTGGCTACATTGCAGTAGTTAAACTATTAAATTCATATAGTACTGTTTCATCCATTCAGTGGACAGCAAAGAGTGCAGGAGCAAAGGCGATTATTATGATACCACCTGCAAATTGGTCAGATTATGCTACTCTACCAGTAACGCCAACTGCAACACCAACGGCGTCAACAAGTAAAGCTGCAGGTGAAGCATTACTGAGTAAAATGAATAGTCTGCCAAGCGGTCAATATGTAAGTATGAAATTCGCAGGCGATACTTTCGTTGATAACCCAGCAAAAGATAGTATGTCTAGTTTTTCATCGATGGGTACTCCACATACATTAGATTTTAAGCCAGAAATTTCTGCCCCTGGTGGAAATATTTATTCCACTGTACCAGGTAATGATTATGAAATGATGAGCGGTACATCCATGGCAGCACCTCATGTTGCAGGCGGTTCGGCATTGTTATTGCAGGCCCTTTATCAAAAAGGATTAACCCATTCAGAAGATACAGTTTTAAAAGCAAAACTTGCTTTAATGAATACAGCTAATATTGCCATGGATCCAAGGACAAATGGAGAAGTTCCATATTCACCACGTGTACAAGGGTCAGGTCTAATGCAAATTCAAAATGCCATTCATACACCAGTCATTGTGACAAATGGAAATGCGCCTTTAGAACAAGCTGGAGCGGTTGCTTTAAAGGAAATAGGTCAAAATACAAGTTTCAAATTAAACATGGAAGCATTCGACGCTCCTAAAGGTAAAAATAGTAGTGATGATATTGAATATAAAGTTTATGTAGATGTATTAAAAGATAAGACGGAAATGAAGGAATTTGATTTAGATAGTGATGGGCAATTGGATTCAAAAGAGTATTTAACATTAACTAGTGAACGTATTAATGGTGCGACAGTCACTGTCAATGATAATACAGTTACAGAAACAGAAGGAGCATTAGTTAAAATCAAACCAGGTCAAACAAAAATGCTGACTGTTAATGTAACTTTACCAGATTCCTTAAAGAAAAATAGTTTTGTAGAAGGATTTGTTCGTCTCGTTCCGGTTGCTAAAGACCAGGATAAAGCAGTTCCTTTAACTATTCCATATATGGGCTTCTATGGAAAATGGGATGAACCACGAAATATCGACGCACCTGCATGGGAGAAGGATGCGTTTGTAGGATATACGGCCCTTTGGGATGAGAATTCAGAAAGATATCCATTAGGATATAACCCATATACTGGAAGGTTCAGTCTTAACCATATTGCATTCTCGAAAAACTATATACTCGATGGTATCTATCCGTCATTCCAAGCCTTACGTAGTTTAGACAAAACTGAAATGTATATTGAAGATCAATCTGGAAATCTCATTAAAAACTTAGGTGACTTTAGTGAATATACTGGTACTCCATGGAAATTTAGAAAAAATATAATGTCATATGGGGATACAAAGTATGACGGATATAAATGGGATATGAAAGACTCATCCGGACAATATGTGCCTGATGGTGTTTATCAATATGTTATCAAAACAACATTAGATTATTCAAACGCAAAGCCACAGATTGTTAAAATGCCAGTTACGGTAGATTCCATCGCTCCGACCGTTTCAGATATTACAGTAACGCCAAAGAACGGAAAATATGAAATTTCCTTCAATCCGCAAGACAATGCAAGTGACTTTAATTCTGCTGTTGTATGGGTGAATGGACAATATTATTCACTAGGTCTTGAGCAAAAATCTTTCTTAGTTAATACAGAACCGAAAAGTATTATTATTCTAGCCATTGATTATGCAGGAAATCAATCGTACAAAGTTTGGGGAGATCCGAGCTATATTAAATATACTATGGCTGTACAAACGATCAGTATAACTCCGACTGCAAATATTAACAAAAGCAAACCTGCAAATATTAGTGCCTGGGCTTATGCTAGAGTAGACTGGACGATTAATGTTAAAGATGCAAGTGGAAAGATAGTCGATTCGTTTGAAGTGAAAAATGAACATACACTGAAAACACAATGGGTACCTAATGCGGATCTTCCAAATGGAACGTATACGATCTTAGCTGATGTGGTTACAAAAGACGGTTTTAAAGTTACAACAGAACCTAAGCAAGTCACGGTTCGTCAACAATCATAGAGAAAACTCGCCGATTGGCGAGCCCCTAAGAGCGAGGACAGAGGTGTAGTTACACGTATGACTGATAGGAAAGTAAAATACTTTCCTATCAGCGAATAAAATCGCTAACGTGACTAAATCATGATCCAAGTGAGGATTATTCACTTGGGTCTTTTTTGTTCGTCGCATTGTGCCATTACAAAAGGAACGTATTACTTCTGCTATTTCATTTTCTTTTAAATTATAAAGTAGTTCTTTTGTACTATACGGTATAGAACTAATAACTATAAAAAATATTCCTTTTTGTTAATTTTCAGAAAAGTTTTAATTTAATACAATAAGAAAGTAGAATCGTAGTCTAATAGCTTCGTAAATTTATGTTATACACTGACTACAGATAAAAATAAATTTAGACGGGGGAACTTGTATGAAAAGAGGGAAATTTGGAAAGGTTCTTACGGGGACGTTAGTTGCTGGCATGCTATTGTCACAAGGCATTCCGTATAACGTATTGGCAGAAAGCGCGGTTGAACTGAATCCAGTTGATAATGCGGAACAGGTATTGATGAATCTATCACCAGAACAAAGAAAAGCGTTGGAACAGTTAGATGTAAGTCCTAATTTTACGATTTCTCCTGATATTGATTCTAATAGTCCTGAATTAGTTAACGTTATCGTGGAATTCAATCAGGCTCCAGCAAAAATTGAAGTGATGAAACAAGCGGCGAAAGGAAAGAAAATAGCTTCTACTACTGCGCAAACAAAAGTGGATGAAGAGCATAAAGTGTTCAAACAACATGTCGAATCCTTAAAATCGAAGAAGGATGCCGGCACTTACGATACGCAAAAAGTGAAGATCACACGCGAATACAAGAACGCTATCAATGGTGTAGCGATGACTTTACCTGGTGTTGCAGTGCAGGAGTTGATGCAATCCGGCGTAGTAAAACGTGTGTTTAAAGATTACGAGGTAAAAGTGGAACCTCCGGTAGAAACAAAAGAAACAATCCAGCCAAAAATGGCGGACAGCATTCCGCAAATTGGCGTGGACAAGCTCCATGCAGAAAACATTACAGGTAAAGGGATTAAAGTCGGCGTTCTTGATACAGGTGTTGACTATAATCATCCTGACTTAAAAGGTGCTTATAAAGGCGGATATGATTTTGTAGATAACGATGCAGATCCGATGGAAACAACATACGAGGATTGGATACAAGCTGGTAAACCAGAATATCCAGGCCTTGTATATTACACAAATCATGGTACACATGTAGCTGGAACGATTGCAGCTCAAAAGAAAAATAATGCGGATTATGCTGTGAAAGGTGTGGCACCTGAAGTAGATTTATATGCGTATAGAGTATTAGGCCCTTGGGGCGGAGGAAATACAGCAGGAATTCTTGCTGGAATAGATAAAGCGATTGAAGATGGTATGGACGTTATCAATATGTCACTTGGTGCTCAGAAGAACGATCCGTTATATGCTACTTCTGTCGCGACAAATAACGCTATGCTTTCAGGTGTGGTAACAGTTGTTGCCGCAGGTAACTCTGGACCGAACGAAAAAACGCTCGGCTCTCCGGGAACGGCAGCTCTCGGTATTTCAGTAGGGGCAAGCGATGTTTCCATGTCCATTCCTACATTCAGCGCAAGTGCAGCGGGCGAAAAGTTTGAAAACATGCAGTTATTAGGGAAAGATTTTCCTGATAAGTTAGAAGATTTACAAGGACAATCGTTACCAATTGTATTTGCAGGACTTGGTAAACCAGCTGATTTTACGGGGAAAGATTTAAACGGAAAAATTGCGTTAATTCAGCGCGGAGAAATTACGTTTGATGAAAAAATCAAAAATGCCAAAAAGGCCGGAGCAAAAGCTGTTATCGTGTATAACAATGTCGACGGACAAATACCTGCCTACTTAGGCGAGGGTGTGGATTTCATTCCATCTTTCCGTCTATCAAAAGCGGATGGTGAACGGTTAAAGGGACTAGGAGAAGTATCTTTCAAATTCGAAACGCTGAGCAATACAAAAACGGAAGGCGATCACTTAGCTGATTTCAGTTCACGTGGGCCGGTAAATGGAAATTATGATATTAAGCCGGATGTAGTTGCTCCTGGTGTGTCGATTTTCTCTACTGCACCAGAATATATCAATGATCCGCAGGACGGTATTAATTACAGTAATGCATATGTACGCTTATCAGGTACATCTATGGCGACTCCTCACGTGACAGGTACAGCGGCATTGATTCTGCAGGAGCACCCAGAATACACTCCTTTCGATGTAAAAGCGGCTCTTATGAATACATCTGATGATTTGAATGGGAAGTATTCCGTATACGAAGTGGGTGCAGGGCGCATCGACGCATATCAAGCTGTTCATACGGACACTTCCATCAAAGTATTAGACAAAACAAAAAATATCGAGAACGGAAATATTGTTGAAATTGACGAACAAACAGGCTCCATCGTGTTTGGCAGACATGTTAAGCAAGGTGATGAACCAATTGAAGCGAGCAAAAAGGTGACTGTCCAAAACCATAGTAAGGAAGAAAAATCATTTAAAGTGGAAGTGGAGTATCACGGCGAGCGTACAGGTATTCAAGATGCAGTGAAGAACGGTGTAAAAGTTGAGGTACCGGCATCCATTACAGTGGCAAGCGGACAATCACAGGAGCTACAGCCAAAAATTACGATTCCTTCTAGCGCAGCGAAAGGAAGATACGAAGGGTATATCCATGTGATGAATGCGAACAATCCAGCCGAAACGTATCAAATCCCATTCGCTGTCATGGTGACGGAAAAAGGATTTGAATATATAAAAACGACTAAACCATCCGTAACAAACACGACAGCTTTCTGGCAATATTTAGATCCTGTGGTCCACGGAGTAATGAAGTTGAATAGTCCGATGCAAACAATCGATATAGTTGTCAAAGACAGTAAAACAGGAAAAGCTGTAGGTTTTGTAGGAACAGCGAATACCAGCAAATTACTGACAGACACAGAAACTTTTCTTATAGGAGCATTCAGCGGTACTGTCTATCCATTTACAAATGATCCTTCCAAGCCGATTGGCGATCTTCCTGTGAAGCTTCCAGCAGGCGATTATATACTGGAAATGATTGCGCATGATGAGGAAGGGAAATCATATGTTGCAGACAATCCGCTTATCGTGGACAATACAGCACCAGAAGTAAATATGGATAAAAAACCGGGTATAATTGAAATTAATGACTCCATGTTCACAGTAGAAGATGGCCAAAAAGCAGTATGGCTGCATGGAACAGCTAAAGATTCCACAGTAGATGTATTAAAATCAAAAGGCTTAAACTATGATCAAACTTCCAACCAAATGGGTTACTCTGCAAACTCTCCGTTCATAGATGGATACTTCCCGATCCAAGCAAACGGAGATGTAAAGTTTGGAATTGAGGAAAGTGATATTGCAAAAGGACCTTTAAATTTGAACTTGACTACGTTTGATATCGCAACGGCAGTTGGTAAACAAAAATATGTCTTCGTAAAAGAAGGTACGGAATATACGACTTCTAGTTATGATAAGAAAGACGTAAAAGTTGACGATACAGTTACGATGACACTCAGCCTCAATAATGTAAAGCAGCTTGTATCTGGGGAATTCCAGGTCGAATTCGACAAAGGCTTGTATAAGTTTGGGGATGTGAAGCTGAACAATGCGGCAAACGAGTATGTAAAGGAAAAAGGCTTGGAAGTATCGCTGCAAGAACCTGTGGTGATAGAAGGAATGTACACTAATACGGTGAAAGTTGGCGCATCTATGAAAGGGAATGCATTCAGCGGTATGGATGGAGATATGCCTTTCCTTGATGTCACGTTCAAATTAGTAAGTGATGCATATTTCGATCAAGCTACTACATTTAATGTAAAGCAGGCGTCTTATATGAAAGCGGGACAAACAGCAGCTACTGCCATTCCTTTTTATAACACGGAAAGTTTTAACATCATTCCAACGCATTCGAGAGTGCAGGGTTCTATCGGACCGGAAGCATTTTTCATTGGGAATGAGGGCTCTCAGTATTTGAGAAAAGCGGATTATACAAAAATCGGTGCTCAAGTATATGCGATGTCCCCAAGCGGTAAAAAATATAAGGGAACAATTGATAATACAGGATTCTACACCATTTATGGTATCCCAGCTTCTAATGAAGCATACACAGTTGTTATTGATGTTCCGGGACATCTCAAAGCGATGAAGAAATTCATTCCTGGATATTCTGTAAACGGTGAGATGCGCGGGCAACATGTTAGAATAGGTGTTAAAAATCTTGCAGGGGACGTGAATGGTGATAGATTAATTGATATTCGCGATATGCAAAGTGTAGTTGATGTATACGGTAAGAAGGATGCATCCATCGTGCCGCAAGACATCAATCAAGACGGTGTCGTAGACGAGACAGATGTCCGCTTCATTGAGAAAAACTTCTTGCAAAAAGAAGTCGGCGTTCCAGAAGTTGTTAAGCCAAAAGAAACAATCGGCAAAAAAGGACTGGCAGACTTCCTGCGTCAAATCGGTTTGGAGCCGAAATCGAAATAATAAAGTAAAACTTCCATCAGTGGGGGGTTTTTCATCCCCCACTGATGGTTAGTTGAACCAATCGGGCTTTTACGGGCAGTTATCCCCACTATCTTCCACGCTTTCCTCTGAATCTTGAGGTGGGGGTCTTACTGCCCGTTAATGCGGGATAAAGTGAAATTTCCATTAGTGGGGGACTTTCTTCATCCCTCACTAATGATTTCTAACTTAATCTAATGATAGATTTTATCCACTATATTTTTACACAAAGTGAGATCGATAGCTTTAAAGGTTACTTCTTTTGTTTGATTTTCAGAATGGCATCTTAGTTTACTAGTTTCACGGATTGTTTGTAAAACAATTATATGAGGAAAAGGAGATGCGCTATGAAGAGAAGAAAAAAAGGAAAGCTTCTTATAGGAACGTTAGCTGTAGGTATGCTATTGTCACAAGGCATTCCGTATAACGTATTGGCAGAAAGCCCGGTTGCACTGAATCCAGTTGATAATGCGGAGAAAGTCTTGACGAGCCTGTCTGCGGATCAAAGAAAGGCTTTAGAGCAATTAGATGTAAATCCTAACTTTACGATTTCGCCTGATATTGATTCTAATAGTCCTGAGTTAGTCAAAGTTATCGTGGAATTCAATCAGGCTCCAGCGAAAATTGAAGTGATGAAACAAGCGGCAAAAGGAAAGAAAATATCTTCTAGTGCTGCGCAAGCAAAAGTGGATGAAGAACATAAAGTGTTTAAGCAACATGTCGAATCCTTGAAATCGAAGAAGGATGCCGGCACGTACGATACGAAAAAAATGAAGGTTACACGCGAATACAAAAATGCGATCAACGGCGTAGCGATGACTTTACCTGGTGTTGCAGTGCAGGATTTGCTGCAATCTGGAGTCGTAAAACGTGTCTTTAAAGATTATGAGGTAAAAGTAGAACCTCCAGCAGAAACGCAAAAAGAAATCCAGCCAAAAATGGCGGACAGCATCCCGCAAATTGGCGTGGACAAGCTTCATGCAGAGAACATTACAGGTAAAGGGGTTAAAGTCGGCGTTCTTGATACAGGTGTTGACTATAATCATCCTGACTTAAAAGATGCTTATAAAGGCGGATACGATTTTGTAGATAACGATGCAGATCCGATGGAAACAACATACGAGGATTGGATACAAGCTGGTAAACCAGAATATCCAGGTTATGTATATTACACAAATCATGGTACACATGTAGCTGGAACGATTGCAGCTCAAAAGAAAAACAATGCCGATTATGCTGTGAAAGGTGTGGCACCTGAAGTAGATTTATATTCTTACAGAGTTTTAGGACCATGGGGAGCTGGATATACAGAGGGAATCCTTGCTGGAATCGATAAAGCGATTGAAGATGGTATGGACGTCATCAATATGTCGCTAGGTGCCCAGACAAATGATCCGTTATATGCTACTTCCGTCGCGACGAATAACGCCATGCTTTCAGGTGTGGTGACTGTTGTTGCCGCAGGAAACTCCGGACCGAATGAAAAAACTCTCGGTTCCCCAGGAGCGGCAGCTCTTGGTATTTCAGTAGGGGCAAGCGATGTTTCCATGTCTATTCCTACATTCAGTGCAAGTGTATCCAATGAAAAGTTTGAAAACATGCAGTTATTAGGCAAAGATTTTCCTGATAAGTTAGAAGATTTACAAGGACAATCCTTACCAATTGTATTTGCGGGACTTGGGAAAGAATCTGATTTTGCGGGAAAAGATTTAAACGGAAAAATTGCGTTGATTCAGCGCGGGGAAATTACGTTTGATGAAAAAATCAAAAACGCCAAAAAAGCCGGGGCAAAAGCGGTTATCGTATATAACAATGTCGACGGACAAATACCTGCCTACTTAGGTGAGGGTGTAGGTCTTATTCCATCTTTCCGCCTCTCAAAAGCGGATGGCGAACGGTTAAAGGGACTAGGTGAAGTATCTTTCAAATTCGAAACATTGAGCAATACAAAAACGGAAGGCGATCACTTAGCTGATTTCAGCTCACGTGGGCCGGTAAACGGAAACTACGATATTAAGCCAGATGTAGTCGCTCCTGGTGTGTCGATTTTCTCTACTGCACCGGAGTATATCAACGATCCACAGGACGGCGTGAATTACAGCAATGCATATGTACGCTTGTCTGGTACATCCATGGCGACTCCTCACGTGGCAGGTGCAGCGGCATTGATTTTACAGGAGCATCCAGAATATACTCCTTTCGATGTAAAGTCGGCTCTTATGAATACATCAGATGATTTGAACGGGAACTATTCCGTATACGAAGCGGGTGCTGGGCGCATCGATGCGTATCAAGCCGTTCATACAGACACATCCATCAAAGTATTGGACAAAACGCAAAATGTAGAGAATGGAAACGTTGTCGAAATTGATGAACAAACGGGCT
Source organism: Bacillus sp. 3103sda1 (assembly GCF_024159135.1). NCBI lineage: Bacteria > Bacillati > Bacillota > Bacilli > Caryophanales > Bacillaceae > Bacillus > Bacillus sp. 3103sda1. The sequence goes on along the minus strand of NZ_JAMYWS010000001.1, from coordinate 4,068,154 downwards.
CCATCGTGTTCGGCAGATATTATAAACAAGGTGATAAACCAATTGAAGTGAGCAAAAAAGTGGCTGTTCAAAACCACAGCAAGGAAGAAAAATCATTTAAAGTGGAAGTGGAGTATCACGGCGAGCGTACAGGTATTCAAGATGCGGTGAAAAACGGTGTACAAGTTGAGGTGCCGGCATCTCTTACAGTAGCAAGTGGACAATCGCAGGAGCTAGAGCCGAAAATTACGATTCCTGCTAGCGCAGCGGCAGGCAGATATGAAGGATATATTCATGTAACGAATGCGAAGAATTCGGCCGAAACGTATCAAATTCCATTCGCTGTCATGGTGACGGAAAAGGGATTTGCCTATATGGAAACGGAACGACCATCGGTAACAACTAATACGCCTTTCTGGCAATACATGAGGCCATTCATCCTTGGAAAAATGAAGTTGAATAGCCCAATGAAAACAATCGATATAGTTGTCAAGGACAGCAAATCGGGGAAAGCCGTAGGACTGACTGGAACGATAGACGCCAGCAACATGATGACAGATAGAGCGTATGGCGGAATGTTATTCAATAGCTATGTCTATCCATTTACAAATGATCCTTCCAAGCCAATTGGAGATGTCCCTGTGAAACTTCCAGAAGGAGACTATACAATTGAAATGATTGGGCATGATGAGGAAGGAAAATCATATGTTGTAGGCAATCCGATGATTGTGGACAATACAGCACCGGAAGTGAACATGGATAAAAAACCGGGTGTAATCGAGATTAATGACTCCATGTTTACAGTAGAGGATGGACAAAAAGCAGTATGGCTGCATGGAACAGCCAAGGATGCGACAGTAAATCTATTAAAATCCAAAGGGTTGAACTATGATCAATCGTCCAATACAATGGCTTACTATGGAAACTCTGGATTCATAGAGGCATTCTTCCCGATCCAAGCAAACGGAGATGTAAAATTTGGAATTGAGGAAAGCGATATTGCAACACAACCTTTAAAATTTAAGTTGACTACGTTTGATATGGCAACGGCCGTTGGTAGACAAGACTATATCTTCATGAAAGAAGGTACAGAGTATACGACTTCTAGTTACGATAAGAAAGACGTAAAAGTCGGTGATACCGTAACAATGACACTGAGCTTGAATAATGTGAAGCAGCTTGTATCTGGGGAATTCCAGGTAGAGTTCATCAAAGATCTGTTTAAGTTTGAGAATGTGAAGCTGAACAATGCGGCAAACGAGTATGTAAAGGAAAATGGCTTGGAGGTATCACTACAAGAGCCTGTGGTGGCGGATGGCGATTACTTTAGTACGGTAAAGGTTGGCGCATCTATGAAAGGGAATGCATTCAGCGGTCTGGACGGAGATCTGCCTTTCCTTGATGTCACGTTCAAAGTAGTACATGATGAATCGTATTCTGGCGATATCTTTATGGATGTAAAACAGGCATCTTATATGAAAGTGGGACAAGCGGCAGCTACTGCCATTCCTTTTTACAATACGCAAAATGTTAACATCATTACGAAGCATTCGACTGTGACAGGCTATATAGGGCCGGAAGCATTTTTAACAGCAGGCGGTTATTTGAAACAGGGAGATTATACAAAAATCGGTGCCCAAGTATATGCGCTGTCTCCGAGCGGTAAAAAATATAAGGGAACCATTGATAAACAAGGAGAATACCGTATCACCGGTATCCCAGCTTCTGGTGAAGTATTCACAGTTGTTGCTGAGGTTCCAGGACATCTAAAAGCAATGAAGAAGTTTATTCCTGGATATTTGGTAAACGGTGAACAGCGTGGGCAAAACTTTAGATTTGCTGCCCTAAAAGGTCTTGCAGGAGACGTGAATGATGATAGATTGATTGATATTCGTGATATGCAAAGTGTAGTCGATGTATACGGTAAGAAAGATGCATCTATCTTGCCGCAAGACATTAATCAAGACGGTGTCGTAGACGAGACAGATGTCCGCTTCGTTGAGGAAAACTTCTTACAAAAAGAAGTTGGCGTTCCAGAGGTGGTCAAGCCAAAAGAAACAATCGGTAAAAAAGATCTGAAATACTTCCTGAGCCTTATCGGTCTAGAGCCGAAGAAATAAAGTGAAACTTCCATCAGTGGGGGGCTTTATCCGCCACTGATGGTTAGTTGAACCAATCGGGCTTTTACGGGTAGTTACCCCCCGCCTATCTTCTTCGCTTTCTCTCAATCTTGAGGTGGGGGTCTTACTGCCCGTTAATGCGGGATAAAAAGAAGATGTCTTAGGAGCGGCTGTTGATAAAAGAGGAGAAATTTCATCTTCTTTAAATATCGATAGTCGCTCTTGAATAAAATCGAAAGTTCTTTATTAAGAACTTGAAGAGAACGAGCTATTTGATTTTGTTTTATCTCATATGAACTTATTGGCTTTTAAAAAGTTTAAACATTCTAAAAATAGGGGGATTATTAAAATGAGTCTTAAGAAAAAGCTTGGTATGGGTGTTGCATCTGCAGTTCTTGGTTTATCTTTAATTGGAGGCGGAACGTTTGCGTACTTCAGTGATAAAGAAGTATCACAAAACACGTTTGCGGCTGGTACATTAGATTTGAGCATTGATCCACAAGTTATCATCGATGTTGACAAAATCAAACCAGGTGACCAAGTGGAACGCGATTTCCACTTAATCAACAACGGCACTTTGAAAATTAAGGACGTTCATCTTCTTACAGACTACACTGTAACAGATGCAAAAGGTGATAACGGAAATGCTGATTTCGGCGATCACATTAAAGTGGAGTTCTTATGGAACATAGACAAGAACACAGTTCCTGTATGGGAAACTACTTTGTCTGAATTGAAACAAGCTACTGCTGATGGTAACATTCCTGATCTTGTACAAAAAGGTGTCGTAAACTGGGAAGGAAACGGACTTGCTCCAGGAAGTGATGACACTTTCTATGTGAAATTTACATTTGTAGATAATGGAGAAGATCAAAATGTATTCCAAGGAGATACATTGAAATTGAACTGGACGTTCGATGCGACTCAAACAAAAGGTAAAGACAAATAAGCTCGAATGTCATCTATAATTGTGAAATCTATGTAGCTACTATATAAAGTGCAAGACAAAGAGAGGTCCTACTATGAAGTATGACCTCTCTTCCTATACTTTGTACAATATAGAAGTTTCATTTTAAGCCAGCATTTCTGCTTTTCGATTTTGAATGACATCATCATAATGCATAAGTAGATCATTAAAAATTTCATCCCAACTTTTTGTTAAAGCATAGCTTCTACCTTGTTGCCCCATGTATTCACGTTTCTCTTTCTGATCAAGCAATGTATAAATAGAAGATAAAAATGAGTCCGTTTGTTTCGGCTTACAAAGAAACCCTGTTGTTTCATGCGTAATAATGCTTTTCACACCGCCTGCATTTGCGCCGATCACTGGTGTGCCGCATGCGAGGGATTCTAAGACGACATTTCCGAACGTTTCTGTTGCAGAAGGGAATACCATAACATCTGAACAAGCATATGCTTCAGCTAACTCTTCTCCTTTTAAATACCCAGTAAATGTTACATTTTCTGTAATTGTGTCTTTTACTTCGTCAGCGAGAGGGCCATCACCCACAATCAGCCAATGAACATCGTTTTTTCGTTCTTTCGTTGTTTTTTGGATTAATGCCAGCAATGTTTCGATATCTTTTTCAGGAGCTAAACGTCCAACGTAAGAGAGGATATATGGCGATGTAATGTTATATTTTTTTCGAAATACGTTCTGATTATAATGAGGATGGAATAGATTGCAATCTACCCCGCGGCTCCATAAGTATAAGTCTTGGAAGCCTTTTTTCTGTAATTGATGCATCGTTTCAAACGAAGGAACAAACGTTTTCTGTAGGGAGCTATGAAACCATTTTAAATAGTTCCATAACATATTGGAGAAAAATTCAATTTTATAATATTGCAAATACGCATCAAAATCTGTGTGATACGAACCGACAAGAGGGATGTTTAGTTTTTTGGCGTAATACATGCCGCAAAGTCCCATATTAAACGGTGTTGCGACATGTATTATATCTGGTTGAAATTGAAATAGTTCTTTTTTGATGAAACGTGGATTTGGAAATGCGAATCGGCACTCTGGATACAAGAGTTTAAGTGGAATACTTTTTATTTTATTGACGTTGGTAACAAAATTATCTTCCGCTGTATGCTGCGGTGCAAATACTGAGTAAGAGATATTTTGCTTTTGCAAATACTGTGTAAAGCGATCGAGTGTTTTCGCAACGCCGTTCACTTGCGGTGTAAACGTATCTGTAAAGATGGCAATTTTCATCAAATCCCCTCCTTCTTCTATCCCGCTATTAACAGGCAGTAAGACCCCCGCCTCAAGGTTCAGAGGTTTCACTTTATATGAAAAGTGGACTGAATTGATAATAAGAAACAATGCCGGATATTGTTCCGAGGCACATGCCAACAAGTACATCAGACGGATAGTGCAAGCCGAGATAAATGCGTGAAATGCCCACGCTAATCGCTATTGGGAGTAGCAAGAATGTCATACTTGGTTCATATAATAAAAAAGGAATAATAACAGAAAAGATAGCAGTCGTGTGTCCGGATGGAAAAGAATGATCTACTAATGGATTTGTTGGATACTTTGCATTAAGAATTGTTAAATAAGGCCGTTTTCTTGGATAAAACTTTTTTAGAATTTGCACAGGTATATGGCTAATCGCAAGGGAAATAGCACTTGCAATTGATGCGTCGTGTAAAGTTCCGCTTGTGAAAAAAAGTAAGAATAGAACGAGGGAAATCGTAACGGTAGCACTGCCCATATGTGTAATAGTGCGAAAAAAGATGTTTAATGTTTTGCGTTCAAAATAGCGATTAATTCCTTCGAAGATGTAGCACTCTATTTTATATAAGGAGCTTATGGAACGAGTTTTCATGAAAAATTCTCCTCCTCACTACATATATATTTGAAGATTTACTTTTATTTTAATAAAATTTTATTGAGGGAATAATAAGATTTTGTAAAGAAAACGTAGCATTTTGCAAAGAAAAAGCTGCCTGTATAGTGGCAGCTAAAAAATTATTTTGTTTGTAAACCTTTATAATATTGTCCTTTTTCGACGTACTGACGACGGATGCGAGCCATATCTTTACGGTCTTCATCCGTTAACTCACGAATAACTTTAGCAGGGCGGCCGAATGCAAGTGTATTTGGCGGGATTTTCTTTCCTTGTGGTACTAAACTGCCGGCACCAATAAACGCACCTTCACCAATTTCAGCTCCGTCTAAAATAATGGACCCCATGCCGATTAAAGCGTCTTTTTTCACTGTACAGCTATGTAAAATGACCTGATGCCCAATTGTTGCATCATCTTCTAAAATAAGCGGGTATGCTGGGCTTTGATGCAGTGTACATTGATCTTGTACATTGACCCGGTCTCCGATAATCGTTGGAGAAACATCTCCGCGAATGACAGTGTTAAACCAAATGCTTGATTCTTCACCAATTGTTACATCACCTGTAATTGTGACATAGTCAGCGATAAACGCGCTATTAGCAATTTTGGGATTTTTGTCTTTGTAAGGATAAATCATATAAGTAGCCTTCCTCTCCTAGAAACTAATATAAGTGTAGCAAATTCTGAAACAGAGTGAAACGGAGGAGTTTTATGTGGAATTATGAAGCGGAAGAGGCGAAAGCTGTTATAGTTATGGTACACGGTGCGATGGAGCATCATGGTCGTTACGAGGCACTTGCAGAAATGTGGCGGCATATTGGTTTTCATGTGGTGATGGGGGATTTACCAGCGCACGGAACAACTTCAAGAAATAGAGGACATATTACTTCATTTGATGAATACATAGAAGAAGTAAAGACATGGATTAAAGAAGCGAGAAAATATTACTTGCCTATTTTTCTATATGGACATAGTATGGGAGGCTTAACGGTTATTCGCGTGCTGCAAGAAACGAAAATGGATGTGCAAGGAGTAATTTTAACTTCACCGTGTTTAGGGGTTGTATCGATGCCTAAAGTACCGCTTCGTACCATTGTAAAAGTGCTGAATGTTATTGCGCCGAAAATGCAGTTTCAGTCAACTATTACAGTTGAAATGGCAACACGTAATCATGAAATTCGTGATGCGATGGAAAATGATTCATTGTTCTTGCGCAAAGTATCAGTTCGTTGGTATAGTGAGTTAATTAAAGCTGTAGAAGTCGCCCATGAAAAACGCGATGAATTTCCAGATGTACCACTCTTGATAATGCAGGCATGTGAGGATAAACTTGTAGATAAAACACGTGTCCGCAAATGGTTTGATAATCTGAAAATTAGTGACAAAGCATACAAGGAATGGCCAAATTGTTATCATGAGCTATTTAATGAGTATGAAAAAGATGACGTTTTCGCATATGCAAAATCATTTGTAGAAACACATTTAATTCAGAAAGACAAATAAACAGATGAAATTCGTAATACATTTAGAACATGTTTGACCATATTCATTAGAGGAGATGAAGAAAGAAGTGAAAGTACCGAGTAACCCCATAACGCTCATGGCGAAAGTATACCGAGATGTGTTTCCGGTCGTACACCATGAGCTCGCAAATTGGAAAGAACGCGCCTATCATATTCCGAATGATGAGCTTCATAACCAAGCGTTAGCGAGTATTGAGCATAAAACGTTTCATTGTGAAGGCGGTGGGATTTTAGCACTGCTTGCTCATGAACATCGTGAGGAATGTATTCGATTTATTGTAGCGTATCAAACGATTAGTGATTACTTGGATAATTTATGTGATCGCAGCACATCGCTTGATCCGAATGATTTTGCGGCGCTTCATGAATCGATGCTCGCGGCGCTAACGCCAGGAAGTGAAGGAAGCAATTATTATCGTTATCGTGATGATCAAGATGATGGCGGTTATTTAGATGAACTTGTAGAAACGTGTCAGGACGTGCTTACAAAAACGAAGCATTATAACAAGATTGCACCAATTCTTCATGAGCTTGCTTGTTATTATTGTGATTTACAAATTCATAAACATGTAAAGCTAGAAGAGAGAGAAGAGCGCCTAAAAACGTGGTTTGCAGTGCATCGTGAAAATGTACCACCGATGAGCTGGTTTGAATTTTCCGCATGCGCAGGCTCAACGCTCGGCATTTTCTGTCTTGTAGCGTATGCGTTCCACGATGAATTAACAGACGAAGATATTATGAAAATTAAGCAAGGATATTTTCCATATGTACAAGGATTGCATATTTTACTTGATTATTTCATTGACCAAGAAGAAGACCGCATTGGCGGAGATTTAAATTTTTGTAGTTATTATGAGAATAAAGAAGCAACACTTGAGAGATTGAAACATTTTGTGATGGAAGCGGAAAAAAGTTTGGAACAAATCCCGCATATGAAGTTTCATCGCCTCATCAGCCGTGGGCTGCTTGGTATATATTTATCAGACCAAAAAGTGTCGCAACAAAAAGAAATGCAGCAGATGGCACGGCGTATTGTGAAATATGGGGGTCTTACTTCGCGCTTTTTCTATTGGAATGGGAAGATGTATCGAAAGAAAATGGCGCAGTGATAAAAAATACGTGCAGTATGCACGTATTTTTTTTGGTATTCACGTCGAATTTTATAGAGCGGTCTTTATCCCGCATTAACGGGCAGTAAAGGCTGGAGAAGAGCGGGGAAGAAAACTGCCCGTAAAAGCCCGATTGGTTCAACTAACCATCAGTGAGAAAAGCGTCACTGATGGAAGTTTCACTTTATATTGTGTCGAAGCGCCGATATATGATGAGAAACGGTCGATATATTTCAAAAGCGCCGATATATTGACGAGACGCTTTATCGTTTTTCAATTGCAATAATAAACGGCGGGTTATTTTGTTGGTTCATAAATTCGTACTTCAGTACATGCGCTTCTTTTTGATCCAGCTCTTGTGCAAAATTCACAACAGCATCGCGTTCAACTTGTCCTTCTGGATGTCCGTGATAAATGACGAGAACGATGATTCCTTCCGGTGCCATTACTTCTAATAACTGCTGGATGGCAGAAAGAGTTGAGTTCGGTTTTGTGACGATGCTTTTATCACCGCCAGGAAGATAACCTAAGTTAAAGATAGCTCCTGTTACTTTTCCTTTTGCATCCTCTGGTAATACGTCTGCTAATGTATCGTGGCTATCATGAATAAGAACGGCACGCTCAGCTAGTCCTTTTTCTTTTAGCCGTATTGCTGAATTTGTGATTGCCTCTTCTTGAATATCGAAGCCAAATACTTTTCCGTTTTCTCCAACAAGTTCTGCTAAAAAACATGTATCATGACCGTTGCCAAGCGTTGCATCAATGGCATAATCTCCCTCTTTCACTGCTCGCTCTAGCAGTGTGCGTGCAAAAGGTAAGATGCGTTCTAATTTCATACTTCCGTCACCTCATTTGCATATTTGCCTTGCCAACTGCCGCGGCGTATAAATTCAGCATCGATTGCATTTAATACTTCCCACTTGTTCAAGCTCCACATCGGACCGATCATTAAGTCGGGCGGACCGTCACCTGTAATGCGGTGTACGATGACGTCAGATGGAATGATTTCAAGCTGATCAACAACAAGGTTTACGTAATCTTCAAGAGAAAGGAATTCTAATTGTCCTTTTTCATATTGTTTTACCATCGGCGTTCCCTTCAATAAATGAAGCAAATGAATTTTAATACCTTGAATATCAAGCTTTGCGACTTCGCGCGCTGTTTCTATCATCATGTCATAGTCTTCAAGCGGAAGACCGTTAATGATATGTGAACATACGTTAATGTTATGCTTACGAAGTTTATTTACACCTTCTACGTAAGATGGATAATCATGAGCACGGTTAATAAGAAGTGCTGTACGTTCATGCACAGTTTGTAAGCCAAGCTCAACCCAAAGGTACGTCCGTTTATTTAAGTCAGCTAAATATTCGACAACATCGTCTGGTAAGCAGTCTGGACGAGTTGCGATAGAAAGACCGACAACCCCTTCTTCCTTTAAAAGAGGTTCGAATTTTTCTTTTAGCACTTCAACAGGAGCGTGTGTATTCGTATATGCTTGGAAATATGCAATACATTTGCCATCTTTCCATTTTGTATGCATTTTCTCTTTCATTTCATGATATTGCGTAACAACATCATCACGGCGGTCACCAGCAAAATCGCCAGAACCAGCCGCACTACAAAATGTACAGCCGCCGTATGCGACTGTGCCATCACGGTTTGGACAATCGAAGCCAGCATCTAAGGAAACTTTAAAGATTTTCTCGCCAAAATGTCCGCGCAAGTGATAGTTCCATGTATGATAACGTTTATTGTCATTTGAATATGGGAAAGGATTTTGAGCTTTCATATTATGCCTCCTCAATGGTATGAGCAAAAATCATTATAACATACTCATAAGCTTCAGATGGAAGGGATAGACTAATGGAGAAATGAAAGGCAAGGAGGAAACATGATGGCAGAGCGTAGCGCAATTGAACGATGCATGAATGAAGCAGAACAGGCGATGGAATACGCAAAACAACAGTTAGAAATTGGCATGAGACAAGAACATTACAATAAGATGAATTATTCAGATGCACAGCTCCAACTGGAAAAAGCTTATACAGAAATTGAAACAATGGAGCACTTTGCAACTGCTGAGCAGCGCGATCAATTATATCGTGCTCGTCTTGCAGTTCAACAACTACGGCATCAAATGATCACTACACCGCACTAATAAGGAGTGAAAGATAAATGGCAAAACGTTCTGATCAAAATAACCCAGAGCAAAAAACACAAAACGGACATAATGCCGAGTTTTCAAATGAATTAGATCCAGTGGTGCAAGCGAAGCAAAGAAATCGTAAAAAAGGGCAACCACAAAAATCAAAGCAATCAGAGTAAGCCAGGTCGAAGTATGACCTGGTTTTTATTTTTTATCCCGCTATTTCAGGGCAATGAGACCCCCACCTCAAGATTGAGAGAAAAGCGAAGAAGATAGGTGAGGAATAACTGCTAGCATGTGCCTGATTGGGCGGGCTAACCATCAGTGGAGGATGAAGTAACCCCCATTGATGGAAGTTTCACTTTATTGCATCTTGTATTGTGTCAGGACCTCTATTATTTTTTTGTACTTTTTAAAAGTTAAGGAAAAGTTAAGGAACATGTCCGATAATTCCACTTGTAACGTCATTACGTATTTTAGGAGGAATTTCAAATGAAATTAAGATCAAGTTTGATTGCACCTATTTTAGCAGCGACAATATTGACTCCAGCATCTGGAAGTGCAGTGATGAATCATTCCAATACATCTAACAAATCAGCTACACATGAAACAGCGGAACATCACCATAAAGGTAACCATGAGAAGGAGCTTACGAATATCATTAATCAATACGCTTCTTCTGATTTGAAAACTAAACTTACACAAGATTTAGCAACACATAAAAACTTAGAGCAACAATTGCACAAAACAGCTGGTTTCCAAAAACAAGAGGCACAAGAGAAGGCACAACGAAAAGCTTTTTACGAAGCTCATAAACAAGAAATTGATTCTATTAAACAACAAGTAAAAGATGGGAAATTAACAAAAGAACAAGCGCATAAGCAATTAGAAGCGATATTTGGAAAACACGAAGATAAAGATCATGATAAAGGTAAAGAACAAGGTGAACGTGGTATTCAAAAAGAATTGAAAGCAGCTGTTCAAAAGAAAGACAAAACAGCTATTAATGCTGCATTAGAAAAATTTGATCAACAATTACAAAATTCTAATCAGAAATTACAACAAGAAATTGAGGCTAACAAATAAGATGAATTTGAACAAAAGGGCGGCTGATCTCAGCTGCCTTTTTGTATTGCAGCTCATACACAGAAAAAACAAAGCTCTCGTAAGGAGAGCATATCATTGTTAGAGTGGCTTTTATTTTAAAAGGATAAAATGAAAAAAGCTGAGCTTACATGAGCTCAGCTTTTTTATATTCTACATGGTAATATGTGGTATATTTAATGTAGAGAGGAATATTGACATTCTTGAGTTTTTATACAACACGACGGAGAAAATAAAGGGAAGGAAATAGAGATGAAAAATACTATAGAGACAAGAACTAATCATGTACAGGAGAAACTCAATGTATTTGGAAGTAAATCTTTTTCACAACCAGTTATTGCCGAAAGTGTCCGTGTGAAAGGTGTTGCATCTTTTAAAAAGGATATACAGGCTAATGAATTTAGTATAATCGGGGACTGCGTCATTCGAGGAAGTTTAATTGCTAAAAGTTTTAGTAATTCTGGTACATGCAAGATTGAAGGGGTATCTCAAATTAACGAAATAAAAAACACCGGTAGTTGTAAATTAGGAAAAATACAGGCAAAACATATACACTCATCGGGTACTTTATCGATAAAGGAAGATGTGTGTGCTGAAACACTTACAGTGCAAGGGGCTGTTCGAGTAAATGGAAATCTACAAGCAAAAAAGATTGAAATAGGATTTATAGCACCTAGTGAATTGCAAAATGTTGAAGGGGACATAATCACGTTAGCGCCATCTCGTAAATTTATATCTCTTACAAGTTTCATCCCAGGCATAAAGAAAAGAATTGTTTGTAAAACGATAAAAGGAAACGACATTACTTTAAGTAAAACAGATGTATCAATTGTGTCTGGTTGTCATATAAAAATTGGTCCAGACTGCAATGTGGATGAAGTTGAATATGGTGGTACATTACATGTAGATCCAAGTGCGATCGTTGGAAAGATCACACGGTTGTAATGTCACTTTATTGCGTGAAATGAAAACATATATCGTCAACTACCCACCACTTAAACGCTAACGCGTTTTGAAGTGGGGGCTTGTAAAAAGCCCTGGTTGTCTAGCCTTAGTCTTTTATAGACTCCGTTCGTAGGTTGCATACCCAAGAATGATTCCCTAGTTCTTGGCTCTATGGTGGCTCTGTAACAGTTCTGATTGGGAAGGAACGGTCAACCACAAGCCTTCTTATCCAAGAAGTTGCCAACACCTACAAACATTGGCGAAGGGAAACAAACTCTTAGGAGGGACAAAACATGCGTGTATTTGTCAAGAATTTAAGAGGAGAACTGCTTATGCCTTGCAGTCCTCGTAAGGCTCGCCTTCTTCTCAAACAAGGAAAAGCAAAAATTGTGGGATACACACCATTTATCATTCAGCTCCAATACGCTACTGGAGAAACGGTACAACCTGTTACAATCGGCGTTGACAGTGGCGCAAAGTATGTAGGCATTGCAATTACCACAGAAGAAAGGGTACTTACAAAAGGAACCATTGCGTTACGTCAAGATGTCAAAGAAAACCTAACCCTCAGAGCTACACTACGTAGAAGTCGAAGACAACGTAAAACCCGCTACCGAAAGGCACGTTTTCTGAACCGAAAAAAGAAAGAAGGCTGGCTCCCGCCCTCCATTCAAAGTCGAATCGACAATGTTATTCATTGGATAGAGAAATTCAAATCTCTCTTACCTTCCCCAAAAGTCATTGTCGAAGTAGGAAAATTTGATGCGCAAAAACTAAAAAAACCTGACATACAAGGAATAGAATATCAACAAGGGGATGCCTTTGGCTTTTGGAATATAAGGTATTACGTGTTTGCGCGAGATCAATATACCTGTCAAATTTGTAAGAAAAAAGGTGGGATCTTGCATACCCATCACATCATTGAGCGCCATAAGGGTGGTTCCGATATGGCAGATAACCTTGTAACTGTACATGAAGAATGTCATCAAAAATTCCATAAAGGGAAAATCAAACACAGTTTCAAGAAACCAAAACAATATAAAGAAACGGCCTTTATGAATATACTACGTTTGCAAATTATGAAACGCTTAGATTGTGAGATTACGTATGGCAGTTACACAACACCGATACGAAAAGAGTTGCATTTACCAAAAACACATGTAAATGATGCCGTTGCAATTACAAATCCAAAACGGTTACAAGAATATGATCAAAGTGGTGAATTTCGCATCAAGCAATTTAGAAAGAAAAAGCGTTCTCTCCATGAAGCAACTGCAAGAAAAGGAAGAAAAACGAAAAATACAAAGGCAAATCGAAATAAGAAAAATACATCACATGTAGATGGAATCTATTTAGGTAATAAGGTGAAAGGATTTGGACAAATAGGATTCGTGACGGGATTTACAGGGAAAATGGTGTACGTACAAGATATCGATGGACACTATATACAAAATCCGTCTAAATCTTATAAACAAGTGAAGATATCGGATATAGAATGTATCCACCATAATAACAATTGGTTGTTTTTACAAGTGAGTTAGACTATGCCTAACCGAAATTCATCCCCACCTTACCGCTAAGCTATTGCCTGTTACGCGCTTGAGGATGGGGACTTCTTTCGGAAATACGTTAAAATAACAAGCGGCTCCATATGTTACGTGTTTACACGTAACATATGGAGCCGTTTTTGTATATGACAAAAATGTAAGATAAATGTAAGTTTAATCAATGGCAGATCATGCTTGAAAAGAGCAAAATAGGAACAGGAAAACAAAGCACAGGAGGGTATATATGAAAGCACCAGTTGTAGACGTAAAAAATGTTCAAAAAGTATACGGTAAAAAGGGTGAGAGCCAATCACATGCATTAAAGGGCGTATCATTTTCCATTCAAGAGGGAGAATTTGTTGGGATTATGGGACCATCTGGTTCTGGTAAAACTACTTTATTAAATGTCATTTCAACATTAGATAAAGCGACGGATGGCGTTGTTGAAATTGCTGGCATGGATATTACGAAAATGAAGCAAGGAGAACTATCTGATTTCCGTTCACAAAAACTAGGGTTCATTTTCCAAGACTTTAATTTATTAGAGAATCTATCAATCTATGAAAATATTGCATTGCCGCTTTCTTTGCAAGGCGTTTCTTCTAAAAAGATTGGTCCAAAAGTAGAAAAAGTAGCGGAAATGTTAGGGATTTCAGCAATTCTTCAAAAATATCCTTCAGAAGTTTCTGGCGGGCAAAAGCAGCGTTCAGCAGCAGCGCGTGCGCTTGTACATGAACCGGCAATTATTTTAGGAGATGAGCCAACAGGAGCGCTTGATTCGAAAAACGCAACAAGTCTTTTAGATGCGATGACAAGCTTAAATGAAGAACAAGGTGTTTCTATCATGATGGTTACACATGATCCGTATAGTGCAAGTTATTGCCAACGTATTTTATTTATTCAAGACGGAGAGTTATATAAAGAAATTCATCGCGGTGGTACACGTGAAGAATTCTATAAAGAAATTTTAGATGTGCTTGCTGATTTAGGCACACAAAAAGCGTAAGAAAGGGGGGAGCAGGCATGTTATTTAAGCTTTCCATGTCGGGGCTGAAAAGTAAGTTAAAAGACTATATCGTCTTACTTGTTGGTCTTGTTATGTCGATTTCTATTTTTTATATGTTCCAAACGTTAGCGACAAATAAAGCGTTTCTTGAATCAAATTCTGTTATTGCATCAATTGCATTTGTCTTTCAAGCAGGTTCATTTTTATTAGCTATTATTACATTCTTCTATATTTTATATGCGAACTCATTCTTACTATCCCTTCGTCAAAAAGAGTTTGGAATGTATATGATGTTAGGAGCGAAAAAACATAAGATTACATTGCTTATGTTTATAGAAACAATTGTAATAGGAGTGGCGTCTCTTGTGATTGGGATTGCAGTTGGTGTAGGACTGGCGCAAGGAATCGGACAGCTGCTTATGAAACAGATTGAATTTACTGCAGGTGGTTATAAAGCATTTTATGTTCCATCGATGACTGTTACGTGTATTTTCTTCTTTGCATTATTTGTGTTATCAGCAATAATGAATAGTATTAAACTATCACGTATTTCAGTATTGCAGCTTGTGCATGCAGATGCGCAAACAGAGCGCGTTGCTGTAAAAGGAAAAATGACTGGTATCGTAGCATTTCTTGCGATTATTTTATTAGCAATCGGCTATGCTTCTATGATTTATATGGACAAGTTACAACAATTTGGTATCATCATTGCGCTCATTACAATAACAGCAGGAACGTATATGTTATTTGCTTCTGTTCTTCCGCTTATTATTAAAAAGCTGAAAAGTAATAAAAAACGAAGCGAAAAAGGGCTTAACGCCTTTACATTTGCACAGCTAAACTTCCGTATTAACAGCTTAACGAGAGTACTAGCAACAGTAGCGATGTTAGTTGCTCTTGGTGCAGGTGCCATTTCTGGCGGTATGGCTTTTAAAAATAATGTCATGCTGACAGTTGATGGCTTTGCAATATATGATGTAGCCATTCATAATCCAATAGCAGAAGAAAAGAAAATTTTAGACAGTATTACATTCAATGAGAAAAACGAATATCGTTATAAAGTTGATGATAAATTTGTTTACTATTTAAAAGAGGATTTAGAAAAAAATCCTCCGTTAGTACATGAAGGTAAAGGGAAAGAAAGCTTTGGTAAATTTAAACGCGTTTCAGGAGAGCTTCCTGTAGGTGCTATTTCTAGTCATGGTCAAGAAAAAACGGAGAATACAGCGGTAATTCCCGAAAAATGGGCAGAGGCTTTAGGAAGTATCCAGCCATTCTACTTATATCGCGACCACACTATAAAAATTGTTGATCAAAAGATGTACAATGAAGTACAAGGAAACGAAGGAATTGCCTTCATTGGAAAAACAGATAATTTTATAGCACATAAAGATGAATGGAAAAAACTTGATGAGTTAGAGTTAGCGAAATATAAAGATGTAAAAGCTGATGATTTAGCAACGAAATATGCGATGTATACAGGGTTTTACAGTATTGCGAGCGGAACCGTATTTATGGGCTTTTTCTTAGGAATTGCGTTCTTAGCAATGATGGCAAGTTGCTTAATGTTTAAGATTCTTTCTGGTGCCTCAAAAGATATCACACGTTATAACATGCTTCGTAAAATCGGTGTGCGCCGTGAGTTATTAACGAAGTCCATTTATAAAGAGTTATTCTTAGTGTTCTTATTCCCGGCAATTGTAGGAATTGTACACGTGTTAATTGGGATGAAAATGTTCGGTTTTATTTTACTTGATCCGTACTTCCGGATTTGGCTTCCAATTGTCATTTTCGTAGTCATTTACGCGATTTATTATTTCATTACCGTTCAATTGTATAAAGGGATTGTTTTGCCGAAAGAAGAATAGAATTTTAAAAATACCGAGCATAGGATGCTCGGTATTTTTTATTAATTTAAGAAAAAATGCGTTGGAAATAAAAACGTATAATGATAAAAAAGGGAGTTTCTTTATAATTAAATTGAAGAGAAATTGAAGGAAGGTTCTGATAATGTGTTCACGGTAGGGGTTGACGTAAAAAAAACAGAAACAGAATTAATTATTAAGTGGCAGCTTGCAACGGTCAATATTCCATTGGAAGAAATTATTGAAATTACCGAAGATGATACTTACGGTGGCGAAAAAGCTGATGCAGTTCGAATAGGCACACCATATGGTACAACGAATCGGATTTTCATTAAAACGAAAAAACAAAATTACATATTGTTTACGACGAATACACCTAGAATTTTAAAAGAAATGCATTTCTGAAAAACAAAAAGGGTTCTCGATACTCAGTCGGGGGAGCAGATAGTTTTTTGTTTGATATACAGAATGGGTAAAAGGAGCAACGGTCTTTAGCTGTCGAAACTTAGCTTGATAGTGCCGTGCTATAATGAAAAAGAAACCAATAGGATGTGAAACGATAATGAAGCAAGCTTTAGTTGTTATTGACATGCAAGAAATCTTTTTTAATGAACCGCAAAATTTTTTGTACGACAAGGAACATGTAGTTGCAAATATAAACGAATTAATCACAAAAGCTCATGAGAAAAATATCCCGGTTATCTTCATTCAACATACGAGCACAGAGGAAACAAATGAAATGTTTGAAGGGAAAGATGGCTGGCAATTACATAAGGGGCTAGTGAAAACTTCTTCAGATAAAGTTATTCAAAAAGCGAAATGGGATTCATTCTATCAAACAGAACTATTAAACTACTTAAAAGAGAAAGAAATTGAACAAATTATTTTTGCGGGAGCGCAAACTGAATTTTGTTTAGATACTACAATTCGAGCTGCGTATAGCTTAGGTTATCAAAATAACATTCTTTATAAAAATACACACAGTACGATAACGAGTACAGTATTAGAAGCGCAAACCATTATTAAACATCATGAGAACATTTGGAATAACCGATTTTTAAAAATTGTAGAATTAGATACAGTACTATAACTAAATGTAGCTAATTCAATAACAAATATGGAAAAAAGCTAAGGAACATTCGATAGAATACATGAATGTTTCCCTAGCTTTTTTCATAGTATGTCATTCATATCCTCACTATCATTATTTACGTATTTTTCTTTTTCTGTTTTTAGATGATGTATTTCATCTTTTCATTCATTTATGGAGTCTTTCATTTCTTATATTCATTTAGACGTATTATCTATGTGTTACGAACTCTTTTGATATTTAAATCCCAAATTAGGTTTTATTTCTAATCTTTTCTAAAGTCATATGTTTCATTTGGTACTTGTAACGTGCGGCCACTGATAATAACAGTATCTTCATCTTTCCACTCAATATTGGCTTGGTTTTCTTTGTAATTCCAATAAATATTTTTTGTTTTAAATATCTTACGTTTGTTAAAAATAAGTT
The DNA here is from genome assembly GCF_024159135.1 of Bacillus sp. 3103sda1. Classification (NCBI taxonomy): domain Bacteria; kingdom Bacillati; phylum Bacillota; class Bacilli; order Caryophanales; family Bacillaceae; genus Bacillus; species Bacillus sp. 3103sda1. The sequence continues at coordinate 4,050,435 of NZ_JAMYWS010000001.1, read as the reverse complement.
CACCTCTCACCGCAAAGCTTGTAGTTGCTCCTCCATTTGTAATATAGGCATTTAACGTATATGTGCCATTTGGAGATTTAACCTCTTGAATCAATTCACCTTTTGGAACACCTTGCAAACTAAAAAACTTCCAATATACAGAACTTGCTCCAATGATAAACATAGAAAGTAATACAATTACTACTTTTCTTTTCGTTTTCTTAATTTCTTTTTGTGCTTTTTTTGTATCCATTTGCGTCTCCCTTAAAAATGGTTATATGTATTGTATACCATTTTATGGATAAATTCTATGTGTGGCTGGGTGCTCTCGCCTAACTACCAAAAGCGGACTTTCTATTAGTGGTAATGAAAAAATACTGATGAAATTTTCACTTTATAGATTTATGCTTTGTACGTGCCTCCCAATAAAATCTCTTAGAGGGTAAGGGATTAAAGCTGGTTTCAATACAAGATTAAACGATTACAAGAAAATATTTTTTATTTTTCTGTCACAAATAGTTAATTTATGGTTTCTTTATAGTGAAAGCGGCTAATAAGGAGGAAGAAACGAGTGGAGGTGAAAGCTTCATTGCTAAATATATATGAACAAGATTCAGTTTCACATATACAGTTTCAAGATGTATTTAAACAATATTATGCTCACGTTGTGAGACAAATTATGCGGATTGTGCGAGATCAAGTAATTGCTGAAGATCTAGCGCAAGAAGTATTTTTGCAATTATATCATACAGAATGGAAACAGATTGAAAGTTTATCAGCATGGCTTGCAAAAGCATCCATTTATGCGGCATATAACTATTTGCGATCTGAAAAAAGGCATCAAGCAAGAATCGAAAAAGAAGCCAATAATAAACAGTCAATTAGCTGTCCGTCATCGGAAGAACAATGTATTCAAAAAGAAGAAATTACTCGTGTACAAAGTACATTAAAAGAAATGGATGAGCGGGAACGTACCCTCTTATTAATGAAGTTTTCTGGGTTCCAATACAAAGAAATCGCGGAGGCTACTCATATGGAAGTATCCTCGGTTGGAACATTGCTAGCACGAGCGAAAGCGAAATTTCGGAAGATGTATAGAGGGATGAAGGAGGAGTGACAAATGAAGTGCCAAGATATTGGATTTATTCAGGCGTATTTAGATGGAGAATTAAACCGCGATGACAGAAAACAATATATTCAGCATCTTGACCAATGTAAAGAATGTCAAAAGACGTTAGAAGAAGTGAGCAAGCTTAATCAATGGGTAGAAGTTGTATTGGATGATGAATCTACAAACGTTAGTCAAGAAATTGATATCGATGTTGATCAAGCTTGGAAAACCTTTGAACAGAATATCAAAAATCATAAAACAGAAGAAAGAAATAGTGAAGAAAGTAAAAAGAAGGGAAGATGGCATAATATGAAGAAATCATCTAAACGTTGGATTACTGCAGCAGCAGCGGCGGCAGTTGTGTGTGTGTCTTTAACAGTTCCAGAAGTACGAGCAGGAGCAAGTAACTTGTTATCGATTTTTCGAGTAAAGGATGTACAGTTCGTTCAACTTACCGATTCGGACTTACGTGATATTGAAGGATGGATATCTAAAACGGAAGAAGGAGAAAAGTCCATTAAAGGAATTGGGAAAATAGAAATCAAAGATAACGGAAGTAAAAAAGATGCTCATTTTCAGTCAGAACAGCAAGCAAGAGAAGCTGGATATGCTGTCCCAAAAGTGCCAAATGGATATCGTGTAACGAATGTGGATGTGAATCCGTCATTTATTATGCAATTTGAGCTCGATACAGAAAAAGCTAATAAATTATTGAAACAATTACAAAGTAATACGCAATTTGAAAGTGCTTTGAATGGTAAGCAATTTTCAATCACAGTTCCGGAATCAGTACGTACTCAAATAGAAGTTGAGGGCAATCGAACATCAAGCGCTTTTTCTTATAATGTGATTGATGCACCAAAAATTTCTGTTCCAGAAGGTGTAGATGTTGCGAAATTACAAAAAACAGTTTTAGAGCTTCCGATTATTCCTGGGAATGTGAAAACGCAACTTGCAGGTATTCAAGATTGGACACATACATTGCCGATTCCTTATGTAGCAAAAGATGCAAAAGTATCAGAGACAAATGTTCAAGGAGTAAAGGCCGTTTTATATAATACAGAATATGAAAATGTGCTGATTTGGGAGAAAGACGGGAAAATGAACATGATCGAGCAACATAAAGAGCAGGGGAAAGATATGAATGCAAGTGATCTTATTAAACTTGCAAATGAATTAAAATAATGATTGAACAAGAGCGGCTCCGCGAAAAGGGGCGGCTCTGTTCCTGTATAGGGCGGAGGTAAAACATGAACGAAGACTGGATTATACAAACAAAGAATTTAACAAAACAATATAACGGAAAAGGCGGTATCCGCAACATTTCATTAGACGTTCCGCGCGGTACTGTATTCGGGTTTATAGGTCCTAACGGTGCAGGGAAAAGTACGTTTGTGCGAACGATGCTTGGATTGATTCATGCGGATTCTGGAACAGCGCAAATGCTAGGACAGCCGATTGGGACAATTGAATCAAAACGGCGCATTGGCTATTTACCTGAACTGTTTCGCTATCCTGATTGGCTGACTGGTTGGCAGTTACTTGAAACGCATGCGAAATTATGCGATCTGCCTTTTCGGGAGCGGAAAGCAAAAATGAATGACGTTATTGAAAAAGTAGGTCTAAAGGGAAGGGAGAAAGAAAAAATTCGCGGTTATTCAAAAGGAATGCAGCAGCGTATTGGACTGGCCTGTGCCCTGCTTTCTGATCCGGAATTGATTTTTTTAGATGAGCCAACATCCGCGCTTGATCCAATCGGGCGAAAAGAAGTGCGTCATTTAATGGAAGAGCTTCGGGACCAAGGGAAGACAGTATTTTTAAATAGCCATCTATTAAATGAAATTGAACATCTATGTGATCACGTGGCGATTATTAATAAGGGAGAGCTAATTGTACAAGGAGATTGGCGCTCATTAATGATGATTCAAACGGAAGTTGAAGTAACAATTGGTGAAAAGAGCGAATTGGTTTTTAAACAACTGCCTGCGTTTATTAAAAACGTAAGGAAGATAGAAGAACAGCAAAATCGTAAACGTTGGATTATCACGCTGCAACAAGAAGACGACATTCCTAGATTGTTAGAAGCATTTGTATCACTACATATTCCTGTGTATCAGCTAAATCCGGTTCACCCGCATTTGGAAGATGTGTTTATGTACTGGGTGAATAAGAAAGAGGGGACGCAGCATGTGGACAATCGCCAAGTTATCATTTAAAGAAATCCTTTTAAAGCGTATTTTTACCATTACATTATGTATGACTTTTGCCTTTTTAATATTTTATGGAGTGGCCATTCATTACGCCGTCAGTGAAATCATTCCGGGAGAATCTAGTGGTCTTTCGACAGCTCAAGATGTTATGAGCAAGAGTTTCTTTTCTACACAACTTCTTGGGGTGGGGTTATACTTTTCTTCGTTTATTACTGCGTTGTTAGCTATTTTAAGTAGTGTTGGCAGCATTGCCAATGAAATTGAAAGTCATCAAATTGATACATGGTTGACGAGACCGATTTCGCGCTTTTCCTTTTTAATGGGAAAATGGATCGGCTTATGTTGCTTACTGATTGCGTACGCAGCCTTTCTATTTATAAGTATCGTGCTTATTCATCAAACAATGGGAGGGAATACGTTTCATTTAGATTTCACGGCGACGCAGATTATAAAAGCATTGGCTCTTTTTTTAATACAGCCCGTTATTTTAATTAGCATCGCGATATTACTAAGCACACGTATGGCGACATTAAATGCTGGCATTGTGTTAATTATTTTATACGGAACTGGGTTTATTGGTGGATTTGTTGAACAAATCGGTACATTGGCGGAAAAAACAGCACTTGTAAACATGGGCATAATCGCCAGCCTTTTATTCCCAATCGATACGATGTATCGTAAAATGACAATCTATTTATTTGATTCAGCAGACAATCCTTTATCAATAGCTTCACAAGGAGTATTTGGGAGTGTTTCAACACCGAGTAACATGATGATTGTTTATGCTGTTTTATATGTGTTAGCGGCTATTTTTATAGCGATTCGTACATTTAAATCACGTGATTTATAAGGGGATGAAACTTGAATGTATTCTCCAAATACTGTAAAGTGTGAAAGGAAATCCATCTCTTTATGTAGAGGTGGGTTTTATTTTATATCTCATTATCAGAATTTCACCAACTATTAATCATTTGCCTTCCTACCTAAAAACGACTACAATTTTACTGTTATTGAAGATCGAAAAAATAATAGAATAGGAGGGAAGGGGTATGCCAAGGAAAGTATGGCTATTAGTAGCTGGGATGATTATTAACGTCACGGGTGCTTCTTTTTTATGGCCTTTTAATACGATTTATTTACATGATCATTTAGGGAAGTCATTATCTGTGGCCGGAATGGTATTAATGATTAACTCGTTAACAGGAGTAATTGGTAATTTACTCGGCGGTGTTTTATTTGATAAATGGGGCGGATATAAGTCCATTTTAGTTGGTATTGTTATTACACTATTAGCGATTTTAGGACTGGTATTCTTCCATGGTTGGCCATTTTATGTTGTGTGGCTTGCGTTAATTGGATTTGGTTCTGGAATGGTCTTTCCGTCGATGTATGCAATGGTCGGGACGGTTTGGCCAGAAGGCGGACGGAGAGCATTTAATGCGATGTATGTAGGACAAAACGTTGGAATCGCTATTGGAACAGCGTGCGGTGGTTTAGTTGCTTCTTATCGTTTTGATTATATTTTCTTAGCAAACTTTATTTTATACTTTATTTTCTTCTTAATTGCATTTCTTGGATTCCGTGGTATGGAAGATAAGAAAGATAAGAGTGTAGAAGGAAAAGAAAAAACGAAAAAAGGTTGGTCACTTACACCGGGATTTAAGGCGCTTCTTATTGTATGTGTAGCATATGCTTTATGCTGGGTTACATATGTACAGTGGCAAGGAGCGATTGCAACGTATATACAGGAGTTGGATATTAGTCTTCGTCAGTATAGTTTATTATGGACGATAAATGGGGCGATGATTGTTTGTGCCCAGCCATTAATAAGTATGATTATTCGAGCGATGAAGCGTTCTTTAAAACAACAGATTATGATCGGAATTGGTATTTTCGCAGTATCCTTCATTGTACTGAGTCAAGCGCAGCAATTTACAATGTTCCTTGTCGCAATGGTGACATTAACAATTGGTGAATTATTTGTTTGGCCAGCTATTCCAACGATTGCGAATATCCTTGCACCAAATGATAAGCTCGGTTTTTATCAAGGTGTTGTAAATAGTGCAGCAACTGTTGGGAAAATGTTTGGACCTGTTGTCGGCGGAGCAATTGTAGATCTATATAATATGGAAGTATTGTTCATAGCGATAATGGTAATGCTTGTAGTAGCACTTATCGCAACGAGTATTTATGACAAGAGAGTACGGGTTGAAGAAACAGTAGAAGAAAAAATTGCAGTTTAGTTTGACGGAACATGTAACTTGTTTTAGAATATATTTTAAATAACTCATATGTAATAACAGTGATAAGGAGTAGTAGTAATAGAAGCTGGTTTAGAGAGTTGACGGTCGGTGCAAGTCAATCCACGTTTCGTTATGAACTCGCCTTGGAGTTGCAGTCGTGAAAGAAAGTAGCGATTTGCCGTCTATCCACGTTACGGATCTAAGTGAATGTATATTAGTGCTTGTTCAAAAAGGAGGATAAAGAGAGCAGAGCAGTTCGAGGCGCGGAAGCCAGGAGGACACGGAGTGTAGAGTGACTACATGAGTACCGGACTGGCGACGTAACGAAGAAATGCGATAGCTATCTTTACCGGACGTTTTGAACATCCTTTATGACATTAATTTAGGGTGGTACCGCGGGAATATAACCTCTCGTCCCTTTTCTGGGATGAGGGGTTTTTTGTATTTTTGGCGGTGAAAAATATATAAAATTTGAATGGAGGGTATTTCATGAGCTTCAATCATCAAGAAATTGAAAAGAAGTGGCAAGCGTATTGGGAAGAGAATAAAACATTCCGTACGCCAGATGAAACAGATAAACCGAAATTTTACGCACTAGATATGTTCCCATATCCATCAGGTGCAGGTCTGCACGTAGGACATCCAGAAGGATATACAGCAACGGACATTTTATCTCGTATGAAACGTATGCAAGGTTATAACGTACTTCATCCAATGGGATGGGATGCGTTCGGTCTTCCAGCAGAGCAATACGCACTTGATACTGGAAACAGCCCGGCTGAATTTACAGAGAAAAATATTAATACGTTCCGCAATCAAATTAAATCATTAGGTTTCTCTTATGACTGGGATCGTGAAGTAAATACGACAGATCCAGGTTATTACAAGTGGACACAATGGATCTTCCTAAAATTATATGAAAAAGGTCTAGCTTACGTAGATGAAGTACCAGTAAACTGGTGCCCGGCACTTGGTACTGTACTTGCGAACGAAGAAGTAATCGATGGTGTGAGTGAGCGCGGCGGACATCCTGTTGAACGTCGTCCGATGAGACAATGGATGCTTAAGATTACAGCTTATGCAGATCGCTTACTAGAAGACTTAGATGAGCTTGATTGGCCAGAAAGCTTAAAAGATATGCAGCGCAACTGGATCGGTCGTTCTGAAGGTGCAGAAGTACACTTCAACATCGACGGCACAGATGAGAAATTTACTGTATTTACAACGCGCCCAGATACATTATTCGGTGCAACGTACTGTGTACTTGCTCCAGAACACGCACTTGTTGCAGAAATTACAACTGCAGATCAAAAAGAAGCAGTTGAAGCATACATTGATTCTGTAAAAGCGAAAAGTGATTTAGAGCGTACAGAGCTTGCGAAAGAAAAAACAGGTGTATTCACAGGTGCTTATGCAATTAACCCAGTAAATGGTGAGAAATTACCAATCTGGATTGCTGACTATGTACTGGCAAGCTACGGAACAGGTGCTGTTATGGCAGTTCCAGCACACGATGAGCGTGACTATGAGTTTGCAAAAACATTCGAGCTTCCAATGAAGGAAGTTGTAGAAGGCGGAGACATTACGAAAGAAGCACATACAGGTGATGGAGCACACGTTAACTCTGCATTCTTAGATGGTTTAAATAAAGAAGAAGCGATTGCGAAAATGATTGAATGGCTTGAAGTGACGAGCGCAGGAAATCAAAAAGTAACATACCGTCTTCGTGACTGGTTATTTAGCCGTCAACGTTACTGGGGTGAGCCGATTCCAATTATCCATTGGGAAGACGGCACAATGTCAGCTGTAAAAGAAGAAGAATTACCATTAATTCTTCCAAAAACAGAGAACATTCGTCCATCCGGTACAGGTGAATCACCACTTGCAAATATTGATGAGTGGGTAAATGTTGTCGATCCAGTGACTGGGAAGAAAGGTCGCCGCGAGACAAATACAATGCCGCAATGGGCAGGCAGCTGCTGGTATTACCTGCGTTATATCGATCCGAAAAACAGCGAAGCACTTGCTGATCCAGAAAAAATTAAACAATGGCTTCCAGTCGATATTTACATCGGCGGTGCAGAGCATGCGGTACTTCACTTACTATATGCACGTTTCTGGCATAAAGTATTATACGATGTAGGCGTGGTTCCAACGAAAGAGCCATTCCAACAACTATTTAACCAAGGTATGATTCTAGGTGAAAACAACGAGAAAATGAGTAAATCAAAAGGTAACGTTGTAAACCCTGATGATATCGTAGCAAGCCACGGTGCAGATACACTTCGTCTATACGAAATGTTTATGGGACCATTAGATGCTTCTATTGCTTGGTCTGAAAATGGCCTTGACGGAGCTCGTCGTTTCTTAGATCGCGTATGGCGTCTACTTGTTCAAGATAATGGTGAACTAAGCGAGAAAATTACAGATGCACCAAACAAAAATCTTGAAAAAGTATATCACCAAACAGTGAAGAAAGTAACAGAAGACTACGCAGAACTTCGCTTTAACACTGCAATTTCTCAAATGATGATGTTCATTAATGATGCATATAAAGCTGAGACACTTCCGAAAGAATATGTAGAAGGTTTCGTGAAAATGATTGCACCAGTTGCGCCGCACGTTGCGGAAGAGCTTTGGAACAAGCTTGGACATAACGAAACAATCACATATGTAAGCTGGCCAACATTTGATGAGTCTAAACTTGTAGAAGATGAAGTTGAAATCGTTGTTCAAGTGATGGGTAAAGTCCGTGCGAAGCTAACGATGAAAAAAGATGCATCAAAAGAAGAAATGGAACAACTTGCACTTGAGGCAATTAAAGAGCAAATTGAAGGGAAAACAGTTCGTAAAGTAATTGTTGTTCCTGGAAAACTTGTGAATATCGTAGCGAATTAATGGAAAAGAGCACCTTTTTAGGTGCTCTTTTTATGTTTTGAACGGGATGGAAGAGCAGAATTTTAGACAGACAAACACCTATTTCTCTTTTTGCAATATGATAACATCGACACATTAAATTGTGAGGAAGAGGTGAACGAAATGAATTATAATGAACAACGACAAATGATTAGTCCATCTGGCATGGGTGGAGTTCCTACAACACAAGTAGGATATCCGCATGGAGGATATCCTTATGGCTATCATCATGTGGGATATCATCCATATTATCCATATCATCATGTGGGGTATCATCCACATTATCCATATCATCATCATGGCTATCAACATGTTATTTATCATCCTCATCATGGTTATCATCACGGCCATCCTTCTGTCACGCCATATCAAGGCATGTAAGATTAAACAACTATGGAATAGGGCGTTAGTGCCTTAAAGAAAATCTCCTTCTATGCAAGGAGATTTTTTATTTGGGAATGATAAAGAAAAAGGGGGTGTATACATATGGGTAAAGGTAGAAGTAACAATACTGGCCAAAGACAGCCTAATTTCGATGCAAATGCTTCGAAAGGAAAGCAACCTCAGATGGGAGATTCGAAGAAGAAATAGAGAAAAGGAGCCATTTAACAGATGGCTCCTTTTCAAATGGAAATCATATATTATTTTTTTGCTTCTTGACGTTGACGCTCAATTTCCGCACGAAGTTGTGGTTCTGGTGCTTCCCATCCTTCAGGCTTTAAAATCTTGCCGTCACCTTCGCGGAAGCGTGGTTTACCGTCTGGGAATAATTTTGCCATGTTTGCATTGTTCACGATCTCAAAACCTTTATCAGGACGTACACCCATTTCTGCAAACGTTCCAAATGCAAAGTAAATTAAGTCAATTAATGCATCGTATTGATCTTCTACTGTATTTGCTTCTAAGAACTCTTCTAGTTCTTCCTGCATAAAGCTTGCACGAATTTTTGCACGTTCTTCTGTTAATTTTGTTGGAGTATCTGCAACAGGGTGACCAAATACTTCATGCATTTTCGCAACAAGTTCATAGCCTTTATCTAAACCTTTTTCGTTTGTCATGTTGTTTCATCCTTTCTCATTCTTTGCCGATTTTTATTGTAACATGATTTACGTTAGGGAGGTCTAAATTCTGTTTTTACAAAAAAGATCCTCTTTCTAATTTAACTTTAGGAAAGAGGATCAAATATTTTACTCAATAACTCCTGAATTTGTAATATCAACTTCATACTTCACTTTCACAGGAACATCTTTGTACATTTTTTCCCATTCTTTTAATTTAAAATGTCTGTAGTGTTGTTTAAATCTGGCACCTAAAGCAAGTGGGTCTGTACCAAGAGATTGAAATTTTTTAATTAATTTTACTCCATCTTCATTTAAGCTCTTTTCAACGTCTTTTCGTATTTTTTCTACATTTTTTTTGTTTTCTAGATTAGTATGCTTTGACAGCTCTTGAATGCGAGCTGTCATTTTTACATGAATGAAAAAGGAAGGCTTGCCGTTTTTTATATATACACGATAAGAAGGAGAAGAACGAATGTTGTTAATGATTGTATAGCCTAATTTTGTTTTAAATTCATGTGAATCCAGTTCACTTTTTTCGAGCAGTGTTTTAAAAAGAAACATATCTTTTTCTTCTACTTTTCCTACATACTTATCTTTTTTGAAAAGAGCCATACTTGTAATTTTAATGCTGTTCTTTTTCTTTTTTAAAATAGGCATATACGTATCTTGTCCATCGCGATAATATCGAAAAGCTTGAAGGTGTAAATTATCTTTTGGTAATACACCTGTTTTCATATTATGTTCTAGTATTTTTGTCATGTAGATTGCTACGTTAGAAGCAGTTTGATATTGGCCTGATAGTAGTTTTTGACCTTCTCCATTTCCTCCGCCTTCAACTAGACCAACATATACTAAGTTTCCGATATTTACATCACGAATAAGTGTATCAAATAAGCTGGAGAGTCCTTTTTTAGCTAATTTTTCTGTAAAAAGAGTAACGCGTATTTGTCCGCTGGCAAGAGGTTCTCCAGATTCTAAAGCAGTTGTTACTTTAACTTGTTTGACTGTATTTCCATATCCTTGAAGTACTTGTACTGTTTTCCCTTTTTTTCGAATAGGACAAACGTAAGTCACTTTTACTTTTTCCTTCTTTGAGCCTGTATCTGAAGCGACATCAAAAACAGAACCTTGAATAAGACTGAGATCATCAACGATGCTTTTGGGCACACATGCTGTTGTAAAAAATAAGCACAAACTAAAAAGGAATACTACTTGCTTTTTGATGTTTTCCATTTGTTTTTCACCCACATTATAAGGAATAAAACTGGGATGTACACATAAACAATCCAAAAATCTACCTTTGAGACATGAGTAACAAAGTTATTAATATGGTGCCGTTCCGTTAGGAATTGTGAAATAATGACGGTTAAAAATAATAAGGAAATTAATATGTATTTCTGCTTTATGCGAAATAGTTCATAAAATCCTCTTGTTGCACCCCATAATGGTAAGATAAAACTTGTAATTGCAATGATTGCGTAGCCGGAGATAACAATATATTCTAGACGCTCAATGAAAGGAAGACGAATTACTTGTGAAATGGATAGCTGTGACCAAATTGTTTTTGATAATTGTTTTTCGCTAAAGAACGCAAAGGCAAGAATGGTACTTAGTAAAAATAAAAAGTTAGAAAATACAACACCATATTGTGCAAATTTATGAGATTTTTCCGGAGTTCTGATAAACGGATATATCATCAAAATGAGTTCGAAGCCAATCATGGTATAAGTCGACGCTTGAGTTGCTTTTAAAATATCCCCAAAAGAATGAGAGAATATAGGTAGTAGGTTTCCAAAATTAGCGTATTTAATGGTTATAAGCAGCATCATGATATATCCGCATGTAGCAACAACGGAGATAACACAAATACCAGTCATAACCCGAAAGCCAGATGAAATAACATAATAACTAAGTATGCATAGAAAGATTGTTAATTTCCATGTAGATGCTGTTGGAAACATCCAAACTTGAATAATTTCTACATATGTGCGTATAACGGATACGCTGTCTAGAAAGAAATATGTAATAAAGATTAGATTAAATGCATTGCCTAGCCATTTTCCAAATATATTTTGATGCACTGTAAGCAAGTTTCCATTTGCGTTTCCTAATAGACGATACATCATCCACATAAGAATGTGAACGCCTATCCCCGCTATAATTACACCCATCCATGCATCATATCCGGCAGCTTTTGCAATAATACGTGCAAATCCGAGAACCCCAACACCGAATTGAGCAGCATGGATTAAGAAAAAAACAAAAATGGGAGATACTTTATAATTTGTTTTAACCGTACTCATATGCTCTCCTCGTTTCTTACTCATCAAAATCTGTCATGCGTTTTTGAAACACTTCTTTTACATAACGACCGACATGTTGCGGTCTTGATTGAATATTGCGTGTATCCATTTTAGATAAGGGTAGTTGTATAAGTGAGTCTTTAATTGACTGTTTCCGAAATGGATAAAAAAAACCATATGGCTTTCGTAGGGACGATAATCGAAAAAGTCGTGTTAGAAGAAAGATAAATCCTAGCGAAATTCCTAATAGTCCCCATAGCTCTGCAAGTATTAGAAATGGAAAACGAAGTATACGAACGGCATTGCCCATTTTATAAATCGGTGTAATAAATGATGCTAGTGCTGATAAGGCGACGATAATTAACAAAATATTACTTGTTAATCCTGCTTGTACAGATGCTTGTCCAATAACGATACCGCCTACAATACCGAGTGTTTGCCCGACCTTCATTGGTAAACGTGCTCCTGCTTCACGGAGAAGGTCAATGGCTAACTCTAGAAAAATAGCCTCTATTAAAGGCGGAAATGGCACCTGTGCCCGCGATAAAATCAATGTCTCCAGCAAATCACTTGGAATCAATTCGTAGTGATAACTAAGTACCGCTACATATAGAGGCGTTGCAGCAATTGAAAAAATAATTGCTATAAAACGTAATAAGCGAGAAAAGGTTGCATAAAACCATGACACACTGTAATCCTCAGGCGAGACGAAGAAATCCAGTAGAGATACAGGTGCTAATAAAATATTTGGTGCACCATCGACAAATATAGCAATTTTTCCGTCAACGAGTCCGCTGCTCACACGATCAGCACGTTCTGTAGTAATAAAAGTTGGAAAAATAGAAGTATCGCCCATTAGATGCGCAATATAATTGCTATCATTAATTTGGTCATATTGAATTTTGTTCAGGAGGCCTTCTAAATATGCGATGGTTTCTTTTTCTGCTAAATTACTCAAATACATCATAACGACTTTCGTTTTTGAAAATTCTCCAATTAGTAATTCTTTTGTTTTTAATTCTAGAACTGGCAACCGTTTACGGACAAGGTTAATATTTGTATCGATATCCTCTACAAATCCTTCTTGCGGTCCAGTTACGGTTGATTCGTTTAATGGTATACTCGGTAATCTGTATTTCTCAATTGCGATATTTGCAAGTAGGCATTTCGTATCATGCTCTTGCAGTTGAATAATGGCGTGACCTTTTAGAACCATTTCTTCAATTTTTTTTACGTCACTCGTAATGATAAGGCCGCTTATTGGAATCATTTCTTTTATTTCTTCTAGTGTTGGTGCAGTGTGATGTAATAAAGCAGGCATTAAATAATTTTGTAATCTCATACCATCCATTGACGTACGGAAATACGAAATCCAATAAGGCTTAGCTGGGTCTTCAGAAGTATGAGAATGAACAAAATCGCTTGATTCTTTTAATTTCTGAAAAAGTTCTTGTAGTGAATGAGCTGCTTCATGTTCTGGCTTACTAAAATCGAAAATACCGTTTTTACTTTGTTTGGAATATTGTTTGTTTGATTGTTGCTTGTTTGTTTGAGCTTGTTGTTGTTTTGGCTGTTGCTTATTTGCTTGAGCTTGTTGCTGTTCCGGCTGTTGCTTACTTGCTTGAGCTTGTTGCTGTTCCGGTTGTTGCTTGTTTGCTTGAGCTTGTTGCTGTTCCGGTTGTTGCTGTTCCGGTTGTTGCTTGTTTGCTTGAGCTTGTTGCTGTTCCGGTTGTTGCTTACTTGCTTGAGCTTGTTGCTGTTCTGGCTGTTGCTTACTTGCTTGAGCTTGTTGCTGTTCCGGTTGTTGCTTGTTTGCTTGAGCTTGTTGCTGTTCTGGTTGTTGCTTACTTGCTTGAGCTTGTTGCTGTTCTGGCTGTTGCTTACTTGCTTGAGCTTGTTGCTGTTCCGGTTGTTGCTTGTTTGCTTGAGCTTGTTGCTGTTCCGGCTGTTGCTTACTTGCTTGAGCTTGTTGCTGTTCTGGCTGTTGCTTACTTGCTTGAGCTTGTTGCTGTTCCGGTTGTTGTTTACTTGCTTGAGCTTGTTGCTGTTCCGGTTGTTGCTCCGTTTGCTTAGTTTGTTGCGTGCCTTTCATTTGTTCCTTGTTTGTTGCATCTGTACTGTTCTTTTTTCTACTAAACCATTTAAAAAACATATGTATTCCCTCTTTATCCAAATAAGATAACTTTAGTCTGTGGGAATTTTTATATATTATGCACATATTTGTATTTGGAAAAAGCGAAACAAATGGCTGGGCTATGGTAGAAGGAAATCATGCCCTATCGTACGAATAAATATAATTGATTATGGTGTATGCGCATTCTTGTAACAAAGGATATATTTGCAGCGGCTTTTTTCGCTTTGTCTCCAGTATCACACTTTGTTTGTACTAGTAGAAATGAGGAAAAGTGTTACGTAAGGAGGACGAAATGGTGTTATATGTAGAAAAACAAGAATTTAGATTGAAGAAATTCACATTTGAAAATGGTATGTCAATCCCAATTCAAATTGGTTATGAAACATACGGTAAGTTAAACCGTGAGAAGTCCAATGCGATTTTAGTATGTCATTATTTTAGTGCAACGAGTCATGCGGCAGGACAGTATACAGAGCATGATCCTCTTCCTGGATGGTGGGATGAATTAATTGGACCAGGAAAAGCAATCGATACAAATAAATATTTTGTTATTTGCACGGACAATTTGTGTAACGTTCAAGTGAAAAATCCTTATGTTGTGACAACCGGGCCAAAGATGATAAATCCAGAAACAGGTGCAGAGTATGGGATGACTTTTCCCGTCTTTACGTTTCTTGATATGGCTCGTATTCAATACGAATTAATACGACATATGGGGATTGCGAGGTTACATACTGTGATTGGGCCATCTGCTGGTGGGATGATTGCTCAGCAATGGGCGGTTCATTACCCGCATATGATGGAGCGAGTGATTGGCGTCATTACAAATCCGCAAAATCCAATAGTGACGGCTGTTAATGTTTTGCAAAATGCAATCGATGCCATTCAATTAGATCCAGCTTGGAATAATGGAAATTACGGAGAGAAGCAGCCGGTGAAAGGACTGCATATGGCCGCTAAAATGATGTTTATAAACGCATTTGATGCGCATTATTATGAGACGACATTTTCGCGGAGCCATACAGAATCTGCACCATATCAAGATTTCTTTACTTTAACTTCATTTGAAGAAGAAATTCATGAAGTAACATTACAGAATATTGCATTTGTCGATGCAAATTCATGGATGTATACAGCAAAAGCAACGTTATTACATGACATTGCCCGTGGTTTTTCTTCATTAGAAGAAGCGCTTCGACAAGTAGAAGCAAGCGTCCTTATGATTCCTTGTAAGCAAGATATACTACAGCCTTCTCGTTATAATTATGAAATGGTTGAGTTATTGAGGAAGAATAGAAAATTTGCAGAAGTGTATGAGATTGAAAGTATACATGGACATATGGCAGGGGTGTTAGAGACACATTTGTTTGCTAGCAAAGTACATCAATTCATAAATCAGCGAACTTCAAATGTTCTCTAATGAGACTTGGGCACATAGCTTGTTTTCTAGCTATTGCATGCTAAAATTGAGAATGAATCGAAAGAAGGAGGCAGTTCCATGTCTGAAATTAAAACAATTATGCCACAAGAAGTACAAGAGCGTTTAGAAAAAGGGGAAACGTTATTTTTAGTAGATGTGCGTGAAGATGAAGAAGTAGAATACGGGAAAATTCCAGAAGCAGTTCATATTAAAATGAATGACATTCCGCATAAAGTAGACTTCTTTGATAAAGAAAATGAATACATTTTTATTTGTAGGTCAGGTGTGCGCAGTGAAAATGTTTGTCATTATTTAAATGAACTAGGTTATAAAACAGTAAACATGGTTGGCGGCATGATGCAATACGAAGGTGAAATTAAATAAAGTTCACTAATCATCAGCGGGGATATCCCTGCTAGAAATAATTCTTTTTAAAACTTGAAACGCGTCCGTTTCAAGTTTTTTTCTTTTGCATACAGTGTAGAAAGGAAGAGATATTGTTAAGGAAGGTGGTTTACGGGTGAATCCACTTATTCGAAAAATTAAAATCATAAACAATAGAGGACCAATCAATATGGGAAATTGTTATGATCTTTCTCCGTTTATTGCGACGAAGATATTTAGTGGGTCTGGTGGATCAAGCTCTGCTAGATTGTTAAATGGGAAGTTAATGTCACCGAGCGTACCACGAGGTAATACTGAATTTACTCCGGCGGAAATAAGTATAACATCAGGAGGGTAATAGAAAGGTTGTATAAAAATGGGAGCTTGTATTAAGGAGTTTGTTATTATAAATAATTCTGGGAATATTTTCACAGGAGATAATTTGCGGGATACTTCGTTTGTTGCAACAAAAACATTTACCGGATCAACAGGACCAACATGTATGGATGTTGTAGTCGTTATCGGAAATACAAATGAAGTTTGTCTGAAACCTGGAGACACAATTACAACAACTATTACACGAGGTAGCACCTTGGTAAATGCTGCAAGTAGTAGCGAGATGACAGATACTTTACCGGGAGCTCAGAATAGCATTGGGATGACAAATGCTTCACAGGGAGCTCAGAATAGCAGTGGGATGACCAATGCTTCACAGACAGCTCAGAATAGCTGCGGGATGACCAATGCTTCACAGACAGCTCAGAATAGCTGCGGGATGACAAGTGCTTTACCGGGAGCTCAGAATGGCAGTGGGATGACAGGTGCTTCACAGGGAGCTCCGAATGTGGAGCGTACAGATTGTATAGTAGAATGAGAAAAAAGCATTCCGATGAAAGGAATGCTTTTCTATTTTTATAAAATATTTATCCCGCATTAACGGGCAGTAAGTCCCCCACCTCAAGATTCAGAGAGAAGCAAAGAGGGTAGGTGGGGGATAACTGCCCGTAAAAGCCCGATTGGTTCAACTAACCATCAGTGGGGAATAAACCTGTCCCCCACTGATGGAAGTTTCACTTTATTTCGTGAAAAAGTTCCTGATTAAAGTTTCATTTCGTTAGACTCTATCGGTTTTCTTTTTCGATAAATAACATAGCTGCGTCGTAAATATTTCACGGGAACGCTAAAGACATGAACGAGTCTTGTAAATGGCCATGCTGCAAACAGTCCCATAGCTGCAACGATGTGAATTTTAAACCAAATTGGCACCTCCGCCATATATTCGGCTTTAGGCTGGAAAATAAAGAGGCTGCGGAACCACGGGCCAACCGTTGTTCGATAATCAAAACCATTTGAATCAATATTTAAAAATGTAGAAGAAAGTCCTGCGAGCATTACGATGAGCAACAAGATGAGGGCGATGTAGTCTCCCTTTGTACTTGTTGCGATAATACGTTTTACGGTAAAGCGGCGATACGTTAAAATGAATAATCCGATTATAGAAGCAATACCTGCCGGAAGGCCGAAACCGATCGCCATCATATGATACGTATGTTCAGAAATGCCGAGGGAACTATAGACGGATTCGGGGATTAAAATTCCCATGACATGCCCGCCAATTACGAACATAATACCAAAATGAAACAATAAACTTCCGATTCGGAGCATTTTCTTCTCTAATAGTTCACTAGATTTTGATGTCCAACCAAATTGATCGTAGTTGTATCTAAAAATATGCCCACCAATGAAAATGACTAAAATGATATATGGAAAGAGTACCCATAAAAATTGATCTATCATCTTTGCCGTACTCCTTTCTATTCTATTTCATACTGCCATGCACCAATAGCAGTAAGGATGCATCGGACAATTGGTTCGTACATATTGTTTGTGTCTTTTAATTGTTGATGCAATGCCTCGATATTGCTTGTGTATTTTTTCATAATCGGCTCACTATCTTCTTCCTCTGCATTTGCGAGAAACTCTAACATAAGTGGTAAATAATCAGGCAGTTCTTTATCCGTTACAGCGAAGCCTGCTTTTTGATAGTGTTGTTTTAGTTCTAGCAGTTCAATTCCTCGTTCTCGTTGTTCACCAGTATTCATGTAAGTGAGATACATATTTGTTTTTTTGCCAAAATCAAATGTATATACATATGATTCAATTAATTCATCGTTTGTTTTTTGCTTTGCTTGTTCGATAAATGTTGTAAGGGTAGTGCGAATTTCCTCATGTTCGACGCTTTGAATATCACTTTGTAAATGAGGAAGTGCTTCTCTCCATCCCTGTTCAGGATAGGAGAGAAGAAAGGAAGAACAAGAAAAAGCAGTTTGTAGACTTTGTTTCATAGTTGTTACCTCCTTTATTTTAAGAGATTGTCATACAAGAGCCCGGACCGCCAGCAAAGGAAAGACCGCAGCTTCCTTGCTCGTTATAAAGGTCTGCTACTTGTTCGCGGTGAGAAGTTGGAATGACGAAACGATCTTTATATTTCGCAATCGCAAGAAGACGGTACATATCTTCAACGTCTTTTTTTGTTAAGCCCAGTTCTTTTAATACAGCTTCATTTGGTTCTTTATTTATTTGCAATGCTCTCATATGAGTACGCATGACAGCCATTTTTTTCAATGTAAGACGAATATGAGATTCATCGCCTGCAGTTAATAAGTTTGCTAAATATTGAATCGGGATACGCATATTATCAATAGCAGGGAAAATCTCTTCTGCTTGCCAGTTGCTTCCTTTTCCTTCGACCATGTTCATAATCGGGCTTAAAGGCGGGATGTACCAAACCATTGGCAACGTACGATACTCTGGATGAAGTGGAAGCGCAATTTTCCAATCGATAATCATTTTATAAATAGGTGATTGCTGAGCAGCTTTGATCCATTCTTCTGGAATACCTTGTTTCTTTGCTTCAGCGGCTATTTCTGGATCGTTTGGATCTAGGAATACGTTAAGCTGAGAATGGTATAAGTCTTTTTCATCTTCTACAGATGCGGCTTCTTTTACTTTATCAGCGTCATATAACATAACTCCGATGTAACGAATGCGTCCAACGCATGTTTCAGAACAAATTGTCGGCATACCAGCTTCAATACGTGGGAAACACATCGTACATTTTTCAGCTTTATTCGTTTGCCAGTTGAAATACACTTTTTTGTATGGACAAGAAGAGACACAGAATCTCCAAGCGCGGCATGCGTTTTGATCAACAAGGACAATTCCATCTTCATCGCGCTTATACATAGAGCCAGATGGACAAGAAGATACGCACGGCGGATTGATGCAATGTTCGCAAATACGTGGTAAGTACATCATGAACACATTTTCGAAATCCGTTTTAATTTCTTCTTCCATTTTCTTGACGTTTGGATCTTGTAAGCCTGTTACATGCCCGCCGGCTAAATCATCTTCCCAGTTTGGTCCCCATTCAATTTTATCGATAAATTCACCTGTAATGGCTGACTTTGGACGAGCAACCGGTTGGTGCTTTCGCTGCGGGCTGTTTGTTAATGTTTCATAGTCGTAGTTCCAAGGCTCAAAGTAATCATCAATTGTTGGTTGATCTGGGTTATGAAAAATGTTCATGAGACGTTTCATTTTTGAACCGGATTTCAACTGAAGGTCTCCGTTCTTCAGCTCCCAGCCGCCTTTATATTTTTCTTGATCTTCCCATTGTTTTGGATAGCCAATGCCCGGTTTTGTTTCTACGTTGTTAAAGTACATGTATTCAGCACCTGGACGATTCGTCCAGGTGTTTTTGCATGTTACGCTACAAGTGTGGCAGCCGATGCATTTATCTAGGTTCATTACCATTCCGACTTGTGCTTTAATCTTCAAGCCAATCTACCTCCTTCAGTTTGCGGATGACGACGTTTAAGTCGCGTTGGTTGCCAGTTGGGCCATAGTAGTTAAAGCCGTAGCTTAATTGACCGTATCCGCCAATCATATGTGTTGGTTTTACGTGAATACGCGTCGGGCTATTATGTGTTCCTCCGCGGTTACTTGTTAAATTCGTACCAGGCACGTTAATGTGGCGATCTTGTGCATGATGCATAAAGGCCATTCCTCGCGGCATGCGGTGTGTTACGACAGCACGTGCAACAACGACACCGTTTCGGTTAAAGCATTCAATCCAGTCATTATCAGCAACACCGGCTTCAGCAGCGTCATCTTTATTCATCCATACTGTTGGTCCGCCGCGGAACAGTGTTAACATCGGCAGTGAATCAAAGTACATACTATGAATGGACCACTTGTTATGCGGTGTTAAATAGTTCAGCGTAATTTCTTTTCCTTCTACTTCAGGGCGAGATTTACGGAACGGTTTATGCTGTAAAATTGGTTTGAACGTTGCCATTGTTTCGCCAAATTCTTTCATCATGTCGTGATCTAAGTAGAAAGATTGACGCCCTGTTATTGTTCTCCAAGGAATAAGACGTTCTACATTTGTTGTAAACGGTGAGTAACGGCGTCCTCCTTTTTCCGAACCACTAAAAGCAGGAGAGGTAATAACCGTTTTTGGTTGCGCCGTAATTTGTTCGAATGTGAAGCATTCTTCTTCACGTTCTTCTGCTAAATCACGCAGTTGTAAATCTGTTTGTTTTTCAAGCGCTTCCCATGCTTTTACTGCCATATGACCGTTTGTTGTAGAAGAAAGGGTTAACACTGTCTCAGCAGCATTAATTGCTTCTGTTATGTCAGGGCACCCTTTCGCGATCGAATCAGCGCGAATTACACCTAATTTACTCTTTAATTGTTCGTATTCTTTTTCCGCAGACCAAGAGATGCCTTTTGTACCAATTGGCTGTTTTCCAACGTTTGGTCCGAGCGCGGTCATTTTGTCATAAATCGTTTTATAGTCACGTTCTACGACATGAATTTGCGGCATTGTTTTGCCTGGGATTGGCTCACATTCCCCTTTGCTCCAATCTTTAATTTGTCCGAGCGGCTGCGCTAATTCTTGCGGTGTATCGTGAAGAAGCGGCGTTGCAACAACTTCTTTCATTGGCTCAAGGTCTAACTTTTGTGCTAGATCAGAGACTGCTTTTGAAAGGGAGCAGAAAATATCCCAATCAGAACGAGCTTCCCACGGTGAACCGATTGCTGGGTTAAATGGATGCACGAACGGATGCATATCTGTACTGCTTAAATCATGCTTTTCATACCACGTGGAAGCAGGAAGAACGATGTCAGAGTATAGTGCTGTTCCAGCCATACGGAAATCTAAATTGATTAGTAGGTCAAGTTTTCCTTCTGGTGCTTCTTCATGCCATGTAATTTCTTCCGGTCGTAATGAATCGCTATCATCGTTCATTAATCCATTTGTCGTACCTAGTAAATGTTTTAAGAAATACTCGTGTCCTTTACCAGAACTTGAGATTAAATTCGCGCGCCATACGAATAAGTTGCGCGGGAAGTTATTTTTGTTATCCGGGTCTTCAATCGCAAATTTGAGCTCTTTGTCTTTTAGCTTCTCTGCAACATATTTCCCGATTTCCTCCCCCGTTGTTGCGCCACTAGCGACCGCTTCTTTATATAGTTCAATGCCATTCTTTTCGAAAGTTGGATAAGAAGGTAGCCAGCCAAGGCGAGCGGCCAACACATTGTAATCACCATGATGCTGATAACGTGAGTTGCCGACAATTGGTGATGCTAAATGTCCAACTGGTGTATCTTCATAGCGCCACTGATCTGTAACGAAATAGAAGAAGGATGTACCGTTTTGCAGTTTCGGCGGGCCTTGCCAATCCTTTGCGGTTGCGATGGTTTGCCAACCTTCTGCCGGACGTAATTTTTCTTGGCCGACATAATGAGCCCAGCCGCCGCCGTTTACACCTTGTGCACCAACAAGAAGAACGAGGTTTAACACAGCGCGGTAAATCGTATCAGAGTTAAACCAATGGTTAATACCAGCGCCGACAATAATCATCGAGCGTCCATTTGTATCAACTGCATTTTGAGCAAATTCACGAGCGATTTGAATAATAAGTTCTCGTTTTACACCTGTCATTTTTTCTTGCCATGCTGGCGTAAACGGAACATCTTCATCAAAGCTCTTCGGTTCTTGGCCGCCAAGTCCGCGGTCCACGCCATAGTTTGCTAATGTTAAATCATAGACAGTTGTTATGAAAAGATCTCCGTTTGGTGTTGTAATCTTTTTCACTGGAATGGTACGTTCTAATACTTCATTTCCGTCATCAGAAAAGTACGGAATTTGTACAGTTCCAATTGCATCCTCCATACCAAGTAAAGAAAGACGCGGCTCAATTTTTTCACCTGTTTGTTCATCTTCTAAACGTAAGTTCCACTTCTTCTCGTTATCCCAGCGTGATCCCATTGTGCCGTGCGGCGTTGCGAAATCATGACAGTTATCGTTCCAAAGAACGGGCTTCCATTCGCCAAGCTTCGTTTCACGACCAATATCAGCCGCATTTAAGAAGCGATCTGCAACAAATTGATCTCCTTGCTGCTTTAACGTGACAAGGAATGGGAAATCTGTATATTGTTTTGCATAATTTATGAAGTAGTCCACTTGTTTGTCCACGTAAAATTCTTGTAAAATGACGTGCCCCATTGCCATTGCAAGTGCACCGTCTGTTCCTTGTTTTACACTGATCCAGTCATCAGCAAATTTTGTTGATTCGGCAAAATCAGGGCTAACAGAAACGACTTTTGTTCCTTTATAGCGCACTTCCGCTAAGAAGTGGGCATCTGGTGTCCGCGTTAGCGGTACGTTGGAGCCCCATGTCATAATGTAGCCAGCGTTGTACCAATCACTACTTTCTGGCACATCTGTTTGATCACCCCAAATTTGCGGTGAAGCTGGCGGTAAGTCAGCGTACCAATCGTAGAAGCTGAGCATCGGCCCGCCCATAAGCTGCATAAAGCGGCTTCCAGCTGCGTGGCTTAACATTGACATCGCAGGAATTGGCGAGAAGCCAACATTTCGATCTGGACCGTATTTGATTACTGTATATAATAAGGAAGCAGCAACAAGCTGTAATACCTCATCCCAATTTGCACGAATGAAGCCGCCTTTTCCGCGCGCCCCTTTATATGTACGTGCTTTTTCTGGATTTTCAACAATGCTTTTCCAAGCGTCTAACGGTGATTCATGTTTTTGTAGTTCTTCTTGCCACATATTCCAAAGAACGCCGCGTACATATGGATATTTCACACGAAGCGGACTATAAATGTACCAAGAAAAGCTTGCTCCGCGCGGACATCCGCGTGGCTCAAAATCTGGCATATCAGGGCCAGTAGTTGGATAATTTAGCTCTTGTCCTTCCCAAGTTACAATTCCATCTTTTACGTAAATGTTCCAGCTGCAAGAACCGGTGCAGTTTACGCCATGTGTGGAGCGGATTACTTTATCATGCTGCCATCGCTTTCTATAAGCGTTTTCCCATTCGCGGTCTTCGTATGTTTCTTGTGTATGATTATCGTTGTAACGATCTATTGGAGAAAAATATTTTAAACGTTGCATGAATGGTGATGGTTTCTTTTTCATACTGTTCACTCCTTTATTGCGTCTCTCTTGCTTACTTTCACTATAAGAGGGCGTGCAAAATAGAGATGTGACATCCATCACAGTTCAACAGATTGTCAAAAATTCATGAGTGTGTAAGGAAAAAATAGAGAAGGTGTGACATTTTGCACATTACAAAACATGTTTAGGATGTAGAATAAAAAAAGAGCAGCATCTAAATGAGATGCTACTCAATACTACAAATAGAGGTAGGGCAATCTTCACAAGCGATTGCACATTTTAAAAAGTGTAAATTATGAATGGTAATCTTTCCTTTATGAATAGAAATAATGCCTTGTTTTTTTAAATCATTTAACATGCGATTGACACTTTCCCGAGAGGTTGCACAGAAGTTTGCAAGATCTTGATTCGTTAATGGAAGATCAATGAGAATACCATCTTCTTTTAAAATCCCGTAACTATTCGTCATGCGAATGAGAGTCGAATAGAGAGCTCCTTTTTTGCCGTGCAATACTAAATCACGAAACTTCGTTTGCATTCTTCGTAAATGCTCACTAACCCACTTCATAAATTCAAACGCAAGAGCTGGTTTTTCCAGCAATGCTTTTTCTAATGCATCTCGTTTAATGACGCCGATTTCTGCATGTTCAAGCACTTTTGCATTTAACAAATATTTGGCATCCTCTGTAAATAATGTGAGTTCTCCGATAATATCATGCTGCGAACAAATGCGCAGTGTCAATTCTTGACCATCGGCACTAATTTTACTAATTTGAACTTTTCCAGAGTGAATAATGTATAGTTCTTTTGCCACCATACCTTCTTGGAAAATATAATTAGCTTTGCCCACTTTCATTTTATATTCCACAGATGCGAGCAATTCTTTTAAATCATTTGATAATGCCGTACTGTTTGCCACAGCAATCACCTTTCTTTTCAGAACAGTCTATTTCTTATTTTGAATGTAAATATAGTGCAAATGCAAGCAGTTTTTTTCCCGTGGCTAATTGTGAACAGTTTTTGAACAGAATTGTGAAGAATTTTTGAATGAGAAAATCGATGTGAGAAATATCACAACATAGATTGTTGTTCTTTTTTATGATGAAGACAAATGAAAGACAGCCAAAAAAAAGATAAAGCGCAAGAGCAAAAACACCCTAGTTTAAAAATATATTATAATAGAATGAAGGTATATAGAGACAGCAAGAAGGAGGGGTGAAGATGACTGAGAAGATTTTAGATGCATGGCAGCGTCCGCTTCAAGATTTACGCATTTCTGTTATTGATCGTTGTAATTTTCGATGCACATATTGTATGCCGGCTGAAGTGTTTGGTCCAGATTATGCGTTTTTAAAAGATGAGTTTTTGCTTACATTTGATGAGATTGAGAGATTAGCTAAACTTTTTGTTCGCATGGGCGTCAAGAAAATTCGATTAACTGGCGGCGAACCGTTACTGCGTAAAGATTTACCAAAGCTCATAGAACGTCTTGTGAAATTAGAAGGTCTAACAGATATTGGGCTAACGACGAACGGTATTCATTTAACGAAGCAAGCGAAAGCTTTAAAAGAAGCTGGTTTACAACGAGTAAACGTCAGTTTAGATGCACTAGATGATGATGTATTTCGAAGCATTAACGGCCGCAATGTAAGCACGAAGCCTATATTACGAGGAATTGAAGCAGCAAGGGCAGCCGGATTAGAAGTAAAAATCAATATGGTCGTAAAAAAAGGAATGAACGATAACCAAATCTTGAAGATGGCCGCTTATTGTAAAGAGCAGTGCATCCCTCTTCGCTTTATTGAATTTATGGATGTTGGGAGTACGAACGGCTGGAATTTTCAACAAGTGATTACGAAGAAAGAATTAATCGATATGATTGGACGTGTGTATCCAATTGAGCCGGTAGATCCGCATTATTTTGGTGAAGTGGCAAAGCGGTATCGATATGTTGGAACTGAGGCAGAAGTCGGCTTTATCACATCTGTTTCTGAGTCATTTTGCTCTTCTTGTACGAGAGCACGTATTTCAGCAGAAGGTAAATTTTATACATGTTTATTTGCAACAGCAGGAATAGATTTACGAACGCTGCTCCGCGGGGGTATAGACGACGATAAACTATTACAAGTCGTGCAAGATGTGTGGAATAAGCGCAGTGATCGTTATTCAGATGAGCGAACGGAAGAAAGTGCAAATAACCGTCCGAAAATTGAAATGTCATATATTGGCGGATAAGAAAGAAGGGGTCTAGATGCAAGAGAGGTATTCACGGCAAATACTATTCTCAGAGATTGGTGAAACTGGCCAGCGAGATTTAGGTGAAAAACACGTATTAATCATTGGCGCTGGTGCACTTGGTGCGGCAAATGCTGAGGCGCTTGTCCGGGCGGGAATTGGCAAGTTGACGATTGCCGATCGGGATTATGTCGAGTGGAGCAATTTACAAAGGCAGCAGTTATATACAGAAGAAGATGCGAAGCGTTATGTGCCGAAAGCAGTTGCAGCGGTGCAGCATTTAAGGCGAATCAACTCTGAAGTAGACATCGAGCCAGTTGTAACGGATGTAGCGGTGCAAGAAATGGAACAGCTTGTTAAGAACGTGGATGTAATAATAGATGCAACAGATAATTTCGATACGCGTCTTCTTATTAACGATATTTCACAGAAGTATAACGTTCCATGGATATACGGTGGTTGTGTAGGGAGTTATGGTGTAACGTATACGATTATCCCAGGGAAAACACCATGTTTTCGATGTTTAATGGAGCATCCAACGAGCGGAGCAACGTGTGATACAGCGGGGATTATTCAACCAGCCGTGCAAATGGTCGTTGCTTATCAAGTTGCAGAAGCTTTAAAAATACTAGTTGGAGATTTTGAAGCATTACGAGAAACGATGGTAACATTCGATCTTTGGAACAATCAGTATATGGCATTTAAAGTAAACAGGCAGAAAAAAGAGAATTGCCTGTCTTGCGGTAAATTGCGTACATATCCAAGCCTAACATTTGAGGCACAAATGAAAACAGAAGTGCTGTGCGGTCGAAATACAGTTCAGATTCGCCCAGGCAAAAATCAGCTTCTTAACTTAGAAGAAATAGAAAAGCGCTTACAAAAGAGCGTAACGATGCAGAGGACACCGTACTTATTATCATTTCATGTAGATGAATATCGCTTTGTTTTATTCCAAGATGGGCGAGCCTTTGTTCATGGTACAAATGATATACAAGTGGCAAAGCGATTATACGCTCGTTATATAGGGTGAATCCAGGGGGACACCCCCCTTGGATTCGATGAAGGAGTTTAAGATTGATTTCTTGTATAATCGCCGCTTTTGCCGCCTGTTTTTTCAAGTAAGTATGTTTCACCGATGATCATGCCTTTATCGACAGCTTTGCACATGTCATATACGGTAAGAGCGGTAGCGGAAGCTGCAGTTAAAGCTTCCATTTCAACGCCGGTGCTGCCCTCTGTTTTCACTTTTACTTCAATAAGTAAACGATATTGTTCATCTGCAATATTCCAGTCAAAGGAAATATCAACACCTTTTAGAAGGAGTGGATGACACATCGGAATGATATCAGAAGTACGCTTTGCTGCCATAATACCAGCGATTTGTGCAACCGCTAGGACATCGCCTTTTCCGATTTCATTATGGGTAATTTTATCATAAATTTCTTTCGTCACGATGATGCTAGAACGAGCGATAGCTGTTCGCACGGTAATCTTCTTATCGCTAATATCGACCATTTTGGCACGGCCTTGTTCGTTAAAATGAGTAAATGAAGACATGGAATTCCTCCTTGAAGTAATTGCTATTATGATTAGCATTGTACAACAAAAATTGTAATGAAGATGTGATATTTTGCAAATGTGGGGTGAAAATGATGCTAGAAAAACGAATACCAATTGCTGTTAGCGATGCAGTGGCACATGTGATGAAATATGCAAGATATGGAGAAACAGGGCGAGTACCGCTTACAGAAAGTTATGGACGAATTCTTGGGGAAGACGTAGTAGCGGATCATGATGTTCCTCATTTCGATCGCTCTCCGTACGATGGTTTTTCGATACGTGCAGAAGATACAAAAAAAGCAAGTCAGGAGCAGCCAGTTGAATTTGAAGTCGTTGGAGAAATTGGTGCTGGTTTTGTTTTTACAGAAGAAGTGAAGGCATTTCAAGCGGTGCGGATTATGACAGGTGCAGCGATTCCAACAGGTTGTGACGCGGTTGTCATGCTAGAGCTTACAGAAGGCTTCCAAAAAAACGGGAAGACATATATGAAACTGAAGCGTCCGTTTCAATCAGGCGATAATATTTCATTTAAAGGTGAAGATGTAAAGCAACATGATGTACTTGTGGAAAAGGGAACAGTGATTAATCCAGGAGTGGCAGCGCTTCTTGCAACGTTTGGTTATAGTGAAGTAGCTGTCGCAAAGCGTCCTGTTATTGGAATTGTAACTACGGGAAGTGAATTGCTAGAGGTGCATGAACCGCTTGAACCAGGAAAAATTCGTAACAGTAACTCTTATATGATTGCTGCGCAAATTATGCGAGCGGGCGGCACGGTTCGGTATTATGGACAATTTGCAGATGACTTCGATACTTGCTATGAAATGGTAAAAAAGACAATGGAAGAAGTCGATGTTCTCATTACAACAGGCGGTGTGTCAGTTGGAGATTATGATTACTTACCGGCTATTTACGAAAAGCTTGGAGCGCATGTACTGTTCAATAAAGTAGCGATGCGGCCAGGAAGTGTAACGACGGTAGCAGAAGTAAACGGAAAATTATTATTTGGATTATCAGGTAATCCGTCTGCTTGCTATGTTGGATTTGAATTGTTTGTACGTCCTATTGTTCAGACATTTCTACATCGGAAGCAGCCTCATATGTACCGCGGTGATGCCATTTTAACGAAGGGGTTTCCGAAAGCGAATCCATTTACACGTTTTGTTAGAGGGAAAGTAGAAATAGTAAACGGACAACTGCAAGCAGTGCCAGTTGGGCTTGATAAATCAAGTGCTGTGTCTTCACTTGCCGATGCGAATGCTTTTATCGTCTTACCAGGTGGTACGCGCGGTTTTGAAGCAGGTATGACTGTTACTGTCCTTTTATTAGAAGCAGAGCAAGGAAGTGAGTGGCCATGGAAAGAGCCGTTCCAGTCTTACAAGTCGTAGGGTATCAAAATAGCGGAAAAACGACATTGGCAGAGAAGCTGATTAGAGCTTTAACGAATGAGGGCGTGCGAGTAGGGACAATTAAGCATCATGGGCACGGAGGATATCCAGAGTTGCCGCTGCAAAAAGATAGCGAGCGTCATCGCGAAGCGGGAGCAATTGTCAGTGCAGTGGAAGGTGACGGATTATTGTCTTTATCTGCTACGAGCCACTGGTCTTTAGAAAAAATCATTCGTTTGTATACATGTTTTGAAGCAGAAGTTGTTATTGTTGAAGGATATAAAAAAGAACAATACCCGAAAGTAGTTTTACTTAGGTCAGATGAAGATGCCTCTTTATTAGAAAGTGTAGAAAATGTGATCGCTGTCATTACATGGAATGAGGCTCCGGAAACATGGCACGAGAACTATAAAGTTTTTCGTATAACAGAAGAGGCAGAGTATATAAAGTGGCTCGTACAAAGAATGAGGGATGCAAAATGACAAATACGTATTTTGAAGTAGTGGATACACCAATTTCCATTGAAGAAGTGACAAAGAAAGTGATTCGCCGTGAATGCGGTGCTGTGACGACATTCACTGGTACAGTGCGCGAGTTTACGAAAGGACGCCGTACACTTTACTTAGAATATGCTGCATATCATTCGATGGCTGAAAAGATGCTTGCCAAAATTGGTGAGGAAACGAAAGAAAAATGGTCAGGAACACATGTGGCAATTACGCACCGCATCGGCACACTGCAAATTTCTGATATTGCCGTAGTTGTTGCTGTATCGACGCCGCACCGAAAAGCGGCATACGAGGCAAATGAGTACATTATGGAGCGTATTAAACAAATTGTTCCAATTTGGAAGAAAGAGTTTTGGGAAGACGGTGAGAAATGGATTGGCGATCAATTAGAGAAAACATCGTATCCAAAAGGGGAACCAGGAAAGGAGAATGCGGAATGATTACAGTATTATTATTTTCTCATTTACAAGAAGAAGCTGGAACACATCAATTACAAATTGATGTACAAAATCTTGCCGTATCAGAATTAAAGGAACTTGTGACGAAAGACTACAATGTATCCCTTTCACAGCACACAATGGTAGCAATTAATGAAGAATATGCGAATGAAGATGATATCATTCAAGATGGTGATGTTGTCGCATTGATTCCACCGGTAAGTGGAGGCTGATTCTTTCCTGCCTAATCACGCTCTATCGTGATTAGGCAGGAGGGAAGCAATAGAAATTGTGAAATATTGAACAAAATTGGAGGAGAGACTGATGAAAAATCCGAATTTTCAGTTAAGATTACAAACTTCAAATCTTGTAATGGGCTTTATGGTATGGGTTATTTTATCTTCTTTAATGCCATTTATTAAAGCAGACATTGCGTTAACAGCAGGACAGATTTCTCTTGTCACAGCAGTACCAGTTATTTTAGGATCTATTCTTCGCATTCCAATTGGTTACTGGACAAATCGTTTCGGAGCAAGAAAATTATTCTTTATTAGTTTTATTATTCTATTATTCCCTGTTTTCTATATTAGTAAAGCAACATCGATGCTAGATTTAATTATTGGCGGTTTATTTGCCGGAGTTGGCGGTGCGGTATTCTCTGTTGGGGTAACAGCTCTTCCAAAATATTATCCGAAAGAAAAGCATGGTTTTGTAAACGGAATTTATGGAGTAGGAAATGCAGGAACAGCGGTTACATCGTTTCTTGCACCAGTACTTGCAACTTCATTTGGGTGGAGAACGACTGTACAAATGTACTTAATTTTACTTGCTGCATTTGCACTGCTCAATTTCCTGTTAGGGGATCGTAACGAGAAAAAGGTGAACACACCATTAATGGAACAAATTAAAGGTGTATATAAAAATGAAAAACTTTGGTTCTTATGTATTTTCTATTTCTTAACGTTTGGTTCATTCGTTGCATTTACAGTATATTTACCGAACTTTCTTGTATCTCACTTTGGCTTAGCTAAAGTAGATGCTGGATTACGCACAGCTGGTTTTATCGTGCTAGCAACAATCATGCGTCCAATTGGGGGTTGGCTTGGTGACAAATTTAATCCATTTAAAATTTTAATCTTTGTGTTTATTGGATTAACGTTATCAGGCATTATTTTATCCTTTATGCCAAGCATGCACGTATATACATTTGGCTGTTTATTAGTTGCATTTTGCGCTGGTATTGGAAATGGAACGATCTTTAAACTTGTACCAATGTATTTCTCGAAACAAGCTGGTATCGTAAACGGTCTTGTATCGGCACTTGGGGGACTTGGCGGTTTCTTCCCGCCATTAATCTTAACGATATTATTCCAATTTACAGGCCACTATGCAATTGGATTTATGGCATTATCAGAAGTAGCACTTGCTTGTTTAATTATTACAGTGTGGATGTATAGTCAAGAAAAGTTACTTGCAATGCTAAATCATAGATAAAGAGTAAAAGAGGGTGTCTCCTAAGTCGCGATTTTGGAGACACCTTTTTAAATTTTTTAGGAGAGATTGTTCATGGAAAGCTCTCACCAATCAGGCTCTCCTTTCCCAAAAGCAGCAAGATAAATGAGAGAGGAATTATCTCGATAGTATAAGCATACTAGTTTATAGAGTTTAACTTTATGTATAAGGGGAATGAAGAGAATGAATAGAGTGGGCAAGGTAGGAAAAGATGATTTTGTTTCTGGATTTGTACCACATCATAACCATGGGTCAGTGGATTATACATCTGTTGAGGATGGGCATGTACATCAATGTTTAGATGTAACATCCCCGCCTATTAAGACACAAGAGGGTGGGCATATACATTATACAGAAGGATATGTCTTGTTCGAAGATGGACATACACACTATTACAAGGCGTACTCAGGACCAGCAATTCCAGTTGGAAATGGGATGCATGTTCATTATTACGACTTTTATACGACGCAAGACGATGGACATAAACATCGCATTAAGGGCGTAGATCAGCCTGCCCCGGGTGATAAATAAAGTTAATACGAAAACCCCTCTTGCTGTTAAATAGTAGTTTTTTTGTCTTGTGTTTGTTTTTAATAATTAAAACGCAAGCGCCTAATAGCAGCTTCAGAACAGAAGAAATCACTTTGGAGTCGTCTGTTTGGTAAATAAATTAGAATTATTATTTATGTTGTGATGAATAGAAAAAAATAAGATTATTTTTATAGCCAGACTGACCTTTTATTGATGGTATTTTTATATATATCTATTCATAAGAATAGAACTAGCCTAGTATTTACTGGAGGGATTGAAAATGAATAGGATACATCCTGATACGGGTGTTACATCTGTAATGTTTGTTGAACGATCATTAAATGAAATTCGTTTTTGGTCTAGAATTATGAAAGAGCATTCTTTATTTCTGCGATTGGGGTTTAGATGTGAGGATACTCAACTAATCCAAGAGGCTAATCAATTTTACCGATTGTTTGAACATATCGAACAAATTGCACATTCCTATACAAATCAAACAGATCCTGAGCAAATAAAAAGATTTAATTCAGAAGTACAACAAGCTGCAACTAATATTTTCGCATTTAAACGAAAAATTCTAGGATTAATTCTCACATGTAAATTGCCAGGGCAAAATAATTTTCCACTGTTAGTTGATCATACAAGTAGGGAAGCTAATTATTTTAGAAATCGTTTAATTGAATTAAATGAAGGTAAATTGGATGCTCTTCCTGATGCTATTATTAAAGAAAATGTTTTCTTTTTAAGGATTATGGCAGACCATGCTAAATTTATTGGTCATCTTCTTGATCCATCGGAAAGAAAGCTTGTAGATATGGCTCGGAATTTCAGCAATGATTTTGATCAATTGATGTATCAAGCAATTGACTTAGAATCTATGAAACCACAATCTCAAACAGTTCCTCTTTTAGATCAATTCCTGGATCAAAATCGTGTGTCAGTCACAGCTCTTCGGGATTTTAAGAAAACGGCACGTGATTTAATTGAGCAATGTAAAATAAAGAGTATCATTCACCCACTATTAGCAGACCATGTTTTCCGTGAAGCTGATAGATTCCTTGAAATAATTGATATGTTTGATGCTCATCTTACAAGCGTTAAATCACAATCTAAGCAATAATAGAGGAGATCTCGGACTTCTATCTTAAAATTATGAGATATCATCATATTGCTATCAATCTAAGAGAATTAAATACCAAAAAAAGAGCTTATATTACTATAAGCTCTTTTTTTATCCCGCTATTCGCGAGCAGTAAGATCCCCCACTTATGGAAGTTTTACTTTATGAAATTTCAAATCATCGATGTTAGCTTGATGGGGTATGAATATATGGGATATTATGTATTTTTATATTGGGGTGGATTTGAAATATAGATTAATCATTTATAAAAAAGTTGTACTGCTTAACCCCTCGGAATATTTTTGTCTAAAAAGATGTTGTGTAGCTTTTAAAATAAGGATTAGGAATTTATAGCAAGGTTCGATGGGATAGGGAGGAGTTACGGAATGAATAAGAGTTTAAAAGAAAGACTTGTGTATTTATTTACAGGGGAACTCTTCGCAGTGATTACCTTTATTTTTCTGTACTTTTTTTATCCTTTAAACCCTAACGGTAGTTATGCTCTAATATATGTATTCTTTATATTAAATTTCGTCTTACTACAAGGGAGTTTTTACTGGTTTGTAAAGTGGAAACGATTAAAAACAAAAAGACCTCTACTTCCTAATTTTTACAAGTTACTTAGCATACTAAAAAAAATAAATTTTATACTCATATGTATAGCACCTATCATATTTCTTATTGATATAACTATGATGGAACGGATGTCATTTCCTGTATTTTTACTAACATTATTCATTTATGCATTTGCTATAATTGAGTATATTAACTACTTTCATATTCAATTAACAAATTACAAAAAAGGAAGGGGAAAAAAGGCTTCAATTGCTAAAGAAATTAACAGAATTACAAGTAAAGGTTGATCTAACTTTTTTATAAAAATTCCATCTGTATTCAAAACTGTAGAAGCCATTTTGTTCGATCTTTTTTTTATGTATTCTTTTTGTTTGCTGTCTAATAATAATTAGTTTCGCCCTTTTTATCAAACTTTTTTACAAAACTACAGGTGCTGTTATTTGCATTGTAACAATACTTATCGTTTCAATACATAGAAAGAGGAGAGTTCCGTGAAAATAAGATATATGGTTCAATTCGGGATAGCTCTTATATTCTTCATTGTTTCAACTATTCTCAGTTGGTACGAAGGAAGTAATTTAATCGAGGATTCATTTGATTGGAAATATTCCGCTAAGTTTACCAATCATTTCAAAGGGCCGGTTTCGGATTCCCACGACATTATGCAAATCGATTTTTTTATATATGCAGCTAAATTTTACCCTATACCAGTTATCATTATGGTTGCTAGTTTTGGATATATGGTGCTGTTAAGTGTGTATATTATTTTGAAAAGAAGGCTGTTTTCTTAAAGATTGATTTATACTCCTATTTTCGTACCTCGTTCTAACTCTAATGGGGGATTTTAAGAAGCATATCGCTATTTTATAGTAGGAGATGTAAGTGCTCTTGAATTCATAGAGGGAGGAATTCATATGAAAAAATGGGTTCAGTTTAGAATAGCAAGACCAACAGACAAACTTGAAGAAGTAATTAAGTTTTACGAAGAAGGATTGGGGTTAAAACGCATAGGCGAGTTTCACAATCATGAAGACTATGATGGGGTAATGTTTGGATTACCTGGTGTAGAATATCATTTAGAATTTACAAGGCATATAAATGGAAGTCCATGTCCTGCTCCAACAAAAGATAACTTATATCCCCTTAAATTTCATTCATAAAATAAAAAATCCTTAATACAATAAACCAAATCCGTTCTTTTTCGAAAGGAGGGGTGGGAGATGAGCCGCACAATTAAAATTGATATAACAGACAAGGTAGTGGCGAAATTCAAGACAGATTATTTGGAATTATACTCTAATAAATTTATGATTGGTAAATTTTATGTCTATACTGAAGAGAAGCAGTATGTATTAGAAGATGGTTATTTGTATGAAGATGGTAAGTTTTATCGCATCATTGATACGCGCCGAGATAATAGTTCAGCCGTAGAAGGTTGTGACTTAGGATGGTGTTAATGTGATTCGAGTGAAGATATTTGATGAAAGTCATGAAAAGGATTTAGAAGAGGCTATCAATGTCTTTTTAAAGAAGATGGATGAAGAGCAAATTGTAGATATTAAATACCAAGTGTCGGTTTCAAATAATGATGAAGAGAGTCAAATTTATTGTTTTTCAGCGATGGTTGTATATCGGTCTTAAATAAAAACAACGAAAAAGGATGACGAGAAGTCGTCCTTTTTCGTTGTTTTTTAAATTTATCGGCGCTTTTTCCAATATATCGACCACTGGACACGATATAAAGACCGTTCGACAACACACGACAGGAATAGGTTCTGAAAATAAAGTGAAACTTCCATCAGTGGGGGTCTTACTGCCCGTTAATGGGGGATAAACAAAAAAGGCTAGCGTTTCGCTAGCCTTTCTAATATAAATTTTTACTTATTTGCAGCCTTTTGCTGGGGGGCTGCTGCACCCTCTTGGTTTTGTTTTAAGAAGAACCATGCAATAAGTAAACTGATTACAGCTAATATAAACGTGCCGCTAAAGATAATATGAACACTAGAAGCCAAGACTTCTTGCGATCCTGTAGCAGTACTTCCGTGTTCCGAAGTTACTAAGTTTACATTTCCCTCACCTGCACTGTGAATCATTGTATTGAAGATCGTTCCAAATACAGCTGATCCTAGCGTTTGGCTGAATGTATTAATAAATGTATTTAAACCGACCGCTGTTCCACGTTTAGTTGCAGGGACAGAAGCTTGAATTGTGACCATATAGATTGGTGTCACAAGTCCCATTCCTAAACCGAACATACCCATTGCGATGTAAATGAGAGCTGGATGCGAGTGAGTAGACAATGTGAACAACAGGAATGTAGAAACGGATAAAATGCTGCCGCCAAGTAAAATAATTTGTTTTGTTTGTAACCGGCCAACTAAGTTACCAGATAGCATGGCCCCAACTGTCCAAAGGACTGGAATTGGCATAAGAATCAAACCAGCTTCTGTTGCATTTTTTCCTAATACGCCTTGGGTCCAAATTGGGAGGTACATCGTAATACTAATAATCATACCACCAGCAATTAACGTTAATGCGTTAACAATAGATACAGCCCGATTTGAGAAAAGATCTAATGGAATTAGTGGTTCTGGTGATTTTTTTTCTACGAGTAAGAAAATGATAAATGCGACAATCGCAAATAGCAGCAGGCCAATAATTGTGATATCTCCCCAATTTTGATGCTGACTTCCTGTTAATAGTGCATAAAGTAAAGCAATTGTACTAAGTGAGAAAATAACAGCACCTGGATAATCGATATGATGTTTTGCTGGCGTGATGGATTCTTTATAAGAAATGGCGATCATCGCACAAGCAATGATTCCAAATGGAATGTTTATGAAAAAGATATAACGCCAAGATAGTGAATCTACTAAAAAACCGCCAACTAACGGTCCAATAACACCGGATACACCCCAAACAGCACTCATCCATCCTTGTGCTTTTGCTCTATCTTTTGCCTCGCTGTATAAGTCGCCAATAATTGTCATTGTAATTGGCATGACAGCTCCTGCACCTAACCCTTGCAGAGCACGGAAAAGAATTAATTGTTCCATTGTCGTTGCAAGGCCACATAATGTAGAGCCGATTAAAAAGATGGTTGCACCAATTAATAGTACTTTTTTACGCCCAAATAAGTCTGCTAGCTTTCCGTAGATCGGAGTTGATACAGCGGTTGCTAACATATAAATCGCATATACCCAGCTTACAAGTTCTACGCCTGACAGTTCGCTTGTAATGCGAGGCACTGCTGTGCTAACAATCGTTCCTTCAACAGCGGAGAGAAACGTCATTAACATTAAAGATATCATTACTTTTTTTCTCATCTGTTTTCCCCTTTGTTTCTTTATACTGATATATCGGTGATTTTATACTATCCGACATTTTTTACTATTACATGGTAGCATTTTGCCCCGCAGTCATTCCAGCAATTCGGCCTGTAACAAGTGCAGAAGTAATATTATATCCGCCTGTATAGCCGTGAATATCAAGAACTTCGCCGCAGAAATATAAGCCGTTCATGAGTTTTGATGACATTTCTTTCGGATTAATTTCTTTGACAGACACACCGCCGCCTGTTACAAATGCTTTTTCAAGAGACTGCGTTCCATTTACGGTAAAGGAAAATCCTTTGAAGTCTGCAGCAAGAGCCCGGATTTTTTCATGAGAAATTTGTCCGCATTGCTGACTGCCGTCAATTTCATTTTTTTCTAATAGGAATAAGAAATAACGTTCAGGTACATAGCCTTTCAGTACATTTTTTAATCCCTTTTTCGGCTCTTCTTTTATTTGCTTCATCATGCGCTGGAAGAGTTGTTCACTATGTTCATCTGGCAAGGCATCAATGCTCATTGTTACTATGTTTGTTTTGAACTTTTTCATTGTTTTCACAACAAACTGACTGCAGCGAAGGGCAGCGGGACCAGAAACGCCAAAATGAGTAAAGAGCATGTCCATTTTATGAGAGATAACAGCTTTTCCTTTTGGATTTAATACGCTTAGTTCTACATCGCGAAGTGCTAAGCCTTGTAATGTACGGTCACGAATAAATGGTTCATTAGAAAGGATCGGTACCTCAGTTGGAAATAGTTCTGTAATTGTATGCCCTGCTTTTTCAGCCCAAGCATAGCCATCACCAGTTGAGCCGGTATGCGGTACAGATTTACCGCCAACAGCGATTACAACATGACTTGTTTCAAGAACTTCTCCGTTTTGCAGAATAACCGCTTTTGTTTGCCCATTTTCATACTCTACTGTTTTAACAGGAAGATTGGTACGAATCGTAACGCGCAGTTCTTTTAAGCGTGTTAACAAAGCATCGACTACTGACTGTGCTTTATTGGATACTGGGAACATGCGGCCGTGATCTTCCTCTTTTAATTTCACACCAAGATTTTCGAAAAACTGAATAATATCTTCGTTATTAAAAATAGAAAAGGCGCTATATAAGAAACGACCATTTCCAGGAATATGTTTTACAATTTCATCAAGCGGGAGACGGTTTGTCACGTTGCAGCGTCCGCCGCCAGAAATCGCAAGCTTTCTTCCTAATTTATCGCCTTTATCAAGAAGTAAAACGCGTGCACCTTCTTCCGCAGCTCCGATTGCTGCCATTAATCCAGAAGGGCCTCCTCCGATGACAATTACATCATAATGCATATAAATCGACCTCATTTTCTTATTTTGCTGCATTCAAGAATATCACGTTTTTGTAGAAAAGAAAAATGAGGGAAGGTACTGTTTACATGAGAAATTGTGGTACAATACAAAAGTTGAGTTCAGCGTTTTGAATAATGGAGGAGGATTTTTATGTCCGATTCAAAATTTTTACGCGGAACGCTTATTGTGACGCTTGGGACATTTTTAGTAAAGTTCCTCGGTATGATTTATGTCTTTCCGTTTCATGCGTTAGTTGGCACAGAAGGCGGGACGCTGTATACATATGGATATATTCCATATACAATCTTTTTAAGTATCGCAACGGCAGGAGTGCCGCTTGCAGTTTCAAAGTTTGTTTCGAAGTATAATGCGCTTGGAGATTATAAAACGAGCCGAAGAATGTTTCGCTCAGGTATGATCATGATGATCGTGAGTGGAATTCTTTCCTTTTTAGTATTGTATATGTCAGCGCCATTATTTGCTGAGGCAATGCTAGGGAAACAGAGTTTACATAGCAGCTTAGAAGATGTAACAATGATTATTCGCCTGGTCAGCTTTGCGCTTATTGTTGTACCAGCAGCGAGTTTAATTCGCGGCTACTTCCAAGGTCACCAATCAATGGGGCCTACAACAGTGTCGCAAATTATTGAACAAATTATTCGTATCGTATTTTTACTTGCAGGTAGTTTTATCGTAATAAAAGTATTGAAGGGTTCTGTCGCAACAGCAGTTGGTGTGGCGACATTTGCAGCGTTTGTTTCCGCAGTTGGAGCGCTAGCTGTGCTCATTTGGTATTGGATGAAGAGAAAGCATCATTTAAATCAATACATCATCAATCAAACTGTACCAGAATCAACAGTTCGTACATTGGACCTATTTAAAGAGCTGTTTGCTTATGCGATTCCTTATGTTGTAGTTGGATTAACGATTCCGCTTTATCAGCAAATTGACGCGCTAACATTTAACTCGATTATGCAAGCAATTGGACAAGGCGATATTGCAGAGCGTGCTCTTGGTATTTTTACGATGTGGACACATAAGTTAATTATGATTCCAGTATCGCTTGCAACGGCGTTCAGTTTAACGCTTGTACCAGCGATTACAAAGTCGTTTACAGAAGGGCAGTTCCGTTATTTAAACCAGCAAATTACACAAACGTTTCAAGTAAATATGTTTTTAACATTGCCAGCTGTAATTGGAATTTCAGCTTTAGCTTATCCAATTTATACAGCATTTTACGAAGCTGATCCACTTGGCGGAAAAGTATTAATGTGGTATGCACCAGTCGCATTATTATTTGCACTATTTACAGTAACAGCAGCCATTTTACAAGGGATAAATCAACAAAAGTATGCAATCATTGCACTTGGAATGGGGATTATTTTAAAATTCTTATGTAACGTGCTATTCATTCGTTATTTTGGAACAATTGGTGCGGTCGTAGCAACAGGTGTAGGGTTCTTCGCATCCATTTGGTATACAAATAAACAAATTCGAAAACATGCCCATTTTTCATTTGAACTTGTATATAAACGAACGTTCCAAATTGCAATGTTAACAGCAGCGATGGTGATTGTTGTAAAGCTATTATTATGGATCCTTTCCTTTATGCTTCCATATGAGACAAGCCGTTTTGCAGCATTGGTTACAGTAGGCATTTGCGCAATGGGAGGAGCGGCTGTATACGGCTATTTGGCACTTCGTACAGGCGTAATGGAACGAGTACTTGGCGGTGAATTTTTAGAGAAGATTCAGCGTAAACTTGGTAGTAGATTGAAAATTAAAGTGAAAACTAAAGGGGCGTAATCGTACGCCTCTCTTTTTCTGAGTATAAAAAGAAGGTGTGAAACGATGAGATTAGATAAATTATTAGCAAATATGGGCTATGGTAGCCGCAAAGAAGTGAAGAAGCTATTAAAAGACGGCATCGTAAAAATAGATGGCGTACCGGTGAAAGATGCAAAATATCATGTGAATGTGGAAGAACAAGAGGTTATGATTCACGGAGAAGTAGTGGAGTATAAAGAATTTGTGTATTTAATGATGCATAAACCTCAAGGCGTCATTTCTGCAACAGAAGATGATAATCATGAAACGGTTGTTGACTTATTAGAACTAGAAGATGCTATTTTTGATCCATTTCCAGTAGGAAGACTTGATATTGATACAGAAGGTTTTCTTTTATTAACGAATGACGGAAAGCTAGCGCATCAATTACTTTCTCCGAAAAAGCACGTGCCGAAAAAATATTTTGCGAGAGTAGCTGGGAAAGTTACAGAAGAGGATATTGCTGCGTTCAAAAAAGGTGTTATTTTAGATGACGGATATGAAACGAAGCCAGGTGAGCTTACGATTTTACAAAGCGATGATGTGTCTGAAATTGAACTTGTCATTACAGAAGGTAAGTTTCATCAAGTAAAGCGCATGTTTGAAGCAGTTGGAAAAAAGGTTGTGTATTTAAAACGTACAGAGATGGGGCCTTTAGTATTAGATGAGGAATTAGAACTTGGGCAATATCGTGAGTTAACAGATGAAGAAGTAGAAATGCTGAAGTCATATCATTCTCAAACAGAGGGTTTAGATAATTAATATATTACCCTGAGACCGATTCCGAAAACAAAAAAGAATCCCCTTTCTCTGTATAGAAAGGGGATATATATTGTAAATCAAGTTAAATTTGTCACGAGGTCATTCTCACTTTCTTTCCTGTTGTTGTCCACTTGCCGCGGCAAGGGCTATACACGAGTTCATTAAATTGCAAC
Source organism: Bacillus sp. 3103sda1 (assembly GCF_024159135.1). Lineage (NCBI taxonomy): Bacteria > Bacillati > Bacillota > Bacilli > Caryophanales > Bacillaceae > Bacillus > Bacillus sp. 3103sda1. Next base: position 4,009,896 of record NZ_JAMYWS010000001.1, on the reverse strand, counting down.
ACATTCAGATCGCGCTGTATCGTTCGCGGTGTGATCCCGAACTCATCTACAAGGTCTTGCGTCGTTACGGTGCCTTTCTCATTAATGTACATATAGATAGATTTAATGCGTGTTAGCATACGAGTAGTTGTAGGTTTTATCAAAAAACCACTCCTCTACAAGTTTTTTGACCCATTCAGGAAAGAAGGTCTTTACTTCCATTGTACTCCATATGAAAAAAATCATGCTCTAACTTGCTCAAATTTTACAAAATTTTAACATGTAATAGAGTTTGTAGAAAGAAAGTTGTTGACATTTTGTTTCTCTTTATCAACTATCTTACTAAATTTCTACGGAAAACGTCAAATTCCTGCAAAAAATTTTGAGAAAAATAAGAAAAAACCAATTTTAATTATCTGAAATATTTAAATTGTTCGGTATTAATCCTTTCCTTGCTAGCATAATAAGAAATCGTTTGCTATGATGAAAGAGAGAATAGAGAAGAAGGTGAAGGTATGACAAACATAAATTGGATGCAAGAAGTAGAGAAACGAAAAGATACTCTTATTCACGATGTACAGCAATTTTTACAAATTAAAAGTGTATGGGAAGAAGAGACGGCAAAAGAAGGCGCACCATTTGGAGAGGGTGTAGCAAAGGCCTTATCTTTCATGCTAGATAAGGGAGAAGCTGACGGATTTCTTTCTAAAAATTTAGAAGGATACGCAGGTCATTTAGAGATGGGACAAGGAGAAGAACTTCTTGGTATTTTATGTCATGTTGATGTTGTACCAGAAGGAGACGGCTGGACAACTCCTGCATATAGTGCGGATATTCGCGATGGTAAAATTTTTGCACGCGGTGCAATTGATGATAAAGGGCCAACAATGGCAGCTTACTATGCAATGAAAATTGTAAAAGAATTAGGATTGCCGCTTTCTAAACGTGTTCGAATGATTTTAGGAACAGATGAAGAAAGTAATTGGAAATGCGTGGATCATTACTTCAAACATGAAGAAATGCCAACGATGGGATTTGCACCGGATGCAGATTTCCCGATTATTAATGCTGAAAAAGGGATTTGCGATTTATATGTTGTTCAAAATAAAAAAGAACACGCAGCAGGAGAGAATGTATTAGTATCATTTTCATCTGGACGTCGTTTAAATATGGTTCCTGATTTTGCAGAAGCTGTTGTAACGAGCGAAAAAGCAGCAGAACTTGCAAGTCAGTATGAACAATATGTAGAAGAAGCAAAGAAAAACGGAAAAGCAATTGTGGAAGGAAATACAGTTAAATTGCAAGTAAAAGGCATTTCTGCACACGGCTCTACGCCTGAACAAGGAGAAAATGCAGGATTAACACTTGTGAACTTCTTAACGACAATCTCTTTAGATGAGCAAGGCGCAGCATTTGCTAGCCTAGCGGCAGAAACATTCACAAATGATACGCTTGGGAAAAAAGCTGGCATTGCTTATGCAGATGAGATTACCGGACCATTAACAGTAAACGTTGGTCTTCTTTCTTATACGAAAGAAGAGGGCGGTAAACTGGGATTAAATATTCGTTATCCAGTTACAACAAACTTAGAAGGAACGCTGCAAACATTAACGAATTATGTGGGTGCACAGGACTTTGCTATAACAATTGTGTCAGACTCTCGTCCGCATCACGTAGATAAAAATCATGTGTTAATTCGTACACTTCAGCGTGTATACGAAGAGCAAACAGGCGAAAAAGCAGAGTTATTAGCAATCGGCGGCGGTACATATGCACGTTCATTGGAAGCTGGTGTTGCGTTTGGTCCTCTATTCCCAGGAAAAGAAGAATTAGCGCATCAAAAAGATGAGTATATTGAAATTGAGGATTTATTAAAAGCGACAGCTATCTATGCGCATGCTATTTATGAATTAGCGAAATAGTAGCAGCAATACATGAACCGCTCTCTACAAGGAGAGCGGCTTCTTTTGTATGTATGGAGAATAAGAAGACGTTTCACACTAATAATAGTGAAAAATCCTGCTTGGATGTATTTTGTTAGACAGTTTAATGCCGGGAAAAGGAGATAGAGAAGATGGCGAGACATTATTTTATTGCAGTGAAATTACCAAATGAGATAAAGAACGCGTTGGCAGAGTGGAAAGAAACGATAGAAGAAGCCGCCCTGTTTCGTTCTTGGGTGCATAAAGAGGACTATCATATTACACTGTCGTTTTTAGGAAGTGCTGAGGAAACGCAGCTTGAAAAACTGAAACAAGACTTGCAGCAGCTAGCTAAAATTTCACGTTTTTCACTTACATTGCAAGGATGTCATACATTTGGAAGAAAAGAACAGCCGCGTGTTTTTTGGGTGGGAGTGGAAGAAGAAAGGGCTTTGTTTGACTTACAAAAACAAGTATATACAATATGTGAACAGAATGGTTTTCAATTAGAAACACGCCCGTATCACCCTCACATTACGATAGCTCGTAAATGGAAAGGTGAAGAAAAATTTGATGAGAAGCAGCTTTCAGTAGTACCGCGGCGTACATTTGAGGTCGAAACAGTAACCTTATATGAAACTCATGTAGACCAGGTACCGAAGTATGAGGCAATCCATGAAATATCTTTACAGAAGACACAAGCTTGAAAACGTTTTCCGATTTTTTGAATATACTATAGAAAATGGAATGTCTCTTGGGAGGATGTGAGTACATATGTTAAACATACAGCGTACGTTTGAAGCATATTTAGATGAAATGGATAAAATCACAATTTTACTTCCGCATGCGTACGGAACGAGTAGCATCTTCCATTTAAAACAAGATGCAAATGAATGGGAGCTCTCAATCGAACGTATCATCTCTCTTCCACATGCAATAAAATATGAATGTAAAGTGAGTGAACAAATTACACTGAATCAGTGTTATATCATATGTGATGAGCGCGGCGTAGAAACAGATTTGCAGATGGGTGCTGTCATTCGAACAGCGAAGTTTGATGAGTTATATATGTACGAGGGAAGCGATTTAGGAGCTTCTTATTCAAAGGAACAAACTAAGTTTAAAGTGTGGGCACCAACAGCCACTAAAGCAAAAGTTCGTATTTATGAAAGCGCCGATGTATATACAGATTATGAAATGAATGGACAAGAAAAAGGCGTTTGGTGCTATGAGTTGTCGGGAGACTGGGATGGTGCTCAATATACATTTCTTGTCTGTATTAATCTTATTTGGCGAGAAGCAGTTGATCCATATGCAAAATCAGTTTCTTTAAACGGCACATATGGAATCGTCGTAAATCTTGCGAAAACGTATGTACAAGACCATGAACCGTTACCGCCAATGACTTCTATGACGGATGCCATTATTTATGAGACACACATTCGTGATATGACGATTCATCCTAATAGCGGTGCGAGTAATAAAGGAAAGTACCTCGGTTTAACGGAAGAAGGAACAGTAGGAAAAGATGGGACGTTCACAGCTCTTTCTTATATAAAGGAATTAGGAGTTACACATATCGAACTATTGCCCATTCATCATTATGCTGGAGTAGATGAGGAGCAGCCGTTCACAACGTATAACTGGGGATATAATCCGTTATATTACAACGTTCCAAATGGCAGTTATGCAACAAATCCGATTGATCCGTACAATCGAATTGTTGAATGTAAACAAATGATTCAAGCACTTCATCGAAATAGTCTACGCGTTATTATAGATGTTGTTTATAATCATATATACGAAAGAGAAACATCTTCTTTTGAGAGGCTTGTACCAGGATATTACTTTCGGCACGATGAAAATGGGATGCCGTCAAATGGGACGGGTGTTGGAAATGATATTGCATCAGAGCGTAATATGGTCCGTAAATTTATTGTCGATTCGGTATTATATTGGTTAACAGAATACAATGTGGACGGATTTCGTTTCGACTTAATGGGTATTTTAGATGTTGATACAATGAACGAAATTCGTGAAAAAACAAATACAGTGAAAGAACATGTAGTATTACTAGGTGAAGGATGGGATTTGCAAACACCGCTTGCTGCTAATAAGAAAGCAACGTTACAAAATGCAATCCAAATACCATATATTGCTCAGTTTAATGATCAATTTCGAGATGGAATCAAGGGAAGTACATTTGATGTCCAAAAAAGCGGCTACGCTCTTGGTGAAACAACAAATAAAGAGCATATCCAATATTTACTTACAGGAAGTGTTCCTTATTTAAAGTCGTCTAGTTTATTTCAAGAGCCCGTGCAAAGCATTAATTATGTAGAATGTCACGATAACATGACAATGTGGGATAAGATTGCAAGCAACAGTAAAGAAGAGGAACAATTGCAAAAACGTCGTCACCGCCTCGCAACGACAATGACATTATTAGCACAAGGTATTCCGTTCTTACATGCTGGTCAAGAATTTTACCGTACAAAACAAGGAAATGAAAATAGTTATAATGCCCCGGATTGCATCAATCAGATGGACTGGGATCAAAAAGAGCGAGAAGAAGAAAATATTTCCTATATAAAAGGAATGATTCGTATTCGAAAATCACACGGAGCATTTCGTTTTGCGTCGTCTGAGTTGATTAAGCGGTATATGTCCTTCTTAAATACGGTTCCTTCTGTTATCGCGTATTACTTACAGGATGTACAGCAGTTTGGGAAGTGGAAAGAAATTGTTGTATTCTTTCATAACGGAATAGAAGAGCAAACTGTTTCATTGCCAAATAGCGGTGTATGGCATGTACTTGCGAACGATAAAAATGCAGCAGAGAGTCCAATTTCTTCATTTGATGGAGATACATTTGTTATTGCACCGATTAGTACCTATATATTGGCGAAAATGTGACGAATCGACCCTTGACGATGCGAATATAATAAATGTAGAATTGACAAAGGTGGCTATTCAGATAAGTTGCCATATATATTATTGTTTTTGTAAAATAAAGTAAAAGAGTGAACAGCTTGTTTGTTTCTTTTCATAACTATAAAAGATAAGGAATTGTTAACGGGTAATGAACATGGAATGGTTGGAACAATTGTTAGGAGAAGAGTGGAAAGTAATACCAGCCGGAGGGGCGACAGGAGATGCCTACATTGCGCATAATGAACAACATAAACTATTTTTAAAGCGCAATTCATCGCCCTTTCTTGCGGTATTGTCAGCAGAAGGGATTGTTCCGAAGCTACTTTGGACAAGGCGATTAACAAATGGCGATGTCATTTCGGCACAAAAGTGGCTACCAGGACAAAGGTTAGAGCCAGAAGATATGAAATCTAAGCGAGTTGCAGCATTGCTGAAAAAAATTCATTCTTCTGAGGCGTTATTGCATATGATTCAAAAGCTTGGTAAACAGCCCTTGCATGCGCAAGATATATTAGAAGAAGTGCTTCTCACTTTGCAAGAGGATGTAAAGCAAAATGAAATCATTCAAAAAGGACTTCAGTATTTACAAAAGTCCCTTCAGCATGTAGAATTTGATAATCTTGCTGTTTGTCATTGCGATGTGAATCATAACAATTGGTTATTAACAGATGATGATGAATTGTTTTTGATTGATTGGGACGGAGCAGTTATTGCAGACCCAGCTCTTGATATTGGAATGCTACTCCATTGGTATATTCCAAGGGATGAATGGCACGAGTGGCTTGAGCATTATGGATTAGAACTGACTGATTCTTTGCTAAGCCGTATGAAATGGTATGTTACACTGCAATGTATGATTTTCGTACAATGGTACACAGCAAAAAATAAGCAAGTAGAAGCAGAATATTGGCTTCAATATTTAATACAACTACTCGCTTCAGAATAATTTAAGAAAAACTATCCATTCCTGTAATCCATTGTGACAGTTGTTCTTGATGACCAGAAATATGGCCGTCTAAATCAGGAGACAATTTACCCGATTGACTATAGTAATATACATCGTTTAGCATCGTTTTGACCTCATTGCTCACACTGTCATTTACGAGTAATGATTGAATGAGACGTTCTAATTGTTCACACTCAGAAACCGTTCCACAGCAATCACTTTGATGATTGACTAAGATGTCTTTTAAGATTGCCATTTGATGTTCATGGTTAAGTGGCATTTTTGACACATCCTTTTCAGTTGTTATCGTAACAATGAAACGAGCGTAGTGTACCGCCAGCGAAGAGCTGATGAAAGTTGTATGTAATACACTTTGTAGTTTCCATCAAAATAGCAAATCTTATACTAGAAACAAACGGACCGAGTGCTCGTACGTACTTGGTTTTTTATTTGATACACACATCTTGAAATGCAGAGAGGGAGAGAACTATGCGCTTAAGACATAAACCATATGCAATGGACCGAACGAAAGAATATTCGCAGTTTGTAATTGGAAATCCGGAAGAACATAACGGGAAATGGAAAGAGTTGTTTGGTAACGACAACCCAATTCATATTGAAGTTGGAACAGGACGTGGCCGCTTCATGTACGAAATGGCAAAAGCAAATCCCGATGTAAACTATATTGGAATTGAGAAGTTTACAAGTGTGGTTGTAGATGCACTTGATAAACTAATTGAAGAAGCAGTGCCGAATTTAAAATTAATTAATAAAGACGCAGAAGATTTAACAGTATTTTTTGCGGAGAATGAAATTGATCGCGTTTATTTAAACTTTTCTGATCCATGGCCAAAGAATCGTCATGAAAAACGCCGTTTAACGTATAAAACGTTTTTACGTAACTATGAAACAGTACTTGTAAAGGGCGGAGAAATTCACTTCAAAACAGATAACCAAGCTCTATTCGAATACTCTCTTACAAGTATGGCAGAATATGGCATGCTGCTGCCGTATATTAGCTTAGACCTTCACAATAGTGATTTTGAAGGCAACATTATGACGGAATACGAAGAAAAATTCTCAAGCAAGGGAAATCGTATTTACCGCGTTGAAGCAAAATATCGTACAGAACCTGCGCAATAATGCGCAGGTTTTTTCTTTTTTAAGGAGCTAATTGCATAAAATAAAGAAGCCGCCCCAAAGTACTAGCTTTGTGACAGCTTCTTGGAAAAAAGAAAGAGTTAGATAAGCACAAGAATGTCAATGAAAGTGAAATGGTTTGAAAACTAAATTTTCAGAAAAATATAAAGCTTATAGGGTGTTTTTTTCTACTCTTTCTTTATGATTATGAGTTTATCACTAAAAATAAAATAAATCAACAAAAAATAGACAATTTTCTTTATAATTCGACAATTTTACAGACTGATATAAGACTACTTATAAGAATTTAATATAGTTACTAAAGCTGGAAAGCTAGGCACATGAATATATTGTTGGAATTACATCTTTTGATCGAATTTGAGGTTTATCCCGCTATTCGCGGGCAGTAAGACCCCCACCTCGATATTGAGAGAGAAGCGAGGAGTGGGGGGCTTACTGCCCGTAAGAGCCCGATTGGTTCAACTAACCATTAGCGGGGGATGAAAAACCCACCCACTGATGGAAGTTTCACTTTACATCAGAAGCATTTAAACTAATATTGGGCTATATTAAATAAGTGGATATCACATGGTAATACATATATAGGAGTGAAAAGGATTGTTTCAGTTAAACAAAGGAGATCAAATAGGTATTTTTTCACCATCACTGCCAGGTACATATACATCGCCTAATAGATTCAAACGCTCCAAACAGTTTATGGAAAGTAAAGGATTTCGTATAGTTGATGGAAGTCTTACTGGGAAACATGATGGATATCGATCTGGAAGTATAAAAGATCGTGCTCAAGAGTTGAATGAACTCATTCGAAATCCAGCGATTAAGTGTATTATGTCGTCTGTTGGAGGGAGTAATTCAAATTCTTTACTTCCCTATTTAGATTACGAAGCAATAAAACAACACCCTAAAATTTTTGTTGGATATTCAGATGTTACAGCAATTTTATTAGGTATTTATGCTAAAACAGGTATTCAAACATTTTATGGACCTTCCTTGATTTCTTCATTGGGAGAATTTCCTCCGTATGTAAATGATACATTTTTATCATTTGAAGATGTGCTAATAAAAAGTGAAGCACTTCCATATGAGTATCCTGTATATCCTTTTTGGACAGATGAGCAATTAAATTGGCAGACACAAAATCGGCCAAAAAAAAGTTATCCGAATGAATGGATTTGTGTAAAAGAAGGTGTAGCAACAGGTCGGTTAATAGCTGGAAATTTGACGACAATGTTAAGTATATGGGGAAGTCCTTATATGCCTGCTATTAATAAGGGAGATATTTTCATGATGGAAGACTGTAAAAAAACAGCAGCGATCGTTGAAAAGCATTTTAGTTTCCTAAAAATAAATGGTGTGTTCGACAAGGTTAGCGGCGTAATCTTAGGAAAGCATGAACAGTTTGACGATCAAGGAACAGGGTTAGCACCATCTGACATTTTACTCGAAGTAATCGGGGACCTTGATATCCCTATTTTAGTGGATTTTGATTGCTGCCATACACATCCTATTGTAACAATGCCAATTGGAGCAACTATTGAATTAAATGCAACGCAGAAAACAGTTCGTATTTTGAGCTTTTAGCTTTTTACTTGTTTATAATACCTCGATATAACTAGAAACCCAAAAAAGTCCCTTCAGAAAAAATCTAAAGGGACTTTTTGTATCGTAAAAAACATACAAGTTTCTGAGTTAATAATTTAGTTGAATTTCAAAAATTATAAAAAATAGATAAAATACATATCAAACCAAATAACCTTAAAAAGTTTAAGGTATTTGGTTTGATATGACAGGACAGCAAAGCAAAGAAAGAGTGGTAACTGCACATACATGTTAAACAAGTGGAAATGGAGTAAACAAGCAAAAAAATGAATATTTATACTTCTTGTAATACAGAGGGTTTTTAGTTACTCTCTCTTTGTGATTGTAAGTGTAACACTAAAAATAAAATAAATCAACAAAAAATAGACAATTTTCCTATTAATTCGACAATTAGGATTTTTGGATAATATCTGTGATAAAGATTCAACCATTACAGAAATGTAATGTTTACGTAACCTAAATCGATAACAAATCACGCACAAAACCTTTACGATACAAAAAGATAATACATTGCAAATTCATAGAAAAGGCGTGAACGATTTGAAGAAATATGTAGTGGGTGTTACGACATGTGTTCTATTATTTTTACTATCTTCAGTAGCAGTATTCGCTGTTGCTGAAAAGAATAATGTGCTAAATCTTAAAAAATGGGGAACGAAAGAATATTATGTTCAAATCACAGAGAACGGAATAGAAGAATCTACGAAAGGTGAAGATGGGGAAAAGTATACGCTGTATTGGTATACATTGAAAGCATATGATGATAATGGGAAGGAAGTAACTGTTAAATTTTCTGCAAATAAAAATTTGAAATTACATGCATTTCTTCGTGTATATGTAGAGGGTGAATATGATGACAAAACGAAATCAATTCAAAGTTATGAAGAGGTAACAATGAATGAATTACCTGTGAAGGCAAAAGAAAAGTTAGGTGTGAAATAATATATATATAAAGCAGTCCGTATTTATGTAGAAAAAAACGCTATTCTTTTTGTAGAAATATAAAAAGGATAGCGTTTTTTTACCAATCCCGTTTTTTTAATTACAAAACCAATTACATAACTTACAAAATCTGTTTTTACTATTGAAAGCGTTTTAATATTGTAAGTAACAACATAAGGGGGTGCCTCTATGGGGATTCAAAATAAAATGGAAACGGTGTCACCTGTAGGTAAAGTAGAAACAAAGCAGGAATCACACGTTTCAAAAATCATGAATATAAAAATTGGTGTTATACCATTGCCTTTATATATCGTGCTAGCGGCTGTTATTTACGGAGCGTCTGTATATAATAAGTTGCCTGCTGATATGATTGGTGGATTTGCAGTTATTATGATTATGGGAATTTTCTTAGGTGATATCGGAATGAGAATTCCAATTTTAAAGAACATTGGTGGACCAGCAATTCTTTCATTATTTATTCCTTCATTACTTGTGTTCTTTAATTGGATGAACCCAGCTTCAATGGATGCTGTGAATATGTTAATGAAAAAATCGAACTTTTTATATTTATATATTTCTTGTTTAGTAATCGGAAGTGTTTTAGGAATGAGCCGTAAAGTGTTAGTGCAAGGCTTTATTCGCATGTTTATTCCGTTAGTTGTAGGAACACTCGCTTCTATTGCAGTTGGATTATTAGTTGGATCATTATTTGGATTTGAAATGAAGCGAACATTCTTCTTTATAATTGTGCCAATTGTGAGCGGTGGTATCGGAGAAGGTATTTTACCACTTTCCTTAGCTTACAGTGACATTTTACATCAATCATCAGCAACATTTGTATCTCAGCTTATTCCAGCAGCGGTTATCGGAAATATGTTTGCGATTGTAGGTGCTGGATATATGAAGCGATTAGGTGAGAAAAAACCAGAGCTTAGCGGTAATGGTATGTTGGTAAGAACAGGTGATCAAGATGAATTATTAAAAGAACAAAATACAGAAAAACCAATTGACTTCTCATTAATGGGAGCAGGTTTATTAATTGCATGTACGTTCTTTATTTTCGGTGGATTGGCTTCTAAATTTATTGGTATTCCAGGGGCAATCATTATGATCTTTTCAGCAGCACTTGTAAAATACTTCAAATTAATGCCAGCAAAAATGGAGCAAGGTGCATATCACTTATATAAATTTATTTCGACAAGCTTAACGTGGCCATTAATGGTTGGTTTAGGATTGCTATACATTCCGTTAAAAGATGTAGCAGCTGTTCTTTCAGTTGGATATGTTGCGGTGTGTGCATCAGTAGTAGTAACAATGATAGCGTCTGGTTTTCTTGTTGGAAAAGTCATGAAAATGTACCCAGTTGAATCTGCGATTGTAACAGGATGCCATAGCGGATTAGGTGGAACAGGAGACGTTGCGATTTTATCAGCTTCAAACCGTATGGAATTAATGCCATTTGCACAAATTTCAACACGTTTAGGCGGAGCAGCGATGGTTGTAACAGCATCAATTTTATTAAAAATGTTTTCGTAATGTATGCAGACAAGCTAGCTATGTAAAGACGTAGCTAGCTTGTCAAATTAGGAGGAGATTATTTCTATGTTAGAGAGTCAAATTAAGGAACGTTCATTATTGCTTCATAAAGAGTTAGTAGGAAAAATTGAAATTACAAGTAAAGTAGAAGTGAATTCAGCAGATGATTTAAGTTTGACATATACACCAGGTGTAGCTGAATCTTGTAAGGCGATTGCTGCAGATGAAGAAACAGCTTACGATTATACGGCACGCGGTAATATGGTTGCGGTTATTTCAGATGGAACGGCAGTGCTTGGATTAGGCGATATTGGGCCGAAAGCAGCTATGCCTGTTATGGAAGGAAAAAGTATTTTATTTAAAACGTTTGCGAATGTCGATGCATTTCCGCTTTGTCTTGGAACGACGGATGTAGATGAAATCGTAACCATTGTTAAAAATTTAGAGCCTACATTTGCAGGTATTAATTTAGAAGATATTGCAGCACCGCGTTGTTTTGAAATTGAAAAGCGTTTAAAAGAAGAAACGAATATTCCAGTGTTCCATGATGATCAGCACGGAACAGCAATTGTTGTTTTAGCTGCGGTGCTTAACGCGTTAAAAGTGGTAAATAAAACGATGAATGAAGTAAAGATCGTCATTAATGGTGCTGGTTCTGCAGGGATTGCGATTGGTAAATTGTTATTAAAAGCAGGCGCACAGCATATGACATTAGTAAGTTTAGAAGGGGTTGTTTGTGAAGGAGAGTCATGGATGAACCCAGCACAAATCGAGATTGCTAAAGAAACAAACCGTGAACATGTACATGGAACATTAAAAGAAGCGATTCACGGCGCAGACATTTTTATCGGTGTATCTGCTCCTAACGTATTAACAAAAGAACTTGTGAAGACAATGAATACAAATCCAATTGTGTTTGCAATGGCGAATCCAGTACCAGAAATATTCCCAGAGGATGCGCTGGAAGCCGGAGCAGCTGTTGTTGGAACAGGCCGCTCTGATTATGCGAACCAAGTGAACAATGTATTGGCATTTCCAGGTATATTCCGCGGTGCATTAGATGTCCGTGCAACAGATGTTACAGAGGAAATGAAATTAGCTGCGGCGTACGGAATTGCTAACATTATTACGGATGAAGAACGAAATGCAAATTACGTCATTCCAAATCCACTGGATAAAAGAGTTGTACCAAGCGTAGCAGCTGCGGTAGCAAAAGCAGCTATTCAATCAGGAGTGGCGCAAATCACAACGATGCCAAACTATTCTATAGAACAATAAAGTGAAACTTTGAATGGAAGTTTCACTTTATCCCGCATTAACGGGCAGTAAGCCCCCCACCTTAAGATTCAGAGAAAAGCGAAGAAGATAGGTGGGGGATAACTGCCCGTAAAAGCCCGATTGGTTCAACTAACCATCAGTGGGGGATAAAGCCCCCACACTGATGGAAGTTTCACTTTATAATTTGTTGTTTTCTTGGCTTGTTAAATTAAATAGGTATCCATTGCTACTCATGGATATCTTTTTTGTTTGTTTAAAATCACCACTAGTATAATCTTTGGAAATAGAGTGTTCTAATTCGCACTCTTTTGAATCTATACTCAAAATCTTAACTTTTATTAAGTGTGAAGAAATCTTGTAACAAAAATATAACAGTTATAATGATCATTCCAAAGTTAAATATAAGAGCTGTTATAACAGATAAGTCTGTGATATTTAATAATACGATACAGATTGAAAAAATTGATGCAATAAAAGGAATGATTTTTTTCGTTCTTGATATCACATACCCTTTACTTTCCTGAAGATATATCATCATTACAGCAATAATTAATAGTAAGGGAGCAGTAATAAGGACCCCAAACCAACCTACAGCATCTTCAATAAACCAAGGTAAAAATCGTATGGTTGAGGAGAAGATAAATAGGTTAAGTACGAAAGCAAGTAATTGTATGAGAGATAATCTATACATGTTTTTTTGCTTCATAGTTTCAAATCTCCTAGAGTGTAATTTTACACTGTTTTAAAAATAATTCACTCGGGTGTCAAGTAGCTTTTCAGCAAATTTTATCTCGCTATTCGTGGGCAGTAAGACTCCCACCTCAAGATTGTGAGGAATCCGAAGAAGATAGATGGGGGATAACTGCCCGTTAAAGCCCGATTGGTTCAACTAACTAACCATTCGGAGGAAAAGCATCTCCGAATGGAAATTTTACTTTATGCTCCTTTTTCTATTTTTGTACCAAAATCTAGAAGTCTGTATGGACCTTTTGGAACTATAGTATATTTGTATTAAAACTAGTAAAGTAATGTAGATGATTTTACTTATAAAAAGTGTTTTTTTTATTAAAGAGAATAAGTAAATATAGATTTTTCATGCGGTATAGAAGAAATAAGGGAGAAAATAGAGAGATGAGAAAAAGAAAAAACTTGTTAGGTTTATGGCCAACGATTACATTGCTGGTGTGTACGGTTGTCATATTGTCTTTGCTTGTAACAGATATTTTAATTAGTCATCATGTCGAGCGTATGACAGAAGAGAGCCAAATGGAAAAAGCTAAAGCAGTTGCACGTATTACAGCAAATTCACCGCTCGTAATCGATGCTTTAGCGGGAAGAAAAGATGTATCTGAGATTCAAACGTATACGAATAGACTTTTAAAAAATACAGATGTTCAATTCATCGTAGTCATGGATATGAATGGAATAAGAAAGTCTCATCCAGATCCTAAGAAGATCGGCCAACATTTTGTAGGGGGCGATGAAGGCTTAGCCATGAAAGGAAAAGAACATGTATCAATGGCAAAAGGGACATTAGGGAGATCTATGCGCGTATTTGTACCGATTTTTTCTGAAGCGAAAGAACAAATCGGGGTTGTTGCTGTTGGAATTTCAGCTGATAATGTGGAAGAAAGGGTTAAGGAGAGTAGACATATTATTTACATCGGTGTTAGTGTTGGAATTTTAGTTGGTATTATAGGTGCTATTTTATTAGCTAGACATATTAAGAAAATTTTATTTGGCCTCGAACCTAGTGAAATCTCAAAAATTTTAGAAGAGCGGAATACGATGCTACAATCCGTCAAAGAAGGAATTATTGCGATTGATAAAGATGCGAGGATTACTTTAATTAATAACGAAGCGAAACGATTAATTGAGAAAAGCGGAATTAAAGAAGAGTGTATTGGTAAAGACATTGAGCAGTATATGCCGAACACAAGGATAAAAGAAGTATTACAAACGGGAGCAGCGCAGTTCGATGAGGAACAAAGTCTACATGGGATTACAATTGTTACGAATCGAGTTCCGTTATACGTAAAGGGTGAAATTGTTGGTGTCATTGCAACATTTCGTGATAAAACGGAAATGAGAAAATTAGCAGAGCAGTTAACGGGTATTCGACTATATGCAGAGGCTTTACGAGCACAATCTCATGAATTTATGAATAAGATGCACGTTGTATTAGGGCTAACACATATGAAAAATTATGAAGAATTAGAGACGTATGTTAGTAGCATGGTATCAGAGCATCAATATGAAATTGGCGGTGTGATGAGGAAAATAAAAAATCCCGTGTTTGCAGGGTTTATGCTTGGCAAACTTAGCTATGCGAGAGAAAAGGGGATAGAACTGACTATAAGTGAGGATTCGTATTTACCAGATCCAGATGATGAGAGATTGATTCATGAGCTCATTACAATTGGAGGAAATTTAATTGATAATGCACTAGATGCGGTGGCGAGTTGTGAATATAAGCAAGTACACGTTTCCGTCCAATATCATGATAAATTGATTATTAAAGTTACCGATACAGGAAATGGAATTCCGAAAGAAGAAGTGGATAAAATATTCGTCAAAGGATATTCCACAAAAGGTGAAAATCGAGGGTATGGTTTATATCTTGTAAATGAAAGCATAAGGCGCATAAAAGGGAATATATATATCGATTCCGTCTTAGGAAAGGGAACGACCATTACAATTGAAATACCATATAAAAGTAGGGATGAGATAGGAAAATGATCAAAGTTTTAATTGTAGAAGATGACCCAATGGTGGCGATGCTAAATAAGCATTATTTAGAACAAGTGGGAGGATTTGAACTTGTTCATATAGCTAAATCCGTAAACGAAGCAGTACAAATATTAGAGGAATCTCATATAGATTTTATACTGCTTGATATTTTTATGCCTGGTGATACAGGGTTTGAATTGTTACTGCATATCCGCAATAAAGAAAAAGAAACTGATGTTATGATGATTTCAGCAGTACATGATATGGCAAGTATTAAAAAAGCACTGCAGTATGGAGTTGTCGACTATTTAATTAAACCATTTACGTTTGAACGTTTTAAGGAAGCGTTAACTGCATATCGTGAGAAATTTAGATTTATGAAGGCGCAACAAAAGATTAATCAATCTGAACTAGATGCACTGATTTTACAAAAAGAAAAAGTAGAATCTCACGTAAGTAAAGAACTTCCAAAAGGATTAACAAAGCAAACATTGCAGTTAATTTGGAAACAGATCCAATCGCTCCGTGGAAACGCATTTACAACAGATGAAATGGCACAATTAGTTGGAATTTCAAGGGTGTCTATTCGAAAGTATGTCATATTTTTAATTGAAATCGGAGTTTTAGAAAATGAAATGGTTTATCAGCAGGTAGGAAGACCGGTAAGTAAATTGCGTTGTATTGATGAAAATAAAATAAAGCTGTACATGTAAGCTGTCTCAAAAGGTCGTTGAATAATGACCCTTTGAGACAGCTTTTTTGAATAGAAAAGAGTAGATATGCGAGATGACTAAGATGTATTTATTCATTATTTAGTAGTAATAGTTTTTAAAAAGTGAAAAAATCTTTATATAAATAATTGACAATGGAGTCACTTTTTAATAATAATTAGATTATAATAATTTTAAATAAATAATTTTTATTTAAAAGGAGGATTTCAGAAATGAATCTTAATAATCGTTTAACAACAAACCAAGGTGCTCCTGTAGGAGATAATCAAAATTCTCGCACAGCAGGTCGCCGTGGACCAGTCTTATTAGAGGATTATCATTTAGTAGAAAAGTTAGCTCATTTTGATCGCGAACGTATTCCTGAGCGTGTGGTACACGCGCGTGGTGCTGGTGCCCATGGTATTTTCGTAACAAAAAATAGTATGAAAGAATATACAAAAGCAGCATTTTTACAGAAGGAAGAAACAGAAACACCTGTATTTGTTCGTTTTTCAACTGTTATCCATGGCCAAGGTTCTCCAGAAACAGCTCGTGATCCAAGAGGCTTTGCAGTAAAGTTCTATACAGAAGAAGGAAACTATGATCTTGTTGGTAATCATTTACCTGTATTTTTCATTCGTGATGCAATCAAATTCCCTGATATGGTTCATTCTTTAAAACCAGCACCTGATACAAATATTCAAACACCGGATCGTTACTGGGATTTCATGACGTTATCACCAGAATCGACTCATATGCTAACATGGGTATTCTCTGATTACGGTACACCTGCAAACTACCGTCAAATGGAGGGCTTCGGTGTTCATGCATTTAAATGGGTAAACGAAGATGGAAAAATTGTGTACGTAAAATATCATTGGAAGCCACAACAAGGTGTACGTAACTTTAATGCGAAAGCGGCAGAACAAATGCAAGGAAAAGATTTTAACCATGCAACTCGTGATTTATTTGATGCGATTGAGCATGGGAATTATCCAAAATGGGATCTTCATGTACAAGTCATGGAACTAGATAAAATGGATTCTTTAGAGTTTGATCCACTAGATCCAACAAAAATATGGCCAGAAGACCGTTTTCCATTAATTGAAGTAGGTACAATGACATTAAATCGTAACCCGCAAAATTTCTTTGCAGAAGTAGAGCAAGCGGCATTTTCACCGAGTGCAACTGTGCCTGGTATTGAACCATCTGAGGATAAATTATTACAAGGACGCTTATTCTCTTATCCGGATACACAGCGTTATCGCTTAGGAGCAAATTACTTACAAATACCTGTAAACTGTCCGTATGCAGCTGTTCATAATCAACAACGTGATGGTTTCATGCAAGTAAATCAACAATCATCCACAATCAATTACGAACCAAGTCGTCATACTGAAAATCCAACTGAAGATCCAGCGTATCGAGATTCAACTATGAAACTTACAGGTTATGTAACTCGTGAAAAAATTGAGAAGCCAAACGATTTCCAACAAGCCGGTGAGCGTTATCGTTCATTCTCTCAAGAAGAAAAAGATAACTTAATTGCGAACTTAACAAATGATTTAAAAGATGTACATGAACAAACAAAATTGCTTGCGATTTGTAACTTCTTCCGTGCAGATCGAGAGTATGGTATGCGTTTAGCACAAGCATTAAACGTTGATATTTCGGCATATATGGGAGGGATTGTGAAATAGTGGGAGTGTCTCCCAAATTGTTTATTTAGCCAGTTTTGTAACTAGTTTTTTTACTTACAAAACTTATGGGAACTATTTTATCACCGAAAAAATTTTAAAATTGCGAATAACAAACAATTTGCTAGGACTCGTAGTTGAATGTAGACATTATGAGTCCCAGCAAACAGTTAAGTTTTGATATTGTTTGTTTTAGGTGGAATCCTATTCTTTCGTCAAAGAGTTAAATAATTAGATCATTTATTATACTGTAACCCGAGTAGCAGACAAGTTAACCTATTCGGGTTTTTTCTTATTTAGAACATGTCTTTTTTAAACAAATGCTCCTTGCTGCATATAGTTATAGGGAGAACGGAGGGATAAAAGTGACGAGAATTGCCTATTCAGAAAGTGATGTCGATTTACTTGCTCGTCTTATGAGAGCGGAAGCAGAAGGTGAAGGGCAACAAGGGATGATGGCAGTAGGAACAGTTGGTGTGAATCGTGTAATGTGCGATTGTTTGGATTTTAAACAAATTACAAATATTGAACAAATGGTGTATCAGCAGCCAGGCGGATTTGAAGCAGTGACGAAAGGGTATTTCTATCAACGAGCAAGAGAGAGCGACAAAGAAATGGCAAGAAAATGTTTGAATTATGCTCGTATATGGCCAGGTGTATATTCTCTTTGGTTTTTTCGTCCAGTTGGCGATTGTCCTCCTACGTGGTGGGATCAACCTCATGCAGGACAATATAAGAATCATTGTTTTTATGAACCGACTGGAAATGACTGTCCGAAGGTGTATAGTGGAAAATAGAGTAAGTAGCTTGGGACGAATATATCAGCGCTTCGACACAACATAAAGACCATTCGACATACAAAAACACCTCATTTGCAAAATGAGGTGTTTTTTGTTATTTTCATAGAAAATAATACTGAGAGGAAGCGATTGTTATATGATGCCTGAGATTATAGTTAGAAGATTTTTTGAAGAAATACGTTCAGGACGTAATCTACATCTAGTAACAGAGTTTATGGCAGAAAAAGTGTTGGCTCATCAAGTTCAAGCTGAAGATGAAGTAACAGTTGAAAGATCTCCTATGGATTATGCGGATCATGTACAAGAGATGTTGGATGCCTATGGTACGTTTACTTTAGAAATTCAAGAATTGTTAGTATCTCAACAAGATCGTGTATATGTTCGATGGAAACAAACAGGTACTCATATTGGTGAAGTTGATGGATTTCAGCCAACCGGACTTCCTATCATTCAGTTAGCTAGCGCGGTGTATCGTGTAGAAGGCGGGAAAATTGTAGAGTATTGGATTCAAATTGACCGCACTGGTATTACAGCTCAATTAGAACGAAATAAAAAGATAAAAATCGAAAATAATTAAAAATATTTATTTTATCCCTAAAACAAAAAAGCATTTCTTTCTATTATACATACAGAAAGAAATGCTTTTTGTTTTGAGGATTTGATTAAGAGTACCATTAGTTCGTGAATAATGAGCCAGAATGGTTATTAGAATATTTTCCCTTAAAGAATACATAATAAAAAATAGTTATGAAATGTAGAAAGGGATGGAGTTTATGTTTAATTTTCTGAAACCATTAAAAGGTAGACGTAATTCAAAGTCTCTTCAAATAAACAATAATACTCATTTTCAGGAAAAAGACATAGAAGATTCTCCCTTGGACGTTAATTTATCTAAAAACATAGCTCAACTTCAGCAACTCTTCTGTCAATCTCCTGATTTGGTCATTCGTCCGTTTCCAATCACAGTCGATGGATTAGAAGCAGCTTTAGTCTATTTGTCTGGATTAACGGACAAGCAATCGATTCAAAATCATGTTTTAAGTCCTTTGATGAATAGTGCCCGTAATCCTAACACGGATCTGCCCATTACATTAGGGCAGGTCAAAGTCGTCGATACGTGGACCAAAATTGAAAGTGCTATTTTGGAAGGAGATAGCGTTTTATTTATTCATGGCCAAACTACAGCGCATCAATTAGATACGAAAGGATGGCCGCAAAGAAATATTGAAGATTCTAGGAATGAAATATCACTAAAAGGTGCTCATCAAGGGTTTGTAGAAACTGGAAGTCAAAATATCGCATTGATTCGGAGATATATTCCTCATCGAGAATTAATGTTAAAAGAGATTACAATTGGTATGCGGGGCAAAACGAGGATTTCCATTTTATATTTGAAAGATGTAGCTTCCGAAGAAGTACTGGAAGAATTGGAAACACGGATTCAAGATATTATGGTGGACGCTGTCATTAGTACGGGTGAACTTATCGAGTTCATTGAAGATAATCCGTATTCACCGTTTCCTCAATTTATATTAACTGAAAGACCCGATTTAGCTGTATCTCACATTCTCCAGGGAAGGTTTGTAGTTGTTGTGGATCATTCTCCAAATGTATTGATTGCTCCGACAAATTTTATATCCTTTTTTCAAGGAGTTGATGATTACGGGACACGCTGGTTAGTTGCCTCGTCTATTCGGATACTTCGTTTCTTCGCTTTTTTGATTGCTCTATTTTTGCCTGCGAGTTATGTTGCGTTTATTTCCTTTAATTTTGAGGTCATTCCTGTGGAGCTTTTTTTATCTATTGCAGAATCAAGAACCCGCGTACCATTTTCTCCAGTTATGGAAGCACTGCTTATGGAAATGACTTTAGAAATGATGAGGGAAGGAGCTTTGCGGCTACCCACTCCGATTGGTCAAACAGTTGGAATTGTAGGCGGGATTATCATTGGACAGGCGGCCGTTCAAGCCGGAATTGTAAGTAACATTATGATTATTGTTGTTGCTGTTACAGCCATCGCTTCTTTTATCATTCCGAATTATGATATGGGGGCAGCAATCAGGTTTTTACGGTTTCCTATGATGATATCAGCTGCCTTGTTTGGAATTGTAGGACTTGTTATCGGGTGGATGACATTAATTGCACATCTCATCAGTCTTGAATCGCTAGGTACCCCTTATGGGACTCCGTTAGCACCGTTTCGTTTTGCAGATATGAAGGATGCTTTTGTACGCTTTCCTCTATGGGCAATGAGAAGCCGCTCTAAAGGTACGGGAGCTATTCAATCTATTCGCCAAGGAAAAAACCACAATAAAAGGTGAAACTATGAAAAAGTATGCCTATAATGACATCACTCTTATGCAGTATATTTTTTTAATTAATGGAATGCAGGTGGCAACTGGAGTTTTAGCTCTCCCACGAGTGCTTGCAGAAAAAGCTGGAACAGATGGATGGATAGCTATACTTATTGGTTGGGTATTCTCCACAATATCTGGTATTTTTATCGTTAAAACATCTGCAAGATATCCAGAAGACACGTTTTATGACATTCTTATACGATTGTTTGGAAAAATAGTTGGGAAAGCACTAGTTGTTATTTACACGATATACTTCGCTTGTTATTCCGGTATCGTTCTTGTGAACGCTATGCTTTATCTTAAGGCGTGGCTTCTTCCGAAAACGCCTGACTATATCATTATATCTTTGTTTTCAATTCCTATTTTTCTTGTTGTACGCAACGGTCTTCGTATTATAGGACGATACTGCGAACTCGCTTTTTATATGATGATTTGGATTCCGGTGTTTTTTTTGATACCGCTAAGAGGTGGCTGGAGTTGGCTGCCTTTCTTTCCATTGTTGAAGGATGGATGGAATCCGATATTGACAGCTGTGCCAACTACTATTTTTGCCTATTTAGGATTTGATATTACGTTCTTTTTGTATCCTTTTTTACAAAAAAAGCAGTACGCGGTCCATGGATTTGTTATTGCAAATACCTTGACGATGTTATTCTATTTGTTTGCTACTCTTGTTTGTTTTGCTTACTTTAGCCCTGATAGCATTACAGAATTTAATCAACCAGTACTAAACTTATTTAAAGTAATTGAATTTCGTTTTTTGGAGCGTTTTGACATGGTTTTATTGGCTGCTTACCTAATTGTTGTTTCCACAGCCTGGGTCCCTTGCATATACTGCGCTGTATTTTGTTCTAGTCAATTACTTGGAAAAGAAGATCATAGCTCTCACGTCATTGTTCTATTATTGTGCATTATCGGTTTCATATTTTGGACTCATCCTACTTGGAATGAATCTGAGGTTTGGCAACAAGCCATATCAAATGCTGGATTAGGATTGACGTATATATCACCTGTGGTTTTATGGATGTACAGCTGGGTATATGAGAAGTATAGCCGGAGGGGAATACATTGAAAAGGAAGGTACTATGCTGCATTTTGTTATTGACGTTCACCATGACTGGATGCTTTGATCAAACAAATGTTGAAGATGTTTCCCTTACTCTTATACTTGGTATTGATTTAGATCGCGATAATAACTTATTGGTATACATGTCAAGTCCTGTGTTTAATAAAGAAGCAAAGATGAAAGAAGAAAATACTGGTGTGAAATCTGTTACGGTTCGAAATTCTAGAGAGAAATTCGATGCTACGGTTATGGCGCTAACATCGGGAAGCAAAACGCAAGTCTTTTTAATTGGGAAACGGCTGCTGAAACGAAAAAACTGGGAAGATTATCTTGACCCATTTTACCGTGATCCAAAAAATACGGTTACTGCACGAATTGTCGCTGTAGATGGACCTGTTTCGGACGTAATTTTTTATAATCCAAAAGATAAGCCTCGGCTCCCTTTGTATTTAGCAAAACTAGTTGATACCGCCTATATGAGAAATGTCACGGTAAAAACAACTCTTCAAAAATTTCATCAACAAACGAAAGATAAAGGGATGACAGCGAGTATTACCGAGATGAAAAAAAAGAATAGAGTATGGGTGACAGGAACAGCGCTGTTGGACGAAAAAGGCAGATATAAATTAACACTAACACCGGATGAAAACAGATTATTACGCATTTTACAGCACGAAAATAAAGGTGAGTTTCTATTTACACTTCCAATCAAGCCGAAATCGGATGACCATAATAAAGATTGGATAAGCTTTACTGCTCAAAAAATCAAGATAAAGACAAAAGTAAAATATGACAGTCATTTTATATTTAATATAGATGTAAAGATGAGAATCGCCATTACAGAACGGCTTTTTCCGTTCAATATAAGAAAGGACGCGGCAAAGCTGCAAAAAGCTATTGAAACTAGGCTGGAAGCTGATTTTAAGGATTTAATAAAGAAAATACAAGCTGCCGAAATCGACCCTATTGGACTTGGTACATATGCAAGAACTTACACATATCCAGAGTGGAAAAAAGTCCAAAATCAATGGGGTAAGGCATTGGCAGAGGGGGATGTAAATGTTAAGGTAAGTGTAAAAGTTGGTTCGATGGGAACGATTAAGTAATAAGAGTTCAACTGGGATACGTATGAAAATTGATTATAATTTGCAAGCCCCCTTCAGATCTTCTGAGGGGGGCTTTTCTAATGTGAAAGTAAATTAAAGTGGTAATACTCCTTCTAGATGTGTATTTAGTTCAGATACAAATTTATCAACATCAGGGTTCTTTATTACATTATAGCAAGCGAAGCTCTTTAAAGGCTTCATTCCGATAAACTCTTGCGTCCGGTGTAAATGATTGAGTGCTTCTTCTAAGCTTTTTCCTCCAAAGAACTGTGCTGGATCGTTAAATGCTTTTTCAGGAGCATTCCACGTAGTTGAAAACATATAGTGTTTATCAGTTAATAAGCCGCCTCTTCCGTATTGCTCGGAGCCTTTGAAAAATAATCCGTAAGCATATACCTCATCCATGTATGTTTTCAGTAATCCTGGAACATTAAACCAATAAATAGGTGTTTGGTAGATTACAATATCAGCCCATAAAAATTTACTTTGTTCTTCTTCGATATCATATCCGTTTTGAATGACTGTTGTTTGTACAGGATTCTCGGGACTTAATATATTCACCATGTTGTCCGTTAATGTTTTGTTTAGTTTTCCTTCCGCTGATCTGTATGTTTGATGACCATTGATAATTAGTATATTTTTCATTTTATTTATCCCCCTTAGTTTAGAGATAGCGTCTAGTCGCTATTGATATTTTATATATAGTTGATTTCTTTTGGGAAGTAGTGATATTTATTTCATATAGTTACCGTAAGGATAGAATTGTGATAGCATAAAGGAAAATCATAAAAAATTTTTTTCAGGAGCGTGTTTTAATGGAGAATATGGAGCCAATTAAATTAACAAAAGGAACACCAGGACAAATTTGTCCCATTGCGAAAACACTCGATGTAATTGGGACAAAATGGACTTTTTTAATCATTCGAGATCTTCTTATTGAAGGAACGATGCGATTTAGTGATTTACAAAAATCGATGGATGGAATTAGTCCGAAGACCCTCTCACTTCGTTTGAAGGAACTTGAAGTACAAGGAATTGTGAAAAGAACGGTATACCCAGAGGTTCCACCGCGTGTCGAATACACATTAACTGACAAGGGAATACGTTTAGAACATATTTTCATTGAATTAAAGCGATTTGGATTAACATTATGAAAAAATTTGAATGTAGATAAAAAAGGACCATGGGGTCCTTTTTTATTATGAAAAACAATTTTTTTGTGCGTACATTTCTTGTCAAAAAAGAAACTTTCTAAAATGTAACTATGTGTATTAAATATCACTACTTCCAAAAAGAAAGTTTTAAAAATACAATAATCTCAGCAAAACAAAATTAGAAAAACTGGGGGAAATGAACATGTTAAGCAATAAAAAAATTGTAATTATTGGTGGAAGTTCTGGTATTGGTTTAGAAACAGCGAAACTTGCACTCTTGCAAGGAGCTGAAGTTATCATTGCTAGTCGCTCAGAGGAAAAGTTGCAGAGAGCGACGGATCAGTTAGGAAGAAACGTGACTGCTTATACGCTTGATACAACGCAAGAACAACAAGTTCAGTCTTTTTTTGAACAAGTAGGTACGATTGATCATTTAGTTGTTACGGCAGCAGAAACATCAGGAGGTTCCTTTATCGACACAGATACAGCCGCAGCACGTCAGTTGTTTGAAAACAAATTTTGGGGACAATTCTACTCTGCAAAATATGGTGCACCAAAGATTGCTACTAATGGCTCCATCACTTTATTTTCTGGAGTTGTTGCTTATAAATCTATGGTTGGATCGGCAACGCTCGGTGCAGTCAATGCAGCTGTTTCTAATCTTGGCCAAACGTTAGCGTTAGAGCTTGCTCCTATTCGTGTGAATGTTGTCTCTCCTGGAATTATTGATACGCCGTCACGGAGTAAAATGGCAGAAGAAGTACGCGACAAATTCTACACTGACTTAGGAAATAAACTTCCTGCAAGGCGAGTAGGTCAAGCGGAAGATGTAGCACAAGCTGTACTATATGCGATGCAGAACGGTTTTGTTACGGGAACGGTTCTTCATGTTGAAGGTGGGCATACTTTGATTTAGTGTATTAAAACGAGTTTGTATTTATATAAAAAAACGCTATTCTTTTGTGGAAACATACGGAGAGAATAGCGTTTTTTATGAATTTATCCCGCATTAACGGGCAGTAAGACCCCCCATCTCAAGATTAAGAGGATAGGTGGGGGATAACTGCCCGTCAAAGCCCGATTGGTTCAACTAACCATCAGTGGGGGATGAAGAAAACCCCCCACTGATGGAAGTTTCACTTTATCTGTTTTTCTAATTGAAATCCAATTTAGCATTCGAACGAAACAGTCTACATACTATGAGTTTTGTCTATGGCTTCACGCAGTGCTTTAGCTAATTTGATTGGATCGTCATTTGCCCAAAAATGCATAAAAAATAGTCGGGGATTCTCGGTTAACATGTGATTATGTAAAGCAGTTACTTCAATACCATGTTTACGTAACGTACTTGCAACAGGATTTACCTCTTCAGCAGTAAGTACAAAATCACCAGTTATGGCAGCTTTTTTGTTTTTCGTCGGCTGAAAATTGATTACTGTTGCTATCCTCATAGCAGGAGGAATTTCCATGCCATTTTCCATGATTTTGTCTAACCGGGGAATACTTACGTGATAAACACCACCACTAACTGTACCTTTCTGTCTAAATATTTTATCAAGCTTCTGTTTATCAATGGAAAAGGCATGCGAATCATTCGGTAATTTGTTGTTCCATGGTATTGTTGTTAGTTCCATTGCGGATCTAATCGCTTTAGCTAATTGAACTGGATCACCATACCCCTTAACGTGCAAGTACATAATACGCGGTGACTCTCCCAGCAAATGATTATGTAGTGCAGAAACTTGAATTCCTTGATGAAAAAGTTGATTCATGACAGGTTGAACTTCATTTTCCGTAAGAACTAAATCACCCATAACCATCGTTTGATTACCCATTTGTTTAAAAGCTGTCCAGCCTCCCAAGGCTAAACTAGGCCGGATTGGTATTCCTTGGACATTTACTTGTAAATCATTACGTGGAAGGCTGATATAAAAGACTTCACCTGGCCTCATCGCACCTGATTGCCCCATTGCTTTCTCAACTAGTTTCCAGTTTACTTGCTGCGGTAAATGATTTGTTGAATGATTGTAATTCGGAGAAGAAGAGTTCTCCATCGCTTGAATTGAGGGGGGTGAAGTAAAATTATAAATTATAACAGCAACTAAAAAAGTAATTATAATATATTTCCACTTATGCATAGATTAACTCTCCTTTAGATGTATAGTGAAATATTAGGAAACGATATTATAATTCCCCATTCATCTTATTTCTTGCGCATAACAGCTCGTTAGTGAATGAGCTTTTTTATCCTCGATTACGTCTCGATTCTTTTTTTGCATATAAAAAGGGTTAATTGATATAGCTAGTAGGAGAAAACAAATAGTTAAGAATTTCATAAGCCAATGAGGGAAAAAGGAATGACAGGTTCAGTGCTGTTAGGTGAACAAGGCATCTTCGTTAGGACTAATCATTCCTTTTAGAAATGGAATGTACATCTATTATTATGACTTTTATATAACTTATGTTAAGGGAGTAAATCAGCTTGCTATGAGGATCTGATATAAGAACTATTATGTAAAAAAGTTAGAAATGTCCTTACAGAACCAGGGAGGATCGATAAGAATTCCTCCCTGATATAAATAAAGTCAAATTATCTTTTTAATACTTTAAATGCTTCTCTTATTTTTCTAGCAAACTCTAATGGTGGTTCAATTGACTCAAAATGCATATACATAGCCCGTGGTTCTTCAAATAACCAATGGTTATGAAGTGCTGTAACGATAATGTCTCTTTTTCGAAGTTCAGTTAATAATGGGTTAACCTCTTCTTGTAAAAGAACTGTTTCCCCTAAATTCAACGCATTTCCTTTCCTATCAAGATCTTCAAACGAAAAAAACTGAGGGTTAACCAGTGGAGAGTGTGTTCTACGTCCAAGAATAGTAAATTTAATATCACGAAACTTTTGTACTAAGCATACCCCTTCTGGAGTAACTGTTGCAGATCCACCTAAGATTCTCCCAAATTCTTTACATAAGTCGCATATAGAGTCATTTGAACCCATAAAAAACCTTCTTTCCGTATATTTTTTTTGATTATATAATCAATTCCCTCTAATAAAATATTCGTAGTATAGAGAAAAAGCTTGGACTATTTACGTACTATTAATAGAATTAATAAAAACATTTTAATAGTTTTATATGTTCAGGAATTATAAAAACGAATATTTCCTATTTCAAAAAACAAGAGCAGTCGAAAAGGCGGCTCTTGTTCCATAAATTTTACTTCAATTCCTTCTAGTAAACCACCTTTTCTGAATTGTGTGATAATATGGAGTGAAAGGGGGCATACAAAAAATGGAACATCTACAAATTGGAGAGATACAAGTGACATGGCTGCGAGGAGGAAATACGCATTTAGATGGCGGAGCGATGTTTGGTGTTGTGCCGAAAGCGCTTTGGTCACGTAAATATAGTCATAACGATAAAAATCAAATTTATTTACGAACAGATCCATTGTTGCTGCAAACGAAAGATGGCAATATGCTCATAGATTCAGGTATGGGAAATAACAAAATGAATGAGAAGATGAAACGAAATCAAGGAGTGACAGAAGAGTCATCAGTTGAACAATCGCTCGCTCAGCTTGGTTTGAAAGCGGAAGATATTCAGTATGTTCTTATGACGCATCTTCATTTTGATCATGCATCTGGTTTAACGAAATGGGAAAGGGAAAAGCTTATCCCGACGTTTCCAAATGCAAAAATATACGTATCACAAACAGAATGGGACGAAATGAGAAATCCAAATATCCGCTCACGCAATACATATTGGAAAGAAAATTGGGAGCCAATTGTACATCAAGTACATTTATTTAATGAGGAAATAAATGTTACGGATGAAATCCGAATGCTTCATACGGGCGGACACAGTGATGGACATGCGGTTGTCATTGCACAAAGTCAAAATGAAACATTGCTTCATTTAGCAGATCTAATGCCGACGCATGCGCATCAAAATGTATTGTGGGTTATGGCGTATGATGATTATCCAATGACATCAATTGAGAATAAACAAAAATGGATGAAATACGGCGCAGAGCAGAAAGCGTGGTTTACGTTCTACCATGATGCATATTACCGTGCGGTGAAATGGGATGAAGAAGGGCATATGGTAGAAAAATTAGAACGTAAAGAAGTAGAAGTACCGAGCGAAGTGTAATGGAGTAAAAATTGAATAAGCAAACATAAAGCAAATGAAAAGATAACTCATATGGGAAAAATATCGGTCTACACTGACCGATATTTTTTATGTATTGGATAAAATTCTGAAAATATAGACATTTAATCATGAATGTTTTATAGTAGTTAATACAATAACTACTATTAGGAGGATTTATGGAAGAGAAAGCAATTACCGAATTGCAAAAACATGGATTTTCAAAATACGAGTGTAAGGCCTATATAGGTTTATTGAAATCACCAGCCATCACTGGCTATGAATTAAGTAAACGTTCTGGCGTCCCGCGCTCAATGATTTATGAGGTATTAGGAAAATTACTTGATAAAGGAGCAATTCAAACTGTTCCTTCTGATCCCATTGTCTATAAACCTGTTGAGCCGAAACAGTTGCTCGCTCGTCTTAAAGAAGAGATGAATACATCATTAGAAGTGCTAGAATCGTCCCTCACAACGTTAGAAAGTGATCAGAAAGTGGATGTTGTAACTAGAATTGTTCAGTATGAACATATTGTTCAAGAAATGCTTTCGATGATTCGATCTGCAAAAACAGAACTTTGGTTATCCATTTGGTCTCCTATTGTGAAAGACATTGAAAAAGCTGTTCGAGAGAAAGAAGGATCAATCCCTATTTTTACAGTTTTATTTGGAGCAGAAGATAAGATGCTAGGAAACACGTATCATCACAACTATATGGCACCGGACATTGTTAGTAAACGTATGGGCGGGTATTTGACCATTCTCATTCGGGATGAAGAAGAAGCATTAATTGCTAAGTTTAGCGACAGAGGTTCAGAATGGGCTGTAAAGTCAACTGACCCTGCTCTCGTTCTTATCGCTACCGAATATATTCGACACGACATTATGGTAGAAGAAATTACAACTGCGTTCGGTCCTGAAAAGCTTGATGAGCTATGGAAAAAACGAGAAGATTTAATTCATGTCATGACAGGAAGAAACAGCTTAGTGTAAAGCTGTTTTTTTACCATAAAACAAGAGTCGTTATAATTATAACGACTTTGGAGGGGAATTAGATGTATGCAAAACTAAAATTTGCCGCCTCTATGGCTATCTTTGGTTCAATCGGTTTATTTTCGATAAAAACAGGCCTCCCATCGATTGAATTGGTTTTTGTACGTTGCCTCTGTGCAAGTATTCTTTTAGGAGCAATATGGGGGTTTCACACATTAACAACAAAACAGCAGCATAAAAGTTTTATTCCGCGCCGGGAGTACTTACTTGCTTTATTATGTGGTGTGTTTCTTATCATAAACTGGGTCTTTTTCTTTCGCTCTATTGAAGTAATGCCCATTACTGTGGCAATATCCATTTATCATTTAGCGCCTGTTATTGTGCTTTTATTAGGTTCTTTTATCTTTAAAGAAAAAATAACAGGAACAGGATTGATATTCTTCTTTATTTGTTTTGCAGGAACACTGTTAGTCGGAGGGATTCATCAACATACAACCGTTGCTGGATTTTTATCCACAGGCGTTTTATGGGCGTTTGCAGCAGCACTCTTTTATGCCCTTACTTCAATTACGGGAAAGGGAATTCAAACACTTAGTCCGTTGTTAACGACCGTTATTCAAACGAGCTTGGGTGTTTTGCTATTGATTCCATTCGTAGATTGGTCAAAGTTTACGCATCTTACCGCTGAAAATTGGTTTTATATCCTTGTTACAGGGTTTATTCATACGGGATTCGTATTTTATTTGTTTTTCAGTAGTTTGCGAGAATTAAAGGCTCAAACCATTGCTATTTTAGTTTTTGTTGATCCAATTGTTGCAATCTTACTGGATGTTACTATTTTGAATTACCGTCCTGATGTCTATCAACTTCTTGGAATTTTGCTAGTGTTTGTAGGGATTAGTTATTCTCCAAAAAAAGAAAGACGATTAGCGGAAGATAAATTTGTTCGTTTAAACTAATGGTGCGGATTATTCTACTAATATGAATATGTGTAGGAAAAGGAGAGCAAAGAATGCTCTCCTTTTTCTTAGGAGGTAGCTGTCCAACGATTTTGTTGTAACTATTTGTCGAAATGTTCGTTTCTAAAACATTCTGAAAATTGTTATAATAGCCCCAAGCTAGTCCGTTTTTTAAAAGAAGATAACGAAAAAATGAAAGCGTTTTAATGGATAAGGAGGGGAAATGTATCGTGTATATGACGATTGGGAAGCTGCTGGAATTAACGGTTGGAAGTTATCCGAATAAGGAAGCAATTGTTGAGCCGGAAAAACAGGTTCGCTGGACGTATGCAGAGTGGAACGAGCAGGTAAACAAACTTGCCCATGCACTTCAACAAAGCGGGATACGAAAGGGTGACCGCGTTTCGACATTTCTTTTTAATAGTAGTGCGCTGGCAACGACATGTTTTGCCTGTGCAAAAATTGGGGCTGTATTCAATCCAATTAATTTTCGGTTAAAGCCGCAAGAACTTGCTTATATATTAGAAGACGCTTCTCCTAAAATCGTACTTTTTGAACAGCAATTATCCTCCCAAGTACAAAGCATTCATACACAATTTCCTCACATTCAATTTTGGTACATTGATCAAGATCAGCCAACGTTTTCTATTTCTTATGAAGAAAAAATATCTAGTGCCACGCCACATTTTGAAAAAATAGAAGTAAAAGAAGATGATATTTGTTCCATTATGTATACAAGCGGAACAACGGGTTATCCAAAAGGTGTGCTTCATCGTCACCGAGAGATTATTGATCAAAGCTTGATGGGCGTTGCCTATTTACATTACACGGAAAATAGCCGCGGCCTTGTAACAGCGCCGATGTTTCACTGTGCAGAGCTGCATTGCTGCTTTATTCCGAGAGTACATAGCGGTGCAACAAATATCATTCTTCATCATTTTGATGCAAAGCTTGTCTTAGAGACAATTCAAAGTGAAAAGGTGACTGTTATGTTTGCGGCACCGACAATGTGGAATATGATACTGCAAGAAGATTTGTCACAGTATGATTTATCCTCACTTCAATACGGTTTATATGGAGCGGCGTCGATGGCACCTGCACTTGTGAAAGCTTGCGATGCAAAATTGAATGTTTCATTAGTACAAGCTTACGGAATGACAGAGATGGGACCAGCCGTTACGTTTTTACGTGAGCATGAGCAGCTTTCGAAAGTTGGTTCGGCAGGAAAGGCTGGGTATAATCATGAAATTCGCATTGTCCGTCCGAACGATGATGGACCGTCTGAACCGGATGATGTATTACTTCCATATGAAATTGGAGAAATTATTATAAGAGGTTCGTGTGTGATGGCAGGGTATTACAACAATAAAGAAGCGACAGAAAAGGCTTTATATAAAGGGTGGTATCATTCAGGCGATTTAGGGTATGTAGATAGCGATGGGTATTTATACGTTGCAGACCGCGTTGATGATATGGTCGTGAGCGGCGGTGAGAATATTTATCCGCGTGAAGTAGAGGATTTTTTGTATACGCATGACGGTGTTTTAGATGTTGCGGTGCTAGGAGAGAAGGATGAGTTATGGGGGCAGCGTGTCGTTGCGTATGTTGTTTCGAAGGACGGGTCTCTTACAGAAGAAATGTTAGATGAATATTGTAAACAGAGCGATAAACTCGCTGATTATAAACGCCCGCGCAAGTATGTATTTACCGAGCAGTTGCCGAGAAATGCGAGCGGGAAAATTCAAAAGTTTATTATACGTAGTGAAGGGGCAGAGGTGAATAAATAAGGGGAGAATACGATGAAGCATGCATATTTGGAGGAGGAGCATCACATTTTCCGTGATGCCTTCCGTAAATTTTTAGAAAAGGAAGCGTATCCGCACTATAACCAATGGGAGAAAGACGGTATTATTCCGCGTTCCTTGTGGAAAAAGATGGGCCAAAATGGCTTTCTTTGTTCGATGGTAGAGGAGAAGTACGGCGGAGCCGGCGCTGATTTTGGATATTCAGCTGTGATAAATGAAGAGTTAGAAAAGGTTGGTTCTAGTTTAGTAGGAATTAGTCTCCATAATGATATTGTCGTTCCTTATTTAACAGCATATGGAACAGAAGAACAAAAGAAACGTTGGCTTCCAAAATGTGTGAGCGGTGAATACATTACCGCAATTGCGATGACAGAGCCGGGAGCAGGTTCTGATTTAGCTAGTATTCGCACAACGGCACGCAAAGAAGGGGATCATTATGTTGTAAACGGAGAAAAAACATTCATTACAAATGGCATTCATGCAGATTTAGTCGTTGTTGTTTGTAAGACGGATTCTACTGTAAAGCCAGCTCATAAAGGAATGAGTTTGCTTGTTTTAGAGAGAGGAATGGAAGGATTTAAAAGAGGGAAAAAATTAGAAAAGGTTGGATTACATAGCCAAGATACAGCAGAACTTATTTTTGAAGATGTGAAAGTTCCTGCCTCTAATTTGTTAGGAGAAGAAGGAAAAGGTTTTTATTATTTAATGGACAAATTGCAGCAAGAGCGCCTCGTTGTCGCGATTGCTGCCATAACTGCAGCAGAAGTGATGCTGCGTTTAACAAAGGAATATGTAAAAGGGCGAAAAGCATTCGGAAAGAGTATAAGTGATTTTCAAACTGTTCAATTCAGACTCGCAGAAATGTATACAGAAATTGAAATTGGCCACACATTTATTGATGAATGTATTAGGGCACATATGCATGGGGAAAACATCGTTACCAAAGTATCGATGGCAAAGTGGTGGGTAACAGACCTTGCGAAGAAAGTAGCGGCAGAGTGCATGCAACTGCACGGCGGGTATGGATACATGGAAGAGTACGAGATTGCAAGGCGGTACCGCGATATTCCAGTAAGTGCGATCTATGCCGGAACAAACGAAATTATGAAAAGTATTATCGCGAAAAGTATGGGATTGTAATGAAAGAGGAATGGGAGGAGAAAAGATGATTCAAAATATTGCAGTAATTGGTGCCGGAATTATGGGAAGCGGTATTGTCCAAGCATTAGCGATGGGCGGAAAGTGTGTGAAAATGTATGATGTATCGGAAGAAAGTTTACAAAAGGCATATAAGGGGATTACCGCAAGTTTGGATCGCTTTGTGAAAGCCGGGCGTATGAACAAAGAAGAGAAAGAGCAGGTTCTTGCTAATATTGTTTCTACGATTACGTTAGAGGAAGCATGTAAAGATGTAGAACTTGTTATTGAAGCTGCACCTGAAAATTTGCAGTTGAAAAAAGAGATTTTTAAACAGCTAGATAGCTATGCTTCTCAGGCTACTATTCTTGCAACAAATACATCTGAATTAAGTGTAACGGCGATTGCAAGCGCGACAAACCGCTCTGAGAAAGTGGTGGGGATGCATTGGTTTAATCCAGCACCTGTTATGAAACTCATTGAAATTGTGAAAGGGGTTGATACAGAGGAACATACACTACAAGCAGTGAAAGAATTAGCAGAAGAGATTGGAAAAGAAACAGTTGTTGTGAAAGATGTGCAAGGATTTGTCACTTCAAGAGCAATTGCGGTGCATTTGTTAGAGTGTATGCGTATGTACGAAGAAGGAGTAGGTAGTAAAGAGGAAATTGATAAAGCAATTAAACTTGGCTTGAATTATCCAATGGGTCCATTTGAGTTAGCGGATTATGTTGGATTAGATACGATGTTATTTGCAAGTCAGGGCTTAAGCGAAGCGTTTGGTGATAGATTCCGCGCTCCGCAAACACTTGTAAAACTTGTAGAGGCAGGACATCTTGGCCGGAAAACGGGAAAAGGGTTCTATGATTATCAAAAAGGGAAAGTGGGAGAGAAAATATGAATCGAGAAGTCGTTATTGTTGAAGCGGTACGTACTCCAGTTGGAAAAAGAAACGGTGCTTTTCGTGAACTTCATCCAGTACAACTTGGAGCAGTTGCACTGAATGAAGTAACAAAACGTGCAAATATCGAAAAAGGAATCGTAGAAGATATTGTAATGGGATGTGTAACGCCGATTGCGGAGCAAGGCTTTAATATTGGTAGACTTGCCGCGCTAGAAGCGAACTTTCCGATTACAGTTCCTGCCGTAACGATTAACCGTCTTTGCGGTTCAGGACAACAAGCGATCCATTTTGCGGCGCAAGAGATTAAATCTGGTGATATGGATATTACCATTGCTGCTGGTGTTGAGCATATGACGAAAGTGCCAATTTTAAGCGATGGCAATGCAAATACAATTCCGAGTAGTCTTCATGCGAAATATGAAATTGTACATCAAGGTGTATCAGCAGAAATGATTGCTGAAAAATATGGAATTACAAGAGAGCAACTAGATAGCTATGCCTTTGAAAGTCATCAACGCGCGCTACATGCGATAGAAGCAGGTCATTTTAAGCGAGAAATTGTACCTGTAAATGGAATAGATAAGGAAGGAAATGCAATACTAGTTACAAATGATGAAGGGCCGCGGGCGAATACTTCTCTTGAAGCACTAGCAAATTTAAAGGCTGTGTTCAAGGAGAACGGATCGATTACAGCAGGAAATGCAAGTCAAATTAGTGACGGAGCAGCAGCGATTCTTTTAATGGACAGTGAAAAAGCGAAAGAGCTAGGATATAAAGCACGCGCGCGAATTGTGAATCAAGTTGTTGTTGGCTCAGATCCTACAATGGGACTTACTGGAGTTATTCCAGCAACGAAAAAAGTACTGCAAAAATCAAACTTAACGATTCATGATATGGACTTAGTAGAAATTAATGAAGCATTCGCTTCCGTTGTTCTTGCATGGCAAAAAGAAATGGAAGCAGATTTACATAAGGTAAATGTCAATGGCGGTGCTATTGCATTAGGGCATCCGCTTGGAGCAACAGGTGTGAAATTGATGACTTCCCTTCTTCATGAACTGGAAAGAAGAAATGGAAGATACGGGTTGCTTACGATTTGTATTGGACACGGGATGTCAACGGCAACAATTATTGAAAGAATATAACAGTAAATTTAAGTCATATATTGTCGGCTCGCCGATATATTGATGTGATAATTAAAAGGGTGCAGAAATGAATCTGCACCCTTTTGATTAAGCAACTTTTACTTCTAAAATTGTACCTGTTTTTGCATCTACTAAAAATTCAAATCGTTCTTGTACATCGTGTAATAACGTTGTAATACCACCGCGGTATACATCATAAGTAACATCATATTTTTCAAACGTCTCTGGAACCATATGGACCCAAGAACCTGTAATTTCACCTTTATGACTTAATGCTTGTTTCACCATTTTTAATGCTTTTTCAGAAGAAATGTGTGCTTGTTCTTGTACTTTATTTGCAACAACATATCCAGCCGCAAATCCTATACCAACACCAGCTAGTAAGCTTTTCCAATTCATATACTCACCTCTATTCTATAAAAAGTTCATCTTCATAATTATAAATCAATTTACATGAAAAAAGAAGAAACTAGAAAGATTTCGAAAATTTCGTTACAATAAAAAGAGTGATTCTATTATTGGATTGAAGGAAGGATAACGCAATGAATAAAGAGACAATGGAGCTATTTCGTACGTTAACAGAGCTGCAAGGAGCTTCTGGATTTGAGCATGATGTGCGTCGTTTTATGAAGCAAGAACTAAGCAAATACTCAGATGAGATTGTACAAGATCGTTTAGGAAGTATCTTCGGCTTAAAAAAGGGTGACGAAAATGGACCGCGCGTTCTTGTAGCTGGTCATATGGACGAAGTTGGCTTTATGGTAACGCAAATTACGAAAAACGGAATGGTCCGTTTTCAAACATTAGGCGGCTGGTGGAGTCAAGTGTTACTAGCGCAGCGCGTACAAATTATGA
Organism: Bacillus sp. 3103sda1; assembly: GCF_024159135.1. Taxonomy (NCBI): domain Bacteria; kingdom Bacillati; phylum Bacillota; class Bacilli; order Caryophanales; family Bacillaceae; genus Bacillus; species Bacillus sp. 3103sda1. The sequence continues at coordinate 3,974,028 of NZ_JAMYWS010000001.1, read as the reverse complement.
CAGACAATGGACCAATTATCGGTGTAGTAGGTTCTGTTCCTCCTCATTTATTAAGTGACGAACAACGCGCGAGACCAATGGATATAAAAAATATGTTAATTGATATCGGTGCAGATAGCCCAGAGGAAGCACATGAAATTGGCGTGAAACCTGGTCAACAAATTGTGCCAATTTGTCCGTTTACACCAATGGCAAATCCAAAGAAAATTATGGCAAAAGCTTGGGATAACCGTTATGGCTGCGGCCTTGCGATTGAATTGTTAAAAGAGTTAAAAGATGAAAAATTACCAAACACGCTATATTCCGGTGCAACTGTACAAGAAGAAGTCGGTCTTCGCGGTGCACAAACAGCAGCGAATATGATTCAGCCAGATATTTTTTATGCGTTAGATGCAGGCCCAGCGAACGATGCATCAGGAGATAAAACACAGTTTGGTCAAATCGGAAAAGGTGCTGTGCTTCGTTTGTATGATCGTTCTATGGTGACACACCGTGGAATTCGTGAGTTTATTTTAGATACAGCAGAAACGCATAACATTCCGTATCAATACTTCGTATCACAAGGTGGTACAGATGCAGGACGTGTACACACAAGTAACTCTGGTGTACCATCAGCTGTTATTGGTGTATGTGCTCGTTACATTCATACACATGCTTCGATTTTACATATTGATGATTACGCAGCAGCGAAAGAATTGCTGATTCATTTAGTAAAAGCAACAGATAAAACAACATTTGAAACAATTAAACAAAATGTTTAATATGGAAAAGGCCAAATGCGGCCTTTTCTTTTTAAATAGGAGGTTTAACAGTGAAAGTAGCAGTCGGATCAAAAAATAAAACAAAAGTAAATGCTGTTCAGGAAGTGTTACCAGATGCTGAAATGATTTCATTGTCTGTACCGTCTCATGTGTCAGCGCAGCCGTTTTCTGATGAAGAAACGCTGCAAGGGGCAAGTAACCGGGCAAAATTAGCATTAGCAGAAGGAAAAGCAGATATTGGAATTGGTTTAGAAGGCGGTGTGATGCATACAGAATACGGCTTGTTTATGTGTAACTGGGGTGCTTTAGCAACGAAAGAAGGAAAGTTATTTACCGCAGGCGGAGCACGTATAAAACTGCCAGATGAGTTTATTCAACCTCTTGAAGAAGGAAAAGAATTAAGTGAAGTAATGGAAGAGTATACAAAGCGGCATGACATTCGCAGCCATGAAGGAGCAATCGGCATTTTTACAAACAATTATGTAGATCGAACGGATTTGTTTGTGCATGTTGTGAAGCTATTAGTTGGACAATATATGTATGACAGAAACGAAGCATAAACCTTGCACCGTACTTCATGTATGGTAGTATATAAATACAAATGAAAAAAAACCTAAAAACCCTCTTTCTTTTTAGATGGGCGAGAGCATCTGGCCATGCATAGAAGCGGTCAGGGCCTTTTCCTGCCACGTGCAAGGGTTAAAACAAAGGTAGAAAGCGAGTGCAGGTCATGTTTTGATCTGCATGGCAGCGATTTATATGTTGATAAATCAAAATGGATTTATATATAAAGTAAGATTAAATTAGTAAATACATACTTCTTTTTAGGGAGGAATTATAGATGAAATCATTAGAAAGCATGGAGCAATTTCAAGAATTGAAAAACGAGGAGAAAGTGATCTTTTTATTCTCAGCAGACTGGTGCCCAGATTGCCGTTTTATCGATCCATTTATGCCGGAAGTAGAAGAAAAATATAGCGAGTTCTCTTTCTATTATGTAGACCGTGATGAATATATCGATCTATGCATCAAATTAGACGTATTTGGTATTCCAAGCTTTGTCGCTTACAATAAGGGAGAAGAAATTGGTCGTTACGTAAACAAAGATCGTAAAACGCAAGAGCAAATTGAAGAGTTTATTGAAGGGTTAAAGTAAGACGTTTCCAGCCAATTACAATGCGAAAAACAACCTCTGTCTTCACATGTGGAGGTTGTTTTTTTCGGAAGGGAGGTACATCATATGAAAATGACGAGTAAAAAGATGAAAGACGAGCTTATGAAGCGTCTTGAAAGAGCAGAGTGGAATTTTCAGTACGATAGTGAAAAGGAGACACTTCGCATTGAGCAGACAGATACGAAAAAGGGAATTACTGTTTCTCTTCCAGGTATCGTAGCGAAGTGGGAGGTAAAGAAAGAGAAGGCAATTGACGAAGTTGTATATTACGTAGAAGAAGCGCTCGTTGCGATGCATAAAGAAGTAAAAAGTACGGCGAAAATTTTTCCTGTTATTCGTTCGACGTCCTTTCCGAAAGAAGCGGAAGAAGGAAATCCGTTTGTCATGACAGAGCATACAGCAGAAACGCGTATTTACTATTCATTAGATTCAGATAAAACATATCGCCTTATTGATCAGCGTTTGCTGCAAAAACTTGGGATGACAGAAGAACAAGTACGTGAAATGGCATTGTTCAACGTTCGTTCTTTAAGTGCTGATTTTAAGCGAGATGAAGTCGCTGGAAATACGTTTTATTTCTTAAATACAAATGATGGGTATGATGCGAGTCGTATTTTAAACGATTCATTATTACGAGAGATGCGTAAACAAATTTCAGGTGATATGGTTGTTGCAGTTCCACATCAAGATGTATTAATTGTTGCTGATATCGTGAACAAAATCGGTTATGATATTATTGCACAAATGACAATGAAGTTTTTTGCAGAAGGTCATGTTCCGATTACATCACTTTCATTCGTATATGAAGATGGTAATTTCGAACCAATCTTTATTTTGGCGAAAAATCGGAAGGAACGAAGTGAAAAAGAGAAAGGATGAACAAAGTGAACGTTTTTTATAACCTTGAAGGTATTGGGGATACATTAATTGTTGCCCTGCAAGATATTACATTAGAAAACCGTACATTTGAACGTAAAGGAGATGTAGCGCGCGTTTTCGATCGTGAAAGCAATGTAACAGCAGGATTCAACATCTTTAATGCTTCTTCCTATATGGAAGTAACAGAAACAGGTAATCTTACACTAACAAAAGAGCTTGTTGAAAAGATCAATGAAATTTTAGCGAAGAACGATTTTACAGAAAAAGTAGAAGCGGATCTTTCTCCAAAATTTGTTGTTGGTTACGTAGCAGAAAAAGAAAAACATCCAAATGCGGATAAATTAAATGTATGTAAAGTAGAAGTTGGGACAGAAACATTACAAATCGTATGCGGTGCGCCAAACGTTGACGCAGGCCAAAAAGTAGTCGTTGCGAAAATCGGTGCGGTAATGCCAAGCGGTATGTTAATTAAACCAGCAGAGCTTCGCGGTATTCCATCTTCAGGTATGATTTGCTCAGCACGTGAATTAGAGCTTCCAGATGCTCCGCAAGAAAAAGGAATTCTTGTACTTGAAGAAAGTTACGAAGTTGGACAAGAGTTTAAATTTTAAATATATGGCCCGTTAGAGCGGGATGAAAAATAGTCTCATTGTTAATGAGGCTATTTTTTTATCGGAAAATTGGCAAGAAACCCCCATCTTCAAAACGCTCAGTGCATAGCCCAGTTTAAGGTGGGGATGAATTGCCTTTGAATTTGTATAAAAATTTTTGATATCGATACGAATGTATGTTCTTTTTTGCTGCTTTGTAGTATTATTATGGAAAGAAGGGGGTGAACATGATGACAAGAGAAAAAGAATATACAACCTATCAAATTTGGATTAAGAAAGATCACAAATTGCACGCCTACTTCATGGAAATGTGTCAACATGCAAAAAATCTCTACAATACAACGAATTTCTATATTCGCCAAGTGTATACGGCCTTACGTACGGATCAACCATTACAGCCACTTCAACAAGAAGTTCTCCATACATTACAAGCATATATTGAAATCATGAATGAAAATCAACTTCGTGCGTATCAAAGACGTGTGCAAAAGCAGAAAGAAAAGCTGGCAGAAGAACGGAAAGAAATCAAGTGTAATCTGTTTACGTTACCGACAAAGGAGAAATCATTTCTATCCTATAACTTTCTAGATTGTTTGTTTAAAATAATGAAGCAACAAGATTATATGAACTTGCCAGCACAAACGAATCAAGCGGTTATGAAGAAGTTATATCAAAACTGGAAATCATTCTTTACTTCCATTAAAGCATACGAAAAACATCCTTCCACTTTTACGGGTAGACCTCGCATTCCCAAATACATTAAATCATCTATGAGAGAAATTGTATTCACGAATCAAGTATGTAAACTCCAAGATAAGTATATTCGTTTTCCAAAAACAAGTATCAAATTAAATATCGGTAAATTGCTCGGGAAAATCGAAAATTTAAAAGAAGTACGTGTTTCTCCTGCCTATGGGAAGTTTAAGGTGGAAATTGTAACAGAACATTCCAAGTCAATACCTGAGCATGTAGACAATAATCGGTATATGAGTATCGATTTAGGGATTCATAACATTGCAACTATCACAACGAATATAGGGATCACACCTATGTTAGTAAAGGGCAATGTCATCAAAAGCATCAATCAATACTACAACAAGCAAAAGGCCCATTTACTGGGTATTCTTCGTCATGGAAAAGAACCAAAAGAAGGACCACACACATCAAAGCGTTTAGAAAAGCTTCATGAAAAACGGTTTCTTAAAATAAAAGATATCTTCCACAAAATGAGTCACCACATTGTTCAGATAGCGATTCAACAGGAAATCTCTATGATTGTGATTGGGAAAAATACATCATGGAAACAAAACAGTAATATGGGAAACCGACAGAATCAATCCTTTTGCCATATCCCACACAATCTACTTATTGAAATGATCACCTATAAGGCCAAACGAAATGGGATTGCTGTTCAAGTCGTAGAAGAATCGTATACAAGCAAGGCATCCTTTTTAGACAATGATGTAATTCCCACTTATGGTGAAGAAGACATTCTTGTATTCAGTGGGAAACGTATTAAACGTGGCTTGTATCGTACGAAAGAGAACAAATTACTAAACGCAGATGTGAATGGTTCCTATAACATCTTAAAAAAAGCAGTTCCAAAGGCGTTTGCTGATGGAATAGAGGGGTTGTGCCATCAGGCAGCTGTGTCAACTCCACTCGTGTTAAGCATCTTTTGAGGATGATACATGAGAAACCCCCACTTCAAGATCCGAAGGAGATAAGTGGCGGGAGTTTTCATCAAGAGAGTTTAACGGCTTCTGAGTTCATTGTGAATAAAGTGAAGGAAAACAGTAACATACAAGTAAACGGAATTAAATTTCGTGATGATTTATCTGGATTTAATTGGGCGGAAGTACCGGGAGTTTTATTAGAATTAGGATTTATGTCTAACCCAGAAGAAGACCAAAAACTATCAGACGTAAATTATTTACGTTCTTTACTGCAAAGTGTGGCAGATAGTGTTGAAAGTTACCGAGTAAGTAAAGGATAAAGTGAAACTTCCATCAGTGACGTTTTTCTCACTGATGGTTAGTTGAACCAATCAGGCTTTTACGGGCAGTTATCTTCCAAGCTTTTCTCCATCCTTTACTGCCCGTTAATGCGGGATAAACTTTTTTCGATCCATATCATATAAAAGCGTTTTCATTTTGTAATCTTTTTCATTTTTCTGTAAATAATTTGAAATTAATTTCATCTGCACTTTTTGCCGAATGCTGATACAATAAAGGGTGTTACTATTTAGTAGAAAGAGTGGTAAGCATGCTAGATTGGATGAAAAAGTTTTTTAAAAAAGAGGAAGAAAATGAAGCGACAGCATTGAGAGAAATAGAGACTCTTGTAGAGAAAAAGGTTACTTCGCACACTCCTCGTGTAAACTACTACTCTAATAAACGAGAAGATGAGCTGCAAGTGTCTAAGCCGCATGCGAGCAGGAATTTTCGTTTTCCATTAATTCCTGACGGAGGATTTGAGGAGAACACAATGAAATCGCCTCGTATAGAGGAGCGTGCTATACAAGAAATACCAATTCGAGAAAGACGCCAATCAAGACGAGTAGAAGAAATACAAAAAGAGACACAGATTGAACCGATTATTCAAGAGGTAACGGAAGCAAAGCCTACTTCTGTAGAAGAAAGTCACCGAAGACCGTTTCGTCCAACAGAAATAGTTTCTCCGATTTTTGGGTATAAACGCCCGGAAGTAGTGGGACAAGAACATACTGAAAGTAAGAAACAACAACGAGAAGATATTGAGATATCAATAGAAGGAAAAGCAGTTGTTGATGTATGGTTTGAGAAGAATGGCTATGCGTTTTATGATTCATCACAAGATGTTCTACCAGAACAAAATCAAGTAGAGTCTACACGAATTGAAGCGGAAGTTAAGAAGTCTGTTGTTGATACATGGTTAGAGAAAAATGAAGCAGAACTTACATCTGTGCAAAATGATGCAACATTCCATGAAACGGTGCTACTTAATCGTGATGCAGTTGCGGCTCAAGGTGAAAATGAATTACATGAACCTATTGCTGTAGAGTCAGAATTTGAAATGAAAGAAGAAGTTGAGAGAATAGAAGAGTCTGTTATGCAAGAAGAAGCAGAAGAGCCTGAAGAAATAGAAGTAGTGGAAGTATCTTCAGAGATAGAAGAAGCTGTTATGCAAGAAGAAACATTTGAAGCTGAAGAATCTCAGGAAATAGAAGAAATCGAGTTATCTTCGGAGACGGAAGAATCGAATGTACAAGAAGAAACAGAAGAAGTTGAAGAGCCTCAGGAAATAGAAGTAGTAGAGTTATCTTCAGAGACAGAAGAATTGGATGTACAAGAAGAAGCACAAGAAGCAGAAGCGCCTGAGGAAATAGAAGTAGTAGAAGTATTTTTAGAGATAGAAGAAGCTGTTATGCAAGAAGAAACATTTGAAGCTGAAGAATCTAAGGAAACAGGAGAAATAGAGTTATCTTTAGAGACGGAAGAATTGGATGTACAAGAAGAAACAGAAGAAGTTGAAGAGCCTCAGGAAATAGAAGTAGTAGAGTTATCTTCAGAGACAGAAGAATTGGATGTACAAGAAGAAGCACAAGAAGCAGAAGCGCCTGAGGAAATAGAAGTAGTAGAAGTATTTTTAGAGATAGAAGAAGCTGTTATGCAAGAAGAAACATTTGAAGCTGAAGAATCTAAGGAAACAGGAGAAATAGAGTTATCTTTAGAGACGGAAGAATTGGATGTACAGGAAGAAACAGAAGAAGTTGAAGTGTCTCAGGAAATAGAAGAAATCAAGTTATCTTCAGAGACGGAAGAATCGAATGTACAAGAAGAAACAGAAGAAGCAGAAGTGTCTCAGGAAATAGAAGAAATAGAGTTATCTTTAGAGATAGAAGAATTGGATGTACAAGAAGAAACAGAAGAAGTTGAAGAATCTCAGGAAATAGAAGAAATAGAGTTATCTTCAGAGACAGAAGAATTGGATGTACAAGAAGAAACAGAAGTAGTGGAAGAATCTTCAGAAATGGAAGAGTCTAATATACAAGAGGAAGTACTTGAAGCCTCAATAACAGAAGAACTGCTTGAAGCTAAGGAAGTGGAAGCAGTAGAGTTATCTTCAGAAATGAAAGAGTCTAATACACAAGAAGAAGTACTTGAAGCGGAAGCAATAGTAACTGAAAATTTCGTTCATGAACAAAGTGAAGAACCTGTTAAAGCTGATGAACAAACACAGCAAGCTGTACAAGCCTTTGCAAATGTATTAATAGAAGAAACAGAGGAAAAACAAAATGCAATTGCTGAGCAGACTAAAGTAAAAACAGGGCAGCCCAAAGTAGATGCAACGCAAGAACCAAAACGTGAGAAGAAACGTTTCGTTCCGTTTAATGTAGTGATGTTAAAGCAAGATAAACAGATGTTAGCAGAAAAGCGCCGTGTAGCAATGCCGTCGCAACCGGCTCCTTCACAAAATGTGACTGAGCAAAAAAAACAAAATATTGAATCGCCAGCAGTGAAACAACCAGTGCAAGAAGAGATGACGCACCGAGTTGTTGTAGAAACAAAACAAGATATTCGTAACGTTTTACAGGCACCGCCAACGTATGAGTTTCCACCATTAGCACTTTTAAATATCCCAAGTCATCCGGCGGCACATGATGCTGAGTGGTTAGAGGAACAAAAAGAGCTGTTAAATACGACATTCCATAATTTCCATGTCGGTGCAAAAGTGGTGAATGTGACGCAAGGGCCAGCTGTAACTCGTTTTGAAGTGCAGCCAGAACCTGGTGTGAAAGTAAATAAAATTACGAATTTAAGTGACGATATTAAATTAAATTTAGCTGCTCGTGATATTCGAATTGAGGCGCCAATTCCAGGGAAAAGTGCAGTTGGAATTGAAGTGCCGAATAAAGAGAGCAAAGCTGTATTTCTTCGTGAAATTTTACGAAGCCCAGTGTTTACGAAAAGTGAATCACCGCTTACAGTCGCACTTGGTCTAGATATTTCAGGAACACCGATTGTGACGGATATTCGAAAAATGCCGCACGGTTTAATTGCGGGGGCAACAGGATCAGGAAAAAGCGTATGTATTAATGCAATTTTAACAAGTATTTTATATAAAGCGAAGCCACACGAAGTAAAGCTGATGCTAATTGATCCGAAGATGGTTGAACTTGCGCCGTACAATTCTGTACCGCATCTTGTTGCGCCGGTTATTACGGATGTAAAAGCGGCGACGGCAGCTTTAAAGTGGGCAGTAGATGAAATGGAACGTCGTTATGAATTGTTTGCACATGCAGGTGCGCGTGATTTAACGCGTTACAATACGATTATGAACGAACAAGAAATTCCAGGCGAGACGTTGCCGTATATCGTTATTGTTATTGATGAGCTGGCTGATTTAATGATGGTTGCACCGGGTGATGTGGAAGAAGCGATTTGCCGGATTGCCCAAAAAGCAAGAGCGTGTGGAATTCATTTATTAGTAGCGACGCAGCGTCCATCTGTAGATGTTATTACAGGATTGATTAAATCGAACATTCCAACGCGAATTGCTTTTACAGTGTCATCGCAAGTAGACTCACGTACAATTATTGATATTGGCGGAGCTGAGAAATTACTTGGCCGTGGTGATATGCTATTTTTAGATAATGGAACATCAAAACCGGTTCGTGTGCAAGGGGTATACGTTTCAGATGAAGAAATTGAAAAGTCTGTTGCGCATGCGAAACGTCAAATGAAGCCAAATTATTTATTCCATCAAGAAGACTTATTGGCAAAAACAGAACAGCAAGAATCTGAAGATGAGTTGTTCTTTGAGGCATGTCAATTTGTTGTAGAACAAGGGGGAGCATCCACGTCTTCTGTGCAGAGAAGATTCCGAATTGGGTATAACCGTGCAGCTCGTCTTATTGAAGACATGGAAGCGCAAGGGATCATTTCAGAAGCACGCGGAACAAAACCAAGAGACGTCCTCATTACAGAAGATGAATTTGCTGCGATGCAGGATATACATGTATAAGAAAAGGTTTTGCTGTATACTAAGAGAAAACGCTGGATAGTAAAGTAGGGAGTATAGCGACATGAAAGAAATCGAATTAAAATTACAAGGTGAAATAAATCGACTAACAAATAAGACGTTCAAGTTTGATGAGCGCGTTGGCGAAGGTTGGTTTTCTGCGGTTTATTTCTTAAAAACTCGTGATATTATTAAAGAATTTCGACCAGGAAGCGTTGTGACAATGCAGTTTTTCCAAAAGGAACATGCTGTATTATGCGGAACAGATGAAGCACTTGCTTTATTACAAACATTTGCAGAGCATCCTGAAGAGCTTGAAATTTATTCCTTAAAAGATGGGGATCAGGTTAATCCGTTTGAAACAGTATTAACGATTCGCGGACCGTATGAGTATTTCGGCTATTTAGAAGGTGTAATAGATGGCATTTTAGGACGCCGCACTTCTGTTGCAACAAATGTGTATAATGTTGTGCAAGCTGCGCGCAGCGGTGAGAAAGAGAAGCCTGTTATTTTCATGGGTGATCGTGATGATCATTATACACAACAAGCTGGTGATGGTTATGCGGCTTATATCGGTGGCATGAGCGCACAAGCAACGCATGCGATGAATGAATGGTGGGGTAGAAGCGGCATGGGAACAATGCCTCACGCTTTAATTCAAATGTTTAACGGTGATGTTGTGGAAGCGGCAAAAGCATATCATAAAAAGTTCCCAGAAGATGAGTTAGTTGTACTAATTGATTACAATAACGATGTGATTACAGATGCGCTTCGCGTGGCACGTGAATTTGGATCAGAGCTAAAAGGAGTACGTGTAGATACATCTCGTACGATGATTGATCAATACTTCATTCGTCATCCGGAAGTGCTTGGTACATTTGATCCGCGCGGTGTGAATCCTTCTCTTATCTTTGCACTTCGCAAAGCATTAGATGACGAAGGATTCCAGCATGTAAATATCGTAGTGAGCGGCGGATTTGATGAAAAACGTATCCGTGAGTTTGAAGCACAAAATGTTCCTGTTGATATTTATGGCGTTGGCAGCAGCTTATTAAAAATGAATATTGGCTTCACAGGTGATAACGTAGAATTGAACGAAAAACCGGAAGCGAAAGCAGGACGTAAATATCGTCCAAATCCACGCTTAGAGCGTGTTCAGTTGCAAGCAAGAGAAAATGAGGAATAAGAGGAAAAACTGATAGGGAATTGACCCTATCAGTTTTTCTGTTATCATAGTATAACGGATTGTTTTTTGCTATAATAAGTTTGTTGTGGATTTAAAAGAGAGCATGAACGTGATTATAAGAAAATCGAGATGATTACCAAAATAAAAAGAAAATCATATACTGTCTTATAGATAGACCGTTGGAATAGTTCGAAATGTTGGAGGTTCTTTAAGATGACAGTTTACCATTTTGTAGGAATTAAAGGGACAGGGATGAGTGCTTTAGCGCAAATTTTACATGATATGAAGCATACTGTTCAAGGTTCTGATGTAGACAAACGTTTTTTTACGCAAACAGCTTTGGAAAACCGTGGGATTTCTATCCTGCCTTTTGATAAGAATAATGTTGAAGAGGGACAAGTGATTATCGCAGGAAATGCATTCCCAGATACGCATGAGGAAATTGAAGCTGCAAAGGAATTAAATTTACCTATTTATCGTTATCATCATTTTTTAGGCGATTTTATGAGTAAGTATACGAGTGTCGCTGTAACTGGTGCTCACGGAAAAACATCAACGACAGGTTTGTTATCTCACGTGATGCAAGGAGCAAACCCTACATCTTGTTTAATTGGTGATGGAACAGGACTTGGAGTAGAGGATAGTAAGTATTTTGTATTTGAAGCGTGTGAATATCGTCGCCATTTCTTGTCATATCATCCAGACTATGCAATTATGACAAATATTGATTTTGATCATCCAGATTATTTTGCAGACATTAATGATGTATTTAGTGCGTTCCAAGAGATGGCACTGCAAGTGAAGAAAGGTATTATTGCGTGTGGTGATGATGAAGAACTTCAAAAAATTCATGCGAAAGTACCAGTTATTTTCTATGGATTTGGTGAAGATAACGATTTCCAAGCACGTAACATTCAAAAAAGAACAGATGGTACAGTGTTTGATGTCTTTGTTCGTAATACGTATTATGGAACGTTCCAAATTACAGGTTACGGCAATCATAGCGTGCTAAATGCATTGGCGGTTATTGCTCTTTGTGATTATGAAGACATTGATGTCGAAGTTGTGAAACATCAGTTAACAACATTCGGTGGTGTAAAGCGACGCTTCAATGAAAAGAAAATGGGCGAGCAAGTGATTATTGATGATTACGCACATCATCCAACAGAAATCAATGCGACAATTGAAGCTGCCCGTCAGAAATACCCAGAACGTGAAATTGTAGCAGTATTTCAGCCGCATACATTCTCTCGAACACAAAAATTCTTAGATGAATTTGCAGAGAGTTTACGTAAGGCAGATCAAGTATATTTATGTGATATTTTTGGTTCTGCTCGTGAAAATAGAGGAGAACTTACAATTCAAGACCTGCAGCAACGCATTGATGGTGCAGAGCTTATTACGGTTATGACAACAGAAACATTAAAGAAACATAAAAACGGCGTACTTATTTTTATGGGCGCTGGTGATATTCAAAAATTTGAAGCTGCTTATGCGAAGGAAGTACAAGTAGCGGAGAAAAAGTAAGGGAGAAATGACGTGCAATACGCACGTCATTTTTTATTAACAATTTCTAAGTATAAATGTTAGAATAGTTAGAAAAAAGGGGAGAGGGAAATGTTTACACTAAGAATCGATAAAGAAATCGAATTACAATTATTAGAAAAACATCATAAAGATGAACTGTACGAATTAGTGGATAGCAACCGAGAATATTTGCGAGAATGGCTTCCGTGGGTGGATCGCACGAAATCAGCTGAAGGATACAATGAAATCTTTCCAATGTGGCTGCATAACTTCGCAGATGGAAATGGTTTTGAAGCAGGTATACGTTATAAAGGAAATCTCGTTGGGATGGTTGGGATTCATCCGGTGGATTGGGCGAAGAAGGCGACAGCTCTTGGATACTATCTTGCAGAAGAAGCAAGTGGAAAAGGAATTATGACGCGAAGTGTAAAGGCTGCGCTCCGTTATGCTTTTGAAGAATTAAAATTAAATAAAGTTGAAATTCATTGCGGAGTAAAAAATCAAAAGAGCCGTGCAATTCCAGAACGACTTGGTTTTAACTTAGATGGAATTATTCGTGATGGAGAATGGTTATATAATCATTTCCATGACATTGCGGTGTATAGTATGTTAGCGAGAGAATGGAAGGAGAGAAGCGTTTAAAATGACGCTTCTTTTTTCTGAATTTATCAACATCTAATGGTATAATATGGATAAGGAGTGATAAAGATGGAATTTTACGTGAAAAAAAATCCAATTATGATGCTGCTTACTGTGATTATGCTATTACTTGTCGTAATCTCTCCCATTATATCATTTATGTTGCACGAGAAAGGTTGGCTGACGGGACTTGCAGCAGGAATCTTATTTCTAGCTGCAAATATTATTCCGATTTCTGAAATGTTTGTGTTTCAGCATAAAGTCGTTGATGGTGAACTTGTAACAGGGCATTGGCTAACAAAGAAGAAAATTCCAATTGTAAGCATTCGTGTTATGCGATTTGTTGGAAAAAATAAGAGAAACTTAGAAATCACGTACGGTAGTAATTTTGAAGTACATATGATTACAATGCCAAAAGAGAAAGAAAAGTTTATGGAATTACTTTTAAAAGGAAGTCCCTATGTGAGAATAGTGGACTGAATATTATATTTTCAGGGAGAAACTGATGAAAAATGTAAAAGTATTGTTTTGCTTTGAAATGCTCACTGTACTTATAGTTTGTGTAAGGGGTTATGTACGCTGGGAGTGGCCCTTATATCTTTCGATTGGAATAGGTGTTTTAGCAGTCGTACTTCTCTATTATTTTCATTATCAATATAGGAAAAGCGAAGGGAAGAAATTTTTTAAACAATAGATTACAGGCAGTATGTCAGCGTTATAGGAGGATTCTACATGAGCATTCGTTGGCATGAATCAGATTGTCGTGAGGATCATATGATTTTTGACACGCTATGGGAAGCAGATGAATGGGGACGTTCTATCAGTCACGATATACATGCAGGTGCATTTGATGGATATGCAACTCCAGACGAGAAAGTTGCTTATGTTTTGGCCTTTCATTTGGCAAACGTTCCACGATTTCATGTTCATACGGATACAGTTTGGTCTGGGGATAAAATTATATATAAGGTATGGGTTACTCCGTCTGCTCATGCAGAAGTTTAGATAGAATAGACTGAAAGGGGGCAGGGATATGGGAGTAGGAAATATTATGTTTAGCATTTTTTCAATTTTAGGGCTTATTTTTTATATTGCAGTTGCAGTCTTTGCGGTATACGTTGTGGTGAGTGTATTAAAGAGGATGAGAGAACGAAATGAGTATTTAAAAGATATCCGAGATGAGCTTAGGAAGAGGAATGATACTTCGAACTAAGTTCATTTTTGATAATTTGGAGGTTTTACTATGACTAAAATAGGTATAATCCGTCACGGAAGTACACCGTGGAATAAAGAAGGCAGAGCACAAGGGAGTTCAGATATTTCCCTTGATCAAGATGGAATATTAGATGCGCATAAACTTGCAGAGCGCTTGCGTAAGGAGAATTGGAATTTCATATATTCTAGTGATCTATTAAGAGCGAAGCAAACTGCTGAAATTATAGGAGAAAAAATTGCGAATATACCAATTTACTTGGAACCTAGGCTTCGTGAAGCAGGGGGAGGACAGATTGAAGGGACAACGGAAGAAGAGCGAGTTTTAAAATGGGGAAAGAATTGGAGAGAGCTAGATTTAGGAATTGAAAGTGCTGATAGTGTAATCACAAGAGGTCTTTCGGTAATTGAGGAGATTGCATCTAAACATGATAACAAGAATATATTAATCGTTAGTCATGGTGCATTCATTAGACATCTTCTAAAGGAACTAGTACCGCATTTAAATATGGTAGAATTTCCGAGAAACACGTCTCTAACTAATCTTATAAAAGCAAAGAATGGTTGGGATTCCGAGCTATATAATTGCACAGTACATTTGGGATAGAGGAGAAAGAGGGAATGATTGTATCTTAAAGTAAAAGCATTCTCTCTTTCCTATCTATGGTTAATATCATTACACAATCTTCGGGGGCTTCTCAGTGCTGTCATTTGAATAGAGGCGTTCCCAAAGCTCGTTCATTTTGCTTCTACCGTTATTAATTTCAGGATTGAACTGAATTGCAGCTTGCCTGCGAACAGTACGGACATGCTGCACTGCTTGTTGTAGTTTTTGGTCAATTGTGTTCGATTCTTTTCCTGCATGTTTGACGATTGACAATCCCGCTGTTGTTCCTTGAGCCATGGCAATTTTGCCACTTTCAATCCCAGTGATATTCCCGGCTACAAATAGTCCATCAAGAGGAGTTTCCATCGTCTCTGAATGGTGGGGCACGTGACCGCCAAGTTCAGGAATGTATTGAAATGGACATCCGGCAACGGCGGCAAGCTCTGCTAGTGGATACAAGCCGCCTGCTATACAGACAAAATCTGCTTCGTAAATTGTTTCAGACCCCGTAACAATCTTGCCATTCGCATCAATATCGGCGACGCGTACTCCTTCCACTTGATCTTTACCGATAATTTCGAGTGCTGCTTTCCGAAGTTGGAGGGGAGTGCCATTCACTTTCATACCGTTTTTCGGATAAAAGTTTAAAGCAACTTTCCTCATCCAGTCATTTTTCATGAAACGGCTCCCGATACGTAATAATGGTGATGGTGCGAGATGAGCTGCGTTCAAGAGCGATTTCATAACCTCTTCAGGTTCACCTGCTTTTTGACTAAGGGCACTTTTTTCTGGGAGTACAATTCGATCAACCGTTATGCCAGCTAGTTGTAATTCATTTAAAATCGCAAATGCTAAAATATTTGCTCCGATAAGAATTCCTTTTTTGCCGACTTGGACGCGGTGAACATTTGTCATTACTTGAGCCGCGCCAATGGACATTACGCCAGGAAGGGTCCAACCAGGCAGTGGGATAGAGTATTCGGCAGCTCCAGTAGCCACTAGTACAAATGGTACTTCTAGCGTACCTAGGCTCGTATGTACATTCCATAGGTGATTTTCTTTTTCTAAATTGTAAACAGACACCCCGCAGCGAATATCGACCGATAATTTTTTCGCTTCTTGATGAAGGCGCTCTGATTCTTTTATTCCATTCCACCATTCACCGGAAGGCTCTTGATGAAGTTGTCCGAGTAACCTGCCGCCTGGTTTTATAAATTCATCAAGAACAGTCACTTTGAGACCAAAGCTCGCACAGGCAATAGCTCCTGCTAACCCTGCTGGGCCTCCTCCAATTACAATTACATCAATCATCGCTTTTCCACCATCCTTCTTACAATATTCGGATGCTGTTTGCCGCTTTCAACAATCATATCCTTCTCTACAACTGTTAAGCAGGCTCTTACGTTTGCTTGATCATTGACAGTTACACGGCACTCTAAGCAATGACCGATGTTGCAATAAATACCCCTAGGTGTCCCGCTATCTTCGTGAACGCGCAGTTTTCTTATTCCATTTGCCAAAAGAGCAGCAGCAATTGTTTCATTTTCATATGCTTCATATTCCATTCCATCAAATTGAAAGGAAATACGTTCTCTATCCTCTAAATTCCCTAAAATAGGATGCTTCATGATTCTAGTCATTGATTTTCACCTACTGTTCCAAATGTCACCGGCCGAATTGGGGGCTGGTATTTTAACGGAATTTCACCAGGTGACACATTAGGGATAACACTTTCAATAATTCTATCTAATGTCGGCCTGCATGTGCGGCCTCCACAAAAGCCCATTCCTGCTCGTGTTCTTAATTTTAATTCTCTTGCTGTGCATTTATGTTGATCTGCTGTTGACTGGAGTTGTCCGTAAGTAACTTCTTCACAGCGGCAAATCACAATGCTCTCTTTGTTAACCATTTGAATTCCTCCTCGACAGTCTTTCATAAAGATATTATGCAAAAAATGTGCCAATGCAGAGGAGGAAGAGGGTTACTGTAAGCCAAGCCGCTTCAAGCGATTGTATAAAGTGGCTCTTGTGATACCGAGTTGTTTCGCACACTCCAATTTATTTCCATCTAAGATTTGTAGTGCTCTTTTGATTACTTTTCTCTCGTGTTGATTCATTTCTTCTTGTAACGATAAGATGGTAAAGTCACTTTCTTGAAGTACATTAGATACAGTCTTTGGTTTGTTTTCAAAGCTGATACTATTGGTATGAAAGGGTAAATAATCTCTTTTTATTACGCCATCTGTTGCGAATACGATAAGCCGTTCCATGACGTTGCGAAGTTCGCGAATATTGCCAGGCCAATCATACCGAAGCAGTTCATGCATGACTTCTGGAGGAAATTCATGAATCGGCCGTTGATAATTCAAAGAAAAGTCATGTAAAAAATAATGGGTTAATTCAATAATATCTTCTTGCCGTTCTCTTAAAGGAGGAATGTGTAGACTGACTACGTTCAATCGGTAATACAAATCTTCACGGAACTGTCCTTTTTTCATTAATTCTTGTAAATCACGATTTGTGGCAGCGATGATACGGAAGTCGATATTAATTTCTTTTTCTCCACCAACGCGATAATATTTTCGCTCCTGCAGCACGCGTAGAAGTTTTACCTGCATTTCGAGGGGCATTTCACCTACTTCATCAAGAAATAATGTACCTCCTTTTGCCAGTTCTATTTTTCCTTTTTTTCCTTTGCTGTCAGCACCGGAGAAGGCGCCCCGCTCATATCCGAATAGTTCACTTTCAAATAAAGCTGCTGGTATCGCACCGCAGTTAATTGAAATAAAAGGTGCTTTCGGTTTTTCGCTCGCTTCATGAATCGCTTTCGCAAATACCTCTTTTCCGACACCGCTTTCACCTAATATGAGAACAGTAGATTTAACAGAACATACCCTTCTAGCTAAATCCACTGTTCTTTGCAGGGCAGCACTCTTTCCTTTAATAGAATGAAAGGAATCAGAAGAATCTTTATATTTTGCTACTTCTTGTTCTAAACGGTGTACTTCATTGGACATGTTGAACAATTTTTCATTCAGTACGACTTGATTTGTGATATCCGTTTCTGAAACGACTGCGCCGATAATCTGATCGTTAAAATAAACGGGATTAGAGTTAATTAAGACAAACAAATCAGACTGAGGCTGATGGTGCTGTCCTACAATTTTTTTCCCTTTATGTAGAGATTGCAAGATTTCTAGGTTTTTATAGTCAAAGAAATCCGTAATCGGTCGGCCGATGATATCTTGCCGTTTGACGGAGAAAATTTTTTCTGCTCCTTCTGTCCACGTACAAACACGTTCGTTATCATCAATGACCGTGACGGAAGAATCCGTCGTTTGAATAACAGTTTCATAAAATGCTTTTAATTGATTGTAAGAGTTATGAAGAAAATGGATGATTTGTGTTGCTGTTATACAGCCTACTGGATTTTTGTTTGTATCAAGAATAACAGCTGTGGAATGATGACTAAACGCCTGAAGTAAGGTGAAGAATGATTCATCTTCATATACGACTTTGCATGGAAGCTCAGGCATCTTTGTTGTTGAACGATAATAAAATTTACCGTTTTTTTGTTCAATTTTCTGCTTATCGAACGATGTATCCATTAAAATCCGTTGTATAATTTCTTTCCCTGACGGTAATGAAAATATGATAATCCCCTCCAAAATTAATTGTAAAAAGTTATTAACACTGTAAAAAAATTATACACGTGTTCATGAAATATTTAAAATATTTTTACAATAGAGCTTACCTCACTTTAAAGGGCAGTAAAGCTTCTACTTCTAGAAAACAAGGAACTGGATAACTGGATCAAGAGGGAGTGTCTATAAAGTGAAACTTCCATCAGTGGGGGTCTTACTGCTCAAAAGTAGCGGGATAAATTTCTAATCAACAAAGATTTGAAAGTACAACTTCCTCTAAAACTATTACATTTCCTTTGTACAGCGTCTCTGTCACGCGTACCTAACTATCAGCGGGGAAGAAATAATTCTCTGTTGTGAAAGTTTCACGTTAATTGGCATACGAATTGCATTTTCAGGTAATGAAGCCATTTCATCGAGAGGAGGAATGCCATGTGAAACATTGTGACGTGTTAGTCATTGGCGGGGGAATTATTGGCTGTTCGATTGCCTATTATGCTTCTAAGTATGGAAGAGATGTAACGATCATTGAAAAAGGGGAATTTGTTAGTGGCACGTCTTCACGATGTGACGGCAATATTTTGGCGATTGATAAAGACCCAGGTTTTGATAGTCAAATGTCGTTGTTTAGTCAGAATTTAGTGGATGAATTAAGCAAAGAGTTGGAGCATCCATTTGAATATCGAGCACCAGGAAGCATCCTTGTTTGTGAGTCGGACGAGGAGATGGAAGCGGCACAGAAATGGGTAGATCGCCAAAAAGCTGCCGGTTTACCATTTCGAATGCTTGACCGGCAGGATATTCGGCAGGAGTCCCCCTTTTTTGCAGATGATTTATTAGGTGGGCTAGAATGCGCCACTGATTCCACGGTTAATCCATATCTCTTAGCTTTTTCACTTTTGGAGGAAGCAAAAAAACTAGGGGCTAAAGCTTTCAAGCATACAGAAGTAAAACAAATGAAAAAAGAAGAAAGTGGTTCATTTACTGTAGAAACGACAAACGGAGTTTTTACTGCGGATCATGTCGTCAATGCGGCAGGAGTATGGGCACCTCGAATAGGAGAGATGCTGGATCTTTCAATACCAATTGAACCGAGAAAAGGGCATATTATCGTTGCCTCAAGGCAGCAGCATGTAGGATGTCGAAAAGTAATGGAGTTTGGTTACTTAATTTCTAAATTTGGTGGAAAGCGCCGTGTTGATCGGCTAACTGAAAAATATGGAGTAGCTCTTGTCTTTGAACCAACGGAAAGCCAAAATTTTTTAATTGGGAGCAGTAGAGAATTTGTTGGCTTTCATACGAAAGTAAACAATGAAATCATTAAATGTATTGCTAATCGGGCAATCCGCTTTTATCCGAAAATGGCAGATATGATGGTGATTCGTTCGTATGCAGGATTAAGGCCATGGACGGAAGATCATTTGCCAATCGTTTCACGCGTAGATAAAATTCCAAATTATTATATTGCGGCGGGTCATGAAGGAGACGGAATTAGCCTCGCAGCAGTAACAGGGAAAATAGTAGAAGAACTCATTAATGAAAAAGAAACATCGATTCCCGTTGCACCGCTTAGCTTTAACCGATTTACAGAAAGGGTGTTGAGCAGATGAGGGCACAAAGAGTCTTTACAACAATTGATACGCATACAGGCGGGAATCCAACGAGGACACTGATTAGCGGACTTCCGAAATTAGTTGGGGAAACAATGTCAGAAAAAATGCTCCATATGAAAAAGGAATATGACTGGATTCGCAAACTGTTAATGAATGAACCGCGCGGCCATGATGTCATGTCTGGTGCTTTGTTAACGGATCCTTGCCATCCAGAAGCAGATATTGGCGTGATTTACATAGAGACGGGCGGATATTTGCCGATGTGTGGACATGACACAATTGGTGTGTGTACAGCGTTAGTTGAATCTGGATTGATTCCCATTCAGGAGCCGGTCACTTCCTTAAAATTGGATACGCCTGCTGGACTCGTCGAAGTGGATATTTCAGTAGAAAATGGAAAAGCAAAAGAAGTGTCTTTTTGCAATATCCCAGCATTTCTTTTAAAACATGTTTTCATTGATGTCGAGGGGATTGGGCGTATAGATGCTGATATTGCGTATGGTGGTAATTTTTATGCAATCATTGATGCGAAATCAGTTGGATTGGAGTTACTTCCAGAGAATGCTTCTAACATAATCGAAACAGCAATCAACATTAGAAATACCATTAATGAAAAAGTTGAAATCGTTCATCCGCAACATCCGTTTATTAAAGGGTTGACTCATGTTGAGTTTTTTACGGAACCAACCCACGAGGAAGCAGATGTGAAGAACACAGTTATTGTTCCTCCAGGAGGAATCGACCGTTCTCCATGTGGAACTGGTACTTCTGCGAAATTGGCTGTCCTGTATGCAAATCAACAAATTTCAATTGGCAAAGAATTTATTCATGAAAGCATTGTTGGTTCCTTATTTAGAGGACGCGTATTGGAAACAACCGATGTGGAAGGTGTTGAGGCTGTAGTGACCCAAATTACGGGATCAGCTTGGTTGATGGGGATGCATCGGTTCTTCTATCACGAAGAAGATCCGCTTAAAGAAGGATTTTTGCTCATTCCCCCCATGGAACATGAAACGGAGGACGTGAAATGAAAATTCAGAAGACGTATTCAACAACAGATGTACACGTGGCTGGTGAAGCGTTTCGTGTTATTAAAGATGTGCCGTTTATTCATTATCAAAACTTGGAACAGTTAAATGAACATTTTACGCATGTGTTTGCAGAAGAAATCAATCTTTTGTTGAATGAACCGCGTGGGTTTGCTGGTTTAAATGGTTGTCTTGTTGTTCCGACGATTAATGAAGAAGCTGATGCCGCAGTATTATTTCTAAATCATGAAGGAACGGTTCCATTTCATTACGGTGGCATCGTTGCTGTAATTACAGCTTTACTAGAATGCGGTCATTTGCAGCCGAGGGCGTCAAATGAATATAAAATCGAAACGGTCAGTGGTGTGATTTCAGTTATCGCGATGATGGAGAATAATGAAGTAGTTTCGGTGGTGATAGAAAGTGAACCGTGTCAAATAGTCGAAACAAACATTCCATTGTCTAATTCGCATTGCAATACGCAGTTCTCCCTCGTGCAAGCTGATCAATTATACGCAGTATTTGAGAAAAGTGATATTTCTGCAGAGATTCGCGTTGAGGAACTTTCTGAACTAAAGAGATGGGGACAAACGGTGCTTCAAGCTCTCGAGTCAAAAATGCCAGTAAAAGGTGTCATTTTAATGGATGACTCTCATCTAGAAGAGGGGCGAATTAAAACAATTACGTTTCGTGCTGATCAGTATATCGTTCGTTCTCCGGGCTTCGAATCGACGATGGCGTGTTATACAAACTTACTTTCTAAAGGGAAGGTGTATATAGAACCACCATTTGTAAATGAAAGTATTTTTGGCAGCACTTTAGCAGTAGAAGTAGCAAAACAAACAGAGAGTGGATGTAAATTCACCTTGAAAAGCCGCGGTTTTATTACAGGAATGCAGATGTTTGTATTAGATCCGACAGATCCTTTACCTGCTGGATTTTTACTAAAATAATCAAATTATAATCGTTTACTAAAGTTATTATGCCTGCTAGTGATAGCAAAAAAAACTAAAAAAATATTAAGGGGGAAATAGAAATGACAACAATTAGAGGAGCTTATCCAGTATTAATTACTCCAATGAATGAGGCGCAGGAGATTGATTGGGGCGGTGTGAAAAATAATGTGAACTATTTCGTGAATCAAGGAGTTGCAGGTATTGTAATCAACGGCAGTACTGGAGAGTTCGTGAGCTTATCTAAAGAAGAAAAATTCCAAATGGTTGAAACTGTATTAAAGGAAGTCAACGGCCGTATTCCTGTTATTGTGGGAACAGCTGCTGAAACGACAAAAGAAACAATTGAATACACGAAACAGGCGGAAGCACATGGTGCAGATTGTGCGCTGATCATTAATTCTTACTATTGTAAACCGAAAGAGGAAGAAATTTATTTCCACTTTAAAGAAGTGTCAAATGCAGTGAATATACCTATTATGCTGTACAACAATCCTTTTACATCTGGCGTTGATATGAGTACAGAGCTGATGCTGCGAATTGGAAAAGAATGTGAAAGAGTTACTCACATTAAAGAATCAAGTGGGGATATTCGCAAAGCAAGAGATCTTGTCAGACATGGCAAAGGGGATATTGAAATTTTCTGCGGTTCAGAAGATTTAGTTATGGAGTCTTATTTAGTCGGGGCAACAGGCTGGATTTCTGTCGCAGGGAATATTGTGCCAAAACTTGTTACGCAAATGTTCAATCATTTTCAAAAAGGTGAGTTAAAAGAAGCTTGGGCAATCAATGACAGCATATTACCGCTTTGTACATTCCTTGAAGGGTCAGGAAAATATGTGCAAATTGTTAAACGTGCAATGGAATTAAATGGACAGGCAGGAGGTCCTTCCCGTTATCCTCGTTTAGGATTGACACTTGAGGAAGATCAAAAGTTGAAAGATATTTTAGCCACTTTGACTGCCGTTTCACATGTGTAAAAAAGTATAGCACTGTATGAATAAAAAAATGCAAAGGGGAGTGGAACATGTTAACAGCACAAATAGAATTAAAGCCGAGAGTGAAAGCTTTTTTAGAAGGAAATATTGAACTTTTTATCGATGGAAAATTTGTACCAGCTATAAGCGGTAAAACGTTTGAAACGTATAACCCAGCGACAGAAGAAGTTCTTGCTTTCGTAAGTGAAGCACAAGAAGAAGATGTTGATTTAGCGGTGAAGGCAGCTCGCCGGGCATTTGAAAAAGGACCATGGCCTGAACTTAGTGCAGCTGAAAGAGCACACTTAATTTACAAGCTGGCTGATTTAATTGACGAACATAAAGAAGAACTAGCTCAATTAGAAGCACTAGATAACGGAAAGCCGTATCAAGTAGCATTAGAAGACGATATTCCAGCAACAGTGGAACATTACCGTTATTATGCTGGCTGGGCAACGAAGATTCTTGGTCAGACGACTCCGATTTCAAAGGACTATTTAAACTATACACGTCATGAACCAATTGGTATTGTCGGCCAAATTATTCCGTGGAACTATCCATTAGTCATGGCTGCGTGGAAAATGGGGGCAGCACTTGCGACAGGATGTACAATCGTATTAAAACCCGCTGAGCAAACACCATTATCTCTATTATATACAGCTCAGCTTTTTAAAGAAGCTGGCTTCCCAGACGGCGTGGTCAATTTCGTCCCTGGATTCGGCCAAACAGCAGGTGCAGCGATTGTGAATCATCATGATATTGAAAAAGTAGCTTTTACAGGTTCGACTGACACTGGTAAGTATATAATGCGTCAAGCAGCTGAAACGATTAAACATGTGACGTTAGAACTTGGGGGAAAATCACCAAATATTATTTTGGAAGATGCAGATTTATCAGAGGCGATTACTGGTGCTTTCAACGGTATCATGTACAATCATGGTCAAAACTGCAGTGCAGGATCCCGTGTGTTCGTTCATAGAAAGCACTATGAAAAAGTGGTGGAAGAACTAGCGAAACTAGCAAACAATGTAAAACTCGGTGCAGGAATGGAAAAAGGTACTGAAATGGGACCGCTTGTTTCGAAAAAGCAACAAGAGCGCGTGTTACGTTATATTGAAAAAGGAAAAGAGGAAGGAGCAAGAGTTGCAGCTGGCGGTGAGGAGGTGTTTGAAAAAGGATACTTCGTTCAGCCAACTATTTTTGCTGATGTCACAGATGATATGACAATCGCAAAAGAAGAAATATTTGGGCCAGTAGTCGCAGTTCTGCCGTTCGATACAGTTGAAGAAGTCATCGAAAGAGCAAATAATACTCCATTTGGACTCGCTGCAGGTGTATGGACAGAAAACATTAAAACGGCACACCAAGTGGCGAATCGCTTAAAGGCAGGCACAGTTTGGATTAATGATTACAACTTAGAAGACGCTGCAGCGCCATTCGGTGGTTATAAACAATCGGGCATTGGGCGCGAAATGGGCTCCTATGCACTCGACAACTATACAGAAGTGAAGAGCATTTGGGTAAACTTGAAATAAAGTGAAACTTCCATCAGTGGGGAGCTTCATCCCCCACTGACGGAAAGCTCTCACCAATCGGGCTGTCCGTTTTTTCGATTAATTTTGAAAGGTTATTGGAATTTCTAAAAATTAAAGCGTTTACATCTGGGGGTTCTTTCATCTATGCTGTTCTTCTATAAAATTATGAAATAACGGCAATAGTCTAATTATAAAATACTGAATATTAAGAAAATATAAGGTTGAAAGGGGAGAGATTAAAGTATGGCAAACAAGGGCAAGTTTAAAAGAGAAATATCATTATTGGATTTAGCCTTTATTGGTTTTGGATCTATGTTTGGATCAGGATGGTTGTTTGCTGCTAGCCATGTTTCAGGAATAGCAGGTCCAGCGGGAATTATTTCATGGGTAATTGGTGGAATCGCTATTTTTTTATTAGGACTTGTATACTGTGAACTTGGGGCATCACTTCCAAGGGCTGGAGGAATTGTGCGCTATCCTGCTTATTCACATGGTCCTATACTTGGATATTTATTAGGATTTATTACCCTTATTGCATTTTCAAGTTTAATAGCAATTGAAGTAGAAGCGGCTAGGCAATATGCTGCGGCTTGGTGGCCGAGCCTGACGAAAGAAAATTCTACCTTGCCTACTGTAAGCGGATGGCTTATGCAATTTGGACTTATCGTCATTTTCTTCTTGTTAAATTATTGGAGTGTAAAAACATTTGCGAAATCGAATTTAATCATAACCATCTTTAAATTTTTTGTACCAGCACTAACAATCATTGTATTGTTAATGCATTTACATGGTGATAATTTTTCAAGCGCTGGTTTCGCGCCGTTTGGATTTTCTGGTGTACAAGCAGCTATTTCTGCAGGCGGTGTTATTTTTGCTTATTTAGGACTGACACCTATTGTATCGGTTGCAAGTGAAGTGAAAAATCCGCAAAGAACGATACCAATTGCTCTTATTTTGTCTGTGATCTCTTCATTGATTGTTTATGTTCTTTTACAAGTTGCTTTTATTGGAAGTATTCCAACTGAAATGCTTAGCCAAGGATGGGCGGGAATTAGTCAGGAATTTAGTTTACCATTTAAAGATATTTCCGTTCTATTAGGACTGGGGTGGATGGTCTATTTTATTGTTTCCGATGCAATTATATCACCGAGTGGAACGGGGAATATTTATATGTCCGCTACCCCCCGTGTTGTATATGGCTGGGCTCAAAGTGGAACCTTATTTAAAGTATTTTCTAAAGTTGATGCAAAATCAGGCATACCAAGACCTGCACTTTGGCTTACATTTGTCCTTTCTATTTTCTGGACATTGCCATTTCCTTCATGGGAAGCGTTAATTAATGTTGTTTCTGCAGCGCTTGTATTGAGTTATGCTCTCGCACCGATTACAGCGGCAGCGCTTAGAAAACGGGCTCCTGAGCTAAATCGTCCGTTTTGGGTAAAAGGAATGTCAATCATTGGACCACTTTCATTTGTCATTGCCTCATTAATCGTGTACTGGTCTGGTTGGAAAACACTTTCTTGGTTATTATCTTCACAAGTTATCATGTTTGTAATCTATCTATGTTGCAAAAAATGGGTACCAACTTCACAAGTCTCTTTTGCCCAACAAATCAAATCATCATTATGGCTCGTTTTTTACTACGTTGCGATAATGGTGGTGTCGTACTTTGGGATGTTTGGTGAAGGAAAGGGGTATTTAACCTATTCAACAGATTTGATAGCGGTTAGTATTGTTTCCTTGATTAGTTATTACTGGGCGGTTCATACTGCTTTACCTGTTGTAGATTTGGATGACGAAGACGAAGTGGAAAGCACTGATTATTTACAGGTAGAGAATGCTACGATTAGTAAATAACATCTAGTTCTTGCGAAAGATAGAAACATAGAAAAAGAAGAAGCGTATAGAGAGATGCTTCTTCTTTTTTTCTGAATTTACCGACAATTATTGGTGTAATATGGAGTGGAAAAATCCAATTATAAAGTGAAACTTCCATCAGTGGGGGGGTTCTTCATCCCCCACTGATGGTTAGTTGAACCAATCGGGCATTAACGGGCAGTTATCCCCCACCTATCTTTTTCACTTCTCTCTCAACCTTGAGGTGGGGGTCTTACTGCCCGTTAATGCGGGATAAAATACTAAGTTAATTAGGAAAAGAGAAATAGTAATCTTCTAAAAAGAGGTGGGTAAATTGCGTGGAACCTTAAAACAGCGTTGGAGTTTGGATGAGATTTTCCACGGGGGAAGTGAGTCTAATGAGTTTAAACATTTTCTCATGAAACTAGAGGAAGATATCTCTAAAGAAACAGCTACAACAATAGAGAGTAAGGAACTGAAATCAATAAGTGGATTCGAACGGTGGATAGAACAAATGGATCGAATACAAGAGTTATCTACTCGCTTGCTTGAAGCAACCCATTTTGTTGGATGTTTGGAATCAGAAAATGTTGAAGATGAGAAGGCTATTATATTAAGTGAAAAAGTAAGGGGTATTTCAACACAATTTGAGATAGTTATAAACGACTTTGAACAAACATTGGTACACATACCAGATGATATTTGGGAACAGCTATTGCAGCTGGAACAAATAAAACCGATTGCTTACCCGCTTCATGAAAAAAGAGAAAAGGCGAAGGGGAAATTGCCAATAGTACAGGAAAAGTTGATTCAAGATCTTTCTATTAATGGATATCATGCTTGGGCCAATTTATATAATTCTGTCACTGGGAAAACGAAAATTGTTCTAGAGGAGCGAAGTAAACACCTGAGTTTTGGACAAGCATATAATATATTACATTCATCTATAAATCAGCATACTAGAACGAATCTAGTAAATGCTTTAAATGATGCAAGCGAAAAAGTAGCTGAGACATGTGCAGCAGCTCTAAATAACATCGCTGGTTTTCGATTACAAGTATATAAACATCGGGGGTTACCTTCAGATTCTATTTTAAGAGAACCACTTCGTTATAATAGAATGTCGCAAACAACGCTTGATGCGGTGTGGGAAGCCATCAATCAAAGTAAGCCTGTAATAACTTCATATTTAGAGAGAAAGGCCCACCTACTAGGAGTAGAAAAAATGAATTGGTTTGACATATATACACCTATAGGAAAAGTGACTAAGACTTATACATATGAAGAGGCTGCTGAAATAATCCTTACTAAGTTTAACTCTTTTAGCCCTAAATTGGCGGATTATACAAAAAGAGCATTTCTGGAAGGCTGGATTGACTCTGAAAACAGAGATACAAAAGCAAGCAGGGGATTCTCATCTAGATTTCCGCTAACAAAACAGTCGCGCATCTTCATGAATTTTCAAGGAACGCCTAATAATCTCGCAATACTTGCACATGAATTAGGGCATTCTTTTCATCAAGGAATTATGTCAAATGACGTTCCCCCATTTGCACAGCAATATACGATGGCTGTTAGTGAGACGGCTTCTACTTTTGCTGAAACCATTATTTTACATGCAATGATTAAAGATATTTCAGATGAACATGAAAAACTGCTTCTTCTAGAAGCAAAAATACAATCTGCACTTAGTTATTTAATAGGAGTGCAGGGCCGTTTTATATTTGAAAAAGGCTTTTATGAAATTCGAAAAAAGCGGGTTGTAGGAGTCGATGAATTGAACCATCTGATGGCAGAAGCACAGAAGTATGCTTTCAATGAGTCGCTTGCTTCTTATAATCATTTTTCATGGATTTGGAATCGACATTTCTACTTCACAGATAAACCTTTTTATAATTTCCCTTATACATTTGGCTTCCTATTTAGCCAAGGAATTTATGCAAATGCACTTCAAGAAGGATCTTCATTTGAAGAAAAATATATACATTTACTTCGGGATACTGGCAGAATGACTGCTGAGCAATTAGCTTTTCATCATCTTGGTTTTGATTTAACAAAACAAGAATTTTGGGAGAAAGCAATACATGTTGTTTTACAAGATATAAAAGACTTTCTTGCTTTAACAGAGAAGTTGAGCTTATTTTGTTGTAATGGACGAGTCGGGAGGGGATGAAATGCCGAATGTAGCGTCAAAAACATAAGAATTGAAAACGAAGCTACAAAATATATTAACTAGAAAATATAAAGAAAATTTTCCTTCTAGAATAGCGTGACAGTTAGTTGTATTTCAATTAAAAAAGTGTCAATCCAGACGGTCACTATAATCATTGCCTCTATTTTATGTTTTGCTTGGAATATAGAGAAAAGGGAGATGTGAAATATGATAAATTCCACATTAGAAATGTATGACTATCATGTATGGGCGAACCAAAAAATGATTGACCGATTAAAAGAACTGTCTCAGGATATTTACACCAAGGAAATGCAGAGTATTTTTCCTTCTATATCAAAAGCGTTATCTCATATTTATCTCACCGATCACTTATGGTTAAATGTGATTTCTGGTAAAAGTATGAATGAAGCATTCGAATTAGTAAATCAATTAATAGAGCAAACAGAGTCAAAAAATATCGAGGAAATGGAGAGCATATTTTTCGATTTATCAAGGAGATATAAAGACTTTCTAAGTGTTCAAGAAGATATGGAAAAGGTAATAGTAGTTGATAATCCATATGCTGGTTTACTTACAACTTCTATTTCTGAATCTATACTACACGTTGTTACTCATGGATCTTATCACCGCGGTAATATCGCAGCTATGTTACGACAACAAGGTCACGCCTCCATTATGCAAGATTATGGTCTTTATTTGTATAAAAAGTAATCTTCTATTAGGAAAAATGAGTACCTTTTAATAAAATAGTAAAACGAACAGAAAATTAATTAGAGCGATTCAAAAAGCTCAGAAAGATCTAGGATTATCATTACGTGAGTCTAAAGATTATATTGATTCTTTATAATACATATAATGTTCGTTAACGAACCTCATGTTAAAAAATAAAAGTGAGCACAACAACCTGTGCTCACTTTCTCTATACTTATTTTAAGTTCTCAGGATTTAATGCTTCTAATTCAGGTACAACGAAGCGGCCATCTTTACGGATTAATACGTCGTCGAAGTAAATTTCTCCGCCGCCGTATTCAGGGCGTTGGATGCATACTAAATCCCAGTGGATGTTAGAGTTGTTGCCGTTCCATGCATCTTCGTATGCTTGTCCTGGTGTGAAGTGGAAGCTGCCGTCGATTTTTTCATCGAATAGAATATCGCCCATTGGATGTAAAATGTATGGGTTTACGCCAATTGCGAATTCACCAACGTAGCGTGCGCCTTCATCTGTATCGAAAATTTTGTTAATACGTTCTGTATCGTTTGCAGTTGCTTCAACGATTTTACCATCTTTAAATGTAAGTTTTACATTTTCGAACATGTAACCGTTGTACGGAGATGGTGTGTTGTAAGAAACTGTACCGTTAACAGAATCGCGAACAGGCGCAGAGTATACTTCGCCGTCTGGAATATTTAAGTGACCAGCACATTTAATTGCTGGAATGTCTTTAATTGAGAATGTTAAGTCAGTTCCAGGTCCAACAAGACGTACTTTGTCTGTTTTGTTCATTAACTCAACAAGATTGTCCATCGCTTTATCCATTTTAGCGTAGTCTAAGTTACATACATCAAAGTAGAAGTCTTCAAATCCTTCTGTGCTCATTTTTGCAAGCTGTGCCATAGAAGCGTTTGGATAGCGAAGTACAACCCATCTTGTTTTTGGAACACGAATGTCTCTATGTACTTTTTTACCTACTGTGTTGCCGTAAATTTTCATGCGTTCGCTTGGAACGTCAGCTTGTTCATTTACGTTATCACCAGAGCGAAGGCCGATATAAGCATCCATATCCTTCATTACGCTTGCTTCATATGCAGCGATTTGCTCGAAATGTTCTTCTGTTGCGCCCATCATTAAAGAGCGGTCTACTTGATGATCTTTTAATAGTACGAATGGATAACCACCAGCTTCATATGCAGCTTTTACAAGTGCTGTTACAAGCTCTTTTTGTAAGCCGAAGTTTTCGATTAACACTTTTTCGCCTTTTTGTAAACGAATAGAGTAGTTAATTAAATTTTTTGCTAATGTTTCAATACGTGGGTCTTTCATATGTAAAGCCTCCCTTATATATGTATCCTTTCTTATTGTAACCTACTTGTCCGAATTTGTTTAATAATTTAGGTTGCATTTGCCAAACAAATATGAAAATTAATACGAAATATGGAACAATTAGAATGAAACGGAAAATGATTGTATAATAGGAGAAAACATAAAAAGATAAAGGAGTGATTCGTATGCAAATTCTTTTATACGTCAGTGTAGCCATTATCGCAATTGCGTTTGCCGTATTAGTTGTATATGTATGTAAGACTTTAGTATCTGTCCAAAAAACGTTAGAAAATGTAGCAAGTACGATGGAAGGTCTTGAAAAACAAATGCAGGGTATTACTGTAGAAACAGAGCAGCTTCTTCATAAAACAAATGCATTAGCAGAAGATATTCAACAGAAATCACAGTCGTTAAATAAAGTTGTGGAAGGTGTAGAGGGAATTGGAACAACGATTCATTCTTTAAACACAAGACTACGCAGCGTTTCTGATTCTGTTGCAGATCAAGTAGAAAATAATGCAGATAAAGTAGCACAAGTGGTGCAATGGAGTAATGCGGTCATTGATGTGTACAATCGCTTTCGTGCAAAAAAGAAAGAGGATGAAGTAGAGCAGTTTGAAAAGCCAGAGAAAAAACCGAAAAAAGAAAAGAAATTACCGCGACTTCCGATTCGAATGAGAGGCGAATGAAATGAGCATGACGAAGATTGAAACAATGGAGCAATTTGAGGAATTAACAGCAAGTAAAGAGCCGTATATCTTGTTTAAACATAGTACAACATGTCCAATTAGTCACGGTGCTTTCACAGCGTTTCAAGAATATCGTAGTGAAGAGCAAGCTGTACCGGCATATTATTTATATGTGCAAGATGCACGTCCTGTTTCAAATAAGGTTGCCGAGCATTTTGAAATTAGACATGAATCACCGCAAGTATTATACATAAAAGATGGTAAAGTGCTATGGCATGCATCGCATTGGAAAATTACAAAGCAAGCGTTACAAGAGAATATAAAGTGAAACTTCCATCAGTGGGGGGTTTTTCATCCTCCACAGATGGTTAGTTGAACCAATCGGGCTCTTACTGCCCAAAAGTAGCGGGATAAAATAAGAGAAAGCAAGCAAATGTGCTTGCTTTTTTAATTTTCTAAAAATAATATTGACGTACCATGCGTTTTACGATTAAATTAAGAAAAAATAACGATTCCATACGCAGTCTAATGCGAAGTGTATGAAGTGACATCCGCATATGTATCATATATAATAAGTTATCTTATGAATGATATTTATATCTTTTTATTAGTATACATATAAAATTTGAAAGAGGTGGCTTTATTATGGCATCACAGGAATTAGATCGTTTACGTTCTCAAATTGATGAAAAGAACTTACAAATTTTAAAATTATTAAATGAGCGCGGTCGTCTTGTACAAGAGGTTGGTAAATTAAAAGAAGTACAAGGTGTGAAACGTTTTGATCCAGTACGCGAGCGCAAAATGCTCGATTTAATCGCAGAAAACAATGATGGACCATTCGAAACATCAACGCTTCAACATTTATTTAAACAAATTTTTAAAACAGGTTTAGAACTGCAAGAAGATGATCATCGTAAAGCACTCCTCGTATCTCGTAAGAAAAAGTCCGATGATACGATTGTTGATATTAAAGGTGAAAAAATTGGTGATGGCAATGCTCACTTTATTATGGGACCATGTGCAGTTGAGAGCTATGAGCAAGTTCGTCAAGTAGCGGAAGCAATGAAAGAACAAGGATTAAAACTTATGCGCGGCGGTGCATTTAAACCGCGTACATCACCATATGATTTCCAAGGTCTTGGTATTGAAGGGCTGAAAATTTTACGCCAAGTAGCAGATGAGTATGATTTAGCTGTAATTAGTGAAATTTTAAATCCAAATGATATTGAAATGGCGCTTGATTACGTAGATGTAATTCAAATTGGTGCGCGCAATATGCAAAACTTTGAGCTGTTAAAAGCAGCTGGTTCTGTCAAGAAGCCGGTATTGTTAAAACGAGGATTATCCGCAACGATTGAAGAGTTTATGTATGCGGCAGAATATATTATTGCACAAGGGAACGGCGATATTATTTTATGTGAGCGCGGCATTCGTACGTACGAGAAAGCAACGCGAAATACATTAGATATTTCTGCTGTACCAATTTTAAAGAAAGAAACACACTTGCCGGTTGTTGTAGATGTAACACATTCAACAGGACGCCGTGATTTATTATTGCCAACTGCAAAAGCAGCGATGGCAATCGGAGCAGATGCGATTATGGCGGAAGTGCACCCTGACCCAGCTGTAGCACTTTCAGATTCAGCGCAGCAAATGGATATTCCAGAATTTAATGCATTTATGAACGAATTAAAAGCATTTCGTATGAGATAAAGTGAAACTTCCTTTTGGAGCGCTCTTCTCCAAAAGGTTAGTTGAACCAATCGGGCTTTTACAGACGGTTTGTTATTACTTCGTAGTTAAGCACCTTACCGACTGTTAGAGCGGGATAAAGTGAAACTTCCATCAGTGGGGGCTTACTGCCCGCGAATAGCGGGGTAAGAATGGCTTCAAAATCTATGCAGTTAAATGCTGCATAGATTTTTTTCTGGAAAATAAGTATTTTTCTATTTAAAATATGAAAATATAAGAAAAGGAACGAATTTTTTCGAAACTTTTTCGGGAAAATATTGTCTCAATCCTTATTTGTATCGTATCATTAGTAAAAGGGCTCGGGAGTGACATCTTCAAGTAGAGTGGATGTCTTTTTTTTCATTCAAGTTAACCGATACATAGTATATAGATAAATTTTATAAAGGAGTGTGTGAAAAGATGAACGTAACAATTTATGATGTAGCGCGCGAAGCAAATGTCTCAATGGCAACAGTATCACGTGTTGTGAACGGCAATCCAAATGTAAAACCGACAACAAGAAAGAAAGTACTAGAGGCGATTGAGCGCCTTGGCTACCGTCCAAATGCAGTAGCACGAGGATTAGCAAGTAAGAAAACAACAACAGTAGGGGTTATTATTCCAGATATCTCTAACACGTTTTATTCAGAACTTGCACGTGGTATCGAAGACATCGCAACAATGTACAAATATAATATTATTTTAAGTAACTCTGACCAAAACAAAGAGAAAGAGTTCCATTTATTGAATACAATGCTTGGTAAGCAAGTGGACGGCATCGTATTTATGGGAGAAGATATTACAGACATTCATGTAGAAGAATTCAAAAAATCTCCTGTTCCAATCGTACTTGCGGCATCATTTGATGAGCAGAACATTACACCATCTGTAAATATTGATTACACACAAGCAGCATATGATGCAATGAAGCATTTCTTAGAGCAAGGTCATACACGCATTGCTTTCGTATCTGGTCCTTATGTTGATAAAGCAGGCAGCGCAAAAAAATTACAAGGCTATAAACGAGCATTAGAAGAAGCTGGTATTGCTTACGATGAAGAGCTTGTTGTTGACGGTGATTATACATACGATTCAGGTATGGAAGCATTAGATAAGCTATGGGAACTTACTGAAAAGCCGACAGCAGTATTCGTATCCTCTGATGAAATGGCATTAGGTGTGATTCATGCAGCACAAGATAAAGGTCTAAACGTGCCAAACGATTTAGAAGTACTTGGTTTTGACAATACACGTCTTGCAATTATGGTACGCCCGCAGCTTTCAACAGTTGTACAACCAATGTATGACATCGGAGCAGTTGCAATGCGTTTATTAACAAAATACATGAACAAAGAAACAGTAGAAGATCATACTGTTATCTTACCGCACAGTATTAAGTTTAGAGATTCAACAAAGTAATAAGGAGAAAACTCGTGGAAATACAACCACGAGTTTTTTTATTTTATAAAGAGTTCAATAGTCGCTGTGACATTTGTTTTTAGATGGAAGTTTCGCTTTACCACTATTTCTAATGTATAATGATTATAAAGTGAAACTTCCATCAGTGGGAGATCATACTGTTCGTGAATAGCGGATAAAACTATGTGAGGGGGAGATGTGAAATGATAATTCTTTGGGGAATTACGCTTTGTGTGACGGCTATATTCGCTTATATGACGTTAAAGCAGAGTGGTATGAGACGCTTTATTCCTGGTGGTGTTTTGGCAGGGATAGCCCTAATCACATACGTTACTTCGATTTTTTTAGAAAGCGCTGGAGAACAAATACATGACAGTTTTGTGTTTTTTTCTATTACATTATTTGTAGGCGCTATTATTATTTTACTTGTCGCAGGTATTATTTTGTTTATTCATACAAACTCAGAAACGCTATAAAATGGAACTTCCATCAGTGGGGGGATTCATCCCCCACTGATGGAAAGTTCTCACCAATCGGGCTCTTACTGCCCAAAAGTAGCGGGATAAAAAAGAGAGCAGATCTATGTCTGCTCTCTTTTTGTCTATTTCATTATGCCTTGTCTCTTGATGCATTTTGCTGTTTTAATAAATCACGAATTTCTGTAAGAAGCGCTTCTTCTTTCGATAAAGCAGCTGGTACTTCTTCTTTCTTCTCTTCTTCTTTTTTGAATGATAGTTTGTTGAATAGTTTAATGAATAAGAAGATAGAGAATGCAATGATAAAGAAGTCAACAATAGTTTGAATGAATGCACCATATTTTAATGTTGCATCACCTACTGGATAAGAAAGACCCGTAAAGTCAACGCCACCTAGTAAAATTCCGACCAATGGCATAATAATATCATTTACTAATGAAGAAACAATTTTACCAAATGCGCCACCGATTACTACCCCGACAGCTAAATCCATGACGTTCCCTTTTAAAGCGAACTTTTTAAACTCGTTCCACATTTATAATTCCCATCCTTTTCACAATTATGTATAAAATTATTAGTTCTATCCCATACATTGTATATAGATTTAAGGTAGAAATAAAGAGTAAAAGGGAATGAAAGTGAATTCGGAAAACTGAATGCGTTTTCCTTTTTTTGTATTTGTTAACGATACGACAAAGCTTGCTTTCCTAACGCATCCCAAGATTGAATAAACGTTTCTTTGTTTACTTTAAGTGCTTTTTTCTCAGTTAAAGGATCATTAATATAAACGTATCCATCTTCAAAGCCTACGAGTACAACAGCGTGTAAATCTAGAGGAGCTGTAATGTTTTCGTTTCCATGTTTCCAAGACGCCCATTTGTCAGGAAGTTTGTAATCCCCTGTTGTCCAAACTACTGCAGGTTTACCTATGTTGACTTGAGCTAGCACATCATCAAAAGATTTTCTTGTTAAATTTACTGTGCGATTTGGAAGATACTGTTCCATTAATTGTTGCAGCGGTTCAACGTAAACAGCAAATCCCATAGTTTTCCCTGTTATATCTCCAACGAATCCTTCTTTAGGGTTTCCCCATTGAAGAATGTCTCCGTCTTTGCTGACAGATGGCGGATCATTGTCTTTTTTTATATTATTTGCTAACTGCATTTTATCGACTTTCACGCCAGCATGTTGCAGTACCATCGCTAAGCTCGTCACTTCACAGCCGAATTTCAGCTCAGGTTTTTGAGGTATGAGCGGTACATCTAAAATAACCTTTTCTTGTTTTGGAGGAGTTGGAGGTTGTAGTGGTTCGTTTGAGGGCGATGAATATTTGACATTTTTCGTTAATTCGGCTTCTTCATATTTGGGATGAGATGCATGCTTTTCAGTGGAAGCCTGTTTAGTAGAATAGCCTGTCATAAATGTAAATAGGGTATACAAAATTA
This sequence comes from Bacillus sp. 3103sda1, assembly GCF_024159135.1. NCBI lineage: Bacteria > Bacillati > Bacillota > Bacilli > Caryophanales > Bacillaceae > Bacillus > Bacillus sp. 3103sda1. Next base: position 3,937,846 of record NZ_JAMYWS010000001.1, on the reverse strand, counting down.
GAAATCTTTTCATAGCGTTCACCTTCTTTATGTAGTGCGGTACATGGTGTAATGATAGCGTTTTTTATTAAGTTCTTTCATTTCTCATGAAAATATGCAAAAGATAACGGATTTGGTTTAAGAGTAAAAAAAGAGAAATTTCTCTCAGTGAGAGGGTGAAGAAAACCCCACTGATGGAAATTTCTCTTTGTTAATGAAGATTTAATTTTAAAATAAAGTTAGTGTATAGCACTTATTCCTGTATTTGTTTGTCTTCCCAAGCTTCAAATGAAAACGGAATTCCAACCATTTTAGCAGTCAACTCATCGTACGATACTAAATCTTTTTTTGACAATTCTTTTAATGAGCGTTTTCCCATTGCTCTTAATGCCATTTTTATTTCTTCTACACTTGCGGTTAAAAACTTTTCAGCAGATTTTACTCCATCTTCGACATTAAATTGATCTTTAAATTTCCCGTTGTACCAAACAGCTTGTGTCGGTGGCTCAAAAGGAAGTGCATTGAAGGATTGAGTATGTGAGAGAGAAAATAACATTGCAGAGCCAAGATACACGGCATCAGCGCCGAGTGCGAGCACCTTCAAAAAATGTCCAGGGACTAAAAGTCCTCCGGAGACAATTAAGCTTATTTCTCCTTTCTTATTTCTTTTTTCTAAATGATTCACAGCACGAACGACTGCATGCAATGTTGGAATACCAAAATCATCGCATAAAATAGGTGGAGCCTCTTTCATCGCTGCCTGTCCTCCATCAATCGCGATAAAATCAACACCTTGGTCAATTAAATGATCAATATCTTCTTCAATCTTTCCGCCTGCCCCTATTTTCACACCAATGGGGACACCGCCAGATAAACTCCTTAGTTCCTCAACTAGTTCTTTTATATCCCTTAATGTTTGATTTTCAAAAAAATGTTCAAAAATCACAGCATCCTCATTTTCCTTAAGTCCCATCACTTCGCGAGCACGACCTGTTAAATCTTTAGGATCGATTTTCTGGCCCATCCCGGCTAGTGCCCCTTGACCAAGTTTAATTTCGATCATGTTAGCACGCTTAATCACTTCTTTTTCCTTTGCCCATGCTGTTTTCGAAAACTGTAAAATATACTTCCCGGCTGTGTCTAACTCTTCAGGCAAGATTCCTCCTTCACCAGAATTAATCGCTGTTCCTGCATTTTTAGCTGCTTCTACTAACGAAAGCCTTGCTTGTTCACTAAGCCCTATCCCATAGCCCATCCCACTAATCATTAGAGGGATTTGAACTTCCAGTGGTTTTTTTGCTTTTGGTCCAATGGTTATTTTTAGATCAATTTCTTCTTCAACATCAATTGGAAATGGTGTCGTTTGTGCAGGAATAAAGGTTATCGGATCCAAGTGTGGCCATTTTTTGGAAGATCCAGCAAGTGGTCGCTGAAGGACGCTGCCTGTTTCTGCGCGCAAGCTATTTTCCAGCATATTTTGAATGCCCATATGCCTTAGAGTTGGTATCAACTCTGTAATATTTTCTTGATAATTATCGGTTAAAATAATTTTTCCGTACTTCTTCACCGTTAGTTCTATGATCCAACGCCAACCAATAAATAGGAATAATAATAGAACAAATACAATGGACAACATTGCAAACGCTATATAAATAAAAATGTTCGGCATATTCACTTCTCCGCTATAAATTAAATAGTTGTTATTATCATTATTCCTCAAAGAGCGATAATTATCATTTGATATGAAACACTGCACGGAAAAATATAACAATAAAGTTGTTTAAGCCTAAAGGCTATTCAGCGATTGCGGCTAATTGTTGAATAGCAAACTTCATACAATTACTATTAGGTAATTAGTCTTTTTTCGAATTAACGTTCCTTGTTATTATTTCAGATATTATTGTATCTTGTAACTCTACATTCTCTAGTTTTTTTTATAGAAAAAAAATAAAATATACCTCCGATCATCCAGTAAGGCTCCCAGAGTACCAATCTCCAGAAGGTGGAATATCTATCTAATTCAAGGTTTAAAACACCAATTGCACTCAAGGATATTGTTATGAAATTGAACAAACCGTATAAAAAAAGTAAAAGTCCACAAATTTTTATTATGAGATAGAGCGACTTTTGAATCCGAGAATTTCCCCATTTCATTAACAACATGATGAGCAATACTACTCCGAGCAATTTTATGAATCCAGTTATCCAAACGATTGCTATAAACGATGGTGTTGGATGTAATGCCATTTCATAAATTGCACCTCCTAGGGATCTAACACCAAACATGCCCCCCGCTGCCCAATAGAAACTCAAGCCAGAAAATAGTAGTGACCATATCACTCCTAAATACAAAAAATACTTATTGGTTTCCATAAAAATGGCTCCTCGTATTAAAATAACAATGCTCTTTTATCCCATTTTGAAGCATTATACTTGGCCACTTTCTTCTTTTAAAGAATGATAGAACGCTGTAGTAACAGATAAAAATTTCTCTTTCTCTTCTAAAAAGGGATAATGATTGCTGTGTTCAAAAGAAATAAAAGAAGAGTTTCGTATGCCTTGATGTATTTGTAGGGAAGAGGCAATGGGACATTGAACATCGTGTTTTCCACAAATGATTAACGTTTTTGTTGTTACGCTAGAAAGGTGTTCTCTTAAATCAAAGCTACGAAATTCTTTTGAAAAATAGTTCATACGGCTTGCGGCCATCGTCTTATGAATAGGTTTTGAAAAGTATGTTTCATATTGCTCTGGATGGTATAAAGATAGCTTCGCACGCTTGACTGATAAGGCATTTCTTTCTTCTTTTGTAAGATGTGGTAGTTTCAAATCTTCAATCAGTTGCTGCATATATGCAAACTGCGGATGATCCGGATGATAAATGCAGTCTTTTGTTTTTGTGTAATCGCTGGCAGCAGCGCCAACTACTACTAAAGATTGTAATGACTGCGGATGGTTTATCGCGTACATTAGTCCAAGCATGCCGCCGGTAGAGTGTCCTGCGAAATGCCATGATGAAATGCGGAGCGCTTCACGAATTGCTTCTAGGTCTTCAACTGTTTCTTCCATACTTAATTCTTCTTCTTTACAAGTAGTTACTGAATGACCTGCATCTTTTAGGTTGATTAATATAACTTGATGTGATGATGTAAAGCTATCGGCAAAGTAATCTCCTGTTTCATTAAACTGTGAATATAGGTGTGTTACACAGAGAGGTTCTCCGTTTCCTTTTGAAAATAGTTCAAAAGTACCACGCTTTGTATGGATGAGTTGTTGTGTCCACATAAAAAATCACCCTTCATAAAAAAGAATAGGAGCAAATCTCCTATTCTTTTATTTAATATAATGCCTTTTTTGTATTACTCCGAATAATTTCAAGAGACTTTGCCACGGTTAATGCGTTTTTTTCTTCGATTTCTGGTTTTCGAGGGATAGGATTATACATGTTGTTAGGGTCTTCCCATGTGAGGGGAAGTTCAGTTGTTGCTTGTCCTTTCCAAGCTTCAATCCATTCTGGAGGGAGATAACCTGAGATGTTCTGGATGTTATTCATTTCGAGCCAAATGAGTGCCCAAGCTCTTGGAACGACGCGCCACATATCATAGCCGCCGCCACCGACTGCAATCCAGCGACCATTGCAATATTCATGAGCAATTTCATGAGCAAGCCTCGGGATTTCACGGTAAATTTGTATCGTTGAACAAAGATGTGTTAGAGGATCATAGTAATGAGCATCCGCTCCGTTTTGCGTTAAAATAATATCTGGTTTGAAATAATCGGCGACTTCACGAATGACAGTGCGATACGCATGTATAAATGAATCATCTTCTGTAAAAGCATCAAGAGGAACGTTAAAAGAATAGCTGTATCCATTGCCTTGACCACGCTCGTTTACAGCACCTGTTCCTGGAAATAAGTAACGCCCTGTTTCATGTAAGGAAATTGTGCATACGTTAGGATCATCATAAAAGGACCACTGTACACCATCACCGTGATGAGCGTCTGTATCAATGTATAAAACACGAAGACCATATTTTTGCTGCATATACTTAATAGCAATCGAGCTGTCATTATAAATACAAAAGCCAGATGCTTTGCCGCGAAAGCCGTGATGTAAGCCGCCTCCTAAATTTAGAGCATGTTCTGCTTTTCCTTCAAGGATTGCATCGACCGCAGTTAATGTCCCCCCAACAAGAAGGGCGCTTGCTTCATGCATATTGGCAAACATTGGCGTATCTTCTGTTCCAAGACCATAAGACATTGCAATTGATTTTTCTAGCGTTCCTTCTCCAGCACGTTTTACCGCATTTATGTATTCCTCTGTATGAATTAAAGCAATTTCTTCATCTGTTGCGATTCGTGGTGGAATGACTTGTGAAGGGTGTATGAATCCTCCTTTTTGAAGCAAATCATATGTCAGCTTTACACGAAGCTGATTAAAAGGATGATCAGGACTAAAGGAATAGCCCTGATAATCTTCTGAGTAAATGAATACATTTTTCATGTTCCCATCCCCGCGATATTCGGCCATAACACACGGTAGCCTTTTTGTTCTAGTTCTTCAATTGCTTTAAGAGGATTCATTGTTTGAATGCGGAAAACAAGAACTTTGTCGCTCTCTTCTTTTGCTGGATAGACGAGAACACTTACAATGTTAATTTTCAGTTCACTAAAAACAGCAACAACTTTTCCGAGAATACCAGGTTCATTTTTTATTTGAATTTCAATTTGTGAACTTGGTTGATGAGCACCTGTTAATTTGACGAGCGTATGCAGTACAGTCGATTCTGAAATAATACCGACAAGCTTACCGCTTTTTGTAACAGGAAGACAGCCAATTTTATTTTCGAAAAATAACGTGGCGATTTCTTCAACGAAGTCAAGAGGATGACATGTCATAACGGGATGTTTCATAATACGTTCAACTGGCTCGTTAAGAGCATCCTTTGAAACGTGTTCATCAAGAATAGATGGACTTGCATCTCGAACGTCACGGTCGGAGATAATCCCAACGACTTCATATTTTTCATTTACAACTGGAATGTGACGGATGCTTTTTGCTGCTAATGTTCGTAAAGCTGTTTCAATCGTGTCGTTTGGGCGCAGCGCTGTTACATTTTGATTCATAATTTCTTCAACAATCATGATGTAATCCTCCCTTTTAGTACATGAAACGATTCTGGAAGCGTAAGCGGTCAAACTTTTGAATGGATTGTGTATCAACGCGTTTTCCGATGCGAACCATTAAGCAGTTTGCTGGATGCGAACAAATTTCAGGGTCATCCGTTGCCATCCATTCAAGTCCACCAGCATTCATCATTTTTTCCATTACTTTTCGATATTCCCAAACATTTAAGCCGGTTTGTTTTAAATCCCAGTGCCAATAATACTCAGTTGTTAAAATAATATAATCTTCCATATGATCATCCATCATGGAAACTTCTAATAAATTCTTTCCGACAGCACATCCGCGAAAATCTGATGCAACCTCAATGGCACCAAGTTCGATTAAATCGTCCATTTTCCCTTCAGACCATCTCTCAAGCGGATCGGGATATAAATATGTTACATAGCCAACAATCGTTTGTTCATGACGAGCAATAATGATGCGGGCTTCCGGTAACTTAGAAATTTCGACAATTGCTTTATATTGCTGGTCGGCAGGTCGAAAGGCAACTAAATCAGGATGAAACTCATACATTTCTAAATTATGCGTTTTGACAGGACCTTCAATAACTAAAGTTCCTTTCGGCGTTTTCAAGTTTCTTACGTTGTATACCTTACTATGAATCAATTTTAGGCTCACCACCTTCAGGGCTTTGTGAATCTACTATCTATTTTCATACTACTGTACTCAGTATGCGATGTGAATCGAAATTTGTCAGTAAAAATTTGTGCGAAATTTGTAAAAAATACTGAAAATTATAAAAAATATATTTATAATAAAAATACATGGAGTACATAGAAGGGGGATGTAAAGAATGAAAGTAGAAACGCTTCCAGTAATTAAAGGTGAAAATAATTTGTTAAATTATGATGAAGCATATCAAAATTTTAATTGGGAAGAAGTAAATCAAAACTTTTCTTGGCATGAAACTGGGCGAGTAAATATAGCTTATGAAGCAATTGATCGACATGCTAAATCCCACCGAAAAAATAAAGTAGCATTGTATTATCAAGATGGCGAGAGAAAAGAGAAATATACATTTAAAGAAATGATGGAGTTTTCGAATAAAGCAGGGAATGTCTTAAAGAATTTTGGGGACGTCGAAAAAGGCGATCGCGTCTTTATTTTTATGCCTCGTTCACCGGAATTGTATTTTACTTTACTTGGTGCTGTAAAGCTAGGAGCAATCGTCGGACCATTATTTGAAGCTTTCATGGAAGCGGCTGTTTGCGACCGCTTAGTGGATAGTGAAGCAAAAGTGCTTGTGACAACGCCAGAATTGTTAGAGCGCATACCTCTTAATGATTTACCAGCATTAAAAACGGTATTTGTCGTTGGTGAAAATGTAGAAGAAGGCGGTAAAATTACAGCGTTTAACCCACTTTTTGAAAAAGCTTCTAATAAATTGAATATTGAATGGCTTGGAAGAGAAGATGGACTTATTTTACATTATACGTCTGGTTCTACAGGGAAACCAAAAGGCGTGTTGCACGTTCAAAATGCAATGGTTCAGCATTATCAAACAGCAAAATGGGTGCTAGATTTAAAAGAAGACGACGTATACTGGTGCACAGCTGATCCAGGCTGGGTAACAGGAACTGCCTATGGTATATTTGCACCGTGGTTAGTTGGGGCGTCGAACGTTATTGTAGGAGGACGCTTTAGTCCAGAGGCATGGTATGAAGCGTTGCAAGATTATGGTGTAACGGTTTGGTATAGTGCTCCGACAGCATTCCGCATGCTAATGGGTGCTGGTAACGATACGCTTAAAAAGTATGATTTATCACAGCTACGCCACGTGTTAAGTGTTGGTGAGCCGTTAAATCCAGAAGTAATTCGTTGGGGAATGAACGTATTTGGTCTTCGCATTCATGATACATGGTGGATGACAGAAACAGGAGGACAAGTTATTTGTAACTATCCTTGTATGGAAATTCGTCCAGGATCGATGGGAAAACCAATTCCAGGCGTGAAGGCAGCAATTGTTGATAATGAAGGAAATGAAGTGCCGCCATATACGATGGGGAACTTAGCGATTGCGAAAGGTTGGCCATCGATGATGCGTGCTGTTTGGAATAACCCGCAAAAATATGAGTCTTATTTTATGCCAGGAGACTGGTATGTATCAGGTGACTCTGCGTATATGGATGAAGATGGCTACTTTTGGTTCCAAGGGCGTATTGATGATGTTATTATGACGTCAGGTGAGCGCGTTGGTCCATTTGAAGTAGAAAGTAAATTAATCGAGCACGCTGCTGTAGCTGAAGCTGGTGTAATTGGTATTCCGGATCCAGTACGCGGAGAAATTATTAAAGCGTTTATCGCACTGCGCGCAGGATATGAAGCGTCCGATGAATTAAAAGAAGATATTCGTCAATTTGTGAAAAAAGGATTAGCTGCTCATGCGGCTCCTCGTCAAATTGAGTTCCGTGATAAATTACCGAAAACGAGAAGCGGTAAAATTATGCGCCGTGTATTAAAGGCTTGGGAGTTAAACTTGCCAACAGGAGACTTGTCTACGATGGAAGATTAAGTAAGAAAGGTCTGAACTACATTTGGTTCAGGCCTTTCTTGTTTAGAGTATAGTGAAATTGTGTTCAAATTGTTTAGTGTTACATATAACTTATTGTAATATGGAAAATGCAACAGAGGATGCAAGAAGGTTAATACAATGGGATAAAGAAAAGATTTAACCTGTGGAGGGATGTTAATGACGCAATATTATCTTTTTGTTGCTATGTCAATTTTTCTTATTATTTTGCCAGGACCTGATACGGGATTAGTAACTCAGAATACAATACTGCAGGGAAAACAAGGCGGAATGAAAACTGTTTTTGGTATTCTATGTGGTTTAAGTATTCATACGTTAGCGGCTGTACTTGGGATTTCTGCAATTCTTGTTAAATCGGCATTTTTATTTTCTATTTTTAAGTATATTGGTGCTATTTATCTTATTTATTTAGGATGCGTATCATTATGGTCTATACGGAAGAAAGGAAAACAAACGGAGGATATTACAGTTAAAAATAAGTATCAGGGTGCTCCTTGCTTCCGGCAAGGTTTTCTTACTAATTTGTTAAATCCAAAAGTAGCTATTTTCTTTTTAACATTTTTACCACAATTTATACAGCATGATGGAAATATGTTTTTTCAACTTTTTATTATGGGAATGACATATACAGTTTTAACCTTTCTATGGTTTATACTCTATATTTATTTAATCAATGCAATTCGGACATGGATGAAAAAGCCGTCTACAGAGCGGGCTATTCAAGGTATAAGCGGTTTTGTACTTGTGGCATTTGGTATTAAATTAGCGCTGGAAAAACGACCGTAGTTATTTTCATAAGTAAAGCTCATTTGACATGCATATACAATTGATGGTATAAAAGAAAATATATAAATAATCGAGCGTGGAAAGGGAACAGTAGTGATCATTTCCCTGTTTTAGAGAGCTGATGGTCGGTGGAAATCAGCACATAAATGATCGTGAATTACACCTCTGGAGCATCTTTCTTCGATTGGATTTCATCCGAAAGGGGAAAGACGGTGATAAGCCGTTATGTGAATGAAGTGGCAGGTTTTTTGCCTGCAACTAGGGTGGTAACGCGATGAGTAAAATCGTCCCTTATTGAAGGGGCGATTTTTTTATGTTTTTAAAATCCGCGCAAAAACTATTTCTAAAGGAGTGAATTTGATGAACATTTTACAAGATCTTGAGTTCCGTGGTTTGATTAATCAACAAACGGATGCAGAAGGTTTACAAGAGTTGCTAGAGAAAGAAAGTGTGAAATTATACTGTGGCTTTGATCCGACAGCTGACAGTTTACATATTGGTCATATGCTTCCAATTTTAATACTGCGTCGCTTCCAACAAGCGGGACACCAACCAATCGCACTTGTTGGCGGAGGTACAGGTTTAATTGGTGATCCAAGTGGTAAAAAAGCAGAGCGTACATTAAATGAGAAAGAAACAGTTGCCTTTTTCAGTGAGCGCATTAAAGAGCAGCTTTCTAGCTTCTTAGATTTTGAAAAAGCAGGTAATCCAGCGATTATCGCAAACAACTATGATTGGATTGGTTCTTTAGATTTAATCACATTCTTACGCGATATCGGTAAAAACTTTGGCTTAAACTACATGTTAGCGAAAGATACAGTTGCATCTCGTTTAGAAACAGGTATCTCATTTACAGAGTTTAGCTACATGATTTTACAATCATACGATTTCTTAAACTTATACCAAACATACGGCTGTAAATTACAAATTGGTGGTAGTGACCAATGGGGGAACATTACAGCTGGTCTTGAATTAATCCGTAAATCAGAAGAAGATGCGAAGGCGTTTGGATTAACAGTACCGCTTGTAACGAAATCTGACGGTACAAAGTTTGGTAAAACAGAAGGCGGCGCAGTTTGGTTAGACCCAGAAAAAACAACGCCATACGAGTTCTACCAATTCTGGATTAATACAGATGATCGCGATGTTGTTAAATACTTAAAATACTTCACATTCTTATCTCATGAAGAGATTCTTGAATTAGAAAAACAAGTAGCAGAAGCGCCGGAAAAACGTGAAGCACAAAAAGCATTAGCTTCTGAAATGACAAAACTTGTTCACGGCGAAGCAGCATTAGAGCAAGCAATCAAAATTTCAGCAGCACTATTTAGCGGTTCTGTTGCAGAATTAACAGCAGCAGAAATCGAACAAGGCTTTAAGGATGTACCATCTGTGGAGCGTAACACAGAAGATGCATTACTAGTGGATGTACTTGTAGAAAGTAAAATTTCACCATCAAAACGTCAAGCGCGTGAAGACATTACAAATGGCGCGGTTTATGTGAATGGTGAACGTACACAAGAGTTAGACTACACGGTAACAGAAAAAGACCGCATTGAAGGCAAATTTACAATCATTCGCCGCGGTAAGAAAAAATATTTCTTAATTCGTTACTAATATGCGAAAAAGCGTAAGAATCCTTACGCTTTTTGCATTTTAAAGGAGAGGAGTTAATATTTTGGATATTCAGAAATTCTTTGAAGATTATATTTTAAACCCAGAAAAATTAATGAGCTTTGGGGGAACTATCCTAAGAATTATTATTATTTTTATTGTTGCAAAAGTGGTTATTCGCGTAACTTGTGTAGGAATTGAACAAATTTTTAAGATGAGCAGCAAAGCGCCTGTTCGCACGAATGAAAGACGTGAGGCGACATTAACGAAGCTTTGTCAAAATATTGTTCATTATGTTGTGTATTTCATGGTAGTTGTGACGGTTTTAGACACAGTAGGAATCGATATTAAAGCACTTCTTGCTGGAGTGAGTGTTGCCGGTTTAGCAATTGGTTTTGGTGCACAAAACTTAGTAAAAGACATTGTAACAGGATTCTTTATTATTTTTGAAGATCAATTTTCAGTTGGCGATAAAGTGAAAATTAATGATATCGATGGTATTGTCGAAGAAGTAGGGCTTCGTACGACGCAGCTAGTTGCAGAAGAAGGGGAGATTTACTTCATTCCAAATAGCTCAATTACAAAAGTTGTGAACTACTCTTTAGGGGAAAAGCGTAAAGAAATAGCGTAAGAGAATATATAAGACTTCGGTATGTGATACCGGAGTCTTTTTTGTTCAAAAATTTTCCGTATGTTCACTTCAAGTTCATAACAAGTATGTATGATGTAAGTATCATAAGTGATAGAAAAAAGGAGCTTAACTATATGTCACTAGAAGCATTAATTATCTTTTCGTTACTGAACGCAGGACAGTTAGCAGAAAATGAAAAAACTCACTTACAAAAGAATCAAAGTGAACAACATGTTTATGTAGAGAAACAAGAACGTAATGAAACCATGAATATAAAGCTTAAATAAGAAATTTTATACAACGAAAAAAGCCAATCCAAAAGGATTGGCTTTTCATCATTAACGAGAGTAGAACTCTACGATTAACGCTTCGTTGATTTCAGCAGCTAATTCAGCGCGCTCTGGTAAGCGAGTGAAAGTAGCTTCTAATTTGTCAGCATCGAAAGTTAAGTACTCAGGTACGAAGTTGTTAACTTCGATAGCTTCTTTAACTACAGCTAGGTTCTGAGATTTTTCGCGAACGCTGATTGTTTGGCCTGGTTTAACGCGGTAAGATGGGATATCAACGCGAGCGCCATCTACCATGATGTGGCCGTGGTTTACTAATTGACGAGCAGCGCGACGAGTGCGAGTTAAGCCCATGCGGTAAACTAGGTTATCAAGGCGAGCTTCAAGAAGGATCATGAAGTTTTCACCGTGTTTACCCATCATTTTACCAGCTTGGTCAAATGTGCGACGGAATTGACGCTCAGTCATGCCGTACATGTGACGAAGTTTTTGTTTTTCTTGTAATTGTAAACCGTATTCTGAAAGTTTCTTACGTTGGTTAGGACCGTGTGGACCTGGTGCGTAAGGGCGTTTTTCTAATTCTTTACCTGTGCCGCTTAGAGAGATTCCAAGACGACGAGAAAGTTTCCAAGATGGACCTGTATAACGAGCCATGAATGACTCCTCCTTTAGATGTTTTTATTTTTGTAAAATAAAAACAGACGTAATTGACATTTATGCGTATTTCATTTTCATGTACCCTCGCTCCAGCAGCAGGGAGTTACACGATACACCTCTTCGTGAGGAACAAAATACAAACAATAAACTCACATTACAAGGCTGCCTTTTTATTTTACACAAAGGCTATTATATCTGTTTATTAGGAGGGAGTCAAGAATATCAATTTTTATTTTATACATATAAATTTTGGAAAAATGCAAGAAGGAATTTTATGAATGCTCATGGAAAGGATAGCAACAGATAGAAAACGCTTACATAGTATGGAGTATAAGGGGGATGTTTGTATGAAAAAGAAACATATCGAAACGACGTTAGTCCATCACGGGTATGATGCTGCGCAGTATAAAGGGAGTTTAACACCTCCGTTATTTCAAACATCTACGTATACATTTGAAACAGCCCAGCAAGGGGAAGCGAGTTTTGCTGGATATGATTCAGCTTACATTTATTCTAGACTTGGCAATCCAACAGTCGAGTTATTTGAAGAAAGAATGGCAGCTTTAGAAGAAGGGGCAGCTGCGCTTGCATTTGGCTCTGGAATGGCAGCTATTTCAGGGACGCTTTTAGCCTTTTTAAAAGCGGGAGATCATATTGTTTGTTCTAACGGATTATACGGTTGTACGTATGGATTTTTAGAAGTATTAGAGGAGAAATTTGCAATTACGCATACATTATGTGAGATGGAAACAGAAGCAGAGATTACAAGTAGTATTCAACCGAATACGAAGATCATTTTTGTAGAAACACCAATTAATCCAACGATGAAACTTATTGATTTAGAACTTGTTGTAAAAGTAGCAAAGCAGCATGGGCTTCTCGTTATTGTTGATAATACGTTTTGTTCACCATATTTACAAAGACCGCTTACATTAGGCTGCGATGTTGTTTTGCACAGTGCGACAAAATATATTGGCGGTCATGGTGATGTTGTCGCGGGTGTTACGATTTGTAAAACAAAAGAGCTTGCAGAAAAAATTCGTCCGATTCGCAAAGATGTTGGAGGAATTATGTCACCATTTGATGCATGGCTGCTTTTGCGCGGTTTAAAAACATTAGCAGTGCGGATGGATCGCCACTCTGAAAATGCAGAAAAAATTGCTGCTTTTCTGAGAAATCATGAATTAGTAGAAGATGTATGGTATCCGGAAGGGATGCTTGCAAATAAACAAATGAAGCGCGGCGGTGGAGTGCTGTCGTTTACAGTAAAAGGTGGAAAAGAAGAGGCACAGGCTTTGATGGATAACTTAAAGTTAATTGCAATTGCAGTTAGCCTTGGTGATACAGAAACGTTAATTCAGCATCCAGCAACGATGACACATGCGGTTATTCCAAAACATATTCGTGAGCAGATGGGTATTTATGATAATTTACTACGCTTATCCGCAGGACTTGAGGCGTGGGAAGATGTCGTAGTAGATTTAGCACAAGCGCTGCAAAAAGAAAAAACGGCTCTATCTTAAGAGCCGTTTTTTTTATATATGGTTTAATAAAGTTTCTACAAATTTCTCTAAATATGTTTGATCGATTTCATCAAAACGACCTTTATTTGGGCTATCGATGTCTAGTACGCCAATGACTTCACCGTTTTTGATAAGTGGTACAACAATTTCTGAATTAGAAGCTGCATCACAGGCTATATGTCCAGGGAACTGATGAACATCAGCGACAAGTTGCGTCGTTTTTGTTTCCGCTGCTGCGCCGCATACACCACGGCCAAATGGGATACGAACGCAAGCTGGTAATCCTTGAAATGGTCCAAGTACAAGCTGATTCCCTTCCGTTACATAAAAGCCCACCCAGTTAATATCTTGTAAAAACACATTGAGTAAAGCAGATGCATTTGCTAAGTTAGCTACTACATTTGTCTCACCTGTTAATAATGCATCGAGCTGTTTGATTACTGTTTCGTATTGCTCCTCGCGTGTACCTGTATATCCTTCTGATGTAAACATAAAAACGCCGCCCTTTCTCTAGTGAAATGTAAAATTATTGCAAAATAAGCTATAATTCGCATGACTTTGTCGATAGAAAATTAAAGGAATTTGTCCTAAAAGTCAAGAAATTTACATAAAAGTGAAACTTTCATCAGTAGAGAAGGGCGTCCGCCGTTGATGGCTAGTTGAACCAACGGGCTCTTACTGCTTGCTAAGGAATAAAAGCTGTTCTACGAAAGGGAGTGAGTAAGTATATGACACAGGCGAGACAGAAGATTATCGATGCGGCAATTTCGCTATTTTATGCGAAAGGATATAATGGTACATCGGTGCGTGATATAGCAAAACAAGCAAATGTCAATGCTGCCAATATTTCGTATTATTTTGCTGGAAAACAAGGATTGCTGGAACAGTTAGTGTCAGACTTTTTAGAGGGGTACTTACGTGTAATTGAAATGCCATTTGAACAGCGGAATTTTTTGTCTTCAAAAGAAGTATTATTTCAGATGGTACGCAATATTTTACAATATCAATTTGAGCGAAGAGAACTTACTCGTTTCTTTTACAGAGAACTTTCATTAGATAGCACATTAATTCGAGAAGTAATGACGATTTACTTTTCAAAAGAGAGATATTATGTGGAACAACTTATTAGAAAAGGTCAGGAAAATAAAGAATTTCAAAAAATATCCTTCACGATGTTTATGACGCAGCTGAAGGGGATGATTAGTATGCCATATTTATATCCGCAATATATATCGGAAGTGCTGCATTCATTTCCGTCAGAAGTGTTTTTTATTGAAATGTATATAAAGGAAGTAGAGCAGTGGATAGAGAAAACTCTTTGTATAGAGCATTCGCATTATCGTCTGCCGAGAGCGGCTTATGTATAAAGAAAATCGAAAAACATAAAAACAGCTTGTTACCAGTATATATGGGAACGAGCTGTTTTTATGTTTACTTCCTAATGAAATAGTATCTTCTTTTTTGCATTCTTATATAGTAGTATGTCAATGAGATGGTAATAGTACTTACTTTATCCCGCATTAACGGGCAGTAAGATCCCTACCTCAAGATAGAAGAGAAATACTGTTTTTAGCAATTATAACTTTTGGTTAGAGGTGTAACCATAATGAATTTGGAGGTAGTAAATTCTTTCGTTAAATTTTTCTAAAAACTAGGCCAAAAACATATGATTACATGGTATGATTAGTACATTGACAGTTGTTAAATATAGGGGATTTTCCTTTTCTTACATAACGCCTTCCATTTCAAAAAACGGAACGGACAAAAAACAAGATAAATAGGAGGCTTTTGAATGGATTCAATTTTAACGATCGTTATCATCGTAGTAAGCTCTATTTTGCTCTTCCTCATAGTAGAGCTTGTGATGAGAAATCGTTTATATAAAGATATCGAGGCATTGCAGCAATGGCAACAAGAAATTAAGGATAAGCCCGTTGCAGATGAACTAAAGAGAGTAAAAGAGTTAAATATGACCGGACAAACAGAAGAACTGTTTGAGAAGTGGCGAAATGAATGGGATGAAATTGTTGCTAATATTCTTCCGAAAGCAGAAAAAGAATTAGAAAGCGCTCAAAAGCTTGCCGCGCAATTTTCCTTCCGAAAAGCAAAACATATCATGAATGAATCCATTAGCAGTTTAGATGAAGCAGACCATCGGATTACTGATATATTAAATGAATTGCAAGAGCTGTTGGAAAGCTACGAGAAAAACAATTCAGAAATTGAACAGTTACGTGATACATACCGGAACATGAAAAAGAGTGTGCTTGCTCATCGCCATATGTTTGGCTCAGCAGAACAGAAAATTGAAGAGTTACTCGATGTAGAGTCTAAGAAATTTCAAACGTTTGAAGAAGCAACGCAAAATGGAGATTATTTAAAAGCGCGTGAAATTGTTAGGAGTTTAGAAGAAGGGTTATCAAATTTAGAACTAATTGTGCATGAAGTGCCTGATCTATTAGTAGAATGTCAAGCGACCTTACCAGTACAATTAGAAGACTTAACACAAGGTCACGACGATATGAAAAAGCAAGGCTATGTATTAAATCATTTGGAAATCCCAAAAGAAGTAAGAGAGATGAACAAACAACTGCAAACATGTCTTGCGGATTTAGAATATCTACATGTGTTGGAAGCAAAAGAAAAAATCGATGTTTTAAAAACGCAGCTCGATACGTTATACGAACAATTGGAATTAGAAGTGAGAGCGAAATATTATGTTGAGCAACAGACAGCAACTGTATACGAAGATTTAGAAACAATTCGAGAGCAGGCGTTGGAAACAAAAGCAGAAACACAATTTGTGAAGCAAAGTTATCAGCTGCAAGATAAAGATATCGAATCACAAAAAGTAATTGAAAAACAAATGCATATTTTGATGAAGCGTTTTGAAGTATTACAACTTCGTATTGCAGAGCAAGATATTGCATTCTCTGTCATTCGAGAAGATTTAGAGGAAATTTACGAGCAATGTGAAACATTGAAAGCACTTCACGCTGAGTACAAGGATATGTTACAAACAATGCGTAAAGATGAATTTGAAGCACGTGAAGCGTTACGAGAAATGCGCCATACAATGATGGAATCAAAACGTATAATGCAAAAATCAAATTTACCAGGTTTGCCAGATAGCCTCATGGTTGATCTGCAAAACGGCCAACGTGCGATGCAAAGTGTGTATGAGCAGCTGGAATTAAAACCGCTGAATATGGGCGTGGTAAATGGTACGTTAGAAGAAGCAGTAGCTATTGTAAATGGTGTATATGAAGCAACGCAAGAATTAATTGAGCAAGCATATTTAGTAGAGAAACTAATTCAGTATGGTAATCGTTATCGCAGTCATGATGATATGCTGGCGCGAAGTTTAGATAACGCAGAGCGATTATTTCGTGAATATGAATACGACGCAGCTCTTGAACAAGCAGCTTCTGTATTAGAACAAATTGAGCCAGGTGTTGTCCAAAAGATTGCTGAATTTGTTGACGTAGAACAAACTCCTTAATATGTATTAAGGGGTTTGTTTTTTTTGATTCAAATAACTTTTGTATGCGTGATGATGCAATATTGCTATAATGAATAGCAGAATATGGAGCGTTTTTTAGTTAAAAGTAGAAAAGCATACTTCCGCTTTAATGACGGAAACTATGAGCATGCTTAGCGTAAACGCATGAATTTATGATATGATTGTGTGATGTGATATCGCTGAAAGGGGAAGAACGATGATCTATTTTGATAATAGTGCGACGACAAAACCATACCCGGAAGCCTTGCAATCTTATGTAACAGTTGCAGGAAAATATTTTGGAAATCCTTCTTCTATTCATTCTCTTGGGGGAGAATCAGAGCGTTTATTAACGCAATCACGTGCGATTGCAGCTCAGCTTCTTCATGTAAAGCCTTCAGAAATTATCTTTACGTCTGGAGGAACAGAAGGGAATAACCTTGCAATTAAGGGGATTGCGATGAGAAATCGCTCCCGCGGCAAGCATATGATTACAACAAATATTGAACACGCTTCTGTGTCTGAATCATATAAACAACTAGAAAATCTTGGTTTTGACGTTACATATTTACCTGTAAATGAAAATGGTGTTGTATCGGTAGAAGATGTAAAACGTGCTCTTCGAGAGGATACAATTCTTGTTTCCATGATTCACGTTAATAACGAAACAGGAGCGATTCAGCCTGTTGGTGAAATTGGAAAGTTGTTAGTGGACTATCCGAAAGTACGATTCCATGTGGATCATGTGCAAGGAATTGGAAAAGTACCACTTGACTTTTATGAAAATCATATCGACCTTTGCACGATTTCTGGGCATAAGTTCCATAGTGTAAAAGGAACAGGGCTTTTATATGTTCGTGATGGCGTTAGACTTGATTCAGTTTTATCAGGTGGTGGACAAGAGTTGCGTTACCGTTCTGGTACAGAAAACTTGCCGGGAATTGTTGCAATGATAAAAGCTTTGCGAATGACATTAGAAAAGCAGTCAGAGAATATCATACATCTTCAAACATTAAAAAAAGAACTCGTTCATGTTTTTAATGATATGGAGGATGTTACAATTAATACGCCGAATGACCATACGGCACCGCATATTTTAAACGTATCATTTGTAGGATTAAAGCCAGAGGTTGTTGTACATGCCTTAGAAGAACGTGATGTGTATGTATCGACAAAGTCTGCTTGTTCTTCAAAAGCAAACGAAATCAGCCATGTTTTACTGGCGATGGGCTTGCCGCATGCAGTAGCAGCAAGTGCGATTCGCATGAGTCTAGCGCCGGAAAATACGATGGAAGAAGTAAAACAATTTGAAGGAATTGTAAAAGAAACATTGCCAAAATTATATGAAGTGATGAGGTAAGGAAAGATGATGACATACGAATATATTTTAGTTCGTTACGGCGAAATGACAACAAAAGGAAAGAACCGTTCTAAATTTGTAAGTACGTTGAAGGATAACGTAAAACATAAGTTGAAGAAATTTACAAACTTAAAAATTGATGCGACGCATGATCGGATGTATATTCAATTAAATGGTGAAAATCATGAAGCGGTTGCGGAGAAGTTAAAAGATGTGTTTGGTATTCATAAATTTAACTTGGCTATGAAAGTGCCAACAGATTTAGAAGAAATTAAAAAAGGTGCACTCGCTGCTTTCCTGCAAGTAAAGCGTGAAGTAAAAACATTTAAAATTACGGTTCATCGTTCTTATAAGCATTTTCCGATGCAAACGATGGAATTGCTTCCAGAAATCGGCGGGCATATTTTACAAAATACAGAGGATATTACAGTAGATGTTCATAATCCAGATGTAAATATCCGTGTTGAAATTAGAAGTGGTTATAGCTATATTATGTGCGATGAGCGCATGGGAGCTGGCGGTCTTCCAGTTGGTGTTGGAGGAAAAGTTATGCTTCTTCTTTCTGGTGGTATTGATAGCCCAGTTGCTGCTTACTTAACAATGAAACGCGGCGTATCAGTGGAAGCTGTCCATTTCCATAGTCCGCCATTTACAAGTGAGCGCGCGAAGCAAAAAGTTATTGACTTAGCCCAAGAGTTAACGAAGTATTGTAAACGTGTAACACTTCATCTCGTACCGTTTACAGAAGTGCAAAAAACAATTAATAAAGAAATTCCATCTAGCTATTCGATGACAATTATGCGCCGTATGATGATGCGCATTGCAGAGCGTATTGCAGAAGAGCGTAACGCGCTTGCTCTTACAACAGGGGAAAGCCTTGGTCAAGTAGCGAGTCAAACATTAGATAGTATGCACACGATTAACGAAGTGACAAATTATCCAATTATCCGTCCACTTATTGCGATGGATAAGCTAGAAATTATTAAAATTGCAAATCAAATCGGTACGTATGACATTTCGATTCGTCCGTATGAAGATTGTTGTACAGTATTTACTCCAGCAAGTCCAACAACAAAACCGAAGCGTGAAAAAGCAAATAAATTTGAATCATACTATGATTTTACGCCGCTTATTGAAGAAGCAGTTGCCAATACAGAGAAAATGGTATTACAAACAGTAGAAGTAGCAGAAGAAGAACAATTTGAAGATTTATTTTAAAACCATAAATTACCATTAAAAGATATGTATGAAGCCATATGGTTTATCACACTCTATACTCACAAGGAGGTGATACCATATGGCAAACAATAATACAAATCAATTAGCAGTTCCTGGTGCACAAGCTGCTTTAGATCAAATGAAATATGAAATCGCTCAAGAGTTCGGTGTACAACTTGGACCAGATGCAACATCTCGTGCTAACGGATCTGTTGGTGGAGAAATTACAAAACGTTTAGTTGCAATGGCTGAACAACAATTAGGTGGTTTTCAACGATAACAACCATATATAGTGGCTTAGAGAGAGCGGGATTCCCCGCTCTTTCTTTTTTTGTTGTTTTTTGTAAAAAAATAAGAGAAAACATCTACTATTGTAGCCAACTGGTCAAAATATAAACCGATTTGTCAAAAGAAGATAATTTTAAATTGACAGAAAATTCTTTACCATCGACAGAAAACTCTTTATTATTGACAGAAAATTCTTTATTATTAAAAGGAAGTCGTATATTGTAAAGGGGGAAGCGTATGAGACATGTGAGCCGCGAAGAGTTATTAGCACCGCCGACGTATAACTTAGTAGAAGAGATGGAGCGTCATGCAAAGCACCCAAATAAGCTTGCGCTTATTTGGCAAGATGATCAAGGCAATAAAAAGAAAGTAACATATGGGGAATTGTTACAAGGGGCAAATAAAATTGGAAACGCTTTTATTAAAAGTGGTCTGCAAAAAGGGGACAAGCTTCTAATTATGATGCCTCGTCTTATTGAAACATATATGACGTATATTGCCGCAATTAAAGCGGGATTTGTTGTCATTCCAAGTTCAGAAATGCTGCGTAAAAAAGATATTGAATACCGCATTGCCCATGGAGAAGTAAAAGCGATTGTGAGTTATGAGCCGTATGTTAGACAATTCGACGGAATCGAATCCATGAATTCGCTTTATAAATTTGTATTAAGTGAAGAACCGCTAGACGGTTGGAACAATATAAGAGAAGCGCTTGAAACAGAGAGTGATGTACTAAAAATAGCAGAGACAAATTGTGATGATATGGTGTTTTTATCATATACATCTGGAACGACAGGTAATCCAAAAGGTGTTGTACATACACATGCTTGGGCGTATGCTCATCTTCGTACGAGCGCTGCAAATTGGTTAGCGATCGAAGAAAATGATGTTGTATGGGCAACAGCAAGTCCAGGGTGGCAAAAGTGGGTTTGGAGTCCTTTTCTTGCAACACTTGGTTCAGGTGCAACGGGATTTGTGTATCACGGGAAATTTGACCCGACAACATATTTACAATTATTAAGTGATAATAAAGTAAATGTGTTGTGCTGTACGCCGACTGAATATCGCTTAATGGCAAAAATAGACAACTTGCAGCAATATGACTTGTCTTCCTTGCATAGTGCTGTTTCAGCAGGAGAGCCATTGAACAGAGAGGTTATTGATACGTTCCGAAATTATTTTCATGTAACGGTTCGTGATGGTTATGGCCAAACAGAAAATACATTACTTGTTGGTGTATTAAAAGGAATGGAAACAAAGCCTGGTTCGATGGGGAAACCAACGCCAGGTAATCAAGTTGATATTGTTGATGAAGATGGTAAACCAGTTCTTCCGGGAGAAGTAGGAGATATTGCGGTACATATCAAAACACCAGCATTATTTAAGGAGTACTATAAAGACCCGGAACGTACAACTATGCAATTTCGCGGTGATTATTATATTACAGGTGATCAGGCGAAAAAGGATGAAGATGGCTACTTCTGGTTTGAAGGGCGAGGCGATGATATTATTATTAGTTCTGGTTACACAATTGGACCGTTTGAAGTGGAAGATGCACTTGTGAAGCATCCATACGTAAGAGAATGTGCTGTTGTGGCAAGTCCAGACGAAATAAGAGGGAATGTCGTAAAAGCCTTTATTGTTTTACAAGAGGGGATAGAGGAACAAGATGAAATGTTAATTCCACTTCTGCAAGAGCATGTAAAAGAATTAACAGCACCTTACAAATACCCGCGGAAGATTGAATTTGTGAAAGAACTTCCAAAAACAATTTCCGGTAAAATTCGCCGCATTGAACTGCGAAAGCGTGAAATGGAAATAGCTTCGAAGTAAAGTGAAACTTCCATCAGTGGGGGGGCTTTATCCCCCACTGATGGAAAGCTCTCACCAATCGGACTTTTACGGACAGTTATCCCCCACCTATTTTCTTTGAGTCTTGAGGTAGGGGTTTTACTGCCCGCCAATAGCGGGATAAAGAAGGATTGTAAGTACGAAAGAATCGTGGGCAGAGAAATCTGCCTGCTTTTTTTCTTGCTGCCAATTTCGTACACTAAAAAGTAAGAAGCAAAGGGGGAGAAAAAATGGGAGAACTTTGGTATGGCGGAAAGATTTATACAATGGAAGAAGAAGGAACGACCGTAGAAGCTGTTTACGTAGAAAATGGTAAGATTATTGCTATTGGAATGAAAGAAGATTTAGAAGCTCGTTATCATCCGGAGCAATTATTTGATGTAGAAGGAAAAACAATGCTCCCTGGTCTTGTAGACAGTCATATGCATCTTATTGGACACGGGGAACGATTGCTTCGCTTAGATTTATCAGCATGTACATCTTATCAAGAAGTGTTAAATCTTGTTGCTGAACGAGTAAAAATAGCCAAGCAAGGAGAATGGATTATTGGAGAAGGCTGGAATGAAAATAACTTTACAGATCGGAAAGACATACATAAACGTGATTTAGATGTTCTGTCACTTCATCATCCTATTTTATTGAAACGCGTTTGTCGTCATGTGACTTTGGTAAATTCCTATATTCTTGATAAAGCAGAGATTATGCAGGATAGAGAAGATCCGAAAGGCGGGAAAATTGGGCGTGATAAAACTGGTGAATTCACAGGTTTATTGTACGAACAAGCGCAGGATTTGATTGCTCATATTCAACCAGAAATCGATGCAGCGTATTTAACAAACGCATTGAAAACAGCCATTCAAGATTGTTGGAAATACGGGTTAGTTGGTGGTCATACAGAAGACTTAAACTATTACGGTGGTTTTCAAAAAACATATAAAGCTTTTGCAGAAGTGATTCGAGATATGCCGTTTAAAGCACACCTTCTTGTTCATCATGAGGTGGCGCATGAACGGAAGTGCTATGAGAATACACATTATATTGAGTTTGGAGCAATGAAAATCTTTTCGGATGGTTCCTTTGGCGGACGAACAGCGCTGCTTAGTGAACCATATGAAGATGCAAAGGAAACAAATGGAGTTGCCATCTTTTCACGTGATGAGCTGGCGCTACTTGTAAAACAAGCGAGAGATTTCCATATGCCTGTTGCAATTCATACAATTGGTGATTTATCACTTGAATATGTGATAGATGTGCTCGAAATGCATCCACCAAAGGAAGGGCAGCGTGATCGTATTATTCACTGTCAGCTTGTGCGTGAAGAGTTAATCGATCGCATGAAGAAGCTCCCTGCAATTTTAGATCTTCAACCTGTCTTCGTTTCTTCCGACTTTCCATCTGTTATTGAAAAACTAGGAAAACAGCGTCTTCGTTATGCGTATGCCTGGAAAACACTTCTTCATGCTGGCTTGCACTGTGCGGGCGGTTCGGATGCACCAATCGAGCAGGTGAACCCGCTTTTAGGGATATACAGCGCCGTAACAAGGAAAAGCTTTGTAGATGGAAACTGTTACATACCAGAAGAAAGGTTAACAGTATTTGAAGCCGCTTCGCTATTCACAACAGGAAGCGCATATGCAATCGGAAAAGAAGAAAGCCGGGGGAAAATTGCTGCAGGATATGAAGCGGATTTTACTATATTAGACAGAGATATATTTGACATTCAAGAAGAGGAAATAAAAGAGGTAGATGTTGTAATAACGGTTGTAGATGGTGAAATTGTATATAAAAAATAGAGGCGGCATATGCCGCCTCTATTTTTTATAAAAACGTTCTTTGTACTTTTTCCCAGAACGAGTTATTTTTTAGTTTTACTGTTTTAATTTGTTTATCGCTTAAACGAACAACTGCTTTTTCAACTTGTTTAATACTTAATGCTTCGTTATCCATGCCCATGACAGGATAATCTTTTCCATTTGGAGCTAATTTTAATGTCAATGTACGATTGCTACTTAAAATAAATGGAGAACCAAGTGTACGGTACGTATTGTTATTTAAAGAAGCAAGTTCACTCACTTGGAAACATGGAATTAATGGATCCACAACAGCTCCGTGTAGTGATTTATTATACGCCGTGCTTCCAGTTGGTGTAGAAACGACTAAGCCATCGCCTCTGAATGTTTCAAAGTATAAGTCATCAACGTACACATCTAGTACAAATGTTTTAATAACGCTAGAGCGCAGTGAAAATTCATTTAAGCAATAAAAAGATGTATCGTGATCAACTGTTATTTGAATTGTTGGATATCTTCTTACTTCAATTTCATTTTTTGTGATTTCTTGAAGGGCGCTATCGACATGGTCAATGTGGAAGTCACAGTAAAAGGAAATATCATCTGTTGTCGAAACCCCTGCGTATAAACAATCTTCACGAAATCCTGTTTTTCTGACAGCTTGCAAGAATGTACCGTCGTCGCCAACACTAACGATGGCATTTGCATGTTTTGGATGGTCTAATATTGTAAATCCATTTTCTTCTAAAATGTCGTATACTGGTTTCATTTTTTCGACAAGTGTTGCTTTATCATCACCGTAAAAGAAAAATAAATTGCGACGATCTGCCATTTTGTATCCCTCCATGCAGTAAATAATATGTTCGAATATTATATTTCGATAAAAAGTATCAAAAGTCCTTCTATTTTTTAGAAAAATCTATATTTTCAATTTTGTTTATTCTTTTCATATTGTGTCGATAATGGATACGGAATGAAAGGATGGTACGATGAAGTGGCTTGCGATTGGAATTGGAATACTTATTTTGTTCGTCTTGCTTATTTTGTTATCGAAATTATCGCTGAAAATTAGTTTGTTATATACAGAAACAGAAAAACAGTGTTTATTTCAAGTGAAAATATGGATGATTCATTATACGTTTGATGTACTTGAGCGGATAGAGAAACAACAAAAGAAAACAGATCAAAAAATTGAAAAAGCAGGAGAAGAGGGCGGAACAGAAGATAAGTTTGTAGCAATGCTTGACAGTATGGCCGAGGTTATAAAAAGGATGCAAGAAATCCATACTATGATGAAAGGTTTTCTTCAAAAAGTGAAAATCAAAAATTGGAGATGGCGTTCGCAAGTTGGAACAGGTGATGCAGCGAGCACTGGAGTTATAACAGGTTATGTATGGTCAGTAAAAGGAATGATTGTTGGTGCTGCTGGAAATTACATGGAAATTATCGATGCGCCTCAGCTTGAAGTTACTCCAATTTTTCAAGGGAAAACTGTGGCATCACATTGTGAATTAACAGCTTCATTTCGTATATACCGTGCAGTGAAAGCGGCAATTCGTATATTTGTATTTTTGAAACAACAAGGAGTTATTGCTACAGATAATGCAATGCAACAATGAACATAGGAGGGATTATGTGGAACATCCAATTCAAGGATTGATGACAACAGCGATGCAACATTTAAATCATATGATTGATGTAAGCACAATCGTCGGTGATCCAATTCAATCGCCAGATGGAAGTGTCACCTTACCGGTTTCTAAAGTAAGTTTTGGCTTTGCGGCGGGCGGGAGTGAATTTGGTAAACTTGAAAACAATAATCGCCATCCATTTGGCGGTGGTAGTGGGGGCGGCGTTTCCATTAATCCAATTGCTTTTCTCGTTGTAAATAGTGAAGGTGTGAAAGTGCTTCACTTAGATAAACAGACGCACATACTTGATAAAGTAATGGAATTAGCACCGCAAGCAGTCGATAAAGTGAAAGAAATGATGAACACACAAAAAGATGAACAGCCGGAGTATGAAATATAGAAAGAAGAAGCTAATCGAGTGATTAGCTTCTTTTTTCATAAAACAGAACGATTCATTTGCATTCTGTTTGCTGAACATCTATCATTTACACTGTACATATTTTGTTTTAGAAAAGGGAGGATTTTTAAATGGCAAACGTAACGTTTAAGGGAAACCCAATCACTTTAGTTGGAACAGAAGTTAAAGTAGGCGACCAAGCGCCTAATTTTCAAGTATTAGCAAATGACCTATCTCCAGTAACTTTAGAAACATACAAAGGTGCAGTGAAATTAATTAGTGTTGTACCATCTATCGATACAGGTGTATGTGATGCGCAAACTCGTCGTTTTAACGAAGATGCAGCTGGTATTGAAAATGCAAAAGTATTAACAATTAGCGTTGATTTACCATTCGCTCAAAAACGCTGGTGTGCAGCTAACGGTTTAGAAAATGTTGTAACGCTTTCTGATCACCGTGACCTTTCTTTTGGCGAAGCATACGGTGTTGTAATGAAAGAACTTCGTTTACTTGCACGTGCAGTATTCGTAGTAGATAGCAACGACAAAGTTGTTTACGTAGAATATGTAAGCGAAGGTACAAGCCATCCAAATTACGAAGCAGCATTAGAAGCAGCAAAAGCTGCAAAGTAATGTGAAGAGTAAAAAGCGACCTCTTGTGAAAAGAGGTCGCTTTTTCTTTTGGAAAGAATTTAGAGTGTGGTATGATATAAGTTATGTGTATTTTAGTTTTAAGGAGGAATTTTCGTGAGTTCAACAGTAGAAACATTATTTTCTATCTTTGATTCTTCTGCCGTAATTTTACGTAAAGAATTAGACATAACCTATTTAGAAGCGCTTGTAGAAACAGGCGATAATTTATTTGAAGGAACAATTTTACAAGAAGGATTAGAACAGCCAACAATTGAACGACTAGAGCGTGAATATAGTAAGTTTAATGAAGAAAACTATAAAGGCGAAGAAATTCGCAAAGCGTTTCAACTTGCCATCTTAAAAGGAATGAAAGAAGGCGTACAAGCAAATCATGAAATGACGCCAGATGCGGTTGGTATGTTTATGAGTTATTTATTCCAGAAATTTATGAAGGATCATAAGGAAATGACTGTTTTAGATCCTGCAGTTGGAACGGGAAATTTATTAACGACAATCTTTAACGGTTGCCCAGAAGGTACAAACGTGAGCGGATTTGGGGTAGATGTAGATGATTTGCTTGTTAAGCTTGCTTTAGTTAATGCAAATTTACAAAAACAAGCAGTTGAGTTTTTCAATCAAGATGGCTTAGCTCCCCTTTATATTGATCCAGTTGATGTAGTTGTGTGTGATTTACCAATTGGCTATTATCCAAACGAAATTGGTGCAAGTGAATATACTTTAAAAGCAGATGAAGGCATGTCTTATGCACATCATCTTTTTGTTGAACAAAGTGTAAAACATACAAAAGAAGGCGGATATTTATTTTTCTTAGTACCAAATTTCATATTTGAAAGTGATCAAGCGCCAAAACTTCATGCATTTATTAAAGAAACATGTTTTGTACAAGGGCTACTACAGCTACCTGTTTCCATGTTTAAAAACGAAAAAAATGCAAAAAGTATATTTGTTCTCCAAAAGAAGGGACAAGACATACAAATGCCAAAACAAGCGTTATTAGTAGAATTACCAAAATTCTCAAATATGACAGCGATGGAGAATATTATGAATCAAATTAATGGTTGGTTCGCTAAACAAAAGTAAACAATGTTTATATGTAACAGGTATATACTAATATATAGTACAGTTTTATAGTGTTTACAAAATTCAGTAATATATATAAGAACAAAAATAAGAATTATAAAATCTGTAATATAAAAAAAATCTTTGTGTTACAATTTTTTCACTTGAAATATATGTCGTACGATGTTTAAATTAAAATCGTGAGTATAAAACTTCTGTCGGTAAAACGCTTGTGTTAGCTGGCAGCTAGTTGAAGACATAAAATTGAGCGGTTTGTGGAAGGATTCCACACGGCTAACAAGAGAAAAAGGGGCGAAAGACTAGATGTCAAAAATCATCGCGATTAATGCAGGAAGCTCTTCCTTGAAATTCCAATTATTTGAAATGCCAAGTGAAACAGTATTAACAAAAGGTTTAGTAGAACGTATCGGTTTAGAGGATAGCGTATTTACAATTACTGTGAACGGTGAGAAACAAACAGAAGTAACAAATATCCCAGACCATGCAGTTGCGGTTAATATGCTTGTAAATAAATTAACTGAAACAGGTATTATCAAATCTCTTGATGAGATTAGCGGTACGGGTCACCGTGTTGTACACGGCGGTGAAACATTCCCAGATTCTGTTCTAATTGATGACAAAGTATTAGCAGATATCGAAGCTTTAAGTGAGTTAGCACCACTTCATAACCCAGCAAACGCTATTGGTATTAAAGCGTTCCGAGAAATTCTTCCGAACGTACCTGCAGTAGCAGTGTTCGATACAGCATTCCACCAAACAATGCCGGAAGAATCTTTCTTATACAGCTTACCTTACGAATACTATGAGAAATTCGGCATCCGTAAATACGGTTTCCACGGTACTTCTCACAAGTACGTAACAGAGCGTGCAGCTGAATTATTAGGCCGTCCACTTGAAAGCTTACGTTTACTTTCTTGTCACTTAGGTAACGGTGCAAGTATCGCAGCTGTTGAAGGCGGAAAATCAATCGATACATCTATGGGCTTCACACCACTTGCTGGTGTAACAATGGGTACACGTTCTGGTAACATTGACCCTGCGTTAATTCCATACATTATGGAAAAAACAGGACAATCTGTAGACGAAGTTCTTGACGTATTAAACAAGAAAAGTGGTATGTTAGGTCTTTCTGGATTCTCTAGTGACTTACGTGACATTGAACAAAAAGAAGAAGAAGGAAATCACCGTGCAGAAGTAGCACTAGACGTATTTGTAGGCCGTATCCACAAATATATCGGCTCTTATGCAGCTCGCATGAAAGGTGTAGACGCAATCATCTTTACAGCTGGTATTGGTGAAAACAGTGCATTAATTCGTGAGCGTGTATTAGAAGGTCTTGAGTTTATGGGCGTATACTTCGATGCGAAACGCAACAATTTCCGTGGTGAAGAAGCATTCATTAGCTTCCCACACTCTCCAGTAAAAGTAATCGTAATTCCAACAGACGAAGAAGTTATGATTGCTCGTGACGTAGTACGTTTTGGAAATATTGGTTAATATATGATAAAAAGACGGGATGATTCCCGTCTTTTTGTATTATTTTTTTGAAAGTAGCTCTGTTAATCCGTTTGGGTATAATGTTTTTTCTCCTTGCAAAAATGTTTCAATGGGAACCCATACACCGTAGGAGATGTTCTGTCCTTCTGTTATTGTGAATCGACCCTTTCTATAAAGCGATTTGTTTGAGAAGCAGACAGAATACAATTGGACTAGTTCATGTCCAATTGTATTTTCTATTTGAAAGATGTTTTCTAAACAGCCCAAATATACAACGATTTCCACAGAGACTCCAAGTTCTTCTTCGAATTCTCGGATAACAGTTTGCGTTGCATACTCTCCAAATTCAATACTTCCGCCAAGTGGTCTATAATAATAGCCCTCACCACTTTCATGTTTTCCTTTATATTCTTCAACAAGGATACAATGATTGTGTTCAATAATACCTAAGGCTTTTGCACGTGGATACATAACGTTCCTCCCATTTTTTATTATGACGCATTTAAAGTTAACAAATTTTTCAGAAAAAAACAGGCGTTCTTTCTCTTCTAGCAAATATGTTACAATGTAGAAAAAATAATCCAAGGGGTTGTTTGTATGCTGTCAAAGCGAGAAGAACGAATTTTATATGATATGAAAAGCTGGGAGCAGCAATTAGTGCAACAAGAATCAACGGATTTCCAGAGAATGTTTGATAAGTGGTTGAACGGCACATTTTCTAAGCTGCCAGAAAAAAAACGAAATGAATTTTTTTCGAAAGCAGATGGATGGCTCTTTCATCTGCACGCATTTATTCAAAGTTCGCAATCACAGCTCGATGCACGGGGACGTATTTTAGGCACAGCACGTTTATTTGATGATTCCGTTGAACATATTGAAGACATGAAAACATTATCGATTGATCAATTAACATACATAGCAGAACAGCAAACAGCTCGTCATCGTTTATATTCTTTCGTGCAAGGAGGAGTAACAGGAATTGGTGGCTTTTTATTATTAAGTGCAGATTTACCAGTACTGGTTGCCTTAAATGTGAAAGCAGTGCAGCTAATCGCCACATCATTTGGTCATGATGTGAATAAACCGTACGAAATGATGCTAGCGTTAAAAGTATTCCATGCAGCCATATTGCCAGCGCACTTGCAGCAGTATGCTTGGTACAACTTACTGCAAGAGTTAGAACAAGAAGAAGCGGCTCCATTCTTCTATGAGGGAGAAGAGGAAGTACTAAATCCAGCATCTGTACAAGTACTACTAAAACAAATTTTGAAAACGTTCATTATTTATTCGCTGCGCCGCAAGTTGTTTCAAGGTGTACCAGTACTTGGGATTGCGGTTGGATCAACGGCGAATTATCGGTTAACACGGAGCATAACAGAATTTGCAAATCGATTTTATCAAATGCGTTATTTACGCCAAAAAATATAAAAAGCGAAAGGCAGCCGCCTTTCGCTTCTTAGTTTGTTGCATGTTGTTTTGATAATGGAATTGCCACTGGTTTCTTTTCCTTTGCTGGATAGTAGATTAAATCTAGTACTTTCGCCTGCACGGCAAGGGAAAGAATCGTAAAGGCAATTTCAGTCCATGATAAATAATATAATGAAAGTGCAATGACAATTGCGTCAAAAACGAAGAAAATTTGCCCAATTGTAAAGCGTGTTTTTTTGCTTAATACAATGGTTAAAATGTCATCTCCGCCTGTTGCACCACCGAATCGTAAAATAAAACCAAGTCCAATCCCAGCTAATGCACCGCCCACTACTGCAGCTACAAATAAGTGATTCGATAAATCCACCGTGAACGGAGAATAGTTTTCCATTAAAGAATAAAATACTCCGAATGAAACGGAACCAACAAATGAATAACCGACCATTTTTTTACCTAAAAATGTAGCACATAGTAAAATGACAGGAATATCCATTAAAACAGTTGAAATTGACGGTGAAATGTCAAAAAAGTTTTGTAAAAACAGTGCGATTCCTACAAAGCCACCTTCTGTTAAGTGATTTTGAAACTGAATGTGGTATAGCGCGACAGCTAAAATAAATGAACCAAGTAAAACCATAAAAATTTCTTTAATAATTTGTCGACTTTGGATGTTTTGGATGTTCTCCATCGTTATTCCTTCTCTCCGTAGTTAGTAGTTTTTTGTTTTTTCATAAACTAACTACGCCTACATAGCAGCAGTTAGTTTACATACGTCTAACTACGCTATATATCACTGAAGAAATAACGAATAATCCTCTCGTCCATCAATTCTCCCTACTTTCGTTTTAGTTTAGGTCTGAAACAGACTAAACAAAACGCTACGTGTAAGAAGAGTCTTTTCGTTGCCAAATTATCCTTCGGGCAATCATAATTTCCCCACTCTCGTATTTTTTTCGCTAGACAAAGTATCTAAGCAAAAAAATACGCTACGTGTAAGATTCGTCTTTTCGATGCCACATGCTCCTTCGAGCGATCATGATATCTAAATCCTTTCTATAAAAGATTATATTCTATTATATCATACTTTTTTTAAATGTATGTTCTTGGAAATCGACAATGGGCAACGAAAAACCTACATACTTCGTAAATATGGGAGCTTTAGTTGAAATTCATGTGAATTTTGCTGAAAAATGGTGCGATACAAAAATATTTTCCGTCGAAAGGGTCTCTGTATGAAAAAGTAAACTTTGTCGATTTTTCTGTAAAATTTACTTTAATTAATTACAAAATGTTTATTTTAAATAAAATATTTTGTATTATTCGAATAATATTATCTATGGTGACTGGAGAGATTTGTATGAAAACGATAGATATACAAGAAAGGATGGAGGAAAAAAGGAAGGAACTAATTGAACTTGTAAGAGAGTACGGTTTTTATCATGATAAAGTAATTGTATGTAGTCAAGAATTAGATAGTTTAGTATATCTTTTGATGGAAAGTATTATATACACAGAGAAGGCGTCTCATATGTCTGAAAAGAAAAATACGATTACCACTACATGTTTAACGGAATAGACAAGAGCGTATTTTCCATTATTATAATATAAATATATTTTAACTAGTTTTACGTTGTAACTTACCGTATTTGAACAAGTCGACGACGCTATTGTTTACCTATATTTGAAAGCGTTTGCGAAATACGTACAAAGGGGAACGGAAAGCAAAAAAGGATAGAACTGTTTTATCCCGCATTAACGGGCGGTTATCCCTCACCTCGAGAATCTAAGAAGATAGGTGAGGGATAACCGCCCGTTAAATCCCGATTGGTTCAACTAACCATCAGTGGGGGGGCACTGATGAAAGTTTCACTTTATAAAATTATTAAGTCGTTGAGGAAATATTCTCAACGACTTTTTTATTCCACTATTCGCAGGCGGTAAGACCTATACTTCAATATTCAGAGAGAAGCGAGGGAGATAGGTGGGGGATGAAGAAAACCCCCACTGATGGAAGTTTCGCTTTACTGATGTGCTTTTCCTGCAGATACATTTTGAGTTAGACGATACCAAAGCCAAAGGTCGTTAATAATGGAAGCGAGATCCGCAATTTCTGTATTGAGTCTACAAGAAATTTCAAAGTTTTCTTCGTTATTTAACCCGTGTTGTTTCGTGTTAATGATATGTTCAAGTTCTTTAATTCGATCTGGTATTTTCCCGCGAATTTGCTCCCACTTTAATAAAATTGTATGTTGCACTGTTTCAGGTATATCCTCCCATTCTTCTTGGAAATCAGGTAGTTCAATACCTAGGTGTTCGTTATATGTGAAATATTGTTCCATACATTGTCCCCTCCATTTTCTGTCTTCATTGTATCGAAAAAGAGAAAGAACTTCGACGAAATTGTTTTAAAAATAATTATGAATATCCCTTGCAACATTTTGTGAAAGGTGATAAATTATGAATTAATATTAATAACAATGAATAATTATTCTTTAGGGGGATATAAAATGGAGAACAAAAAAGTTGTATTAGCATATTCCGGAGGTCTTGATACTTCCGTTGCGATTAAATGGTTACAAGAAAAAGGATACGATATTATTGCACTTTGTTTAGATCTAGGGGAAGGAAAAGATTTAGAGTTTGTAAAAGAAAAAGCATTGTCCGTCGGAGCAATTAAATCTTATATGATTGATGTTCAAGAAGAGTTTGCGAACGAATATGCATTAAAAGCACTGCAAGCTCACACGTTATATGAAGGGAAATATCCACTTGTATCTGCATTATCTCGTCCGTTAATTGCTAAGAAATTGGTAGAGATTGCAGAGATGGAAGGTGCAAGTGCAGTTGCACATGGATGTACAGGAAAAGGAAATGACCAAGTACGTTTTGAAGTTTCTATCCAAGCGTTAAATCCGTATTTAGAAGTGATTGCACCGGTGCGTGAATGGAAATGGTCACGTGAAGAGGAAATTGCGTATGCAAAAGAAAACAATGTACCAATTCCGATTAACTTAGACAGCCCGTTTTCAATTGATCAAAACTTATGGGGACGCAGCAACGAATGTGGAATCTTAGAAGATCCATGGGCAGCACCGCCAGAAGATGCATATGAAATGACGTTAGCATTAGAAGATACACCAAACAAACCCGAATTTGTAGAGATTGGCTTTGAAGCAGGGGTGCCAACGACATTAAATGGCGTATCATATTCACTTTCAGAGTTAATTAAAACGTTAAACGCTCTTGCTGGTAAGCACGGGGTTGGCCGCATCGACCATGTAGAAAATCGTCTTGTTGGTATTAAGTCACGTGAAGTGTATGAATGTCCAGCGGCGATGACATTGATTACTGCACATAAGGAATTAGAAGATTTAACACTTGTAAAAGAAGTAGCACATTTTAAACCGATGATTGAACAAAAATTAACAGAGTTAATTTATAACGGTTTATGGTTCTCGCCTTTAAAAGATGCTCTTGTTGCCTTTTTACAAGAAACGCAAAAAAATGTAACAGGTACAGTACGTGTGAAATTATTTAAAGGACATGCGATTGTAGAAGGACGTAAATCAGAGTATTCTTTATACGATGAAAAATTAGCGACGTATACAGTAGATGATGAATTTAATCACGATGCAGCGATTGGATTTATTTCATTATTTGGTTTACCAACAAAAGTATACAGCCAAGTGAATCAAAAGAAGGTGGAGGCATGAGCAAACTTTGGGGCGGCCGTTTTACGGAACAGGCTGAACAGTGGGTTGAGGAGTTTGGAGCTTCCATCTCCTTTGACCAGCAATTAGCAGTAGAAGATATACAAGGAAGTATGGCCCATGTTACGATGCTTGCGAAATGCGGTATCGTAACGGCTGAAGAAGGAGAGAAAATTAAAAACGGCTTGCAGTATTTACTTGAGAAAGCAAAGAAGCAAGAGCTTACGTTTTCTGTTGAAGCAGAAGATATTCATTTAAACATTGAAAAGATGTTAATTCAGCATATTGGTGAAGTTGGCGGTAAGCTGCATACAGGAAGAAGTCGTAACGACCAAGTAGCAAC
Organism: Bacillus sp. 3103sda1; assembly: GCF_024159135.1. Lineage (NCBI taxonomy): Bacteria > Bacillati > Bacillota > Bacilli > Caryophanales > Bacillaceae > Bacillus > Bacillus sp. 3103sda1. The sequence continues at coordinate 3,903,903 of NZ_JAMYWS010000001.1, read as the reverse complement.
GGATATGCATTTGTATTTGCGAAATGAAGTGCAAGGCATCATCGAGGCAGTGAAACAAGTGCAAATTGCACTTGCAGGACAAGCTGAAGAACATATTGAAACAATTATGCCAGGGTATACGCATTTGCAGCGTGCACAGCCAATCTCTTTTGCCCACCATCTCCTTGCATACTTTTGGATGTTAGAGCGCGATGCGAATCGTTTTAAAGATTCGTTAAAACGTATTAACATTTCTCCGCTTGGAGCCGGGGCACTTGCTGGGACAACATTCCCGATTGATCGCGAGTATAGTGCACAGTTGCTCGGTTTTGAAGGAATATATGAGAATAGCTTAGATGCAGTAAGCGACCGTGACTTTATTCTTGAATTTTTAAGTAATGCTTCTATATTAATGATGCATTTATCACGTTTTTGTGAGGAACTTATTTTATGGAGCAGTCAAGAATTTCAGTTTATTGAAATGAGCGATAGTTATGCAACGGGTAGCAGCATTATGCCGCAAAAGAAAAATCCGGATATGGCAGAGCTTATTCGCGGGAAAACAGGAAGAGTATACGGCAACTTGTTTAGCTTATTAACAGTTATGAAGGGATTGCCGCTTGCTTACAATAAAGATTTGCAAGAAGATAAAGAAGGTATGTTCGATACGGTAAATACAGTAAAGGGCTGTTTACATGTAATGGCAGGCATGCTTGAGACGATGACGGTGAAAAAAGATAAAATGGCAAAGGCTGTCACGCAAGATTTTTCAAATGCGACAGAGATTGCAGATTATTTAGCGAGTAAAGGGTTACCGTTTCGTCAGGCACATGAAATTGTAGGAAAACTTGTCCTTCATTGTATTAACGAAGGTGTTTATTTGCTAGATTTACCGTTAACAACCTACCAAGAGATGAGCTCGTTATTTGAGGAAGACTTATATGAAGTGCTTTCACCATATGCAGCAGTAAAACGAAGAAACAGTGCAGGTGGTACAGGATTCGCACAAATTGAACAGGCACTTCAAAAAGCAAAAGAGATAGTAGAAAATCCCGTGAACATGTAATGTTTCACGGGATTTTTCATGATTGTTACATATATTCAATTAATGTACTTTCTAATGCATACGATCTTTGTAGGGATGTTGTTTTTCGTTTACGGCTTGTAGCAGTTCCAAACATAATATTTTCAGGGTCTAAGCTATGCGTTCGATAAGAGTTTCTATCTGGATTTTTTCCTTGTAGTTTTCGGTGGGAATAGAATAAGATATGTCCGAGTTCGTGCGCAAGTGTATTTTCTAGCGAAGATTTTGTAAGGATAATATGGTTGAAGCGGCTTTTCGTCGTGAAGGAAGAGAACGTTCGTCCTGTCGTATTACTCGAGAGGTGCCTTGCATTTGTATAGAATATTGAAATACTATTTGGATTTGGAAAGAGATATTTTCTTTCACGAAATAATCGCTGTATATTTTTGCTTTGTCTTTTACGAAATGAAGTATCATTCGTTTGAACAGAAAAATTTTTCAGCGTTGTGATACTTGTGATAATAAAGTCTATGTTCCATATTTTGGTTGCTAACGCAACTTGCTGCTTAATTTGTTTTTCAGTTACATTACAGCCGGGAAGAGTAAATATACATAAGTTCATAATCGGAGTAGCGGATTTGCTTTTTCTTTTATTCTCATCACTCAAAAACATCACACCTTTATGCTTGGACATATATATAATGTATGCATAAAGAAAAGGGTTGCTTGTACGCTGCAAGCAACCAGTCGCCTATATTTTTTCATGTTCGTATTTATGCTTTCCTTCTGTAATGCGAATATATTCTATATCCATTAAATCGCGAAAAAGTGCACCGTGACTTAACTCTACACCATGTTTTTCTTTGAAGTGGGCACAAATTTTTTCTACCATGTCAATTTCTTGTCCGTTTAAATCCAGTATAATACGTTCATGACTTTCCATGCCGTTTCCCTCATTTCCTTTTTTCTTAGCATAACCTTACAGAATCATCTTATCCTGCTATTTTAGGGCAGTAAGACGATTAAGAGAAAAGCGAAGAAGATAGGTGGACCCCCACTGATGGAAGTTTCACTTTATTTTAAAGCAAATAAAAAAGCACCAAGCTCATGAAATAAAAGCTTGGTGCTGCTTCATTACAGGTATTAAATTTCTCCTTGCTCTTCTTCACCGCGAACAACAAGGACATCGCATTTTGCATAGCGAATAATATGTTCAGAGACGCTGCCGATTAAGAAACGCTCTACTGCGTTTAAACCAGTTGCACCGCACATAATTAAATCAACGTTGTGCTTCGGTGCGATATCTTTCGAGATTTTTGATTTTGGATTACCGAATTCTAATACAGTTTCTATTTTTGTAAGTCCTGCTTCTAGTGCAGTCTTTTTGTAGTCTTCTAATAGATCTTCTGCAAATAAGTTTGCACGTTCTGCAATAGCGCGGCTATATGCTTCGACTGCAGAGTAAGCTTTGACGTCAACGATATGGGCGATTGTTAATGTAGCGTTGTTACGCTTCGCTACTTGAATGGCTTTTTTGAATGCTTTTTCAGCTTCTTTAGAACCATCGACTGCAATTAAAATATTTGTATATGTAGTATTCATGAACGATTCCTCCCAATTATAAAAGTGTTATAACTCTTTACACTTTTATTATAAAGTAAATTATGGAAAAAAGTATGTCAGAAACGTTACAGAATTTTGAAAAATCTGTTCAAACTTTTTAGTTGTAATTGTTCGAAGAAGTTGTTACATATGAATTATAGCAAGAAAAAAGGAGGCTTATTTTTGTGAGACATGCGCTCATTACAGCCGGTACAAAAGGTTTAGGGAAGCAAGTAACAGAGAAATTATTAGATAAAGGATATTCGGTAACAGTAACGTATCGCAGTGATATACAAGCGATGGAAAAGTTACAACAGCAATATAAACATCTTGCACATCGTATGCAATTTGTACAAGCGGATGTAACGAAACAAGAAGATTTACATAAAGTAGTAATAAAAGCGATGGAGCGTTTTGGTCGTATTGATTTTCTGATTAATAATGCAGGTCCTTACGTATTTAAACGTAAAAAATTAGTTGAGTATAAAGATGATGAATGGAATGAAATGATTCATGGTAATTTAACGGCAGTTTTTCATTTATTAAAGCTTGTTGTACCGATTATGCGACAGCAGAAATTTGGCCGCATTGTGAATTACGGATTTCAAGGAGCGGATAGCGCGCCGGGATGGATGTATCGTTCCGCATTTGCAGCTGCAAAAGTCGGACTAGTTTCACTCACAAAAACGATTGCCTATGAAGAAGCAGAATACGGTATTACATCAAATATGATATGTCCGGGTGACATTATTGGTGATATGAAAGAGGCAACAATTGCTATGGCACGTACGTTACCCGATCATCGTACACCAATTGGGCGTTCTGGTACAGGGGAAGATATCGCACGTGCAATTTCCTTTTTATGTGAGGAAGATTCGGACATGATTACGGGAACAATTATAGAAGTAACGGGAGCAGTTGACGTTATTCATCGATATCGTCAAAACTAGACAAATTCTATCGGACAACTTGCATTATTTTTGTCAAAAAATGCGAGATTATGGTAAAATATAAGAGAATAGAAAGCGCTTTATGAAAAGCGTATATGCTATGGCTATTCAGGGGTAATTTTATAATCTCAAGGGGGAATTTCCAATGCGTATCGGTGTACCAACAGAAGTTAAAAACAATGAAAATCGTGTGGCAATGACGCCAGCTGGTGTTGTTCATTTAATTCACAATGGTCATGAAGTTTTTGTTCAAAAAGGTGCTGGTTTAGGATCTGGTTTTACAGATGAAGCATATGTAGAAGCAGGTGCAACAATTGTAGAAACAGCACAAGAAGCTTGGAATCAAGAGATGGTTATGAAAGTAAAAGAGCCAATCGCAAGCGAATACGGCTATTTCCGCGAAGGCTTAATTTTATTCACGTATTTACACTTAGCTCCAGAACCAGAATTAACAAAAGCATTAATTGAAAATAAAGTAGTCGCAATTGCGTATGAAACAGTTCAATTAGACAACCGTTCTTTACCATTACTTGCACCTATGAGTGAAGTAGCTGGTCGTATGGCAGCGCAAATTGGTGCGCAGTTCCTTGAAAAAAATAAAGGCGGCAAAGGCATTTTACTTGCAGGCGTTCCAGGGGTAAAACGCGGAAAAGTAACAATTATCGGCGGTGGTCAAGCTGGTACAAATGCTGCTAAAATTGCAGTTGGTCTAGGTGCTGAAGTAACAATTATCGACTTAAGTGCAGAGCGTCTTCGTCAATTGGATGATATTTTCGGTAACCAAGTAGCAACATTAATGTCTAATCCGTATAACATTGCAGAAGCTGTAAAAGAATCTGATCTTGTTATCGGTGCAGTATTAATTCCAGGAGCAAAAGCGCCAAAACTTGTAACAGAAGAAATGATTAAATCTATGGAACCGGGTTCTGTTGTAGTCGACATCGCAATCGACCAAGGCGGTATTTTTGAAACAACTGACCGTATTACAACACATGACAACCCAACTTACGAAAAACACGGCGTAGTTCACTATGCAGTTGCAAATATGCCTGGTGCAGTTCCACGTACGTCAACTCTTGCGTTAACAAACGTAACAGTACCATACGCAGTACAAATCGCAAACAAAGGCTACAAAAAAGCTTGCTTAGATAACAGTGCCTTATTAAAAGGTATTAATACATTAGATGGCTACGTAACATTCGAAGCAGTTGCAGAAGCACATGGTTTACAATATGCAGATGCGAAAGAGCTTCTTGAAAAAGCTCCTGCTTTATCATAAGAAAGAATACACAGCGGCTGCCCATTGGATAGCCGCTTTTATTATGGTTTCATCCGTGCTCGTGCAGTTTCTCGTTGGCTACTTACAGGAAGAGGCTCCCCTGCTTTTGCTAAACCGAATAAGGGCATATTTGCATATACACTCTCGTATTGACCTTTCTCAACAACAAATGTTTCATGAAAAATGCCAACCGTTTCAGTTTTGGAAGCTTTTTGGTTAAAATTTTTCCATGCTTTTAAATGTAAGGAAGCGTGACGTGCATAGTGTTCAAGGTCTTCAAATGATTTCCAATATTGAATTTGTACAATTGTGCGGCCGGTGAAGAAAGATTCTGTGCTGAGAAAACCGAGTTCTTTATTTTCATATAGTTCTTTTAGCATTCCACCCATTGCTAGCGCTACGGGCAACCATTTCGAAACAGCAAATAGCTTATTAATGCGCATACCAATCACAAACACTACAAATGAATCGTCCATCTGTGCAGTATAACGTCCAGGTATTACAGGTTTCATCATTCATCCCTCTTTTACTATGGATTTAATATGTTTAAATGAAGGTCATACATTTCCATTACATTTTGAGTTTGAAAGACATGAGCTGTTAAATAGGCGCCGTAAAAAATAGAGTGTAATAGTTTCACAATCTGTGAAATGTCCATCTTGAGTGTAATTTCTCCTGCAGCTTTTCCTTCTTCCACGCAGTTTGCAAATACTTCATTCAAATTTGGAATGAGCTTTCGAACTTGTTCTTCTTTTCCGGGATATAATAGATGAATTTCTGCATCGGTTAAATGAGGCATACAAGGATGCATTTTTTCTTCTGAGAGAAATGCAATCAAACTTAACATCAGTCCAGGTTTTTCTTTTGCATATTCTGAAACTCCTTCAAAAACATGGTGTAGTGCGGTCAGTCCTTTTTTGTTTGTTTCTTTCAGCTCCAACATACGATCCGTTAACCATAACCTCATAAAATAAATAAGAATGTCTTCTTTTCGGGAGAACATTTTAAAAAATGTCACCTTTGAAATTTCTACTCGTTCGCATAATTCTTCAACGTATACTTCTCGAAATGATTTTTCTCCAATGATGTCTAATGCAGTGTGAAATAGCTTGATTTTTGTTCGTGCTTTTTTGATTTCTCGTAGCGGTAATTTCTCTTTCATTACTATGCTCCTTGTTAGTAAAAATTAACTCTTATTAATAAATTAACACGAGTTAACTTTTGAATCCACACTATAATTCTAATTTTTCTGATAGATAAGAAAAATGTTTGGTATGATGAAATTAGAAGAAATAGTAAAATACTTGGATAATGAGTAAGAGGGAGATAAATATGAAGAATGAACTTACAAAAGAATTAAACTTAGAAAAAGTCAACTTATTAGAGATGACAAGAAATATTACGGAGCAGTATAAAAATTTTGTTGTTTCAGATGTAAATAACCACTGTTTACGCATCGCGGTATTTATAGGAGAATATGATTGGCATTTTCATTCGAATTCAGATGAATTATTTATGGTATTAGAAGGAGAGTTATTGATTGATTTTCAAGATCGAGAAACGATTGCCTTAAAGCCAAATGATACGTTATGCATTCCAGCGGGGACGATTCATCGGACAAGAGCATTGAAGCGTACTGTAAACCTTTGTTTTGAAGACGTAGATGCCGATACGGTTATCGTGGAGAATGTATGAAGAGTTTCTCATTATGATATGTTCAAAAGAAAAATGGAAGTTCTTTAAGGGCTATTATATATGAACTTATCAGTGCTATCACTGTGGGAATTGCGATATCGGGTATGCATTACGCAGAAATGGCTGCCGTATCTTTTTGCTTACCTTCAGCTTTAAACGCGCAGTACGAGGAGTGTAGTAGATGGGAAAAATAATAAACAGGTGGCATATATGCCACCTGTTTATTATTTTACAAACTGTAATTCTTTCGGGAATTTCGTTAAAATTTCCACGCCATCTTTCGTTATATAAACATCATCTTCAATACGAACGCCGCCTACGTTTGGTACGTAAATACCTGGCTCGATCGTGAAGACCATTCCTTCTCGTAATGGAGAGTTGTTGCCTTCTTTTACATCTGGATATTCGTGGACGCTAATACCAAGTCCATGACCAAGGCGGTGCGGGAAGAAGTCGCCGTAGCCAGCATCTGCGATAATAGAACGAGCAGCACGGTCGATTTCACTAAATGTCACGCCCGGTTTACATGATTCAACTGCATGTAATTGACCTTTTAATACAGTGTCATAAATGCGTTTTTGTTCGTCTGAAATTTCGCCAAAAGCAACTGTACGCGTAATGTCAGAGCAGTAACCATCGATAATAACACCTAAGTCAAATAGGACGAAATCACCGCGTTGAATTTTATTTGCACCTGGTACACCGTGCGGAAGGGCGGAATTTGCACCTGTTAATACCATTGTGTCAAAGGACATTTTATGAATGCCTTTTTTCTTTAATTCATGCTCAATTATCGCTAATACTTCAAGTTCACTGCGATTCTCTTGAATTGCATCTACCCCAACTTCAATTGCATAATCAGCCATAGCAGCAGCTTGGCGTAAAATCGCAAGCTCTTTTTCATCTTTAATTAGGCGAAGTTCACGTACTTTTTCTTCAGCGGGTTTGAAAGATGCTTTTGGGAATAATTGTGATAAGTGCTCGTAGCGTTCTACATTTAAATGTTCTTTTTCAATTGCAACTGCATTTGCATCAATGCCGCGTGCTTTGATTGCTTTCGCGATCATATCCCATGGATTGTCTGTATCTGTAAAACCGATAATTTCGTGAGTCCAGCCAGCACTTCTTACTTTGTCTTCTTCCATCTTCGGACAAATTAACATCGGTTCTTTTTCTTGGAATACAAATAGACCGAGTAGTCTTTCATGCGGTTCGCAGTGGAAGTTCGTCATATAGAAGACGCTCGGTGTAGAAGTTAAGAATGCAGCTTCTGTATTTTTTTCTTGTAACCATTGCATTAATTTTTCTAATCTAGTATTCATATATCTGCACCTCCGAAATTTCAATTACATGTATAACTTTACATCGAACGAAAGCGTTATGACAAGCAAATCGATGTTTGAAAAGACAGGAAATTGCGAAATCGTGTAGAATAGAAGGTGTGGATATGAATAAGGGAGGTAATGAAAAGATGAAAGTATCTTATCACGGTCATTCAGTTGTAAAGATTGAAACGAACGGAAAGGTTATTTTAATTGATCCATTTATTACAGGTAATCCGAAAACAGATTTAAAAGTAGAAGAGGTAACAGTTGATGCAATTATCCTTTCTCATGGACATGGTGATCACGTTGGGGATACAGTAGAATTAGCAAAAAAACATAATGCAGTTGTTATTGCACCGTTTGAGCTTGCGACATTTTTAGGTTGGAAAGGTGTAAATACACATCCAATGCATATTGGAGGTTCTCATGCATTTGAATTCGGAACAGTGAAGTTTACACAAGCATTTCATGGTTCTAGCTATGTTGATGAAGAAAATCAAACGATTACATATACAGGTATGCCAGCAGGGATTGTATTTACTGCAGAAGAAAAAACAATTTATCATGCCGGAGATACAGCGTTGTTCTCGGATATGAAATTAATTGGTTCTCGTCATACAATTGATGTGGCATTTTTACCAATTGGAGATAACTTTACAATGGGTCCAGAGGATGCCGCGTTAGCTGCAGAATGGATTGGAGCGAAAATTGTTGTGCCAATGCACTATAATACCTTCCCAGTTATCGAACAAGATCCGCATCAATTTGTAGAAAAATTAACCGGTAGTGTAGGGAAAGTGCTACAAGCAGGAGAAACAATTGAATTGTAAAAAAGAAACCTTCATTTTGCGCGGCAAAGTGAAGGTTTTTACATGTGGGAAGGACATAATGTAAATGTTGGATTTGTTATATTATTTTTAGATTGTAATCTATGTGTTTCTGTTTCAGTTACTTCGTTGATTTTGATTGCTACTTTCTTTCCATCCACGAACGCTAACAATACCGCGCCAATTATTTCTAAAATTTTTTTCATATCATATCGCTCCTTGTCTCTCATTTCTTGTCTTTATTGTACGATAAGAAAATGAAACAAACTATCGAATAAGATGACAAGGAAATTACATAATTGTAAGAAACATGTATCCTTTTGTTATAAAAAAATTAGTACAGATATATAAACATACAGTGTAACAGTTTTGAAAATATAGTATACTAAAAAGATAACACATGAAGAATTTAGGGAAAAGAAAGTATGGTGAAACTACTTGGCTACGAAACACAACCAAATTTTAGAATATATCAACAGTTTGCCAATTGGGCATAAAATTTCTGTGCGCCAAATTGCAAAAGAGTTGAGCGTAAGTGAAGGAACGGCATATCGGGCGATTAAAGATGCGGAAAATAAAGGCTATGTAAGTACAATTGAACGGGTCGGGACAATTCGTATTGAACAAAAAAAGAAAGAAAATATCGAAAAGCTAACATTTGCAGAAGTTGTTAACATCGTGGATGGTCAAGTACTTGGTGGTAGGGAAGGTTTACATAAAACGTTAAACAAGTTTGTAATCGGGGCAATGAAGCTAGAAGCGATGATGCGCTATACGGAAGCTGGGAATTTACTTATTGTCGGAAACCGTACACAAGCACATCAATTAGCGCTTGAAGAAGGAGCAGCTGTACTGATTACAGGTGGATTTGATACAGAAGAGCATGTGAAGAAATTGGCAGATGAATTAAAGCTGCCGATTATTTCGAGCAGTTATGATACATTTACAGTAGCAACGCTTATTAACCGTGCTATTTATGATCAGCTTATTAAAAAAGAAATCGTTCTTGTTGAAGATATTTTAACACCAATTGAAGAGACGGTATATTTACAGCCAAGTGATACAGTGGAAAAGTGGCATAGATATAATGAAGAAACGATGCATGGCCGTTATCCGATTGTAGATGAAGCAAATAAAGTGCTTGGCATTGTAACGTCCAAAGATATGATTGGTGTAGTAAAAGAAACACCAATTGAAAAAGTAATGACAAAACAGCCGATTACTGTCAACGGAAAAATGTCTGTTGCAGCAGCGGCACGTATGATGGTGTGGGAAGGAATTGAGCTTCTTCCAGTTGTTGATGATAGCAATACATTGCAAGGGATTATTAGTCGTCAAGATGTGCTGCAAGCGCTCCAAATGATTCAGCGCCAGCCGCAAGTTGGGGAAACGATTGATGATATTGTAACGAATCAATTTATGAATCCGAAAGAAGCAAAACAAGATTCTGCTTATCATTTTTCTGTCACACCACAAATGACAAATTCAATAGGGACTTTGTCATACGGCGTCTTTACAACAATTGTGACAGAAGCAACAAATCGTGTGCTTCGTGCCCAGAAAAAAGGTGACGTCATTGTTGAGAATTTAACGATTTACTTTGTAAAGCCGGTTCAAATTGATAACGTTGTGTCCGTCTATCCAAAAGTGCTAGAAATTGGACGTAAATTTGGTAAAGTTGAAGTAGAAGTACGACATGAAGGAAATGTTGTTGGAAAAGCATTGCTCATGGTTCAATTGATTGATCGTTAAGGAGGGGAAGCTGTCTGAAAGGACAGCTTTTTTGTATAAATAAATATCTTCATTTTTCATCCGGTATGTTATTATGGGAAATAAAGGAAGTGATGTGTATATTATCTGCTGGTATCTTTTTCGGGAGCATTGCTATCCTCTACTTTTTTATCATGATTCCAATCTAATACTCTTATATATCTGGCGTCAACTACCCACCACTTAAACGCTGACACGTTTTGAAGTGGGGGCTTGAAAAAAGCCCTAGTTGTCTAGCCTCAGTCTTTTGTGGACTCCGTTCGTAGGTTGCATACCCAAGAATGATTCCCTAGTTCTTGGCTCTATGGTGGCTCTGTAACAGTTCTGATTGGGAAGGAACGGTCAACCACAAGTCTTCTTGTATAAGAAGTTGCCAACACCTACAAACATTGGCGAAGGGAAACAAACTCTTAGGAGGGACAAAACATGCGTGTATTTGTCAAGAATTTACGAGGAGAACCACTCATGCCTTGCAGTCCTCGTAAGGCACGGCTTCTTCTCAAACGAGGAAAAGTAAAGATTATTGGACACACTCCGTTTACAATTCAATTACAATATGCCACAGGTGAAACGGTGCAACCCGTCACAATCGGCGTTGACAGCGGAGCAAAGCATATCGGCATTTCGATTACAACTGAAGACAAAGTGCTAGCAAAAGGAACCATTGAGTTACGTCAGGACATCAAAGAAAATCTTACACTGAGAGCTACATTACGCAGAGGTAGAAGACAACGAAAAACAAGATATCGAAAAGCACGTTTTCTCAATCGAAAAAAGAAAGAAGGATGGTTGCCACCATCGATTCAAAGTAGAGTGGATAACCAAATTCATTGGATTGAAATATTCAAGTCACTCTTACCTTCACCAAAAGTAATTGTCGAAGTAGGGAAATTTGATGTACAAAAACTAAAAAATCCCGATATACAAGGAACAGAATATCAACAAGGGGATACCTTTGGCTTTTGGAATACGAGATATTATGTATTCGCAAGAGACAATTACACCTGTCAAATTTGTAAGAAGAAAGGTGGTATTTTGCATACGCATCATATCATCGAACGATGCAATGGCGGTTCAAATATGGCAGATAATCTTGTAACAGTGCATGATGAATGCCATCAAAAATTTCATCAAGGGAAAATCAAACACAGTTTCAAAAAACCAAAACAATATAAAGAGACTGCTTTTATGAATATATTGCGTTTACAAATCATGAATCATTTAGATTGTGACATTACGTACGGCAGTTACACCACACCGAAGCGAAAAGAATTAGGTTTATCAAAAACACATGTAAATGACGCGATTGCGATTACCCATCCAACACAAATACAAGAATATAATCAAAGCGGTGAGTTTCGAATTAAGCAATTTAGAAAGAAAAAACGCTCCCTGCATGAAGTAACCGCAAGAAAAGGAAGGAAAACAAAGAATACAAGTGCAAAACGGAACAAGAAAAATACACCACATATAGATGGAATCTATTTAGGTGATAAAGTAAAGGTATTTGGACAAGTAGGATCTGTGACAGGATTTACAGGGAAAATGGTGTACGTACAAGATATAAATGGACAATATATACAAAATCCTGCGAAATCTTATAAGCAAATGAAGGTATCGGATATAGAACGTATACACCATACGAACAATTGGCAGTTCTTACAAATCAGTTAGGCTATGCCTAACCGAAATTCATCCCCACCTTATCGCTGGGCTCTTGCACGTCACGCGCTTGAAGATGGGGACTTCTTTCGGAAATACGTTAAAAGAAAGAATGAAAAAAACAGGTCTCACACAAAGTGAGTTATACGAAAAGATGTCATTTGAAGAAGAACAAGCGCATTTCAATTTGCAAGGGAATTTGTTTAATTTACCGTCGGCTATTGTTGCGAGTCTTATATATAAATTGCGCCATCGTTAGTAAGTGTCTTTATTTTAAGACAAGTCCTAATGACTATATTGTAGCAATAATAAAAAATATAAAAAGGCCGGTCTCACTATTGATGAGCCGGCTTTTTTGTATAGTATGTGGGCATTTCATTTCGTTAGGTTGGTGGGAATCTCTACACATGTCTCTAAACTAAAAACGGGATTATCCTTGTTTCTTTTCAATATACATGCAATGGGGAATATGATTTCATCTAGATGTACCTTGTCCTACTCAAGACAAAAGCTTTGTAACGCCTGTCGTTTTTCCTTTGTTAAACCGAACTCATGAGCAAAGTACGTATCAAGGTTTCCATACGTATTCGTAATAGATTGGAAAACACCTTCTAAAAACTCCTCTTTTACTCCAAGCAGCTGTTCCATAATTTGAAGACCTCTGTCATCCAAATGCGCTGAAATTTGCTTCAATACCTTTTCGTTAAACTCTTTCATCGTTTCATTTGTCAATAAATAATCTTCCATAACAGTTTCTTTTGGAACTCCAAGCACAGATAAAATAAGAGCAGCACCAACGCCCGTACGATCCTTTCCAGCGGCACAATGATGTAATAACCCCAAATTATTTGGGTCTTGGATAACTTGCATCAATCGTTTGTAAGATGGATTGTTTAGCGGAAGTTTGGAATACACCTCCCACATAATATCTAAGTTAAGATTTTTGAAGAAATTATTTCTAGCCATTTCTTCGATCGTGCCGAATTGATTATTTTGCTCTGATGCCGGGATACGTTCGTATGCCACGTTTGAAAGGATAGGATCGGGCTTATTTTGTGCTTCCAGCTCATCGCGATAATCAAAAATGTATTTAATGTTTAATGTTTGTAAGAAATTCATATCTTCATCTGTCAAACCTGTTAGTTCGTCTGAACGGAAAAAAAGTCCAAGTTTTACTGTACGGCCATCGTATGTTTTATAGCCGCCCATGTCACGAAAGTTATGAGCTCCAATAAAGGGGATTACTCGGTTTGCAGGATATGTCGCATAACGAGTTGCTGTTGTGATTTCCATTAAAATAAACACCTCTTCTATTTGTAATTAAAAACACTTGCTTGGTGGAGAGTTGGATGATAACTTTCTCTTTTTCAGAGCAAGTTGTATACAAGCAGAATACTACCTAATTGTAAAAGAAATATTAAGGCTTTTTAAAGTTCTTGTAACTTTCGAATGTTAGATGCGTTGAAATAATATTTTGGGGTTTCCTTGTAGTTCAAAAACAGGTATTTTGTATACGAAAAGGATACACGGGAGTTATACATTTCTACAGCTAATCTAGAACTGGTTATGTGAAAGATAGGAAGAAATTATTTTAAAAAAAGCGTCCCATATTATCAGAAAAGAAAAAGAGAACGGGACGAAAGATTTATGATCTGACGTCCCAATAGATAAACAAGTAAAATTTACAGTCTTCCTTCCATTACTACACGATTACGAGTGTTGAGAAGAGTCTCTTTTACTATTTGCTTTGCACCTTCATAGTCTTTGGATACTACAGCTTGATAAAGAGATTCATTAACGCGGTTAGCGGAATAATGAGGCTGATGAGGAGTAAGCTTCCAGTTTACCGTAGCAATCATGATAATTTTATCTTGATATGAATCCATAATTTGCAGCATAGCTTGATTATTTAAGGCAGACATAATACAGCGTGAAAACAAATGGGAGTATTTGACGTATTCAGGATAATCATCTTGCTGGCTAGCTTCAATCTGATTTTTGAGACATTTTCCTAATTCCGAGATATTTAAAATACAACCGCGTTCAATCATAGAATCTAGCGCATGTATTTTAAAAGAGGTTAGCACTTCCATCATATCCAAAATTTCTTTAACTGAAATTTCTTTCACTAAAATGCCCCGATTTTTTAATGAAACCACAAACCCCTCCGATTCCAAATGAGAAATGGCAGTTCGAATCGGTGTTCGGCTCATGTTTAGTTCGTTTGCAAGTTCGTTTTCTGATAATAGTGTTCCAGGCATGAAATCGCCAAGAATAATCTTTTGACGTATGTTTGCATAGGCAATGTCTATTAAAGATTTAGATGACATGAACTTTTAATTCCTTTCATTTATCATTTACAAAATTATCTTAAAGTAGCTGAGTTTCAACTGCAAGTAAATAATCGTAAGTGTAGGTTCAGGATAAATGAGAAACTTACATGAAGTTTAAAAATAATTAATATTTCATTTACATTCCACTGGTATTCTTCTTGTATACAACTAAGAAAGGAAGGTATACCTAAGCCAAAAGATCGTTTCTCACTGTTTGTAGACCAATGACTTTAAGGGGGAAGATAGAACAAACTAATAAGCGCAGAAAAGTGTTGTATAGAAACATAAATAACAAACAATTTGGAGGAGAAATACAATGAAGGTTTCGTCAAAAACGGTTCTATCTTACGGACTGGGGAGTCTTGGGCAGAATTTAGTTTATATTTTGACTGTTAGTTATTTAATGTTATTTTATACCGATTACTTTGGGATATCAGCAGCTGCTGTAGGAACATTATTTCTTGTAGCCCGATTGTTGGATGCTTTATTGGATCCTTTTATAGGCATCATGGTAGATAATACAAAATCCAGATGGGGAAAGTTTAGGCCGTATCTTTTGCTTCCCCCCGTTATTATGGCCGGTTTTACAGTTCTTTGCTTTTTGCAGCCTAATATTAGTCCTGCCGCTAAGATCATTTACGCTTCTGTAACCTATATCATGTGGGGAATGAGCTTCGGTCTGGTAGATGTTCCATATTGGTCTATGACATCCGCTATCACAGACGATCCAAAGGAAAGAACAAAAGTGGTGATGGTGCCTCGTGTAATGGCAATTATCGCTGCATTATTTGTAAGTGTCTTTACCTTACCGCTTGTTAAAGCGTTAAACAGTTGGATCCTTGTCAGCGCGATCTATGCAGTATTATGTATTGGCTTCTTTTGGATTACGTTTTTCAATGTAAAAGAACAAGTAACAGTAGAACGAAACGAAAAGTTTACGTTCAAAGATGCTTTTCGTGTAATTAAATCGAATCAGCCGCTTCTGCTGTTGTTGTTGACAATGTTAATGGAAGACATCGTAACAAAATTCCGCGGTGCTTTCGGTATCTACTATTTCAAATATTATTTACATGCAGAAAATCTGTTCCCTGTGTTTTCTTTGGTGAGCATAGTGCCAGTATTAATAGGAGGCCTGTTAGCACCTACGATTTCGAAGCGCTTAGGGAAAAAGAAAACTACTATCATTGGAATTATTGGTTACGGTGTAGAGCATATTGCTTTATTCTTTGTAGGCAAAAATATGATTCCGTTCTTTACACTAAATATTCTAGGTGGTTTATTTTTTGGTATAGCGACGATTACAATGAGTGCTATGATTGCTGATTGTGTGGAATACGGGGAATGGAAAACTGGAAAACGGGCAGAGGGAACGGTATTTTCTACTAACACTTTCCGCGCTAAATTCGCAGGAGCGATTGGCGGAGGAATAGGAGCTTATGCGCTTTCTGGTATTGGTTACATCCCGAATCAAACTCAAGCAGGTACAACAATGGTTTGGATGCAGTTGTTTTTTACGCTTATTCCAGGAATTTTGCTGCTTATCTCTGTTATACCGCTTATGAAATACCAGTTAACAGAAGGGTTCTATGAAAAAATCCTATCTGAAATAAAAATTAGACGAAAGAGCCATACGACTGAATTTAAGAATGCGCAATAAGAGCTGATGATTCGGACATGTATGAAAACACACACAAATCAGGGGGAGTAAACATGATGAATTTAAGAGAAAATCCTTTCTATCTAACAGATCAAGATATTGCATGGGTGAACGAAACCTTATGCTCTATGACGACTGAAGAAAAAGTCGGACAACTTTTCTGCTTGCACGGTATGGAGAAGGATGAAAAGAGATTGAAAGAAATACTGGAAAAATTTAAGCCTGGTGGGTTTATGTTTAGGCCAGACAAAGGAACGGCAATTCAAGAGGTTCATCGTTTTTTACAAGAGCAATCCGCTATTCCTCTACTTCTTGCGGCAAACCTAGAAGCCGGAGGAAATGGCATTGCATTGGACGGGACAGCAATTGCTAATCCTATGCAGACAGCAGCAACAGGAAACACAGAAATAGCATACAAGTTAGGGGAGATTGCAGCTAAAGAGGGCAGTGCTGTCGGCTGTAACTGGTCTTTTGCACCTGTAGTAGATATTGATATAAACTTTCGAAATCCGATTACCAACATTCGTACCTTTGGATCAGATGTTTCCACAATTATAAAAATGAGCAAAGAGTATGTACAAGCCTTGCAAGAAAACGGACTAGCGGCATCTATCAAACATTTTCCAGGAGACGGTGTGGATGAAAGAGATCACCATTTAGTGACTTCTGTTAACTCTCTCTCTGTAGAGGAGTGGGATCGTACCTATGGTATTATTTTTAAGGAATTAATTGAGGCAGGTACAAAAACGATTATGCCTGGACATATTATGCTCCCTCATTATTCCAGAAAGCTTCGTCCTGATATTAAGGAAGAAGAAATCATGCCGGCTACTCTATCTAAAGAATTGTTACAGGATTTACTAAGAGAACAATTGCAATTTAATGGTGTCATTGTCTCTGACTCTACCATGATGGCTGGGTTCGCAATGGCAAAAAGTCGAGAAGAGGCAGTTCCTTTAACAATCGAAGCGGGCTGTGATGTGTTCCTCTTTAACCGAGATATACAAGAGGACTTTGAATTTATGATGAAGGGTCTTGAAAACGGACTGCTGACGATGGAAAGAGTAGAGGAAGCAGTCACGAGAGTGTTGGCCTTAAAAGCATCTCTTGGTCTTCATAAAAAAGAAGCCACTGAGTTAATTCCGAGAGAAGAGGAGCTCAAGGTACTCGGCTGTCAAGAACATAAGGAGTGGGCATCCATTGCAGCAGATGAATCTATTACTTTGGTAAAAGATACAAAACAATTACTGCCTATATCCGCTGATCAATATCGAAGAGTTTTGTTAATTCCTGTAGAAAACATAAATTCTCAGTTAAAAGCAGAGGGCTTCTACTCAAAATCCTGGACTGAGAGCTTTGCAGATAAGCTGCGAACAAATGGGTTTGAGGTGGTTCTCTTTGATCCAAATCAAAATTTTGGAGCGTCATTTACAGCTCCTACGTACACAATAAAAGAACAATTTGACCTTGTTATTTATTTGGCGAACCTTCCTACCGCTAGCGTAAAGCCTACTTTGCGGCTGCAGTGGTCGCCCAAGCTTGCGGGCGATTTACCATGGTTCATTCAGGAAGTGCCTACTATTTTCATTTCTTTAGCTAATCCGTATCATTTATTCGATATTCCGAGAGTCCCTGTCATGATTAACTGCTATCACGCAAACGAAAACATTATTGATTATCTTTATAAGAAGTTAACGGGGGAATCCGAATTTAAAGGAAAGAGTCCGGTAGATCCATTTTGTGGATGTTGGGATACGCGGTTTTAATCAATGATATGTTATCTCGCATTAATGGGCAGTAAGACCCCACTGATGGAAGTTTCACTTTATAAGCTAAGGTCGTAACGGTGAATGTACAAGGGGTTTTAATTTAAAAACGGTCATCCTTTCATGGGTATTCTATGAAAGGATGACCGCTTTTTTATGTCTCCAATGAATCTTACAGAAGAACTACAGTTATTAGATAAAGGAATGATTTCTATTTGATTGTAATACCAAATTCACTCAAAGCAAGCGCTTGGAAAGTTTGTATATCAATCGTTTGTTTAGATTTATGATTCCCTATCGTTACGGTATAAGTTTTGTCTGTCAGTGTAACGTGACCATCGTCTGTTCGTTTTGCAAGAAGCGGTGATTTATTAAATGGTGATTGTTCATGGTGGGTAATGATTTGTTGTGCATTTTGTAAAACCGTTTCATCAATTGGCGATGTGAAGAAGTCATAGCCAATTTCTAGAGTGCCATTTTGATATTTTTCAAATGCGTATTCTCCTAAATCTGTTTTTTTCTTTTGAATACGATATTCACCAGTTGAAGAAGATACTAGTTCTCCTGTAAACGGAAGAGGCTGCAGGGCATGGTGTGAACCGAAACCAACATCAATCAAGTATGGCTGACTGTTATGCTGAAGAATCGTTGCAAAGTGTGTTCCAATTAGCCGAATTTCTCCATCATTAAATACAGTGCCACATATCATATGGACTTGAAATCCTAGTTCTTTTAAAGCGTAGTAAAACAAAGGGTTCAGCTCATAGCAAACACCGCCGCGCCGGTTGTCTATAATCTTTCTTTTTAAGTTTTCAAAGGTAATATCAATGTTTTCATTTTGTATAATACTAATATTTTCAAATGGCACATGTTTAGCAAATTGAGATTGTAACGTACGAATATCTTCAAATGTTACATCTTTTTTTTCATATTGAATGCGGTTGAAAAAATCGTTTAGAAAGGTGTTCATTTTATCTCACCTCAAATTATTTTTGTAACTGCTCTGCCTCTTCAATCGCAAGCGGTAAAAAATGCTTATATTGGCGAATACCGTTGTAGAGGCTAGCACCGCCAACAATTACAAATAAAGTTCCAACGATTATACGAGCTGCTGAAAGATCCAAGAAAAATTGGTTCAGGCCAAATAATGCAACAAATAATCCGAGTGCAATCGCTGATTTTCCAGCAAGCCATCCTTTCTCCATGGAACGGTTTGTACGGAAATATTTCGTTTTGTAGAAAAGATACAACATAAATGTAACGATAATACAAAAGACTAATACTGGCATGACCCCAATCCCCCATCTACTTGTATGTTATTTATTTTATTGTAAATCAATTATCGTCCTGTATGAAGTGTTTTGGGTTATAATGGGTATAAATTGGTGAAAAAGGAGACTTTTACATATGCATGAGAAGATTTTAGAAGCAATTAAGCAATTTGATACGATTATTATTCACCGTCATGTACGTCCGGATCCAGATGCATTAGGTTCTCAGTGCGGACTTGGTACAATGCTGCAGCAATCGTTTCCAGAGAAAAAGATTTATATGGTAGGATATAATGAACCGTCTTTAGCATATTTACACGTAATGGATGAAATTGATGATGCTATATATGAAGAGGCGCTTGTTATCGTTTGTGATACAGCAAACCAAGAGCGCGTTTGCGATCAGCGTTATACAAAAGGAAAGCAATTAATTAAAATTGATCATCATCCAAATAAAGATCCGTACGGAGATATTGTTTGGGTAGATACAACTTCTAGTTCTACAAGTGAACTTATTTATGAATTTTATTTATATGGCAAAGACAAAGGGTTAACTTTAACAAAAGAAGCCGCACGTCTTATTTTAGCTGGTATCGTTGGTGACACAGGCCGTTTCTTATTTCCGAGCACATCGGCAAAAACACTTCGTTATGCATCTGAACTTGTAGACATGGGAGTTGAATTCCCTGCATTATATGATGAAATGTATAAAACAAATGAGCGCATTGCACGTTTAAATGGTTACATTTTACAAAATTTCACAATGGCAGAAGAAGGAGCAGCGTATATTAAGATAACGAAAGAAATATTAGAGCAATTTGATGTACTTCCGTCTGAGGCATCAGGAGTTGTTGGAGCACTTGGAAACATTGAAGGCTTAAAAGCGTGGGTTCTATTTCTAGAGGAAAAAGATGTAATTCGTGTTCGACTTCGTTCAAAAGGACCGGTAATTAATACATTAGCAATGCAATATAACGGTGGAGGGCATCCGATGGCGTCAGGTGCAAAAGTTTTTTCTTGGGAAGAAGCAGATCGTCTTTTTGCAGACTTATGTGAATTGTGTAAATAAGAAGAAAGGTAGAGGGGACTCTACCTTTCTTGTTTTATCTTTACGCTAATTTCGAGTGTAGTGTCAAAAGAAACTGTTTCGATTTCAAATCGATAGACACGGTCGTAATATTTATATACTTTATTTTCAATGACCTTTTTCAGTAGTTCTTTATTATTTGCGACGCTCTGAATATTTTGGGTAAGCAAGTGGCGGAGATCATCGCGAATCGAGGTTTTTAATGTTTCAACAGTTAGAGAGTCTACATTGTATTTATCATGATTGACAATCTCAACTTCAATCTCTTGAATCGTTAATATTTTTTTATTTTTTTCATTTTCTTTATTTTGATCTTCAATAATTACATGTAAGTCATCTGTTAATTTCTTTATTTTTGCTTCTTGTTGTTCCAGTGTTTTGGTTTGCACTTCTTGAAATACGCCATATATGTACAAAAAAATAATCCAGCTTAAAATACCGCCAACAGCAGCGCCGCCTAAAAAAAGCTTCCATCGATTGGAGAGTGAGCTTGGAACTCTCATACATGCTCCTGTGTAATCCAATTAATAATAATGAATCCTGTTTGCATACCGCCTGTGGCAAAGAAAATGAGAAGAATTTGTTTCACAATATCTTTTGTATCTCCTCCAAAGAAGCTGCGTTCAAAGCTGTAAAATGTATCAAAAGTCCCGCCAATAGCAGCGACAAGTGCCCAAATTCGTAAATTTTCTGCAAACTGCGTAATCATTGTGAGGGGTGGTTTTCCAACTAAAAAAGCACCGACCCCGCCGATTAACGATCCACCAATCATAACACCAAGGGCAATAAAATAACTTGTAACGAGAAGAGAGAAAAAGCTTTGATTCACTTCCATCATCATTCCCCTTTCTTTTTCATGTATATGGACAAAGAAGGAGAAGTATGTTTTGATTTCACGTATAATAAGAGGTAGTCAAATAGATAAAGAGAGGGCATAAAAGTGAAGTTTGTGCATTTACAATGTCAAACCGTTTATAGTTTATTGAAAAGTGCTTGTAAAATAGACGAGCTTGTTCATCAAGCGAAAGAACTTGGTTTTACAGCATTAGCGATTACAGATGAAAATGTGATGTATGGTGTTGTTCCGTTTTATAAAGCGTGTAAAAAAGCGGGTATTAAACCGATTATCGGTTTAACAGCTTCGATATGGAATGAAGAAGAGGATCGGTCTTATCCACTTGTTTTACTGGCTGAAAACGAAACTGGGTATAGAAATTTACTCAAAATTTCTAGCAGCATTATGACAAAGTCAAAAGACGGTATTCCAAAGAAATGGCTTGCGCACTATGCAGGCGGATTAATTGCGATTTCTCCAGGGAAAAATGGCGAAATTGAACAACTTGTATTGCAGGGCAAACATGAGGTTGCTGAAGAAGTAGCGAATATGTACAAAAGTATATTTGCAAGCTTTTACATAAGCTTGCAGCACCATGCCATTCAAGAAGAATTATTGCTGCAGGAAGAGCTTCTGCCATTTGCAAAGCAGCTTGGAATTCCGCTTGTGGCGACGAATGATATTCGTTATGTCAAACAAGGCGATGCGATTGTACAGGAATGTTTATTATCCGTTCATAGCGGGACAAAAATGACAGATTCTGAAAGGCCGCGTTTACAAACTGATCAATATTATATGAAATCGCCTTCTGAAATGGAAGCGTTATTCTCTGCTATGCCAGAAGCGATTGAAAATACTGTATGTATTGCAGAGCGCTGTCATGTAGAGATTCAGTTTCATACAAATCAACTTCCGAAGTTTCCGGTACAAACAGATGAGTCATCGGATCGCTTTTTACGCCGCATTTGTGAAGAAGGGCTGAAGAAGCGTTATGAAACAGTGACAGATGTGCATAAGGCACGTCTAGCGCACGAATTAGGCGTTATTTCTCGAATGGGATTTAGTGATTATTTTCTTATTGTATGGGACTTTATGACATACGCTCACGAGCACCGCATTTTAACAGGACCAGGCCGTGGTTCGGCAGCTGGATCACTCGTGTCTTACGTACTGGAAATTACCGATATCGATCCAATTCAGTATGATTTACTGTTTGAACGATTTTTAAATCCAGAGCGTGTTACACTTCCTGATATTGATATTGATTTTCCAGATATTCACCGCGATGAAATGATTCGTTATGTGAAAGATAAATATGGAGAACTACGTGTTGCTCAAATCGTAACATTTGGAACACTTGCAGCAAAAGCAGCGATTCGCGACATTGCAAGAGTAATGGGGCTGCCGCCAAATGAAATTGATATTTTTTCAAAGCATATTCCATCCAGGGTTGGGATTACATTAGAGGAAGCTTATGCAGAATCGCAAGCACTGCAAAATTATATACAAAGTAACCTCATATTTCAAAGGATATTTTATATCGCAAAACGGGTAGAAGGCTTGCCCCGTCATACGTCTATTCATGCAGCCGGAGTGATTATGAGTGAAGAACCGCTTACAAATAGCGTTGCCATTCAAGATGGGCATGATGGTGTATATATTACGCAATATCCCGCAGAGGTATTAGAAGAACTTGGATTGTTAAAGATGGATTTTCTTGGTCTTCGTAATTTAACGTTGCTTGAAAATATTCGTACCTTTGTTGCACAAACAACTGGGACAAATATAGATATAAAGAAATTGCCTCTTCAAGATGCGAAAACATTTGCACTGCTTGGACGAGGAGATACGACTGGAATTTTCCAGCTCGAATCAAGCGGAATGCGGAATGTTTTGCGTTCGTTAAAACCGAATGAGTTTGAAGATATTGTTGCAGTCAACGCGCTATATCGACCAGGACCAATGGAGCAAATTCCGGTGTTTATTGAATCAAAACACGGGAAACGTGCGATTCATTATCTTCATCCTGATTTGAGACCAATTTTAGAAAATACGTATGGAGTTATCGTTTATCAAGAACAAATTATGCAAATTGCCTCTCGTTTAGCAGGATTTTCTCTTGGTGAGGCGGACTTATTACGCCGTGCAGTAAGTAAAAAAAATCGTGATATTTTAGATGAAGAGCGTACTCACTTTGTGAAAGGTTGTTTGCAAAATGGATATGATGAAGAAACTGCCCAAAAAATTTATGATTTAATCGTTCAATTTGCGAATTATGGATTTAACAGAAGTCATGCAGTTGCTTATAGTATGATTGGATATCAGCTTGCCTATTTAAAAGCAAATTATCCGCTGCAGTTTATGACAGCACTATTATCAAGTGCAATTGGAAATGAAGAGAAGATTGTACAATATGTTCGGGAAACAAAGCGAAAAGGGTTTCATGTTTTACCTCCATCTCTTCATAAGAGCAGTTATGATTTTCATGTTGAAGGAAATGCAATTCGGTATAGTTTACTTGCTATTCGCAATGTAGGGATGGCGACAGTGAAAGCCTTGATTGAAGAAAGGAACAAAAAAACATTTCAAGATTTATTTGAGTTTTGTTTACGTATGCCGGCGAAGTTTGTAACAGAACGCAATTTAGAAACAATGATTTGGGCGGGGTGTTTTGATGATTTTGAGGTTTCACGTTCGTCCTTGTTTAACAGTATTAAAGGTGCGTTAGAATATTCGAGCTTAGCACGTGAAATTGGCGAGGAACTTGTGCCGAAGTCAGAGTATGCACAAGAGGCAGAGCTATCTTTTATCGAACAATTAAATAAAGAGAAAGAAGCACTAGGTTTTTATTTATCAAGTTATCCAACTGCACAGTACGAACCGCTTGTTAAACAATTAGAAATTCCGACACTTGCACAAGCGATGAAGCAGCAAAGAAAAGTGCAGCGGGCAATTGTGTATTTGACAAATATAAAAATCATTCGGACAAAAAAATTACAAAAGATGGCGTTTGTCACGTTTTGTGATCAAAATAATGAAATGGAAGCAGTTGTATTTCCTGAAACATATATCCATTTTGCAGAGCGGTTACAAGAAGGTGAAATTGTTTTAATAGAAGGTACAATTGAACAGCGAAATCACAAGCTGCAATGGATTATAAATGGTGTCTATCCGCTAGAACAAATGGATACTTACGATAAAATGAAAGACGCTTCTATTTACGTGAAAGTACCATCACAGTATGAAAAAAGGCTGTTAAACAATGTAACAAAAATATTATTTCACTATTCAGGTTTTGTGAAAGTACTAATTTATTATGAAAAAGAGCATAAGATGGTACAATTATCTCGTAGTTTATCAATTCATCCAAGTGAAGAATGCCTACAAGCACTTTATGAGGTAGTCGGGAAGGAAAATGTCGTTGTAAAAATATAATGGACAATTTCCCTCTATTTCGATTATAGTAATAATAGCGTTCGTGGTCAGACCACCTTGGAGAATGAATAATGCTATTCAGCAAGAACATATGAGGAGAGTGGATCGTTTGTCAACACTTCGTGAAGAAGCACTTCACATGCATAGAGTGCATCAAGGAAAATTAGAAACTGTATCAAAAGTAAAGGTAGAAAATGCAAAAGATTTAAGTCTTGCGTATTCTCCAGGGGTTGCAGAACCATGTAAAGTTATTTATGACGATAAAAGCAAGGTATACGAATATACAATGAAGGGCAATATGGTAGCAGTTGTAACAGATGGAACGGCTGTGTTAGGTCTTGGAAATATTGGACCGGAAGCATCTCTTCCAGTTATGGAAGGTAAAGCTGTATTATTTAAGAGCTTTGCTGGTGTAGATGCATTTCCAATTGCTTTAAATACAAATGATGTAGATAAGATTGTTGAAACTGTAAAATTAATGGAGCCAACTTTTGGCGGCGTAAACTTAGAAGATATTGCAGCGCCAAACTGCTTCATTATTGAAGAGCGTTTAAAGAAAGAAGCAAATATTCCTGTATTCCACGATGATCAGCATGGGACAGCAATTGTAACAGTAGCGGGTCTTGTAAATGCATTAAAGCTAGTTGGAAAGAAAATGTCTGATATTAAAGTTGTCGCAAACGGTGCCGGAGCAGCTGGCATTGCGATTATTAAACTTTTATATCGCTACGGCGTACGTGACATTATTATGTGCGATACGAAAGGTGCGATTTTTGAAGGTCGTCCTGTTGGTATGAATCCTGTGAAAAATGAAGTTGCAAAATATACGAATAAAAATCGTGTAGAGGGTTCATTAGCAGAGGTGATTCAAGGTGCAGATGTGTTCATCGGTGTATCTGCAGAAGGCGCATTAACAGAAGAAATGGTTCGTTCTATGAACAAAGATGCAATTATCTTTGCGATGGCGAATCCAAATCCAGAAATTATGCCAGAAATCGCAAAAGCAGCTGGAGCAGCTGTTGTAGGTACAGGTCGTTCGGACTTCCCGAACCAAGTAAACAACGTATTAGCTTTTCCTGGTATTTTCCGCGGTGCTCTTGACGTACATGCAACGCAAATTAATGAAGAAATGAAGATTGCAGCAGTAAAAGCAATTGCTGAGCTTGTATCAGCTGAAGAACTGAATGAGGATTATATTATTCCAGCTCCATTCGATGCGCGCGTAGCACCGCAAGTGGCAGCGTATGTAGCGAAAGCTGCAATGGAAACAGGTGTTGCTCGCCGTCAAGTCGATCCGAATGAAGTAGCTGAGAAAACAAGAAAACTAGCGATTATCGGTAAAGAATAAGCGAGGAGTGTCCATTGACATCATCACAAACAAAAGTATACCTGGAAATAGTGAAAAAAATCCGTTCTATTATAAAAGAGGACGGATTAGAAGCAGGTAATCGCCTGCCATCTGAACGAGAGCTAAGCGCACGTTTAAATGTTGGTCGTTCCTCTGTTCGTGAAGCGCTCAGAGCGCTGGAATTGGTCGGCTTAATTGAAACGCGGCGCGGTGAAGGGACGTTCATTCGAAATTTTTATGAAAATGGTCTTGTGCAATTAATTGCACCGTTCGTATTACAAGATGAAAAAACGCGGCAAGATTTGTTACAAATGAAAGAATTGCTTGAGAGGGATGCGATTCGTGTTTTATGTCAAATGCAGACAGAAGACTGCTTAAAGGCACTTAAGGCAACTTTTTCTAATGAACAGTCATCTATCGCTGAATTTCATCAAAACTTTTTAAAAACGCTTGTAGAGCAAGTAGATAATTTTTTAATGTATCGTGTTTGGATGATTGTACATGACTACGCTTCGACGCTTTCTTGTGATGTTCATTTAAACGCGAGAGAGTTGCATGAAAAGCTATATAAAGCATTAGAGAATAAGCAGGAACAAACAGCAATAGAGCTTTATGATGCAATCATAGAGAACATACAGTTTCATTTGTAATTCTAACATCTATACAAAATTTGTCGAAATGACCATGACACGTTCTGACAAACATTCTGCCAGACAACGTTTAAAGTTAAACGTAAAGAGATGGGTTATAAGACAAATTGAGAAAACAAGGCTAACACTTATTAATGTAGGTGTTAGCCACATTTTCTTACTCGTTAACCTTAGCTCTTTTATCACCTAAAGGAGGGTCAAACTTTGCTACGAGATTTATTCCAAAAGAAGAAAAAATATGCTGCAATTCCTTCAGAGCAAGTAAGAAGAGATGTACCGGACGGTGTCATGACAAAATGTCCGAAATGCAAAAAAATCATGTATACGAAAGAACTTCTGAAGAATTTAAAAGTATGTGTTAACTGTGGGTATCATCATCCGATGAACGCATGGGAGCGTCTTGAAAGTTTGTTAGATGAAAATTCATTTCGTGAATATGACAAAGAAATGATTTCGGCAAACCCGCTTCACTTCCCTGGTTATGAGGAGAAACTTGAGAGCGATCGTAAAAAAACTGGATTAAACGAAGCAGTTGTGACAGGAGAAGGAACAATTGAGAATATGCTCGTTGTTGTTGCGGTTATGGATTCAAGGTTTCGAATGGGAAGCATGGGCTCTGTTGTAGGTGAAAAAATTGCGCGTGCTGCTGAAAAAGCACATGAAATGAAAGTGCCGTTTCTTATTTTTACCGCATCAGGCGGAGCTCGTATGCAAGAGGGCATTTTAAGTTTAATGCAAATGGCGAAGACGAGTGTTGCTTTGAAAAAGCATAGCGATGCAGGCGGTTTATTCATTTCTATTATGACACATCCAACGACGGGCGGAGTTTCCGCGAGCTTTGCTTCACTTGGTGACTACAATCTAGCAGAACCAGGCGCATTAATTGGATTTGCAGGTCGTCGTGTAATTGAACAGACTGTTCGTGAAAAATTGCCGGAGGACTTCCAAACGGCAGAGTTCTTACTGGAACATGGACAATTAGATGCAGTTGTGCACCGTAATGATATGAGAGATACACTCCGCAAGATTTTAGAAGTTCATCAAGGGGAGGAAGTGGCGTCATGGCAGAATTAGAATTTGAAAAGCCGGTTGTTGAGCTGAAAAATAAGATTCTTGAATTAAAAGAGTATACAAAAAACAGCCAGATGGACTTCAGTGAAGAAATCCGTATTTTGGAAGATAAGTTAGAGCATTTAGAGGAAGAAATATACGGCAATATGAAAGTATGGGACCGTGTTCAAATTGCTCGTCATGCCGAAAGACCGACAACACTTGATTATATTGAGCACTTATTTACTGACTTTTTTGAGTGTCATGGAGATCGCCTATTTGGTGATGATGCAGCAATTGTCGGCGGTATTGCGAAATATAATGGAATGCCTATAACGGTAATTGGCCATCAGCGCGGAAAAGATACGAAAGAAAATATTCGCCGAAATTTTGGAATGCCTCACCCAGAAGGCTATCGCAAAGCAATGCGCCTTATGAAACAAGCAGAGAAATTTAATCGTCCTATCATTTGCTTTATTGATACGAAAGGTGCATATCCTGGAAAAGCAGGTGAAGAACGCGGACAAAGCGAAGCGATTGCACGTAATTTATTTGAAATGGCCGGACTCTCTGTACCGGTTATATGCATTGTGATTGGTGAAGGCGGCAGTGGCGGTGCGTTAGGACTTGGTATTGGGAATTATGTCCACATGTTAGAAAACTCCACGTATTCAGTTATTTCTCCCGAAGGAGCGGCAGCAATTCTTTGGAAAGATGCTACGAAAGCAAAAGAAGCTGCTGAAGCGATGAAAATTACGGCGGCTGATTTGAAAGAATTAGGTGTAATTGATGAAATGATTCCAGAAGCTCGCGGCGGTGCGCATCGCAACGTTAAAGAACAAGCGGAATATATAAACCGTACCTTACAAAAAACATTCCAACAATTAGAAGGTGTTTCGAAAGAGGAACTGGTTGAAAATCGTTATACAAAATATATGAAAATTGGGCAAGTTTCGTTTTCAAACGCTTCCATTGGGGTAAAATAGAAAAAGCGTGCGTTCCATCTCGCGAATGCACGTTTTTCTTATGAAAAAGACACATCTTCTCCATTGTCATTTTATCTTTCTTCATGTTATTTTATTATAAGGCAAATAATCTTTATGAGGTGAGTACTAATGAAACGTATTGGTGTGTTAACGAGTGGTGGAGATTCACCTGGTATGAACGCTGCTATTCGTGCGGTTGTTCGTAAAGCAATGTACCACGATCTAGAAGTGTATGGTATCTACCATGGATACGCAGGATTAATTTCTGGTCATATTGAAAAATTAGAGTTAGGCTCTGTAGGCGATATTATCCACCGCGGTGGAACGAAATTATATACAGCAAGATGCCCTGAGTTCAAAGAACTAGAAGGACAATTAAAAGGAATTGAACAATTAAAGAAATTCGGTATTGAAGGACTTGTTGTTATTGGTGGCGATGGTTCTTACCAAGGTGCAAAAAAATTAACAGAGCATGGTTTCCCGTGTGTAGGTGTACCGGGCACAATTGATAATGATATTCCTGGTACTGATTTTACAATTGGTTTTGATACAGCTTTAAACACTGTTATTGATGCAATTGATAAAATTCGTGATACAGCTACATCTCATGAACGTACATATGTAATTGAAGTAATGGGCCGTCATGCGGGAGATATTGCGTTATGGGCAGGTTTAGCGGACGGTGCAGAAACAATTTTAATTCCGGAAGCAGACTATGAAATGAACGATGTAATTGCTCGTTTAAAACGCGGTAGCGAACGTGGAAAGAAACATAGTATTATTGTCGTAGCTGAAGGTGTTGGCAGCGCGATTGAAATCGGTAAACAAATTGAAGAAGCAACAAACTTTGATACACGCGTTACAGTATTAGGTCACGTACAGCGCGGAGGATCTCCAAGTGCGATGGACCGTGTATTAGCAAGCCGTCTTGGTGCAAGAGCAGTTGAGCTTTTATTAGAAGGAAAAGGTGGCCGCTGCGTAGGTATTCAAAACAATCAACTTGTTGATCATGATATTATTGAAGCGTTAGCGCAAAAACATCAACTTGATTTAGATGTGTATCAGTTATCAAAAGAATTATCCATCTAATTGGCGTAGTGTCGGATTGGTGGTAACGTTTTCATAAATATTTGGAGGTGCGTTATGCGCAAAACTAAAATTGTATGTACAATTGGTCCTGCTAGCGAAAGTATTGAAAAATTAGAACAATTAATGGGAGCGGGTATGAACGTTTGTCGTTTAAACTTCTCTCACGGTAGCCATGAAGAGCACGGAGCACGTATTAAAACCATCCGTGAAGCTGCGAAGAAAACTGGTAAAACTGTAGCAATCTTACTTGATACAAAAGGTCCAGAAATTCGTACACATGACTTTGTAGACGGACAAGCTGAGCTAAAAACAGGTGCAGAAGTTGTTATTTCTACAGAGCAAGTATTAGGAACTGCTGAAAAGTTCTCTGTAACTTACGCGGGACTTTATGATGATGTCGATGCAGGTTCTCGCATTCTAATCGATGATGGTCTTATTGAGTTAGAGGTAATCGGAAAAGCGAACGGTGATATCCGCACAAAAGTATTAAACAGCGGTACTGTAAAAAATAAAAAAGGTGTAAATGTACCAAACGTAAGCATTAAGCTTCCTGGTATTACAGAAAAAGACATTCAAGATATCATCTTCGGTATCGGACAAAATGTTGACTTTATCGCAGCTTCTTTCGTACGCAAAGCATCTGACGTATTAGAAATTCGTGAGCTATTAGAAGAGCACGGAGCACAACATATTCAAATTATTCCAAAAATCGAGAACCAAGAAGGTATCGATAATATCGACTCTATCCTAGAAGTTTCTGACGGCTTAATGGTAGCGCGCGGTGACATGGGTGTAGAAATTCCACCAGAAGAAGTACCGTTAGTGCAAAAGCGTCTAATCAAAAAATGTAATGTATTAGGGAAGCCAGTCATCACTGCAACGCAAATGTTAGATTCTATGCAGCGTAACCCTCGTCCAACACGCGCGGAAGCAAGTGACGTAGCGAACGCTATTTTCGATGGCACAGATGCAATCATGCTTTCTGGTGAAACAGCAGCAGGTTTATACCCACTTGAAGCGGTACAAATGATGGCAAACATCGCGATTCGTGTTGAGAAATCACTGCAATATGAAGACATGTTCCAAAAACGTCTTAAAGAGCAATCTAGCACAATTACAGATGCAATTAGTCAATCTGTTGCACATACAGCAATCGCGCTTGATGTAGCGGCAATCGTAGCTCCTACAGAAAGCGGCTATACTGCGAAAATGATCTCTAAATATCGTCCGAAATCTCCAATCGTAGCAGTAACATCTAATGAACAAGTATGCCGTCGTCTTGCGCTTGCATGGGGTGTACAAGCGTATATGGCAGAGGAAAAGGCAAAATCTACAGACGAAATGTTAGAAACTGCTATTGAAACAGCTATGGATGCAGGTATGATTGGCCTTGGTGATACAGTTGTTATTACTGCTGGTGTACCAGTTGCTGAAACTGGCACAACAAACTTAATGAAAATTCATGTTGTTGGCGAACAAATCGCTAAAGGACAAGGAATTGGCCGTAAAACAGCAAAAGGTAAAGTTGTTGTAGCGAAAACAGCTGAAGAAGCATTAGCAAACGTAACAGAAGGTTCTATCCTTGTTACAACAAGTACTGATAAAGATATGATTCCTGCAATTGAAAAAGCTGCAGCTCTTGTTGTAGAAGAAGGCGGCTTAACAAGCCATGCAGCGGTTGTTGGTGTAACAATTGGTATTCCAGTTATCGTTGGTGTAGAAACTGCGACTGCTATCCTAAAAAATGGTCAAGAAGTAACAGTTGATGCAGCGCGTGGAATTGTATATAATGGACATGCGGAAGTGCTATAAGAAATAATATGTAGGGAAGGATGGAAATCCTTCTCTTTTTTTTACTCAATTTGAAAACATGAGGTGAGAGGAATGAAGGTATTTCTCTTTTTGTTAATTTTAATTCCAGCGTTAGAGGTTACGGTATTGATTGGATCGAGTCAATTGATTGGGCTGTGGCCGACGTTTTGTGTGATTGTAGTAATGAGTATCATGGGAGCATATATAGCGAAACGGCAAGGAGTAGCAGTTTGGAGAGATATTCAGTATCGGTTAAGTAGAGGTGAGATTCCAGGTGATGCTGTATTAGATGCGATTTGCATTTTTGCAGGCGGTATACTTCTGCTAATCCCAGGGTATATAACAGATTGTATAGGATTGTTTTTATTGATTCCGATAGCGAGAAAACCGGTGAAATATATGATAATCAAATGGATGGAACGAAAAATAAACCGAAATAACACTATTATTGTGCAAAAATAACGCTTGAAAGAGGAAACTCTTCAAGCGTTATTTTTTGTCGAAAATACAAATGAATAAATATTCGTTTGTAGAAAAAGGAAGAAAAAGATTGAATTTTTATTCGCATTAGTGAATAAAAAAACAAGGAGAGATTTCTCCTTGTTTTTAGTTGATTTTTATTGATGAAAATTCACTTTATACTGTCCGTAAGAGCCCGATTGGTTCAACTAACCATAAGTAGGAAAACCGCCTACTTATGGAAGTTTCACTTTACCCCTTTATGAACTTCCAAAGATCTTTAAATACATTTGCTTTATGCAATGTATTTAATAACACGAGTGTTACAGGGCCAATAATCAATCCTAAAAAACCAAATAATTTAAATCCGATAAATAAAGAAAATAATGTTGGAAGTGGATCGAGTCCGATGTTGGATGATAATACCTTTGGTTCCATTAATTGTCGCTGTACAATGACAACGATATATAAAATGAGTAAACCAAGTGCGAAAGCAGTATCTCCTGTAAAGAATACATAAATAATCCATGGAACGAAAACAGTCCCTGTTCCTAAGTATGGAAGTAAATCAACAACTCCTGTAATAAGGGCGATAGTAATTGCGTATGGTACACGCAAAATTAATAGGCCGATTAGAACGATAATGGTTGTCATTGATATAAGTGTAAATTGTGCTTTTACAAATCCAAACAAAGCTTTTCGTAAATCAACAAAAATTGTTTTTCCATAGCCGTGTAACCGATTAGGCAATAATTTTTCAATTTTATGGGCGAGACGGTGCCAATCAAAGCTAATAAAGAAAGTGGCTAATAAGACGAATACAAGAACAGTTAACATAGTCGGAAGAGCGCTAATGAAATTTGTTAATCCGCTTATAATAGCTGTCAAAATAGTTTTCATTTGCTGAGTTGCTTCTGCCCCAAGGTTTTGAATGTTTGTTGTAATCGTAATTTGTTGTGTTGCTCCAAGGTGATTAAATTTAGCAATCAAATCATTGTAAAGCGGCATAATGTTGGTGAGTGCGAATTCTTGCAGATACTGAACCATAGCCGGGAATTTTTCAGGTACAATTTGTAATAAGTAAGTTGCTGCGGAAATCGCTTCTGTTACAAGATACGTAACGAGTCCAACGATAGCCCCAAATACAAGGATGAGGCTAATAAAAACAGACAAAGCACGAGGAAATCGTAGTTTTTGATCAAGAAAGTTTACAACTGGATTGATCAAATATGCAATTGCAAAAGCGATAATAAATGGGTATACCAGACCTGCTATATATATGAGTGCGTATACTCCTAATATAGTTGCTGCAATGACAAAGAGAAGTCGAAGTGCTATGTATAGTGAATGTCGATTCAAAGGTCTTTCCCCCTTTGCAAAATATGTTGTGTATGAGCTAAAGTTGTGTAAATGTTCACTTATCAAATGATGAGATGCTTTGATGCCTCTTCTGTAAATGGTATGATATTGTATGGGTTTTTCCCTTTTTATTTTACCTTTTTCTTATAAGAAAGAAAAGGAAAGCAAAGTCCATTTGGTTATAAGTGGAAACGATTCTCTATTTGTTGAATGAATTCCTCTTTTTTCTACTATTCGCGGGCAGTAAGATTCCCGCCTAAGTGAGGAAGATATTTTTGGCATGCGCCCGATTCGTTCAAATAACCATCATTGAGAGGTGAAAAAACCCCCCGATGATGGAAGTTTCACTTTATTTCATTAAACGGACATGTTTGAGAGCCCTTCATTATTTTCAGAAAGGATGAGGCATTATGATTAGTCAATCAACTTTATTTTTATTCATACTTCTTCTCATTGGATTTATCGCAAAAAATCAATCTTTATCAGTAGCAGTTGGCGTTTTGCTGTTGATGAAATGGACGTTCTTAGGAGATAAACTTTTTCCTTATTTTCAAACGAAAGGAATTAACCTTGGGGTTACCATTATAACAATTGCGGTGCTTGTGCCGATCGCGACAGGAGAAATTGGATTTAAGCAACTTGTAGAGGCGACAAAGTCTTATTATGCTTGGATTGCTCTTGCTTCTGGTATTGCTGTAGCGCTTCTTGCGAAAGGCGGTGTACAACTTTTAGCGAGTGATCCGTACATTACGACAGCTCTTGTGTTTGGAACGATTATTTCGGTAGCACTATTTAATGGAGTAGCGGTGGGACCGTTAATTGGAGCTGGAATTGCATATGCTGCGATGAGTATTATACAGCTATTTAAATAAAAAAATTTTATTGTAATATAAATTTTCGAATTCTTTCCATTCACAAAAGTCAGATAATTGTTTATAATAGATTTATGGAACTTCTTCGAGTTACATAACAGCATAGACCTACACCAAATAAAATAAAAACAACATGAAATAATTTGGTTAATATTGTTTTATGTTGTTTTTATATATCAGCTCTCCGAAATTATATTTCCTCACTATGTATCGTTTGTAGCGTGGGGGATCGGGGAGAAGCTCACGTCTATGCTAAAAAGCATGGAACGATAGATAGGTGTAAATGCAGAAGTGATTGTGCCAGGATGTATTTTGCTTGTTTCAGAGATGAACGGATGCTCATTCATTTTCGTGACCAGCTGAAAACACATTTTATTGCGACAAAGTATAAGGTTGGGGAGAAATTTCGAGGAAAAGGAGAGATTATAATGACTGTTATTCGAGGTTTAGAAGGGGTAGTAGCAACAACATCATCTGTAAGCTCCATTATTGATGATACATTAACTTATGTGGGTTACGATATCGATGATTTAGCTGAAAATGCTACATTTGAAGAAGTCGTATATTTATTATGGCACCGCAAGCTTCCAAATGAAATGGAATTAGAAGAATTAAAAACACAATTATCCCAGCATGCAGAAGTGCCGGGGGAAATTTTAGAATATTTAAAAAACACAAACTTGAAAATAACACATCCAATGTCTGTTTTACGTACAGCGATTTCCATGCTATCATTATACGATGAAGACGCTGAGTTAATGGATGTAGAGTCCAATTATTTGAAAGCGGTTAAATTACAGGCGAAAGTTTCAACGCTTGTTGCGGCATTTGCAAGAATCCGCAAGGGGTTAGATGTTGTTGAGCCTCGCAAAGATTTAGCATTAGCTGCAAACTTTTTATATATGTTAAATAATCGTGAGCCAAATGAAGTTGAAATTGAAGCGTTTGATAAGGCGCTTGTACTTCATGCGGATCATGAATTAAATGCCTCTACTTTTACAGCGCGCGTTTGTGTAGCTACACTTTCTGATGTGTATTCCGGTATTACAGCAGCAATTGGTGCTTTAAAAGGACCACTTCATGGCGGGGCAAATGAAAATGTAATGAAGATGCTGATGGAAATCGGTGAAGAAGAAAATGTAGAATCATATATTCATAATGCGTTTGCGAATAAAGTGAAGATTATGGGCTTTGGCCATCGTGTATACCGCAATGGTGATCCACGTGCAAAACATTTACGTGAAATGTCTAAGCGTTTATGTGTGCTAACAGGGCAAGACAAGTGGTATAATATGTCTATCAAAATTGAGGAGCTTGTAACTTCAGCAAAACAGCTTCCGCCAAATGTAGATTTTTATTCTGCATCTGTTTATCATTGTTTAGGAATTGATCATGATTTATTTACACCAATCTTTGCAATCAGCCGTATGTCTGGTTGGTTAGCTCATATTCTAGAACAATATGAAAATAACCGTCTCATTCGTCCGCGTGCAGATTATAATGGTCCGATTAACCAACGCTATGTACCAATCGGCCAAAGAGCGTAATGCGCCTTTAAGAATCTGACTTTTTTGTAAAGATACAATGATTGGAATATTTAAACTTAATTTATGGTTTGAACTGAGGGGATATCCCTCAGTTTCATACATATGAAATTTCAAACATGGGGGTAATCGCAGTGACTACAGGAGAAAAAATTACCGTAACTAATGGTGTTATGAATGTACCAAACAACCCAATCATTCCTTTTATTGAAGGAGATGGAATTGGACCAGATATTTGGGCAGCAGCATCTCGTGTATTAGAGGCAGCTGTTGAAAAAGCATATAACGGCGAAAAGAAAATTGTTTGGAAAGAAGTGCTTGCTGGGGAAAAAGCATTTAATCAAACAGGTGAGTGGTTACCAGAAGAAACGTTAGAATTGATTCGCGAATATTTAATCGCAATTAAAGGGCCATTAACAACTCCTGTTGGTGGT
This sequence comes from Bacillus sp. 3103sda1, assembly GCF_024159135.1. NCBI lineage: Bacteria > Bacillati > Bacillota > Bacilli > Caryophanales > Bacillaceae > Bacillus > Bacillus sp. 3103sda1. Next base: position 3,867,803 of record NZ_JAMYWS010000001.1, on the reverse strand, counting down.
GGCATTCGTTCTTTAAACGTAGCGCTTCGTCAAGAACTAGACTTATACGTATGTTTACGTCCTGTTCGCTACTTTGATGGTGTTCCTTCTCCTATCAAGCGTCCGGAAGATACTGATATGGTTATTTTCCGTGAGAATACAGAGGACATCTACGCTGGTATTGAATATGCACAAGGTTCTGAAGAAGTTCAAAAACTTCTTGCGTTTTTACAAAATGAAATGGGCGTGAAAAAAATCCGTTTCCCAGAAACTTCTGGACTTGGGATTAAACCGATTTCTGAAGAAGGTACAAAGCGTCTTGTTCGCGCTGCGATTCAATATGCAATTAATGAAAAACGTTCTTCTGTTACATTAGTTCATAAAGGTAACATTATGAAGTATACAGAAGGTGCATTCAAAAACTGGGGTTACGAAGTAGCAGAAAAAGAGTTTGGCGACAAAGTATTTACTTGGGCTGAATATGATCGTATTGTTGAGAAGGAAGGAAAAGATGCTGCTAATAAAGCGATGTCAGAGGCAGAAGCTGCTGGAAAAATCATCGTAAAAGATTCAATTGCAGATATCTTCTTACAACAAATTTTGACGCGTCCACGCGAGTTCGACGTTGTAGCAACAATGAACTTAAATGGCGATTATATTTCTGATGCACTTGCAGCGCAAGTTGGCGGCATCGGTATTGCACCTGGTGCTAACATTAACTATGTTACCGGACATGCTATTTTTGAAGCGACACATGGTACAGCTCCAAAATATGCAGGTTTAGATAAAGTAAATCCATCTTCAGTTCTTCTTTCAGGGGTATTAATGTTAGAGCATTTAGGATGGAATGAAGCAGCGAAACTAATTACTAATTCTGTAGAAAAAACGATTGCTTCAAAAGTGGTAACATATGACTTCGCACGCCTTATGGAAGGTGCAACTGAAGTGAAATGTTCCGAATTTGCTGATGCTCTTATTAACAATATGGACGCAGCGATTATTAAAAACTCATAATTCAAAGTGGGGGAGAAATTATGACAATCAAACGCAAAAAAGTTTCAGTCATCGGTGCAGGATTTACAGGGGCAACAACAGCATTCTTATTAGCGCAAAAAGAATTAGCAGACGTTGTATTAGTGGACATTCCGCAACTTGAAAATCCAACAAAAGGGAAAGCGTTAGATATGTTAGAAGCAAGCCCTGTACAAGGTTTCGATGCTAATATTATCGGTACATCTGATTACGTAGATACAGCTGATTCTGATGTTGTAATCATTACGGCAGGTATTGCTCGTAAGCCAGGTATGAGCCGTGATGATTTAGTAGCAACGAACTCTAAAATTATGAAAAGTGTAACGCGAGAAATTGCAAAATATTCTCCGAATACAATTATTGTTGTATTAACAAATCCAGTTGATGCAATGACATATTCTGTATTTAAAGAAGCTGGATTCCCGAAAGAGCGCGTTATCGGTCAATCTGGTGTATTAGATACAGCTCGTTTCCGTACATTTATTGCACAAGAATTAAATCTATCTGTGAAAGATATTACAGGATTTGTTCTTGGTGGACACGGCGATGAAATGGTACCGCTTGTTCGTTATTCTTATGCAGGTGGTATTCCGCTTGAAACATTAATTCCGAAAGAACGCTTAGATGCAATTGTTGAACGCACTCGTAAAGGCGGCGGTGAAATTGTAAATCTATTAGGAAACGGTAGTGCATACTACGCACCAGCTGCTTCTTTAGTAGAGATGGCAGAGGCTATCTTAAAAGACCAACGCCGCGTATTGCCAGCTATTGCATACCTTGAAGGTGAATATGGCTATAGCGATCTTTACTTAGGTGTTCCAGTTATCCTTGGCGGTAACGGAATCGAAAAGATTATTGAATTAGATCTTCTTCCAGAAGAAAAAGAAGGATTAGATCGTTCTGTAGAATCTGTACGCAGTGTAATGAAAGTTCTTGCATAAGAAAAGAAGGAAAAAGGTTCGGGGCTCCCGAATCTTTTTCCACTATTAGAGAATTATTTTTGTGAAATAGTTTGAAAGCGTTATCAAATAGGTATCCTACAATGTAAAATGTAGATTTGTAGTGAATGTGCTCTCATTGTTATAAAGATTCGTATAATATACCACTTCGAGTAGGATAATTTAAATATCGATCGGAGGGATTGTATCATGTTAAAAAAGAAAAGCAAATTAGGTCGTAAAATGGATGAAATTACAGTAGGGGAAAAGTTATCCGTTACAGAGAAAATAGAAGACAAAGATTTGTTATTATATTTAGGATTAACGAATGATTCAAATCCGTTATATATTCAGCATGACTATGCATCCCAAACTCCGTATGAAAAACCAATTGTACCAAGTGTTATGTTAACGGGGATTGTTACAACTGCGGTTACAAAATACTTACCTGGTCCAGGAAGTCATGTTGTAAGGCAAGAACTTGAATTTATAAAGCCTGTATACCATTATGCAACGCTGCAAATTCATTTTGAAGTTGTTTCCGTTTACGAGAAAGATCATTTAATTGAAATGCAAATGTTTGCGTACAATGAGAAAGAAGAAGAAGTGATGAAAGGTTTACTAACAGTAGCACCGCCGCATCATTTAACAACGATATTTGAAAGAGCGCTTGATAATTTTTGATAAAGTGAAACTTCCATCAGTGGGGGTTCTTCATCCCACATTGATGGTTAGTTGAACCAATCGGGCTTTTACGGACAGTTATCCCCCACCTATCTTCTTCGCTTTTCTCTGAATCTTGAGGTGGGGGACTTACTGTCCGTTAATGCGGGATGAAAAACAGGTGATGTGATGTCACCTGTTTTTCTTATTTAGCTTAAACGGGCAATGTTATTTAGAGAAACATGAACCTTATCCACGTGGCCATAACATAATAAATACGCCAATGATGCAAACGAAGGCTCCAGTCCAATCGAATAAGTCGGGTGTTTTTTTATCAACCCACCAACCCCACAATACACTCATTACAATAAACACGCCACCGTAAGCTGCATACACTCTTCCGAAGCTTGAGAATACTTGGAATGTAGCGATGACCCCATATAAAAATAGAATCACTCCCCCGATGATGCCGATTCCAATAGAACCGCCTTCGCGCAGCCATTTCCAAATGAGATAACCACCGCCAATTTCAGCCAAACCCGCAAGAAAAAAGATAATAAATGCTTTTAACATAAGAGTCCTTTCTATAAAAATGTATTTTGTTGTATAAAGGTAACATAAAGTGGAGCATAAGTCAGTAGGGAGGACTGCCCGTTAATGCGGGATAAACTCTTATTTTTCAAAGTACAATTTTATTGAGAGGGGTATTGTTTTCTAGTATGATGGAAATGTCGGGGAAGAATACTAGGGTGAAGAATGTTTAAGAGTCTATAACCTGGAGGAAAAGAATGAGCAATCGAATTTTAGTCGTGGACGATGAGGAGTTTATCTTAACTTTAATCGAATTTAATCTGCAGCAAGCAGGGTTTGAAGTCATAACAGCGATGGATGGAGAAACAGCGCTGCATAAAGCACAGACGGAACGTCCGGATCTGATTATATTAGATTTAATGCTTCCAAAAATGGATGGAATGGAAGTTTGTAAAGAACTGCGCCTGCAGCGTATTATGACACCTATTTTAATGTTAACAGCAAAAGATGATGAGTTTGATAAAGTGTTAGGTCTTGAGCTTGGAGCGGATGACTATATGACAAAGCCGTTCAGTCCAAGAGAAGTGGTTGCGCGTGTAAAGGCTATTTTGCGCCGTACGAAACTCCACGATGAACAAGTGCCGGAAGTAGAAGATGAAAATAGTATTATAATTGCTGAATTAAGAATTTTACCGGATTTTTATGAAGCATATTTCCAAGGGGAAAAGTTAGAACTTACACCAAAAGAATTTGAATTACTTGTATATTTAGCGAGACATAAAAGCCGCGTGTTAACTCGCGATCAGCTGTTAAGTGCTGTATGGAATTATGATTTTGCTGGGGATACACGTATTGTTGATGTTCATATTAGTCACTTGCGAGATAAAATCGAAAAAAATACAAAAAAACCAACTTATATTAAAACAATCCGCGGATTAGGTTACAAATTGGAGGAGCCAAAAGGGGATGAATAAATTTCGCTCAAGGCTTCTCTTTACGTTTATTTCTCTAATTGTTCTTATTTTTGTAGGGACAGGATTATTGCTTGAAAAAGTATTGGAAGGATTTTATGTTGATCGTTTCCATGAGAGATTGGAGAAAGAAACGCAGTACGTTGCTTCTGTTGTCGAAGCGGAAGGAATTGATAACGTCCTTAAGAAACCAAATGTATTTTTGAAATTTGAAGAGCAGTTTGGTGTATATGTAACGTTTGTAAATGAACAAAAACAAATTCAATATGAGACTGTAAATCAACAGGCGGTACCACGTAAAGAAGTGATGGAAGACCTTCTTCCAGAAGCAAGAAAACAAACGCATACAGTTGTGATGAAGGAAACAAAGGATGAACACTCATATTACTATGCTACGTTTATCCAAGATGCACAGGGGGAGAAAGGGTATATCATTATTAATGCTTCTATTCAGTCCTTGAAAACTGTGCATCAAAAAACATGGGGCATAGTAATTCTTGGTTTTATCACTTCTTTCTTTATTATTGTGTTTCTTGTTATGAGAATTACAGGGCAGTATATTAGACCGATTGAGTCTGTTACAAAAGTAGCTATTGAACTTGCGAAAGGAAACTATAAAGCACGTGCTTATGAAAGTCATTCGGATGAGACGGGAATGCTCAGCAAGGCAATCAACGTTTTAGCGCGTAATTTACAAGAGATGACGTTAGAGCAAGAAATGCAGCAAGATCGGCTGCATACACTCATTGAAAATATGGGAAGCGGTATGATTTTAATTGATAGCCGCGGCCATGTTAGTCTTGTCAATCGTTCTTATAAAGAGATTTTTCATGTAACAGATGAAGAGTATTTACATCGTTTATATTATGAGGCATTTACGCACAAAGAAATTGTCGAACTTGTGGAAGAAATTTTTATGACAGAGGTCAAAGTACGGAAGCAAATGTTGTTGCCTCTTGAAATTGAAAGAAAACACTTTGAAGTGTATGGTGCTCCAATTATTGGAACAAACCATGAATGGAAAGGGATTGTACTTGTCTTTCATGATATTACGGAGCTTAAGAAACTTGAGCAAATGCGTAAAGATTTCTTGGCAAATGTGTCACATGAACTGAAAACGCCCATTACTTCTATTAAAGGATTTTCAGAAACGTTGCTTGATGGAGCGATGGAAAATCAGCAATTTCTTGAGCATTTCTTACATATTATTTTGAAAGAAAGCGACCGAATGCAAATGCTAATTGAAGACTTACTAGATTTATCGAAAATTGAGCAACAAGGATTTCGATTAAATATGGGAGTTGTCGACTTAAAAGGGTTATTAGAAGAAGTCGGTATTATATTAGAAAATAAAGCAAATGATAAAGACATTCGTTTACATGTCGATGTGAATGAGCATATCTCTGTTGTAGGAGATGCAGAACGATTGAAACAAGTCTTTATTAATTTAATGAATAACGCAATTTTATATACGCCAGCAGGCGGAACTGTTTCTGTTAGGCTTTCGTATGATAGTCAAAACGTATATATAAAGGTGTCTGACACAGGGATTGGAATAGAAAAAGAAGAAATCCCTCGTATTTTTGAGCGTTTTTATCGCGTTGATAAAGCGCGCAGCCGTAATACAGGCGGCACGGGACTTGGATTGTCTATTGTGAAACATTTAGTTGAAGCGCATCATGGGATGATTACTGTAGAAAGTGCAATTGGGGTTGGAACGACTTTTACTGTTACCCTTCAAAAGTACAGTAAGTAGATATTTACATTATATTAACAATAGCTTCACTTTATATTAATAAAGGTCTGTTACTATAATACATGAAAACCCCTTCATCCAAGGAGTAGTTTTGGACGAGAATAAGGAGACTTATTCTCGTCACTTCCCTTTTTTAATGGTATTTCTTCTTTTGAAATGTATTCATGTATGCTATGTTATACCGATATATATGCTGTTGTATTTCAAGAGTAAGAAAGAATTCCACCTATATGATGCTGAATATAATATATGAAGAAAGCCGTTGTTTTTCTTCTCTCTTCTAGTCGTGGTAATATAGAGAGAAGAAAAGGAACGGTTTTTTCTATGTATTGAGAAATCGTTTTAATTTTTTACGGGGAGGTTTTTCAAATTGGAAAAGAAAGTCGTTTTAGTTGATGGAAATAATATTGCGTATCGCGCTTTCTTTGCGTTGCCGCTTTTAAACAACGACAAAGGTATACATACAAATGCCATTTATGGTTTTACGATGATGTTAATGAGAATTCTAGAAGAAGAAAAGCCAACGCATATGCTCGTTGCATTTGATGCAGGGAAAACAACGTTTCGTCATAAAACATTTAGTGAGTATAAGGGTGGCCGTCAAAAAACACCACCAGAACTATCAGAGCAATTTCCATTCATTCGTGAAATGTTAGATGCATTTCATGTGCCTCGTTACGAATTAGAGAACTACGAAGCAGATGACATTATGGGAACATTGGCAAAAGAAGCGAGTGAGCAAGGGGTTCCAGTAAAAGTCATTTCCGGAGATAAAGATTTGCTTCAGCTCGTTTCAGACAATACCCGCGTTTGTATTCCGCGTAAAGGGATTACAGAAGTGGACGAGTATACAAAAGAAACATTATTTGAAAAATATAGTTTATCTCCAAAGCAAATTATCGATATGAAAGGGCTGATGGGAGATCAGTCAGATAATATCCCAGGTGTCCCAGGTGTCGGTGAGAAGACGGCAATTAAATTGTTAACACAATTTGAAACAGTGGAAGCTGTATATGAAAATTTAGACAAAGTGAGCGGTAAGAAATTAAAAGAAAAGCTTCAAGAAAATAAAGAGCAAGCATTGATGAGTAAAGAGTTAGCAACAATTATTACTGATGCCCCAATTACGATTCAATTAGATGATATTGCTTATAACGGACATGATAATAGCGATATTATTCCAATGTTTGAGAACTTAGGGTTTCATTCTTTATTGACTAAGTTAGGAGCACCGATTGCAGAAACGCCAGCAGCTGAGCTGGATGATATCTCATTTGAAATTGTAGAAGAAGTAACGGAAGAAATGTTGCAACAAGATAGTGCGCTCATTGTAGAAGTGCAAGAAGACAATTATCACGGAGCGAATATTCAAGGATTTGGTATTCAAAATGAAAATGGATGTTACTTTGTTCCGACTGATATCGCTCTTCAATCACAATCGTTTACGAATTGGTTAGCGAATCCAGAGATGAAGAAGTATACATTTGATGCTAAGCGTGCAATTGTTGCGTTAAAGTGGAAAGGCTATGAAATAAAGGGAATTGATTTTGATTTATTAATTGCAGCTTACTTACTTGATCCAGCGGAAACGGATAAAGATTTTCGTGCCGTTGCGAAAATGAAAGATACACATGCTGTGCAATCAGATGAAGAAGTGTATGGAAAAGGTGCAAAACGAGCTGTACCAGAGCAGACAGTTGTAGCGGAGCACGTAGCGCGAAAAGTGCATGTGTTATACGATGTACAGCAATCATTTGCTGAAGAACTGAAAAAGAATGAGCAGTATGAATTATTTACAGAGTTGGAAATGCCGCTTTGCCGCGTATTAGCTGAAATGGAATGTAAAGGTGTTGCAGTTGATACAAATCGTCTCCGCAATATGGGGGATGAATTGGCCGCGCAGCTCAAGAAAATGGAAGAAGAAATTTACGAGCTTGCAGGAACGGAATTCAATATTAATTCACCGAAACAACTTGGTGTGATCTTGTTTGAAAGCTTAAACTTACCGGTTATAAAAAAGACAAAAACAGGTTATTCTACATCAGCTGATGTGCTTGAAAAATTAATGGAGCATCATGAAATTATTCCGAAAATCTTACACTATCGTCAGCTGGGAAAATTAAATTCTACGTATATTGAAGGTTTGCTGAAAGTTGTTTATACAGATTCGTCTAAAATTCATACACGTTTTAATCAAGTATTAACACAAACGGGACGTTTAAGTTCAACAGATCCAAACTTACAAAACATTCCGATTCGTTTAGAAGAAGGAAGAAAAATACGTCAAGCATTTATTCCATCAAAAAAAGATTGGATCATGTTTGCAGCGGATTATTCTCAAATTGAATTACGCGTTTTGGCACATATTTCAAGAGATAATGGCTTGATTGAAGCATTCCAACATGATATGGATATTCACACAAAAACAGCGATGGATGTATTTGGAGTTGAAAAAGAGGGCGTAACCTCTAATATGAGACGACAAGCGAAAGCTGTAAATTTCGGAATTGTATACGGAATTAGTGATTATGGTTTATCGCAAAATCTTGGCATTACAAGAAAAGCAGCAGCTGATTTCATTCAAAAGTATTTTGAGAGTTTTCCAGGAGTAAAGGAATATATGGATGATATTGTGCAAGAGGCGAAGCAAACAGGATATGTATCTACATTGTTGAACCGTCGCCGTTACATTCCAGAAATTACGAGCCGCAATTTTAATCTGCGCAGCTTTGCAGAACGCACGGCAATGAATACACCTATTCAAGGAAGTGCTGCGGACATTATTAAGAAAGCGATGATTATTATGGCGGATCGACTAGAAGAAGAAGGATTACAAGCTCGTCTTCTTCTGCAAGTGCACGATGAACTTATTTTTGAAGTGCCTCAAGAGGAAGTAGAAAAGCTAGAGAAACTTGTACCTGAAGTAATGGAGCACGCGATTGAGCTTTCTGTTCCATTAAAGGTTGATTACTCATATGGTCCAACATGGTACGATGCAAAATAAGGAAGTGATAGTATGCCAGAACTACCAGAGGTTGAAAATGTAAGGCGAACGTTAGAGAAACTCGTCAGAGGAAAGACGATTGAAGAAGTTATTGTAACATACCCAAATTTAGTGAAAGAACCAGATGACGCCGAACTTTTCAAAGAGATGCTGCGCGGAGAAATGATTGAAGAAGTCGGACGTCGCGGTAAGTTTCTTCTCATATATGTAACCCGTTATGTCATTGTTTCTCATTTGCGAATGGAAGGGAAATATATGCTGCACGAAGCAGATGATCCAGTTGATAAACATACACACGTCCGTTTTCGTTTTACAGACGGTACGGAACTTCGTTATAAAGATGTACGTAAATTCGGTACGATGCATCTTTTCGAAAAAGGATCAGAGCTTACAGTCATGCCGCTTGTAGATTTAGGGCCAGAGCCTTTTTCGGGTGAATTAACACCAGCGTATTTACGAGAAAGAATGCAAAAAACCGCTCGGAAAGTAAAAGTTGTTTTGTTAGATCAACGCATTGTAGTTGGTCTTGGCAATATATATGTAGATGAAGTATTATTCCGGTCACGTATTCATCCAGAGCGAGAAGCGTCTTCTTTAACGAATGAGGAATTTGAAACGTTGTATAAAGAAATTGTTGCAACATTAACAGAAGCGGTAGAGCGTGGTGGAAGTACAATTCGTACGTATATGAATTCGCAAGGACAAATTGGTTCATTTCAAGAACGCCTTTACGTATATGGAAGAAAAGGTGAACCATGTGTAACATGCGGCACTACACTTGAAAAAACAGTTGTTGGCGGACGCGGTACACATTATTGCCCTGTTTGTCAGTTGAAAAGTTAAACAAACAAAACATCAGTAAAAATACTTATTGATGACAGCATCATTTTATCCCGCTATTCGCGGACAGTAAGACCCCCACCTTCAAGATGCAGAGAGAAGCAGGGAAGCTAGGTGGGGGATAACTGTCCGTAAAAGCCCGATTGGTGAGAGCTTTCCATCAGTGGGGATGAAGAAAACCTCACTGATGGAAGTTTCAATATATTTTTTGTAATAACATCGGATAGGCTTCTGTCATATATATACAACAAAGCTATGTATAGGGAAGGAGCTTATCGATGTATCATTATTTCTCTCTTATTTTATTAGCTTTTACGCTAAGTTTAGATAGCTGCAGTGTGGGGCTTACATATGGGCTCCGCAACGTCCGAATTCCACTGAAATCTATTATTGTAATCGGGATTTGTTCAGCTGTTGTGATGATATTATCAATGGGAATCGGGCATATGATTGCACAAGTTTTTTCGCCGGTGCTTGCGACAAGAATTGGAGGATTGGTTCTCGTAGCAATCGGTGCGTGGGTGTTGTATCAATTTTTTCAAAGTGATAAAAAAGAGGAAGCACCGCAAGAAGAAAAAGTATGGAACTTAGAAATTGCTTCTCTCGGCCTTGTCATTCAAATTTTGCGAAAACCGACTGTTGCTGATTTTGATAAATCTGGGACAATTTCGGGGGTGGAAGCACTTCTTCTTGGTATGGCGCTTTCATTAGATTCATTTGGAGCAGGTATTGGGGCGTCTTTACTTGGATATTCTCCATTTACGATGGCGGGATTAGTTGCGGTAATGAGCTCGTTATTTTTATTTATTGGAATGAAGGCGGGAACGATATTATCAAATATGCGATGGCTACAAAAGCTTACGTTTTTGCCGGGTATATTACTTATTATTATTGGAATTTGGAAAATGTAAGAGGAGACGTGAACTGATGTTTCACGTCTCTATTTTTAAAGGATACGAATCTATCCCGCTATTCGCGGGCAGTTATCCCCCACCTCAAGGTGCAGAGAGAAGCGAGGAAGCTAGGTGGGGGATAACTGCTGGCATGTGCCTGATTGGACGGGCTCTCCAGCAGTGGGAAATGAAGAAAACCCCACTGCTGGAAGTTTCACTTATAAAAGTTGGAGATGTCTAGCTTCAGCACTTGTTTTGCTAAACAGGATGCTTAAGCTTTTCTTAAGGGGGAATTTTGATGACAGTTGTAATTGGATTAACAGGCGGCATTGCAAGTGGAAAAAGTACAGTATCACAAATGTTTCAAGGTTTTCATGTTCCAGTTATTGATGCAGATATTATTGCGAGGGAAGTTGTAGAACCAGGGAAGGAAGCGTATAACGAAATTGTAACAGCATTTGGGAAAGAAGTGCTGGGGGAAAATGGAGAACTAGATCGTCCGAAGCTTGGTGGCATCGTATTTCATAATGAAGAAAAACGTTTGCTGTTAAACGGTATTGTTCACCCTGCTGTACGAAAAGAAATGAATGCACAAAAGGATATGTACATAAGAGAAAAAGCGCAAGCGGTTGTGCTCGATATTCCACTTTTATTTGAGAGTAAATTAACAGGTCTGGTAGATAAAATTTTGCTAGTTTATGTTGATAGTGAGACTCAGCTTACAAGATTAATGGAGCGCAACAATTTTAAAGAAGAAGAGGCAAAGGCTCGTATTGCTTCGCAAATGCCGCTAGAAGATAAAATCACATTAGCGGATGAAGTGATTAATAATAATGGCACAATGGAAGAGACGAAAGCCCAATTAAGTCGCATTTTAAAAGAATGGAACATTATTAAATAAAAAAATTTAAAAATGATGAAATTGTTTAGTGACATATCTTCTTTTTGTGTTATACTATTATTGGGATTGGAGATAAATAGTATAACGCAATCAAGGGGGATAACATATTATGATTCGTGTGGCAATTAATGGTTTTGGACGTATTGGGAGAATGGTGTTTCGCCAAGCTATAAAAGAAAGCGCATTCGAAATTGTAGCGATTAATGCGAGCTACCCATCTGAAACGTTAGCACATTTAATTAAATATGATACAGTTCATGGTAAATTTGATGGTACAGTAGAAGCGTTTGAAGATCATTTATTAGTAGATGGCAAAATGATTCGCCTTTTAAACAACCGCGATCCAAGAGAATTGCCTTGGAAAGAAATGGGAGTAGACGTTGTAATTGAAGCAACGGGTAAGTTTAACTCCAAGGAAGGCGCAAGTCTTCACGTAGAAGCTGGTGCGAAAAATGTTATTTTAACTGCACCAGGAAAAAATGAAGATGTAACAGTTGTTGTTGGTGTAAACGATGAACAACTTGATATTACAAAACATATCGTTATTTCAAATGCGTCTTGTACAACAAACTGTTTAGCACCTGTTGTAAAGGTGTTAGATGAGCAGTTTGGAATTGAAAACGGTTTAATGACGACAGTTCATGCTTATACAAATGACCAAAAAAATATTGATAATCCACATAAAGATTTACGTAGAGCACGTGCATGTGGTCAATCTATCATTCCAACAACGACAGGTGCTGCGAAAGCGTTAGCAAAAGTTCTTCCACATCTAAACGGAAAACTTCATGGGATGGCACTTCGCGTTCCAACACCAAACGTATCTCTTGTTGACTTAGTTGTGGATGTAAAGCGCGATGTAACAGTGGAAGAAATTAATGAAGCGTTCATGACAGCAGCTAACGGTGCGTTAAAAGGAATTGTCGCATTTAGTGATGAGCCTCTTGTTTCTATAGATTTTAATACAAATACACATTCCGCAATCGTTGATGGTTTATCTACAATGGTAATGGGTGAGCGCAAAGTGAAAGTACTTGCTTGGTACGACAACGAATGGGGTTATTCTCGTCGTGTTGTAGATCTTGTAAAGCTTGTTGTAGATCAATTTGCGAAACAAGAAAACGTACAACATATTTAATAGATGAGAAAAGGGCAAGCGTTAGCTAGCCTTTTTCTTTTTTTTTATGAAAGGAAAAGAATACATATGCTTTTTCTTTGTAAATCGCCTAAAAAAGCTATAATTACTGTGATTTGGAATCTTTTCTTTTGTTTTCGGAGAAAAGTAAAAGAGAAAGTGTCATCGAAAAAATAAAAAACTGTTGTTGCAAAATGAAAATAAACAAAGTATACTAACATTCGTAAACTTAAGAGCTGAGGTGGTAGTCACTACTTAAAGGGTTAGGACCTCTCTGGACTAACTTTCCCCCGTGGTAGTGGAGCAAGCCAAATTGCAAATTAGTTTTCAATTCGAACAGTTAGATTAAATTTATAAGGGGGAACTGTAGAATGGATACTATGGATACTATGGGTCGTCACGTAATCGCGGAACTTTGGGATTGCGATTTCGACAAACTTAATGATATGCCTTATATTGAAAAATTATTTGTGGATGCAGCACTTCGAGCAGGCGCTGAAGTACGTGAGGTTGCTTTCCATAAATTTGCACCACAAGGTGTAAGTGGGGTTGTAATTATTTCTGAATCTCACTTAACAATCCACAGCTTTCCAGAACATGGTTATGCAAGTATTGATGTATATACTTGCGGAGATCGCATTGATCCGAATGTTGCTGCAGAGTACATCGCTGAAGGTTTGAGCGCAAAAACGAGAGAGAGCATTGAACTTCCTCGTGGTACAGGTAGCTTCGAAATTAAACAAAGAGAGACAAAAGCTCTTTAAAAAAGAAGATAAGTGATTTAAAATGTAAAGAGGTGTATTATACACCTCTTTTTAATTTATCTGCTATTTGCGGACAGTAAGACCCACACTGATGGAAGTCTGGGTAAATTAATTGTTAGAAAGATAAAAAAGAATAACGTACATAAGTATATTTGATTAAGGGTTTATAATATAGAAGAGATAATTCTTGTTTATAATGTTTTGGTTTTGTTAAGATAAAATTAAATTGTAAAGGAGTGAATGGATTGCGTTGTCCATCCTGTTTTCACAATGGTACGAGAGTATTGGATTCGCGTCCAGTTGACGAAGGGCGATCGATTCGTAGAAGAAGAGAGTGCGAAAGTTGTCTCAATCGCTTTACAACATTTGAACGTGTCGAGGAGCCGCCACTAATTGTTGTAAAGAAAGAAGGAATGCGAGAAGAGTTTAACAAAGAGAAAATTTTGCGCGGTTTAATTAAAGCGTGTGAAAAACGACCTGTATCTTTAAAACAACTAGAAGAAATCACGCAACATGTAGAACGTGAATTGCGTAACTTAGGAATGTCAGAAGTAAAAAGCGATATGATTGGTGAAATGGTCATGGAAGAGCTTCGTGATATTGATGATGTTGCATATGTACGTTTTGCATCTGTTTATCGACAATTTAAAGATTTGAACGTATTTATTGAAGAATTAAAAGATATACTTCAAAAAGAACGAAAATAAAAGAGCTAGAAGCGTAAGCTATTAGCTCTTTTTTTCACTAATAAGTAGTAACGAACGGAAATATAAATCACATATATCCCGCTATTTGCGGGCCGTAAGATCTCTACCTCGAAATTCTGAGAAAACAAAGAAGAAAGGTGGAGGACAACTGCTGGCATGCGCCCGATTGGTGAGAACTTTCCATCGGTGAGCCCTTCACTGATGGAAGTTTCACTTTATCCCGCATTAACGGACAGTAAGACTCCCACCTCAAGATTCAGAGAAAAGTGAAGAAGAGAGGTAGGGGATAACTGTCCGTAAAAGCCCGATTGGTTCAACTAACCATCAGTGGGGGATGAAAAACCCCCCCACTGATGGAAGTTTCACTTTATGATAAGAATGGATAACAGAAAGGATTTGCAAGAATGGAAAGACAGTCATGGATGGAGTTACTGCCAATTGACCGTTATAAAGTAAGTGCAAGAGGACTGCTCAGTAATTATGACCGTAAAGTGCTTACGATGCTATATCAACCGCTAATCGGTAGTAAAGCTTTTAGTTTATATATGACATTGTGGGGAGAATTGGAGCAGGATCGTTTATTTGGAAGAGAAAATACACACCATTCTATTATGGTAACGATGCAAATGCAGCTCCCAGATATTTATGAAGAACGTATAAAACTAGAGGCAATTGGACTTTTAAATGTGTATATGAAAAAAGAAAAAGATATTCGCATGTTTATTTATGAGTTGCAGCCACCTCTCATGCCGAAGCAATTTTTTGATGATATTGTATTAAGTATTTTTTTATATAACCGCTTAAGCAAGGCAAAATACAATCAAGTAAAGCAATATTTTTTAGAAGAAGAATTTGACTTTGTTTCTTATGAAAATATGACACGATCCTTTAATGATGTGTTTGGCTCGTTTAATCCAGGACAAGTTGAGTATGCCAAGGAAGAATTGCTTATACCAAATGCAACTGTGATGCCGGGCAGAGCGCAGGGTAATGCACCTAAGCTCTGGAATGATTTCTTTGATTTTTCATTATTTGTAGAAGGATTATCAGCACTCGTTCCGCGCAAAGCCATTACAGAACAGATGCGTGAATGTGTGATGACATTAGCTTACGTATACGGGATTGATCCGTTATCCATGCAAAATATTGTTCTTGGTGCTGTTACAGAACATCATACAATTGATATGGAGCGACTGCGAAAAGGTGCGCGTGATTGGTACCAATTTGAGAATGGACAAGCGCTCCCAGTATTTAGTGAACGAACGCAGCCATTGCATGCGCGGACGATGAAAGAGAAAGAGCCGAAAACACAAGAAGAAATGCTCATTAAACAGTTAGAAGAAATTTCGCCAAGAGAGTTATTAAAAGAAATTTCGGGCGGAGCTGAGCCGACGAAAGCTGATTTGCAAATTATTGAAGAAGTGATGTTGAATCAAAAGCTCACACCAGGCGTTGTAAATGTGCTGATTTATTATGTGATGCTTCGTTCTGATATGAAATTGGCTAAAACATATGTTGAGAAGATTGCAGGACACTGGGCAAGGAAGAAAGTAGGCACAGTGTCAGAAGCGATGGCTTTAGCAAAAGAAGAGAATCGCCAATATCAAGAATGGGCTGAGACGAAGAAAAAAGGCCGTACATCGAAGAAACTAGTACGGAAAGAAATGGTGCCGGATTGGCTTAAGGAAGAAGCGAAAGAAGAATCTAAAGGGCAATCGCAAGATCGTGTAAGTTCAAAAGAAAATCCAAGCAAGCTAGAAGAAGAACGAAAGAGACTAGAAGAAGTACTAAAAAAATATAAGCGTGATTAGTAGAGGAGAATGAACGCTCTTTGAGGTGAAAAAATGGAGCATATTCAAAATTCATTTGCAAAATTGATGCAAAACGAAAATTTTAAAAATAGATATGAAGTGTTAAAAGAAGAAGTTATGGCACATCCCCGTGTGAAAGAATTTGTGGAAGAACATAAAGGGGAAGTAACGACTTCTATGATAGAACGAAGTCTTGTGAAACTGTATGAATATATTGGACAAAGTGTTGGATGCACAGATTGTCCGAACTTAGAATCATGTAAAAATATGATTCAAGGATACGAGCCAAAATTGATTATTCAAGGTAAGATGATTGATATTCAGTATGATCGTTGTGTGAGAAAAGTAGCTTATGATGAGAGAAAGAAATATGAAAAATTAGTGCAGAGTGTCTATATGCCAAGTGATATTTTGAAGGCTTCTATGGAAAATTTAGACCCATCGGATTTAGATGCGCGTATTGATGCGATTGATGCAGCGAATGAATTTTTAAGTGCGTATGAACCAGGGAAAAAAGTACAGGGTTTATATCTCTACGGTAAATTTGGTGTAGGAAAAACGTATCTCTTAGGAGCAATTGCAAATGAATTAGCCTTAAAAAAGGTAAGTTCAATGATTGTATACTTACCAGAATTTTTACGGGAAATTAAAAGTTCACTGCAAGATAACACGATAGGTGAAAAGATTGATGCTGTGAAGCGTGTACAAGTCTTAATGTTAGATGATATTGGGGCAGAAGCAATGTCCAGCTTTGTACGTGATGATGTCCTCGGCGCCATCTTACAATTTCGCATGTTGGAAAATTTACCGACGTTCTTTACATCAAACTTTGATTTTAAAGAGTTAGAACATCATCTAACATATACGCAGCGCGGAGAAGCAGAAGAAATGAAAGCGGCCCGTATTATGGAGCGGATTAAATATTTAGCGAAGCCGATTCCTATTGGTGGGAAAAACCGCCGGCATACGTAAAGAGCAAGCAGTGAGCTTGCTCTTTATTTTTTTGGAAGGAAATATAATAAAGCATTACTTTGAATGATAAATTACTTTACGCTTGTATCATTTTTTGTACATCCCCCTAATATATATGGAAATAGCAAGAATTATAAAAGGGGGGACAAAAGTGATTGAAATCTGCTTTGAAGAAAAAAATGATGCTATTGTTATATATAAAGAGCTGAAAAAACGGACAGATGATATATATGCAGAAATAAGCATTTATTTGTACGAACAAATGGTGATTGTTCATATACCAATACAAGAATTATGCTACATTGATCGAGTGGTTATCCCTGTACTTGTTCAATATATTATAAATACAAAACAAGATGAATGGATAAGTGATATTTTAAAAGAGAAGTTTTACTATGGAGAGCGAGAAGAACGAATTCAAATTTTACATATGGCTCATTCTATTTTAAATGGGAGACGTAAGGGGCTAAACGATGCTCCTTCTAAACAAAGAGGGAAAGAATTGGTGGTTTCTTCCTTGCGGGGGTGGATGCATGATAAGATGTCTTTTTCGTTTGAAGCATACATTCGTTTTCGCTTGAGAAAGTACAATGAATTTTTATATCGCACTACAGAGATGGCGATAGATGAATATAAGTTAGAACAAGAGTATCAAATGTTTGTGGAAACGCTCCGGCAGCAAGTGAGCAGCCGGAAATCGCGTTTGTCATGCTTGCATCTTGTGTTTGATGACAGTTTTATTTTTTATGATGAAAAGGGAGCTCGTTTAAAACAAGATAAACTTGTTCAGTATATAGAAGAAGAATTACTCTCTCAAAAAGGCTTGTACATTGATCCGAATATTATGGCACCGCTTCTTTCAATCTCGCCTAAAACAATTCATCTGTATACGAAAGAGCAAGATCATAATATGATTGTGACAATTCAAAATGTGTTTCAAGAGAGAGTACAACTATATGCGCTTCATGAATTTGAAAAGAATGTGAAAAATTATAAAAATAAAGGGAACGCCCTTGATTTTCTAAATTTTTGAGCATATAATTACGTACATACATGAAAATACATTAAAATGTTACGATGAGGACATGAGTAATTGTCTACGATTCTCAGAGAGGGAAGCCTTAGGCTGTGAGCTTCTTAATACGAGATTATTACTTACCACCTCTGAACTTCAGCAGTGAACGAAATTCTAGTAATTGCTGACGGTAAATGCCGTTATAATGAACTTGAGCAGTTAACAATGCGTTAGCTGGAACAAGGGTGGAACCACGAATTCAACACTCGTCCCTTTTTATAGGGATGGGTGTTTTTTATTTTGACTATGAAAAAGGAGTGACCAAAGATGGCAGACGTAGTAAAAATTACATTCCCAGACGGAGCTGTGAAGGAATTTCCAAAAGGAATAACAACAGAAGATATTGCTGCTTCTATTAGCCCTGGCTTAAAGAAAAAAGCAATTGCAGGGAAATTAAACGAGGAAATGGTAGACTTACGTACACCGATTGAGCAAGATGGTGCGATTTCTATCGTTACATTAGATTCTGAAGATGGTTTATACATTTTACGCCACTCAACAGCTCACCTTTTAGCACAAGCATTAAAGCGTTTATATAAAGATGTGAAGCTTGGAATTGGGCCTGTTATTGAAAATGGTTTCTATTATGATATCGATATGGAAGAAGCAATTACAGTTGAAGACTTCCCGAAAATTGAAAAAGAAATGCAAAAGATTGTGAACGAGAACCTAGAAATCGTTCGTCATGAAGTACCACGTGCTGAAGCACTTCGTCGTTATGAAGAAATCGGCGATGAGTTAAAATTAGAATTGATTAATGATCTTCCAGAAGATGCGGTTATTTCAATTTATGAACAAGGCGAATTTTTCGATCTTTGCCGCGGAGTTCACCTTCCATCTACAGGGAAAATTAAAGTGTTTAAACTGTTAAGCGTTGCTGGTGCTTACTGGCGTGGAGATAGCGATAATAAAATGCTACAACGTATTTACGGTACTGCATTCGTGAAAAAAGCGGAATTAGATGAGCATCTACGTATGCTTGAAGAAGCGAAAGAGCGTGATCACCGTAAATTAGGTAAAGAGTTAAAACTATTTACAAATAGCCAAAAAGTAGGACAAGGTTTACCACTTTGGTTACCAAAAGGTGCAACAATCCGTCGAATTATCGAGCGTTACATTGTTGATAAAGAAGCAAGCTTAGGATATGACCACGTATATACTCCAGTATTAGGAAGCCGAGAGCTTTATGAAACTTCTGGTCACTGGAATCACTACCGAGATGGCATGTTCCCATCAATGGAAATGGATAATGAGGAATTAGTACTTCGTCCAATGAACTGCCCTCACCATATGATGGTTTATAAAAACGATATCCACAGCTATCGTGAATTACCGATCCGTATTGCAGAGCTTGGAACAATGCACCGTTATGAAATGTCTGGTGCATTATCTGGGTTACAACGTGTACGTGGGATGACTTTAAATGATGCGCACATTTTCGTTCGTCCAGACCAAATTAAAGAAGAATTAAAACGCGTTGTAAACTTAACTTTAGAAGTATACAAAGACTTCGGTTTAGAAGATTATTCATTCCGTTTATCTTATCGTGATCCAGAAGATACTAAAAAGTATTATGATGACGATGAAATGTGGGAAAGAGCACAAGGCATGTTAAAAGAAGCTATGGATGAAATGGGTCTTGAGTACTATGAAGCTGAAGGTGAAGCGGCATTCTACGGTCCGAAACTTGACGTGCAAGTTCGTACTGCGCTTGGAAAAGACGAAACACTTTCAACTGTACAATTAGACTTCTTACTTCCAGAACGCTTTGAGTTAACTTACATCGGTGAAGATGGTAAGCATCATCGTCCAGTTGTTATCCACCGCGGTGTTGTATCAACTATGGAACGCTTTGTTGCCTTCTTAATCGAAGAGTACAAAGGTGCATTCCCAACTTGGTTAGCACCAGTTCAAGTACAAGTAATTCCAGTTTCTCCGCAAGTACATTTAGACTATGCGAAGAAAGTACAAGAAGAATTACAACGTGCTGGTATTCGCGTTGAAGTGGATACTCGTGATGAGAAGATCGGTTATAAAATCCGCGAGGCACAAATGCAAAAAATCCCGTATATGCTTGTAGTAGGTGACAATGAAGTTGCTGAAACTGGTGTAAACGTACGTAAATACGGTGAACAAAAATCAGAAACAATCTCATTAGACGCTTTCGTTGACCTAATTAAAGCTGAAGGAAAACGATAAGAAAAAGTCGCGGTTCGTCCGCGGCTTTTTTTTGTATGTTTTGTTTGGTAATAAGAACCAAAGTTCGCTTATATAAAAAAATGTTGCATGTATTCGTTTTGTTTGTTACAATATTTTTTGTTGCTACTTAAGAAGATCGACTTCTTGACACGCATCACGTCCTATGATAGAATCATCAAGGATAATAGAATACGGATTTGTGGAACAAGTAGAAGCACCCGCTTCTCACCTGATTGACGCGAAAGCAGTTACCAGGTAAATGTATTTCTTACTTAAGATATTACAAGTGTGGGTGTCATATACCCGCACTTTTTTGTTTGGGTTCTGCCTTCCCAAAACGTATTCCCATAAAACCTTGGAGGTGGCTTACTATTAGCAAGGACATGATGATTAACGAGCAAATTCGTGCACGTGAAGTACGTTTAGTTGGTGCAAATGGTGATCAACTTGGAATTAAGTCTCGTCAAGAAGCATTAGACATGGCTGCAAACGTAAATCTTGATCTAGTATTAGTTGCTCCAAATGCGAAACCACCAGTATGCCGTATTATGGACTACGGAAAATTCCGCTTTGAGCAACAAAAGAAAGAAAAAGAGCAGCGCAAAAATCAAAAAATCATTAGTATGAAAGAAGTACGTTTAAGTCCAACAATTGATGAACATGACTTTAACACAAAACTTCGTAATGCTATTAAATTCTTGGAGAAAGGCGACAAAGTTAAAGCGTCTATTCGCTTTAAAGGTCGTGCTATTACTCATAAAGAAATCGGTCAACGTGTTTTAGATCGCTTCTCTGAAGCTTGTGCTGAAGTTAGTACAATTGAATCTAAGCCAAAAATGGAAGGACGTAGCATGTTCTTAGTTTTAGCACCGAAAAATGATAAGTAATAAATAGAGGAGGAAATCACTATGCCTAAACAGAAAACTCACCGCGGCGCTGCAAAGCGTTTCAAAAAAACAGGATCTGGTAAACTAAAGCGTTCTCACGCTTACACAAGCCACTTATTCGCTAACAAATCTACAAAAGCTAAACGTAAATTACGTAAAGCTGGTGTAGTAAGCGCTGGTGACTTCAAACGTATTCGTCAAATGCTTGACAACATGTAATTAATATTTTGTTCAGATAGATATCTAGGAGGGAAATAATATGCCAAGAGTAAAAGGTGGTACGGTTACTCGTAAACGTCGTAAAAAAATTATTAAATTAGCAAAAGGTTACTACGGTTCTAAACATACATTATACAAAGTTGCTAACCAACAAGTAATGAAATCTTTAATGTATGCGTTCCGTGACCGTCGTCAAAAGAAACGTGACTTCCGTAAATTATGGATCACTCGTATTAACGCAGCTGCTCGTATGAACGGTCTTTCTTACAGCCGTTTAATGAACGGTCTTAAAGTTGCTGGTATCGAAGTAAACCGCAAAATGCTTGCTGACCTAGCTGTTCATGACGAAAAAGCTTTCGCTGAATTAGCAACAGCTGCTAAAACTGCTTTAAATAAGTAATGATAAAAAATCCTTAGGACATTGTTCCTAAGGATTTTTTTGTTTTTCATAAATTAACATTGTTTTTGCTGAAATGGAAGAAAGAAAGATGAATGGACGTGTTGTACCATATATGACAAAATAAGCATAAAAGGCACAATAATATAGAAGAATAAAGATAAAAAGTCGGAGGGGGTCTCTGACTTTTTATCTTTATCGCGCATTAAGGGGTAGTAAGAACCCCCATTGATGGAAGTTTCACTTTATTTAGGTGTATAGTCATAAGCTCACTTATATACGGAAGAACGATGGTGATAAGGAGGAGTTTGACTTCAGACAATCATGTCTTTCCACGCGAAACTGACACTGTTATAATGTAAGAATGTAACTTGCTTATTTTCTTATATTTACCATTAGAATGGAACAATATCGGATAATGTTTATTGGATATTGAAGGAGGAGTACGTTTTGGATTTACTACAACTATTTAAATTACAAAAAGAATTAGATGATCGTATTGCGAGAGAACATAATTTAGAGCCGAAAAAGTTGTTAAAAGAAAAGATGCTAGCGCTTCTAGTGGAAATTGGAGAACTTGCAAACGAGACACGCTGCTTTAAATATTGGAGCAACAAGCCAGCATCTGAGCGTGCAATTGTACTAGAAGAGTATGTGGATGGGTTACATTTTATTTTATCTATCGGAATTGACTTAGGAATTGATAAAAATTTCTTATTTTATAAGTGTGCAATAACAAATAAAACACAGGTAGAAATTTTCTTAGATGCATATGCAAAAGTAATCCGTTTTAATGAACAGCCGTCTATTACGAATTATATTGAATTGTTTACGAGCTATCTTCGCCTAGGACAAGCACTTGATTTTGGTCAAGAAGAGATTGAAAAAGCATATTTAGATAAAAACGAAGTGAATCATCAGCGTCAAACAGAAGGATATTGATGAAATTTTTTGAACATTCTTTTCCGCTCTTGTATAATTAAAGAGATGAAGAAAAAGGAGGACATTGTCCAATGACAAAACTAGATGCGGCATTGACGATGCTAAAAGAACTAACAGACGCGCGTGGGATTGCTGGAAATGAACGTGAGCCTCGTGAAGTAATGAAGAAGTATATCGCACCGTTTGCTGATGAAGTATCAACAGATAACTTAGGAAGCTTAGTTGCGAAAAAAGTTGGTGACGGTAACGGCCCGAAAATTATGGTAGCTGGTCATTTAGATGAAGTTGGTTTTATGATTACGCAAATTGATGATAAAGGTTTCTTACGCTTCCAAACAGTTGGAGGCTGGTGGTCACAAGTTATGTTAGCGCAGCGCGTAACAATTGTTACGAGCAAAGGTGATGTAACGGGTGTCATTGGTTCGAAGCCACCTCATGTTCTATCAGTTGATGCTCGTAAAAAGCCGGTTGATATTAAAGATATGTTTATTGATATTGGTGCTTCTAGTAAAGAAGAGGCAATGGAGTGGGGCGTACGTCCAGGAGATCAAGTTGTACCATACTTCGAATTCCAAGTGATGAAAAATGAGAAAATGTTACTTGCAAAGGCATGGGATAACCGCATTGGTTGTGCAATCGCAATCGATGTTTTAAAACAATTAAAAGATGAAAAACATCCAAATATCGTATATGGTGTTGGAACGGTTCAAGAAGAAGTAGGTTTACGAGGTGCGAAAACATCTGCGAACTACATTCAACCGGATATTGCTTTTGCGGTAGATGTTGGTATCGCTGGAGATACACCGGGAATTAGTGAAAAAGAAGCACAAGGCAAAATGGGTGATGGCCCGCAAATTATTTTATATGATGCATCTATCGTTGGACATAAAGGTCTTCGTGATTTCGTTGTTGGTGTAGCAGATGAATTAAACATTCCATATCAATACGATGCACTTCCAGGCGGCGGAACGGATGCGGGGGCAATTCATGTTTCTGTGGATGGTATTCCAGCGATGGCAATTACAATTGCAACTCGCTATATTCATTCTCATGCTGCAATGCTGCATCGCGATGACTATGAAAACACAGTGAAGTTAATTGTAGAAGTTGTGAAACGTCTTGATGCTGAGGCTGTACATAACATTACATTTGATTAATATACGAAAGAGCGAAGGGACATTCCTTTCGCTCTTTTTCATTTAAATGGTGCTTCTAATCCAGCGGCTGCATACGGGCCTAAAATGATTAAACGAGATAGCTGCAAGGCCATATAATGAGGCGTATACGGCATATTTTGTCTTAACCAAGAAATAATCATCCCTAAATGTGCACCTGCCATATAACTAGTAAGAATATCACGAGGTACAATTAATTCTTCTTCATTTGGTTGTGAAAGAGAAAGGGCGTTAAGCAAATCCGTTTGAATTGCTTTCATCATTTGTGAGGAAAACTTCGGAATCCCATTCTCTCCAAGCATCACTTGATAAAAGAAAGCATGTTCAGCAATATGGCTAAATAAAGATAAAAAGATAGGATGAGGAGTATCAAAAGTAAGTTCAAACTCCTTCTTATCTAATTTTTTCGATTTGAGAATATCTGCTAATGCTGTTAACATTTCTGCAATGCTTTTGTCTAATAGATCATATTTGTCGTGATAATGACTATAAAAGGTAGCGCGGTTTACAGTTGCCTTTTCAGCAATGTCTTGAACCGTAATACCATCAAAACCTTTTTCATGTATTAAAGATATAAGAGCATCATGTATCGCTTGCCTCGTTCGTTTTACACGCGGGTCATTTGAATTTTTAATAGACATTTTCGTTCTCCTTGCTTTGTTTTTCATACTTTTTCAACACATATATAGGCGAATGTCGGAAAAACAACATATCGAAATAAATTGACGGTTGTCGTTCAAAATGAATTATTTATAATTATAAACGATATTCTTTTTCTTAGCACAAAATAAGGAGAGTATTTTGTGCCAGAAAAAGGGTTATTTTTTTGACTAGTCCTTAATAATATGAATGGTCAATATTATTAACTAAAATTGAAAATAAGGAGAGAACACAATGAGTCAAATTCGAAGAATGGTTATCATCAATATTATTACATTGATTGTGTTAGTTGGCGGCGGGTTTGCCGGCTATTATTATTACAATCAATCAACAAGTTATTTAAAAACGGACAATGCAAAAATTGATGGAAAAGTTGTACCAATTGCATCTCCAGTTGCTGGGAAATTAACAAGCTGGACAGCTGAAGTAGGAAAAAGTTATAGTGCTGGTGATAAAGTAGGTTCTGTAACGAGTAACGCTAGTGGCACAGCACAAGAAGTGGATATTACAGTTCCGACAAATGCAACGCTTGTTCAATCGAATGCAACGCAAGATTCTTACATTGCTCCAGGAGCACCGCTTGCGTACGCTTATAATATGAGCGACTTATGGGTAACGGCAAACATTAAAGAAACAGACATCGACGATATTCAAAAAGGGCAAGATGTAGATGTATATGTAGATGCATATCCTAATACAACATTAACAGGAAAAGTAGAACAAATTGGTTTAACAACAGCAAATACATTCTCTATGCTACCATCTAGTAATGCAACAGCAAACTATACGAAAGTAACACAAGTTATTCCAGTTAAAATTTCATTAGACCATAATAAATCACTAAATATTGTCCCAGGCATGAATGTCACAGTTCGGATTCATAAGTAAGGGGGAATGAAATATGTCCTCGATCTTTATTGCAGGATACGCTCTTTTATGTATTGTCGTGTTCATTATTGTAAATCGTGTTTTTAGAAAGAAAAAAACACAAAGGATAGAAGAACCGGTTCAAGCAGTTTTAAAGGATACAAAAGAGGCAGTAATAAAACAAGAAATATCAGAAGGTATTGAAGAGAGAGCTCAAGAACAAGAAATTGTAGAAGAAACAATTGAAAAACAAGAAGCATCAGAACTTGTAAAAGCACCGGTACAAGAACAAAAAGCGGAAAGTAAAGAACCGAAAGCTTCTCGGCCTCAGACGGCTCTCCCTGATTTTAACGTGAAGGTCGTTTTGGCTGTTCTTATTTCCGGGATGTTCGTTTCGATTTTGAATCAAACATTAATTAACGTTGCTTTACCGTCCTTAATGAATGAATTTAATGTATCGACATCTACAGCGCAGTGGCTTACAACAGGTTTTATGCTTGTGAACGGGGTATTAGTACCGGTTAGTGCGTTTTTAGTTTCGCGGTTTACGTATCGAAACTTATTTTTAGCAGCCATGATATTCTTTACAGTCGGTTCGATGATTTGTGCGATATCCGGAAACTTTACGATGATGATGACAGGACGTATCATTCAAGCTGTTGGTGCCGGTATTTTAATGCCTGTTGGAATGAATATTTTTATGGCAATCTTCCCGCCTCATAAACGCGGGGCAGCGATGGGATTGCTCGGTTTTGCAATGATTTTAGCACCTGCCATTGGGCCGACGATTACAGGATGGATCATTCAAAACTATAAATGGAATGTGATATTCTATGCGATGTTTATTATTGGTTTATTCATTATTGTATTAGCACTAAAATATTTCACGCTAAAACAGCCAGTGTCAAAGGCAACGCTGGATACGTATGGTGTTATCACTTCTAGTATCGGCCTTGGAAGCTTACTATATGGTTTTAGTGAGGCAGGAAATAAAGGCTGGGGTAGTGCGGAAGTTATCATTGCGATTATTATTGGAGTTATTGGACTAAGTTTATTTATATGGAGACAGTTAACGACTGACAATAAAATATTAGATCTTCGTGTATTCAGCTACTCTGCATTTACTTCGACGCTGATAATTAATGCAATTGTTACGATGGCGCTATATGGTGGTATGCTATTACTTCCTATATATTTACAAAACATCCGTGGATTTACGCCAATTGTTTCCGGATTATTACTTCTTCCAGGATCTTTAATTATGGGACTGATGGGACCATTTTCCGGAAGGCTATTTGATAAATACGGGATTCGGCCGCTTGCAATTTTTGGATTACTCCTTACAACATACGCAACATACCAATTTACACATTTAACATTAGAAACACCTTCTATTCAAATTATGATAGATTATATTATTCGTTCGTTTGGGATGTCCTTTATTATGATGCCAATCTCGACAGCAGGGATGAATGCTCTGCCAAGGCAACTGATTTCGCATGGAACAGCAATGCAAAATACAGCAAAGCAAGTTGCTGGTTCTATTGGGACTGCGCTTTTAATTACAATTATGACGCAGCAAACGACAAATCATATGGCAGACTATGCAAATGCGATTACAACAACAAACCCGATTATTGTAAACAAACTATCTCAATTGGGGCAAAGTATTGGTGCATTGACAGGATCAGCTCAGGCAGGAAACGCGTTAAGCTCGCAAATGCTATTTGGGCAAGTTTCGAAGATGTCCGTTATTAACGGAATTAATGATGCGTTCTGGATTGCAACAATGTTAACAGCTATTGCCTTGTTCTTATCATTTTTCTTACAATCAGGAAATAAGGTGAACAAAAAAGCAGAGAGATGATGTAAGTAGTTCGGTTATGAAGGTTAATTAATAGACTAAATAACAAGCAAAATGGCATTGTTTTGAACAATGGAATCGTATAAAGAAACGCAGAGATTTTGAAATCTCTGCGTTTTTCTGTTATGAAATGGTGTTCTTTTTTTATTCCGCTATTCGCGGGTAGTAAGAGTCCGATTGGCGGACTTTCCATCAGTGGGGAATGAAGCCCCCACACTGATGGAAGTGTCACTTTGTATGTTAATGTTTTATAAGTTTTGTCTGTCCTTTTCCTTCATTTGCAGAAATGTGCAAATGGGATGGTGTATGTGTTTGTAATTCGCGATCTATCATCTGATCTAATCGCTTGATCGCTTGCAGTGCTTTTTCATAAGAGATTGTTCGATAGTGATGTGTTCCCCCTGGTTCCTCATCTGCTTCGTCTGCCCATTTAATAATATTTTGCAGAGGCGTTCTTTCAAGTGTTTGCTCTAGTAGAAAAGAATCAGTGTGCAGGAGAATGGCAACAGAAATTTCTTTTGCTTGATTAGGGTGTTCTCCTAATCGGATTAGCAATTTATGAGCTCTTTCCGCTCCTTTAATAGCGTGTATATCATTCTTTTTATACAATTCATAGTCCCATTTCCCATCGCGATACCATGTGTGATGTCCGATATCATGAAGAAAACCAGACTTTGTTGCCGCATCGACTGAGGCGTGATGCTTTTTGGCTAAGTGGAACGCGTGGTAAGCGACAGCAATCGCATGAACCATTCCAGATCGGTTTACATATTTTTGGGTGATGGGATGCTGAAAAATTTGTTCAAGTGTAACACGGCGCATAAAACATTCACTCCTTTCATTCAGTGCAGTGTATTATAGAGAAAAAACAATAGCTATAAATATATTTTGAACATTTTACTACATCATTGTTATGTTAGTAAAGTAATTAATGATGTAATAGAAAAATTTTTTTCTGTTATGATCCCTTTTCAAGAGCATAACTAAATTACATCATTTCATAGAAAAATATCCCTATTACAACAAGCGAAAATAAAGTAATTCCTACACGTTTAATGCTAGTTATTTGATTGCGCGCCCCGCTAATTCCTCCTAATAAACTAGCAATAGCTAACATACCCCAGTACATAGACGTTGAAAGTGGGAGAGACTGTTCGACATCCCTTCCTATCCCTGCAGAAATAATAGGCAGGAGAACGAGTGAAAAACAAACGATTCCCATTAGAAAAATAAACCATTTTTTATGTATTGCTCCTCTTATAATGAAAAATAACCCTCCGCCAATGCCGCATAGTATAAGAACGGGTACGAAAAGGATCCAAAGTAAGATAAACATATATAAGAAAACCTCCTATGTAATAAGTTATATTTTATAACAGGAGGTTTATTTTGGATATTATA
Organism: Bacillus sp. 3103sda1; assembly: GCF_024159135.1. NCBI lineage: Bacteria > Bacillati > Bacillota > Bacilli > Caryophanales > Bacillaceae > Bacillus > Bacillus sp. 3103sda1. Next base: position 3,839,220 of record NZ_JAMYWS010000001.1, on the reverse strand, counting down.
AAAAAATATGGATATTTGATAGAAATCCACGATATACAATCGAAATAATAAGTGTAGAACGTTTGAGGTAATTGTTAAATAATAAATAAAACGAATTATCCAAAGTAAGATAAAAAGCATATGGATATTCTTGTATTGTGAGTTGTATTTCACGCTATTGATTTTTATTTTTGATAGGAAAAAAGAATCTAGTATTTGCTAGAGGAGGCCATGTTGTTATGGTTGATAGAAGAGATAAACAAATTATTGACCATGATATAGAGCAAGACATCCAAAATCTTACTGACACAGAAATCATGCTTAATTTTGGAGATACTTTAACAAAATGATCAAGAATTGTCCAAATGCCTATTTCACATATCTGTATTCGGTCATATAAATATGGTAACCCTATAAAGAAAGGATTTGACTTTATGGCTCTTTTAACTAACTGTGAAACCTGCACTCCTCCTGCGGGTTCAACACCTATTCTCACTCTGAATGTACCTGGTGGACTTGCTATTAACCTATTGGGAATTCATATTGAAGCTTGCCCAATCTGTATTACAGTATTCACTGGTGATGGTACACTAACAGCTCAACAACAAGACATTGTAAACAACCTTCTTCAGACTGTTCGTATTTTTAATCCGAATATTACGAATTTTCAAAAGTAAATAAACTAATAAGTGTATAGATATATTAATTAGCCTTCGGTTTTCTCTGCAAGGCTTTTTTATCCCGCATTAACGGGTAGTAAGACCCCACCTCAAGATTCAGAGAGAATCGAAGAAGATAGGTGGGGTCTTACTACTAGCATGCGCCCGATTAGTTCAACTAACCATCGGTGGGGGAGAAATTCCTTATTTTCTTAAGCCTTGCTCCAACGTAGATAACATTTCATGCTTTTCATTTTCATCAGCATTTTTCCAAATCACTTCAAATAAAACGCCAAGCCCTGGAAGCATTTTTTCTTCACCGCTTTGAATGGCATCGACAATTGTTTCTTGTAATTGGTTTTGCGTATTTCCAGATACGTTTGCTAATACAGCATTGCGTAAATTAAAGTTCATCATTTTCACCTCTTTTTAGGAATGGAAACTGACATTAGTTTTTGTTCTTTTTTATGTAAATATGTATGAAAAATAGGCTATAATGAGAAGACAAGAAGAGAGGGAAATACATATTATGAAAAACATTGATTCAGTACAAAATCCGCGCGTGAAGCAGTGGAAAAAGCTGCAGACGAAAAAAGAGCGCGATAAAAAAGGACTATTTTTTGTAGAAGGATTCCATTTAGTTGAGGAAGCTTTAAAAGCAGGAGTTGTAATAGAGCTTATCGTTTGGGATCAAACAGATCTTCCGAAAGATTGGGCAGTTATCGATGTTGAAATGTACATTGTGCCTGAGGCAATTGTAAAAATGTTACGGGAAACGGAAACAACACAAGGCGTATTTGCGGTTTGTGAGAAGCAAGAAAAAGAAGTACATTTGACAGATGGAAAGCTCTTATTACTTGACGGTCTGCAAGACCCAGGTAACTTAGGGACAATTATTCGTACAGCAGATGCAGCTGGTATTCATGCCGTTGTGCTTGGAGAAGGATGTGTTGATGTTTATAACAGTAAAGTACTGCGTTCTACACAAGGCTCTGTATTCCATTTACCAATTGTAAAAGGAAACTTAGAAGAATGGGTAGACAAGCTAAAAGAAAAGAACGTTCCTGTATACGGAACAGCTCTTGAAAATGGGGTTCCATACGGTGAAGTAACGCCGACGGGAAGTTTTGCATTAATTGTAGGAAACGAAGGAAATGGTGTACGCCAAGAGATTCTTTCCAAATGTGATCAAAACTTGTATATTCCGATTTACGGGGGAGCAGAATCATTAAATGTTGCGGTTGCAGCAGGGATTTTAACGTATTATTTACAAACTCCAGTTGCGAATCGATAAAAAACTTTTTATAATAAATTGAAGTATAATACTAAAAAATGTTGATAGAGAAGAGTAACTTACAAAATCGCTATGTAGGGAGAGAGTGCCATAGACTGAAAGCACTCTTATAGTAGACGTGAGTGAATTCACCTCTGGAGTTGACGCCAGGACCATTTATATGTAAAGGCGTTCCGGTTTAAAAAGCCGTTATAATAATGAAGTGGGCAGACTCGTTCTGTCAATTTAGGGTGGTACCGCGAATTTACCTCGTCCCTTTTTAGGGAGCGAGGTTTTTTTATTTTTAAAATTAGGAGGGTTCCAAATGGAAGCACGTTTAAAAGAGCTAAAGCAAGAAGCACTGCAGCTGATTGAAGAAGCGAAAGAGCTAAAGGGCTTAAATGATGTACGCGTTGCGTATTTAGGAAAAAAAGGTCCAATTACAGAAGTACTGCGTGGTATGGGGAAATTATCTCCAGAAGAGCGTCCACGTATGGGAGCTTTAGTAAACGAAGTACGCGAAGCAATTCAAACACGTTTAGAAGAAAAAATTAATCATTTAGAAAAAGCGGTAATCGAAGCGAAATTAGCATCTGAAACAATTGATGTAACATTACCAGGCCGTCCTGTAAATACAGGTTGTCATCATCCGTTAACAGCGGTTGTTGAACAAATTGAAGATTTATTCATCGGTATGGGCTATGAAGTTGCTGAAGGTCCAGAAGTAGAAAAAGATTATTACAACTTCGAAGCGTTAAACTTACCAAAAGATCACCCAGCACGCGATATGCAAGATTCTTTCTACATTACAGAAGAAATGTTGCTTCGTACACATACATCTTCTGTGCAAGCAAGAACGATGGAAAAGAATACAGAAAAAGGCCCAATTAAAATTATTTGCCCTGGTAAAGTATATCGCCGCGATGATGATGATGCGACGCACTCTCATCAGTTCATGCAAATTGAAGGTCTTGTAATCGATAAAAACATTCGTATGAGTGATTTAAAAGGTACATTACAAGCATTTGCGAAGAAGATGTTTGGTGAAGACCGTGAAATTCGCCTTCGTCCAAGTTTCTTCCCATTCACAGAGCCATCTGTTGAAATGGATATTTCTTGTATGATGTGTCATGGAAAAGGTTGCGGCACATGTAAAGGAACTGGCTGGATTGAAATTTTAGGTGCAGGTATGGTTCATCCAAACGTACTTGAAATGGCTGGCTATGATTCAAAAGAATATCAAGGCTTCGCGTTCGGCATGGGTGCAGAGCGTATTGCGATGTTAAAGTACGGCATTGATGACATTCGTCATTTCTATACAAACGATGTACGTTTCTTACAACAATTCAAACGAGCGTAAGGGAAGGAGAGATAAAGAATGTTCGTATCATATCGTTGGTTACAAGAGTATGTAGATATTAAAGATGTAACAGCACAAGAATTAGCTGATAAAATTACGAAAAGCGGTATCGAAGTAGAAGGCGTTGAAGTATTAAATAAAGGCGTAAAAGGTGTTGTAGTTGGTCACGTATTAGAGTGCGAAAAACACCCGGAAGCTGATAAGTTAAGCAAATGCTTAATCGACATCGGTGAAGAAGAGCCAGTTCAAATCATTTGCGGTGCTCCTAACATTGCGAAAGGTTTAAAAGTACCAGTTGCAAAAGTTGGCGCTGTTCTTCCTGGTAACTTCAAAATTAAAAAAGCAAAACTACGCGGTGAAGCTTCTCACGGTATGGTTTGTTCCTTACAAGAGCTTGGTATTGATGGAAAATTAGTTGCAAAAGATTATGCAGAAGGTATTTTCATCTTCCCAAGTGATGCAGAAGTTGGCACAGATGCATTAGAAATCTTAAACCTACATGATGAAGTACTTGAACTAGGTTTAACACCGAACCGTGCAGACTGCTTAAACATGTTAGGTGTTGCATACGAAGTAGCAGCAATTTACGGCCGTGAAGTGAAACTTCCAGCAGCAGACTTACAAGAAGCAGCAGAGAAAACATCTGATTACATTTCTGTAAGTGTAGAAGCAACAGAGCAAAACCCATTATACATTGCAAAAATGGTGAAAAACGTAAAAGTTGGTCCATCACCAATTTGGATGCAAACGCGCCTAATGGCAGCTGGCATTCGTCCAATTAGCAATGTAGTTGATATTACAAACTATATCTTAATTGAATATGGTCAACCGTTACATGCATTTGACTATGATAAATTAGGATCAAAAGAAATTGTTGTTCGTCTTGCACAAGAAGGCGAGAAAATGACAACATTAGACGATCAAGAGCGTACATTACAAGCTCATCACCTTGTGATTACAAACGGTACAAAAGCGTTAGCTGTTGCCGGGGTAATGGGCGGAGCAAACTCTGAAGTAGATAATGATACAGTAAACGTATTAATCGAGTCTGCATATTTTGCAGGTCAAACAGTGCGCCGCACATCAAAGGACTTAGGTCTTCGCAGCGAATCAAGTGCTCGTTTTGAAAAGGGCATCGACCCAACACGTACATTCGAAGCGATTCAACACGCAGCAGCATTAATGGCAAAATATGCTGGCGGCGAAGCGTTAGAAGGCGTTGTAGAAGTTGATCACTTACAAGTAGAAGGGCGTACAGTATCTGTTACAGTTGAAAAAATTAACCGTGTATTAGGTACAGAGATCTCTGCTGGTCAAGTGAATACAATTTTCACAAACTTAAAGTTCCCATTCACAGAAGTAGAAGGAACATTCCATGTGGACGTACCAGCACGTCGTCCTGATATTACAATTCCAGAAGATTTAGTAGAAGAAGTAGGTCGTTTATACGGATACGACCATATTCCTTCAACATTACCAACTGGTACAATTACACGTGGTAAATTAACAGCAGCGCAAACAAAGCGTCGTAAAGTACGCCGTTATTTAGAAGGCGCTGGGTTATATGAAGCGATTACGTATTCATTAACAAGTGCTGAAAAAGCAAAACAATATATGGTTGAGTCAAACGAAAAGACACCTGTGAACCTTGCACTTCCAATGAGTGAAGAGCGCAGTCAGCTTCGTTTAAGCCTAGTACCGCAATTATTAGAAGCAGTAGCTTATAACAATGCTCGTAAAGTAGATAACGTTGCATTATACGAAGTAGGTTCTGTATTCTTACCAACAGTAGAAGGTGAACTTCCGAAAGAAGAACAACATATTGCTGGGGTTATGACAGGGCTTACTCTTCATCATCAATGGCAAGGTGAGAAGAAGGTTGTTGACTTCTTCGTTATGAAAGGTGTATTAGAAGGATTATTTGACGTACTTGGCGTTGCTAAGAACATCACGTATGTACCAGCAAAACGTGAAGGCATGCACCCAGGCCGTACAGCTGACATTTTACTAGACGGTGAAGTTATTGGCTTCATCGGTCAATTACATCCAGAAGCACAAAAACAATTAGATGTAAAAGAAACGTACGTATTCGAATTGTCTCTTGTAAAAGTATTTGGTGCAGATGTAGAAGAAACATACTACACTACAATTCCACGTTTCCCATCTATGACACGTGATATGGCTGTTGTTGTAGCTACTGAAGTAAAAGCTGGCGAAATGAAGCAAACAATTGCTGAAGCAGGCGGAGCACTTTTAAAAGAAGTAACATTATTCGACTTATATGAAGGCGAAAAAATGGAAGAAGGCAAAAAATCACTTGCATTCTCTATGAACTACTTCGACCCAGAACGTACATTAACAGATGAAGAAGTAACAGAAGCACATAGCCGTGTATTAGCAGCGGTAGAAGAGAAATTTGGTGCGGAGTTACGTAAATAATAAAAAACAGCTGTCGGAAAAAATTCCGGCAGCTATTTTTTTATAGGGAGAATTCATGTCGTATGTTGTAGAAGAGTCGATATATAGAACGATAACTTGCATCTTTGCCTCGAATGTAGTACATTAATTTTAGTTTAACAAAATGAAAGACGATGATAAGGAAAAGTAGTATATACTATAATCCAAAGCGAGTCAGGGACGGTGCAAGCCTGATGAGGCGGTATATGTGAAGAACACCTTGGAGTTGCTAACCGAAATTGAACTGTGTGTTCAAGAGTAGACTTAGACGGGAATCCGGCCTGTTACAAACCGGGAAGTATGTGTAATACATACGAGTTGGAGCTGGTCTTTATGACAAATTGGGTGGTACCGCGAAGTTTAACCTTTCGTCCCTTTATGGATGGAAGGTTTTTTTGTATTTAAATATAAGTAAAGGAGAATTTTAATATGGAAAACACATTAGTAAAAAGTCTGTATAGAGAAACTGATAAGTATGTAGATCAAAAAATACAAGTATCAGGTTGGATCCGTAACTTACGTGATTCAAAAGTATTTGGTTTTATCGAATTAAACGATGGTAGCTTCTTTAAAAGCGTTCAAATCGTTTTTGATACAGAACTAGATAACTTTAACGAAATTGCGAAGCTTCCGTTAAGCTCTTCTATTAAAGTAGAAGGTACGCTAATCGCAACGCCAACTGCAAAGCAACCGTTTGAAATTAAAGCGGACAAAATCGAAGTTGAGGGATTATCAGATTCTGATTATCCATTGCAAAAGAAGCGTCATACGTTTGAATACTTACGTACAATCGCTCATTTACGTCCAAGAACAAATGCATTCTCAGCGACATTCCGCGTGCGTTCTATCGCAGCGTTTGCGATCCATCAGTTCTTCCAAGAGCGCGGCTTTGTACACGTTCATACACCAATTATTACAGGAAGCGACACTGAAGGTGCAGGTGAAATGTTCCGCGTAACAACGCATGATATGAACAACGTACCAAAAGGTGAAGACGGACAAGTAGATGATTCAAAAGACTTCTTCGGCAAAGAAACAAACTTAACAGTAAGTGGACAATTGAATGCTGAAGCTTATGCATTAGCGTTCCGCGATGTATATACATTTGGTCCAACATTCCGTGCTGAAAACTCAAACACAACTCGCCATGCAGCTGAGTTCTGGATGGTTGAGCCTGAGATTGCATTCGCTGAATTAGAAAATGTAATGGATTTAACAGAAGACATGCTGAAATATGCAATGAAATATGTGTTAGAGCACGCACCAGAAGAAATGGAATTCTTCAATAGCTTTGTTGATAAAACAGTTCTAGAGCGCATGAACAACGTAATCAACTCTGACTTTGGACGCATCACATACACAGAAGCAATTGAGGTGCTTCAAAAATCAGGTGCAGACTTCAAATACCCAGTAGAATGGGGAATTGACTTACAAACAGAGCATGAAAGATACTTATCTGAACAAGTATTCAAACGTCCTGTATTCGTAACAGACTATCCAAAAGATATTAAAGCATTCTACATGCGCTTAAACGATGACGGTAAAACAGTAGCTGCAACAGACTTACTTGTTCCTGGCATCGGGGAATTAATCGGCGGAAGTCAACGTGAAGAAAGAATGGATGTTTTAGTAGACAGAATTAAAGAATTAGGCATGGACGAAGAAGACTACTGGTGGTACTTAGAGCTTAGAAAATACGGCGGTACAAAACACGCTGGATTTGGCCTAGGTTTCGAACGTTTCTTAATGTACATCACTGGTATGGCGAACATTCGTGACGTGATTCCATTCCCAAGAACACCAGGTTCTGCAGAGTTTTAATAAAAAAGAGGTATATCAACAGCAATCTTGCTGTCTGATATACCTCTTTTTATTTTTCTTTTGAGCAGGGGGAGATGTGAGATAAGGAGAAACAATTATGAGAAAGAGAAAGGAGCTGAACTTGTGAAAAAAAGAATGGTATGTTTCTTAGCGGTGATGCTAATCAGCTTAAGTGCATGCGGAAATGGAAAAGAAAAAGTAGTTCCTACATCACAAGAGGCAGAGGTTGTTACGTTTCAAGGGAAAGAAATAAAGGAGATTCAGCTTACATCTACGAAAACGAAAGGTACGAAAGTATTGAAAAAAGAAAATGATATAAAACAACTTGTATCCGCGATGGAGCAGGTTGGATTGGCGGAAAACGGGGATGAACCTAAAACACTATTGCTAGATGAAGAAGCTAAATCCGCTATTCGCTACAATATGACTATGGATTATAATGATGGTTCGGTTGAAAATTACTTTGTTTGGGTAGAAGATGACGGGGAAGTTGTAATTGGGCATAAAGATACACCAGAGAAAGAACGTGTTGAGTTTTATGATTTAAAAGAAGTCTCAAAAAAAGTTGCAGAGACGTTTAAAACAGAGTAGTAAAAACAAAGGAGCTGACTAAAAAATCCACTTTTTAGTCAGCTCCTTTCACTTTTCGGCATGATCCAGTTCAGCGGCTCGACTACTCGCATGTCGAATATCGTCGTAAGGTCTTTATCCCGCATTAACGGGCAGTAAAGGATGGAGAAGAGCTAAGGAGAAAACTGCCCGTAAAAGCCCAATTGGTGAGAGCCTTCCATCAGTGAGAAAAGCGCCGATAATTGCAAAGAACGATCGATATATCGGTGGACACGGAAAAAGGACTGACTTCAAAAGGCACCTATGTGCCTTTTGGGTCAGCTCTTTGTTTAGTCTATACGTATCCTGCCCATACTGAAAAATAGCTATTTCTTTAACAATCGAAACGCCTTTTCCGTATTCGCAAAATGTAATTTCACAAACTCAGGTAATCTATCTTTCCCAAGCTTTTGAATCAATTTTGCTGCTGCAATATCGACTTGCTTCCCGGCGCCTTTCGGAAGCGTCATACCCGCTTTTTTGCTCAGTTCATCAAACTGTCTTACAAATGAATAACGAGCTAAAATGGAAGCTGCTGCAACAGCGATATGTACACTTTCACCTTTTGTAGCGAAATATACGTTTTCACGTTGTACGTTTTTCTGCTTTGCTAAATATTTATAATATGTAGCCGGTTGTGTGAACTGATCAATTAATATGCCTTCTGGTTTTGTTGGCGCCATCTTAGCTAATAAGTTTGTAATGGCTTTATTATGAAGCATCGCTTTTAGTTGTCCTTGATTGTAGCCTTTCTCAAACATTTCGTTATATTTTTCGTTGTGAAGAACAAGGGAACTGTAAGGGACAACCGCCAGTAATTGTTTTGCAATTTCACAAATTTGTGCATCATTTAAGTTTTTTGAGTCTTTAACGCCGAGTTCTTTTAATAATGGAATTTGCGCTGCATCGACGTATACTGCCACAACTGTCATCGGTCCAAAATAATCTCCTGTTCCGACTTCATCCGAACCGAGAATAGACATAGTAGCGATGGAAGCTGGCGGTGCATAGGAATGGTCATTTACACTTTTCTTTACAGAAGCTTTTGGCGCTGCAGCATTTGCTTGCCAATGACTAGATTCTTCAGCTGCACGTCCACCTTGAAACATTACCTTTCCTGATTTATAGGCTGTAATTGTGCAAGATGGAACCTTTGCCATGAAGATACCGCCTTGGGGGATTTTTGGTTGCAATGCTTGTGCGTATTTTGTTTTCATGTCCTCTATAACAGCAGAACTTACTTGAATGACAATAGAATTTGACAAAATGGTCGCTCCTTTTTCATTATTTCCCTCGCGCTAACGGGCAGTAAGACTCCCGCCTCAAAATTTTGAGAAATCAAAGAAGATAGGTGGGAGGTAATTGCTCCTAAGAGCCCGATTGATGAGAGCTTTCCAACAGTGGGGATAAAGCATTCACACCGTTGGAAGTTTCACTTTATATTTTTATCATATCGAATTGTTGTTTCTGTTTCCATATCATGTTTTTTCATGGTATGATAATCTGTAGGATTCTGTACGGGATTGGAGGACAGTAAGTTGTCACAACAAAAAGGAAATCGAAGTAAAATTAATGTAGAAATTTATGGTCAACAATATTCAGTTGTTGGCGATGAAAGTACAAGTCATATACGCATAGTCGCGGCGATTGTGGATGATAAAATGCGCGAACTGAATGCTAAGAATCCTTCGCTTGACACAAATCGATTGGCGGTGTTGACGGCAGTCAATGTCGTGCATGATTACATAAAATTAAAAGAAGAAAATGAAAAATTGAAAGAAAGAATGAAACAAAAAGGAATTGAATAACATGGTTGATATTATAATCATTGTATTGCTTGTTATGGGTTTTCTCCTTGGACTAAGAAGAGGACTGGTACTGCAGCTTGTAAAGTTAGCAAGCTTTATTATTGCCTATCTTGTGGCATACTGGTATTGCAAAGATTTAGCACCGGTACTGCAAAAGATTATTCCGTATCCATTTAAGCCAGAAACAAATGTGCCAAATTGGATCGATGCAAATAGTATGGAAACAATTTTTTACCAAGCAATTGCGTTTATCGCATTATTTATCATTACAAAAATCGCGTTAACGTTACTGGGACAGCTTTTGAATATGTTTACAGAAATCCCTGTTTTGAAACAGGTTAACGCATTAGGCGGAGCAATCTTAGGTTTTTTAGAAGTGTATATTATATTGTTCGTATTAATTGTAATCGGTACGATACTTCCAGTTGAACAAGTACAAACGTCGCTTAATACATCAACAATAAGCAAAGCAATTGTAAATGATACACCAATTCTTTCTGAAAAAGTTAAGGAATTATGGCAGACAGGTAACAAGGTATAACTTCTCTTTTTTTTGAAAGAGAAGTTTTTTTCTATGATGGAAAGGTGGGAGAGGAATGAAAGTAAATAAAAAACAAGTGATTCAACTACTTGAGACGATTGCACTTTTCATGGAGCTAAAAGGTGAAAATCCCTTTAAAATATCAGCATTTCGTAAAGCGGCAGCAGCGTTAGAAAGTGATGATCGCAGCCTTTCAGAGATTGAAGATTTTACGAAAATACCAGGCATCGGAAAAGGAACCGCAGCCGTTATTGCAGAATACATTGAAGTTGGAACGTCAGAAGTGCTTGCGGAGTTGGAAAAAGAAGTACCGAGCAGCTTATTGCCGCTTTTAAAATTACCAGGCCTTGGCGGAAAAAAAGTAGCGAAGTTATATAAAGAACTTGGCGTTGTAGATATGGAAACATTAAAGAAAGCTTGTGAGGAGAAGAAAATTCAAGCGCTTGCGGGATTCGGTAAGAAAACGGAAGAGAAAATATTAGAAGCAATTGCTCAAGTTGGTTCTCGTCCAGAACGTCTTCCGGTGGCGATGGTGCTTCCTATTGCCGGGGAAATAGAACGGAAATTGTCGAATGTACCAGAAATTATTCGGTATTCCCGTGCTGGTAGTTTGCGCCGTGTTCGCGAAACAGTGAAAGATTTAGATTTTATCATTGCAACAACAGAACCAGAAAAGGTGCGCGAGCATTTATTGCAGTTTGAAAATATGATTGAGGTCATTGCAAGCGGAGATACAAAAGTTTCTGTACGCCTTCAGTATGAGTACGATATTTCTATTGATTTCCGTCTTGTTAAGCCGGAAGAATTTATTACCACTCTTCACCATTTCACAGGTTCAAAAGAACATAATGTAAGAATGCGCCAAATTGCGAAAGATAAAGGTGAGAAAATTAGTGAATACGGTGTTGAAAACTTAGAAACGGGTGAAGTGAAGACATTTGAAACAGAAGAAGCGTTTTTTGCACACTTTGGACTTCCATTTATTCCGCCAGAAGTGCGTGAAGATGGGAAAGAAATTGACTTGATTGGGCAGTATCCGAATTTAATTCAGTTCTCTCATATTCAAGGTGATTTACATATGCATACGACGTGGAGTGACGGTGCTTTTTCTATTGAGGAAATGGTACAAGCATGTCGCGCTCGTGGATATAAATATATGGCAATTACCGACCATTCACAATACTTAAAAGTGGCGAATGGTTTAACGAAAGAACGTCTTCGTGAGCAAGGAAAAGAAATTGAACGCATTAATGAAAAGTATCCGGATATCACTATTTTACGTGGTATTGAAATGGACATTTTACCGGATGCAACGCTTGATTTTGATGATGAAGTATTAGCGGAGCTTGATTATGTCATTGGTGCGATTCATTCTAGTTTCTCACAAGATCGTGAAACAATTATGAAGCGCCTTCGCACGGCAATTGAAAATCATCATGTGACAATGATTGCGCATCCAACGGGCCGCTTAATTGGTCGACGCGAAGGATATGATGTCGATACAGATTTATTAATTGAGCTTGCGAAAGAAACAAATACTGTACTTGAATTAAATGCAAATCCAAATCGTTTAGATTTAAGTGCGAAACTGTTAAAACAAGCGCAAGATGCAGGTGTGAAAATCGCGATTAACACAGATGCCCATACGCTTGAAATGCTAGAGGATATGGAAATTGGTGTTGCTGCAGCGCGAAAAGGTTGGATTCAAAAAGATACAGTTATTAACACATGGGATATTGAACGTTTATTAGATTATATTAAGCGTAATAAGTAACACAAGGGGGACAAGCAACTATGTTAGAACGAACGTTGCGGGTATTAGAATATGACAAAATAAAAGAACAATTGCTTGAGCACGTTGCTTCTTCACTTGGCCGCGATAAAGTGAAAGGGCTTATGCCGAGCACGAATTATGAAGAAGTTGTAGAACTTCAAGAAACAACAGATGAAGCAGCGAAAGTGATCCGTTTAAAAGGACATGTGCCGCTTGGCGGGATTTTTGATATTCGTCCAAATGTAAAACGTGCGAAAATTGGCAGTATGCTAAGTCCGCATGAACTGCTCGACATTGCTAGTACGATGTATGGAAGCCGTCAAATAAAACGATTTATTGAAGATATGGTTGAAAACGGTGTTGAACTGCCGATTTTAGACACGTATGTAGCACGCATTATATCTTTATATGATTTAGAAAAGAAAATTACAAATTGCATTAGTGATGGCGGAGAAGTAGTTGATAGTGCAAGTGAAAAACTACGCGGTATTCGTCAGCAAATTCGTACAGCGGAAAGCCGAATTCGTGAGAAACTTGAAAATATGACGCGTTCTTCTAACGCACAGAAGATGTTATCAGATGCAATTGTAACGATTCGTAACGATCGCTATGTAATTCCTGTGAAACAAGAATATCGCGGTGTATACGGTGGTATCGTTCATGATCAGTCTGCTTCAGGACAAACGTTATTTATCGAGCCGCAAGTCATTGTTGAATTGAATAACACACTGCAAGAAGCACGGGTAAAAGAAAAACAAGAAGTAGAACACATTTTAATGATGTTAACAGAAGAAGTCGCTGCCGAGGCTGATATTATTTTAGAGAACGTTGATGTTGTGGCAGAGCTAGATTTCATTTTCGCAAAAGCTTTCTATGCGAAACGATTAAAAGCAACGAAACCAATTTTGAACAATGAACGTTATATGAATTTACGCCAAGCCCGTCATCCGCTTATTGATCCTAAAGTCGTTGTGCCAAACGATATTGTGCTTGGAAAAGACTTTACAACAATCGTTATTACAGGACCAAATACAGGTGGTAAAACTGTTACATTAAAAACGGTAGGGATTTGTATATTGATGGCGCAGTCCGGTCTGCAAATTCCTGTTCTTGATGAATCGGAAATTTGTGTGTTTAAACATGTTTTTGCCGACATCGGTGATGAGCAATCTATTGAACAAAGTTTAAGTACATTCTCATCTCACATGGTAAACATTGTTGATATTTTAGAGCAAGCTGATTTTGAAAGCTTAGTACTGTTTGATGAATTAGGAGCAGGAACAGATCCGCAAGAAGGAGCTGCGCTTGCAATTTCAATTTTAGATGAAGTGTATAACCGCGGTGCGCGCGTTGTCGCAACGACGCACTATCCAGAGCTAAAAGCATACGGATATAATCGTGAACAAGTGATTAACGCAAGTGTTGAGTTTGATGTAAATACATTAAGCCCAACTTACAAATTGTTAATTGGTGTACCAGGACGAAGTAACGCTTTTGAAATTTCAAAACGCCTTGGTTTATCTGACCGCGTAATTGACCGTGCTCGTGGTCATATTAGTACAGAATCAAATAAAGTAGAAAATATGATTGCTAAGCTGGAAGAAAGCCAAAAGAATGCTGAGCGTGAATGGAATGAAGCAGAAGAGCTTCGTAAGCAATCTGATAAGCTTCATAAAGAATTGCAGCGTCAAATTATTGAATTTAACGAAGAACGTGATGAAAGATTATTAAAAGCACAAAAAGAAGGCGAAGAAAAAGTTGAAGCTGCGAAGAAAGAAGCAGAAGAAATTATTCGTGAACTGCGTCAATTGCGAAAAGCAAAGCTTGCTGATATTAAAGATCACGAGCTAATTGAGGCAAAAAGCCGTTTAGCAGGAGCAGCACCGGAGCTTGTGAAAAAACAAAAGACAAAAGTGAAAAACACAGCGCCAAAACAAGTGTTGCAGCCAGGCGATGAAGTAAAAGTATTAACGTTTGGTCAAAAAGGTCAGCTTCTTAAAAAAGTAAGTGACAATGAATGGAACGTCCAAATTGGAATTTTGAAAATGAAAGTAAAAGAGTCCGATATGGAATATATTAACACGCCAGCTCCTGTTGAGAAAAAAGCAGTGACAGCGGTAAAAGGTAGAGACTATCATGTTTCTTTAGAACTTGACCTTCGCGGTGAGCGCTTTGAAGATGCGATGGCACGTGTTGAAAAATATTTAGATGATGCACAGCTCGCAAGCTATCCACGCGTTTCGATTATTCATGGAAAAGGAACAGGAGCACTGCGCCAAGGTGTACAAGATTACTTGAAAAACCATCGCGGCGTGAAAAGCTTCCGATATGGTGATATGGGCGAGGGAGGCCTTGGTGTTACTGTTGTAGAATTGAAGTAGGAAAACAAGCAAAGGGGAAACGGCTATGTTTATGGACAAACTTGCAAAAGTATTGTTAGCTTGTTGTGGAACGTTCTTTATTATTGGGGTTATATATTTGCTGTTTTTTGCGAAATAAGGGAGAGAACACCGTTTTTGGTGTTCTTTTTCATTGCCTGTTTTCTAGGTATTAGAGTATGGGCATGAGTAGAAGTTGTTATGTATAATAGAAGATGTTATACAGGAATAGAAGGTGACGTTATGATTAAAACGAAAAAACTGTTAGAGGAAGCAACTAATTTTATTACAGATTGCTACAATGAACTAGAAAAATCTCATGAAATACAAGATAGATTATCACAAATTGAAGCTGAAATACAGAACACAGGAACGTATGAACATACTTTTGAGGAGCTTGTTCACGGGGCACGAATGGCGTGGAGAAATAGTAACCGCTGCATCGGTCGTCTCTTTTGGAATAAGCTGCATGTATTAGATGCACGCGATGTAAATGATGCAGAAGGTATATATGAGGCATTGCTTCATCATATTCAATATGCTACAAATGACGGGAAAATCCTACCTACAATTACTATTTTTAAACAATATCAAGGTGAGCATAATCAAATTCAGATTTATAATCACCAATTGATTCGCTACGCTGGATATGAAACAGAAAACGGAGTTATCGGTGACTCTCATTCACTGTCATTTTCAGCGTTTTGTAAGAGCCTTGGTTGGCAAGGGCAGGGGACACATTTTGATGTGTTGCCGCTTGTATTCTCGATTGATGGAAATGAACCAGTGTATATGCCAATTCCAAAAGAATATGTAAAAGAAGTGCCGTTAGAACATCCGGAGTATCCATTCTCCTCATTGGAAGCAAAGTGGTACGGGGTTCCGATGATCTCGGATATGCGTTTAGAAATTGGCGGTATTTCTTACACAGCCGCACCCTTTAACGGCTGGTATATGGGAACAGAAATAGGTGCTCGCAATTTAGCTGATCAAGATCGTTATAACCTTCTTCCCGCTGTTGCTGAGATGATGGGATTAGATACGTCAAGAAATAGTACACTCTGGAAAGATAAAGCATTAATAGAATTAAATGTAGCTGTTTTATATTCTTTCAAAAAACAAGGAGTAACTATTGTAGATCACCATACGGCGGCTCAGCAGTTTAGTCAATTTGAGAAACAAGAAGCAGCGTGCGGCCGTCTTGTAACAGGGAACTGGGTATGGTTAATTCCGCCTGTATCTCCTGCAGCAACGCATATTTATCATAAGCCTTATCCAAATCAAATACTTACACCTAATTTTTTTCATAAAAAAAGATAAGTGCTTGTTGTGTGGATAAAAGAATAACATGTATAGTTAAAAGGGACCGTTTATGGACGATACTAAATAAACGGCCCTATTTTTGTGCTTCTAACATAGAGTGGTTTCATACATAAGAAAAGTTGTGGCAAAACTTCTGACTTCGTATAGGGCCTTTCTTAATAGCTAGAAAGCATTGGAATGGAAAGGTAGGATATGTAATGAAAACAGAAGTTGTTTTAAAGGTTAAGACGAAATACGTAAACGAATTAAAAAGTGGCTATCCACTTATTTCGAAAGAAGCAATTATAAATTTACATGATGTAAATACAGAAGGTACAATCGTAAAACTTGTAGATGATAAAAATAAGTTTATCGGTACAGGATATTATGGTAAGCAAAACAAGGGATATGGCTGGATTTTAACAAGAAAAGAACAAGAACAAATTGACCAGGCCTTCTTTGAAAAAAAGATTAAATCCGCTTTAAGCAAACGTAAAAACTTCTATGAAGATTCAGATACAACGGCATTTCGCGTGTTCAACGGTGAAGGTGATGGAATCGGCGGCTTAATCATTGATTATTATGATGGGTATTATGTTATTAGCTGGTACAGCGAGGGAATTTATCAATTTAGTAAAGAGATTATCGAGTCCTTACAGAATGTGACTGAATTTAAAGCGATTTATCAGAAAAAGCGCTTTGATACGAAAGGTCAATATATTGAAGAAGACGATTTCGTAACAGGAGAACGCGGAGAGTTTCCGATTATCGTCAAGGAGAATGGTGTAAACTTTGCGGTGTATTTAAATGACGGAGCAATGGTCGGGGTGTTTTTAGATCAACGTAATGTAAGAAAGCAAATTCGCGATAAGTATGCAGATGGTAAGACTGTCTTGAATATGTTCTCTTATACAGGTGCGTTTTCTGTCTTTGCAGCACTGGGCGGAGCGGCAAAAACGACAAGTGTTGACCTTGCGAACCGCAGCTTAAGTAAAACAATTGAACAATTTAGCGTGAACGGCGTTGATTACGAGGCGCAAGATATTATCGTAGAAGACGTATTTCACTATTTTAAATATGCGGTAAAGAAAGCATTGAAGTTTGATATGGTCATTCTAGATCCGCCGAGCTTTGCACGTTCAAAGAAGTATACATTTAGTGCTGCGAAAGATTATAAAAACTTATTAAAAGAAGCAATTGCGATTACAGAAAACAACGGTATTATTGTAGCTTCGACAAATTGCAGTACATTCGGTATGAAAAAGTTTAAAGGCTTCATTGATACAGCATTTAAAGAGATTAATGGCAAGTATAAAGTATTAGAAGAACATTCGTTGCCAGAGGACTTTCGGACTAATTCACAGTTTCCGGAAGGTGACTACTTAAAAGTTGTGTTTATTAAGAAGATTAAAGGATAAATTTATAAAAAAAGGAGCTCATATTCAAAAATGAGCTCCTTTTCTTATGAAATAATATTTTTTACACGACCAACTTGTCCATCTTGAAGGCGGACTTTAATACCGTGTGGATGTGAAGGAGAATTTGTTAAAATATCCTTCACAATACCTCTAGTTAGTTTCCCCGTACGCTGATCTTGCTTTAATACAATATCAACCTCAAGCCCAGGTGAAATATTTGTTCGCTTCTGTCCGTTCATTTATACACCTGTGCGTCTGCGTTGATTGTTTGGCTTCTTCGTTTGTTGATTTTGCAATTTCTTTGTTGCTTGACTTTGATTTTTAGCATTTGATCCATTTGCATTTCCTTGCTGTTTCTTCGCAAGTTGCTCACGCATTAAATCCGCTAGGCTTACTTTTTTATTTTCTGACATATTAAATCTCCTTTTATATACAGTGAATTGTAAACATTCATAGTGAACTCCATCATATCATTGTTGAGGGAAGAAATGAAGCTGGATTATGGAGAAATAAGAAGCTTGGGATATGAGAGTGGAAAAGTTGTCGTAAAGGACTTCTTTTGGAAATGCGTTAAAACGAATCGATAGTTCATGTATCGATTTACTTAACAAAAAGCCCCTCCAGTGTATGAACTGAAGGGGCTTTTTACTCATATTTCCTAAATTGTGGATGATATAATAATCTGTTCTCTTATGGAGTGATAAAGCTAAGCGGAGCGTAAGGATAATTTGGGAGAAGATGTGAAATGGCAGGAGTAGGTAAAAATTGATGATGCAAGATTGTATTTCCATCTTGCGGAATACCCGCAGTATTGACTCCAAATGTGTTCGTGATGACACATTTGGCAGGTCCATATTGAGGAGTCACAAGTACTTCGTAGCAAGTATTTGGTTGCTGAACAGGATTTGGGAGAAATGCGTGAATCACGAGGAGATTGCGAGGAGGAATTGTAAATGTAAGCGGTGTGAGAATCGGTTGAACGTTGTCAGGCGGAACGATGTTGCTTTGCTGAGGTTGAATCGCTTGTGCGGTGTTTAAAGGTGGATTGACGAATTGCCCACAAAAAAATACAAACTTGGCAACCTCGGCTGGATTACACGTATTTTGCCTATCTAACACGGATACGGTGACGGTTTGGGGCATGTTGTAATCCTCATTTGAAAGCGTGACGATCACGATCTCGGTATTGGGGTTTCTCCATATAGATCCTGTCGTAAATACAGCGGATTCTCCTGGACATTTTGGAGCCGGGCACCAATAAGAATTAAAGTGTTTGTCTGACAAGAATAATAAAACTCCTTTCTTTTAAAATATAATTCAATTATATGGAATTGTATCCCTTTTGCTTGTATACTTGTCTGACTAATAAACTTATTGAATATTTCGTTTTTTTGTAAATAAAAGCCGTTTGAATGTAATTGTATTTATATATGAGGAATTGAAATGAGGAACTATGCTACATGCTAGCTGGATAAAAGAATGGTAGGAACATGGTTATATTTATCGGGAAATGGGCAAGGAAACCCCACCTTCAAAACATGCAAGACATAGCCAAGTTTAAGGTGGGGCTGAATTGCTGTCGTGCTCATAAAAAATATTTTCTCATCAATGAGAACTTATGTTCTTTTTAGGTGTTTTGTAGTATCATAAAAGAAAGAAGGAGGTGAAATTGATGACGAAAGAAAAAGAATATGTAACCTACCAAATTTGGATTAAGAAAGGTCATAAGTTATACCCTTACTTCCTAGAAATGTGTCAAAATGCAAAAAATCTCTATAACACAACAAACTTTTACATTCGCCAAGTATATACGGCCTTACGTGCTGAGAAACCATCACAGCCACTTCAACAAGAAGTTCTTCATACATTACAAGCGTATATTGGAATTATGAATGAAAATCAACTTCGTACGTATCAAAAAAACTTACAAAAACAGAAAGAAAAGCCAGCAGAAGAACGGAAAGAAATCAAGTGTAATTTGTTTACTCTACCGACAAAAGAAAAATCATTCCTATCCTATAACTTCCTGGATTGTTTGTTTAAAACAATGAGGCAACAAGATTATATAAACCTGCCATCACAAGTGAATCAAGCAGTTATGAGAAAGCTTTTCAAAAACTGGGATTCATTTTTTGAGTCCATAAAAAAATACAAAAAACATCCTTCCACTTTTACTGGTAAACCTCGTATTCCAAACTACATCAAATTATCTAGGAGAGAAGTTGTATTCACGAATCAAGTATGTAAACTCCAAGGTAAGTATATCCGTTTTCCCAAAACAAGTATCAAACTAAATATCGGTAAATTGTTCGGAGAGATCGAAATTCTAAAAGAAGTACGTGTTTCTCCTGCTTACGGGAAATTTAAGGTAGAAATTGTAACACAACAGTCTGAGCCGCCACCTAAGCACATTGACAACAACCGTTATATGAGTATTGATTTAGGGGTCAATAACATTGCAACCATCGCAACGAATACCGGGGCTACTCCTGTGTTAGTAAAGGGCAATGTGATTAAAAGTATCAATCAATACTACAACAAACAAAAGGCGCATTTACTGGGCATTCTTCGTCATGGAAAAGAACCCAAAGAAGGACCACATACATCCAAGCGTTTAGAGAGGCTTCATGAAAAACGGTTTCTAAAAATAAAGGATCTCTTTCACAAAATGAGTTACCATATTGTTCAGTTTGCGATTCAACACGAGATTTCAACGATTATGATTGGGAAAAATACATCATGGAAACAAAACAGTGATATGGGGAAACAACAGAATCAATCCTTCTGCCATATCCCGCATAATCTACTCATTGAAATGATCCACTACAAGGCGAAAAGGCAAGGCATGATGGTACAAGTTGTGGAAGAGTCGTATACAAGCAAAGCATCCTTTCTAGACAATGATGCGATTCCTACTTACGATGAGGAAGACATCCCTGTATTCAGTGGAAAACGTATCAAACGTGGCTTGTATCGTATGAAAGAGAACAAATTACTGAACGCTGATGTGAATGGTGCCTATAACATCTTAAAAAAAGTAGTTCCAAAGGCATTTGCCGATGGAATAGAGGGGTTGTGCCATCAGGCAGCTGTGTCAACTCCGCTTGTGTTAAGCATCTCTTGAAGATGATACACAAGAAACCCCCACTTCAAGATCCGAAGGAGATAAGTGGCGGGAGTTTTCATTTACCAAATTCAACCATCGTATTACAATATAATTATAAATTTTTAAGAAAACGGGTGATGGTGTGCAACATAAAATTTTATTGGTAGAAGACGATATATCGATTCAAGAAATGGTCAATGGGTATTTAACAAAAGAGGGGTTTGTTGTAGCGGTAGCCTCGGACGGAGAGGAAGGAATAGCGAAGTTTTTAGAAGATCAGTTTGATTTAGTTATTCTTGATATTATGATGCCTAAAATAGATGGCTTAGAAGTGATGAATATGATTCGAAAAAAGAGTTCTGTACCAATTTTAATTATGTCAGCAAAAGACACGGATGTTGATAAAGCATTAGGGCTTGGACTTGGCGCAGATGATTATATTTGTAAGCCGTTTTCTATGATTGAATTGTCTGCACGGGTGAAGGCAGGTATTCGTCGTTCGACGAAATATTCCGCTCCGCAAAAGAGAGAAGATGAAATGATTGTAATAGGTGATTTGAAAATTGATACGACGAATTTTACTATTCAGAAAAACAACAAAGATATTAAACTTACTTCTAAAGAATTTGAGCTTTTAAAGCTATTTGCGACAAATCGAAATCGTGTGTTTACAAAGGCGCAAATTTATAACTTGATTTGGAATGAAGAATATTACGGTGATGAGAATGTCATTAATGTTCATATGAGAAGGCTGCGAGAGAAAATTGAGGACGATCCATCTCAGCCGCAGTACATTAAGACACTATGGGGCATCGGTTATAAGCTGGAAGTGATATAGAATGGTTTTATTTTTAACGGCTATTATTTTTATATTAATTGGTGTTATTTATTTTCAATATCGCACGGGGAAAAATCGAAGTGCGAATTTACGTTATACATATGAAAAGTTGCAGGCTATTGTAGAGAAGCAAACGAGTGAAAATTTATTAGTAGTAACAGATGATAAAGAATTGAAATCATTATTAGTGGCAATTAATGATTTGCTAGATGAAAAGAAAAAAACAATTGCGAAACATTCGAAACTAGAAATATCGATGAGGAAAATGCTTTCCAACATATCACATGATTTAAAGACGCCGCTTACTGTGATTCTCGGTTATGTTGAAATTTTAAATGTAGATGAAACGATAGGCGAAGAAGAGAGAAAGATATTACTAGAAAAAATTCATATGAAAACGTTAGAAGTGTTAGATCTTATTCATAAGTTTTTCGATCTAGCAAAACTAGAATCCGGCGATAAAGATATTGCAATGACGCGGATTCATATGAATGAAATTTGTCAGGAACATATGTTATCGTTTTATGATTTATTAACAACACAAGGATTTGATGTTCATATTGATATACCAGAAATGCCAATATATGCGCACGGAAATACAGAAGTCATCGGAAGGATTATGAATAACTTAATTTCAAACGCAATTGCTTATGGGGGAGACGGAAAAATATTAGGGATTACACTACGAAATGATGATAAGTTTGTGTATGTGGACATATGGGATAAAGGAAAAGGAATTTCTGAATCTCACATCGATAAAGTATTTGAACGTATGTACACATTGGAAGATTCACGAAATCGTTTGTATCAAGGCAGCGGACTGGGGCTGACGATTACGAAGCGCCTTGTAGAAGCATTAGGGGGAGAAATCCATCTGTCTAGTACGCCATATGAGAAAACAGTGTTTACGGTTATGTTAAGAAGAATCAACTTTTAGCTTGTAGAAAGAGCAATTCTACAAGCTTTTTTCAACTTAAGAAATTTGTAAGAATGTAGTAAGAAAAAAGAGAACTTCGTTGCTTACAATGCAAATATAGAGCAAGTGCGAAAGGGGAATGAAAATGACATATGTATTGAAAACGAATCAATTAACGAAAGTGTTTCATGGCAAAGAAGTTATTTCTAATGTAAATATGCATGTGAAACAAGGTGAAATATATGGATTCTTAGGACCAAACGGTGCTGGTAAAACAACAATTATGAAAATGATAACGAATTTAATTAAACCAACAAGCGGTGAAATTGAGATTTTCGGTGAGAAATTAACAGATACATCATATGAAGTGTTAAAGCGAATGGGAACGATTATTGAATACCCAATCTTTTATGAAAAACTAACAGCGAGAGAGAATTTGTATTTACATTGTGAGTACATGGGCTATTATGACAAGAAAGCAATTGATCAAGCGTTAGACCTTGTAAACTTACACAATGTAGACGACAAGAAGGTAAAAGACTTTTCACTTGGGATGAAACAGCGGCTAGGAATTGCAAGAGCGATTACAACAAAACCAGAGCTGTTAATTTTAGATGAACCAATTAACGGTTTAGATCCAATCGGCATTAAAGAATTACGAGAATTATTTAAAATGCTTTGTAAAGAATATGGGATTACTCTATTAGTTTCCAGCCACATTTTAGCGGAAATGGAGCAAATGGCAGATACAATTGGTGTCATTCAAAGTGGGAAGCTAATAAAAGAAGTTTCGATGAAAAGTATTAACGGTAAACAAACAGAGTATATTGAGGTTACGGTTCAGGATGTAAAACAAGCAGCCTATGTTTTAGAGAATAAACTACGCCTTACAAACTTTAAAGTAATGAATGAAAATACGATTCGAATTTATGAAGCAAGAATAGCACAGCAAGAGATTTCAAAAACGCTCATTATGAATGATATCGTAATTGAAGGAATTAATAAGAAGCATAGCTCACTGGAAGATTATTTCTTAAACCTTATGAACGGAGGCGGCATCCATGCTTAATTTGATGAGATTAGAACTGATAAAATTTAAAGTTGGTTCTTCGATCAGAGGGGCATTCATTGCGGCGTTTATAATTTTTGGTTTTCTTCTACTAATTGGATATGCTTCAAAATCAGAAGGAGACATTGCTTTTTCAAATTACAATGAATTATTTTCTGTCATAGATACTTTGGTACGTGCAACGTTTATTATTTTTGGAGCAAGTTTACTAGCAAAAATAATTGTTCAAGAATTTACAGATAAGACGATAACATTGCTATTCATGTATCCAGTCAATCGACAAAAACTTATTATCGCCAAGTTACTCATTGTGATTGTATTTACTTTTTTCTCAATGATTATTTCGGAAATGATTGTGTTTAGTTTGTTTTATGTTGCTAATGCTTATAATCCAGTGCTTTCGGAAGCATTAACATTACCGATTGTTACACATAATGCAGCGAAATTAGTAATGAATGCAATCGCAGCAACGGGCATGAGCTTAATCCCGCTTTTCTTTGGAATGAGAAAGTATTCCGTTCGTACGACTATTATATCTTCTATTATAATCGTGTCTCTCGTATGCTCGAATAATGGTGGAACTTCATTAAGTGATATTATTATCATTCCAATTATATTAGCTTGTATTGGAGTAGTGATTGCTTATATGACAGTGCGAAAAGTTGAGCAGGCGGACTTATTTAAATAAGCAAAGTAGATGAACTAGGAGGAGAGACCATTATGCTACACCTCATGAAGCTAGAAATGAAAAAGTTTAAATTTGGTTGGTATGTAAAAGGAGCATTAATTGCCAACATCATTATTACGGCCTTATTCATTTCCATAAACTATATCCAGGAAATAGAAAATGATGTAATTATGACGAATTCTGAGGAGGCTTTTTTATTGATAGGAGCAATGGTACGGGCAACATTTATTGTCTTTGCAGCAGTATTACTTGCGCAATTAGTTATTGAAGAATATAAAAATAAGACAATAATGCTCATGTTCTCTTATCCGATCAAGCGGAAGAAAATCATTGCTAGTAAATTAGCTATTATTGCTATACTGACATTTATAACAATTTGGTTATCTAATATAGTTATTACAGGTGCTGTCTTTCTTTTACAAGGATACTTCTCGTTTATATCATACTCTATAACATTTACTGAATGGATGCAGCAAGCTATCAATATGATTCCATTTGCAATCGCTGCGGCAGGTACAAGTCTAATCCCACTATATTTCGGGATGCGTAAGTATTCTGTTCCTACCACAATTGTATCATCATTTCTTGTCGTTTCATTCGCTTGTTCTTATAATCCAGCGTTCTCAATAGTCACCACTATTCCCATTCAGTTCGTCCTTGCAGCTGTTGGAATTATAATTGCCTACTTAGCAATTCGGGACATTGAGAAAGAGGATGCGATTTAGTTTTTCAGATAGTATTGCAAAGTGTAGTAAAAAGACAAGATTTTTATCAATCTTGTCTTTTTATCATTGAAATTGGATTTGTATGACTCTAATTCTAATAGGAATTTTTAGCTTGTAGAAAGAGCAATTCTATAAGCCTTTTTAACTTAAGAAATTCGTAAGAAAAAAGAGAATTTCATTTCTTATTATATAAATATAAAGCGGGAGCGAAAGGGGATTAAAATACGAAGTGTTGTTTTGATAGGAATGGCACTAGTATTCAGCATAATAAAAGTTAATTAGGGAGGAACGATTATGGATTTACTGGTACTTAATCTAGTAGGTGGGCTTATAGCACTTTTAATAGGGGTAATCTTATATTACAGAAATCCAGAGCAGAAGTTTTTTTTACTTTTCATGGTGATAGGGATAGTAACCGTAATGATAAATGGAGTTAGAATGCTTTTAATATAGTGATGATTTATTTTTATCCCGCATTAACGGGCAGTAAGACCCCCACTGACGGAAGTTTCACTTTATAACACAGAACGATTTCAAGAAAAACCAAATCACCTGAGTCCGATAGAATATCGAACTCAGGTGATGAAAAAGTGCGTAACCATATAGGTCTTTTCTTTACTGTCTACTTGATAGGGGCATACTCATTATCAATCTTGTCTTTTTATTATTCAAACTGGATTTGTATGACTCTAATTTTAATAGGAATTAATTCTTTATTTTTATAAACTGTAACAAATCTTCAAAAGCTGCTTGTTGATCACGCCATAGTTCAGGCAAGTTATTTAAGGGGAAAAATTTTAGCTGTAAGCTTTCTTCGTTATGAGTATGTAATGTTCCGTGAAAATCTCTACAAATATAAGCTAACTTCACTAAGGCAACTTGATCGCCGTTAGATAGTGTTCTTTCGTAATCTTTTCCAGAATACACATTAAAGAATTCAAGTTTACCCAATTTTAAACCAGTTTCTTCTAACACTTCTCTCCTTACTGTATCTTCAACTGTCTCCCCCATTTCCATAAATCCGCCAGGCTGTCCCCACTTTCCGTTATCGGATCGTAATTGTAGAAGCACTTCATTTTTTTCATTAAATACAAAACAACCTGCGGCCACCATAATTACTTTTTCATGTCCAACCATATTTCTTAAATAACTTATATAATCCATACGTTTCAGCTCCAATATTCATTTACATCCATTATAAATAATTCCAGAGAAATTTGTTTTGTTCTTATAGAATAAAAATAAGGTTCCTCAAAAAAGAGGAACCTTATTTTTATTTAGTAAGCAAATATTACATTTGCGGCGCTGTCATTCCAGCTAGAGCCCATTCTTCTTTTGCAGGGCCGTAAATACCAGGAACCTTTAATCCAGCTTGACGCATGAGTACCGTCATTTGCCCACGATGATGGTTTTGATGGTTGATAACAGTCATTATAAATATTGAATTTGGCATTGGTTTTCCAAAGAAATCATTTATCGTTGCTAAATCTTTATCTGTCCATTGTGTTTGTAATGCTTCAGTAAATGCCTTATTCATTTGACGATAGCTATCTGCGATATACTTAGCTGACGTTGGTACAGGATAATCCTTTGTTTCTCCTTCAAACTTTAATCCTGTACGGGATGTAATGACAGGAATAGCAGTGACAATATGCCATGCAATGCGCCCTAACGTCCAGTTTTCCGGCGTGATTGCTTGTTTTAACGATTCATCAGTAAGAGCATCTAATACCTTTTGTGTTGACTCCGCTTCGTATTTCCATGATGTTAAAAAGCCTTCAATTGTTTGGAACATAGAAAAAACCTCCTATGATTGGATTCAAATGGTAAATTCGTGAAAGTTTTATAGTTTCCTTCTAGTATGAAGAAAAATAAAGGAGTTGCATTGTTACTAGATTACTATGTCAATCCTTTCTCGCAACATTATAACAGTAAAAAAGAATAACTCAGAACATTTTGCCTCGTATAGCTGTAAGATTTTATATGTGTAGAGTTTAATGGTAAGGAGGGAGCTGGAGTTCTGAGTATATCGTTGCGGGAATTGTGGCATTTTGTATAGGAGTATGGAAAAGGCAAGTTGTGTTTTCATTATTAACGGGAGTGATTACACTTGTTTGTTGGAGAGTGCTTGTAGGATGGTAATAGTTATAAAATAGTCTGAATATTATGATTGTAACGAAATAATCCCTATACTATAATGAAAATAGTCAACATGAATACACATTCAGTTTCACTTGTGTTAGAGCAAGATGGGCTAGTAGTACGAGAGAATCATATTTTTGTAACTTAAAGAAGGGGGAGTTTTAAAATGGAAAGGCCCTGGCTAAAAAGTTATCCAAAGGAAATTCCGCATACAATTTCCTACGATATGCAGCCTCTTCATGTGTATTTACAGCAAATAGCTTCACAATATCCAGATAAGAAAGCGCTTCATTTTCTTGGGAAAGATATTACATTCTCAGAACTAAATCGTAAAGTTAGGCAATTCGCCAACTATCTTCGCAAACTGGGGATAGAAAAAGGGGATCGAGTTGCCATTATGCTGCCGAACTGCCCGCAAGGTGTTATCGGTTATTATGGAACACTATTAGCTGGCGGTATTGTTGTGCAAACGAATCCGCTTTATACAGAAAGAGAGCTTGAATATCAGCTTCATGATTCAGGAGCGAAAGTCATTCTTTGCCTCGATTTAGTGTTTCCGAAAGTCAGCAATGTGCAGTCCTCAACTAATATTGAGCATGTCATCGTAACACGCATCGCAGATTTTTTACCATTTCCGAAAAATTTATTATATCCATTTGTGCAAAAGAAACAAACGAACCTTGTGGTGAATGTAAGAGAAAGTGAAAATATCCACGTTTGGAGGTCCATTGAACGTGCAGGGGATGAAGCGGTAGACGTTTCGTGTGATCCCGAGGAAGATATAGCACTTCTGCAATATACAGGCGGGACGACAGGATTTCCAAAGGGTGTAATGCTTACCCATAAAAATCTTGTATCCAATACAATTATGGGCATGCATTGGCTGTATAATTGCAGAAAAGGAGAAGAAGTTATTCTTGGTGTACTTCCATTTTTTCATGTATATGGTATGACGGCAGTAATGAATTTATCAATTATGCAAGCGTATAAGATGGTGCTCGTTCCGAAATTTGATATTAAAATGATGCTAGAGGCGATTAAAAAACATCGTGTGACGTTATTTCCTGGAGCCCCGACCATGTATATTGCTCTATTAAACTATCCTGAGCTTCATAAATATGATATTTCTTCCATTAGCGCATGTATTAGTGGTTCCGCCCCGCTTCCGGTTGAAGTGCAAGAACAATTTGAAAGTGTAACGGGAGGAAAGCTTGTAGAAGGATATGGCTTAACGGAATCATCCCCGGTTACACATGGTAACTTTTTATGGGCAAGACGGGTGCCGGGAAGTATAGGGGTGCCGTGGCCTGATACGGATGCGCGCATTATTTCGTTAGAGACAGGTGAAGCATTGCCAATAGGAGAGGTTGGAGAAATTGTTGTGAAGGGTCCGCAAGTGATGAAGGGGTATTGGAATAAACCAGAGGAAACAGCGGCAGTTTTGCAAGATGACTGGCTTTATACGGGTGATGTTGGATATATGGACGAAAACGGCTTTTTTTATGTGAAAGATCGTAAGAAAGATATGATTGTTGCCAGTGGATTTAACGTATATCCACGCGAAGTAGAAGAAGTATTGTATGAGCACGAAAAAGTGCAAGAGGTTGTCGTTCTTGGTGTGCCTGATCCGTACCGCGGTGAAACAGTGAAGGCTTTCGTTGTTATTAAAGATGGTGCAACATGTTCAGAAGAAGAATTAAATGAGTTTGCTCGTAAATATTTAGCAGCGTATAAAGTTCCTAAAATATATGAGTTTCGGAAAGATTTGCCGAAAACAACTGTTGGGAAAATTTTACGTCGTGTGCTTGTTGAAGAAGAGCTGCGAAAACAAGAAGATGAGCAGACGGGCTAAACGCCCTTTCTTTTTTGGATGAGTAGTATTGACAATATTTTAAATAGTCAGTATTATTGAAATGTGAATGAATCATCATTCAGTCATCTTCTTGAAGGGGATAGTACTGTGAAAAAGAATCGACCAAAATATAACCAAATTATTGATGCAGCGGTGATTGTCATCGCAGAAAATGGATATCATCAAGCGCAAGTTTCCAAAATTGCAAAGCAAGCTGGTGTTGCTGATGGAACTATTTATTTATATTTCAAAAATAAAGAAGATATATTGATATCTCTATTTCAGGAGAAGATGGGAGAATTTATTGAAACAATTCGGCAAAAAACAGCAGGAATTGAAAGCGCTGTAGAGAAGTTATTTATGTTGGTAGAAACGCACTTCTCTTTACTGTCGAAAAATGATCCTCTTGCTATCGTTACGCAACTAGAACTTCGCCAATCCAACCAAGAATTACGCCTCAAAATTAATGAAGTGCTGAAAGGGTATTTGCAAGTCATGGATGAAATTTTAGAAACCGGCATACAACAGGGAGAATTTCGCACGGATCTAAATGTACGCGTGGCAAGACAAATGATTTTCGGAACAGTAGATGAAGTTGTAACCAACTGGGTAATGAGCGATCATAAATATGATTTGGTCGCAATTTCAAAAACGGTGCATGAGCTATTAGTAGCAGCTTGTGGTTACCGCAATTAATGGGGAGGGAGTACATTTGAATTTCCTATCTTTAACGGTGGAAGATTACGTAGCAATTGTAAAAATCAATCATCCGCCGGCAAATGCGATGTCTTCACAAGTCATTAGTGAAGTTGGTGAACTTCTTGATGTAGTGGAAACGGACGAAAATGTGCGCGTTGTACTTGTTCATGGAGAAGGTCGCTTTTTTTCAGCGGGAGCGGATATTAAAGAATTCACTTCTGTTGAAGAAGCAAAAGAGGCGACGACATTATCACAACATGGGCAAGTCATTTTTGAACGTGTTGAAAAGTTTTCAAAGCCAATTATTGCGGCTATTCACGGTGCAGCGCTTGGCGGCGGGTTAGAATTTGCAATGTCTTGCCATATGCGTTTTGTAAGTGAAACTGCAAAAATCGGTTTGCCGGAGCTAACGCTAGGATTAATCCCGGGTTTTGCGGGGACGCAGCGCTTACCGCGTTATGTGGGGAAAGCAAAAGCGTGTGAAATGATGCTAACAAGCGATCCGATTTCAGGTGTGGAAGCAGTTGAATATGGACTTGCAAACCGAGCATTCCCTGAAGAAGCATTGCTGGAAGAGACGCTAAAACTAGCGAAAAAGATTGCAGGAAAAAGCTCAGCATCTACTCGCGCTGTGTTAGAGTTATTACAAACAACAAAATCTTCTTCTTATTATGAAGGAGTGCAACGCGAGGCACAGTTATTTGGTGAAGTGTTTACAAGTGGAGATGGGAGAGAAGGCGTTGCTGCTTTCTTAGAAAAACGTAAACCTTCTTTTAGTGGTAGGTAGTTCTATATTTTTTTAACATAAATTAGCAGAATATTATAATTAACAAAATTTTTATAAAAAAACAAGGGGGTAAATAGAATGAACATCTACGTACTCATGAAACGAACATTTGATACTGAAGAAAAAATCGCAATTAAGAATGGTGCAATTTACGATGGCGAAGCGGAATTCATCATCAACCCTTACGATGAATATGCGATTGAAGAAGCAATTCAAGTAAGAGATGCACAAGGCGGTGAAATTACAGTCGTTACAGTTGGCGGTGAAGATAGTGAAAAAGAACTTCGCACGGCACTAGCGATGGGCTGTGATAAAGCAGTATTGATTAATATTGAAGATGATGTTGAAAATGGCGATCAATATACAACAGCAAAAGTACTTACTGAATACTTAAAAGAGAAGGATGTCGATTTAATTTTAGCTGGTAACGTAGCGATTGACGGAGCATCTGGACAAGTTGGACCACGTGTCGCTGAAGCGCTTAATATCCCATATGTAACAACAATTACAAAGCTTGAAATTGACGGTACAAACGTAAAAATCGAGCGTGATGTAGAAGGGGATACAGAAGTAATTGAAACGACATTGCCACTTTTAGTAACAGCGCAGCAAGGGTTAAATGAACCGCGTTATCCATCGCTTCCAGGTATTATGAAAGCGAAGAAAAAGCCGCTGGAAACATTGGAATTAGATGATTTAGATTTAGAGGAAGATGATGTAGAAGCGAAAACAAAAACAATTGAAATCTATTTACCTCCTAAGAAAGATGCTGGAAAAGTGTTACAAGGCGAACTGCAAGAGCAAGTAAAAGAACTTGTATCGTTGTTGCATACAGAAGCGAAAGTAGTTTAAAAAATACTAGGATATCCAGGAGGGAAAACATATGGCTCGTAAAGTATTAATAATGGGAGAAGTTCGTGACGGATCTTTACGTAACGTTTCATTTGAAGCAGTAGCAGCAGCAAAAACAATTGCAGAAGGCGGTGAAGTTGTCGGTCTTTTACTAGGTGAAAGCGTCGCTTCATTTGCGAAAGAACTGATTCATTACGGTGCAGATCGCGTTGTGACAGTTGAAAGCGATAAGTTAAGCTCATATACATCTGATGGATATGCACAAGCATTTCTAGCGGTGTATGAAGAAGAAAAGCCAGAAGGAATTGTCTTTGGACATACGGCGCTTGGGAAAGATTTATCACCAAAACTTGCAGCGAAATTACATGCAGGTCTTGTCTCTGACGTGACAGCGTTAGAAGTGGCTGGTGGAAACGTTGTGTTCACACGCCCAATTTACTCTGGTAAAGCATTTGAGAAAAAGATTGTAACAGATGGTGTATTATTTGCGACAATTCGTCCAAATAACATTGCGCCGCTTGAGAAAGATGAAGCACGTGAAGGCGATGTTTCTTCTATGACAGTCGATGTAAAAGATTTGCGTACAGTTATCAAAGAAGTTGTTCGCAAAACAGCAGAAGGTGTAGACCTTTCTGAAGCAAAAGTCATTATCGCAGGCGGACGCGGTGTGAAGAGTGAAGAAGGTTTTAAGCCGTTAAAAGAATTGGCAGATGTGCTTGGCGGAGCAGTTGGCGCTTCTCGCGGAGCATGTGATGCAGAATACTGCGATTATTCACTGCAAATTGGACAAACAGGTAAGGTTGTAACACCAGATTTATATATTGCATGTGGTATTTCTGGTGCGATTCAACATTTAGCTGGTATGTCTAACTCAAAGATCATTGTAGCAATTAATAAAGATCCTGAAGCAAACATTTTTAAAGTAGCTGACTATGGCATCGTTGGCGACTTATTTGAAGTGTTACCGCTTCTAACAGAAGAATTCAAAAAGTTAAAAGTACATTCTTAAACATGAAGTTACGCATAATGGGTTCCCATTAAGTAATTACCCCTATATAAATAAAGGAAGGCGAGAGGTCCCCTGCTTCTCGCTTTTTCGTACGAAAAGTAATACTTTCTTATAGTATAAAGGCATGATTATTTGATACAATACTTAACGATACATATTATTCGCCACGTATATAAGATAATGATATACTTTGGTTAGAAAGTTCATAAAGGAGGAAATAAAATGGCAATTGTAAACGCAACTGACCAAACTTTCGCAGCTGAAACAAGCGAAGGTGTTGTATTAGTAGATTTCTGGGCACCTTGGTGTGGCCCTTGTAAAATGATCGCTCCTGTATTAGAAGAAATCGATGCAGAATTAGGCGATAAAGTAAAGGTAGTAAAAGTAGATGTTGATGAAAACCAAGAAACAGCTCGTAAATTCGAAGTAATGAGCATTCCATCTCTTTTCGTAGTAAAAGATGGTCAAGTGGTTGATCAAGCATTAGGTTATAAGCCGAAAGAAGCATTAGTTGAATTAGTATCTAAACACTTCTAATTGATAAAAGGTCCAGCATACGATGCTGGACCTTTTTATTTTGGTTATAATTTCCTTGTATTAATGTGACACCGGATACAAAAATGATGTTGACACTTATCGCTCCTACTTTTATAATCAAATTATCAATAATGAAAATCAATATCAGTTGGTTGTAGGGGGACGCAGTTCATGACAGTAAAGTTAAAAGTATTATCTGCAGCAGCGGTAGCATCTTTACTTTTTGCAGGTTGTGCGAAAGAGGAACCGAAAAAGTCTGAAGCACAAGAGAAACAGACAGAACAAACTGCTAAAAAAGAAGAAACAAAACAACAAGAAGTAGATTATGTACAAGCTTACAAAGATGGAGTAGCTGAGCTTGAAAAAGCGAAAGACGGTAAAGAGGTTGACTTTGAGAAAGTAACAAAGTTATACAAAGAAAAATTACAACCTCTTGTTCAACAACGCGATGGTGAATTTAGCGAGCAAATTGATCCAACTATTACAGCTGCATTAGAAGCAGGTAAAAATAAAGAAATGGACCCAATGGTTGTAAAGCAACTATTTGATAAATTAATGCAAAAAGAATTCTTCCAATCTATGCGCCATGATTTTAAAGAAGTAGATGAAAAATGGGGCAACAAAGATGAAGTGAAAGAAGAAATGGAAGAAGCACTTGCGTTTTATAAAGGTTTAGAAGGTACAGTTGGAAAGCGTGATACGGCATACGGTACACAAATGGCCTCTACAATTAAAGGCGGCTTTGATGAAATGAATGCAGCAATTGATAAAGGCGACAAACAAGCATTTTCTCTTGGCAAGCAAGTTGTAGATAAAACGTTAATGAAAACATTCTACTTTGCAACAGGAGCTACGCCAAACGGTTATGCTACAAAAATGGTAGAAGAAGCAAAGAAAGATGAGAAAAATGCAAAAGTTGAGCAAGCTGAAGGCTGGGCATTTTACCAAGCTATCTATCCATATCTGAAAAAAGCAGCTCCTGAAGAAGCAGACTTTATTTTGAAGCAATTTGATTTAAAAACAGATGTGAAAACAGTTGATCCAAAAGCTGTAAATCAAGCGTTTGTACGTGGATTTTCAAAAGTTGCATTAGGTGAGTATAAAGAAAGCCAAGAAAACTTCGGGAAAGATAAAGGTCCTGTTACAGCATTAGAAGGTGCTCTATTCATTAACATGATTGAAAATGATTTAAAAACAGTACTTGGCGAGCAGCAAACAGCAGATTTAACAAAAACAGCACAATCTTATTTAGATGCAGTAAAAGCGAAGAACAAAGAAGAGGCAGACAAGTTATTACCACAAATTGAATCCACATTAAATAAAGTGGTTGAAACAGCGAAATAAAACTGAAACGTCTATATTCTTTGGAAGAAACCTTGTCTTGACAAGGTTTCTTCTTTTGCATAGGGTTGTAGAAGGTGGTGAAAGAAATGAAAGTATTAATTACTGGCGGAGCGGGTTTTATCGGAAGTCATCTTGCGTTGAAATTATTAGAGCAAGGTAAACAAGTTGTGCTTCTTGATAATTTTCATTCTTATTATGCAAAGTCTAGAAAGCTTTTTCAATTAGAGCAAGTACAGGAAGCTGGAAAGATTCCATTTTATGAATGTGATATTTTGCAAAAAGATAATGTGAAAGCTGTTATGCAGCAAGAAAAAGTCGATGCGGTTATTCATTTAGCGGGCTTTCCAGGTGTAAGACCATCGCTTGAAATACCAGGTGCTTACGTTGATATTAATATAAAAGGGACAAGTAACGTATTAACATGTGCCGGAGAAGAAAATGTGAAACATGTTATTTTTGCATCGTCCTCTTCTGTATACGGAGAGCAGGCAGGGATGCCTCTGCAAGAAAACATGGCAAACGGCCGCGTTCTTTCACCGTATGCTGCATCAAAATACGGAGCAGAATCTCTGTGCCATGCGTATCAATATATGTACGGATTCCAAATGAATATTTTACGGTTCTTTACTGTATACGGACCGTGGGGACGTCCCGATATGGCAATTGCAAGCTTCATTCGAAAGCTATTAAAAGAGGAGGAAATTGTCGTGTACGGAACAGGAACGGGGCGTGATTATACGTACATCGATGATATTACGGAAGGAATCTCCCTTACATTGCAATCCAATCACAGTGATGTATATAATCTTGGATCCAATGCTCCTGTTTTAATGACAGAATTACTGGCACAGTTAGAAAAACATTTCCCGCTTATGCGTGTAAGGAAAGAAGCACACCGAAAAGGTGATGTAACATCAACTTGGGCGGATATTTCAAAAGCGAAAGAACAGCTTGGGTACATGCCGCATATATCTTTTGCAGAAGGGTTGGAGCGAACCATTGCTTGGGCGAAACAATATCCGAATATTGTTTAATGTTTTCGGTATTTTCTTGTTATGCATTTTTTTTCTTTTGTCATGGCGGTCGTTTGAAGCATCTTCATTACTGAAACATCTTCAAACCTTATGGAAACAACCATACACGGTTATGTTTCTCATTATGATGTACGGGATTGCTTTTTTGTTGCGTGCATATGCATGGAGAATATACCTTCATCATCGTATTACAATAAAAGAGGCGTTATATGGACTGTTGTATAGTTTGTTCATTAACCATGTTTCTCCGCTAAAGGTTGGAGATGCTGTACGCATTGCTGTGATTACAAAAGAGAAGAAAGTAACATTAGGAGAAGCAACGCAATCTGTCATCGTTCTTCGTATATTAGACTTACTTATTCTCGGTATGTTTGGAGCAGTGGGTATGTTTCTATTATGGAGAAATATTT
This sequence comes from Bacillus sp. 3103sda1, assembly GCF_024159135.1. Taxonomy (NCBI): domain Bacteria; kingdom Bacillati; phylum Bacillota; class Bacilli; order Caryophanales; family Bacillaceae; genus Bacillus; species Bacillus sp. 3103sda1. The sequence goes on along the minus strand of NZ_JAMYWS010000001.1, from coordinate 3,803,833 downwards.
TACTTAATGTTCCGGTCATTTTTACTTGTATATGTATAGGAAGCGTGATGGGATTGCTTATCTACAAGAAAGCACCGCAATTTGTAGATAAGCAGTGGAAGCAATTGAAAGGGGCGCTATTTACAGCAAAAGGCGGAATCATTCTGCTCCTGATTGCGCTGAGTTGGATTTGTGAAGCATTTGTCATTTATGAAATTGCTACGCCGCTCTCATTTGTACAAGCAGTTTGGGTAAATAGTGTGACCATTGCTGGACAAGTGTTTCAACTAACACCAGGTGGGATCGGTACGTATGAGACCGTTATGACATTTGCATTGCAAGCAGTAGGAGCTGTGCAATCTGATGCCTATCAATGGTCATTAATGAGTCATGGTTTTAAATTTATATTTTCTTATGGTGTGGGCGTGATACTATTATTGGTGTATCCTATGGAATTACGCTCATTTTTCAGTCAGAAGGGAGAAGGCATCCGTTGGAAGAAGTAAAGAAAGCGTCGAAATTTGAAAAAGTAGCGGCGCGCTGTTGGAATCTACTAAATGAAGGGAAACCATTTACACTGATTTTTGTATTCGGTACATTTTTGTTGTTTTCTATTTCACAATTTGGGAATCCAAATTTTGTGTCTGCTTTTTTTAGTAGCTTTTTATTCATTGTTCCGCTACTCGTTTTATATTATTTGTTTGATTTTCCATTGTTTTTGCGAAATTATTTATGGCTGCCGTTCGTTGCCTATTTAATCGTATTTAAAACGGTGCATGTACCGTTATTATTATTTGCATTAGGATTATATTTTTTCTTTACGATCCTATTTTGGGGAACGTTATATTATCATTTGCGTATTGGAACGTCTTGGTTAAACTTTACACGTTTTTGGAAACTCGTGCTAAAGAACAGTGATTCTACAAGCGGAAATGCACAGGAGCAAATGCCGAAGTTTTTACTGTTGTTATCACTTTGGTATTATTACTACCATTTCTTCCAAGAAGGTGGTACGCTCGGTGCAGTAGATTGGAAAACACTGCTTATGTTTTATGGTGCTCTTGCACTATACACAATCATCTTACATCGTAATTTATTTGACTGGCAGCCAAAAGCAATTTCAACTTATACGAATAATATGCCAGAAAATAAAGAGGCACTGAATGAAAAAGTAGTTGTAATTGTTATTGATGGTATGCGTAAAGATCGCTTTGAAACAGCACATACACCGTATTTGGATTCTCTTCGAAAAAAAGGGACGGAGTTTTTAAATATGGAAACGGTATATCCAGCTCGAACCGTTGTATGTTTCTCTTCTATGTTTACAGGAACATATTCATTTGAGCACGGCATTAAATCGAACATGGTTTGGAAGCACGGCGTGAATGTAGAAAGTATTTTTGATTCGCTTCGAAAAGTAGACAAAACAGGAAAAATGCTAGCCGTTGCGCATTTAGTTGACGCGTTTGGTGAAGATGTAGAAACATTTACAGCTGTTATGAAAAATGATGTTGTGGATGGGAAGATTATGGAGAAAGCGAAACAAATAATGGATGAACAAGACCCAGATCTCTTTATTGTACAGCTCATTTCAACAGATCAAACGGGACATAGTCGTGGTGTGTTATATGATGAGTATTTACAAAAAATTCATGAGGCAGACCAGCATGTAAAACATTTTATCGAGCATTTAGAGAAAACAGGAAAAACAGAGAATACGACGTTTATCATTTGTGCTGATCATGGACAGGCAGATGGGATTGGCGGTCATGGCCATTTAGATGAAGGAGAACGATTCGTACCATTCTTTATGTACGGCCCTCATATTAAACAAGGTGTTAAGGTAGAAGAAAAGAAAAGCCTTGTCTCTATGGCACCGACACTTGCTTATTTACTAGGTGCACCGTATCCATCTCATAGCCGTGGTCCTGTGTTAGTGGAAGCGTTAAAGGAGCAGGAAAAGAAATGAAAGTAATTGTGTTTATACCAGCCCTAAATGAAGAAGAGTCCATTGCACATGTTATTCGAAAAGTGCCGCGTCATTTTCATCCGAGTGTAACGGTAGAGGTTCTTGTGATTGATGACGGTTCAACAGACAGAACGGTGGAAGTTGCAAAAGAGGCTGGGGCGGATCATATCGTTTCATTTTCAAAAAATAGTGGTCTTGGTGCAGCCGTTCGAGCAGGACTAAAGGAGAGCTATCACCTTGGGGCAGATATTAGTGTAATGATTGATGCAGATGATGAATATCCAGCAGATGAAATTCCAAATGTAGTACAGCCAATTTTGGAAGGGAAGGCTGATTATACAATGGGGTCTCGTTTTCGCGGAACCATTAGCGGCATGAAGCTGTACAGACGCCTTGGGAACTATTGTTTTACAATGCTGCAATGTATATTGCTACGTAAATGGATTCGTGACGGGCAATCAGGGATGCGTGCTTTTTCGAGACAAGCGATGGAACATGGAGAAATTATTCATGATTACAATTATGCACAAGTAATTACATTAAATTTAGTACGAAAAGGCTTTCGAGTTCTGGAAATACCCATTACGTATAAAGTGCGTGAAACAGGGGAGTCTTTCATTTCATTCCGTAAATATATGATGCGTGTTCTTCCTGCAATTTGGAAAGAGATGAAACGTCCGGTGGAGAAAGTTACGATTGATTATGATGCGCATGTAGTAGTAGAAGATAAGAAATGCTCGTAGCGAGCATTTCTTATCTTGACAATGAAAGTGATAATTATTATCATTTTGTTTAGGAGGAGCGTTTATGAAAAAAATAATTACTTCATTATTTGTTAGTCTTTTTTTAATATTCTCGATACATACGAGCGCATTTGCTTATTCGTACGGAAATCCGAACGAAGAAAAGGTTGCAGAGGCGTATAAGCAAATGGTCGCAAAGCTAGATGAAAATCCAGCAAACTTTACAGAAGCAAAGAAAGCATATGAAAATGTGCAAGAAGAAATTGATCAGCACATGGGAAAAGAACCTTCTAAAGCAATTATGAAAGACTTTGATAAGAAAAATAAAGAAGCTATTATTACAGATATGCAAAAAATTCTTGCCCTTAATATTAATCGTCGTTTAACGAATGTCGATGAACAATTTAATGACTATGATACAAGTAAACGTCTATTAGCAAAAGCATTTGCAACATATGATGCATTATCACCAGTTATTGCAGAACATAATAAAGAATTAGATGCAAAATTAAAAGATGAGTTTAACAAGGCGTTAGAATCACTTGGGAACCCTGGATTATTTGGAGTAGGACAAAAGGAACCAAATCATGATGCTTTCAAGCAAAGTAAAGATGTCATTTTAACAAGTTTGCAAAAAGAATTAAAAATTAAAGATTTTAGGGTTGGTCATTTTGATGTTAGTGGACAAGAAGCGGCTTCAGCAAACAAAGGCCAAACAGAGTGGACAGATTTAAGCAACTTAAAAAACTGGGCTCCAATTGTGATAATTGTACTTGTACTTGTTGGAGTCATTGTATATGCAGTAAGAAAACGTAAGTAAAGATGAGGAGGAAGAGCGATGCAACTGCAGGCATTTCTCATTACATTTCGTGAAGTATTAGAAGCATTGCTCATTGTTGGAATTATTACTACGTATTTAAAGCGTACGGATAATAAGCAATTTGTGAAATACGTTTGGATAGGAGCAGGCCTTGCGGTTGTAGCAAGCTATCTTGTCGCTCTTGTCTTTCAAGTTGTGTTTACTGGCTTTGCCGCAATGGGAAGTGAGATGTATTTAAAGATATCGATTATGTTCATTTCCGTTATTTTGCTTACACAAATGGTATTTTGGATGGCGGAACATAGCAAAAATATACAAGGCAATATGGAAAGTAAAATGAGTCATTATATTACGACTGGAAACGTAATTGGAATGGTCGTACACTCCTTTCTTGTTGTGCTGCGAGAAGGCGTTGAAACAGTGTTCTTCTTTGCTGCAATTACAGGTGGAAATATTGAAGCGGCAATGAAAGGCTGGGGAGCAATTGCGGGAGTTCTTGTTGCAGCTCTTGTCGCCTACTTATTCTTTAAAAGAACGATGCGTATTTCACTAAAAGTATTCTTTAGAGTAACGGGAGTATTTATTGTCTTCATCGCAGCTGGGCTTCTTGTACAAGGTATTTCCATGCTGCAAGACTTAAAAATAATCGGTAGCGTGATGCCGCACGTATACGATATTACATGGCTGCTCCCAGAGCACCCGATTGATTATGAACACTACTTGCGTGATCATGGAACTGCACCAGTTTTTTCCGGTCAGGTCGGTCTATTCTTAAAATCGTTTTTAGGATATTCTTCTATGCCATCGCTTGAAGAAGTGCTTGCATATATGGGTTATTTTGTTGTCCTTTATATGTTAATTATCTTTAAAAAACCTGCGAAAAAAAAGCAAACCGTAACTGAAGAAAATAAATCAGTAAGCTAAAAGTACAAGGGATATTCCTTGTACTTTTTTTACAGAAAGGAAATCAGATGAAACAAGTATTACGTATATGGGCAATCATTCTTTTTTCTAGTGCGATTCTCATTCGTTTTTTTTATGCAAGTCCGTTTGCGGCAACGTGGGATGAAGTAGATTTTTCGCTTGCGCTAAAGCAATATGACATATTAGCGATGCAGCCTCATTTCCCGGGTTATCCTTTTTTTATTTTAGGGGGAATGATGACACATCTTTTTATAGAAAATCCTGTGCAATCGTTAGGGATTTTTAATGCAATTATGGCACTTACTGCTGCTTTTCCGATGTATTGGATTGCACGCCGTTATGTAAGTAAAACGAGTGCTCTTATTGTTGTAGCTGTATTGCAAACGAGCGGTTATTTTTCTATTTTAGTGACGCAGCCGATGTCAGAGGGAGCAGCGATAGCTGTACTGTGGTGGTATATGTGGAGCGTAGATCGAGCATTTCGCACAAATGAATTTCGTGCTCAGTTTTTGCCGGTGATCTTATTTGCTCTATTAATGGGAATCCGTTTATCGTATGCGCCGTTTGGGATAGCGCTTATTTTATTAGTATGGCAGCAGTGGCATGAAGAAAAATGGCGGTTTATTATTATATGCTGCACAGCTGTTCTTTCGCAGCTCGTATGGATCGGGGCGCTTATTTGGAATATCGGCGGCTTAGCGGGATTATGGAAAATTTCTTTCGGATTTGTAAAAGGGCATTTTACAGAATGGGGCGGTGCGGTTACAGAAACGAGTGAACCGCTTATATCACGTCTGTTTCGTTTACTTTCCGAGAATATTGTATTTGCAGGGATCGGTGTTCATTCGTACGTTCTTGTAGGTTTCTTTCTTTTCTTTTTGTTTCTTTTTGTTTTACAATGGAAGAACATACGTTGCTATCCGAAATTATTTATAGCGCTTGGCAGTGTATATTTTCTTTGGAATTTACTTGGACAAAATATCGATAAGCCACGTCATTCTTATCCAATTGTAGCAATAGTACTTTTCGTACTTGCTATTTCATGGTTAAAAAAATATAGCGGAATCTTACTGCTGTTATTTGCAACACTTCAACTTGTTGTCAGCATACCGCTTATGCAAGAACAAAAAGAAGCTGTGCCCGCAACGTATCAGCTAGCGTCATATTTAGAAGAAAAACAGCAGCCGTTTATCGTATATACATGGGAAGAGACACGCGTTATGGAATACTTACATGTACCATATGAACATAAACGTTTTTACACATATGACTATTTTTTACAAGATAAAAAATATCATAAGAATGATACAATATACGTTACGAATCATCTTATTGAAGGATTTCAAAAACAAGGGATTGATATAAAAGGACAGGTGGAACAGGTTGCTGTCTTTCGTTCTAATCCATTATTTGATCCTGTTTATTCTAAAATAGTTTTATATAAGTGGAAAAAGTAAGAGAGGAGAAAGCGAGTGCACGAATATTTAAAAGAAAAACTAGCGATTTTACCGGATCAACCGGGCTGTTATTTAATGAAAGATAAGCAAGGAACAGTTATATATGTTGGGAAGGCAAAGGTATTAAAAAATCGTGTGCGCTCGTACTTCACTGGTTCACACGATGGGAAAACACTACGTCTTGTCGGAGAAATTGTTGACTTTGAGTATATTGTGACCTCCTCGAATCTGGAGGCTCTTATTTTAGAATTAAATTTAATTAAAAAATATGATCCAAAATATAATATCCAATTAAAAGATGATAAAACATACCCATTTATTAAAATTACGGCTGAAAAACAGCCGCGTTTGCTTATTACGAGAAATGTGAAAAAGGATAAAGGAAAGTATTTTGGCCCGTATCCAAATTCACAGTCAGCTCATGAAACAAAAAAATTGTTAGATCGAATGTATCCGCTGCGGAAATGTACAAATATACCAGATAAAGTTTGTCTATATTATCATATGGGACAATGCTTAGCGCCTTGTGTGCAAGAGATAACAGATGAACAAAATAAAGAAATTGTAGATGACATTATTAAGTTTTTAAATGGTGGACATAAAGAAGTTCGTTCAGAATTGGAAGCGAAAATGTATGAAGCATCGGAAAAATTAGAGTTCGAACGAGCGAAAGAATTGCGAGATCAAATTGCTCATATGGATGCGATTATGGAAAAGCAGAAGATGATTATGAGCGATCTAGTTGACCGTGATATTTTCGGTTATGCGGTAGATAAAGGCTGGATGTGTGTGCAAGTTTTCTTTGTTCGAAAAGGAAAGTTAATCGAGCGAGATGTTTCGATGTTTCCCATTTATGATGATCCAGAAGAAGGTTTCCTGACATTTATCGGGCAATTTTATGAACAAAATAATCACTTTAAGCCGAAAGAAATTGTTGTACCAAGCAGCATTGATAATGAACTGATTGAAAAATTTTTAGAAGTAGAAGCAACGCAGCCAAAACGCGGTAAGAAAAAAGAACTCGTTGATTTAGCGGGTAAGAATGCTAAAATTGCGCTGAATGAAAAATTTTATTTAATTGAACGCGACGAAGAACGTTCAATTAAGGCTGTAGAAAACTTAGGAGAACATCTTGGGATTGAAACACCGCACAGAATTGAAGCATTTGATAACTCTAACATTCAAGGGGTAAATCCGGTTTCCGCCATGATTGTCTTTATTGATGGAAAACCTGCGAAAAAAGAGTATCGAAAATATAAAATTAAAACGGTGCAAGGACCGGATGATTATGAATCGATGCGCGAAGTTGTGCGCCGCCGTTATACACGTGCTTTAAAAGAAAATTTGCCTCTTCCCGATTTAATTGTAATCGATGGCGGAAAAGGTCATTTAGCTGCAGTATGTGATGTGTTAGAAAATGAACTCGGTCTTTCTATTCCAACAGCAGGACTTGTTAAAGATGATAAGCACCGTACGTCACATTTAATTATCGGTGAACCTCCTGAACCTGTTATGTTAGAGCGTAATAGTCAAGAGTTTTACTTATTGCAGCGTATTCAAGATGAGGTGCACCGCTTTGCGATTACGTTCCATCGTCAAATTCATGGGAAATCTGTCATTCAATCGGCATTGGATGATATACCAGGAGTCGGAGAAAAACGGAAGAAAACACTTTTAAAACATTTTGGTTCTCTCAAGAAAATGAAAGAAGCGTCTGTTACAGACATTATAGAAGCAGGAATGCCGCAAAAAATAGCAGAGACGATTCATTCGTATTTAACAGGGAAGACATTGTAGTTTACAGTGTCTTTTCTTTTTTGTTATAATTTCAGAAGATTTAAAATAATAAAAAACGAATGTTTATACATAAATAAAAAAGTCAACTGGACATTTTTATGCCTAGTTGACTTATAAAATAAACATTACACTTCGACAGGATCTTTTACATCCCATTTTACGAGAAACATAATAGAGTCAGAACGCTTCTTTTGTTCTTCGTAGGATTCAGCAACTACACCACGCTGCTTTTGAATTTGCTCTGCAATAAACCCGGCTTCTAATTGGTAAGAAGAGTGTCTATTTTGTTGTTGGCGTTCCTTAATAAGAGCACCTGTTAGTTTAAATTCCATTTCACGGCGTTTATGTTCAATGATGGTTAAGTCACCCCATCCAGCTTTTACGAAAAATTGAATCACTTCATCAATTGTTTCTAAAGGATATTTTCGTGCTAAGTTTCTGCCAGCCCAATATAGAATAGCATCTAATTCTTTCCCTATTAAGTCTGGGAGTAATTCTTCACGCAGCAATTCGTAGGCAAAAGCACTCATTGAAATATTTTGTAAAGATTCGCTTTCGATTTTTTTTGTACTCACAATATTCCCCACTTTCTATACTGCCAATATTATATACCATTTTATATATGTAAACCCAGCTATTTCTTGGCAAAAAATCTGATTTAGAGAATGAAAAAAGAATATAAAAATTATATACAGATTATGTATACGTTTTCTTGACGCTTCGACAAAAATAGGAGTAAAATGAACTTGGTATCAAATTATGCTGAAATATTGCGAATAATTTTTTCAGTTTTTCTTATAGCAATAGTGAAAAAATGCTATTGTTATAAAGTAACGTGACAAACAGTAGTCAAACATTCGAGGGGGTAATGGGGACATGAAAGGCCGCGAGTATACGTTTCGCAAGTGGCATTCGTTAATGGGTGTCATTCCGATTGGTGTCTTTGTGACACAACACTTAGTAGTAAACCACTTTGCAACACAAGGGGCAGAGGCTTTCAATAGCGCTGCTCATTTTATGGAAATGCTTCCATTTCGGTATGCATTGGAAATCTTCGTGATTTTCTTGCCGTTGTTGTATCATGCTGTATACGGTTTATATATTGCTTTTACAGCGACGAACAATACAACATCTTATAGCTATTTCCGTAACTGGATGTTCGCTCTGCAACGATTCACAGGGGTGTTTACGCTAATTTTCTTAGCTTGGCACGTTTGGCAAACGCGCCTTCAAGCTGCAATGGGACAAACAGTAGACTATGATATGATGGCAAGTATTTTAAGCAATCCGTTTATGTTTGGTTTCTATTTAGTAGGGGTTGTATCGGCTATTTTCCACTTTGCAAATGGATTATGGACATTCTGTATTAGCTGGGGTATCACGGTATCACCACGTTCGCAGCGTATTTCTACGTATGTAACATTAGCAATTTTCTTAGCGTTATCTTACGTAGGGGTGAGCGCATTACTTGCGTTCATTAATCCGAATCTAGCAAACATGTAAGGAGTGGGAGAGCATGAAAGGGAAACTTATTGTAGTTGGCGGTGGATTAGCCGGCTTAATGGCAACGATTAAAGCAGCGGAAGCAGGCGTGAATGTAGAACTATTCTCTTTAGTACCGGTGAAACGTTCTCACTCTGTATGTGCACAAGGCGGCATTAACGGTGCTGTAAATACAAAAGGTGAAGGGGATTCTCCGTGGATCCACTTTGACGATACAATTTATGGAGGGGACTTCTTAGCGAACCAACCTCCTGTAAAAGCGATGTGCGATGCAGCGCCTGGTATTATTCATTTAATGGATCGTATGGGTGTTATGTTTAACCGTACGGAAGAAGGTTTACTAGATTTCCGTCGCTTTGGTGGAACACAGCATCACCGCACAGCATTTGCTGGTGCGACAACAGGACAACAATTATTATATGCATTAGATGAGCAAGTGCGCCGTCATGAAGTAGCAGGTCTTGTTACGAAATATGAGGGCTGGGATTTCTTACGCGCTGTTGTGGATGACGAAGGTGTATGCCGCGGAATCGTAGCGCAAGACTTACAATCTATGGAGATTAAAAGTTTTCCAGCTGATGCTGTAATTATGGCAACAGGGGGCCCTGGTATCATCTTTGGAAAATCTACTAACTCCATTATTAATACAGGTACAGCAGCATCTGCTGTGTATCAGCAAGGTGCATATTATGCAAATGGTGAGTTTATTCAAATTCATCCAACAGCAATTCCGGGTGATGATAAATTACGTCTAATGAGTGAATCTGCACGTGGTGAAGGTGGCCGCGTTTGGACATATAAAGACGGTAAACCATGGTATTTCCTTGAAGAGAAATATCCAGCATACGGAAACCTTGTACCTCGTGATATTGCAACGCGTGAAATTTTTGATGTGTGTGTTGAGCAAAAGCTTGGTATTAACGGTGAAAACATGGTATATCTTGATCTTTCTCATAAAGATCCGAAAGAGCTTGATATAAAACTAGGTGGTATTATTGAAATCTATGAAAAATTCATGGGTGATGATCCACGTAAAGTACCGATGAAAATCTTCCCTGCTGTTCACTATTCAATGGGTGGACTATGGGTTGATTATAAACAAATGACAAATATTCCAGGATTGTTTGCAGCAGGTGAGTGTGATTACTCTATGCACGGTGGTAACCGACTAGGTGCTAACTCATTATTATCAGCGATTTACGGCGGTATGGTAGCGGGACCAAATGCAATTGAATATATGAAAGGTCTTTCAAAATCATCAGATGCTGTTTCATCTGCTTTATATGAGCAAAACGAATTAATCGAAACAGAAAAATTCAATAATATTTTAACGTTAGATGGTAATGAAAATGCGTATGTTCTTCATAAAGAGCTTGGAGAATGGATGACAGATAACGTAACAGTAGTTCGTGAAAATAAAAAATTATTAGAAACAGATGCGAAAATCGTAGAGTTAATGGAGCGTTATAAACGCATTAACATTAACGATACGGCGAAATGGAGTAACCAAGGTGCTTCATTTACACGTCAGCTGGCAAATATGCTTGAATTAGCTCGTGTTATTACAATTGGTGCATATAACCGTAATGAAAGTCGCGGTGCACATTATAAACCAGAATTCCCAGATCGTGATGATGAGAACTTCTTAAAAACAACAATGGCGAAGTTTGAGGGAGCAGGAAATGCACCAGCATTCCATTACGCAGACGTTGATATTTCATTAATCCAACCACGTAAGCGTGATTATTCTTCAAAACATGAAGTAGCTGATAAGAAAGAAGAGAAGGGGGATAAGCAACATGTCTGAGAAAACAATCCGCCTTATTATTACAAGACAAGATGGTCCGAACTCACAGGAGTATGATCAAGAATTTGAAATTCCATATCGCCCAAATATGAATATCATTTCGGCATTAATGGAAATTCGTCGTAACCCTGTTGATGCAAAAGGGAATCATACAACACCTATTGCTTGGGATATGAACTGTTTAGAAGAAGTGTGCGGAGCATGTTCTATGGTGATCAACGGAAAACCACGTCAATCATGTACAGCGCTTATTGATCAACTTGAACAACCAATTCGCTTAAAACCGATGAAAACATTCCCGGTTGTTCGCGACCTGCAAGTGGATCGCAGCCGTATGTTTAATGCGTTAAAGCGCGTTAAAGCATGGATTCCGATTGATGGTACGTATGACTTAGGTCCAGGGCCAAGAATGCCAGAGAAAAAGCGTCAGTGGGCATATGAATTATCAAAATGTATGACTTGTGGTGTATGTTTAGAATCATGTCCAAACGTAAATAGCAAATCTGATTTTATCGGTCCAGCACCGCTTTCACAAGCACGTTTATTTAATGCACATCCAACAGGTGAAATGCATAAAGCGGACCGTTTACGTGCAATCATGGGTGATGGAGGACTTGCAAACTGCGGTAACTCACAAAACTGTGTACAATCTTGTCCAAAAGGAATTCCATTAACGACATCGATTGCGGCTTTAAATCGTGATACAACGATTCAATCATTTAAAGATTTCTTTGGTAGTGACAATAACTATTAATCTAATCTATATTGCCTCTTCAGTTTGAAGAGGCAATATTTATATCATTCTTATTTAAGTTACTTAATTATATGTTTACATCTGAGTATACTTATTCTTACCTTAATAGATCGTAATTTTATAGGTTTTTAATTCAGAAAAATCAAATAATATAAAATGAGAGAAATTTTAAAGGAGATGAATAATTATGAAGAAGATTCATTATATTGAACACTTTGAGCAATGGGAAAGTACATTTTCATTTTACATCCCTATAAAGGTTCGTTTTAGTGAAACAGATATGTTTGGACATATGAATAACGGTGTTGCGTTTACTTATTTTGAAGAAGCTCGTATTGAGTTTTTTAAAGAGCTTGGCTTTATGCAAGAGTGGGTACATGAAGCATCGGAAACAATGATTGTAGTGGCGGATTTACAATGTAATTTTTTGAAACAAGTGTTCTTTGATGAGAACTTAAAAGTGTATGTAAAAGCTGAGAACGTCGGAAATTCTTCTTTGGATTTGCATTATATGGTAAGGAACGAAGCAGGAGAGATTTGTTTGATGGGGCGAGGCGCACTGGTGCAAGCTTCTAAAAAAACAGGGAAAGGAGTACCTTGGCCAGCGGAATGGAAACAACGGTTATTAGACAAAAAATAAGAGGGCGCGTCGCCCTCTTATTTTTTGTCTCCCATTGCTTCTTCTAATGTCAGATGATGTTCATATAAATATGTAGCCTGCGGGTTGCCGACAAAACGAAGATGCCATGGTTCATAATCATATTCTGTAATGTCTGTTTTATCTTCTGGATAACGAATGACAAATCCGAATTCGTGAGCATGCTCTGCTACCCACTTTCCTTCAGGTGTTTCTCCAAATATCGGCTCCAATTGAAATTTTGCTGATTTAGAGCTAATATCCATGGCAAGTCCAGTTTGATGTTCGCTTGTCCCTGGAATGGCACTTAATGCATCAGCAGCTTTTTTTCCTTGACGATTTACATATGTATTGTGCAATGACTCTTGTCGTTTGTAAGAGCGAAATCCAGATACTGCAGTAAGTTCAATCCCTTGCTGTTTTGCTGCTTTAAACATTTCTTCTAGGGCATCCGCTGCCGGTTTGCGAAGTAATGTTTTTTCCTTATCTTCCAGACTGAGAAATGGAACATTTGGTTTTGTTAAATCGCGTGGTGTGTAGGAATCTGGGAGTTTGCGATGTTTGTTTACTAAAACGAGTAATGAATCAGTGTTAGTTACAAGTGAATATTGATCATCGGTTTTTTTAGCTGTTGCGCTTGCTTTTGGGAATGGAGGAATCTTCTCTTTTGGATGTTCAGCATGCTGATTTGTTTCAACTGCTTCTGCTTGATTATGTATATTTCCTGTAAAAGCTTTGGAACCAAAATTTATTAAAGAAATAACAATGAGAATCATAATTGAAATTAAGATTGTTCTTTTCATAATTGTTTTTTTCATAATTTTTAACCGATTTATTCCTTTCTAAAATACTTGTATTTTATTATCTTTTTACATTATAAGTCTATCGTATATAAAAAGGAATAAAGGAGCCCTCATGTAACAAAATTGAAAAAAATTTGTAAAAAAAAGTCGATTTCTTCATGATTTTGTTTAAAATGGCACATTGCAACTTTTTATGAATTCTATTTCATTTATAATATATATATAGATATATATAACGATTATGTTGTAATATGTAGCTTCTTATTGTATCGAATAATCTAGGAGGGAACAACGATGAATTTGGCATCAATCATTGGAATTATCCTTGGGATAGTTGCCGTTGTATTAGGAATGTTTTTGAAAGAAGCTGCACTTAATGCGCTGTTAATTTTATGCAAGTATTGCTCCAAAATAAACAACTGCTTCCGGAAAAATTTAGTGCAATTGGCTACGGAGAATATCGTCCTGTCGCACCGAATGATATACCGGAAGGAAGAGTGAAAAATAGACGAGTAGAATTATTTATTTTACCTCTTATAAAAGATAAAAAATAAAGGGTGGCGTAGTGCCGTCCCTTATTCTTTTACTTCGAATAATTTCAAGTTGTCCCTGCGAATTTTATCTTTTTCTGCATCTGATTTTTTTAAGTCATAGTTATATAAAGCGCCTTCCCAATCGCCGTACATTGGATTTGGGAAAATAATGAATTTCTCGCCAAATTGGTCTTTCGTTTCTTCTACTGCTTTATTACGATCTTGTACAGATTTTGCATCAAATCCACTGAAATCTGATAAATTGTCACCAAATAATAAGACGATATTATGCGTTGTTGAAACGAGTTCTCTACGCTTTTCTTTTCCTTGTTCTTTCGGTTCTTGTAGTAAAATATGCTCTGTCTTTGCTTGCGGGGCACCAATGCGTTCTAAATTTTTAACGGTTGCATCTAGTTGATTTGTTTTACGATTTGAAATGTAATAAATGTCTACACCTTTTGATTCTGCATATTTTAAGAAATCAAGTGCACCAGGAAGAGCTGCTGCATCTGCTTGATTAACCCATTCATCCCATTTATAAGGATAGCCTTTTCCTGTTTTTATTGTCATTGCTTGGTATGGACTATTATCTAAAACGGTTTCGTCTAAGTCTAGTACAACAGCTGGCTTCTTGCTTGTCCCTTTTGCAAGAGCAGCATCTAGCTTAAGTGTGCCGATGTTGTAGCCTTGATGGTATAATGCTTTTGCTTCACCAGCTGTTTGATACCATAAATTAGCCATTATTTGTTGATCTGTTAGTTTGACTGTTGCTTCTTTTGCTGTAACCTCGTAAGTTGTCAAGGATGTTGATAATAATGCAACAGATAGTAGAGTTGCAAACTTTCGTTTGTTTTGCATACGTATCCTCCTAGGTGTGTATGTGAATATTTTCAAGGGACTTCCAATATATTTTTCTGTTACAATTATGAGTCTATACATAGTATGTATAATGTTTTTTACTTTATATGATGAAGGAAAATAGTATATAATAAAGGATACGTTATTTTTAAATAGATGAGAGAGAATGAACATAAAGGAGGGGGATACAAGTGGGGATTAGTAGTCGTTTTACAGTAGCTGTTCATATGTTAACATTGCTAGAAGTCGATAAAAAATCTCGATGTACATCTGAATGGATTGCTGGCAGTGTCAATACAAACCCAGTCGTTATTCGCCGAATTACAGGAATGTTAAAAAAAGCGGGATTAGTTGATGTACAAGCTGGAAAAGGTGGTACTTCCTTAGCTCGTGATTTAAATGAAGTTACGTTACTTGATGTATATAAAGCGGTTGAAGTTGTAGAAGAAGGGCATTTATTTTCTTTTCACGATAATCCAAATGTGGAATGCCCAGTTGGAGCTAATATTCAAACTGTGTTAGAAATTATATTATTGCAAGCGCAAGACGCGATGGAAAATGTCCTTGCAAATGTAAAGGTAAAACAGCTCGTCACAAATTTAGAAGAGAAGATACAACAATAAAAGAACCTAGCCTTGTATTGATGGAAGGCTAGGTTCTTTTTTATCCTGCTATTCGTGGGCAGTAAGGTCCTCTCAAGATTCAGAGAGAAGGATAACTGCCCGTAAAAGCCCGATTGGTTCAACTAACCCTCAGTGGGGGGTGAAGAAAACAACCACTGAGGGAAGTTTCACTTTATTAGGCGTTACGTACTGTAAAACGTTGACGAGAAAATTGTGGGTTTTCTACTTCGTCTAATAAAGCAACAGCGTAGTTTGGAATTGTAATTCGGCTCTCACCGTTTTCGTCTGTTAATAGTTGATCTGTTCCTGTGACATATTTACCTGTACGCTCACCTGGTTCGATCATCGCAGCAGGACTTAAATTCGTCCAATTGAAATCAGATTGTTTATATACTTCTAGAGCATCGCGGTGTGCTAATGCGATTGGTTTCCACTCTGCTGGGAAATCTGGTGTATCAACAACTTGTAAACCAGGCGCTACTTCTAAGCTGCCTGCGCCTCCAACAGCTACAAGACGAGAAACACCAGCTTGTTTTGCTGCTTCTAATAAAGAGTGCGTTGCTTCTACAAGTTTCTCATCTTCACCATGTTTAGGGCCAAATGCGCTAATTAAAATATCGTGATTTACTGCTTCTTTTGCAATACTGTCTGCATTGAAAATATCACCTGTTACAACATGTAAATTTTCATGTGCTGTTTCTACGCGAGATGCATCGCGAACAATCGCTGTTACCTCGTGTCCGCGTGTTAAAGCTTCTTCAATAATTTGTTTTCCGATGTTACCAGTTGCGCCTACTACTGCAAGTTTCATAATCATTCTCCTTTTCCACTTTGTTTTATATAAAAATGCATTTATTTTTAATTTAGTTGTAATTAATTTGGTTACAACTTTATGTAACTATTATAGTTACAACTATTATTCTTTGTCAACATAAAAACAAGTTGCTTTTATATTGAGTAAAAAGCAACTTGCGGAAAAGATAATTATGCTGTTTTCTTTCGTTTTATAAGAATAGGAATGAAATAGCAGTTCTACATGTAACAATGAAAGATTCACCTTAAAATACATAAAAGACACCGGTCACTTTATTCATGAGATTGTGGCATAAGCAACATAAGAATGAAATAAGCTAAAAAGCCTGTTCCGAAAAATAAGATTGCGATCAGCCACAGAATACGGATCATATTTGTGTCCACACCGAAATATTCTCCTAAGCCACCACAAACACCGATAAACACTTTATCTGTTGAAGATTTGCATAGTTTTTTATCCATAATGAAATCCTCTCCTTTTCATTATTCATCATTTTTTTATGTAGAAGTGAATGTTTTATGTTTTTATCCTATATGGAAAAAGTAGGGGCTATCGAATTATATTATGGTTTTTAGGGGAAGATTACAGTTTTATCCCGCTACTTGTAGGCAGTAAGACCACTACCTCAAGATTCAGAGAGGGGTAAGGAAGATAGGTGATGGAAAACTGATGGAAGATTCGCTTTATATGGTTACTGTTTTTTCTGATTTTGTATGTTTGCATGGGAAAATAATAAACCAAAAGCAATGATCTATTTTTAATCATTGCTTTTGGTTTTCTATAAGGATAAAGCATCTTTATTTTTTAAATCGATACGGGACAGTTGAAACAATAACATTCTTTTTGTACAAAAGATATATCCTTAGTAAAACACTCGATTGGTTATGCAAAAAGTTATGCCAATTTTTTTTCGTAATAAATTGCGGGATGAGAACGGTAACTGCATAATGTTCCTCGTTTGCTTTATCTTGAATTGTAGTTACTAATTTTTTTATGGGTCTCATTAAGCTTCGGTAAGAAGAAACCACTGTAACAAGACGAATGTTGGGTTGCCACGCCTTCCATTTCTCCTGCATTTTGATCTCGCTTTCTTTGTCGAAGGCTACGTAAACAGCAATGACAGTATCTCCAATAGATTCAGCGTAATTGAGCGATTGTTCCACTACCTTTGTAATTCCAGCAATAGGTACGATGACGACGTTGCCCTCGATTTTTTGAGGTGATTCATTAGGGTTTATACGTAGTTGTTCACCTACTGCGTCATAATGTTTATAAATGCGATGGAAGGTAAATACAATAATAGGTAAAAATATGGAAATGGCCCAAACTTGCATAAATTTTGTAACAAAGAAAATGAGCAGTACGGTTAAGGAAATGAGTGCTCCTAATAAGTTAGTGAGTAATTTTGGTAACCACCCTTCTGGTTTTTCCCGAATCCATTTTATAATCATACCTGTTTGTGACAAGGTGAAAGGGAGAAATACACCCACTGCGTACAATGGAATTAAATGTTCGGTTTTCCCGTGAAACGTAATAATTAAAATAATGGAAGCAAAACTGAGTGTGATAATACCGTTTGAATACCCTAAGCGATCACCACGCATCAAATACATGCGAGGCATATATTTATCTGATGCTAAGTTGTAAGCTAACAATGGAAATGCTGAGAATCCGGTATTGGCAGCTAACACTAAAATAAGAGCAGTTGCTCCTTGAATAAAGTAGTAAACAAAGTTTCTTCCAAATACATTGGAAGCGATTTGAGAAACAACAGTTTCAGTATGTTTAGGAGCAATGCCGTACCAATATGCTAAAAAGGTAATGCCAGTGAATAAAACGGCAAGAATCGCTCCCATCATGACTAATGTATTGGCGGCATTTTTAGCAGCGGGTTCTTTAAAGTTTGGAATGGCGTTGGAAATTGCTTCAACACCCGTTAATGCAGAACACCCGGATGAGAATGCCTTTAATAAGAAGAATAATGTAATTCCAGGTACTGCTGTACCAATAGGTGTGTGCAAAGTGGCCGGTGCTTGTCCAGATGTAATTTTAAACATCCCAACAATAATTAAAATAACGAGCGCTAGCACAAAGAGATAGACAGGATAAGCTAATACAGAGGCAGATTCCGTTACCCCTCTAAGATTGAGAATTGTAATAAGAATAACGAGTATAACAGCGATAGGAATGGTGTACCGATGTAAAGTCGGAAACGCAGATGTAATGGCATCTGTTCCTGCTGATACACTTACTGCTACGGTAAGGATATAATCTACCAACAATGACCCACCGGCGATGAGGCCTGCATTTACGCCTAGATTTCTTTTAGAAACTACATAAGCTCCGCCCCCGTGTGGGTAAGAATAGATAATCTGTCGGTATGATAAAATAAGTGCTGCCAATAGAACTAAAACACCGACAGCGATAGGAATGGAGTACCAAAATGCAACTGCTCCAATTGTTACAAGAACAATTAATATTTGTTCTGTTCCATATGCAACTGAGGAAAGCGCATCAGAAGACAGGATAGCCAGCGCTTTTAATTTATTTAACTTCTGCTCTCCTAATGCTGTTGATTTTAACGGTCTCCCAATTAAAAATCTTTTGACTGTAGAAAACATATTTACACCACCAATATGCAAAATTTCCATGAATAGATACTATGTAGTATGAGCGTCTTGTAGCCAAATATTTAGTAAGGAAAGAGGTAATAAATGGGGAGTTTTTATTTAATGGGACATTGTATAAAACAGAGAAGAATAAAAATGAAATACAAACAACTTTTTTATAATTAAAACATGGAATTTCTCTT
Organism: Bacillus sp. 3103sda1; assembly: GCF_024159135.1. Taxonomy (NCBI): domain Bacteria; kingdom Bacillati; phylum Bacillota; class Bacilli; order Caryophanales; family Bacillaceae; genus Bacillus; species Bacillus sp. 3103sda1. The sequence continues at coordinate 3,785,000 of NZ_JAMYWS010000001.1, read as the reverse complement.
TGTTTTTATTCACCACCACTTACCTCTATTCATACAATATCATGACTAAATAAACACCCAACTTACACATATACAGCTCTGGCTTAAGCAAGGAGGGTTATACCAATTGAAGGAAAAAGAATATCAATCCAAACCGTTGCTCACAAAAAGAGAAAGAGAAGTGTTTGAGTTACTTGTTCAAGATAAAACAACAAAAGAAATTGCAAGTGAACTTTTTATTAGTGAAAAAACCGTACGTAACCATATATCAAATGCAATGCAAAAGTTAGGGGTTAAGGGACGTTCACAAGCGGTTGTTGAGCTCCTTCGTATGGGAGAGCTTGAATTATAGGGATGAAGCCGGCTTTTATATAAGTAAAAGCCGGTTATTTTTGTATCTTGCAAATTACTAGAAAAAGGAGGAGAATAAAAAGGTCTAACATGTACATAAAGTGAAGCTTCTATCAGTGGGGGATCTTTATTTCCAAACTGATGGAAAGCTCTTACCAATCGGGCTCTTATGGGCAGTTATCTTCTTCCTCCCTTCTTTGATTTCTCGGAATCTTGAATTGGAAGTTTTACTACCTGTTAGAATGGGATGAAGTGAACCTTCTATTAGTCTATGTGTGTTGTACTGATGAATGAGTGCACGATTTGGGAATGTACGCTTAGATGATGAAAGAGAAAACGGGGCGATTGTTTTGAATAGAGCGATTGGTGTAATTGATTCAGGTGTTGGTGGATTAACAGTAGCGAAAGAGTTAATTCGGCAATTACCGAAAGAGCGAATTATATATTTAGGAGATACAGCACGTTGCCCGTACGGTCCGCGATCGCGTGAAGAAGTGAGACAATTCACATGGGAAATGACAGAGTATTTATTGGCGCAGGATATTAAAATGCTTGTCATTGCTTGTAATACTGCGACAGCAGTTGTACTTGAAGAAATGCAAAAAAAATTGTCTATCCCAGTGGTAGGGGTAATCCACCCCGGTGCGCGCACTGCACTTAAAATGACAAATACGTACCATGTTGGTGTAATAGGTACGATTGGAACAGTGAAAAGTGGTGCGTATGAAGAGGCACTAAAATCAATTAACAACCGCGTATTAGTAGAGAGTTTAGCTTGTCCACCGTTCGTTGAGCTTGTAGAAAGCGGGAATTTTGAGAGTGAAATGACGTATGAAGTGGTAAGAGAAACGCTACAACCATTGAAGCAAACTGAAATCGATACGCTGATTTTAGGATGTACGCATTATCCAATTTTAGGGCCAGTTATTAAACGGGTCATGGGTGATTCTGTACAATTGATTAGTTCAGGTGATGAAACAGCTCGTGAAGTGAGCACCATTTTATATCATAGTAAGATGCTGCATGACAGAGAAGAGCAAAGTGATCATCTTTTTTTAACAACAGGAGAAATTGATGTGTTTAAAGAAATTGCTTCCAAATGGTTTGGGCAACCAATTGAGAATGTGAAGCATATCATTTTATAAAGAGGCTGTTTTCATAGCTATCAAATTAAGAGAATAATATAAAAAGACAAAAAGACCATCCTTATTCAGTGTGTATCTGAAAATGAAAGGATGGTCTTTGGTTTTACTGAATTGTACCCCGAATAGTAGCCACTTTGAGGGAAAGTTCATTATTTGGATTGTAGTGTAGTTCAAGGGTGAATGAAAGTTACTGCTCGTAAGAGTCTGATTAGTTGAACTTTATAAGTTGTGAAAGAACAGCTGTTAGTTTTTGTTTGATTTGTTTTGCAAATGCTGGATCTTTACCTGAAGTAGATATACTTACAATATACTCGTTATTTCGAATAATTGCGGGTGTGTGAAAAGATGATTGCGTACCATCACTTACGATATTAACCCACTGAAAATCATGTGCTGCTTGTTTGACCATCATATTTACATCGTGATGATTTGTTGCAGCATAAATGAGATGAGCATCTTTTATATCTTCCTCTGTAAATGCTTTTTGTTTCCATGTAATATAGGAGAGCTTCTCCATTTCCTCACAAATGTCTGGACTCACAACAGTGACAATGGCTCCTGTATCCTTTAATCCAACCGCTTTTCGGTATGCGATTTTGCCACCGCCAATGATGACAACGATTTTACCTTGTAGATTAAATATAAGAGGATATAGATCGCACATGTATATATTCCTCCATTCGTTCTAATGATGCGGACTTCATATAGGGATCAAATTGAAGGCAGTTGCATGTTGTAACGTTCGTATATGTGTGTGCATGGCGCTCAATTTTCCGAAGTAGTAATCCAGTAAAGAGAAGGTATGGCATGACATATACATGTTGAGCTGATGATGCTATGCCATTGAGTTCTTCGGTAAAAGAAGGTGCTCCTTTTGTTAAAAAAGAGCAGGAAACGGGCATGCCGATTTTTCGCTCAACTGCTGATCCGATTTGCTGCAATTCATGTATAGGCTGAGAATCACTACTACCTCGGCCGACGAGTAGAATTTCGCTACCTTGTGTGGGCATGGCTTCATATATTCTTTTGATTACAAGTTCAATCATGAGCGGGTGTGTACTAAAAGGTGGTACAACTGAAAATGTAATATGCGGATAGCGCTTTTGTATTTGCTTAATTTCAAAAGGAACGTCACGTTTATAATGAGCAGCTGCAAATAATAAAACAGGGACAAGTAAAACTTCAGTTGCTCCGTCTAGAATCGCTTCTGTAATCGCATCCTGGACAGTTGGTGTAGTGAGTTCAAGAAAGCCAATTTTTTGGATATTTTCACTCCGCTCTTTTATAACGGACTGGACAAAGTGAATGAATTGTTCATTTCCTTCTTGTAATCGGCTACCGTGCCCAATATAAACAATCCCTTTCATTGTGCCGCCACTTCTTTCTCATTAAAAATAGCTTGTAATTCATAATCAATGTTCTGTAATCCGACTTTATTTGCATACTGCAAAGTGAGTTCATCTGTATACGAGAATGGTAAATTGAAAATATGCGTGAAACCAAGGCGTTTAGCTTCTGCTATAAATGTATCAATTGCGGCGCGTCCTTCAAATACAATGCTATCCCATGTAAATTCAGAGAGCATACGTGTATGAATTTCATCAAAACGATGATCTATTTTATATTCATGCGTCATTATATAAGAACCGGGGCCGATTTTTTCTTGAATAACGGCAATTCGATTGATGTTTCGCCCTAAATACACAGTTGATTCTGTAGAAAATTTTGCTGGTTCACCGAAGAGTCCATATTGCATGAGTGCTTCTTGAGTGCCGCTATTCATATACTGCAGTTCCCCCTGTAAGGAACGAACATCTTTACGATGTTGTGCACATGATTGCAACAAAATTGCTACGCTTTCGGCTGAACAAAAAACAAGACGTTTAGCGTCAAATATTTCACGGAGTTGTTCCTGTGTTAATGTGTATTCTTGTTTTTTGAAAGTTGGAATCTGATATGTTTCTGCTCCGGCTTCTTGTAACTTTTGCTCTGCTTTACTTGTTTTATTTGATGAAGAGGCGAGCAAAACTTTTTTTCCGTGTAGTGGCTTATGTTCTTTCCAAGCAATTTGTTTTCGCAAGGATACGACATCTCCAACAATTGTCATGGAAGGATTTGAAATGTGTTCTTTTTTGACTCTGTCAACAATTGTGGATAGGGTACCTGTAACGACTCGCTGTCTTCCTGTTGTACCCCATTCAATGACTGCTACTGGTGTATTTTTTTTCTTTCCTGTTTGTAATAGGTTTTCACAAATGATTGGTAAATTTTTAATGCCCATGTAAAAGGCAACAGTATCACTATTTAAGAGTGAGTTGTAGTTTACATGATCCTGAATCGGTCCCTTTGTATGACCAGTTAGTAATGTCACGCTATTACTGTAATCGCGATGGGTGAGAGGGATGCCGGCATACGCGCTAGCGGCGATGCTAGATGTAATACCTGGTACAATCTCATATGGAATGTTTTCTGCTGCTAAAGCGGCTGCTTCTTCACCAACTCTGCCAAAGATAGAGGGATCTCCGCCTTTTAAGCGAATAACGGTCTTACCTTCTTTGGCAGATTGAAGTAAATGAGCGTTAATCATTTCTTGGCGCATAATATGATTTGTTGGCATTTTTCCGCAATAGACAAGTTCACATGTTGACTTCGTATAGCGAAGTAAATTTTGATTCAATAAGCGGTCATATAAAACAATATCTGCTTTTTGTAAACACTCCATCGCTTTTTTTGTAATAAGCCCTTCATCACCAGGTCCTGCACCGACTAAATATACGTATCCGTTCATCTCTACACCTCATCTGTTTTTACTGGAAAGGAAGCCGAGAAGAGGCTTCCTTGTGTAAGTTACATGTATATATAAATATCGCCATCAATAACTTGTACTTCATACGTTTGAATGCAACCATCATCAGGTTTTTGTACTTCACCTGTCAGTAATGAAATTTTCCAATCGTGCAGTGGACAAAAGACAAATTCACCAGAAACAATACCTTCCGCTAAAGGTCCATTTTTATGAGGGCACCGATTTTCTACAGCACGAATGTCGCCGTTTGCAAGGCGAAATAAGGCAATAGACATATCCTTTATTCGCACTTCCTTACCAATTTGTACGGGAAGATCTACAGCATGCATGATTTTTATTTTTTCTTTCGTTTGTAACATACGAATCGCTCCTTACTTTACAATCTCTACTTCATACATCGTTTTTAATGATTGCGTTTCTAGTGCTTGTCCCCAAGCCTCTTCATATGTGCTACGTGCTTTTTGGAAACGTTCATTTAGCATAGCGACCATATTTTCATCTTGCAGTACTTCTTTTATGTGGTGTAAGCCCATTCGCTCTACCCAAGGAGCTGTACGTTTGCCGTAAATACCAGTTTCACGATAGTATTGTACGTAAGCTGTGGCAATGCGAAGTACATCTTCCTCCGAAGGGACAATCATTACAAAATCAGCTTCACGCACTTCTGTACCGCCATTACCACCGATATAAAGTTGGAAGCCATTTTCAACACAAACGACACCGAAGTCTTTCGTTAATGCTTCCGCACAGTTACGCGGGCAACCTGTTACACCCATTTTCATTTTATGTGGCGTATCTACCATTTCTAATGACTGTTCAAGCAACATGCCAAGTCCTAATGAATCTTTTGTACCGAAGCGGCAGAAACGAGATCCAACGCATGATTTTACATTGCGAAGGGACTTCGAGTAGGCATAGCCAGAGTTCATACCGAGGTCGGCCCACACTTTTGGTAAATCTTCTTTTTTAACCCCATATAAACCGATGCGGCTTGCGCCTGTTATTTTCACGAGTGGAACGTCGTACTTCTTCGCAACTTCTGCAATTTTCATTAAATCATCTGCTGTTGTAACGCCGCCGTACATACGTGGAATAACAGAAAATGTTCCGTCATGTTGAATATTTCCATTCATTCTTTCGTTAACGAAGCGGGATGCTTTATCATCGGCATACTCTTCTGGGCAGGCCATACGTAAATAATAATTTAATGCAGGCCGGCATTTTGAACAGCCTTCTTCGTGCGCGAAGTCAAGGACGTTTCGCACTTCTTTCGGTGATTTTAAACCTTTCTCATGAATTGCTGCTACAACTTCATCGCGAGATAATGTTGTGCACCCACACATACCTGCAGCCTGAGTAGAAGCATCAAAATTATCTCCAAGTGTATGAGATAGAATTTGTTCAACAACTGGGCGACATTTACCGCAGGATCCTGCAGCTTTTGTGCATCCTTTTACTTCTTCAAATGTCGTTAGGTCTTGTTCTAAAATAGCGTGAACAATGGCTCCTTTTGTGACACCGTTGCATCCGCAAACAGTTTCATCAGCACTCATACTTGCAATATCAAGCCCGCTATCTTCACCAGCTTTGTGAAGAAGAGAAGCTGATGTATATTCTTGTATATCTTCTTCTTTTTTTAACATGCTGAAGAGGCGTGTGCCGTCAGCTGTATCACCATATAAAACAACACCAACAACTTTATTGTCTCGGATTAGTACTTTTTTATAGGAACGTGTACATTCGTCAAATATGGAGATTACTTTTGTTACCTCATCTTCATAAATTTGACCAGCGGAGAATAAATCGCATCCCGCAACTTTCAGTTGTGTACCGACGATGCTGCCTGTATATCCATCTGTTTGTGTATTTGTAATCTGTTTTGCTAATACAGCACCTTGCTCATAGAGCGGTGCAACAAGACCGTAGGCAATCCCTTTATGCTCTGCACATTCACCAACCGCATAGATGGATTGGTCATTTGTTTGCATATAGTCATTGACTATAATGCCGCGGTTCACAAGTAAACCAACGTCTTTTGCTAACTTTGTATTTGGGCGTATTCCAACAGCCATGACGATTAAATCACAATTTACAATATCGCCCTCTGCAAATTGAATGCCCTCAACGTGGTCTGTACCAAGAATTTTTACCGTTTTCTTTTCCATAAGGAACTTCATACCTTGTGATTCTAAGTCTTCACGCAGTAATGAAGCTGCCTTAGCATCAAGTTGTTGCTCCATTAAGTGTGGCATTAAATGAACAACATGCACGTCCATTCCTAAATCAATAAGCCCTCGTGCGGCTTCTAAACCAAGTAATCCGCCGCCAATGACAACTGCTTTTTTATATTGCTTAGCCGTATCCATCATAAATTGTGTATCTTCGATTGTGCGAAATCCTGTTACACCAGGGAGATTTGAACCTTCCACAGGTAAGATAAAAGCACTGGAGCCTGTTGCGATAATGAGCTTGTCGTACATAACAAGACGATTCTTTTCTGTAACAATGACTTGTTCTTCCCGATGAATATGAAGTACTTTTTCATTTGTATACAACGTAATATCATTTTCTTCGTACCAACTGTATTCGTTCATAATGATATCTTGCATATTTGTTTTTCCTTGTAGGACGTGGGAGAGCATAATACGATTGTAGTTCGGGTGCGGTTCATCTCCAAAAATGGTAATGTCGTATAACGTATTGTTTTGTTTTAAAATTTCTTCGATGCAGCGTATTCCAGCCATACCATTCCCAATCATGACTAAACGTGTTTTCATATTCATGTCCCTTCTTATATGTGAAATATTTAACAAACTTTGATACTTGTATTATAAAAGTTTTAGAAAATAAGGAGATGTGATATTTATCACAGTTTTGGAGGATTCATAAATTGTTCAAATTTGCACATAATTTGCTGTAATCTTCTTTTACATTTGATAATTTTATCTTACTAGTTGTAGGTAGTAAGACCACACTTCAAGATTCAGAGAAACTAAAAAAGATGGATGGGGGATGAAGCCTCAACTAATGAAAATTTCACTTTATCCCGCATTAACGGGCAGTGAGACCCCCACCTCAAGATTCAGAGAGAAGCAAAGAAGATAGGTGGGGAACTGCCCGTAAAAGCCCGATTGGTACAACTAACCATCAGTGAGGGATAAAGCCCCACTGATGGAAGTTTCACTTTATCGCGAAAGAATAATACGGAGACGTTAGTAAAGAGACTGAAAATATTCCAATAGAGGTAAGGAGTAAGTTTTTGACCATGATATAAAACTTTGCGCAGGTATTTTTTAGAAGAGATAAGTTGTCATCGCTTGTTCTAAAGTGAAAGTTGAGCTCGTATACATGTAGTACAAACTTAGATTTTTAGGAGGAAAGCGTATGCCTAAATCGACTTTCAAATGGCTTGTTTGTGCTACATTAAGTACAGTTTTATTAGTAGGATGCGGATTGTTTGGTAAGGAAAAAGAAACAGAGCAAATTGATCCACCTAAGAAAGTTACCTATACAGACGGTGAGAAGAAAGAAACAGCGAAGCAAGGGGAAACGATAAAACAAGATTTATATCTCGTAGATAAAAATGGTTATGTTGTGCCGCAAACGGTGCAGTTACCTGCTCCGAAAAATAATGCGGTCATTAAGCAATCATTACAATATTTAGTGAAAGATGGACCAGTAACAAATTTATTGCCAAATGGATTTCAAGCTGTACTTCCCGCAGATACTGAAATGACAGTTGATGTGAAAAACGGGACAGCGGTTGTTGATTTTTCTAAAGAACTGAAAAATTATAAAAAAGAAGAAGAACGCCGTATTGTAGAAGCAGTTACTTGGACATTAACGCAGTTTAAAGAAGTGAAGAATGTGAAGTTTCGTATGAATGGGCAAGATTTAGCGAAGATGCCTGTTGCTGGTACGCCGATTGGTAATGGATTAAGCCGGGCAAATGGCATTAACTTTGATGATGAGCAAGTGGCTGATATTACAAACACAAAACCAGTTACGTTGTATTTCTTGGCGCAAAATAATAAACAAAATTATTATGTACCAGTAACGCGCCGCATTGCAGAAGGAAAAGAAAATGAAGTCGCGACAATTGTAAATGAACTTGTAAAAGGACCAGCGCATCAATCGGCGTTAACATACGACTTTAATCCAGATGTGAAGCTAATCAATGAGCCGAAACTTGAAAAAGGAACGGTGACGCTAAACTTTAATGAAAATATTTATGGGAATAAAGGTAAAAGTATGATTTCTGACTATGTACTCCAGTCTCTTGTATTAACTTTAACGGAAAAACAAGGAGTAGAAAATGTGTTAATTCAAGTGAATGGAAAAGCGAATCTTGTTACAGAGAAAGGTGATAAATTAATAAAACCAGTCGCTCGTCCGCAAAACGTGAACACAGGTAGTTTTTAAACAGAAATAATTTGATATACTTAATTTATGAAAAGAAGGGGAACTCCCCTTCTTTTATTGTCATACATAACATAATTTTTAAATTGGCTATACTAACATGTAGCAGTTATAAGGGGGTTATTTTTATGCGAGTAGATGGTAGACAAGCATCAGATTTGCGCCGTGTACATATTCATACGAATTATTTAAAACATCCAGAAGGATCAGTATTGATTGAAGTTGGTGATACGAAAGTTATTTGTACAGCAACGATTGAAGAAAGGGTTCCACCGTTTATGAGGGGCGAAGGAAAGGGATGGGTTACAGCTGAGTATTCCATGCTTCCTCGTGCAACGGAACAGCGTACCATTCGTGAATCGAGTAAAGGAAAAGTAACAGGGCGCACAATGGAAATTCAACGTTTAATAGGACGAGCATTACGTGCTGTGGCTGATTTAGAAGCGCTCGGTGAAAAGACGGTTTGGATTGACTGTGATGTCATTCAAGCTGATGGTGGAACGAGAACTGCTTCTATTACCGGTGCGTATGTTGCGATGGTATTAGCGTTTGAGAAGCTTGTAACAGCAGGAAAAGTATCAAAAATTCCAGTGAAGGATTACTTGGCAGCAACGTCTGTTGGAATCGTTGATGAGCATGGTGTTGTGTTAGATTTAAATTATGCAGAAGATTCTAAGGCAAATGTCGATATGAATGTCATTATGACAGGCAAAGGGCATTTTGTTGAAGTGCAAGGTACAGGAGAAGAAGCGACATTTAGCCGCGGTGAATTGAATGAATTGCTTGATGCAGCAGAATATGGAATTTTACAGCTTATTGAAATGCAAAAAGAAGCGTTAGGCGATATTGTAACTCATATGGAATAGAGGTAAAAATATGAAACAAGTTGTAGTAGCGACAAAGAATGCTGGGAAAGTACGTGAATTTGCGGAGCTATTTGAAAAGTTTGATTTAGAAGTAAAATCACTTTATGATTTTCCTCATATTGAAGAAGTAGAAGAAACTGGTGAAACGTTTGAAGAGAATGCCATTTTAAAAGCGGAACATCTGTGTAAACAGCTAGATGAAATTGTCATTGCGGATGATTCAGGTTTAATTGTAGATGCCTTGCAGGGGAAACCAGGGGTTCGTTCGGCTCGTTATGCAGGAGAGGAAAAGGATGATCAAGCTAACATTCAAAAGGTTCTAGAAGAATTAAAGGATATTTCAATGGAGAAACGGACAGCGCGTTTTTATTGCGCATTAGCCGTTGCGTTTCCACAAGAAGATAAAAAACCATTGATTGTAAACGGAACGTGTGAAGGGAAGATTTTAGAACAACAGCGCGGGGAAAATGGCTTTGGTTATGATCCAATCTTTTATGTAGAAGAATACAAAAGCGCAATGGCAGAATTGTCATCCGATGAGAAAAATAAAATTAGTCATCGCGGGCGTGCTCTTCGTAAATTAGAAGAAAAAATTCCAGTATGGTTTTTAGGAGAAGAATAATAAGGGAGCGAAACCGATGAAGGCGTTAATTGTGAGCGATAGTCACGGTTCTGTGAAAGAGCTAAAGCAATTAAAAGAGCGGTATGAGGGAAACGTAGATGTGATGATTCATTGCGGTGATTCTGAATTAACATCTCATCATTCTGAACTAGAAGGGTTTCATGTGGTGAAAGGAAATTGTGATTTTGTTGGTGATTTTCCAAATGACATCATCACAGATGTGCAAAGCACACGTTTTCTTGTAACGCATGGCCATTTATACAATATTAAAATGACGCTGCAAACACTTTTATATCGTGCGAAAGAAGCTGAGGCAAATATTGTTTGCTTCGGTCATTCGCATATATTGGGAGTAGAAATCATAGATGATATATTGTTTATCAATCCAGGAAGTATTCTCTTGCCGCGCTCGCGAAGAGAAAAAACATTTGCTTTACTCGAAATACAAGAAAGCGAAATAGATATTCGTTTTCTTACATTAGATGGTGCAACTGTAGCGGAAAAAACGTTTAAAATAGGGTGAAAAACTTTTCTTCACCCTATTTTAAAAAAATGTTGACTTTGATTATTGATAATAATATAATAAAAACTGTCGATGAGACATTAGCAAAAATTTCATATCATGCGGGTGTAGTTTAGTGGTAAAACAAGAGCCTTCCAAGCTCTGGTCGAGAGTTCGATTCTCTTCACCCGCTCCATGTCCCAGTAGCTCAGCAGGATAGAGCAACGGCCTTCTAAGCCGTCGGTCGGGAGTTCGAATCTCTCCTGGGACGCTAAAAAAACCTTGTTATCTTTCGATGACAAGGTTTTTTGTTTGGTTTAAATAAGAAATAGTAATTGTGCTATTTAACACTAAAAAAAGCATCGGTGATAAAACCGATGCTTTTTTTAGTGTTAATGATTGTTATTTTATTTGTTTTTTAACTTTTGTCCTTTAGAAGAGAACTTGTTATGAAGGATGCTTTCCTTTTTCATGATGCTACAGTAATTTTTAATAAATTTCTCATTTAGATTTAATTTGATTTTCAGACGAATTTCATTAAAAGATATTAAAGTTGGGACTAGATCTTATAATAGCCATCAAATGAATAAACGAGAATCATGAAATGGTTTGAGACATTGATTATCGGCTTAAATACAATAAAAAGGAGATGAGTTCATTGGCAAAAAAATTTTCCGTTTCTGATGAAGTCGCTGCCGCCCCGTCACTAGGCCGGCAGATGTTGAGTAAGGTTCCAGAAGTCACGATCTTCTTCTGGATCATCAAAATTTTATGTACAACTGTCGGTGAAACATTTGCTGATTTCTTAAATTTCAACCTTGGATTTGGTTTAACTCTCACTACCATAATTATGGGAATAGCATTTTTCGTTGTATTGTACCTTCAATTCAGAGCAACTAAATATGTTCCAGGCATTTATTGGCTCACTGTTGTTCTTATAAGCGTATTTGGAACGTTGGTAACTGATAATTTGACAGACAATATGGGAGTACCTCTTGAGGTTAGTACGGTAGTTTTCTCCGTGCTGCTAGGTTTAACTTTTCTTTTTTGGTATCTCAGTGAAAAAACACTCTCGATACACTCGGTTTATACAAGAAAAAGAGAAGTTTTCTATTGGCTTACCATTCTTTTCACATTTGCACTTGGAACAGCAGTCGGAGACTTATATTCCGAACAACTCGGTCTTGGTTATCTTTACACAGGAATAATAGTCATTATTATAATTGGTTGTGTATTTTTAGCATGGAAATTTTTGGAACTTGATGGAGTATTAGCGTTTTGGATTGCGTATATTCTTACTCGTCCACTCGGAGCATCATTAGGGGATTACCTATCTCAACCAAAAAATAATGGCGGGTTAGGTTTGGGGACAACAGTTACTAGTGTAATTTTTCTTATAGCTATTTTAGCGATAATCATTTTTCTTGCTGTTACAAAAGTTGATACAAAGGCAAAAAGTGATACAGCAGAAACAAACCAAGCGAATGGAAACAAGAAAAATGTTTTGACACAAACCATTGTGGTACTGTGCATTTTCTTAGTTGTTGGCATAGGCGGTTATGTTTGGCGCAGTAATAATATAGCGCCGCAAGCCGGCTCTGCACAAACTACATTAGCTGGACAATTAACGGATTTTGTTAAAATTGAAAGTGATATGCTAAACCATGTAAACTCAAATGATTTTACTACGGCGAAAAAAGGGGCTGACGATTTGGAACATGAATGGGACGCAGCGGAGCCTAAACTTAGAAAAATAGATGGCACAACATGGACTAAAATTGATGGAACTATTGACAGTGTATTAGCAGCAGTTCGTTCATCAAACCCTGATGTCAACAAGTGCAAATCTGCACTTAACAATTCGCTTAGTGTCATAAACGGAGCGAATAAATAAAAATTTTAGGAATCGCAAATTTGAACTGCATCCCAATTGTTAGACACAACTAACAATTGGGGTGCAGTTTTTTATGTTTTCAATGAATTTTAAAGAAAAACTATAGTTATTAGAAAAAGAATTAAAAGCAAAATTAGTTTAGGTTAATTGTTAATAAACTTCTCAAATACAAAGCCAAAATCTTTTACATTATATTGTTTTTTTGTATCAACAAGCCAATTGAACGCAATTTGATTAATTTCTTTAAATTGTGCTGCTAGATCTACTTCGGCATTTCTTACGTTGCCTAATGTAGAAGATGCCATTTCTAGGCTCTTATGTGCGTATTGCGTTGCGATATCATTTTCGTGAGTGATTTCTGCGATCTTCAGAAGTGCCTTATATAAATCTTTTACTTCTTCAATATGTTTTTTATGTATGTCGATGGAGTAATGCTCTCCGCCCATATTAAATTTAATCTCAATATCTAAGTCTACTGTCCCTGCTGTTTCAAGTAGAACGTTAGAAATTTTATGAGTGTTGTAATTATAACGGCGAAGTGTACGTTTCTTACTTACCGCACTTGTTCCGTCAACATGAATAAGAGCTGTATTTGTAAAGCAATACTCATCTGTTTTTGATTTGATTAAAAAATAAATTTTTTCGTTTTCTTCATGCATGACATAATCATCAGCATCTACTTTATCGTAATCAGCAGGGGTAATAACGGACCCAATATCACTTAAACCAAGCATATCAGCTGCTACTTTTTTAAACATTGTATATCGCCCTTTCGTTTTGAAATTTCTGAATCATTTCGAGTTTATTATAACATGAGAGAAGTGTTTTTTGAGGAATCTTACAATTCTGTAAGGTATATGTAAGAAAATTCGATGGTAACTATTTCTGAAAATTTTATAATAAAGGCAACATAGACGAAGTGAGGGGAAGAAATAGTGAAAGGTTTAGCTATAACAGCCTTATCAATTGCTTTTGGAGTTGTTGCCTATGATAAATTGATGGATATGATTAATGTGATAAAACAATTAATTGCATAAATAAAGATTTAAGGGGATAAGGGATGGAATGGTTACTTGGTATTATTGGAATTTGTAGTGTTGTTTTATTATTTATGTTTCCAATTGGATTATTAAGTTCAAGCATAAGTGTATTTTTTATGTGTTTAATCATCAGTACGATAATGATTATTATAGTATTAATGAAACGTAGTAAGTCTATTTTCTTTTTTAGCATTATCGTGATGACAATTATTGTTCTTCAAATGATAACCCTCTTTGTATATCCTACTATTATAAAAGCTTTCCATTAAAACTCTTCGCGCCGGTAGCTGAGAGTTTTTTATTTTCTCTCGTAGAATCCTCATGTGCTATAAAAGTTCTATTTTCGTATTTCTAGGCAATATATTCGATTTTTATATAGCAAAAATCGGTATTTTCTCAGTAAAAACGAACAGATTCCAAAGATTGTGTTCTGAACTATCATTTGTTATATTAACTTTGAAGTGTATTGAAAATCTAAAAAAAGAGGCGAGCGTATGGATAAAAAAGAAAGTACGGTCGTATTGTTTCCGCAGTTGTCAGCGCGATTTATCGACGAAGGATTTATTGCATTGCGTGAACGTCGGTTTGAAGAAGCGTTAACATGCTTCGAAATGTTGCGCCAGTACGGGGCACAGACAGAACAATCAGAATTGGCTTCAGTTATTTGTTTACTAGAATTAAAGGAAACGAAAGAAGCGAAAGAGCGATGCGAGGAATTGCTTGAAACAGGGGAACTCTTATTTCAAGATATTCTCGAGACATATGTTACAATTTTAGTGCAAATAAATGATTATGAAGGCATTATTGAAACGGTACAGTCCGTTTTACAAACGAAAGAAATAACAGAAGAGCAAAAAGAGAAATTAGCACAACTTGCATTGTTTGCAAAGAGCATGCTAGATGGTGAAGAAGTAGTAGAAATAGACAATGACGTATTTTTTGATGAACCTGCGTTTGCCGACGCTTTGCTTAAAGGTGATTATGGGAAGCAATTGCGGGCGATAAATGAGCTTGCGAATAGAAATATCGAAAGCGCGTTGCCGGCGCTGCGTACATTTTTACTAGATGAAACGAAACACCCGTATATTAAAACTTCTATCTTATACATATTAATGGAAAATCGAATACAAGAAAGCATAGATGTGGAGAAATTCGGTGAGACAATAACGGTCATACCGGCTAATTTATCTTATAATCCATATGATACAGAAGAAGTGTTACATATATTGTCTGATCGCTTAGAGCATGATAATCCAACGATGTATGAGGCGATTGTTGCATATTGGAAAGAAATGCAAACAAGCATCTTTCCGTTTCCTTTCTTAATAGAGAAAGACAAGTTATGGGCAGCTGTTTTAGAGAGAGTTGGAAGAAAACGATTTGGAATGCCGATTCATGAGGATGAGCTTCTTCGAGAGTATGATATTACACTTGAAGAATATCATGTTGCATATCAGTGGTTTTTACGTATTGAGAAAGAAGGATTTATGCCAGTATAATGAAAAAGAATGTTTCGGTTATTGAAACGAGAGTATTCTATGTTATAATGTAAGGGTTGCAAAGGGCTGAAATCTGCCTTTTTATAAGAGAATAGAAACAAATATTCTCTTACTTATATGTTTCATATTATTCTCGAACAAAATATACCGTATTTGTCTTTTTGGCAAATAGTAGATTGAGAATGATACGTCCGAAGTTTTCATAACGGATGGTAAAGCTGAATACATCAGCTTTACAGAGTGTTTGTTGTTTCTTTATCAGAAACGATAAATGCCTCGATCTTTAAAGGTATGTGCATACATTATTATAGTTGGAGGGAAAGAATAAATGGCTGCAAAATGGGAAAAATTAGAAGGTAACGCTGGCGTTTTAACAATCGAAGTTGATGCTAAAGAAGTAAACAACTCTTTAGACGCTGCGTTCAAAAAAGTTGTAAAAACAATTAATGTACCGGGCTTCCGTAAAGGAAAAATGCCTCGTCCTCTATTCGAACAACGCTTCGGTGTAGAATCTTTATACCAAGATGCTTTAGATATCATCTTACCAAAAGCATACGGAGAAGCAATTGATGAAACTGGTATCTTCCCAGTTGCTCACCCTGAAATCGACATCGAGAAATTCGAAAAAGGCGAAAACTTAATTTTCACTGCAAAAGTTACTGTAAAACCTGAAGTGAAATTAGGCGAGTACAAAGGCTTAACAGTAGAAAAAGTTGATACTACTGTAACTGATGAAGATGTAGAGAATGAATTAAAATCTTTACAAGAGCGTCAAGCTGAGCTTGCAGTTAAAGAAGATGGCACTGTAGAAAACGGTGATACAGCTGTAATCGACTTCGAAGGTTTCGTTGATGGCGAAGCATTCGAAGGTGGAAAAGGCGAGAACTACTCTTTAGCAATCGGCTCTAATACATTCATCCCAGGATTTGAAGAGCAATTAGTTGGTCTAAAAGCTGGCGAACAAAAAGAAGTGGAAGTATCATTCCCAGAAGAATACCATGCAGCAGAACTAGCTGGTAAACCAGCAACATTTAAAGTAACAGTTCATGAAATTAAGGTGAAAGAACTTCCTGCTTTAGATGATGAGTTCGCGAAAGATGCAAACGAAGAAGTAGCAACTCTTGACGAGTTAAAAGCAAAACTTCGTGAAAACTTAGAAGAGAACAAAAAACAAGAAGCTGATAACAAACTTCGTGACGAAGTAGTAGAAAAAGCTGCTGCAAATGCAGAAATTGACATTCCAGAAGCAATGATCGAAACTGAGTTAGATCGCATGGTTCGCGAATTCGAGCAACGCTTAAGCTACCAAGGCATGAACTTAGAGCTTTACTACCAATTCACAGGTACTGATGAAGCAAAATTAAAAGAACAAATGCAAGAAGACGCAGCAAAACGCGTAACAACTAACCTTGTTCTTGAAGCAATCATCAAAGCTGAAAACATTGAAGTAACAGAAGAAGAAGTAAATGCAGAAGTTGAAAAAATGGCTGAAATGTACAACATGCCAGTAGACGCTGTGAAACAAGCTCTTGGTAACGTTGAGGGTGTAAAAGAAGACCTTCAAGTTCGTAAAGCAGTAGATTTCTTAGTAGATAACAGCAAGACTGCATAATAAAATAACAAGGCGCGACATTGCTCGTGCCTTGTTTTATAAATATAAATATATTTGTAAACCATTTTTATTATGAAGAAGGAAAAGATTCTTCGAAAGTCGAATATACATATTTCAAAAGTTTCAAAATTTTTTTAATTGTACATAACTAACCATATTATTTGTATTTCTCGCCACGTAGTGACATAATATGTATTTACATACGATACATTTATCGTGTACATACGAAGGCAAGGTATTAGCACTTTGTAAGGGGTGTGAAAATATGTTTAAATTTAATGATGAAAAAGGGCAATTAAAATGTTCTTTCTGTGGTAAAACACAGACGCAAGTTCGAAAGCTTGTTGCAGGTCCTGGTGTCTACATTTGTGATGAATGTATAGAACTTTGCACAGAAATCGTGCAAGAGGAGCTTGCAAAAGATGAAGAAGTAGAATTCAAAGATGTACCGAAACCAGTAGAGATTCGTGAAATTTTGGATGAATATGTAATCGGACAAGATCAAGCGAAGAAGGCTTTAGCGGTAGCGGTATATAACCATTACAAGCGCATTAATTCTAACAGCAAAATTGATGATGTAGAATTAGCGAAAAGTAATATTGCTTTAATTGGACCAACTGGTAGCGGTAAAACGTTACTGGCACAAACGTTAGCACGTATTTTAAATGTTCCATTTGCAATTGCTGACGCAACATCTTTAACAGAAGCGGGATACGTTGGGGAAGATGTAGAAAACATCCTACTAAAACTTATTCAAGCAGCTGATTATGATGTAGAGAAAGCGGAAAAAGGGATCATTTACATTGACGAGATTGATAAAGTGGCACGTAAGTCAGAAAATCCGTCAATTACACGTGACGTATCTGGTGAGGGTGTGCAACAGGCACTTCTTAAAATTTTAGAAGGTACTGTAGCAAGCGTTCCTCCGCAGGGTGGTCGTAAGCATCCACATCAAGAGTTTATTCAAATTGATACAACAAACATTTTATTCATTTGTGGCGGTGCCTTTGATGGCATTGAACCAATTATTAAACGCCGTCTTGGTGAAAAAGTGATTGGTTTCGGTTCTGAGAAGAAAAATGCTGATGTAACAGAAAAGCATGTTTTATCGCATGTATTGCCAGAAGATTTATTAAAATTTGGATTAATTCCAGAATTTATTGGTCGTCTTCCGGTTATTGCGAATTTAGAGCCGCTTGATGAAGGTGCTCTTGTTGATATCTTAACAAAACCGAAAAATGCACTTGTGAAACAGTTCCAAAAGTTATTGGAACTTGATGATGTTGAATTAGAGTTTGAAGAGGGTGCCCTTGTCGAAATTGCGAAAAAAGCAATTGAACGTAAAACGGGTGCGCGTGGACTTCGTTCAATCATTGAGGGTCTTATGCTTGATGTGATGTTCGAACTCCCATCTCGTAAGGATATTGAGAAATGTGTGATTTCAAAAGAAACAGTAGCAGAGAATGCTACGCCAAAATTAGTGCTTCAAGATGGTACTATACTTGAACAAGATACAAAAACATCTGCATAAAGTGAAACCTTAATCAGCGGGGATTTCATCCCTGCTGATTATGAGTAGAACGAATCGGATATATACCAGTAATTGATCCCCACCTAACTTTTTTGCTTTTTGCTGAATTTCGAGGTGGGGATATTACTGTCCGTGAATAGCAGTATAAACGATAAGAAACAGCAATTGTATAATTGCTGTTTCTTATTATGTTTAGCGTGTTTCCTCCCAGGGGATACTGATAAGTAAAACATAGCGGGAGGAAATGAGTATGAGCTGGACAAATATTTTTTTAATCGTTCAACTTGTCTTTGGTGTAATTGTCGGATTATATTTTTGGCATTTACTCAAAAACCAGCGAACACAAAAAGTTTCAATTGATAGAGAATCAAAGAAAGAGCTAGAGCAACTTCGAAAAATGCGGGAAATTTCTTTAACAGAACCCCTTGCTGAAAAAGTTCGTCCGGCGTCTTTTGCTGATATTGTTGGACAAGAAGACGGTATTAAATCATTAAAAGCTGCGCTATGCGGCCCAAATCCGCAACATGTCATTATATATGGACCGCCAGGAGTTGGAAAAACAGCAGCGGCTCGGCTCGTATTAGAAGAGGCAAAGAAAAACTCGAAATCTCCATTTCGAATCACTGCAACATTTATTGAGCTGGATGCCACAACGGCTCGGTTTGATGAGCGGGGGATTGCTGATCCGTTAATTGGTTCTGTTCATGATCCGATTTATCAAGGTGCTGGAGCGATGGGGCAAGCAGGTATTCCGCAACCGAAAAAAGGGGCGGTCACAGATGCGCATGGAGGTATTTTATTTATTGATGAGATTGGGGAGTTGCATCCAATTCAAATGAATAAAATGTTAAAAGTGCTGGAGGATCGCAAAGTATTTTTGGAAAGTGCATATTATAGTGAAGAGAATTCTCTCATTCCAACGTATATTCACGATATTTTCCAAAAGGGATTACCAGCTGATTTTCGCCTTGTTGGCGCAACAACACGTTCTCCGGATGAAATTCCTCCGGCTATTCGGTCACGCTGTTTAGAAGTCTTTTTTCGTGAACTAGATACAGGAGAAATCGAAGCAGTAGCGAAAAATGCTGCTGAAAAGGTGGATATGGAGCTAGGTGAACAGGGTATAGAAATGATTGGAATGTACGCACGGAATGGAAGAGAAGCCATTAATCTTGTGCAAATTTCTGCTGGAATGGCAATTAATGAAGGACGATCTTTTATAAAGGATGAGGATATTGAATGGGTCATTCATTCAAGCCAACTGACGCCGAAATACGAAAAGCGGGTATATCCAATTCCGAAAATTGGTCTTGTAAATGGCCTGGCTGTATATGGACCAAATACAGGAGCACTACTTGAAATAGAAGTAACAGCAATTCCAGCAAAAGAGAATGGATCCGTTGTGGTAACAGGGATTGTTGAAGAAGAAAGTATCGGTAATCAAACGAAATCAATTCGCCGTAAAAGTATGGCAAAAGGTTCTGTTGATAATGTTGTAACTGTCCTTCGTTCGCTGGATTTGTTACCTGAAGGATATGATATACATATTAACTTTCCAGGCGGTATTCCAATTGATGGACCATCTGCCGGCATTGCAATTGCAACAGGCGTATATTCTGCCGTTCATCGCATGTATATCAATAATGAAGTAGCCATGACTGGAGAAATTAGTATTCACGGAGAAGTAAAACCAGTTGGTGGCGTTTACGCAAAAGTAAAAGCAGCGAAAAAAGCTGGGGCAAAGAAAGTGCTAATCCCAGCAGAAAATATGCAGCCTTTTCTTTACACAATCAAAGGTATTGAAATCGTTCCTGTGCGAAAATTAAAAGAAGTATTTGCATTAGCATTTGTAAAAGAGAAAATTGAGCCAACAGGCGATACATTGCTTTCTTTAGATGAAGGTGACGTGCAATCGATGTAAAGGGTAAAGGGTTAGGTGAACCAATCGGGCTCATATGGGAGGGACGCTAACTTTACTGCCTGTTAGAGCAGAATATCCTAGGCTTCGTTTAAGTTGTTATATGCTTAAGCGAAGTCCCTTTTTCTTTAACGAGCAATAGAGCATCGAGTCTCTGAGATTGCATAAGGCTTTATTGTAATATAAAATAGGGAAACAAAGATATTTATGGAGGTGCTATGTCTAATATGAATGCGAACGAAAGAATCGTGCCCCTCCTACCATTAAGAGGCGTTCTCGTATATCCGACGATGGTTCTGCATCTTGATGTAGGACGTGATAAATCGATACAAGCGCTCGAGCAGGCGGCTGTAGATGAAAATATAATTTTTTTAGCGATGCAAAAAGACGTGAATATCGATGATCCGAAAGAAGATGATATTTATAAAGTAGGTACGTTAGCAAAAATAAAGCAAATGCTCAAATTGCCAAACGGGACGATGCGTATCCTTGTAGAAGGTTTACATAGAGTAGAAATGACAGAGTTCATCGAAGAAGATGATGTAATTACAGCTAATGTCCGTACATTAATGGAAGAAGAAGAGGGCGATTTAGAAGAAAAAGCACTCATGCGTACATTAATTGAGTATTTTGAGCAATATATTAAGCTGTCTAAGAAGGTTTCAGATGAAACTTTTGCAACAGTTGTTGATGTTGATGAACCAGGTCGATTAGCTGATCTCGTATCATCTCATTTGCCTCTCAAAATGAAGCAAAAGCAACAGATTTTAGAAATCACTGCGGTGAAAGAACGATTACATACACTTATTTCTTTTATTCAAGATGAAAAAGAGTTATTGAACTTAGAAAAGAAAATTGGTCAGCAAGTGAAGCGTTCTATGGAGCGTACACAAAAAGAGTACTTCTTACGTGAGCAAATGAAAGCTATTCAAAAAGAACTTGGTGATAAAGAAGGAAAAGGCGGCGAAGTAGAAGAGCTTCGTGAAAAGATTGAAGAATCAGGAATGCCAGAAGAAACGCAGCAGGCAGCTTTAAAAGAGCTAGATCGTTATGAGAAATTGCCGGCAAGTTCAGCAGAGAGCGGTGTGATTCGCAATTATATTGATTGGTTATTATCTCTTCCTTGGACTGAGGCAACAGAAGATCGTATAGATCTTATGCGCGCTGAAAAAATTTTAAATGAAGAGCATTATGGGCTTGAAAAAGTAAAAGAGCGAGTACTTGAATATTTAGCAGTGCAAAAGCTGACGAATTCATTAAAAGGACCTATTCTTTGTTTAGTCGGTCCTCCAGGGGTTGGGAAAACATCGTTAGCTAAATCGATTGCGACATCATTAAATCGTAATTTTGTTCGTGTTTCACTTGGCGGTGTCCGTGATGAGTCTGAGATTCGTGGCCATCGTCGTACGTATGTCGGTGCGATGCCAGGTCGTATTATTCAAGGAATGAAAAAGGCAAAGACAATCAATCCGGTCTTTTTATTAGATGAGATTGATAAAATGTCGAATGATTTTCGAGGAGATCCTTCAGCAGCATTATTAGAGGTATTAGATCCAGAACAAAATCATAACTTTAGTGATCATTACATCGAAGAGCCATATGATTTATCGAAAGTTATGTTTATTGCAACAGCTAATACGCTGGCAAGCATTCCAGGTCCACTTCTAGATCGTATGGAGATTATTTCAATTGCTGGTTATACAGAACTTGAAAAAGTACATATTGCCCGTGAGCATTTGCTTCCGAAACAATTGAAGGAACATGGCTTGAAAAAAGGAAATTTACAAGTACGTGATGAAGCGCTTCTTGAAATTATCCGTTACTATACACGTGAAGCAGGTGTTCGTACGTTAGAGCGTCAGCTTGCAAAGCTTTGCCGAAAAGCAGCAAAGATTGTTGTAACAGAAGAGCGTAAGCGCGTTGTTGTAACGGAAAAGAATATTACAGAGTTGCTTGGAAAGCGTGTATATCGTTATGGTCAAGCTGAAACGAAAGATCAAGTAGGTATGGCAACAGGTTTAGCGTATACATCAGCTGGAGGAGATACGCTTGCAATAGAGGTATCAGTATCTCCGGGTAAAGGGAAGTTAATTTTAACAGGGAAACTTGGGGATGTAATGAAGGAATCTGCACAAGCGGCATTTAGTTATATTCGTTCGCGTGCAGAAGAATTGCATATTGACCCTAATTTTCATGAAAAACATGATATCCATATTCATGTTCCCGAAGGTGCTGTACCGAAAGACGGACCATCAGCGGGCATTACGATAGCGACGGCTCTTATTTCAGCATTAACAGGAATTCCTGTTAGTAAAGAAGTAGGAATGACAGGTGAAATTACACTTCGTGGCCGTGTGTTACCAATTGGTGGATTGAAAGAGAAAACGTTAAGTGCGCATCGTGCAGGATTAACGAAAATTATTTTACCTGCAGAAAATGAGAGAGATTTAGACGATATTCCAGAAAGCGTAAAGGAAAACCTTACGTTTGTGCCAGTTTCTCATTTAGATGAGGTACTAGAGCACGCATTAGTAGGAGTGAAAAAATGAAAGTAACAAAAGCGGAGATTGTCATTAGTGCAGTCAAACCAGAACAATACCCTGATGGTGATTTACCAGAAATCGCATTAGCAGGTCGTTCCAATGTTGGAAAGTCATCCTTTATTAATAAAATTTTAAACCGAAAAAAATTAGTGCGCATTTCTTCTAAACCAGGAAAAACGCAAACACTAAACTTTTTCATTATTAATGACATGATGCATTTTGTGGATGTACCAGGTTATGGATATGCGAAAGTATCGAAGTCAGAACGAGCAGCATGGGGTAAGATGATCGAAACGTATTTCACAACAAGAAAGCAGCTAGATGCAGCTGTTCTTGTTATTGATTTACGTCACAAGCCGACAAGTGACGATGTGATGATGTATGATTTCTTAAAGCATTATGAAATTCCAACAATCATTATTGCAACAAAAGCCGATAAAATTCCAAAGGGAAAATGGCAAAAGCACTTAAAAGTTGTAAAAGAAACGCTTGATGTAGAACCAGAAGATGAAGTTGTATTATTCTCTTCAGAAACAGGTCTTGGGAAAGAAGAAGCGTGGAAAGCGATTCATAAGTTTACAAATACAAAAAACGTGTGACATTCGTCACACGTTTTTTGTGTATTATAGTACGTTTAATGTAACTTCAATATTCCCTCTTGTTGCTTTAGAGTATGGACATACCCCGTGTGCAGCTTCTACTAATTGTGTTGCTTCTTCGTGAGATACACCAGCTACGCGCACATCTAATGTGACAGCTAATCCGAATCCCCCATCTGTATCTTTGCCAATTGCTACGTGAGCCGTTACTTCCGTACTTTCTGCTTTTACGCGTTTCGTACGAATGACAAGCTGTAATGCACTATCAAAGCAAGCTGCATAACCTGCTGCAAATAATTGTTCAGGGTTTGTTGCTTCCCCGCCCATACCGCCTAATGCTTTGGGCATTTTTACATCAAGGTTTAATACACCATCTTCAGAGATTACTTTTCCGTTTCGTCCACCTGTTGCTTTTACAGTAGCAGTATATAATGCTTCCATGTTTATTCCTCTTTTCTATCATTTATTGTTTTCATTGTTTCAATTAATTTGTTTAATTGAATTAATAAAGTTGTATAATCTTCAGTTGTAATTCCTAAATGTGATGCCATTGTTTGTGGCAATGAACATGCTTTTTTCTTTAAAGCAGATCCTTGCTCTGTTAGTTCAATACATACTTTTCGTTCATCTTCCTTTGAACGAATACGCTTAACAAGTTGTAACCCTTCCATTCTTTTTAACATAGGCGTTAATGTTCCGGAATCTAAAAATAATCGTTCACCAATTTCTTTTACTGTTATTCCGTCTTGTTCCCACAATACTAACAAAGTAATGTACTGCGGATACGTAATGCCCATTTCTTCTAAATAAGGACGATAAAAACGTGTAACTTCTCTAGAACAAGCATAAATAGAAAAACAAAGTTGATTATCTAGATGTAAAGGATTCTCGTGCATGAGTATCCCTCCTTTTTAAATTGTGAACAATTTAATTTTATAAAATTAATATAAAATAAACCCAATAAGATGTCAAACAAAAAGAAAATCAATCATTTGGAATAATCATACATATTTTCTTTCAATTGAAAGAAGCTAGTAAAAGATAGTCTTTCAGCATGTATGGAATAGTTTCCATTACTTGATTCCGACAATTTTTTTTGATAACGTACAGATAGAGTTATTATTTTATAATTATTTTAAAGTGAAATATCTCTTCTCTAGATGAGGGAGGATTTTTACTGTCCTTTTGAACGGAAAATAGGATTTTTGTATTCTTCACCGATGGTTAGTTGTATACATCGGCTTTTATGAAAAGTTTTTCTCACCTTTTTTCCTTTCATTCTTTACTTATTCCAGTGAATGTTTTACTGTCAGTTAAGTAAGGGATAAAGTGAAACTTCCATCAGTGGGGGGCTTGCTGCCCGTTAATGCGGGATAAAATGAGACGATGTTCACATGATTGTCAGATTTAAAAGAGGAAAGTTGTATTATGATAGTAGATAAGATGAAAAATCGGTTGAAGGGGGACATGCTGCGTGCATATTCTTGTTGTTGGTGTTAACTATCGAACAGCCCCTGTAGAAATTCGTGAGAAACTAACGTTCCAGGCAGCAGAGTTAGAGCAAGCAATGACAACGTTACAAAAACAAAAAAGTGTATTAGAAAATGTCATTGTATCAACATGCAATCGAACGGAAATCTATGCTGTGGTAGATCAGTTACACACAGGACGCTATTATATTAAGAAATTTATGGCTGATTGGTTTCAGCTTGAAATAGAAGAAATTTCACCATATTTGTCTATATTTGAACAAGATGGTGCTACCAATCACTTATTCCGTGTAACAAGTGGGTTAGATTCAATGGTAGTTGGAGAAACACAAATTTTAGGTCAAATTCGTAATAGCTTTTTACTAGCACAGGAAGTAAAAACGACAGGAACGATATTTAATGAATTGTTTAAACAAGTCGTTACACTAGCAAAACGTGCCCATTCTGAAACAACAATTGGCGGCAATGCTATGTCAGTAAGTTATGCAGCTGTTGAACTTGGAAAGAAAATTTTTGGTGATTTGAAAGATTGCCATGTTCTTATTCTAGGTGCGGGGAAAATGGGCGAATTAGCATTGCAAAATTTATACGGAAGCGGTGCTCATAAAGTAACTGTTATGAATCGTACGTTTACAAAAGCGGAAACGATGGCAGAAAAATATATGGGACGTGCAAAGCCATTAAATCAGTTACAATGTGCATTGTTAGAAGCTGATATTGTAATTAGTTCAACAGGTGCTTCTCAATATGTGATTACGAAAGAAATGATGTCCAAAGTAGAGAGTATGCGCTCTGGTCGTCCGCTCTTTATGGTAGATATTGCGGTGCCGCGGGATATTGACCCAGCAATTGATGCGTTAGAAAGTGTTTTCTTATATGATATTGATGATTTACAAGGCGTTGTGGAAGCGAATCGTGCCGAGCGATTAAAAGAAGCTGAAAAAATTCAAATTATGATTGAAGAAGAAATGATTCTATTTAAATCATGGATGAATACGCTTGGTGTCGTGCCGTTAATTTCGGAACTTCGTAATAAGGCATTAGCGATTCAAAGTGAAACAATGCAAAGCATTGAACGAAAAATTCCAACGTTAACAGAGCGTGAGCGAAAAGTGATTAGTAAGCATACGAAAAGTATTATTAATCAATTGTTAAAAGATCCAATTTTAATTGCGAAAGAGTTGGCAGCTGAAGAAGATGCACAAGCAAAACTTGCTCTATTTGCGAAAATTTTTGATTTAAATGCGAAAGAAGTAGTAGAAGAAAACGCAGCAGAATGCAAACAGACAGAGAAGTGGACAGTATCCGCTCCATCTTTGTAATGGAAAGGATAATCGGATGAGTGTTTTAAACAATAGCATTATTTATCATATTGCCATTATTTTATATGCCTGCAGCGTGAGTTTATATTTCATAGATTATTTCCAAAGTAACCGAAAGGCAAATCGGATTGCCTTTTGGTTACTTTCGGTTGTATGGGTATTATATTCTATATTTATGTTACTTCGAGCAACAGAAGCGAAAATCAATCCTGTTTTAACGTTGCTATCGGGTATTTATTTCTATGTATGGCTATTAATTACATTATCATTAGTTATTAACCGATTTATGCGTATTGATTTTTTAGTCTTTTTTACAAATATGATTGCATTTGGTGTAAGCGCTGTTTCTATTTTTACTCCGCTTGGAAAAATGTCGCCGGTGTTGGCCAATCAATTGGTATCGGAGCTTGTCTATGTGCATGTTGGTATGGCGATTATTTCCTATGCAACATTTACAGTTTCCTTTATTTTTTCCATTATGTATTTAATTCAATATCGTTTATTAAAACAAAAAAAATGGAATGCAAGATTAAGGCGTTTAGGAAATTTACCAAAGCTTGATTCTATGTCATACGGTTTGAATTTATTTTCTATACCATTCTTTTTATTAGCTATTTTGCTTGGGTGTATATGGGGATATACGAAGTTAGATAATTTTCATTGGTATGATGCAAAGGTAATCGGATCTTTCGTTGTTTTATTTGTGTACTGTGCGGGTATTTATTTGCGCGGATCAGATACATTGCAGGGGAAGAAAATTGCAAGTTGGAACATCGGGGCATTTCTCGTCATGTTAATTAATATTTTTCTATTTAGCAGTTTATCGAATTTCCATTTTTGGTACTTATAGAGGAGAGAAAAATATGCGCAAAATTATTGTAGGATCAAGAAAAAGTAAATTGGCATTAACGCAAACACATTGGTTTATCGATCGATTGAAAGCACTAGGATTGCCATATGAATTTGAAGTGAAAGAAATTGTAACGAAAGGTGACGTTATTTTAGATGTGACACTTTCGAAAGTAGGCGGAAAAGGATTGTTCGTAAAAGAGATTGAACATGCGTTGCTTACAAAAGAAATTGATATGGCTGTTCATAGCATGAAAGATATGCCAGCAGTACTTCCTGAGGGATTAACAATTGGATGTATTCCAAAACGTGTGGATCCACGTGATGCGTTTATTTCTAAAAATGGTGAATCGTTTGATGAGTTACCAGAAGGAGCCGTTATCGGTACAAGCAGTTTACGTCGTAGTGCGCAGTTGTTAGCAGCGCGCCCGGATTTACAAATAAAATGGATTCGTGGAAATATTGATACAAGGCTTCGTAAGCTAAAAGAAGAAAATTACGATGCTATTATTTTAGCAGCAGCAGGACTAAAGCGAATGGGCTGGGCGGATGATGTGATTACAGGATACTTAGATGAAATGGTATGTGTACCAGCTGTTGGACAAGGTGCGTTATCCATTGAATGCCGAGAGGATGATGCTGATTTATTACAATTACTAAGTCATCTGAATGATAGTGTAACAGCGAAAACAGTTGAAGCAGAACGAGTATTCCTTCATAAGTTAGAAGGCGGCTGCCAAGTGCCGATTGCTGGATATGCAACGCTGAAAGAAGATGACCAAATTGAATTAACAGCTCTCGTTGGATCTGCAGATGGAACTGTCTTATTGAAAGAAGTTGTTATTGGTGAAAGTTCCCAAGAAGTTGGAGAACAAGCAGCAGACTTGTTAATCGGGCGAGGAGCGAAGGAACTTATTGCTTTAGCAAATCAGGAGCAAAACTAGCAATATGCCTTCTCTTTGTGGAAAAACAGTGCTAATTACGAGAGCTAAGCAACAGGCGAAGCAAATGAGTGCCGAAGTGCGAAAGCAGGGCGGAATTCCATTAGAAATTCCGCTTTTGCATATAACAGCAGCCGCGTATGAACAATTTCAACAAGTGCGTGATGAATTAATCACGTATGACTGGATTATTTTCACAAGTAAAAATGGTGTGAATTTCTTTTTAGATGGTATGAAGCAACCGTTACCACATACCCTTAAAATTGCTGCAGTTGGTGTGAAAACAAAGAAAGAATTAGAGAAACGCGGCTATACTGTCCATTTTGTACCAACAGCATTCGTAGCTGAAGCATTTGCGGAAGAATTTGTGAGTTATATAGGAAGCGGGACGCGTGTATTACTGCCAAAAGGAAATCTTGCAAGAGATGTGATACCGGAAGCATTGCGAGGTCATGGTGCTATCGTACGTGAGCTTGTTGTATATGAAACTGCCGTCTATGTACAAAAGCGGGGGCACCTTATCGATGCACTGCAATCAGGAGAAATCGATGTGATTACCTTCACAAGTCCATCGACTGTGCAGAGTTTTATCTCATTGCTTGAGGATGAAAACTGGAGAGAATGGATAAAAGAATGTACAATTGCTTGTATAGGCCCCGTTACAGAACGAGAAGCGCGTAAGCATTTTCAAAGTCTTCTTATTCCGAAAGAATATACAATTGAAGCTATGTTACAATGCATTTCAGAATATTATTATAAAAATGTATAATAAAGTGAAACTTTAAGAATTGGAGATGGAAAGTTATGAATCCTTTACAATTTAACCGTCATCGTCGTTTACGACAAAGTGCAAGTATGCGTGCTCTTGTGCGTGAAACACATTTACATACAGAAGATTTCATTTATCCAATTTTTGTTTTAGAAGGAGAAAACAAACGTAATGAAGTTTCTTCTATGCCGGGTGTATATCAAATTTCTTTAGACCATCTGCAAGCAGAAATGCAAGAAGTTGTTGATTTAGGTATTCGTTCAGTTATCGTATTCGGTATACCTGCTGAAAAAGATGAAGTTGGTTCTTCTGCGTATTGTGAACATGGTATTGTACAGCGAGCAATTACGCAAATTAAAGAGAAATTCCCAGAATTAGTTGTAATCGCAGATACATGTTTATGCCAATATACGAGTCATGGCCATTGCGGTGTAATTGAAGACGGAATTATTTTAAATGATGAATCGTTAGAGGTTCTTGCAAAAACAGCAGTAAGTCAAGCGAAAGCAGGTGCGGATATTATTGCACCATCTAATATGATGGATGGATTTGTAGCGGCTATTCGTCATGCGTTAGATGAAAACGGCTTTGCGCATATTCCGGTTATGTCATACGCAGTAAAATATGCGTCTGCCTTTTATGGACCGTTTCGCGATGCTGCACATGGTGCGCCGCAATTTGGTGATCGTAAAACATATCAAATGGACCCAGCGAATCGTCTAGAAGCGTTCCGCGAAGCTGAGTCAGATGTGATGGAAGGGGCAGACTTCTTAATTGTGAAGCCAGCACTTTCCTATTTAGATATTATTCGTGATGTGAAAAATAACTTTAATCTTCCAGTTGTTGCGTATAATGTGAGTGGTGAATACTCAATGATTAAAGCGGCAGCACAAAATGGCTGGGTCAATGAAAAAGACATTGTTCTTGAAAAATTATTAAGTATGAAACGTGCCGGAGCAGACTTAATACTTACATATCATGCAAAAGATGCAGCGAGATGGTTACAAGAAGGGAGCGCACGATAATGAAAAGTTTTGATAAATCGATTGAAGCGTTTGAAACGGCAAAAGATTTAATGCCAGGCGGTGTAAATAGCCCAGTGCGTGCATTTAAATCTGTCGGTATGAATCCATTATTTATGGATCGTGGAAAAGGTTCTAAAGTTTATGATATTGATGGAAATGAATACATTGATTATGTATTGTCATGGGGTCCGCTTATTCATGGACATTCCAACGACCGGGTTGTTGAGGCGTTAAAAGCGGTAGTAGAAAAAGGGACAAGCTTCGGCGCGCCAACAGAAATTGAAAATAAATTAGCACAGCTTGTAATCGACCGTGTACCGTCTATTGAAATTGTACGTATGGTTAACTCTGGAACAGAAGCGACAATGAGTGCGCTTCGCTTAGCACGCGGTTACACAGGGCGTAATAAAATTTTGAAATTTGAAGGTTGCTATCATGGGCATGGTGATTCCCTTTTAATTAAAGCTGGTTCTGGCGTTGCTACGCTTGGTTTACCAGATAGCCCTGGTGTGCCAGAAGGTGTTGCGAAAAATACGATTACTGTTGCGTATAACGATTTAGAGAGTGTGAAATATGCTTTTGAACAGTTCGGTGATGATATTGCGTGTGTCATTGTAGAGCCGGTAGCTGGAAATATGGGCGTTGTACCGCCGCTCCCAGGATTTTTACAAGGACTTCGTGATGTTACAACAGAATACGGTGCACTTCTTATTTTTGATGAAGTTATGACAGGCTTCCGCGTAGCTTATAATTGTGGACAAGGATATTTTGGTGTAACACCTGATTTAACATGTTTAGGTAAAGTAATTGGCGGGGGACTTCCTGTTGGGGCTTATGGTGGTAAGGCTGAAATTATGAAGCAAGTAGCACCAAGTGGACCGATTTATCAAGCTGGTACACTATCTGGTAACCCATTAGCGATGACAGCTGGATATGAAACGCTTGTCCAATTAACACCGGAGAGCTATAAAGAATTTGAACGTAAAGCGGAAATACTTGAAAAAGGTTTACATGAAGTAGCTGTAAAATATGATATTCCGCATTGTATTAATCGTGCTGGTTCCATGGTAGGTATTTTCTTTACAGATGAAAAGGTTATTAACTATGAAACAGCAAAAACGTCTAATTTAGAATATTTTGCAGCATATTACCGTGAAATGGTAGAACAAGGTGTATTCTTACCACCTTCTCAATTTGAAGGGTTGTTCTTATCAACTGCACATAGTGATGCTGATATTGAAGCAACTATTGCAGCGGCAGAAATGGCTATGTCTAAATTAAAAGGATAATTTGTTAGTTCTTTTATTTTGTTAAATATGTGGGACAAAAATCGCTCTCAAGTGAGGGCGATTTTTTTATTCATAAAGTCTCTGTTTCTCACATAAACCTGTAATGACATATAGTTTGAGAGGGGGAATACGAAGTGGCAGCAGATCAACAAACTTCATTACGGTTTTCGTTAAAAGAATCTGTCTGGTTTCAAAAAGGACAGGAAGTCAATGAGTTACTTTCTATTTCGTTAGATCCTGATGTTGTTATAGAGGAACGTGAATATGAAATTGTTGTATGTGGACAGCTAGATTTAACAGGAGAATATATTGCAAAGGAAGAAATAGAGGTTTTTTCATTGCGAGAATTATCACCAGTTCGCACTGTAGATTATGTGGAAACACGTGAAGATGGTATAAATGAATTAGTACATTCGTTTCCATTGGAGATTTCTATTCCAAGAGGACGTGTGAAGCAAGTCGAAGATTTATATGTGGATATTGAAGAATTTGATTATGAATTGTTGGACAATGGCTGTTTGCAGCTTTTAGCAGATATTTCAATTCACGGATTGTGTAATGAAGAGCGTGAAGAGGAAGAAATATACGAAGAGGAAGAAATACAAGAAGAGGAAGAAATACAAGAAGAGGAAGAGGAAGATGGAGAAGAAATAAGAGAAGAGGAAGAAGAAGCGGTAGAGACTGATGAGTGGGAAGATTATGCCTTTGAGCCATTTCAGTTAGAAGCTCGTCAAGAACCAGAGCTTGATCTAGAAGAGGGGCAAGAAGTCGAGGAAGAGGAGGAAAAACAAGAAGAAGTCGCACCGCAGCTGTTTTTTGGACGTAAGGAACCGAAAGTAAAACAGGAAGCTGCCAATGAAGAGGCGCAAGAAGAAATTTCATACTCACAGCGAGATGAAAATGCGTTATATTTAACAAAATTATTTGCAAAGCAGCCGGAAGATGAATTTACAAAGCTGCGATTGTATTTTGTGCAAGAAGGCGATACGATTGAATCCGTTGCAGAGCGTTATGATACTTCCGTACAGCATTTACACCGTGTAAATCAAACGGATGATATTTATTTAACAGCAGGACAAATTTTGTATATACCAGTGCCAAAAGTGAAAACAAAGTGAGTGAAGAGAAATCTTCCTCACCTCTTTTCTTTTTTATCCCGCTATTTTTGGGCAGTAAAATCCCGATTGGTTCAACTAATCATCAGTGGAGGATGAAGCCCCCCACTGATGGAAGTTTCACTTTATGCTCTTGGAGAAAGGGTCGTTGTTCGTATGGACATGGAATTACGAGACCGTTATGCTTCTATTTTGCAGCTATATCAATTAGCTCCTGAACATATTGAGGAATATGGGAATGTAACAAAAATTTATACGAACCAAGGTCCATATGCGTTAAAAAAATTACCATCTCGGAAATTAGAACGAAGTAATCTTATGTATCATGTTCAATTTTTACGGGAAAAGGGCTTTACGAATTTTGCGCCGATTTATCATGCAAAAGATGGAAGTCATGTGTTCAATGATGGTGAATATAGTTATTATTTAATGCCTTGGCTAGGAAGTGCAGAAGGACAAGGTGAAGAGAATGATCAGTATCATAAAATGTTTCAAACACTTGCTTTGATGCACAAAAGAACGATGCGAGAGGAAGAAGTGAAGGAAGAAGTGCTTCAGGAACATTTTGATACTATTTCAAACCGTTGGGAAGAAGATGGAGCCCTATTAGAGAAGTTTTTAGTTGAATCTGAAGCAAAGTGGTATATGTCTCCGTTTGAATTGCAGTATTGTACGTACTTTCATCAGGCGCTGCGTGCTCATGAATTTGCAAAGAAACAGTTTACAGAATGGCATGAAGCGATGAAAGAAAAAGAAAAAACACGCATTTCATTTATTCATGGCAATGTTTCCATGAATCACTTTTTATTTGATTATCAGCGAAACGGCTATTTTATTAGTTTAGAAGATGCGCAGTTTGCTACCCCAGTTCAAGATATCGTTCAGTTCTATTCACGTTCCTTTAACACATATCCAATTGCAAGAAATGATCGATATGAATGGTACCAAATCTATCAAAATAATTTTGTGTTTACAAAGGAAGAAAAGTTACTTATGTTTGCATATTTAGCTTATCCAAAAACATTTATAAAGCAAGTGCAGTCATATATAAACGCTCGAAATGTGCGCAATGGAGCACAGGAGCTAAATGATGTAACGATGCTTCAACAAGCGCATTGGCTTATAAGTAATATTGAGTATTTTGTTGCACAGCTTCAAGCTGCTGCGCAAAAAGCGCAGTAAAATTAACATAAAGTGAAACTTCCATCAGTGGAGGTCTTACTGTTCGCGAATAGCAGAATAAAATTAGCCGTAGCCTCAAGAAGAGGTTACGGCTGAAAATGTAAGCGAACCGTTACTGCTATGAAAATAACAAGTATGACGAAATCTAAAAACGTAGGGAGAAGTAAAGTGCGAATGCCTTGGAAAATCGTGAGCGGGATTGCAAAGTCAGAAAACATCGTTTGTATATTTCTTAGCCATGAAGGGGCTGAAAAGTTATACGTGCGTCGAAAGCGTCGCATAATGGTCCTCCGTATTAGAAACTCCTCTAGGATGCAATCATAAGAGAAGAATAAATGTGATATTACATTATGCAGGATAAGCGTCTAATGTGCTTGTGCTACACTTTTCCATTTTCTTTGCATATGTTATAAAAAACTTGGCTAAGCTGATTGAAAATAGAATTAATAATTGTAGATGTAAGTCGAAAAATATTTTTATCTTGACGAATGTAGTTTCGTTTTTTACACTATTGTATATAATAAATAACAATTATATAAATGCATTGAAGGGGAAGAGTATAACATTAAACGTCTGCAGAGAGGAGAATTATTAGCTGGAAGATTCTCTAGATAGTCATGTTAGAAGGTAGCCCTGGAGCATCTTTTCTGAACGGAGTCATCTCATTAGGAAAAGACGGATTTGTCCGTTATCAAATTAAGAGTATAAGCAAATTTTGAATTTGTTTGTAAATAAAGGTGGTACCGCGATGTCCCTCGTCCTTTTTGGATGAGGGACATTTTTTTATTTTGAAGGAGGGAAAATAATGTCAAACACGGAAAAGAATTTACCGACTAAATATGATCATATGTCCGTTGAAGAAGGCCGTTATCAATGGTGGCTTGAAGGCAAATATTTCGAAGCAACAGGAGATGAAAAGAAACAACCGTATACAATTGTAATCCCGCCTCCAAACGTAACTGGTAAGCTGCACTTAGGTCATGCTTGGGATACGACGCTTCAAGATATTTTAACTCGTACAAAGCGTATGCAAGGTTACGATGTATTATGGCTTCCAGGAATGGATCATGCTGGTATTGCAACACAAGCGAAAGTAGAAGGAAAACTTCGTGAAGAAGGTATTTCACGTTACGATCTTGGCCGTGAGAAATTCCTTGAAAAAGCGTGGGAATGGAAAGAAGAATACGCTTCTCACATTCGTCAGCAATGGGGGAAAGTCGGTTTAGGACTAGATTATTCTCGTGAGCGTTTCACATTAGATGAAGGTTTATCTGATGCTGTTAATAAAGTATTCGTTCAATTATACGAAAAAGGTTTAATTTACCGCGGTGAGTATATCATCAACTGGGACCCAGCAACACGCACAGCTCTTTCTGATATTGAAGTAATTCATAAAGAGGTTCAAGGTGCATTCTATCATATGAACTATCCGTTAACAGACGGTTCTGGTCACATTCGTCTTGCAACAACTCGTCCAGAAACGATGCTTGGTGATACAGCGGTAGCAGTTCATCCAGAAGATGATCGTTACAAACATTTAATCGGAAAAACAGTTACACTTCCAATCGTTGGCCGTGAGATTCCGATTATTGCTGATGAGTACGTAGAAAAAGATTTCGGAACAGGTGTTGTGAAAATTACACCAGCTCATGACCCGAATGACTTTGAAGTAGGTAACCGTCATGACTTACCACGCATCTTAGTAATGAACGAAGATGGAACGATGAACGAAAAAGCTGGTAAGTATAATGGTATGGATCGTTTCGAATGCCGTAAAGAGTTAGTAAAAGATTTACAAGAAGCTGGCGTATTAGTAGAAATCGAGCCTCATATGCACTCAGTAGGTCATAGTGAGCGCAGCGGTGCAGTTGTTGAGCCTTACTTATCAACACAGTGGTTCGTAAAAATGGCACCACTTGCAGAAAAAGCGATTGAACTTCAACAAAAAGAAGAAGAAAAAGTAACGTTCGTACCAGAGCGTTTTGAAAACACATACTTACGCTGGATGGAAAACATTCACGACTGGTGTATTTCTCGTCAATTATGGTGGGGTCACCGCATTCCAGCTTGGTATCATAAAGAGACTGGTGAAGTATACGTAGGTACAGAAGCACCAGTAGATATTGAAAACTGGAACCAAGATAACGACGTACTTGATACATGGTTTAGCTCAGCATTATGGCCGTTCTCAACACTTGGTTGGCCGAATGAAGATGCAGAAGACTTCAAACGTTACTATTCAACAGATGCTTTAGTAACTGGTTATGATATCATCTTCTTCTGGGTATCTCGTATGATTTTCCAAGGTTTAGAGTTTACAGGAGAGCGTCCATTTAAAGATGTATTAATTCACGGTTTAGTTCGTGATGAGCAAGGACGTAAAATGAGTAAATCTCTTGGTAACGGTATTGATCCAATGGATGTTATTGATAAGTACGGTGCAGATGCAATGCGCTTCTTCTTATCAACAGGAAGTGCACCAGGCCAAGATTTACGCTTCAGCATGGAGAAAGTAGAATCTACTTGGAACTTCATTAATAAAATTTGGAATGCATCACGCTTCGTATTAATGAACATGGATGACATGAAATACGAAGATATCGATTTAACTGGTGAAAAATCAGTTGCAGATAAGTGGATTTTAACTCGCTTAAATGAAACAATCGAAAGTGTAACACGTAATATGGATAAATATGAGTTTGGTGAAGCTGGCCGTTCATTATACAACTTCATTTGGGATGATTTCTGTGACTGGTACATTGAGATGGCGAAACTTCCGTTATACAGTGAAGATGAAGCAGCGAAGAAAACAACTCGTTCTGTTTTAGCATATGTACTTGATCAAACGATGCGCCTATTGCATCCATTCATGCCATTCGTAACAGAAACGATTTGGCAGCACTTACCTCATGAAGGCGAATCTATTACAGTAGCGGCATGGCCGACAGTTCGTGAAGATTTACAAGACAAAGAAGCAGCAGCAGAAATGCACCTTCTAGTTGATATCATTCGCTCTGTTCGTAACATTCGTGCTGAAGTAAATACGCCAATGAGCAAAAAAGTTCAATTGCAAATTAAAGCAAAAGACGAAGCAGTACTAGCGCAGCTTACGAAAAATAGCTCTTACATCGAACGTTTCTGTAATCCAAGTGAATTAACAATTCAAACGGATTTACAAGCACCGGAAAAAGCGATGACTGCAATCGTATCAGGTGCAGAGTTATTCTTACCATTAGCTGATTTGATTAACCTTGAAGAAGAAAAAGCACGTCTTGAAAAAGAACTTGAGAAGTTTGACAAAGAAGTAGAGCGTGTACAGAAGAAACTTTCAAATCAAGGATTCGTAGCAAAAGCTCCAGCTGCAGTTATTGAGGGAGAACGCGCGAAGGAACAAGATTATCTAGAAAAACGTGAAGCAGTTCGCCAACGTCTAGCTGATCTTCAAAAATAAAGTTATTCGAAAGAGACTCACTATATTGGTGAGTCTCTTTTATTTGCGTATAATAGAGCTGAGATACTCTGTTGTCTTGGTTCGTTTTTTTGCCGATTTGAAAGGGGAATAACATACATGATACATACATATGAGGAAGCAATCGACTGGATTCATAGTCGTTTAAAATTTGGGATTAAACCAGGGTTAGAACGCATGCGATGGATGCTAGAGGAACTTGGAAATCCAGAGCGACATATAAAATGTGTTCATCTTGCGGGAACAAATGGAAAAGGTTCTACTCTCACATATATGCGCTATATGTTACAGGAGGCAGAGTATAAAGTAGGAACCTTTACCTCACCGTATATCGAAACGTTTAATGAACGGATTAGTACAAACGGAATGCCAATTACAGATCAAGAAATTACAGATCTCGTAAATATAGTCAAACCTGTTGTGGAAAAGTTAGATAAAACGGATTTAGGCGAAACGACAGAATTTGAAATTATTACTGTTATGGCGCTTTATTATTTTGGAAAGACAAATCCGTGTGACATCGTTTTATTTGAGACAGGTCTTGGAGGGCGTTTTGATTCAACAAATGTCATTCATCCTGTACTGAGTATTATTACAAATATAGGTCATGATCATATGCATATTTTAGGAGATACGCTAGAAGATATCGCATTTGAAAAAGCGGGAATTGTGAAATCAGGTGTTCCTGTTATAACAGGTGTGCAGCAAGGTGGAGCGTTAGAAGTAATTCGTACTATCACGAATGAAAAACGTTCTAACATATATGAACTTGGGAATCAATTTAAAGTGGAACATCTTTCTGCAGATAAGCAAGGTGAACAATTTACATTCTCGTCTCCATTCCATACATATGAAGACCTTTTCATTTCCATGAAAGGCCAGCATCAAGTGCAAAATGCTGCACTTGCGCTTATGGCGATTACGTACTTAAAAGTGTATCAGGCGTTCTTAATTGATGAGGAGCATATTCGAAAAGGATTAACTGAGGCATATTGGATTGGACGTTTTGAACAACTATCTACTCACCCACATGTCATTATTGATGGCGCTCACAATCCAGAAGGAGTGTATAGCCTTGTAGAAACTGTTCGTTCCCACTATAGTGAAAAGCGAATTATTGTTTTATTTACAGCGCTTGGGGATAAACAATTGGATGAAATGGTTAGACAGCTAGAAACAATTGCAGATGAAATGATCTTTACGACGTTTACGTTTGATCGTGCAATTTCCGCTGAGGCACTTGCTGCTTATTCAAAACGAGAATCGAAACATATTTTTAAGAATTGGCAGGAAGCGATTGATACAACAATGGCTTCTCTGCAAGAAGAGGATGTTTTCATATTAACAGGTTCTCTTTATTTCATATCAGAAGCTCGTAAATACGTTATGCAAAAAACTAGACAGAAATAAACTGTCTAGTTTTTTAGTTCTACAAATAAAGACGTAAGCATACATATAAGATAACAATATAGGATAATTTGACGAATCTCTATGACAAATATCTCGTTCTTTTTTGAAACGAGTATGATACGATGCTGGCAATGATAAGAAGTAAGGAGTGGGGGTATGGACAAGCAATCGCGAACAATTTCAATTAAAGTGAATGGAACGGAAGCCAATTATGTAGAAAAGAAAGAGCATGAGCAAAAGAAAGAAGAGTTTGAGTGGGTGCTGCCAGAGAATACAGTGACAAATAATGTTGTTCCGTTTCAAAAAAATGTATTATCTTCCATGAAAAAAGGGAAAAAGGGATGGAGTAATACTTTCATTTTGACAGTATCCACAGCGATTGTAATTGGGACGGGATTTGGAATGGGAATGCTGCATCTGTTAACAGGTCAAGAAACAGTTCGTGAAACTACAGCCCCAGTAGCAAATGTTACAGAGAAAAATGAGACGAAACAATCAACAAATGAGAAAAAAGAAGAAAATAAAGCAGCATCAGCAGCTTTATCACCGCTTACTATATATTTTGTGCAGGGCGGGGTATTTTCTACGAAAGAAAAGGGACAGGCATCGTTAAAGGAGTTACAAGAAAAAGGAATCCCTGGAGCAGTTATGCAGTCAGGAGATAAATATTTACTCGTTCTTGGAATGGCACATGACGAGCAATCTGTTATGCAGATGATGGAGCAATATAAACAAAAAGATATATCAGTGATGAAAAAGAAATGGGAGATTGCGGATCAAGCACTTCTAAAACAGGATCAAGACTACGGATCGTTTTTTGAAAAGCTACAATCATTGTATGAAAAATTGCTGCAACAAGCAGCTGCGATGCAGTCTGGAAATAAAATAAATAAAACAAATATAGAACAAATTGAAAATGAGTGGAAGGCAATAAAAAAAGAGGAAACGGCATTGAAGCGGGATGATATAAAAAAAATATTTACGTATGCATCAGTGGCTGTGCAGACAATACAAGAGGGAAAACAAGATGTGACAACAATGACAAAATTGCAGCAAGTTTTAGTAGATAGCTTTCTTTCTTATGAAAAAATAGTTTCGCAAAAAACAAAAACGTATAATAATTAGATAAGGTTTAACTCATTATCCCGCTATTTGCGGGCAGTAAGACCCTCACCTCAAGATTCAGAGAGAAGCGAAGAAGATAGGTGAGGGATGAAAAAATCCCCCACTAATGGAAGTTTCACTTTATCCCGCATTAACGGGCAGTAAGACCCCCACCTCAAGATTGAGAGAGAAGCAAAGAAGGTAGGTGGGGGATAACTGCCCGTAAAAGCCCGATTGGTTCAACTAACCATCAGTGGGGGATGAAGAAAACCCCCACTGATGGAAGTTTCACTTTATCAGAAGATGGTTTTATTTTTTCTTATCATCTGTTTAAGCTGAAGAAAGGGAAGGAGAGTTTAAACTTCTTTCCTTTCTTTTATATTTTTTTAAAGAAAAACGATATTTTCAAAATTTGAGGAGAATATATACATTTAGTATGGTTATGTTGTATCTTCCTGCTAATTTGGAAAACGAAAGGAGAACGTATGAAAAAACTTATTTTAGCGTCCGGTTCACCAAGGCGCAAAGAATTGCTTGAGCTAGTGGATATGCCATTTGACGTTGTAGTTAGCGATGTAGAAGAAATAATTGGAGCATATTCATCACCGCATGATATCGTGATGTCGCTTGCATTGCAAAAAGCATCTGCTGTAGCAAAGAATTACGAAGACTGTGTTGTACTTGGTGCTGATACAATTGTTACGTACGAGTCGCGTATTTTGGGAAAACCAGTAGATGAGAATGAAGCGAAAGAAATGCTGCAGCTTTTATCAGGGAAAACACATGAAGTCTATACAGGAGTCGCTCTTATTTCAAAAGAAAAAACAGTGACATTTTATGAGCGTGCAGAAGTAACGTTTTGGGAATTAACAGAAGAAGAAATTAAGGCATATGTACGAACGAAAGAGCCGCTTGATAAAGCTGGTAGCTATGGTATACAAGGAAAAGGCGCTATTTTTGTTCATCATATACAAGGTGATTATTATGCGATTGTCGGCCTGCCAATTGCACGTGTTGTACGTGAATTAAAACAATTTAATATGTAAAGGAGGCTGAGGTATGAGCTGCATTCGTGACGTTGTGAAAGAAGATCAACCACGGGAACGTTTATTGCTAGAAGGAGCAAGCAGCTTATCAAACATAGAACTTCTCGCTATATTACTTCGAACGGGTTCAAAAGAGGAGTCGGTTTTAACATTAGCGAATCGAATTTTGCATCATTTTGATGGATTACGAATGTTAAAAGATGCAACAATCGAAGAAATGACAAGCATTCACGGGGTTGGGATGGCAAAAGCATCCCAACTTATTGCTGCTTTTGAACTTGGACGAAGAATGGTACGATTAGAGTATCAGAATAGATATAGCATTCGTAATCCAGAAGATTGCGCACGCTACATGATGGAGGAGATGCGTTTTTTACAACAAGAACATTTTGTGTGTCTATATTTAAATACGAAAAATCAAGTGATGCATCGACAAACGGTATTTATTGGAAGTTTGAATGCATCAATTGTGCATCCGCGCGAGGTTTTCAAGGAAGCTTTCCGCCGCGCTGCTGCCTCTATTATATGCCTTCATAATCACCCTTCAGGCGACCCCGCACCAAGCCGAGAAGATATTGAAGTAACGAAGCGACTTGTAGAATGCGGGAAAATTATCGGGATTGAAATTCTCGATCATATTATTATTGGTGACCATAAATTTGTTAGTTTAAAAGATAAAGGTCATATTTAAGACTGTTTTTTTTCTTTATTTTGTTTTATAATGTGAGTTATGGGTTTTTTGTAGGCTTTCGTCTACACTATAACAAAGAACATGTAAAAACGTTATGTTTTATATAAATATAATAGTATTTAAAAGAACAAATAAAGTATTTTTGTTAAATTAGAAAGGAAGATACATGATATGTTTGGAATTGGTGGTTTTACTCGTGACCTTGGAATAGACTTAGGAACAGCGAATACGCTTGTATATGTAAAAGGGAAAGGTGTCGTTGTACGCGAGCCATCTGTTGTGGCTTTGCAAACAGATACAAAACAAATTGTTGCAGTTGGTAACGATGCAAAACAAATGATTGGTCGTACACCTGGAAATGTTGTAGCACTTCGTCCGATGAAAGACGGTGTTATCGCTGATTATGAAACAACAGCAACAATGATGAAATATTATATTCAACAAGCACAAAAATCAAACGGCTTCTTCTCTCGCAAGCCTTATGTAATGGTATGTGTGCCATCTGGTATTACAGCTGTTGAAAAACGTGCAGTAATTGATGCGACTCGTCAAGCAGGCGCACGTGATGCATATCCAATTGAAGAGCCATTTGCAGCAGCAATTGGTGCGAACTTACCTGTTTGGGAACCAACAGGAAGTATGGTTGTTGATATTGGTGGTGGTACAACAGAAGTTGCAATTATCTCACTAGGTGGTATTGTAACAAGCCAATCTGTTCGTGTTGCTGGTGATGAAATGGATGATGCAATTATTCAATATGTTAAGAAAAGCTACAACGTAATGATTGGGGAACGAACAGCAGAAGCATTAAAATTAGAAATCGGCTCTGCTGGTGAAGTAGAAGATGTTGAACCAATGGACATTCGCGGTCGTGACTTAGTGACAGGGTTACCAAAAACGATAACAATTCGCCCAGAAGAAATTGCATCAGCTTTAAAAGATACAGTAGATGCGATTCTTGAGTCTGTGAAAAATACATTAGAAAAAACTCCGCCAGAATTAGCGGCAGATATTATGGACCGCGGAATTGTTTTAACAGGTGGTGGTGCTTTGCTTCGTAACATAGATAAAGTAATTAGTGAAGAAACAAATATGCCAGTTCTTGTTGCAGAAAATCCATTAGATTGCGTAGCAATTGGAACAGGTAAAGCGTTAGACAATATCCATCTTTTCAAAACTGCTCGATAAAATCCATTATTTCAGCATAGAAATTAGTAAATTTAAGAGGGTGTGAACGTGCCACAGTTTTTCTTAAACAAAAGATTAATTGTTTTGTTAGTTAGTATTATTCTTCTGGTGGCATTGATCGGAATCTCATTGAAAGAACGGAAAAATTTAACATGGCCAGAGCAGTTTGTAAAGGATACCGTAGGAGTTGTAGAACGTGTATTTCAAAAGCCAGCGAACTATGTTGCCGGATTCTTTGAGAACGTAGAAGATGTAAAGCGCACGTATGAAGAAAATAAAGAATTAAAAGCAAACTTGGACAAGTATGCAGAATTGTCCGTAAAGGTGAAAGACTTAGAGAAAGAAAATGCAGAGCTTCGTGACATTGTTGGAAAAAAAGATTCGCTTCGTGATTATAATCCAATTCAAGCAACTGTCATTTCTCGCAATCCAGATAAATGGTATGACCTAATTGCAATTGATAAAGGGGCACAACAAGGCATTCAAAAAGATGCGGCTGTTATTACATCAAAAGGTTTAGTCGGAAAAGTAAAAAGCGTTTCACAATTCACTTCAACAGTTGAGTTAGTAAGCTCATTAAATAGAACAAATCGTATTTCAGCTGTTGTACAAGGAGATAAACGTGTTTTCGGGTTAATTGAAGGATACGATAAAGAGAAGCAACAGCTTATCTTTACAAAAATCCCATCTGGTGTACCAGTAGAGAAGGATCAAATGGTTGTAACTTCTGGCTACGGCGGGGTGTTCCCGGAAGGACTGGTTATTGGACAAATCGTCGATGTGACATCAGATGAGTACGGATTAACACAAACAGCTTATGTAAAACCTGCG
This sequence comes from Bacillus sp. 3103sda1, assembly GCF_024159135.1. Lineage (NCBI taxonomy): Bacteria > Bacillati > Bacillota > Bacilli > Caryophanales > Bacillaceae > Bacillus > Bacillus sp. 3103sda1. The sequence goes on along the minus strand of NZ_JAMYWS010000001.1, from coordinate 3,741,953 downwards.
GCGGATTTAAATGATGTAGATAATGTTATGGTCGCACAACGAGTTATGCCGTCAGTGGATTTAGGGAAATAGGAGGGGGAAGAGATGGAGATTATAAAAAAAGCAATTCTTCCTCTTCTACTTCTTTTCGTGTTTGTACTTGAGAATATGTTTTCCACCATTGTGCCAACAAGTCTTTTTTGGAAGAATACAATTGCAGCTCCGCATTTTTTTCTGATTGTTTTATGCTTTGTTACAATTTACTTTAATTCTGTACAAGGTATTTACTATGGACTATTATTTGGATTTTTGTTTGATATGGTGCATACAGAGCTAGTTGGTGTGTATATATTTGCTTATCCGATTTTAGCTTATCTTGTATATCATGCAATGCGAATTTTACAACTTAATCTTTTTATTGTGTTCTGTATTGTATTAGCGAGCATCGCCGCGCTGGAATATTATGTGTATGGATTTTTGACACTAATTGGTCGTGTTCATATGCCAGCGCATATCTTTTTCACAGATCGTCTTCTTCCAACGTTGTTATTAAACGGAATTTTTTTACTACTGTTTTGTTTCCCACTGAGACGATATATTTTACGTCTTTCAGAAGCCATGGAAGAAAAAGAAAAAAGGATTTTCTGATTTTATGTCGAATTGAATCGGTGGGGTGAGCATTGGTGACAGAAAAAAAGCAACAATATGTGACTATAAAAGGAACGAAAGATGGTTTAGCATTACATCTTGATGATTCCTGTTCATTTCGCGAATTGCTGCAAGAACTTGACGAAAAGCTTTCAACCCATTATTACGAGGGGGATGGACGCTCGTTAATTGAAGTACAGGTCAAAGTTGGGAATCGTTATGTGACAGAAGGACAGCAGGAAGAATTGCGTACATTAATTCGCAATAAAAAGAATTTAGTTGTAGATTCTATTGAGAGTGATGTTGTAACGAAAGAACAAGCATTGGCATGGAAAGAAGAAACAGAGATTGTTTCTGTTTCAAAGATTGTTCGTTCAGGTCAAATATTGCATGTAAAAGGCGATTTATTATTAATTGGAGATGTAAATCCAGGCGGGACGGTTATCGCTGGAGGAAATATTTTTATTATTGGAGCATTACGAGGTATTGCACATGCTGGATATTACGGGGATGCAGAAGCTGTTATTACAGCTTCTGTTATGAATCCAATGCAACTTCGGATTAGCGACGTAACAACGCGCGCTCCTGAAGAGAAAGAAGACGGGGCGGAAGGGGCAGAATGTGCCTACATTAATGAGAACAATTACATTGTTGTCGATCGCATTCAACTTCTCACTCATCTTAGACCTAATTTAACAAGGTTAGAAAGGGGAATTGTATAGCTGTGGGAGAGGCAATAGTTATTACATCTGGAAAAGGCGGAGTAGGAAAAACTACAACGTCTGCAAACATTGGAACAGCCTTGGCGTTATCTGGGAAAAAAATATGTTTAATTGATACAGATATCGGTCTGCGAAATTTAGACGTAGTAATGGGGCTGGAAAACCGCATTATATATGATCTTGTTGATGTTGTTGAAGGGCGTTGTCGTTTACCCCAAGCTCTTATTAGAGATAAGCGCTTTGATGAACTCTATTTATTACCTGCAGCGCAAACGAGCGACAAATCAGCGGTAACACCTGAACAAATGGAAGAATTAATACAGCAATTACGTCAAGACTATGATTACATATTAATTGACTGCCCAGCTGGCATTGAACAAGGTTTTAAAAATGCTGTGGCAGGTGCCGATAAAGCGATTGTTGTTACAACACCAGAAGTATCTTCAATGCGTGATGCCGATCGGATTATCGGACTATTGGAAAAAGAAGATATCGAGCCACCGAAGTTAATTATTAACCGTGTGCGTAGTCATATGCTACATGAACAGGATATGTTGGATGTAGATGAAATTGTGCGTACTCTTTCAATCGAGTTACTCGGTGTTGTAGAAGATGATGATGCAGTTATTCGAGCAACGAATACAGGAGAGCCTGTAGCATTGCAACCAAATGGAAAAGCATCAATTGCTTATCGAAATATTGCAAGACGTTTACTTGGGGAAAATGTACCATTACAGCCATTTGAAAATGAAAAAGAATCGGTCTTCACGAAAATGAAAAAATTCTTCGGAATACGTTAAGAGCACTTCGCATATATGCGGAGTGCTTTCTTTTTGTCCCGCTATTCGGGGGCAGTAAGACCCTCACCTCAAGATTCAGCGAGAAGTAAAGAAGGTAGGTGGGGATAACTGCTGGCATGCGCCCGATTGGTTCAACTAATCATCAGTGGAGGATGAAGAAAAACCCCACTGACGGAAGTTTCACTTCATTCCCATGAATATCTTCCCCGGACAACTCATACATATGTACAAATTGATTGAAAGAGGAAGGGGACAGGATGAGAAATAAACGAGTAGAAGAAATAAAAAAACGTATTGCTAAGAGGAAAGCACAGCAGGAAAGAAGAGAAGAAGATGAGTTATTTTCATATGAAGAGCAAGAGTATACTCCGCTTCTTATTGAAGAAGGAGAAGAAACACACCCGCTTTTTCGAAAAGAGATATTTCTCTTTAAGTTACTACTATCTGCAATTCTTGTTCTTGCCGTAGCGATCTTATTTAAAAATACAACGAGTTCCCTTGAAGGAACGCGTAAAACTGTTAAACAAGCGATGGAAAAAGAATTTCAGTTTGCATCTGTTTCTAAGTGGTATGAATCGCAATTTGGAAAGCCTCTGTCTTTTTTGCCTTCTAGTGAAAAGAAAACGGTTCAGAAAGAAAAGGATTATGCTGTTCCTGCCTCAGGGAAGGTGATGCAAAGCTTTCACGCAAACGGACAAGGTGTATTTGTACAAACAGCAGCAAATGCAATTGTGGAATCAGTAAATGAGGGAATTGTTGTTTTTGTTGGTCAAAAAGAAGAATTTGGAAATATCGTTCAAGTTCAACACGCAGATGGTACGGAATCATGGTATGGAAATTTAGGAGAAACATCAGTTAAGTTATATGATTATGTAGCGAAAAAACAAAAAATCGGAACAGTTGCGAATGAAACGGCTGGGAAAAATGGAAAATTTTATTTTGCTTTTAAAAAGAATGAAAAATTTATTGATCCAATTCAGGTGATTTCATTTGAGTAAATACAGTGAGGTTTTATCAAAAATTACCATTCATCCATTGTTTTGGGGAATTATGGCGATTGCGATTTTTACAGCTCGTTTTAAAGAATTGTTAATTTTATTTTTCATTGTCTTTATTCATGAGTTAGGTCATGCGATAGCGGCGGCCCATTTTAAATGGCGTATTAAACAAATTCAGTTATTGCCATTTGGCGGGGTGGCTGAGTTTGATGAGCATGGAAATAAGCCGTTAAAAGAAGAATTGATTGTCATTATAGCGGGGCCTATTCAACATGTATGGATGTTAGCCGCTGCTTATTTGTTGTATAAAGTAGGTTGGATGGGAGAAGACTTCTATCATTTTTTTATGTGGAATAACATGATTATTTTGTGCTTCAATTTATTGCCGATTTGGCCTCTTGATGGAGGGAAGATCGCGCTGAATATATTGTCATATCGCTTTCCATTTTTACAGGCACATAACATCATGATGAAAATATCAATTGCTTGTTTTAGTGCTGTATTAGGACTGCAACTTTTCTGGAATAGCAAGAATGTAATGATGTGGACATTACTTCTTTTTTTAGTATTCTCTTTATTTCAAGAATGGAAACAACGCCGCTATGCATTTATGAGATTCTTATTAGAGCGCTACTACGGGAAAAAACGAGAAATTGCAAAAGTTACAGCTATTACAGTTGAAAAAGAAACGAGCCTATATCATATTTTCACACAGTTTCGGAGAGGATATAAACACTCAATTATCATACAAGGAGATCATAAAAATCAATATACACTAGATGAAAATGAATTGCTTTACGCATATTTTACAGAAAAAAGAACAACATCATCTGTAGAAGAGTTAATTGGTTAGTGTTGACGATAACACTAACCTTTTATTATGGTATAAAAAAAGGATAAAGAGAGGAATATACTTTGAAGAAGCTATACATAAACTACATCGGTTCGGAAAAACGAGTTGCTGTTGAAGAAGAGAAAGAGATTGTAGAACTTTTATGGCAACGAAATGAACAAGAACAAATTGTTGGAAATATATATATTGGGCGTGTTATGCGAACGATAGCCGGTATGAATGCTGCCTTTGTTAATATTGGTTTGGAGAAGCAGGCTTATTTGTCGTATGAAAACGTGCCATCATCTACACGGTTACATGAAGGACAAGCGCTTCTCGTGCAGGTTGTGAAAGAAGCAATTGATACGAAAGGGCCAAAGATAACAGCGAATATAGAATTTACCGGGAAATATGTCGTGTATATGCCCTATGACACAGTTTTTGCCGTTTCCCGGAAAATAAAAGATGCGAAGAAACGAGAACAACTTCTTGCGCTTGAAGAAAAAGGAGGATTTATTTTCCGTTCTGCATGTGAGAAAGTGCAAATAGAAGAAGTACAAGCGGAGATGCGCCATCTTCAATCTCAATTTGAACTTGTGAAAAAGCAAGAACAAAAAGGAAAAGCACCGCTTCTTGTTCATTCTCCTTCTAGTTTTTTAGATCGTATCCTTCAAGAGATACCAGTAGAGACTGTTTCAGAAGTGATTGTAGATCAGCGCAGTATGATACAAGAATTCGAAGAGAAAATAGGTGCGGAGAAAGTTACCTTTTTTAATGAGAAGACACCCTTATTTTCCCGCTATGGAATTGATCGTGAAATTGAAAAAGCACTGCAAAAGGTTGTGTGGCTTCCAAATGGAGCCTATTTACTCATTGAACAAATGGAAACGATGACTGTAATCGATGTGAATACGGGTAAATTCACCGGGAAACAGAATTTACAAGATACAGTACTGCGTACAAATGAAATGGCAGCGAAAGAAATTGCACGGCAACTGCGACTTCGCGATATTGGCGGGATGATTTTAATAGATTTTATTAATATGAAGCGCCGCGAAGAAAAAGAAAAAATAAGAGAAATCGTAAAGTCTCACTTAGAAAAAGACCATACTTATACGAGAGTATTAGGATTTACAGAGCTTGGTATTTTAGAAATGACACGAAAACGAAAAAAACAATCGCTTCGTGATGTGCTATTAGCAGATTGTACGATTTGTCAAAGTAGCGGTTATGTTTTATCACATGAAACAGTAGCATACGAGCTAGAGAGAGAACTGATCGCTTATAATGGAACAGATGACGAAGCCGTTCTTATCGCTGCTCATCCTAATGTGCAGCAAATCTTTTTTCAGAAAGAATTGCACCGTAATATATCGTTTCAAATTTATTTTATTGATGATGCAGCCGTGCGTTACACGATTCAGCGTTTTGGAACAAAGGAAGAGATATGTGCACGGAAAAAATAGTTAGTAGAACATTCATTGACAATAGGCTGTGTTTCGTGATAACATCTCTATGTTATAGTTTATAGCACCTAAACGGCTATATGCTACAACCGCACAGGACAGGTTACAAAATGACATTGTATGTCTACCTCGTTTTGGCGAGTCTTAGTAATTATGAGGAGGTGCAATTATGTACGCAATTATCGAAACAGGTGGAAAACAAATTAAAGTTGAAGCTGGTCAAGCAATCTACGTAGAGAAATTAGACGTAGAAGCTGGTGAAACTGTTACTTTTGACAAAGTTCTTTTCGTTGGTGGCGAAGCTGTTAAAGTTGGTAGCCCAGTTGTAGAAGGTGCAACAGTTACTGCGAAAGTTGAAAAACAAGGTCGCGCTAAGAAAATCATCGTTTTCAAATACAAAGCGAAAAAGAACAATCGTAAAAAACAAGGTCATCGTCAACCATACACGAAATTAGTGATTGAAGCAATCAACGCTTAATTCGGGTTGTCATGATTAAAATTACGATTAATCGCACGGAATTAGGAAGTATCCAATCATTTAAAATGACCGGACACGCTAATTTTGCGCCGCATGGACAAGATCTTGTCTGTGCTGGAACAACGGCGGTTGTGTTTGGTGTGATAAATGCTGTGGAATCACTTTGTAATGTGCAAGCAACTATTGAACTTGGAAAAGATGGCGGATTCTTGATGTATGAATTGCCTAGTGATCTAGATGATTCTATAAGAGAAAAAGCATGTTTTCTATTAGAGGGCATGGTTGTTTCGCTAAAAACGATCGAACTTGATTACGGAAAATATATCCGATTAATAGAAAAAGTGCAGGAGGTGTAACGTATGTTAAGATTAGATCTTCAGTTTTTCGCATCTAAGAAAGGTGTGGGTAGTACAAAGAACGGTCGTGACTCTCAGTCAAAACGTCTTGGTGCTAAACGCGCAGATGGTCAAATGGTTTCAGGTGGTTCAATTCTTTACCGTCAACGCGGTACAAAAATTTATCCAGGTGTTAACGTTGGTCGTGGTGGCGATGACACATTATACGCGAAAGTTGACGGCGTAGTACGCTTCGAGCGTCTTGGCCGTGACCGCAAACAAGTGAGCGTATATCCTGTTGCTCAAGAAGCATAAGAAACTCACGGAAAGCTCTAACCTGGGTGCAGGTTAGAGTTTTTCTATATTAAAGGGGTATATGGATGAAGGAAAAATGGACAATTATAGATGCGCTGCGTCACTCGAGGCATGATTGGCTCAATCGTATGCAGATGATTAAAGGAAATCTTTCGCTTGGAAGAGTGGAAGAAATTCATGAGCTCATCAATCGTTTTGTCCAAGAAGCGAGACAAGAATCGAATCTGATAGGGCTTTCTATGCCCAAATTTTCAGAATGGATTTTAACATATAATTGGAAACGGCACCCGTGCTTGTTGGAGTACGAAGTATTAGGAAAGATACATAATTTATCACATCTAGATGAGAGCGTTTCTATATGGACGGCTCAATTTTTCCAAATGCTTGAGCATAGTTTAGACGTTTATGTTGAAAATTATGTTTGTATCACAGTTGAATGTGAAGATGAGGATGCTCGTTTCTTTTTTGATTTTCGTGGCAAGCTAACAGATGTACAAGAAATACAAGAATGGCTTGCGAATCAGCATAATAAATGGTTTTCCATTTCTTATACAGTGCGAGAGGAAGAAATCTCGGTTATATTACAACTACTAGAAAAAAGTGTGGTGAGATAATGTTTGTAGATCAGGTCAAGATATATGTAAAAGGCGGCGACGGTGGAAACGGAATGGTTGCATATCGTCGTGAGAAATATGTTCCAAAAGGTGGCCCAGCAGGCGGTGATGGTGGTAAAGGTGCCGATGTTGTTTTCGTTGTAGACGAAGGATTACGTACATTAATGGATTTCCGCTATCAGCGTCATTTTAAAGCAGATCGCGGTCAACATGGAATGAGTAAAAACCAACATGGCCGTAAAGCGGATGATTTAATTGTAAAGGTTCCGCCGGGAACAGTTGTAAAAGATGAAGCTACTGGTCAAATTCTTGCGGATTTAGTAACGCATGAGCAATCAGCAGTTATCGCACGCGGTGGACGCGGTGGACGTGGTAACTCACGTTTTGCGACGCCAACGAACCCAGCTCCAGAAATCGCTGAGAACGGGGAGCCAGGTCAAGAGCGAGAGGTAGTACTAGAATTGAAAGTGTTAGCTGATGTTGGACTTGTTGGTTTCCCAAGTGTTGGTAAATCAACATTATTGTCTGTTGTATCATCGGCACGTCCGAAAATTGCCGAATATCACTTTACAACAATTGTTCCAAACCTTGGAGTAGTTGAAACAGGTGATGGACGCAGCTTCGTTATGGCGGACCTTCCAGGATTGATTGAAGGTGCACATGCAGGTGTTGGACTTGGACATCAATTTTTACGTCATATTGAGCGTACACGCGTTATCATTCATGTGATTGATATGTCTGGTTTAGAGGGACGCGATCCATATGAGGATTACGTAACGATTAATAACGAGTTAAAAGAATATAATCTGCGTCTAACAGAGCGTCCACAAGTTGTTGTTGCAAACAAAATGGATATGCCAGATGCAGAAGAAAATTTACAAGCGTTCAAAGAAAAAGTGGGCGATGAAGTTAAAATCTTCCCTATTTCTGCGGTAACGCGTCAAGGTGTTCGAGATTTACTATTTGAAGTAGCAAATCTAATAGAAACAACACCAGAATTCCCAGTGCATGAAGTGATCAGTGAATCCGATGCAAGTGTAATGTACAAATTTGAGGCTGAAGGTTCTAAATTTGAGATTACACGTGAAAGCGACGGTACATTTGTCGTTTCTGGTTATGACATTGAGAAAACATTCAAGATGACAGACTTTACTCGTGATGAATCTGTGCGCAGATTCGCTCGTCAAATGCGCGGTATGGGCATTGATGAAGCACTTCGCGCGCGCGGTGCAAAAGATGGCGATATTGTAAAAATTCTTGAATATGAATTTGAATTTATCGATTAAGACTGCCGAAATACGGCAGTCTTTTTTTTATCAAAGCAAAAAAATCTCCTCAAATGGAAATTTACCCTTATAATGGAAAATGGGTAGATGTAAGACACATAGCAATGGTGTCTTCATGTGCTTTTAAAAAGGGAGTGGAGATTACATGTATAAAATATTAATTGTAGAAGATGATCTGAAAATTGCTGATATTTTAGAAGGACATCTAGAGAAATACGGTTATCAGTCATTTCGCGTGCAAGATTTTCGTCATATAAAAGATGAATTTGCAAAGGTGAACCCTCATTTAGTTTTACTTGATATTAATTTACCATACTTTGACGGCTTTTATTGGTGCCGTCAAATTCGTACTATTTCCAATGCGCCGATTATTTTCGTGTCCGCACGTACGGGAGAAATGGATCAAGTGATGGCAATTGAAAATGGCGGAGATGATTACATTACGAAACCATTTCATTTAGATATTGTCATGGCAAAGGTAAAAAGTGCACTGCGTCGTGTGTACGGTGAATATGCTTCATCGACAGAAAGTGATTATTTTGGAGTCAGTGGGTTACTTTTATTTCCAGCACAGCATATGGTAGAGTGGCAAGGAAAGCAAGTAGAGCTTACAAAAAATGAATATTATTTATTGGAATGCTTAATGAAGCAAGCGGATCAATATGTGACGAGAGAAGAATTATTAGAGGCGTTATGGGATGAAATTGCTTTTGTTGATGATAATACTTTAACTGTAAATGTAAAGCGTGTTCGTAAAAAGTTAGAGGAGATTGGCATTGTAGATGCAATTGTTACGAAACGGGGCTATGGATATGCGCTCCTAACGAGCTGGGTGAATGAACATGAATCTTAAAAAGTATGTGATGGACCGTGCAGCATTGCTTGTTTCTTACATCATGAGTGTGGTTCTATTTGGTCTTGTCTTGCAGCTGCAAGCTTCTTTGCAAAAACAATCTATAAATTGGACTACTTGGCTATATGGATTTTTATTATCGATCGTCGTTTTTGCTTTCTTTCTTATGTATGATTACCGGAAAAGACAAGCTTTCTTGCAAAAGGTAGAACATTACATTGCAGAGGGACACGAGCTGCATCATTCTTTATCGATTAGTTCGTCATATTCATACGAACAAGAAGCGATTGTGGAAGCCTTTTCTCTTTTGAGACAACAATATATGAATGAAGTGCATGAACAACAGGCAAAAGGAGAGCAGCAAACGATCTTTATGAACCAGTGGATTCATCAAATGAAAACGCCGGTATCTGTCATTGAATTATTGCTGCAAAAGCTTGGACAAACGCACCGCGAAGCAAGAGATACGATTGAAAGTATTCGTGAAGAAAATAATCGTATTTTACAGGGGTTAGATTTAGCACTTCATATGGCACGCCTTGAGCAGTTTGGGAAAGATTATAAAATAGAAGAAGTCAATGTGGTGGACATTGTTCGTGATAGTATTAACCAGCATAAAAAAACATTTATTCAGTATTCTGTATATCCGAAAGTCATGTTTGATAAAGAGCAGTATATGGTAGCTTCGGACCAAAAGTGGCTCAGTATTGCAATTAATCAAATTGTGATGAATGCACTGAAGTATACAAGAATTACAGAGAAAGAGAAAAAAGAAATTGCATTTCAGATAGAAGAAACAGAAAGTGTCATTACATTACATATTCGTGATAGCGGAATAGGAATTCCAAAACAAGATATAAAGCGAGTTTTTGAACCATTTTTTACAGGGGTTAATGGACGGAAAACAAGAGAAGCGACAGGTATGGGATTATATATTACAAAGCAAATTTGTAATCATCTTAGTCATGGAATTGCTGTACAGTCGATAGAGAATGAGGGGACAACATTTACGTTTCAGTTCTCAAAAGATAAAGGATATCATCAAATGATGAGGAAAATGACAAAACTGTAAGATAACAAGCCGTTTTGTAAGGGAAATCACTCGTTACTTTCCCTCGTTTTTTCTATAGTAAAAGTAAGAAGAAAGTACATAGGGGGATGTAAAATGAGTGTTCTTGAAGTAAAAGGTTTAACAAAAGTATATCAATCAAAAGGTTCGATAACGACGACAGCACTAAATAATATTAACTTTAAAATTGAAGAAGGTGAATTTGTCGGCATTATGGGGCCATCAGGAAGCGGGAAAACAACGCTTCTAAACTTACTAGCAACCATTGATAAGCCAACATCTGGTCATGTCTATATGAATGGTGAAGAAATAAGTCAAATGCGTGCTGCTAAGCTTGCAGCGTTTCGTCGTACGCATTTAGGATTCATTTTCCAAGATTTTAACTTACTTGATACGTTATCAATTAAGGAAAATATTATTTTGCCGCTTGTGATGGCAAACCGTCCTGTGAAAGAAATTGATGCGAAAGTATTAGAGATTGCAAAATTCTTAAATATCGAAGAAATTTTACATAAAAAGGTGTATGAAGTATCAGGCGGTCAGCAGCAGCGTGCGGCAGCAGCACGGGCTATTATTCATCAGCCAACTTTAATTTTAGCCGATGAACCGACAGGGAATTTGGACTCTAAATCAGCAAAATCATTAATGGGTGCTCTGCAAGAACTTCATGAAGAGAAGAAAGTGACGATTGCGATGGTAACGCATGATCCTGTCGCTGCAAGCTATTGCGAACGTATTTTATTTATTCGTGACGGTGAAATCTTTTCAGAGATTCATAAAGGAGAAACAAAGCAAGCCTTTTTCCAAGAAATATTAGACGTACTTGCGATGTTAGGAGGAGGGCACCATGAGCTTTCGGCAGCTCGCGTTTAATAATGTCAAAAGTAATTGGCGGAATTATAAAGCGTTTTTAATTAGTAGCTGTTTATCGATTATTGTGTTCTTTATGTATGCTTCGTTTATTTATCATCCTGATGTGGTAGGCGGTAACATTAGTCAGAAAATGCGTGTAGAAAAAGGGTTAGAAGCATCGAATTATATTGTTGTTATTTTTTCAGCCCTATTCATTTTATATTCAAACTCTATCTTTTTACGGGCTCGAAAAAAAGAATTAGGATTATTAACATTAATGGGTGCAACAAAAGGGCAATTAGGAAGAATGATTATACTAGAGCAAATGATACTAGGATGCATTTCCCTTGTCATTGGTATTGCTCTTGGTATGCTCTGCTTACCGCTTTTTTTTAAAGCCGTAAGTGTTGCGGTGGGAATTGAAACATCATTGCCATTTGTATGGAATGGAAAAGCGATTACGATTACAGCTAGTGTGTATCTCGTTCTCTTTTTCGTATTATCACTACTAGGGTTATGGACGATATGGAGATTACAAATTGTTGATTTAATCCGGGATGCGAGAAAACAAAGAGTGGAGCCGTTTTCTTTCACATGGCTATTCTTAGCCGGTTTACTATGTATTATTGTCGCTTACGTTCTTTGTTTCCGCGTAACGTTCATGAATTTTATTACATACTTTTTACCAATTGTCGGGTTAACAATTGTCGGAACATATTTTTTATTCACACAAGGAAGTGTTGTTTTGCTAAAAGCGCTGCAAAAAAGAAAGTCGCTTTTTTATCAGCAGCCAAACTTGTTTGTATTAAGTAATTTAATTTACAAAATGAAAGATAATGCTCGTTTTCTATTTGTCATCTCGATTATTACAGCAGTTGTGGCGTCAGCGTTAGGTACGCTATATGTTTTTTTTGAAGATATGACCAATAAAGTGGTTTCACAACATCCGCATGCGGTTGCGTATACCGAAAAAGGCATTGGATCGAACGAAATCATTGATGAGAAAAATGTACAAGCATTGTTGCAGAAGCATGGATTTGAAGATGCGCGAAAAGCTACGCTTGAGATCGTACCAGGGAAAATGAAAGTAAATATGATGGACCAAGAGCGAGAATTTGACTTATCGATCATATCTGAAAAAGAGTTTAATAAAGAAGCAAAGGCGCAAAAGAAGGAAGAAATCCATAATGCGACTGGAACTGGCACCCTTGTTATAGAAGGGATGATAAATGACTTTATACAAGTAGGTCAGAATAAACCGTTTGAATTCGCGGTTCAAAATCAACCGCAAAACATCAAATTAAATCAACTTTATACAGAAAATGTATTTAATGAGATTGGCTTTTTAGTATTGAATGAGAAAGATTATGCAAAGTACGCGAGTTTCGTTCCAAATGAAGAGAAAGAGAAATATTACGGATATGGAATCGATAATTGGAAGGCAACAGAGGGGCTTGCGACAGATATGAAAAATCAAATTGCTCCGGAAAAACAAAGAGCGTTTTCGAATGCTAGTTTAATATATAAAGAAGTAAAAGAAAATGCTTCAATCACCATGTTTATTGGCTTTTTTGTAACAATACTGTTTTTCTTTTTCGCTTGCAGTATGACGTACTTTAAATGGTTTAATGATAAAGAACAGGACCGTATCCAGTTTAATTCATTAAAAAGAATCGGGATGACAGATAAAGAAATTCGTACAATTGCAGTGCGACAAATGGGGGCAATCTTCTTTATTCCGATTTTGATAGGTGTTCTGCACAGTGGGTTTGCATTATATACGTTAGGGAACATGTTGTATTTAGACTTATGGAAGTCAGGAGCAGTTATTATTACAGCATACGTACTAGCATCAGCATTATATTTTGCAATTGCACAAAGAGGGTATTTGAAGCATGTAAAAAGCTAGGAGTTCCTAGCTTTTTACGTATGTAAGGGGTTGTAAAGGGGGTGGAAAGGTGAAGTTTTACCAACTTACTTTTCAAAATGTTAGAGGGAATTGGCACAACTATAAAATATTTTTCTTAAGCAGTTGTTTTTCTGTATTTGCTTTTTTTATGTATACATCTATTATTTTGCATCCTCACATAAGTGATGTGTATAAGGGAGTACAATCGGGCCTTATGGTGTGTGATGTGATTGTAATTGCTTTCTCCATTATATTCATTCTTTATTCTAGTTCGATATTTATACAATCTCGCAAAAAAGAATTTGGGCTATTTATATTAATGGGAGCTACGAAAGTGAATGTCATATGTATGATGATAATGGAGCAAATGGCAGTTGGGCTCATTGCGAGCTTTGCCGGGATTGGGATTGGTCTGTTATTTTTAAAGCTATTTTTTATGATTTTTAGTTTATTGCTTAATATGCCGAATCAATTGTCGTTTATTTTTAGTCTAAAAGCTGTTGTTATAACGATTATCGCATACAGTACTATGTTTCTTTTTTTATCAATTTTTAGTGCACTACGTATATGGAAAATCGAAATTATTCATTTATTAAAGGAAATTGAGGAAGGAAAAAAGGACGCAAAGAGTAAGAAGTGGCTTTGGTGGTTCGGTTTCGTCTGTATAGGAATTGGCTATGGTTTAACAACAAAAGTGACGATGATGAATATTGCTTTGTATTTTATACCTGTTTCCATTTTAACGACAATTGGTACGTATTTTGTATGTACACATGGTACGATTCAAGTATTACAAGGGATTAAAAGTAGAAAGAGTGTGATGTATCAATATCCGTATTTATTCGTTGTCAATCAGTTGTTACATACAGTAAAAGATAATCGACGTTTTTTCTTTATTTTATCTATGTTAACAACGATAGTAGTAACAGCTACAGGCTCTGTCTATTTATTTTTTTCAAGTATGAAAGAACAATTTCGTTACAATCAGCCTCATGCTTTCTCATATGTTGAAAAAGGAATTGGTTCTAAGGAAGTAATGGAGAAAGAAACGGTTGAAAATCTGTTCCGTAAGCACGGTGTCAATGATTTTCGTTATGTAACGTTTGTTGGAATCCCGGTAACATTTCAGTTAGATTCTGATAAAGAGTCTTATGCAACTGTGATCAGCGAAGACGAGTATAATAGAGAAGCAAAAAGGCAGTCGAAGCCGCAGATTCATCTAAAAGAAGGAACCGTAACATTTATTTATTATAGTAATTATGATGTTCCGCCTCGGCATCATAAGAAGTACATAAATTTTAAAGTGTTAGAAGAAATATATCAATTTGCATATAACGGAGCATATGAAGGAAATGTATTTAATACAGATACTAATCAGCGTAGTGGAAGGTTTCTTATTATGCATAATCAAGATTTTCAGAAGCTTTCTCGTCAGGTTCCTGATCATGAAAAATATGTATATAGCGGATATGAATTAAGAGATTGGGAGAATATAGAAGCGTTAGGCGAAGAATTACAAGCTCACATTTCAAAAAGCACGGAAGGGATAACGCGCAATAATATGCTCATATATAAGACGACGAAAGACGGAGGGAATCTCGTATTATTTATCGGTTCATTCATTAGTGTACTCTTTTTTCTTGCGTCTTGTAGCACAGTTTATTTTAAATGGTTTCATAATATTGAATATGACCGCATGCAATATCAAGCTCTTTTAAAAATAGGGATGACAAAGCAAGAAATATATAAGATTTCACGTTGGCAACTAGGGATTCTATTCTTTTTCCCTGTTTTACTAGGAAGCATACATAGTGCAGTTGCCTTGCATACGTACTACGTTGCCTTTTTTATATCTAAATCATTAGGGCTCGTTTTAGAGGTCATTGTAGTTTATCTCATCGCATGTATACTATATTTCTTCTTTGCGCAAAAAGAATATATGAAACATATAGGCTAGCTCTTGCTAGTCTTTTTGTTTTAATATTCAAAAAATAGGTAGAAGAATAGGAGGGTTTATGGTATAACAGTAAGAAAACGAAAAAGAGGGGACAAGATGACGATTCGAGTTGGCTATTTAGGACCAGAAGCAACATTTACAAATATGGCGGTGAGTCGCTTCTTTCCTGAGGCTGAACATGTACCATATAGAACCATTCCGGATTGTATAGATGCAGCAGCAAATGATGTTGTAGACTTTGCAGTTGTACCGCTTGAAAATGCAATTGAGGGCTCCGTAAATATTACGATTGATTATCTTGTGCATGAGCAAACATTGCCAATTGTTGGTGAAATTACAGTGCCTGTACGACAACATTTGCTCGTTCATCCGCAGCACGTACAAGTATGGCAAGACGTATATGCGGTACATTCTCATCCGCATGCGATTGCGCAGTGTCATAAGTTTTTAAATCAAGAATTAAAAGGTGTGACGGTGCGTGATATGACATCAACGAGTGCTGCCGCGCAGTTTGTAATGGAACATCCGGAAGAAAAAATTTCTGCAATTGCAAATGAGGCAGCGGCTGAAAAATATGGATTATCCATTGTACAGCGTGATATTCATACGCATAAAAATAATCATACGCGTTTTCTTGTATTGCATAAGAATGAACAAGTGGAATTGCCGAGAAATGGAGAGCAACGCGGAAAGAAAACAACGCTCATGGTAACGTTACCTTCAGATTATGCAGGTGCATTATATCAAGTGTTATCCGCATTTGCGTGGAGAAAATTAAACCTTTCCAAAATTGAATCTCGTCCGATGAAAACAGGGCTTGGCAATTATTTTTTCTTAATTGATGTAGAGAAAGAGTATGATGATGTCCTGCTTCCGGGAGTAAGAATGGAGTTAGAAGCACTTGGCTTTTCGGTTACGTTACTTGGGAGTTATTCTTCTTATTGGGTATAAAAAAAATCCCGTTGCATATGCAATGGGATTTTTTATGTTAATTTTGCGAGTCGTGCTGTTAATGATTTTCGCCAATCTTCTGCGAGTTCGGGAACCGCGATAATCTTTTCCATGCTCTCTACATCTTTTTGTCCTCGGAAATAGACTTCATTTGCAAATAGAATAGAAACTTGGTATGGATGACGTTCGAGTAATGTAATTTGTGAATCTTTTCGAACCGTTCCTTCTTGCAAAACGCGGCATAAATATCCTGTATAGCCAGTTTCGACAATGCGAGGTAAAATACCAGGAATGCCGAGTCTTTTCGAAATTGTACTACATGGGATTCTTCCTTGCGTTACTTGAATAATTGCATCTCCAAGCTGATAGATGTCCCCAATATAAACATCTTGTTCCAACATATTTGTGACTGTTATATTTTCTCCGAATGCAGATGTAGGAAGTGATGTATGAAACTCGTTTTCCCACAGCTCATAATGTTCATAAGGGTAGACACAAACGGCACGATCGGGCCCTCCGTGAAAACGTAAGTCCGCAACACCGTCTCCTTTAAATCCATCTTTTGATAAAAAGGCATCCTCAACAAGCCGTTTACATATGCCGGTTGTCATTTCTTTATCCTCTGCATATTGGATTGTTTTTGGTTTTCCGATGCTAAAGTGAATGAGTTCGATTCCCATATATTCTCTCCTTTCCCATCATTTTTTTCTATTGTAGCATGGATAAAAACAAAAAAATGCACAGAGATAGTAAAATTCTCTGTGCGTCTTTTAATAAACAAGAAATCCAGCTCTGTCTAACGCTTCACAAGCTGCATTTAATTTTTCAATAGAATCTGCCTCAATTGTGTGCAAATGAATTCCATCTGTAAGTTGAGATAAATAAGTCGCTTTTGTTTCTTCGATCTTTTTTAAATATTGTTCAAGTTCAAATCGGTTACTTACCAGAATCAAGGCAGTTAAATCTCCGTACACTGGATGTTCAACTTTTACATCTTTAATTGTAACTCCATGGTCAACGAGTATCGTAAGCTCTTGGCGTACTTGTGATGGCTCATGCTGAGAAACGATAGTGCGTTCGAATGTAGTATGTTGTTTTTCTGACGGTTTTAAATATAAATATCCTTGTGCCGTTGCTATAATGGGTTCGTTTCGTGCTTTTAATAAAGAAATATCTTGTACGATAACCTGACGGCTTACGTTTGTTTTCTTTGCTAATTCACTGCCGGATAACGGTTTACTTGCAGCGAGGAGCCATTGTAAAATGAGCTGTCTTCTTTCCTCACCTAAAATCTTTTTTTGTTCATTTTGATTCATTTCCTATTAACCCCTCTATTAAATTGATTTCCAATTGCTATAAGTGCATGAATTGTTGCATCAATATGTTCTGTTGTTGTTTGATGTCCGAATGAAAAGCGGACATATTGCTTCGCTTCGTCATGTTTTTTTCCAATCGCAAGCATCGTTTTAGAAGGCTCCTGTTTCCCGATTTGACAAGCGCTTCCTGTTGAAATCGCAATACCGCGGCGATTGCACTCTAGCATTGTATACTGTCCTTCTATTCCTTTTATTGTAACCCCAATGATATGTGGTAAACAAGAAGTAGAATGGCCTTCAACTTGTATTTCGTGTGAAATGGCTTGTAATTGCTGAATAAAGTATGCTCGTAATTCTTGTAAACGAGTTACTTCCAGTTGTTGATTCTTTAACATGTGCTGCGCTGCTGTAATAAACGAAGCGATGCCAGGAACATTCACGGTGCCGGGGCGAAACCCTTTTTCATGAGAGGTGCCAGGAAACACTTGCCCCCAACGAACTTGTGGATTTATATAGCATGCTCCCACCCCTTTCGGGCCGTAAATTTTATGAGCAGAAACAGAGAGACTATCAATGTTCATCTTAGTTACATCGATTGGTATTTTCCCAAATGTTTGCACGCAATCTGTATGAAATAAGACGTTATGTTTTTTGAGAATGGCTCCAATTTCAGCAATTGGTTGCAGCGTTCCAATTTCAGAGTTTCCATGTTGTATGCTGGCAAGCACAGTGTGTTCGGTAATAGAACGCTCGAGTGCATCAAGTTGAATCATGCCACAGCTATCCACAGGGACTTCGGTAATTTCATAGCCTTGCTCTTGAAGAAGGTGAAAGTAATTTCGGATAGAGGCATGTTCCATAGGTGTTGTAATGATATGCTTGCCGTTTCGAGCATTTAGTAATGATTGAAGCGCAAGATAGTTGGACTCTGATCCGCCACTCGTAAAAAAGATACCTTGTTCTTTCCCACTAATCATAGCAGCAAATGCTTGGCGGCAAGACTGTAATAAAGAGGAGGCGGTACCGCCAATATCATGTAAGCTTTGTTCATTTCCAAAATAATGTTCAGCGGCTTTTGTATACGTCTCTAGCGCCTCTTTACTCATAGGTGTTGTTGCAGCATAATCCATATATATCATAGAGCATAGCCCTTTCTTTATAAGATTTTCTTTTCGTTTTTATTGTCATTTTATAAAAAGCTCTTGTCATTATTTTAAATATATGTAAATATAGGTGTCAAGACAGTTGAAAAGTGTAAAGTAGGGGGCAATGAAAATGCCAAATGCAGATGTCTTAATTATCGGAAGCGGGGTTGCGGCGCTGCGCGTTGCGCAAACAATTTGTCACGAAAAGAATGTGATGATTATCACAAAGAAAACGAGACGGAATAACAATACAAATTTGGCGCAAGGCGGGATTGCGGCAGCAGTTGCTTCATACGATCATCCAGATGATCATTATAAAGATACGCTTACAGCAGGGTGTCATTATAACAATCCGGAAGCTGTTCGTTATTTAGTAGAGCAAGGGCCGAGAGAAATGAAAACTTTATTAGATAACGGTATGCGCTTTGACGGTGATGAACGAGGATTACACCTTGGAAAAGAAGGTGCGCATCGAAAACGACGTATTTTACATGCTGGCGGAGATGCGACCGGGAAAAATTTGCTAGAGCATCTTGCAGAGCAAGTACTTCCATATGTGACGGTTGTTGAACAAGAAATGGTTTTGGATTTCATGATAGAAAATCAAACTTGTCACGGTGTTGTTACACGTGATAGTGAAGGAAATATACAAAAATATTACGCACAGTGTGTTGTGCTGGCAACAGGCGGTATTGGCGGAGTATATGCGTTTACTTCTAATGATCGTACTGTTACGGGTGATGGGTTAGCGATGGTATATAGAGCTGGGGGAGAGCTTGTTGATTTAGAATTTGTACAGTTTCATCCAACGATGTTATATGTAAATGGGGATTGTTGCGGTCTTGTGTCAGAAGCAGTGCGCGGAGAAGGAGCTATTCTTCGAAACGCAAAAGGAGAGCGGTTCATGACGCGTATTCATGAACAACAAGACCTTGCACCGCGTGATGTGGTCGCGCGTGCCATCCATGAACAAATGTTAGCTGGTGAAACGGTGTATGTAGATATCTCATCTATTTCAAATTTTGAAAAACGTTTTCCAACCGTTTCTTTTTTATGTAAAAAGAATGGCGTTAACCTGGAAAATAAGTATATTCCAGTTGTACCAGGTGCTCATTTTCATATGGGCGGTGTAAAAACAAATTGTAACGGGGAAACATCGATCAACCGTTTATATGCAGTGGGTGAAGTCGCATGTAATGGCGTACATGGTGCGAACCGCCTTGCGAGTAATTCGTTATTAGAAGGCCTTGTATTTGGAAAACGTGTAGGGGAACACATTTTAGCAAATATCGGGTCACAAATAGTGACTAGCCACGTAATGATACAAGGCGATTTACAACATATGCAGTTACCGCAAAAAGAAGAAATACAAGAGATGATGATGAAATATGTTGGCATTGCCCGTACAGAAGAAGGCTTATTGTATGCGAAGCAATGGCTGGAGCAGTATGAAATATATAACAAGCCGCTCTCATATGAAACCCTTACAAATGAGGATATAACGATTATCAATATGTTAACTGTTTGTCAGTTACTAATAAAAGCTGCAATGCAAAGAAAAGAGAGTATTGGCGGTCATTATCGCAGTGATTTTCCAAAGCGTAGTAATGAGGTGCACGAAATTGTAATGAGAAAGAAAAAGTTACAATTAGCATAGCGAAGGGAAAAGAGGGGTTCTATGAATACATTAAAAGTAAAAGAGGCATTGAAACAATTTTTTCTAGAAGATATCGGGGAGCGAGATGTAACATCGCAGTTTATTTTTCCAAATGACCTGCAAGCGCGGGGAACGTTCCTAGTAAAGGATACGGGTGTTTTTGCAGGGGCCGATGTAATTAAGGAAGGTTTTACGTTATTAGATAATCGGATTGAAGTTACACTCCATGCAAAAGACGGAGATATGGTAAAAAACGGAGATATCCTTGCCACTGTACAAGGACCGATTGCTTCTTTATTAACAGCTGAGCGTGTTGTGTTAAATGTTATTCAGCGTATGAGCGGCGTAGCGACGATGACAAGAAAAGCAGTTACTGCACTAGGAAGCGATCATACACGCATTTGTGATACGAGAAAAACAATGCCAGGACTTCGTATGTTTGATAAATATGCTGTTGTATGCGGCGGTGGTTATAATCATCGCTTTGGATTATATGATGGTGTCATGATTAAAGATAATCATATTGCGTTCGCTGGTTCGATTACAAAAGCGGTAACAGCAGTGAAAGAGCGACTTGGACATATGGTGAAAGTAGAAGTAGAGACAGAAACGAAAGAACAAGTGTTAGAAGCAGTTGCTGCCGGGGCGGACATTATTATGTTTGATAATCGTATGCCAGAAGAAGTACGTGAATACTGTAAGCTTGTCCCAAGTGCGATTGTTACGGAAGCTTCTGGTGGAATTACGATTGAAAATTTAGCAGAGTATGGTCAAACAGGTGTAGATTACATTTCGTTAGGATTATTAACTCATTCTGTTAAAGCATTAGATATTAGTTTCAATATTGAAGTGTGATTGTGAGAAGGGAAGAGGGGGACTTCACAGATGAGTATTTTAGAAACAGTGCAACCGATTGAAACAATGTTACCAGAGCGTTATCAAACAATGGCAATTAAAGAAATGGAAGCGCGTGTACGTGAGATTAAAGAAAAGTTAGGGGAAAAGCTTTTCATTCCGGGGCATCATTATCAAAAAGATGAGGTCGTTCAATTTTCAGATTCAACGGGAGATTCCCTGCAGCTTGCGCAAGTAGCAGCGCGCAATAAAGAAGCAAAATATATTGTGTTTTGCGGTGTTCATTTTATGGCAGAAACAGCTGATATGTTAACAACAGATGAACAAATTGTCATTCTTCCTGATATGCGAGCTGGTTGTTCCATGGCCGATATGGCTGATATCGAACAAACAGAGCGAGCTTGGAAAGAATTGCAGCAATTATTCGGAGATACAATGCTTCCGTTAACATATGTAAACTCAACTGCTGCAATCAAAGCATTTTGCGGCCGAAATGGCGGCGCGACAGTTACATCTTCTAATGCGAAAGAGATGGTGAAATGGGCGTTTACACAAAAAGAACGTATTTTATTCTTACCAGATCAACATTTAGGACGTAATACAGCGTATGACCTCGGTGTACCATTGGAAAAAATGGCTGTTTGGGATCCGCACACAGATTCATTAGAATATGATGGGAATGTGGAAGACGTTCAGGTTATTTTATGGAAAGGGCATTGTTCCGTCCATCAAAATTTCACTGTGAAGAATATTGAAAGTGTAAGAAAAAATCATCCAGATATGAATATTATTGTTCACCCAGAATGCTGTTATGAAGTTGTTGCAGCTTCTGATTATGCAGGTTCAACAAAATATATTATTGATATGCTTGAAAAAGCTCCGTCCGGAAGTAAGTGGGCAATCGGTACAGAAATGAACTTAGTCAATCGTATTATTCAGCAGCACCCAGATAAAGAGATTATTTCGTTAAATCCATTCATGTGCCCGTGCTTAACGATGAATCGCATTGATTTACCACATTTACTATGGGCACTTGAAGCAATCGAGCGCGGCGAGCATGTAAATGTAATTCAAGTAGATAAAAAAATAACGGAAGAAGCAGTACTTGCGCTAAACAGAATGTTAGAGCGAGCATAGAAGCAACGGATTTCCGTTGCTTTTTCTTTTGTACATAATTCTTCTTTCATGAGCATACATTGTGTTGAAGCAATCATTGTGTTAATATCCGTTTTTATCCCGCATTAACGGACAGTAAGACCCCCACCTTAAGATTCAGAGAAAAGCGAAGAAGATAGGTGGAGATAACTGTCCGTAAAAGCCTGATTGGTTCAACTAACCGTCAGTGGGGGATGAAGAAAACCTCCACTGATGGAAGTTTCACTTTATTATAGATAAGTTATACAGGAGGGGGAAAATTTGAAAATTCATATCGTGCAAAAAGGGGATACCCTTTGGAAAATTGCGAAAAAGTACGGGGTGGATTTTGAAGCATTAAAAAACGCGAATACACAGCTCAGTAATCCAGACTTAATTATGCCGGGCATGAAAATTAAAGTACCATCTAACAGTGTTTCGATTAAAAAAAATCCAGGTGCTGGTTCAGTCCCTCCAAAAGAATATGTAAAAGAAGTGCAGCAAAAAGAATTTCCAGTTGCGCCTAAACCTCTTGGTATAGAAGAAGAGGAGGAGGCCGTTCCACAAGCTGGACCAATTACAGAAAAACCAGCAGCGCAAAAACCGCAGAAGGAAATGCAATTGAAACCACAAAAAGAAGTTCAAAAGGAGCAGCCTATACAAAAGGAGCAGCCTATACAAAAGGAGCAGCCTATACAAAAGGAACAGCCTATACAAAAAGAGAAACCAGTAGAAAAACTACCTGTTGTTGAGAAGCAACCCGTTGTTAGCAAAGTAGAAAAACAAAAAGAGAGCACAAAATTTTCCGTGAACATTTTACCACAGCCACCGCAACCGCCAGTAAAAGCGAAAAAAGATTATAAAATTGCAGATATTATAAAAAAAGGTAACGATTTAATTTCTCCGCAAGTAAATAAAATGAAGGGAAGTAATGTTGTCGCACCAGAAGTGAAGAAAGAAAATGTAAGTAATGTCGTCGCACCGGAAATGAAAAAAGAAAATGTAAGCAATATCATCGTGCCGGAAGCGAAGAAAGAAAATGTAAGTAATGTTGTCGCACCAGAAGTGAAGAAAGAAAATGTAAGTAATGTCGTTGCACCGGAAGTGAAAAAAGAAAATGTAAGCAATGTCGTCGCACCGCAGGTTACAAAAGAAATTCCACAAGTGCTTCCACCTAATGTTACGATGCCAATAATGGAGAATAGCCCAATACCAGGTGTTATGCCAATAATGGAACCCCAAATACCAGGTGTTATGCCAATAATGGAAAATAGCCCAATACCAGATGTTATGCCAATGATGGAAAATAGCCCAATACCAAATGTGATGCCAATGATGGAAAGTAGCCACATGCCAAACATGATGCCGATGATGGAAAGTAGCCACATGCCAAACATGATGCCGATGATGGAAAGTAGCCACATGCCAAACATGATGCCGATGATGGAAAGTAGCCATATGCCAAACGTGATGCCGATGATGGAAAGTAGCCACATGCCAAACATGATGCCGATGATGGAAAGTAGCCACATGCCAAACGTGATGCCGATGATGGAAAGTAATCAAATGCCAAACGTGATGCCGATGATGGAAAGTAATCAAATGCCAAACGTGATGCCGATGATGGAAAGTAATCAAATGCCAAACGTGATGCCGATGATGGAAAGTAATCACATGCCAAACGTGATGCCGATGATGGAAAGTAATCAAATGCCAAACGTGATGCCGATGATGGAAAGTAATCAAATGCCAAACGTGATGCCGATGATGGAAAGTAGCCACATGCCAAACGTGATGCCGATGATGGAAAGTAGCCACATGCCAAATATGATGCCGATGATGGAAAGTAGCCATATGCCAAATGTGATGCCGATGATGGAAAATAATCAAATGCCACCATTTGCACCAATGCCGTATCCATATCAACCATCATACCCACAACAGATGCCATATCAACCATCATACCCACAACAGATGCCATATCAATCACCATATCCACAGCAAATGATGCCAGGACCACATTATCAAATGCCATATCAACAAAATCCATACTACGGCATGCCAGCAATGCAAGGTATGCCGCCAATGCAGGGCATGCCACCATATGATATGCAATACACTTCTATGCCAAATCCAAATGTCGCACCTATAACAATGGATAATAATGCACCGCCAATTGCGCCAATACAAGAAGATTGTGGTTGTGATGATGAACCTAAATTATATAGCCCGCAGCCAGGTATGCCATACTTCCCACGTGAAACTTATCAGCAAAACCCATATATTCCGTATACACCGCAGCCGGGTACAATGTATTATCCATCAAATCCTCCTTCCGTATTTGGTACACCATATCCGGAAGAAGAGGAAAATTAAAAAGAGTGTCAGGGAGCCGTTCTTTTATAAAGAACGGCTTTTTTGTGAAAATCTGTGTGGAAATTCGGAAAAGATTAGATAATATAATAAAATAAGTACAAATGAATCCTGCTGAGAAAGAAAGTAGCAGAAATGGAACAAAAAATTGAAAAACTTGTTGAGTGGTTACAAGCGAAAGTAAAAGCCTTATCATTGAGCGTCTTCATGCCCGCTCGGAGCATAAACGTCGTTTAGCAGCAGCACCTCCAAACTTTTAAGTAAAATACTGACAGTGTAAAAACCCCCTTTGCGACTCATGATAAGAAGGAGCTTTTCGAAAGAAAAGTTCATCCTAACAGAGGGGGTTTTCATATTGAACAAACAAATTAAACTTATTGCCGCTTCTTTGTTAGTTACCAGTGCTTTAGCTGCATGTGGTACGACTACAAATAAAAGTGCGATGGACCGTAATGCAACTTATAATTACCAGCGTACATCGTACGATAATACCTATCCGAACAATAATGTAACGCGTACAGATCGTACCACAGATTATGTCACATACCGTAACAACGCAAAAACAGACCAGTATGGAAATGTAAAGTATTCCGATATTAACCAAAATATTCATGATCGTCGTGATAACGTCGGGTACAATTATTACCGTGATGTAAATTATCACGGTCAAATAGCGAATCCATATCCAACTCGTAATGTGACGATGAACAACGCGCCTGCTAACGCTGATTCCAAAACAGCTGAAGCTGTTACCAATCGTGTAAAGGGTATGCCTAACGTGGAACGTGTTTCTACTGTTGTGCGTGGTAATGATGTTGTCATTGCAGTAAAATCTCGCAGTGGGACAGATGAAAAAGCATTAACAGATGACATTCGTAAAGCTGTTGCGCCGCTTGTTAACAATCGAAATGTCTATGTAACGGCAAAAGAAGATATGTTTACTCGTGTTGACACGTTAAGCACAAGTCTTCGAAATGGGACAGTTACAAACAATGTAAATCGTGACGTAACGCAGCTGTTCCAAGACCTTCGTGCAAATGTAAATAATGTGGTGCGATAATGAAAAGGGGAAAGGGTTAGTCCTTTCCCCTTTTTTTATATGAAATGTATCGCATTGGGAGCTTAAATATAAGAGTGCGTGATTTTGACCTTTTTCTGTATGTTATAGTAAAAGCGGAAAAGAATATTCCTGTTGGTCGATATAAAGTAACTGGAAATAGCAATTTCGTTGTGCGTAGCGCTGGTGGTGGAAATATTGGTGTAGATAGCTATGTATTCCAAGCCAACGATGGCGATGTAATTCATTTCCTTCTTGCTTTCTTATATGATTAATGTTATATTAACAAAGCGATGAGCTAATTTACGTAAGACGAGAGATATGCTTAAGTGCTAAACACGCGGATGTGGCCGCCTGGTCTCTCGCCGTAAAACGCATCAAGACGCCTGCATGACAGGCGTCTTTCTTATTATATAGAAACCTAGCGGAGTAGGATGAAGATCCTATTCCGCTTTTTGTTGTTTATCCCGCATGAACGGGCAGTTATCCTCCCACCTCAAGATTCAAAAAGAAACGAGGAAGATAGGTGGGGAGATAACTGCTGGCATGCGCCCGATTGGTTCAACTAACCATCAGTGGGGGATGAAGAACCCCCCACTGATGGTTAGTTTCAATTTATTCTAGTCAGTTCCGTTTTCGTATTGTCTAGCTTCGCCTCCTAACTCCTTCCGCCTAAGAACCTTAGCCTAAGTGGGTTAACAGTCGGCGCCGCTTTTCTAGGGGATAAAACTTCTATTTTCGGTCAAACTGTAAATAGAAGTTTTTTATTTTCCCTAAAAGAGGTGACAGCATATGAAATTCATGATCATTGCAATGCAAATCGTGCTAGCTGTGTTTTGTTTTTATCATGAATCGAGTGTAGCATTGGCAGAAAGTTCGGGTAATGCAGTGCAACAAGAACCTCAAATTACAATCATGTTGCAGCGTACATATTTAGACGGGGAAGTGAGTCAGGAAATCTTCACGGAAAAGGTCGTGAATTTAGAAAAGCTTTTGGAGCAATATAAAGAGTGGCAACTTGTCGATCGAGACGATGGGCAAATTGTATTACAAAAGCGCATTGAGGATATTTCACCGTTATTAAAAACAAGCGGTTATTTTGGGGTTTCGAAAGAGGGGATTCTCCAAATTTTTAACGGTGTGCCAGAAACCGATAATGTCATTCATTCCTTCTTTCAAATTGATATGAAAAAGATGGAGAGTTATCAGCGTGAACGGTTGAAGCGCGGGATTCGGGTGAAATCAAAAGAGCGATTTGTGGAAGTAATGAAGGATATGGAGCAGTATTCTAGGAGTAATGGAAACAGCCGTAGCTTAAAATAGCTACGGCTGTTTCTTATTTTTGTTTTTCTAAAATCATTTTGCAATATTAATTTTTTGAAGGTGCTCTGTCAATATGAAAATGACAAAATAGAATAGAGAACATTTGTTGGGGGAATCTCGCATTTATATCATTATTTATGTTAAAATGGAATACATGATTTGAGAGGGAGAGATACAGTTTTGTTTGAATATATTACAGGTTATGTGGAATATGTAGGACCGGAATATATCGTTCTTGACCATAAAGGAATTGGTTATCAAATTTTTACTCCAAATCCGTATGTATTCCAAAGAAGTGAACAAGAACTTCGCGTATATACATATCATTATGTAAGAGAAGATATCATGGCCCTTTACGGATTTAAAACGCGTGAAGAGCGTTTGTTATTTACAAAGCTTTTAGGTGTATCGGGGATTGGACCAAAAGGTGCCCTTGCGATTCTAGCTTCTGGTCAAACAGGGCAGGTTGTGCAAGCGATTGAACATGAGGATGAAAAATTCTTAGTGAAGTTCCCGGGCGTTGGAAAGAAAACAGCGCGTCAAATGATTTTAGACTTAAAAGGGAAATTGGCAGATGTTGTGCCGGATGCCTTTGTTGACTTATTTTCAGATGCAGAGCGTTTCGATGAGAAGAAAGGAACATCTGCGGAGCTTGATGAAGCACTGGAAGCACTTAGAGCACTTGGATACGCAGAGCGAGAAGTGTCTCGCGTTGTGCCAGAACTATTAAAAGAGTCACTTACGACGGATCAATATATTAAAAAGGCACTTAGTCTTTTACTAAATGGTAAGAGGTGAGTAGAATGGACGAACGTCTTGTCTCGGGGGAATCCGCATATGAAGATGTGGACTTAGAATATTCGTTAAGACCACAAACGCTCCGTCAATATATTGGGCAAGATAAAGCAAAACATAATTTAGAAGTATTTATTGAAGCGGCAAAAATGCGTGAAGAAACGTTAGATCACGTCTTATTGTATGGACCGCCAGGACTTGGGAAAACGACATTAGCAAATATTATTGCGAATGAAATGGGCGTTAATATTCGTACAACGTCAGGACCGGCAATTGAACGACCAGGTGATTTAGCAGCGGTATTAACGGCGCTTCAGCCAGGTGATGTTTTATTCATTGATGAAATTCATCGTTTACATCGCTCAATTGAAGAAGTATTATATCCAGCGATGGAAGATTTCTGTCTTGATATTGTAATTGGAAAAGGTCCGACAGCGCGCTCTGTTCGGCTCGATTTACCTCCGTTTACACTAGTTGGTGCAACGACGCGTGCAGGTGCGTTATCTGCACCGCTTCGAGATCGTTTCGGTGTATTGTCTCGTTTAGAATATTACACAGTTAATCAGTTATCAGCCATTGTAGAACGTACAGCAGAAGTGTTTGAAGTTGAAATTGATTCGTTGGCTGCCTTAGAAATTGCAAGGCGTGCACGAGGTACACCGCGAATTGCGAACCGTTTACTGCGCCGTGTACGTGATTTTGCGCAGGTGCGCGGTGATGGAACCGTTACGATGGATATTACACAAATGGCACTTGAACTACTGCAAGTAGATAAACTTGGGCTAGATCATATTGATCATAAATTATTGCTTGGTATTATTGAAAAATTTCGTGGAGGTCCAGTTGGATTAGAAACAGTCTCAGCAACGATTGGGGAAGAATCTCATACAATTGAAGATGTGTATGAGCCGTACTTACTGCAAATTGGCTTCCTGCAAAGAACACCAAGGGGCCGCATTGTTACACCGCTTGCCTATGAACATTTCGGAATGGAGATGCCGCAAGTATGATGGATATGTCAAAGCTGCTTATTACGGCTGGTATCCTTTTGGTTGTTGTTGGATTGGCTTGGAAGTTCATAGGAAGACTTCCAGGCGATATTTTTGTGAAAAAGGGGAACGTTACCTTTTATTTTCCTATCATTACGTGTATTGTGATAAGTATTGTATTATCTTTTATTATGTATGTCATAAATCGATTCAAATAGAAATAGGTGAACATAGTTATGGATATTAATCTGTTTGATTTTCATTTGCCAGAAGAACTCATTGCACAAATACCGCTTGAAGAACGTGAAACATCAAGATTAATGGTGTTAGATCGTGAAACGGGTGAGATTCAGCATAAACATTTTACTGATATTCTTTCTTATTTGCATGAGGGTGATTGCTTAGTTTTAAATGAAACGAAAGTGATGCCTGCTCGTTTGCATGGTGTAAAAGAAGATACAGGTGCACATATTGAAGTGCTTTTATTAAAGCAAGAAGATGGAGATACTTGGGAGACGCTTGTTAAACCTGCGAAACGTGTGAAAGAAGGAACGGTAATTTCTTTTGGTGAGGGAAAACTAAAAGCAACATGTGTTGGAACTGGCGAACAAGGTGGTCGTCAGTTGGAATTTTCGTATGACGGTATTTTCTATGAAATTTTAGATGAACTTGGTGAAATGCCGCTTCCTCCGTATATTAAAGAAACGCTTGAAGATCGTGACCGTTATCAGACGGTATTTGCACGCGAAGTTGGTTCAGCAGCAGCGCCAACAGCTGGGCTTCATTTTACAGAAGAGCTATTAGAACAACTGAAGCAAAAAGGCGTTCATTTAGCGTTTATTACACTGCATGTTGGACTTGGGACATTTAGACCAGTTTCTGCAGATACAATCGAAGAACACCATATGCACGCAGAGTATTATCATATGTCGGCGGAAACAGCAGATTTGCTAAATCGTGTAAAACAAGAAGGCGGCCGTATTATCACTGTTGGTACAACATCAACGCGTACGCTTGAAACAATTGCAACAGACAATAATGGTAAGATTTGCGCAGCTTCTGGCTGGACCGATATTTTCATGTATCCAGGATATGAATTTAAAGCAATCGATGGTTTGATTACAAACTTCCACTTGCCAAAATCAACATTAATTATGCTTGTGAGTGCATTTGCAGGAAGAGAAAATGTTCTTCATGCGTACAATGAAGCGGTAAAAGAAAAGTATCGTTTCTTTAGTTTCGGTGATGCGATGTTTGTTGCATCTCACTCTAAAGTAGAGAAGAAATAAAAAGGAGTAACTATATGACAGCAATACGTTATGAATTAATTAAAACATGTAAACAAACAGGAGCACGTTTAGGCCGCGTTCATACACCGCACGGTTCATTTGAAACGCCAATTTTTATGCCAGTAGGAACACTTGCGACAGTAAAAACAATGTCGCCAGAAGAATTAAAAGCAATGGATGCGGGGATTATTTTGAGTAATACATACCATTTATGGCTTCGTCCTGGTCATGAAATTGTACGCGAGGCAGGCGGTTTGCATAAATTTATGAACTGGGATCGTTCAATTTTAACAGATTCTGGTGGCTTCCAAGTATTTAGTTTAAGTGACTTCCGCCGCATTGAAGAAGAAGGTGTTCATTTCCGCAATCACTTAAATGGAGATAAATTATTCTTATCGCCAGAAAAGGCAATGGAAATTCAAAATGCACTTGGTTCTGATATTATGATGGCATTTGATGAGTGTCCGCCGTTTCCAGCGACATTTGAGTATATGAAAAAATCAGTAGAGCGTACGAGCCGCTGGGCAGAGCGTTGTTTAAAAGCGCATCAGCGTCCGCAGGATCAAGGTCTATTTGGTATTGTACAGGGCGGAGAGTTTGAAGAACTTCGTCGCCAAAGTGCACGCGACCTTGTTTCAATGGATTTCCCGGGTTATGCAGTTGGTGGATTATCTGTTGGAGAACCAAAAGATATTATGAATCGTGTGCTTGAATTTACAACACCACTTCTTCCGGATAATAAGCCTCGTTATTTAATGGGTGTTGGATCTCCAGACTCGTTAATTGACGGTGCAATTCGTGGTATCGATATGTTCGACTGTGTACTTCCAACTCGTATTGCGCGAAATGGTACATGTATGACAAGTGAAGGTCGTTTAGTTGTAAAAAATGCAAAATTTGCAAAAGACTTTGGCCCGCTTGATCCAAATTGTGATTGTTACACATGTAAAAACTATTCACGTGCATACATTCGTCACTTAATGAAATGTGATGAAACATTCGGAATTCGTTTAACGTCTTATCACAACCTGCATTTTCTGTTAAAATTAATGGAGCAGGTGAGACAAGCTATTCGTGAAGACCGTCTTGGAGACTTCCGTGATGAGTTCTTTGAACAGTATGGCTTTAATAAACCAAATGCTAAAAATTTCTAATACATAATAATTAAGGAGGAATAAAAGATGAATCCAGGTATGATGAATATTATCATGATCGTTGCGATGTTTGCGATTTTCTACTTCTTATTAATTCGCCCGCAACAAAAGCGTCAAAAGGCAGTAGCACAAATGCAAAGCGAACTGTCAAAAGGTGATGCAATCGTAACAATTGGCGGCATGCACGGTACAATTGAATCTGTAACTGATACAACAATCGTGATTAAATCTGGTGGCTCACACCTTACATTTGATCGCAGTGCGATTCGTGAAATTGTAAAAAGCTAATGAAAAAAGCTGTCCCAAAAGTATTACTTTTAGGACAGCTTTTTTTAATATGTTGTACGCTTACCAATGTTGACTCCGAGTATGCCCCCAATTGTACTTGCTGCAATAATCACAAGTTGATATAGAAGCTGTACCTTTGATAACGCCGATGAAAAGCCTAAATAATTTACAAGAAATACGAGAATGGCAAATACGACTCCAGTGGATCCACCGACAAACCATCCTTTTCCTTGTGCTTTTACCCCAGCAACAAATCCAGCGATTATTGTCGACACAATTGCGAGAACAAAAAGTGCGATGGATAAAGTTCCTTCATTTATGTTTGTAAACTTCAATAATAAAGCAATGATGATACTTGCTAGGCAAGCGAAGATAAGTAAGGTAACGATGCCGAATCCAACTGCAATTGATAATTTTTTCGTTCCATCCATAGAGCATCTCTCCTTTCTAATACAAGCATATTTCCTGTTTTGCTAAGTTAGACTAGTTTCTTTTTGTGCGGGGAAACTAATAGATAGAAATTGCAACGAGAAAGGAAATGAAAGATGGAACTAGTTCAAATTGTCTTTCGAACAATTATCTTATACAGTGTGATGTTAATTATTTTTCGTCTAATGGGAAAACGTGAAATTGGGGAATTGAGTGTTTTGGATTTAGTCGTTTTTATTATGCTGGGTGAAATGGCGGTTATTGCGATTGAAAATATGGATAAATCCATTTGGCATCAACTCGTTCCGATGGTGCTTATTATGGTCATCCAAATTGCTTTATCCCTTGTTTCGTTAAAAAGTCAGCGTATTCGTCATATATTAGAAGGAGAGCCGGCTATTATCGTGCGTGAGGGAAAAATCGATGAGAAGCAAATGCGTAAACAGCGTTACAATATGGATGATTTGCTCATGCAATTACGTGAGCAAAGTATCGGTGATATACGTGATGTGGAATATGCCATTTTAGAGCCGTCTGGAAGATTATCAGTATTTGAAAAACAAAAAAGTAAAAAAAGTAAAAATGACACACCATTATTTTCAGTTCCGCTTATTATTGATGGTGAAATTCAACGAAAACATTTATATATGATGGAACATACCGATATATGGTTGGAAGACAAACTAAAGAAATTAGGGTATAAGGATATTGAAAACATTTCATATTGTAGTTTTCAAAACGGCCAGTTTTTTGTTGATCTAAAAGATAAATAAAAAGTTGCTTCTTGAAATAGGCAGCAACTTTTTATTTTAAAAAAGAGAATTTACGAATGATAGGTAATCGAAGTAATTCTTCTTTTCTAATAAGGCGAAAGAGGATTAAAAGGAAGATATAAAGTACCGTAGTTAATAGTACTTCCCATAATGTTTGCATACCCAGTGAAGGCGAAAAGAAAATGTATTTATGCATATAGAAACCTGCTCCTCCGGCAATGATCATGGCAAGCAATCCGTATACATAATCTTTTATATAAATAGTAAACGTAATCCTTTTTAATACCGTTGCATAGTGAAGCAAGGTAACGGTAACGATATTTGCTGCGATTGCAAGGGCGACACCCATCATTTGAAATTCTGGCTGCGAGGCAAGGACGAAAATAACAAGTAATTTCACAATGGCTCCAATAAACGTG
Organism: Bacillus sp. 3103sda1; assembly: GCF_024159135.1. Taxonomy (NCBI): domain Bacteria; kingdom Bacillati; phylum Bacillota; class Bacilli; order Caryophanales; family Bacillaceae; genus Bacillus; species Bacillus sp. 3103sda1. The sequence goes on along the minus strand of NZ_JAMYWS010000001.1, from coordinate 3,708,893 downwards.
TTCATCATGGCGGCACGTGCCAAATTTAAGGCCTGTAATACCGATGTGAGCGGTCCTTGAAAATAGTGAAATAAAAAGCAAGGTGCGAGTACTTGAATAAAAAGGGTCGCATTATCGGAACCGTACATAAGAGTTAAAACCGGTGCGGCGAATACGTATAGAATAACAACAGACCATCCTCCTGTAATAAGAGAGATGCGCATTGCTTGCTGCAATCTACGCTCTACTAAACGGTGCTGCTTTTTAGCGTTTGCTTCACTAATAGAAGGAACGAGCGCTGTTGAAAGAGCATAGGTAATAAAAGCTGGCAGAGACAAAAGTGGAAATGCATATCCATTTAATATACCGTATTGCTGCGTTGCGATAGAGGCTGTAACTCCGGCCATTGCTAAACTTTGCATGACAACAATTGGTTCAAAAAAATAAGAAATGGATCCGATTAAGCGGCTTCCAGTTGTAGGAAGTGCAATATCCATTAAAGAATAAAAGGTGTCTTTGCTTTCTTTCACAGTACCTATAAAATGAGATCGAATAGAAAGATGTTTTTCTTTTTGAAACAATGTTAATAGAAATAAAAGAGAAGCAACTTCTCCGAGCACGGCAGATAGCATTGCCCCCGCTGCAGCGTATTCTATTCCATATGGTAAGAAAAAGCGTATGCATACTGCGATAATTGTAATGCGAACGACTTGTTCTAGTACTTGTGCGTAGGCGCTCGGTTTCATGTTTTGTCTTCCTTGGAAATAACCGCGAAGCACAGAGGAAACTGCAATAACAGGTACAACGGGTAAAATAGCGATTAATGGATAATAGGTTCGTTTATCGGTTAGTAAGGTTTCTGCTAACAAAGGTGCCAGAAGCATAATTCCGGCTGTTAATAGAATACTAATGACTGAGGTAATAGCTAATGAAACGGTTAATATTTTTTTTACTTGTTGCTTATCATGTGTAGCCTCTGCTTCAGCGATCAGTTTTGCGATGGCAACTGGGAGACCGATTTGCGTAATGGTAATAGCTAATATAAATGTTGGAACAGCCATCATATATAATCCAACACCTTCTTCTCCTAAAGTACGTGCCATTACAATGCGATTAATAAAGCCTAATATTTTCGTGATAAATCCAGCTAACATTAAAATAAAAGCACCTCGTAAAAAGGTTTGTTTCGTCATAGTTTTCTCCTACCTTCTCAAAATCAGTGGAATGATTTACAATAATTTATATGCATCTATAAGGCAAGCATGACAAGCATTTGAAATAAGGAACGTGAGATAAGAAGGAGATGAGCTGGAAGTGGTTGGAAAAGAAGAGTTAATAGAAGCATACCGGGAACAGTTAAAAATCGTCTTAGAAAGTAAAGTAGAAGAGTTTCAAATGCTCGGCTATGAGCGCGTTACAACGGAAGACGTTTGGAAATGTTTAAAGACCCGAAAGTGGAAAAAAGTAGCTAGTGATGTCAGATTGTATGAGCTTGTAAATGATGTGTTAACGTTAACAGCTAACGATTACATGACATTTTTAACGATGAAGGCGTATCAAGCACCGCTTTGGTCGTTCGAAGAATATGAAAATAAATAATAGGTTGTAATTGGTTTGTTCTTCCTCTTGGAGTATAATAATGAATACTGATAAAGAGGTAATTTTGGAACAAGGGCCTTTGTTCAAAGGAGGAACAAGAAACATATGGCAAAGCGAAGTAGCAGAATTGTTGCCTTTTTCCTCGTTGTGTTATTAATTGGAGGAATCATTGGAGCAACGACAAAAAACATTACAAAAGGGATTAACCTCGGGCTTGATCTTCGAGGCGGTTTTGAAATTTTATATGAAGTACAACCTGCGAAAAAAGGGGATAAAATTACCCACGACACTCTTGTGAGTACGGTTGGTGCACTAGAAAAACGTGTAAACGTTCTTGGTGTAAGTGAACCGAATATCCAGATTGAAGGAAATAATCGCATTCGTGTGCAGCTTGCAGGTATAAAAGATCAGCAGCAAGCTCGAGATGTGTTATCAACGCAAGCGAAATTAACATTTCGTGATGTAAATGATAACATTCTTATGGATGGTTCAGATTTAGCGACGAATGGAGCAAAACAAACATTTGATGAACAAGGCCGTCCAAGCGTTAGTCTAAAATTAAAGAGTGCTGATAAGTTCCGTGCAGTAACTGAAAAAGTATCTAGCATGCCGCAGCCAACAAATTTAATGGTAATTTGGCTTGATTTTGAAGAAGGAAAAGATTCTTATAAGGCAGAAGCAGCGAAGCCAAAGCCTAAATATTTATCGGCAGCTACTGTCAATCAAGTATTTAATCAAGCGGAAGTATCTATTGTTGGTGGAAACTTTACAGTAGAAAGTGCAAAACAACTTGCAGATTTATTAAATGCCGGAACACTTCCTGTTGATTTAAAAGAAATATACTCTACTTCTGTTGGAGCAAAATTTGGAGAGCAGGCATTGCAAAAAACAATTTTTGCGAGTGCAATTGGTATAGCTCTTATTTTCTTATTTATGCTTGTATTCTATCGTCTACCGGGTCTTGTAGCAGTAATTATGCTTGGTTTATATATTTACATAACGTTACTCGTATTCAATTGGATGCATGTGGTTCTAACGTTACCGGGTATAGCGGCACTAGTGCTCGGGGTCGGAATTGCGGTTGATGCAAACGTTATTACATATGAAAGGCTAAAGGAAGAACTGCGCATCGGAAAATCGATGTTGTCAGCATATCGCGCAGGTAATCAGCGTTCGTTATCAACGATTTTAGATGCGAATATTACAACACTTGCGGCAGCTGCTGTCTTATTTGTATACGGTACAAGCTCTGTTAAAGGATTTGCGACAAGTTTAATTGTAAGTATTTTCGTCGGCTTCCTTACAAATGTTTACGGTACACGCTTCTTACTTGGCTTACTTGTTAAGAGTCGTTACTTTGATAAAAAATATTCTTACTTTGGTGTAAAACCGAAGGAAGTCATGCCGTTATCGAAAGGTGTAGTACATGCACCAACGAAATTTGACCGTGTTAACTTTGTTAATATTGGACATAAGTTTTTCTGGTTCTCTGTTGTTGTGATGATTCTAGGTGCGATTATTTTACCAATCTTTAAGTTGAATCTTGGAATTGACTTTTCAAGCGGTACGCGCATGGACATTAAAACAAATCAAGCCATAACGGTTTCACAAGTACAACAAGAGTTACATGATTTAAACATAGATGTGAAGAAAGAAGATATCGTGCCGACAGGTAATGATAATAAAGGATTTGCTGTTCGTACAATTGGTGTACTATCAAAAGATGATATTGCGAAAGTAAAAACATTCTACCATGATAAATATGGTACAGAACCAAACGTAAGTACAGTTTCTCCGACAATTGGAAAAGAAATTGCGCGAAATGCACTTTTTGCAGTGTTAATTGCATCAGTTATTATCATTTTATATGTGAGTATTCGTTTCCGCTTCACATATGCGCTATCGGCAGTATTAGCACTGTTACATGACGCATTCTTCATTATCATTGTGTTCAGCTTGCTTCACCTAGAAGTTGATCTGACGTTTATCGCAGCGGTGTTAACGATTATCGGTTACTCTATTAATGACTCAATTGTTACGTTTGATCGAAACCGTGAGTTATACAAACAGAAACAAAAAATTCGTACTGTAAGTGATTTAGAAGAGATTGTGAACTCGAGTATTCGTCAAACGATTGGTCGTTCTATTAATACGGTCATGACAGTGTTACTACCTGTTATTACATTATTAATTTTCGGCAGTGAGTCATTGCGTAACTTCTCAATTGCATTATTTGTCGGTTTAATTGTTGGTACGTATTCTTCTGTCTTCGTTGCATCCCAAATTTGGTTGATGCTTGAAAGCCGTCGCTTGAAAAAAGGAAAAGGTCAGAAGCAAGTTAAAGTGAATACGTCTGAACCGCAAGTATAATTAAAGTCACTTAAGTTTGAATAAAAAGAGATGCCTCATTGTAGGCATTTCTTTTTTGTTCGGGGATAAAATAAAGTGTAGGTTGGCGAAAGAAAGGATTTCGGTTATGGAAAAAGATGAACGTTTTAAACAAGCGGAATTTGGAGCAATGGTTGGAATTGTCGGTAATATTGTGCTCGCAATTATAAAAGCGGTTATTGGATATGTTGGGAATAGTAAGGCACTTATGGCAGATGCTGTTCATTCTGCTTCGGACGTCATTGGCTCGTTAGCAGTCCTTTTTGGACTGCGGGCAGCAAAGCAACCGCCTGATGACGATCATCCATATGGACATGGAAAAGCGGAATCTATCTCAGCCATTATTGTAGCTGTTCTTTTATTTGTTGTCGGAATTGAAATTGTTATCTCTTCTATTAAAGCTTTTACACAAGTGCTAGAGCCGCCGCGCTGGATTACTGTTATTGCTGTGCTTCTTTCTATTGTTGTGAAAGAAGGGATGTTTCGCTACAAATATGAGTTAGGTAAAAGGATAAATAGTGATGCCATTATTGCAAACGCGTATGAGCATCGTTCGGATGTATTTTCATCATTTGCGGCTTTAATTGGGATTGGTGCGGCGATTATAGGAAGTAAAATGGGGGTGGATTGGCTTGTATATGCCGATCCAGTTGCCGGTTTATTTGTATCTTTACTCGTTATAAAAATGGCTTGGGATATTGGAAAAGAAGCGATTCATACAACGTTGGATCATGTACTTCATGAGGAAGATATCGTTCCGATGAGGGAAGCCGTTATGCAAGTGGAAGGAGTAAAGAAAATAGGCTCGCTATATGCCAGAGAGCATGGGCACTATGTTATTGTTGATATTAAAGTGTCTGTCGATCCGCTCATTACGGTAGAAGATGGACATCGCATTGGTAAACATGTGAAAGAGGTGCTCATGCAGCAAGACAATGTGCAAAATGTTTTCGTGCACATTAATCCGTATTCTCCTGATTAATGTAGGTTAAGGAGAAGAACTGTCCCTAGGAGCCCGATTGGCGGGGCTAACCTTTAGCAAAAAGCGCTAAAGGAAGTTTCGCTTTGCCCCGCTCAAAGGGACAGTAGAGCTGTAGTGAATGCAGAGGAGGAACTGTCCCTTTGAGCCCGATTGGTTCGACTAACCATTTTTGGAAAAGGGCGCTCCAAAAATAGAAGTCTCACTTTATTGTCACCCCTTAGTCTGTCTAGTATAATGGATGGATTAAGGGGTGATTTCGTTGTTACAAGCGAAGACGCGTTGGAAAGAAAAGTATTATAATGAGGAGCTTGTAGGACAATTGGCAAATAAACTTCAATTGTCTCCTCTTGTTACCTCGCTATTATTGAATAGAGGTTTAGATACGGAAGAAAAGATTGTGGACTTTTTAAATACAGAGCAGCAAGAATTTCACGATCCGTTTTTATTAGAAGGTATGGACCGTACTGTAGAGCGTATTCGCCAAGCGATTCAAAACGGAGAGCAAATTTTAATTTTTGGTGATTATGATGCAGACGGTGTTAGTAGTACAACCGTTTTATTTTTAGCATTGCAAGAACTTGGAGCGGATGTAGAGTTTTATATTCCGAACCGATTTACAGAAGGATATGGACCGAATGAAGAAGCGTTTCGCTGGGCGCACCGTGCTGGTTTCTCGCTTATTATTACGGTTGATACGGGAATTGCAGCTGTTCACGAGGCGCAGGTTGCAAAGGAGCTTGGCGTTGATTTAATTATTACCGATCATCATGAGCCGCCGCCAGAATTGCCGGAAGCTTTAGCGATCATTCATCCGAAGTTAGATGGTGGTGTGTATCCATTTCATTACTTGGCAGGTGTTGGGGTTGCATTTAAAGTTGCTCATGCTTTGCTTGGGAGTGTACCAGAACATTTATTAGAAATTGCAGTTATTGGTACAGTAGCTGATTTAGTGCCTCTTTATGGTGAAAACCGCCTACTCGTGCAGCGTGGACTGAAAAAATTGCGAACAACGCAGCGAGTAGGATTACAAGGACTGTTCAAAGTTGCTAATATTTCGCAAGGTGAGATTACAGAAGAGAGTGTTGGGTTTGCAATTGGACCGCGCATTAATGCAGTTGGGCGATTAGAAGATGCAACGCCAGCTGTGCATTTACTATTGTCAGAAGATGTAGAAGAAGCAAAAGAACTTGCACAAGAAATTGATGAACTGAACAAATTGCGAAAAGATATTGTAAAGCAAATTACGGAAGAAGCGATTGCGGAAGTGGAAGCACATTATCCACCAGAAGAGAATAAAGTATTAGTTCTTGCAAAAGAAGGTTGGAATCCTGGTGTAATCGGGATTGTTGCTTCAAAGCTCGTAGATCGTTTTTATCGTCCGACAATTGTGCTAAGTATTGATCCCGAAAAAGGGACTGCAAAAGGATCAGCTCGTAGTATTGAAGGTTTTGACTTGTATGCCAATTTATCAGATTGCCGGGACATTTTACCGCACTTTGGCGGGCATCCAATGGCTGCTGGTATGACTCTTAATATGAATGACGTTAGTGAACTGCGTCGACGCTTAAACGAGCAAGCTGCGGTTCAGCTATCAGATGAAGATTTTATTCCAGTCACTGTAGTAGATGCAGTGTGTGACGTGGAAGATGTAACGCTTGCTGCAATTGAAGAAATGCAAAAGCTTGCCCCGTTTGGTGTTGGAAACCCAAAGCCGCGTATCGCTGTGAAAGGTGCAGGTCTTGAAAGTATTCGTGCAATTGGTTCTGATGGTTCGCATTTGAAAATGACACTTCGTGATGGCCAAGCAACATTAGATAGCGTTGGTTTTGGTTTTGGTGCATTTGCAAAAGAAATTTCTCCTGTAGCGCACGTGTCGATCGTTGGAGAAGCTTCTATTAATGAATGGAATAATTTCCGTAAACCACAAATTATGATTCAAGATATTGCTGTAGAAGCTTGGCAATTATTTGATTGGCGCAGCATGCGCAATGTAGAAGCAAATCTAGCTGATCTTTCACGTGATAAACTGACAATCGTGTATTTTAAGGAAGAAGCATTGCAAAAGTTTTCTTTAGAAGCGTATACAGATTATCTCGTACACGCCAAAGATGTGACCACACTAGAAGGGCGTTATGTTGTTGTTCTTGATTTACCAAATGCGACAGAGGATTTAAAGCGCATATGTGAAAAAGGATTTCCAGACCGTATCTATACTGTTTTTTATCAAGAAAACAATCATTTATTTAGTACGGTTCCAACGAGGGAACATTTTAAATGGTACTATTCATTTTTACATCAAAAAGCACCATTTTCTCTTCGACAATACGGAGAGCAACTTTGTCGTCATAAAGGTTGGTCAAAAGACACAGTAAATTTCATGACACAGGTGTTTTTTGAGTTAGAATTTGTTACAATAAAAGACGGTGTCATTTTTATGGCAGAAGAAATGAAAAAGCGCGATTTAACCGAATCAAACACGTATCGTGAGAAAATAAACCACTTACAATTAGAAAAGGAACTGGTTTATAGCACATATCAGCAATTATATGCATGGTTTGAAACGATTCGTAATCATAAAGAAGTAGAACAGTTAGGGTAAAGGATTTGTATTTACAATTCTTTTATATTTGAGGAGGATTCATAAATATGGATTTCAAGCAACATATTGCAATTGTACCGGATTATCCGAAAGAAGGTATTGTCTTTAAAGATATCACACCTTTAATGAATGATGGAAAAGCATATAAAGCAGCAACGGATGCAATCGTTGAGTATGCAAAAGAAAGAAATATCGACCTTGTAGTAGGACCAGAAGCTCGTGGTTTTATTATTGGATGTCCAGTTTCTTACGCATTAGAAGTGGGTTTTGCACCAGTTCGTAAATTAGGTAAATTACCACGCGAAGTAATCAAAGTAGATTACGGTAAAGAGTATGGTAAAGATGTATTAACAATTCATAAAGATGCAATCAAACCTGGCCAACGAGTATTAATTACAGATGACTTATTAGCTACAGGTGGAACAATCGAAGCGACAATTAAGTTAGTAGAAGAACTTGGTGGTGTTGTTGCAGGGATTGCATTTTTAGTAGAGCTTACTTATTTAGATGGTCGTAAAATGTTAGATGGTTATGACGTATTAGTATTAGAAAAATATTAATCGTAAACAATGGCAGCATATGGAGTACCCGTGAATCTCTTTGAGAGGATCGGGTATTTTTATATATTTATCGAAAAAGTAAAGTGAAATGTCTGTAAAATCTTTTCCTTTTCACAATTCCCAATCATTACGTTATAATGGTAAGATAAAAATTATTCTAATTGGCAAGGAAAGAGATTATTAATCTTTAATAAAAGGTGATTAGATGGCGAATGAACAAGTACTAACAGCTGAACAGGTACTGGAGAGAGCAGGGCAATATTTACAAGATGATGATATTGATCTGGTTGCGCGCGCTTATGAATTTGCGCGTGCCGCACATAGTGAGCAATACCGAAAATCAGGAGAACCATATATCATTCATCCGATTCAAGTAGCAGGTATTTTAGTTGATTTACAAATGGATCCGTCTACTGTATCTGCAGGCTTTTTACATGATGTAGTAGAAGATACAGAGGTAACGTTAGAAGATATTGAACGTGAATTTACAAAAGAGATTGCGATGCTTGTTGATGGTGTCACAAAGCTTGGGAAAATTAAATATAAATCACATGAGCAGCAACAAGCAGAAAATCATCGAAAAATGTTTATTGCAATGGCGCAAGATATTCGAGTGATTTTAATTAAACTAGCTGACCGTCTTCATAACATGCGTACGCTGAAACATTTACCACAAGAAAAGCAGCGTCGCATTGCAAATGAAACATTGGAAATTTTTGCACCATTAGCACATAGACTCGGGATTAATACGATTAAGTGGGAACTAGAAGATACAGCGCTTCGTTATTTAAATCCGCAGCAATATTATCGTATTGTCAATTTAATGAAACGCAAGCGTGCCGAACGTGAAGAATATTTAGATGAAGTTATGACAGAAATTCGTGACAAGTTAAAAGAAGTGGCGATTCAACCGGATATTTCAGGTCGTCCAAAGCATATTTACAGTATTTACCGTAAAATGGCAATGCAAAATAAACAATTCAATGAAATTTATGATTTGTTAGCTGTTCGTGTTGTCGTAAATAGTATTAAAGATTGCTACGCAGTTCTAGGTATTATTCACACGTGCTGGAAACCGATGCCAGGCCGTTTTAAAGATTATATTGCAATGCCAAAAGCAAACTTGTATCAGTCGCTGCATACAACAGTAATTGGACCGAAAGGCGATCCGCTTGAAGTGCAAATTCGCACGAAAGAAATGCACGAAATTGCAGAATACGGAATCGCAGCACACTGGGCATATAAAGAAGGACAAGCGGTTGACACAACAGGAACGCTTGAGAAAAAATTAACATGGTTCCGTCAAATTTTAGAATGGCAAAATGAAGCCTCGAATGCTGAAGAATTTATGGAGTCCTTAAAAATTGATTTATTCTCTGATATGGTGTTTGTCTTTACACCAAAAGGAGATGTAATGGAATTGCCGCTTGGCTCTGTTCCAATTGATTTTGCTTACCGCGTTCACTCTGAAATAGGGAATAAAACGATTGGTGCAAAAGTAAACGGTAAGATGGTGACTCTTGATTATAAGTTAAAAACAGGTGACATCATTGAAATTTTAACATCTAAGCATTCATACGGTCCAAGTCAGGACTGGGTGAAATTAGCTCAAACATCGCATGCGAAAAATAAAATTCGTCAATTTTTCAAAAAGCAGCGCCGTGATGAGAATATTGAAAAAGGTCGCGAGCTTGTTGAAAAAGAGGTGCGAGGCCTTGAGTATGAAATGAAAGAAGTATTAGCATCTGATAACCTAAAACGTGTTGCTGAGAAATTTAATTTTGCGAACGAAGAGGACATGTTTGCCGCTGTTGGTTATAACGGCATTACCGCATCGCAAATTGTAACGCGTTTAACAGATAAATTCCGTAAGCAACGTGAAGAAGAAATAACGGAAGTAAAAGAAGTTCGGAAACCGATGAAAATTCGGAAATGGGATTCTGGTGTGAAAGTAAGTGGTGCTGATAATTTGCTTATCCGCTTATCGAAGTGTTGTAATCCAGTTCCAGGTGATGACATCATTGGCTATATTACGAAAGGCCGCGGTGTATCGATTCACCGTACAGACTGTGTAAATGTTCATACAGAAGAAGCGCAAGAAAGATTGCTGGATGTAGAGTGGGAAGGCAGCCCAGAAAAAGAAATTGAATACAACGTTGATATTGAAATTTCAGGATATGACCGCCGCGGTTTACTAAATGAAGTATTGCAAGCTGTAACAGAAACGAAAACATACATTTCGGCTGTTTCAGGAAGAAGCGACCGCAACAAAATGGCGACGATTCATATGTCTATTTCTATTCATAACTTACAGCATTTGAAAAAAGTTGTGGAGCGCATTAAACGAGTTCCAGAAATTTATGCGGTGCGCCGCATGATGCATTAATTAGGAGTGAATATATATGAGAGTTGTCTTACAACGATCAAAAGCAGCATCTGTAACAGTAAAAGGTGAAGTTGTAGGACAAATTCCTTTCGGCTTAACACTTTTAGTTGGAATCACCCATGAAGATACAGAAAAAGATGCAACGTATATCGCTGAAAAAATTGCAAACTTACGCATTTTTGAAGACGAAAACGAGAAAATGAACCATTCTGTATTAGACGTTGGTGGACAAGTTCTTTCCATTTCACAGTTCACGTTATACGGAGATTGCCGAAAAGGAAGACGCCCAAACTTTATGGATGCAGCAAAACCTGACTATGCAGAACGTTTATACGATTTCTTTAACGAAGAACTTCGCAAACAAGGGTTGCATGTGGAAACAGGAAAATTTGGCGCGATGATGGACGTTCAGTTAATTAATGATGGTCCGGTGACGTTGATTGTAGAGAGTAAATAAGAAGGAATGAAGAGAGGATATAGAAATATATTCTCTCTTTTTTATTTTGAAATTGAGGAAATACTGCTGCTAGACGAAAAATAAGCATGAAAAGGGAGTCGTTTCATTCGTAAGTATAACTCGCCGATCAACATGGAACACTAGTCATTAGAATTCCACTATTGAATGTGAGGGATATACATATGCGTATGAATGAGAAAGGAAAAGCTGCTACTAACGGAGCGAATCAATTGTTTAATGTGAATTTCCATGAGTTTATTTCAAAAGAACAGGAAAATACATCGCTTGAACTTGCTTCTGAATTTGGGCTTTCTTTAAAAGATGTGAAAACATTAAAGAAACATCTTGGCCGTTCTTAAGAACCTTGACAACATTTGTGAATAACCGTATAGTAGTAAACAAATTCGTTTTATTACAGTTACATATGGTATAAACCGATGATAGAGAAGAGTAGATGAGAGACACATGAAAAGAGAGGAAATGTCCGGGGCTGAAAACATTTCTACATGATGACTGATCGAATGACACTCTGTAGGTTTCGTCTTGAACAGTTTAGTGCTTAGTAGAGATTGAACGCAATTTAAGCGTTATTAAAAAAGTGGAAGCATACGTGCTTCAATTAGGGTGGCACCACGGGTATTATACTCTCGTCCCTACTGTAGAATCAGTAGAGGCGGGAGTTTTTTTATTTTTATTATTATTGAAAAAATGAGGAGGAACTGAATATGTCTATTCAAATCCCACGCGGAACGCAAGATATCCTTCCTGGTACTGTGGAACTATGGCAGTATATTGAAGGACAAGCACGTGAAATTTGTCGTCGTTACAACTATAAAGAGATTCGTACACCAATTTTTGAACACACAGAATTATTTTTACGTGGTGTTGGTGATACAACGGATATCGTGCAAAAAGAAATGTATACATTCGAAGATCGCGGAGAGCGCAGCTTAACGCTTCGTCCAGAAGGAACAGCGCCGGTTGTACGCTCTTATGTGGAAAATAAAATGTTCGGCGATGCTACGCAGCCAACAAAATTATATTATATCGGACAGATGTTCCGTTATGAAAGACCACAAGCAGGTCGTTACCGTCAATTTGTTCAGTTTGGTATTGAAGCGATTGGCAGTAATGATCCAGCAATCGATGCGGAAGTAATTGCACTTGCTGTTGAGTTTTACCGCGGCATGGGCTTAAAGAATATAAAAGTTGTTTTAAATAGCTTAGGTGATGCAGCGAGCCGTAAAGCACATCGCGATGCGTTAATTGCACACTTTGAGCCTCACATTGGGGAATTCTGTTCGGATTGCCAATCTCGTTTAGAGAAAAACCCACTTCGTATTTTAGATTGTAAAAAAGATCGCAATCATGAACTGATGAGCACAGCACCGTCTATAACAGAGTATTTAAACGAAGAATCAAGTGTGTACTATGAAAAAGTACAAGGATTATTAACAATGATGGGCATTCCATTTGAGAAAGATCCAAACCTTGTGCGTGGTTTAGATTATTATCAGCACACTGTATTTGAAATTATGAGTGAGGCAGAAGGTTTCGGAGCGATTACGACGTTAAGCGGCGGTGGTCGTTACAATGGACTTGTACAAGAAATCGGCGGCCCAGAAATGCCTGGTATTGGTTTTGCGATGAGTATTGAACGTTTAATTATGGCGTTAAAGGCTGAGAATATTGAATTACCACTTGCTCATCACATTGATTGTTATGTTGTAGCGCTTGGTGAAAAAGCGAAAGATCATGCTGCGAAAATTGTCTTTGACCTTCGTAAGGCTGGCTTAGCGGTTGAGAAAGATTACTTAGATCGTAAAATGAAGGCGCAGTTTAAATCAGCGGATCGTCTAAGTGCAAAGTATGTAGCTGTATTAGGTGATGATGAGTTAGAAAAAGGCATTATCAATTTAAAAGATATGGCAACGGGCGAACAAGAAGAAGTTGCGTTAGATGTATTTGCTTCGTACGTAGCAGAAAAGTCTCTATAGGGGGAAAAGGAAATGGCTGAAAGAACGCATGCATGCGGAAAAGTAACAGTAGAAGCAGTTGGACAAGCGGTTCAATTAAAAGGTTGGGTACAAAAGCGCCGTGATTTAGGTGGATTAATTTTCATTGACTTACGTGACCGTACAGGTATCGTGCAAGTCGTATTTAGTCCCGAAACTTCAAAGGAAGCGTTAGAAATAGCAGAAACAATTCGCGGTGAATATGTGCTGCATGTAGAAGGTACAGTTGTTGAGCGTGCAGCTGGTGCAATCAATGAAAATATGGCTACAGGCCGCATTGAAGTACAAGCTACGAAAGTAAACGTACTTAATGCAGCAAAAACACCGCCAATTATGATTACAGATGATACAGATGCATCAGAAGATGTACGCTTAAAATATCGTTACTTAGACTTACGTCGTCCAGTTATGTACAACACATTTAAAATGCGTCACGACGTAACAAAAACAATTCGTAATTTCTTAGATAGCGAAGATTTCTTAGAAGTAGAAACACCAATTTTAACGAAAAGCACACCAGAAGGAGCTCGTGATTACTTAGTACCAAGCCGCGTACATGAAGGCGAGTTTTATGCACTGCCACAATCTCCGCAGCTATTTAAGCAGCTTCTTATGGTCGGCGGATTTGAGCGTTATTATCAAGTAGCACGCTGCTTCCGTGATGAAGACTTACGTGCAGATCGTCAGCCAGAATTCACACAAGTCGACATTGAGACATCATTCTTAACGCAAGAAGAAATTCTAGAAATGACGGAACGCATGATGACAAAAGTAATGAAAGAAGCGAAAGGTGTAGAGATTAATGCACCGTTCCCGCGCATGACATATGCAGATGCAATGGCTCGTTACGGTTCTGACAAGCCAGATACACGTTTTGCGATGGAGCTTATTGACCTATCAGAATTTGCAGCAGGCTGCGGTTTTAAAGTGTTCACAAGTGCTGTAGAGAGCGGTGGACAAGTGAAAGCAATTAATGCAAAAGGTGCAGCAAGCAAATATTCTCGTAAAGACATCGATGCATTAACAGAATTCGTAAAAGTATACGGAGCAAAAGGTTTAGCTTGGTTAAAAGTTGAAGAAGACGGCTTAAAAGGCCCAATCGCAAAATTCTTTAACGAAGAAGATGCAAACGCACTTATGAGCACGTTAGAAGCAACTGCTGGTGACTTATTATTATTCGTTGCTGATAAGAAGAGCGTTGTTGCGGATAGCTTAGGAGCACTTCGTTTACGCTTAGGTAAAGAACTTGAGTTAATCGATGAAAGCAAGTTTAACTTCCTATGGGTAACAGATTGGCCGCTTCTTGAGTATGATGAAGATGCTGATCGTTACTTCGCAGCGCATCATCCATTCACAATGCCATTCCGTGAAGATGTAGAGCTATTAGAAACAGCACCAGAAAAAGCGCGTGCACAAGCATATGACCTTGTATTAAACGGTTATGAGCTTGGTGGTGGATCACTTCGTATTTACGAGCGTGATGTACAAGAAAAAATGTTCAAAGCACTTGGTTTCTCACAAGAAGAAGCACAAGAACAATTCGGTTTCTTATTAGAAGCGTTCGAATATGGTACACCGCCGCACGGAGGAATTGCATTAGGTTTAGACCGTCTTGTGATGTTACTTGCAGGTCGTACGAACCTTCGTGATACAATTGCATTCCCGAAAACAGCAAGCGCAAGCTGCTTATTAACAGAAGCGCCAAGCCCAGTTGCAGATGCACAGCTTGAAGAGCTTTACTTACAATTAAAAGTAAAAGAAGAGAAGTAAGAACGAATCCTAGATGGACATACTAATTCCATCTAGGATTTTTTGTTTGAGTATATAACTTTTTCTATACAAATAGTCGGAAAAACGCTAGAATACATGGTAGACCATTTTTGTAATAGGAGTGTAGAACGCATGTTACATCAATTTTCACGTAATGAATTAGCCTTCGGAAAAGAAGGTATTGAAATATTAAAAAATAGTACAGTTGGTATTTTAGGAATTGGCGGCGTTGGTTCGTTTGCAGCAGAAGCGTTAGCGCGTTCTGGCGTAGGTCGTCTTGTATTAGTTGATAAAGACGTTGTCGATATTACAAATGTTAACCGTCAAATCCATGCATTACTTTCTACTGTGGGTCGTTCGAAAGTAGAACTAATGAAAGAGCGTATTGCTGATATTAACCCAGACTGCGAAGTTATCGCATTAGAAATGTTTTATACAGATGAAACATACGAAGAGTTCTTTAAATATGGTTTAGATTTCGTAGTGGATGCATCTGATACAATTACGTTCAAAATTCATTTAATTAAACAGTGCTTGCGACGTAAAATTAAAATCATTTCAAGTATGGGTGCAGCAAATAAAATGGATCCGACTCGTTTCCGCATTGCTGATATTTCCAAAACACATACAGATCCAATTGCAAAGGTCATTCGCACAAAGCTTCGTAAAGAGGGCATTAAAAAAGGTGTGAAGGTTGTATTCTCTGACGAAAATCCGATTGTGATTCGTGAAGATATTCGTAAAGAAATCGTTCCAGATGAAAACGCAAAAATTCGTAAAGCGAAATTACCACCGTCCTCTAACGCATTCGTTCCGTCTGTGGCAGGCTTAATTATGGCAAGTCATGTCGTACGTGAACGTTTGAAGGATATAGAAGTAAAGCGTGTGGGACAAGAGTAAAAAAGAGAGGTGCTTATGCATCTCTCTTTTTTACTGTGAAACAATATCTAAATTTCCGTTCTGATCCATTTTAAAAATCGGTGCCATTTGCTCTTTTGGCTCGTCTAATATAACAAGCTTGCGAGCGCGGTCCATAATTCTGACAAGTGTTTCATAGTCTTCTTGTACAGATTGTTGTTGCTTCTTCAACGTTTCAAGCTTTTTCTCTAATTCTTGATTTGTTTTTCGCTGTTTTTCGAGCTGATGGTGTAATGTTTCGTTTTCAGTTTGCAACTTCTCTAATCGTGGATTGTTTTGTTCAACGTTTTGAAGAAATGAAATTACATCTTGCATCGTAAGCGATGGTTGATTTACGCTGAGTTCTTCTGAAAACTCAGCATCAATTACGACAGTTTTCTTCGGCTTCAAGCGTGATATTTGCTGTTTTTGCTCCGTTGCTTGTATCCGCTTCAATTCTTTTCGCTGTTTTTTCGCAATTTGTACAGCTTCTTCATAGGTTTGCCGAACTTCTGCATTCCAACGAAAGCCGCAAGCAGCGGATGTTCGGTTTAATTGATCGCCAATTTCATCAAATGCTTTTAATTGGGTGCTGCCCTCGCGAATATGACGTAAAACGGTTTCTGCTAGAAGTAAATCCTCTTCTCCAGTCCATGCATCTTGGCGCATTTTCATTGCGAAACCCCCATATTTCATGTCGTTTTCGCTTATATTACCCTTTTCATTCACTTTTATACGAATGTTGCAATCTTTCATAAACAGAAGCGAGTGCTTGTTCAAATTTTCCTGTTTTCTTTGGTTTATAGTATTGTTTGTTTTTTATTTTATCTGGCAAGTATTGTTGTTGAACCCATCCATTTGGATAGTCGTGCGGATATAAGTAACCAATACCTCTTCCGAGCGTTTCAGCGCCTTTATAGTGACTATCTTTTAAATGGGGGGGGACATCGCCTGTGTGTCCATTTCTAAGATCATGTAAGGCTTCATCGAGTGCTTTATATGCTGAATTTGATTTTGGTGATAAACATAGTTCAATGACTGCATTTGCAAGCGGAATACGAGCTTCTGGAAAGCCAACGCGTTCTGCGGATTCAATGGCAGCTAGCGTACGCGGCCCAGCTTGTGGGTTTGCAAGCCCGATATCTTCGTATGCCATAATAAGTAATCGTCTGCCGATACTTTGCATGTCACCAGCTTCAATAAGGCGGGCTAAATAATGAAGGGCTGCATTTACATCGCTTCCGCGAACTGATTTTTGGAAAGCTGACAATACATCATAATGTGCATCACCGCTTTTGTCGTGTACAAAACTTTTTTTCTGTAAACATTCTTCAGCTATTTCAAGTGAGACTTCTACTGTTTCTTCATTTGTTGTAAAGCTAGATAAGACAGCGAGCTCAAGCGCATTATAAGCAGAGCGCATATCACCGCCCGATGCGTTTGCAAAATGAAGCAGAGCTTCATCTGTTACTATTACATTGTACTCTCCTAGTCCTTTTTCCTCATCTGTTAAAGCGCGTTTTAATCCTTGTAAAATATTTTCTTCTGTTAAAGCGTGTAACTCAAAAATTTGACAACGGCTCCGAATAGCGGAATTAATTGCGTGAAATGGATTGCTTGTTGTTGCCCCGATTAATGTAATGAGTCCGCTTTCTAAGTGAGGAAGAAGAAAATCTTGTTTTCCTTTATCTAACCGATGTACCTCATCTAAAATTAAGATAAGGTGTCGGTGCATTTTTGCTTCTTGGACAACAACTTCCATATCTTTTTTATTATGAGTAACGGCATTTAATAGGCGAAAAGGCATACCGATGCTGCCGGCAATGGCGCTTGCAATGGATGTTTTTCCTGTTCCAGGAGGTCCGTATAAAATCATTGATTGTAGATGCTTTGCTTGTACCATCCGCCATAAAATTTTGCCTTCGCCCACTAAATGTTCTTGTCCGATAACTTCTGTAATATTGGTCGGACGCATTCGATGCGCGAGTGGTTGTTTCATATGTTCTCTCTCCTTCAGTGACCGTTCGTTGTTTATCCCGCTATTCGCGGGCAGTAATACTCCCACCTCAAAATTTGGTAAAGCATTGTCGAGCTCCAGTGGCTAGAATGTTCGGTGGCTTCGCTTCTTCCTACGAGGTAAAAAACACCTCTACGTCAGAAGCTCCATCCCCCTCACATTCTGAACGAGCCACTTCCGCATTTCTTCGTTGTCCAGCTCTAGCGGCTAGAATCTCCGGTCGTTTCGCCCCCCTCGGACGAGGCAAAAAGCGCCTCTCCGCCTTAGGCTCCAACGCCCTGCGATTCTGAGCAAGCCGCTTCCGCTTTTCTAAAGAAGTTAGATGGGAGATAAACTGCCCGTAAAAGCCCGATTGGTGAGGGCTAATAATCAGTGGGGGATAAAGAAACCCCCCACTGATTAAAGTTTCACTTTATGTTATAAATTCCGAGTTATTTGATATATTTATATGTTATCATTTCTGTTAGAAAAGTTGAAATTTCTTATCATACTATATTATGCTATAATTTCAAAGGATTTTGATTTCAGAGAGTGTTCTTCCTACTAAATAAAAGAATAACTAGCCAAGTAAAAGTGAAAGATTTGAAAAGAGGTGCAACATATATGAAAATCTCAACAAAAGGCCGTTACGGTTTAACGATTATGATTGATCTTGCAAAAAAATTTGGAGAAGGTCCAATTTCATTAAAATCAATTGCTCAAGCGCATGATTTATCAGAGCATTATTTAGAGCAACTAATTTCGCCGCTTCGTAATGCCCGTCTTGTAAAAAGTACACGCGGTGCATATGGTGGTTATGTATTATCGGATCAACCAATTAACATTACAGCTGGTGATGTCATTCGTGTATTAGAAGGTCCGATTAGCGTAGTAGAAATGTTGGATGAAGAAGAACCCGCACAGCGTCAGCTTTGGATACGTGTTCGTGATGCGGTACAAGAAGTTCTTGATAGTACAACGTTAGAAGACTTAGTACGCTATGAAGAAGAAAACAACGGTGGTTATATGTTTTACATTTAATTCCGTGTGTAACGATTTGGAAAGAAGGAGATATAATGGAACGCATTTACTTAGATCATGCTGCGACATCTCCGGCTCACCCAGAAGTAGTCGAAAAGATGATTCCATATATGACAGAAGCATTTGGTAACCCGTCAAGCATCCATTTCTTTGGGCGCCAAGGCCGTCATGCAGTTGATGAAGCAAGACGTGCGTGCACGCGCAGCATCCAAGCAAATCCAAATGAAATTATTTTTACAAGCGGCGGTACAGAGGCTGATAATTTAGCTCTTCTCGGCGTAGCTCGTGCAAATCGTAAGAAAGGAAATCACATTATTACGACATCGATTGAGCATCATGCGATTTTGCATACATGCAATGTGTTAGAGCGGGAAGGGTTTGAAGTGACGTATTTACCTGTTGATGAAACAGGGCGTATTCGTATTTCTGATCTGCAAGAGGCATTAACAGATCAAACGATTCTTGTATCGATTATGTTTGGAAATAATGAAGTGGGTACAGTGCAGCCGATAGCAGAAATTGGTGCTTTATTAAAAGAACATGATGCTTATTTTCATACAGATGCAGTACAGGCATACGGTTTAACAGCAATTGATGTAAAAGAGCTTGGCATTGATTTATTATCAATCTCTTCCCATAAAATTAACGGTCCAAAAGGTGTTGGCTTTTTATATGCAGGGCAGCATGTGAAATTTGAACCACTGTTAACAGGCGGAGAGCAAGAGCGAAAACGCCGCGCTGGTACAGAAAATGTGCCAGGAATTGTCGGGCTGTGGCAAGCTGTTTTGTTAGCGGAGCAAACTCGTGAGCAAAAAATTGCCCAATACAAGGAATTTAAAGATATAATGATATCTGTCTTTAAACAAGAAGACATTACTTTCGAGGTAAACGGAAGCTTCGAGCATAGCTTGCCACATGTGTTAAATATAAGTTTTACAGGAATGAATATTGAGTCATTTCTTATGAATCTGGACTTAGCAGGAGTTGCGGTTTCAAGCGGATCTGCTTGTACAGCCGGCTCTATTGATCCATCACATGTGCTCGTGGCGATGTTCGGAAAAGAATCCGATAAAATACGTTCATCCGTACGTTTTAGCTTTGGTCTTGGGAATACGAAAGAACAAGTCGAAAAGGCAGCGTACGAAACAGTGAAGATCGTGAAGCGATTAACACAAAATTAATAT
Organism: Bacillus sp. 3103sda1; assembly: GCF_024159135.1. Lineage (NCBI taxonomy): Bacteria > Bacillati > Bacillota > Bacilli > Caryophanales > Bacillaceae > Bacillus > Bacillus sp. 3103sda1. The sequence continues at coordinate 3,689,040 of NZ_JAMYWS010000001.1, read as the reverse complement.
AGGAGGTGACATGATGAACAAACTACCTCACGAAACACGCGTTGTCATCGGGATGTCCGGTGGCGTTGATTCATCTGTAGCAGCAATGCTATTAAAGAAGCAAGGCTATGATGTAATCGGAATCTTTATGAAAAACTGGGATGATACGGACGAAAACGGCGTATGTACAGCAACAGAAGACTATAACGATGTCATTGAAGTATGTAACCAAATTGGAATCCCGTATTATGCAGTCAATTTTGAAAAACAATATTGGGATAAAGTGTTTACGTACTTTTTAGATGAATACCGTGCTGGGCGTACGCCAAACCCAGATGTAATGTGTAATAAAGAAATTAAATTTAAAGCATTTTTAGATCATGCAATGGCGCTTGGTGCAGACTATGTAGCAACAGGACACTATGCACGTGTAGCGTATATTGATGGTGAGTATAAAATGCTCCGCGGCGTTGATGATAATAAAGATCAAACATATTTCTTAAATCAACTAGGTCAAGACCAATTATCAAGAACAATGTTCCCGCTTGGTGAGTTAAAGAAGCCGCAAATTCGTGAAATGGCGAAAGAAGCAGGTTTAGCAACAGCGGCGAAAAAAGATAGTACAGGTATTTGCTTTATCGGAGAGCGCAATTTTAAAGACTTTTTAAGTAACTATTTACCAGCGCAACCAGGTAAGATGCAAACATTATCTGGCGAAGTCAAAGGAAAACATGACGGTTTAATGTATTATACAATTGGACAACGTCACGGCCTTGGCATTGGTGGCAATGGTGATCCATGGTTTGCTGTTGGGAAAAACTTGAAAGAAAACATTTTATATGTAGAACAAGGATTCCATAATGAGCTGTTATATGGTGACGAAGTGTTTGCTACAAATGTAAGCTGGGTAAGCAATAAGCCGAAAGAAAAAGAATTTACATGCACAGCAAAATTCCGCTATCGTCAAGAGGATAACGCTGTAACGGTTCAAATTGTTGATGAGAATACAATTCGAATTCTTTGTGATGAGCCAATTCGTGCTATTACACCTGGACAAGCGGTGGTCTTCTATGATGGAGATGAGTGCTTAGGCGGCGCGACAATCGATGAAGTATACCGTAATGGTAAGAAACTTGATTATTTAGGATAAGAAAGAAAAACCTCTGCCTTGTACCGGTCAGAGGTTTCTTTTTAGTAAAGGCGAATTTTTGTTCGTTGTAAAAATAGATTCTTTGTTATAATTTGTTGTAGAGGTGAGGAATATGTCAAACAAGCTTGAAACAGGCATTCAATATATGCAAGAAGGAAACTGGGAAGAAGCAGCAAAAAATTTTACAGAGGCCATTGAGGAAAACCCAAAAGATGCACTTGGTTATATTAACTTTGCAAATTTATTAGATGTATTAGGGGACAGTGAGCGTGCTGTTGCCTTTTATAAACGCGCGATTGAATTAGATGAAAAATCTGCTACAGCGTATTATGGACTAGGAAATATATATTACCAGCAAGAGCTTTTTGCACAGGCAAAAGAAACGTTTGAGAAAGCGATGCAAGCAGGGCTGCAGACCGGAGATGTTTCGTTTATGCTTGGCATTACATATGTGCAGCTTGGAAATGACCGCTTAGCACTGCCATTTTTACAACGTGCAGCTGAGTTAAATGAAAGTGACGTTGAAGCCATTTTCCAATGCGGATTATGCTTTGCGCGTCTAGAACATGTAAAAGAAGCAAAACCTTATTTTGAAAAAGTTGTAGCGCTTGATGAAGAATATGCAGATGCCTATTACAATTTAGGTGTTGCGTATGCGTTTGAAGAAAAGAGTGAGAAGGCGCTTGCAATGTTTAAGAAAGCTGTAGCTATTCAACCAGATCATTTTTTAGCAGGTAACGGTATTCGTTTATTAGAGCAAGACGTATAAACCGGAAAGGAGGGGAACGATGGGAAATCAACATGCAATGGATTTGTTTGAGGAAGAGCAGAAGTTTATAAAAGCACAAGTTCTTCATACCATTTTCCACAACGAAGAAAACCTCTATTCCGTTGTCAGTATGAAAATTATTGAAACGAATGAAACATATGACGAAAAAAAAGTTATGATAACGGGTTACTTTCCCCGGATGCATGAAGATGAAGTGTTTACACTAACTGGTCATTTTAAAGATCACCCGAAGTATGGGAAACAATATCATATTGAAACGTTTAAAAAAGAATTGCCGCAAACAAAAACAGGAATGGTGCAATATTTAGCGAGCGATTTATTTAAAGGAATTGGGAAACGAACGGCTGAAAAGATTGTTGATCATCTTGGTGAACATGCGATTTCGAAAATTATGGATGATCCCGCAGCTTTGGACGGAATTGTAAATAAGCAAAAAGCGCAGGAAATATACGATACGATTATTGAACATCAAGGTCTTGAAAAAGTGATGAGCTTTCTAAGTGGTTATGGATTTGGAACGAAACTTTCTATTAAAATTTATCAACAGTATAAAGAAATGACGCTTGAAGTCATTCGGAATAATCCGTATCAGCTCATTGAAGCGGTAGATGGTATTGGTTTCGGAAGAGCTGATGATATTGGACGAGCGCTTGGCATTTCTGGTAATCATGCTGATCGTGTACGTGCGGGATGTTTTTACACATTAGAGCACGTTTCGCTGCAAGAAGGTCATGTATATATGAACAAAGACCAGTTAGTGCAACAAACAATGGAGCTATTAAATAAGCAAGAAACGGCTGTTATAGAAGAAGATGTATTGCAATGCGCGGAAATGATGCAAGGGGAAGGCAAAGTGATTATAGAAGATGAGCGTGTGTATTTAGCTTCCTTGTATTATTCCGAAAAAGGTGTTGTTGCCTCTATTCATCGTTTGCTTACGCAAGAAGAGCTTCCTTCGTTTCCTGAATCGGAATTATTGTTAACGCTTGGGAAAATTGAAGAACAGCTCGGAGTGCAATATGCACCGCTTCAGCAAGAAGGTATTCAAACAGCTCTTCATAAACCGATGATGATTTTAACAGGAGGGCCTGGTACAGGAAAGACAACTGTTATTAAAGGGATTGTAGAAATGTATGCTTCTCTTCATGGCTTATCACTAGACCCGAAGGATTATAGTGATGACAATCCGTTCCCTATTTTATTAACAGCGCCGACGGGCCGTGCAGCAAAACGAATGAGTGAATCAACAGGCTTGCCTGCTTGTACCATTCATCGTCTGCTTGGATGGACACCGGAAGGGTCGTTTCAGCGTAATGAGCATGATCCTGTTCAAGGAAAATTACTCATTATTGATGAGTTTTCCATGGTTGATATTTGGCTTGCGAATCAATTGTTCAAATCATTGCCATCCACCATTCAAGTCATCATCGTTGGAGATGAAGATCAATTACCATCTGTTGGTCCTGGACAAGTGTTGAAAGATCTATTAGAGTCGAACGTTATTCCGACGGTAAAGCTTACGGAAATATATAGACAAGCGGAAGGTTCATCTGTTATTCAACTTGCCCATGCAATTAAGAAGGGTGTGTTACCTCCTGATGTAACACAGAACAAAAAAGATCGTTCATTTATTGCGTGTGCAAGTACGCAAATTGTTGAGGTTGTTAAGCAAGTGTGTGAAAACGCAAAAACAAAAGGATTTAGTGCGCGTGATGTACAAGTGTTAGCTCCTATGTACAAGGGGCCAGCGGGTATTAATATCTTAAATGAAGCGTTGCAAGAAGTGTTTAATCCGAAAAAAGAAAAAAGTCGTGAAATTGCATATGGCGAGGTTGTGTACAGAGTGGGAGATAAAGTGCTTCAACTTGTTAATCAGCCGGAAAGTCAAGTGTTTAACGGCGATATTGGAGAAATTGTATCGGTCTTTTATGCGAAAGAAAATGTAGAACAGCAAGATATGGTTGTTGTTTCTTTTGACGGTATTGAAGTAACGTATATAAAAGCAGATTTAAATCAAATTACACATGCGTATTGCTGTTCCATTCATAAATCACAAGGAAGCGAATTTCCGATTGTGATTATGCCTGTTGTGAAAAGTTATTATCGCATGCTGCGCCGCAATTTAATTTATACAGGGATTACACGCAGCAAAAAGTTTTTAATTATGTGCGGAGAGGAATCGGCGTTTCAATCTGGTGTAAACCGACTTGATGATGCACTTCGTCAAACAACATTATGCGACAGGTTACAAGGAAAAACAGAAGCAACTGAGATTGTGACAGAAGAGGGTCTCGATGTGGAAAACATTTCACCGTATGATTTTATGTAACGAGGTGAAATTATATAGTGTAATGCAGTTCTTCTCATGTATAAACATATATAGTTTGGACATAATGGCGTAATAGAATACGGGAGATTGTAAGGAGATGAACGCCATATGTTCAGTTGTCCAAACTGTAAAGGAAAAGATATTGGAAAAATCGGTGTGAATCAATATTATTGCTGGAACTGCTTTATTGAATTATCGATTTCAAAGGGGAAAATTCATACACATCAAGTCGAAGAAGACGGTTCATTAAGTTCTTTAGATGATTTGTTTGATGAGAATGAACGAACAATCGGCTAATAAGGAGAGTGTTAACTTTGAAATTGCGCTCATCATTAATTGCATTAGGTGTAGGAGCAGCAGCATATCAATATGCACGTAAGCAAGATGTATTTTCAAGACGAAATATGAAAAGAGCACGTAAAATGCTTAAGTCTTATTTATAATTCCCATTATACATGCATGTTTCAGATGCAAAAAAAGCTCCTTAATTTTAGGGAGCTTTTTTACGTGCTTGTGTAGAGATAAAACAGTCCAATTTGGGAGAATAGATGAGAAAGTCCGTAGCAGCCAAGCCCTAGTACACCATAATACCAGAGATGCCTGGCGCGTTCTTGTGTTGAAGAAGGAATGAAAAAGCCTTTCCAAATGCCAAATCCAATACATACCCATTCTAATAGCATGCAAAGTGCGGAAAGCCCCAGCATTAACCAAATCATTTTACGCCTCCTAACTTTGTTGAACCAATCGGACTTTTACGGACAGTTATCCCTTACCTATCTTCTTCGGGTTCCTCACAATCTTGAGGTGAGGATCTTACTGTCCGCGAATAGCGGGATAAATAATAACGAGGACAAGAAATACTATGAAATTGCACTTGTTAATTTGAGTATATGTATTCTTCTACAAAACAGTAAGAATACCTACAAAAAAACCTCAGCAGGGTGGGGTTTTTTAATTTTTACACATAACCTTCTTTATTTCTCTTCAAACTAAGAAATAGAGGAGGTTTTTCTATTGAAGAATCTTAAAATTATTTGGATTTACCGGTTAGGTTTATTATTGCTAATTTTTTTATGCTTGCTTGTTTTTTTGAAAATCAAGCCGCTTTGGGCACCGATTTTATATGTGTTTAAGGTTGCTATTACACCATTTTTAATTGCTTGTTTTATTGCTTATTTATTGCATCCGCTTATCGAAAAATTGCACGAAAAAGGTGTGCCACGAACACTTGCTATTTTGCTCATTTATATTCTTTTCTTCGGCGGTCTTGGATATGGTGTGTATAAAGGAACGCCGGCTGTTATTGCACAGTTGCAAGAAATGAACGAACAATTTCCTCAAATTGTAAATATGTATGAAACATGGACGGATGGAGTAAATGAGCAAACTGAAAATTTTCCTGAGTTTGTGAATGAGAAAATTAAACAAATCTTTGCGGGAGTTGAAGGGAAGATACAAGCGCTTTTAAATAAAGTGATGAGCACGGCAAGAGGGATACTTGATTCACTCCTTATTATTTTTTTAATTCCATTTATCGTATTTTACATATTAAAAGACTACGGTGAATTTTATCGTATTTTTTGGAAGCTTGTACCAAGTAAGTGGCGCAAGAACGGTCAGCAGTTAGCGAAAGAAATTGATAAGTCTCTTGGAAATTATATTCGCGGACAATTATTTGTTTGTTTAATTTTAGGAGGGGTCTCTACGCTATCATTTTGGTTCATCGGAATGAAATATCCGCTTCTCTTAGGGATTATCGTTGGGGTTACTGACATTATCCCGTATTTCGGTCCTATTTTAGGAGCAATTCCAACATTAATGATTGCCGCGACAGTATCAACGAATTTAGTTATTAAAGCTGGAATTACGCTTGCAATTTTACAATTTGTTGAGAGTAATATTTTGTCTCCCTATATTGTAGGAAGATCTCTCCGGATGCACCCTGTTGTCATTATGCTTGCACTGCTTGTTGGAGGTGAAATTGGCGGCATTGTAGGGCTGTTGCTATCCGTACCACTGTTAGCAATTCTTCGCACTATTATTGTACATGCGAAGCCATTTTGGAAACATTGACAAATGGAAACTGATTCGCTACAATTTGTGCATATAGTATATGATAAATTGATGATGGAACGAGTATGTTACAGTCCATTTTGCAGAGAGAGACTTCCTTAGGCTGAAAGAAGTGTCAGATGAAGGGTAACAGAACGCTATTCCTGAGAGCAGCTAATTCCTGCCGTCTTGCCACGTTATGGCAACTTGAGGTGATGAAATATATGCATATTGTTATGATATGCAATCTAGCCGTCGTGTCTAAAAGTGAGACACTTCCGCTTTTTATTTCATAATCAGGGTGGTAACGCGAGTCAACTCTCGTCCCTGTTATAGGGGACGGGAGTTTTTTGTTTTTAATTTGATTTTAATGAAGGAGGAAATACATATGAAACACTTAACAGGTGCACAAATTCGTCAAATGTTTTTAGATTTTTTCCAAGAAAAAGGACATGCAGTAGAGCCGAGTGCATCATTAGTTCCGCACGAAGATCCATCTCTTTTATGGATTAATAGTGGTGTTGCAACGCTGAAAAAATATTTTGATGGCCGCGTAATTCCGCAAAATCCACGCATTACAAATGCGCAAAAATCAATTCGTACAAACGATATTGAAAACGTAGGAAAAACAGCTCGTCACCATACGTTCTTTGAAATGTTAGGGAACTTCTCAATTGGTGATTACTTCAAAGAAGAAGCGATTACATGGGCTTGGGAATTTTTAACGAGTGATAAATGGATTGGTTTCGATAAAGAACTTTTATCTGTTACAATCCATCCAGAAGATGAAGAAGCATTCCAAATTTGGAATGAGAAAATGGGCGTGCCAAAAGAGCGCATTATTCGTTTAGAAGAAAACTTCTGGGATATCGGTGAAGGCCCAAGTGGACCGAACACAGAAATTTTCTACGACCGTGGAGAAGCTTACGGTAACGATTTTAGCGATCCAGAATTATATCCAGGCGGAGAAAACGAGCGTTATTTAGAAGTATGGAACCTTGTATTCTCACAATTTAATCATAACCCTGACGGTACATATACACCGCTTCCAAAGAAAAACATTGATACAGGGATGGGTCTTGAGCGTATGGCATCTGTTGTTCAAAACGTGCCAACGAATTTTGACACAGACTTATTTATGCCAATTATTGGTGCAACAGAAGCTATTTCTGGTGAAAAATACCGTGCTGGTAATGATGAACAAGATACAGCATTTAAAGTAATTGCTGACCATATTCGTACAGTAACATTTGCAGTTGGGGACGGAGCTCTTCCTTCTAACGAAGGCCGCGGTTATGTATTACGTCGTCTGCTGCGCCGCGCTGTACGTTATGCGAAGAAATTAAATATTAATCGTCCATTTATGTACGAATTAGTACCAGTAGTTGGAGAAGTGATGAAAGACTTCTACCCAGAAGTTCTGGAAAAGAAAGATTTCATTGCACGCGTTGTGAAAAATGAAGAGGAGCGTTTCCATGAAACACTGCATGACGGCGAAGCAATTTTAGCTGAAGTGATTGGAAAAGCAAAAGAAGCAAAATCAACTGTTATTTCTGGCGAAGACGCATTCCGTCTATATGACACATACGGATTCCCAATTGAGTTAACAGAAGAATATGCAGAAGAAGCTGGTATGACAGTTGATCATGAGGGCTTTGAAGCAGAGATGGAAAAACAGCGTGAGCGTGCACGCGCAGCTCGTCAAGATGTTGATTCTATGCAAATACAAGGCGGCGTTCTTGGTGAAATTAAAGTAGCGAGCGAATTTGTTGGTTACAATACAGTTGGAACAGAAAGTAACGTTGTTGCACTTGTGAAGAATGGTGAGTTCACAGATAGTCTACAAGCTGGTGAAGAAGGACAATTGATGTTAGATGCAACACCATTCTACGCTGAGAGCGGTGGTCAAATTGCTGACCGTGGTTACCTTCTTGCTGATGGCGTAAAAGTACTTGTAAAAGATGTACAAAAAGCACCGAATGGTCAAAACTTACACAAAGTAGTTGTAGAAGAAGGAACATTAACGAAAGAGGCAGCAGTAAAAGCGGTAATTGATACGAAAAACCGCGCAGCAATCGTGAAAAACCATACAGCAACTCACCTTCTGCATCAAGCATTAAAAGATATCCTTGGCGGACACGTAAACCAAGCAGGATCTCTTGTAACATCAGAGCGTTTACGTTTTGACTTCTCTCATTTCGGTCAAGTACAAGCGGATGAACTTGAAAAAATTGAGCGTATTGTAAACGAGAAAATTTGGGAAAGTATCACAGTAGACATTTCTCAAAAAGCAATTGAAGAAGCAAAAGCGATGGGTGCAATGGCACTATTCGGTGAAAAATACGGAGATGTTGTACGCGTTGTACAAGTAGGCAATTATAGCTTAGAGCTTTGCGGCGGTTGCCACGTAGACAATACAGCATCTATCGGTATTTTCAAAATCGTTGCTGAATCTGGTATTGGAGCAGGAACACGCCGTATTGAAGCAGTAACAGGAAAAGCTGCATATGAATTAATGAACGAACAAGTTGGTTTATTAAAAGAAGCAGCAAACAAAATGAAAACAAATCCAAAAGACATTTTAACAAGAGTTGACGGCTTATTTGCTGAAGTAAAACAACTGCAAAAAGAAAATGAATCTCTTGCAGCAAAACTAAGCAACATTGAAGCTGGTAATTTAACAGATGCAGTGCGTACAGTGGATGGTGTAAGTGTGCTTGCGACAAAAGTAAATGTTGCAGATATGAATAACTTACGTACAATGATGGATGATTTAAAGAACAAATTACAATCTGCAATTATCGTCCTTGCAGCTGTAAGTGATGATAAGGTCAACATTCTTGCTGGTGTAACGAAAGATTTAATTGAACAAGGATACCATGCTGGTAAGCTTGTAAAAGAAGTAGCATCTCGCTGCGGCGGCGGTGGCGGCGGTCGTCCTGATATGGCGCAAGCTGGTGGTAAAAATCCAGAACAAGTAGAGGATGCACTTGCATTTGTAGAAGAGTACGTTAAATCTGTTTCAAAATAAAGAGATAGTAGTGTACAATAGTAGGGAGAAGGAATATCTTTCTCCCTATACCTAGTAAAGTGAGGTGCTTAAAAATGGACGGGTTCGATAAGACGATGAAGTTTAACTTCCAAGAAGAAAAACAAAATGTCCATGTCAATGACGTACTATTAACTGTGTATGATGCACTTCAAGAAAAAGGATACAATCCGATTAATCAAATCGTCGGTTATTTATTAAGTGGCGATCCAGCATACATACCTCGTCATAAAGATGCTCGCAATATTATTCGCAAGCTAGAACGCGATGAACTTATTGAGGAGCTTGTAAAGTCCTATTTGAAACATCATCGTGAGGAGTAATTTATGCGTATATTAGGTTTAGATGTTGGGACAAAAACAGTTGGCGTTGCAATAAGCGATGAAATGGGTTGGACAGCACAAGGCTTGGAAACGATTAAAATTAACGAAGAAAGAGGCGAATTTGGTTTTAATCGTATTTCTGAGTTAGTAAAACAGTACAATGTGGACAAGATAGTAGTAGGATTGCCAAAGAACATGAATGGTACAATCGGTCCGCGCGGTGAAGCTTGTCAGCAGTTTGCAGAAAAATTGGGTGAGCTCGTGCAATTGGAAGTTGTACTGTGGGACGAACGCTTGTCAACAATGGCAGCGGAGCGCCTGCTCATTTCGGCAGATGTAAGCCGAAAAAAACGAAAGCAAGTCATTGATAAGATGGCAGCTGTCGTAATTTTGCAAGGATATTTAGATAGTAAATAAGAGGTGACCATAATGGAAGAAAATCAAATTACAATTGTTGACGAAAAAGGTAACGAACATCTATGTGAAATTATTTTCACTTTTGATGCTGAAAAATTTGGTAAAAAATCTTACGTAGTATTCTCACCAATCGGTGAAGTTGACGAAGATGGCGATCCAATTTATGATGCAATGGCTTTCGAGCAAAACGAAGAAGAATCTGGTGGAACATTACTTCCAATCGAATCAGAAGAAGAGTGGGAAATGGTACAAGAAATGTTTAACACTCTTGCTGAGGAAGAAGAAGGCGAAGAAGAGTAATATGGTAAGTGTAAACAAACTGATTTCATATGGAAATCAGTTTGTTTACTATATAAGATACTAGTGGGTATTTGTTATATCGTTTTATCCAAATGTTTAGCGAAAAAGGGAGCTATTCATATGAAATGGAATAAAATAGAGGGAACGGAAGATATAGAAGCATTTCTTAAAACATTTGGTTACTTTCACGATAGTTGTTTAAAAGAATTATATATGTGGACGGAAAGTTATGTAGGTGAAGAGCTATCTATGGCAGTACCAACTGAACTTGATACAAATGTAAGAATACTTTTTCAGAGACAGTTTGATAATCCATCAGCAATTGAATTAGTATTTGAAGGTGTAACGCAATTTCATATCATTCCAAGTTCGGCGAATTATGATTCGATTATTTATGATGCTACTCTTCTCTTACAGGATGATACGTTTTACTGGGCAAATACGTACGGCTGGAGACTAGGGGATGATAATTCCAAAGATGTAAGTTGGATCGCAGCTAAAAGTGTGAAATGGCGTGATGTAAGTTCTTGGATGGGGGAACAAATGAGATATGGTGTGCTTGAAGACTGTTAATTATTTTCTTGTCAGTAAACTGAAAACATATTTGTACGATGAATGAAAGATTTTTTGTCGAAAGCAGATAGTTATTTGTAGTATAATGATACAGATTGTAGAAAAAAGAAAGAACATGTCTAAAGAACAGACATGTTTTTTAGTATTTTGTAGGTTGTTGTATAGAGTAGGCGAGTACATTATACAATTTGAAATAAGGAGGACATAGGGTAGTGAATCAAATGAAAACAAAAAAACGAAGACGAGTAATTGCAGCTATTTTCATTGCGTTGCTTGTTGTTTGTGGTTCTGCATATGCATATATTGCCTCAGCTTTAAAGCCGCTTAATGCAGAGAGTAAAAAGGAAATTGAAGTGGAAATTCCAAAAGGTTCTTCTACAAGTAAGATAGGAGAGATTTTGGAGGAGAATGGAATTATTAAAAACGGAACGATATTTGGATTATATGTAAAAATGAAGTCAGAACGCGGCTTACAGGCGGGAAATTATTTATTGAGTCCGTCTATGAGTGTAGCGGAAGTAACAGATAGCATTACAGCTGGAAAGGTGCATAGCAAAGCATATTATAAGCTAACAATTCCTGAAGGAATACAAGTTGTAGAAATTGCTGATTTAATAGCGAAGGAATTTAAGTTAAATAAAGAAGATGTTATTCGTCAGTTGAATGATAAAGCGTTTGTGCAAAAACTCCAGCAGAAGTATCCAACATTGCTTACTGATAAAATTTTTGATAGCAATATTAAGTATCCATTAGAAGGTTATTTATATCCAGCTACATACCCGTACTATAAAGAGCAAGTAACGTTAGAAGAAATCGTAACGCCAATGCTTGATAAAACAAATAAATTGATTGAGCAAAACGCGCAAAAAATGAAAGAAAGACAATTGGATGTTCATCAATTATTGACAATGTCTTCTTTAATCGAAGAGGAAGCAACGGGTTATACAGATCGGAAAAATATTGCTAGTGTGTTTTATAATCGTTTAGCAAAAGGAATGCCGCTGCAAACAGATCCAACAGTGCTATATGCATTAGGTAAGCATAAGGGACGTGTACTATATGAGGATTTAAAAGTAAATTCTCCGTATAACACATATGTTGTGAAAGGATTACCAGTTGGACCAATTTCGAATTCTGGTGTAAAATCAGTAGAAGCGGCACTTGAACCTGCACAAACAGATTATTATTATTTCTTAGCAGCACCAGACGGTCAAGTGTATTACGCTAAGACGTTAGAAGAACATAACGCGTTAAAACAAAAATATATTACACAAAAGCAATCGTAAATTTTTTGAGGGAAGCGAGAAAAATTCGCATATCCCTCTTTTTTATGATAAAATATATCGGGTTAAAAACTGGTAGAAGAATCGTTTTTAATATAGAAACGGGACGTACAAGCTAAGGATAGAGCAAGCTTGTATTTTTCTTTCCAAAGAGACAATATTCTTTTTTACTTCTCCATGCGATAAGGAGGACTATCTATGGAGCAACAAGATGCAGTTTATGAATATTTGCAGTCTTTTATCGATCCGAAAGATGAGCTGATTCTTGAAATGGAACAGTATGCGATGGAGTACCATGTACCAATTATGGATCGTCTTGGCATGGAGTTTATGTTGCAATTTTTGCGTCTAATTGAGCCAAAGAGCATATTAGAACTTGGTACAGCAATTGGGTATTCTAGCATTCGCATGATGCAAGCCATTCCGAATTCACGCATTGTCACAGTAGAGCGAAATGCGGATCGATATGAAAAAGCACTTGAATATATAAATCGTTCCCCAGTAAAAGAACGCATTTCTGTTATTTTTGGAGATGCTTTAGAAACGGGAGAGCAAGTAAAAGAACATGGCACATTTGATGTCATTTTTATTGATGCAGCAAAAGGGCAATATCGTCGCTTTTTTGATATATACGAGCCGTTATTAAATCCTGGCGGCGTTATTATTTCAGATAATGTACTATATCACGGTCTTGTGACGACAAAAGAGCACATTGAAAATAGACGTACACGCGGTTTAATTAGAAGGATTAAAACGTATAATGAGTGGCTCATGAATCATGAAGAATATGATACAACCATTTTCCCAATTGGTGACGGGGTAGCAGTGAGTAAAAAGAAGGGGTGACGTATAATGAAAAAACCTGAGTTGTTAGTAACGCCAAGAACAGTGGCGGATATTGCACCACTTGCAAAAGCAGGTGCAGATGCAGTAATGATTGGTGAACAAAAGTTTGGTTTACGTTTAGCTGGTGAATTCTCTCGTGAAGACGTAAAAGAAGCAGTAGCTATTGCACATGAAAATAATATGAAAGTGTATGTTGCAATGAATGCGATGTTCCACAATGAGAAAATAGAAGCTTTAAAAGATTACGTTGCATTTTTACAAGAAGTAAATGTAGATGCAGTTGTCTTTGGAGATCCAGCTGTATTAATGACAGTGCGTGAAGTGGCACCAAATATGCAAATGCATTGGAATACAGAAACAACAGCAACAAACTGGTTTACATGTAACTATTGGGGACGTAAGGGTGCAAAACGCGCTGTTCTTGCCCGCGAATTAAGCTTAGAAGAAATTGTGGAATTAAAAGAGAATGCAGAGGTGGAAGTGGAAGTACAAATCCACGGAATGACATGCATGTTCCAATCAAAGCGTTCTTTAGTAGGAAACTACTTTGAGTATCAAGGCCGCGATATGGAAATTGAAAAGAAGAAATATGAAGAAAACATGTTTTTACATGACAAAGAACGTAATAATAAATATCCAGTCTATGAAGATGAGAACGGCACTCACATTATGAGTCCGAATGATATTTGTTTTATCGATGAATTAGAAGAGTTAATCGATGCTGAAATCGATAGCTTAAAAATTGATGGTGTATTAAAAAGTTCAGAATACATTGTTGAAGTAACGAAGAGATATCGTAAGGCCATCGATTTATGCGTAGAAGATCGCGATGCGTATTATGATGTAAAAGACGATTTATATAAAGAAATTGAAGAAATTCAACCGGTAAATCGCCCGTTAGATACAGGATTCTTCTTCAAAGAAACGGTTTATTAAAAAGGAGGTTCAGCATATGACTGTCAAAGAAATTTCACGTGTAATTGATGGAAAACGTGTTATTGTAAAGAAACCTGAGTTGTTAATACCAGCAGGTAACTTAGAAAAACTAAAAGTAGCTATCCATTACGGTGCAGATGCTGTATATTTAGGTGGACAAGAATTTGGTCTCCGCTCAAATGCAGGTAATTTTACGCTAGAAGAAATGGCAGAAGGCGTTGAATTTGCAAAGAAATATGGTGCTAAAATATACGTAACAACAAATATCTTTGCACATAATGAAAATATGGATGGCTTAGAAGAATATTTAAGAGGGATTGAAAAAGCTGGTGTAACGGGTATTATCGTTGCAGATCCTCTTATTATTGAGACGTGTAAACGTGTAGCGCCTTCTGTTGAAGTGCATTTAAGTACACAACAATCATTATCCAACTGGAAAGCAGCGCAGTATTGGAAAGAAGAAGGATTGCATCGTCTTGTATTAGCTCGTGAAGTAGGCTATGAAGAGATGAAAGAAATCAAAGAGCACGTTGATATTGAAATTGAAGCATTCGTCCACGGTGCAATGTGTATTGCGTACTCTGGAAGATGTACATTAAGTAATCATATGACGGCACGTGACTCTAACCGCGGTGGTTGCTGTCAGTCTTGCCGCTGGGATTATGACTTAATTCAAACAGTATCGCAACATAAAGAAGCAGGAGAACTTCCTTTATTCCAAGAAGGGGATGCTCCTTTTGCGATGAGTCCAAAAGACTTAAATCTTATTTTATCTATCCCGAAAATGATTGAAATTGGGATTGACAGCTTGAAAGTTGAAGGGCGCATGAAATCAATTCACTACGTTGCAACTGTTGCAACTGTGTATCGTAAAGTGATCGATGCGTATTGTGCAGATCCAGACAACTTCGAGTTTAAACAAGAATGGTTAGAAGAACTTGATAAATGTGCAAATCGTGATACAGCTCCTGCATTCTTTGAAGGCGTTCCTGGATATCAAGAGCAAATGTATGGAAATCATAGTAAGAAAACAACGTATGATTTTGCTGGTTTAGTGTTAGATTATAATGAAGAAACAGGCATTGTGACAATAGAGCAGCGCAACTACTTCAAACCAGGTCATGAAGTTGAGTTCTTTGGACCAGAAATTGAAAACTTTACACAAACGGTGGAAAAAATTTGGGATGAGGATGGAAACGAATTAGATGCAGCGAGACATCCGTTGCAAATCGTGAAATTCAAAGTGGATCGACCAGTGTATGTGAACAACATGATGCGAAAAAGCATACTTCAATAAGAAAGAGTGGTAGTTGAATGGGGACGAACAAGCCTGTTGTAATTGGAATCGCTGGTGGTTCAGGATCAGGTAAAACAAGTGTAACAAAAGCAATCTTTGATCAATTTCAAGGTCATTCTATTTTAATCTTAGAGCAAGATTATTATTATAAAGATCAAAGTCATCTGCCAATGGAGGAGCGCTTAAAAACAAATTATGATCATCCGTTAGCATTTGATAATGACTTGTTAATTGAGCACTTGCATCAGTTGCTTGCGTATAAGCAGATTGAGAAGCCTGTATACGATTACACATTGCATACACGCTCGGAAGAAATTATTCCAGTAGAACCGAAAGATGTAGTTATTCTAGAGGGAATTCTTATTTTAGAAGATCCACGTCTTTGCGATTTAATGGACATTAAAGTGTTTGTTGATACAGATGCTGACCTTCGCATTTTACGCCGTATGCAGCGAGATATTAAAGAACGCGGCCGTACGATGGACTCTGTTATTGAACAATATGTAAATGTTGTGCGTCCAATGCACAATCAATTTATTGAGCCTTCTAAGAAATTTGCGGATATTATTATTCCAGAAGGCGGACAAAATCATGTTGCGATTGACATTATGGTTACAAAAATCGCAACAATTCTTGAAGAAAAAGTGAATTTGTAATAGCATAGTAAAAGATGTACGATAGGAAGGGATTTTTCCCCTTTCTATCGAATACAATGAAACATGCCAACCTCACCCACATCTAGGTGAGGGCATATTTATATTAACTTTCCATACATACCTTCTTTATATAAGGCAGAATTGGGAAAAAAACGGGGTTGTGTGTGACAACTCCGCTAGTGCTAAGCGTACTAGAAACCTCCGCTATTTCATAAGGCGGAGGAGTTTTCATATGGAACTCCTCTTTTTTTCGGGGGATTGGTATATAAAAGGAGTGGAAAACATGGCAACAGAAAAAACATACCCTATGACACTTGAGGGAAAACAAAAATTAGAACATGAACTTGAACAATTAAAAACAGTAAGACGTAAAGAAGTTGTAGAGCGTATTAAAATTGCGCGCAGCTTTGGTGATCTTTCTGAGAACTCTGAGTATGATGCAGCAAAAGACGAGCAAGCATTCGTAGAAGGTCGTATTACACAGCTTGAAAACATGATTCGCAATGCAGTTATTATTGAAGATAACGGTGAAGATTCTACAGTAGTAACGCTTGGTAAAACAGTTATTTTCCAGGAGTTACCAGGTGGTGAAGAAGAAGCATATACAATCGTTGGTAGCGCGGAAGCTGATCCATTTGAAGGCAAAATTTCTAACGATTCTCCAATCGCGAAGAGCTTAATGGGTAAGCAAATTGGCGAAGAAGTAACCGTACAAACGCCAGGCGGAGATATGCGCGTAAAAATCGTTTCTGTAAAGTAAAACATGAAAAGCTAACTCATCGTATGGTGAGTTAGCTTTTTTCATTTCAAGACTCAGAGAAAATGAAGAAAATCCTCATAGGTGAAAGTTTCACTTCGTATGAATTTCTTCTGTCTGTTTGTATAAAAAGAATTACACCTCGTCAACAATGAAAGACGAGGTGTTTTTTTTATGAAAATGCAGCAGCGAATTATCATAATTTTAGTAACTTTTATGTGCATGATGTTTATTTTACTTGGCCGCTTAATACAAATTCAGCTTGTGGAAACGGAGTCGTTTACAGATAAACATATTAATTTAATTGAAAAAAGCGTTGCTCAGCGTACACAGGCAGTTATTGTAGACGATGGGCGCGGTCGTTTTACGGATCGAAATGGTGAAGAGTTGGTGGATGATGATCAGACAGTTTTAATTTTATTTCCATTTCTAAGACGTACGAACTGGCCGGTGCAAAAGATTGCTCATATCATCGGAGTACGAGAGAAAGAAATAGAGCAGCAAATACAAATAGCAAACAAGCCCGTTGTATTTCAACAAGATGAAAAGCCATTGAAATTAACGAAAGAACAAATGCAGCAAATTAACGATCTAAAGATTCCAGGTATTATAGCAGCACATGCAAGATTGAAGCAGAATGGCATCATAGCAGAGCATCTCATTGGAATTACTGGAGAAAATGAGGAGCAGTTTGTAAAGAGGTACGGGGAAAAAGAAAAGAAGAAAACACCGATCGGTATTTCAGGGTTACAACGCTCGTTTGATGAGTTTTTATTATCAGATGGAGAAGCAAAAATACTGTATCATGTTGATGGGCAAGGAGAACCGATTTTTGGAAAAAATGTTAAGTATACATATCCTGCTAATCCTTTTTATCCACTCATTATAGAAACAACATTGGATAAAAGTTTACAAGTGAGAGCGGAAGAACTTATTAATCAGTACAAGCTTGTGAAAGGTGGTCTTATATTACTTGATATTCAAACGAATGAAATTTTAGCGATGGTGAGTAAGCCGTCTTTACATACAAACAACAAGGAAGCGTATAAGCGAGGTGCAAGTAATCAAATGCTTATCCCGCATTTTCCAGGGTCTGTTTTTAAAACAGTTATAGCAGCTGCTGCAATTGAGGAAGGAATACTTACAGCAAAGCGAAGATTTGACTGTGATATGGATCTTTACGGAGAAGGGAAAGCAGATAGGTTGATGGGGACGCTATCGTTTACAGAAAGCTTTGCTCGCAGCTGTAATCGTACGTTTGCAGTGCTTGGGCGTGAACTCTTACAAAAAGATAAAATGATGATTGAGAAGTATGTAGAGGCGTTAGGGGCAGCGAACAGCGTTGGATGGAAAGGCTCTGTTTTTCATACATCTTTATTTCAGCAGCTCGTAGAAGAAAAAGAGGGAACGATTTGGCGTGATGAAAGAGATAAAACAGTTCGAAAAGCAATTGCACAAACTGCAATCGGTCAAAAAGATGTTCGGTTATCACCGCTAGCTGTTGCCAATATGATGGCAACAATTGCAAGAGGAGGTGAAAAGAAAGAAGTCAAAGCTGTTCGGGGCATTACATATAAAAACGGAACGAAATTATTTCATTTTGAAGATCATCTACTACGAGGGAAAACACTCAAAAGAAATACGATAAAGAAGGTGCAGCAATTGTTAAGAGGTGTTGTAACGGCATCAAATGGTACAGGCTCCGCTTATCAATCATTACCATTTACAATAGCAGGGAAATCAGGAACTGCACAAACAGGGAAAGAAAATCATGAAAATCGTTGGTTCGCTGGTTATTTTCCGTATGAAAACCCTCGCTATGCTTTAGTCGTCGTTGATTTAGAAACGAATAGGCAAGACAATGTTGTACCACGCATTTTTGCTGATTATGTAGAAGCGATTGCTAAATGGGAACATAAGAGAAAGTGATAAGGAATATTTTCATTTTGTGAAAAAATAGTCCTAATCCTTCAACCTTTGTGCATTTGATGTTACAATAACAAGTATGAAAAATGTCATGGAGGTTTGAATAATGGCAGGAACTAGATTTCAACAAAAGCAACAAAGGCGTCGTCAAAATGGTGTTTTGAACATTGCAATTGGTATCGTGCTATTAGCGGTCGTGATTGTAGCATATCAACTAATCTTTACTTCTGATAATACAGAGCAAGTTGCTTCTAGTGATAAAAAGGTAGCACAGCAAACTGAAAAAGAAAAAGAAGCTGCGAAAAAGAAAGAAAAAGAAGAAGTAGCTAAGAAGAAAGAAGACGCGAAAGCAGCAGAACAAAAGAAAAAAGAAGAGGAAGAGAAAAAGAAAGCGGAAGAAGAAGCAAAAGCAAAAGAGAATGAAAAAGTATCCGCAGAGAAAACAATTGCAACAGCGACAGAAGCATATACAAAACCAGCTTGGAAGCCAGTTGGTACAGAGCAAGGCCAATCACCAGCAATGACATTCCAAAAAGGAAGTACTGACTGGAATGAGATGATAAAGGCCATTGCTTATGCAATTGATATCCCAGCAGATCAGTTGGTGATTCACCGTATTGGAAATAGCGGAAAACAGAAAGCATACGGAAATGTACAAGATAAACAAACAGGTAAAAAATATTATGTAAATATTGATTGGGTAGAAAATGAGGGTTGGAAACCAACGCTTGTTCAAGTCCTAAATTAAAAAAGAGAGAGGTGATAAAGCCTCTCTCTTTTTTAGCGCAATTTTTTCAATTTAAAATGGACAACAGCGCTATAATATGGTCGTTTACTTTCAGGATCCATAATCATTTGATGTGAAACGTGATGTACTTCCATCATAAGTGCCTTATTATTATCAATTTGTTCATTGATTTTCTTCTCTAGCGATGCTAAATTAGCTGCTTCAAAAAATTCAATTTTATCTTCCATCATTTCAAATGTAAACGACATGAATCACACCTCTTTTCGCATGTTCATAGTTTAGTGTATCAAAGTAGACTAAGAAATACCATGTGCATTTTTGTTGACTTTTTAGTGTATAAGGCATATTATACTGATAAATCCGATAAGAAAAAGGGGAATTTTTATGGGTACAGAATTTAATGAACTATTTGATGAATGGGCTCATACGTATGATTCTTTCGTACAGGGCGAAGATGTACAATATAAAGAAGTTTTCGCTCATTATGAGGAAATTTTAGAGGATGTAGTAAATAAATCTTTTGGAAATGTTTTAGAATTTGGTGTTGGTACTGGAAACTTAACAAATAGATTATTAGTTGCTGGTCACACTGTTTATGGTATAGAGCCGTCACAAGAAATGCGTACGATCGCGAAACAAAAACTTCCGCAAGATGTATCAGTTACAGAAGGTGATTTTCTGAACTTTGTTGTCCCTTCGCATATTGATACAATTGTTAGTACCTATGCTTTTCACCACTTAACAGATAAAGAAAAAAATGTGGCAATTGCGAAGTATAGTCAATTACTAAATAAAGGTGGTAAAATAGTGTTTGCTGACACGATATTTGGAGATCAAGAGGCATATGATAAAACTGTTGAAGCTGCGCAGGAGCAAGGTTTTCATCAGTTAGCAAATGATTTACAAACGGAATACTATACTCGTATTCCTGTCATGCAATCTATTTTTGAAAACAATGGCTTTCAAGTCACGTTCACCCGCATGAATCACTACGTTTGGGTAATGGAGGCAACGAAGCAATAGAAAGAGGGATTAGATTGAGAATTGCTGTAATCGGAGCGATGGAAGAAGAAGTACGTATTTTACGTGACAAGTTAGAACAAGCAGAAACAGAAACAGTTGCAGGTTGTGAATTTACGAAGGGTACATTAGCAGGACATGAAGTTATCTTGTTGAAGTCTGGTATTGGTAAAGTAAATGCAGCAATGTCAACAACGATTTTATTAGAGCGTTATAAGCCAGAAAAAATTATTAATACAGGTTCAGCTGGTGGATTCCACCATTCTTTAAATGTAGGAGATGTTGTGATTTCAACAGAGGTTCGTCATCATGACGTAGATGTAACTGCATTTGATTATGAATACGGTCAAGTACCAGGAATGCCAGCAGGATTTCCAGCGGATGAAGAACTTGTTGCATTAGCTGAAAAATGTATGCAAGCAGCAGATGGCATTCAAGTTGTAAAAGGTATGATTGCAACGGGAGACTCTTTCATGAGCGATCCAAATCGCGTTGCGTTTGTTCGTGAGAAATTTACTGATCTATATGCAGTAGAAATGGAAGCGGCAGCAGTTGCACAAGTATGTTATCAATATAAAGTGCCATTTGTAATTATTCGAGCACTTTCTGATATCGCTGGTAAGGAATCAGATATTTCGTTCGACCAATTTTTAAATCAAGCAGCTCTTCATTCTACAAACTTTATCGTAAAAGTATTAGAAGAGTTAAAGTAATGTAGCAAAAAGGCAACTGTTTCATATATAGGAAATACATACAGTTGCCTTTTTCTTTTGAGGTGTTAGGTAAGGAGGAAATACGATGAAAGTGTATCGCAGTGTTCATGACCTAATCGGACATACACCGCTTGTTGAAATTACGCGCTTTTTACTTCCAGAAGGTGTTCGGCTTTTTGCGAAGCTTGAGTTTTATAACCCAGGAGGAAGTGTGAAAGATCGGTTAGGGCGAGAATTAATTGAGGATGCTCTTGCTAAAGGGCTTGTTACGCCAGGTGGAACAATTATTGAACCAACAGCTGGCAATACAGGAATTGGACTGGCACTTGCAGCACTTGAGCATAACTTACATGTTATCGTTTGCGTTCCAGAGAAATTTAGTATTGAAAAACAAGAACTTATGAAAGCTCTTGGTGCAACGATTGTTCATACACCAACCTCAAAAGGTATGACAGGTGCTATTGCAAAAGCAGAAGAGCTTCTTGAAGAAATTCCAAATTCATATTCTCCATGCCAATTTGCTAATGAAGCAAATCCACGTGCATATTATAAAACATTAGGTCCTGAACTGTGGGAAGCACTAGACGGAAACATTAACATATTTGTCGCTGGTGCTGGTACCGGTGGAACATTTATGGGAACGGCGTTATATTTAAAAGAGCAAAATCAGCAGATTAAAACAGTTATTGTTGAACCAGAAGGCTCAATTTTAAATGGAGGCGAAGCCGGCTCCCATGAAACAGAAGGAATTGGGCTTGAATTTATACCGCCATTTCTGAATCCAGTATATTTTGATGCCATTCATACGATTTCAGATCGTGATGCATTCTCACGTGTGAAACAATTGGCACAAAAAGAAGGACTTCTTGTTGGCAGTTCTTCGGGTGCAGCGCTTCATGCAAGCTTATTAGAAGCAGAGACAGCAAAACCAGGCACAAATATTGTAACAATTTTTCCAGATAGCAGTGAACGCTATTTGAGTAAGCATATATACAAAGGGTGGGAATAAAAAATGAGAAAAAAAACAAAATTAATTCATGGTATTCATATCGGAGAACCTTCAACTGGAGCTGTGACAGTACCGATTTATCAAACGAGTACGTACAAACAAGAAGGTGTAGGAAATCATAAAGGGTACGAATATTCACGTACGGGAAATCCAACTCGTGCAGCTCTTGAAGAAACAATTGCTGTTCTTGAAAATGGTCATGCAGGATTTGCATTTGGATCAGGTATGGCAGCAATTACAGCGGTGATGATGCTCTTCTCTAAAGGGGATCATGTTGTTTTAACAGATGATGTATACGGCGGAACATACCGTGTGATGTCAAAAGTATTAAATCGCTTTGGAATTGAACATACATTTGTTGATACAACAAACTTAGAAGTAGTAAAAGAAGCAATTCTTCCAAATACAAAAGCAATTTATGTGGAAACACCGACGAATCCACTTTTAAAAATTACAGATATCAAACAAATTGCAGCACTTGCTAAAGAACAAGACTTATTAACAATTGTTGATAATACATTTATGACACCGTATTGGCAAACACCAATCTCTCTTGGTGCAGATATTGTACTTCATAGTGCAACAAAATATTTAGGTGGTCATAGTGATGTTGTTGCTGGAGTAGTAGCTGTAAATAGTGCAGAGTTAGCAGAGGGGCTTCATTTCGTACAAAATTCAACAGGCGGTATTTTAGGACCACAAGATAGCTTTTTATTACTACGTGGTTTAAAAACGTTAGGAGTACGTATGGAGGAGCATGAAGCAAATGCTCGTGCAATTGCTGAGTTCTTACAAAATCATCCGAAAGTAAACAAAGTGTACTATCCAGGACTTAGCAGTCACCATAATCATGACTTAGCAGCAGAGCAAGCAAATGGCTATGGCGCAATTATTTCATTTGATGTAGATAGTAAAGAAACATTAAACGCTGTCCTTGGGAAAGTACAATACTTTACACTTGCTGAAAGTCTAGGTGCAGTAGAAAGCTTAATTTCAATTCCTTCTCAAATGACACATGCTTCTATTCCAGCAGAGCGCCGTGCAGAACTAGGAATTACAGATACATTAATTCGTATTTCAGTCGGAATTGAAGACGGAGAAGATTTAATTGAAGATTTAGCACGAGCATTAGCATAATGGAACAAGCACTACTTCACTCAGTAGTGCTTGTTTTTTATATTTTGAATTTGTGAAACTTTTCACAAATTAGACACACACAAATGAAAAGATCTCGTGTATAGTAAAAAGCATGAAACGAGAAGCTTCACATATATTTATGTGAAATGTTTCACAAACAATGAGATTCATGTAGAAAAGGTAGTTCTATTTTTTTAGCTAATAGGGACAATTTAAGACCCTAATGGACATATTATGCCCAAAAGCAGAATAGGAGGAAATTACATGGCAGTCAAAGAGAAAGTTGTAAATGAAATGCAAGAAGTAACAGAGATGATTGAGGCGTTAGTAAAGAACGGTCAAAAAGCTTTACAAGCATTGGAAGGATTTACACAGGAACAAATTGACAACATTGTACATGAAATGGCACTTGCGGGTGTGGATCAACATATGCCATTAGCAAAAATGGCTGTTGAAGAAACGGGTCGCGGTGTGTATGAAGACAAATGTATCAAAAATATTTTCGCAACTGAATACATTTGGCATAGTATAAAAAACGATAAAACAGTGGGGATTATTCGTGAGGATCCACATGAGGAAGTTATAGAAATTGCAGAGCCGGTTGGGGTGGTTGCTGGGGTAACGCCAGTAACAAACCCAACTTCAACAACGATGTTTAAAGCAATCATTGCGATGAAAACGAGAAACCCAATTATTTTTGCATTCCATCCTTCAGCGCAGCAATGTTCTATCGCAGCTGCTAAAACAGTGCGTGATGCTGCAGTAAAAGCAGGAGCACCAGAGAATTGCATTCAATGGATTGAAAGACCTTCTGTTGAAGCGACAAAGCAACTTATGAATCATGAAGGAGTAGCACTTGTTCTAGCAACAGGAGGCGCAGGAATGGTGAAATCAGCGTATTCAACTGGTAAACCAGCTTTAGGGGTAGGACCAGGTAACGTTCCTTGTTATATAGAAAAATCAGCACATGTGAAGCGAGCTGTAAATGATGTAATCTTATCGAAAACATTTGATAACGGTATGATTTGTGCTTCTGAACAAGCAATTATTGTAGATAAAGAAATCTATAATGATGTGAAACAAGAAATGATAGCGAACAATTGTTACTTTGTAACAGCAGAAGAACGAAAAAAATTAGAGAAACTTGTTATTAATGAAAATACATGTGCAGTAAATAGCGATATCGTAGGGAAATCCGCTCATTATATTGCAGCTTTAGTTGGAATTACAGTACCTGAAGACACAAAGATGCTTGTAGCTGAAATTAAAGGAGTCGGTGCAGATTATCCGTTATCGCGTGAAAAATTAAGTCCGGTATTAGCTTGTATAAAAGCAAATTCATTAGAAGAAGGATTACAGCATTGTGAAAATATGTTAGAGCTTGGCGGGTTAGGGCATTCTGCAGTCATTCACTCTACAAATACAGAAGTACAAAAACAGTTTGGTTTACGTATGAAAGCATGTCGTCTTATTGTAAATGCTCCGTCAGCACACGGTGGAATTGGTGATGTATATAATGCTTTCATTCCATCACTTACACTTGGATGCGGATCATACGGAAAGAACTCTGTTTCTCAAAACGTAACGGCAACACATTTACTGAATATAAAAAGACTTGCAAACAGAAAAAAGAATATGCAGTGGTTCAAACTGCCACCAAAAATTTATTTTGAAAAACATGCAACGCAATATTTAGCGAAAATGCCGAATATTTCACGAGCGTTTATTGTGACAGATCCTGGAATGGTGAAGCTTGGATATGTTGATACAGTAACGTATTATTTACGTCAACATATGAATGATGTAAAGGTGGAAGTATTCTTTGAAGTAGAACCAGATCCGTCAGATGAAACTGTATTTAAAGGTGCAGAAATGATGAGAAGTTTCAAGCCGGACGTGATTATTGCTCTTGGCGGCGGATCAGCGATGGATGCAGCAAAAGGAATGTGGCTATTTTATGAGCATCCAGAAACAGAATTCTTTGGTATCAAACAAAAGTTTTTAGATATTAGAAAACGTATATGTAAATATCCAAAACTAGGAACTAAAGCACAGTTTGTTGCAATTCCTACAACATCTGGAACAGGATCAGAAGTAACGCCATTTGCAGTTATTACAGATAAAAAGAACAATATTAAATATCCGCTTGCTGATTATGAGTTAACACCAGATGTTGCGATCGTTGACCCGCAGTTCGTTATGACAGTACCACCGCATGTGACTGCTGACACAGGAATGGACGTATTAACACATGCGATTGAAGCGTACGTATCTATTATGGCAAACGATTATACAGATGGATTAGCTTTAAAAGCAATTGATCTTGTCTTTAAATATTTACCACGTGCATATAAGGATGGAAATGACGAAGAGGCCCGTGAAAAAATGCATAATGCTTCAGCAATTGCTGGGATGGCATTTGCCAATGCGTTTCTTGGTATTAACCATAGCTTAGCACATAAAATTGGACCGGAGTTTCATATTCCGCACGGACGTGCTAATGCAATCTTAATGCCGCATGTTATTCGCTATAATGCAATTAAACCGAGAAAACATGCGCTATTCCCTAAATATGAGCACTTTGTTGCAGATGAGCGTTATGCACATATCGCAAGAATGCTTGGTCTGCCAGCACGTACAGTAGAAGAAGGCGTGGAATCATTAGTACAAGCCATTATCGCTCTTGGAAAAGAATTAAATATTAATATGAGCGTTGCTGGCCAAGGTGTTGAAAAAGAAGCATTTGAAGCGGTTGTTAATGTACTTTCTGAACGAGCATTTGAAGATCAATGTACAACAGCAAATCCGAAATTACCGCTTATTTCAGAATTAAAAGAAGTATATATGCAAGCATATAAAGGTGTGTAATGAAAGAAAGAGCCGCGTGTATTGCGGCTCTTTTCCTTTTGGAAAACTTCTCCCTCATTGGTTGTATTTACTTGCCTACGAAACGATGAAAATATGATAAAGTGAAAAAAGAGGAGTGATAAAAGAATGAAAGAATTGCAGCAAAAAATCGCAGATTATATTCGCTTCGGCCAAGTCATGCTAGCACTAAGTGCATTTTTAATGCTCGGTTTATTACTCCCAAATGGACAAAAAGAAACGGTGCAAATGTTTGCCATGATGGGGGTTATCGTTGCCTTTTTAGGCGGTTCGTTTTATTTTTTCCGCCGTGCAAAAGTGCTGCGTGACAAGCTAGAGGAGAACGAAAATGAGCAGGTGTTATAGATAGAAAAGCTACTTAAAGAGTATATATCTTTAAGTAGCTTTTTTTGATGAAAATATTGCGAAATGGGTGCTGAGTGTAACAAAGCTGGGAGCATATGAGCACTGTTTTTTACATTCTTTATCCTACATCGCCCGATTCGATTTCTATATATCAATTATGGTATGAACACAGTAGACAGTTTTGTCTACTGTGTTTTTTTAGTTAAAACTTGAATATCGGTGTAAGCTGTAATAATAAAATCAGCGTATGGTGTTAATTCTTCTATTGCGTGTTCGTGATTTGCAATCCCTACAGCAATACTGCCTGCATCTTTGGCCATTTTTACATCAACAACAGTATCTCCAATCATAATAAGTTCATTTGTTTGAATACCAAGTTGTTTACATGTTTTTATAATCATCTCCGGGTTCGGCTTTCCGCATGTTACATCTTCTGGAGTAAGAAGAAAATGCAGAGGTGGTACGGGAAGAAATTCTATACACTTTTTTGCTCGTAATTTAGTATCTGATGTTAAAATCCCTGTATAAATTCCTTCACTTTGCAAGGAAGTTATACAGTCAGCCGCTCCTTGAATCGGATGAAAAGCATTTTCAATGCATAACTCTTCATCGCTGTCTTTAAAAATAGCAGAGGCAAGTTCTTTACAGCGATGCCATGGATATTTTGTTATTTGATATAACAGGCTTGCCGTAACAATTATTTCATCCTCTTCAGGTGCAACTGCTAGTAACCCTTTAAAATCAACTTGATCAGGATGTACGAAGCCAACTGCTTTTTCCCAAAGCGATTCGTATCCTTCGCCAACAATTTGTAAAAATTTATATTTTCGTAGTCTATCAATTTCATACCAAAAAGGGATAGCTTGAAATAACGTACCATCCTTATCAAAGGCAACTGCTTTTGCATTAATAGTTTCTCCTAAAATTTGAATTTTTCCCATATTTAAGGTCACCTCATTTATAATAGATATATAACTTACTATATACTGTACATTCTGAAATGCGTTACAGGTCAAGGGGGGATTTACGATTTTTACAATTGAAGATATCGCTAAATTAGCTGGAGTTTCTAAAGCGACCGTTTCCCGTGTACTCAATCATCATCCGTATGTTCGTACAGAATTAAGAGAAAGAGTGCAAGCGATTATTGATGAAAAGAATTATGTTCCCGTGGCAGTAGCAAAAGATTTACGGCGTCTGCAAACAAATTTAATCGGTGTAGTAGTACCAAATTTACATCATCCATTCTTTAGCCAACTTATTCAAGAAATAAGTGATATTTTAAAAGAAGATGGTTATGATGTTGTGATATTACAATCAAATTATGATATGAAAAGGGAAAGAGAGTTTATACAGTACGTAAGAACGAAGAAGTTAGATGGGCTTATTTTTACTACACTTTCTTTACCAATAGAGGAGATAGAGTGCGCAATAACTTCAGGCACAATTGTTATATGCAATGAGCATGTAGAAACAGAATTGATATCAACGGTTCAATTTGATGAAGAACAGGCAGGGTATTTAGGAACAAGGCATCTTTTAGAAAAAGGATATACACGCATTGGATTTTGTTACGATACATTAAAAAGTAAGGCGCAGCGGAAAAGATACCAAGGATATAAAAAAGCTTTATGTGAGTACAAACTATCGTTGCAACAGGAATGGGTATTTCCGAATTGTTATGGATTAAAGGATGGGAAACGCATTGTACATACTATGCAATCCATGAAAAATGCTCCTGATGCAGTTTTTACAGGTAGTGACGAAATAGCTGCAGGGGTGATTATGGAAGCGCAGCGAATGGGAATTTGTGTTCCAAAAGATTTTGGTGTGATTGGATTCGATAATCAGGAAATTTCGATGATGATGAATCCTAATATAACGACCATCCATACCTCGATTGCAAGTATGGCGAAGAATGCTATCATTTTATTGCATAAACAATCAACAGGAGAACGTGTGCAACGAATACAATTACCTATTTCAGTTATAGAAAGAGAATCGACAAGAAAGGGGGAAGACCGTGTTTCACACGAACCGTTTACAAATTCGTAAATATACAATGGATGATTTAGATTTTTATGCTTCTTTATGGGGAAACGAACAAGTGATTCGCTACATTGGGAAAGGAACTCCCAAAACGTATGAACAATGCAAAAAAAGTCTTGAAAGCTGGGTTCTTCCAGGATATGAGCGTGGACTCGGTTTATTCATGATGTTACATAGAGAGACAGGAGAACCAATCGGTCATGCAGGACTTGTTCGTCAGCGTGTCGATGGAAAAGAAGAAATTGAAATTGGATATTGGCTTCTTCCCAAGTATTGGGGAAACGGATATGCGAAAGAAGCTGCAGCTGCTTTTCGTGATTACGGCTTTCAAGTACTTAAGCTTGAAAAACTCATTTCTCTTATTAATCCCGATCACCCAGCTTCTATTTTTGTAGCAAGAAAAGCAGGTATGGCTTATGAGAAGACGGTGTTATTTCATAATATGGATGTTCTCGTTTATTCAATGAGAAGAGCAGGGATAGGAAACTAATAACCTGCTCTTTTTTATTTCATAAAAAAAGCACTGCAAACAAATTTGTTCACAATGCTTCAATATACATGTTTTCGATTTTCAGTATAGCTTGAAATAAGAAGAAGTGCAGCTTCATCCCCAATATTACGAACGATATGCGGTACACAAGCACTCCAAGAAAACGAATCTCCTTCTTCTACAATTGCAATATCTTCTCCGTGTTGTACTTCTAATTTTCCGCGCAAGACAAGATGGCATTCTTCTCCTTCATGAGCATTTGGCGTGTTTTCTTTCGGAAAGCCAATAGGAATTTCTACTAATGATAAACGCAGTCCGCCTTGCTCAGCTACATGTTCAATTCTTTGCTGGTCTTTTCCGTAAATACTATATTTTCGTTCTTCTTTTTTAACAACTTTCATTCGATCTTTTTGCTCTAACAATAAATAAGGAAGAGGAACATTTAGAAAATGAGCAATTGTTTCTAGAGTAGAAATAGATGGAGATGTTTTATTGTTCTCCACTTGGCTCATAAATCCTTTAGAAAGCCCTGTTCCTTCACAAATTTGCGCAATTGTAATGCCTCTGCGCTGCCGAATTTCACGTATTGTCGAACCGATATTCATAATGCCCGCTCTCCTTTTTCTAAACAGATATTTGTATCATAGCAAATCTTTTTTATTTTTTCTCAATAAAAATCAATTGACGAACAAAAAAAATTATTGTATGTTTTGTATTGTGAATAAAAGTTTTATATAACAAAACAATAAAGGGGAAATAACAATGAATCAATATATTGGTAATTTAATTATTCGAATTGTATTAGGAGTTACGTTTTTTGCTCATGGTTTAGCAAAGTTCCAAGCAGGAATCGATAACATCGCAGGTTGGTTTACAAGTATTGGTTTACCAGGTGGTCTTGCATATGGCGTTGCGACAGTAGAATTAGTTGGTGGTATTTGTTTAATTATCGGTTTAGGTGTAAGATATGTCGGACTATTATTTGCACTTATTTTAGTTGGAGCAATTGTAAAAGTAAAATGGTCAGCTGGTTTATTAGGAGATGGAAAAAATCCTGGATACGAAATGGAGCTTGCATTATTAGCAATGGGTCTTTACTTATTTGTTGTGAAAGCAGAAGGATTTGTAGATCGTTTCTTAAAAGCGACAGTATTGAAAAAAGACTAATTGGAACTAGAATAATAGTATGAGTTTTTGATTTTACCTTAATATAGAAATTTGTACAGTGAACTGTGGTCATCATATTCCATTTATTATGAAATAGAGAAAAGGAAGCCTGAATTAGGCTTCCTTTTCTGCATCTCCCGCTATTCGTGGGCAGTAAGACCTCCCACCTCAAGATTGAGAGAAAAGCGAAGAAGAGAGGTGGGGGATAAAGAACCCCCCACTGATGGAAGTTTCACTTTATCGTACAATTGCTTTTTCATTTTGCAAAAACATCTCATCAAACTGTTTTGCCATTTCAAAATCAAGTTTTGTCAAACCTTTTGCATTCCATGATGACAACGTAATAATAACTGCTTTATACTGGATAAGGATGAATGGATGGTGATTGCGTTCTTCTGATAGTTTGGCCGCTTCAGAAACAAATTCGACACCTTTTAAGTAGTCGGAGAACATGTATTTTCGTTCAATCCATTTTTCGTCTTTTACTGTCCATTTATCCAACTTCATTAACTCTTCTTGAACTTCTTCATTAGTTAGTCTTTGCATTGTTTGTCACATCCTTTATTGGGAGTAAGGCAAGCCCGTCATTGATTAGACGCTGAACTTCTTCATTATTTTTAAAGGAAGAAAGTTGTTGTAACAATGCTGCACGTTCTGGAATCTCCACTTTATGTTCTAGTAATAACTCTAAAATCTCAAGGCGCAGTAGCCATTCCTTTTCATAAAACTTATCTAATACGTGATGAATTGCTACAAGTTGTTCTATATTCTGTTCGTGTAATGAACCTTCGTTGCGAATATCACGAACAGTTTCGTACATTTTTTCAAGCTCCGTTCGTGTGCGCGGTGCAGGTATTACTTCGTCTTCTTCTGCTACTGGGAAGAATGCTGCTGGATCTGCTGCACCGGGGAAAACAGAAGAAATTGCTGAACCAACTGCCATATCAAATGTACCCCACGCTGCATCAAATAATAAGCGATCTTTTAAAGTGACTGTACAATTTGTAAATGAAATGACAGCGACTTTTTCCTTATTTCTAATAATATCAGTTACTGTTCCTATCACATGTACACCACTTGTAAAGGTAAGCTCAGCTTTGTTACCGACAGAGATTCCTAATGTGTTTAATTCTTCATCTGTGCAAGATTCTAATGCGATATCATTTTGTAATAATCCAATTGGCGTACCAAACCCATCTTGGTGCACAGCTGTAGAATGATTTGGCAATTGTGTATGATTGATAGCTAATGCAGTTGGGCTACCCGTTTTTATATAAATAGCCTCGCCGCTTTCATTTTTTACTACTTCAACTAGTGTTCCTGTAATTTGTAATCCGCTGTTTAAGGCAACTGTCGCTGTATTTTCAGAACGCAGTGCTTTATCTAACCCTTTTGTACCGCCTGATTTGAATGCCATTGTTTCTGAGAATCTTTCAAGTGCTTCAATCAGTTCTTCAAAAGAGCTGCATACAAAAAGCTGTGGCTGCATTTTTGTTACATCGTAGCTTGTTTGAATACATGATTCAATAGAGAACGGTACTTTTTTGACAGCGTCAGTTAAACAATGCTTGCTTTCACCGACAGAGGAAAGAAGTCCAGCACCGTAAATTTTCGGATTCTGTATATCACCAATCAATCCGTATTCTACTGTCCACCAGAAAAGACGGGAAATTTGTTCTGCTTCTGATAGGCCAGAAACATGTTTTTGTTTTTCTTCCACTTCTTTCTCTGCCGCAATAATTTCTTCTGGAGTAGATGTGCGGCTCTCTTTTACAATCGTTAATTGGCGAACCGCTTCAAATAATTCGTGCTCTTCCTTTGTAGAGAAAGCTTTTGCTCCAATCTGTCCGAACAATTTTACATATTTTGCGTATGTAGGATCGAGTAGAATTGGTGCGTGTCCAGCTGCTTCGTGAACAATGTCAGGAGCTGGTGTATATTCAATGTTTTCTACTTTACGAATATCTGTCGCAATTGGCAGGAGACCATGTCCTTGGAAATCAAAGAATGCTACGCCAGGAATTAAGCCGTCAATTGTAACAGCTCCCCAGCCGCTTGGTGCTAAACAATCGTTCATTTCTTCTACTTTTGGAATGGCATCTATATTAATACCGGAAGACTGCAATCCGTTTACATACGCTGGATGTGCAACGTCTTTTAAAAAGTTATGATTTTGTCTCATAATGTAGCGCCATACAGCGTGATCAATTGGTGTATAGTGGTCGTAATGCTGCTTTGATATATAAGGTTTTAAGTGCGATGGAATTTCTGCTGTTTTTGTCATATAGATATATCCCCCTTTATGTAAAAAATGCTATGTTCCGTTTTTTATGCACGTCACTCCTTCAAAAATAATGTAAACGCTTCTAAAATTTTATCATAAAATTCCGAATTATTTAATATTTGTTTTTGCTACAAATAAAAAAATCCCTATCGGAAAATACGATAAGGATGATAAAAATCGCGGTACCCCCCTACTTGTAAATAAAAAACTGTTTACCATTCTCTTAAGATAACGGAAAGAAATCAAATGTAATCTGTTTGCATGATCGACAAAAAAGAAATCGTTTCTATCGTATAACTTCCTAGATTGTTTATTTAAAACAATGAAACAACAAGAATATATGAACTTACCGGTGTAAACGAATCAAGCAGTGATGAAAAAACTCTATCAAAACTGGAAAGCATTTTAGAAGCGTACTTTGAATTGCAGAAAGTGAAAAGCTAAGAAAGCAGGTATAGAGGGTGCCCTCTTTTTATTTTTGCAAATTTTGTATACTCTTCGCTTAAGTAACGAAATGCTATAAGAAAATGAAAGGCAGGGGGATAAAGTTCATGGAAATGGAGCAAGGAGTATTACCATTATTAATACATGGGGCAACAATCTTTTTAATGGTGTCTTTTGTTATTGCTGCACTGTTATGGTGGAAAACAAAATGTGGTGTATATGGCTGGTTTTTTAGTCATCTTATATTTCTAAGTTTTGGGATTGCAGCTTGGGTACATATTTTACAAGAACCGTCTGTTGGAGAGGGATTTGAATCGGAAAATAATTCGCTTTATATTGGGGTTGCCGGCCTATCGTGGGGAGTTAGCATGCTATTGTTTATAAAAGGAATGCAGGGAATTGCAAAGCTTGTAAAGTGAGGTATTCCTATGATAGAAAATGAGTTTCATTTTTAGCAACACCAACTGCCTCTTGGTCGATGGATAGTAAAACGTTATGTATAACTGGAGCGGATGGAAACAAGTTTGAAGCAGTTGATCACATGTTGATTCAATCAAAATGGTTTCAATGGGCACCGTCAAAAAATATTCTTGCATACATAGAAGGAGAAGTACACTTTACCGTCGAAAATAAACATTTAAAATTAAAAGAACTTCCTGCTTTTCAACAAGCTACTTTCACTCCAAAAGGTTATGTTGATTGGGATTTCACTTGGAACAGTGCTACTTTGATTGTAATTTCTAGAGCAAAGGAAACCGAATGGTCCAATGATCCGAAGCAACGTCCGCAGCCTTCACTATATCAAATCAATGTTGCGAATGCACAGCAGCGTCAAATTACAATCCCACCAAAAGGGTACGGAGATTATTATCCGTACTATATAAAACGCACAAATCAACTTCTAATGGATATGCTCTGTTAATATGTGGATTGCAAATTCAGACAGTTCACAAGCGAGAAAATGGATTCAAAATATAGACGAAGCAGTAAATTATTATGAGAAACGAGATTGGGAAAATGTTGTATCAGTAAAAGAATAAAATATGTGCTCTCTACTGGCAGAGACGCATATTAAAAGAGTGTATAATTTGTGAGAGATTTTTCGGCATCTCTGCAACGTTTTATCCATTGCGTTTCATATTGTGAATGAGGTAAAATTCGATGCTGTAAATGGCCAATATGAAAAATCTTTTCTGTTAAGCACCAATCTACACATAATTTATATAAGTCATAATGTAAAGGATCGTCATCCCAATACACAGGAATCTCTTTTATATTTGCTTGCCAATATAAATATGCACGGGTATGACCATCTGTAAAAATAATTTTATCGTCTAATTGTTTAATGGGTAATGGCGTATGTAAAGCAAATACAGGTGGTGAAGAAGTCTGTTGCAATCTCATTATTTTGTCATTGCTTAGAAATAATTGACTTGGCTGCACTTTAAATATATCGATAAAAAAAGGGTTCATTTTGGATCACCTAAGTCTTTTATAAGATTTTTGCCATATAATATTCATTTCTTGGTTGTCCATCAACAACCAAACCATGCACTGCTTCACCTTCAATAGCAAAACCTATCTTTTCATATAACGCAATAGCTCTTTCATTATGAGACATGACTGTTAATTCTAGACGCAGTAATTGTTGTGTGCGAGCCCATTGTTCGATTTCCTGAAGTAATCGTTTGCCGATTCCTTGACCTGCATATTGCTGGAGGACGCCAATGACTAAATATGCAGCATGTTGCTTTCGCCTTACTGCTCCGCCGCGAGCGATTATATATCCAACAAGTTGCTCATCTTTCTCAGCTACTAGAAGTGTTGAATTACGCGGAGAGAGAAGAGATTGAATCATAGATTTTTGTTTCTCTATCGTAAAGTTTCGCTCATTAGGCTCAAATAACATAAAATTTGTTTCTTGATCAATTGTTTGACATAGCTTTAAAAACGGAGCTGCATCTGCTTCTGTAATTTCACGAATCATCATAATCACCTATCTCTATTTTTGTATAACATATGATATTCGTTATGTAGATGCTGAACTCCTGTAAGGAAAGGTTTATATTACTTTGTTTCCCCCTTAAATTTAGATATATGTGGATCCTCTCTTTTTTTATAAAGAGAGGATTTTTTTGTAAGGAAGAGAAAGAGAAGCTTCTATGAGTGAAGGGATTTCATTTTAATACAGAATAGAAGGGGATTTTGGTATGAAACTTATTTTTGTCAGGCATGGAGAAGGAGACCATACAAAAGATCTGCCGAATAGTTTGCGAATAAATCATCCAATTCTCACAGATAGGGGAGAAGAGCAGGCTGTATCGCTGCGAGGGAAATTCCCTCTACGTGAGAGTGATATATTAATTACAAGTCCGACAGTACGAACATTACAGACAGCTGCATTATGGAGCGGGCAAGTTGCTTGTATGAAAATTGCTCATCCATATATTTCACCTCGTATTTTTCCATATCGAGAAGGAGCGAGAACGTTGCCTTGTGATCAAATGTTAAGCCAAAATAACATTCAGCAGCTATTTCCGGAATTTTTATTAGCAGAAGAACGTAATGAAGAGTTATGGAGCAATGGGATCAATACGATTTCAGAGTTTGAGTTTTGCACGGCTGCCCATAGTTTCATAGAATGGTGTAAAACGTTACAAGTTTCACGCGTAATAATCGTTTCTCATGATGGAACGATTACAGCATATAGACAATACGTAATGAAACAAGTATTAACGAGGGAAGACTTTTTAGAGGAAACAGGGATGTATGAAATTCAATTATAGTAGAAAAAAGATTAAAATAAAGTGAAACTCCCATCAGTGAGGGGGAGGTGTTTATAAAAGCCTGGTTGTGTACTAACGATAAGTAGGAGTCTACTCATCTAAAAAGATAAAAATATTGCTTTTTTATAACATTTGACATTGAGAACATAATTTTTTTGTAAATAGTAATGAAAATCATTATCGTCTGTGTTATTATAGGTTCAAGTTTTTATTTGCAAATAAAAGTGGTTATAAAACGTACGTTTGAAATATTTTGTAAAAATTGATAAAAAGCATTCATAATGAATGAAACGAAACCGGTTACGAATGTTGTTGTATTCATGTAATTAATTTAATTACAAAAATCAGGAGGAATATATGGTTATTCAGTTTTTAAGAGAGAACAAAGCAGTTTCCTATGTACTAGCAGTAGTGCGTATTTATATTGGTTATACGTGGCTTATGGCAGGGATGAAAAAGCTAACAGGTGGATTTGACGCAACAGGTTTTTTAAAAGGAGCAATTGAACAAGCATCAGGAGCTCATCCTGCAGTGCAATCATGGTGGGCATCCTTTTTAAATGAAGTAGCAATTCCCAATGTAGAGCTATTTAATTTTTTAGTTACATGGGGAGAAGTTTTAGTTGGAATAGGGTTAATTGTTGGATGTTTAACGAAAACGGCTGTATTTTTTGGTCTTGTAATGAACTTTTCCTATATGTTTAGTGGGTCAACGGGTGTGAATCCACAATTAGTAATCTTGTCTATGTTTATTTTAGTTTCAGGTTATAATGCTGGCAAATTTGGTGTAGATGGACTTATTTTATCAAAAATTTTTAATAAAAAATCACGCAATTATAAAAATCAAGCCGCATAGCGTATAAAAAGGGGTATCTCATCATGAGATATCCCTTTTAACGAATTTGGGGTGATTTTGCTATAAATAAACTAAGCATGAGCATCGTAATTGCAGATAGAAAGAAAATCGGGATTCCTAAAAAGGCTGCACCGAAACAAGATTCATCGTTTGGAAGGCTCATAAAATAGCCGGAAAAAATGAGGTTTGGAATTACGCCAATTACACCGATAATAAACATGTTCCAAAGCGGTTTATTATCGGTGTAATTGGCGATATTTCTTTAATAATCGAATCCATAAGATAAAGTAACCAATCCCTGACAAAAGTAAGAAGAGTATCATAATCGGACCAAGTAGAAGAGTAAAACTACTTTTTACTTCAATGAAGCCAAATATCCAAACAAGTCCAATTAATAGAGCGCCTGATCCAAGCATATAACATAAGTTGTAAATGCTTAAATACAATCCATTTTTATATGGATTATCTTTATCAGATCTGAGCAATACATCTCCTCCTTTTTCCCTGATTGTATCATGATCTTCCTTTGATTAGGGATTTTTTGTAAAAAATTACAACTTAGTAGGATACTTCTTGAAAAACTCATCAACATACTGCAAAAACTCTTTTGGCTGCTGACGAAATGGTGCATGTTCGCCTTCCTCAATAATATGAAATGTACTGTTTATTAAGAATTGGTGATACGTTTCGCCGCTTTTCCAGGAAACACTTTTATCATTTCTTCCCCAAATAATTAATGTTGGTACTTTGATTTCATCGGCATTGATGCGTAAACGACGCGACCTCATTTTACTTAATTCTGTATAATGCTCCGTATCTTCACGTTTATACTTTACTTCATTCGCGCGGTATTCTTTCGGAGTAGAGACAGTACTCAAATCAGTTGGTAAATTTGGTTTTGGAGATCCTTTCCCGTGCTGCAAAGATTCAACTCCTGTTGCATCAGTTAAAATAAGGTGGGTTACTGCATTCGGATACAGGTATGTTAAATTTAAAGAAATTTCTCCGCCCATAGAGTGCCCTAATACGGCGAATGTATCATAGCCTAATTTTTTCATTAATTTATAATATAAGTTTGCTTGGTTTGGAAAGGAGTAGCGAAAATTCATCGGTTTTGAAGAATGGCCGAAACCTAAAATATCGACAGCGATAATGGTATGATTTTTTGCTAAATCAGGATAAACATCATTAAATCCATTTGATGAGCCACCAAAGCCATGAAGCATAAGTAAAGGTGGTTTATTTTTACCGATTTGTTTGAAGTAAATGGTTTGTCCATCAATTTCAATCATTTTTTCTTTTGTCTCTAGTTTTGTTTCAATTGTTTCTTTTACTTGTGTTGCTTTTTTTGTTTGTTTTTCAATTGTGCTGCAGCTCGTTAAAGTTGTGAGAACAACGCAGCTGAGCATGTAAAACTTCCATCGTTTCAAAGTGGTTTCCCCTTTCTAGCATAGCGCTGCATCCATCATAGCAAATATGAAATCTCGTTTACCAGGAAGATTCTCTCCGTTTTTTATCATGAGAGGAGAAAGCAGCGTTTCTTTAAACTCAAATGATAGCAGTTTGTCCCTAAAGCTTTTTTGTGAATGAGGAACATCGATACGAACAGTTCCATTCCATTGATTACATATGGATAGCAGTAAATGCAAGGCATATTCTTCATTGTGAGCAATAAGGGGAGTAACGCATAAGGTATTTCCTTTTCGTATACATAATGCAAAAGCTTCTAGTTTATTATTTTTTTCTATTTTTAATGCAAGGTGTGTTCTATTTAAAAGTATTGAATACAGTTGAGGACGTTTAGCACCGCTTGCTATGAAATCGAGTTGAATGAGCGTGTTAAGATCCTGACTCGTGATTTGACTAGTAGAAAAGGAGTTGTTTTTTGTTTCTGTGCTATTTCGTTCTAATCGATGAATAGAAGTAATTGTGTTAAATCCATATGTATGATATAACGGCGTACCAGCATCCGTTGCAATGAGAACAAAAGGTTGTAATGGCGGAGCATTTTTTATGCAAATGTCCAGCAAAGAGCGTGCTAATCCTCTTCGTTGAAAATTTGGATGAACAATAAGCGTACCAATAGAAGTACATCCTGTTTTATATGGAAAAACAGCGATACAAGAGATAAGTTTACCTTCGTTATGATGGCCAAACAAAGTACCGATAGAAAAGAAGGTTTCAAATTGTTCCTTCATAAACGAAATGTCATGTAACCAACCTACTGCATCACAAAGAGATAGAAGTTGTGGGATATCAGACTGATTTAGTGCTTGTATCTGCATATATTACACTCCCTCGTTTTTTTTAGTAGATACATTTTATCATGAAACAATCAAAAGATTCTGTCTTGTTGTACGTTAAGGAAAGAGAGAGGGTGTACAAACATACTGCATTTGGAAGAATCATATATATCAATAAGTAAAACGACAAAGAAATACAGCTTGCAACAATATTCATCTTAAATTAACAAAATATTTACATATTTCTAATTTTCTCTTAACAGTTGTCTATTAAATTGGGTAGTGGGGATTGAATTAAGAATTTAGGGGGACTTATAAGGTGAAAAAATTTATGAAGAAAGCATGGCCGTTTGCAGTTGTTTCATCGTTAGCACTTACTTCAATTGTAACATGGAATGTTACGCGTTCAGATGTAATTAAAGCAGATGAAAAAGACGACAATGCAAAGATTAAAAATGTAATTGTCTTAATCGGGGATGGAATGGGTCCTTCTTATATGACAGCGCATCGTTATATGAAGGATAATCCAAAAACATTTGAAATGGAGCAAACAGAATTCGATAAGCATCTGGTAGGCACACAAGTTACATATCCAGAAGATGAGCATCAAAATATTACAGACTCTGCTTCTGCTGCAACTGCAATGTCAGCAGGAATCAAAACATACAATGCAGCTATAGCGGTAGATAATGACGAAACAAACGTAAAGACTGTATTAGAGCAAGCGAAAGAGCGTGGGAAATCAACAGGGTTAGTTGCAACTTCTGAAATTACACATGCAACACCAGCAGCTTTCGGCGCACATGATATTAATCGAAAAAATATGGATGCAATTGCAAATGATTACTTCGATGAAAAAATTAATGGTAAGCATAAAGTAGACGTTCTTCTTGGAGGCGGCGTGAATAACTTTGTAAGAAAAGACCGTAATCTTACAGAAGAATTTAAAAAAGATGGTTATAGCTATGTAACGGATCGTCAGCAATTATTAAATGATAAGAATGACCAAATTCTTGGATTGTTTGCGCCAGGCGGTTTCGATAAAATGATTGACCGCAATGACAAAACACCTTCTTTAGAAGATATGACAAATGCTGCAATTGATCGTTTAAATAAAAATAAAAATGGTTTCTTCTTAATGGTAGAAGGCAGCCAAATTGACTGGGCTGGTCATGATAATGACGTTGTTGCAGCGATGAGTGAAATGGAAGACTTTGAAAGAGCATTTAAAGCAGCAATTGAGTTTGCGAAAAAAGATAAGCATACACTAGTTGTAGCAACTGCTGATCATTCCACTGGTGGTCTTTCTCTTGGAGCAAACGGCGTGTACAATTTTGATGTAAAGCCAATTAAAGCAGCAAAACGTACACCTGATTTTATGGCATCTGAAATCGCTAAAGGTGCAAATGTTGAAGAAACACTGAAAAAGTATATTGATTTACAATTAACACCTGAAGAAGTTAAATCTGTGAATGATGCTGCGACGTCAAAAGATGTAACAAAGATTGATAATGCAATTGAAGCAATTTTTAATACACGCTCTTACACAGGTTGGACAACAGGTGGTCATACTGGTGAAGATGTTGGTGTATACGCATTTGGACCAGGAAAATACTTATTTGCTGGCGTTCAAGAAAATACAAACTTAGCAAAACGTGTATTTGATATTATTGGCGGCGGCGACCCAAATAAAGGTAGACGCTAATATGAAGAAAAAGCGGGGCTTCGTTGCCTTGCTTTTTTCTTTTTGATTTTGGAGGGGACATATATGAAACGAATTCTAAAGAGATTAGGGATTTTAGGCATAATAAGTTTTCAATTATGTGGATGTAGCTCACAAGAAAAAGTACAAAAAGACATAATAAAAAAAGAAGAAACGATTCATAAAGAAGAGAAAAATAAAAAGATGACAAAGCCTATACCGGAGGAAGAACAACAAGCAATTAAAAAGTTAATAGATTCCTATATTCAAACAATAAATGAGAAAAACTTTGAGGGACATATGGCACTTTTTTCAACGAAGTCATTAGGGTTAGAGGATACAAAAGCCCAAAAAGAAGCAGAATTTAAAAATAAGAATAAAAAAATCGAATTATTGGATTTTAGTGTAAGGAATTTTGAAGGAGAGTATGCTGTAGTAGAAACAAAAGAGAAAGAAGAATCTACTGAAAAGAAAGTTCGTTACACCGTAGGAAAAGAAAACGGTGTATGGAAGATAGAAGAGGTACGTGTGATTGAAGAAGGATAAAGTGAAACTTCCATCAGTAGGGGTCTTACTGCCCGTTAATGCGGGATAAAAAAGAAGTTCTCTAAAATCGAGAACTCCTTTTACACAGGTAATAAAATGCGCTCTGAACACGATTCAATATCATCAATATCTTGACGGATAGATGCCATCTTATTGTCAAGTTCTTCAGCTTTCATAGCGGCATCATGTAATTCCTGCTTTAAATATTCAGGGATATTTCCTTCATATTTATAATACATTTTATGTTCTAAACTTGCCCAGAAATCCATTGCTAACGTACGTAATTGAATCTCTGCAAAAACATCTTGTGTTCCTGAATTTAATGCTAATGGATACTTAATAATCATATGGAGACTTTTATAGCCATTTGGTTTTGGCATTGCAATATAATCTTTAACTTCTATGATTTCCATATCTGTTCGTTTTTCTATCAAATTTTTTAAATAGTAAATATCTTCCACGAAACAACATGTAATTCGAATACCAATAATATCGAATAAATGATGTTGGGCGTTTTCGACAGTTGGTCCTAAGTTTTTTCGTTCTAGCTTTTTAATAATACTTTTTGGTTGTTTTAATCGTGTTTTTATATGTTCAAACGGGTTGTAGTCTTCTAGAAACTGAGCTTCCCGGTTCATAATTTCAAATTTTGTTTTGAGTTCTTCAAGAGCAAATGTATAAGGTAATACAAATGCTTTCCAATAATCAACTGTTGTTTGGTTATATTCCATTATATACACACCTTTTTCTTATTTGGAAGGTAAGGTTGCTTAAACTAAATACCAAATCATATACGCGCATGCTGCGAATGATGAGATCATAAAGCGATAGCGTGTTTTCATTAGGCTGTCCTCCTTCACACATAGTGTTTGTTATAACTATGTACATTTTCTATACTAATTGATTGATGTGAATTCCGTATGAACAAATTGTTTCAGTTATTTGTCTTTTTTATATCGTTGAATTCGAGGTATTTTTTGCGTTCTTTGTATAAGTTTCTGTATGATTGCAGTTTTAATGATTATAATGGGAAAAAGTGATGAAACTATAATTCGATTATATCGATATTATATATCGAAGAATGAATCAGTTCTTCAAATAAGGAGAACCGTTTTTTTATAGAATTGACAAAGTGAATTACAAAGTTTATGATATAAACCGTAATGATTACGTTTTGTTTCAAAGAATGAATTTTCTAGGAGGTGTAAACTTATGCGTGTAAATATTACATTAGCTTGTACAGAATGCGGTGATCGCAATTATATTACAAAGAAAAATAAACGAAACAATCCAGAGCGTATTGAACTAAAAAAATATTGTCCGCGATTAAAGCGAGTAACATTACATCGTGAAACGAAGTAAACGGCTAGAAATTCTAGTCGTTTTTTGTTATTTGTAAAGGGAATAGGGAGGGGAATACAGTGATATCGTGTGTGATGATATAAATGAATCTATAGTTATATAAAGACAAAAAATAGATAATTTGTACTCTCGATAACAACGTGCTGTGTCAATCTAATATGAAGCTGAGATACATACGGAGGTTTGCTAGAAAAAACATGGACAAGGATACAAGCAAAAGGAGTTTTATTTCATATATTTATAGTATATTTCAATAGAAAGGAGTTTATTTATTCTTGCCCCCAAAAGATCAAAAATTTTTCCATCCGTATGAGTCTCCGGTTCCGATTGCAGGAGCTCAAAGACCACAAAAATTACACGTATTTACAACAGGACCTATATTGAGAAATCCCAATACTGAGATTGTGGTTGTTACGCTTTTGAATGAGGATTTCTACGAATCCAAAACGGTCACTGTGTCCGTGTTAGATTGGCAAAATACGTGGAATCCTACAGAGTTTGCTAAGGCTGGATTTCTAGCCGGACAAGCTATCAATCCGTCTTTATCAACACAAGGGGTTCAACCGCAGCAAACTAATATCGTTCCTCCTAACAATGTCCAATCGATTTTTACACCTCTTACATTTACGATTCCGCCACGCGGTCTTTTTACGATTCACGCATCTCCACCACAATCTGCACATCTGCCAAGTCCTTGCTACGAAGTGATTGTTACTTTTTCGTCTAATTTTACTCACCCACCTGCTCATATCAGACGTGTCATCGTCAATACATTTGGGACTAATGCTGCGGGTGTGCCGCAAGAGGGAAATACCGTCTTGCATAATCAGTTGATACCTAGTCCTATAACTTCACCTGTTCCTTTCTCTCCAATAGCTCCTCCACCTCCACCTCCACCTCCTGTCCTATAAGGATTAGAAACAAAATCTAGGGTTAGGAGATTCGGCACGAATAGCAGCATAAATTTCAATCATTTTTATCCCGCTATTCGTGGGCAGTAAGACCCCCACCTCAAGATTCAGAGAAGAGTGAAGAAGATAGGTGGGGGATAACTGCTGGCATGCGCCCGATTGGGCAGGCTTTCCATCAGTGGGGGATGAAGAAAACCCCCACTGATGGAAGTTTCACTTTATGCCAACATCAATCCCCTTCAATAAGTAATTTGGATGGGACTCTAAATGTATGATAAAAAAGGTTTTGATTTGATAACGGACTTTGAAAAAGACAAGAATTGATATTTGCGTTGTACAGACACAAACAACCACTCGCCCACATACATATAGGAAAGACCACTATTTTTGCGGAGGTGAAGAGGTTGAGTCTGTTCGCCGCAATTGGATATATGATTCGCGAAGTTTTTATTTTCGTATCGTATGTCAAAAATAACGCATTTCCACAGCCGTTGTCGCCTGATGAGGAGAGAAGGTACTTAGAGCTTATGGAGCAAGGAGATGCGCACGCCAGAAATCTCCTCATCGAACATAATTTACGTCTTGTGGCACATATTGTGAAGAAATTTGAAAATACAGGAGAAGATGCAGAAGATTTAATTTCCATCGGTACGATTGGTTTAATTAAAGCGATTGAAAGCTATTCGCAAGGAAAGGGAACAAAATTGGCAACGTATGCTGCTCGATGTATTGAAAATGAAATTTTAATGCACTTACGCGTATTAAAGAAAACAAAAAAAGATGTTTCTCTTCATGATCCAATCGGGCAAGATAAGGAAGGGAATGAAATTTCTTTAATAGATATTTTAAAGTCAGAAT
This sequence comes from Bacillus sp. 3103sda1, assembly GCF_024159135.1. NCBI lineage: Bacteria > Bacillati > Bacillota > Bacilli > Caryophanales > Bacillaceae > Bacillus > Bacillus sp. 3103sda1. The sequence goes on along the minus strand of NZ_JAMYWS010000001.1, from coordinate 3,644,822 downwards.
CAGAAGATGTGATTGACACCATTCAACTGAGTATGGAGCTTGAGAAAATTAAAGAGTATATCGATATATTAGATGAACGGGAAAAAGAAGTAATTGTAAACCGATTTGGTCTTGGCATGGAGAAAGAGAAAACGCAGCGGGAGATTGCGAAAGCACTTGGTATATCGCGGAGCTATGTATCGCGTATTGAGAAGAGGGCATTAATGAAGATGTTTCATGAATTTGTTCGTGCAGAAAAAGAGAAGAAGGGGAAATCTTAAAGATGGAAAGTGCCTGATTTTATTCGAAAGCAGGCACTTTTCTTTTTGGATAAAATGAAACTCCTTTGATAAATCTATGTTCACGGTTGAAAATGATGGGTTCTATCTGTAATATTAAAAGGTGCTAATAATTTATGATATAGAAACAAAAATAGGAAAAACTACATGTAATAGTCTTATTAGAAAATTATATATCATAGTAGGGGGTTTCGCAGTTTGCGACGTACGTTATATCGATTATTGATTGAACTTACAAACGGTCGTTTTACGTCCTATGTATTGCGTAAATTTGCGCAGTCGCGTTTAAGCTCGATTATTATTCCGTCTTATGCGAAAGTATTTCAAATTAGGCAAGATGAGATGGAGAAGGATTTAAAAGAGTACGGAACGCTGCATGAATTATTTACGCGTAAATTAAAACAGGGAAAACGAGCAATTGATACAGAAGTATCCAGCGTTGTGAGTCCGGTTGATGGTGTTTTTGCAGATCACGGTCCTATTGATCAGGCAAAAATATTTGAAATTAAAGGGAAACAATATTCTATTGTAGATATGCTTGGTACGGAAGAACGAGCAGCGCGCTACGCGGGTGGTACATATATGGTTATTTATTTAAGTCCAAGCCATTATCACCGTATTCATAGCCCGCTTTCAGGTGCAGTGACAGAACGTTTTGTACTTGGAAGGAAATCCTATCCTGTTAATGCAGCAGGTATGAAATATGGAAAAGATACGTTATCCAAAAACTATCGCTCTGTAACTGAAATGGAGAGTGAGGGGGCGCGGTTAGCTCTTGTTAAAGTAGGCGCAATGTTTGTTAATAGTATTGAACTGTTGCATGAGAGAGAAGTCATTCAAAAAGGTGAAGAGATGGCTTACTTTACATTTGGCTCTACAGTCGTTCTATTATTTGAAAAAGATATGATTGAAGTAGTTCAATCATTAACTAGTGGACAAGAGGTTCGTGTTGGTGAAAAAGTCGCAACTCGATTATAAAAGAAGCAGCTTTTATATAGCTCGTTTCACTTTATAATAAAAGAGCCGTCTTATAGATGGCTCTTTTTACAAGTGAAGCAGTATCTGTTTTGCACTGACTGAGCAGTAAAGCTCTAACCTTAATATATAGAGCTTATTAAGGCGATCCGGTCAACTAATCATAAGCGGGTAATAGTTCACCTATGGAAGCTTCACTGTATATGTATTTAAGACGATTTCAAAAGCTTGTCCTCTAGTGAGCGTCTAATGATTTCTTGTTTAATAAGTAAAATGAAGTCGGGATTTAATTTTAATTCTTTTGCTTTATAATAAGACTCAGTGAGTAATTCAGTAGATAACTTTTCCATATGTTTCGCCGTCAAGGCGGTTCACCTCCTGCGAAAAAGGTAAGTTTGTCTCATTTAATGTACCAAAATTTGTCTTATATCACAATCTGTTGGTTATCCACATGCTATCGTGGATAAGATGTGTAATAATTGTTGGTAATTTTAGAATTAACTGAAACTTCAATGTGGAAATTGTGTACAAGTTTATCCACAGGTACGCAATCGAAAAATGCTGTCGAAAAATTTTATCCAACTTTAACGGACAGTAGCCGTTAGAAGATTTATCCTGCTACTAACGGGCAGTAGCAGTGGAAGTTACGAGAAGAATAACTTCCTGTAAGAGCCCGATAAGTTCAACTAACCCTTTTTGAGAGAAAATCGCTCTCAAAAAGAGAAGTTGAACTTTACAAAACCCCTCAAAGAGGTGAAAGAGATTGAGTTTATTTTTACCGAATGAATACGTGAAAAACGTGTATCATATTCAACCTGAAGAATTGGAAAATCGAGGTATAAAAGGGATTATTACTGATTTAGATAATACCTTGATTGAATGGGATCGTCCGAATGCGACGCCGCAATTAGAAGAGTGGTTTGCAAAAATGAAAGAACACGGCATTCAAGTGACAGTTGTTTCGAATAATAACGAACAACGTGTAAAAGATTTTGCTGATCCACTTGGTATTCCGTTTATTCATAGTGCACGTAAGCCGCTTGTTCGTGCTTTTAAACGAGCGCTAACGAAAATGAATCTGCGTGCTGAAGAAGTAGTTGTAATTGGAGATCAATTATTAACGGATGTGCTTGGAGGTAATCGTGTTGGACTGCACACGATTTTAGTTGTTCCAGTTGCACAAACAGATGGGTTTATGACTCGTTTTAACCGGAAAATTGAGCGTAGAATTATGCGTAATATGAAGAAAAAAGGTTTAATTAATTGGGAGGAATAAAGCTTGACTGAGACGTTTAAATGTATTGGATGCGGTGTTGCAATCCAAACAGAAAATAAAAATGAAGTTGGTTATGCACCAGCTTCTTCGTTAGAGAAAGAACATATCATTTGTCAGCGTTGTTTTCGTTTAAAGCATTACAATGAAATTCAAGATGTGTCATTAACAGATGATGATTTTTTACGCATTTTAAATGGAATTGGACAATCTGATGCGTTAGTTGTTAAAATTGTTGATATTTTTGATTTTAGCGGAAGCTGGCTACCTGGTTTACACCGTTTTGTTGGAAATAATAAAGTACTTCTTGTCGGCAATAAAGCGGACTTAATTCCAAAATCAGTGAAACCAGAAAAGCTAACACATTGGATGCGCTATAGTGCAAAACAACTTGGGTTAAAGCCAGAAGATGTTTTCTTAATTAGTGCAGCGAAAGGTCAAGGTATTGATGAGCTTGCAAGCGCAATTGAACAATATCGTGATGGAAAAGATGTTTATGTTGTTGGATGTACAAACGTTGGGAAATCAACGTTTATTAACCGTATCATTAAAGAGTTTAGTGAGGAAACGGAAAATGTTATTACGACATCACATTTCCCTGGTACAACGCTGGATTTAATCGATATTCCATTAGATGAAACTTCATCTTTATATGATACACCAGGTATTATTAATCATCATCAAATGGCGCATTACGTTGGAAAGCAAAGCTTAAAAATAATTACTCCAACAAAAGAAATTAAGCCGATGGTATTTCAACTTAATGAAGAACAAACGTTATTCTTTGGTGGATTAGCACGATTTGATTATATAAGCGGTGGTCGTCGTTCATTTACTTGTCATTTATCCAATCGACTTACAATTCATCGCACGAAGCTTGAAAAAGCAGATGCATTGTATGAAAAACATGCTGGAGAACTATTAAATCCACCAACACCAGAAGAACTTGAGAACATGCCAGAGCTTGTAAAATATGAGTTTACAATTCATGAACCGAAAACCGATGTTGTATTTTCAGGTTTAGGATGGGTAACAGTGAATGAAGCTGGCGCAAAAATTGCAGCGCATGTACCAAAAGGAGTTAGTGTTTCATTACGTAAATCTTTAATCTAAAGTGGTGAGGACTTGTGAAACAATTATATGGTGTAATTGGAAATCCAATTGGACATTCCTTATCGCCGCTTATGCATAATGATGCGTTTACATATTTAGAGATGGATGCACATTATCATGCTTTTCTCGTTCAGGAGAGTGAATTAGGCGAAGCGGTGAAAGGATTGAAGGCACTTGGAGTTATTGGATTTAATGTGACAACGCCGCACAAGGTTTCGATTATGCAGCATTTAGACGAAATTGACCCGTTAGCAGAACAAATCGGTGCGGTAAATACAGTGCTTCATAAAGAAGGAAAATTAATTGGTTATAATACAGATGGAATAGGGTATGTTCGTTCATTGCAATCTATTAGTAAAGAGCCATTAACGAACAAACGTATTTTACTGCTTGGAGCTGGTGGGGCGTGTCGTGCGATTTATTATTCACTTGCGGCTGCTGGTGTGAAAGAAATTGACATTGCGAATCGTACAGTAGAGAAAGCAGAGCAGCTTATTACAGATTGTAGAAGTGAAGTTATGTCTTTGGCGCTTTCCTTAGAAGAAGCAACAGACAAACAAGCACTGTATGATATCATTATCCATACAACGACAGTAGGTATGCACCCGCACGTAGAAGATACACCACTACGCATTCGTGATTTAAAAAAAGGAAGCATTGTGTCTGATATTATTTATAATCCATTTGAAACGAAATTGCTGCAAGATGCGAAGGCGCATGGAGCAATTGTGCAAAATGGCATTGATATGTTTGTATTTCAAGGGGCGCTTGCATTTGAAATTTGGACGGGACGCTTACCTGATATAGAACGAATGAAACAAATAGTAATGAAAAAGCTTGGAGGCTAAATACATGTTAACAGGAAAACAAAAAAGATTTTTACGTGCTGAGGCACATCACTTAACACCAATTTTTCAAGTTGGTAAAGGTGGAGTAAATGAAAATATGATAAAGCAAATTGCAGAAGCGCTAGAAGTGCGCGAGCTAATGAAAATTAGTGTACTGCAAAACTGTGAATTTGATCGTCATGAAGTAGCAGAAGAGCTTTCGGAAGGTGCAAAAGCAGAGCTTGTACAAGTAATCGGAAACACAATCGTCTTATATAAAGAATCAAAAGAAAATAAACGTATTGTGTTACCAAAAACAAAGTAACGATCTCAGGGAATTTTATTCCAATCACAGTTCGTTGAACCAATCGGGTTCTTATAGGTATCTTGCTTCTTTAACGCATTAGAAGTTTTGGGCGAGATCTATTGCCTGTAAGAACAAGGTAAAGGGGCGTTTTCTTTGAAGAGAATCGGGATTATTGGCGGGACATTTGACCCGCCTCATAATGGACATTTGTTAATTGCAAATGAAGTGTATGATGCATTGCAACTTGATGAGGTCTGGTTTCTACCGAATCAAATCCCCCCTCATAAACGAGATAGGGAAGTTACAAGTGTACGTAATCGTTTAGAAATGATCCATTTAGCAATCGAACAAGAAATGCACTTCTCTGTTTGTTTAGCAGAGCTTGAACGAGAAGGCCCATCTTATACGTATGACACTATGTTACAATTGACAAAGGAGCATCCAGACGTACAATTCCATTTTATTATTGGCGGGGATATGGTTGAATACTTACCAAAGTGGTATAACATCGATGAATTATTGAAGCTCGTTACGTTTGTCGGCGTTGCTCGTCCTGGTTATACACTTTCTACTCCTTATAAAATTGCAAAGGTGGAAATTCCAGAATTCGCTGTTTCTTCATCACTTTTACGTGAACGTTTTACAAAGAAGAAGACATGCAAATATTTACTTCCAAAAGAGGTACAGGAATACATTGAGAGGAATGGGTTATATGGATCGTAAGCGAGCACTTGAAATTGTGAAACAACAAATGCATGAAAAGCGTTATATCCATACAATTGGTGTTATGGAAACGGCCATTGAACTCGCAAAGCAATATGGTGTTGACGAGAAAAAGGCCGAGATGGCAGCGATTTTTCATGATTATGCAAAGTGTAGACCGATTTCAGAAATGGAAGAAATTATTAAACGAGAAAATTTACCAAAAGACTTGTTGCATTATAATAAAGAATTATGGCATGCACCAGTTGGGGCATATTTAGTAGAAAAAGAAGTCGGTATTACAGATGCTGACATATTACAAGCTATTACGTATCATACGAGTGGGCATGAACAAATGACAATGCTTGATAAAGTGATTTACGTGGCGGATTATATTGAACCCGGCCGTAAGTTTCCAGGCGTTAAAGAAGCACGGAAGCTGGCGCGAGAAGATATTAATCAAGCGTTATTGTATGCTTTAAAGCATACAATACAATTTTTAATGGAAAAGAACCAAACGATTTATCCATTAACATTTCAAACGTATAATGCAGTCATTAAGGAGGACTTTACGAAATGAAAGATAGAGAATTGTTAGTATTGGCAGCACGAGCAGCTGACGATAAAAGAGCAGAAGATATTGTTGTTTTAAATATGCAAGGGATTTCCCCGCTTGCGGATTATTTTGTGATTTGCCATGGTAACTCTGATAAACAAGTACAAGCAATCGCTCGTGAAATTAAAGAACAAGCACATGAAGTACACATTGATGTAAAGCGCATGGAAGGTTTTGAAGAAGCGCGTTGGGTGTTAGTTGACCTTGGGGATGTTGTTGTACACGTATTCCATAAAGATGAGCGTGATTACTATAACTTAGAACGTCTTTGGGGCGATGTACCGCGCGAAGATATCGCAGAAGAGTTAGGTCAATGAGATACGAACAATTTGCATTATTGTATGATGAGCTAATGAATGATGTCCCGTATGAAAAATGGATGGAATTTACGGAACAAAGCTTAGAACAAATTGGTAAAACAGATGCGAAAATTCTTGATGTAGCTTGCGGAACGGGGAATGTCACATTGCCCCTTGTGAAAAAAGGATATGATGTAACGGGAGTAGACCTATCAGAAGAAATGTTAACAATCGCTCAGCAAAAGCTATGTGAAGAAGGTCACTTTATTCCTTTTTATCAACAGGATATGCGCGAGTTGGATGTTCCAGGTGAGTTTGACTGCGTGACGATTTTTTGTGATTCGTTAAATTATGTATTGCAAGGGGAAGGCGTTCAAGAAACGTTTCGACGTGTCTATCATCATTTGCATCAAGATGGTTTATTTTTATTTGATGTTCACTCTCTTTATAAAATTCATCACGTATTTCAAAATGAAACGTATACAGTTAATGAAGAAGAAATTTCTCTCATTTGGAACTGCTTTCCTGGTGAAGAAACAAACAGCGTTGAGCATGATTTAACATTTTTTGTACGAGATGAAGAGGAGGATGTGTATCATCGATTTGATGAGTTGCATATGCAGCGTACATATCCTGTTGAAGAATTGACAAAATGGCTTGAAGAAGCTGGTTTTACTGTTCTTCGCGTAACGGGAGACTTCGAAAGAACTGAAGTAACAGAACAAACAGAGCGTATTTTCTTTGTCGCTAAAAAGAATTCATAGTAAAAAAGCAACCGTATGAATGGTTGCTTTTTTACTTATAAAGGTAGACCGCAAAAAAATAAAGCATTTATGAAGGAATATAGTAGTTTTTGTCGTAAGAGATATATTAATGCTTATTAAATTGCTGTTCCACGTGCTCAACATCCTCCTCATACTTCTCATGTGTTCGTTTTAACACCTTGTTAAACATATCTCCAATATGTTCTTCTAAAACGCGAATCCCTTCTCCTGTTATACCGCCTTTTACGCACACTTTCTCCTGCAAAGCCGGCAAGGTGAAAATTTGTTTTTCTAACAGTTTTCCCATCCCAATAATCATTTCGCTCGTTAAAATAGTAGCTTCTTCACGTGTAATATTTGTTTCATCTACAGAGGCGTCGATAAAGCGTTGTAATAAATAGCTGAAAAATGCCGGACCGCAGCTTACGATATCAGATGCCACTCTTGTGATATTCTCTTCAATGATAATAGGCTTAGAGATTTTTTGAAACAATTCCAATAACAGTGTTTGCCATTCTTGTGAGCATTTTTTTCCGAATGTGCATAAGGAGACACCAGCTAATGCGCGATTTGTAATACTCGGGATAATACGAGCAACATGGCAGGATACGATCGTTTCTAATTGTACGGTAGATATAGGGCTTGTAATGGAAACTAGACATTTGTCATTTGTAAGAATAGAGGCATGCTTTGTCAAAATAGGATATATATCGAATGGTTTTACACAAATAAAAATCAGCTCAGAGCGTTCAATTACTTCTTGAATTGTTTTTGCTATATGAATAGAAGGATACTTCTCTTTTATATGATATGCTTTTGCGAAAGTACGATTAATGATAGTAAGACACGAAGGTTTGACAGCCCGGGCTTCGATACATGCATCAATGAGTATATTCCCCATATTCCCTGTTCCTATTATTCCTATGTTCAATGTTTCATCCCCTCCTTCGTAACATCTTTCTCCTAAACAATATGAAGTTTATTTTGAATTTATGAATTAGAGGTGCAAAATGATGATGAATTTGCAAAGAAAGTGGCTCGTTTTGTTTGCAGCAATTGGTATTGTCGGTATTTTATTTGTATGGCAAACAAAAGGTTGGCAAGAACAACCGGCAGTGAAAGTGGAAGCGAATTCTAAGATAGAAGAGAGGAAGGAGAAAACAAAGGTAACAGACTCTAAACTGCAATCGAAACCGATTATAGTTGATGTTAAAGGAGCTGTGCATCGTGAAGGGGTGTATGAATTACAAATTGGAGATCGGGTGAAAGATAGTGTTGAAAAGGCAGGCGGATTTTTGCCAGAAGCAGATGTAACAAAGGTAAATTTAGCGCAGCTTGTGCAAGATCAAATGATGATTTATGTACCAAAAAAAGGAGAACAAACTGCTACTGTGAATGAATTTTCCTTGCAGGAAGGGAAAATACAAATTAATACAGCGACAAAGGAGCAACTTGAAAAAATATCTGGCATTGGTCCTAGAAAAGCAGAAAGTATTATGAAATATCGCGAGCAGCACGGTCCGTTTCAAAAAGTAGAAGATTTATTGGAGGTTGATGGGATTGGTGAAAAATCGCTGGAAAAAATAAAAGATGAAATAATTGTTCCTTAAATGATTGACGACTTTTTTCTTATTTCGCTAAACTGTAAGAAGATTAAAAAGTAGGTGAAGATAATGGAACGAGTTTCTTGGGATCAATATTTTATGACACAAAGTCATTTGTTATCACTGCGCAGCACGTGTACAAGGCTTGCGGTTGGAGCGACAATTGTGCGGGATAAACGCATTATTGCTGGTGGTTATAACGGATCGATTGCTGGCGGTGTGCATTGTATAGATGAAGGGTGCTATGTGATCGATAATCATTGTGTGCGCACAATTCATGCGGAAATGAATGCAATACTGCAATGTGCGAAATTTGGTGCGAAAACAGATGGAGCGGAAATTTATGTTACGCATTTTCCGTGTTTACAATGCTGTAAAGCAATTATTCAAAGTGGTATTACAGCGGTGTATTATGCGCGAGATTATAAAAACCATCCGTATGCACTTGAGTTATTTGAGCAAGCCAACGTAAGAGTAAAACATGTTCCTCTTGCATTTGACGTAACAATATTGGAAGAACAACAGAAAATGCAGGAGCTAAAACAGCTTTTGTCTTCGTTAGAAACGGACGAAATGACGTTGGAACAGTTGCAACAAGTATTACTGCAGGCAAAAAATATGGTATAAACCGTGAGGTGAGTACGTGTTCCGTGGGCAATGGAGCTACGTTGCAATCTCAGTTATCTTTGGGATTGCAACAGCTTATTCCTCTTTTTCTATCGTTCCTTTTCTTATATTCGGTTGCTATTGTTTAATTTGTTTTTCTCGTACTTCTCTTCCAATACTCTCCTTGATTGTCCTCGTATTTGGTCTTACATATGTATACGCAATCTACGTAGACACACAAAATCATTCTATGCTCTCTTTTCGTGAAACAAACGTAACAGGTACAATTCAAAGTACACCACTTATAAACGGAAATCGTCTTTCTTTTCAGTTAGGAATGGAAAGTAATGAAACAGTGCAGTTGGTTTACAAAATTCCATCTCGTAAATTAAAAGAAGAATTAAAGCAATTACATCCTGGTATGGTGTGTGCGTTTACCGGCACTTTGAAAGAGCCACCACCCCCTCGGAATTTTTATGCGTTTGATTATAAGGATTATTTATATAAACAGCATATTCATGCTCTTTTTGAGGTTGAATCAATCTCGAATTGTGTGCAAAAAGATATTTCCTTTATTCATTGGTTATATTCAGTGAGGCAATCAGCTATTTCTTATATAGGGGAAACGTTTTCTGGGCAGTCAGGAGCCTTTATGAATGCTTTATTGTTTGGTGATCGTCAATATATGACGTTTGAGGTAGAGGAACAGTATCAACAGTTTGGACTTGTTCATTTATTGGCGATATCAGGATCGCATATTGTTCTGTTAACTGCAATGTGTTATTTTGTATCACTTCGAATTGGTATGACACGTGAAAGTACGACGATGCTCCTACTCGTTTGTATTCCGCTGTATATGTTTTGTGCAGGGACCTCACCATCTGTTGTACGAGCATCTATAGCTGCTGTTATTGTGCTAGGAGCACTCACGCAAGCAATCCGAGTCTCGGGGATAGATGCTTTAAGTATGACATTGATGATTATGCTTTTTTATAATCCGTATGTACTATTTGACATTGGATTTCAGTTTTCGTTCGTAGGAAGTTTTTCCCTTTTATTATCTTCGTCACGGCTTCTAGCTAGTGAAAATGGTATAGTAAAAAATTCTATGTATCTTTCGGTTATTTCCCAGTTAACAAGTACGCCTATTTTGCTTTATCACTTTGGGCATTTTTCTCCTTACAGTATTCTTCTTAATATGATCTATGTCCCGTTTTTATCTTTATTTGTTTTACCTATGTGCATTGTGCTTCTTATATGTATAGTATTTCTCCCAATTGTGTCGCAGTGGTTAGCTCACATATTGTCTCTATGTATACACGTTTCGAATGTGATGCTCCAAATGTGCGAAGCTTTACCGTTTGTACGTCTTACCTTTGGACAAACACCGCCATTTATCGTTATGTTATATTGCATGAGTATTGTAAGTGTCCTTTTATCATGGGAGGGACTTATTTGGAGAAAATATCGCATGTTGTTTCTATCGAGCTTTTTTCTGCTTAGTATATGTCATTATGCATTTCCATGTGTGAATGCAAACGGAAGTATTACTTATATTGACGTTGGGCAAGGGGATGCGATTTTGATTCGTCTCCCATACAATCAAGGAACGTATTTAATTGATACGGGTGGGACACTTCCAGTAAAGAAAGAAGAATGGCAACAGAAAAAACATGAATTTTCTGTTGGACATGATATTCTCATTCCATTTTTACAAAAAGAGGGTGTGCAAATGATTGATAAATTAATTGTGACACATGGAGATATGGATCACATGGGAGCAGCCAAAGAAGTAATGCAATCCATTGCTGTGAAAGAGGTTGTGCTAGGGAAGAAAATAAAATTCTCTTTACCTGAACAACAAATAAAGCAGCTTGCTGTGCAAAAGAACATACCTATTCGAATTGTAGAAAGAGGAGACAGCTGGAAGGCTGGAGATGCGGTGTTCTCGGTATTATCCCCAGAAGGAGAAGAAAAAGAAGATAATGATCAATCTATTGTGATTTGGACAAAAATAGGAGGACTAACATGGTTATTTACAGGTGATTTAGAAGAAATAGGTGAGAAGCGTCTTATACAATGGTATCCAGAGCTGCATGCAGACGTTTTAAAAGTTGGACATCATGGTAGTAAAACGTCATCTTCACAACAGTTTTTGGGTATAGTGCAGCCGAAAACAGCCGTTATTTCTGTTGGAGAAAACAATCGTTATGGACATCCGCATATCGAAGTGTTAGAGCGTTTAAGGGAGCGCGGAATTGAAGTGTGGAGAACGGATGAACAAGGGGCAATTTCTTATGTTTTTCAAGGGGAGACGGGAACGTTTCGCAGTAAGTTAACATATGATGAAACACAGAAAAAAAGAAGACTGCCACATGCAGTCTTTAAGAACCGATAAATTTAATGACTGTTGCGATGATAAATAATGTGGTAAAAAATCCGAATGAAACTATAAAGCCTACCCCTGAATCAGTAGCGTCGTTACGCTTACTTTGAACGTTTTTTTCAAATTCATTCATCTTTGAATCCCTCCCAACATTCCATTTTAGTATAAAATATTGTCAGAAAAAAATCTACAATTTATCCTGTTATTCGTGGACAGTAAAAATTCTCAACTCAAGATTCTGAGAGAGCTGGGAATACCTGTCCGTAAAAGTCCGATTGGTTCAAATAACCAACAATGGAAAACAGCCTCCACTGATGGAAGTTTCACTTTATCAATGCTTTTCCAAGTGTGCTAACAGTTGTCATTCATAGTTGATAAGGCAGGTGCAAACAATAAAATCAAGGTGATCACCGTTACAAAATAAGATTCCCGGGGCTTATTTTGTAACGTTTTATATAGATCAAGGAACGGGTAGCCGCCTGTTCCTTTGCACTTGTAAAACGGTAGTTGTCACATTACTATAAGTATATAAAGTTTTAGGGAGTAGGAAATTACATGAGTGATGTACATAAAAAAATAAAGAAAAAGCAATTTGCCGCATTATATTTGTTATATGGAACAGAGGCATATTTTATAAATGAAACGCTTCAGCTTTTGACATCAGAAGCCTTACCTGAAGAAGACCGTGAGTTCAACGTTGTTACCTATGACTTAGAAGAAGGATATATAGAAGAAGTAGTTGAAGATGCAAAGACACTTCCTTTTTTTGGAGATCGTAAAATTATCGTTGTGAAATCACCGTTATTTTTAACATCGCAAAAAGCAAAAATTGAGCAAAACGTAAAAATTTTAGAGGAATACATTGCTGAACCTTCACCATTTTCTATTCTTGTATTTATCGCTCCTTTTGAAAAATTGGACGAGCGTAAAAAAATTACAAAGCTCTTGAAAAAAACAGCGGATGTAGTAGAGGCAAATGCAATGCAAGTACAAGATGTACGTAAATGGATTGTAAGCCGTGCGGAAGAAATGCATATTCATATAGAGGAAGGGGCAGCTAGTTTACTATTGGAGCTTGTTGGAAGCAATGTAACGATGCTTGCGCAAGAAATGAATAAGCTTACATTATATGTCGGGATAGGCGGAGAAATTACTACAAGTCTTGTAGCAGAGCTTGTTCCAAAGTCTGTTGAACAAAATGTGTTCGCCTTAACAGAAAAGGTGATAAAAAAAGATATTGCAGGTGCCATGCGTATTTTAGAAGGATTATTTACACAGCAAGAAGAGCCGATTAAACTACTTGCGCTTCTTGTAGGTCAGTTTCGTTTATTATATCAAGTGAAAGAACTTCAGCAGCGTGGTTATGGGCAAAATCAAATTGCATCGCATATTGGTGTGCACCCGTATCGCGTGAAATTGGCTATGAATCAAACGAATTTCTTTTCATTTGAAGCGTTAAAGCGAGTGATTCATGAACTTGCTGAAGCAGATTATAATATGAAAACAGGAAGAATGGATAAACGCCTTGTACTAGAATTTTTTCTAATGCGTTTAAATCATATTGGATAGTGGAAAAATGTTCATGTAAATAACTACATGAACATTTTTTTAGGAAAATAAAAAACGACCCAGACGGATCGTTTTTTTAAACGCTTACGCGTTTACTTGTTTCGCTAAGCGAGATTTTTGACGAGCTGCAACGTTTTGGTGGATAAGACCTTTACGAGCTGCTTTGTCAAGTTTTTTAGAAGCTACTTTGTATGCTTCTTTCGCTGTTTCAAGATCGTTATTGTTAACTAAAGCTTCTACAGTTTTAACAGCTGTACGCATGTCAGATTTGATAGAAGCGTTATGTGCACGACGCTCTTCGCTAAGTTTAGCACGTTTGATAGCAGATTTAATGTTTGCCATATATTTCACCTCCCTGGTGCGATCGAGTGACTCGATACTTACATAGAACAAGTGATATTCTATCAAACGGAGAAGAGAATTGCAATAGTGAGATCGATGAAATTTCAATATAGGAAAAGAATGACTAAAAATGATTTGGGGAATTCTAATGAATATTTATTATAAGTAGTGGAGGAGATTGTATGCGTGAACCGCTTGATTTAAGTAAATATGCGATAAGAACAGATCTTGCATTAGAAGCCCATCAAATGCTGCAAGAGCAGCAAGAAGAAAAAACTGCTATTCAAGGTGTAATTGTAAAAGAGCGCGAAGAAGATGGTATTACGATTACAAAGGTGACGATTGATGAAAGTGCTGTTGAGGCGATGGGAAAGAAACCAGGGAATTATTTAACCTTAGAAGTACAAGGGATTCGTCAGCAAGATACGGAGTTACAACAAAGGGTAGAGGGGATTTTTGCAAAAGAGTTTTCGTACTTTATGGAGGAAATTGGAATTGAAAAGGAAGCGAGCTGCTTAATTGTTGGTCTTGGTAACTGGAATGTAACACCGGATGCATTAGGGCCAATTGTTGTAGAAAATGTACTTGTCACACGCCATTTATTTAAGTTGCAGCCGGAAAGTATCGAGGAAGGTTTTCGTCCTGTCAGTGCGATTAGACCGGGAGTTATGGGCATTACAGGTATTGAAACGAGCGATATGATTTATGGAGTCATTGAAAAAACGAAACCAGACTTTGTGATTGCAATTGATGCGCTTGCTGCTCGGTCTATTGAACGAGTGAATAGTACCATTCAAATTTCGGATACGGGTATTCATCCTGGTTCTGGTGTTGGGAATAAACGAAAAGAGTTAAGTAAAGAGACGCTAGGTATACCAGTTATTGCAATTGGTGTCCCAACTGTTGTTGATGCGGTTTCAATTACAAGTGATACAATTGATTTCATTTTAAAACATTTTGGGCGTGAGATGCGAGAGGGTGGAAAGCCGGCCCGTTCTTTACTTCCGGCTGGATTTACCTTTGGTGAGAAGAAAAAGCTTACAGAAGAAGATATGCCGGATGAAAAAAGCCGTAATATGTTTTTGGGAGCTGTTGGTACGCTTGAGGAAGAAGAGAAGCGAAAGTTAATTTATGAAGTGTTAGCGCCGCTCGGACATAATTTAATGGTAACACCAAAAGAAGTGGATGCGTTTATTGAAGATATGGCTAATCTCATTGCGAGTGGTTTGAACGCAGCGCTTCATCACCAAGTTGATCAAGATAATACAGGGGCATATACGCATTGATTGTAAAAGGAGAAATAAGAATTGGAGCAATTTACACGTAAATGTATCCTTCTCGTTATTGGTCTATTTCTTATAACGTTAGCGGGTATGCAAGTTGCCAATAGCGGGTTAAAACGGATGAAAGGCTATAACAATCCAACATATGAGCAAATTGCTCACATAACAGAAACAGACCGCGAGGATGTAGAAAGAACAATTCTTGGAGAAACATTTTCCATTGAGGAAAAACAAAAACAACTAGAAGAATTAAAAAGTTTTAATATGCTAGAGAGCATGGGAAAAGGATTGACTTTATTGGTGCAAAATGTAGTTCGCAGTATAACATATACCATTGTTGACAAAATGAAAGGTGCATTTCATTAATCCCGCTACTTTTGGACAGTAAGACTCCCACTTTAAAATTCTGAGAAAACAAAGAAGATAGGTGGGGGATAACGTCCGTAAGAGCTCGATTAGCTAACCACCAGTGGGGGATAAAAAGAAACCCCCACTGGTGGAAGTTTCTTTTCATTTGAAGCGTAAAGAAGCGGCTATCTTACTTAAGAGTAGGGTAGCTTTTCTTCATGATAGAAAAGGTTTGTCTATTGTTTACGGATTGCATATGATAAAAGTAAGAGCACTTGCTTATAACGCTGCACCAGTTTTCATTGAATCTTTGCCCTTGTATTGATATAATCAGTGCTAGTGTATATTGGCGAGATTAGTAGGAGTGAGAAAATAGATGAATAAAGAAGAAAGAGCAAAAAGGCAGTCTAAAATTCGTAACTTTTCCATTATTGCTCACATTGACCACGGAAAGTCAACGTTGGCAGACCGCATTTTAGAGAAAACAAATGCGTTAACACAACGCGAAATGAAAGCACAGTTACTTGACTCTATGGATTTAGAGCGTGAGCGTGGAATTACAATTAAATTAAATGCAGTACAATTAACGTATAAAGCGAAAGATGGAGAAGAATATATTCTCCACTTAATTGATACACCAGGGCATGTCGATTTTACGTATGAAGTATCTCGTAGTTTAGCGGCATGTGAAGGTGCGATACTTGTTGTTGATGCAGCGCAAGGGATTGAGGCGCAAACATTAGCAAACGTATATTTAGCATTAGATAATAATTTAGAAATTTTGCCGGTTATTAATAAAATTGACTTGCCGAGCGCTGATCCAGAGCGCGTTCGTCAAGAGGTAGAGGATGTAATTGGCTTAGATGCATCAGAAGCTGTGCTTGCTTCTGCAAAAGCGGGGATTGGTATTGAAGAGATTTTAGAACAAATCGTTGAAAAAGTACCAGCTCCAGCAGGTGATTCGGAAGAACCGTTACAATGTATGATTTTCGACTCTTTATATGATCCGTACCGCGGTGTAATTGCTTATATCCGT
Source organism: Bacillus sp. 3103sda1 (assembly GCF_024159135.1). Classification (NCBI taxonomy): domain Bacteria; kingdom Bacillati; phylum Bacillota; class Bacilli; order Caryophanales; family Bacillaceae; genus Bacillus; species Bacillus sp. 3103sda1. The sequence goes on along the minus strand of NZ_JAMYWS010000001.1, from coordinate 3,628,494 downwards.
GTTGTAAACGGTACAGTAAAAGTTGGCGATAAAGTACGTATGATGGCAACAGGTAAAGAGTTTGAAGTAACAGAAGTAGGTGTGTTCACACCGAAAACAACGCAGCGTGAAGAATTAACAGTAGGTGATGTAGGCTTCTTAGCCGCATCAATTAAAAATGTTGGTGATACGCGTGTAGGTGATACGATTACACATGCAAAACGTCAAGCGACAGAACCTTTACCAGGGTATCGTAAATTAAACCCAATGGTATTCTGTGGTTTATATCCAATTGATTCTGCACGTTATAATGATTTACGTGATGCATTAGAAAAGCTAGAATTAAATGACTCTGCTCTTGAATTTGAACCAGAAACGTCTCAAGCACTTGGATTTGGTTTCCGCTGTGGATTCTTAGGCTTACTTCATATGGAAATCATTCAAGAACGTATTGAACGTGAATTTAAAATTGATTTAATTACAACAGCACCAAGTGTTATTTATAAAGTATATTTAACAAACGGTGAAGACATGATAGTTGATAACCCATCTAACATGCCAGATCCGCAATCTATTGATCGTGTGGAAGAACCGTATGTAAAAGCATCTATTATGGTTCCAAACGATTATGTTGGAGCAGTTATGGAAATTTGCCAAAGAAAACGTGGTACGTTTATTGATATGCAATATTTAGATGAAACGCGCGTTACTTTGACGTATGAAATTCCACTTTCTGAAATCGTATATGATTTCTTCGATCAATTAAAGTCGAATACGAAAGGATATGCATCCTTTGATTACGAGCTAATTGGTTATAAACCGTCTAAGCTTGTGAAGATGGATATTTTATTGAATGGTGAGCAAGTCGATGCGCTATCTTTCATTGTGCATCGTGACTCAGCATATGACCGTGGAAAAGTAATTGTAGAAAAGTTAAAAGAGTTAATTCCAAGACAGCAGTTTGAAGTGCCTATACAAGCGACAATCGGAAATAAAGTTGTGGCGCGTTCTACAATTAAAGCGATGCGTAAAAACGTATTAGCAAAATGTTACGGCGGTGACATTTCTCGTAAACGTAAACTTCTTGAGAAACAAAAAGAAGGTAAGAAGCGTATGAAGTCCGTTGGTTCCGTAGAAGTACCGCAAGAAGCATTTATGGCTGTATTGAAAATGGATGATAATTAATAACAAAAAGAAGCCGTTTGTACGGCTTCTTTTTGTTTAGGGGAGCAGAGATAATATCTTTTAAAGCTTTGGTTAATATTTAGACATCTGTGTAGCTCTCCTTTACAATAGTGGTAATGCTTTTTAGCGAAGAGTAACCAAACAGTAATCATAGCTATGAATTAAAAGTTAGGAGATTGTCGTGTCTGAGAACATTCGAAAAGAAATTCAAGAAAAAATACAAAACGGTGATTTTAATTGTGAAAAGGAACTAACGCTTTCTATCATTAGTGGAAAGTGGAAAGTTGTGATTTTATGGCATTTAGGTGTGGAAGGTCCGCATCGTTTCAGTGAACTTCAGCGTTTATTTCCTAATATTTCTCATAAAGTTTTGTCCAATCAATTAAAAGAATTGACCGAAGATGGAATTATTAATCGGACTGTATACCCAGAAGTACCTCCGCGTGTAGAATATTTTATGACGGAGCTCGGCATGACACTTTTACCAATCGTTGAAATGATGTATGATTGGGGAAAAATGCGAATGGAACAAATTCGCATAGGGCTACAGAAGTAAATAAACCTCCGAAATGCGGGGGTTTTCTTTTTAGAAAGGTAGGAACATAGTTTGATACAAGCTGCATATATTCATATTCCGTTTTGTCAGCATATTTGTCACTATTGTGATTTTAATAAAGTATTTATTGAGCGTCAGCCAGTTGAGCAATACTTGCAATATTTAGAGAAAGAAATTGTGAATACAACCACCAAAACGCCTTTTAAAGAAATGAAAACGATTTTTGTTGGTGGAGGAACACCAACAGCGCTAAATATGGAACAGACAGAGCAATTATTAAATATCATTAATCGTCGTTTACGTCCGTTTGCGCCCGATTGTGAACTAACTTTTGAAGCCAATCCGGGAGACTTGCCAAAAGAGAAATTGAATCTTCTACTAGAAGGTGGTGTAAACCGGATTAGTTTTGGTGTTCAAACATTTCGAGATGAATTATTGCAAAAAATTGGGCGCAGACATACGAGAGAAGATGCATTCGTAGCAATTCGTGAGGCGCAGGAAGTTGGTTTTACAAATATTAATGTTGATTTAATTTATGCACTGCCGACGCAAACAATAGAAGATGTAAGAGAAACGTTAGATATTGCTTTTACACTTGGGGTTCAACATTTCTCTGCGTATTCTTTAATTGTCGAGCCGAAAACGGTCTTTTATAATTTAATGAATAAAGGAAAACTGAGACTTCCAGGAGAAGATCATGAAGCAAGAATGTATGAAATTGTGATGGATGAAATGGAAAAGCATGGTTATAAACAGTATGAAATTAGTAATTTTTCGAAAGAAGGCTATGAAAGTAGACATAACCTCACATACTGGAATAATGAAGAGTATTATGGTTTTGGAGCTGGAGCTCATAGTTATGTAAATGGCGAGCGAATTCAAAATGTGGGTCCATTAAAACAATATTTCATGAAAATTGATGAGACAGGTTTGCCATATTTAGATGTTCATGGAGTAACGGGACAAGAAAAAATGGAAGAAGAGTTATTTTTAGGGCTGCGAAAAACAGCGGGTGTTTCTAAACTGGAATTTAGAAGAAAATTTGGCGTAGAGATGAACGAAATCTTTGCAAAGCAATTACTTCATAATAAAGAACATGAACTGCTTCAAGAGACGAATACTCATATTTGTTTAACAAGAAAAGGAAAGCTATTAGGAAATGAAGTATTTCAATCATTCTTAGTGGATTAATCTAACTTTAAATTGGATTCTACACTTAGTAGAGCGAAAAGCTAAACCATCTGTAAGAACTTGATTAGCAGCGGAAAAGAATGCTGCTAAAAGTTTCACTGTATCCCGCTCAAACGGACGGTACAGAGAAGTGAATCAAGAAGTTTAACCGTCCGTAAGAGCCCGATTGGTTCAACTAATTAGCAGCAAAAATCGTGCTGCTAAAAGTTTCACTGTATCTCATCACGTTTCCGTTGACAATTCAATATCAATTTTGGTAAGTTAGTAATAGATTTAGCACTCGAAACATAAGAGTGCTAACAGAGGTGATGATGAAATGCTTACGGAACGTCAGCTCTTAATTTTACAAACAATAATTGACGACTTTATCGGGTCTGCACAACCTGTCGGATCAAGAACATTGTCAAAGAAAGAAGAAATTACATTTAGTTCAGCGACAATTCGAAATGAAATGGCTGATTTAGAGGAACTCGGGTTTATTGAAAAAACACATAGTTCTTCTGGGCGCGTTCCTTCTGAAAAAGGATATCGCTTTTATGTAGACCATCTTCTTCCGCCGCAGCATTTGCCAAGTGAAGATATTGTACAAATCAAAGACTTGTTTGCTGAAAGAGTTTTTGAAGCGGAAAAGCTTGCACAGCAATCTGCGCAAATTTTATCAGAACTCACGAATTATACGGCAATTGTTCTTGGGCCAAAAATGAGTGCGAATAAGCTGAAAAATGTACAAATTCTTCCGCTTGATCATCAAACAGCGGTCGCGATTATTGTAACTGATACAGGACATGTACAAAGTAGGACCATCACTGTTCCGGAATCTATTGATTTATTAGATTTAGAAAAGATGGTTAACATTTTAAATGACAAATTATCAGGTGTACCGATGTCGGAACTGCATAATAAAATCTTTAAAGAAATTGTAATGGTTTTGCGCCAGTACGTTCATAATTATGATAGTGTCATGAAAATGTTAGACGGTACATTCCAATTTCCGTTATCTGAAAAAATATATTTTGGTGGAAAAGCAAATATGCTTGCTCAGCCAGAATTCCATGACATTCAGAAGGTTCGATCATTATTCACTATGATTGAAAATGAAGATGCGTTTTATAACATCTTGCAGAGCAAACAAATTGGTATTCAAGTGAAAATTGGACGTGAAAATTCTTCTGCTGCCATGGAAAATTGTAGCTTAATTTCTGCGACATACTCGATTGGGGATGAGCAGCTTGGAACAATTGCGATTTTAGGTCCGACGAGGATGCAATACTCTCGTGTCATTAGTTTGTTGCAATTGTTTACAAAACAATTTACAGATGGACTGCACGGTTTATATAAACCGAAATAATAAGAAACTTTTATTTGTGGCGGGGGTATCCCCGCTGCTGATGACCAGTTGGATACAAGAAATTAGATATTTGGGTTAGTGCTGAGTTGTATTGGCCCTGCTTTTTTAAGGAGGTGAAAGTTGTGGAAGAGCGTAATGAACAAGTGGTAGAAGAAGTAAAAGAAGTGCAAACAGAAGAAGCTGTAGCACCAGAAAATAGCGAAGAAACTGTAGTGGAAGAAAAAAGCAAAGCTGCTCTTTTACAAGAAAAAGTAGATGAATTACAAGCGAAATTGTCGGAAACGGAAGGTCGCATGCTTCGTCTACAAGCTGATTTTGAAAACTATAAGCGCCGCGTTCAATTAGATAAGCAAGCGGCTGAAAAGTATAGATCACAAAGCCTTGTATCAGATATTTTGCCAGCTCTTGATAACTTTGAAAGAGCAATGCAAGTGGAAGCGAGCGACGAGCAGATGAAATCCTTATTACAAGGGATGGAAATGGTATATCGTCAATTGCTAGAAGCGCTGAATAAAGAAGGTGTTGAAGCGATTGAAGCTGTTGGTAAACAGTTTGATCCGCATGAGCATCAAGCTGTTATGCAAGTAGAAGACAGCGAGTTTGAATCAAACGCGGTTGTGGAAGAACTCCAAAAAGGCTATAAGCTGAAAGATCGTGTGATTCGACCATCAATGGTAAAAGTAAATCAATAATTTACATAAATGTAGGAGGTTTCGCCATGAGTAAAATTATCGGTATTGACTTAGGTACAACAAACTCTTGTGTAGCTGTTATGGAAGGTGGAGAACCAAAGGTTATCCCAAATCCAGAAGGGAACCGTACAACTCCTTCTGTTGTAGCTTTCAAAAATGAAGAGCGTCAAGTTGGGGAAGTAGCGAAGCGTCAAGCGATTACGAACCCAAATACAATCATGTCTGTTAAACGTCATATGGGTACAGACTACAAAGTAGAAGTTGAAGGTAAAGAATTTACACCTCAAGAAATTTCTGCAATCATTTTACAAAACTTAAAAGCTTCTGCTGAAGCATACTTAGGTGAAACAGTAACAAAAGCTGTTATCACAGTACCAGCATATTTTAACGATGCAGAACGCCAAGCAACAAAAGACGCAGGCCGCATTGCTGGTTTAGAAGTAGAACGTATTATTAACGAGCCAACAGCAGCTGCGCTTGCTTACGGTTTAGAAAAACAAGACGAAGAACAAAAAGTTCTTGTATACGACTTAGGTGGCGGTACATTTGACGTATCTATCCTTGAATTAGCAGATGGAACATTTGAAGTTATTTCAACTGCTGGTGACAATCGTCTTGGTGGTGACGACTTTGACCAAGTTATCATCGATCATTTAGTAGCTGAATTCAAAAAAGAAAATAACATTGATTTAAGCCAAGATAAAATGGCACTTCAACGTTTGAAAGATGCTGCTGAAAAAGCGAAAAAAGATCTTTCAGGTGTAACACAAACACAAATTTCATTACCATTCATTAGTGCTGGAGCTGCTGGTCCATTACACTTAGAATTAAACTTAACAAGAGCGAAATTTGAAGAACTTTCAGCTAACCTTGTTGAAAGAACATTAGAACCAACTCGTCGTGCATTAAAAGATGCTGGTCTTTCTCCAAGTGAATTAGATAAGGTTATTCTTGTTGGTGGTTCTACTCGTATTCCAGCTGTACAAGAAGCAATTAAACGTGAAACTGGTAAAGAACCATATAAAGGCGTTAACCCTGATGAAGTTGTAGCATTAGGTGCTGCAGTTCAAGGTGGCGTACTTACTGGTGATGTAAAAGGCGTTCTATTATTAGACGTAACTCCACTTTCTTTAGGTATTGAAACTATGGGTGGCGTATTCACAAAATTAATCGATCGTAACACAACAATTCCAACAAGTAAGTCACAAGTGTTCTCAACTGCTGCTGATAACCAGCCTGCAGTAGACATTCACGTATTACAAGGTGAGCGTCCAATGTCAGCTGACAACAAAACATTAGGTCGCTTCCAATTAACAGATATCCCACCAGCACCACGTGGTATTCCACAAATCGAAGTAACATTCGATATTGATGCGAACGGTATCGTAAATGTACGTGCAAAAGATTTAGGAACAAGTAAAGAACAAACAATTACAATCCAATCTTCTTCAGGTCTTTCTGATGAAGAAGTAGATCGTATGGTAAAAGAAGCAGAGGCAAATGCTGATGCTGACCAAAAACGTAAAGAAGAAGTTGAACTTCGTAACGAAGCGGATCAACTTGTATTCCAAACAGATAAAGTTGTAAAAGATTTAGAAGGTAAAGTAGATGCAGCTGAAGTAGCGAAAGCAACAGAAGCGAAAGATGCATTAAAAGCGGCAATCGAGAAAAATGATCTTGATGAAATCCGTGCGAAAAAAGATGCACTTCAAGAAATCGTACAACAATTAACTGTAAAATTATATGAGCAAGCTCAAGCTGCTGCAGGATCACAGCAAGCAGAAGGCGCACAAGGCAACGCAGGCGCGAAAAACGACAATGTAGTAGATGCTGAGTTTGAAGAAGTAAAAGAAGATAAGTAATAAAATAAGTAAGATGACAAAAAGTCAAAGTCAAGCGTGCCTTGGCTTTGGCTTTTTTCGCGAGTGAAGAAAAGACTGGGTGTACACAGAGTCTTTTGTGTGGGAGTCCAATGTTTTTCTTTTTGCATACTGTAAGTGAGGAAACAGTGTTGCAAAGCACTTTCTTTCGATGTTAAAATTACGTTTATGTGAAAGGAATCGGGGGTTACAAACTTATGAGTAAACGAGATTACTATGAGGTGCTTGGCGTTAGCAAGAGTGCTTCAAAAGACGAGATTAAAAAAGCATACCGTCGTTTGGCGAAAAAGTATCATCCAGATGTAAGTACAGAAGAAAATGCAATTGAAAAATTTAAAGAAGTGCAAGAAGCATATGAAGTATTAAGTGATGATTCAAAACGTGCACAGTACGACCAATTTGGTCATGCTGATCCAAATCAAGGCTTTGGTGGTTTTGGCGGTGGCGACTTCGGTGGTGGATTCGGTTTTGAAGACATCTTTAGTTCATTCTTTGGTGGTGGAGGCGGTAGACGCCGTGATCCAAATGCGCCGCGTCAAGGTGCAGATCTTCAATATCAAGTTTCTTTAAACTTTGAAGAAGCAATTTCTGGTAAGGAAATGGATATTGAAATTCCAACTGAAGATCCTTGTAATACATGTAGCGGTAGCGGAGCAAAACCGGGAACTTCGAAAGAAACATGTAAACATTGTTCTGGAACAGGGCAAGTTAGCGTGGAGCAAAACACACCATTTGGTCGTATTGTGAATCGTCAAGCTTGTAGACAATGCTCTGGAACAGGTCAAATAATTAAAGAAAAATGTACAACATGCCATGGCTCCGGAAAAGTACGTAAACGTAAAAAAATTAACGTTAAAATTCCAGCAGGTATTGATAATGGTCAACAAATTCGCGTGTCTGGTAAAGGAGAAGCTGGTGTAAACGGCGGACCAGCAGGTGATTTATATGTAGTAGTTCGTGTAATAGAGCATGAATTCTTCCATCGCGAAGGTGATGATATTATTTGTGAAATGCCATTAACGTTTGCGCAAGCAGCACTTGGAGATGAAGTGGAAGTTCCGACTGTGCATGGAAAAGTAAAGTTAAAAATTCCAGTAGGAACACAAACAGGAACAGAATTCCGTTTAAAAGGAAAAGGTGCGCCAAACGTACGCGGATATGGGCAAGGTGATCAATATGTTGTTGTTCGTGTTGTTACACCAACAAAATTAACATCCCACCAAAAAGAATTGTTGAGAGAATTTACAGGTCAAGAAGACCATGATGATAGCCTATTTAAAAAGCTTAAGCGAGCTTTTAAAGGGGAATAATGGAAATAAAAAATGGAGTTGGTAAATTGTGAAATGGTCAGAAATTAGTATTCATACAACAGAGGAAGCTGTAGAAGCAATCTCGCATATTTTACATGAAGCAGGAGCAAGCGGTGTTGCGATTGAAGATCCTGCTGAATTAACGAAAGAGCGTGAACAACAATTTGGTGAGATTTATGCGTTAAATCCAGCTGAATATCCAACAGAAGGTGTACTTGTAAAAGCGTATTTCCCAAAGAATGATACTTTGCAAGAAACAATTACAAGTGTAAAATCATCCATTGATCTGTTGCCTTCTTACGGAATCGAGATTGGGGCAGCAACTGTATCTGTTAATGAGGTAGATGAAGAGGATTGGGCTACTGCTTGGAAAAAATATTACCATCCAGTGAAAATTTCTGATACATTTACAATTGTGCCAACATGGGAAGAGTATACACCTTCCTCACCAGAAGAAAAAATTATCGAGTTAGATCCAGGAATGGCATTTGGTACAGGAACACATCCAACAACAACGATGTGTATTCGTGCTTTAGAAAAAACAGTACAATCTGGTGATACTGTTATTGACGTTGGAACAGGATCTGGTGTGTTAAGTATTGCCGCTGCTAAATTAGGTGCTTCGTCCATTCAAGCATACGATTTAGATCCAGTTGCAGTAGAAAGTGCTGAGATGAACGTTCGACTAAATCATACAGAGAATGTTGTAACTGTTGGACAAAACAGTTTATTAGAAGGTATTGAAGGACCTGTTGATTTAATTGTTGCGAATCTACTAGCAGAAATTATTTTATTATTCCCAGAAGATGCAGCAAAAGTTGTTAAGCAAGGTGGATTATTCATTACATCAGGTATTATTGCTGCGAAAGAAAAAATTGTAACAGAAGCGTTAGTAAAAGCAGGTTTTACAGTAGAAGAAGTGTTAACGATGGAAGATTGGGTAGCAATTATTGCGCGTAAAGGATAAGATAGAATTTTCCTTGTTCAAGTGTTTATTGCCCGTTTGTACGGGAGAATGTAAGTGGAAAGTCTCTCGCTGAAAGTAGTGAGGGACTTACCGTTTGTTTAATCTAAATCATACTGTTTGGCTCTTTTCGTAAGCGTGTGTTTACGAAAAGAGCTAAACTTTACTAAGGTGATATGATGCAGCGTTATTTTGTAGAAGAGCAAAACATAAATGAAACGACAATTCGTATTGTAGGAGATGATGTGCATCACATTGGAAGAGTGATGCGTATGACGCCTGGTGATCACATTTATTGTTGTACAAATGGGAAAACAGCAATCTGTACAATTGCTGAAATTACCAATGAATTTATAAATGCGACTATTGTAGAATGGATAGAGATGTCAAGTGAACTACCTGTGTTTGTGACAATTGCTAGCGGACTGCCTAAAGGAGATAAGCTTGAGTTGATTTTACAAAAAGGAACTGAGCTTGGAGCAGCCGCCTTTTTACCGTTTCAAGCATCTCGATCTATTGTAAAATGGGATGCGAAAAAAGCCGGTAAAAAAGTAGAGCGTTTTAATAAAATCGTAAAAGAGGCAGCCGAGCAGTCTCATCGCAGTGAAGTTCCTACTGTGTATGCACCTGTTTCTTTTAAAGAGCTTCTCACGATGAGTAAAGACTATGACAGTTGTCTTGTTGCATATGAAGAAGAAGCGAAGCAAGGTGAAAAATCAAATTTTGCTAAGGCTTTAACAAAGTTAGAACCAGGGCAAAAGGTACTCATTGTATTTGGGCCAGAAGGTGGTTTAACAGAAGGGGAAGTGTCTTCTCTTTCTGAACATGCTTTTGTACCTTGCAGTTTAGGACCAAGAATATTGCGGACAGAAACGGCGCCTTTATACGCGCTAAGTGCTGTCTCTTATCATTTTGAATTAATGGGGTGAATATATATGGCAACTGTTGCGTTTCATACGTTAGGTTGTAAAGTAAATCACTACGAAACAGAAGCGATTTGGCAACTGTTTAAACAAGGTGGTTATGAGCGAACTGAATTTGAGAAAACAGCTGATGTGTATGTGATTAATACATGCACAGTAACGAATACAGGGGATAAAAAAAGTCGTCAAGTCATTCGTCGTGCCGTTCGTCAAAATCCTGATGCGGTAATTTGTGTAACGGGATGTTATGCACAAACATCTCCAGCAGAAATTATGGCAATTCCAGGTGTGGATATTGTTGTCGGAACGCAAGACCGTGAGAAAATGCTTGGCTATATTGAAGAATATCGTAATGAACGTCAGCCAATTAATGCTGTACGTAACATTATGAAAACACGTGTATATGAAGAATTAGACGTACCGTATTTTACAGATCGTACGCGTGCATCTTTGAAAATTCAAGAGGGATGTAACAACTTCTGTACGTTCTGTATTATTCCGTGGGCTCGTGGTTTAATGCGTTCTCGCGATGGAAAAGAAGTTATTCGTCAAGCACAGCAATTAGTAGATGCTGGTTATAAAGAAATCGTCCTAACAGGTATTCATACAGGTGGATACGGTGAAGATATGAAAGATTATAATTTGGCAGGATTACTTCGCGATATGGAAGCGCAAGTAACAGGTTTAAAACGTCTTCGTATTTCTTCTATTGAGGCAAGTCAAATTACTGATGAAGTGATTGAAGTGCTGCGCGACTCTAAAGTTGTTGTACGTCATTTACACATTCCGCTTCAATCTGGATCTAATACCGTATTGAAGCGTATGCGTCGTAAATATACAATGGAATTTTTCCAGGAGCGTTTAGATCGCTTAAAAGAAGCGTTACCAGGACTAGCAATTACTTCTGATGTTATCGTTGGTTTCCCTGGTGAAACAGAAGAGGAGTTTATGGAAACGTTCAATTTCATTAAAAATAATCGTTTCTCTGAACTCCATGTATTCCCGTATTCAAAACGTACAGGAACACCAGCAGCACGTATGGACGATCAAGTGCCAGAAGAAATCAAGAACGAGCGTGTACACCGCTTGATCGCATTATCTGATCAATTAGCGAAAGAATATGCATCTCAGTTTGAAGGTGAAGTTCTTGAAATTATTCCAGAAGAACCATTTAAAGAAGCTGATCGTGAAGGATTATATGTAGGTTATACAGATAATTACTTAAAAGTTGTTTTTGAAGGATCTGAAGAATTAATCGGTAAATTGATTAAGGTGAAAATCACGAAAGCCGGTTACCCTTATAATGAAGCACAATTTGTTCGTGTGCTAGAAGATGTATCTCCAAAAGAATCAGCAAGCGCGTAAGAGAAGAGAAAAGCATGCAAACAGTTTTGTTTGCATGCTTTTTTATTTGATGGAGAAGTTAAAATATGAAAACGCTATACTTTATGATATAATGCTGAAGATTAAGGTTGTCAGACAACTAACAAGTAACAAAATCACTGAGTATAAGTTGAGAAAGGGGCAATTTTTAAATGAACTACGCAAAATTAATTGATCATACGTTATTAAAACCAGATGCAAAAAAAGAAGCAATCGTTACTCTATGCGAAGAGGCAAAACAACATGATTTTGCTTCTGTATGTGTAAATCCAACATGGATTGAAACAGCAGCAGAAATTTTAAAAGGGACAGACGTAAAAGTTTGTACGGTAATTGGTTTTCCTCTTGGAGCAAACACATCAGAAACGAAAGCATTTGAAACAAAAGATGCAATCGCAAAAGGCGCAACAGAAGTTGACATGGTGATTAACATCGGTGCGTTAAAAGATAAAAACGACGAGTTAGTAGAGCGTGATGTTCGCGCCGTTGTAGAAGCTGCAAAAGGAAAAGCGCTTGTAAAAGTAATTATTGAAACATGTCTATTAACAGAAGAAGAAAAAGTTCGTGCTTGTGAATTATCTGTAAAAGCAGGCGTTGACTTTGTAAAAACATCAACAGGATTTTCAACAGGCGGTGCAACAGTAGAAGATGTTGCATTAATGAGAAAAACAGTGGGACCAGATATCGGTGTAAAAGCATCAGGCGGTGTTCGTGACGAAAAAGGCATGGACGCAATGGTAGCAGCAGGTGCAACGCGCATTGGTACAAGCTCTGGTGTAGCGCTAGTAAGCGGAAAAACAGCAACAACTGATTATTAAAATAAAAGCGGAAGCGGCTCGTTTAGAACATGAGGGCGTTGGAAGTCTTGACGCAGAGGCGATTTTTGCCTCGTAGGAAAGAATGAAACGACCGACTGTTCTAGCCACTGCAGCTGGATAAAATAAAAGCGGAGCCGACTGTTCAGTCCTGGCAGCTAAGATTTTTTAACACGAGGGTCTAGGATATTGTATCCAGATGATGAAAAAATAGAAGCGAACATTTTGGTAGAATAATGTCGCATTGATATAGAATTTTATATCGAAATTGAACGTATCGTGAAAAAAGAAGCACGATTGCTCTTCTTTTCTTTTATCAGATAGTTGACCTAAAAGTATAAAATGTATTATAATCGTAAAAGACATGCTGAGTAAGTGTTTCTTTTTTGCATGCTGAATTTAGGATGTAAGTGGATGTTTCGGAGGGAGGGAAAGAGAATGTCAAAAACAGTCGTTCGTAAAAACGAGTCTTTGGAGGATGCACTTCGCCGTTTTAAAAGATCAACTTCTAAAGCTGGTACGCTTGCTGAAGCAAGAAAACGCGAGTTCTATGAAAAGCCAAGCGTAAAACGTAAGAAGAAATCTGAAGCGGCAAGAAAGCGTAAATTCTAAGAGAGGGTGTAATTTATGAGTCTTCTCGGTCGTTTAAACGATGATATGAAACAAGCGATGAAGAATAAAGAAAAACAAAAATTAACCGTTATTCGTATGGTTAAGGCTGCTTTACAAAATGAGGAAATTAAACTGCAGCACTCTCTTGCAGAAGATGAGGAATTAACAGTTTTAACTCGTGAAGTAAAACAGTATAAAGACTCCCTCCTTGAATTTGAAAAAGCGGGTCGTGAGGACCTTGTTGATAAACTGAAAAGCGAAATTCAGATTTTAGAAACATATTTGCCAGAGCAATTAACAGAAGAAGAATTGGCTGCTGTTATTCAGCAAACTATTTCTGAAGTTGGTGCAGCTTCTAAAGCTGATATGGGCAAAGTGATGAGTGCTGTTATGCCGAAAGTAAAAGGCAAAGCAGATGGCTCACAAGTGAATAGGCTTGTTTCACAACTATTAGCATAAAAAAGCGTCTCATTTATAATGAGACGCTTTTTTATGTTTTTTTTCAATTTGGACGTGATATTACAAGCTTTTTTTTCATACATATGGGATGAGAGGGGGGTCTTCGATGAGAAAGTTGCAGCAAATGAAAAATTGGATCACTAAGCAGATAGACCTACCTGCAGATGTATTCATGGATCTGCCGAGAATTACCCTTGTCGGGCAGGTACATATTTATATAGAAAATCATCGTGGATTATTAGTATTTAGTGATAAAGAGGTGCGGCTTTTGTTAAAGCAAGGACAATTATTAATAAAAGGGGACTCTTTTGTTATTAAAACGATTCTTCCAGAAGAGCTTTTACTTGAAGGAACTATTGAGCAAGTCTTGTTTTTAGAAGGAGAAAAGAAAGATAGATAAAGTGAAACTTCCATTCGTGAGGTGTTCTTTCTCACGAATGGTTAGTTGAAGAAATCGGGCTCAAACAGTCGATTAGTATTCGCCTCTTAGTTTTACTACTACCGACTGTTTGAGCGGGACAAAGTGATAGGAAAGGTGCAGGTCTTTATGGGGGACTGCGCCTTTTTCAGAAAGCTGATGGGGGCGAGCTATGAAAAATCAGTGGTTTACAAGATGGATTGGGTATGTGAAGGTGCGGATTCAAGGAAGAGGAGTAGAACGATTTATTAATGAATGTGTACGGCGTGATATTCCTGTTTGGAATGTGAAGAAAGTTGCAGATGATACACTTGTATTTTGCATGCCGCTTCGTGATGTGAAACGATTACGTCCGATTTACCGTAAAAATGAATGTAAACTGTACTTCATTGGACGTTATGGGCTGCCATTTTGGAATAAACGCTTACTTCGAAATAGTGGTTTTCTTGTTGGTTTTTTCCTTTTTTTCTTTATTGTTATCGTTTTATCAAACATGGTATGGAAAATAGAAATAACAGGGGCAAAGCCAGAGACGGAATATATTATGATGAAAGAATTGGACAAAATGGGTATTAAGAAAGGGAAGCTGCAATTTCAAATGCCTAGTGTAGAGACTGTACAGCGTTATTTGACTGATAATATTAATGCCATTACGTGGATTGGTTTGGAAGTGAAAGGAACGACATATCGCTTTAAAATAGTTGAAAAAAATGAACCGAAAAAAGAAAAAGAACAGGTGCCGCAACATTTAGTTGCAAAAAAAGAAGCGATTATTACGAAGATGTTTGTGGAGATTGGAAAGCCAGCAGTTATGAAAAATGATTATGTGCAAAAGGGACAACTTCTTGTATCGGGGGTATATGGGAAAGAAGATAGCCCGACAATTGTTTCTGCTAAAGGGGTTGTATTTGGTGAAACTTGGTACAAGTCTGAAGTGGAGGTACCTTTGAAAACGACATTTCAAGTCTATACAGGGAATTCATATAGAGAACATTATCTTACTTTCGGAAACGTAAAAATAAAAATATGGGGATTTCAGCATGATAAGTATAAGCGGTCTAAAACGGAGACAGTAAGACATGATGTTAAGTTGCTCGGTTTTACACTGCCGATTGCTTATGAAAAAGCGATTGTACGTGAAGAGGAGGAAGCAAACCGTGAATATACAGAAAAACAGGCAATTGCGGTGGCGGAGGAAATGGGACAAAAAGAATTAAAGAAAAAACTGGATGAACGTGCTATGATTATAGGGAAGAAAGTTTTGCATAAACAGGTTGAGAATGGGAATTTAAAATTATTGTTGCATTATACAGTGATTGAAAATATTGCAGAGGCTCAACCGATATCTGAATCCGATATTCAAGGAGATTGAGTAATTAATGGCTGAACAATTAGTAGAGATGAATCAACAATTGGAAAACCATAATGAAGCAATTGCTTTGTTTGGAGTAAATGATGCGCATTTAAAAGTAATTGAGAACGAACTTGAGGTATCGATTGTTACGAGAGGGGAATCTGTTCGTGTATCTGGAACAGAAGAAGCGTTAGCTCTTGTTGAAGGTATATTACAACAGCTTCTAGTTGTTATTCGCAAGGGTGTATCGATTTCTGAGCGTGATGTAATCTACGCGATTCAACTTGGCCGTCAAGGGAAATTGGCTCATTTTGAAGAGTTATATGAAGAAGAAATCTTTAAAACAGCAAAAGGTAAGTCCATCCGTGTGAAAACGATAGGACAAAGGCAATATATTTATGCCATTAAGAAGAATGATATTGTTTTTGGAATGGGACCAGCAGGTACTGGCAAAACCTACTTAGCTGTAGTAATGGCTGTTCGTGCATTAAAAAATGGTGATGTGAAAAAAATTATTTTAACAAGACCTGCTGTTGAAGCTGGAGAAAGTTTAGGTTTTTTACCTGGAGATTTGAAAGAAAAAGTGGATCCGTATTTACGCCCTCTTTATGATGCTCTTCATGATGTGCTTGGGCAAGAACATACGCAAAGAATGATAGAACGCGGTATTATTGAAATTGCACCGTTAGCATACATGAGAGGACGAACACTCGATGATGCGTTTGTTATTCTAGATGAAGCACAAAATACAACAGGAGCGCAAATTAAAATGTTTCTAACGCGTCTTGGATTTGATTCGAAAATGGTTATAACGGGAGATCCATCCCAGATTGATTTACCGAAAGGTGTGAAATCTGGCCTTTCTATTGCAGCGAATGTATTAGACCGTGTACCTGGACTTTCGTTTATTAAACTAGAGCAATCGGATGTTGTTCGTCATCCGCTCGTACAGCGCATTATTGAAGCATATGATAAAATGGAATGATCCTGCTTGTAAGGATCATTTCTTTTTATCCCGCTCAAACAGTTGGTAGTAGCAGGTCAAAGAAGAGAAGGCCAACCAACTGTAAGAGCCCGATTGGTTCAACTAACCATTCGTAAGGAAAAAGCGCCTCACGAATGGAAGTTTCACTTTATATCAGGAGAGGAGAAGGTATTGTAATTATGTCAGGGTTTCAAGAAGTTGCTAAGTGGTTTCGCAATACACAACATTCGAAAAAACTGAGCTGGATTTCTTATGTTTTATTAGGAGCGGTGCTATTTTTGGCGCTGATGAATAATGTAAAACCGGAACAATTAGATGTCAAAATGTTGTCTATTTCAAAAAAGACAATCCATTCTCCTGTTAAAATTGAAGATAAAGTAACGACAGAAAAGAAAAAGAGAGAAGCGGCTCAAAAGGTCGAGGATCAGTATACGTATCGAAGTGAATATAAACAAAACCGGATTGATGTTGTGAATTCGGTCTTTGATGCAATAAAAGAAGTGGATTCAGAGGCAAATGCTTCGGCACCAAATGCGCAAAAAAACTTGTCGACTACAGAACGATTGGATAAATTAAAAAAGAAATTGCCAACGGATTTAACGAAAAGTTTGTCTGATCAAGTGTTGTTGCAATTTTTAAATGCGACAGAAGATCAGCTTCTTGTGGCGAGGGAATCAACCGTCACAGCTGTCAATAATTTAATGAGTTATCAAATTAAAATGAATGAAGTGGATCAGTTTAAAGACCGTATTACTAACGAGTTAAAAAACGTATCTGTTAGTAACGAATTGAAACAAGCAATTACCGCACTTGGTCAGTATGCGATTGTACCAAACTATTTTTACGATTCGTCTGCTACGAAGGAACAGAAGCAAATGGCGATGGATCAAGTGGATCCTGTCTATATTTTACAAGGTCAAATTCTTGTAAAAGAAGGTGAAACAATTACAAGAGAAGTGTATGAACAGTTGAAGTTAGTAGGATTACTGAATCAAAGTAATTCATTTCAACCATTTTTGGGACTGGCTATTTTTATTGGTGTTCTTCTATTTTTTATGCATAAGCAATTTGAGGCGTTTTTAAAGCCGAAAAGAGAGGACAAGCCATATATTTTAGCATATACAACAATTGTCGCCATTACAGTTGTTTTAATGAAAATTATTAGTTTGTTTCAAAAGTTAGAATATGCCGGTATTGCTTATATTGCTCCGGTTGCAATGGGAACTATATTAGTGAAGCTGATGATTGGTGATCGATTTGTTTTTATAACAAGTGTGATTTTTTCAGTGTGCGGTAGTATTTTATTTAATGAAGAGGTAACGAGTACACTTAATTATTCAGTTGGGATTTATGTATTGCTTAGCTCGCTTTCTGTTAGCATTTTTTTACGGGAAAAAAATCGTCGTACAATGTTGCTGCAAACTGGGATACTTGTATCTATTTTAAATGTGGTTGTATTAGCAGCTTTATTGCTACTGCGCAATGGAAACTTTTCACCGATTGAGATTGGAACACATTTATTAATGGCAGCAGCATCTGGGATTATTTCATCGGTTTTAGCAATGGGAATTTTGCCATATTTAGAAAGTGGCCTTGGTCTTGTTTCTAGTATGAAGTTGGTGGAATTAGCAAGTCCAAATCATCCATTGCTTCGCAAAATTTTATTAGAAGCACCAGGAACGTATCATCATAGTGTCATGGTCGCGAATTTATCAGAAGCGGCATGTGAAGCTGTTGGGGCGAATGGTGTGCTAGCACGTGTAGGAGCATATTATCATGATATCGGAAAAACAGTGCAGCCGCATTTCTTTATTGAAAATCAAATGGGAATCTCAAATCCCCATGATCGATTGGACCCTGAAACAAGCAGAGATATTATAATTGCCCATGTTACAAATGGAGTAAAAATGTTAGAAGAACATCATATTCCGCAAGAGATTATTGATATCACAGCGCAGCATCATGGAACTACTTTGTTAAAGTATTTCTACTATAAAGCAATGCAAGAGGATAAAGAGAAGTACACAGAAGAGATGTTTCGTTATCCAGGTCCAAAAGCAACATCAAAAGAATCGGCTATTGTCGGTGTTGCTGACAGTGTAGAAGCGGCAGTGCGTTCCATGAATGCACCAACACCAGAGCAAATTGATAATCTTGTTCATAGTATTATTAAAGACCGTCTACAAGATGGACAATTCAGTGAATGTAATTTAACATTTAAAGAACTGCAAATTGTGGAGAAAACATTATGTGAAACATTAAATGGAATTTTCCATTCTCGGATTAAGTATCCGAAATTATCAGAAGAAAAGGTGAAGTAAATGGGGTTAATAATTGACTTTTTTGATGAAACGGAAGAAGTAAAAGAAGAGTATGTTGAACTAATTCAACAGTTAGTTGAAAAAGCAGCAGAGACAGAATCTGTAGAAGACGGAGCGGAACTTTCAATTACATTTGTAAATAATGAGCGCATTCAAGAAATTAACCGTGAATATCGTGATAAAGATCAGCCAACAGACGTAATCTCTTTTGCGATGGAAGATATGGGCGAAGGAGAAATGGAAATTGTCGGTGTGGACATGCCCCGCATGTTAGGCGATATTATTATTTCTATTCCGAGAACGAAAGAGCAGGCTGAAGAATATGGCCATTCTTTTGAGCGTGAGCTTGGTTTTTTAGCGGTGCATGGCTTTTTGCATTTGCTTGGTTATGATCATATGACAGAAGAAGAAGAAAAGGTTATGTTTGAAAGACAAAAAGAAATTCTCAATGCTTTTGGATTGGGTAGATGAAAAAAGGAAAACTTATAAACAGTTTCCGCTATGCATTTGCTGGAATTTTCTTTTGTCTTCTCCATGAACGAAATGTACAAATTCATTGTTTAGCAACGTTCATTGTTAGTGGCCTTGGTTTTTATTTTCATATTACGAAAACAGAATGGCTTATTTTACTTTTGACAATTGGGGGGGTATTTGCACTAGAAATCGTTAATACAGCGGTGGAGAAAACGGTTGATTTAGTAACGACTGAGGTGAAACCACTTGCTAAAATAGCAAAAGACGCAGCAGCAGGCGCGGTGTTATTTTTCTCGATTATTGCCGTTGTAATTGGTGCTATTATCTTTGGACCGTATATGATATAGTTGCATTCCAAAGATTTTTATCTTTTCATATTGTAAATGGAAAGGAAGAGAAACTGTGAACAGCAAAGAGTTAATTCAAGAAGCAATCGAAGCGCGTAAACAAGCATACGTACCGTATTCTAAATTTCAAGTAGGTGCTGCCTTATTAACGACAGACGGGAAAGTATATCGTGGTTGTAATGTTGAGAATGCATCATATGGTTTGTGTAACTGCGCGGAAAGAACAGCGCTATTTAAAGCGATTTCGGAAGGAAGTACAGAATTTACTGCAATTGCAGTTGTAGCGGATACAAAACGTCCAGTACCTCCTTGTGGAGCGTGTCGTCAAGTTATGGTAGAATTGTGTGAGTCAAATACAAAAGTGTATTTGACAAATTTAAAAGGTGACATACAAGAAACAACAGTAGGAGAATTGTTACCAGGAGCATTTTTAGCGGAGGATTTACATGAATAGAGAAGGTTTTAAATCAGGTTTTGTCTCTATTATTGGGAGACCAAACGTTGGAAAATCAACATTTTTAAACCGAATTATCGGTCAAAAAATTGCGATTATGAGTGATAAACCACAAACAACACGTAATAAAATTCAAGGTGTATACACAGAAAATGATGCGCAAGTCATATTTATTGATACACCAGGTATACATAAACCAAAGCATAAGCTTGGCGATTTTATGGTTAAAATGGCTCAAACAACAATAAAAGAAGTAGACATTGTTTTGTTTATGGTCAATGCAGAGGAAGGCTTTGGACGTGGTGAAGAGTTTATCATTGAAAAATTGCAAGAAACGAAGCGACCAGTATTTTTAGTAATTAATAAAATTGATCAAGTTCATCCAGAGGAGCTGCTTGGACTTATTGATAAATACCGTACGTTATATGATTTTGCTGAAATTGTGCCCATTTCAGCATTAGAAGGAAATAATGTGGATGCGTTAATTGGTGCGATTAAAAAATATTTACCAGAAGGCCCGCAGTATTATCCGGAGAATCAAGTGACAGACCATCCGGAGCGCTTTATTATTGCAGAACTTATTCGTGAAAAAGTATTGCATTTAACACGTGAAGAAGTGCCGCATTCTGTTGCGGTTGTTATTGATGCAATTCAAAAGCGTGAAGGCGGGGCAGTTTATGTTAATGCAACAGTCATTGTAGAACGTCCATCACAAAAAGGAATTGTGATTGGGAAACAAGGAAAGATGTTAAAAGAAATTGGAAAGAGAGCGCGCTTTGATATTGAGTCGCTTCTTGGTTCAAGAGTATTTTTAGAGCTGTGGGTAAAAGTGCAGAAAGATTGGCGTAACAAAATGTCACAGTTACGTGACCTTGGCTTCCGTGAAGACGAATATCTATAAAGTGAAACTTCCATTCGTGAGATGTTTTTCTTTACGAATGGTTAGTTGAACCAATCGAGTTTTTGCTGCCCACAAATAGTGGATAAAAACTGTATATTTTAGAAAAAATTTTCTCACATGAAAATGAACAAAATGGGTCATTTTAATAACAAAGAAAGAAATTGGGTTACATGCACGCTTACTAAGAAAGGTGGATTCTTATGTTAGATTTTACCTGGAAAGTTTTCTCGAAAACAGGAAGCATTGAAACGTATCTGCTCTTAAAAGAAATGGAAAAAAGTGCAGAGGATGAAATGCATCAGCATGACGAAATATTAGTAGAGCTAGATTCTCCAATTTCCTAACCCATTTTGTTCGAACCTTGGATGGTGACGAACATGTTTCAAAAAATTGAGGGAATTGTCATTCGAACGATTGATTATGGAGAAACAAACAAAATTGTAACCATATTTTCCCGCGAATTAGGGAAAGTTAGCGCAATGGCCAGAGGAGCTAAAAAACCTAAAAGTAGACTGGCATCCATTTCTCAATTATTAACTCACGGCCATTTTCTTATTCAAATGGGTTCTGGTTTAGGGACATTACAGCAAGGTGAAATTATTTCTTCTATGCGAGAAATCCGTGAAGATTTATTTTTAACAGCTTATGCATCATTTATTGTTGAATTGACTGATAAAGCCACAGAAGAGAAAAAACATAATCCATATTTATTTGAAATGTTATATCAAACGTTGCATTATATGAGTGAAGGGGTTGACCCGGAAGTTTTAGCGCTAATCTATCAAACGAAAATGTTGCCAGTTTTCGGGCTTAATCCATACTTTGATACATGTGCGATTTGTCACCAGTCAACAGATTTTGTCGCCTTCTCTGTTAGGGAAGGCGGCTTTCTTTGTAAACATCACGCTGAGCAAGACTCATATCGTATTGCAATTGGAGAAGCTGTTCACAAGCTGTTGCGGTTATTTTATCATTTTGATTTAGCGCGTCTTGGAAGTGTATCTGTTAAAGAAGACACAAAGAAACAAATGCGCACAGTATTGAATATGTACTATGATGAGTATTGTGGGATCTATTTGAAATCAAGACGTTTTTTAGACCAGCTGGATAAATTTCAAATATAGTGGACCAAATGAGGTCTTTTTTACATACTTTCTTTTTCGAATGATATATTTAGTATATAATATTTAAGAGATAGTATAACTCTTTTCGTGTTGTAATGAAGGTGGTGATTATCATAGAACTGAATAAGCGCCAAGAACATATCATCCAGATTGTAAAAGATAACGGTCCAATTACAGGAGAAGCGATTGCTGAGCAATTAAATTTAACGAGAGCAACGCTTAGGCCAGATTTAGCTATTTTAACAATGGCGGGTTATTTAGAAGCGCGTCCACGTGTTGGCTACTTTTATACCGGGAAAACAGGTGGGCAATTGCTTTCTGAGGCAGTTAAAAAAATTATTGTACAAGATTATCAATCTAGGCCAGCTGTGATTGATAAAAACGTTTCTGTATATGATGCAATCTGTGCAATGTTTTTAGAAGATGTCGGTACTTTATTTATCGTTGACCAAAATACATTGTTAGTCGGTGTTGTTTCTCGAAAAGATTTGTTAAGAGCAAGTCTAGGAAAGCAGGATTTAACGTCATTACCGGTAAATATTATTATGACAAGAATGCCGAATGTTACGATGTGTCGCAAGGAAGATAGCTTGTATGATGTTGCAATGGATTTAATAGAAAAGCAGATTGATGCTGTTCCGGTTGTGAAGGACACGAAACAAGGATTAGAAGTTGTCGGTCGCATCACAAAAACTAATATTACGCGTGCATTCGTTGATTTAGTGAATCATGAGTAAGTGCAATTCGTTTAAAGTGAGGTAATGCAATGAATAGTAAAATTGTATATGTCGTATCTGATTCGGTTGGAGAAACAGCTGATTTAGTTGTTCGAGCAGCGATGGGACAATTTCCGTTTGCGCCGGATATTAGACGTGTACCGTACGTAGAAGATACAGGGACATTAAAAGAAGTTATTTCTATCGCCAAAAGTAATGATGCGCTTATTTGTTTTACGTTAGTAAAGCCCGATATGCGAAAATATTTACGGGAAGAAGCGGCAAAAGAAGGTGTAGAGGCTTATGATATTATCGGTCCTCTTATCGATCAAATTGAAGAAGTAACAGGGCAAATCCCAAGGTATGAGCCAGGGGTTGTACGAAAGTTGGATGAAGAGTATTTCAAAAAGATTGAAGCGATTGAATTTGCTGTGAAATATGACGATGGTAGAGATGCGCGTGGTCTTTTAAAAGCTGATATCGTATTAATTGGAGTGTCTCGTACATCAAAAACACCACTTTCACAATATCTTGCACATAACAAGCGATTAAAAGTTGCCAATGTTCCTCTCGTACCCGAAGTGGATCCGCCGGAAGAATTATATCGCGTGCCGAAAGAAAAATGCTTTGGTTTAAAAATAACGCCCGATAAATTAAATCATATTCGCAGGGAACGTTTAAAATCTCTTGGATTAAGTGATGGAGCAAGTTACGCCAACATTAATCGTATTAAAGAAGAGATTGAACACTTTGAACGTGTAGTGAATAAAATCGGTTGTCCTGTTATTGATGTATCGAATAAAGCGATTGAAGAAACAGCAAATATTATTGTGAATGCAGTGCAAAACCGACAGAAGTTTTAGCACATTTACCAAAGGTGAATGTGCTTTTTTCACTCAATTATGAAAAAACAATGGACATCTAGCTAAGTTTAGAAAAATATATTATAATAAAAAATTGTGATAAAAACATTCATTTTACGTTTAGACTTTAATTTTTCAGAATAAACTAGGGATAGGATTTGTAAAGGAAATACTTTTACGTAAAATCGACAAAAATCTGAACAAGAAAACACACATTATGGAAGGATTCACAGAAGGGATGTAGAATAGAGAAATATGCAAAACATCACTAAAATTTTTGTTGATGCAGATGCATGTCCAGTGAAGGAAGAAATTTTGCACGTCGGTGCAAAATTTCATGTCGACATTTGGTTTATCGCATCCTACTCTCATCAGTCAAGAAGCCAAAAAGGAAATTAGGTATATGTAGATTCTGCACAAGACGAGGTGGATTTTTACATCTATCAACGTGCAAAAGCAGGAAATCTCGTTATCACACAAGATATGGGATTTGCTGGTCTTCTCGTCAAAAAAGGAGTATACGTATTATCTCCGCGCGGCACAATTGTGACCGATGAGCATATGGATACAATTTTATATAATCGATATGTATCTGCGAAGTTACGTAGACAAGGAACCTTTACAAAAGGGCCAAAATCATTTTCTAAGTGTGATGGACAATGTTTTTTGTCTAGTTTAGAAAAAATATTGTCGAATTATAAAGGAATTCTTTAGTTTGTATCGAATACAAAATACGACACGGAGATGGAGTTATGGGGAACAGAATTCCCGAGGAAGTTGTAGAACAAATTCGTACATCGTCTGATATTGTTGAAGTCATTGGGGAATATGTGCAGCTTAAAAAACAAGGTCGAAATTATTTTGGGCTTTGTCCTTTTCATGGCGAGAACTCACCGTCGTTTTCTGTTTCTGCTGATAAGCAAATTTTTCATTGCTTCGGATGTGGAGAAGGGGGAAATGTTTTTTCCTTTTTAATGAAAATAGACGGACTGTCTTTTGTGGAAGCTGTACAAAAATTAGGTGAGCGAAATGGAATTCCTGTTGCTAACTTTACATCAGACTTAGAGCAAAAACAAAACATATCTGATGATAGTATGATTATGTTGCAAGCTCATGAGCTTTTGAAAAAGTATTACCATCATCTTTTAGTAAATACAGAAGATGGGAAACAATCGCTTTCGTATTTGCTAGAGCGAGGTATTACGAAAGAAATGATTGCAAAATTTGAAATTGGATATGCCACTCCTGCTTGGGATGCAGCGGCGAAAATCTTGCAAAAGCGAGGTTTCTCACCAGCTGTTATGGAACAAGCTGGGTTACTTGTTCGCAGTGAGAAGGATGGCAGTTATCATGATCGTTTTCGTGGACGAGTTATGTTTCCAATTCATACACTGCAAGGAAAAGTAGCTGCTTTTAGTGGACGGGCATTAGGAGATGATACTCCTAAGTATTTGAATAGCCCAGAAACGCCTATTTTTCATAAAAGCAAGCTACTATATAATTTTCATCAAGCAAGGCCATTTATTCGAAAACGAGGGCAAGTTCTTCTCTTTGAAGGATATGCGGATGTTTTAGCAGCTGTGAAAAGTGGAATTGAAGAATCTGTTGCAACAATGGGCACTGCTTTAACTGAGGAACAGGCGAAGCTTCTGCGGCGTAATGTTGAAACTGTTGTTCTTTGCTATGATGGTGATAAAGCAGGACAAGAAGCAACAATGAAAGCAGGACAATTGTTATTGCAAACCGGTTGTGAAGTGAAAGTTGTCTCTATGCCAGATAAATTAGACCCTGACGAATATGTACAGCGATACGGGACAACACAGTTTCAGAAACTTGTACATGCAAGTATAAGTTTTGTTGGATTTAAAATAAATTATCTTCGTTTAGGGAAAAATTTGCAAGATGAATCTGGAAAAGAAGCTTATGTGAAAAGTGTTTTAAAAGAGTTAGCGTCATTGCAAGACGCAATGCAGGCAGAATCGTATTTGAAGGCATTGTCACAGGAATTTGCTTACTCAATGGAAACACTACTTGGGCAATTGCACCAATATCGCAAAGAACAAAAGGTACAGCAAAAACAGACAAAGCCAATTTCGCAGCCTTCTCAAATTGTTCATGCGAAGCCGAAATTTTCTGGTTTTGAAAGAGCTGAAAGAGAGCTTATTTATCATATGTTGCAAAGTGTAGATATCGCTTTTCGTATCGAGCCTCATATAGAAGATTTTCATACGGAAGAACATAAAGGGATTTTATATGAGCTATACGCATATTATGAAAAGGGAAATGAACCGTCAGTCGGAAACTTTTTAAGTTGGCTTTCTGATGAAAAGTTAAAAAATATTGTAACCAATATTTCAACAGATGAAATGATTAATCCCGAATACTCAGAAGAATTGCTTCAAGGTAACGTAGATGCTTTGCGTCGGCATAAGCAAAAAATAAAGAAAATGGAAAATATTTTTACGCTCAAGCAAATGGAAAAAGAAGACCATTTGGCAGCAGCGCGTTTTTTCCAAGAGTATTTACAAAAGCGAAAAGCAAGAAAATAGCTTTTTGTATAAAAACTTATTATAATCATTGTTTGTATCTCGCGTAAGGAGGGGAACAAATGGCTGATAAACCAGCTCGTTCTAAACAAATTGAAACTGATATAACACTTGAGCAAGTGAAAGAGCAACTCACAGAGCTCGGAAAAAAACGTGGCGTTCTTACATATGAAGAGATTGCAGAACGCATGAGCGGATTTGATATTGAATCCGAACAAATGGATGAATATTATGAATATTTAGGTGAACAAGGAATTGATTTAGTTGGCGACAACGATGAAGATCCAAACACACGTCAATTAGCCAAAGCAGAAGAAGAGTTTGACTTAAATGATTTAAGTGTACCGCCAGGTGTGAAAATTAATGATCCTGTGCGCATGTACTTAAAAGAAATTGGTCGTGTTGACTTACTATCTGCTGAAGATGAAATTGCTCTTGCAAAACGTATTGAAGAAGGCGATGAAGAAGCGAAGCGTCGCCTTGCAGAAGCAAACTTACGTCTTGTTGTAAGTATTGCAAAACGTTATGTTGGCCGCGGTATGCTTTTCTTAGACTTAATTCAAGAAGGGAATATGGGTCTAATTAAAGCAGTTGAAAAGTTTGATTACCGCAAAGGGTATAAATTTAGTACGTATGCAACATGGTGGATTCGCCAAGCGATTACACGTGCAATTGCGGACCAAGCAAGAACAATTCGTATACCAGTTCATATGGTTGAAACAATTAATAAATTAATTCGTGTTCAACGTCAGTTATTACAAGATTTAGGTCGTGAGCCGTCTCCTGAAGAAATCGGTGAAGAGATGGATTTGTCTCCTGAAAAAGTACGCGAAATCTTAAAAATTGCACAAGAGCCAGTATCTCTTGAAACGCCAATTGGTGAAGAGGACGACTCTCATTTAGGTGACTTTATTGAAGACCAAGAAGCAACATCTCCTGCAGAGCATGCAGCATATGAGTTATTAAAAGAGCAATTAGAAGATGTATTAGATACATTAACAGATCGTGAAGAAAATGTTCTTCGTCTTCGTTTCGGCTTAGACGATGGACGAACTCGTACGCTTGAAGAAGTTGGAAAAGTATTCGGCGTTACGAGAGAGCGTATTCGTCAAATTGAAGCAAAAGCGCTTCGTAAATTAAGACACCCAAGCCGTAGCAAACGTTTGAAAGATTTCTTAGAATAGAGATTTGTTTAAAGTTTACTTCATTAATATGGAGTAAACTTTTTTCTTTTGTTAATTTTTGTTAAAATTTAGCCATCGAAAGCAATTACAATTCTTGTAATTTATTTTACAGAATTGTCTTTTGATTTGCAAATGGTCATTTTTCGATTTTTCGATTAATTTCGTGTATTCCTAGCAAAAATATGTGGAAAATATAACTGTTTATGATGAGAAAAGAGGATATTTATCAAAAATTTACATGATTTTGTAGCAGAATAATTGATAGAATATATGGAATATTTTTAACTTAGTATAGTTTGGTCTTTTCTGGTAGAGCGTTTTCAAGTACAATAGAAATGACTGAATCATCAAATTATTAGGGGATATAGAGGGGGAAAAAGAAAAAATGAAGCGTAATCCGTTAATTCCATTTGCTCTTATTGCTGTATTGGGAATTGTTATTATGTTTGTATTTTCATTTCAAGGCATGCATAAATCAAAGGAACTAGCTGAAGCGAAGAAACACGGGGGAAAAACGACACAAACAGCAGCAAAGCCTGAAGAGATTGTAAAACAAAGTTGTACAAGCTGTCATGGTGATCAGTTGCAAGGGGCAGTTGGTCCTAATCTACAAAAAGTGGGCGACAGACTTTCAAAAGATCAAATCCAAGAAGTTATTTTAAAAGGAAGAGGAAATATGCCAGCAGGTATTATTCCGGCGGATCAAGCATCAAAAGTTGCGGATTGGTTATCAAAGAAAAAATAATATTTTATTACATAGATAACTCTTTGCGCCTAAGCGAAGGGTCTTTTTTTGTTCCGTTATTCGTGGGCAGTAAGACTCCCGCCTTAAGATTGTGAGAAAACAAAGAAGATAGGTAGGAGGTAAACTGCTCGTAAGAGCCCGATTGGTTCAACTAACCATCAGTGGGGGATAAAGAAAACCCCCCCACTGATGGAAGTTTCACTTTATTATGTTTGCTTTCTGTTTGCCTTCTTTTTAAAATAGGATAAAGATAATCGTAACAAAGCAATGTGAGGACTACATGAAACAATTATTTTTTGATATATGAATAAATTGGGAGAAAGGTTTTTGAAAAATAAATGCTTTGCAAGGGGAGGGAAATGATTTATTCCCTTGCAACAACGACTATAAATTCTTTATCATGGAGACAGACTGAAAAGAGAAGGAGTAATTGAAACAAATGAATGAAGTAAAGCTTTCAAAACGATTAGAAGAAGTGGTGCTTGAAATTCCAACAGGTTCCACTGTTGCAGATATTGGTTCGGATCATGCTTATTTACCTTGCTATACGATTTTACATAATATTGCCACACAAGCGGTAGCGGGAGAGGTTGTAGAAGGTCCGTTCCGTTCCGCTCAAGCTACAGTAGCAGAGTGCGGATTGCAAGATAAAGTGAACGTACGTAAAGGGAATGGCTTAGAAGTAATCGCGCCAGGTGAAGTAGATGTAATTACAATTGCAGGTATGGGTGGTGCGTTAATTCGTGATATTTTAGAGAATGGAAAAGAGAAGCTTATTGGTGTAACTCGTTTAATTCTACAACCTAATATTGCTGCGCATCATATTCGCGAATGGTTTATTGAAAATGGCTGGGAATTAATAAAAGAAAAAATTGTAAAAGAAGACGGGAAGATTTACGAAATTTTAGTAGGGGAACAGGGTAATACCCTTGCACCGTACAATGAGAAAAAAGAAGAAGCTTTATTAATGGGACCATTTTTAATGAAAGAGAAAAATGAAGCGTTTGTAGAAAAATGGGAGAGCGAGCGAAAAAACTTTAAAAATATTTGCAAGCAATTAGAACTTGCGACAGAGACAGAAGATACAAAAGTAAAGCGTGCAGAAGTGTTAGAGAAGATACGTATGATTGAGGAGGTTTTATCGTGAGTAAAACGCCGAATGGATATGAAATCATTTCTTTATTTGAAAGTATGTACCCAAAACATTTAGCAGTCGAAGGTGATAAGGTGGGATTGCAAATTGGGGCATTAAATAAATCGGTAGAGAATGTTTTAATCGCTCTTGATGTAACGGAAGGCGTTGTACAAGAAGCGATAGAAAAAGGGGCAAATTTAATTATTGCTCATCACCCGCTGATCTTTAATCCATTAAAAGTAATTCATACAGAGCAAGCATACGGGCGTATTATTGAAATGTGTATAAAACATGATATTGCGGTTTATGCTGCTCACACAAATGTGGATATCGCAAAAGGTGGTGTGAATGATTTACTTGCAGATGCTTTAGGGTTGCAGGAAACGGAAGTGCTTGTTCCTACTTATGCAGAAGAAATGAAAAAGCTAGTTGTATTTGTTCCTTCTTCGCATGCAGAAACAGTACGTCAAGCGATTGGTGACGCAGGAGCAGGTCATATCGGCAATTATAGCCACTGTACGTTTAATAGTGAGGGTACTGGTACGTTTCTGCCGCAAGAAGGAACGAATCCGTATATCGGAGAGACAGGGCGTTTAGAACAAGTGGAAGAAGTTCGTATTGAAACAATTATCCCGGCTTCCTTGCAGCGTAAAATCATGAAAGCAATGCTAGGGGCACATCCGTATGAAGAAGTGGCATATGATATTTATCCGCTAGAGAACAAAGGTGAAACATTAGGACTTGGGAAAATTGGATATTTACCACAAGAAATGACATTACAGCAGTTTGCAGAGCGTGTGAAGGAATCCCTTGAAGTGAAGGGGGCTCGCGTTGTTGGGAACTTACATGATACTGTGAAAAAAGTAGCGGTACTTGGCGGGGATGGAAATAAATATATGAAGCAAGCGAAGTTTAAAGGAGCAGACGTATATGTAACAGGAGATATGTATTATCATGTTGCACATGATGCGATGATGTTAGGGTTAAATATTGTAGACCCAGGGCATAACGTGGAGAAAGTGATGAAAAAAGGCGTGCAAAAACAATTACAAGCAAAAGTAGATGAGAGAAAGTTTACTGCGCGTATTCATGCTTCAGAATTACATACCGATCCATTTACATTTGTATAAAATGCAAAGTAAAATCCGTTATCTCATAAGATAACGGATTTATTTGTATTATCTCGCTATTTGTGGGAGGCTTACTGCCCGTAAAAGCCCGATTGGTGAGATCTTTCCATCAGTGAGGGAACCTCCACTGATGGAAGTTACACTTTATTTTGCCTTTACTTTTGGTAAGATTTTTTGTAATGGTACGTTTCGCTTACGCTCCCACGTTGCAGGATTTGTTGGATCGTACTGTTCAAAAAATGCGATTACTTCTTTTGTAATAGGTGTTGGTGTAGAAGCGCCTGCAGTAATAGCGACTGTTTCTACGCCTTGTAGCCATTCTAATTGAATTTCACTTACATCGGCAACGCGGTATGCTTTTGTGCTGGCAATTTCTTCAGACACTTGTGCAAGACGGTTAGAGTTATTACTTTTTGGATCGCCAACAACAATTGTTAAATCAGCAGCAGTTGCTTGTTTTGCGACAGCCTCTTGACGCACTTGCGTAGCAAGGCAAATCTCTTTATGAAATTCTGCTGTTGGAAACTTTTCTTGGATGTTCTCCATAATATGTTGAACATCCCATTGACTCATCGTCGTTTGATTTGTGACCAAAATTTTATCAGTTGGAATGGCAAGTGTTTCAAGGTCTGCTGCTTTCTCAATGAGATGGACAATATCTGGGGCAATTCCAACTGCACCTTCAGGCTCAGGATGTCCTTTTTTACCGATATAAATAATATGGTAGCCTTCTGCTTTTTTTGCTTCAATTAAGTCGTGTGTTTTTGTTACGTCAGGACATGTCGCATCAATTGTTGTTAGTCCTTTTTCTTTTGCGCGCTGCTTTACTTCAGGAGATACACCGTGAGCTGTAAAAATAACAGTGCCAGACTCAATTTTCTCTAAAATATCTAAGCGGCTTGGGCCATCAAGCGTAATAATGCCATCTTCTTCAAACGCATCTGTTACGTGTTTGTTATGGACAATCATCCCTAAAATATAAATTGGTCTTGGTAAAGTTTTATCCAGCGCTGCATTGCGCGCAATGACCATCGCGTCTACAACACCGTAGCAATAGCCGCGAGGAGAAATTTTAACAATTTTCATATAATTAATCCGCTCCTTTAAAAAAGGATTTGTTTGATAAAGTTAATCCTTTTTATTATAAAGGAGAAGGAAGCGGATGACAAAGAAATGTTACACATATAACTTTGGTTTAGGAGTAGTTGACTGTAAGGTTTCTACGTTTGCATCATCTTCAAGCATGATTTGAGAAGTAAGTGGTTTGCTTGTAATAGGTATTTGTTTAGGTGGAGTGGGAGGTATTATTTCGACTTCTTCTGTTTCTTTTTCCTCAGTACTTTTTCCAGATGTAAGTATTTTCATTATGTTAGGAATACTGCGGACAATCGGGCCGTATTGCTGCACGACGGGTCCAACGGATTGGGCCATTTGGACAACTTTTTCAACGTTGTTTAGCATTCCAGTGGGGTTTGAAATGAAGTTAGTGAAAAAGCTGCCAATCCCACTAGATGTACTTCCTGCTGCTCCTGCTGCTCCGCGTGTTTCATTTGGTGCCATCATTTGAGGTTGCATCATTCTTTGCTGCTGCGGTTGCATATATGGGTGGTTTTGCTGCTGTTGCGGTTGCATATATGGACGGTTTTGCTGATATGGTATATTTGAGTAGGTTTCCATTTGTCTATAAGGGGGCATCATATGCATATATTCTGCAGCTGGGTCGTTTTTTTTAAACAATTTTGCAAGAAAGCCTTTCTTTTTAGGCATCATCGGTTGCATACCTGGTGACGGTTGCATGCCTGGTGACGGATACATCGTATAAGGATAGGGAGGCTGACCGTACATTTGTTGATATGGAGGAGATTTCATACGCATTAGGAAATCCTCCTTTCTTCAATTTGGTAATATACATCACAATATGCAATTGACAGTAAGAAGGTTAGTTTTTCCCCTGAAAAGCTAAACTAAAGATAGATTTTACTGATAGATTTCGATATAATGTTAACTTGACTGATTAATGAACGCAGTAGAAATAAGAAAGAAGGTGGAATGTATGACAGTGCAAACATTTACACAGTATAATTTTCAACCATTTTTAATAGATGCAATTCGTGAATTACGTTTTTCAGAACCGACAGAAATTCAACAGAAGATTTTCCCCGTCGTGAAAAAGGGCATTAGCATTATCGGACAATCACAAACAGGATCTGGAAAAACACACGCGTATTTACTTCCAACGTTAAATCGTATTGATGCAAGCCGAGAGGAAGTACAGCTCGTAATTACAGCTCCAACTCGTGAATTAGCACAGCAAATTTATGGAGAAATCGTCAAGATAACAAAGTTTTGTGAAGAAGACAAAATGATTACAGCGCGTTGTTTTATCGGTGGGACAGATAAACAGCGTTCAATTGAAAAGTTGAAGAAACAACCGCATGTTGTTGTCGGAACACCTGGCCGTATTAAAGATTTAGTGGAAGAGCAAGCGCTATTTGTACATACGGCTTCGATTATTGTTGTCGATGAGGCAGATTTAATGCTTGATATGGGCTTTATTCACGATGTGGATAAAATTGCAGCGCGTATGCCGAAAAATTTACAAATGCTTGTTTTCTCAGCGACAATTCCGCAAAAGTTAAAACCATTTATGAAGAAATATATGGACAACCCGGAGCATATTCATATTAATCCGAAGCAAGTAGCAGCAGTTAATCTTGAACATCATCTTATTCCATCAAGACACCGTAATAAAGTTGAGCTTGTGAAAAATATGTTACTGCAATATCAGCCGTATTTAGCGATCGTGTTTACAAATACAAAAAAAATGGCTGATGAAGTAGCTGATGGTTTAGCGGAGCGCGGTTTAAAAGTTGGTCGTATTCACGGTGATTTATCCCCTCGTGACCGCAAGAAAATGATGAAACAAGTTCGTGATTTAGAATTCCAATACATTGTAGCTACGGATTTAGCTGCACGTGGTATTGATATCGAAGGAATTAGTCATGTTATTAACTATGAAATTCCGTCCGATTTAGATTTCTTTATTCACCGTGTTGGTCGAACTGCACGTGCTGGGTACTCTGGTATTGCAGCAACAATTTATGATCCGGCTGATGAAGAAGCATTAGATACTTTAGAGAAGCAACGCCATATTGAATTCCAACACGTTGATTTGCGTGCTGGTGAGTGGGTTGAATTAGGCCCTCGTCGTCGTCGTCAAAGTCGTAAGAAACCAGATGATAAATTAGATGCTATGGCGCAAAAAGTTGTGAAGAAACCGAAAAAAGTAAAACCGAACTACAAGAAAAAACTTGAATGGGAACGCGAAAAAATTAAGAAAAAATATAGCAAAAAGAAAAGATAAGGGATTCCTTATCTTTTTTTGTGGAGAAGTTAGCAGTGTCAGGTTTCTACAAATTATGCTATCATTATAGCTATTGTATTTATAAGAGGTGATTGCATGTTGAAAATTGGATCTCACGTTTCGATGAGTGGAAAGAAAATGCTATTAGCAGCAAGTGAGGAAGCTGTATCCTATGGTGCAACAACGTTTATGGTTTATACAGGGGCACCGCAAAACACGAGAAGGAAACCGATTGAAGAGTTAAATATAGAAGCTGGACGTAAACATATGGAACTTCATGGGATTGAAGAAATCGTTGTTCATGCACCTTATATTATTAATATTGGTAACACAACGAAGCCTGAAACATTCCAACTAGGTGTGGATTTTCTTCGTATGGAAATTGAAAGAACATCAGCATTAGGTGCTGCAAAACAAATTGTGCTTCATCCAGGAGCGCATGTTGGAGCAGGTGCGGATGCAGGAATTCAAAAAATTATTGAAGGATTAAATGAAGTGTTAACAACTGATCAAACGGTGAACATTGCGCTAGAAACAATGGCTGGAAAAGGAACAGAGTGCGGGCGCAGCTTTGAAGAGCTTGCTAGAATCATTGATGGTGTAACACATAATGAGAAATTATCTGTCTGCTTTGATACTTGTCATACACATGACGCTGGTTATGATATTGTTAATGATTTTGACGGTGTTTTAAACGAGTTTGATAAAATTATAGGTATTGATCGTTTGCAAGTATTGCACATTAATGATAGTAAAAATGAGCGCGGTGCTAGAAAAGACCGTCATGAGAATATCGGTTTCGGTCATATTGGTTATAAAACATTGCATCACATTGTGCATCATCCACAATTACAGCATGTACCGAAAATTCTTGAAACACCATATGTAGGTGAGGATAAACAAGATAAAAAGCCGCCGTACAAATTTGAAATTGAAATGCTGAAAAACGGTATGTTTGATGAAGAGATTCTTCAGAAAATTAAAGGTCAATAAAAAAGGGGAAAACCCCTTTTTTATTTTGTTAATTTTTGGAATATAGTATTGATTTGCTGTGCAGTAGCAGGAGAGGTAATCTTTGCAATTTGTTTTAAAAGTTGCAATTTTTCTTGAGTATCATAAATATTAATATGTTTTCCTTGAATTAATGTAACGATTTTGTCTGCTTGTTCGCTTGTAATAGATACTCCATATTCTATACTGTATTTTAATAATTCTTTAGAAGTCATGGTGTTTAATTTTTTGTTTACAAACTGTTGAATGAGGTTCATGGTGCTGCCTCCTTTGTTTTGTCCTCATATCCGAATATATGTGGAATATGCTTGTATATATTCCAAAGCAGGCTGTTTTCTCATCAGAAAAAGAAGAGTATGCTATAATAAAAGAATAAAACTATATAAAAATCATTTAAGGAGGTAACATGGAAAAAAAACAGCATAGAAAAGAAAGTATAATTCATCTTTTGTATCGTCTTGTTATGATTGTGATAGGTGCTGGCTGTGCAGCAGTGGCACTCGAACTATTTTTAATCCCAAACAAAATTATTGATGGTGGTATTATTGGTGTTTCCCTCATATTAGATTACCTTACACCAAATATTTGGTGGCTAAGCTTTTCCACTTTAGTTGTAATCCTCAATTTACCATTTATGTACTCAGGTTATAAGCAAATCGGAAAAACATTTATGTTATCTTCAGTTTTTGCCGTTGTATGTTTAGCTTTCATTGAGTCAACATTACATTCTATTCAGCCCTTTACGACAGAGCCGATTTTAGCGACTGTCTTTGGTGGATTAATTTTAGGTGTTGGTGTTGGGCTTGTAATTAGGCATGGCGGTTCATTAGATGGAGCGGAAATTCTAGGTATTTTACTAACAAAGAAATTACCGTTTTCTGTTGGTGAATTTGTGATGTTTATGAATATTTTCGTCTTTTCTTGGGCGGCATTTGTGTTTGGAGTAGAACAAGCAATGTATTCTGTTATGACATACTATATTGCCTTTAAAACAATTGATACAGTAATTCAAGGTTTAGATGAAACAAAAGCAGTTATTATTGTATCAGACTATTATGAAGAGGTATCAAATGCAATTTTACATCGACTTGGTCGCGGAACAACGAAGTTGGTTGGAAAAGGTGGCTATACGGATAAAGAAAAAGAAGTCATCTATGCAGTTATTACTCGTTTAGAGGTAACGAAGCTAAAATCGATTGTTCATGAAGTAGATGAAAAGGCTTTTATTACCATTATGAATACGCAAGAAACAAAAGGTGCAAAATTTAAATCAGCAATTCACTAAAAGCAGAGAGATTTTCTCTGCTTTTTGCTATAATAGAAGGGTTGTCTAAAATGAGAGGTATATTTTAGGACAGATTGGTTTACAACTCGTAATGAGCTATAATATAATTCAAATAGAAATAAATCGGAATCATTCTGAATTAAAATAGGTGAGATATGATGGAATATATATTAGAAATCGAGAATTTAACCTTTCGTTATGAAGAGCGAAATGTGTTAGAGAACATTCAATTGCAAGTTCCTAAAGGAGCTTTTTTAGGTTTAGTAGGCCCAAATGGATCGGGAAAATCTACATTATTGAAATGTATATTAGGTATTTTAAAACCGAAGCAAGGGACAATTCGGTTGTTTGATGTCGATAGTAAAAAGTTTAAAAATTGGAATAAAATTGGATATGTTTCACAAAAGGCAAATAGCTTCAACTCTGGATTCCCAGCAACTGTATTTGAAGTTGTTTCGATGGGACTTGTTTCTAAAAAAGGTTTGTTTCGTTTTTTATCAAAATCTGATAAAGAAAAAGTAAGACAGGCTATCGACAATGTTGGAATGAGTGATTTTGCAACTCGGAATATTGGAGAGCTTTCCGGAGGACAACAGCAGCGCGTCTTTATTGCAAGAGCACTTGTCAGCGATCCAGAGCTATTGATTTTAGATGAACCCACAGTAGGTGTAGACGTAAAAAACGTTGAGAGTTTTTACGAAATGCTTGCACATTTAAATAAGAAATTAGGAATTACACTTATTCTTGTGACGCATGATATTGGCGCGGTGACAGAAAAAGTGACGCATGTGGCTTGCTTAAATCAGCATTTACATTTCCATGGAAATGTAGAGACATTCCGAGAGTTAGAAGATGCTGAAATGTCGTTATTATATGGGCATCATGTTCATCGTTTAGAGCATGATCACGAGCATCACGGGGGGATACGATGATACAGGATTTTTTACAATATGACTTTTTACGAAATTCTTTATATGCTGGAATTTTAATTGGAATTGTTGCCCCGTTGCTAGGTGTTTTTGTTGTAATTCGTCGTTTATCATTCATTGCTGATGCGTTAAGTCATGTTACGTTGTCAGGTATTGCAGCGAGCTTATTGCTAGAAAAAACAGTATTTACCGGTGGCTTTTTAAATCCATTATATATGGGAATGGTATTTTCTATTGGCGGTGCCTTACTCATTGAAAAATTAAGAACGGTATATAAACATTATCAAGAATTAGCAGTTCCAATTATTTTATCAGCTGGTATTGGAATTGGTGTTGTGTTCATTTCGCTTGCGAATGGATTTAATACAGATTTATTTAGTTATTTGTTTGGTAGTGTGAGCGCGGTAACAAGCGGTGATTTACTCATTATTGGATTGGTTGCTATTGTTGTGCTCGTTGTTATCATTTCATTATACAAAGAACTGTTCTTATTATCTTTTGATGAAGAATATGCTGTAGCAACAGGTTTGCGTGCAAAATGGATTCACTTTATTTTTATTATTTTAGTTGCACTTGTGATTGCGGTTTCGATGCGTGTTGTCGGTATTCTTCTCGTTTCATCGTTAATGACATTACCGGTTGCAGCGAGTATTCGCATTGCGAAAGGATTTAAGCAAACGATTTTTTACTCTATTGTATTTGGGGAAATTTCGGTAGTCGGAGGTATGTTAGCTTCTTATCAGCTTGACATCGCTCCAGGTGGTACAATTGTTGTGTTAGCAGTTCTTATTTTAATTGGTGCAATCTTATGGGAGAAGAAAAAAACTGCGTAAAGTAGGGATGATTATGAATCTTACAGAAGCTTTACACCTTATGAAGGAGAAAGGCTATAAACATACCGGAAAAAGAGAAGAGATGCTTCGCCTATTTGCAGCTCACAATAAATATTTAACAGCGAGAGATGTTTTAGCTAATATGAAAGATGATTATCCGGGATTAAGTTTTGATACCATTTATCGCAACTTAACTGTATTTGTAGAAATTGGTATTTTGGAACAGACTGAATTAAATGGTGAAAAGCATTTTCGCTTCAAATGTTCTACTACAGAACACCATCACCATTTCATTTGTTTAGATTGCGGGGGAACGAAGGAAATTACATCGTGTCCAATGGAACTAATGAATAAAGATTTTAAAGGATTTGAAGTAACTGGGCATAAGTTCGAAATATATGGACGCTGTCCGAAGTGTGCACAATAAAAAGCTTGTCAGTTTTGAAACTGACAAGCTTTTTTATTAGAATTTTTTCACCTTATTTTTCTTGTTTTGCCGCATATTCTGCTGCAATTTTATCAATTTCTTTTTTTAATTCTTCTACCATTGTTTCTTCTGGTACTTTACGTACAATTTCGCCTTTACGGAAGAGTAGACCTTCTCCGCGTGCTCCGGCAATCCCGATATCAGCTTCACGTGCTTCACCAGGACCATTTACTGCGCAGCCAAGTACTGCAACTTTAATCGGTGCTTTAATTTTTGAAATATACTCTTCTACTTCATTTGCGATGCTAATTAAGTCAATTTCAATGCGTCCACAAGTTGGACAAGAGATTAATGTAGCAGCGTTAGAAGCAAGGCCGAATGATTTTAATAATTCGCGCGCTACTTTTACTTCTTCAACTGGGTCTGCACTTAACGAAATACGTAGTGTGTTACCGATGCCTTTGCTTAAGATAGCTCCAAGACCAGCAGCGCTTTTTACAGTTCCAGCAAATAAAGTTCCGGATTCTGTAATACCAAGGTGTAATGGATAATCGAAAGCACGTGATGCTTTTTCGTATGCTTCAATTGCTAAGTTCACATCGGATGCTTTCATCGATACGATGATATCGTGAAAATCTAGATCCTCTAAAATTTTAATGTGATGCAATGCGCTTTCTACCATACCATCCGCTGTTGGGTATCCATATTTTTCTAAAATGTGACGTTCTAATGAACCTGCATTTACACCGATGCGAATTGGAATACCGCGTTCTTTTGCAGCATTTACAACTGCTTCAACTTTATGGCGGCGACCGATGTTTCCTGGGTTGATACGAACTTTGTCAATACCGCCTTCAATTGCTTTTAATGCTAGGCGATAGTCAAAATGAATATCAGCAACAAGAGGGATATTAATTTGTTTTTTAATATCAGCAATTGCGTCTGCAGCGCGCTCATCTGGAACGGCTACACGGACAATTTGACAACCTGCTTCTTCTAAACGTTTAATTTCGGCAACTGTTGCTTCCACATCATGCGTTTTTGTTGTTGTCATACTTTGTATAATTAATTCATTATTACCGCCGATTGTTAAATTTCCAACTTTAACAGGACGTGTTTTTGTACGATGAGTTATTTCATTCACGAATAGATCGCTCTCCTTATAAAAGAAGTTTCTTATTTTGTAGACAAATACATTTATATTGTATGCAATATTTGTCTCGTGAAGCCAAATGTCTAGCTTCACTTTTTCTATTGTATCAGCGCTTTGCTGCAATTGACAAGAATTATGTGATACTGTTATGGATAGAGAGGGAATTTGTATTTTTTTCCAATTTGTAATTTTGCAGGAGATTCACTTTGGTTTAATCCTTTAAAATCTGTAACAACCTTTTCAATAGAAGGGATTTTTTTTTTGTTAATTTCCTCTGTAATGGATAGAACGGTATCGCCTGTTTTTACTTCAATGATTTTATATTTTGTTGATGATATATTTTCTTTTTGGTCGTTTTTTGAAGCTTTAGCCGAAGTTTCTTTTGTTTTGGAATATGTATGAAGTAACGGTAAAGTGCCGATTGTCATATCGTAGTACAAGACGTAACCGAGAACAAGCAACAATAAGACACCGCCAAGTCTTTTCATATTTCTTCACTCCTTTGTAGAGAAATATATGCTTGTCCAAAAAAAAAATGCCTTGAAGGCATTTTTTATAGTGAATTTTTTTCTTTTGGTTTTGGTACTTCTTTTATTGTTAAATAAAGAACAATCAGAACAACGGTAATAAATAGGAACAACGAGCCTGGGACGTTAATTTTTAACAAATCCATTATCATAAAGAATATAGTTGGGATTGTATAGCTGTAGGCAGTTAATGTCCAAATTTGTTTGTACGATAGTTTACGCTGTCCGCTCATTGCAGAACCGATAAATGCTAATAGCGTAACGCCAAGGAATGTAATGAAGAGCTGGAATAAGTAAATAAGTGTTCCGATAACGAACATAGCAACTGGATATATGCTATCGACAAATGAAACTAATTCTTGAATATCTTTCTTTTCAAAAGTTGTATTTCCTAAGTCACTATATGGAAATGATTGTGTTTTTTGTTCTGCTGTTGAAATCACTTTATCTTTTAAAATGAACACACCATCTCGGTTTGGATATGCGCTTGCATCCGTTGCATTTGGGTCAAATACAAAAATAAAATCTGTGTCATCTTTTACAATGGGTTTGTCGATGTCTGCGTGAAGTTCGCCATTTTCAATTTTAAAATCAGGTACATCTTTTTCGATAGAATGATTAACTAGACTAATACCATCTTGAATGAAACTTCCAAATAGAATCGTTTTTGGAACGGTAGCAAGTAAACATAGCAACATTATGTAAAGAATCGTTTTTCCGATTTTTTGAAAACGAAAAAGTGCCATCTCTTTTGGTGCATATAAGCTTTTAAACAGTTGCGTAAATATGGACATGAATTCACTTCCTTCTTTTAAATATATTGATTTACCATCTCATTGTAACGTACGTTTCTAAAGAATCACAAGATATATCATGTGTGATATGAAAATACAATTGACACATTTCTTTTTATTATGGTAAATTTATCTTACATTTTTATATATACTTATACATTCCATGGTAGTTTAGCTGGCTAGAGCATACAGGATGCCTTAGTAGTTATTCGTATATATTGTGGACCCTTAGCTCAGCTGGTTAGAGCAGACGGCTCATAACCGTCCGGTCGTAGGTTCGAGTCCTACAGGGTCCATATCCATTTCATATATTGATACATAACACATAAGCTTCCTTATAGAAGGAAGCTTTTTTTACAAAAAGTATGAGCATTTCGTTTGAAAAGAAATGGAAAATTTGCTACTTTAATGTTAGCGAGGCAATACGTTAAATTTGTTTTCAGCCCTATGTAATTAGGGTAAAATGAATTTGTATGCCGAGTCATTATCGGCAAATACATACAATGGGAGGAATATAACAATGGCAAAACATGAATTACCAAATTTACCTTATGCGTATGATGCATTAGAACCTCATTTTGACAAAGAAACAATGAACATCCATCATACAAAACATCACAACACATACGTAACAAACTTAAATGCTGCATTAGAAGGACATGCGGAATTAGCAGAAAAAAGCATTGAAGAATTAGTTGCAAACTTAAACGAAGTGCCAGAGGCAATTCGCACAGCAGTACGCAATAACGGTGGTGGACATGCAAACCACTCTTTATTCTGGACAATCCTTTCTCCAAATGGCGGCGGACAACCAGTAGGTGAACTTGCAGGCGCAATTGAAGCAAAGTTCGGCAGCTTTGATGCATTTAAAGAAGAGTTTGCAAAAGCAGGCGCAACTCGCTTCGGTTCTGGTTGGGCATGGCTTGTTGTAAACAATGGTGAATTAGAAGTAACAAGCACACCAAACCAAGATACTCCATTAATGGAAGGTAAAACTCCAGTTTTAGGACTAGACGTTTGGGAGCATGCATACTACTTACATTACCAAAATCGTCGTCCTGACTACATCGGTGCATTCTGGAACGTTGTAGATTGGAACGCAGTTGAAAAACGTTACCAAGACGCAAAATAATTATAATTGTAAAAGCTAGGAGATGCTTCTCCTAGCTTTTTTTGTTTTCTCACACCGGTCCGATTGGTAGAGCTCACATCAATGGAGAAAAACGTTCCGTTGAAAGAAGTTTCACTTTACCCCTTCTTCTTTACATAATTGTGTTCTTCTTTGGAAGACTAGAACATGAAGTAAAGGAGAGTTCATATGAAATGGAAACATTTAATTGGCGATGTTGAGGTGAATCGTGACTTAGTATTATTACTCATAATTGGCGGGTTATATGCGTTGGCTATTTCATTGTCGAATACGTTTGTTAATATTTATTTATGGAAACAAACGAAGGACTTTGTGAATATTGGCCTTTATAATTTAGCAAGCGTTATTTTACAACCACTGACATTTATTGTTGCCGGAAAATTAGCGAAACGAGTAGATCGTACGATTTTGCTCCGAATCGGTGTGACAACATTAGCTATTTTTTTTATTGTTGTGTTACTAACAGGAACAAATGCTTCGCAGTATATTTTACTAATCGGCAGTTTACTTGGAATGGGATATGGATTTTACTGGCTCTCATTTAATTTATTAACATTTGAAATTACAGA
Source organism: Bacillus sp. 3103sda1 (assembly GCF_024159135.1). NCBI lineage: Bacteria > Bacillati > Bacillota > Bacilli > Caryophanales > Bacillaceae > Bacillus > Bacillus sp. 3103sda1. Next base: position 3,586,458 of record NZ_JAMYWS010000001.1, on the reverse strand, counting down.
GCCGGAGACACGTGATTTTTTTAACGGATTTCTCGGATTGCTTAGCTCATTTTCGGGTATGATTGGTCCAATTGCATCCGGATTTATCATTTCGCGTATGGAAAAGTGGAGTGGTTATACATTCGTTTTTTTTCTGTCTTTAACCTTATTTACTATTGCAATTGTTGTCAGTTTTTTTCTGACAAAGCGTGAATGTGAAGGGCGTTATGAACTTGTTGAAGTAATGAAAGAGCGAAAGAATAATAAAAACTGGGGAAGAATTACACTTGCTCACTTTTTTCAAGGTTTACGAGAAGGTACATTTATATTTGTTATTTCTGTATATGTGTATTTGGCTTCTGGAAGCGAATTAGCGCTAGGAAAATATGGACTTGTGAATTCTGCTGTTTCTTTCATTTGCTATTATTTAGTAGCACGTGTAATGAAAAAGGAATGGAGAAAAAAAGCCATTTTACTCGGTGGAATCATTTTATATGCAGTTGTATTTTTAGTTGTCTTTCATGTTACGTATACGAAATTGCTTATTTATGCAGCTTGTATTGCTGTGGCATATCCAATTCTTCTTGTTCCATACGGTTCGATGACATATGATATAATTGGCAGAGCCAAATATGCAAAAGAGCGGCGAGTAGAATATATTGTCGTTCGTGAACTATGGTTAAACGGAGGAAGAATTTGTTCCGTTTTAAGCTTTCTACTAGCGGTTTCGTTATTTCCGGTAGAAAAAAGCTTGCCCGTTTTATTATTAATATTGGGTGCTGGACATTTACTCATCTATTTTGCGATTCGAAATGTCACATATGATGATGAAAAGGCGCATTCAACAAGGCTAGAAGTTGTACAAACGACTCAAAATACAACCGAAGGAGAAGGTTAACTTCTGCCCTATTTTATGTTAAAATAATAAAACGTATATAACAGTGGCGAGGACACCTGAAGAAGGTGTCCCTTTCCGCTTGCATAGCTGTTGGCAGAGGGGGTTCGTATGAGCAAGAAAAAGAAAAAGAAGAAAGCCACGCTTCCGTTTCGGTTGAATGTGTTGTTTTTTTGTGTGTTTTTACTGTTTTCGACAGTTATTATCCGCTTAGGAATGGTACAGATTGTACATGGTGAAGATTATAAAAATGAAGTAGCCAAAAAGGAAAACTCAACGGTAAGTACTCCTGTTCCACGCGGAAAGATTTATGACAGGTATGGTCGTGCGGTTGTAGATAATACACCACTTCGAACGATTACGTATACAAGAATGAAGGGGTCGAAACCTGAAGAACGTTTAGAAACTGCAAAGCAACTTGCGAAACTAATTGATGTACCGACGGATAAGTTAACAGAACGGGATAAAAAAGATTTTTGGATACTGTTAAATCCAGAGCGAGCAAAAGAAAAAATTACGAAAAAAGATGAAGCGGATCTCACAGCGAAAAAGATTGACGATAAGGAACTAGCGCAGCGTCAACTTGACCGTATTACAGAAGCAGAATTAAATGAATTAACTCCACAGGATTTAGAAGTGTTAGCAATTAAGAGTAAAATGGATAGCGGTTATACAATGACGCCGCAAATTATTAAGAAAGATGCTACACCTGAAGAATATGCTGTAATTAGTGAGAACTTAGAAAAGTTGCCAGGGGTAGACACTACGGTTGATTGGGATCGTAACTATGCTTATGGTGATATGTTCCGCACTGTACTTGGCGGTGTAACGAGTTCTGATGAGGGATTACCGCGAGAGAATCTAGATTACTACTTAGTTCGTGATTACGATCGTAATGATCGCGTCGGAAAAAGTTATATTGAACAGCAATACGAAGACGTGTTGCATGGTACAAAAGCAGAAGTGAAAAATATTACAGACTCAAAGGGCAATATTATTGAAACAGATTACGTATCTAAAGGAGAAAGTGGAAAGAATTTAACTCTGACTATTGATATGGAGCTGCAAAAGAAGGTTGAACAAATTATTGAGGAAGAAATGAAAAAAGCGAAAGCTACAGGTGAAGCGGGCTATATGGACCGTGCGTTTGTTGTTATGATGAATCCGAAAAATGGAGAAATTTTATCAATGGCTGGTAAACAATTTGTCAAAGATGAAAATGGACAACCTACTATACAAGATTATGCACTTGGCACCATGACGAGTTCATATGAAATGGGTTCAACTGTAAAAGGAGCAACTGTTTTGACAGGATATCAAACAGGAGCAATTCAGCCGGGAGAAGTACTTGTTGATGAACCAATCAAACTTAAAGGTACGCCGGTGAAAAAATCGTGGAAAACAATGGGGCCAATTAATGATTTAACAGCCCTGCAACAATCTTCAAACGTATATATGTTTAAAACAGCGATGAAAATCGCAGGTGTAGATTATGTTCCAAATGGTACATTAAGTATTAAACCAAAGGACTTTGATACAATGCGTTATTACTATAGTCAATTTGGTCTTGGAGTGCCAACTGGAATAGATTTACCAAATGAAGTGTCTGGAGTAAAAGGACTGGAAGGAAAACCAGGGAACTTACTCGACTTAGCAATTGGACAGTATGACACATATACACCGCTTCAATTGGCGCAATATGTATCTACGATTGCAAATGGTGGTTATCGTATGAAGCCGCAGATTGTAAAAGAAATTCGCAGGCCGACTTCAAAACCAGAAGATTTAGGTCCAGTAGTAGAATCGATGGAGCCGGTTGTTTTAAATCGAATAGATATGAAAGATGATTATATTAAGCGCGTCCAAGAGGGCTTTAAAATGGTAATGCAAACACCGAATGGAACAGGTCATTCTGCTTTTGCTAATGCGACATATGATCCGGCCGGAAAAACAGGAACAGCTCAGGCAGCTTATGCTGGTCCAGATCAAAAAGAAGTAAGAGCACAATTAGGTCAATCGCCAACTACGTATAATTTAACGATGGTTGGATATGCGCCGGCATCTGATCCGGAAATTGCATTTTCTGTTGTTGTTCCGTGGATGACCAATGATCACAATCCAATAAACAAAAATATTGCACGCCGAATTACGGACGCATATTTCGATTTGAAAAAGCAAGAAACTGGCGGACAAGCTGGACAACCAGCAGATACTACGAAAACAAATCAATAAGGATAAAAAATATGTAAGATTGGCACACTATCTGTGAAGATAGTGTGCTTTTTTTTATGTGTGCTGCATATAGTGATGACAGAAGTGTACAAGCTTATGGAATAAGGGTTGTGTTTTCGTAAATAATGAATGAAATGGGATTTATCCCGCATTAACGGGCAGTAAGATCCCCCCACCTCAAGATTCAGAGATATGCGAAGAAAATAGGCGGGGATAACTGTCCGTAAAAGCCCGATTGGTTCAACTAACCATCAGTGGGGGATGAAGAAAACCCCCACTGATGGAAGTTTCACTTTATCACGTTATTCGCAGACATTAAGACTCTCGCCTCAAGATTCAGAGAAAACAAAGAAGGTAGGAGGGGAAGCATTCACTGATGGAAGATAGGCTACAGATGCATAATTACTTGTTCGTTAACGCATAGGAAATGTTGATATTTACGAAACTTTTACAAACTGTTAAAACCGAGTTGATAGTGCGGCATAATTGCTTGTTCGTTAACGTATAAAAAATGTTGGTATTTACAAAACCTTTACAAATTATTAAAACCGAGTTAATAGTTCAGCATTATTCTTATATGTGTACTTCTGTTATCAGAAGGCCCTAGGAGGAAATATTACGTGAAACGTAATAGAGCATACACCATGGTTATATTATCGATATTTTTTTTATCTGCTCATACGTTACCTATTTCTGCTGCGAATATTGTAGGGAAAGTACAAATTGATGGATCTTCTACAATTTTTCCAATTATGGAAGCAGTAGCAGAAGAGTATACGAAACGAGAACCCTCTGTAAAACTTTCCATTGGTATATCTGGAACAGGGGGAGGATTTCATCGTTTTGGAAAAGGAGAAGTGGATATAACAAACGCTTCTAGGCCGATGAAAAAAGAAGAAGAGCAACTGGCTAAAAAGCATCACATCCCGTATACGCCACTTCAAATTGCTTATGATGGTCTTACGCTTATTGTGAATCGTGAGAATACGTGGGCAGATAATCTTACAATAGAAGAGTTACAAACAGTATGGAGTGAAAGTGAAACAACGAAAAAATGGTCACAAATTCATCCGAAATGGCCGCAGGAAACGATACAATTTTACGCACCAGGGGTGGATTCTGGTACGTATGATTATTTTCAAAATGTAGTGTTACAAAAAAAGCTCATAACAAAAACAGTTACATTATCCGAAGATGACAATGTTCTAATAAGAGGTGTTATGAGTAATAAACACGCAATTGCATTTGTTGGATATGCATATTATGCCGCGAATCGTGACAAAGTAAAGGCCGTAAAAATTAACGGTATTCCCCCGACGAAAGAAACAATTCAATCCGGGGTATATAAGCCGCTGTCTAGGCCGCTCTATGTATATGTAAACAATTCTTCAATTCGAGCAAAAAAAAGTGTTGCAAATTATGTATCTTTTATGATGAGACACGCAGGAGAGCTCGTAGAGGAGATTGGATATGTGAAGTTACCGCAATATAAATATAATCAACAGCTGCAAATGTTAACAGAAATACAAAAATAATGTCAGGATGGAGAGGGGTTTTCATCTTTGGCTCGTAATGATAAGAGTCACGTTACGGTTTCTGTTCAACATTTGATTGAAAGAAATATAGGCAAGCGAAAGAATGCACAGCGAATCAATCAAATGGTTCCTTTCGTATTACGAATAATCGCCAGTATCTCTATTGTTACAACGATAGGAATTATTGTAACTTTAGCAAATGAAACATTTATGTTTTTTGAAAGAGTATCAATATATTCCTTTTTTACAGAAAAAGAATGGCTTCCTTTTTTTGAGAATCCTAAGTTTGGTATTTTACCGCTTATATATGGAACTGTGCTTGTTACTATCATTGCAATGGTTGTTGCGATTCCGATTGGATTAGGATGTGCGATATTTTTAAGTGAATACGCTTCTAGTGCAGCAAGAAAGGTATTAAAACCGGCATTAGAATTGCTAGCGGGGATTCCGACAATTGTATACGGTTTTTTTGCTTTAACAGTTGTTACACCTGTTTTGCAGCGCATTGTTCCGGATCTACAGTTTTTCAACGCACTTAGTCCAGGGATTGTAATTGGTATCATGATGATTCCAACGATTGCATCTCTTAGTGAGGATGCGATGCGTGCTGTTCCGCATCAGGTGCGAGAAGCTTCCTTTGCGATCGGAGCTACTCGTCTTGAAACGGCAAAGAAAATTGTATTACCAGCAGCTTTTACGGGAGTTGTAGCAGCAATTGTGCTAGCCGCCTCAAGAGCAGTTGGAGAAACGATGATTGTTGTCATTGCGGGTGGTTCAACGCCAAGCTTATCATTAGATCCGACACAGTCTATTCAGACACTAACGGCTTATATTGTGCAAGTTAGCTTAGGGGATGCTCCTTATGGAACGCTGACCTATTACAGCATGTATGCTGTCGGAGCAACACTATTTATTTTTACACTTATCATGAATATGATTGCGCAGTATATTATGCGTCGTTTTAAGGAGGCGACATAATATGCGCATGTTAAACGAGCGAAACATAGAAGAACATATGCCTTCTCGATTTTGGAAAGATCGTGTATGCAAGATTGCATTTCGTATGACTATGTTATTTTCACTTTGTATATTAATTTTTTTACTATATCAAATTTTTCAACAAGGTATAACATATATTTCATTTGATTTTTTCACCAATTTTGCATCGCGAAATCCGGAGGAAGCTGGTATTGCAGCTGCTTTATCGGGAACGATTTTATTTATGAGTGTTGTTACTCCTACTTCTTTTTTATTTGGAGTCGGAACAGCTCTTTATTTAGAATACTATGCCAAGCAATCATTGTTTACAAGAATGATAAAAATCAACATTCAAACGTTGGCAGGAGTGCCATCTGTTGTTTTTGGATTATTAGGGTTAACAATGTTTGTATATGGATTGCAGTTAGGTGAAAGTATATTGGCAGCAGCATTAACGATGAGTCTTCTCGTTTTGCCGACAGTTGTTGTAGCAGCGCAAGAGGCACTTCGATCTGTACCGAGATCTCTGTTAGAAGCATCTTATGGAGTGGGGGCAACGAAGTGGCAAACAATGTCTCGTGTTGTTATCAGGGCAGCAATGCCAGGAATTTTAACAGGCTGTATTTTGGCGTTATCACGAGCGATTGGAGAAGCAGCGCCATTACTTGTCATTGGAGCACTTGCTTTTGCAAACTATGTACCGCTTGATGTATTTGATAAATTTACAGTTTTACCAATTCAAATTTTTAATTGGATGAGCAGGCCGCAGGAGGAGTTTCAACATGTAGCAGCAGCTGGAATTATCGTGTTACTACTGTTGTTGCTTTGTATAAATACTTTTGCAATATGGCTACGAAATCGTAAGTAAGAAAGACATGGATGAAAGGGGAATTTCAAAATGGTATCTACAGTAGTAAATGTACAGGTGAAAAATGAAGAAAAGACTGTACCTCAGACAAAAAAGGTTGTATTTGATACGAAAAATTTAAACTTATGGTACGGAGAAGACCACGCATTAAAGGATATTAATTTAAGTATTTACGAGAATGAAGTGACGGCAATTATTGGCCCGAGTGGCTGCGGAAAATCTACGTATTTAAAAACGTTAAATCGTATGGTTGAACTAGTGCCAATCGTTCGGACAACAGGGGTGATTGAATATCGTAATCGTAACATTTTCGAGAAATCTTATCCTGTTGAGGAATTACGTACACATGTTGGAATGGTATTTCAGAAGCCAAATCCATTTCCAAAATCAATCTACGAAAATGTTGTATACGGCCCGAAAATTCATGGTATTCGCGATAAGAAAACGTTGGACGAAATTGTTGAGAAGAGTTTGCGCGGTGCGGCGATTTGGGATGAATTAAAAGATAGATTACATGATAATGCGTATGGGCTATCAGGTGGACAGCAACAACGTTTATGTATTGCACGTTGCTTAGCGATTGAACCAGATGTCATTTTAATGGATGAACCAACATCAGCGTTAGATCCAATTTCTACATTAAAAGTGGAAGAGTTAATTCAAGAGTTAAAGAAAGATTTCAGTATCGTTATTGTTACGCATAATATGCAACAAGCAGCGCGTATTTCTGATAAAACTGCTTTCTTCTTAAGCGGAGAAGTTGTGGAATATACAGAAACGAATAAATTATTTACAACTCCAACAGACAAACGAACAGAAGATTATATTACAGGACGATTCGGTTAATAGTGTCTGTTTGAGAGAGAAACGTATGTTCTTATCAATTGGAATATTTCGGTGAGAGCTTCATCTTATATTGGAGCACGTGTAACGAATAAAGGGGGACCAACATGGTACGCGAACAATTTCAGTATGATTTGCAAGCATTACAGCAAAAAATTATTGAACTAGGTGAATTAGCAAAACAAGCTCTTGAAATTGCAATGGAAGGATTGCGCACAAGAGATGTAGAGAAGGCGCTTGAGGTAATCGATGGTGATTATCGTATGGATAATTTGGAAGAAGAAATTAATGACTTTGCATTAATGTTGATTACGAAACAACAACCTGTTGCTAGTGATTTACGAAGAATTTTTATTTCTATTAAAACTGCAACAGATTTAGAACGTATTGCAGATCACGCGGTAAATATTGCTAAGTCAACAATCCGTCTTGGTGAAAAAGAAGTATCTGTATCATTACAAAACCTTGAAAATATGTTCGGAATTGCAATAGATATGCTGCAAAATGTGATTCAAGCTTATAGAGAAGAAAACTTAACATATGCGAAAAAGATTGCTGAGATGGATGATGAAGTTGATGAACTTTATGGGAAAGCAATTCGTGAGTTTATTTCTTCTATTCCAGATCAGCCAGAGACGATTGGACAAATTACACAGCTGTCGTTTATTGCACGTTATATTGAACGAGTGGCTGATCATAGTACAAACATTGCAGAAAATGTATTTTATCTTGTAAAAGGGAAGCATTATTTATTAAATGAATAAAAATTGTTAAAAGAGAGGGATGCAAAGTGTTCCTCTCTTTTTTTAGTCAAAATATGACAAAAAAGGATTATTGTTACTTGCTTGTTGCGGTGGTAAGATGGATTATAATGCAATAAAAAGAAAACGCTTACTTTTTCGTGGGACGAAAGTTTCACTTTACCCCGCTCAAACGGTTGGTAAGAAGTATAAGCAAGAAGAAAATCAAACCATCCGTAAGAGCCCGATTGGTTCAACTAACCTTTCATGAAAAAAAACGTTCATGAAAGGAAGTTTCACTTTATTCTTCTACGTGAAGAGAAAAGAGGGATGTATGGAGCCTTTGCATATTTTAATGTTGGCATGGGAATATCCCCCGATGATGGTAGGAGGCCTTGGAAGACATGTGTATGAATTATCCCGTGCTCTTGCACATAATGGACATTATGTGCATGTAGTAACGGTACACGAAGAGCATTGCACGACATATGAAAAGGTACATGATGTACATGTGCATCGTGTGTCAGTTGATGATCGTGAAAAGTATCATTTTTATGAGTGGATTGCTCAGTTAAACAAGTCTATGTTTGCTTATACACAGGAACTGTGTAAATGTTATACGTTTGATGTGATTCATGCTCATGATTGGCTTGTTGCTATTTGTGCGATGGAACTGCAAAAACAGCAACATTTGTCTCTCGTTACAACCATTCATGCAACGGAACGTGGACGTAATGGTGGAATTTATACATCACTGCAATGGCAAATACATATGCATGAAAAAGAGCTAGTAAAAGAATCTAACATTGTGATTGTTTGTAGTCAGTTTATGAAAGATGAGGTTGTACGAGATTTGGAAGTAAATGGTGAGGGTGTTTTTGTACATCCAAATGGGATTGACCGTCATTTCTTTCATGCTGTTACGCCTTCATTAGAAATTACGAGGCGTTATAATTTAGCAGAAAGATTGGTTATATTTTCAATTGGTCGTATTGTCAATGAGAAGGGTTTTTATACGATTATTGAAGCTGCGCCGCAGATTATTAAGCTATACCCACAGGTTATATTTATTATTGCAGGCCAAGGGCCCATGTTAGAGCAGTACCGTGCAGTTGTTCAAGGAAGAGGACTGCAACACTCTATCTTTTTTCTCGGTCATATTACAGAGGAAGAACAACGAGCTTTTCTCCAAAGGTGTGATGTATTATTAATTCCAAGTTTGTATGAACCTTTTGGGATTGTTGCATTAGAGGGGATGCTTGCAAAGAGACCAGTTTTGGTTTCGCGTGTGGGTGGCCTGCAAGAGATTATTATAGATGGTGTGAATGGGTTTCAAATGGAATCAGGTTGTTCGCAAAATTTGAGTGAGAAATTAATATTTATTATAGAACAACGAGAATTTGCTCAGTGCGTGGCAAATAAAGGATATGAAGATGTTCTTGTTCACTATAGTTGGGGTGAAATTGCAAGAGCAACCGCACACACGTATGAAAAAGCAGTTCAACATCATAAATGTGGAGGTTGAATGCCAATGAAGGGGGTTATTTTAGCAGGAGGGAAAGGGACGCGTTTACGTCCGTTAACATGTAACCTTCCCAAGCCCATGTTGCCTCTACTACAAAAGCCAGTGATGGAATATAGTATTGAACTATTGAAAGAGCATGGTATTCGAGAAATTGCTATTACTGTTCAATATATGAGTTCCGTTATTCAAAATTATTTTGGTGATGGTAGTAAATGGGGAGTAAAGCTCTATTATTTTGAAGACACTCCTCCTCTTGGTACGGCGGGGAGTGTAAAACAAGCAGAGAAGTTTTTAGATGAGCCATTTGTTGTGATTAGCGGAGATGCGCTAACAGATTTTCAGCTGTCAAAAGGGATTGATTTTCATGACAGTCATAACGGAATAGTTACAATGTTTGTAAAAGAAGTAGCTAATCCGTTATCGTATGGATTAGTTGTAACAAATCAGCGTCATGAAGTTATTAAATATATTGAAAAGCCAAGCTGGAACGAAGTAATTTCCAATACAGTAAACACTGGTATTTATATTATGAACCCCGAGATTTTTTCTTATATTACACCTCATACGTTTTTTGATTTTAGTCATCATGTATTTCCTTTATTGGAAAACAAAGAAGCCATGTATGGATATGTAGCGGATGGATATTGGCTTGATATTGGAACATTTGCTCAATATCGTCAGGCGCAATTTGACTTGCTTACAAAGAAAGTTCATGTACCTATTCCATATACAGAAGTGTTGCCAATGGTATGGATTGGCGAAGATGTGACAATTGAAAAAGGAACAAAGATCCACGGTCCTGCTTTTATTGGTGAAGGAACAACAATACAAACAGGAGCTGTTATTGAGCCGTATTCTATTATCGGTAAGCATAGCATGATTTCTGCATATACTCGTCTTCAAAAAAGTATTTTACTCCCCCATACGTACATAGGAAAGCAATGTGAGTTGCTTGGAACAACAGTTGGGGCAAGTACAATTATTGAAGATGGAGTTACTTTATTTGAAAAGAGTGTTGTGGCTGATCAATGTCGAATTGGACGGAATGTAGTGATCAAGGCGAAGGGAAAAGTATGGCCAGAGAAAGTGGTTGAAAACAGTACAATTATTGCTTCATCTGGAATTAGAGAGCATGAAAATATTTCGTGTTTTCTGCAGAAAAGTCGTATGTGTGGAAGAAGTAATTTAGATATTACACCGCAAGTTGTTGTGAAATTGGCAATGGCATACGGTTCTTTATTAGAAGAAGGAGGAAATTTGCTGATTGGCAGCAGTGCACATGCAGAAGTAGAAATGTTTAAACATATTTTTTTACATGCTGTTCATACAGTGGGATTGCATACAATGGAATGCCAAGAAATAAATGAGTCTTGTTTTCGATATGCGGTCGGGCAAACAAATGTCATTGGCGGTGTGTATTTTTATAAGGGGCAAGATGAGAAACTAGTCATTCAATTTTATAATGAAGAAGGAACGGGATTAACATATAAAAAGCAAAAAGAAATAGAAAATTTGTATATGGCGGAGTCATTTCGATATGTCGATTGTAAAAAAATCGGTAATAACGAAGTCATACATGTTTGTTCAAAAATGTATATTGAATCTGCTCTGCAATTAATAGATGTACCAGCTATAAAAAAACAAACATTCCATCTTCTTATAAATAAGTGCGATGAAATGTTTCAGTCTTTGTTACTATCTTTTTTACAGAAAATTGGCTGCACAGTAACGTGGATATATGCGGCTGAGAAAAAAGAGCATATTAAGTCATTAATGAAATCGAGTCAAGCAGATATGGCTATTATGTTTCGGGAACAGGGAAATACATTTGAGTTATATGATTCTTATGGGAATATTTACAAAAATACAAATTGTGAGGAGATTGATATTCCAAATTTATTATTTGAAAAAGATGAATGTGTCTATCCATTACCATTAAAGTTAGGAGAATGTTATCTTCTTTTTTATATGCAGAATGAAAATAAGCAATTATTTCAAATGAGATGGCAGCAAGATATTTTATTTCGAATTGGTAAATTATTGGAGTTAATTGTTCTTCAAGGGAAGACACTTCCGGCAATGTTAGAGCAATATCCACCACTTTACTTATTATGTGACGAGGTAGTTTGTTCGTGGAATGAGAAAGGAAAAGTGTTAGGGATGTTGCTTAGAGACATGGCACAGCGGGAGTTTGAGGTATTAGAGGGAATTAAGTTTACACATGCGGAAGAAGAGTGGTCCTATGTTGTTTCTGATGTAAATCAACCGAAATTTCTTGTGTATTCTCAAGCAAGAAATCCAGTCATAGCAAAGGAAAATATGAATACTCTTATAGAAAAAATTAGACAATATCAAAAGGTGTAGAATTTTTATTTTAAAAGTGGTATTATAGTATAGTCTGATTTAAGTTATTAGTGACTGGAGGGAAATAAGAATGCGTGTAAATATTACTCTAGCATGTACAGAATGCGGAGATCGTAACTATATCTCAAAGAAAAACAAACGTAACAACGCTGAGCGTCTTGAGCTTAAAAAATATTGCAAGCGTGACAAGAAGTCTACGTTACACCGCGAAACAAAGTAAGCAGTAGGATATTTTCCTACTGTTTCTTTTGTATATAGGGGGAATTTATGATGAAGGAAGAGAAAAAAAGATTACGAAAAGAAATATTGCAGCGTATGAATGCTTTATCGGAAGAACAGTATACGACTTTATCAGCAAAAATTGTGGATTCTTTATATAAACAACGAGAATGGATTGAGGCAAAAACAATCGGGATTACACTTTCTATGGAACGTGAAGTAAATACATATGCAATTATTGAAAAGGCATGGGAAGAAGGGAAAGCAATTGTTGTCCCAAAATGTAATCGTGAAACGAGAACAATGACATTCCGCCAAATTACGAATTTTGAACAATTAGAAACGGTTTATATGAATTTACGAGAGCCAGATCCGTCTATAACAGAAGAGGTATCAGCAGAGGAGATTGATTTACTTCTCGTGCCAGGTGTTGCGTTTACGCGAAAAGGAGAGCGGGTAGGATATGGCGGAGGATATTATGATCGTTATCTTGTGAACTATAAAGAGAAAACGCTATCATTAGTTTTTGATTTTCAAATTGTCTCTCATATCCCAGTTGAACCGTTTGATAAAACTGTACAAAAAATTATTACAGAAAAAGAAACAATCTCTATTTTGGAACTTACATAGGTCAATTATAAATTGACGATTCTTTTTCATGTTTATTATAATAAAATATGTGAACGTTTTCTTATTATGTTTTTATAGTAAGTGGACATAGAGGGTGAAAGAATGATATCTGTTTATGATATTCAACAATTATTAAAGAAATTTGGAACGATTATTTATACAGGAGACCGTGTTGCGGACTTACAATTAATGGGCGATGAGCTTCGTGAATTATATAAATCACAGCTGATTGAGCCAAAAGATTATCAAACTGCCTTATTTTTATTAAAGCAGGAAATTCAAAAAGAGATAAAGTGAAATTGCCATCAGTGGGGGGGGTATCCCCCCACTGATGGCTAGTTGAACCAATCGGGCGCATGTCAGCAGTTATTCCCCATCTATCTTCTTTGTTTCCTCAGAATCTTGAGGTGGGGGTCTTATTGGCCGCGATTAGCTGAAGAAATCGATGAAGGAAGGATAGTAAAATGGAAGAGAAATGGTTGGTTGGTGTTGATCTTGGTGGAACAACAATTAAGTTAGCGTTTATTAACATTTACGGTGAGTTTTTACATAAATGGGAGATTCCGACAAATATAAGTGAACAGGGAAAACATATTACACTTGATATTGCGAAAGCAATTGATAAAAAGTTAGAAGAATTAGGTGAGTTAAAAAGCAAATTAATCGGAATTGGGATGGGTGCCCCAGGACCTGTTCATGTTGCTTCTGGAATGATTTATGAAGCAGTAAACTTAGGATGGAAAAACTATCCTCTTAAAGATTTATTAGAAGTAGAAACTGGTTTACCAGTTGTCGTTGATAATGATGCTAACATTGCAGCACTTGGAGAAATGTGGAAAGGTGCTGGAGAAGGTTCAAAGGATATTGTTTGTATGACACTTGGAACAGGTGTTGGTGGCGGTGTCATCACAAATGGTGAAATCGTACATGGTGTAAGCGGAGCAGCTGGTGAAATTGGTCATATTACAGTTGTAACAGAAAATGGTTTTGCTTGTAATTGCGGGAAATCAGGATGCTTAGAAACGGTTTCTTCAGCAACTGGTATTGTACGCATTGCGATGCAAAAAATGCAGGAAACAGATGAAGCAAGTGTACTACGTTCGATGCTAGAACAAGAAGGAAGCATTACATCGAAAGACGTGTTTGATGCACTTGCACAAGGTGATATATTAGCAGCGAAAATAGTAGACAAAGTTGCTTCTTATTTAGGATTAGCGGTGGCAAACCTTTCTAGTACATTAAATCCAGAAAAAATTGTTATTGGTGGTGGCGTATCAAAAGCAGGTGATGCATTGCTGCAACCAATTCAACGCTATTTCGAAAGATATGCATTTCCACGTGCTGTTAAAAGCACAAAACTAGCAATTGCGGCACTTGGAAATGATGCTGGAGTAATCGGCGGTGCTTGGCTTGTGAAAAAGTATATTTATGAAGCAAAGTAAAGTGAATCTTTATATGTGTTGAAGGTTAACAAATGAATAATCTTTTGCGAGCATAATAAGAAAAAGGAAGGGGGATCCCTTCCTTTTTGCATATGCTAGAAGTCATGATGTATGTAGAGAGTTTAGACAAGTTGCTTAATGTGTTGGTGGATAGCCATTATTTATAAAGGTCATGACTGTAAACCAACCGAAAACAAGTACAGTTGCAACGGAAAAACCTCCAGCAAGAAGGTTCTTATCTCGCAACGTTTTAAGAGAAGAGTATACACCTAACAGAGTGACTAACGCAAAAATAATAACAAGACCCATACATATCCCCCTCTACTCTCTCATTTTTGCTTGAGTTTTTGTAATATTTTTTCATTTTTATTGTACATGTTTTCCATATTGTTGTCGAGGTATCGTTTCTTTTCTTATGAGAAGAAAATGTTGTATGATGAAAATGAGTGTAACGACTGGAGGAGATTAAGAGTGAATTGGATTCAGATGCCGTTAGGCACACTGCAAACAAATGCGTATATTTTAAGTAATGATCAAAAAGAATGTATTATTTTTGATCCAGGTAGTGAAGGAGAAAAACTTGTAAATTATGTAAAGAAAGAACAGTTAAAGCCGTTAGCTATTTTATTAACACACGCACATTTCGATCACATTGGTGCGGTAGATGAAGTACGTACTGCTTTTCAAATTCCGGTTTATGTTCATCAAGAGGAGGCTGATTGGCTAGGAGATGCTACTTGTAATGGCTCGCAAATTTTTATGATGAATCGTAGTATTACGGCAAAACCTGCGGACCACATCATCGAGGAAGAAGGAGTATTAACAATTGGTTCGTTTTCATTTGATATGTATGAAACACCAGGTCATTCACCAGGAAGTATTTCGTACTATTGCAAAGAAGCAAATGCTGTATTCTCCGGAGATGTTTTATTTCAAATGAGCATTGGCCGTACTGATTTGCCAGGAGGCAGTTTCCAAGAATTAATCATGAGTATTGAAGAGAAGTTATTTGTACTGCCGGATGATACAAAAGTGTTATGTGGACATGGCCCAGAAACAACAATTGGTTTTGAAAAAGAAAATAATCCATTTTTACAATAAGGGGTACGAGGATGGAACACGTTCTAAAACAAGCAATGGAAAAAGAAATAGATCAGTCTATTTCTTATAGTACATATATGAGCCTTGCATTATATGACGTAAACAATGGCTATTATATGAAAGAACGTGAAAAAATCGGAAGGCAAGGAGATTTTTTTACAAGCAGTAATGTGTCTTCTGTTTATGCAAAAACATTTGCTCATTTTTTTATTCAGCTTGTGAAATCAGAAGTTGTTTCACCGCATATATGTGAAATTGGTGGGGGAACAGGAAGATTTGCGTATGACATGTTACAAGAGTGGCAAACGATATCTCCTGATACGTTTGAAAATATGCAATACTCAATTATAGAGGTGAGTCCGTTTCATAGAGAGTTGCAGAAACAACAACTTATTTCTTTTTCAAATGTTTCGCAATATGCATCCTATGAGGAATTGGGAGCTTCCTTTACAGGAATTGTTTTTTCAAATGAGTTGTTTGACGCGTTTCCTGTAGAAGTGATAGAGAAACGAGAAAGAATGTTATATGAAGTACGTGTAAAGTATAACAGTGAAGGTAGACTTGTTGAAGTATTGCGACCGCTGGATAGTGAAAGTGTTATAAAGTATTTGCAAAGACATCAAATTTCACTATATGAAGGACAACGATTTGAAGTACCGTTACAAATGAATGATTATGTAAAACAGCTGACAAGTTGGCTGCAAGAAGGATTGCTTATAACGATAGATTATGGTTATACAAATGAAGAATGGGCGCATCCAGCTCATCGTGAAGGAAGCCTGCGAAGCTATTATAGGCATCAAATGATTCCTGATCCTCTTCAATTTCCAGGAGAGATGGATATAACAACTCATATTCATTGGGATGCCTTGAAGACAGTTGGAGAAGAGAAAGGATTACAAACAGTATGGCATACGAAGCAAAGAGAATTTTTGCTAGCTGCAGGTATTTTAGAACAGCTTGTAAATCATGAAGATCGTAATCCGTTTTCTGATAAGCAAAAGAAAAATCGTGCGATTCGTTCTATGATTTTACAAGGTGGTATAGGTGATGCTTTTGATGTTGTGATTCAGCAAAAGGGGATTTCGTGTTTAAACTTAGAGCATTATCTACATATTTTTTCATAAGACAAGGCGCAGAGTAAAACTCTGCGCCTTGTTTTGTAGGTTAATACGACGTTTTGTTTAGGATTATGTAGTATTTATATTTTTTCTCATGATATATATTTATATTAAAGATATGAGATTAAAAATATACAATACACCCTGTTTTTATTTAAATACTCCTAACCTAGTAATACGCGAACTAATTGAATAATCGTTTCATTTTCTACTTTGTAGTAAATTTCTAGCCCTTTTCTTTCGCTCGAAACAATCTTAGCGCTTTTTAATTTTGCTAAATGTTGGGAAATTGTAGATTGGGGCATGTTTAAACCTGTATACATTGTAGAAACGTTACTTGGACCTCGTTCAATTAATCCTTTTACAATACATAAACGAACTGGATGAGCAAGTACTTTTAATAATTCCGCATTATTTTCGTACAATTCTAATTCCTTTTGAAAGGTTTCTAACATATTCTTTTCCACCTCCATGCGTGCTGTTATACCATAATATACATAACAAAATTTTAAAGCAATGAAAACAGTTGTTGCAAAAAAAATGCCCTAAAGTAAAGAAACTGTAAGAAAAGAGAACATGGTGTAAATAAATTAGATAATTTTGGACGTTTTTCCAATGAGGTAAATCAAGGTTTGTAGATTGAAATAACGGATATTTTTGTTCTTAATAAAAAACATTTTCATTTATGTCACAATTTTACCATATTTTATTTTTCTTTCAATAATATAATTGAAAATTTTTGGAATAATTAGAAAAGGAGTTATATATATCAATCTAGAAATTAATAAGGATGGAAAGAAGGGATAGTCATGAGGATAGAATTTTTAGGAACAGGCGGAGCCACACCGATTCCGAGACCAGGGAGTTATAGCAAAGTAAGCAAAGAGGCGAGGGAAAAAGGTTTACCATATAGTAGAATGGGACCAAGTGTTTTTATTCACGATCTTCATTTATTAATTGATACACCAGAAGAAATACGATTGCAATTAGAGAGATCTCACATTTCAAAAGTAGAAGCCGGGATTTACTCACATTGGCATCCTGATCATACGATGGGCCGGAGAATTTGGGAAACGATGGCGTTTGAAACGAACAAAGCTTGGGCTACTACTGTGTATGTACCAGAGCAAGTAGCAGAAGATATGAAAAAATTTCTAGGATCGTGGGATCATCTGCAATTTATGCAGCAACAAGGATGGATTGATTTAATCGTATTACGAGATGAGCAATCTTTCGTGAAAAATAAAGTGAAAGTTACTCCGTTTCGTTTACATGAACAATATGTGTATGCGTTTTTATTAGAAGAAAAAGAAAAGCGGATATTGATTGCAATGGATGAATTATATAAATGGGAACCACCCGCTCACCTAATTGGTAATTTAGATGTAGCTATTTTGCCGATGGGAATCGTCGAGTTTGATTGGAAGAAGAAAGAGCAAATAAGAGACCGTGCTTTTATTGAACGTATACGCGAGGCGACGTTTGAAGATACGCTAGAAGTAGCGAAGCAATTACAAGCAAAACATACAATCATTACGCACATTGAAGAAGTAGATAATCTTGGATATGACGAACTGAAAGAAATCGAAGCTGAATTGCGGGCAGAAGGTATGAATATAACGTTTGCTTACGATACGATGCAGATTGAAGTGTAATCATTTTAGAAGTGATATGATATTCGGGATGGGAAACAGAAAAGCGGAAATTTTCACGCGAATATTCCGATAAGGGAATCAAGAAGATAGTGATTATATTAGACGAAAAGTTATAGAATATAATGCTTCACAACTGCCAGATGAAATAAAAACTTCTCTTGAAAATGTAAGCTTTATGGTAAAAGATGAAGAGGGAAATATAGTAGGTGGCATAACAGGAACAATATTTTGGCATCACATGCATATTGATTTCCTTTGGATAGAAGACAAATTACGTCATCAAGGATATGGGACTAAATTACTACATAAGATTGAGGAGATTGCAAAAGAAAAGAAATGTAGACTCATTATGCTTGATACTTTTAGTTTTCAAGCCCCTGAATTCTATAAGAGACATGGCTATAAGGAATTCGGTCTCCTTAAGGATCACCCGAAAGGATTCAGCCAACACTTTTTAGAAAAAAGGTTAGAAGTGTAACTTCCGATAACGAGAGATATGTGAAAAAAGTTCCTTCAATCTTCTGAAGGAACTTTTTGAGTTTTTGAGATACAGTGCCTGTCGATCCAATATGGTAATTTTACCAGAATCTCATATGAAACAATTTTTAGTCTATAGCTATTTTTTCACAGACCAATATTTGATTTTATAGTTTAAAACATTTTTTATGAAGCATGAAGGCCTTTTGTATAATCACTATTAATATTTATATAGGTTTCTCATTAAGAAATAACAGCCTCTCCTACATACGTAAGTGCATACTCAAAATCTGCAATTAAATCATCTGCATTTTCTAATCCAACAGATAAGCGCAGTAGTGAATTTGAAATACCGCGTTTTTCGCGTTCTTCTTGTGACATAGCAGCGTGCGACATTTTTGCCGGATACGAAAGAATCGATTCAACAGCACCTAAACTAACGGCGAATACCGGAAGCTGAATATGTGCTAGAAATTGGCGTAGTGCATTTTCAGATTCTAGTGTAAAGGAAAGAACTGCTCCTGCTGATTTTGCCTGAGCGTGCTGCGTTTCATATCCGGCGTGGGACGGTAATCCAGGATAGTAGATATCTTTAATTTTTGGATGCCTTTGCAAATAATCTGCAATTTTTTCAGCGCTTCGAGAAGAGTGTTCTAAGCGAACGTGCAATGTTTTTAAGCCGCGAAGGACGAGGGAACAATCTTGCGGTCCTAATATAGCTCCGAAAGAATTTTGTAAAAAGCCAACTTTCCTTGCAAGTTCTTCATCTTTTACGACTGCCAATCCGGCGGTAACATCGCTATGACCTGCAAGAAATTTTGTTGCACTATGGAGAACAATATCAGCCCCAAGTTCTAACGGTTGTTGAAATAGTGGTGTTAAAAATGTATTATCAACAAAAGTGAGCGCTCCAACAGATTTGGCAAGCTCACAAACAGCTTTAATATCTGTCACTTTTAATAATGGATTTGATGGCGTTTCAACATAAAAAACTTTTGTATTCGGCTGAATCTTTCGTTCTACTTCTTCTAAATTTGTCATGTCAACGAATGTGTGAGAAACGCCGTAACGAGAGAGAACCTCAGTTACAATTCGATATGTGCCCCCGTATACGTCTTCAGAAATAAGGACATGATCTCCTTGTGATAAAAGAAGAAAAGTTGTTGAAATAGCAGCCATACCAGATGAGAAGGCAAACCCTTTACTTCCCCCTTCTAGTAAAGCAATCATCTCCTCAAGAGCTTCGCGCGTTGGATTTCCAGAGCGACTATAATCATATTTTCCAAATGTATCTACATCAAATTGATGAAACGTGGATGTGTTATAAACAGGAACATTGACAGCTCCAGTTTGTTTGTCATGCTTAAAACGATTATGGAGTAAAAGTGTATCTATGGAATAACTCATATTCTCACTCCTTCTTTTACTTGTTTGAGTGCTTGCTGTAAGTCTTGAATTAAATCATCTTGATTCTCAATTCCTACGGAAAAACGGAGAAGACGATTACAAACGCCGCGGGCAGTGCGAATATCTTCTGGTATATCAGCATGTGTTTGTGTTGCTGGGTATGTAATGAAGCTTTCTACGCCGCCAAGACTTTCTGCAAACGTAATAAGAGAAAGAGATTGTAAGAACGGATCAATCCATGCTTCTTTTTTCAGTTTAAAAGAGATCATACCGCCTTTTCCTGGATAAAACACATCGGTTATAGATTCTTCCCCTTGTAAATAGGCAACAATTGCTTTTGCGTTTTCTTCATGCTGCCTCATACGAAGCGCTAATGTTTTCATGCCGCGTATTAAAAGCCAAGAATCAAATGGGCTTAATACAGCTCCAGATGCATTATGATAGTGAGCGAGTTCCTGACATAACTTTGCACCTTTAGCAACGACAAGTCCGCTTAATACATCGTTATGACCACCTAAATATTTTGTAGCACTATGCAGGACAATGTCAGCTCCGGTTGTTAATGGTTGTTGTAAATACGGTGTGTAGAATGTGTTATCAACAATAAGTAGCAAGTTATGACGTTTTGCAACGGTAGCAACTGCTGCGATGTCCGTTACTTGCATAAGCGGGTTTGTTGGTGTTTCTATGAAAATTGCTTTTGTATTTGGTGAAATTGCTTTTTCAATTTCTTGTATATGCTGCGTATCTACGTATCTACATCGAACATCCCATTTTTGTTCGTGCTCTGTAAATAAACGATATGTTCCGCCGTATAAATCTTCAGATACAATAAGTTCGTCACCAGATCGGAATAGTGAAAGGACAAGAAGAACAGCAGCCATTCCTGAGCTACAGGCATAGCCTTGTTCTCCTTGCTCTAAGTCAGTGATTGCGCGCTCTAATAGAAGACGTGTTGGGTTTCCTGTTCGGGAATAATCAAACCCTGTTGACCTTCCAATTCCTTCGTGGCGGTACGCAGTGGAGAAGTAAACGGGTGGATTGACTGCTCCTGTTGTTGTTTCACTGCGATTTCCAATTTGGGCAAGCTTCGTTTCAATTGTAGACATAATAGAATTCCTCCTTATACAAAATAAAAAAGCCTTCTAAGAAGAAGGCTTATATATGACGAATATAGTCTTCTTCTTATCTATCAAATCATTTCTCAATTTGCTGGAATTAGCACCTTATTAACAAATAAAAAGCTTGTTAATGGTTGCTGAGGCGTCAATGGGCCAGTCCCTCGACCTCTCTCGATAAGAATTCGAAATATGAAGTTTTTTATTATGTTTTTTACTTTACAACAAATTTAGAAAGAAGTGCAACTATATTTTGAATAATTTTATTTTTCTTTATTTTCGTTGACTTTCTCACTTCAACATGCTAAATTAATGAAAAAATTAACAAAGATTGTTAATGAGTGAACGGATGATGTTTACTTTTAGCATTCACAATAGAATGAAACTCTTATCAAGAGTGGTGGAGGGAAAGGCCCTGTGAAACCCAGCAACCTTCAAACAACATGTTTGAGACGGTGCTAAGACCTGCAGAACAAATTGTTCTGAATGATAAGAGGAGGATGAAATACTGTCCCCCTCTTCATTGAGAAGAGGGGGGTTTTTATATTGAAAAGAAGAGAGGGAGATATGTGAAATTACTAGATTTATTGCAACGAGGAATTGTTATTGGGGACGGGGCAATGGGAACATTGTTACACTCTCATGGTTTACAAAGCTGCTTTGAAGAATTGAATTTATCTGAGCCGGATCGGATTATTTCGATTCATAAACAATATGTTGCAGCCGGAGCAGATGTTATTCAAACAAATACATACGGAGCAAATGAAGGAAAACTTCGCATGTATGGACTGGAGGATCGCGTAAGAAAAATTAATCGTGCCGCTGTAAGACATGCAAAAGCAGCTGTGACAGAAAAAAATGTAATTGTTGGAACAATCGGTGGTATGAAACACATTGGAGCAGTTACAACGACTGATATGGAACGAGAATTTATGCTCTTAGAGCAAGCAAATGCCTTACTAGAGGAAAATGTTGATGGGCTATTATTAGAAACCTTTTATGATGAATTTGAATTGCTTCATGCAGTGAAAGTATTACGAAAGCAAACAAACGTCCCTCTTATTGCACAGCTTGCTCTTCACGAAGCTGGTACAACTCAAAATGGAAATAGTGTAGATGGTGTATTGAAGCGGCTTATAGAGTATGGTGCAAATGTGGTCGGATTAAATTGTCAATTAGGGCCGCTTCATATGATCGAATCTTTTAAAACAATAGCAATTCCTGAATATGGTTATTTATCTGCATATCCAAATGCCGGTCTTCCTAAATATGTAGAAGGTCGTTATGTATATGAAGGAAGCCCTGCTTATTTTGAAGAGATGGCGCCAGAATTTATTAAGCAAGGAGTTAGGTTACTTGGTGGTTGTTGCGGTACAACCCCTGCTCATATCGAAGCAATGAAGCGGGCACTTAAAAATGAGCGTCCTGTAACAGCTAAAGAAGTTGTAAAGCGTGCAGAAGTAATAGCAACGAAGCGTGTAAATACAGTGAATCGAATTACATTAGCAGAAAAAGCGAAGAAAGAAACGACAGTGATTGTTGAGCTTGATCCGCCAAAAACTTTGGATACGCAACGGTTTTTCGAAGGAGCAAAAGCGTTGAAGCGTGCGGGAACAGATGCTATTACGTTAGCAGATAATTCCTTAGCATCACCACGTGTATCAAATATGGCGATGGGTGCGTTATTAACAAAGCATGATATTCCTGTATTGACCCATTTAACGTGCCGTGATCATAATGTGATCGGGCTGCAGTCTCATTTACTTGGATTAGCAGCGCTCGGTATGGAGGAAGTATTGGCATTAACAGGGGATCCAGCACGCGTTGGTGATTTTCCGGGTGCAACATCTGTATATGACCTTTCTTCTGTAGAGCTTATTAAAATGATTAAAGAAATGAACAATGGGCGTTCTATTTTAGGGAAATCAATTGGAGCAGCTACTCATTTTTCAGTGGGCGGAGCCTTTAATCCGAATGTAAGACATATAGAAGCAGCTGTAAAACGCATGGAGAAAAAAATTGCAGCTGGCGCTGAGTATTTTTTAACGCAGCCCATTTATGATGCGGCAGTCATTCGAAACGTATATGAAGCAACGAAGCATATCGAGCAGCCGATTTTTATTGGCATTATGCCACTTGTAAGTAAACGAAATGCAGATTTTCTACATTTTGAAGTACCAGGTATTACTCTTCCAGAAGAAGTGAGAAGGCGTATGGACGGGCATAGAACGTCAGAAGAAGCAGTGGCAGAAGGAATTCTTATATCTCAAGAGTTAATTGATGTCGCGATGGAATTATTTAACGGTATTTATTTAATTACACCATTTTTAAAGTACGAAGTGACAGAAGCACTTGTTAGGTATATTCAAGCAAAGAAAGAGCAGAAAGAAGGAATAAATGTATGAGACCAATCGAGGAAAGATTGCAGCAAGAAATTTTAATTTTAGACGGTGCAATGGGAACGATGATTCAACAAGAAGACCTTTCAGCTGCAGATTTTGGTGGTGAAGAGTATGAAGGCTGTAATGAATATTTAGTAAAAACACGCCCAGATGTTATTATACATATTCATAAAGAGTATATCGAAGCAGGAGCAGATATTATTGAAACGAATACATTTGGTGCAACGAACATTGTACTAAGTGATTATAATCTCTCTCACTTAGATGAGGAGTTAAATGAAAAAGCAGCTCAATTAGCGAAACGAGCTGTAATAGAGAGCGGCAAAGAAGTATATATAGCAGGTGCGATGGGGCCAACGACAAAAGCGATTAGTGTTACGGGTGGGGTGACGTTTGAAGGACTTATTGAAGCATATACAAGACAGGCGCGCGGGTTACTGCGTGGTGGAGTAGATTTGTTACTTGTAGAAACAAGTCAAGATATGAGAAATGTAAAAGCAGCCTGTTTAGGAATTGAAAAGGCATTTATCGAGACAGAGAAAAAAGTTCCTCTTATGATTTCCGGAACAATTGAACCGATGGGAACGACGTTAGCTGGGCAAACAATTGAGGCATTTTACTTATCGGTAGAGCATATGAATCCATTATCAGTAGGGCTAAACTGCGCAACAGGACCAGAGTTTATGAGAGAACATATTCGTTCACTTGCAGAGTTATCAGAGTGCTATATTTCTTGTTATCCAAATGCTGGGCTTCCGGATGAAGACGGTCATTATCATGAATCGCCGCATTCGCTTGCATATAAAGTGAAGCAGTTTGCAGAAGAAGGTTGGGTCAACATTGTTGGTGGGTGTTGCGGAACGACGCCAGCACATATTCGTGCGATGAAAGAGACGTTGCTATCATTTCAGCCACGTGTGAAGCAAGAAAGAAAAGGGCATGGAATTAGCGGGCTTGAAGCGTTGCAATATGAAGATGCAATGCGCCCGTTATTCGTTGGGGAGCGTACGAATGTAATTGGTTCACGGAAATTTAAACATCTTGTTGCAGAAGGGAATTTTGAAGAAGCAGCAGAAGTAGCAAGGGCACAAGTAAAGAAAAATGCCCATATTATCGATATTTGTATGGCAGATCCAGATCGTGATGAAATAGAAGATATGGAGAATTTCCTGCAAGCTGTGACGAAAGTATTAAAGGTGCCAATTATGATCGATTCGACAGACGAACAAGTTATGGCGAGAGCTCTTACTTATTTGCAAGGAAAAGGAGTGATTAACTCCATTAACTTAGAAAATGGAGAAGAGCGTTTTGAAAAGGTGATTCCGCTTATTAAACAGTACGGAGCCGCTATTGTTGTTGGAACAATTGATGAAATTGGTATGGCGGTAACGGCCAAGCGGAAGCTAGAAATTGCAAAAAGAAGTTATGAGTTATTAACAACAAAATACGGCATACGTCCATCTGATATTATTTTTGATGCACTTGTATTCCCTGTTGGAACAGGTGATGAAGAATATATCGGTTCAGCGGCGGCAACAATTGAAGGTATTCGGCTTATAAAAGAAGCGATGCCCGAGTGTTTAACGATATTAGGTGTAAGTAATATTTCGTTTGGTTTACCACCAGCAGGACGCGAAGTATTAAATTCAGTCTTTTTATATCATGCCACAAAGGCAGGCTTAGATTATGCAATTGTTAATACTGAAAAACTAGAGCGCTATGCCTCTATTTCTGAAGAAGAAAAAGCATTAGCAAACGCTCTTTTGTTTGAAACAACGAAAGAAACGTTAGAGAAGTTTACAAACTTTTATCGAAATGTGAAGCAGAAAGAAGTCGTAGCAGCTGAAACGTTAACGCTTGATGAGCGCTTATCTCATTATATTGTTGAAGGAACGAAGCAAGGATTACACGATGACTTGCAAGCTGCGCTTGATGAAGGAAGAAAGCCGCTTGACATTATTAACGGGCCGCTTATGGCAGGAATGGATGAAGTAGGACGCTTATTTAATAATAATGAGCTGATTGTTGCAGAAGTGTTGCAAAGTGCGGAAAGCATGAAAGCGGCGGTTGCTTATTTAGAGCCATATATGGAGACAAATGATAGTGCGAAGAAAGGGAAAGTATTACTTGCTACAGTAAAAGGGGATGTACATGATATCGGTAAAAATTTAGTGGAAATTATTTTATCGAATAATGGATATGATATTGTGAACCTCGGTATTAATGTACGATCTGACCGTATTATTCAAGAGGTAAAAGAACAAAATCCTGATATTATTGGATTATCAGGATTACTTGTTAAATCTGCGCAGCAGATGGTGACAACAGCGGAAGATTTAAAAGCAGCAAATATCGATGTTCCCATCGTTGTCGGCGGAGCTGCGCTGACGCGGAAATTCACAGAAACGCGCATTTCTCCTTCTTACCAAGGACTTGTCTTATACGCAAGCGATGCGATGACAGGGTTAGATCTTATCAATCGTCTGCAACACGAAGAGGAACGCGAAAAGATGCGTGAAGAAAAAGCGAAGCGCCACTTACATATTGTTGCAAAAGAAGAGAAAAAAGTAGTAGAGGTACCAGTTCAAATTGAAAAATTACCGCCAGTGCCAGTGATTGTACCAGATTCTACAAAACGTGTCGTTCTCCGCGATATTCCAGTAGCACATCTTGCTCCGTTTTTAAATCGACAAATGTTACTTGGTCATCACTTAGGTTTAAAAGGGAATGTAAAAAAGTTGCTGCAAGAAGGGGATAGAAGGGCTCATGAACTGAATGACTTAATAGATGAATTGCTTCGTGAAGGAGAATCGTGGTTGCGTCCGAGCGCTGTATATCAATTCTTTCCTGCACAAAGCGAAAACCAAGATATTTTAATTTATGACCCGAAAGACCCAACGCGTGTATTAGAGCGGTTTACATTCCCAAGACAAGGGAAGGCACCGCACCGGACGTTAGGTGATTATTTACGACCGGTTGGAGATGAAATGGATTATGTTGCTTTTTTAGCTGTAACAGTTGGAAAAGGCGTACGCGCCGTAGCAGAAAGGTGGAAAGAGCAAGGTGATTATTTGCGCAGCCATGCTATTCAATCGCTTGCCCTTGAACTTGCAGAAGGCTTAGCTGAAAAAACGCATATGCTCATACGTGATCGCTGGGGATTTCCAGATTCATCAAACATGACGATGGAAGAGCGGTTCCGCACAAAGTATCAAGGAATTCGCGTTTCTTTTGGCTACCCTGCATGTCCGGAACTTGCTGATCAAGAAAAATTATTCCGTCTCATTTATCCAGAAGAAATTGGGATTTCCTTAACTGAAGGGTTTATGATGGAACCAGAGGCTTCTGTTACAGCAATGGTGTTTGCTCATCCAGAAGCACGTTATTTCAGTGTGTTATAATCTAAAGTAAAACTTCTATAAAAGGAGACTTACTGTGAAGACGATTATATTTACAGGCGGAGGTTCTGCTGGTCATGTTACACCTAATTTAGCGCTTATACCGCATTTTCAAAAGAGTGGGTGGAACGTGTGCTATATTGGTTCGCATAATGGAATTGAAAAGACCATCATTGAAAAAGAAGGGATTCCTTATTATGGTGTAGCAAGTGGAAAACTTCGCCGTTATTTTGATTTAAAAAATATTAAAGATCCCTTTCTTGTGATGAAAGGGGTTATGGATGCGTATGTACGCATTCGGAAATTAAAACCAGATGTTATTTTTTCAAAAGGTGGTTTCGTATCTGTACCAGTTGTAATTGGCGCATGGTTAAACCGTGTTCCTGTTTTTTTACATGAATCTGATATGACACCGGGGCTTGCAAATAAAATTGCTCTTCGCTTTGCTTCAAAAATATTTGTTACGTTTGAAGAAGCGAAAAAACATCTACCAAAAGAAAAAACAGTCTATACTGGTTCACCTGTGCGAGAAGAGGTTTTGCAAGGGAGTCGTAATAA
This sequence comes from Bacillus sp. 3103sda1, assembly GCF_024159135.1. Taxonomy (NCBI): domain Bacteria; kingdom Bacillati; phylum Bacillota; class Bacilli; order Caryophanales; family Bacillaceae; genus Bacillus; species Bacillus sp. 3103sda1. The sequence goes on along the minus strand of NZ_JAMYWS010000001.1, from coordinate 3,558,971 downwards.
AGGACTGCAATTTTTACGGTTCACTGCATCAAAGCCAGTTATTACGGTTATGGGAGGCAGTTTAGGAGCACGACGCATTAATGAAGCAGTGCGTGGTGCATTGCCGAATCTTCTTCAAACGTATCAAATTGTTCATCTGTGCGGGAAAGGAAATCTCGACGAAAAGCTTGAAAGTATGCCAGGATACAAGCAGTTTGAATATGTTCATGGTGAACTGCCAGACATATTAGCAGCAACAGATATTGTCATTTCTCGTGCAGGGTCCAATGCGATTTTTGAATTTCTAACACTGCAAAAGCCGATGTTATTAATTCCGCTTCCGAAGTCTTCGAGCCGAGGCGATCAAATTTTAAATGCACAGTCGTTTGAAAAACAAGGATATGGACGTGTGTTATTTGAAGAAGATTTAACGGAAACGTTACTTGTTGAATATGTGGAAGAATTGTATAAACATCGTTTGCAGTATAAAAGATCTATGCAGCAGTATAACGGACAAGAAGCGTTGCAAACGATTATTGATTACGTAACGAAAGCATGATTTCATAGAGATCATGCTTTTTAAATAGAGATAACAGCATACTTTATGTTACAATAACATAGATTTGACAGGGGGATTCTAATTGTTGACGCGTGAAAATACGGATGAGATTAGGAGTGACTACGTTGGGGCTAAGTCTCTATGAAAATATTGCTCTAGTTGTTTGTTTAGTATTATATATTGGTAGTATTATAGTTTATATGGGCCGGAATTTTTCACAAGAACGAAAACTAGAAAAATCAGAAATTAAAGCTGAATTAGATATGTTAAATGATAAAAGCAATCAAAAAGTAAAAAGAGAGTTATAGTTGTAAGCGTCCTCTTTTTTCATGCGTACGAAGGATTTCCCGTCTATTTTATATATAATAAGGAGAGAAGTAGTATGAAATTTTATATTACTTCAACCTTTACAAATAAACCTCTTGTCCGCCCTAATAAACTAAAACAAGCAGGGTGGATTCATACATATGATTGGACAAAAAATGAAAAAGCGACAAGTGGATTACAATTAAGAGATATTGGAAAAGCAGAAAAACAAGCTGTGCGTGACGCTGACGTTTTTCTGCTTTTATTAGATAGAGGAAAAGAGAGTTATACAGAATTTGGAATGGCACTTGCTTGGGATGAAAAGGTATATTTGTATAGTGAAAATCATTCTTTAGATACAACGTTTTACCATTTACCAGAAGTACATATAGTTGAAGGTAGTATAGAAGAATTTATTCAACAAGTGTTAGAGGGGGCAAAAGTTTGATTACAATTAATGATACTATATATGGTGAACATCATATAGATGGCGTGCTCGCGGAACTATTGCAATCAAAAGCAGTGCAGCGTCTAAAGAAGATTCATCAAGGTGGTGCAAGCTTTCTCGTGAATCCAACGTGGAATGTAACACGTTACGAGCACTCTGTTGGCGTTATGATTCTTGTAAAAATGTTAGGTGGTAGTGTAGAAGAACAAATTGCCGCCTTGCTTCACGATATATCCCATACAGCATTTTCTCACATTGTGGACCGCGTATTAGAGGAGCAAGATGAAGATTATCATGAACAAATTTTTATGGACGTTATTGAAGCTTCAGATATTCCATCTATTTTGCAGACATATGGCTATGATTATAGAATGATTGAGAAATGGGAACAATGGACGTTATTAGAACAACCTCTGCCAAATTTATGTGCAGATCGTATGGACTATACGTTACGGGATCTATACACATATGGAATGATTTCAAAGCAAGAAGTGTGCTCTTTTTTAGAAGACGTAACAGTTCATAACGGACAAATATGTTTACAGTCTGTACAGGCAGCAGAATGGTTTACAGAAACTTATTATAAAGAAACGATTGATTTCTTTTTACATCCGTTGACGTCATACGGTTCTTATATATTAACAAAGGTATTACAAGAGGCGCTGCAAAAGAATATTTTGGATCTATCTGATTTTTCAGCCGATGATGAAACGGTATTACATATGTTGCGAAATAGTGGAGATAGTGAAATTGAGAAGATGCTTAGTTCCTTACATTCAAAAGTAGAATTAGAAGAGAACGATACAGAATACGACATTTGTTATAAGGGCGGAAAAGCACGATTAATTGATCCGTTTGTTTATAGAAATGGTAAGATGCAAAGAGCGTCTATCGTATCTCCATTTGTTAAACAGTGTAATGAGAAAGCGAAAAAGCAATTGAAAAAACGTATATATTTAAAAATAAAGAGTATATAAAAAGGAGATATAAATATGCAGTTAGAACAAGGGTGGAAAACAAACTTTCTAACAGTTGTACAGCAAAGTGAATATAAGAAAGATGCACTTTTAGCACAATTACTATTTGAAGATGGAGAAGAGGTAGAAGAACTCGTTGATGATTATGGGTATGAAGAGATTATAAATCGTGAACATGATGATGAACTGGAAGAGATCTTAGGCGAAGAGTTATTTTATGAACTTGAGCGTAACGTTTTTGTATCATCGCAGTCAAAAGAGAAGTTTATTTCCTTTATAAATGGTTTAGGATTTCATCTATTAGATTGTATTGTGTTGTTGGAATCAGAATTTAGTGTAGATAGTGCGACGTTTTCATCTGATGCAGTGAAAAAAATGGAGAAGCGTTTTCATAAGTTTCCTTATGTGGAAGGTGAACAAACGATTTTTGATATGGCATTAGAAGAAGCAGTTGAATTATTAGAGAATGCGTCAGGTCTTCAAATTAAAGAAAACATGAATGTATAAAGAAAGAACGTGCTTAGCACGTTCTTTTTTGTATACGTTCTGCGCTTTTATATTGCTTTTCAATGATTGTATTTAAATACTCAACCTTTCGTATGCAAGATTGTATATGCTTCTCGACTTCTTGCAATTCTGTAAGGTGATGTGTTTCAATAGGATGGATTTGTACGCTGAATTTTTCAAATTGAGCGCTATATGTTATTTCTGCATAACCGCTCATAATATCTGTCTCGTTGTGAAACAAATATTGTTTTGTTTTTTCACAATATGCTGCATTTTGAAATCCATATGATTTTAAGGTTTCGATGATTTTTGTAATGATTACTGTATTCATTTTTTTTCCTCTTTAAGAAATTCGATTTTATCTCGCTACTTTTGGGCAGTAAGACCCCCACTGATGGAAATTTCAATTTATCTCGCTATTTGCGGACAATAAGCCCTCTGCCTCAAGACTGTGAGAAAGTCAAAAAGGTAGTGAAGAATAAAGGCCTACAAAAAACGATGTGTGAAATTGATTATTAGTGAAGTCCCCACTAATCGGAGTTTCACTGTATTAGTATAACATGAGTATATTTTAGAAAGCGCTATCAATGTGTTTCTAATATGAATTTTTATGTATATTTTATACAATTAAAACAAATGAAAAATAATTGTAATAAAGCAAAAAGTAGGAGACTCTTTCATTGTTTCATCATATATATACAGAAATGGAGCAAATGAAAGAGGTGAAGATGTTGAACTTTGATATTACAGGACAAAAAGCATATGTAAAAGATGGGCCGTATCGGAATCAAATTGGAATCGTAAAACGAAATGATACGGAGAGCATTACAAAATATGCGATTGTAATTGACGATATGAATATTGATATTGAATTAAAAGATATTGTTTTAATTGATGTAGATGTTCGGCAATTTCATGATTGGTGTGAAGAACATGGGTATTTGTAAAAAATAGATTATACAAATAAGAAAATCCCCTGAATGTTCAGGGGGTTTTTCTTATAATGCAACTTCTTCAGTTTTATTGACTGTTTCATTGTACGTATTTACATCTAATTCTCCGAGCCATTTGCTAGAAATCAAACCAGCTGTCATAGAACCGCTCACATTTAAAGCTGTGCGTCCCATATCAATTAATGGTTCAACAGAGATTAATAGAGCGACAATTCCAATTGGTAAGTTCATTGTAGAAAGTACGATGAGTGCTGCAAATGTTGCTCCGCCTCCGACACCAGCAACGCCGAATGAACTAATCGCAACAACGGCAATTAACGTTAAGATAAATTGCGGTTGCAACGGATCGATACCAACAGTTGGTGCAACCATCATCGCAAGCATTGCAGGATAAATACCGGCACATCCGTTTTGACCAATTGATACACCAAAGGATGCCGCAAAGTTTGCAATTCCTTCTGAAACGCCTAGTTTTTCTTTTTGCGCTTCAATATTTAATGGCAGTGTACCTGCGCTTGAGCGTGAGGTAAACGCAAATGTTAAAACAGGGAATACCTTTTTCAAATATTGGATTGGATTTAAACCAGAAAGAGCGATAAGTAATAAGTGAATAATAAACATAACAATGAGTGCTACGTAAGACGCTAATACAAAATTTCCAAGCTTTAAAATGGCCTGGATATCACTACCTGAAACTGTTTTTGCCATAAGAGCAAGTACGCCATATGGAGTAAGACGTAAAATTAATGTCACCATCCGCATTACGACCGCATATACGGCATCGAGCATCTTTTTAAATTGTTCTGCCTGTTCTGGATATTTCTTTTTCACTCCTAAGAAGGCAATCCCAATAAACGCTGCAAAAATGACAACAGAAATTGTTGATGTTGGACGAGCACCTGTTAAATCTAGAAATGGATTTGCAGGGAGTAATTCTAATAATTTTTGCGGAATGGGTGTTTGTTCCATGGAAGTGAATTTTTCTTCCACTAATTTTAAGCGAGCTGTTTCTGCATCACCTTGCTGCAAGCCAGTTGCTTGCACATCAAAACCAGCGCTTGCAGCAATTCCGACTGCAGCAGCAATTGCCGTTGTAAGAAGTAAAATACCGATAATAAAACCGCTAATTTTACCAAGATTATTTGTTAGTTTTAATTTTGTAAACGCTGAAAGAATAGAAACTAAAATAAGCGGCATAACGATCATCTGTAATAACTTAACATAACCGCCTCCAATTAAGTTAAACCAATTATTAGATTGGATAATGACTTCAGAAGTTGGTTTATAAAAAAATTGTAAAATAAGTCCGAATATAATTCCGAGTCCGAGTGCGGTAAATACACGTTTATTAAAAGAAACGTGCTTACGCTGCATATAATATAACACGCTGACTAATAGGAGCATAATTACAACGTTTATGCTAACTAACAATGTATTCATACTGTTTTCCCCCTTCAAATCTGTTACATACAAATATATTCCAATAAAACCTATAAGTCAACTATGAAATGAGTTAAATATAAAAAAAAGATGGCGTATATGCCATCTTAATGTCCTATTCCTGGTGTAAGAAGGAATGTCGTATAGTATGTAAATCCAATGAAGAAAACTGTTAAATATGCGCCGAATACATAAATGTACATGCGCTCTGTTAATTTTAAATAACTTAAAAGTACAAAAAATCCTGTTTGTCCTAAAAACAATAGTGCTGCCCCATACAAATCCCCTAGATAAAACATGACTGAAAAAATACCAGTCCAAAAGCCGAGAACGCGAAACATGCGCTCCATCCCATTCCCCTCCTTCTATATGAACTTAATACTTCTTTTATTATAATGCACTTTTCTAACTATTGTAAACATTTGCAAAATAATAAGAAGCCAGTATAATCTGGCTTCTTATTTTACATATGAAGATGATAATTACAAGATTTACAACCTGTTTCTAGCATATTCTCATTGCGGGTTAATTCCATGTTCGGGAATAAAATTTCAAAGATGCCTGTCATCATATCGACGTGCATGTTGCAAATTTCTTTTGGATGGTGAATGGCAACTTCTTTAAATGGACAATTGTATACATCATAGAAAATTTTTGTTTCATCAATGCTTAATTCAAATGTCGGAGATAATCCGGCTGTTGTTAAAGCTTCTTTCGCAATTTGTATTTTTTGTTCTACTGTTAATTCATTTTCGCTAATGTTTAGCCGATGTAGATGTTGTTCCATTAATTCTTTACCAAACTTCTTACCTGTGTCATATAGTGCTTTTTCACCGATTTCACCTAAGCTAAGCAATGTATTGCATGCAATTTGTGCTAACAATTGATAATCACGAAACGGAAACTGCAGTTGAATCACATCGTCTGATAGTGCGTATAACCGGCTTGGTCTGCCACCTTTACCTGTTTTTTTTGTTTCTGATTTTAACATATTTACATCTTCTAGCTTAGAGAGGTGTAAACGCGCAACATTTGGATGAATATCAAATTCATCAGCAATTTCTTGTACAGTAACTTCATTATGTTTTTGAGAAATATATTGATAAATATAATAGCGTGTTGGATCAGATAGTACATTTGTAATTTTTAAAGCTTGTTCCATGAGGATCGCCACCTTTATTGGTTTATCTGAGATAACAACATTATAATATAGATAATGTTGTATAATAATGGGTTTTGGTAATGATTCATTAATTGTTCATAATTTCACATACTTTTTGTTATTTTTGTTTAGAAAATTGAAAAATTTCATGATAGAAATAGAAAATTCCTCATTTTTCTTTTCATGATGGCCATGATATATAAATAGTGAGGAGGGGATAACAGTGAATGCTGTCGAACAGTTTGCTGACACAATCATGAAAGAAGCATGCCGGTTGCGTGCATCAGATCTTCATATTGTGCCGCGTCATGAAGATGCTGTTGTGCAATTGCGTATTGGAAAAGATTTAGTAACAAAGCACTGTATTTCAAAAGAGTTTTGCGAACGGCTTGTATCGCACTTTAAATTTTTAGCAGCTATGGATATTGGTGAAAGGAGAAAGCCGCAAAATGGTTCATTGCAGATGAAAGTTAATGAGGAGGAAGTATACTTACGCCTTTCTACTTTACCAACTATACATCATGAAAGTTTGGTCATTCGTATGCACTTACAAACGGCGGTGCCAAACCTCTCGCATCTCTCATTATTCCCAAGTTCTGCGAAAACACTTCTATCTTTTTTACATCATTCGCATGGATTAATTATTTTTACAGGACCAACTGGGTCAGGAAAAACAACAACGATGTATGCCCTTTTAGAAGTAGCGAAGAAGGAACAGACTCGCCGCATTGTTACGCTTGAAGATCCAGTTGAAAAGAAAAAGGACGGGTTATTACAAATACAAATTAATGAAAAAGCTGGTATTACGTATGCAACTGGATTAAAAGCAATTTTACGTCATGACCCGGATATTATTTTAGTAGGAGAAATCCGAGATGAAGAAACGGCAAAGGTGGCGGTTCGAGCAAGTTTAACAGGCCATTTAGTTATGACGACATTGCATACAAATGATGCGAAGAGTGCAGTATTACGCTTAATGGATTATGGCATTACCCTTCAAGAAATTGAACAATCGTTATTAGCGGTAGCGGCACAACGATTAGTGGAATTGAAATGTCCATTTTGCAAAGGAAAATGCTCACCGTTATGTAAAAAAATGCGTCATGTACGCCGAGCAAGCATTTATGAATTATTGTACGGTTATGAGCTGAAAGAAGTCATTCGGGAAGCGAATGGAAAACAAGCAATGTATCAATATACAACGCTTCAAGATGAATTAAGAAAAGGATATGCACTAGGGTTTATTGAAGAAGATGTTTATGTTTAAACATGAGAGGTGGCGGTTACATGAACAAGCTTTATTGCTGCGAAGGCTTGGCGAGCTCTTAGAGAAAGGGTATTCTTTATTACATGCATTAGAATTTCTTCATTTCCACTTAAATCCTCATAAACAAATACAGCTTCAAGATGCTGCTGAAGAATTTAGAAAAGGAAGTAGCTTGCATGACGTGTTCTATAAACTTGCATTTCATCCAGACATTTTAAGTTATTTATTTTATGCAGAGCAGCATGGTGACATTTCCTTTGCGTTGCAACAAGGAAGCTCACTACTCAGCAGAAAAGATAAACATCAAAAAAATATGATGAAGATATTGCGTTATCCACTTTTTCTTTCCTTGTTTCTATTAGGAATCCTCTTCGTATTTAATATGGTGCTTCTTCCGCAGTTTTCAACTTTATATCGTTCACTTCGCGGGTCCTCTTCTTCATTTACAGATGATATTTTAACGTTTATTCAAGTCCTTCCGTATATAATGGGTGGAGTTGTTTTGGCAATTGGTATTGCAGTGCTTATATATATGGTGTATGTAAAGAGGTTGCACCCGGTTAGGAGAATGAATATTTTTATGCGAGTGCCTCTTATAAAACAGTTTTTTATGTTAACAAACTCACAATATTTTGCAGTCCAATTAAGCGGCCTTTTGCAAGGCGGGTTATCTATATTAGAAGCGCTCGCGTTAATGAAGGAACAAAAGCATCATCCATTCTTTCAATGCGAAGCTCTCAAAATAGAGGAATTATTAACGATAGGCGAACATCTTGATTTCATTATGATGGATCGGCCTTACTACGAACGGGAGCTTTCTTATATTATTAAACATGGACAAGCAAATGGGAATTTGGCGGCTGAGCTTGCCGATTATAGTGAAATGATAATAGAAAAGATGGAAGAGAAAATTAATCGTATTTTATTTGTTGTGCAACCTCTTTTATTTGGATGTATCGGAATGGTTGTTATTCTTATGTATTTGGCGATGATTATGCCGATGTTTCAAATGATGGATTCTATTTAGGAGGCTTGTTCTGTGAAAAATGAAAAAGGCTTTACGCTGTTAGAAATGTTGCTTGTTATGCTTGTGATTTCTGTTTTGCTGCTTCTTATTATTCCAAATGTGGTAAAACAGCGCTCTTCTGTACAAGGAAAGGGATGCGACGCCTTTGTAAAGTCTGTTGAAGCGCAAGTACAAGCGTATCAATTAGAATATAATAAAATCCCAACAGTAGACGAGTTATACGATGGTAAATATATTACATCTAAAACTTGCCCAAAAGGTGAGAGTATTACAATTAATACGACAGATGGGGAAGTTACAGTTGCAGGGAAATCGTGAAGAAAAATGGCTTTACGTTATTAGAAATGCTCATCGTATTAAGTGCTATCTCTATATTAAGTGTTGTAACATACTTTAATCTATCCTCAATATATGAAAAACAAAAAATTGCTCAGTTTATGAATCAATTTTCTCAAGACATCCTTTTTATGCAGCAAGCAGCGATAAGCCATCGTAATCGTCATACGTTACGATGGTTTCCTAATCAGGGAAAGTATAGCGTTACATCTTCAGGAGAAACAGATCCTGTTCTTGTTCGTTACTATTCATCTGACATACAGGTGAACCTAAATACGTTTCCAAATCCAATGACTTACGGTGCTGATGGAAATATTAATAGAGGCGGCACAATTATTGTTTCTTATAAAACGAAAACGTATTATATCGTATTTCAGCTTGGGAGAGGAAGATTTACGTATTATGAAGTGTGAAAAAGGTTCTGTTATGCTGGAGATCCTTGTGTCCCTTAGCTTACTAATGATGACGGTCTCACTCTTGCTTCCGCAAACGCTTCTCATTATGCAAGAACGAAAAAATATTCAACTTCGGTACAACGCACAGCTATTCTTAAAAGAAGCAGCGGCCACATATATGTATCATCATGTAATTTCACCAGTAATAGAAAAACAATATGAGAATGTGACATATAGAATTCAATGGCAGGATGAAAAGGTATGTGTACGATGGAAAGATATTAAACGACGAGAAATTGAACGGTGTCGCTATGTTAAAAAATAGCAAAAAAGAAAAGGGATTTACGTTGTTAGAAGTTATGATGTGCTTTCTATTGTTATCGGTATTCTTTCTTCTTCTGCCTCGTCTTCACGTATTATTTATAGAAACTCCTTACTCTAAACAAGTTACGAATTGGGAATGGAATATTTTTTTAGAGCAAGTACAAATTGAGTTTCGAGAAGTAGAGGAAGGAAATAATGGCGACGGAAAATTATTTTTGAAAACAAAGACAGGAGAACGTGTTACGTATGTTATGTCTGGAAATAATGTTGTTCGAAAAGTAAATGGGACGGGACATGAAGTTCTTTTGCAAAAAGTAGAGAATATTTCTTATGAATTAACAGCGCATACATTGATAATACGCGTGCAGGATATAAGTGGTAAGGTATATGATGGTGTTGTTACTCGTTATTCTGTTATTGAGGTGAATAGATGAGATCTGAAAGTGGATTTACAATGCCAGGAACGATTATTCTCATATTGTTGCTCATGTCTTTCTTTGTATATGAGACAAATATATTCTTATCAGATCAAAAGTTTTATGCAGAAGCAGAAGAATTATTTATATTAGAAGAAATAACGGATCAAGCTATTGCAGAAGTAAAACAAGAGCTAAAAACTGGAATGGAAAAAAGGACATTTTTTTATACGTATGAAAAAGGAGAAGCGAAGGGAGATTGTACAATAGTAGATGGGGATGCTTTTATTACTTTACAGTGTATAACGAAACGAAAGCTCACATATAAAGTGAGCTTTCGTTATAATACAAATAACGAAGCGATTACGAATTGGCAAGAGGAGAGGTTATAGTATGAGGGCATTATATATTACAGGTTTTATGGGAGCTGGGAAAACGACAATCGGTAAAGCATTAAGCAGTGTACTTCATATCCCGGTCATTGACACAGATCAACGCATTGAAGAAAAGACAAAGAAAATCATTCGAGATATCTTTTCTGAAGAAGGGGAGGATGTCTTTCGAAAGTATGAAAGTGAAGTGCTGCAATTACTGCCGACAAAGGATTGTATTATTACAACAGGAGGGGGAATAGTCGAAAAAGCTGAGAATCGACAATGGATGAAAGAACATGGCACTGTAATTTATTTGTACTGTGATCCATATGTAATCGCAGAGCGAATTGCCGGAGATACAACAAGACCATTATTTCAAAAAGAAAACATACCATCATTTATAGAGAAATTTGAAAAGCGTCAAGCCTATTATGAAGAAGCAGTACTGAAGATAGACACGACAAATAAAAGTATTGAAACAATTGTGCAAGAAATTCAAGCGCAGATTAAGGAATAAAAAAGTGGACATACTAATTTAGTAGGGGTGAGAGATATGTCTACAAATGATTATATAAGATATATGACACAACAATTCGTATCATATATGGATGCTCCAAAAGCTGACCGAAAACAAAAGCGGCAACAGCGCCGTGAAGAGAGAGAACCATTTTTAAATCGTTGGTTTGGTATGCTGCCGTTAAGTGCTGCATTATTTTACCGACAAGTGAAGAAAAAGCGAGAGAAATCAAGTTAATGATTTTTGGAATAATTTACAACTAGAAAAGAATTGTATGTCATAGTACAATTTCTACGGCGAGTTGTACTCGTCATCTATTCGACAATATAACCTAAACAAGTAGCTCCACTGTTTGTAAACAGTGGAGCTACTTGTTTATCCCGCATTAACGGGCAGCAAGACCCCACCTCAAGATGCAGAGAGAAGCAAAGAAGATAGGTGGGGGATAACTGCCCGTAAAAACCCGATTGGTTCAACTAACCATCAGTGGGGATGAAGAAAACCCCCTACTGATGGAAGTTTCACTTTATCCTGCTAATTTTGCTCCTTTTGTTTGTTTCTCACTTAACTAATGTACCCGTTAGTTCCATGTATTTATCTAAAATAAAAAGACCATCTTATGACGTTCTACTGTTAGTATCCCTAAAAACATCAGGTTAATTTTGAGGGACAGGTTAACTGTCCCATATTGTTTACTTATTTTGGATTTTTTTGGGCTCTTAATGCTATTTTTTCAAGTCCATTTTCTCTTGAAAATTCTACATCTGCTTTTGGCTGAGCATTTTTATTATTTTTAAATTGGTTATTCTTGTTTTTAGCCATTTTTTCACCGCCCTTGTAGTTTGATTTAGTTATTCCTTCAAGGATGCCGAATATTATGAATTACACTATATAAAGATATTAGAGTGATATTTTTCGTTATTGGCATCCACGATTTTAGTTTGCTTTCTTTTTTGTTGGCTATGCTATTTGATTTTCTTTAACAGAGCCAAAGAAAAAGAAACACTCTATTTTAAACCAATAAAAAATCCCCACTGATGGAAGTTTCACTTTATAAGTTAAATTTCTGCTTCTGTCACTTGCTTAATTTTATAACCGACCTAAAGGAAACCCAGCTCTGATGCCTACCGAAACGAACCAACAAATTCTTATTATAATTGCTTTCATTTTTCCGTATCCATCTACTGCAAACTTAGAAATCATATAAAGCCATATAGTTTTGTTTTATCAAAGTCCTCCTCGGCTTGGATTTTATGAATAAAATTCTGAACATTAAAACTTTTTTAATTGAGAAAAAAACTCAAATTAAAATAATTTTAATTTAATGTTGACTTTAATTTAATAACATATATAATATTAATTGTAATAATTATAAAGTAGAAATAAATATTAATTAGTTTTTAGGAGGAAGAATAGGGATATGACAAAACGTTTAGTAGGAAAACAAGCACCGCGTTTTGAGATGAATGCTGTGATGCCAAATAAAGAATTTAAAAAAGTTAGTTTAGAAGAAAATATGAAAAATGATAAATGGACAGTGCTATATTTCTATCCAATGGATTTCACTTTCGTTTGTCCAACTGAAATCATCGCCCTTTCTGATCGTTATGACGAATTTGAAGATTTAGACGCAGAGGTAATCGGTGTTTCTACAGATACAGTGCACACACATTTAGCTTGGATTAACACAGATCGTACGAAAAATGGATTAGGTGATTTACGCTATCCATTAGCAGCGGATACAAATCACACTGTATCAAGTGACTATGGTGTGTTATTAGAAGAAGAAGGTATTGCACTTCGTGGATTATTCATTATAAATCCAGAGGGTGAATTAATGTATCAAGTTGTACATCACAACAATATCGGACGTGAAGTAGACGAAGTATTACGTGTTCTACAAGCACTACAAACAGGTGGACTTTGTCCAGCGAACTGGAAACCAGGGCAAGAAACGTTATAATTTAAAGGGGGAATTAAAGTTATGAAATTACGCGAGCAAATGCCATCATTAGAAGGCGCAACACAAATGTTAAACGATACAATCACACGTGAAGAGTTAATTGGTGATAAACCAACACTTATTCATTTTTGGTCAGTAAGTTGTTATCTATGTAAAGAAGCAATGCCAGAAGTAAATGAATTACGTGATGAGTACGATGATCGTTTAAATGTTGTTGCAGTTCATATGCCTCGTTCAGAAGATGATTTAGATTTAGCGGTGATTGAAAAAATGGCAGAAAGTCATGATATCATTCAACCGATTTTAGTGGATAGCAAGCATGTAATTACAGATGCATTTGAAAATAAATATGTCCCTGCGTATTACGTATTTGATAAAGAAGGTAAACTGCGTCATTTCCAAGCAGGTGGCAGTGGGATGCCAATGCTTCGTAAACGTCTTGAGCGTGTATTAAACGAAGAATAGAAACAAATATCTTTTGTTTCATTGATAATTGATTGTGTATGGTTTCTGTTTCCTGTTTGTAAAGTAAGCGAGAATAAGAAACAAAAAATGATTACCTCTAGCAGGGTAATCATTTTTGTTATATAATAATTAAAACGCTTTCATTTTTTGGGATTGTTCACAAATTTGTCTAAATTACACATTAATATTGTGGCAATGTTGTTTTATAATGAAACTAATCATTAATACGTGCATACATTAATTGTGAAATAAATAACATATTGAATCTATATAAATGTAAACGTTATCAAAAAGAGGTGGTATAAATGAGTAAATTTTTCTTTGATCAAAACCCTGCAAGAGTTGAGGACGGAAAGTTGGTAGAATATGCGGAAACGATTTATGGAAAAGGTGGGCGTTCTGTATTAGAAAATTTAATTATAAAGGCATCAATTCGACTACGTGATCGTTATCCTCATAAGTCTGATGAGCAGATTTCTTTTCTTGTGAATCAAGGGCTGCATGATATGTTTCAAAAATATGTGTAAGGAGAGGCCAATGCCTCTCCTTACTTTTTTGCATAAGGAAAATTATGATTGCTAAAACTAATGGTGAAGTATATGCGAGTGGGGTGAACAAAATGAGTAACGGAGCAGGCGGTTCAAAGAAGAATAAAGAAACAGATGCAAATCATGTGAGTGCAAAACAGAGAGAATATCAAAAGCGAATGACAAAAATTCAACAACAAGAACATAACGATGGTCGAAAATATAATGGGAAAATATAAAGTGAAACTTTCATCAGTAGGGGGCTTCATCCCCCGCTGATGGTTAGTTGAATCAATTGGGCTCTTAGGAGCAGTTATCCCTCACCTATCTTCTTCGCTTTCTCTGAATCTTGAGGTGAAGGTCTTACTGCCCCTTAGTGCGGGATAAAAAAAGCACCTTCTAGAAGGTGCTTTTTTTATGTCAGAAAATGATTTGCTGTGACATAAAAGAGTCCGCCGTTTATAATTTGCATGGTAATTCGCGGTTCATATTGTTCTTGCAATGCTTGTTTTTCTATCGCGTAGCTTTCTGGTAATTCATCATTTTCCTCGTAAAAGCGATTTAATAGCTGTAAATCGTGATTCCAACGCACTTTTGCTTCTTCAGCCCATGTGTGATCGTCTGTCCCAATGACATTTTTCATTGCTTCTTCAATTCTAGATAACCCGCTTTGCGGTTTAATAATAGGTGTTAATGTAAAACAAAAATCAGGGATTTTTGGTGTTAGACGAAGTATTGCTAATGCCTCATGAAAATTTGTAATCATCGTACCAGAAATAAGATGGATACCGACGGAATATAGCATATCTTTTTTTCGATCACATTGATAGGAGACTTTTATATTGACGCCAAGCCAAGGATGAAGCGGAGTGCTTGTGTGCCCATTAGAATGAACATCTTCAAATAAGCGGATGTAAGCACCTAATTCCTTTGTAGCCTGGAAAATTTGATGTAAGCGCGGAGAACCATAGTGAATGAGCTCGCCTTCTTTCTCCTCATGTTTTGGATCAGTAATGAATGTAAGTCGCATCGGATTTGGTGTGCCGCCGGTTTTCTCAAGATAATGCCAGTAAAATGGACGGTTCATCAGCAGCTTGTCCATATCAATTGTTAATTGTACGTCTAGTAAATGCGGAAAACGCTGTAAAATTTCACAGCTATTTGCCTCGAAAAAACAACTTAAATAATTATGAATTTCATGTTGCTGCATAACCACGCACCTCAGTTTCATTTCGTTTTGCAAATTCAATAATGGACGTCAAGTTTTCCATTTTTATTCGGATTTCTCCTTCACTTTTGGAATGTGCAAAAATGTCTTGAATGTGCGCATCAATATTTTTCATATTAATTCTTGTCAAAATTTCATCTAAATCGCCAATGACACGCTCAAATAAGTTAATTTTTTCATACAGCAGTTTTAAAATATGTTCTTCTACTGTATGTTTCGTTGCCAAATTATAAATATGAACATCATGCTTTTGTCCAAGACGATGAATACGTCCGATTCTTTGTTCAAGTCGCATCGGATTCCAAGGAAGGTCATAGTTAATCATATAATTACAAAATTGTAAATTGATCCCTTCACCACCTGCTTCTGTCGCAATCAATACTTGTGCATGGTTTTGAAATAATTCTTTCATCCAATCTTTTTTACCGCGTTTAAATCCACCGCGAAATGGTACAGACGAGATGCCATGCTGCTTTAAAAACCATTGCAAATACATTTGAGAAGCACGATATTCTGTGAAGATTACAACTTTATCATTAATTTCTTTAATGATTTCTAATGTTTTATTTGCTTTTGAGTTGGAAGAAATACAATTAATTTTTTCCATCAACACATCTATGTATGGATCTGGTGTATATTGTTCATCTTCTTTTTGACGCTTTTCTACATGTTTTTTGAGTGAGAAATAAACAGCTTCACGGCTGCTGCATGCCTCACGCTTTAAGGTTAAAGCAGAAAATGCAGAAGTAAATGCATCTTGTCTTTTCCAACCTTCAATTGCATCGTATAAGGCTTTCTCTTGTTCATTGAAATCTACAAAAAGCGTATGAACGTGTCGCTTTGGCCATTCAATGCCGGTGTCATTCCGGCGGTTCCGTACCATTACTTTATTGATAAGCTCTTTTAAATGTTCATCTGTTTCAGCGTTGCGATTTTTAGAAGCATAATATTCTTCAAAGTTAGATTGATTGCCGAGATGGCCAGGTTTTAATAATGAGACAAGATTAAAGATTTCATCAATACGATTTTGAACAGGTGTTGCTGTAAGTAATAAACAAAACTTTTTCTTTAATAGTTGCGCAAATTCATAGTTTTTCGTTTTATTGTTTTTTAGTTTATGTGCTTCATCAATAATAATGAGATCGTATTCTAAATTTAAAACAATGTCACGATGCGGAGAGCGTTTTGCTGTATCGATGGAAGAAACGATAACGTCAGCTTGCTCCCAGGAGTAACTTTTTCTTTGGGCGACAGCTGGAATGAAAAATTTCGTATTCAATTCATATGCCCATTGTGAAACGAGTGAGGCAGGTACAAGAATAAGCACTTTTTTCACAAGCCCGCGCACCATATATTCTTTTAAAATAAGCCCGGCTTCAATTGTCTTTCCAAGACCAACCTCATCTGCTAAGATTGCTTTTCCATTCATTTGTTCAATGACTGTTTGTGCTACTTCTAACTGATGTGGAAGTGGCGTGAAGCTAGGTAAATGCTTGGGTGCCTGTAACCCGTCAAATGTTGGAATGAGAAGGGACTGTTCAGTTTGATATGCTAGATGAAATAGTTCCCAATTTGTCCACGGACCATCTTCTTCTATTCGTTTTAAGAAGTTTTCTTGCCAAGAACGATCTATTGAAATTTCGACATTCATGGATAAAATCTCACCTTCTATAAATTCTAAATTATTTTTTTAGCTAGAATATTGATGAAACGGCTCGAAAAATGTTAGGATAATGATGTGAAATGTGTGGAATCTTTCGTATTTTATCCAAGAAAGTACTTTTTTATTTACGCTTTCATAAAAAAAAGCGTGAGATTCCGTATATCCCATCTTTACAGAATTAAAAATGTTTAGATATGGGAAGCCAACTTTTATTGATTTGTCATAGACAGCGTAAGGGGGAGAGAACATGATTACATTACAACGTACACCGCTATTTGATGTATACGCGAAGTATGGTGGGAAGACAATTGACTTTGGTGGCTGGGAATTGCCAGTTCAATTTTCGAGCATTAAAGAAGAACACGAGGCTGTTCGTACAGCAGCAGGTCTTTTTGATGTGTCTCACATGGGAGAAGTAGAAGTAAAAGGTGCAGATAGTTTAGCATTTTTACAACGTGTAGTTACAAACGACGTTTCTATCTTAAAGGTAGGCGGAGCACAATATACGGCAATGTGTTACGAAGATGGTGGTACAGTAGATGATTTATTAATCTACAAACGCGGGGAAGAAGACTATTTATTAGTAATCAATGCATCAAATATTGAAAAAGATTACGAGTGGTTAGCGTCTCATGTAAGCGGTGATGTACAAGTAGTCAACGTTTCTAGCGAAATTGCACAACTTGCAATTCAAGGACCAAAAGCAGAGGACATTTTACAAAAAGTTGTGTCAGAAGATTTGAAAGAAATTAAGTTCTTTAAATTTAAAGACAATGTTCTTGTAGATGGTGTAGAAGCGCTTGTATCTCGTACAGGTTACACAGGTGAAGATGGCTTTGAAATTTACTGTAAGAGCGAAGATGCTGCAAAACTTTGGGAGAAACTTCTTGAAGCAGGAGCAGAAGACGGCTTAAAACCATGTGGCTTAGGAGCGCGTGATACACTTCGCTTTGAAGCAACACTTCCGCTTTATGGTCAAGAGTTATCAAAAGATATTACACCAATCGAAGCTGGAATTGGCTTTGCAGTAAAACCAAACAAAGAAGTAGATTTCTTTGGAAAAGAAACTTTAAAGGAACAAAAAGAAAACGGTGCACCTCGTAAATTAGTCGGCATCGAAGTAATTGAGCGTGGTATCCCGCGTACTCATTACCCAGTATATGTAGGCGATGAAAAAATCGGGGAAGTTACAAGTGGTACACAATCTCCAACGTTAAAGAAAAGCATCGGTTTAGCGCTAATTGATGTAAAATACGCAGCAATTGATACAGAAGTCGAAATTGAAATTCGTAACAAACGCGTCAAAGCAGTTGTCGTTCCAACACCATTTTACAAACGTTCAAAGTAACGGGGAGAGGGGTAGATTTCATGTTGCATCGTTATCTTCCAATGACAGAAGAAGACAAAAAAGAAATGTTACAAACGATTGGTGTACAATCGATTGATGAATTATTTTCTGATATTCCAACAAGCGTTCGTTTTCAAGGGGATTTAAATATCAAACAAGCAAAATCAGAACCAGAACTTTTAAAAGAACTGTCTGAGCTTGCTCGTAAAAACGCAAATTTAAAAGACTATGCTTCCTTCCTAGGAGCAGGTGTATATGATCATTATGCACCAGTAATTGTTGATCATGTTCTTTCTCGTTCAGAATTTTATACAGCTTATACACCATACCAACCGGAAATTTCACAAGGGGAATTACAGGCAATCTTTGAATTCCAAACAATGATTTGTGAATTAACGGGAATGGATGTAGCGAACTCTTCTATGTATGACGGAGGTACAGCGTTAGCAGAAGCGGCGATGCTAGCAGCAGGTCATACTCGTAAAAAGAAAATTCTTGTTTCTAAAGCAGTTCATCCAGAATCAAGAGCAGTTCTTGAAACATATGCAAAAGGTCAACATCTTCAGGTTGTTGAAATTGATTATAAAGATGGCATAACAGACTTAAACGAATTACAAAGCAAAGTAGATGATACAGTAGCTTGCGTAATCGTTCAATATCCAAACTTCTTCGGACAAGTAGAGAAACTAGCTGATATTGAGAAAATCGTTCATCAGCAAAAATCATTATTTATCGTTTCTTCTAACCCATTAGCATTAGGAGCGTTAACACCACCTGGTAAATTTGGAGTGGATGTTGTTGTAGGCGATGCACAACCATTTGGTATTCCAACACAGTTTGGTGGCCCTCACTGCGGTTATTTTGCAACAACAAAAGCGTTTATGCGTAAAATTCCAGGACGCCTTGTTGGACAAACAGTGGATTCTGAAGGACAACGCGGTTTCGTATTAACGCTGCAGGCACGTGAGCAACATATTCGCCGTGATAAAGCGACATCTAATATTTGTTCAAACCAAGCGTTAAACGCATTAGCAGCTTCTGTTGCAATGACAGCACTTGGAAAACAAGGTGTGAAGGAAATGGCGCGTCAAAATGTTTCTAAAGCACAATACGCAAAACGTCAACTTGAAGCAAAAGGATTCACAGTAACATTTGCTGGACCGTTCTTCAATGAATTTGTTGTAGATTGCAAACGTCCAGTACAAGAAGTAAACGATGCATTATTACAAAAAAATATTATCGGTGGTTACGACCTTGGCCGTGACTATGCAGAGCTTGCGAATCATATGCTTCTAGCTGTAACAGAGCTTCGCACAAAAGAAGAAATTGACACACTTGTAAACGAAATGGGGGCTATCCAATGAAGAATCAAGACCAAGCACTTATTTTTGAAATGAGTAGAGAAGGACGCGTAGGATATAGCTTACCCCAATTAGATGTAGAAGAAGTAAAATTAGAAGATGTGTTTGAGAGCGATTATATTCGTACTGAAGATGCAGAGCTTCCAGAAGTATCTGAACTTGATATTATGCGCCATTACACAGCTCTTTCAAATCGTAACCATGGTGTTGATTCTGGGTTCTATCCATTAGGATCTTGTACAATGAAGTACAATCCAAAGATCAATGAAAACGTGGCACGTTTCCCAGGCTTTGCACATATTCATCCACTTCAAGATGAAAAAACAGTGCAAGGTGCAATGGAATTAATGTACGATTTACAAGAACATTTAATCGAAATTACAGGTATGGATACTGTTACACTTCAACCAGCAGCTGGTGCGCATGGCGAATGGACAGGATTAATGTTAATCCGTGCATACCATGAAGCAAACGGTGACTATAACCGTACAAAAGTTATTGTTCCTGACTCTGCGCACGGAACAAATCCAGCATCTGCAACAGTAGCAGGATTTGAAACAATTACGGTAAAATCAAATGAAAATGGTCTTGTTGACTTAGAGGATTTAAAACGTGTTGTGAACGAAGAAACAGCAGCGCTTATGTTAACAAACCCAAATACACTTGGACTATTTGAAGAGAATATTTTAGAAATGGCACAAATCGTCCATGATGCAGGCGGTAAATTGTACTATGACGGTGCAAACTTAAATGCGGTATTAAGTCAAGCGCGCCCAGGAGATATGGGATTTGACGTTGTACATTTAAACCTTCATAAAACATTTACAGGTCCGCATGGCGGCGGTGGCCCAGGTTCTGGTCCAGTAGGTGTAAAAGCAGATTTAATTCCGTTTTTACCAAAACCAATTTTAGAGAAAACAGAAAGTGGTTACTACTTTAATTACGATCGTCCACAAGCAATTGGACGCGTAAAACCATTCTATGGTAACTTTGGCATTAATGTTCGTGCGTATACGTATATTCGTTCTATGGGCCCAGACGGACTTCGTGCAGTAACAGAATATGCAGTATTAAATGCTAACTATATGATGAGAAGATTAGCTCCATTCTATGATCTTCCATTCGATAGACATTGTAAGCATGAATTTGTTTTATCTGGTCGTCGTCAAAAGAAACTTGGCGTACGTACACTTGATATTGCAAAACGTCTGCTTGATTTCGGCTACCATCCGCCAACAATTTACTTCCCATTAAATGTGGAAGAATGTATCATGATTGAGCCGACAGAAACAGAGTCAAAAGAAACATTAGATGGATTTATTGATACGATGATTCGAATCGCAAAAGAAGCAGAAGAAAACCCAGAAGTGGTTCAAGAAGCGCCGCATACAACAGTAATTAAGCGCCTTGATGAAACAATGGCAGCGCGTAAGCCGGTTTTACGTTATCAAAAACCATCTATGGTACAAGTTTAATCATTAATAATAGGTTGGAGAGAACTCGCTATATGCGAGTTCTTTTCATATATTGCCGAAGAAAGTATCATTACCTAAAAAAGATGTTATAAAATTGCAGGTTTTATGTAAGATTGTGGAATTGTCATACTTTCTCAACATTTTTGTTGAAAAAGTCCCTTTGATAAAATTGTGTATTTTTGTTAGAATTTTAATGAAATTAAAGTAAATGAGAAGCAAAAATGTCAATTTTTCATACATATGTGAAGAAATGAACAAGGGGATGAAAAAGATGGGCTATAAGCGTTATAGGATGGTGTACCATTTAGAAAATGGTGAGATGATTAAGGATATTAAAGAATTTTATTACCAAGATACAGAAAAAATGTTAGAGAGAGTGAAACATCACGTATTAGATAATAAAAGTGTAACCGCAATCGATAGTAAAGGAACACTCATTCCAATCGCTTGTCATGATATTGTGAAAGTTGAGTTAGACCATTTACAGGAAAGTTAGTCTTGAGTCATAGGGGAGAATTCGTTACAATAAATGAGTAATTTAGAGAGGAGTTCGTTATGGGTAGTCAAAGACACTTTTACATGTTTATTGTTGCTTTTTTACTTGTTACAGTATTAACGGTATATTTAATTATTGATAGCCACTGGTACAATATAGTACATCCAGCAGTTCTTATTTTTATGTATGTCGGGATTGCTGTTGTCAGCTTTGGGATGAGAGATGAGATGTTAAATCGCTTTGAGAAGTGATACATATATGAAAGACCAACAGGGAAATGTTGGTCTTTTTTTAATGCAACAAATTATGTACAACAAATTTATAAACTGACACCATACTTGGTGAATAAGCAGGCACGTTATACGTATGTAGTACGAAACTAAAAAATACAACACATACAATAAAGGCAAAAAATAGTAGCAAAATATGTTTATGTACAGAAGTTTGCATATAATCAGCTCCTTTTTTGGTAGTATGTGCAAAGGAAGGAATTATATGAAAAAAGACAGCTACTTCTTGTCAGAAGAACTGTCTTTTAAAAAGAATTTATTCCAAAGTTTCGCGATAATCCAAATGATGATAATTCCAATTGAAGCGATAATCGACCAAGCAACGGAAGTTACTTCAAGAGCCATGTTTGGAATAAAAGAGATAATTAAAAATGCTTTATGAAATAACCATTCTGCAATATGGAATATAGATTGTAATAAGAGTGCAATTGCAAGTATGATTCCTGTCATAATTTGTTTTTCTCTTTTTTTCCACACAGCATTCACCTCATTAACTCATGAGTTTTAAACCAACCGCACCGCATAAGATGCAGCTTAAGAAAGCAAGGCGGCGCCAATCAGCAGATTCGCGGAAAATGATAATACCAAGAAGTGCGCTTCCTGCAGTTCCGATTCCCGTCCAGATTGCGTAAGCCGTTCCCATTGGCAGTGTATCCATTGCGAGAGACAGGAAAAGGAAGCTTACACCGAAGTTTGCAGCTAAAATGAGTTTTGGCATCCAACCTTTTTTTTCAGTGGCTATCTTCATAAAGATAACACCAGTAATCTCACATATACCAGCAATAATTAAAAATAACCATGCCATGTTTATGCAGCCTCCTTCTCTACTTGTTCACCTGTTACTCGTTTTAAACCAATAACACCAACAAAAATTAAACCGATAAAAAAGATTTTTACAATCGAAAATGGTTCGCCAAAAACAAAAATTTCTGTTAGCACAATACCTCCAGCTCCGATTCCTGTGAAAACAGCATACACAGTCCCTACAGGGAGTTTTGCATAAGCTTTAAATAAAAGGAAAAAGCTAAAAGCGATTGCTAGCGCTACACCGATCCATTCTAGCGGTGTTGTTGCATGCTTTAAACCAATTACCCAAATAATTTCAATGATTCCTGCTAAAATAACATAAATCCATTCCATCATTCATTCTCCTTCCTACCAGTCGTTAGGTTCGGGGCCGGAAAATGACGTATTGCATATGCAATACGTCATTTTGATAATCCGCGCCAAAACACTTTCCAAGATGCGTGTAATCGATTTTCAAAGGGTTGTACTCCAGCAAATAAAAATTCAACCATTAATCCGTCAATTAAACACAAATAAGCTGCAACAGCTTCTGCTACTTCAATGTTACAAAGTTCTTTTTTTTCTTTTGCGTGTTCAAATATAGGTACTAGAAGCTGCCCGATGTTTTCAATGTATGCATTTGCTTTTTCTACAATTTGCTCGCGAAAGGCATCGGGTGGAAAAAATGAAGTGCGAAGCCAAAACATTGTTTCAATGCCCTCTTGAAAGCGATGACCGTAATCTTTAAGAAGGCGGAATAAAAAGTCTCCAAACGGTGCATTTTCTGGATTCGTAACATACTGTTTAAAGAATTGTAGATCCTTTTGTAAGGCTTCTTCTAAGCAAATAAAATATAGCTCTTCTTTTCCTTTAAAATGTGCGTATATGGACGGCTTCTTAATACCAACATCTTGTGCAATGTTTGCTAGTGAAGTTCCTTCATAGCCATAGCGTGCAAAGTGTGAAAGTGCTACAGATTTTATGCGGTTTGCTGTCATGTTCATCCCCTACCTACCGTTCGTTAGTTAAAGTATAAGATAAAAAAAATATATAGTCAAGAAGGACAAGTATACAAAATTGAACAGTGTAAAGCTCTAATAATAGGAGCTTTACACTGTTCCTCGTTCAATTAAACGAAATGGTAATTCTTCAGAAGTCCCTATAATTTTCTCATGTTGTACTTGTTCATAAAATAGTGAAAAAGCACGGTTCCCCATTGCTAGTCCAGGATGTTCAATGGTGGTTATTTCTAGTGCCCCAGAAATGGGATGATTGTCAAATCCAAGAATTGCTAAATCTTCTGGGACTCGCAATCCTTGTTTTTTCGCTTCTGTTAATAAGCCAGCAGCCACCTGGTCGCTTGCAGCGAAAAGAGCGGTGGGGCGATTTTTCATAGTTAGTATATTTTTGATTACGTTTGCGCCGTCCTGAATGTTGTAACAATGATAAAATAGCCAGTCTGTCTGTGCGCGTTTTCCAGCTGTACGAAGCGCATCAAAGAATGCTTGCTCGCGCTGTTTTGTACTCACACTTTTTTCGCGTGCTAAACAAAATCCAATGTGTTCGTGTCCGTTTTGTAATAAATATTCTGTCCCAATACGGAAGCCGTCATAATGATTGACAAACACAGAAGATATAAGAGGATGTAGCAGTTTTTCACACGAAATGATAGGAGCGAACTTTGCATAAGGTTCAATTGCATCCCATGAGCTTGCTCGGGAACAAATAATCATTCCATCAAATTGTTTCATCTTCATCATTTCGAGGACACGTATTTCCTCAATGCTATCGTAGTTTGTTTGACAAAGATTAATGCGATATCCTGCTTCAAGCGCCTTGTTTCCAATTCCTTCAATAATTGTACTAAAGTACGGCAGATTAATAAAAGGAAGCATAACACCAATCGTATATGTTTTTCCTTTTAGAAGATGAACTGCATTTACATTTTTGGCATAATTCAATTCTTCAACAGCGTCTAGGACGCGCTTTCTTTTTTCTGCACTGACATATGGATGTTCATTTAAGACGCGTGAAACAGTCGTAATAGAGACTCCGGCCGTTTTCGCAATTTGTTTTATATTTACCATATGTTTCACCTCTATTTTCATTATACAGGAAAAGGATAAGGGAAATAGAGGTGAAACACTTGACATGAAAAGCTTTTCATACTCTATTTTGTTAATAATGCTTCTTCTATTCGCGTAACAATCATACTTGGCGTGAGAATAGGGAAGGTATTTTTGTCAAATTGTGTGAGATAAACGAGGAAAGTTTTAAGAGGTGGAACAGGAAGAAAAAGAGAATATGAACATAACATACGAAAGCTTCAATTGTATCTTGATAGAAAAGAGAATGTTGAGAAAGGGCGGATACACATTGAAAAAACGGATGATATGTTTCGTGTTTTCTAGTATGGTGCTAACTGCATGTTCTTTTCAACAAACGATGATCGAGGAAAAAAATTTTGCAGCAAGTTTAGAGGCAAGTGAAGATATGATGTCTGATCCAGTATCGGTACAAGCTGTAAAAAACGTTCTCCCGTTTTCGTTTCAAACACCATCATATTTACCGTATGAGTCAAAAGATAACCCAAAAGCAGTAGTTCGAAAAATGGGAGATAAGCGAATTGCTCTTGGTATTAAATATGAACGACGTGAAAAAAGCATGAAAGATTATATTGAATTAACAGTTGCCAACTTTTCGTATAATTTTCCTTTTATTGTAGAACAAAATCATTTTCAAGAGGAAGTAAAGCTTGCAAATGGTATAACAGCTTATTTTAAAAGTAGTGACGGAGAAATGGATGGAGAAGATATTGCAACGCTCACTTGGAAAGAGAAGGAAGTGGAATACCAGTTGCTTTACCGAAATGTTCGGGATCAAGATAGTGAAGATGTAAAGAAAAATTTAATGTATATCGCCAGTAAAATGGAATGAAATAGCTAGCTTGTGACAGACAAGCTAGCTATTTATTATGAATTTTTCTTTTTCACCTTACCAGACCAAGTTTTAAAGCCGCCTTGCAATTGATAAAATTCTTTGTAACCATGCTTCTTTAAAAACTGTGCTGCGCGGCCTGTTCGGAAACCGTTTTGGCAATACATATAAATCGGTTGATCAGTACGAAGTTCTTTGTAACGAAGACGTATTTGTGAAATCGGGATATTGCGCGCTCCTAAAATATGACCAGCATTATATTCGTCCGCCTCACGAACATCGATAAGTTGTGCTTTACGATATCCAGCGCGAAATTCTTCTTCTGGAAGTGTTTTAACTAATTTTTTCTGATAGAAATACATCCATACAGAGTAGCCGATGAATCCTACGGTTATGGCTAGTAAAATAATAACATTTGTTGACACGATTGTATCGCTCCCTTTTTTCTTATCCTACTTTCAATATTATAATGCCCATATGTATTTATGCAACAAGTTCATTTTGTATTAGAAGAAATTTCGTATTCTTTCACAAATTTTGTCGAATTTGATAGACTAGAGAATGTGAGAAAAATTAGTTATATGAGGTGTGGGATGGAAAAGGAAAAATGGTGTTATATAAATTCTGGTGAATGCTCTCCGGCGTTTAATATGGCGTTAGATGAATGTTTATTAAATTGGCAAAGTGAAAAGAAAATGCCACCAACAATTCGTTTTTATGAGTGGGAAGTTCCGACGTTAACAGTGGGATATTTCCAACGTGCTTCAAAAGAAATTGATATGGATGCAGTGAATAGAAATGGTTTTGGCTTTGTACGCCGTCAAACGGGTGGCCGAGGCGTTCTTCATGATAATGAATTAACCTATAGTGTAATTGTATCTGAAGATCATCCAAGCATGCCTAAAACAGTGACGGAAGCATATCGCGTCATTTCACAAGGTTTGTTAGATGGATTTAAAGAACTAGGTTTAGAAGCATATTTTGCAGTACCAAAAACAGCGGAGGAGCGCGATAATTTGAAAAATCCGCGTTCAGCAGTTTGTTTTGATGCTCCGTCATGGTATGAGATCGTTGTAGAAGGGCGCAAAATTGCTGGAAGTGCACAAACGCGTCAAAAGGGAGTTATTTTACAGCACGGCTCAATTCCGTTAGAAATTGACTTAGATACGCTGTATGATTTGTTTCTGTTTCCAAATGATCGTGTGAAAGAACGTATGAAAAAAATGTTCTCTTCAAAAGCAATCGCAATTAATGAATTAACAGATCGTACATTTACAATTCAACAACTTATCGATGCATTTCAGATTGGATTCGAGAAAGGGTTAAATGTTGAACTTGTTCCGTATCAGTTAACAGAAGAACAACTGCATGAAGTTGAAACATTAGCAAAAGAAAAATATGAAAGTGACGAATGGAATTATAAAAAATAAGGAGATGGGTGATCCATCTCCTTATTTTTTATAATAAGTTCAATACTTTTTCTACTTTAATGCCCTTTTGCTTTAGTGATCGTAAACGGTTTACAACATCCATAATTTCTGCATCAAATGCTACCGATATTCCTTGTTTTTGTAATTCATCTTTTAAATTTTCGATAGAATCGTCTACATCCATACCAAGTTCGTAATCCTGACATACATCCACAGCTTGTTTTACAAGACGAACATATTTTTCTTGTAATTCAGAGTTTGGTTGATTCGTTACAGGTTGTTTAACTGGAACTACTGGTTGTACTGGAGTTGACACAGTTACTTCTTTTTGCACTGTAGTTGGTACAGTTACTTCTTTTTGTACAGGCGTTGGTGCAGCTTTGACTACTGGTTCTGGACGCGCTGGCTTTGAAATTGATGTTGGAGTAGATGCAACATTTACAACTGGTTTTGTTACAGGTGTCACTTCTTTTGAAGTTTCAACTGCTGTCTTTTTGTTTGGAGTTTCGACAACTGATAGTGTATTGTCTTCTAGTTCTGCCGTTTCTTCTTTTGTTCCTTTACTCCACATGACGCGTTCGATCTGCAGTGAAACATTGTTTTTGTTCATTGCGCTTAATGTCACTTTACCAACTTCAGCATTGCCAGTAAAATCGACAATTTTATAAATAACGCTCTTGTTCCAATCTACGTTTCCGCTCAAAAATAATTCTTCGTTACATTTTGGCGTTAAGCCCTCGATTTTAATTTCTGCGTTTACACCGTTTTCACTATATACCATAATTAGCGAAGCATTTACATCTTCGTCTGCTAACATTAGTTCACGTACCATTTTGCCGGTGCGTACTTGCGTTTTCTTCTTAAGTGACATCAAATTTCCCCTCTCAAAAATTCAGTAATAATAAAAAAATCGTATAACGAAAAATAATTGCTCACGAAGAAATATGATACCGATAATAAAAGCATCACGTCAACAATTTACTTTAATTATTTTGTATTTTTCTTTTTTGTTTATGTTATTTTTCTTTTTGTAAATTTATACAAGCGAAAAACAGCCCAGAACAGAGCTGTTAAAACCTTGAGGCTTTAAATAAAAATTTATATAAAATGTAGAAGAAAAGGGCTAATACGACACCTTGCCATATCGTTAAGTGATAGGATAGATACTCTTTTTAAAAAGTGAATATTTAAGAATACAGATGAGTAAAAGTGGAAAAGTTTGAACCGAGTTTTCATCTAGTCTTTCGCTCATACTAAGAAAAGAAGGTGAAGATTACTCTGGAACCATTTATCCCGCTATTCGCGGGCAGTAAGACCCCCACCGCAAGTTTGAGAGAGAAGCGAGGAAGATGGGTGGGGGATAACTGCCCGTAAAAGCCCGATTGGTGAGAGCTTTCCATCAGTGGGAGATGAAGAAACCCCCACCTTAAACTGGGCTATGCCCTGTGCGTTTTGAAGATGGGGTTTTCTTGCCCATTTTCCGATAAATATTTTCCAAATACTGCAATGCAATATTTTCCATGATAGAACCTACGTTATGTATGTGGGTTCTTTTGTGTATTGGGAAAATAGGCCTGTTTCCACTCTTGTCACGATATCCTTTCTGTTGTATCATTTTATTGATTGCTTAGTGCGGAATATATAAAATGAATTGGATGGAGGAAACCGATGCCTACTCCTAGTATGGAAGATTATATCGAACAAATTTATTTGTTAATTGAAGAAAAGGGATATGCCCGTGTATCTGATATTGCCGAAGCGCTTAATGTACATCCATCCTCTGTAACAAAAATGGTACAAAAACTTGATAAAGATGAATATCTAATTTATGAAAAATATAGAGGGCTTGTATTAACAACAAAAGGGAAAAAGATTGGTAAGCGCCTTGTTTATCGTCATGAATTGTTAGAGCAGTTTATGCGTATTATCGGTGTAGATGAAAGTAAGATTTATAATGATGTAGAAGGAATTGAACATCATTTAAGCTGGGAAGCTATCGATCGTATTGGCGATTTAGTGCAGTACTTTGAGCAAGATGAGCTTCGCGTTGAGAAGCTTCGTGGTGTTCAAAAGGCAAATGAAGAACAGGCGCAGTAAGAGACGAGAGGGAACTGAGGATCAGTTTCCTTTTTTGTTTGTAAAAAAGGGAGATTGGTGCACAGCGTAGAATATATATGCTGATTACACACATAGGGGGAAGATATGTTGAAAGCGATTGTGTTTGACTTTGATGGACTCATTGTAGATACAGAAACGGCATGGTTTGCAGCATATCAGGAAATTGTACGTGAATACGGAGGAGAATTGCCACTTGAAGAGTTTGCAAAATGTATTGGAACGACAGATGAAGTCTTACATACATTTTTGCAAGGTGAGTTAAAAGAAAAATGGAATAAAGAGCATATAGAAGAAAAAGTAGAAATATTGCATCGTGAAAAAATGAAATTACCTGTGTCTCGTGAAGGGGTAAACGAGTATTTAGAAGAAGCAAAGAAACTCAATTTGAAAATTGGTTTGGCCTCTAGTTCCTCAAGGAAATGGGTGACGAATTTTTTGAAGGAATTGGGATTACAAAAATATTTTGAGGTTATTAAAACGAAAGAAGATGTATTACAAGTAAAACCGGACCCAGCACTATACGTGAGTGCTGTTAATGAACTTGGTGTACATCCTTCTGAAGTCATTGCTTTTGAAGATTCCGTGAATGGAGCAAGGGCTGCAGTTGCAGCCGGGTTAAAATGTGTAATTGTGCCAAATGAAGTGACGAAATCCTTGTCTTTTGAAACGCATCATTTACGTTTAAACTCTATGAAAGATAAGAATTTAGCAGAGGTTATTGAATTTATTAAGCAAAAGTAAAAAAGACCGCGCTTCTCTAAAAGGAAGCGCGGTCTTTCTTTTTGCCTTTTTTTCCTTCAATAACTGTTAAGTGAGATTGCTTTCGTTTTCGTTTTAGGAAGGAAGTATTTCCTTTTTTTCCTTTAGCATCGGAAGCATTTTTCTTTAACAAATTTTTACTTAGGGGTGTTACATTTTGTTTTCCATATTTTCGGTTCGATTGTTTCGCAGCACGTTTGTAGGAAGATTGTGAGTTATTAGCTGAACCGCTTGAACTCGTAAGCATCTTATAAAGTAAATAAAAGACACCGAAAACAATGAGCGCTATTGCAATGTTTTTTACAACTCCCATTGGATTTTCAATTGTGAATGATACAAGGCTAAATACTGCTAACCCAACAATTACAACAAATAGAGCGAACATAAATGAGCGAGCCTTCATAAGGAACACCTCCTAAAAAGAAAGATATTTTAATTAGTTTATTAACGAAAGGCGAAGGAGTTGAATAATAATATGAAAAAGTTATTGCTGTCTCTTTTCTAGACGCAATAGTTCTTCAAAAGATGCAATTGCTACTTCAACTTGATCATCTGTTGGTTCTTTCGTTGTTAACAGCTGAAGCCATAGACCGGGATATCCTAATGCGCGGAGTACTGGAACGCTTCGTAAGCTGTTTGTAAATTGCAGTACTTCAAATGAAATACCAAGCACTACAGGAATGAGCAAAATACGATTTATAAGACGAACCCAAAGAGGATCTGTTGGAACGAGAAAATATACAAACATCCCAATAATAACAGTAAATAAAATGAAGCTACTACCGCACCGATAATGGAGACGAGTTTGTTTTTGTACGTTTTCTACTGTCAATGGAAGATTATTCTCATAAGCATTAATTACTTTATGTTCCGCCCCGTGATATTGAAATACACGTTTAATAAGTGGAGTCAATGAAACAAAGTAAATGTAGCTGAGTAATAATACAAGCTTAATGATACTTTCGACAATGATTTGCCCAGTATGAGATGGGAAAACGGGTCTTGTCAGTTCTGCTAAAAGTGCAGGAACCGCAGTGAAAATCACTTTTCCGAAGATAAAGGATAAGACCCCGACTGCTGCAACGCTAAGTATCATCGTTAGCTTCGATTGTTCTTCTTTTTTGGGTACGAATTGTTCATCATCTGCAGGATGTACATCAAAGCGTTCTGAAGCGAAGTTTAAATGCTTTGCCCCGTTTGCACTTGCATCAATAATTGCTGCGATGCCGCGTAAAAATGGAATCTTTTTAAACATTGATAACACTTTATTACGAGCACGAGGTAATCGATAAAATTCGATAGATTTATCTTTGCGACGAATCGCTGTAACAGTATATTCTCTACCGCCAAACATAACTCCTTCTACTACTGCTTGACCGCCGTAGATTTGTTTTGTCTTCTCTGTCATGTCAACACCAACCTGTATTTGTTTCTCTCTTATCAGAAAAGAGGTAGCGACTCTAGGTGTTGTCATTATATTGCATGACAACACTACAGTTTCCTTTATTTTATCGACAAAAGTGTACTTCTGACAAGGAAAATCAGCAGGTTAGTCAGACATTTCCTATTCTTTTTATAGACAAATTCTGCAGTATTTAAACATGCTTTAACCAAGTTTCGGACATACTAGTAGGTGGAGGTGTGGATGTGAAACAAGAACAATCTGTCACGAAAAAAATAGCCCAAATTGGTGTGTTTGGAGGTTTGTTTTGGGGAGCTGTTTGGTACTTTCTCCATATTTTTTCCTTTACTGATGCGGGTCCAAATTATTTGTTGCTCCCGTTTGCACTTGGAAATTGGAAAGAAGGTGTATGGGGAAACGTAGCGGCAATTGTGTGTATGGGGATTCTTTCAATTGTTGTGGCGTTTGTATATAAGATAACTTTGAGTAAGTTTGAAGGTGTGATTCCAGGCATTATATACGGTCTTATATGGTGGGGAATATTATTTTTTGTAATTGGATCTGTTGCACCTGTCATAAGAAGTGCGTTAGAAATGCCTAGGACAACAATTGTAACGACAGCATGTATTTTTATTTTATATGGTGTTTTTATTGCATATTCTGTTTCGTTTGAGGTGAATAACGAAAAGGGTATAGGGAATGGGGAAAAGACAAACTATTCAAATAAGTGAGAGGTATGGTAAAATGTTATATAGACATTTTTTTTATTAAGGAGTTAGGTATATGAATAAATTGCTCCTCGTTAACGGGCCTAATTTAAACCGCCTCGGTGTGAGAGAGGTTAATGTATATGGTACGGGAACATTAGCATCGCTAGAAACAGATATGAAACAACAAGCAGAAAGTTTGGGAGTGGAGCTAGAGTGTTTCCAATCCAATCATGAAGGTGCCATTATTGATATCATTCATGAGGCTGAGGGTACATATAAAGGAATTATTCTAAATCCAGGAGCATTTACGCATTATAGCTATGCAATTCGTGATGCGATTGCGAGCGTTTCGATTCCTGTTGTTGAAGTGCATATTTCAAATATTCATCAGCGCGAATCGTTTCGTCATGTATCTGTTACGGCGCCGGTCACAGCAGGACAAATTGTGGGATTTGGTTTGTACGGCTATCACTTAGCGTTACTTGCATTATTGGAGAAAATCGGGGAGGCATAATCAATGGAGAAACTTACAAAATTAAGAAGTGCATTTGGAGAAGCTGGTATTGATGGCATTCTATTAACGAATCAACATAGCCGTAGATATATGACAAACTTTACAGGAACGGCAGGAGTTGTATTAATTTCAAATGAACGCGCTTTGTTTATTACAGATTTTCGCTATGTTGAACAAGCGCAAAAACAAACGGTGGGCTATGAGATCGTGCAGCATACAGGTGCGATTCTTGAAGAAGTTGCAAAACAAGTAAAAGACTTAGGCATCCAAAAGCTTGGTTTTGAGCAAGATACTCTTACATACAGCTCTTATACGGCATATAAAGAAGAAGTTGATGCAGAATTTGTTGCAACTTCTGGTATTGTGGAAAAGTTACGCTTGATTAAGACTGATTCAGAGATTAAGATATTAAAGGAAGCTGCACAGATTGCAGATGCTGCCTTTGAACATATTCTATCATTTATTCGCCCGGGAGTATCTGAGATTGAAGTGTCAAATGAACTTGAATTTTTCATGAGAAAGCAAGGAGCAACTTCTTCTTCGTTTGATATTATCGTTGCTTCGGGACTTCGTTCAGCATTGCCGCACGGCGTGGCATCTGAAAAATTGATAGAAAATGGAGATTTTGTTACATTAGACTTCGGTGCTTATTATAAAGGATATTGCTCTGATATTACTCGTACAATTGCAGTAGGTGAGCCGTCCGACAAATTAAAGGAAATTTATAATATCGTATTAGAAGCGCAGCTATGCGGTGTAAACGGCATTAAAGCTGGTTTAACTGGCCGTGAAGCTGATGCGTTAACGCGTGACTACATAACTGAAAAAGGATACGGTGAGTATTTTGGGCATTCTACAGGTCATGGAATTGGTCTGGAAATTCATGAGGGACCAAGTTTGGCATTCCGCTCTGAAACGGTACTTGAGCCAGGAATGATTGTGACTGTAGAACCTGGAATTTATATTCCAAATGTAGGCGGAGTTCGCATTGAGGATGATATTATAGTAACAGCTGAAGGTAATGAAGTGTTAACTAAATCTCCGAAAGAACTTATTATTTTGTAATACACAGGAGGATTTTTTGCATGATTTCAGTAAACGATTTTCGTACAGGTTTAACAATTGCGGTGGACAATAGCCTATGGCAGGTTATAGATTTCCAACACGTAAAACCAGGTAAAGGTGCAGCGTTCGTTCGTTCTAAACTACGTAACCTTCGTACAGGTTCTGTTCAAGAAAAAACATTCCGTGCTGGTGAAAAAGTAGAAAAAGCACATATCGAAAACCGTCGTATGCAATATTTATATGCAAGCGGTGAAGCTCATGTATTCATGGATAATGGAACATACGAGCAAATCGAACTTGCTGACAAGCAAATCGAACACGAATTAAAATTCTTAAAAGAAAATATGGAAGTAGCAATCATGACATATCAAGGCGAAGTACTTGGTGTAGAACTTCCAAACACTGTTGAGTTAAAAGTTGTTGAAACAGAACCAGGTATTAAAGGTGACACAGCTTCTAACGTAACAAAACCAGCTACATTAGAAACTGGTCTAGTCGTACAAGTACCAATCTTCATTAATGAAGGTGAAATGCTTATTATCAACACAGGAGAATCAAAATACGTTTCTCGTGCGTAATTGAAAGAGGCACTCGTGGGTCATCCATGAGTGCCTCTTTCAATTACGCATTAACGGGCAGTAAGACCCCCACCTCAAGATTCAGAGAGAAGCAAAGAAGATAGGTGGGGGCTAACTGCCCGTAAAAGCCCGATTGGTTCAACTAACCGTCAGTGGGGGATGAAGAAAACCCCCACTGACGGAAGTTTCACTTTATGTGAAATAAGGTATGTAGTAAATGACGGTAATAATAAAACTAATCGTAAGCAGAAGGAAGGTTCCAATCATATAGGGATTCATACGAACTTGAAAAGGTGTTACTTCCCCGGTATCAACTCCTGTCCAGCTTTTTGTGATAGCACGCTCCATATTGGCGTTGCGATTCATATTTAAAAGCAATAGCCAAGTGATACTGAAAATGGCTAAACTCCCTAAAAAGAAAATTTCTATAAATGACCAATCAATAAGTTTTGTAAATAAGAAAATAGCAACTATTTCTACTGAGATAGTAAGAGTGATTTTAGAAACTTTCATGCTTTTCTCCTTATTTGTTCCAGTATACCATAATTTAACAGAAAATTCCGACTATTTCTGTTTGATAATTAAAAAATTACTTTTCTGCTTCTGAAATAGACAACCCTTGCATATGGTTGTACAAACGTACTCTTTCATCTTGTTTCAGCAAGATATATGTGTGCTGTTAGAACGGTGTAAGGATAACGAGAGAAGGTGAGAGGATGAAGCAGTGGCTAGCGGCATTTGAAACGTCTGTGCTCGTGATGGCGCTTCTTAGAATCTTTTCGGGGAGCATGGAGATTTTCGCCGCTTTGCTTATGTTGTATTTCAATGATGTAAAAAAAGCATTGTTCGTAAATGGCATGCTTGCATTTGTTGGACCGACTGTTTTGATTGTGACGATGTCAGTTGGAATTGCGAGTGTTACGAACGAAATTTCATTTTTGAAACTATTTTTTCTGGTGCTTGGGATTGGTTGTATTTTTATTGCAGTACTGAAATAGCGATGTGATGGGGAGAGGGCTATGAAAGAAGTATTAGAGATGTTGCCAAAGCAAATCGAACGTTTTATACAAGACTGCAAAGAATATGACACATTAGAAGAAATACGGATTCGGGTTGGTCGGCCGCTTGAATGTATTGCGCGCGGGGAAGCGCATTTTTATAACTATATCGTGACGGTAGAAGACGCGGCATATTTACTGAATAAATTGAGTCAATATTCACTTTATACAATGGAAGAAGAGCTGAAGCGAGGGTATGTCACGCTGCGTGGGGGACACCGGGTTGGCCTAGCAGGAAAGGTAATTATGGAAAAGAGTGCAGTGAAAATGATTCGAGATGTGGCGTCATTTAATATTCGAATTGCTCGGCAGAAAATGGGGATTGCTGAGCCTCTCTTACCGTATTTATACGAGAAGCGTTGGCTAAATACGATGATTATTGGTCCGCCGCAAACAGGGAAAACAACATTATTGCGTGATGTAGCGCGCTGTATGAGTGCCGGTGTTCCAGGGCAACATGTTCCTTCTTGTAAAGTTGGTATCGTAGATGAAAGATCAGAAATTGCTGGATGCGTGAAAGGTGTTCCGCAATATGAGTTTGGAACAAGATTAGATGTGCTAGATGCATGTCCAAAAGCAGAAGGTATGATGATGATGATTCGTTCAATGAGTCCCGATATATTAATCGTTGACGAAATTGGCCGGCAAGAGGATAGCGAAGCGATTATGGAAGCTGTTCATGCTGGTGTTCAATTGTTTATTAGTGCACATGGATTTGGATACGAAGACATACTGAAACGACCTTCGCTGCGAAAAATCATAGAGCTGGGCGTGTTTGAACGTTTTATTGAACTTTCTAAAATAAAAGGACCAGGAACTATTATAAACATGAAAGATGGTAACGGAAGGCCAATGCGCCGAGGGGAGAAGGTGCTGAGCGTATGATTAAATTCTTTGGCGCTGCACTTATTGTTGCGGTATCAACGTTTTTTGGTTTTTCACATGCGAAAAAATATAGTGAGCGCCCTCGTCAACTGCGATTGTTAAAGGCTGCCCTGCAATCGTTAGAAGCGGAAATTATGTATGGGCATACTCCGTTATCTGAGGCAGCTGCACGCCTTGTAAAACAAATGCCAAAGCCTTTGAACTGGTTTTTTCATAGCTTTCATGAGCGATTACAAACGGGAGAGCAAACTGTACGGGAAGCGTGGATGGATAGCTTACAAGAAAATTGGAAACTCACAGCACTGAAGCAAACAGAATATGAAATTTTACAGCAATTTGGAGAAACGTTAGGACAACACGATCGTGAATCACAGCAAAAGCATATTCGTTTATGTATTACACATCTAGAGAGAGAAGAAGGCGAAGCAAAGGAAATGCAAATCCAGTACGAAAAAATGCTGAAAAGTTTAGGCGTATTAGCAGGATTACTTATCGTTATTTTATTGTTGTAAGGGGGAATGGTAATGTCGATCGATGTAGGATTAATCTTTCAAATTGCAGGTATTGGTATTATTTTAGCTTTCATTCATACTGTGCTGAAAGAACTAAAGCGAGAAGATATTGCCAATTGGGTTATTCTCGTTGGTTTTGTTGTTATTTTATTTCAGGTTGCATTTTTAATTAACAATTTGTTTGACAAGATTAAAAGCGTCTTTCTCTTTCAGTAAAGGGGGGCGATTCGAATCGAAATATTACAAATTGTAGGACTTGGGCTTGTGGCGACTTTTTTGGCGGCAGTATTGAAGCAGCATAAATCGAGTATAACTTCATTGTTTGTTGTATTTGTCAGTAGCGTTATGTTTTTACTTGTAATCGATCAAATTCACTCCATTTTAACGATGATTGAGCGTATTGCAAATGAAGCGAAAGTGAGCAATGTGTATGTGGAAACGTTGCTGAAAATTATTGGAATTGCTTATATTGCAGAATTTGGCGCACAAATTACGAAAGATGCAGGACAAGGAGCGATTGCTTCAAAAATCGAATTAGCAGGGAAAATTTTAATTTTAGTGATGGCGATTCCAATATTAACGGTTGTAATTGAAACAATTCTCGGTTTTTTGCCAACCGGATAAAGGAGGGATGAATCGTGCGATCGTTTGGAATAAAGCTTTTGTTTGCTTTTTTCCTCTTTTTTTCTTTACCAATTATTGTACAAGCTTCTCCCTTAGAACAAAATGTTGTGGATGAACAGCTAGGAAAGCTTGGAATAGAAGATGTAAAGAAATATTGGGATGACCTTGTTGTAAAGTACGGGGGATATTTGCCGGAAAGCCAAAAGGGAAGTTTTATGGAGTTTGTAAAAGGAGAAAAAAATTTTTCGATTAAAGAGTGGATGATAGGATTACTAAAATATTTATTTCATGAATTACTGGCTAATGGAAAGCTACTTGGAACACTGATTATGCTTACTATTTTTAGTGCACTTCTTCAATCGCTTCAATCTGCTTTTGAAAAAAGCAGTATTGGGAAAATAGCAGATGCTGTTGTATATATGGTACTTATCGTTTTTGCTTTAAATAGTTTTTACGTTGTAATGACATATGCAAGAGACACCATTCAAACAATGATAGATTTTATTTTAGCGCTCCTCCCTATTTTGTTGGCACTCATCGCTACTGGAGGCGGTGTTGTATCTGTTTCCTTCTTTCATCCAATTATTGTTTTTCTTATGAATACGAGCGGGATGCTCATGAATTTCATTGTTTTACCGCTTCTTCTGCTTGCAACGATTTTAAGTATTGTAAGTACAATGAGTGATCAATATAAAGTCACAAAATTGTCCAAGCTGCTTCAAAATGTTAGCGTTAGCATCATTGGCATTTTCTTAACAATCTTTCTTGGTGTGCTATCTGTACAAGGAACGGCAACAGCAGTAGCGGATGGGATTGCTGTTAAAACAGCAAAATTTGTAACCGGAAACTTTATTCCAGTTGTGGGGCGAATGTTTACCGAAGCGGCAGATACAGTACTTAGTGCATCTGCATTATTAAAAAATACAATTGGAATTGTTGGGATGGTTATTTTATTACTTATCGTTGCTTTTCCTGCTATTCAAATTTTTTGTATTGCTTTCATTTATAAATTTGCAGCAGCAGTGTTGCAGCCTGTTGGTGGAGGGGCAATTATCCAATGCTTGGATATTATCGGGAGAAGCATTATATACGTGTTTGCTTGCTTGGCTATTGTATCGTTTATGTTTTTTTTAAGTATCACTATTATTATCGCAGCTGGAAATATTACGTTAATGATGCGTTAGGGGGGGATCAGGTTGCAATTTGTAGTAGAGTGGATTCGGAATATTATTGTGTTTCTACTATTAGCGACGATGCTTCATATGTTACTTCCTAATTCAAATTTACAAAAGTATGTCAAATTTGTTGTTAGTTTGCTTCTAGTTGTTTTAATCTTAACGCCCTTGTTTAGATTGCTACAAACGGACGTTCGAGATGTAATTGCAAACGTTAGTCAAGATAAGTATGTGGCAAACGGATTAATAGAAAATCAAATTGATACAAAGAAAAAAGAAATACAAGCTTCACAACGTGCATATATTTTAGAACAGATGGCTGTCCAAATGAAAAAACAAGTTGGGAAAGAACTGGAAGAACAATATGGCATGGCCGTTATGAGTTTGCAGATAAAAGTACCAGAAGAGAAAAAGGAAGTGAAATCTCAGCAAGATATTCAGTCTGTTGTCGTAACACTTCAACAAAAGGAACGCAATCGAGAAGGGGCTATTGAAACAATTCAAAAGGTAGAAATTAATTCGAAGGAACCTCGAAAGACATCAGAACAAAACACAGCCGAAATGAAACAATTCTTCTCAAACAAATGGCAATTAGAAGAGAACAAAATTAAAGTTCAGATGGAAGGGAGGATAGGGAAAGTAAATGAATAATAAATTTCAGTTTCTTCTCAAATTTTTTAAAGGAAATGAAAAAGACGAGAAAGAGAAAAAAATAACATCCAAGTTTTTAATCATCTTACTCATACTCGGTGTGCTCCTTATGTTTTCTAGTAATCTCTTTCAAGCAAAAAAACCAGAAGTACCTGTTCTCAAATCACAAACAGGGCAAGAGCAAGTAAAAGATGTCCCGACGTTTGGACAAAAAGGCAGTGATAACAAATCTATCATTGATAAATATGAAAAAGAATATGAACAACAATTAAAAGAAGCGCTAGAAAGTATTACAGGTGTAAAAGATGTATCAATTACAGTCAATCTTGATTCATCTGAAGAAAAAATACTCGACAAAAATACGGTGAAGCGATCGCAAACGACAAATGAAACAGATAAAGAAGGTGGAACACGAAAAGTTGAAGATGAGTCTACTGATGATAAAACGGTAATTATACGTGAAGGGGATAAAGAAACTCCTATTGTACTCAAAACAGAGAAACCGAAAGTTCGCGGTGTTCTTGTTGTTGCAAAAGGAGTGGATAATATACAAGTAAAACAAATGGTGAGAGAGGCTGTTACTCGTATGCTTGATGTCCCAAGCCACCGTGTATCTGTCTTGCCAAAAAAGAATTAGGGAGGAAATAAAGTGCTAAAAAAACAAACAGTTTGGTTATTAACGATGTTAAGTTTAGTTGTTGTTCTTTCGGTATACTATGTAATGACGCCAGATAATAAAAGTAAGGTTGTTACAACATCTCTTGAAGAAGTAACGAAAGAGAAGCAAGGACCTGAAAAGGAAACAAACAAAAAAGAAACAAGTAAAAAAGAAGGTAATGTATCTAGTCATTCTGCTAGTGAGGATAGTTTCACAGCACTACGTTTGAAAATGGAGGATCAGCGCAGTGAAATGAAAGAAAAATTGCAAGATGTAATGAACTCAACAAACGCTTCTGCTGAAGAGAGAAGTAAAGCAAAAGATGAATTTAATACATTAAGTGATTTAGCAGCCAAAGAAACGTTATTAGAAACATTAATTAAAACAGAAGGTGGCTATAAAGACGCACTTGTACGTGCAGATGGAAATGACATTAAAGTGACAGTGCAAGCAGCGAAGCTCTCTGCAAAAGAAGCAAATAAAATTATGCAGCTTGTAAAAAGTGAAACGGGCTTAATGGCAGATGTTCGATTTGAAATAGCAAAGTAAAAAGCTATCGATTTTTCGATAGCTTTTTTTGTTTACTAGAAGTTAGTCTAGCAATCGTAGTTCGGTTTCTTTCACTTTTATAGGAAAAATTTGTTGTGAGTAAAAAATCATTGGCTCTTGATGAAGGTGATTACTTTGTCCGCATTTCATTTGAATAGCGAGAGCTACACCCCAAATAATAACAGTTGGTAGAAAGAGAATAAGCCAAATGTTCACGTTTCCACACCTCACTGTATATGATTCTACTTTGACGATACTCCTTTTATATGAAGGGGATATGAAGTGGAGGTAAATAAACTTTGAATATTTAGTAAAAAATATATAAATTTACATAATAAGGGAGAATAAGTTGTTTTTTTAGAAGTGGTCTTGCCAATTTTGAGTGAAACTTGGTATTATTACTAGGTGATAAAATATACCATACTGTTATTTTCACAGAAGATTTTATTTATCATAAAGAAAAATAAATTGGAATGTTGAAAATATTTATCGTAAGATGGATATATATAGTATGAAACTTCATAGTATTTTTTTATTAAGAGTATGTGAAGTAACTTATTATTGGCTGTTATAGCAGGATTTAGTGAAACTTTCATCAGTGGCGTTTATAACTGATGGTTTGTAGAAGCAGCCAAGCTGTTGCAGCAGGACAAACAAGTATATAGGAGTGGATTTTACATGTTTAAAATTCAGGAAGTTCGTGAATTGATTAAGTTGATTGATGATTCTAATATTGATGAATTTGAATACAAAAAAGATGGTACTACAATTAAGATGAAAAAGCGTGGTAATGAAGTAGTTGCTGTGCAACCTGCTCCTGCAGCGCAGAAACCTGTACAAGCTATAGCAACAGAAGTGGTTGCTGCGCCAGCTCAAGCTGAAACGCCAAAACAAGAGGAGAAACCAGCAGTACAAGAGGAGAACTTACAAAAGATTACTTCTCCAATGGTTGGAACGTTCTATGCATCTCCATCACCAGATACGCCTGCATATGTAAATGTAGGAGATCGCGTATCAGAAGGGAAAATTGTTTGTATTGTAGAGGCAATGAAACTCTTTAATGAAATTGAAGCAGAAGTAAATGGAGAAATCGTTGAAATCCTTGTGAATAACGGTCAGCTTGTTGAATATGGACAACCGCTATTTCTTGTAAAAGCATAATAAGGGAGTCTTGAGTTATGATTAAAAAAGTATTAATTGCGAACCGCGGGGAAATTGCTGTACGAATTATTCGTGCTTGTAAAGAAATGAATATTGAAACAGTTGCAATTTATTCTGAGGCAGATAAAGAAGCGCTTCATGTACAAGTGGCAGATGAAGCATACTGCGTTGGTCCAACTGTATCAAAGGAGAGCTATTTAAACTTAACGAACATTATTAGTGTTGCGAAATTAACAGGCTGTGATGCAATTCACCCTGGATATGGATTTTTAGCAGAAAATGCTGATTTTGCAGAGCTTTGTCGTGAATGTAATTTGATTTTTATCGGTCCAAGTCCAGAAGCTATTTCAAAAATGGGCACAAAAGACGTTGCACGTGATACAATGAAAGAAGCAGGGGTTCCGATTGTACCGGGTTCACAAGGAATCATTAAAAATACCGAAGAAGCTGTAGCACTCGCAGAGAAAATTGGATATCCTGTTATTATTAAAGCAACAGCGGGCGGCGGCGGCAAGGGTATTCGCGTTGCGCGCACTGAAGAAGAGCTTGTGAAAGGGATTCAAATTACACAGCAAGAGGCAAGTACCGCTTTTGGAAACCCTGGTGTATATTTAGAAAAGTACATTGAAGATTTCCGTCATGTCGAAATTCAAGTGATGGCAGATAATCATGGTAATGTCATTCATTTAGGAGAGCGTGATTGTACAATTCAGCGTCGTTTGCAAAAGCTGTTAGAAGAGTCGCCTTCTCCCGCTTTAGATGCTACCATTCGTCAACAAATGGGAGAGGCAGCAGTAAAAGCAGCGGCAGCAGTAGATTATACAGGTGCCGGTACAGTTGAATTTATTTACGAATATAAAACGAAAAGTTTCTATTTTATGGAAATGAATACGCGGATTCAAGTCGAACATCCTGTAACTGAAATGGTAACGGGAGTAGATCTTATTAAAGAGCAGATTCGTGTTGCGTCAGGAGAGCAGTTATCGCTGCAGCAAGAAGAAGTACAATTTAACGGTTGGGCAATTGAGTGCCGAATTAATGCGGAAAACCCTGCCAAAAACTTTATGCCATCTCCAGGGAAGGTAGAAATGTATTTACCGCCAGGAGGATTTGGTATTCGCGTCGATTCAGCTGTATATCCTGGGTATACGATTCCGCCTTATTACGATTCGATGGTTGCAAAGCTTATTGTTTACGGAAAAACACGTGAAGAAGCAATTGCAAAAATGAAGCGAGCGCTAAGTGAATTCGTCATTGAAGGTGTACATACGACGATTCCGTTTCATTTACAACTTCTTGACCATCCTGAGTTTGTACAAGGTGAATTTAACACTAAGTTTCTAGAACAGCATGATTTAACGGCGCACTGATACATTTAAAGGAGGTTTTTTCATGGCTGATCATATGTTAGACATGGGGCAAGACACAACTCTTGGTAAAGTAGAAATCGCACCGGAAGTAATTGAAGTAATTGCAGGTATTGCTGCTTCTGAAGTAGAAGGTGTAGCGGCAATGCGTGGTAATTTTGCAACAGATGTTGTTGAGAAGTTAGGGAAGAAAAATCACGGAAAGGGCGTAAAAGTAGAGTTAGCAAACGATGACATTATCGTTGATGTTTATGTATTAATGTATTTTGGTGTAGCAATTCCAGTTGTTGCACAAAATATTCAAGATAATATTCGTCAAGCGCTTCTTACAATGACAGGCCTTGAACCGAAAGAAGTAAACGTGCATATCGTTGGTGTAACATTTGAGACACCAAAGACAGAAATTGAGCCAGTGTAATACTAAAAAAGGTGCCTCGTTATACAGGCACCTTTTTTTATCGTTTTGTATACCTCTATTTAAGTTCCAGAAACATTATATTATTCAAAAAAATGAAAAAAATATAAGGGTAAATACGTATTTTTGAAAAAAACGTACATTGTGGTATGATATGGAACTTGGAGTTAATTTTTTTATTATTTTTCCGTTAGGGAACTCGTGTATGAAACGATAAATTGTGGTATTATCATTGTATTATAAGGTTGAAAACTCAGCGGAAATTATAAAGAGTAAGTAATTCGACGGCTTATAAATTATAATAATATAACAAAACATAAGGAAGACTTGAAGTATAAAGGAGAGTTATAATGAAACGTAGGACGGCTAGAGAAAGAGCAATGCAAGCACTCTATCAAATGGATATTACCGGAGAATATAATCCGAAAGCTGCAGTAGAAAATACACTTGAAGAAGGCGAAAGTACAAATGAATTTTTAGAAACACTTGTCTTCGGGTGTGTAGAGCATAAAGAAGTAATCGATGAGCTTATTCGTCAAAATTTAAAAAAGTGGAAATTAGAGCGCATTAGCATTGTTGATCGCAGTATTTTACGACTTGCTGTGTATGAAATGAAATATATGGAAGATATTCCGCATAGCGTATCTATTAATGAGGCAATTGAAATTGCAAAAGCATATGGGGACGACGAATCTCGTCGTTTTATTAACGGCGTTTTATCTAGTATAAAGTAAACTCTCATCTGTGGGGAGCTTCACCCCACAGATGATTAGTAAAACTAATTAAGCTTTTACGAGCAGTTAACCTTCACCTATCTTCTTTGATTTTTCAAATCTTTAAGGTGAGGGCCCTACTGCTCGTTAGAGCGGGGTAGAAGAAAAGTAGCTTTGTAATTTTTTAAGGGGGAATTTTAACATGGTAGCAGTAATCATCAAAGGAAATGAAGTTGCAGAGAAAAAGCGAGCACAGTTAAAAGAGAAAGTTGCAGAACTAAAAGAACAAGGGATTGTACCAGGACTAGCTGTGATTTTAGTTGGGGATGATCCAGCTTCTCATTCGTATGTAAAAGGGAAAGAAAAAGGATGCGAACAAGTTGGCATTTATTCTGAATTAATTACATTTCCTAATACAATTACACAAGATCGTTTATTAGCAGAAATCGAACGTTTAAATAACGATGATCGTATTCACGGT
The DNA here is from genome assembly GCF_024159135.1 of Bacillus sp. 3103sda1. Classification (NCBI taxonomy): domain Bacteria; kingdom Bacillati; phylum Bacillota; class Bacilli; order Caryophanales; family Bacillaceae; genus Bacillus; species Bacillus sp. 3103sda1. The sequence goes on along the minus strand of NZ_JAMYWS010000001.1, from coordinate 3,514,620 downwards.
ATTTTAGTGCAATTACCTTTGCCAAATCACATTGAAGAAAAAGCTATCATTGAAAAAATTTCTCCTGAGAAAGATGTGGATGGTTTCCACCCAATTAGTATCGGTCGTATGATGACAGGACAAGATACGTTCCTTCCATGTACACCGCACGGCATTTTAGAATTAGTAAAAGAAACAAACCTTGATATTACAGGGAAACACGTTGTTGTTATTGGACGAAGCAATATTGTTGGAAAACCAGTAGGACAACTGTTTTTAAATGAAAATGCGACAGTTACTTATTGTCATTCAAAAACAGCGAATATAAAAGAATTAACGAAGCTAGCTGATATTTTAATTGTTGCAGTTGGAAGAGCAAAAATGGTAACAGCTGACTATGTAAAAGAAGGCGCAGTTGTAATCGATGTCGGAGTAAACCGTTTAGACACAGGGAAGTTGTGCGGTGATGTTGACTTTGATGATGTATTAAACGTTGCAGGCTATATTACCCCAGTACCAAAAGGCGTAGGTCCAATGACAATTACAATGCTACTAGAAAATACAGTACTATCTGCAGAGCGCGCAGGTGTTGTTTGTAAGTAATTGCAAAGCGGCTATGAGGAGAGAAAGATGGAAAAGCAATATTTAACCGTTACAGCATTAACTCGTTATATGAAAACAAAAATAGAGTATGATCCTCATTTACAGTCTGTTTGGTTAAAAGGAGAAATTTCAAATTTTAAATATCATAGCCGCGGTCATATGTATTTCACATTAAAAGATGAAAATGCAAGAATTGCTGCGGTCATGTTTGCAAGTCATAATCGTAATATGAAATTTAGACCAGAAGACGGGATGACAGTGCTTGTAAAAGGGAAAATCTCTGTTTATGAAGCAAGTGGTTCATACCAAATTTATGTTCATGATATGCAGCCAGATGGAGTAGGGGATCTTCATTTAGCATATGAACAGTTAAAGGCTCGTTTAGAAGAGGAAGGGCTGTTTTCACAAGTATATAAACAACCGATTCCTGCTTATCCAACAACAATTGGTGTTATTACGTCACCAACGGGTGCGGCGATTCGGGATATTATAACGACGATTACACGTCGTTATCCTATTGGAAATGTAATTGTATTTCCAGTTCTTGTACAAGGGGAGTTCGCAGCTCCCTCGATTGTACAGGCTATTGAAAAAGCAAATGAAATGAACGATATGGATGTACTAATTGTTGGTCGCGGTGGAGGTTCAATTGAAGAACTATGGGCGTTTAATGAAGAAACAGTAGCCCGGGCAATCTTTGCGAGTCAAGTTCCGATTATTTCTGCTGTTGGTCATGAAACAGATTTTACAATTGCTGATTTTATTGCGGATTTAAGAGCGCCAACGCCAACAGCGGCAGCTGAATTGGCAGCGCCTCACATTCTCGAATTAGAAGAAAAAGTGATGCAGCGTACACTTCGGTTAACGCGAGCGATGCGTGAGATGATGAACTATAAGCAGGAGCATCTGCAAGCATTACAAAAATCATATGCGTTTCGTTATCCAAAACAACTGTATGAGCAAAAGGAAGAACAATTGGATCGTACAATTGATAAGCTGATGCAAACGAAAGAACGTTACATAGAGAAGAAGGCGAATCAGCTTCAGCAGCTGTCATTTTATTTAGGAAAGCATCATCCTTCGCAAAAAATTGAGCAAACAAAGCTTATGGTGGACGCATTGCAAAAACAACTGCAACGCGAAATGCAAACTCTTCTACAAGCGAAAGAGTTTGCTTTTACAAGAGCAGTAGAGAAGTTAGAAACGTTAAGTCCTCTTAAAGTGATGATGCGAGGCTACGGTCTTGTCTATAACAATAAAAAACAGGTGTTAAAAAGCGTGAAAGAAATTGATCTTGGAGATGCGGTTGCAGTACAGCTTCAAGATGGTGTGTTAGAATGTAATGTATGGGGAATAGAGGAGCGTGAACTAGGCGATGGAAAATAAAGTGAGCTTTGAAGAAGCGATTGCAAAGCTTGAGCAAATTGTTTCTAAGCTTGAACAAGGCGATGTTCCGCTTGAAGAAGCAATTTCGTATTTTAAAGAAGGTATGGAACTTTCTAAGCTTTGCGATGACAAATTGAAAGATGTACAAGACCAAATGGCAGTTATACTTGGTGAAAACGGTGAACTTCGTCCTTTTACTGCCCTAGGAGATGAAGCATAATGGCGTATATAGCTTTTGATGCTTTTATGAAAGAGAGCAAAGCACTTGTTGAAGAACAGCTTGTCCGTTATGCAAATACATTACAATGTCCGAATGTGCTTCGCGAAGCGATGGCATATTCATTAGAAGCGGGCGGAAAGCGTCTCCGGCCGTTACTTTTACTTGCGACGCTACAAGCGTTTGGGAAAGATAGAGATTTAGGAATAGATACAGCCTGTGCACTAGAAATGATTCATACATATTCTTTAATTCATGATGATTTGCCTTGTATGGATGATGATGACTTACGCCGTGGAAAACCGACAAATCATAAAGTATTTGGTGAAGCGATGGCTGTATTAGCTGGTGATGGATTGTTAACATATGCATTCCAAGTTGTAACAGGGCAAGAGCATAAAGACATTACTCCTGAAATAAAGATGCGCATTGCGTTAGAACTTGCAAAAGCGGCAGGACCAGAAGGAATGGTTGGAGGACAAGTTGCGGATATGGAAGCGGAAGGGAAACAGTTAACGCTTCACGAGTTAGAATATATTCATAAGCATAAAACTGGCCGTTTATTAGAATTTGCAGTATTAGCTGGTGCGCTATTATCAGGGGCTACGACTGAGCAACAAGAAAAACTACTTACATTTGCGAAGTATGTTGGACTTGCTTTTCAAATTCGTGATGATATTTTAGATGTAGAAGGAACAGAAGAAGAAATTGGGAAACCGGTCGGAAGCGATATGACAAATGAAAAAAGTACATATACAACGTTGTTTACACTAGAAGAAGCGAAACAAATTTTAGAAGAAACAATTGCAAAAGCAAAAGACGCAATTTCTTCTTTACAATTACAAGATGAATATTTGTTAACAATTTGTGATTTAATTGCAAAGCGTAATCACTAGTATCAGAACGTTTTCATTTGTTGAGCCATCGGGGATTTTGTGGTATAAATGTAGACAAAGGTTTTTCTTTTCTTGTTATTGGCAAAAATATATGTAGATTACATTGCCGTTATCACTTTGTGTTAGCGGCTCTTTTTTCATCGTATAAAAATAAAGAAGATGCTTGATTTTTGTAATACAATTAAGTACAAATATGTTTTACAGGTATTTTGTATACTAGTTGATATGATGACAGATTATGAAACGAAAGTGAGTGATCCTTGTGGATCTGACGCAAATTCAAAATCCTAGTTTTTTGAAGGATATGTCTATAAGCGAACTAGAGGCATTAAGCGAAGATATTCGAAAGTTTTTAATTGAAGAGCTTTCTCAAACAGGTGGACATATTGCTCCGAACCTAGGTGTAGTAGAACTCACAATTGCTTTGCATAAAGTATTTAATAGTCCAAGAGATAAATTCTTATGGGATGTAGGACATCAATCCTATGTACATAAAATTTTAACAGGGCGTGCAAAGGATTTTGGGACATTAAGACAATATAAAGGATTATGTGGTTTTCCAAAGCGTTGTGAAAGTGAGCATGATGTGTGGGAAACTGGGCATAGTTCTACTTCATTATCTGCCGCAATGGGAATGGCACTTGCGCGTGATTTAAAGAAAACGAAAGAGTATATTGTTCCGATTATTGGTGATGGTGCGTTAACAGGTGGAATGGCACTAGAAGCACTAAACCATATTGGACATGAGCAAACAGATATGACGGTTATCTTAAATGATAATGAAATGTCGATTGCACCGAACGTTGGTGCATTGCATAACGTACTTGGACGTTTACGTACAGCAGGGAAATATCAATGGGTAAAAGATGAACTGGAATACTTATTGAAGAAAATTCCGGCAGTAGGCGGTAAAGTAGCTGCAACAGCAGAAAAAGTAAAAGATAGTTTGAAATATTTACTCGTTTCCGGTGTGTTTTTTGAAGAATTAGGATTTACATATTTAGGCCCTGTTGATGGTCATGATTATGAAAGTTTATTTGAAAATCTTCAATATGCAAAGAAAACGAAAGGTCCTGTTCTTGTTCATGTGATTACGAAAAAAGGAAAAGGCTATAAACCGGCTGAAAGTGATGTAATTGGAACTTGGCATGGTACAGGAGCATACAAAATTGAATCTGGTGATTTTGTGAAACCGAAGGAAGTTGCGCCGGCATGGAGTTCTGTTGTTAGCGAAGCAGTTCGTAAATTAGCGAAGGATGACCCGCGTATCGTTGCTGTGACGCCAGCAATGCCGGTCGGATCAAAGCTTGAAAAATTTGCAAAAGAATTTCCGAATCGTATGTTTGATGTAGGGATTGCTGAGCAACATGCGGTAACGATGGCGGCTGGTTTAGCGACGCAAGATATGAAGCCGTTTTTAGCGATTTATTCTACGTTTTTACAACGTGGTTATGATCAAGTCGTTCACGATGTGTGCCGCCAAAATTTAAATGTCTTTTTCGGGATTGATCGAGCAGGGTTAGTAGGAGCTGATGGAGAAACGCATCAAGGTATATTTGATATTGCATTTTTACGCCATCTTCCGAATATCGTTCTCATGATGCCAAAAGATGAAAACGAAGGTCAACATATGGTATATACAGCCATCAATTACGAAGATGGGCCGATTGCGCTTCGCTATCCGCGTGGAAATGGGCTTGGTGTACCTATGGATGAGGAGTTTAAAGAAGTTCCAATCGGTACATGGGAAACACTTCGTGAAGGTTCACAAGCAGCCATTTTAACATTTGGTACGACAATTCCAATGGCTTTAGAGGCAGCGGAATCTCTTGAGAAAAAGGGGATATCTGTAAAAGTTGTGAATGCTCGCTTTATCAAACCGATGGATGAATCGTATTTACATGAGTTATTAGGAAAGAATATGCCGATTTTAACGATTGAAGAAGCGTGTTTAATCGGAGGATTTGGTTCTGGTGTGTTAGAATTTGCTAGTGAGCATGGGTACCATAATGCACTAATTGAGCGTATGGGTATTCCAGATCATTTCATCGAGCATGGCAGTGTATCTAAGCTTCTTGAAGAAATTGGCTTAACAACAGATGCAGTTGTTGAGCGCATTTGTACAATGATTCCATTAAAACAAAAAAGGGCGTAACGAATGAGCGGGAAAAAAGAAAGAGTAGATGTACTATTAGTAGAACGAGGACTTGTGGAAACAAGAGAAAAAGCAAAGCGGGCTGTTATGGCCGGTCTTGTATATGCTAATGAAATGCGTTTAGATAAGCCGGGTGAAAAAATACCGCAAGATACAGAGCTTACAGTAAAAGGACAAGTGATGCCATATGTAAGCCGTGGTGGATACAAATTAGAGAAGGCATTAGAAACATTTCAAATAAATTTGCAAGATAAGGTTATGTTAGATATCGGTTCCTCAACTGGTGGGTTTACCGATTGTGCTTTGCAAAATGGAGCGAAGTTATCATATGCGTTAGATGTAGGTTATAACCAGCTTGCATGGAAGCTGCGTCAGGACGAGCGCGTTGTGGTAATGGAACGGACGAATTTCCGTTATGTAACACCTGCTGATTTGCAGCAAGGATTACCGCAATTTGCGAGCATTGACGTATCATTCATATCTTTAAAATTAATTTTACCTGTATTGAAAACAATGTTAACTTCTGGTGGAGACGTTGCAGCGCTTATTAAGCCGCAATTTGAAGCTGGGCGAGAACAAGTGGGGAAAAAGGGAATTGTTCGCGACCGTAAAGTGCATGAAGCGGTTATAGAAATGATTGTCGATTTTGCATTAGAAGAGGGTTATGATGTTCAAAATTTAACATTCTCTCCAATTACGGGCGGAGATGGAAATATTGAATTTTTAATTCATTTAAAATGGTATGGTGAGCGTACGCAAGGGGAAAATCATTCTCCTATTCGAGTAGAGGAAGTTGTGACAGAAGCTCACGAAGCCCTGAAGCAAAAAGGAAAAGAGGAATAACAATTGTTGTTCCTTTTTTTAAACATGCAGCAAGCTAGAATTGTAAACACAATTGTAAAAACAACGGTGTACAAGTAACCAGTTATACGTTAACATAAAGAAGTGAAGTATAGCGACGTTAAAACTAAGGTAAGAGATAGTGCGAGGTGCAAAAATATGAATAAAGGGCAGCGCCATATTAAAATCCGAGAAATTATTGCGAATAGAGAAATTGAAACACAAGATGAACTAGTAGATATTTTGCGTAATGAAGGTTTTAATGTAACGCAAGCAACAGTATCACGAGACATTAAAGAATTACATTTAGTAAAGGTGCCACTTCATGACGGAAGGTATAAATATAGCTTACCAGCCGACCAACGATTTAATCCGCTTCAAAAATTAAAACGCAATCTTATCGATTCGTTTGTTAAATTAGATTCAGCTGGTCATATGCTCGTGTTAAAGACATTGCCAGGTAACGCACATGCTCTTGGTGCACTTATTGATCATTTAGAATGGGATGAAATTATTGGCACAATTTGCGGTGATGATACGTGTTTAATTATTTGCCGTACACCTGAAGATACAGGAGTTGTATCGAATCGCTTTTTAAATATGCTGTAACAAAAAGAATCTTGTTTGCTTTATTGCTCAGAAGAGTGAAAAGTAAGCAAGATATTTTTGTTATGAAGAAATATAAAGTGAAACTTCCATCAGTGGGTGGGTTTTACTGCCCGTTAATGCGGGATGAAAATCCAAAATAGCACGTAAAAATACACATTTCCATATCGAAATATCATTATTGTTACATTGACCGAAAAAACAAATGTTTGGTACAATGAAGCAGATTACATAATATATTCTTCATCAAGAAAAGAATGAATAGAAGAATGTATGTGAGAATAGTTTAAGCCTCCAGTATGGAGTGTGAATTAGATAACGAGGTGAATGAGGCATTGTTATCGGAATTATCGATTAGAAACTTTGCTATTATTGAATCATTAAATATTTCTTTTCAAAAAGGGCTGACTGTTTTAAGTGGTGAAACGGGTGCAGGGAAATCCATCATTATTGATGCGATTAGTCTTCTTGTTGGAGGACGCGGTTCTGCGGAATTTGTGCGCTATGGGACAGATAAAGCTGAGATTGAAGGATTATTTTATATTGAGGATGAAAATCATCCTTGCGTTATGAAAGCAGAAGAACTTGATATTGAAATTGAAGATGGCATGATGATTTTAAAACGGGATATTTCTGTGAACGGGAAAAGTGTATGCCGCGTAAACGGAAAACTTGTTACATTAAGTGTATTAAAGGAAATTGGGAAAACGCTTGTTGATATTCATGGGCAACATGAAACACAAGATTTAATGAATGAAGACCGTCATTTATTTATGCTTGATCATTTTGATGGGGACCATATTTTAGTTCAGTTAGAAAAGTATCAACATGTTTATAGAGAATACGAGCAATTAAAAAAACAATTGCTCTCTTTAACAGAGAACGAGCAACAAATGGCACATCGTTTAGACTTGATTCAATTTCAACATGAAGAGATTCGAAATGCAGACTTGAAAATAGATGAAGAGCAAAACTTATTAGAAGAACGATTGAAGATTTCGAACTTCGAAAAGATTTATAAGGCGTTGGGTGATTCGTATCGTTCTTTAACTGAAGACCGTTCTGGTTTAGATCATGTACGAAATGCAATGAATCAAATGGAGAGCATTACGGATTTGGATATAGCATATCAAGAAAACTATGATGCGATTGCAAATAGTTATTATTTATTAGAAGAGGTCGCTTATCAGCTGCGTGAAAAGTTAGATATGATGGAGTATGACCCTAATCGTTTAGATGAAATTGAAACGCGTTTAAATGAAATTCGTATGTTAAAGCGTAAATATGGAAATACTGTAGAAGAAATTTTAGCATATGCGGATGAAATCGAACAAGAAATATTTACCATTGAAAATAAAGATGTACACATTGAAACAACGAGAAAAAAATTAAAAGAAGTAGAACATCTTATAGTAAAAGAAGCAAAATTATTAAGTGGCATGCGTCATAATCTTGCGAACCGATTAACAACAGCAATTCATCAAGAATTAAAAGAGCTGTACATGGAAAAAACAAAATTTGAAGTAATGATAAAGAAAAAAGAAGGGACAATTGACGATCCTCTTGTCGAAGGAGCTTCTGTAAAAATGACCCAAGATGGGTATGACTATGTGGAATTTTATATTTCTACAAATCCAGGAGAACCGTTAAAGCCGCTTTCTAAAGTAGCTTCAGGAGGAGAATTATCCCGTATTATATTAGCGTTAAAGAGTATTTTCTCTAAACATCAAGGTGTTGCTTCTGTTATTTTTGATGAGGTAGACACTGGAGTAAGCGGGCGTGTTGCACAGGCAATTGCTGAAAAAATCTATCGTGTTTCCGTCAATTCACAAGTGCTATGTATTACACATTTACCACAAGTCGCGTCTATGGCAGATTCTCATTTGTTTATTCGTAAACAAATTGTCAATGAACGAACAGTTACATCTGTTACTGTACTAAGTCAGGATGAAAAGGTGACAGAAATTGCTCGCATGATTTCTGGTGTAGAAATAACTGATTTAACAACAGAGCATGCAAGAGAGTTACTCTCGCAAGCGCATCGTTTTAAACAAGCAGCAGAGGCTATCCAATAATGGATAGCTTTTTTTGTAACAACAATGATTTCTTAATTCTTCCGGTTATAAAGAAAGGGTAGCAAGGAGAGATTAAAAAGTGAAGCCGCTTGGCTGAATGTGGGTTAGGAGCGAGGAGAGTGAAAAGATTGAAATTAGAGCAATTTCGAAAAATCATAGGAATCTGTCTCCTTGTTTCGCTTGTCTTTATTGGGTGTTATAAACCGCTTCGCGAGTTTATTTCACTTCCAAAGCAACTTGTTATGTTTCAAAATCAAGATTCACAAGTATCTTCTTTACCTGTATTTCAAACAAAATCAACAGATGAAACGATTTTTACAATTGTTTCTCAACATGCTGGTGAAAAAACAATTGCAGTAAATCCGCATCAAAGCGGAGAAGCTGATATGGTTTATGAGCTTGCAGGATTGCCGGTGAAAAAAGTAAATGTAAAAGTATTAAAAGATTTTAAGGTGGTTCCAGGTGGGCAATCAATAGGAGTAAAGTTAAATGCAAAAGGGGTACTTGTTGTAGGCCATCATTTGATCCAAACAGAAAAAGGAAAAGTATCTCCGGGTGAGCTTGCAGGTGTGCAAGTAGGGGATATGATTACTGAAATAAATGGTAAGACGATTGAACGCATGAGTGATATTGCACCATTTATTCATGATAGCGGGAAAACAGGGGAATCGCTTAATCTTGTTTTATTGCGAGATGGAAAATATATTCGAACAAAATTAACTCCGCAAAAAGATGGGGGAGAACAGTCGTATCGAATTGGGTTGTATATTCGTGACTCAGCTGCAGGTATTGGAACAATGACTTTTATTCATCCAGAATCAATGAAATACGGTGCACTTGGTCATGTTATTTCTGACAATGATACGAAAAAACCAATTCAAGTTGAAGATGGACAAATTGTTCGTTCGACAGTAACATCCATTGAACGTGGTAGTAATGGTGATCCGGGTGAAAAACTAGCAAGATTTTCACCAGATCATGAAATTATTGGTAATATTACAACGAATAGTCCATTTGGTATTTTCGGTAAGTTAAATACAGGAATGAAAAATGGAATTATGGATGAAGCAATTCCAATTGCTCTTTCTTATCAAGTAAAAGAGGGACCTGCGAAAATTTTGACGGTTATTGATCAAGATAAAGTGGAAGCATTCGATATAGAAATCGTAAGTACAGTTCCGCAAAAATTCCCTGCAACAAAAGGGATGGTTGTTAAGATTACAGATAAACGTCTATTAGAAAAAACAGGTGGAATTGTACAAGGAATGAGTGGTAGTCCTATTATACAAGATGGGAAATTAGTTGGAGCTGTAACACACGTATTTGTTAATGACCCAACATCCGGATATGGAGTTCATATTGAGTGGATGCTACATGAAGCGGGTATTAATATTTATAACGATCAGAAAAAAGCAAGCTGAATTTATTCAGCTTGCTTTTTTTCGATCTATCCCGCTATTCGCGGGCAGTAAACCCCCACCTCAAGATGCAGAGAAAAGCGAAGAAGATAGGTGGGGAATAACTGTCCGTAAAAGCCCGATTGGTGAGAGCTTTCCATCAGTGGGGGATGAAGAAACCCCCGCTGATGGAAATTTCACTGTATAAAGTCGTTGAAAAGTTACAAAAGTTTCGCAATGGTTGTTTTTTGTTGTAAAATAAAAGTAGAGTATGTATATTCGGTTGTAATCATATGATGGAATATGTAAAGAAAAACTAAGAAATGAACGATAAAGATGTTTTTTTGTGATTTTTTCGGAATTTAAGAAAGTTTTAAAGGGGATTTTCACATAATTGTCGAACAATTCATGTAGTCTAGAAGCTAATACTTTATGTCGGGAGAAATCATTTGTAGGGAGGAAAAGCTGTGGAGAAAATTAAAGTGTGTCTCGTGGATGATAATAAAGAACTTATATCTATGTTAGAGAGTTATGTTGCCGCTCAAGATGATATGGAAGTGATTGGGGTAGCTTACAATGGTCAAGAGTGCTTAAATTTATTAAAAGAGAGACAACCGGATGTACTGGTCCTTGATATTATTATGCCACATTTAGATGGACTCGCAGTGTTAGAAAAAATGCGTCATATTGACCGTTTCAAACAGCCAAATGTTATTATGCTAACAGCGTTTGGACAAGAGGATGTGACAAAAAAAGCTGTTGATTTAGGTGCATCATATTTTATATTAAAACCATTTGATATGGAAAACTTAACAAGTCACATTCGTCAAGTGAGTGGAAAATCAAGCGCTACAATTAAACGTCCACTATCAGCTTTTCGTTCTGTAACAACGTCTGATGGAAAACCGAAAAATTTAGATGCGAGCATTACAAGTATCATTCATGAAATTGGTGTACCAGCTCATATTAAAGGGTATATGTATTTGCGCGAGGCGATCTCAATGGTATATAACGACATTGAGTTGCTTGGATCAATTACAAAAGTACTATATCCAGATATCGCAAAGAAATATAATACAACGGCAAGCCGTGTCGAACGTGCAATCCGTCATGCAATTGAAGTTGCATGGAGCCGAGGGAATATTGAATCCATTTCTTCTTTATTTGGTTATACTGTCTCCATGTCAAAAGCGAAACCTACGAACAGTGAATTCATCGCGATGGTTGCAGATAAATTAAGGCTTGAGCATAAGGCGAGCTGAATTAACGATATCAATAGATGAAGCGGTTTTGTTTATAAAAGTAAATTCAGCAATAAATTTCTTTTTTAATCAATAAATCATTGATATACAAATCGATGAACATTCCTTTTATGGTAGTTTTAGATAACCATCATGAAAGGAATGTTCATTTTTTATACCGCATTAACGGGCAGTAAGCGCCTCACCTCAAGATTCAGAGAAAAGCAAAGAAGATAGGTGGGGGATAACTGCTGGCATGTGCCTGATTGGTTCAACTAACCATCAGCATCAGTGGGGGATGAAGAAAGCTTCCGGTGATGGAAGTTTCACTTTATTGTTTCAACGGGAAGGTATCGGAGGTTTTCTTTTGAGAAGCAAGAATGTTTAAATGTTACATGTTGTTTTGATTATAAAGGAGAGATAGGATGAAGCGGTGATTGTTTGTTGTGTTGGGAATTTATTAGGGAATTGACAAGAAACCCCCACTTCAAGATCCGAAGGAGATAAGTGGCGGGAATTTTCATAAGAAAAGTCCTGTGCATAACAGGACTGTCTATTCTGTATCTTTATTTTGTTTTTCTAATTCAACAAGTTTTTGAATTAAAATATGCTGAGGCATATGCATAAGCTGTTCAAGTGGAACACCGAGAGCTTTAGATAACTTAATAGCTGTGTCTGGTGAAAGTTGTAATGGTTTCATAAAAGTACCTCCTTTTTGTATAGTATAACATAAAGAGAAGTCTTCATTGGCGGGAGATTCGCTAATGGTAGTAGCTCGTAAGGTTTGTAACCTGCAATGATTTCTTACTAGCCGTTAGAGCAGATGAGATTTGAGGTGAGAAGATGACGCTAATTTTTGGACATCGCGGGGCTGCGGGAACATACCCGGAAAATACAATGATTTCTTTTCAAGCGGCGGAGCAGTTCGGAGCGGATGGAATTGAATTGGATGTTCAGTTCACAAAAGATAGAAAAATTGTTGTCATTCATGATGAAACAGTAAATCGAACGACGAATGGAAAAGGTGCAGTTCGGAATTATTTATATGAAGATTTGCGTGCGTTAGATGCCAGTTATACATTTAATGATAAGGTCGGTGCGTGCCGCATTCCTTTATTAGAAGAGGTGTTAGAATGGCTAGAAACAAACAACCTTTTTCTTAATATCGAATTAAAGAATAATAAGGTGCCGTATCGAGGTTTAGAAGAAGAGGTGATTACGCTCATTCGAAAATATAATATGGAGGAGCGAATTATTCTATCTTCTTTTAATCATTATAGTATGAAAAAGTGTCATATGATGGCTCCTGATATTGAAACAGCAATTTTATATAAAGAAGGGCTGCATAGTCCGTGGGCTTATGCGAAAAAGATGGGAGCCAGTGCCATTCATCCGAACTATCGTTATATTTCGGATGGGATTATAGAATTAACGATGATAAATGGTGTAGCGGTGCGTCCATATACGATTAATGATAAAGAAGTGATGAGAAAGTTTTTGAGGATGAATGTGACTGCTATTATTACAGACTATCCAGAGCGCGTGAAAAAGCTATTGCAAGGTAAAAAATGAGACCTTTCTTCAGAGAAGGTCTCATTTTTCGTATGAACGTTTGGTATTGTGGAATATTTCAAGGTGAAGAATTCTATTCGGTTATTCGCGAGCAGTAAGACTCCCACCTCAAGATGGAGAGAGAAGTGAAGGAGAAAGGGATGGGATAACTGCCCGTAAAATCTCGATTGGTTCAACTAACTATCAGTGGGGGATGAAGAACCCCACTGATAGAAGTTTCATTTTATCTTCGAAAGCGAGCTTGTACTTTATTTCGTTTTCGGTCACGATATAAAACGAATCCGCCAAAAATATAAAAACCAATCGCAAAGCAGAGTGCTCCAATTAAAAATTGTAACCATAATACAGGGATTGGAGAGAAAAGAATACCGAAGACAGTATCTCTCATCAGTTTAATGCCTACCACAGCTAGTAAAATAGGGATAACTGCTAAAAGAAGAGCGAAGTAACGCTGCATGCGGAAAACTCCTTTTCAGACAATTTAGTATATACAAAATGATGTTATAATTTGTGTTCGTTTGTCAAGAGGTTTCGGAACAAGTAAGATAGAGGTGTGAAAAATTTTGCAGAGGTGCTGCGGAAGGATTGGTGGCATATGAGACAAAGAGCATTAATTATTGGAGCGGGTGCTGGGGGTAGTGCGATTCTAGGTCTGCTGCAAAAATCGAATATATTTGAAGTGGTTGCGATTGTGGATATTGATGAAAAGGCAAAAGGTATACAACTTGCAAAGGGTCTTTATATTTCTACAGGAAGTGATTGGGAAGCGTTTATACGAGAGGATATTGATGTCATCTTTGATATGACAGGTGACTACAGTGTGTATGAAAAGGTTTTAGTAAAGAAAAAAGAAGATGCACTGCTTGTCCCGGGTGACGTTGCGAATATTGTTGTTAAGCTTGCGCATGAAAAAGAAATGTTAATTGGACAGTTAAAAGAACAAACGCAGCAGCGTGACCTGATTTTAAATTCAACGCACGATGGTATGATTGTTGTTAATAAAGATGGGAATGTACTATTATTCAATAAAAGTGCGGAACGAATGATAGGCTATAAAAGCGAAGATGTTGTTAATAAGTACATTTTAGAAGTAATTCCAACAAGTAAGTTACTTCGTATTGTTCGTACGAAACAAATTGAGATTAATCAAGAATTAACATTACATAATGGAAAGAAAATTATTTCAACACGCATTCCGATTTTAAATGAAATTGGGGAAGTGCAAGGGGCGTTTGCGGTTTTTAAAGATATTACCGAAATTGTAAATTTGGCTGAAGAAGTGACGAATTTAAAAGAAATTCAAACGCTGCTAGAAGCAATTATTCATTCTTCTGAAGAAGCGATTTCCGTTGTTGATGAACAAGGACGAGGGCTTGTTATTAATCCAGCCTATACAAAATTAACAGGTCTTTCTGAAGAAGATATTATTGGTAAACCGGCGACAACGGATATTGTAGAAGGAGAAAGTATGCATATGAAAGTGCTCCGGACACGCAGAGCAGTGCGTGGTATTCATATGAAGATTGGTCAAAAAAAGAGAGATGTTATTGTAAACGTAGCCCCGGTTATTGTTGATGGGATTTTAAAGGGAAGTGTTGGTGTAATTCGTGATGTATCCGAAATTCAAAAGTTAACAAATGAATTAAATAGGGCAAGACAAATTATTCGTACGTTGGAGGCGAAATATTCATTCGATGATATTGTTGGAACGTCAGAAGAGATTATAGCGGCAATTGAACAAGCGAAACTAGGAGCGAATACACCAGCGACGGTACTACTGCGCGGAGAGTCAGGAACTGGAAAAGAATTATTTGCGCATGCCATTCATAATGGCAGCAATCGGAAGTACAATAAGTTTGTTCGGGTGAATTGTGCAGCAATTTCCGAATCGCTATTAGAAAGTGAACTATTTGGTTACGAAGAAGGAGCATTTTCCGGCGCGCGACGTGGAGGGAAGCGTGGTTTTTTTGAGGAAGCAAATAATGGAAGTATTTTCTTAGATGAAATAGGAGAACTGTCTGCGAATACACAGGCGAAATTACTCCGTGTTTTGCAAGAGAAAGAAATTGTGAGGGTCGGAGGTACGAAGCCGATTCCTATTAATGTTCGAGTTATTGCCGCAACGCATGTGAACTTAGAAAAAGCGATTTTAGATGGTGATTTTCGGGAAGATTTATATTATCGCTTAAATAAAATTCCAATTCATATTCCATCGCTCGGTCAACGTAAAGAAGATATTGCTGAAATTGCTGATCGGTTAATTCAAAAAATTAATCAAGACTATGGACGCAATGTCGAAGGATTAACGGAATCAGCGGTGCAGTATTTGCAGTCGTATGATTGGCCTGGAAATGTTCGAGAGCTTGAAAATATTTTAGGGCGAGCAATTATTTTTATGAATTATAATGAAATGTATATTGATGTACATCATTTACCTCCGTTACATCAAGATGACCAATCTGAATTGAAAGGGAGTAATTTACTTCCTGACTTAGAAGAAAAGCCTCTTGATGATTTAGTAGCTGAATTTGAAGGGAATATTATTCATGAGTACTTATCTAGATTTGATGGGAATAAAACGAAAACGGCCCAAGCATTAGGGGTCTCGGTTCGGAATTTATATTATAAACTAGAAAAATACGAACGTGCAAAAAATGGCATGCAATAAATTTCATACCGTGCAAGAAATTGCACGGTAAATAGAATGCGACAAAAGTAGACGGAATTTTTTGTTTAGTTACAAAATGTTGATTTTTCTACGTTTTGAATGCGTTTTCAAAAATATTTAAAGGGGATTTAAAAGTTGGCACGATATTTGCTTTAATATAAGCGAGGGACGACGAGGAAGGGTTGATTACAAAATATGAAGTTACAAACTTTAATTGATCAGGCAGCAGAGCAGCCGAAAAAAACAGTTGCCGTTGCAGTAGCTGAAGATCATGAAGTAATTGAAGCGGTTGCAAAGGCTGTTCAATTACAGTTAGCTCAATTTCGTCTATATGGAAATCAAGAAACGATTATGAATATGTTACAAGGACATGGATTACAGCCTTCAGAACATATTGAAGTAATCTCTGCTACATCTAATGCAGAAGCTGCTGAATTAGCAGTAAAAGCTGTAAGAGGCGGAGAAGCAGATGTACTTATGAAGGGGAATATTCCAACCGCTAGCATTTTGAAAGCAGTATTAAATAAAGAATGGGGTCTTCGTAAAGGCGGTGTGTTATCACACGTTGCAGCTTTTGAAGTACCCAATTATGATCGCTTTATCATTGTAACAGATGCAGCGATGAATATTGCTCCAGATGCGCAGCAAAAAGCGGCTATTGCACAAAATGCGGTTGAAGTTGCCCGGGCAATAGGAGTGGAAGTACCGAAAGTAGCTCCGATTGCTGCTGTGGAAGTTGTAAATCCAGTAATGCAAGCAACGATTGATGCAGCAATGTTAACGCAAATGAATCGTCGAGGACAAATTAAAGATTGTATCATTGATGGACCACTTGCTTTAGATATTGCCGTTTCACAAATTGCAGCAGAGCATAAAGGAATTCAAAGTGATGTAGCTGGCAAAGCAGATATTTTACTCGTCCCAACAATTGAAGCTGGAAATGTATTATATAAATCGCTTGTATACTTTGCAAATGCAAAAGTAGGAGCGATTATCGCCGGAGCAAAAGCACCGATTGTGTTAACATCTCGCGCAGATTCAGCAGAAACAAAAGTGTATTCATTAGCATTGGCAGTTACGACTGCTTCTAAATAAACTTTCTTGCAGTACATGTTTTATTTTCATTAATGATTAAGGAAATGAGTCCAGTATAATGGGCTAAAATCGAAAATGTTAAACATATCAAGGGGGAAATTACAATGACATTAGAAATTTTCAAATACTTAGAAACTTACGATTACGAGCAAGTAGTATTCTGTCAAGATAAAGAATCAGGATTAAAAGCAATTATTGCAATTCATGATACAACTCTTGGACCAGCTCTTGGCGGAACAAGAATGTGGACATACGATTCTGAAGAAGCTGCAATTGAAGATGCTCTTCGTCTTGCAAAAGGAATGACATATAAAAACGCAGCTGCTGGTTTAAACTTAGGCGGTGCAAAAACAGTTATTATCGGCGATCCACGTAAAGATAAGAGCGAAGCAATGTTCCGTGCATTAGGCCGTTACATTCAAGGTTTAAATGGCCGTTACATTACAGCAGAAGATGTTGGTACAACTGTAGATGATATGGATATTATTCATGAAGAGACAGATTTCGTAACAGGTATTTCACCTTCATTCGGTTCTTCTGGTAACCCATCTCCAGTAACTGCTTACGGTGTATATGTTGGTATGAAAGCAGCTGCAAAAGAAGCGTTCGGTACAGATAGCTTAGAAGGTAAGGTAATTGCTGTTCAAGGTGTAGGAAATGTAGCTTATCACCTATGTAAACACCTACATGCAGAAGGTGCAAAATTAATCGTTACAGATATTAATAAAGAAGCTGTACAACGTGCTGTAGATGAATTTGGTGCAACTGCTGTTGAACCTAACGAAATTTACGGTGTAGAATGTGATATCTATGCACCATGTGCATTAGGAGCAACAGTAAATGATGAAACAATTCCACAATTAAAAGCGAAAGTAATTGCTGGTTCTGCAAATAACCAATTAAAAGAAGATCGTCATGGCGATATCGTTCATGAAATGGGTATCGTATATGCACCAGACTATGTTATTAACGCAGGTGGCGTAATTAACGTAGCGGATGAGTTATACGGATACAATAGAGAGCGTGCATTAAAACGTGTAGAAGCAATTTATGACACGATTGCAAAAGTAATCGAAATTTCAAAACGTGATGGCGTGCCAACATATGTAGCGGCAGATCGTCTTGCTGAAGAGCGCATCGCAAGCTTAAAAAATACACGCAGCACATTTTTAAGTAACGGCCACAACATTTTAAGCCGTCGCTAATTAATAGAAAAAGTAAATATGAAAGCAGTAGCGGCTTCATTTAGAAGTTGCTACTGTCTTTCTAAATAAATGGTGGAGGGAGCAGCCTTGTCCGTGAATCGAATTCTTGTCATTAATCCTGGTAGTACATCTACGAAGATTGGTGTTTTTGATAATGAAAGACCTGTTTTAGAAGAAACAATTCGTCATGACGAAGAACAGATTGGGAAATATAAGCGTATTATTGATCAATATGAATTTCGCAAGCAAACTATTTTAGAGGTGCTTCATTCCCATGGCATTAATATTTCTAAGTTAAATGCTGTATGCGGACGCGGCGGATTACTTCGCCCGATTGAAGGCGGTACGTATACAGTAAATGAAGCTATGCTAGAAGATTTAAAAAATGGTTATAGTGGCCATCATGCTTCCAATTTGGGAGGTATTTTAGCATATGAAATCGCTTCTGGACTTAACATTCCAGCGTTTATTGTTGATCCAGTAGTTGTAGATGAAATGGATGATATTGCCCGTATTAGCGGAATAGCTGGCATGGAGCGAAGAAGTATTTTTCATGCGCTAAACCAAAAAGCAGTAGCTCGTAAAGTTGCAAAAGAACTTGATCGTAAATATGAAGATTTAAACTTATTAATTGCACATATGGGCGGCGGTATTTCAGTTGGTGCTCATAAAAAAGGAAAAGTTATTGATGTAAATAACGGTTTAAATGGAGAAGGACCATTCAGCCCAGAACGTGCAGGAACAGTTCCGGTAGGTCAGCTTGTAGAAATGTGCTTCTCTGGTGACTATTACCGTGATGAAATGATGAAAAAAATCGTTGGACAAGGAGGCTTAGTCAGCTTACTTGGTACAAATGATGCAATTAAAGTAGAAAAGATGGTAGAACAAGGTGATTCAGAAGCAACACTTGTTTATACAGCGATGGCATATCAAGTTGCAAAAGAAATTGGCGGATCAAGTGCAGTTCTTCATGGGAAAGTAGATGCAATTGTTTTAACTGGTGGACTTGCATATAGCAAAATCCTTGTTGATGAAATTAAAGAGCGCGTTCATTGGATTGCCGATGTAATTGTACATCCAGGAGAAGATGAACTACAAGCATTAGCAGAAGGTGCGCTTCGTGTACTTCGTGAAGAAGAAGTTGCAAAAGAGTATGTTGTAAGGGAAAAAGAAACCGTAGCTAGGGGTTGAAAAATATGGCAAAAGAGTACGATTTAGTTATTGTTGGTGGCGGTACAGGCGGATATGTTGCTGCTATTCGTGCATCACAATTAGGACTAACAACAGCGCTTGTTGAAAAAGAGAATCTTGGTGGCACATGTTTACACAAAGGTTGTATCCCAAGTAAAGCGTTGCTTCGTAGTGCGGAAGTATACGCAACGGCGAAAAAAGGGGAAGAATTTGGTGTTGTTACAAGCGATGTTTCATTAAACTTTGCAAAAGTACAAGAACGTAAAGAAAAAATCGTTAGCCAACTTCATAAAGGTGTTCAGCATTTAATGAAGCAAGGGAAAATCGATGTATATGAAGGAATTGGTCGTATCCTTGGCCCATCTATTTTCTCACCGATGCCGGGAACGATTTCTGTTGAATTAGCAAGTGGTGAAGAGAATGAAATGCTTATTCCGAAAAACGTAATCGTTGCAACAGGATCACGTCCAAATTCTTTACCAGGACTTGAGCTTGATGGTGAATATGTTATGTCATCTGACCACGCTTTAAAAATGGAAGCGCTTCCTGAGTCTGTTATTATTGTTGGTGGCGGTGTAATCGGTATTGAGTGGGCGTCTATGCTTGCTGATTTCGGTGTCGAAGTAACTGTACTTGAATATGCAAAACATGTTCTTCCACTTGAAGATCAAGACGTTTCTAAAGAAATGCAGCGTTTGCTTAAGAAAAAAGGTATTAAGATTGTAACTGGTGCAAAAGTATTACCAGAAACTTTAGTAAAAGATAATGGTGTTACAATTCAAGCGGAACTTAACGGTGAAAATAAAGAATTTAAAGCTGAAAAAATGCTTGTATCTGTTGGAAGACAAGCAAACACACAAAATATCGGCTTAGAAAATACAGATATCGTTGTTGAAAAAGGTTATATTCAAACAAATGAATATTATCAAACGAAAGAATCACACATTTATGCGATTGGCGATGTAATTGGCGGCTTGCAACTTGCACACGTTGCTTCTCATGAAGGAATTGTAGCAGTTGAACATATTGCTAGAAAAGAGCCGATGCCAATTGATTACTCTATGGTATCTAAATGTGTATATAGTAGCCCAGAAGTTGCTTCTGTCGGTTTAACAGAGCAAGAAGCAAAAGAAAAAGGCTATAAATTAAAAGTAGGTAAATTCTCATTCCGTGCAATCGGTAAAGCGCTTGTATATGGAGAATCTGATGGTTTTGTGAAACTTGTTGTTGATGAAGAAACAAATGATATTCTTGGTGTTCATATGATTGGACCGCACGTAACAGATATGATCTCAGAAGCAGGTCTTGCAAGAGTATTAGATGCAACGCCTTGGGAAGTTGCACATACAATTCATCCGCATCCATCATTATCAGAAGCAATTGGTGAAGCTGCGTTAGCAGTTGATGGAAAAGCGTTACACGGATAAAAGTGAACCATTGGGAATGGATAGTGTATCGTTCTTGCTTTATAATAGAGCGGGGTAAAAAGGATTTAGGAGGGTGTTAAAATGGCTGAAGTAAAAGCAAAGCGCCATGAAGAGCTTGGCTTAAGCGATGAGCAAGTATTAGAAATGTATCGCACGATGTTACTCGCACGTAAAATTGACGAGCGTATGTGGTTATTAAACCGTGCAGGGAAAATTCCTTTTGTAATTTCTTGTCAAGGACAAGAAGCTGCACAAGTAGGCGCAGCATTTGCACTTGATCGCGAAAAGGACTACGCATTACCATATTACCGTGATATGGGTGTCGTGTTAGCATTTGGTATGACAGCAAAAGAGCTTATGCTATCTGGATTTGCAAAAGCAGAAGATCCAAACTCTGGCGGACGTCAAATGCCTGGACACTTTGGACAAAAGAAAAATCGCATCGTAACAGGTTCTTCACCAGTTACAACGCAAGTACCGCACGCAGTAGGTATTGCATTAGCGGGACAGATGGAAGGAAAAGATTTAGTAACGTTTGTTACATTTGGAGAAGGTTCTTCTAACCAAGGTGACTTCCATGAAGGTGCAAACTTTGCAGGAGTACACAAATTACCAGTTATTTTCATGTGCGAAAATAACAAATATGCAATTTCTATCCCAGTTGAAAAACAATTAGCTTGTAAAAATGTATCTGATCGTGCAATCGGTTACGGTATGCCAGGATACACAGTAGACGGAAATGATCCGCTTGAAGTATATAAAGCTGTAAAAGAAGCGGCAGATCGTGGTCGCCGTGGTGAAGGTCCAACATTAATTGAAACGGTATCTTATCGTTTAACAGCTCACTCTAGTGACGATGATGATCGTGTGTACCGTGACAGAGAAGAAGTAGAAGAAGCAAAGAAAAAAGATCCAATCTATACATTTGCAAACTACTTAAAAGAAGTAGGTATTTTAACAGAGGAATCTGAAAAACAAATGTTAGATGACGTGATGCATATCGTAAACGAAGCAACAGAATATGCAGAGAATGCTCCGTATGCAGATCCAGAATCTGCATTAAAGCACGTATACGCGGAATAAGGGGGAACGTTTCATGGCTGTAATGTCTTATATTGACGCGATTACATTAGCAATGCGCGAGGAAATGGAACGCGATGAGAAAGTATTTGTATTAGGAGAAGACGTTGGTAAAAAAGGTGGCGTATTTAAAGCGACAACTGGATTATATGATCAATTTGGTGAAATGCGCGCGCTTGATACACCACTTGCAGAATCGGCAATTGCTGGGGTAGCAATCGGTGCAGCGATGTATGGAATGCGCCCAATTGCAGAAATGCAATTTGCAGACTTCATTATGCCAGCGGTAAACCAAATTGTTTCTGAAGCAGCAAAAATTCGTTACCGTTCTAACAATGACTGGACTTGTCCAATCACGATCCGCGCACCATTTGGCGGCGGTGTTCACGGTGCATTGTATCATTCTCAATCTGTAGAAGCACTTTTTGCAAATCAACCTGGTTTAAAAATTGTCATTCCTTCTACACCGTATGATGCAAAAGGTTTATTAAAAGCAGCAATTCGTGATGAAGATCCAGTACTATTCTTTGAACATAAACGTGCATATCGCTTAATTAAGGGTGAAGTGCCGGAAGATGATTATGTATTACCAATCGGAAAAGCAGACGTAAAACGTGAGGGTGATGATATTACTGTTATCACATACGGATTATGTGTTCACTTTGCTCTTCAAGCTGCTGAAAAATTAGCACAAGATGGCATTTCTGCTCACATTCTTGATTTACGTACTGTATATCCGTTAGATAAGGAAGCAATTATTGAAGCAGCTTCAAAAACAGGTAAAGTTCTTCTTGTAACGGAAGATAATAAAGAAGGAAGCATTATGAGTGAAGTAGCAGCAATTATCGCAGAAAATTGCTTATTCGACCTTGATGCACCAATTGCTCGTCTTGCAGGTCCAGACGTTCCAGCAATGCCATATGCACCAACAATGGAAAAATTCTTTATGGTAAATCCAGATAAAGTTGAAAAAGCAATGCGCGAACTTGCGGAATTTTAATCGGGGGGACTATACATGGCTGTAGAAAAAATTACGATGCCTCAGCTTGGGGAGAGTGTAACGGAAGGTACAATTAGTAAATGGCTTGTTTCTGTTGGTGATCATGTAAATAAATATGATCCGCTTGCAGAAGTAATGACAGATAAAGTAAACGCAGAAGTACCATCTTCTTTCACTGGGGTTGTTACAGAGTTAATCGCTGGCGAAGGTGATACATTAGCTGTTGGTGAAGTGATTTGTATGATTCAAGTTGAAGGTGCAAATGAAGTAGCTGCAACAGCTGTAGAAGAAAAAACAGAAGAGGCGCCAAAAGCAGAGACAGCTGCATCAGCACCAGCAGCGCCAAAAGCGAAGCAACCAACTGATGGTAAGCCACGCTTTTCACCAGCTGTATTAAAACTTGCAGGTGAACATAATATTGATTTAGATGTAGTAGAAGGTACGGGAACAAATGGCCGTATTACGCGCAAAGATATTTTAAAATTAGTGGAATCTGGAAATATTCCACAAGCAGGTGCGAAGAAAGAAGCAGCAGCTGCACCAATTACGCAAGAAGCACCAAAGGCTGCGCCAGCACCAGCAGCTCCAAAAACAGAAGCGGCAAAACCAGTATCTGTACCAACAATGCCTGGAGATATTGAAATCCCAGTGACTGGTGTGCGTAAAGCGATTGCTGCAAACATGCTGCGCAGTAAGCATGAAGCACCGCATGCTTGGATGATGATTGAAGTGGATGTAACAGACCTTGTTTCATACCGTAATTCAATTAAAGGTGAATTTAAAAAGCGTGAAGGCTTCAACTTAACATTCTTTGCATTCTTTGTAAAAGCTGTTGCACAAGCATTAAAAGAATACCCACAAATTAATTCTATGTGGGCTGGCGATAAAATTGTTCAGAAGAAAGATATCAATCTTTCTATCGCAGTTGCAACTGACGATGAACTATTCGTTCCAGTTATTAAGCATGCTGATGAGAAAACAATTAAAGGTATCGCTCGTGAAATTACTGAGCTTGCAACGAAAGTACGTACGAAGTCATTAAAAGCTGACGAAATGCAAGGTGGAACATTTACAATCAATAATACAGGATCGTTTGGTTCTGTTCAGTCTATGGGTATTATTAATTATCCACAGGCGGCAATTTTACAAGTGGAATCTATCGTGAAACGTCCAGTGATTATGGATAATGGTATGTTCGGTGCACGTGATATGGTTAACTTATGTCTATCCCTTGACCATCGCGTACTGGACGGATTCATTTGCGGTAAGTTCTTAGGCCGTGTGAAAGAAATTCTTGAGAATACGTCTGCAGATAACACTTCTGTATATTAATCATAGGAAGGCCCGCCAATTGGCGGGCTTTTTTTACGTATATGAATGAGAAGTTTTTAAGTGGAAGCATATTTCCTATGTAAATTTGCAACTTAGCTGAAGATTTACATTGTTTTTTACATAGACAATACGGATAAACATAAACTAAAAGGAGGAATTTTGTTAAGGGGTGCCATTTATGCATATATTTGAAGGAGCAAAGCATCTTTCGAATTTCGAATGGGTGATCCGTGCCATATTGGCATATATGTTTTTAATTATTGTTGCAAAAGCAATGGGACAACGCTCTATTGCTCAGCTTCGTTTTTTAGATCTTGTGCTAGTACTATTATTAGGCGGAAATATATCGAACGCATTATCTGATGAAAGAGTAGGCCTTCTCGGTTCTCTGATTACAACATTTGTTCTCGTAGTACTTCATATAGTAAGTTCCGTTTTGACATTAAAGGTGGATTGGTGGAGACGTTTTTTAGAGCCTGCACCGATTATTCTGATACATAATGGTTCTGTTCAGTTTAATAATCTAAAGAAGGCACGGATTACAGTAGAGTATTTATTTTCTGAGCTGAGATTGCAAGGTATTACAGATATTCAAACAGTAAAACTAGCCTTATGGGAAGCAAGTGGAGTTGTTTCTGTATTTCAATATGCAGCATATGAAAAAGTGTCTCGAAAAGATATGAAAATATATGCAGAGCAATCACCTATTACATTTATCTTGATAAAGAATGGGGATATCCAAAAGGATGTTCTCGCTTTAATAGAAAAAACAGAAGAGTGGGTAAAAGATGAGTTAAAGCAGAAAGTACCAATTCAATTGATTCAATTAGCAACGATAGATGAAAAGGGACAAATAAACATTTTGCTTAAAAAGTAAAAAAATTACGCATTTTTCCATTTTATACATATGATACAATGGTGTGGACAAGGAAATAAAAAAGAAAGGTTTGTTGGAATGGGATATGTGGAGGAATTACGAAAAATAGTTGGTCACTACCCTTTAATTTTAGTCGGTTCGGTTGTTCTTGTATTGAATAAAGATGGGGAAGTATTATTACAACAAAGACAAGAACCGTATGGGAAATGGGGACTTCTTGGTGGATTAATGGAGCTGCGGGAATCACCAGAAGAAACTGCATACCGTGAAGTGTATGAAGAAGCCGGCATTCGTGTGAAGAATTTGCAGCTCATTAATGTGTTCTCAGGTGCAAAACATTTTGTGAAACTTGCAAACGGTGACGAGTTCCAAGCAGTAACCACTGCATATTATACTCATGATTATGAAGGAGAACTTACTGTAAACAAAAAAGAAGCAATACAATTAAAGTTTTTTTCGGTTACAGAATTACCAGAGTATATTGTAGGATCGCATAAAAGAATGATTGAAGTATATGTAGAAATGATACAAAGCAAGTAAGTTTACTTGTATTTTAGAAATAGTTATTGGTAAGATACAGATAGGTATATGTGAGGAGGGAAAACTTTGATGAATTTCAACTTTTTTATGAATGATGTTGTCCGTCAAGCACGCGAAGAAATCGTGGCAGCTGGCTATACAGAATTAACAACAACAGAAGCCGTAGAGGAAGCATTACAAAAGAAAGGCACAACGCTTGTAATGGTAAACTCTGTGTGTGGCTGTGCAGGTGGTATTGCACGTCCAGCAGCAGCACATTCGGTTCATTATGATAAACGCCCAGACAATCTTGTTACTGTATTTGCAGGTCAAGATAAAGAAGCAACGGCACGTGCTCGTGAATATTTTGAAGGATATCCACCGTCTTCTCCGTCGTTTGCATTATTAAAAGACGGTAAGATTGTGACAATGGTTGAGCGTCATGAAATTGAAGGCCATGAACCAATGCAGGTAATTGCTAAATTACAATCGTACTTTGAAGAACATTGTGATGAAATGTAATATACCTTTTTAGAACCGTTAAGAATAGAATCTTAACGGTTCTTTTTTTACATAAAATCAGCTGTTTATGCATAAAATTATACAGTGTACAAACTGTTAATAATGTTGTGGAAAGAAAAAATAAATTAATTTTTATTTTATTTATTGCATAAAAATTAATTTATTGCTACAATACATTAAACGAATAAAAATTCTATAAAATCTTTAAATATACATTAACTAGGAGGAGAAGTAATGAAGAAATTTTTATCCATTTCATTTGCACTTATTTTAATCGTAAGTATATTCGGAGCTTGCAGTAAGCGTGAAGAAGCAGGAAGTACTGATAAAAATAAAGTTTTAGTTATGGGAACTTCTGCAGATTACAAACCATTTGAATATGTCGATGCGAAAAAGAGTGAAGATATTATCGGTTTTGATATCGATGTTATGAACTATATCAGTAAAGAATTAGGCTATAAAGTTAAAATCAAAGATATGGATTTTAGCGGACTGTTAGCATCATTAGAAGCTGGAAAAGTTGACTTTGTAATGGCTGGACTGACACCGACAGCAGAACGTAAGAAAAACGCTGATTTTACAGATATTTATTTCACGTCAAAAAATGTGATTATTTCTAAAGAAGGTTCAAATATTAAAACATTGCAAGACTTGCAAGGGAAAAAAGTAGGGGTACAAACAGGATCAATTCAAGAAGAAAAGGCAAAGGATCTACAGAAACAAGTATCGTTCCAGTCTGAAGGACGCGATCGTATACCAGAACTAATTCAAGAAATTCAAGCAGGTCGTTTTGATGCAATTATTTTAGAAGATACAGTAGCAAAAGGATATTTAGAAAAAAATAAAGAGTTAAAGAGTGTAGAAATTCCGGAAGCTGCGGATGAAGCTGGTTCAGCAATTGCACTTCCGAAAAATAGTGATAAGACAGCGGAGTTTAATAAAGTGATTAAGAAAATGAAAGAAAATGGAGAAATGGATAAATTAGTGAAGAAATGGTTTGGCGGCGAGCAATAAGCCGCCTTTCCATATTATGGAGAGGAATGACCTAGGATGAACTTGGATTTTTCGCAAATTACGCCGTCAATACCATATATGTTAAAGGGCTTAGAAGTAACATTGAAAATTGTTTTTGTATCTTCTTTGCTCGGCTTTGCGCTAGGTGCGTTATTAGCGCTTTGTAAAATTGCCAGAATTAGAGTTTTAAGTATTATTGCTGATTTTTATACATCTATTTTTCGTGGTACACCGCTTGTACTACAATTAATGCTTATTTATTACGGTCTCCCTCAAATTACAGGATATGATATTTCAGCATTTTTAGCAGCAGTTTTAGCATTTAGCTTAAACTCAGGTGCATATATGTCAGAAGTTATTCGCGCTGGAATTCAGGCAGTTGATAAAGGACAAACAGAAGCAGCGATGGCTCTAGGTATTCCATATGGAAAAATGATGCGAAATATTATTTTTCCGCAAGCATTAAAAAATATTTTACCTGCATTAGTAAATGAGTTTGTTACATTAACGAAAGAGTCGGCAGTTGTTACTGTGATAGGCGCAACAGATTTAATGCGCCGCGCATATATTGTTGGCGGAGAGACATTGTCATATTTTGAACCACTTTTATTTGTCGGTATGATTTATTACATCCTTGTTATTATTCTTACATTCATCGGCAAAGCGGTTGAAGGGAGAATGAAGAAAAGTGATTAAAATTACAAACCTTCATAAATCATTTGGAAATAACGAAGTATTAAAAGATATTACAACAACAATTGGACAGGGCGAAGTAGTAGCGATTATTGGACCGTCTGGTTCAGGAAAATCAACGTTTTTACGTTGCATGAATTTATTAGAAGTACCATCGGACGGACAAATTTGGATTGGCAATCAAGAGGTAACAAATCCAAATACAAATATTATGGAAGTTCGTCAGCATGTTGGGATGGTATTTCAGCATTTTCACTTATTCCCTCATATGACAGTGTTAGAAAATATTACGTATGCTCCTCTTACGGTAAAAGGTGTCTCAAAGGACGATGCAGTGAAAAAGGCTGAAGAATTATTAGAAAAAGTGGGATTACTTGAGAAAAAGGAGGCATATCCAAATCGCCTTTCTGGTGGACAAAAACAGCGTGTTGCAATTGCAAGAGCCTTGGCAATGGAACCAGACGTTATGCTTTTTGATGAACCGACTTCAGCACTGGACCCAGAGATGGTAAAAGAAGTACTGGAAGTTATGAAATCTCTTGCAACGACAGGAATGACGATGGCAATTGTTACGCACGAAATGGGCTTCGCAAAAGAAGTAGCAAATCGTGTTCTGTTTTTGGATGGTGGAAAACTTGTAGAAGACGCGAACCCAGAGCAATTTTTTACAGCACCGGAAAGCAAACGTGCACAAGAATTTTTACAAAAAATGTTGTAACATGTAAAAATTGCGTGAATAATAATGGAAAAAGGATGACATTGTGTCATCCTTTTCTTTATACTTATTTTGAAAGAAGTTCGTACATAATAGGAGCGTTAATATGTTTAAAATTGGATATCGAACAGTGAAAACAGCAGCTGGAACTGCCTTGGCTGTGTGGATTGCTCAATTATTTCATTTGGAGTTTTATAGCACAGCCGGTATTCTTGTTATTCTATGTGTGCAAAATACAAAAAGAAAATCATTAGAAGTATCTATTCATCGCTTTTTAGCTTGTTTACTTTCTATGGTGTTTGCATTTTTTATTTTTGAATCGATAGGGTATACATCGCTAGCACTTGGATTTCTATTACTTCTGTTTATTCCAACTGCAGTTATGCTTAAGATTCAAGAGGGGATTGTTACAAGCTCTGTTATTGTTATGCATTTATTTTCATTGCAAAAAATTACGTGGTCAATTGTTGGAAATGAGATTGCAATTTTAACGGTTGGAATTAGCGTTGCTTTGTTAATTAATTTGTACATGCCAAGTGTTGAAAGTGAGTTAAAAGATTATCAACAAAAAGTAGAATCTAATTTTAAAACGATTCTTTTTGAAATGGCTGCATATTTAAGAAATCGTGATAGTGTGTGGAATGGAAAAGAGCTAATTGAAACGGAAACATTACTTGAGAAGGCAAAAGAATTGTCTTTTAAAAAGCTGGAAAATCAGTTTATGCGTGAAGATGATTATTACTATCGTTATTTTCAAATGCGTCAGCAACAGTATGAAATTTTAGAAAGAGTTATGCCGCTAGCCGCTTCGTTATCTTGGTCGTATGAACAAGCGGGGATGGTGGCGGATGTAATTGAAAATGTTGGGAATGCAATTCGCCCAGAAAGTACGGGGGTTATTTCATTAAGGCAACTTCAGGAGATGCGAGAAATCTTTCGAGAAATGCGGCTTCCAGAAACACGAGAAGAATTTGAAATGCGGGCCAAGCTCGTTCAGCTCGTGTATGAAATAGAACAATATTTACTTATTAAAAGTCGATTCAAAGGGAAATATAACATCAAAGAATTAATATAAGAAGGAAGGAATGAGGTATGCCATATCTTCTTTCATTCATATTATTTGTTTCCCTATCGCCGCTTTGGCCGCTCGGTGATAATCCACGTGTTGGCGATCCGCTTATTATTGTCAATAAACAAACGAACCAGCTTGCATATATTCATGATGGAAAGATACAAAACACATTTCCAGTTGGGACAGGTAAAACGAATGATTTAACGCCAGAAGGTACATTTGATGTTGTGATGAAAGTGAAAAATCCATATTATATTGCAAAGAACATCCCAGGTGGTTCCCCGAAAAATCCGCTCGGTTCTAGATGGATTGGGTTTAATGCCCGAGGTACAGATGGTAGTAAATATGGAATACACGGAACAAATCAGCCAAGCTCGATTGGCAAATATATTTCGCAAGGTTGTATTCGCATGTATAAAAAAGATGTAGAGTATTTATACGATCAGGTTCCAATTGGAACAAAAGTATGGATTGTTAAGTCGAAAAAGTCATTTGAGCAGCTTGCGAAAGAAAAGGGTGCGATTGCTTACGAAAAAAGCCAACAGTATATGTTGGCTTTTTGTCATATCACATCTTGTCTTGACATGTGTATATATAACATGCGTTAATGAGAGATATATAAAGATTTGGTGAAAAGGGGTTACTGTTGTGTATATAAATCAGAGCTTACCATACATCCAATTTTTTGTAGGTTTTCTTTCCGTTATTGCTTTTATATTGGCTATTTTTAATATCTTTCCACTCACTATAGCTATCTTCTTTATTTCTCTTCTCAATTTTACTTTTGCAATAGGTGCTTTTTATCAGCAACATTACAGCAGCTTCATACTAGCACTGGCGATGGGATTTGCATTTAGTATCGCTGGCGTTGTGATTATAATAAAATAACAAGGACAAAGTAGCCCTTGTTTACCAAAACATGCTTATCCCAGTAAGTAGTGTTGTTACAAGCATTGCAATTAACATAACATAAACCATAATTTTTTGAGTTTTTTTATTCATGTTGATCCTCCTTGCGAATCTCTTCTATCTATTGTAACGAGAAATAAAAAAGGAGACAAGGGATTTACTTAGACAAAATTGAAAGTA
The DNA here is from genome assembly GCF_024159135.1 of Bacillus sp. 3103sda1. NCBI lineage: Bacteria > Bacillati > Bacillota > Bacilli > Caryophanales > Bacillaceae > Bacillus > Bacillus sp. 3103sda1. The sequence continues at coordinate 3,484,154 of NZ_JAMYWS010000001.1, read as the reverse complement.
GATAAGTTGCTATATTTCTAAAAATCTGAATAAAAAGAAGGCATTTTAGTGATGGATATTGTTGAACGAATGATAATAAGAGAAGCAATTTAGTAAAGAGATATAATGTAAATAACCTCTTGTACCATCTCTTTCGAAAATTTTACGAAATTCTGTTATAATAGTCATTGTTACATACATAACAGGAGGCGCATTCTCATGATTAATCAAGAACGTTTAGTGAATGAATTTATGGAACTTGTGCAAGTAGACTCTGAAACAAAATACGAAGCTGAAATTTGCAAAGTATTAAAAGAAAAATTCTCTTCTTTAGGCGTTGAAGTATTTGAAGACGATACAATGGGTGAGACTGGTCATGGTGCTGGTAACTTAGTTTGTACATTACCTGCAACAAAAGAAGGAGTAGATACAATCTACTTTACTTCTCATATGGATACAGTTGTTCCTGGTAAAGGAATTAAGCCTTCTATTCAAGATGGTTATATCGTATCAGACGGCACAACGATTTTAGGTGCTGATGATAAAGCTGGACTTGCATCAATGTTTGAAGCAATTCGCGTGTTAAAAGAGAAAAATATTGCGCACGGAAAAATCGAATTCATCATTACAGTTGGTGAAGAATCTGGTCTTGTTGGTGCAAAAGCATTGGATCGTGAACGTATTACAGCGAAATATGGCTATGCATTAGATAGCGATGGAAAGGTTGGAGAAATCGTTGTTGCAGCGCCAACACAAGCAAAAGTAAACGCAATTATTCGCGGTAAAACAGCTCATGCAGGTGTAGCACCAGAAAAAGGTGTATCTGCGATTACAATTGCCGCAAAATCCATTGCAAAAATGCCGCTTGGCCGCATTGATTCTGAAACAACTGCAAATATCGGTCGTTTTGAAGGCGGTACACAAACAAATATCGTTTGTGACTATGTAGAAATTTTTGCTGAAGCACGTTCCTTAGTAGACGAAAAAATGCAAGAGCAAGTTCGCAAAATGAAAGAAGCATTTGAATCTACAGCTAAAGAAATGGGCGGACAAGCAGAAGTAGAAGTAAAAGTAATGTACCCAGGATTCAAATTTGCTGATGGCGATCACGTTGTAGAAGTTGCTAAACGTGCTGCTGAAAAAATCGGTCGTACACCATCCCTTCACCAAAGCGGTGGTGGTAGTGATGCAAACGTAATTGCAGGTCACGGTATTCCAACAGTAAACTTAGCAGTTGGTTACGAAGAAATTCATACAACAAACGAAAAAATACCTGTTGAAGAATTAGTAAAAACAGCAGAAATGGTTGTTGCGATTATTGAGGAAGTAGCGAAGTAATCAAAGAATCGGCTAAGTTGAAACGCATGGGTGAAATTACCCATGCGTTTTCTTATTACTTAACGTAAATGTTCTTCAACTAGCTTAACAATGTAATAGTTCTTTTAGTGTTTTTACATTTTGATGATATATTTGTGGAGAAGGCCAATTTTTGTAGTCGTTAGGTAATGGAATAGTTTCGATCTCGTTGTTTTTTTGTGCAATTGCAGTTAAGTTATGTATATAATCGATTACTTGTAAGAAATTGATCTTTGTACCAATCGAACCATGCCCTGATATGGCTATATCAATATCCATACTTTCAACCTCTTTTAAAATATGAATCCAACTTTGTGGATTTGATTCTTCGAAAAATGTGGGATGGCAATCAACAAATAATAAATCACCCATGAATATTATTTTATCTTCTGGAATATAAAGCATAGCATCGCAAAGGGAATGCCCGCCGCCTAATGTGAAAAGCTTTGCACTACGTTTCGTTCCACGGAAAATGACTTCATCTTTAAATGATTGTTGTGGTAGTACTAACTCTAGTGTAGGTAATGAGATTTCTAACTCACTTAAAAAATTGATTTGATGTTCTAAGTTAATATCATAAGTTTGAGTTACTTGGTCCTTTAAAGAGCGAATATAATTTCTTAGACCATGAATATCATTTTTTTGTTTATTGATCCGTGATGGATGAATAGTCTTCATTTTGTCATATGTAATTTGGCTTGAAATAATAGTGCTATCCTTAAACGTTTGGTTACCTCGAATGTGGTCTCCGTGCCAATGACTGTTTATCACCCATGTAACGGGCTGATTTGTTATAGTTTCTGCTGCATATTTTAAATCTTCGGCAGCTTGTTGTGTATTAAATGTATCAAAAACAATGGTTGTATCCCCTAAATCAATAAAACCAGCATTTGCTGCAGCACCGCCACCTTCTTTTGCAATTGCCGCATATATCCCGTTACGAATTTTTTCGAGTCTAAAGTGTTTGCTATCAAATTCTTCATTCATTTTCTTCTCTCCTTAAGAGTGTTAGTTATTTGGATTCTACTGCCTTTACAAGGCGGATAAACCAGTACAAAAAAATCCATGGAAGAATGTACAAAGTTGAAAATGACAATAGAGACGAAAGAAACCCGTGAGCATCAACGCCTATGATTGGAAGTAGGGAATAGATGAGCAACAAAAAGAAAACAGATAGTAAAATTAGATAAAGGGGTTTTGGATATGTAGTCATTTCTTTTTTAACCTCCTTAAAATTCCCGTGTGGACGTACTTCTATATATTAACAATTTCCTCCTCTCTAATATTGATTTTTTTATAATGTTTTTGATAAAATAAGAACGAATGTTCTTGTGAGGTGAGAAAGATGCGCGAAATGTATCCGAAAAATGGCCGCGTCATTTTGCATGTTGATATGAATTGTTTTTATGCATCTGTTGAAATCGCACATGATGCATCGTTGCAAGGTAAAGCGTTAGCGATAGCTGGGGATGCGAAGGAACGGAAAGGAATTATTGTAACGTGCAGTTATGAAGCAAGGGCGAAGGGAATTCGTGCGACAATGCCTGTTTGGGAAGCAAAACGATTATGTCCGGAACTTGTTATAAAACATCCAAACTTTGAATTATACAGAGAGGCTTCTTTTGCTTTGTTTCAAATTCTTGCGCGGTTTACAGAAAAAATCCAACCTGTTTCAATCGATGAAGGGTATTTAGATATTACAGATTGCTATGGGCTCGGTTCACCGTTAGAAATTGCTCAAATGATTCAACAAACATTACTAACAGAATTACAGCTTCCATGCAGCATTGGGATTGCTCCAAACTTATTTCTAGCCAAAACAGCCTCTGATATGAAAAAGCCGCTAGGTATTACAGTGCTTCGTAAACGTGATGTACAAGAGCTTCTTTGGCCGCTTCCCGTTGAAAAGATGCATGGGATTGGGAAGAAAACAGCAGAAAAATTAAAAGATGTACATATACATACGATTGGTGACTTAGCCGTTGGAAAAGCTCATATTATTCGTTCTGTGATTGGAAATCATGGGCTGGATTTGCAAAAACGTGCAAATGGCATAGACAATAGAGATGTTGATCCAAGTCAAATGGGACAATACAAAACGATCGGAAATTCTATAACGTTGCCAAAAGATGTGGACGAAGAGAAGGAATTGCTAGATATGTTAGAGCGCTTGTCTCAATCTGTGAGCCGAAGATTACAAAAACGTGCTCTCGTTACATATAATATTCAAATTATGATTAAATACTATAATCGCCGAACGATTACGCGCAGTAAAATGTTAGAAAATGCAATTTGGGAATCACCAGATATTTTTCAAGCAACAATAAGGCTATGGAAAAAACATTGGGATGGTGACCCTGTGAGATTACTTGGCATTACTGCCTGTGAATTAGAATGGAAAACAGAAGCGATTAAGCAGCTTGATTTATTTTCTTTTGAAGAAGATGCGAAGGCAGAACCGCTTTTGACAGTGATGGAACAACTAAATAGTAAATATGGTACGAAGGTTATTCAGCACGGCAGTCAAGTGTTTCGACAACAAGAGAGAACATTTCAGCAGAATTTAGAGAATAAATTTATATGAAACATTAATATGTAATAGCATTTGCTATAGAAAAATCTCGCAGGAGGTATCTTCTGCGAGATTTTAGAGACAATAAAATTTTTCTTAAGAAACATGATAAGTTGTTGTTAATACTTTTTAAATTCACTTTTAACGAGCGGTAGGGAATACTCTCTTAACGGCTTCATTAAATTCTTCAACTAACCCTTCTACTGGCTCGCCTCGCTTGATTTTTTCTGCATAGTCCCTCATCCGATTGGCAAAATCAGGGTTTGACGATACAAATACATTTCGAATATCTGGATCTGTAGCTCTTACTTGATCGGCAATTTTCTTTTCTAGCTGATCTGTTATGTTTCCTTGTACTCCATTTTTTAAGACAACTGCAACATAGGCATTGTTGTTTGTAACGATGACATTTGCCTGGTCGACTTCATCTAATTCAGCAATTCGGTCAGCGGCCTTATTAGCCACTTCTAGTCGTGTTTGGTTGTTATCATTTATAGGATTATTTCTATCGTTTTGAATACCAGCATTGTTGCCTTCGTATCGAACATTTTGCATTGCATTATCTTTACGATTGTTCAAAGCTTTTTCTTTTTGATTTCCTGCGCATCCAAACAATGAAATAATTGATAGAAAAAATACAACAAGGATGTTTATTTTTTTCATATATACTCCTCCTTACTCAATTTTATATTTTAAAATGACCAATTCTTTGGTTTTTATGCGTAAATCATGGAAGAATCATATGAAAATAAAGTGAAACTTCCATCAGTGGGGGGGCATACTGACCGTTAATGCGGGATAATTTAAAGGTACTATTATGTGGAAGAGATTGAATACTTTGAAGTGCACTGAGAAAGGCTGGCAAAATGCCAGCCTTTCATATTTAAAATTAAGCTAAGAGCTTGTATATAAAGTCTTCTCTTCAGCGTACAATACATTTTTAAGCTTTACTTAATCCACAATCGTTATTAATTTTGATTCCATTACTTCTTTTGTTTATTTGGAGTTATTTCATTACCAAATTCCACATTTGCCAAATTTAAATTGTTTGGCATAACTGTTCTTGTTGTATTTTGAAGGCCTCGAAAGAAACGTTGAGCCGGCCGCATCATATTGAAGTTTCGGCGTGCTGCTAAACCAAAAACTGTTCCTATACCTAGTAAAGAAATCCAAATCCAATTTCGAGTGTTTCGTCTATTTCTAAACAATTGGAACACTTGCTGAGTTCCTCTTCTAAAAGCGAATAATGATATGAACCATCTTAGAATATTCATGTTCGACTCCTTGTAGAAAAATTTATGAATAGATATTAAGCTCCATTCTACATGATTTATATTGCGAAATTTATGGAGATTTATGATGGCAACTTATGCTAATGTATTTTCCGGAATATAAAAAGAAAAGCTTCGTATAATAACAGAAGCTAATGTAAAGACAATGAGGTGATTACATACATGCCAATGTTGGATGTGGACGGTAGCAGCCTATACTATACGGTAAAGGGACAAGGGATTCCTATTGTTTTTATTCATCCTCCTGTACTTACTTCTGTAAATTTTGAGTACCAAGTAGAAGAATTATCTCAAAAGTTTCAAGTTGTTACTTTTGATATTAGAGGTCATGGAAGAAGTCAGTATTCAAAACAATCGATAACTTATCCATTGATCGTTGAAGATATTAGATGTTTATTGGATCATTTGAACATCAAAAGAGCATTTATATGCGGGTATTCAATTGGAGGTTCTGTCGTATTGGAATTTTTGTTGCATTATACGGATAGGGCCTTAGGGGGTATTGTAATCGGAGGGATATCAGAAGTAAAGGATAACTATCTAAGGAATAAAATTTCTTTAGGTATAACACTTGCAAAAGCACGAGCTATTCATGTTCTAACATTGTCCATTGCATGGAGCAATTCGAATACACAGAAATTATTCGTAAAGATGTTTAAAGAAGCGCGAAAAGGAAATGCGAAAAATATCGAACAATATTATCGTTATAGTTTGCATTATAATTGTACAAGTCAACTTAGAAAGATTAAGCTTCCTGTTTTGTTAGTTTATGGTAAGGAAAATAAACCATTTTACAGTTATGCGAAGCTACTGTATGAAAAATTGCCATGTAATAAATTAAATTTTATTGATAATGTAAAGCATCAGATTCCCACAAAAGCAGCGAAGGATTTAAATGAAATGATTAAGCAATTTGTAACAATACATAACAATTGATAGGAATTTTGTATTTATCCCGCATTAACGGGCAGTAAGACCCCCACCTCAAGATGCAGAGAAAAGCAAAGAAGATAGGTGGGGGATGAAGAAAACCCCCACTGATGGAAGTTTTACTTTATCACTCATATGCTCCTTATCTTCTATATTAATTAACATATTTATGTAATATATAAGTATAACGTTTGTGGAAGATTAACTTTTACGGATTTTTCAAGATGATAAATCCGTGATTTATATGCATCATAATTCAAAACCGGCGCCTGTCTATGTACCTCATTTTGTATTTAAACAAGTCATTTTGCTTATTCATCCCAACATAAAAAGGTATCGGAAGCCGATACCTTTTTATGTTTTAATACGTAAACATATTATGACATAGAAGGACTTTCGTAAATCACAATGTCTGTATTAGTTGGCGTAGAAATACGCTGTGCATAATATGTGATGGAAGAAGAGATGTATTCTGGTACCGCTTGAACTGTATGCAATGCTATATACTCATGAATTAATTCTTTTAATGTAGACCATTGTAATTCTGCTGGTGTTTCAGAGATAAATGAACTTACCCAGCGATCAAAAGAAGAAGAAAAGTCAGTTTGTAAACGAAATAATTCTTTCATTGTTTCAGCCACCTTGTATAAATAATAGTATTATTTTACTACAAAAAACGAACGAGTGTGAATTTTTTTGTAATGAATGTTCGTATTATATAGTTGTCTAGATAAGTGGTTTATACAAAGTTTATTTGCCATTTTTGTTTATATTCCGTAAGATAGCGATAGATATTATGAAATGCTTGGAGGATGCAACGTGGAATTTGTATTTTTAGGAACGGGAGCTGGTGTTCCTTCAAAGGGAAGAAATGTATCAGCGATAGCTTTGCAATTATTAGAAGAACGAGGTGCAACGTGGCTATTTGACTGCGGTGAGGCAACGCAGCATCAAATTTTACATACATCAGTGCGTCCGCGTCGCATTGAGAAAATATTTATTACGCATTTACATGGGGATCATATTTTTGGATTGCCAGGTTTGTTAGGCAGCCGTTCTTTTCAGGGAGGAACAACTCCGTTAACTGTATATGGCCCAAAAGGGATTAAACAGTTTGTTGAAGTAGCGTTGGCAGTGAGTACAACACATGTAAAATACCCGATAGAGATTATAGAAATTACCGAAGAAGGTATTGTATATGAAGATAAGCAATTTCTTGTGGGAACGAAACGATTGTCACACGGCATTGAATGTTTTGGCTATCGTATTGTAGAAAAGGATATTCCAGGGCATCTTCTTGTAGATAAACTATTAGAGGAAGGAATTAAACCGGGACCAATCTTTAAGCGGTTAAAGGATGGAGAAACAGTAGAGATTGAGGATGGGCGTATACTTTGCGGAAAGGATTTCATTGGACCACCTCAAAAGGGACGAATTATTACAATTTTAGGAGATACACGTTATTGTGAAGCGAGTATTGAATTAGCACAAGATGCTGATGTACTTATACATGAAGCGACGTTCGGTGCCGAAGATTCACAGCAAGCTTATGATTATTACCATTCTACAACACAACAAGCGGCAAATATTGCGCTGCAGGCAAATGTAAAACAAATGATTTTAACTCATATTAGCTCTCGTTATCAAGGTGAAGCATGTAAAATGCTCGTCGAAGAAGCGAAACAAGTATTTCCAAACACGGAAATCGCAGCGGATTTGAAAAGTTTTCCTGTATCAAGATAATGAAAAAACCATGACAGAGATAACGGATGTATCTGTCATGGTTTTTTCATTGTATCGTTTTCGTAAAATAGAGAAGAACTATTAACGGTAAAATACTATCGAACTGAATGTATGAAAAGTTTGTGCTTAATCTGAAATATTAAAAAGTTTAAATTCCGTAAAAAAAGAGATATAATGAAAGCGTATTCAATATATTTGTACGTTATAAATTTAGGTTTTGTTTGTTTTTGTAAAAAAATGAAATAAATCAAGAAGTGACAAGATGATTCTTATATATTATGATAGCTGATGGTGTGTATCAGTTTATTGAATTGATTCTATAAATTTATTAGTACAAATAGAAAAACAAAAAAGCAACAGATTAATAGATTATTAGTAAATAACTTTTTCATAATGAAGATTTAGGGGGAACTATTATGAAATATCGCTCAGTTTTTGATATTATTGGTCCAGTTATGATTGGTCCATCTAGTTCGCATACTGCAGGTGCAGCAAGAATGGGGCAAGTTACTCGTCAGCTGTTCCGTCATGAACCTGAGAAAATTATCATTTCTTTATACGGTTCGTTTGCGAAAACGTATCGAGGTCACGGTACGGATGTAGCGCTTGTTGGAGGAATACTAGGATTTGAAACGGATGATCCTCGTATTCCACAAGCACTTGAAATTGCAAAAGCAAGTGGAATTGACGTTACATTTATTGAAGAAGAAGCACAAGCAGTGCATCCAAATACAGCGAAAATTCGTTTGTACAAAGATGAGGATGAAATTGAAGTGGTTGCTTGCTCAATCGGCGGTGGGAAAATTGAAGTTGTGGAGCTAAATGGATTTGATTTGCAATTAACAGGCACAAGTCCGGCGCTCCTTATCGTAAATAATGACCGTTTCGGAGCAATTGCTTCTGTTACATCTATTCTTGCAAAGCACGAAATCAATATTAGCATGATGAGTGTTTCACGTAAGGAAAAAGGAAGAAAAGCATTAATGGTTATTGAAACGGATGAATTGTTAGCAAATGAAATAATCGAGGAAATTAAAGCGCAGTCAAATATTTGTCAAGTAACAATTATGGATTAATAGCAGGGGGGACACAACATGTTTCGGAACGTAGCGGAACTGGTTGCACAAGCAGAAGAGAAAAATGTAAAAATCGCAGAGATTATGATTCAATGTGAAATGGAAACAAGAAACCTTTCTCGTGAAGAAGTAATCGCTGGTATGGAAAAAAATTTAGTTGTAATGGAAAAAGCAGTTGAGCGCGGAATTCAAGGCGTAAAATCTCCGACTGGACTGACTGGTGGAGACGCAGTGAAAGTACAAGCGTACATGAAAAGCGGAAAAGGGTTGTCTGGGGATACAATTTTAGATGCGGTAAGTAAAGCTGTCGCAACGAATGAAGTAAACGCTGCTATGGGTATTATTTGTGCGACGCCAACAGCTGGTTCAGCTGGGACAGTACCAGGTGTGTTATTTGCGCTAAAAGAAAAATTAAACCCAACACGTGAAGAAATGATTGAATTTCTATTTACAGCTGGTGCGTTTGGTATGGTTGTAGCTAACAATGCTTGTATTGCTGGAGCAGCTGGTGGGTGCCAAGCGGAAGTTGGTTCAGCAAGTGGTATGGCAGCGGCAGCAGCTGTTGAAATGGCTGGAGGTACACCACAGCAGGCGGCAACAGCGATGAGTATTGCGCTTAAGAACATGCTCGGTTTAGTATGTGATCCTGTTGCAGGACTTGTAGAGGTACCGTGTGTAAAACGTAACGCAGCTGGTGCATCAAATGCGATGATTGCAGCTGATTTATCATTAGCTGGTGTAACGAGTGCCATTCCATGTGATGAAGTAATTGAAGCAATGTACCGCATCGGGCAATCGATGCCAAGTGCGCTTCGTGAAACAGCAGAAGGCGGTCTTGCAGCAACGCCAACGGGGCGTCGTATACAGGAAGAAATTTTTGGGAAGAAAAGTGAATAAGAGAAAAACCTTGCTTACTCAGCGAGGTTTTTTTATTTTTCATTTACAAATTTCTCTAACGTTTCACCAAGCTCGTGAGAACGTTTTGTTGCTTCTGTAATACATTGAATAAGTGCTTCTTGAAATTGAAAGCTTTTCAATACTTCAATGCCAGCTTCCGTCGTTCCTCCTGGTGATGTAATTTCTTTTCGTAATATAGAAGGGTGCTTTGTATTTGTTTTTAACATCTCTGCGGCACCAATCATTGTTTGGAGAATAAGTGATTTTGCAACAGTTTCCTCTAGGCCGATTTGTTTTGCGGCATTTTCCATCGCTTCGACAACGTAATAAATATAAGCTGGTCCACTTCCTGACAAAGCGGTGACAGCGTGCATGTGCTTTTCTTCTACAACAGAAACAAGACCAATTGTTTCAAAAAGCGTTTTTGCAAGCATAATATGTTCTTCTTTTGCGTGAACAGAAGGAGAAATAGCAGTAGCGGATTTTAAAATCGTCGATGATGTATTTGGCATTGCCCGGATGATAGGAACATTTTTTTGTAATAAATTAGTAATGGATGTCGTAGATACACCTGCTAATAATGAAATGATTAATTGATTCTCTGTAATGTAATCTTGTAATGGAGTAAGAGCCTCCACAACATCTTTTGGTTTCATTGCTAAAAATATGATATCGGCATGAGCAAGCAGCTCTTTTTTATCATGTGTACCATGTACTCCGTAGCGATGATGTAACTCTTGCAGTCTTCTTTCATTAGAGCGGTTACTGACAGTAATTTGTTCCCCTTTTACAACGTGAGCTTGTAATAAGCCGGCAAGGGTAGCTTCGGCAATTGAACCTGCACCGATAAAAGCGATTTTTTGTAGTGACATGATGAGTCCTCCTTTTACTATGTATATGAGAATAACTTATAAATTTACATACATTCGGTTCTTTATAGAAAATCCCTCCTTTTTATCTGAAAATAATGACAAATATTTATGTAAGATGTAAACTGAAGGAAGATTCATTTTTTGAAACGGAAAGAAAGAGGGGGCGAATATGTATGACAGTCATTCATCGAATGGAAATTCCTGTTCCATTTGCAGTTGAAGTAGTCAATGTTTTTTTAGTAGAGGGAGAGACACTCACATTAATTGATACAGGAACAAATACAGAAGAAGCGAGACTTGCACTGGAGAAGCAACTAGGTGCGTTAGGATATCAGATAGAAGATATTGAAACGGTTGTTCTTACACACCATCATGCAGATCATTGCGGATTATTGGATATATTTTCTGAACGAACAAATATTGTTGGACATCCGTGGAATGAACCGTGGATTACACAAGATCCGCAATTTCTAAAGCGTTATCAACAGTTCTTTTTAGAAGCATCTGTGCAATTTGGGGTTCCAGAAGTCTTGTTACCACAAGGTGCATTGTTAACGAAAACACTGATTTATTCTTGTAAACGTTCGCTTACACATACTGTACGAGAAGGAGATCGTATTGCTTCTTTACCGGAGTTTACGGTGATTGAAACACCGGGGCATGCCTCTACTCATATTTCTTTATACCGTGAAAGAGATGGGTTGTTAATTGGCGGGGATGCGCTGATTGGACATATTTCTTCTAATCCAATTCTAGAGCCGCCATATGAGGGAGAAACAGAACGAGCACAACCGATGCTGCAGTACAATGAAACATTAAAGCGTTTAGCTCGTATGAATATTTCACGTGTTTTATCAGGGCATGGAGAAGATGTTCTTGATGTAAAAGGGCTGGTAAATGAGCGATTACAAAAACAAGGGGCAAGAGCTTTTAAAGTATTAAATTTATTAAAAGAACAACCGATGACGGCATTCGAGGTGTGTGTCAAACTATTTCCTACGTTATATGAAAAGCAGTTGCCGCTTACAATCTCTGAAACAGTTGGACAATTAGACTTTTTAGCATATAATCAACAAGTGATGATTGATAAGTCATCAGAACAATGGATTTACTATGCAAAGTAGGTGACAGCCATGAGCCGACGTTTACAAGACAAAGTAATCGTCATCACAGGAGCTTCAAGTGGAATTGGAGAAGAGCTAGCGATGCAAGTAGCGGAGCAAGGTGCAATCACTGTACTAATTGCTCGTACAGAAGAAAAACTGCGAGCGCTCAAGCAAAAAATTGAAACAGCATATCGTACTTCTTGTCATTACTATGTTTTGGATGTTAGTAATGAAGAAGAAGTGGAGTTTGTTTTCACACAAATACTTCATGATATAGGACGTATTGATATATTAGTCAATAATGCTGGTTTTGGCGTTTTTAAAACATTCGTTGATGCATCGGTACAAGAAGTAAAGGATATGTTCGATGTAAATGTATTCGGTTTAGTAGCATGTACGAAGGCAGTTTTGCCTTATATGTTGAAACGAAATAGCGGGCATATTGTGAATATTGCTTCACTAGCAGGGAAAATTGCAACGCCAAAATCAAGTGCATATGCAGCAACAAAGCATGCAGTATTAGGGTTTACAAATAGTTTGCGCATGGAACTTGCAAATACAAACATTACTGTAACAGCAATTAATCCAGGTCCAATTGATACAAACTTCCATACGATAGCAGATCAATCTGGTACATACGTAAAAAGTGTCGGACATTACATATTAAAACCAAACTATGTAGCGCAGCAAATTGTAAAAGCAATCGAAATGAAAAAGCGTGAAGTGAATTTACCCAAGTGGATGAATTTAGGGCCGATTATTTTTTCATTGTTTCCAGGGTTATTCGAGCGTGTAGCTGGAAAATCATTAAGTAAAAAATAGGAGATTCTCTTTTGAGAATCTCCTATTTTTTTACTTAATTAAATTGTCTATTGCTGATTTTAGTTCAATATTTTCTTTGTAATAATATCTCTCTTTAAGATAACGTAATATATTCGTATACGACATCCTCTATCGCCTCATACAAATCAATCTCTGTATTACTAGAAAGTATGTTTTGAATACGTTTTATAAGCATTTTATAGTCTTCTTGTGAAGTTGGCATACATTGATATTGTTGAAAACTTTTTGTAATCATTTTTTGGATTAGTTTTTCATTCATGATTTTTCCCACCTACATGTATATATGTATTGTTTTTATTGTACTTGAATTAGAAAAGAAAGTCTCTATTTTGTTCGTTTGCATAAAAATTCATATACTTTGAAAGTTTTATTAGTAAAATGACTTTTAATATAGGTTTTTATTATTTAAAAATTTATAAATATTTAATTGACTCTATAAATATACAATATTATAATCATAATTAAATCTAAAAGGTAATGAGGAGGAATTATGAAAGCGGCAATTATTGGGGCAACTGGATACGGAGGACTTGAGCTTTTACGGTTATTAACACATCATCCAAGTTTTACAGTGACATCGGTACATTCTTTTTCGCAAATTGGAGACGTCATGACAACACCTTATCCCCATTTATCTACTTTTGTTTCTCACACATTAGCAGAAGTAGATGTTGAAGGAATTGCAAAAGAAGCAGATATTGTATTTTTAGCAACTCCGGCTGGGGTGTCAGCAAATTTGACTCCAAGTTTACTAGAAGCGGGTATGAGAGTTATTGATTTATCAGGAGATTTTCGAATTCGAAAGCCGTTTATATATGAAGAGTGGTATAAAAAAGAAGCTGCGAAAGAAGAAGTGTTACAACAAGCTGTGTATGGATTAACGGAGTGGAAAAAAGGTGAGATCGCAACAGCAAACTTAATTGCGAATCCAGGATGTTATGCAACAGCAACATTACTGGCGGCAGCTCCTTTAGTAAAAAACGGAATAATTGAAGTGGATTCACTTATTATTGATGCAAAATCAGGGGTTTCTGGAGCTGGAAAGACACCAACAAGTATGACGCATTTCCCAGAAATTCACGATAATTTATACATTTATAAAGTAAATGAACATCAGCATGTTCCGGAAATTGAGCAAATGCTACAAGAGTGGGATGAGAGCATGAAACCAATCACATTTAGTACACACCTTATTCCGATTACAAGGGGAATTATGGTAACACTCTATGCAAAGGTAAAGCAAGAGATAACAGATGTTACACTTCAGCAAATTTATGAAGAGAGTTATTGTCACTCACCGTTTGTAAGAATACGAGAAAAGGGAGTTTTTCCAAGCCCGAAAGAAGTAAGGGGATCTAACTTTTGTGATATCGGAACAGCTTACGATAAGCGGACGGGACGAATTACGATTGTAGCAGTCATTGATAATGTAATGAAGGGTGCAGCTGGGCAGGCTGTACAAAATGCAAATATATTGGCAGGAGTGAAAGAAACGGAGAATTTACACTTTATGCCGCTATATCCGTAAGGGGGAAGAATCATGATTGAAACAGTATTATGCACGAAGATAGAAAACGGTTCGATTGTAACACCAAAAGGATTTGCAGCAATTGGAATTCATGCGGGGTTAAGAAAAGAGAGAAAAGATATAGGGGCAATTGTGTGTGAAGTGCCAGCTAGCTGTGCGGCTGTTTATACACAAAATCAATTTCAAGCAGCTCCTCTTATTGTTACGAAAGAAAGTATTGCTGCCAAGGAAAAATTACAAGCTATTGTTGTCAATAGTGCAAATGCAAATTCTTGTACAGGCGAACAAGGACTACAAGATGCATATGAAATGCGTGCATTAGCAGCTAAGCAGTTTCATGTAGAGGAGCATTATGTTGCGGTAGCGTCTACAGGAGTTATTGGAGAGCCTCTACCGATGGAAAAAGTGCGAAGCGGTATTTCTTTTTTACAACCATCAAAAGAATTAGAGATTGCGGCATCATTTTATGAAGCGATTTTGACAACAGATTTAGTTGCGAAACAATCGTGCTATAAGCTCTCTATTGAAGGAAAAGAGGTTGCAATTGCCGGGGCTGCAAAAGGTTCAGGAATGATTCACCCGAATATGGCAACGATGCTTGGGTTTATTACGACTGATGTAAATATAGAAAGTGAAGCGTTGCAAAGAGCATTGTCACAAATTACGAATCATACATTTAATCAAATTACGGTCGATGGAGATACGTCTACGAATGATATGGTACTTGTTATGGCAAGCGGCCTATCAAACACAACCGCAATATGTGAAGAACATCCAGAATGGGAGAAGTTTTTGATGGCACTTGAAAAGGTGTGTGAAGATTTAGCAAAGCAAATTGCGAAAGATGGAGAAGGGGCGACAAAGTTAATTGAAGTAAATGTGCATGGCACACGCACTGTAGAAGAAGCAAATATGATTGCGAAGAAAATTGTCGGTTCCAATCTTGTAAAAGTAGCTGTATACGGCGAAGATGCAAACTGGGGACGTATTATTAGCGCAATTGGACAAAGCGGCATTGTAATTGAAACGAGTACGGTGGATATTAATGTTCAGTCGATTGCAGTATTAAAAGGTAGTGAACCGCAACATTTTTCAGAAGAAGAGATGAAACAACTGTTGCAGCAATCAGAGATTGTTATAGATGTATATGTACATCTTGGCAAAGCCAGTGGAAGAGCATGGGGATGCGATTTAAGTTATGAATATGTGAAAATTAATGCTTGTTATCGCACATAAGGAGAGAAGAAATGAGAGAGCGTATTGTAATAAAGTGTGGCGGTAGTATGTTAGCTCGTTTAGGTGAAACATTTTTTCAATGTATGAAACAAATGGCACAAATATATGACGTGATTGTTGTTCATGGCGGTGGGCCTGAAATTGATGCGATGCTTAATAAATTAAGTATCCCAATTGAAAAGAAAGATGGACTGCGTGTAACAACAGCAGAGGTAATGGAAGTTGTGCAGATGGTTTTATGCGGTAGTACAAATAAGACATTTGTTTCAAAGTTAAATGAACAAGAACTTGGAGCAATTGGATTATCCGGCTGTGATGGAAAGTTATTGCAAGTTGTTCCGTTAGAAGAGAAGTTTGGCTTTGTCGGTGAAGTGCAATATGTTCAAACGATGTTACTAGAACATTTGTTAGTAAATCAGTTTATTCCTGTTGTTGCACCAGTTGGAGTCATGGCTGGACAGGTATACAACGTCAATGCAGATACAGCGGCAGCAGCAATTGCGACAGCGATGAATGCGAAAAATTTAATTTTTATTACAGATGTAGATGGTGTCATATATAAGGAGGAGCTCCTTGAGCAAGCAGAGGAAAAGCAGCTTCTAGATCTTATAGACAATGGAATTATTACTGGTGGAATGATTCCGAAAGTGAAAGCAGCACTGAAGTCACTAGAACTAGGTGTAAAGGATGTTGTAATTGTAAACGGTACACAACGTTTTCTGACAAATAAAGGAGAGTGGATTGGTACAACAATAAAAAAAGGGGGGATCTATAATGGGACAGCATGTTTTTCCAACATACAGTAGACGAAACATTGAAATTGTGAAAGGCAGCGGCACAAAGGTTACAGATAAACAAGGAAAGCAATATTTAGATTTCACTTCTGGAATTGCGGTATGCAATTTAGGACATTGTCATCCAGCGGTGGTAAATGCTGTGGAAGAACAGTTAAAGACAATATGGCATATTTCAAATTTATTTCCCCATACAGTGCAAGAAGAAGTCGCTGCGCTATTAACGAAAGATCGAGGATTAGACTATGCATTTTTTTGTAATAGCGGAGCCGAAGCGAATGAAGCAGCGCTGAAGTTAGCGCGTAAGCATACAGGGAAATCAGTCGTGATTACGTGTAAACAATCGTTTCACGGACGAACGTTTGGAACAATGAGTGCAACAGGGCAATCTAAAATCCATGATGGATTCGGCCCGCTCCTCCCGAGTTTCCTGCATCTTCCTTTTAATGATATTGCTGCGTTTCAAGAAGCGATGAATGAAGAAGTCGCAGCTGTTATGGTGGAAGTTGTGCAGGGAGAAGGTGGCGTTCTTCCTGCAGATATCACATTTTTACGTGAAATCGAGAAGTTGTGTCATGCACACGATGCACTTTTTATCGTAGATGAAGTGCAGACCGGAATTGGAAGAACAGGGACGTTATTTGCATACGAACAAATGGGGATTTCCCCTGATATTGTCACAGTTGCAAAAGCGCTTGGAAATGGTATTCCAGTTGGAGCGATGCTTGGGAAAAAGGAATTAGGATCTGTTTTTTCCCCTGGGACACATGGTTCGACGTTTGGCGGGAATTTTATCGCGATGACAGCTGCAAAAGAAGTATTACAAATTATTTCACAACCTTCTTTTTTGCAAGAAGTACAAGAAAAGGGAGCATATTTTTTACGAAAATTACAAGAAGAATTACAGGATATGAATTGGATTATTGATATTCGCGGGAAAGGACTTATGATTGGGGTTGTTTGTAAAGGAGAAGTTAGTCCTATGATAACGGCGTTAGAGGAAGAAGGGCTTCTTGTTTTGCAAGCCGGGTCAAATGTGCTGCGTATATTACCGCCACTTATCGTAACGAAAGAAGAAATCGATGAAGCAGTACATATGATAAATCGTGTATGCAAACAAGTATTGATTAAATAGAGGAGGAATTCATATGAAAACAATGTCTGTACCTAAACTTCAAACAAAGGATATTTTAACATTAGAAGAATTAACGAAAGAAGAAATCATTGCAATTATTGAGTTTGCGATGTATGTAAAAAAAGAAAAAACATTGCCCTTATTAAATGGTAAAATTTTAGGATTAATCTTTGATAAGCATTCTACTCGTACACGTGTATCATTTGAAGCTGGTATGATTCAGCTTGGAGGACACGGTATGTTTTTAAGCGGTAAAGAATTGCAGCTCGGTAGAGGAGAAAGCATTGCAGATACGGCCAAAGTGCTGTCACAATATATTGACGGAATTATGATACGAACATTTTCACATGCGGAAGTAGAAGAATTAGCAAAAGAAGCGACAATTCCAATTATTAATGGATTAACAGATGATCACCATCCATGTCAAGCGCTGGCAGATTTAATGACGATTTATGAAGAAGTGAATACATTCCAAGATATCAAACTTGCTTACGTTGGAGATGGAAATAATGTTTGTCATTCATTGCTGCTTGCAAGTGCAAAAGTGGGAATGAATATTACAGTTGCAACGCCTCCAGGATATGAAGCGGATGAAGAGATTGTAAAACGTGCAATAGAAATTGCAAAGGGAACAGGAGCTAAAATTGAAGTTACGCATAATCCAAAAGAAGCTGTTAAAGAAGCAGATTTTATTTATACAGACGTTTGGATGAGCATGGGCCAAGAAAATAGTAAGGAGAAATATGAATTATTTCAGCCATATCAAGTAAACGGGCAGCTCACTCAGTATGCAAAATCAACTTATCGTTTCTTACATTGTTTGCCTGCTCATCGTGAAGAAGAAGTAACCGCAGCAATTATTGATGGGCCACAATCAATTGTATTTCAGCAAGCCGGCAATCGTTTGCATGTGCAAAAGGCATTATTAGTCAGTTTATTACAAGAAAAACAACCTTCTTCATAATGGAAGGTTGTTTTTTATTTAAAATGTCTTATTGAGATTTCGCATTTTCTCTTTGTATACTTTATAATAGTAAATAACAGAAAAATATAAGAGAGATGATTCAGATGCGAGTAAATAAGAAAACGTATCCATTCTTTCAGCGTATTTGGCGAGGAATGAAATTAAATTATTATAAATTATTGCGTGCACCAGAGGGTGCGAAAATTGTATCAAGAGGATTTGCTGTTGGTTTTGGAATAGAAATGCTAGTTATTCATACAGCTTCTCTCATATATCTTATTTTTTATCCACTCGTTCGATTATTGAACGGTTCGTTTCCTGCAGCTATTATCGGTAATCTTATTGGAAAAGCATCATTTTTACCTGTTATTCTAATTCCGTTCGCACATGCACTTGGAAAACTTATTTATCCATTTGAAGTAAAAACAATGCCGTATCACCACTATACAATAAAAGACTTTTTTTCAAGTAATGGGCTAACGATGTTAAAAAACCTGTTACAAAACGAAGTGTATGTAATAATCGGAATGACAATTATAGGAATTGTATTCGGCATAATTGCCTATTTTGTTATGTACTATTTATACGAGAAAAACCGCAAACTGAGATTGACAAGAAGAAAGAAACAAATAAAAAGACCCATTACACAAATATAATGAATGCACATCAAATTTCCTTTTTGAATATGCTTCTAAAAAGGGGGGAATTTGATGTTTTTTTCTTATTATGCTCCTAGGTACTATCCGCATATTGTATATTATCCTGTCCCATATGTAAGACAGATGCAACCATCACAAGAAACGAAACCGTATTTAACTACTTGGCCGTATTCCAATGTATATTATGGAAATTATTATGAAGCATAAAGCTGCCTCCGTTTAGAAGCAGCTTTATATATTTGCTTTCATAATTAAGTTTTGAATTGTTTGTAGCGAATGGGTAAGTTGTTCCCGGTCGCTTGCTGATAACGTTTGTAAATTTTCTTTCAGTTTTTCTAAAAGGAATTGTTTGTATTGGTTTACCAATAATTTCCCTTCAGCTGTAAGAGACATTAAAATAACACGCCGATCTTTTTCGCTATAATGGCGCTCTACAAGTTCTTCTTGAATGAGTTTGTTTAGCAATGGTGTCATATTCGGTCTCGAAATAGCTAGACGTTTTCCGATTTCTGAAACTGCTAATGTATCTCGTTCATGCAATAACAATAACACCTGTGTATGTGATGGTGGCATATGTCGACGAGAAGAGAACTCTCCAGGAAGCATAAACTTGCGATAAAAAAGAGGCACTAACGAAAGAAGATGATCAACGATACGCTCCCACTCACGTGACTCCATATAACAGGCCCCCTTCTATTCTTATTGTAACAAAAAATCACGATGTATAAAAATAGAATTATTTGCTTTTATATTGATTCCACCCAAACAAGCGGTATGTGTGAGTGGTACAAGATGGAAGCCCGTCTGTAACGGCCCGATTGGTTCAACTAACCGTAAGTAGGAAAATCGCCTACTTACGGAAGTTTCACTTTATATGATAACACTTGCTGTACAAAGGATTCTGCAATTTTTTCATATCCTTTATCATTCGGATGAACTTGGTCGTATAGTAAGTCTTTTTGATCAGTTGGTAATAATTTACGAATCGGTAATACGAGCGAAGGTTGATTTTCTTTTGAAATCGAATATATTGTTTTGTTCCAGCTATCTAAGAAAACATTTGCGTAAGAAGCAATAGGATCTTCGAGTTTTAATGGGTTATAGAGCTCAGATAAAATGATGAGTGCATTCGGATTAGACATACGAATGGTCTTTACGATGTTTTGTAAATCGCGTTCAAAACGATCTTGCTCTTCATTTAATAATTTCATTCCTTCCGTAATACCGACATTTTTGTTTATGTGTAAAATGTTATTCCCACCAATACTAATTGTAATAATGTGGGCATCTTTTATTTTTTGTTTTACTTCTTCTGTTTGTACCATTTGAAGTAAACCATCTGTTGTTAAGCCGTTTACAGCAAGGTTATCGACAGTAATTTGTTTGTGCAATTGCTCTTCTAATTCCTGAGAAGCAATTTGTGTATAGCCACCTTGTGTAGACCCGTAGCCTTTTGCAAGAGAATCACCTAAGACAAGATGATGTAGTGTTGCATCTGTTTGTGAATCAATCCAATGCGGAGCAGTTGCTGTTGGAGATTCCTTTTGAACATTTGTCTCATGATTCTTTTCATAATCCAAGAATATAATGATAAGAAGGAGGAGACAAAGTGCAGATAAAATGATTTTTTTCATCGTTATACCCTCCTTATAGATGGTTATTGTACCATATTCATTAGGAGAAGTAATGGAGTAGGCATTATGTTATGACTTCAAAAAACTTTTACATTATTTTTACAGAAAATTTGTGGAAGTCTGTCAAAATTTGTTGACGATATAAATTACTGTTCGTTATGATAAATATCAGACGGGTAGATTTATTATTATGTTCTCAAAAGAGGTAAGACAACTAACTTCTTTAAGAATCTGATTGTGTGAAGGGATACACACCTAATATTCTACTTTGTCGCAGGGGATTATTTTATAAGGGGGATTTTTTTGTGAAAAAATCAACAAAAATGTTGGCTGGTGCTGCGCTTGTATTAGGAGTTATTGCTCCGCAAATATGGCCTACACCTGTACATGCAGAGGAAGAGGGAAGTACTGTAAAACTAAGAATATTAGAAACATCTGATATTCATGTGAACTTAATGAATTATGATTATTATCAAACAAAAACAGATAATAAAGTAGGATTAGTTCAAACAGCGACTCTTGTTAATCAAGCGAGAGAAGAGTCGAAAAACTCTGTTTTATTTGATGATGGGGACGCGCTGCAAGGAACACCGCTTGGCGATTATGTAGCAAAAGTAAAAGGGTTAGATGGAAATTATGTGCATCCATTATATCGTTTAATGAATATGATGAAGTATGACGTTATTTCACTTGGAAACCACGAGTTTAACTATGGTTTAGACTTCTTAAACAAAGCGATTAGCAAAACAGAGTTCCCTGTGATTAACTCTAATGTATATAAGGATGATAAAGATAGTAATGAAGAAAATGATCAAAATTACTTCAAACCGTATCATATATTTGAAAAAGAAGTAGAAGATGAATCTGGTCAGAAACATAAAGTGAAAATTGGCGTAATGGGCTTTGTTCCACCGCAAATTATGAGCTGGGATAAAGCGAATTTAGAAGGAAAAGTAAAAGCGAAAGATATTGTAGAAACAGCGAAGAAATTAGTACCTCAAATGAAGGCAGAAGGTGCAGATATTATTGTTGCATTGGCGCACTCTGGCATTGATAAGAGTGGATACAATATTGGAATGGAGAATGCTTCTTTTTATTTAACGAATATTGATGGTGTCGATGCGGTATTAACAGGACATTCCCATGCGGTTGTAACCGATACATTTAATGGCGTTCCGGTTGTAATGCCTGGTGCATTTGGAAGTAACTTAGGAATTATTGATATGGAATTGAAACAAGTTAATGGAGAATGGAAAGTACAAAAAGATAAATCTAAACCTTCTGTTCGTCCAATTGCAGACAGTAAGGGAAATGCTTTAGTAGAATCGGATCCATCTTTAGTAGCAGCAATAAAGGATGATCATGAAGCGACAATTAAATATGTAAATACACCAGTTGGTGAAACGACAGCACCAATTAACAGCTATTTTGCGCTTGTACAAGATGATCCATCTGTTCAAATTGTAACGAATGCGCAAAAGTGGTATACAGAGCAGAAGATGAAGGGCACAAAATTTGAAGGTTTGCCAATTTTATCAGCAGGTGCACCGTTTAAAGCGGGTGGACGTAACGGATCTACATATTATACAGATATTCCAGCTGGAACGCTTGCAATTAAAAACGTTTCGGATTTATACGTATATCCAAATACATTATATGCAGTGAAAATAAATGGCGCTCAGTTGAAAGATTGGTTGGAGATGTCTGCTGGTCAATTTAACCAAATTGATTCAAGTAAAACAGATGAGCAAAAATTAGTGAATATAAATTACCCAACATATAACTTCGATGTGTTAGATGGAGTTAAATATGAAATTGATGTAACACAGCCAGCTAAGTTTGACAAAGATGGAAAAGTTGTAAATGAAGCTGCAAATCGTATTGTGAACTTAATGTATGATGGAAAACCGGTAACTGACAATCAAGAGTTTGTTGTAGCAACGAATAATTACCGTGGTAGCAGTCAAACATTCCCAGGTGTAAGTAAAGGAGAAGTGATTTTGCAATCTCCTGATGAAACGCGTCAAATTATTGTAGAATATATGAAACAAATGAAAACAATTAACCCGACAGCAGATAAAAACTGGACGTTTAAACCAATTGCTGGTGAGAAATTGAATATAACATTTGATTCTTCACAGAACGCCCAAAAATATATAGAAAAAGACGGGAATATTTCTTATGTTGGTCCATCAGAAAATGAATTTGCGAAATATGCGATTGATTTAACGAAAAAGAATGAATCAACTGGTGGAGATAACGAGACTAATCAACCAACGACGCCACCTGATAATAATAACGGTGGAGATCAACCGAAAACACCAGAAGATAATAATAACGGGAAAGAGACGCCGACAACTGCAGATTCGGTTCAAGATCAACCGCAAACAGATAATAGCTTGCCGAAAACAGGGGCGAATGTGTTTACGACATTAGCAGCAGGACTTGCATGTATTGGTGCAGGTGCGCTAGTGCTATTTAGAAGAAAGAAATTAAATAAATAATAAAGAAAAGTCCACTGCTATGCAGCGGACTTTTTTTTATGTTCTTTATCCCATGAAAGGCCGAAGCCTGTGAATCCCACGAGTAAAGTGATAATTGGGCAAAGTAAGCAGAAAACTGTGTATGGAAGGTAGCTCACCGTTGGTACGTTTAGGACACTTGTGAGAAACACACCACTAACTCCCCATGGTACAAGTGGATTAATAACTGTACCTGCATCTTCTAATACACGTGATAGATTGCGGCGTTTTAATCCCATCTCATCGTATTTTTCTGCAAATGCTTGACCTGGTAAGATGATTGATAAGTATTGTTCGCCAAGTAAAAAGTTAACACCGATTGCAGTAATTGCTGTAGAGAAGATTAAACGTCCGCTCGTTTTGACAAAGCTTGAAATTGCTGCCATAAGTTGCTTAATAATTCCCATTTCTTGTAGCAATCCTCCCATGCCAAGAGAAAGGAAAATAAGGGCAACAGACATTAACATACTTTGTAATCCACCGCGTGTTAATAAACTATCAATATCTTTTACACCTGTATGCGATACATATCCGTTTTGCATAATATTAATTAAATTTGTAAGAGATGTATTTGGAGTAAAAATAAATAGAATGATAATGCCTGAGATAATACCAGCAAGTAAAGTTGGAACTGCTGGTACTTTTTTTACAGCTAATACAAATAGCACAAGAACTGGCAGTAAAGTAATTACAGAAATTGTTGTATGTTCTTGTAATGTTTCTGTGAAAGATCCAAACTGAAGTTTTCCAGAAGTTCCTTTCCCAAGAATGAAGAAAATAACGAGTGAAATAATAAATGCCGGTACAGTCGTCCAAAGCATATTTCGAATATGGTCAAACATGTCAACTTTAGAGACAGCAGGTGCTAAGTTTGTTGTATCAGAAAGAGGTGACATTTTGTCTCCAAAGAAGGATCCGGAAATAACAGCACCAGCAACTAAAGCAGCGTCGTAGCCAAGAGCACCTCCCATTCCCATGAAAGCAATTCCAACTGTAGCAGCTGTTGTAAAGGCACTGCCAATACTAGTGCCGATAATAGAGCATACGATAAAGACTGTTGGTAAGAAGATTTTCGGTGAAACAATTTGAAAACCGTACACCATTAATGTTGGAATTGTCCCTGCAGCAATCCAAACGCTAATTAATACACCGACAAGTAAAAAGATAAAAATAGATGGCAGACCAGCTGAAATTCCATTCCTCATTCCTGTTTCCATAACAGACCATGGAATTTTTTTTGCGAATCCAAACGCTAATAATATGACAATCCCAAATAAAATAGGAATATGAGGCATAACTTGTAATTGAATGACGCTAAAACCGATACAGAAAAAGATAAGAGCTGTTAGTATAATAGATGCTCGTTTTGAAATCATGATAATAAATCCTCCCTAGATGTTATGTTTTACTATGATTTGAAAAAATACGCCAATATCGAATAATTCCCCCGGCCGTTGAAAATCGCATACTACTTCTCTCCTTTTTTAAAAATAAAAAACGCCCCTGCAATATATGCAGGGACGAAAATGATCGCGGTACCACCCTAGCTTGTGAAATGTACGTATGACAATTAAAGGTATACACCGATTAATCAAAATAAAAAACGCCCCTGCAGTATATGCAGGGACGAAAATATCGCGGTACCACCCTAAATTGTGAAACAAAAAACATTTCACCACTTTGCAGAAATAACGGTCTGTAACCGTCTTTCACTACTCCAACTGTTTCGTAAAAGAAGCTTAAGGGGGTAATTCATACTCCGTTCTGTACTGATTCGCACCAACCATCAGCTCTCTGAAAGCATGAAACGAAATACTACTAAATCCTATCATTGCCGATTCATATCGTGTTAGTAAATTTTTATCATAAAAAAGAGAAGGATGTCAATAGTTATTTTTGAATTTATACGATAGGAATAATGTAAAGAAAATTATGAAAAAAATATCAATATTGTACGTTATAATGAACAAGAAAGGAGGGGAAAACATGAAGATGAAAATTATAATTGTTTCTATGGTGTTCACAGTCGTCGGCGGTGCTGGAGTTTATACAGCGTTTGCGGCATCTCCTAATTTAATAAAGACAAGTGCTGAAAAACCACAAGAAACGGTACAACAAAATAAAGAAGAAAAGAACGTAGGTGAAGAAGAGAAAATACAGAAAACAGCCAATAAATTAGGAGTTTCTACAGAAGGAAAAACAAAAGAACAGATCCAAAAAGAAATAGATGCAGTGCGTTATGAAAAGCGACAAGAGCTTCTTCGAGAGCATGAAAAAGAGCTGGGAATTGAAATAGAAGGCAAAACAGATGAACAATTGATTCAGGAGATTGGTAAAATTCAGCACGGTAAATAGGACGACTTATCATAGGATAAGTCGTTCTTTTTTAAGAATATTATTACATTGAAAAAGAATTGACAGTGTTTGTTTTATAATGTTAACCTTAAATAAAAATAAGTTAACATTAGAGGTGACAATCGTGACTGTAAGAAGTACTGATCAAACTTTTACATATGAGGAACTAGCTCAAAAAAATAAAGACTATGTGTGGCATCCATTTACCCAAATGAAAGATTTCTTGGAGGATGATCCAGTCATTATTGAAAGAGGAGAAGGAAGAAAATTATACGATGTGAATGGAAAAGGATATTGGGACGGTGTATCATCCATTTGGCTTAATGTTCACGGCCACCATGTACAAGAGCTGGATGATGCTATTCGTGAGCAACTAAATAAAATAGCGCACTCTACATTGCTAGGTATTGCGAATGTGCCAAGTATTTTGTTGGCCGAAAAAATTATTGAAATTGTACCAAATGGACTGAAGAAAGTTTTTTATTCTGACTCCGGTGCCACATCGGTTGAGATTGCAATTAAAATGGCATTTCAATATTGGCAGCATAAAGGAAAACCTGAAAAGAAAAGGTTTATTACGATGAAAGAAGCGTATCATGGTGACACAATTGGAGCGGTATCTGTTGGAGCTATTGATATGTTTCACCAAGTGTATAGTACGCTTCTATTTGATACGTTAAAAGTACCATATCCGTATACATATCGTTCTCCTTATGGGGAAAATCACCAAGTTATTGTGAAAAAACATTTAGAAGAAATGGAAGAGATGTTGCGACAAAATCACGAAGAAGTAGCAGCTGTTATTGTAGAGCCTCTTGTGCAAGGAGCGAGCGGCATTATTACAATGCCAGAGGGCTATTTAAAAGGATTGCGAGAACTTTGTACAGCTTACAATGTTCTTCTTATTACAGATGAAGTAGCCACAGGATTTGGCAGAACAGGTAAAATGTTTGCATGTGAACATGAGGGCGTTACTCCGGATATTTTAACGGCTGGAAAAGGGTTAACAGGAGGATATTTACCAGTTGCAATTACAGTAACAACCGATGAAATTTATAATGCTTTTTTAGGTGACTATGAGGAGCAAAAAACATTTTTCCATGGTCATAGTTATACAGGGAATCCACTAGGTTGTGCAGTAGCACTTGCGAATTTGAAATTATTTGAAACTACAAACCTTATAGAAGCTGTTGCTCATAAAGCGGAATATATTGCAAAACGGTTAGAAGTTTTTCATGAATTTAAACATGTGGGAGATATTCGTCAGCGTGGTTTTATGATTGGTCTTGAGCTCGTAGAAAACAAAGAAACGAAAGAAGGGTATTCTTGGCAGGAACAAATGGGTGTGAAGGTTTGTAGAAGAGCACGTGATTTAGGTATGATTCTTCGTCCATTAGGAAATGTTGTTGTATTTATGCCGCCGCTCGCTTCTACAATAGAAGAACTTGATGATATGATTACGATTTTACATCAAGCAATTCAAGAAGTAATGGAGGGATACTGATGAGAGGTTTCTTTGTGACAGCAACTGATACTGAAGTAGGCAAAACGGTTGTAACAGGTGCATTAGCAGGTGTACTTCGTCAGCGCGGTCATAATATCGGTGTGTATAAACCACTGCAAAGCGGTCATCTTTCCTCTCATCCAGAAGGTGATGCTGCCCGCTTGAAAGCAGCGGCAAGTGTGATGACATCATGCGAAGAGATTTGTCCTTATTCAGTTGAAGAACCGCTTGCACCGCGTTTAGCTATGAAACGAGCAGGAAGACAAGTACTATTATCAGATATTACAAAGCATTACAAAGAATTATCAAAACAATTTGATTCTTTATTTGTGGAAGGGGCTGGTGGGCTTGTAGTTCCTTACACAGAAGATGCTCTCGTTGTCGATTTTGCGAAACAGTTACAATTACCGTTACTTATTGTAGCACGTCCAACACTTGGTACAGTGAATCATACTGTTTTAACTATTTCTTATGCAAAAGCACAAGGACTATCAGTCGCAGGTGTCATTTTTTCTGGGTGCCAACAATATGAAAAAGAGAGAGTGCTAGAAAATAAAAAAATGATTGAAGAGTTAAGTGACGTACCGGTTATTGGATTATTACCAGCGCTTCGTGAAGGATTTACACGAAATGAACTATTACAAGCAGCAGAAGAGAGCATTGCTATCTCAAAATTAGAGGAGTTTTTGCGTCATGAATCCAGCGTGGGAAGCACATTTTCAGTCTAAATTAACGAGTCTTACAGAAACATCACAGCACCGAACATTATTCGTGACGGAACATGCAGAAAAAACGTGGCTCGTTCGAAATGGAAAGAGGCTGCTAAATCTAGCCTCAAATAATTACTTAGGATTAGCTGGAGATGGACGGTTAAAAGAAGCTGCAATGGAAGCAACAAAAAGGTATGGGACAGGAGCAACAGCATCCCGTTTGGTTGTAGGTAACTATCCGTTATATGAAGAAATTGAACAACGTATATGCGCATGGAAAGAAACTGAAAAAGCACTAATTGTGAATAGCGGCTACACAGCAAATGTTGGAGCGATTTCTTCACTTGTAGGCCGGCATGACATTGTGTTTAGCGATAAGCTCAATCATGCAAGTATCGTAGATGGCATCGTATTAAGCGGTGCAGAGCATAAGCGCTATCGTCATAATGATATGGAACATTTAGAGAGATTGCTGAAATCTGCTCCAGCAGAAAAACGAAAGCTGATCGTCACAGATACTATTTTTAGCATGGATGGAGATAGGGCTCATCTAGAGGATTTAGTAATGCTGAAAGAAAAGTACGGAGCGCTTCTTATGGTTGATGAGGCGCATGCTGGCGGAGTTTACGGCAAGAATGGAGCAGGCCTTGCTCATAAGCATCCAGAATTGGCAAAGTGTGTAGATATTCATATGGGTACGTTTAGTAAAGCGCTAGGTTGTTATGGTGCTTACATTACCGGACGAGCTGTTTGTATTGATTATATGATCAATACTATGCGCAGTTTAATTTTTACAACTGCTTTACCTCCAGGAATGCTTGGAGCAATCGGGGAAGCAATTGAAATTGTAAGCAAAAATGAAGTGTATCGTCAAAGGTTAATAGAAAATGGCCAATATTTCCGCACCACTCTGCAAGAAGCTGGTTTTCAGATTGGAGAAAGCACCACGCATATTGTTCCTGTTATTGTGGGTTCTAATGAAGCAGTGCTTCGTTTTAGTATAAAATTGCAAGAGGCAGGAATAGCGGCAATTGCCATTCGTCCCCCTACTGTTCCACAGCATAGTTCACGCATTCGGTTTGCTGTAACAGCACAGCATGCGAATGATGATTTACAGTGGGCAGCCCAGCAGATTGTACAAATTGGAAAGGAGGAAGGGGTGATTTCATGAAGCAATTTAGCCTTGTGCTTATTCCTGGATGGGGCATGGAGGAACAAATTTGGGAGTCGTTTCTTCCATATGTACATGATTTTCCAGTACACGTTGTTCATTGGCGGAATGTTGAAGAGCAACAGGATTTTGAACGACGAATCATAGAGGTAGCTAAAGATAAAGAAGTGATTTTAATTGGCTGGTCACTTGGTGCATTGGCAACCCTTCAAGTTTATAATTCATTGCAAACGAAAGGGATCGTTTTATTAGGAGGAACAGCGAAATTTACAATGGACTCTGATTATGTACATGGATGGAAAGGGTCTTTTGTCGAAAGACTGAAACGAAGTCTTCTCAAACAAAAAGATGCTACGTTGAAAAAATTTTATGTAAGCATGTTTTCAAAGACGGAGCAGGAAATGGGAGAGGAGCAGGCATTTCTAAAAATAGCTGAGGAGTTTCAAGGTGATTCGATTGACTCTTTGCAATGTGGACTTGATTACTTAATAAAAACAGATGCCAGAGAACAGCTGCAGCAAATAGATGTT
Source organism: Bacillus sp. 3103sda1 (assembly GCF_024159135.1). Taxonomy (NCBI): domain Bacteria; kingdom Bacillati; phylum Bacillota; class Bacilli; order Caryophanales; family Bacillaceae; genus Bacillus; species Bacillus sp. 3103sda1. The sequence goes on along the minus strand of NZ_JAMYWS010000001.1, from coordinate 3,454,746 downwards.
CCGTTATTACTTCTTCATGGAAAAGCTGATGCCATTTGTCCTCCTTCTGCGGCGCAGTATATACGCGAAAAAACAAATGCATCGCTAACGATTATAGAGGAAGCTGGACATGCACTTTGTTTTACACATGCAGAACGATGTGCTAAAGAAATTCTACAGTTTGTAAAGGAGATACAACAAAATGATCAACAAGCCGTTGTTACAAAAACGATTTAATCAAGCTGCTGTATCTTATGATCAATATGCAAATGTACAAAAAAAGATGGCAAACCAGCTGCTTGTTTATATGAAAGAACATTACGATGCAGCGGCGCAAATCCGTATTTTAGAGCTTGGATGCGGCACAGGTTATGTAACAGAGAAACTAGCGAAATCTTTTCCAAATGCGACGATTACAGCTGTGGATTTTGCAGAAAGTATGATTGCAAAAGCAAAAACGCAGTGCAATATGGAGTCTGTTACATTTCGATGTGAAGACATTGAACATATTAAACTTTATGAACAATATGATGTGATGATATCCAATGCAACGTTTCAATGGCTAAACGATTTATCGGCTACGTTAGCGAATTTATATAATCATTTACATGAAGATGGTGTGCTACTATTTTCGACGTTTGGAAATAAAACATTTCATGAGCTTCATACATCATTTCAGCGTGCAAAAACAACGTGTGCAATAGCTGATGCAACAACTGTTGGTCAAACTTTTTTAACAGGACTACAGTTGCAAGAATTATGTAAAAGAATAACAGGGGATATACATGTTGCTGAAACATGTTACATAGAAATTTTTACTACAGTTCGTGAATTTTTACAATCCATTCGTAAAGTTGGGGCTACGAACAGTAATGAAGGATCATATTGCCAAAGTCCTTCTATCTTTCGCAATATGCTTCGCATATATGAACAAGATTTTATGGAAGATGGAAGAATTGCAGCAACATATCATGCTTTATTTTCTTATATGAAAAAAGAGGGGAAGAGAATAAATGAAACATGTACAAACGAAAACAAATTGGAAACAAATCGCATCTGAGGTCGTGCAAGGAAGAGCTGTAACGAAAGAAGAAGCATTCAATATTCTACAAGCAGATGATACAGAAATTTTAGAGATTATGAATGCTGCATACGTGATTCGTAATCATTATTTTGGAAAAAAAGTAAAACTAAATATGATTATTAATACGAAATCTGGTCTATGCCCGGAGGATTGTGGGTATTGTTCCCAATCAATCGTATCAGAGGCTCCCATTGATAAGTATGCCTGGTTAACGCAAGAAAAGATTGTAGAAGGTGCACATGAAGCGATTCGACGCAAGGCAGGTACATATTGTATTGTTGCTTCCGGCCGCCGTCCAACTAATAAAGAAGTAGAACATGTCATTGGAGCGGTAAAAGAAATCCGTGATACGACTGATTTGAAGATTTGTTGTTGTTTAGGATTTTTAAATGAAGATCAAGCGCAGCGTCTTGCAGAAGCTGGTGTGCATCGTTACAATCATAATTTAAATACGCATGTAGATAATTATGAAAGTATTTGCTCAACTCATACGTACGACGATCGTGTTGATACAGTTGAAAAAGCGAAGCATGCGGGTATATCACCATGTTCGGGTGCTATTTTCGGAATGGGAGAAACGAAGGAGCAACGTGTAGAAATTGCATTTGAATTAAAACGCATAGATGCGGATTCTATCCCATGTAATTTCCTTGTTGCTGTAAATGGAACACCGTTAGAAGGGCAAAAAGAATTAACACCAGTAGAGTGCTTAAAAGTATTAGCAATGATGCGCTTTGTGAATCCGTCAAAAGAAATTCGGATTTCTGGCGGACGTGAAATTAATTTACGCTCTGTTCAACCACTTGGTTTATTTGCTGCAAACTCAATCTTTGTTGGTGATTATTTAACGACAGATGGCCAAGAGCCAACAGCAGACTGGGGAATGATTGAAGATTTAGGATTTGAAATTGAGGAATGTGCGTTGTAATAAAATGAAGCTTTCATCAGTGGGGGTCTTACTGCCCGCGAATAGCGGGATAAAGTTACATGGATTTTAGTTGCGAGAAATCAATAAAGATTAGGGAAGAAAGCTCTTGATATAGGAGCTTTCTTTTTTGTAAATAAAATGTAATAAAACGTATATAACCCCTGTGGCCATTCAACTTGTAAGGCGATGAACATGATATGCAGCCGAATTTCCCGCTCCGCAATTGTACATAGTAAGAGAGATATCAACAACAGTTTGGAGAGGTTTGTATGCATAAATATATATTAGCAATTATGAGCTTTCTTATTTTGTTAAAAGCAATTAGTGCAGACCCAGTGAAAGCAATTGAAAATCCTGAACAGAAAGATATGCAAGCGAGAATTGAGCAGCATTTTCGGCATCAAGCTGAGTATTTTGGAATTGAAACAGAAGGAAAAGATTTAAAAGAAGTGGGCAGAGAGCTTCATATTGCGCAAGAGGAACAGAGAAGAGAAAAAATGAGAAAGCAAAAAGAGGCCGAAGCCTCTTTTGGTTGTTTGCTCGAAACCTAACCAGCCATAAGAGCCCGATTGGTTCAACTAACCTCTTGTGAGGAAAAGCACCTCACAAGAGGAAGTTTCACTTTATCCCGCTCAAACGGCTGGTAAGAAGTAAGAGCAGGAAGAAAATCTAACCAGCCATAAGAGCCCGATTGGTTCAACTAACCTTTTGTGAGGAAAAGCACCTCACAAAAGGAAGTTTCACTTTATGCCCATTGGCGGGATAGGTTTGCCATTTCAATGGCTGCAACAGCAGATTCCCAGCCTTTATTTCCAGCTTTTGTACCAGCACGTTCAATTGCCTGTTCAATTGTTTCTGTTGTTAGTACGCCAAAGATAACTGGGATTTCTGTTTGTAGCGAAAGAGAAGCCACGCCTTTTGCAACTTCATTACAAACATAATCATAATGCGTTGTTGCACCGCGGATTACTGTTCCAAGTGTAATAACTGCATCATATTTTCCGCTGTTTGCCATTTTCTTCGCGATTAATGGAATTTCAAATGCGCCAGGAACCCAAGCGACATCAATGTTGTTTTCTTCTACTCCGTGACGTTTTAAACCGTCTAATGCCCCGCCTAATAGCTTGCTTGTAATAAATTCGTTAAAACGACCAACGACAATCCCTACTTTTAATCCTGTACCAACTAAATGACCTTCAAATACCATAATGTATCTCTCCCTTAATCTATTATAAATTTAATAAATGACCTAATTTTGTTGATTTGGTTTGTAAATATGCCTTATTTTCTTCTTTTGCCGGCATTTGCAACGGCACGCGTTCAACAACTTCTAAATCATAACCTTGTAAGCCTGCGATTTTACGCGGGTTATTTGTCAAAAGGCGAAGTTGTTGTAACCCTAAATCTTTTAAAACTTGTGCGCCAATACCATAGTCGCGAAGATCAGCTGCAAAGCCAAGCTTTTCATTTGCCTCTACAGTATCGTAACCTTCTTCTTGTAGCTTATATGCGCGTAGTTTATTAAGCAGTCCAATGCCTCGTCCTTCTTGACGCATGTATAGAAGAACTCCTTTTCCTTCCCGTTCAATTTGAGCGAGAGCGGCATGAAGCTGCGGACCGCAGTCACAGCGACAAGATCCAAAGACATCGCCAGTTAAACATTCAGAATGTACACGTACAAGAGTTGGTTCACCTGTAGAAATATCTCCTTTTACAAGAGCGATATGTTCTTTATCGTCAAGAGAATTGGAGTAGCCAATTGCTTGGAATGTACCAAAATCCGTTGGTAAAGTAATTTCGACTTCGCGCTGTACAAGTGTTTCATGATGACGGCGATATGCAATTAAGTCTTCGATTGTAATCATTTTAAGATTAAATTGCTTTGCAATCTCTAATAAATCAGGAACTCGTGCCATCGTACCATCTTCATTTATAATTTCACAAATAACGCCTGCTGGTTCTGCACCGCATAATTTTGCTAAATCTACAGCAGCCTCTGTGTGCCCAGCGCGGCGGAGAACACCACCTGCTTTTGCGATTAAAGGAAAAATATGTCCAGGGCGCTTAAAATCACTTGCTTTAGCTTTAGGGTTTAGTAGCTCCTGTACAGTTGTCGCACGTTCATGAGCACTAATACCGGTTGTTGTTGAAATGTGATCGATGCTAACTGTAAAGGCAGTGCCGTGAGAATCTGTATTATGTGAAACCATTGGCTTTAGTTCCAAACGATCGGCATAGTCTTCTGTAATCGGAACACATACAAGACCGCGCCCGTGTGTAATCATGAAATTGATTGTTTCCGGTGTAATGTACTCACCTAAGGCAATAAAATCCCCTTCGTTTTCTCTATTTTCATCATCACATACGATGACAACTTTTCCTTGCTTTAAATCTTCTAGCGCTTCTTCAATACGATGAAACATTTCATTTCCTCCCTTATAGGAATCCGTTGTCTTGTAAAAAGCTTTCTGTAAGCGAGCTTTTTTTAGGTGCTGCCTGCGTAATAAAACGTTCAATATATTTTCCAATCATATCGCATTCAATATTCACGATATCGCCGGCAGTTTTCTTTCCGATTACTGACTGACTTAACGTATGTGGAATGAGAGAGATTGTAATGGATGAGTCATCAACACCAAAAATCGTAAGACTCGTACCATCGATGGCAACGGATCCTTTTTGTAAACAATAACGAAGTAGTTCATTGGGTAATTGTATTTTGTAATATACGGCATTATAGCTTCGTTTTTTATTAACAATTGTTCCAATACCGTCAATATGTCCTGTAACGAAATGTCCACCAAAGCGACCATTTGCACTCATAGCGCGCTCTAAATTTACCTCTGCACCGCGGCTAAGAGTTTGCAGCGAAGTTGCTCGCATCGTCTCCGGCATAACATCAACGGTAAAAGAGTGTGTTGTAAAAGAAGTGACAGTTAAACATATCCCGTTTACAGCAATGCTGTCGCCTAAGTTTACATCCGACAAAATAGTTTGTGCGGAAATTGTAAGTTGCATTGCTTCGCCGGTTTGCTGCATGTTAGCAATTGTTCCAAGTTCCTCAACAATTCCTGTGAACATAAGGCACCTCTTTTCTTGGTGTGGCAACGACTTTTATGTCATCGCCGATTTGTTCCATCGATTGAATGTGCAAGGTAAGTGCATCTTGCAGTTTTGTGAAACCATTTCCGCCAAACCATGTTGGAGCATCTTTACCGCCAATTAGTTTTGGACTAATATACGTAATCAGTTCCTGAAAGCATTTCGCTTCTAAGAAACTCGCATGAATAGTTTGTCCGCCTTCGACAAAGAGAGAAAGAATATTTTTTTCTCCAAGAAGATCAAGCATTTCGTTTATTTCAATGTTACTTGTCTTCATTTGCAATACGGATACCATATCAGATTGAAATTTTGCAATTTTTTCTTTTGAAACGCTATTTCCAACAACAATCCATGTGGGCACCTCTCCATCTGTAATCACATGGGATGAAAGTGGAGTTCGTAAATGTGTATCAAGTACGATGCGAATCGGATTTTTTCCGCCATTTACAAGGCGCGTTGTTAAATACGGATTATCAGCAATGATTGTATTTACACCAACGAGAATGGCATCGTGTGTATGACGATAACGATGTACATCAGCCCGCGATGCTTCACCTGTAATCCATTTACTTTCTCCTGTACGAGTAGCGATTTTTCCATCTAGACTCATTGCTGTTTTTAAGGTTACAAATGGACGCTTTGTTTTCATGTAGTGAAAAAAGTAACGATTTAATTCTGTTGCTTCCTTTTCGAGTACACCAATTGTTACGTCAATTCCAGCCTCTTGTAAACGCTTGACACCTTGACCTGAAACAAGCGGATTACTATCGAGCACTGCAATGACTACTCGGCTTACGTTCTTTTTTATAAGTAAATCACAGCAAGGGGGGGTTCTTCCGTGATGACTGCATGGTTCTAACGTTACATATACTGTTGCACCATGGGCATTTTCACCCGCCATGTGTAGAGCGTGAACTTCAGCGTGTTCAGTTCCTGCTCGTAAATGAGCTCCTACTCCAATGATATTTCCATCTTTTACAACAACAGCACCGACCATTGGATTAGGACTTGTTTGACCAGCTGTATTTTTTGCTAATTGCAAAGCAAGTGCCATATATTCTTGATCTGTCATAAACTCACCTCTCTTAAAAAATCAAAAAACCCCAAGGACATAATCCTTGGGGTGAGAGAGACGATGTTTCTAGAAATATAAGAAGGATACGAGAGTATGCTTAAGAAACCTAGCAAATATCGATTTTTTCACATGCTAGTGTTATCCCGTTATTTCAGCAGAGAACCAAATGGTATACGAAAGAAAACAAGTGTATGTTTAAAAATAAACAATACAAATGCACATGCTGAAATAAACGTTGTATCCTATTATACGTACTAGAAAACATATCCTTCTCCCATCCAGACTATACTGTCGGTTCTAGATTCTCACTAGATCCACCGTTTTCAACTTGAAAACGGGTCACGGACTTAGAAGTGTGAACTTCATCACCGCCGGTTGGGAATTTCACCCGACCCCGAAGGATGCTGTTTGCTCACATTATAGCACAAAAAAGAAAAAAGGCTATAAAAAATATTTGAATGTGAAGAATTACATGAAAATAAAAGAGGAGCTAAAGCTGCATTAGCGGCGGGATTAATTTGCTATACTAGTGTAGCAAAGGTTTTATATCGTGTTTAAAACGAGGTGAGAGTATGAAAAAATATATTGCTGTAGGAATAGGCGGTATTATTGGAGCTTTGGCTCGCTATGGAGTAGGCCAATTGCTTGAACCAACATCTTCTGCTGGTTTTCCATTAGCAACATGGTTAGCCAATATGAGTGGTAGCTTTTTATTAGCATTTTTAACGATGTCTATTTTTCGGATGAAACAAGTTTCACCGCTTATGATAAGTGCTGTTGGTACAGGAATAATTGGTGCGTTTACAACATTTTCAACGTTTAGTGTGGAAACACTGAAGCTACTACAGCATGAAGCATTCACAATGGCATTTTTATATGTGGGCGCAAGTATGATAGGGGGATTACTTTTAGCTTTTAGTGGATTTTATGCTGGGAATATGCTGTATGAACGCAGGTTGAGGGAAGAAGGAGACATATGAGTATTCTACTTGTCAGTATCGGGGGCTTTTTCGGTGCAATTACACGTTTTTTTATTAGTACTGTAGCGAAAGAAAAGTACGGAAATGCTTTTCCATATGGAACATTTTTTATAAATATAATCGGCTCATTTTTACTTGGTATGTTAAATGGTGCTGAAGTAGCTAAAATGTGGATATTGTTATGTGGTACAGGATTTATGGGAGCATTTACGACGTTTTCAACATATCAGCTAGAAATGGTACAACTTATACATACACGAGAAGGGAAAAAGGCATTACTATATTTTGTTATGAGTTATGCAATAGGTATTGGCAGTGCTTTTGTTGGATTTTATATTGGGAACATGTAAAAATACGCGCACATTTTCTTGTGCGCGTGTTTTTTATTCTTTCGGTGCACGTACAACAGATTCAAATTTTCCTTTATGTGAACCATCGCAATACGGCATATTCTGGGATAATCCACAACGGCATAGAGAAAATGCCGGTTTAGCTGGAAATACATTCCCTTCAGCATCGATTAGTTCCACATCCCCTGTAATACGGAACGAACCATTATTATTTACTTTAATTTGTACTTTTTCCATTGTTACACCTCCTTACCAAACGCTTATGTCTATCATATACTTACTAGAATTACTTGACAATGTTTAGAAACAATGCTTTTTGTGAGAAAATAGAAATGATATAATAAGTCATATACTGAAAAGATATTAAGGTGAATATAAACATGAACAAACAATTACGTACATTACAAAACATTGCAAAAGAGCGAACGTGGGTATCATTTTTAAACAATAATCATCCATACAGCTTACTTCATTGGTCGATTGCTGGTGTGCAGCAAGAAGTAAAGGATGTATGGTTATTACAAGATGAAGTAACATTTCAAACAACAGAATTCCCATCGCTTGATGAAGCGGTAAAATGGATTTCTGAAAATATGGATCAAGTTACAGACGTATTGGCGTAACATAAGCTTGCTATTAGTAGGTACTTGATATAATAAGACTTCTGTTGTTGGTTGAGATAGGAAAAAGGCTAATTCATTAAGGGATGAATTAGCCTTTTTGTATAATTTCACAGGTTTTATCCCGCATTAACGGGCAGTAATACCTTCACCTCAAGATTCAGAGAAGAGCGAAGAAGATAGGTGGGGGATAACTGCCCGTAAAAGCCCGATTGGTTCAACTAACCATCAGTGGGGGATGAAGCCCCTACTGATGGAAGTTTCACTGTATTCCATATGTATAAAAACGTACAATGTGTACATCATACAATCGATAGAAACAGCAAAAGAAGGTGGAAGTTGTTGCGGAAACGATTGAGTATAATAAGTATCATCATGTGTTTTTGTATTGCCGGGTGTAATAGAGAGGAACAGGTTAATAAATCAAGTGTCAAAGGGGTTTTATCCGCCGATCAAATCGAATTTGATATTAAAAATATAAGCCGTGTAGCGCATTATGATGTGTGGACTGCGAAACAAAACCACACGCTTCTTGTTATAAACTTTTCTTTAGAAAACAATAGAAACAAAAGTATTGTTGTTAAACCTGCGCAGTTTAATGTTATTTCAACGACTGGAAAAATATACGGGGCCGTTCAAACGAAAAGGAATCCAAGTATATTGCATGATAGAAGGCTAAAATCATACGATTCATTGCAAACGAGCATTATATTTGAAATGCCTAAAAAAGAGGTGGAATCTGAATTGTTGTTTGCTCCTGATTTTGCTAAAGATGAACCGATTGTTCTTTCGTTAAAATAAATTGAAATTTCCATTAGTGGGAGGTTTTTATTCTTCACTGATGGAAAGCTCTCACTGCCCAAAAGTAGCGAAGTAAAAAACAGGCTTATGCAAGCCTGTTTTTTGTTTCGTTTACGTATGTTGTTAAAAATTGATCAATTGCTGTTTCATATGCTTCTTTATTTTCTGCATAAGAACAAGCGTGAGCGCCTTTTTCTGCAATAAAGAGTTCTTTTGCGCCTTCTTTTGCTTCATGCAATGCTTGTGTCATTTGGCATAAAATGTATTCATCGTCTTTACTGTGGATGAACAATACAGGATTTTTAATGTTTTTCACACAATCAATAGGAGAAACTTCCTGAATTGTATAACCATCACGCACTTTTAAAAAGGCATTAGCGAGTGGTAAAAGAGGCCATTTTGGTAAATGAAACTCAGCCTTTAAACGATAATGAAGCTGTTCGTAAAAATCAGAGAATGGACAGTCAGCAATGTAAAAATCAGCTCCGTCCTCAACCATGCCTGCATATTGTAATAACGTTGCTGCTCCCATGGATTCACCATGAATACCAAGTGTAATATTTGAACCGAATCGTTGTTTGAGCCAATCCACTACCGTCTTTAGATCGTGTTTTTCGTAATAGCCGTAACTTGTTGTTTTGCCTCCTGTTTGACCGTGGCGGCGATGATCATAAATAAACACGTTGAATCCTCTGTTTAAAAATAAATTTGCATACTTTATAGAATTCATTTTATTGACGGTGACGCCGTGGCAGAAAATCATGAACTTATTTGAATTGTTAACAGGAATATAGTAGCCATGAATGTTATAACCAAATTGCGAAGAGAGGTATACTTCTTCTTTCTGTAGAGCTTCAAAATCCTCCAAGCGAAAATGCTGTTTTGTTTCACGTTCTAAAATTTCTTCTTCTGTTTTTTTCTTTAAATACATGACTGCATTTGTGAAGAAAATGCCAATCCCAATAAGAGTACCCAATATCGTTAGTAATGCTGTCCAAAACGCTTTCATACTCCATCCTCCAAGCTACAATACATATGATACAATTATATTGTATCATAACAATCTGTAAAGGTGAGAGAAGTGAGTATGATGAGAATTCAAAATATAACAGCAGAGATGCGAGAAGAAATTGGTCAATTTATGCAAGAAAATTGGGGCAGTACTGTAATGGTTTCAAGAGGACATATCCATCAATTAGATCGATTACCAGGGTTTCTTGTAGTAGAAAATAACGAAATAATAGGAATTATCACATATTATATCATTGATAAAAATTGTGAAATTGTATCACTTGATAGTTTCAAAGAAAAAAGAGGGATTGGTACACAGCTTGTAGAGTGTGTAATAGATGCGGCAAAGAAACAATTTTGTGAAAAAATTTGGCTTATCACGACAAATGATAATGTAAATGCGATGCGATTTTACCAGAAACGAGGATTTACTATGACAAATCTATACATAGATGCTGTACAAGAAGCTCGTAAGTTGAAACGAGCAATTCCGATTATTGGCTATGAGGGAATTCCAATCTTACATGAAATTGAGTTTGAAAAAAAAATATGTCAAATTAAAAGTTAGATAAGCTAAAATATATGCTCTTATTTTATAAATAGGAAGTTTTTTTATTATAGGAATTTATTAGGAGAAAATGAATGTGATAATTACATGAATGTGCTAATTTGATAATTTCACAGACTAGTATACATCATATATAATTATAATGATTCTAATGATTAGGATGAGAAAAGGAGAGATGAGATGATATTTTTCTTTCAATTAGCAGTAATTTTGCTAAGTACAAAGCTTGCGGGTGACTTAAGTGTCAGGCTAGGGCAACCGTCTGTACTTGGAAAACTTATTGTTGGTATTGTGATTGGTCCAGCAGTATTGGGATTAATTGATAATACAGATTTACTGAAGCAATTAAGTGAAGTCGGGGTTATTCTCCTCATGTTTATGGCTGGTTTAGAAACGGATTTAAAGGAACTAAATGAAAATCGCAATTCTTCTTTAGCAGTAGCAGTGGGTGGAATTATTATGCCGTTTCTAGGTGGCTATGTTGCCGGTCTGATTATGGGAATGGAGCAAGCAAATGCAGTTTTTTTAGGCTTACTTCTTTGTGCAACTAGCGTTAGTATCTCTGTGCAAACGCTTCGGGATTTAGGGAAAATGAAAACGCGCGAAAGTACAACAATGCTTGGCGCAGCTGTGTTTGATGATATCCTTGTTGTTATTTTGCTTGCTTTTGCCATGAGTTTCTTAGGTGCAGGTGATGTGAATCTAACAATGATTATTTTGAAAAAGGTTGTCTTCTTTGCAGCAATTATCCTAATCGGATGGAAAGGTGTTCCAATGATTATGCGCTGGCTTTCTCCGCTTCGTGTGTCAGAATCTATTATTAGCGCAGCCCTTATTATTTGTTTCTCCTTCGCTTATTTTGGAGAATTACTAGGAATAGCGGGAATTATCGGAGCGTTTGCGGCAGGGATTGCTATCTCCCAAACAGATTATAAACATGAAGTTGAGAAGAAAGTTGAACCAATTGCCTATGCAATGTTTGTTCCTATTTTCTTTGTAAGTATTGGGATGAATATTACGTTTGCAGGACTTGGAGATAAAGTTTGGTTTATTGCCATTTTAACAGTAATTGCTGTGTTAACGAAATTGATTGGTTGCGGTCTTGGAGCACGTATGACAGGTTTTGATTTACAGTCTTCTACAATCATTGGATCTGGAATGGTTTCACGTGGCGAAGTAGCCTTGATTATTGCAGGACAAGGTTTGGCTTCAGGATTATTAGCGCAGGATTACTTTACAGCGATTGTTATTGTTGTTATTTTGACAACGATGATTACACCGCCGATGTTAAAGAAAACATTTGCGATAAAAGACAAGCAATTGAAAGAGGAAAGAAGTGCAATGTAAGCACTTCTTTTTTATGTAACAATTTTCAGAAATATATAACAATAACCTTGACGTAGGCTTTATTTTGTTTTACGGTGAGGTTGTAAACTATTTCCATGTTAAGGGGTGAAGATGTGGCAACGATACGCGATGTTGCAAAGTTGGCAGGAGTTTCAGTCGCAACAGTTTCACGAGTATTAAATGAAAAAGGGTATGTACATGAAGATACGGTAAAACAAGTGAAGAAAGCAATTGAAGAGTTGCAATATAGACCAAATGCGGTGGCCAAGGCGCTATTTAAAAAATCTTCTACGATGATTGCTCTGCTTGTACCTGACTTACAAGACCCGGCATCCTTACCATTACTTACAGTTATTGAAGAAGAAGCTTACAAAGAAGGATATCAAATTATTATATGCAATATGAAACATAAGCGTGGTTACATGGATGTATTGGAACAAAATAATATTGCAGGTGTTATTATGACACGTGATGTATATGAAAGCTTGCAAAAAGAAATAGTATCAGTTCCGTTTGTAATTGTAGATTCGGTTGAGGGGTTTTCTTTACATTATTATAATGCGGCGATACAAGCTGTTTCTGTTCTAGAAGAGAAAGGATGTCAGTTTCTTGCCTATATTCATGAAGATACAAATAATGAAGCGATGGAAGAATATTTCACTGGTTTTTTAGACGCGGTTTGGGAGAAGAAGATATCTTACCGAGTTATAGAAACGTATAGGGAAGAGATAGATTCAGAACAAATAGCTGTGGAGGTATTACAAAAATATCCATACATAGATGGTATCATTACTTGTAGCGATATTGTAGGGATTGGCTTTATTCGTGCTGCACAAAAGCTTTATATCTCCATTCCAAAACATTTACAAGTTATTGGTTTAAATGGAATTGTACAAGGGGAGTGGTCTACGCCAGCTTTAACGACAATTGCTCAGCCGATAACAAGTATAGGAGCACTTGCTATTCATAAGTTAATTGCAAAAATAAAAAAGGTGGAATATAACCAAGAGGTAGCTGATTTGGATTTCGTTCTAATTGAGAGAGAATCAACAAAGTAAAAGGTGCGTGAGAACACGCGCCTTTTTTTCTATTTTGTTACTCGTAGGGCCGTAGGAGTCTGATTGATGAAATTTTCACTTAATCAAGGGTGTAGTAAGAAGTGTTCTTGTTTAATATCAAGTAACATTGTTGCAAAACGTGTATGTTCTTCAAAATTTGGAGAATGAGCTGAGTTCGGAAACCAAATCATTTTTTTTATAGGTGCGTTAAGAACATCGCAATATTGTTGTACAAGTGCATAAGGCGTTTGATAGTCATAGCGTCCAGAACAAAAATAGACAGGAAATGAAACGCTCGGCACTTGTGAAAAGAAATCAATCGTTAACATCTCTTTCCATAATTCCCCAGACTTCATATTTCCGCTAAAAAATTTAATCCAATCTATCCATGTGTATTCAGGGGATAGAAACCCTTTTCGAATGAAAGAAAAGAATGTCCCATTTTGAATAGCTCCACCAAAGATACCGAGCCATTTCCTTTGGATAAGTAGTCTCCTTTTATCTAGAAATGGAGGCTTTCCAAGCTTTTTTAAAGAAGCAAGTGCACGGGTATGTCCGCGCTGCTTTGCGGATCGAATTAAATGTTCAAAAAGCAGTTTCTCATTTTGCTTCATATGCACAATTTGGCCCACTCCGATATATGCTTCGATGTATTGAGGAGATTGCTGTGCAGCAAATAATCCAATGATGCTGCCCCAAGAGTGTCCAAGAAGAAATAATTTCCTTTTTTGAAACCTTTTTAGAAGATAATCGATTATTTTATGTGTATCTAAAACGTATTGCTCAATTGTTAGCGATTCTTTGAAATCTCGCCATGAAAAGGATTTTCCTGCTCCGCGCTGATCCCAGTTGACAACAATAAAATGTTTCTCAAGTTCTGTTTGAAAATGGCGTGCAAATCCAATTTGAGCCATTCCTGGTCCACCGTGTAAGCATAATAGAAGAGGTTGATTGAGATCTTGCCCACGAATGAGTAACGATTGTTTTCGATTATTTATAAGAACATTTTCAATTGTAGCAATACTATTTGAGATGTGTTTCTTATTTTTATCGTAAAAAGAGGGGGTGCTGCTGCGGATGAACATGAGGACGACCTCCTTTTGATTGCGATATATTGAACAGTGATGTTTTTTTCATCATATACTAAATATACTAATAAGAAATTATTGTATCATAACATAATAACTTTATCCCGCATTAACAAGCAGTAAGTTCCCAGTGATGGAAGTTTCACGTTAGCCTATGTTTAATAGAGAGGAGGGAGGAGGTGGAAATTGGTGAAATTATTGATCGTTTAAATAATCATGAATCGATAGCAATTGTTGCGAAACGACTGGAAATGAGTCCATATACACTATCAAAAAAATTACGATTACTCGGATATGGATATGATAATGAGCAGAAAAAAAGGGTATTTATTGGAGAAGGGGAGGAGCCTCGTCATTTACAATTAAAAGAAGCTGTAAGTCTACAGCAGGAAAAAATAGATTATCAGCGCCTCATTTATGAGCAATTGCAACATATTTATGAGTTGTTGCAAAAACGCGAATATGGAATACGTATCACGTCTGTGGAGCAAGAAGAGAAAAAAAAACGTACATTTTCTCTTTCTAAACAAGTACTAGAACAATTAGATTGTCTTTCTGTTAGAAATGGTGTGCATAAGTCTAAACTTGTAGAAATTGCACTGAAAGAATATTTAGAAAGATATCGTGAAAGATAATAAAAGCGGGATTTCCCGCTTTTATCCTACTATTTGCAGGCAGTAAGATTTAAAAGAAGAACTGCCTGTAGAAGCTTGATTTCTTCCACTCATGAAAATTGTATGTTATAACGGCTAATTTATTTTTTGAACACGCCCTTCAATTTTTGCTTCGATCGGTAATTTTGCCTGCTTCACATAATCTACTAATGCATCTAAATCATTCGGTCCTGTTTCTGTATTTGTTCCATTTTTAAAGGAAACAAAACCGTCTCCACCAGAAGCTAAAAAGGCATTCGCTACGACAGTATATGTTTGCGAGTCAACAAGAGCTTCGCCGTTTGATAAACGTACATCAATTACTTTTTCACCATCTGCTTTGTTAGCGTCCCATTTGTACGTGATACCAGAGATTTGGAGCATACGTGTTTTATCTTTTTGCCATTGCTGATTTAAAATGTCCCGAATATCTTTTCCAGTCAATGTTGATTTTATTAATTGGTTGCCAAAAGGTTGAATGCCATATAGTTCTCCCCATGTAATATCTCCTGCATCTAAATCGTTGCGAATACCGCCAGGATTCATAAGAGCAATTTGTCCGTTCATCGCACTGCGCTGTGTATCTGCAATTAAGTTACCAAGTGTTGACTCTCCAGCAGGTGATTCTTTTCTGTCTAAAGCAGTTGCAGCTTTACCGACAACTTCATTTACAAGTGGAGCGACTTTTTCAGCATACTGCTCGACTTTTTTCTTAATTTGTGGATCAGGTTGAATGCCATCGTGAAATGTTGTAACAATCTCAGCCTTTTTCTCTACAATATCTTTTGTTTTCTTATCAATTTTTAAGTCAACGTCTGCGAAAGCTGTACCGTACGAATAAGCTTGTACAAGAAGTTTTCCATTTACAGTTCCATTTACATATGCATGGTTATGGCCGCCAAAAATGACATCGACTTCTGGATCGGTATTTTGAGCTAAACGAACGAGATCACCATCTGTAATTCCTTTATCATCCGTTGTACCAGGATTGTGTGCTAATACAACAATTGCTTTTACACCTAATCGTTTTAATTGTTGTGCAGACTTGTTAATTGCCTCTACTTCATCTGTGAACTTTACGTTTTCAACCATTTTAGGCATAACGATGCTTGGTGTTTCTGTTGTGACGACACCAATAAAGCCGACTGGAACTCCTTGTACCATTTTTACTGTAAATGGCGGTAAAAATAAACGACCAGTTGTTTTGTTGTAAACATTGGCTGCAACGTAAGGGAACTGAGCACCTTTAAAGTTGCCAGTCTTTTCATGATAGCCACCATAAATAAGGCGACGCATTTCGTCTACACCTTCATCAAATTCATGGTTTCCAATTGTTCCAACATCAAAGCCAAGGTCGTTGAAAATATCAATTGTTGGTTCATCTTGTAATAAAGCAGAAATTGGTGGACTTGCTCCAACTGCGTCTCCGGCATGAACAAGTAGCGTATTTTTGTTTTGTTTTTCGCGGTCTCGCAAGTATGCAGCTAAGTAATCGACCCCACCGGCTTCCTTATTGTTTATTTTTTTTACTGTGTTTAATTGACCGTGGAAGTCATTAATGCCTAGCATTTGAACATCAATGTAACGATTTTCTTGTGTTGGTGTAGAAGTGGGCTGTGCTGCAAATACGCTTGAAAATGTGACTGTACTTAAAACAGCAACTGCCGGTATAATTTTTTTCCACATGTTTTTTGTTTCTCCCCTTTATATAAATCTGACATCATACGACATCATTTTAATAGATTATAAGAAAACAATCTATATAAAATTCTATATTTTAAGAAAATTTATAAAACAAAATCTCTTTATTTTTATATAGAAAATAAATCATTAATTATGGATGATTAACTGTTTTGCATTTTCATGTGGAATTGGAGCTGGGATTCGGGCAACTTAATAGAGATGCAGATACAGCTCTTGTGGTTGCTGGTAAATTGCACTTTCTACTATAATAAAGAAAAAAGTAAAAGGTGATTTAATTATGGCAAAGAAAAAGCAAAAGCAAGCACAGAAACAAACAGGGATGAAGATGGAAAAAGAAACAGTAACAATTGGAGATCAATTAAACGAAGCATTAATGAAGCAGCTGAAAAGTAAACAAAAAGAGCTAAAAGAGCAAGAAGAGCAGAAAAAAGAAATAGAGTTAGAGAGAAAGCGTAAAGAACAGCGTGAGCGCGAAAAAAATAAATCATTTGAAGAATTATTAAGTGAAAGTAGTTTGTCATGGAAAGATTTTAAATAAGAAACGAATATAAAGGAGAATAGATGAAGAAAAAATAACGTGCCATATATATGCGGCACGTTATTTTTATAATTATTTTATGGAAGTAATAAAATTTTCCCTGTACTTTTTCTACTTTCTAAATAATGATGTGCTTTTGCTCCTTCGTTTAAGGAAAATGTAGTTGGTTTGGATAACTTGATTTTTCCTTGTTGAATCCATGTGAACAGTTCTTTAGAACGAAGAACACGCTCTTTATGAGAAGTGAGTACATTCCATAGATCACCGCCGGTTAACGTCTTAGATGTATCCATAAGCATGCGCGGGTCTACAGGCGCTGGATCGCCTCCTGCCATTCCGTAAAAAACAACGGTTCCTCCAATACGTGTTGCTTCAAAGCTATACATCAACGTAGAACCAACAGATTCATATACGACATCTACACCTTTTCCGTTAGTCGCATGCATGACTTTCTGTTTCCAGTCATCCTCATACAAAAAGGTCCAGTCTGCGCCAACTTCTTCGGCAGCTTTTGCTTTTTGCATAGAAGAGGTAAGGGCAATCACTTTACCGCCTAATAATTTGATAATTTGTACAAGAAGTTGTCCTACACCACCGGCAGCAGCGTGTACGAGTACAATGTCTCCTTCCTTTACTGCATAGCTATCGCGAGTTAAGTAGTGAGCTGTTAAACCTTGCAGTAAAATAGAAGCAGCTGTTTCATATGAAATATGATTAGGAAGTGGAATTGCTTTCTCTATTGGAACTGCTACAAGCTCTGCATTTGCATATGGAACATCTGCAAATGCAATAGAATCTCCTTGCTTTATGGTCGTAATATTATTTCCTACCATTTCTACAATTCCAGCGCCTTCGTAACCTAAAATATATGGTGGTTGACCAGCGAGGTGATAATTTCCTTTTCTTCTGTAAACATCGGCAAAATTTAAGCCAATTGCTTTCATTTTTACAAGAATGTCATTAGGTCCGATAACAGGATTAGGGATTTCTTTATATTGTAATACTTCTGGTTCTCCAAATGTGTTAAATACAAGAGCTTTCATCTTTTTCCCTCTACTTTGTGTATTTTGTTTTACGCTTACACTGTAAGATAAAAGGATGAAGAAAGCAAGAAATTGCTCTTTGGAAAAAGGGAGAAAAGGTTGTTCACATAAAATGAAACAACAATATATAAATCCATTTTAATTTTTTAACATATAAGCCGCTGCTATGTAGAAGAAAACATGACCTGCACTTGCTTTCTCCCTTTGTTTTCATTCTTGCATGTGGCAGGAAAAGGCTCTGACCGCTTTTATGCATGATCAAATGCTCTTGCCCACCTAAAAAGAAATAGTTATTTAAGTCGGTTTTCAATTTGTATTTATATACTTTCTTCTAGTTTCTTAACATAACAAGATTATGTAAACAAATCGCTTTTTTTGACTTTTTATTTTTTTCTTGTTGAAATGGAGTAAAGGAGGAGTTTTTTATGCATATTCCAACAACAACACTTCATAACGGTGTGAAAATGCCAATGCTAGGCTTAGGAGTATATAAAGCAAAAGAAGGGGAGGAAGTAAAGCGAGCGGTACAGACTGCGCTAGAAATCGGATACCGTGCGATTGATACGGCTACTATTTATGAAAATGAAAGCGGTGTCGGAGAAGCGATTCGTGAATTTGGAATTGCTCGTGAAGAGCTTTTTATTACAACGAAAGTATGGAACGATGAACAAGGATATGAAACGACGCTTAAAGCATTCGAAACAAGTTTAAAGAAGTTACAGATGGATTACGTGGATTTATATTTAATCCATTGGCCGATACGTGGAAAGTATGTGGATACATATCGCGCTCTTGAAAAATTGTATGAAGAAGGAAAAGTACGTGCGATTGGTGTGTCAAATTTCCATATTCATCATTTAAAACATTTATTAGCGAATTGTCATGTTAAACCAATGGTGAATCAAGTCGAGCTTCATCCAATGTTAGCACAATTTGAACTTCGCAATTTTTGTCAGCAAGAACAAATTCAAATGGAGGCATGGAGTCCGCTTATGCGAGGCGGAGAGGTATTTGAACATCCGGTTATCCAAGAGATTGCTAAAAAATATGAGAAAACACCTGCTCAAGTTATTTTGCGCTGGGATATTCAAAGTGGAATTGTAACAATTCCAAAATCTGTTACACCATCTCGCATTGCAGAGAATTTTCATATTTTTGATTTTTCATTAACAGAAGAAGAAGTGCAGCAAATTGATAAACTAGATTGTAATAAGCGTTCAGGAACAAATCCAGAGAAATACGATACGATGTAAAAAAGCTACCGATTTTTCGGTAGCTTTTTTCATCGATGAGATTCATATGTATCTAATTTCGCAATTGCTTGAATGTGTGTGTATTGTTCGTCTGTCAATGAATTTGTAGTGCCGGCTTTTATGTTCTCGCGTAATTGGTCAATTGAGCTTGCACCTGGAATGAGAGCTGCAATTGTCGGAGTATGTAGGCAATATTGAAGCGCGGTTTCTGTTAGAGAGCGCTCATTTGTTATTTCTTTCACACGAGATACGATGTGTTTTACTTCATCGTGATTGTAAGAGAGATAGTCTTTTTCTTTCACTTTAGCTAATTTCTGTGCATTGTTACTAGTTAATAAGCCTTTTGCGAGTGGACCGCGGGCAATGACGCTAATATTGTGTTCTTGTAAGAATGGGAACCATTCTTCTGGGCGGCGATTTAATATGTTATATTCCATTAAAACACTTACGATATTAGAACGCTCTGCATATTGGCGAATAACATTAGGACGGATGGAAGAAATCCCGTAATGACGAATGATTCCTTCTTGTTTTAGTTCTTCAAATGTTTCAATGACTTCGTCAGTATTATCTTCAATTGTTCCGCCATGTAGCTGATATAAATCGATATAATCCGTTTTTAATCGGCGTAGGCTTTCTTTTACTTCCTCTTTTATATATGCCTTAGAAGGGTCCCAAGTCCAACCGTTTTTTTCTTCTGTCCAGCGGTTCCCAACTTTTGTAGCAAGTACAACTTGCTCTCGTTTTCCTTGTAACGCTTTTCCGATAAATTCTTCATTTAATCCATAATTGTATAAATCGGCCGTATCTAAAAAATTAATACCTAAATCTAACGCTTCATGAATGATCTGAATGGCTTCTGTTTCATTTGTTCCAAGTGACATACATCCAAGTCCAATTTCACTTACATCTAAATCTGAATTTCCTAATTTACGTGTTTTCATCATTACCCTCCTTACTTTTATTGTACGAAAGCGTAAGGAGTTTCACAAACACTTTACCTTTGTGTATTTGTAAGCCAGTCATGAACAGTTTTATAACGTTGTTCATATTGTTTTAGCATATAACGAATTTCCCAGGCTTTTCCGACTAACGTTACTCGATTTGGTAAAATATACACTTTCATTTTCGTTTCGCTCCTTTCAATGTGATAGAATGTATGAAGAAAGACTAGGAAATAGAACAGGGAGATGAAGTCTTATGAGTAATCTTGAAGAAAGAACGATTGCGACTGAGCCTATTTTTGATGGAAGAGTAATTAAAGTTCGTGTTGATGAAGTAGTATTGCCAAATGGTGAGACGAGTAAACGTGAAATTGTGAAGCATCCTGGTGCGGTAGCGATTATCGCAATTACAGATGACGAGAAAATTGTGTTAGTTGAACAGTATCGCAAAGCGATGGAAAAAGCGCTTGTAGAAATTCCTGCTGGAAAGTTAGAGCAGGGAGAACAACCTGAAGCAACAGCAATTCGTGAATTAGAGGAAGAAACAGGGTACATATGTGATAATATGAAGCTCATCACGTCATTCTACACATCACCAGGGTTTGCAGATGAAATTGTATATGTATATGAAGCGACTGGTTTGAAGAAGAAGGAAGACAAAGCAGATCTTGATGAGGATGAGTTTGTTGAGTTAATGGAAGTATCATTAGAAGAAGCGCTGCAATTAATAAAAGAGCAACGTATTCATGATGCAAAGACAATGTTTGCAATTCAATATTTACAATTGAAAAAATAAACACTCGCTTTATGCGAGTGTTTATTTTTGTAAAATTTGAAGATGACTAGCTGTAGCGTCTCTTTTTTATCCCGCTATTCGCGGGCAGTAAGACCCCACCTCAAGATTCAGAGAGAAGCAAAGAAGATAGGTGGGGGATAACTGCTGGCATGCGCCCGATTGGTTCAACTAACCTTTTGTGAGGAAAAACGTCTCACAAAAGGAAGTTTCACTTTATTGTATTTTTGCATATACACATGTATCACGTAAACTACCATCGGGAGCAAGGAAGTCATTTTCTAGCGTACCTTCTAGAATAAACTCTAGGCGCTCTGCTACTAATCGTGCATTTGTATTATTGGCATCACAGCGAATTTCAAGTCGCTTCGCTCTGAGTTTATCGAACGCGAATTGAATGGCTCCTTTTAATGCTTCTGTCATATACCCTTGTTTTGTGTAAGAGCTATGAAGCCAGAAGCTAATAGAAAACTTTGGAATATCCCAGTTTTCTGGGTGAAGTGTGAGTGCACCGATGAATGTACCTGTTGTTTTATCATATAGATGAAACGGCAATGTTTCTCGAAGTAAAAATTTCCCATGGGCGGCTCTAACTGCTGCTTCTGCCGTTTCTTCAGTTTCATGCGTAATAGACATCCATGGCTGTAGATCCTCTAAAGAAGTTTGAATTGCTTCATAAACTTCTGTACCATCGCCAGGGAACGGTTTACGTACCTGCAGGCGCTCGGTCTGAAATAATGTTGGAAAATCTAATAATAGTTGTTTCAAAAGAAATCCCTCCTATTCTCTACCTTTAAGTTTAGCAAAGTGGCGTGGAATTTCAATGTTAATTCGTCATACTTTTTTCTTTCTATCATACATTCTAGTAAGAGGAAGAACGGGGGGACGTAATATGCTAAGGAAATCGTCTTGGCAAGATCGTGTAACATATCATGTACAGGAACACGCTTCATTATATGTATTTGTAGCTGTCCTTTTATTAATGGGGGTTATTTTTGGGGCGATCCTTGTGAATAGTTTACAAATAAGTCAAAAACAAGATTTGTATTTTTATTTAAGTCGTTTTTTTGGACAAGTTTCCAAAGGGCAATTTGCAAATGCAGGTGAGATGTTTCGCGAAAGCTACTTATCGCAACTGAAATATATTGGTTTTATTTGGATTTTAGGTATTTCCATTATTGGTTTGCCTCTTATTTTTATTTTATTATTTTTAAAAGGAGTGGTTGTTGGATTTACAGTAGGTTTCTTAGTAAGTCAACTTGGTTGGAACGGCTTATTATTAGCATTTGTGGCTGTACTTCCACAAAATTTAATTATTATCCCAACATTTCTTATTATGACGACGATCGCCGCTAGCTTTTCCTTGCGCATGATTCGTCATCAATTTATTCGAAAAGTAAATGAGCCTCTATTACCACTTTTTATCCGCTATACTTGCTTTTTTCTTATTATCGGTGCAGCGCTAGCGATTGCTTCAGGAATTGAAGCTTATGCATCGCCAAATTTTATGAAACAAGTCATGGAGACTATTAACAAAAAATAATTATACTTTGATAATTATTATCAAGTAATTTTGATTATTTTTCTTTTGACAGTTTCCCTTCTTCTGATATAATGGGGTAAGAGTGGCGAGGGAGGGAGTAGTACCGAATGGAAGAAAGAATTGATCGAATTAAAAAGCAATTGCATGCAGCGAGTTATAAGTTAACACCACAACGTGAAGCTACGGTTCGCGTACTGCTAGAAAATGAAGAAGACCATTTAAGCGCGGAAGATGTTTACCTCCTTGTAAAAGAAAAGTCGCCAGAGATCGGACTTGCAACCGTCTATCGGACTTTGGAATTATTATCCGAGTTAAAGATTGTCGACAAGATTAATTTCGGTGACGGTGTTTCGCGTTATGACCTAAGACAAGAAGGTGCATCACGTTTTCATCATCATTTAATTTGTACAGAATGTGGTGCAGTAGAAGAGATTCAAGAAGATTTACTTTGTGAAGTAGAAAAAAGAGTAGAAAATGAGTGGCGCTTTAAAGTCAAGGATCATCGTTTAACATTCCATGGTATTTGTGAGAAGTGTCAAGAAAAATTAACAGAAGAAAGTTAACCTTTTCCTATTTAGTTAGGAAAAGGTTTTTTTTTGCAAATGAGTAAGACTCCCCGCCTTAAGATTTTAGAGAGAGAAGTGCGGGAGTTTTCATAATTAGGTATAAATGATGAAAAGCTTGGCATATGTTGTAATAACATAAATTTTGGAGGAATTCACAATGCGCCGAGCAATTAAAGTTCTTTTTGATGGTATGAAAGTATTTTTATTGTTTATTAGTTGTACCATTTTGTTTTATTTCGCTATACTATGGATAAATGAAGAATATGAAAGTTATCATCGTTATGAAAAGCCTAAAGAAGAAACAGTAGAAAAAGTATCTGGAACAGAGGAGCCTGCGAAAGATGCTTTCGTCAACAGAATGATTTTTTTCTATGAAAATGGGGAGTAGAGAAGATTGGAAGATCAATTACAAGACTTTATTCATTATATGGTTGTTGAAAAAGGATTAGCTCAAAATACAGTTGTATCATATGAGCGTGATCTAAAAAGTTATACGAAGTATTTACAAAAAGTAGAACAAATTACATCTTTTCATGATGTAGCGCGCATGCATATTGTGAACTTTTTACATCATCTAAAAGATAATGGGAAATCTTCGAAAACGATGGCACGTCACATTGCATCTGTACGGTCGTTTCATCAATTTTTATTGCGTGAACGTGTTGTGGAACATGACCCGTCTGTACATATTGAAACACCTCAAGGTGAGCGTAAATTACCGAAAGTGTTATCGATTAATGAGGTAGAAGCACTATTGCAAATACCGAAAAGAACGAGTGCATTTGGGATTCGTGATAAGGCTATGTTAGAGTTATTATATGCAACAGGGTTACGTGTTTCTGAATTAATTGAATTAAACTTATCAGATGTACATTTAACAATGGGCTTTGTTCGTTGCGTCGGAAAGGGAAATAAAGAGAGAATCATCCCTCTCGGTAGTTTAGCGACAGAAGCGATTCAGTATTATATTGAAAAAGGAAGACCGGAACTCTTAGGAAAGAAAGTGGCCGAAGCACTCTTTTTAAATCATCACGGAAACCGTTTATCTCGTCAAGGGTTCTGGAAGATTTTAAAAAGGCTTGCACAAGAAGCAAATATTCAAAAAGAACTTACACCGCATACATTGCGTCATTCCTTTGCAACGCACTTATTAGAGAATGGAGCAGATTTAAGGGCGGTACAAGAAATGCTTGGCCATGCCGATATTTCGACAACACAAATTTATACACATGTTTCAAAAGCTAGATTAAAAGATGTATATAAACAGTTTCATCCAAGGGCATGAGTGTTCATGCCCTTTTACTTATTATAAAGTGAAACTTCCATCAGTGGGGGGCACCCCCACTGATAGTTAGTTGAACCAATAGGGCACATGCCAGCAGTTATTCTCTACCTACCTTCCTCGCTTCTCTTTTAATTTTGAGGTGGGGGTTTTACTGCCCCAAAATAGCGGGATAAAATCAAAGCACTTCACAAAAACTTCACAAACATTTCGTACATTGTTTTCAGCAGAAGGCTAGAATATGAACGTATATTTCCTCTATACTAAGATAGGAAGAAGGAGGAAGTTATGATGAAAAAACTTTTAATTACATTATTTATCACAATGCTAGCGTTAGCTGGTTGTAATACGAAATCGGACGAGACAACGAAAAAGAATAAGTCGCTTGAAGAAGTAAAGGTAGAAATAAAAACGAACCCTGAAACATTAAAGCCGAATGAAAAAGTAGAAGTACAAGCAATTGTTACACAAGGAAAAGAAAAAGTAACAGATGCAGATGATGTAAAGTTTGAAATTTGGAAAGATGGTGAAGAGAAAAAAGAGATGCTAGACGCGAAAAATAAAGGTAACGGTGTTTATGCAATCGATAAAACATTCCCATCTGATGGTGTTTATCATATTATCGCACATACAAATGCACGTGATATGCATGTGATGCCAGAAGTGAAAGTGGCTGTTGGAAATGCAAAAGTTGAGGATACAAAAAAAGAAACAGATGGTCATCATGACGATCATGCTCATGGTGATACAATGATTCATCTGATGGCAGATGGTGTGAAAGCAAATACAGAATCTACAATGAACGTACATGTAAAACAAAAAGAAGAAGCATTAACTGGTGCGGAAGTTCAACTTGAAATTTGGAAAGACGGTGCAGAAAAGCATGAGTTTATTCCAGCAAAAGAAGGTAACAAAGGCGAGTATACAAGTACTTATACATTTAAAGAAGCAGGAACATATAAAGTGAAGGTTCATGTGCGAAAAGGTGATCTTCATGATCATAAAGAAGAAACAGTTGAAGTGAAATAAAGTGAAACTTCCATTAGTGGATGTCTTACTGTCCGCGAATAACGGGATAAAAAACGGCTCTTTTAAAGAGCTGTTTTTTTATGTCGAGAAACATATATCGGTTTCATTAGCGGTTCTAGGTAGAATATATTACAATGAAAATGTGAAAAAAAAACGAAATGTGATAAAAATTTCTTAAAAAGAAAGCGTGAACATGTTATGATAGCAGCATGAGATGTCTGACATCTGACTTAGGAGAAAAGGGAAGTTTTTACATCGATTTGAACATACTACATAAGTAGCATATATAGGAGGTTACAGTTGTGAATAAATATAAACGTATTTTTCTTATCGTAATGGACTCCGTAGGAATTGGAGAAGCACCAGATGCTGAGAAATATGGCGATAAAGGTTCTGACACACTTGGCCATATTGCAGAGCATATGAACGGATTACAAATGCCAAACATGATGAAATTAGGTCTTGGTAACATCCGTGAAATGAAAGGGATTGCAAAAGCAGAGAAGCCACTTGCATATTATACAAAAATGCAAGAAAAATCTATGGGAAAAGATACAATGACAGGTCATTGGGAAATTATGGGTTTGTACATTGATACACCGTTTCAAGTATTCCCAGAAGGGTTCCCGAAAGAATTACTTGATGAGTTAGAAGCGAAAACAGGACGTAAAATTATTGGGAATAAACCAGCTTCTGGAACGGGAATTTTGGATGAACTTGGACAGGAACATATGGAAACCGGTGCATTAATTGTGTACACGTCTGCTGATAGCGTATTGCAAATTGCTGCTCATGAAGAAGTTGTACCGCTTGAAGAACTATATAACATTTGTAAAATTGCACGTGAGTTAACACTTGATGAAAAATATATGGTAGGCCGTGTTATTGCTCGTCCATTCGTTGGAGAGCCAGGAAACTTCACACGTACGCCAAACCGTCATGATTACGCACTAAAACCATTTGGTCGTACGGTAATGAATGAATTAAAAGATAGTGACTATGATGTTATCGCAATTGGTAAAATCTCTGATATTTATGATGGAGAAGGTGTAACGCAATCTCTTCGTACAAAATCTAACATGGATGGTATGGATAAGCTTGCAGATACAGCGAGTATGGACTTTACAGGTTTAAGCTTTGTAAATCTTGTTGACTTTGATGCACTATTCGGTCATCGTCGTGATCCTCAAGGTTATGGAGATGCACTGCAAGAATATGATGCACGTCTTCCTGAAGTACTTGAGAAGTTAAAAGAAGACGACTTGTTAATTATTACAGCTGACCATGGTAATGACCCAATTCACCACGGTACAGACCATACGCGTGAATATGTACCATTATTAGCATATAGTCCAAGCATGAAAGAGGGCGGAAAAGAATTACCGCTTCGTCAAACATTTGCTGATATCGGTGCCACAGTTGCAGAAAACTTCGGTGTAACAATGCCGAAATATGGAAAAAGCTTTTTGAACGAGCTAGATAAATAGGAGGAACATCAAATGAATCGTGAGTTAATTTCAAAATCTGCTTCATACTTAAAAGGAAAATTTCAAGAAACACCAACAGTAGGGTTAATCCTTGGTTCAGGTCTAGGTGTATTAGCTGATGAAATCGAAAATGCAGTAGCTGTACCGTACAGTGAAATTCCTGAGTTTCCTGTATCTACTGTAGAAGGTCATGCTGGTCAACTTGTATTTGGTACACTTCAAGGTGTTACAGTTGTAGCAATGCAAGGTCGTTTCCATTACTATGAAGGATACGATATGCAAAAAGTAACATTCCCAGTTCGTGTTATGAAAGAGTTAGGAGTAGAAGCAGTTATCGTTACAAATGCTGCTGGCGGTGTAAATACATCATTTGAGCCAGGCGATTTAATGTTAATTTCAGACCATATTAACTTTATGGGCCATAATCCATTAATCGGACCAAATGATTCTGAGATGGGTGTACGTTTCCCTGATATGTCTGAAGCATACAGTAAAGACCTTCGTAAAATGGCAAAACAAGTTGCTGCTGATTTAAATATTAAAGTACAAGAAGGCGTATATGTTGCGATGACAGGTCCTGTATATGAGACACCTGCAGAAATTCGTATGATTCGTACAATTGGCGGTGATGCAGTCGGAATGTCAACTGTCCCAGAAGTTATTGTCGCTGGTCATGCCGGTATGAAAGTACTTGGTATTTCTTGTATTTCAAATATGGCAGCTGGAATTTTAGATCAGCCGCTTCATCATGATGAAGTAATTGAAACAACAGAGCGTGTAAAAGCAAACTTCTTAGCACTTGTAAAAGCAATTGTAAAACAAATGAAGGGGTGAGTTCACAATGAGAATGGTGGACCTAATTGCAAAAAAACGTGATGGCAAAGCATTAACGACAGAAGAAATTAATTTTATCATTGAAGGCTACACAAATGGTGATATTCCAGATTACCAAATGAGTTCACTTGCAATGGCAATTTTCTTTCAAGATATGAATGAGCAGGAACGTGCTGATTTAACGATGGCAATGGTAAATAGCGGCGATACAATTGATTTATCAGCAATCGAAGGAGTAAAAGTAGATAAACACTCAACTGGTGGTGTTGGTGATACAACTACGCTTGTGTTGGGCCCATTAGTTGCTGCTTTAGGTGTACCGGTTGCGAAAATGTCTGGTCGTGGTCTTGGGCATACAGGTGGTACAATTGATAAATTAGAAGCAGTTCCAGGATTTCATGTAGAAATTGAAAATGAGGAATTTATTCGTCTTGTAAATGAAAATAAAATTGCTGTTATTGGTCAAAGCGGAAACTTAACACCCGCTGACAAAAAGTTATATGCACTTCGTGACGTGACAGCAACGGTAAACTCTATTCCGTTAATTGCAAGTTCTATTATGAGTAAAAAAATTGCTGCTGGTGCGGATGCAATCGTTCTTGATGTTAAAACAGGTGCGGGTGCATTTATGAAAACGGACGAGGATGCGAAGCAATTAGCTGCAGCGATGGTTCGCATCGGTAACAATGTAGGACGTAAAACGATGGCTGTTATTTCTGATATGAGTCAGCCGCTTGGTGAGGCAATCGGTAACGCTTTAGAAGTGAAAGAAGCGATTGATACATTGCAAGGAAAAGGGCCAAAAGACTTAGAAGAGCTATGTTTAACGCTTGGAAGTCAAATGGTATATCTTGCTGGACAAGCTTCTTCTTTAGAAGATGCGCGTGAAAAGCTCATCGAAGTCATGAACAATGGAAAAGCATTAGAATCATTTAAAACGTTCTTAGCAGCACAAGGCGGTGACGCTTCAGTTGTAGATGATCCTTCTAAATTGCCGCAAGCACAATATAAGATTGAAGTAGAGGCAAAAGAAGATGGATTTGTATCTGAAATTGTTGCAGATGAAATTGGTACAGCAGCAATGCTTTTAGGAGCAGGTCGTGCAACGAAAGAATCTGAAATCGATTTAGCAGTTGGACTTATGCTTCGTAAAAAAGTGGGCGATAGCGTGAAAAAAGGTGAAGCGCTTGTAACAATTTACGCGAATCGTGAGAATGTAGAAGACGTAAAACAAAAAATTTACGATAACATGAAGGTATCTGCAGAGCATGTAGATGCACCGAAGTTAGTACACGGTATCGTAGAAAAATAAAGTGACAATTTGTTCACGAATTGTGAGATAAAAAAGCTAAGGAGTTTGCTCCTTGGCTTTTTTTGCATATAATAATAATGGGTGAAAATATGATAAGAATTTGTGCAGTAACAAAAGAAAATGAAGTATTATATGATTTGTCATTAGAAGAAACAAAGCGAGAAGATATTGTGTGGTTTTGGCTAGATTTATGTAAACCGACGAAAGAAGAGTATACATATATTTTACAAGACTATTTCAAATTCCATCCCCTTGCGATTGAAGATTGTTTAGAATATGTACAGAGGCCAAAGGTTGACTTTTATGAAGGGTATCACTTTTTAGTTCTTCATGCTTTTAGTGAAGATGGATTAGAGCCGCATGAAATTGATTTGTTCGTTAGTGATCATTTTGTTGTATCCTTTCACTTTTCGCACAATAAGGCGATTGAACGAGCATGGAATAAACTTGGGGAAAGACAACGTATAAAGAGAAGCACTCTTCATGTGACGCATACAATTATTGACCAAATTGTCGATGATTATTTTGCTCCAGTATATTATATTGAAGATCATTTAAATGCAATTGATGATAATTTAACAGGAGATACAACAAGTACTGTATTAGAAGAGGTATTTGATATTCGTAATGATTTATCAAAATTACGAAGAACAATTGTACCGATGCGCGATTTATTGTATCGTATTTTAAATTCAACGCGTTTTCATGGTGTGAATGATCATGAAATTTATTTTAAAGATATTTATGATCACTTGTTAAAGCTGTCTGAGATGATTGAAACAAGCCGAGAGCTAACAGCTGATATTCGGGATAGTTACTTTTCCCTAAACTCTCATCATATGAATAATATTATGAAAACATTAACGGTTTTTTCAACCATTTTCATGCCATTAACATTTATTGTTGGTGTATATGGAATGAATTTTGACAATATGCCAGAGTTAAAGTGGGAGTATGGTTATTATATTTGTTTAGCCATAATGGCTCTTATTGGTGGTGGCATGATGGTATGGTTTTATAAGAAGGGCTGGTTTAAATAATAAAAAAACGCCGGGAATTCCCGGCGTTTTTTATTTAGCCAATGACAGGTAACACAAACATGAGTAAGAAGAGACATGTGATAATATAAAGAGGTTTTGCAACTTCTTTATGCTTACCGAGTGCTACTTTTAAGATTGGATATGCAATGAATCCAAAAGCAATACCATCAGCGATGCTATATGTGAGCGGAATCATAACGATAATTAAAAACGCTGGAAATCCTTCTGAAAAATCGTTCAGAGGAATTTGTTGAATGTTTGTAATCATTAAACCGCCAATAATAATTAAGATTGGAGCGATTGCACTATCTGGAATTAACTTTACAAACGGCAAAGCAAACAATGAGGCAAAGAATAAACCACCAGTGACGATAGACGTCAGACCTGTCTTACCGCCCGCTGTAATACCAGCAGCACTTTCTATTGTAGAAACAGTTGGACTTGTGCCAAATAGACCACATGTTATCGCTGAAATTGCATTTGCTTGATAAGCGCGAGGGAATTTACGCTGATCTTCTAATAAACCGTGCAAAAGTCCCATGTTTTCAAAAATGAGTACCATACTCAATGAGAACGTTGCAATTAAAAATGGTAAAGAAGTCAGTTTCCCAAACGACATTGCACCAAAAACATCACCATAGTTAGCAAATGAAAATGAACTATTGCCAACTTGACTTGTATCAACAATACCAAATAACCAGGAAATTCCGGTTCCAATTGCAATGGTCCATAAAAAGTTTCCACGTACATTACGAATAAACAAAACTAATGCAACAATAAGCGTAAGCAGTGTAGCTAGAACAACTGGACTACTTAATTTTCCTAATGCAACAGCAGTGTTTGAATTCGCAACGACAAGACCACCTTTTTGTAAGCCGATAAATGCTAAAAATAGCCCGATACCGACAGTAATCGCTTCTTTTAACGACTGTGGAATTGCACTGGAAAGTGTACGAGCAATAGGTGTAAACGCGGCAATTGTAAAAATAATACCAGCGATAAAGACAGCTGCTAATGCTTCTTGCCAAGTTAAACCAAGCGTATGCACAGCTGTGTACGTGAAAAACGCATTTACCCCCATACCTGGTACAAGGATTACTGGTGCATTTGCCCAAAATGCCATCAATAGACATCCGATAAATGAGCTAAATACAGTTGCTAAAATTCCTGCTTCAAGAGGAATACCAGCATCTGATAAAATAGATGCATTCACAATCATAATATAAACAATCGTGAAAAATGATGTTACACCAGCAAGTACTTCCTGTTTTGGCGATGTGTGATGTAGGTCTAATTTAAATGTTTTTTCAAGGATTCCTTTCATGTTAAACCTTCTTTTTCATATCCCTCTCCCACCCGTGATATCCCTATATAGGACTCACCGTCTATTATTATAACAAAACAAAGAGTTTTTACAATAAAAAAATGAGAACGTTTTCTTTTTTACTAGATGTACAATTAAATATAGGTGAAAATAGCACGGACAGTCGAAATGATTTCCAATTCTCCTGATTGAATAGGAGGAGCACCGCTATGGACAGCGGAATAAGCAACAAATTCCCGCGGCATATGAGAGGACTCTTCAACGACAGAAATGGGAATGGGATTTACATTTAGATTATATGTACTAGCAATCGTCCTTGCTTTTTCTTGGGCATTTTGCACAGCGAGTACTAATGCTTGTTTGTAATAAGCATTAGGCTCTGAAACGCGAAATACAAGTCCTTTGGCGACATTTGCCCCGTTTGCTACAGCTGCTTCATATACTTCCCCTGCTTTTTGTACATTCAACACAATAATTTCATATAAATGCTCAACTTGATAACCGCGTAACACAGCCTTTTCGTTCACGTATTCATATTGCGGTGTAATGGTGTAGGAAAGCGTTTTGATATTTTGCTCTGTAATTCCAAGTTGTTTCAAAGAATCAAGTAATTTAGCAGAAAGAGCAGCATTTTCTTCTTGTGCTTGCTTAACATTTGTACCTTCAGTACGAACACCAATTGTTAACACGACAACATCAGGTTTTGCTTTTACGACACCTTCACCTTGTACAGTAACAGTTGCTTCTTTACCATTACGTAACTCATGTAAATATGGGGGCATTCCAATTTGCATAACTGTTCACCTTCCTTTCTCTATTTATATGAAAGAAGTGAGTCCACTTTTTCCTTAAATTTAGAAATATAGTGGGAAATCTAAGTAGAAAGAAAATATATACAATTAAGGTATTCATGCATTATAATATGTGTAAATATTATAAAAAAGGGTCGAGAACAGTGAACGAAAAACGAGAAGCACTTATTTTAGACTTATCTATCTCCTTTCGGAAAATGATTCGTTTATTACAAAATGATATTAATGAACTCTTTTCTGAACATATGCCATGGAATGAGTTTTCTGTACTGCGTGCATTATATTGGAAAAGTCCGCAAATGGCATCGCAAATTGCAAGTGAAGTGAATGTTACATCGAGTCATATTACAGCGGTTACAGATCGTCTTGTTCGTAAGGGGCTTGTAACGAGAAAGCGCTCTGATTCAGACAGGCGCATTGTTTATTTAGAAATTACGGATACCGGGAAAGATGTTGCCGAAAAGCTTGAAAATGTTCGAAAAGAATATTATAGAGAGAAGTTCCAGGACTGGAGCGATCAAGAAATTGAAATGGTACTAGAGCTCTTTGGCAGAGTTCTATAAAAAATAGAAAAGCAATTTTTGCTTTTCTATTTTTTATGGCTTCATCATACTACAGAACGGATGCGCTGCATAAAAACAGACCTACATTCCTATACTTTACCTATATGGAATAGGAGGCAGACTATGAAACGTATTGTTTCTTTTGGAATTATCGGTATATGTTTACTATGTTACAGTATAGAGATAAGTGCAGCGTCTCCAAATCAAATTGTACAAAAAGAACTAGAATATATCTCAAATCATAAGCCTGTTTTATACTCACAATTATGGATGCGCTCGATGCAAACTTCTGTTTTGTTTCATCATAGTGATAGCATTCATCATCAAGATACTTTACATAATATAAAACATTCTTCCCTCGTAAAAGTAAAACAAATTTCACTGGCTAAAGCTTCTGTTTATATTCCGCGAGTTTCTCAGTATGTGTCAAAATTTGGGGAAGAAAATGTACAAGTGTACTATTTAGCTGTGCAGTATGACGTAAAAAAAGAAAATCCATACCAACTAAATGGAATAAATTACTTTTTACAAGTATTTGTACAAGAGTATGGGGACTGGAAAATTGCTGAAAGTGTTGTCGCACCGACAGATCAAATCGTGACAAACGATGATGGATTTGGGACAGACGAAGAGAAGGCATATAGCGAAAGACGAAAGAATGCAAAATAGCCTCCTAACTAGGAGGCTATTTTCACGTTGTTTATCTCGCTATTTGCGGGCAGTAAGACCCCCACTTTAAGATTGAGAGAGATGCGAAGAAGATAGATGGGGAATAACTGCCCGTAAAAGCCAGATTGGTTTAACTAACCATCAGTAGGGGATGAAAAACCCCCAACTGATGGAAGTTTCACTTTATCTTACAAAATAGTCACCCTTTATTTTCTTAACCGAAGACACAACCGCATTCTCTTTAATAGAATATACTCCTTCAGCTGTTAAGCGTACAGCCGGTAGATGGGTCGATGTTAAAAAGAACATTGTATATAATGGATCGATATGTTGATGTCCTCTCTCCTTCAGAAGTTGCACAAGCCCCGTCGTTTTTACAATCAGTTCATGCATAGGCAACTTGCTCATTTTCCCTCCAAGTGGCAATTCCAAATTGAATAAGGTTTCCTCGCCTTCCATTAATATGGTACCGCCCCCTTGATCGAGCAGTTGGTTTACAGCTTTCACCATGATCTCTTTGTTTTGCCCTATAACAACGATATCTTGAGATGCTGTGTAGGTTGTCGCTACAGCATCTAGGTGATCGGCAAATCCTTTTAATATGCCGTTAGTAACCCATTTCCCCTTTTGATCAATAAGACTGACATAACAATATCCTTTTCTAGCCTCCAACTCAATAATGCCTTGCTTTAGCGGTAATGCTTCTAGACTGGATTTCGTAATGACCGCATTAAGCATTTCTATTACAGGGACTTCCGGATGTTCAGCGGTCATATCCAGCCATTCCGGCTGAACGCGCCATTCTATGTGCATGGGTTCAAATTGCAATTGTCGCCAATCACATGCAGGAAACGGCTTCAAGAGCTGCCCGTTTGTCACAACCAGCTGTCCGTTTGCTATAACCTTGACAGGGGAAGGTTTGCTTATATCCTCGAGAAATAGAATATCTGCGACTCGTCCCGGAGCGATTCCACCGATTTCTTGATCCAATCCATAATATGTTGCGGGATTCAAAGTGGCCATCCGATAAGCGGCATGGAAAGGAACACCATTATCGAGAGAAATCTTAATAAGATAGTCCATCAATCCATGTTGAAGAAACGGAGGCATAGAGCCATCTGTTGTTAACATAAGCCTTGAAGCGGAAGAAAAATCAAAGTTGAGCTCTTGTAAGTCTTTGATTAGGCCCGGCAAATCAGGACGTATGGAGGAGTGACGCAAAGTTGCATACATACCTAAACGAAGCCTTCTGATTACTTCCTCTCCATTGATAGCTTCATGACAAGCCGTAACACCGAGTGCTGCCAAAGCATTTAAGGTTTCACTGGAAGCCCCTGGGTTATGCCCCTCAATTCTTTTGCCAAGCCTCCGTGCTTCTGCTATTCCTTCAAGTATTGTTTCATCGCCAGTCAAGGCAGCAGGCCAAGCAGTTAATTCGCCAGCTTGTATAACCCGCTTATGACTAAGCAAACTGACCAAGCGCTCAGTCGTGAATTTCGCTAACATATCCGGGTGGTTGCTTTGTGGATCCATCCTTGCCCACCAATAATTTTTGATAGGCAAATGACTGCTGTAGTCCATTAAATATTCCAAGTTTTTCTGATCTGTATTTAAATAAAATATTAGATTATCATTCACTAAAGTCGTTGTACCTAAGCTTAAAGCGAATTCTCCGAATGAGGTAAGATTATAATACTGATATGGATGTGCATGAGGTTCGATGTATCCTGGAACTAATGTAAAGCTGGATGCATCTATAATTTTCGTTTTCTCATCAATTTGCGGTTCACGCATTCCTACATAAGCAATACGATCTTCATACAAAACGATATTGTTTCTTTCCAGCTCTCCTGTGTATACATTAAACACAATTCCTCCTGTAATCCAAATTGTTGCTGGATGCTTACCCCTAGATACTTCTATAAGTTTCCACAATGTATCCTTTTCAATGGATCTCATGTAAGTTTCCCCCTTATCTGCTTTTTCCACGCTCAGAATTATTTCAGTTCACGTTAAAATATCTAAAAATTCAGTTTTATACCTTTTTATATTTTACTATAAAGGGGGATTGCAATGTAGACTATCTTTCCTTCTTCTGTTTTTTTGTAGGTTAAATCTATGCTATAACCGCGCAGCAAACGAAGTGTGACTCACTTTTTCAGGCTCTGTTCTACATAGTACATATGAAAACTCCTCTTTCAATTGTAAAGAGGAGAGGAGAAAGGCGAGTGTATAGTAACAAGTTTGTTTTTCGACACTCTGAAAATAGCCTCCTGACTAGGAGGCTATTTTGCATATAAAGAAAGTTTATGTTTTGACATTCGCTGTAAAATGAAATATGTGAGAATACCAAATCCTATAAAATACATATAGTGAAGCGGGATAGATTTACTGCCATCTGTGAAAATTTCGGTGCCAAGAAGTCCGAAACAAATAGAAGTGCATGTTGAAAAATAGACATGAAGTCTTTGATATAGCAGTATTTTTCCATTATGCTCATTTGGTGAGCGTGCATATAAGTAGGTTCCTAATGGAAGACAAATAATCATATAAATTGCAGGACTTAGTAGTGTCCAAGCAGACGGAATATGGTGATAAGTAGGTCCTGCATGTATAGTTCCGTCTTCATTTTTTATAGCTTCTCTATGTGGATCATAGTCGTAGTTAATGGTGAAATGAGCAAGAGGAGCTATAATACTTGTATTTTCTGTATACAGTGAACTTTTAATATAAGCATTATTATATTCTTGTTGTGATAAATCAGCATGCAATGCAAAGAAAGGAAACGCAAGCTGAAAAATATAAATGGGAAAAACCATTATAATATAGCTTAGCGCACCTTGTGAGATAATGTTTCCTGTAATGGTTCCGATAAAGAGAGCTAATGAGTACACTGCAATCAATGTCATAATTGTATATGCAAAGTATAGATGAAATGGTGTGAATGATTGATACTCGGCGTGTATCGTAGTTTTGTAGACGATATACATTAGAAACCAGCTTACACTAAGTGCACTGACGATATGAACAGTACCGAAAAACCATTTTGATAAAAACAGGTGAGAGCGTTTAAATGGCATAGACCAAAAAAAATCGATAGTTTGATTATGGCGTTCCCAGCCTATTAATACGGTAGCCAATGCAATTAATAGCAGAGCAGGAAAAAACGTAGGACTTTCTCCACTCAAATGATATGAATAATAAGTATCCGTAGTGTCGCGCAAGTATTTAGCTGTGTGATGTGCATTCGTATAATATTCATATGGTAAGAGATACAACGTACTTAGCCAAAATAACACAATAACATACTTTCCTTGTTTCCAGTTTTGCATCCATAGCGGTTTATGAAACATGTAATTCACCTCAATTTATACGTATATTCTTTTTGATTAAAATGGTATCGTTACTTTCCACCGAAAGAAAATTTCCATTTAAGTAGATGTGTAAAAACGAAGTAGCTGACAATGCTGGCTATGAAAAAACCGACGTAATAAGAAAGGAATGCATCTCTTCCTCCGAGTAATCTACCTCCAAATAAAGCAAAACAAAGAACAGTACAACCAACAAACCATTTCTGTAACTGTGGAAACAATAGTATTTTTCCGTTTTGTTCGTTTGGAGCACGTGTGTAAAGAAAAGTTGCGATTGGTAAAAAGATAATGATATAAGCAAATGGCGTCAGTAATTTCCACGCAGATGGAACAGATGTCGTTTCCTTTGGATCGTCTTGCGGCAATGTGGAAATTTCATTTCCGTGCTCATCGAACTTCGCGATAGGATGGTAATTAAAATGAATGTTGAAAGACTCCAACGGTGCAACGATACTTACATGTTGTAAGTATTCATGAGTTTTACGCTCTATTTCTCCTAATGCTTCTACTGAATCTCTCGTATGAGTATATACAAATCCGGATATTAACAATACTAAACCGTATGGTAGAAATAATAGAATTGTAGTTAAGCTACTTTGTGAGAAAATATTTCCGGTAATGGTACCGATAAATAAAGTGAATGTATAGGTTGCAATGAGTACAATCGTAGCGTATAAAAAGTAAGTGTGGAATGGAGTAAATATTTGATACTGATCGTGAAACGATACGTTCTTTATTCCATACATACTTATCCAACAAATGATATTTACTGTAATAATGTTCAACACGCCAAATAACCATTTTGTTAAAAAGATATCTTTTCTTTTAAAAGGCATAGAGAAAAGAAAATCAGTTGATTGATTATTTCGTTCCCATCCAATCAAGACGCAAGCAAGTGCAATGAGAATGATACCTTGTAAGAAGATGGTGTCAAATGTATTAAAAGAATAGGAATAATAATAAACATAATCATCAAATTTCATTTTAGACCGGCTAAGCTCTGATTGAGCAGCACTATAATATTCATAAGGTAACAAATATAAACTACTTAACCAAAACAATAGAACAATATATTTACCTTGTTTATACGTTCGCATCCATAACGCTTTATGAAACATGTGAACCCTCCTCGAACGCTGTAACAAATACATCCTCAAGTGACATTGGTAACTCTTCTAATAGGAGCGGCTGCTCTTTATGAAATTTTTCTAACGTAGCTGCTACGTTTCCTTCGATTAAGACGGTATATACTTTTCCTGTTTGGTTTAATACTTTCACATTACATAAATTCACTAGCTTTTGTGGTAGTGAGC
Source organism: Bacillus sp. 3103sda1 (assembly GCF_024159135.1). Lineage (NCBI taxonomy): Bacteria > Bacillati > Bacillota > Bacilli > Caryophanales > Bacillaceae > Bacillus > Bacillus sp. 3103sda1. The sequence goes on along the minus strand of NZ_JAMYWS010000001.1, from coordinate 3,416,682 downwards.
GTTCGTAAGCTACTTGAATTTTTGCATAGCGTGATTTTGTATCTTCTAAAGCTGTGATAGATGCAATTGTATGATCTTTTAAAATGATGACTGTATCTGCGATTTTTTCCACTTCATCTAGGTGATGTGTAGAAATGAGAATGGTAATTTCTCGCTCTGCCACTTCTTCAATTATAAACTGAAGAATCTGTCTTTTTGCGATAGGATCAAGTCCATTTGTCGGCTCATCTAAAATAATATATTCTACTCCAGTAGAAAAAGCTAAAATCATTGCTAGCAAAGCTTTCATTCCACGAGAGTAGCTGCGAATACGTTTCTCTGGTAAGTTAAAGCGCTCTAGTAGTTTATAAAAATAGTCTTCATTGAAATTATGATAAACTGCCTTATAAAATTTTACGATTTCTTTTACTGTATATCCGCTTAATACGTTTGTAGAGTCTGGGACATATACAACCGTTTGTTTCACTTCAGGATGTTTGTGCACGTCTATTTCGTTATATGTAACAGTTCCTTCATCTGGATTTAATATTCCAACAAGTGTTCGCAATAGTGTTGTTTTTCCAGCTCCGTTTCTCCCAAGTAATCCGACGATGCTTCCTTTTTTTAAAGTAAATGAAATATCTTCTAATATTATTTGATTATCAATTGTTTTCTTTACGTTTGTCACCTTCAGCATGAGTATTTCCCCCTAATTCTTTATAGTATGAATCAATCCAATCATGAATTTTTTCTTTTGAAATACCGAGATATGAAGCTTCTAGTAATAATTGATGAAATTGTTTTTCCACCATAGCAATTTTCCTTTCATCTTGTGTTGGAGTAATCGATTGGCATACAAATGTTCCTTTGCCGCGCAGCGTTTCAATAATTCCTTGTCGTTCTAACTCTTGATACGCTTTACTCACTGTATTTGGATTTATCACGAGTGAAGAGGCAAGTTCCCGAACAGAAGGGAGTTTATCATTTGGTGCGAGCATTGCTTTTAAAACTAGTTCCTTTACGTTGTGAACAATTTGTTCCCATATCGGAGTGTTGCTTCTTGGATCAAGTTGAATGTGCAAGAGCAATGCCTCCTTCCTGATGAATTTTTAAGTGTACTATTAAACGTAATACACTTAATACAATATATAGCATACTTTTGTTTGTCAATGCTATTTTTAGAAAAAGATGGTATAAAAACCCTTCATCTGGAAAAGATAGGTGTGATATAGAATGGAGGGTTAGTCATGAAGCGATTGATTGGAATACTTGTTTGTTTCATGTTATTGCTTTCCGCTGTTCCAATTGGTTTTGCGCAGTCTGAGAAAAAAGAAGCGGAAACAAAACCAAAGCTAGCGGAACAAGCATCGTCAGCGATTGTTATTGAACAGGATACGGGAAAAGTTTTATTTGAAAAAAATCCAAATGAAAAGTTGCCACCTGCTAGTATGACAAAAATTATGACCATGCTACTCATTATGGAGCAAATTGAAAAAGGAAAGCTAACACTGAAAGATAAAGTGAGAACGAGTGAACATGCAGCTTCTATGGGCGGATCACAAATTTTCCTGGAGCCTGGTGAAGAAATGACAGTCAATGAAATGTTAAAAGGCATTGCAATTGCATCTGGGAATGATGCATCAGTTGCAGTTGCTGAACACATTGCTGGGTCAGAAGAAGGATTTGTAGACATGATGAATAGAAAAGCAAAAGATTTAGGACTTAAAAATACTCATTTTCAAAATCCAACAGGCCTTCCAGCCAAGAACCATTATTCAACAGCATATGATATGGCAGTTATGGCAAAGGAATTAATGAAATATCCGTTAATTCGTAAATATACAGGTAAATATGAAGATTATTTACGAGAAGATACAGATAAGAGATTTTGGCTTGTAAATACAAATAAGCTTGTTCGTTTCTATCCAGGTGTTGATGGCGTGAAAACAGGCTTTACAACAGAGGCAAAATATTGTTTAACAGCATCTGCAGAACGAAATGGCATGCGCGTTATTTCTGTTGTCATGGGATCTCCAACATCAAAAGAACGGAATGCGGAAGTAACGAAGCTTCTTGATTATGCATTTAGTCAATATATGACGAAAAAAATGTATACAAGAGGCGAAAAAATTCAGACGGTAAAAGTAGGAAAAGGGAAAAAAGAAACAGTCGACTTAGTTGCGTCTGACAATGTTTCTCTACTAATGAAAAAGGGAGAAACGATGAAAAATATCAAAAAAGAAGTAGTGGCTGAGGAAAAAGTGAAAGCTCCAATTAAAAAAGGAGATGCTTTAGGTACACTTGTCATAAAAAAAGATAATCAAGTATTACTCAAACAGACAATTGTTGCGAAAGAGGATGTCGCAGCAGCAAGCTGGTGGGAGTTATTTAAACGAAGTTTTGGGATGTTTTCGACATCGAAATAGCGGCAATTTTGTTGCCGCTTTCTTTTGTTGAGTTTGTTGTTATTTCAATGGTAAGAGATGTTGCTAGAAGGTTCATTTTATGACGAAATAGTACTTCTTTTGTCAGGTGGAAGGATTCTACATTTATTTTAGAGAAAAACTTCTTATATGTTTTGCGTGTATACGCGAATTTTGAATGTAAGGAGGAAATAGGGTGAGTCTTTCCATTCATTTAGAAGTAAAGCGTGACGTCTTATGTGTTCGTTTAGCAGGCGAACTGGATCATCATGCTGCCGAAGAGTTGCGAGCGAAAGTCACTGATATGATTGAGACGCATCATGTTCATCATATTATTTTAAACTTAGAGCAATTAGCGTTTATGGATAGCTCTGGTCTTGGTGTTGTGTTAGGAAGATATAAACATGTCAAAAGCTTAGGCGGCGAAATGGTTGTATGTGCAATTTCTCCTGCTGTAAAGCGCTTGTTTGAGATGTCAGGGCTATTTAAAATTATTCGTTTAGAAGAAAATGAAGCGCATGCGCTCGCGACATTGGGGGTGGCGTAGATGAGAAATGAAATGAACCTTCAATTTTCAGCATTAAGTCAAAATGAATCGTTTGCTCGGGTTACGGTTGCGGCTTTTATTGCACAGCTCGATCCAACGATGGAAGAGTTAACTGAAGTGAAAACAGTTGTGTCTGAGGCGGTAACAAATGCTATTATTCATGGGTATGAAGGGCATGCAGATGGCATTGTGTATATTACGGTTATTTTGGAAGATGACATGGTAAAGTTAACGATTCGTGATGAAGGGATTGGAATTCTAGATTTAGATGAAGCAAGGCAACCCCTTTTTACAACAAAACCCGAATTAGAGCGTTCCGGAATGGGATTTACCATTATGGAAAATTTTATGGACGAAGTAGAGGTTATTTCTAATGAATCTTTCGGGACAACGATCCATTTGACGAAGTATCTATCAAAAAGTAACGCTCTATGCAATTAAGGAGAATTGCCTATGGACATAGAGGTCAGAAGTGAAAAAGGAAAAGGAAAAGGGCAGTTAAAGGATCACGAGTTAAAAGAATTAATTCAAAGAAGTCAAGATGGTGATCAAGGAGCGAGAGATTTAATTATACAAAATAATATGAGACTTGTTTGGTCGGTTGTACAACGTTTTTTAAATCGTGGTTATGAGCCGGAAGACTTGTTTCAAATTGGTTGTATTGGTTTGCTAAAATCTGTCGACAAATTTGATTTATCTTTTGATGTAAAGTTCTCAACATATGCGGTCCCAATGATTATTGGAGAAATTCAACGTTTCTTACGTGATGATGGGACAGTGAAAGTAAGTCGTTCTTTAAAGGAAACTGGAAATAAAATTCGCAAAATGAAAGATGAATTATCAAAAGAGTATGGCCGTGCACCGACAGTTACTGAAATAGCAGAGGCGCTAGAGTTAACGCCAGAAGAAGTTGTAATGGCGCAAGAAGCAAGCCGTACGCCATCATCCATACATGAAACGGTGTATGAAAATGATGGTGATCCTATTACCATTTTAGATCAAATTGCGGATCGTTCTGAAACGAAGTGGTTTGATAAGATTGCTTTAAAAGAAGCGATTCGTGAATTAGATGAACGTGAACGACTGATTGTGTATTTACGGTATTATAAAGATCAAACGCAATCGGAAGTAGCGGAGCGCTTAGGAATTTCTCAAGTACAAGTGTCACGGCTAGAAAAGAAAATATTAAAGCAAATGAAGGACCGAATAGGCGAATAGTCTATTCGTTTTTTTATTTCAAAAAAAGTTGTATTAGAAAATTTTCCAATATCCATACTACAACTACGAGGAATAGTTAAGAGGTGATTGGAGTGGAGCAAACGATATATGTAAAGATGAGAAGTCGCCTGCAAGTGTCGCCTGCTTATGAGATTAAAGTTGGTGATGTTGCACAAGTAGTTGGAGATTCAGACATTGTAGACGAAATAAAACGACAGGCTGTATACAAAATTACAAAGAAAGATAAAACGCATGTGGTAATTGATGTGATGAAAGTCATTCAGCGCATTCAACAGTATTCTAGCAGCTTACAAATTAATTTGCTTGGTTCAGCACAAACTATTGTTGAAATCGTATATGAGAAAAAACGAGTAAATCCATTTTTTTTTGGAATGGTTTGGCTATTACTATTTGTGGGAGCTGCCCTTGCAATTATTTATTTTCATGAAGACGTTAGTATGCAGCAAGTACATCAACGCTTGTATTACATGATTACAGGAGAAAACAATAAAAAGCCACTTTTATTTCAAATCCCATATTCGTTAGGACTTGGACTTGGAATGATTCTTTTTTTTAATCATGTTTTTCAAAAACGCATTAATGAGGAACCGAGCCCATTAGAAGTTGAAATGTTCCAATACCAGCAATCTCTCGATCAATATGTGATGATGAATGAAAATAAAGAAATGATAAAGAAAATCCCAAATGATTGAATATATCGGGGTAATCTTTATTGGATTTGCTGGTGGAATTGCTGTTGGAGGAGGATACGTTGCATTTTTAACTGTATTAGGTGTGATTCCAAGGCTTGCTCAGTTAACAAAAAGTGGTCATCGTGTTCAATATTATGAATGGGCTGTTGTGAGCGGTGCATTAAGCGGCGCATGGTGCAGTTTACGCGATATCACATTGGTGGCTTCACCGTATTGGCTTTTGCTCCTTGGATTGTTATGTGGCACATTTATTGGAATGCTTGCCGCTGCCTTAACAGAAGTGCTGAATGTACTTCCGATATTGGCAAAACGTGTTGGGGTTGATGGGAAAATTGTTATTCTTCTTATCGCACTTGTTCTTGGTAAGGTGGTAGGTTCTTTATTTCATTGGATTTATTTTGTGAAATAGGAGGTATGTAAATGACACCGCGAAAATTGAAAGATGATTATACAAATAACGTGAAAAAGTATCAATCAAAACCTAACTATGTTATGAATTGCGTCAAGGCTTTTGTTGTGGGAGGGCTTATTTGTATATTAGGTGAAGCTTTGATGAAGATGTATATACACTATTTTGATTTTACGGAGAAAAATGCGGGAAATCCAGCAATCACAACATTAATATTATTGTCGGCCATTTTAACGGGGATTGGTGTATATGATAAACTTGGACAATTTGCAGGGGCAGGGTCAGCAATCCCGGTTACTGGATTTGCAAATTCAATGGTGAGTGCAGCGATGGAACACCGCAGTGAAGGGATTGTTCTTGGGATTGCCACTAATATGTTCAAGATTGCTGGAAGTGTAATTGTATTTGGTGTTGTTGGAGCGTATGTTGTAGGTCTCATTCGGTATACATGGAAGCTGTTTATCTCGCCCTAATGGCAGTAATCTCTTACCTTAAGATTCAGAGAAAACGAAGAGGATAGGTGAGGTGGAAAATCACTAAGGGAAGTTTCACTTTTTGTAAGTAAAGGAGAAGACAGATGAGATTAACTGGGAAACAAACGTGGGTATTTCAAAACGATGTATATGTGAATGCGACAGGAACGGCTGTTGGGCCGGAAGAAGCGGAGGGGCCGCTTGGAGGTAGTTTTGATATTACATATGATGATTTGCATTGTGGAGAAGAGAATTGGGAGCTAGCAGAAAGACGATTAATGAGAGATTCAATTCAACAAGTATTGCGAAAAGAAAAGCTGCAAGCATCTGCTATCGATTTTTTTTTAGCTGGAGATTTATTAAATCAAACGGTTACAGCAAATTATGTTGCTAGAGAACTTTCGATTCCATTTCTGGGAATGTTTGGAGCATGTTCAACTTCTATGGAGACTCTCGCTGTTGGCGCTGCATTTATTGATGGTGGATTTGCAAATCGCGTATTAGCAACAGTTAGTAGTCATAATGCCACTGCTGAAAGGCAATTTCGTTATCCAACAGAGTATGGAGGGCAAAAACCAACTACAGCGACGTTTACTGTTACAGGAGCTGGTACAGCTTTAATTAGTCGTGAAAGAAGTTCAATTAAAGTAACATCAGCAACCATTGGAAAAGTTCAAGATTTAGGCATAACAGATCCATTTGATATGGGATCTGCTATGGCGCCTGCTGCAGCCCATACAATTCAACAGCATTTTGAAGATTTAAAAAGAAGTGCTGCAGATTATGACTTAATTGTGACGGGTGATTTATCTGCAGTCGGGACACCAATTACGCGGCAACTTTTATTAGATGAAGGCTATGACATAGGTAATGTCTATAATGATTGCGGTTTAATGATTTATAGAGACGACCAGCAAGTATTTGCAGGAGGAAGTGGTTGTGCCTGCTCTGCAGTTGTGACGTATGGACATTTAATGAAAGAAATGAGAAAGGGGAATTTACAACGGATTTTTGTTGTAGCAACAGGTGCCTTGTTAAATCCGATTATGATTCAACAAAAAGAAACGATTCCAACGATTGCACACGGTATCGTATTTGAAAGAATAAAAGGGGTGTAATATGTGGAATTTATATATGCGTTTGTAGTTGGAGGTGCGATCTGTGTTATTGGACAATTACTGTTAGATTTTACAAAATTAACAACTGCACATGTTATGGCAATCTTCGTAGTAGCTGGCGCTGTTTTGGATGGATTTGGAATTTATGATAAATTAATTCAGTTTGCTGGAGCAGGAGCGACTGTTCCTATTACAAGTTTTGGTCATTCTTTATTACATGGTGCGATGGAAGCTGCAGAAAAGCATGGTTATCTTGGGATTGGAATGGGTATGTTTAAGTTAACATCTGTTGGAATTTCAGCAGCAATTTTATTTGCATTTTTAGCAGCACTTATTTTTAAACCGAAAGGATAAACAACATGAGAAGAAGGGTTATTTTGGTGACAGACGGAGATGAATATGCACAGCGAACAATCGAGTTACTGACAAAGGAGTTTGGGGGACGATGTATTTCGGCATCACAAAGTAATCCAACGAAATTAACAGGGAGAAAGATTGTTGAGCTTATCATGCAAACACCACATGACCCAGTTTTTGTTATGTTTGATGATAGTGGATATATTGGAGAAGGTTCAGGAGAAAAAGCACTAAAATATGTAGCAACGAATAAACAGATTGACGTGCTTGGCGTGTTAGCTGTCGCTTCTAATACGCATCATTGGGAATGGGCCCGCGTTGATGTAAGTATCGATCGAGAAGGACGGTTAACTGAATATGGTGTTGATAAGTTTGGGTTAGCGGATGTTGAAATAGGAAGGATTAACGGTGATACCGTTTACTGTTTAGATGAACTACATGTCCCCATTATTGTTGGAATTGGAGATATTGGAAAAATGTACGGAAATGATGACTGGAAGCGTGGATCACCTATTACAAAAAAAGCAATTCAAGTAATCTTAGAAAGGAGTGGGTTTTATGACCAACAAACAAAAGACTAGTATACCAATTTCTTCATTTTTAAGCGATAATGAAAATTATTTAAAACAAACAGTTGGACTTGGTGTCACGTTTGATGTAGGGATTCGAAAATTTCGTATTTTAGATAAAGAAATTGGTGTTCTGTTTGTGAACGGTTTGTGTGATACGAACTATATTATACATATTTTGGAGGAGGCAGTTGATACAAATGAAATACAAAGGTATGAAGATACCGTAAAGCTGCTAGAAAATCGTCTCATTCATCAGCAAGTAAGTAAAATAAAGACGATGGAAGATGTAATATTTCAAGTTTTATCAGGTTTAATTGTTATTTTTGTCGAGGGAGAAACAGAAGCATTTGTAATAGATGTTCGTAGCTATCCGGGACGAACTCCAACAGAGCCGGATACAGAAAAAGTTGTTAGAGGTGCTCGCGATGGATTTGTTGAAAATATTATTGTGAATACAGCTCTTATTCGGCGGCGTATTCGTGATCCTCGCTTGCGGCATGAGATGATACGGGTAGGCGAGCGGTCACAAACGGATATTTGTATCGCATATGTACAAGATATTGCGAATCCAGACTTAGTGAAAATAATAAAGCAAGAGTTAGAAAATATTCAAATCGATGGTATAACGATGGCTGATAAAACCATCGAGGAGTTTCTTGTCAACCAAGGATACAATCCTTTTCCGCTTATTCGATATACAGAAAGACCAGACGTCGCTGCGAATCATTTGCTAGAAGGACATGTTTTACTATTGACAGATACTTCCCCTAGCGCAATTATTACACCAACAACATACTTTCATCATGTACAGCATGCTGAGGAGTTTCGTCAAAATCCTGCTGCCGGAACGTTTTTACGTTGGACTCGATTTCTCGGAATATTATTTTCACTGTTCTTATTACCACTTTGGCTTACGTTTGTATTGGACCCTACTTTATTGCCAGAAAAACTTGCGTTTATTGGACCAAATAAAACGACAAATTTACCGATTTTCTTGCAAATTATTTTAGGGGAAGTAGGATTGGAATTTTTGCGAATGGCATCTATTCATACACCAACACCACTGTCATCAGCAGCCGGGTTAATTTCAGCTATATTAATTGGTCAAATAGCAATTGATGTCGGTCTATTTGTACCAGAAGTTATTTTATATATTGCCATTTCTATGATTGGAACATTTGCAACGCCAAGCTATGAATTAGGATTAGGGAATAAAATTGCTAAATTATTCCTCATTATATGTACAGCTATATTTCGAGATACAGGATTTGTTGTTGGAATGACGGTGTTAATTTTATTTTTAGCATCGATTAAAAGTTTGCAAACACCGTACCTTTGGCCATTTCTTCCATTTGATTTGGGAGCATTCATGAAAATTTTCATTCGGCCGTCTGTTCCTAGTTTGAAAATGCGTCCAAGTATAGTTCATCCACAAAATATAAGACGACAAAAATGAGCAGAAGGAAACTTCTGCTCATTTTTATTATAAATTTATATGTTTTTAACAAAAACATAACATTTCTTTTGTACACTAGAAGTACATATGTTGTATGGAAGGGGAGATTGCATGATTAAGTTATTTGTGAGCGATTTAGATGATACACTCGTTTATAATGTGAATCGGATTCGTCGAGATGATGAAAAAGCATTATGTTGGCTAGCAGAGAAAGGAACGAATATTTGTTTTGCTTCTGGCCGTTTTACTCATCGTATTCATGATGCTGTGAAGCAATTCACTTTCCCTTATTATACAACAGGGTTAAATGGTGCGGTCTTATTAACGAAAGAAGGGGAAATGCTCCACGAATCGACTTTTAATCGTGAGATTGCCCGGGAAATATATAAATATATACATGAAAAAGAGATGGCGGATATTGTATGTGCGAAGGAGCATCGATATACGAAAAAGAAAAATGAGCATCATCGTATGTTTGAAGAATATATTCAAGTGAAAATCGCAGAAGTGGAGACATTAGATGAAGAGTTTGGACAAACCATTCATCCTGCAAAATTATTTGTATATGGAGAAGAAGAAAAAATTACAATGTTAGATGAAGAACTGCGAAACAAGTTTCAAGACAAAGCAGAAGTAGTGATTTCGGGAAAGAGATATGTGGATATTATGCCAGTTGGAATTAGTAAAGGAAGTGCACTGCAACTTTTAATGGAACATTTACAAGTAGAAGCACATGAAGTAGCATGCATTGGGGATTCCTTTAATGATGTTTCAATGTTTTCTGTGACGCCGCATTCTTTTACGTTGCATCATGCTCATCCATATGTGAAAGAAAAAGCGAGTCATGTTGTTCGTTCTGTAGAAGAAGCAATTATGCAACTCCCGTTATTAGCATAAAAAAAAGCTCGTCAATGACGAGCTTTTTTTTAATTAAATAGTGATTTGATAAAGTCAATAAAGCTAGAGAACACACCTTTTAGACTTTCTAAAAAGCCCTGACCTTCATCGGAACTTAGAAACGATGAAACATGGTCTTTCGCTTTATTTAATTGGTTACTAACTTGATCCCAATCGATATTTAGGTTTTTCATTTTGTCAAAGAGTGCTACTAAATTATTGAGTTGTTCATCAGTTAATGTAATTCCAAGTTGATCTGCAACCTTTTTAATGAGTGAACGTAAATCTTCTGTTGTTTTTGGCTGCTCTTTTGCTATTTCTTCTTTAACGTTTGCAACAAGTTGCACAGCTTTATCATTCCCGATTTCGTCACCAAGTTTTGCGGTTTGAACCATTTCTTCGTTTGCAACTTTTTTTACTTCTTCTGGAATTTCCTTTTTCGATGTTGTTTCGTAAGCCTTCATTAAACCTGTTAAAGCTGCAGTTCCTGACACTTTAAATGGTGCTGTTATGTATATATTCGCATCTTTTACACCTGCTGTAATTAATGCGTTTGTATACATTGCATCTGTTACCCAATTAATATTATGCGCTTGTACAACAAGACCAGACCCTTTTTTTGTATACGTAATCATAGAAGAAGAAATTGCTTTTGTGCCGATTTGTGCGTTTGGTACAACTCCATCTAAATATTTATGTTCTTCCGCATTTGATACTGTAATAATTTGCGCATCTTTTGGCGCTTTCATTTCTTCAAGAAGCTGTTGTTTTTGCTGCTCTGTTAAATTTTCTCCTAATGTAACAATAGACTCTCCCTCAATCACGTCTGCGTATGAAGCTGTTGGAATTAAAAAGACCATCATAGCTAATAGCAGCGCTAATAGTTTCGTTTTCACGAAAAATCGCTCCCTTTCTCTTTCTGAAATTTTCGGGCAACAAAGTAATTATAGTATATTTTCTGTATTTGTCATCCGTCTTCAGAATGATTTCTGGAAGAAATAGCAGGATTGTCGGATTTTATCCCGCTATTCGTGTGCAGTAAGCCCTTGCTGATAGAGGTTTCGCTTTATTAAGAAGGTATTGGTGTTGAAATAGAGAAGTATATTTTTAACATATTATTTATTTGGAAGGAAGAGATAGAGTGCGACCTTTGTTGAGGGCTGAAGCGTTGATTTTTAATCGTGATAGGATAAGTAGATTGATTCAATGTGATACAAACGAAGAGTTTTACCCCGCACTAACGGGCAGTAAGACACCCACCTGAAGATTCAGAGAAAGCAAAGAAGATAGGTGGGAGATAACTGCCCGTAAGAGCCCGATTGGTTCAACTAACCATCAGTAGGGGTGAAGAACCCCCGCTGATGGAAGTTTCACTTTATCGTTTGCCTGGTGGGTCGATTGAGTTTGGAGAAAGTGCTGCAGCGGCAATTGAAAGAGAGTTTGTGGAAGAATATGATTTACAAGTAACAGCAGAGCATTTTGCAGCTGTAAATGATGATATTTTTGAGGCAGATAATCAAAAATATCATCATTGTACGTTATTGTATTGGTGTACTGTTAAAGAAGATGAGCAGGCAGTAAGATGGCATAAAGAGCATTCTGACAGTATGTTAAAGTGGAAGAAATTAGTAAAATAAAAGCAACGCCAATATATCCAGAAGGGGTTATGAAAATTATTGAACAGAATAAAAATGAACCTGTGCATTGGCTTGAGGAAGTAACATACTAAATTTAACAAGGTTTTTGCAATAATATTTTTGTTTATTACAGTGATTGTGGTAATATAAGGCTGAGATTGTTGAAAGGAGCTTATTATACATGAAAACTTTAGGATACATATTAATGGAAAACGGTGAAAAAATCGAATTAGAATTTTTCCCAGAAGAAGCACCAAAAACAGTAGATAACTTTAAAAAACTAGCAAATGAAGGTTTTTATAATGGGGTTACTTTCCACAGAGTAATTCCTGGTTTTGTAAGCCAAGGTGGCGATCCAACAGGAACAGGAGCAGGCGGTCCTGGCTACAGCATTCCTTGTGAAACAGATGGCAACCCTCATAAACACGGTGTAGGCGCACTTTCTATGGCACATGCAGGAAGAAATACTGGAGGAAGCCAGTTCTTTGTTGTACATGAACCACAACCGCATTTAGACGGTGTTCACACTGTATTCGGTAAGGCAACAAGTGGTATTGAGACAGTATTAAATATGCGTCAAGGCGATGTTATGAAAGAAGTTAAGGTTTGGGAAGAGTAAAATGTGAAAAGAGAGCAAAATGCTCTCTTTTTTTATTTAAAAAAGAATTTGTAAGTGAAGAGCAGTAAAAGATATATATAGGAGAATTTACGTATCTTTTATTTCGTTATTTGCAGGCAGTAAACATCTACCTCAAGATTCTGAGAAAATAAAGAAGGTAGGTGGAGGATTACTGCTAGCATACCTCGATTGGTGAGAGTTTTCCATCAGTGGGGGATGAAAAAACATTGATGGAAGTTTCACTTTATATGCCATTTAGGCTAGATACAAACAATATTATGCTAGTGGCATAATATAAATAGAATATCCATATTTGACTTCCTCTTTCCCTCTTTGTATGATTATAAAGTTGTTTTTTGGGGCAAATCTTCTCAGCTAATTAGAAATATTGTAAAATAGATATGATGTAAGATCTAAAATGCTGGTTGAGGGGATATATGATTTGTAACTTTTGTAAGAAGGGATAAATTTCATGTTAATTCGTTTTAAAAAAAGTTATGAAAAAATTGCGATGGGACTTCTGTCTTTTATGCCAATGGAAAAAGATATAAAACGATTACAAGCAACGATGAAGGATTATGAAAAAAATGATAATTGGCAGCTCTATTTATGGAAAGAAGACGATGCTATTGTTGGAATTATTGGGACGGTAAAACAAGATGAAGGTGTATTAGAAATTCAGCATATTAGTGTGAATCCTTCGCATCGTCATGTGGGAATTGGAACAAAAATGGTACAAGAATTACAAACAATGCTGCCGAATGTTACGGTATGCGGAAACGAACAAACTTCTAGATTTTGTGAGAAATGCAAAGAAGTTGAACATAATGTGCATTAATAAAAGCAGAGATAATATTATCTCTGCTTTCTTTTTTGTAATTGTATATTTCGCTCGTTAATCACATCTTCACGATTGCGGTGAGAATGTTTATGAATAATATCCGCACTTGGAGTAGAAGAAGTATCTTTCCAAGGAAGTCCTTTGTTTTTACATAATTGCATGCATATGTCTTCTAGATTCGGATCAGAAAAAGGAAGAAATAGTACTGTATAAGACTCATGATTTTGAATGATGTGCAGTCGTTCCTGAAGGAGTAATAATAGTTTTGGGTAGTCTAAACTTAACGCCTCTATGTGCTGTTTTTCATTTTGCAAAATGAATAGTGCACTTTTCATCATTCGCTCGGCACCATTCCAATTACAACGTCTATGGTGATATAAAGCGACAGCAATTTGAATAAGTCCTACCCAATGTTGTTCGCGTTCCCCGCGTGGTTTTGTTTTCCAATGTTCTTCTAAAATTTCGTGACATTCAAAGTAGTCGTAATCACTATGAAAATGAATTAAAAACTGTATGTATGCTTCATGATACATGTTTTTCACTCCTATTCTAAGCAGCGTGCATATATAGTGTATCATAAATATAAAGCGACTAGAGGTTGTTCTAGTCGCTTTATGTCAGTTAGCAGAAGCAAGCTGCGCCGACAATAATTAATAAAATAAACAACACAACCAGCAGAGCGAATCCGCCGTGGAAACCTCCAGCACCATGTACCATAGTTTGTAACCTCCTACAATGTGTACTCATTACACTGCTATCATATGAACGGGATAGGCATTGTGGCCTAGGTATACGTCTATTTTTGATTAAATTTTTGAAAAAGGTTGGATAGTGTATGGAGTATGCTCTATACTTATGGAGTGACAGAAAAAATGTGGTGGGATGATTTGTGCAATATAATTTTAAAGTTGAGGCATTTGAAGGCCCTTTAGATTTGTTATTACATCTAATTAATCGTTATGAAATTGATATATATAACATTCCTGTAGCGGAAATTACAGAACAATATTTATCATATATCCATGCGATGAAAGAATTACAGCTTGATGTTGCAAGTGAATATTTAGTTATGGCTGCGACGCTATTACAAATTAAAAGTAAAATGTTGCTTCCAAAGCATGAAGAAGATGTACAGGATAGCAGTGAAGAATTTATAGAAGATCCTCGGCAAGAGTTAATGGAACGTCTAATTGAGTATAAGAAATATAAGCAAGTTGCTACCCAATTAAAAGAAAAAGAGCAAGAACGAGCACAGCTATATACACGTCCTCCTCTTGATTTTATGATGTTTCAAAAAGAGGAAGATGAAAAGCTGCCGATTGATGTTACGCTATATGATATGCTGGCAGCATTTCAAAAGCTAATGCGTCGAAAGAAAATACAACGTCCGGTAACAGCTACAGTTGCTCGGCAAGAAATTCCAATTGAACGACGAATGGGTGATGTTTTAAAACAATTAGAAATGGCAGGAGGTCGTCAAAGTTTTTATGATTTATTTGCAGATGATGACCGGGAAATGGTTGTTGTTACATTTTTAGCAATTTTAGAGCTTATGAAACATCAGCAAATTGTCATTGAACAAGAGCATAATTTTGATGAAATCTTTTTATTGAAACCATAGTTGTACTGTTTGACCGAACGCAATATATTGTTGTTCGGTCTTTATGACGTATAGGGATACAAAGAATGTGAGAAAGGAGCTTTTATCGTTGGATAGACAAGAACAAAAGGCAGTTATAGAAGGGCTGCTGTTTGTAGCAGGGGATGAAGGGATTTATCCGGAACAAATCTCAAAAGTGTTAGAGATAGAAGTGAAAGCTGTAATAAATCTTGTAGAGGAACTACAGACAGAATATGAGCAATTGCACCGAGGTTTGCAAATTGTTCAATTTGCAAAGGTGTATCGTTTTACAACGAAAAAAGAACATGCCTCGTATTATCAAAAATTGATGGATGCACCAACAGCTACATCCTTATCGCAAGCAGCATTAGAAACATTAGCAATTGTTGCTTATCGCCAGCCAATTACGAGAACGGAAATCGAGGAGATTCGCGGTGTAAAAACAGATCGCGCTTTGCAAACGCTTGTTTCTCACTTGTTAATTAAAGAAGTAGGGCGTGTAGAAGGGCCAGGACGTCCCATTTTATACGGCACAACAAAAGAATTTTTAGATACATTTGCATTACAAACATTAGATGAATTACCTGCTCTGTCAGAAGAAGGCGAAGGAATGAATGAAGCGGATTTATTCTTTGGTTCTCTACAAGAAATTTCGAAGTAAAAGCTTGGCATTTTGCCAAGCTTTTTTGTATATGAAATGAAAGCTGCGTCATACTAAATAGAAAAAGGAGAAGGTGTATGAAAGATGTGCGTATCGCTCTTTTTCTATTTTCAATTGTATTATGTATAACTTTAAATAGTGCATCCCCTATAGGTCAGCATACTTCTATACATACGGTTTCTTCCTTTTCAAGTCAACGTACGCACTTAGGTAAGATGACTGTAAATTTTTTAAGAGTTGGGCAAGGAGATGCAACAATTATTTCTTTACCGAACGGGAAAACGATTTTAATTGATGGTGGACCGTATGAAGCTGGGGAGCCTATTATTGATACATTAATTAAAAAAGGGATTAAACGCTTAGATGTTGTCATTAGCACACATCCTGACATGGATCATATCGGGGGACTAATTCCAATTATTGAACAAATGCCGGTTTCACTTGTGTTAGATAGTGGGAAACTATATAGTTCATTTACATATCACACGTACATAAGAAGTATTAAAAAAAGAGGAGTGCCGTTTTTAAGTGTAAAAGAAGGACAATATATCCCTCTGGACCCTCACATTTCTATTCAAGTGTTAAACGATGGGAAAGCGAAACGAGAAAATAACGAATCGTCTATTGTATTGAAAATTCGTTATGGTAAGGCTGATTTTTTATTTATGGGAGATGCAGATACACATACAGAAGAAGAAATGATAAAACAATATGATATGCATGCAGATGTATTAAAAGTTGGTCATCATGGCTCGTATACATCAACGAGTGAAAAGTTTATAACAGCTGTTGCACCGCAGTTTGCTGTTATCTCATATGATAAAAAGAATCCATATGGTCATCCACATCGAAGTGTGATGAAACGGTTATATCGGCATGGTATCGCCGTATATACTACAGTGAAACATGATGTTGAAATTGAGACAGATGGTGAGCGTATTGTTATTCAGCATCAGTTACCTTTACCGTTGTTAAAATAGTGTAAGTATATCTCATTTCAGCATTGAGATATATAAGCTGCTGAAATTACAAATATAGTTAATTACGTTTATATACAGTAGCGTTCCAAAGCTTTTCTTGATATCCGTTCAATAAAATATCTAAATCATGCATAATACGATGTATTTCTACAAGTGTAGTTGCTCTTCTTTCTTCACGGGCTTGTTTCGTGTAAGAAACAATATTTTGGAAGTCTTTTTGTAAAGCCCCTTCAACTGCCGGTGTGTACTGCAAGAATTGTTCTTCAATTTGTTTTAAAGCAGCATCATGCTCAGTCCATAAAGAAGAGGAGGGGGTCCAGTTTTTATATTGATCATAGCAGACCAACTTGTTTAGCAATTCATGCTGTTCGTGAATTGATTTGTAAATAGCTGCAGTTTGTGCATCCTTTGGAGGTTCTGGAGGTGATGTAACTTGTTTAGATATATTCATTTTCGTCATCATATAATAAGACCCAGAGCCAATCAGAACTACTGTTACAAAGATAATACATGAAATAATTGTTGACTTTTTCATAAAATTGTTAACCTCTCCTTTTGAATAAATAATACTATATATTATAATTAGAGAAGAAAAAGAAATTACCTTTTTCCTATATTAAAAATTTACTCATAATGTATAGACAACTACTCGTGTATATATTATGATGAAAATAGGCAAATAGGTAATAATACAAGTAGTATTATATGGGAAAGGACGATGGAAATGAAAACGCAAGTTGTCATCAATGCCAAAATTTATACAGGTCATGAAGTGCTAGAAAACGGTTTTATTCGTTACACAGATCAAATTCAAGAACTGGGATTGATGGCTCAGTATGTACCAAAAGAAAATGAAGAGATTCATGATATAAAAGGGAATCTTGTAATTCCAGGAATGATTGATATTCATATTCACGGTGGATACAATATTGATGCAATGGATGCAAATAGCGACGGATTAGTAACTCTCGGCAAACAGATGTTACAAGAAGGGGTTACAACTTTTTTTCCAACAACAATGACACAGTCTCCTGAGGCAATTGAAGCGGCTCTAAGTGCTGCAAAAGAGGCGGAGGGAAAAGGTGCGCATTTTGAATATATTCATTTAGAAGGCCCGTACGTTTCAAAAAAACGTGCAGGTGCACAGCCGCTTGAGTACATTGTTCCTGCAAATATTGAACAATTTAAACAATGGCAAGAAGCAAGCGGGAATTTAATTAAACTGGTAACATATGCTCCTGAAGAAGAAGGTGCGCGTGAGTTTGAACAATACCTCGCGAAAACTGGGGTTATCGGTACGATTGGACATACAGATGCAACTGATGAGCAATTAACAGGTAGAAGTATTACACATGCAACTCACCTTTATAATCAAATGCGTGGGTTGCATCATCGTGAGCCGGGTGTAGTTGGTCATGTGCTATTAAACCCAGATGTAATGGTTGAAGTGATTACAGATGGTATTCATATTCATCCGGATATGGTGAAATTGGCATATAAATTAAAAGGACCTAAAAAAGTGAGTGTCATTACAGATGCGATGCGTGCAAAAGGTTTAGCAGATGGATTATATGAACTTGGTGGACAACCGGTTATTGTAAAAAATGGCAGTGCGCGATTAGAAGATGGCACATTAGCAGGCAGCATTTTAACGATGGATCAAGCGTTTCGTAACGTGATTGCGTTTACTGGATGTTCTGTTGAAGAAGCAGTTCTTATGACATCAATTAATCAAGCTGAAGAATTTGGATTAGTAAATAAGGGTGCTTTAGAAACAGGAAAAAATGCGGATTTTGTTATTATGTCTAAAGATTTATATGTACAAGATACAGTTCGATTGGGAGCTCATATGAAAGAGGGGAAATAAATGAATATCGTTGTTGTAAAAACTCCAGAAGCATTAGCGGAAGCAGGTTATAAATTAATTGAACAAGTTGTAAAATCAAAAGAAAGTCCAGTGCTAGGAATGGCTACAGGAGGCTCTCCATTGGGAATTTACGCATTAATGAGAAAAAATAAACTTGATACAAGCTGTGTAACCACTGTAAACTTAGATGAGTACGTAAATTTACCACATGAAGACAAAAACAGCTATCATTACTTTATGCAAGAACAGTTGTTTGATCATCTTCCATTTAAAAAAACTTATGTACCAAATGGAATGGCAGGCGATTTACAAGAGGAATGTAAACGTTATGAAAGCATTATTGATGCCAATCCAGTTGATTTGCAAATTCTTGGAATCGGTGAAAACGGTCACATCGGATTTAATGAGCCGGGAACACCATTTGATTCTGTAACTAACATTGTTGAGTTAACAGAATCTACCCGTCAAGCAAACCGTCGTTTCTTCGAAAAAGAAGAAGATGTGCCAACTCATGCAATTACAATGGGAATCGGTAGCATTATAAAGGCGAAACAAATTTTACTTGTTGTTTCTGGCTTGAAAAAAGCAGAAGCGATTAAGGAAATGCTACAAGGGAACGTAAACGAAGGTTGTCCGGCTACAGTTTTACAACGTCATCCAAATGTAACCGTAATCGCAGATCAAGAAGCTCTATCTTTATGCAGTGAGGCGATTGCTGATGAACATCGACAAGTATTCACCATTTCCGATCTATTATCAGATTCAAGAGTGGGTGAAGCAACTAATTGAAGACGGTGAATGGAAGCCGGGAGATAAAATTCCATCTGAAAATGAATTATGTGATAAGTTTGAAGTAAGTCGAATGACAATCAGACAGGCAATTAATAATTTAGTTGAACAAGGATATTTATATCGAAAGCGTGGAATTGGAACTTTTGTACAACTTCCGAAAGTTGAACAAAAGTTACAAGGCATGACTGGATTTACGGAGGATATGCTCTCTCGTGGAATGAAACCTAGTAGTGCGCTATTAAGCTTTCAACTTGTTCCAGCTACTGCTAAAGTAGCAGACAGGCTTAGAATTCAAGAGGGAGAATCAGTTTACGAAGTGAGACGTATTCGCTTAGCTGACGAGGAACCAATTGCGTTTGAAACAACGTATTTGTCACCATCTCTTGTAAAAGATATTAATGAAGAAATTTTGCAGCAATCATTGTATGAGCACTTAGAAAAAAAACTAGGCTTTAAGCTAGTTCGTGCTACGCAATCTATTGAAGCATCTATTGCAACGGACGAAGAGGCTGCGCATCTTCATATTCCGAAGAAAGCACCTGTGCTTGTAATGAGACAATGGTCGTATGCAGAAGGTGAGTTGCCGCTGGAATACGTAAAGTGTATTTACAGAGGAGATCGTTATAAGTTTATTACAAATATTTCACGCAATAAGTAGAACATAATGTTTTATGTAGTGAAATAAAGTGAAACTTCCACCAGTGGGGGCATCCCGCACTGATGGAAAGCTCTCACCAATCGTGCTTTTATTGCCCGCGAATAGCGGGATAAAAATACGACTCATCCTTATAAGGAGTGAGTCGTATTTTTATATCCTTCATTATTATAATGAAGAACATATTCAATCGCATCTTTAACAGAAGGAACAGTATGAGTTGCATGTTGCCTAACTTCATCATCTGCACCAGCCATCGCAAAGCTATGAGGTGTTAAAGCGAACATTGGGATGTCATTGTAGGAATCACCAATACAAGCTATTTCGTTAGGCTGAATGTTAAATTCCTCTAATAAGACAGAAATAGCAGAACCTTTACTAATGTGAGGTGGCATAACATCTAAACACTGCTCGGCAGAAATAAAGGTGCTTACTTTCCCTTTAAAATTTTCATCAATTTGCTTTTGAAGAGTAACTAAATCTTCTTTCGTACCCCCAACTGAAATTTTATTTGGGAAAATTGTTTTATCGATTTTTTCGAGCAAATTTGGTTCTGCAACGGAAGTCATTTTTACTTGCTTTTCGAGCTCATGAATAAACGGTGTTTTTTCCTCAATATAATAATTATATTCATCACTTACATAACGAAAGAATGGTTCTTTATTTGTTATAGACAACAGCTCTGGTAAAATAGTAGAATCAAATGTTGCTGATAACAATTGTTTATTTTCGTGTGTATATACAAATACACCATTCACACTAATACGATGAAAGTTCATGTCAACTTTGTCCATTAACTCGGCAATTTCATTATCAAGTCTTCCAGAAGCGAAACAAAGGATTATATTTTGGTCAGCAAGGCTACGCAGTGCATCTATATCTTGTTCATCGATTACACCTCCGTGTTGCATCATTGTGCCATCAATATCGCTTATGAACATTTTAATCATGGTGTTGCTCCTTTCTACTAGACGTATATCTTTACATTATACGCATCTCATACAATCATGTCTAAAAAACGACATTTACAAAATGGTAGATGTTTTACATTGACGAAAAATAAGATTGTTCTGTAACATGAAAGAAGACCTTTTTACGCGCAAGGGTGGTGTTGTATGAATAATTGTCTCGAAATTAAAAAAGTTTTAAATAATAATGTTATTATTGCTGCCCATCCAGAACATGAAGAAGTAGTTGTCATTGGAAAGGGAATTGGGTTTGGCAAAAAAGCAAAAGAAATGTTACAAGTAGAACAGATTGAAAAAATGTTCGTGTTAACAAATGAACGTGAACGTGAACAATATAAACTTCTTGTTCCGCATGTGAGCGAGAAGTTAATAGAATTAATGAATGATCTTATGTTTTATATTCAAGATCGAGTAGATACACCGTTAAATGAGCATATTCATATTGCTTTAACGGATCATATTGCTTTTGCAATTAAGCGATTAAAGCAAGGATTTACAGTAGACAATCCATTTTTAGTGGAAACGAAAGTACTGTATCCAAAAGAATATAAAATTGCAGAGGAAGTTGTAGAATTAATTAACTCTCGCTTAAATATCCATCTTCCAGAAGGCGAGATTGGATTTATCGCATTGCATATTTATAGCTCTATTACAAACTCTGAGGTGTCTTCTATTAATCAAAATTCTAGATTGATTGCTCATCTCATCTCTTTAATTGAAGAAAATTTACAGATCGTGTTAGACAAAGAGAGCATTCATTATTTACGTCTTGTTCGGCATTTGCAATACACGATTGAACGTGTGAAAAATGGTGAACAAGTGGAAGAATCACAACATTTTGCAGACCTTTTAAAAGCTGAATTTCCAGAGTGCTATAATTTGGCATGGAAACTTGTTAAAGTAATGCAAAATCAATTGCAACTGCCTGTGTATGAAGCGGAATCGATTTATTTAACGATGCACTTACAGCGTTTAGTGAAGGTAGAAGAAATGTAGAAATTGTTTGATTTTGTCGAAAATGTAAACGTTAAAAAAAGTTGTTGAATCGCTTACATCACTTATGTATAATAATCTTACAGAAAGTTATTATTTTCGACAAATGTTGCGCATCGATAAACGGAAACGTTTGCGTGAATTGAATATCGCACTTATTTCATTACGATTCGACACGTGTTACTGATTCGATCAGGCATGAGTGAAGAAGAGGTTGGAATGGTAGCTGTTGAAAGGGACATACTACTCCTTGATAGCTATTTTCTACCTTTTTTTAACTCATGCCTTTTTGCATTTGCCGAAAGTAAAAATAAAAAAGAAAGGGAGGAAGAATCCAAATGTTTAAAAAGATTTTTGGTGTTCTTCAAAAAGTCGGAAAAGCATTGATGCTTCCAGTTGCTATCCTTCCGGCGGCAGGTATTTTACTTGGATTTGGTAATGCATTTCAAAATCCACAGTTAACAAATTTAATCCCTGCTTTAAAAGCAGATTGGTTTGTTCTAGTTGCAAAAATCATGGAACAATCTGGTGACATTATTTTCGCAAACCTTGCATTATTATTCGCAGTAGGGGTTGCCATCGGGTTATCGAATGGAGACGGAGTAGCTGGATTAGCGGCCTTCGTTGGATACTTAATTATGAACAAAACGATGAGCGTATTCTTAGGAGTAGACAAGCTAGTTCAAGTAACAAGCAAAGCTGGAGATCCAATTAAAACTGGTTTTGCAGATCCAGCTTATGCAAATGTATTAGGTATTCCAACACTTCAAACAGGAGTGTTTGGTGGTATTATTGTCGGGATATTAGCGGCATATTGCTATAACAAATACTACAACATCGAATTGCCATCATATTTAGGATTTTTTGCCGGTAAACGTTTCGTGCCAATTGCAACGGCAACATTCTCTTTACTTTTAGGGATTGCAATGTGCTTTGTTTGGCCACCGATTCAAGGTGCTTTAAATACGTTTTCACATCAAATGATTGATGCAAATAAAACGTTAGCAGCATTTATGTTCGGTTTGATTGAGCGGTCTTTAATTCCATTTGGATTACATCATATTTTCTATGCGCCGTTCTGGTTTGAGTTCGGTTCATATACAAATGCAGCAGGTGAAGTTATCCACGGTGACCAAAAGATTTTCATGGCACAATTAAAAGATGGTGTCACATTAACAGCTGGTACATTTACAACAGGTAAATATCCGTTTATGATGTTCGGTCTTCCAGCAGCAGCATTAGCAATGTATCATGAAGCACGTCCGGAAAATAAAAAAATGGCAGCTGGTATTTTAGGATCTGCTGCGTTAACATCTTTCTTAACAGGTATTACAGAACCAATTGAGTTCTCATTCTTATTCGTAGCACCTGTACTATTTGGAATACATGCAGTATTTGCTGGTTTATCATTTATGGCTATGCAACTTTTAAACGTTAAAATCGGGATGACATTCTCCGGTGGTTTAATTGACTTTATGCTATTTGGTGTATTACCAGGCCGTACCGCATGGTGGTGGGTAATTATTGTTGGTCTTGTATTAGCAGTGATTTACTATTTCGGATTCCGTTTTGCAATTCGCAAATGGGATTTAAAAACACCAGGTCGTGAAGTAGTAGAAGAGGTTGAAGGAGCAGGAAAAGTAGAAGCAGGCGAGCTTCCAGGTGAAATTTTAGTAGCGTTTGGCGGAAAAGAAAACATCGCTTCTTTAGATGCTTGTATTACACGTTTACGCGTTCAAGTAAAGGATCAAAAAGATGTAAATAAAGATCGTTTAAAAGAGCTTGGAGCAGCAGGTGTTCTTGAGGTTGGTAACAATATTCAAGCGATTTTCGGTCCGAAATCTGATACGTTAAAATCACAAATTCAAGATATTATGGCAGGTCGTGCAGTGCATGTTCCAAAAGAAGCACCTGCAAAAGTAGAAGAGCCTGTACAAAAAGCAGATGTAAATGAAGTAATTGCGATTCCGATTGAAGGTAAAATTTTACCGATTACAGAAGTGCCAGATCAAGTGTTTTCCGGAAAAATGATGGGGGATGGATTTGCGATTGAACCAGCGGAAGGAACTGTAGTTTCTCCGGTAAATGGTGAAATTGTGAACGTATTCCCAACGAAACATGCGATCGGTATTCAATCTGAAGGCGGAAAAGAAATTTTAATTCACTTCGGTATTGATACAGTGAAATTGAATGGAGAAGGCTTTGAAGCACTAGTTTCTCAAGGTGATAAAGTAACGCAAGGCCAGCCTTTATTAAAAGTAGATATAGCATTTGTAAAAGAAAATGCGCCTTCTATTATTACGCCAATTGTTTTCACAAACTTACAAGAAGGACAAAAAGTTGAAATTAAAAAGCAAGATAATGTCCAAAAAGGTGAAACAAACGTTATTGAAATTCAGTAAAATTTAGACGCAAATTGTTTACAATTATAATAGGCGATGTAGTTGACCAGGCATCGCCTATTATATACAATAGAAAGTGTAGTACTCACGTCTATACAACTTAAAATATACTGTAGTTTAAAGGAGATAGATCATTATGGAAAAAATCTTTAAAGTAACTAGCGACTCAGGAATTCATGCTCGTCCAGCAACTTTACTTGTAAACACAGCAAGCAAATTTGGTGCTGATATTAACTTAGAATATAACGGCAAAACTGTAAACTTAAAATCAATCATGGGTGTTATGTCTTTAGGTATTCAACAAGGCGCAGAAATCAAAATCACTGCAAATGGTGATGATGCAGCTCAAGCAGTAGCAGCTATCGAAGAAACTATGAAAAACGAAGGATTAGGAGAATAATGACTCTTAACATTAAAGGGATCGCCGCGTCAAGTGGTATTGCAATTGCAAAGGCGTTCCGTCTAGAAAATCCTGAATTTAATATTGCAAAGAAATCGATTACGGATGAAGCTGCGGAAATCGCACGCTTAGAAGCTGCGCTTGAGAAATCAAAGTCTGAATTAGAAGCAATTAAAAATCATGCTTTTGCTGAGCTTGGAGCTGATAAAGCGGCTATCTTTGAAGCACATTTACTAGTATTAAATGATCCAGAACTAGTAAACCCAGTAAAAGATAAAGTGAAAAACGAAAAAGCAAACGCTGAATTTGCGATGGATGAAGTTGCATCAATGTTTATTACTATGTTTGAGAGCATGGATAATGAATACATGAAAGAACGTGCAGCGGATATTCGCGACGTGACAAAGCGTGTTATTGCACACTTACTTGGAATTAACTTCTCAAACCCAAGTACAATCTCCGAAGAAGTAATCATCATTGCAGAAGATTTAACACCGTCTGATACAGCACAATTAAATCGTAAATATGCAAAAGGTTTCACAACTGATATTGGTGGACGTACGTCTCACTCTGCAATTATGGCTCGTTCAATGGAAATCCCAGCTGTTGTTGGGACAAAAGTTGTGATGGAGCAAATTCAAAACGGTGATATCGTAATCATCGACGGTTTAGATGGAGAAGTAATTGTAAACCCATCTGAAGAGACTCTTCGTGTTTATGAAGAAAAGAAAGCACAATTTGAAGAGCAAAAAGCAGAATGGGCAAAATTAAAGAATGAAGCAACAGTTACGGCAGATGGTCATCACGTTGAGCTTGTAGCAAACATCGGTACACCAAAAGATGTAAAAGGTATTATTGACAACGGTGGAGAAGGCGTTGGTCTATATCGTACAGAATTCTTGTACATGGGCCGTGACAACCTTCCAACAGAAGAAGAGCAATTTGAAGCATACAAAGCTGTTCTTGAAGGTGTAGGAGAAGGTCAGCCGGTTGTTGTTCGTACACTTGACATTGGTGGCGATAAAGAGCTTCCATACTTACATTTACCAAAAGAAATGAACCCGTTCTTAGGCTACCGTGCAATTCGCTTATGCTTAGAAGAACAAGATATCTTCCGTACACAACTTCGTGCATTACTTCGTGCGAGTGTATACGGTAATTTAAAAATTATGTTCCCGATGATTGCAACTCTTGATGAATTCCGTCAAGCAAAGGCAATTTTATTAGAAGAAAAAGAAAGACTTGTGCAAGCTGGTACAGTGGTTTCTGATAGCATTGAAGTTGGTATGATGGTAGAAATCCCAGCTTCTGCGGTGTTAGCTGATCAGTTTGCAAAAGAAGTAGATTTCTTCTCTATCGGAACAAATGATTTAATTCAATACACAATGGCAGCAGATCGTATGAATGAACGCGTTTCTTACCTATACCAACCATATAACCCAGCAATTTTACGTCTTGTAAAAATGGTGATTGATGCAGCTCATAAAGAAGGGAAATGGGCTGGTATGTGCGGTGAAATGGCAGGAGATGCTTTAGCAATTCCGTTATTAGTTGGATTAGGATTAGATGAGTTTAGCATGAGTGCAACATCTATTCTTCCAGCAAGAACACAAATTCGTAAGCTTTCAAAAGTGCAAATGGAAGAGTTAGCACAAAAAGCTTTAAATATGTCAACTGCTGAAGAAGTAGTAGAACTTGTAAAAAGCATTTAATGAAAAAACCTGAGCTGATTGAAATCGGTCTCAGGTTTTTTTATACAATTCACTTTTTTATTGAATTTGTATTCTATTTAATTGTTTTCGGGTTAATCAACTTTTCATATTTGTGAGTAGAAATAAAACCAGGAAAGCTATTGCCTCCCTGGAAATTACTGACTTTTATTAGAAAACGATAGCTACAACATCATCTGGGCAAACACGTAATAAGCCTCCACCAGGTATATTGCCTCCTGAGAAAAGTGCTACGCCATTTGAAAATCCCTCGAATACAACGTTAGTAAAAGTACCATTATCTCTAACTGTTAATAGAGCGATTCGAGTACCGACACAAAGATTTCTAAGAACGTTGCAAAAACGATTTCTATGACCAGTACGTACACCGCTACGGCAGTCGCTACGGAAACGGCGGTCGCTACGGAAACGGCGGTCGCTGCGTACACCGCTACGGCAGCCATCAAATCCAAAACATCCTCCGAACATAATTCTCACCCCCTTCACATTAATAAGATATGCTCTAGGTACATGCTTTGTTTGGACACAGTGGAAAAATTTTTTAAGATTTTTTCCTATTTTTTAGGAAAATAATAAATGTTTTAGGTAGAATGTTGTTATTCTTCTTATAACATATGAGAAGAGGGAAATGAGAGTTTGGACAATAAGCGGATATGTATAGAAAAAAGACTGCCTCTTTTTAATAAAGACAGTCTTTATATTTTTTTGCTTTTATATAAAACAATGATATATACAGGAAGTGCTAATAGTAGTGGTGCAACGGAACGACCAGCATGCTGACCAATTTCGGACTGAAGCGCTGTTTCTTTTGAAAACTGTAGCATCGCAATATTTGTCATATCTCCAACGAAGTATAGAAGTAGTACTGTGACTAGATAGCACAATATTGCGATAAAGCTTCCAGATAAATTCAACGAAAATCCCTCACTTGTTATCAATTTGTTACTATTGTATCATAATTGTAACAAAAAAGCATCTTTAGAGTACAGTCTGCTATTCCTAGGTAGTAAGCCCTTCTTAATATTTAGAGAGAAGTGAAGAAGATAGATGGAGAATAACTGCTGTCACGTGTCTGATTGGTGAGAGCTTTCCATTAGTGAGGAATGAAAAAAACCTCCACTAATGGAGGTTTCATTTTATCCCACACTAACGGGCAGTAAGACTTCCACCTCAAGATTCAGAGAAAGCGAAGAAGATAGGTGGAAGATAGCTGCCCGTAAGTACCCGATTGGTTCAACTAACCATCAGTGGGGGGATGAAGAAAACCCCCACTGATGGAAGTTTCACTTTATTTTGCCCATTCTGTTACTTGTTCTACGCTCATGCGTGGTGCTGGGTGACCTGCTAATGTAGATTCACCAATTGTAATTAACATAATTGGAAGGTAGCGAGAAGACACGTTAAACTCTTCCATTAATGCTTGCGGGTTAAAACCTCCAATTGCACATGTGTCCCAACCAGTTGCTTTTGCTGCAAGCATAAGTTGCATTGCTGCTAAAGATGCATTAGAGAATGCGGCATCGCGTGGGTATTGTTCACGTTGATATGCACCTTCAATATTTTGTGACAAACGATTTTTTGCTTCTTCTTGCATAAGTCCTTGTTCTACAAGTGGACCGTATACAGCATCAACATTTTTATATGCTTCTAAGTCAGCTAATATAGCGACAACTGCAGAGGCATCAAGAATTTGTTGTTGATTATATGCAATTGGATGTAAGCGACGTTGTACATCTTCTCCTTGGAATACAAGGAACTTCCAGTGTTGTAAATTCCATGCTGATGGTGCTTGGCCAGCAGCTTTTAAAATATCATATAATTCTTCTTTTGAAATTTCTTTTTCAGGGTTGAAAGCACGATTAGATGTGCGTTCGTATAAAACAGTAAAGAAATCTTGCTGTGTCATTATAATTCCTCCAACCTTTGTTTCTATTTGTAAATGAGTTGAATGTAAAAATGTTCTTAACTTACATTTTGTAAGTAGATACTGTAAAAGGATATAATATATGCAGTTCTATTGTCAAGTGTTTTAAAAAAGATATGAATAAAAGAAGATATTCGCACAAACGTCTCACTTATTGTTGTCATACAATAAAAAGATGATACAGGGCTTCAAAAGGTTTATGTAACGTGAAACAGCCATGTGATGGTTTGTTGAACAAATCAAGTTCTTATAAGTGATGAACTCTATCGTAAGGGATTCTTAAGCTTGTAAGAATGGGATAAATGAAGTGAGTGAAAACCTAGTGGTGAACATTCTGCATTTTTTATTGGAACATACCGTTTTTCAAAATGTATTACAAGATCTCGATGTGAATGTATTGTATATTGAAGAAGGTCATAACGAGCAACATACAGTTGCAACGTTAAAGCCAAAGTGCTTGTTTTTGGCACATAGTTTTAAGGACGGGAAAATATTGTTTGAAAAAGTTCAACCACAAATCGTAATTATATATATTTCTCATGCTTCTCAAGTCGAATTTGTAAAAGAATTATTTACTTCAAATATTTCTTTTATCATTGTATGGAGTGCACAAGTTACATCTCAGTTTGTTGAACTTATTAAACTTGGGGTACGAAACATTGTGTTACCTCCAATTACGCCTCAATCTATACTTGCTGAAGTGCAAAAGAGTGTGTATGAGTTGTCATTGTTAAAACAAGTCATATTACAACAAGAGTTACTTCAAATGATATTCGATTTTCAGAATGATTTGTTGTTTATTGTAGAAGATGATGAAATTATAGATTGCAATACAAATTTTTTACGTTTTTTCGGATATGAAGATCTTATGTCATATCATGAGCATCACATGACATTTGCTGAACATTTTGCAGAGGAGAATGGGTATTATATTGCAGAAAATGATACAATGTGGATTGATGATTGCTTAACGAAATCAAGAAAAATCAAAATGTATAATGAGGCTGAAGAAGCAACTGTGTTTTTGTTACGTATTGCTCCTTTGCCGGATGATGTAACGAGATTCATCGTTACATGTACAGATATTACAGAGTTAGAAGAAGAGTATAAAGAACAAGAGCGCTTAGCAACAATTGATTCCTTAACAAATATTTATAATCGGTTGAAGTTTCAAAGACTATTTTCACAAGGTTGGGAAACTGCTATACGAATGAGCCAATCATTTGCTCTTATTTTATTTGATCTTGATGATTTCAAAAAAGTAAATGACACATATGGTCATGATTTTGGAGATTTAGCATTGGTACAACTAGCGGAACTTGTGACAGCAAAATTACAGTCGCATCATGTTTTTGCACGGTGGAGCGAAGAAGAATTTATTATTTTTTTGTCTCATACAACAGAAAAAGAAGCATTTCAAATTGCGGAATCGCTTCGATTTTTTATCGAAACAAAAAAATTTTCTGGAATTTCAAATATCACAGCAAGCTTTGGTGTTGCTGCATATGAAAATGGAATTACAAAAGAAATATTGATGCATCGAGCAGATGTTGCATTATATGAAGCAAAGAAAAAGGGGAAAAATCAAGTGTGCTTATATAGAAAAGAAAAAATGTAACATTTTTTCGCAACAAATTGTTGCGATTTTTTTTTATTATCGGATAATGGTGAGGGGGGAATGATTATTTAAGATGCGATGGAGGATTTTTAGTAATGAAGACGTTATGGAGTACAATTATTGTTTTGCTTTCTATTTTATTAGTTGGGAGCTATTTCTTTTTTAAATTACCTGCTAAAAAAGAAGCGAAGTCAATAAAAACAATACCCTCTACTGATACAATAAAAGAAAGAGAAAAAGAAATTGATTATACGGCTGTTGCACAAAAACTAGAACAATATTTAAAAGATAAACAATTTAATGGCTCAGTTCTCGTTTCATATCAAGGCCGTACAATATTAGATAAAGGGTATGGCTATGCGGATGTACAAAAACAAATTGAAAATACGCCGCAAACAAAATATCGAATTGGTTCTATTACAAAAACGACAATTGCGGTGTCGATTCTACAGTTGCAAGAACAAGGAAAAATAAATATACAGGATAACGTGAATAAATATATTCCTTCTTTTCCTGTTAATAAAAATATTACGTTGTATCATTTATTAACGCATACATCGGGACTCCCTGATCATGGAAAAGGGAAAGTCAATGCGGCATCCCGTCTTAGTTTAGTGACATGGATTGGACAACAGTCAACTGCTTTTCAACCTGGAAGTGGCTGGTTATATTCAGATTATAATTATATGTTGCTAGCTTATATTCTAGAAAAAAACTCGGGACAATCTGTAGCACAATACGTTACAGATCATATCTTTATTCCCGCGGGGATGACAGAGTCAGGTATGGGAGAGACACCAGCAGGAGATGTGAATTTTTCAAAAGGATATAAAAAGAAAGAGAATGAACTTGTGCTAGCGCCTAAATTAGCAATGAATTGGTTATATGGATGCGGAGAGATGTATACAACGGTGCATGATATGAAAAAGTTAGATGAAGCAATTATGACAGGTAAGCTTATCTCTGCTGAAAGCTTAAAATTAATGCTAACACCATCTTCAGAAAAAAAATATGCATTTAGCTTATATATATATCCAGATTATTATCATAATCATGGTGTACTTTCGGGATGGAATACATTTAACAATTTTAATTGGGATAAACAATTATTTGTAATTGAATTCTCAAATGTGCAAAATGGAATTGATGATGAGTTTAATAATGAATTTCGTAAACTTGTGAGTGATTTATTAGAGAAAAGGGGATGAGAAGATGAAGCAGATATTGCCACCAGCTTCTATTGGTTTTGTTGGTACAGGTGTTATGGGAAAGAGTATGGTGCGTCATTTATTAAAAGCTGGTTATACTGTTTATGTATATAATCGTACAAAAGAAAAAACAGCAGCTTTGATTGAAGAAGGTGCGTACTGGTGCGATTCTCCTAAGGAAATTGCAAGAACAGTAGATGTTGTAATGACTATGGTTGGTTATCCACATGATGTGGAAGAAGTATACTTTGGTGCAGAGGGGATTCTTACTCATGCAGAACGAGGGACGATTACGATTGACTTTACAACATCAACACCAACTCTTGCGAAACGTATTTATGAAGAAGGGAAGAGCAAGGGAATTCATGTATTAGATGCCCCCGTATCGGGCGGAGATATCGGAGCAAAAGAAGGAAGCCTTGCGATTATGATCGGTGGGGATGAAGAAGTATATGAAGCATGCTTTCCGTTATTTGAATTGTTAGGCAAAAACATTATATTGCAAGGAAATGCAGGTAGTGGCCAACATACAAAAATGTGCAACCAAATTGCGATTGCATCTAATATGCTTGGTGTATGTGAAGCACTTGCTTATGCAAAAAAGGCAGGTTTACATCCAGAAAAAGTGTTACAAAGTATTTCTACTGGTGCAGCAGGTAGCTGGTCATTAAGTAATTTAGCACCGCGCATGTTACAAGGTGATTTTGAACCAGGATTTTACGTAAAACATTTTATTAAGGATATGAAAATTGCGTTAGCAGAAGCAGAACAACTTGGGTTATCTGCGCCTGGCTTAGCTCTTGCGCGAGAATTATATGAACAATTGATGCAAGACGGTGAAGAAAATAGCGGCACACAGGCATTATATAAACGATACATAAAGGAGTGAGTGTATGGGTTTAGAGAAATTTGATATTATCATTGATACGGTACAGCGCGCAGAAACAATTTATATTAATGATAAGCAACTGGCTGCGTTTAAAAAGAAGTATAGTTTTGAACCGGTATTTGAATATGGTAGAGATGAAACAGGTCGTTATGTCATTCGAACAACGAAAGAAATGCTAGAAGAGATGGAATTTTATTTAGCGTTAAAGTACGAACGTGATCTCATTGATTTATATATGAATGCAGAAGTAGACGGGAAATTTTATGTTTCGGTTAGTTATGGAGAGGATGCACTTCATTTACAGGAGCTATTTCAATTTTTAGAAGAAAATAAATAAAAAAGTCCTCATATGAGGACTTTTTTATTTAGGAAAGGCCTGTTGCTCGGCGTGCTTTTTCAATTGGAAAGGGAATGACTTCAGCCATTCTAGTTCGAGTAAATCGTTTTGTGCGAGAATGACGTAATATATATAGTGCAAACAGTAAACAAACAGGAATTGCACCATATAAACCAAAAAATAAAGCGCTTACAGAAGATGCGACAAAACCAATCATACCAACTTCTAATTCCTCCATAATGGCTCCCACAACAGCAGGTATAGACCCGCAAACGACACCGAAAAGAATGGCTAAAATTAACTCCATATATTCCCTTCCTCCTTTTTACAATTCCACTTGTTTTTTCTATTATTTGTATTATAACACATTTTAAACAGAATATTCAGAAAAAGTTCACAAAATGTTCATAAAATTGTAAAAAATTATTCAACAAAAAATGCAGGTTTATCTCCTGTATAGAGATAAACCTGCCTATAGGAGGATGTATATATGTAGAGTGAATAAAAGGAAGAAAAAGGGGAATCCACTCCTTTTATTCAACGTACTACCTTAGTAAATAGGAACCCAACCTTCAGTTGTCACAAAAATACGAATTGCAACAACTTGACGATCATCTTGAAGTGTAAAGTAATGTCTCGCGTTTTCAGGAACCGAAATTAAATCGCCTGGTTCAAGTTCAACATCAAAGAAACGACCGTTTTTTCCTTGAATGGCAAAAATGCCATGTCCGCTAACAATAAAGCGAACCTCATCATCAATATGATGGTGCTCTTGTTTAAAGTTTACTAACAATTCATCTAGATTCGGTGTTGCATGAGAAAGTGAGATGACATCGCTCGCTTGATAGCCGCGGCGCTTAGAAACATCAGCAATTTCTTCTGCGAATACTTCTAAAATTTCTTTCTTATTTTCATCAGTTAATGCATAGTTTTCTTGTAAATGACCAGGAAGTTTTGTGATATCCCATTTCTCATACAAAACACCTTCAGTTTGTAAAAACTGTTGTACTTCTATTTCTTTTTCAATACGAGTATTAACTTCATGAATACGAATTTGTGCCATGTTGAACGCCTCCTTTAATTGATAACAGTTTAATATGAAATTGGAATAAAAACTCGTATGCTTCTAATCTCTTTTTTGTATCAAAGCTATCTTTTCCCCATACTGTAATACCGTGATTGCGAATTAAAACAGCTCCTGCATCTTCGTAAATATGATTGCGAAAGCTCTCACCTAACGTTGGAATATGAGCGTAATTTTCAATGATTGGAATACGAATAGAAGCTCCTTCTTCCCAAATATTGAGTGCTTTAATAATTTCTTGATTACAAAGCACAACTTCTTTGTCGTATACGTTTGTAATTACATTATTATCGGTTGTATGGACGTGTAAGACGCATGCAGCGTTTGTATGATTATAAATGTGAGTATGCAACAATGTTTCTGCAGAAGGGCGTAAATCTGTTTCTAAAACAGGGGTTCCATTTTGATCGACTAACAGAAAATCGTCGGGTGTTGTTTTTGTTTTATCTCTTCCGCTTGCTGTAATGAGAAAGGTAAGGGGATTGTCACTCACTTTTATTGAAATATTTCCGCTTGTTGCTGGAAACCAGTTCCGGTCGGTTAATTCTTTTTTCAGTTCACTCAGTTCTTGCCATTGACGAAATAGTTGTTTCACTTTATCACCTCCAACAATTGCTTCACTTCGTTTTGTATATCGTGAAATGTTTCAAACGGTGTATAAGAAATGTGATGTTCTTTACATTTTGTAATAAGAAAGTCACGAGCAAATACCTTGTCAGCAAGCTTTGCTGCTTGTAAATCTGTAATAGAATCACCAATTATGATTTTAAAATCATTTTGTGAACTTAAATTGCGAATAAGTGTTGATTTACAAAGACCACATTCATTTTCGCAATGCTCATCACATGGATATGGCCAGTTTACTTGAACTGTTTTACCCGAAAAATCAGTTGCATTACAGTAAATTTGATTAGAATCTATAAGTTCTTCAAGAAGAGGATAAACGAAAAAGTCCATTCCTCCTGATATAATATGAAGTGAGATGTTCTTTGTTTGGACAAACTGTACGAATTCTTCAAAACCAGAACGAAT
The DNA here is from genome assembly GCF_024159135.1 of Bacillus sp. 3103sda1. NCBI lineage: Bacteria > Bacillati > Bacillota > Bacilli > Caryophanales > Bacillaceae > Bacillus > Bacillus sp. 3103sda1. The sequence goes on along the minus strand of NZ_JAMYWS010000001.1, from coordinate 3,382,262 downwards.
GACAGCAGTCTTTTTTATGAAAGTTGTAATCTCATTTTGTAAACTTGTAGGTAATAGAGAAAAAAGTTTTCCTACACCTTCTTGAATAGAAAGTTTTTGTGATAAAATTTGTTGTTTAATTGTTTCCGCTTCCGGCGGTGCAAACTTTTCCATAATGGCAACGATATTATCGTTATTTGTAATTGTGCCATCGAAATCGCAAAAAATGTGAATGCTCATGATTTCACCTCTTTAGAAGGGTCGCCCCACAAACGAAGGGCTGCTTGTAAATAAGAATCATCAACTGCATACAGCGGTGTGTTTGTTAGCGTTGCATCGATGGCAGCTCGAAATGCTTTTCCGCCTCCCTGTGCACCAAATGGATGTCCGTGAATACCGCCACCAGCATTAATGACACATTGCTGACCAAAATCACGAATAAGAAGTGGAACAAGTCCTGGGTGAATACCAGCAGATGGAACAGGAAAGCTTCGTTTCAATGGTTCGTTTTCATCTGTAAGTGCTTTTGCTAGATAAAGTGCTTCTTCTTTTTTTAAAGCAACGGTTCCATAAGGTGATGGAAATAATGAGAAATCTGCGCCTGCATAGCGAAGTAGTTTACCTAGTAATAAGGAAGACGAAAATCCATATAATTCAGATGCGATGTAAGTTCCACTTACTGCTGGATGTGCCATGATTGGGATAGAAATATCATCGTCTTCAGCTAATGCTTGTAAAACATCAAGTCCATAAGCAAATACATTGAAGAGTAATACATCAGCTCCAGCTGCAACTGCTTGTTTTGCTTTCTCTTTTAAATCATAAGTTCGTCCGGATAAGTTAACAGCGTATAACGTCTTATGACCGTATGTTTCGTATACAGACTGCAATACTTCTTTTCCAGCCCGAATGCGTTCTGACAGTGGTGTTAACGGATTATCAAATAAAATTTCATCATCTTTTACAATGTCTACACCGCCGCTTGCTTGATCACGAAGCTGTGTTTTTAAATAACCGATATTACGACCAATCATTCCTTTAAAAATACTCATGAGAAGAGGGCGATCGTGAACATTCAAAGTGCTTCGTATCCCATCGATACCAAATTTAGGACCTGGAAAACATTTTTTTATATCATCAGAAAATGTCAAATCAATTAATTTAATTTCTCCATCCAGTGATAGCTTTCCGAAAACAGTTGTAAAAACCGCTGGTAAGTCGGTACTAAAGTTAGCAGATGGATAATGAATTTTAATAAGACCGCGTTTTACTTTTTTATCAAGGTATATATTTATTTTTTCATTATCTTCTAATTCTTCTACGCTAATGACTGAGCCTTTATGTTGTTTTAATTGTTCTTGTAGTAATTGGGGTAAGTGTGTCCACGAACCAACCGTTAAGCCGAGGGCGATTTGCTCTGCCTTTTGAATTAAATTTTGAGAATCATCATGAATTAAATATGTCGCTGTTATTCCGCTCATTTTCATAACCTCCTAGTTGAATAAAAAAACCTCTCAGCTAAGGAGAGGTTTTTTTACAACCAGCTCCTTATCTGTCAGCTTAATGCTGCGAGAATTAGCACCGTGCCTATATAAAATAGATCGGTTGCCGGGTTTCATCGGGCTCGTCCCTCCACCTGCTCTTGATAAGAAGTATTCGGAAATGTTTTAATATTTTTGATAACTGAATTCTGACAGAGAATTTTTATGTTGTCAATGATTTTTTGAAAATTTTTAATTGATTAATTCTATGGACCGCTTCGCGAAGGCGTTCTTCTGTATGTAATAAGCCAACGCGAATGTAACCTTCCCCATGTGTACCAAAGCCGACACCTGGTGCAACGGCAACGTGAGCTTGCTCTAATAATACATCAGCAAATTGTTCTGAAGTATACCCATCTGGAACAGGCAGCCATGCAAAAAAAGATCCTTTTGGTGCAACCACATTCCAACCGATAGAATGACAGGTAGTAATCAAAGCATTTCTTCGAGATTCATAGCGTTCAACTAGTTCATCTACGCAAGTTTGCGGACTTAATAACGCTTGGCGAGCAGCTTCTTGCACGGCACCAAAAATACTGACATACATATGATCCTGTAATAAGTTGATTGCTTCAATGACACTTTCATTCCCAACAGCAAACGCAATGCGCCACCCTGCCATATTATATGTTTTTGATAATGTATAAATTTCAATGCCAACATCTTTTGCTCCATCAACTTGTAAGAAACTAATTGGCTTTTTAGCATCAAAGCCAATGGCACCATACGCGAAATCATGACAAACTAAAATGTCATGTTTGTTTGCAAACGATATAGTTTTCTCGAAGAATTTTGTTGTTGCAATGGCTCCTGTTGGATTGTTCGGATAGTTTAAAAACATTAATTTTGCTTGTTCAGCAGTTTGGGAATCAATCTTTGTATAATCAGGTAAAAAATGATTTTCTGCTAATAATGGCATTGTTGCAAGTTTTGCTTTCGCTAAGGCAACACCTGATAAATAATCTGGATAGCCAGGATCAGGAACGAGAATTGTATCGCCTGGATTTGTAAAACAAAGCGGTAGCTCAACTAATCCGGCTTTCCCGCCAAATAAAACAGCTACTTCGGTTTTGGGATTTAACTGTACACCGTATTCACACTCATAAAACGTAGCGACAGCTTCTTTTAAGCTTTCATGCCCGCGAAATGGCGGATATTTATGATGAATTGGTTGTTCTGCTGCACGCTGTAGCGCTGCTACGATATGCGCTGGCGTTGGCTGATCTGGATTTCCTTGTCCTAAGTTAATAATATCATGACCAGCTTGCACGGCTTTGTTGACTTTTGTGACGAGCGAAGCAAAAAATTGTGTTGGTAATAATGTTAATGACTCAGAAGATTGAAAATGCTTCATACTTTCCACCTCTTTTGAAAGTTGTTACAATTCTAGTGACAAATAATATAATCTTTCCAACTTTTTGTAAAGAAAAAATAAAAGGGAGTAGGGAGAAATTAATGAAAATTGCTTGTATTCAAATGGATATTACTTTTGGGAATGTAGAAAAAAATATAGAACATGCCGAAAAAAAAATAAACGAAGCGATGAAGGAAAAGCCAGACGTTATTGTATTACCAGAGTTATGGACAACAGGGTATGATTTGGAACGTCTTCCTGAAATTGCTGACCCAGATGGGAAATACACGAAACAATTATTATCAAAGTGGGGTAAGCAAAATTGTGTGAATATTGTTGGAGGATCGATTGCTAAGCAGACAGAGAAAGGTGTTACAAATACAATGTATATTAGTAATCGAAGCGGAGAAATTGTGGCTGAATATAGTAAAGTTCATTTGTTTCAACTGATGGATGAGCATAAATATTTAATTGCTGGAAATGAAACTGGGCATTTTCTATTAGAGGATATACCGTGCGCAGGAACAATTTGCTATGATATTCGTTTTCCAGAATGGATACGTGTTCATGCTGCACACGGGTCAACAGTATTATTCGTTGTAGCAGAGTGGCCACTTGTTCGCTTAGCGCATTGGCGGTTATTACTTCAAGCAAGGGCAATTGAAAATCAATGTTATGTTGTAGCGTGCAATCGTGCTGGACGTGATCCGAATAATGTATTTGCAGGCCATTCTCTTATTATTGATCCTTGGGGAGAAGTCGTAAATGAGGCAGATGAAACAGAAATGATTTTGTATGGAACATTAGATGTAAAGAAGATTTCTGAAGTGCGTAAAGGGATTCCTGTTTTTTTTGATCGCCGACCAGAATTGTATAAGTGAAAAAAGTATTGACAAACAATTTTTATTCTTGGTATAGTCAACAACAGAAACTAAAAAATTCAGACAACTATATACTCTTATCAAGAGCAGGTGGAGGGATTTGGCCCGATGAAGCCCAGCAACCGACCGTAATACCATTGTGAAATGGGGCGCACAGTTCGCGCCTAGTAAGGCACGGTGCTAATTCCAACAGAAAGAGAAACTTTCTGATAGATAAGAGGGGAGAAGTGAATCTTCAAACCTCTTTCGTCATCGAAAGGGGTTTTTTATGATGAAAAACCCCAATACATTTAGGGGGAATCAAAATGGGATACAAACAATTAACAGAAGAAACAGCCGTTACATATGCGAAAGAAAATGGTTATTTTTCAGAAAAGGCAGTTGTCACTTGTGAAGAAATTGGTGATGGGAATTTAAATTATGTGTTTCGTTTACGTGATGGGAAGAAGGGATTGATTCTTAAGCAAGCTCTTCCATACGCAAAGGTAGTAGGAGAAAGTTGGCCGCTATCTTTACGCCGTGCAACCATTGAAAGTGATGCATTGCAAATTTTTGCAAAATACGTACCAGAGTATGTACCGAAAGTATATGGGCACGATGAAACATTAGCGATTAGTGCTATAGAAGATTTATCAGCTTTAACGATAACGAGAAAAGGATTGATAAACGGGGAAGACTATCCACTATTATCCAAACATATCGGGCGTTTTTTAGCTCATGTTCTTTTTTACACATCTGATTTCGGACTACAAGCAGAAGAAAAAAGAGTGCTAGATAGTCAGTTTGTAAACCCTGATTTATGTAAGATTACAGAGGATCTTGTATTTACTGATCCATTTGCAAACCATGAAACAAATGAGTATGAAGAAGAATTACAGGGTGTTGTTGACGAACTTTGGTGTGATAAAAACTTGAAGCTACAAGTAGCGCAGTGTAAGTATAAGTTTTTGACGCGAAAAGAATCATTAATTCACGGTGATTTACATACGGGAAGTATATTTTCATCATCTTCAGAAACGAAAGTGATTGATCCAGAATTTGCGACATTTGGTCCGTTAGGGTTTGATCTAGGTCAATTTATTGCGAATTTATTATTAAATGCACTGTCGCGTGAAGAAAACAAACGCAGCGTATTATTTTATCATATTGAGCAAACATGGAGTGTTTTCGTAGAAACATTTACAAGGTTATGGATGCTCGAAGGCGTAGAACCGTATACGAGAGAAAAGCAATGGCTACCAATTGTACTGAACAATATTTTCACTGATGCAGTTGGATTTGCAGGATGTGAGGTCATTCGCCGTACAATTGGATTAGCGCATGTTGCAGATTTAGATGAGATTTCTCATAAAGAAACAAGGTTACAAGCAAAAAGGCATGCATTACGGTTAGGAAGAAAATTACTTCTACATAAAACAGAAAATGCAGATGCTCGTTTGTTCCATATATTATTTGATTCTATTGTTTTGGGGAAGGAAGTAAAAGCGTGAGTATAAGCATAGCAGTACCTCGTTCTATTAGTTGGAAGGGAGATTCCATCGCTCTTTTGAATTAAACGAAGTTGCCGACTATTGTTGAATATAAGGCATTAACTACAATTGAAGATGTTTAGAAAAGTATTGTTTTATTAGAGGTGCAAAGGGATTATAAAGTGAAAATCGCAAAGATATTCGGAAAAACAAAAATGATTTAGCTTGTTTTTATTTACCACTTTTTTGGAGTCTCTCTTACTTATAATAAGAAGGGAGGAGAGACTATGGAGGAATGGATATCGGTTATTGGCAATGTTGGCTTTCCAATTGTTGTTACGCTATACTTACTGCATAGAATTGAAAGTAAGTTAGATAGCGTTATTGTCGCGATTGAGAAGTTACCAAAGCAGATGCAAAGATATGAAGCTCCAAAATAAAGTGAAACTTTCATCAGTGTGGGGGACTTCATCCCCCACTGATAGTTAGTTGAATCAACCGGGCTCTTAGGGGCAGTTATCCCCCGCCTATCTTCTTCGCTTTCGTGGGGGTCTTACTGCCCAAAAGTAGCGGGATAAAATATGTGATGAAAACGGATTGTGTGGTAAAGGCACAATCCGTTTTTGTATATATTTAAATAGAAGAAAAAATTTGCTGAACTTTACTGTGCGGTATAACCACCATCAATGACAACAGATTGTCCTGTAATGCCTTTTGCTTTCTCACTTGCTAAAAATAAGGCGTAGTCTGAAATTTCCTCCACGCTAAGCAATCTTTTTTGTGGTACAAGCGGGTAAATGACATCCTCTAATACATGTTCAAGCGGGACATCTCTGGTTATCGCTAAATCTTGAAGTTGGTTGCGAACAAGAGGCGTATCAACGTAGCCGGGACAAAGTGCATTTACTGTAATATTACACTCGGCACCTTCTAATGCTGCTACTTTTGTGAGCCCAATTACCCCGTGTTTGGCACTGTTATATGCAGATTTTCCAGCAAAACCAACAAGACCATTAATAGAAGCTATATTAATGATGCGTCCGTATTTTTGTTTTTTCATAATAGGAAAAGCATGTTTTATCGCAACAAATGGTGCAATTTGCATAATCTTAATAAGCATTTCAAATTTTTCAGTTGGAAAATCTTCAATTGGAGAAACATATTGCATACCTGCGTTATTAATTAATATATCAAGTGAACCAAAACGTGCAACTGTTTCAGAAATAGCTTGTATAATCTCTTGTTCTACTGTCACATCACATTGCATTCCAAATACTTTATATCCTTCGTTCTGTAATTGTTTCGCCGCCTCTTGTGCCTTGTCCTCTAAACGATCTGTAATCATTACAGTTGCGCCTTCTTTTGCAAAGGCTTTTCCCATTTCGTATCCAATTCCGCTTGCGGCACCTGTTAAAAATACAACGCGATTTATAAACATTTTTTATTCCATTCCTTTCATGAATATAGTTAACTCTATTGCTCTATTTAGAGAAATAAGGATGGAAATCCTGCAATCTTTTGGAAAAAATGCTCAGGCTATCTTGTGAAGCAAAATACTGTTTGTTATACTACTTGGTAAAGCAAGATACTTATACTTATCTATCTTGTAAAACAAGATAGAAGGAGGATTTGAATAATGTCGACGAGTCAAATGCTAAAAGGTATTTTAGAAGGATGCTTGCTTGCTATTATTTCTGAAGGAGAAATATACGGATACGAAATGAGTGAAAAACTGGCACAGTACGGTTTTACAATGGCAAGTGAAGGAAGTATTTATCCGTTATTAATTCGTATGCAAAAAGAAGGATTGATTACGAGTACGATGAAGGAGTCACCATCTGGTCCAAAGCGAAAATATTATACATTAACAGAAAAAGGTGAAGAGGCATTAGATGATTTCATGGAAAGGTGGGAAGCGATGCAAAGTAGTGTGCAGCGGTTGTTAGAGGGAAAGGAAAGCAGACGATAAAGTCTGTATTCCTAACGCTGAAACAATGAAAGGAAATCAAAAATAAGTAATCTAGACGAGGAGGTTACATATGAACGTTTCTAAAGAAGGTAAAAAGTTTTTGATTGATATGAAAGTATATTTATTAACAAAAGGAATAAAAGAAGATGATATAAATAACTTTTTAGAAGACGCTGAGCTTCATTTAATAGAAGGAGAAAAAGAAGAACGATTTGAAAAATTTGGGTACTTGTATTTTGGGTGTGCATTTTTATTTATATGTGCAGGGCTACTGTTAATTTGGTAAAGGTCGTGTGAATATGAAATTCCTTTGTTCTTCTTCTTTCTGTTTTGGTTTTGTAGTTGGATTAGGATTTTAATATTTACAAAGAAAAAGTAACTGCAGCGGTTACTTTTTTTCTTTGCGCAATAAGGGACTTTTTAAAGATAATTCTCTTTGGGTATTTGTTAATAAGGAATCTATTTGTGATTTATAAGGGGTAGGAATGATGTAATGCATAAGGTTTGTGGGAGAAGGATGGTGTTCGGAACCGTTTGGACATTCGGGATCTGCATTTGTAAGCTTGTCCTGTACACGGCGCGTGAATAAAATGTGACCAATTTCATGTGCGAGTGTGTACATGTTCTTCCAAGCTGAAGCGGCGTTTGTTAATACAATGTAACCTTTAATTTGTTTATTAGTTGATAAAGAATAGGCACAAGCGATAACGGATTGTTCTTGAAAATAATCACTACCGATATAACAAATATAAATATCACTTTGCGATGCACGTTCGGTACATTCAGCAAATAAAGAAGTCAACTTTGGTTGTGATTTTAGTGAAGACATGTAACTAATTTCACCGTCATGAAAACGATAGGGTTCGTCTAACGTTCTGATATCTTCAATTTGAAATACGATAGGATGCCAAATATATTCAGTAATTGTAATATCCCTAGCAATCCGGTCTTTATCAATATTCGCTCCAGGAGCGATGCAAACACATATGTTAACGTAAGGACACATATGAGACACCTCAAATATAGTGAATTTTTCTGACGAGATAAAAAGAAAATATCTTTAACGATTGAAAAGAGGAGGAATAAATGTTTTTAATGTATCTACAGTATTTTTTGAGCGCATCATGTATGGGGAATATTCTTTATTTGATAAAAGATGCGGCAACATATCATCATCTTTGTTAAGCAAATTTCCAAAATTTGTTAGCATATGAGTAAATTGTTCATCCGTAATCATACCGCTCGTGTGCCAATAGCACATCATCGCATAGGCAATGGAGCTTGTATCGACGTTTACGTTTATATTAACATGGGAGTTTCCGCTGTTTGAAATATTTGAGCCGTTTTCTGGTAGCATGATAAAACCTCCTTACAAAAATAGGCTACGTTTTAGTAGCCTAATCGTATTTGTCTCGATTATAGTTGTTTTGATTTGAGTAATTTTGATTTGAGTAATTTTGATTTGAGTAATTTTGATTTGGGTAATTTTGATTTGGGTAATTTTGATTTGGGTAATTTTGATTTGGGTAATTTTGATTTGAGTAATTTTGATTTGGGTAATTTTGATTTGAGTAATTTTGATTTGGGTAATTCTGATTTGGGTAATTCTGATTTGGATAATTTTGATTTGCGTAATTTTGTGAGGATTGAGCGGAATTATTTAATGCATTTGTTAAAAATGGGAGCAAAGCCGCTAATAATTGGTTTGTAACATCTGTATTCAACTGTCCTTGTCCCTGTGCTTGCCCTTGCCCTGGTCCTTGTCCCTGTGCTTGCCCTTGTCCCTGCTCTTGTGATTGCTCCTGCCCCTGCCCCTGTTCTACATCAGTAGACTGCCGATTCGAAGAAGCTGTTTCAGAATCTAAATCAGAGTCTACATTTAAATTTACGCGGGAATTTCCACTGTCTGAAATCTGAGCAACATTGTGATTGTGTGTATGTTTTTTTGTAGTTTCTTCTTGTGGATCAGATCCAGATTCAGATTCAGATCCAGATTTAGATCCAGATTTAGATCCAGATCCAGATTGTTTTTCTGTATATTGGGGTTTTTTTCGACGGCGCTCATAATAATAAAAACACAACAATACCCTCTCCTTTATGAACTATAGAAAATGTCTATATCAATACTTTATGTGAAAATAAAGAATATGTATGGACAAATTAACTATCATTTAGCGTAGTTTTTTATCATGTCACAACATAAGTTGATAAGAAATTATTATATTTACAATAGGATGATTTATGATAAACAGTAATATTAAATTATATATATTTAGTGTTCTTGTTGTTAGATTTTTTAACAGTGGAATTAATATGTAGTAAGATAATCGAAAATGTTGTGATTATGAGTACTTTCTTTGGAACGACTTGTTTATAAGATCCCCCACCTTAAAATTCGGAGAGCAATGAAGAAGATAGGATAGGTGGGGGATAACTGCTGGCATGTGCCCGATTGGTTATAACCATCAATGGGGGATGAAAAAACACTGATGGAAGTTTCATTTTATTAGCAGCTGTGTGTTGGCCGGGAAAATAAAAAATTGATTGAAAGAAGTCAGAAAATAGTCACACTTCGACACGTTTATATATCCACTTTTTGTTATAGTAAAAAGAAAAGGGGGAAAAAACATGTATACATTTAAAATTGTTTCAGATCGTGAAGCTGTTTATCAGTTTGCGAGTTATGCTCAAGTTGTACAAGGGATAGAAAGTGTATATGTGGAAGTAGGTGAACCTTTGTATGAGCGTCCTCTTATGAAGTTTTATGTTCATGTCTCCATAAAACAAGAGTATGAACAAGCAAAAGCGTTGCGTGAAATCGCGCGTTTAGTAGAATTAGGACGTTTTACATACGTACATTACCGAGATGAAGAAATTGAAAGAGCATTTGAAGAAGTAAAATATGAGAGCCGTGTAGGCTAGATAATAAGGAAGAAAGGGGCTAATGTGAATTAGCTTCTTTTTTTGTTTATCTCGCATTAACGGGCCTCAAGATTCAGAGAGAAGCAAAGAAGATAGATGGGGGAATAACTGCCCGTAAAAGCCCGATTGGCTCAACTAACCATCAGTGGGGGATGGGGAAAACTCCCACTGATGGAAGTTTCGCTTTATGAAAATATTTTTATATGTATCAAACAAATAAAGAAGGAATTTTGCTATGATAGGAGAGGAAAAGAAAGGGGAGTTATATAATGGGGTATATACAGGAACTGAGGGAATTAGTTGGAACAAAACCACTTATTATAGTAGGCTCAGCAATTATTGTTTTAAATGAAAAGAATGAAGTATTATTACAACTTCGTTCTGATACATATGATTGGGGATTGCCAGGGGGAGCAATGGAGCTAGGAGAAACAATTGAAGAAACAGCAGAGAGAGAATTAAGAGAAGAAACAGGTTTAAAAGCAGATTTCTTACAATTTCTTGGTGTGCTCTCTGGACAGGATTTATATTATCGTTATCCGCATGGAGACGAAATTTATAATGTAATCAATGCCTTTCAAGCACATCACGTATATGGTGAAATAGAATGTGATGAAGAAGGGGTAGACATTCGATATTTTCCAATTGATAAGTTACCGAAATTAAATACAACAACAGAAAAAATCCTTCAAAAATTTTTATTAGCATTAACAGAGTAGGAAGAAGAATGAACCTTCTTTCTATTTTTATTATATTAAATATTTTGATTTTTTAGTTACCTCATAATATAATAGATATAGATATACATCTTATGTTATTCCATCCAAAAATTCACTAGGGTACATAGGAGAGGAGAAAGTACAAGATGCGCAATGTAGTCATTACAGCTGCAGTTCGTTCACCAATTGGAACATTTGGAGGAGCTTTCAAAAATGTAAAACCGACTGAACTAATGGTTCCTGTATTACAGGAAGCTGTGAAAAAAGGCGGTGTTTTGCCGCACGAAGTAGATGAAGTGATTTTAGGTCACTGTATTCAACGAACAGATGAGGCAAATACAGCAAGAACAGCAGCGCTTATGGCGGGATTTCCTGATACAGTTACAGGTTACACAATTCAGCGTCAATGTGCTTCGGGTATGCAGGCATTAATTTCAGCAGCAATGCAAATTCAATTAGGTGTAAGTGATGTTGTTGTTGCAGGTGGAGTAGAAACAATGAGCTCTAGTCCATATGTATTAAAAGAGAACCGCTGGGGACAACGACTACAACACGGAGAAATTCGTGATATGGTGTGGGAAGTGCTAGAAGATCCAACGAATCATATTATGATGGGGGAAACTGCGGAAAATCTTGCTGAGCAATATGAAATTTCACGTGAAGAACAGGATGAAGTAGCAGTATTAAGTCATCAACGTGCCATTCATGCAATCGAAGCGGGCTATTTTGACGAGCAAATTGTGCCGATTACGATAAAGGAACGTAGAAAAGAGATTGTTGTTTCCAAAGATGAACATCCTCGTGCAGATATTACGTTAGAAAAACTTTCGGGTTTAAAAGCAGCTTTTCGTAAGGGTGGAACAGTAACCGCAGGAAACGCATCGGGTATTAATGACGGAAGCGCAGCGTTAGTACTAATGAGTGAAGAAAAAGCGAAAGAAAAAGGGCTGCAACCATTAGCGAGAATCGTAGGATACTCTATGGCAGGGGTAGATCCTAAAATTATGGGAATCGGTCCAGCACCAGCAATTCGAAAAGGATTGGAAAATGTAAATTGGTCAGTAAACGATGCGGATTTATTTGAAATTAATGAAGCATTTGCTGCGCAATATTTAGCAGTAGAAAAAGAATTGGGCTTAAATCGTGAAAAAGTGAATGTAAATGGTAGTGGAATCAGTCTTGGACATCCAATTGGATGTACAGGTGCACGTATTACAGTAAGCTTGATTCATGAATTAAGAAGACAAGGACTTGAAAAGGGAATTGCTTCTCTTTGTGTCGGCGGCGGTATGGGAGCAGCATTATTTATAGAAGCACTATAAGAAACAAAACCAGCTAATGTGTTCATTAGCTGGTTTTGTTTCTGTATGAAATAGTCTCCCTCGATCTTCAAAAAGAGTTTCACCGTTTGATAATACTCTGTTTCTTCTAAAGTAACTTCTTGTATTTTTCCTAATATAAGCAATACATAGTTGCATCTAGGTACACCATTAAAGTTGGGGAATGTGTAGTTATATTCAAAGTAGATTATATTTTCAAAATAGCAGAAAAGACAAGGATTAGACAACTTATTAATAAAAAATTAAGGACATTAAATACAGAATCTTTTTAGTTCTGTATTGCATTGTTCTCAGTTGAAGTGTAATAATGAAGAGTTATCTCATTTATTTATCCCGCATTAACGGACAGTAATACCTTCACCTCAAGATTCAGAAAAAAACAAAGAAGATAGGTGGGGGATAACTGCCCGTAAAAGCCCGATTGGTTCAACTAACCCTCAATGAAGGAAGTTTCACTTTATATTTAGAGAGAAAATAATTAGTATAGTTATATTTAATGGTTGTTTCATAGCATGTAATGATTGGAGTAAGACAATGAAAATATGGAACGTATTTTGTATTTTATGTAGTTTTGTTATTGTTTTAAGTGGTTGTGCTCAGCATGAAAAAGTGAAGCAGCCGAAGAAACAGACCATTCCAGAAACGAATGAATACGGCGGCATACAATTAACAAAAGTGGGACAAGAGATTAAAGAAAAAAATTGGGGCACTCTAAAATTAGAACAAATCAAACATGTAAATGAAACATTTACAGTTGGAACGATGAAAATCTATGTAGAAAATGTGAGAGTTATTACACTATCGAATATGGAAGATGAAACAAAAGAGACGTTGGAAATGTATACAAAATTAAGTCCAGAAGAAGTACAACGTCGTTTAGGTGAGACACTGGACCAAAAAGAGGCAGAATGGTATGCATCATTAAGTGGACAAGATATTGGTGATACTGCTAAATATGTTGAAATTACATATAAGGTTGAAAATACAGGAGACAAAGAGATGCAGTTCTTTTCTATGAATGATGTAACTGTAAATGAAACGCAACAATTTCATGTGCCAGCGCAAAACTTCTTATATGCAGAAGACACATTTGTTGGTACAAAAAATATAACGAGAGAGGATTATAGTTCCGGTGAAATAAGGGAAGGGTTAATTGGTCTTTTACTAAGTGATAATAATGAAAAAATAAAAAGGATTTCTTTTACAACAGATGTACTTGCAACAGGCGATACACATGAGAAAGTAGCAGAACCACAAACATTTGCCATTTCACTATAACAGTGAAATGGTTTTTTCTTAATTGTTAGTAGGACAGGAAATATGTCGTTTTGTAGAGAATTTATATACATATAGCGTTTAGGAGGGAAATGAAAATGCAGAAGGGATGCTACGTATGTGGTAATAAAGAAATAGAAACAGGTACTATGTCACCTTATATAGAAAGCAATATTGGAAGTTATATTGTTCCGTTTGCAGAAATGACAGCAGAAGTGGCAGTATGTAAAAATTGCGGAGCTGTTATAACGATGAAACAAGAACATATAGAGTATAATCAAAGGAGAGAGAAGTAAACGTAATGTATATTGTCAAAGCAAATCTACATGATGCAAAAGAACTTGCACGCGTTCATGTTGATAGTTGGAGAGAAACATATGAAGGCATTATGCCAAAAGATGTGTTAGATAAAAAATCGTATGAGAAACGAGAAGCATTGTGGAAACAAGTATTACAGAAGCAGCAGTCGCATGTTTATGTTGCCAAAACAATTGATGGGAAAATAATTGGTTTTGCAGATGGTGGGAAAGAGCGAACTGGTAAATATGAGTATGACGGAGAGTTATATGCGATATATATTTTACGGGCATATCAGCGTAACAAACTTGGAAAAAGATTGACAAAAGCGGTGGCAGCAGATTTATATAAGAATGGATATCGTTCTATGCTTGTTTGGGTAGTAGCGAACAATCCGTCTAAATATTTTTATGAAGCGTTACAAGCTTCTTTTGTAGATGAGAAAGATATTGAAGAATTATACATAAAAGAACTTGCATACGGTTGGAAAGATATACAAACTCTTTTCATATAATACAATTCCCGGCAACGGCCTGCTCGTTTTATTACTTCGTGAATATAATGAAGTGAATAGAGTGAAAGGAGAGACAATCCGTGAGAATATTCACGGTTTTGGTCGGGGTTATTATAGCCGCTTGCTTTCAAATAGGATTATTATGTATGTTACAACGAATCGAGCAACTATCACTTCCTCATTTTCTATATGAACTGGTATATGTAGGAGCATTATTTGGATTTGGAATGGGTATTGCGCATTATTTCTATAAACATAAGATTTATATACTTATAATCGTATTCGTCTTTTTATACGGATGGGGCTATTATCGTTATAATGACAGAGTTCAAAGCATTTTACAACTGCACATTGTATCGATTCAACACGCATTACTGTTATTATTTTGTATTATGTTTGGAACCATTGTTTATAGAATGTTGTTTTATAAAGAAAATAAAGAGAAAAAGGTCAGATGAAATATCTCATTTGACCTTTTTTAAGATTGTTGTTTTTCTTTTGTAAGGTAAGTTTTTACACTTTGTAATTGGAGTTGTTCAGGGAGACGAAATTCTTGTTTTTGTTCTTCAAATTGTTTTTTTGTATAGGGACCAAACCGGCGGTTATTTTTCAAATCGATAATCCAATAATTTTCTGTCGCTTGATTAGTAATAGAAGCATCGGGGTTATTAGGGTCATCTGTTTGCTCTGTTTGTTTTGCTAAAATATAATTGTCGTTCCAGGCAATTTCTACAATTTCTGGTGGAATATATTGAGAGGCGTACAAGGCGTCTGTTTTAGGGAAAAGTTCTAGTGCATTACCGGAAACATTAATGAGCTCATATTCATCCCCAATGCTGTAATGAGATGGATTAAAATTTGTTGCACAACTAGTTAAAAATACGAGAGAGCAAACGATGATGAATCGTTTCAATATGAGCTCCTCCTTCTGAAATGTGATTGATACATATTTTACAGGAAAAGAAAATAAAACACCAATTTATGAGTTGTTTACAACTGTTTTTAGACATGATACGATGAAACGGTTAATAAAGGATAGAAAAAAGGAGTCGACACAGCATGAAGCTGAAAATACATCAACCAGTGATTGTTATGAACCGTCTAGGGGCTGCAATGATCGATATGTTTTTCATTTCTGTTTTGTATGGTGCCATTGTTGCAATTACAACCGGAAACTATAAAGCGATTTTGAATCGTTTTAATGTAAGTTCAGGAGACATCCGTTATGACTTTGGGCTTGCATTTTTATTAATGGCGCTTTATTTTATTGTTCTACCATTTATTTGGAATGGATATACACTAGGGAAAAAAGTTACACGCACAAAACTTGTATCGCTTACACATGAAAAGTTAACGCTAGGAATTTTAACAATGAGGTTTATTGTATTGTTAGTACCGAATATTTTGTTTCTCGGTATTCCGATGATATGTAATATATACATGATGTTGGTTAGAAGTGATAATAGAGGTTTTCATGATCTTATAGTGAAAACTAAAGTTATGGGTGTTGTTTAGAGAAAGGGAAGCAGTTGCTTCCCTTTTTAAAATTTGAAAAAAATTTGTTTGTATAATTTGGTACAGGGGAAATATGAAAGAACTAGTCATACTAACATTAAAGATTTTGTCAGCACAATGGAGGATACTATGGAATTTGATTAAATAGGAAATGACTGAATAAAAATCAACTTGAATTATAAAAATATTTTTATTCAGTCTAAATTTTTACAAAATTCGATATATTTAATTTGGTATAATAGAATTTATATAGGACAGGCATCTCCTATATAGTACCCTCCATATTGATGGCGCGTCCAGGAAAGGCGCGCTTTTTTATGATCAATAGACTGAAAATTAGGAAAATGTTATTATTTATAATAAAGAGTTCATGTTTCTTCACATTGGGAGGGAGCGAAATGACAGGAGAAAGTTTATTATTTTGGGGAATTCTTATTTTTGTTGGTCTAGTTTTTGATCAGTATAATAGTAAGAAAAAAGAGAAAATTCGAAAGTAAGCGATTACATTATATGTATCTATCTTTTCCTGCTTGCGGATGCTTCAAAAAAAGGAGTATACTGTATGACGTTGAGACTAACCAGAAGGGGAAATGACGATGAAGCTAGCAGGAAAGGTTGCCGTTGTAACAGGCGGAGGCATCGGCATTGGTCGTAACACAGCTCTTTTGTTGGCAGGGCAAGGTGCAAAGGTAATTGTGACAGATATTGATGAGGAAAATGGACAAGCAACAGTGGAGGAAATTGTAGATTTAGGTGGCGAGGCACTTTTTGTTACTCATGATATGAGTAAGCGAAGTGATTGGCAACATGTTTTAGAAGTTGCAGTTGAAGCCTATAACAGAATCGATATGTTGTTTAATAATGCCGGATTATATAAAATAGATCCGATTTTTTCTCATGAAAAAGAGAACGATTCCAATGCACTTTGTATAAATGACGTCTGGATAGAAATAAAACAGCTGAGGTCATCTTTTATGAAACAGCAAGAAGAAGTGAGATTGACTGATCTTCCTATTTTTGGTGTTATCAGTACAAAGGAACAGTCACTTCATACAGTAGAATCTTTAGTATAATAAGTTGAAAACCGTCCCCAATTTATCTGTGGACGGTTTTTTTTATTTAGCGAATACGTTTTTCTGTTTTTACGTCAAAGAAGTGCGCTTTGTTCATATCAAAAGCAAGGTTAATCTGATCACCATGTGTAAAAGTATGTCTTGCGTCAACACGAGCTGCAAAATCTTGATTTCCAAGTTTCATATATAAAATAGATTCTGCACCTAATAGTTCAGCAACATCGATTCGCGTTGTAAATGTTGTACCTTCGGAAGCTTCTAAAAATAAAAGTTCATCATGAATATCTTCTGGGCGAATGCCTAAAATAATTTCTTGGTTAATGTAACCATGTTCATCCAGTAGTTTCATTTTTCCTTCTGGTACTTTAATTTTTACTTTATTGTTTATTACAAAATGATTCTCTGTTAATTGGCCATGGAAAAAGTTCATCGCAGGAGAGCCAATAAATCCGCCAACGAAAACATTTTCTGGTGTTTCATATACTTCTTTTGGCGTTCCGATTTGTTGTATTTTTCCATCTTTCATAACGACAAGGCGCGATGCCATCGTCATAGCTTCTGTTTGGTCATGTGTTACATAAATGGTTGTTGTTCCAAGTTTTTGATGAAGCTTAGAAATCTCAGAGCGCATCGATACACGTAATTTTGCATCCAGGTTTGATAACGGCTCGTCCATTAAGAAGACTTTTGCATCACGAACAATGGCACGTCCTAAAGCGACACGTTGTCGTTGTCCACCAGATAATGCTTTTGGTTTTCGATTTAAATATTCTTCGAGTCCTAAAATACGGGCTGCGTCTTTCACTCGACGATCAATTTCGTCTTTTGGTATTTTGCGAAGTTTTAAGCCGAATGCCATATTATCGTAAACACTCATATGTGGGTAGAGAGCATAGTTTTGAAAGACCATTGCAATGTCGCGATCTTTTGGAGGAACATCATTCATTACCTTGCCATCAATTGAGAATTCCCCTTTGGAAATATCCTCTAAACCAGCAACCATTCGTAATGTCGTTGATTTTCCGCATCCAGATGGACCGACAAATACAATAAATTCTTTATCTTGTATGTGTAAATTGAAGTCGGTGACTGCAGTTACATTGTTATCATATATTTTATAAATGTTTTCTAATTTTAGTTCTGCCATGACTTTTCCTCCTAGCCAAAAAGTATGCAAACGTTTTCCTTAATTTTATTATAAATGAATGCGTAAAAAAAAGAAATAAAAAATTAAAACGTTTTCATAAATTTAAGAAAATATACACAAAAATAGTGTGTTTTTAATATTAAAAGAGCTCTAACTATATTTTTTAGGCCATACAAAAAATGTAAGCATTGTTTTCATTTTATTCAAAATCTGTTATCATTCACTAATGAAAACGTTTGCGCCTGTTTTGCGATTAAATTATGAAATGGGGTAGCATGATGGAGAAACAATGGTGGAAAGAAAGTGTTGTATATCAAATTTATCCGCGTAGCTTTATGGATAGTAATGGTGATGGAGTTGGTGATCTTCGCGGAATTATTTCAAAGCTTGATTATTTACAAGAACTAGGGATAGATGTAATTTGGTTATCACCAGTTTATGAATCTCCAAACGATGATAACGGTTATGATATTAGTAATTATCGTAAGGTTATGGATGAGTTTGGGACGATGAATGATTGGGATGAATTGTTGGATGAAATGCATAAACGTAATATGAAATTAATGATGGACTTAGTTGTCAATCATACTTCAGATGAACATAATTGGTTTGTTGAATCCCGGAAGTCAAAGGATAATCCATATCGAGATTACTATATTTGGCGTGAAGGAAAAAGTGGAAAAGAGCCAAATAACTGGGGAGCTGCTTTTAGTGGATCTGCTTGGGAGTATGATGAAACAACAGATGAATATTACTTACATTTATTTTCAAAAAAGCAACCAGATTTAAATTGGGATAATGAACATGTGCGCAAAGAGATTTATGAGATGATGAAATTTTGGCTGGACAAAGGAATTGACGGCTTTCGAATGGATGTCATTAACTTTATTTCAAAAGTAGAGGGATTACCAGCTGTGAATACAGAAGCAGAGGGGTATGTATCGGGTCATCAATATTTTATGAATGGACCTAATATTCATACGTATTTACATGAAATGAATCAAGAAGTGTTATCTCAATATGATATTATGACAGTTGGTGAAATGCCTGGTGTAACAACGGAAGAGGCGAAGCTTTATACAGCTGAAGATCGTCAGGAATTACAGATGGTATTTCAGTTTGAACATATGGATTTAGATTCTGGAGAGAATGGTAAATGGGATGTAAAGCCATGTTCGCTTGTTGCATTAAAGGAGAACTTAACAAAGTGGCAAAAAGCATTAGAACATACAGGATGGAATAGTTTGTATTGGAATAATCATGATCAACCGCGTGTTGTTTCTCGCTTTGGTAATGATAAAACGTATCGTATTCCGTCAGCGAAAATGTTAGCGACGGTACTTCATATGATGAAAGGAACTCCTTACATTTATCAAGGAGAAGAGATTGGAATGACAAATGTCCAATTTGCTTCAATTGATGAATACCGTGATATTGAAACGCTGAATATGTACCATGAAAAAGTAAGTGAATGTGGTGAAAATCACGAAATGGTGATGCAATCTATTTATGCTAAAGGACGCGATAATGCTCGGACACCGATGCAATGGGAAGACAGTGAACATGCTGGATTTACATCGGGTAAGCCGTGGGTCCAAGTAAATCCTAATTATAAAGAAATTAATGCGAAGCAGGCATTACATGATTCAAATTCTATTTTTCATTATTATAAGAAATTGATTGAACTTCGTAAAAAGCACGAAATAATTGTGTATGGTACATATGATTTAATTCTAGAAGACCATCCATCTATTTTTGCTTACGTAAGAACATGGAAAGATGAGAAATTACTTATCATTGCAAACTTTACTGAGGATTCATGTGTATTTGAATTACCGGAGGAGATAGCGTACAGTAATGTAGATTTATTGATACACAATTATGATGTGCAGGATGAATCAATTGAAAATATTATTTTACAGCCTTATGAAACGCGGGCGTATAAATTGAAATGAGAAATATGTAAGTAGATATTAGAGAGGCTTGGAGACAGGTCTCTCTTGTTTCTCAATTAGAATGACAAGTCACGATGAGGGATGTGCTGGTATAAAGTAAAAGCCTTGTTTTCTATACAAGGCTTTTAAGCTTTACCATGTTAAAATGGAAAATCCATATGGTGGAAGTGTAACTAGTAATGAGTTTGTTTCAGCGGAAAACTCTTCTTTTGTATACAGATTTACAATTTTTTTACCACCAATACGAAAAGGTATCGGAGCTGTAATTTCATTATTTGTTGGATTTAAAACAAATAATATTGTTTCTTTTCCGTATGTTTTTGTATAAGAAATATAATTGTGTTTGTTGTTGGCGTCAATCCATTGAAATGAACCGTGCCCGCCAAAGGCTTTATATTGTTTCCGCAATAAAATTAATGTTTGTATATGCTGAAATAATTCTTTATCTTGTTTATCTTCATCCCAGATCATACATTTTCGGCAACCTGGGTCCATTCCCCCGTCCATTCCAATTTCATCACCGTAATAAATACATGGTGAACCGATGAAAGAGAGTTGGAATACATAGAGTAATTTTACTTTTTCTTTATTGCCTTTACAGGTTGTTAAAATTCGCGGTGTATCGTGGCTGTCTAGTAGATGAAAAGCAGCTTCGTTTACATTCATGGAATATGAATGAAGAGATTCGGTAATTTGATGCATAAAATCATTTGCCCGAATGGTTTCATTTGCAAAATAAGAAAGAAGAGCATTTGTAACAGGATAACTCATGACGGCATCAAATTGATCGCCTTGTAGCCATGGAAGAGCGTCATGCCAAATTTCTCCTAAAATGTAGACATCAGGATTAATCGCCTTTACTTCACTGCGGAATTCACGCCAAAAGCTATGATCCACTTCATTCGCTACATCAAGTCGCCAGCCGTCAATGTGAAACTCTCGTACCCAATAACGTCCTACTTCTAGTAAGTATTCTTTTACGTCTGGATGAGTTGTATTTAGTTTTGGCATATACGGTGTAAAAGCGAATGTATCATAATTAGGAAAAGGTTCTGTTACAATTGGAAATTCATGAATATGAAACCAGTCTTTGTAGGAAGAGTGTTCTCCTTTTTCAAGAACATCTTGAAATTTATCGAAAAAGTATCCACTATGATTAAAAACGGCATCTAGCATAATTTTTATACCGCGTTGATGACATGCTTCCACAAGCTTCTGAAATGTTTCTTTTGTCCCAAATTGAGGATCGATTTCCATATAGTCAATCGTGTCATATTTATGATTAGACTGTGCCGTAAAGATTGGGGTAAAGTAAATGCCGGAAATACCAAGTTCTACAAGGTAATCAAGGTGATTCATAATGCCGACGAAATCCCCGCCAAAAAAATTTGTTGCAGTTGGATCTGTACTACCCCAAGGAAGAGTATTTGCTGGATTACATGTACAATCTCCATTAGCAAATCGTTCTGGAAAAATTTGATACCATACTGTATTCTTCACCCATGGGGGAGCCGTAAAAACATCCTTTTCATGTATAAATGGGAAGCAAAAGTAATAGCCGACGTCGTCAGTAGGTGCTTCAGAGAAAAGGCCTCTTTCTGTATAAACGATAGTTTCAGTACTACTTTTCAGTTCGAATCCATATCGTAAGCGCTTAAATTTCGGTTCAATTGATACAAACCAATAATCAAATAAATCCGTCGAGCCGCTCTTTTTCATTGGTATTTTTTTTGTTAACCATTTCCCATCTTGCCATTCATATGGATCACCATAAATGAAGGATACTATATCTACGTCGTTTTTTTTCGTACGTAGCCGAATGTGGAGTGTTTTTTCATTATAAGCGTATGCGTAATTATCTTTTGGTCTATGGTATATTGCTTCTTTAATCATATAAAATATTCTCCTTTACTAGTTCTTTAAATAAGAATATATTGCAAACGATTGCTTTTTATATAATTTTAATATTGCTTATAAGGGTAGTACGCATTCCATATAAAGTCAATGAATATAAAGAATAACTGCGTAAATTTTTTGAAAAATAATATTTGCAAAACATATAAATGTATGTATAATAATAGACAAATAGCGCAAACGTTTTCATAGATTGAAAAGTTGTTTGTGCTTCTATTAAACTATTAGATGCAAACGTTTTCATTGATTAGAGTACCATATACATAATTTGGGGAGGTATTAAGGGATGAAGAAAAAAGCGTTATCTTTATTAACAGTTTCAGCTTTGGCAATCGGTATGTTATCGGCATGCGGACCGAAAGATTCAGAGAAAAAGGAAGCGAGCAAGGAGAAGAAAGATTATGATCTTCTTGTTTGGGAAGATCAGAAAAAAGGTGTTGGTTTAGATCCAGCCGTAAAAAGTTTTGAAAAGAAATATAATGTAAAAGTAAAAGTTGTCGAGATTCAGATGACAGAACAATTAAAAAAACTTCGTCTTGATGGTCCAGCTGGTACAGGGCCGGATGTTGTAACATTACCGCATGATCAAATTGGGGATGCAGCGACAGAGGGGTTACTTTCTGAGATGAAAGTGGATGATTCTGTTAAAAATAAGTTTACTGATTTGTCACTAAAAGCGCAAACATATGATGGAAAATTATATGGTTTACCGAAAGCGATTGAAACACCTGTATTCATTTACAATAAAAAATTAATGACAAAAGCACCAGAAACGATGGATGAACTATTTAATTTTTCAAAAGGATTTACAAAGAACGGAAAATATGGATTTTTAGCATTAGGAGATAACTTCTATTTTGCAAATGCATTTATGGCTGGTATGGGCGGTTATGTATTTGGTGAGAAAGACGGACAACCAAATGTAGCCGATATTGGATTAAATAATAGCGGTGCAGTACAAGGTGCAGAATATATTCAAAAATGGTATAAAGAAAAACTATTTCCAGAAGGAATTATTGGTGAGTCTGGCGGACCAGCTGCAGATGGATTATTTAATGAAGGAAAAGCTGCTTCTATTATGAATGGTCCATGGGCATTCCAGGCGATGGAAAAAGCAGGAATTGATTATGGTGTAGCTCCAATGCCAAAATTACCAAATGGCCAGCCGATGAAAACATTTGTTGGTGTAAAAGGATGGCATGTAACAAGCTTCTCTAAAAACAAAGATTTGGCAACAAAATTCACTGATTGGGTAACAAATGAAGAAAATGCAAAAATTCGTTTTGAAAAAACAAAAGAAATTCCGCCAGTGAAATCAGTTATGGAAGATCCAATTATTAAAAATAACGAAGCTGCAAAAGCAGTAGTGACACAAGCCGAAAATGGTATTCCAATGCCGAATATCCCAGAAATGCAAGAAGTTTGGAAACCAGCTGGTGATGCGCTGCAATTAGTTGTAACAGGTAAACAAGAACCAAAAGCGGCACTTGATGAGGCTGTGAAACAAATTAAAGGAAACATTGAAGCAAATCATAGTAAGAAAAAATAATATAGAATTTGTGTCTTTTGTAAACAAAAGGCACGAATTCTCCTCCTTCCAAGGGGAAGAAAAAAGGGGGAAGAACTATGCAAACATCCTTTGAACCAACACACGCAGTAAACGGTTCAAAACACCGAAAAACAGCGGCGGCGTTGTCTATTATTCCAGGTATTGGGCAACTGTACAATAAACAATATGTAAAAGGTATCATTTTTCTAGTATTAACTTGTTCGTTTTTTGTAGCATTTGCTGATTTGTTAAATATCGGGTTGTGGGGAATTGTAACGCTCGGTACAGAAGTTCCTCGTGATCACTCTATTTTTCTATTAGTAAAAGGTATTTTAGCAATTATCGTTATTGCATTTGGACTAGGTGTATATGCCTTCAATTTATATGATGCGTATCAAAACGGGAAAAAGCGTGATGTAGGAATACCACTAAACTCTGTGAAAGAACAATATCATCATTTATTAGATCAAGGTTTTCCCTATTTGATGGTTTCACCAGGTTTTCTTCTATTAATTTTTGTTGTTGTACTTCCGATTATTTTCGTCCTATTAATTGGATTTACAAATTATGACTTATATCATTCTCCTCCTGCAAAACTTGTAGAGTGGGTTGGGTTTAAAAACTTTGTTGATATTTTTACATTGCCAATGTGGCGAGACACATTTGTAAGTGTATTTTCTTGGACTGTGATTTGGACCTTCGTCGCAACGACATTACAAGTTGCACTTGGTATTTTCTTAGCGATTTTAGTAAATCAACCGAGTATTAAAGGAAAAGCGGTAATTCGTACAATCTTTATTTTACCATGGGCTGTTCCAGCGTTTGTATCTATTCTCGTATTTGCTGGCATGTTTAATGAATCATTTGGAGCAATTAATAATCAAGTGTTAACTCTATTTGGAATCGAAAACATTGCTTGGATGACAGATCCATTTTGGTCGAAAATCGCTTTAATTTTTATTCAAACATGGCTCGGATTTCCCTTTATTTTTGCGATGACGACAGGTATACTGCAATCGATTCCAGGTGAATTGTATGAAGCTGCTACGGTAGACGGTGCGACAGCTTGGCAACAATTTCGTAAAATTACATTGCCGCTCGTTTTATACGCGACTGCTCCTATTTTAATTACGCAATATACATTCAACTTTAATAATTTCAGTATTATTTATCTGTTTAATGGTGGTGGTCCAGCTGTAGCGGGACAAAATGCAGGTGGAACGGATATTTTAATTTCTTGGATTTATAAGTTAACGATGACATCAGCTCAATATGGAAAAGCAGCAGCACTAACGATGATTTTATCGGTAATAGTTATTTCAGTTGCTTTATGGCAATTTAAAAGAACAAAATCATTCCAAGAAGAGGATATGATGTAAATGAATATAAAACGACAGAAGATGTTACGTCTTTCATTAAGTTATTTCGTAATTTTCATTATGTGTATTATTATTTTCTATCCATTATTATGGATTATAGGCTCCTCGTTTAACCCTGGGGATAGTTTGTCGGGATCAAGTATAATTCCTAAAAATGCAACGCTGGATCATTACAGAAAACTATTGGATCTTTCGCAAAGTAACTATGTACTTTGGTATAAAAATACGTTGAAAGTTAGTGTTTTGACAATGATTTTTTCTGTATTGTCAATTAGTTTTACAGCATATGCTTTTTCGAGATATCGTTTTGTCGGAAGAAAGAATGGGTTACTAACGTTTTTAATTCTTCAAATGGTTCCAAACTTTTCAGCATTAATTGCATTGTATATATTAGCACAGCTGACAGGATTAATTGATACACATCTAGCATTAATTTTAATTTATGTTGGCGGTGCAATTCCAATGAATACGTGGCTTATGAAAGGATACTTTGATACAATTCCAAAAGAATTAGACGAGTCAGCCCGTATGGACGGAGCAGGGCATTTTCGTATTTTTTGGCAAATTATTATGCCTTTGGCAAAGCCAATTATTGCGGTTGTAGCGCTGTTTACCTTTATCGGTCCATTTACTGATTTTATTTTAGCGAGTATTATTTTGCGTACACCAGAAAATTATACATTAGCCGTTGGATTATACGAAATGGTAGCGAAAAAATTCGGTAATGAGTTTACAACATTTGCAGCAGGGTCGGTATTGATTGCGATACCAATTTCAATTTTATTTTTATCTTTGCAAAAATACTTTATTTCTGGTTTAACAGCTGGGGGAACGAAGGGATAAATGGGACTTTATGTCTCATTTATCTTTTTTAATTGGAATATCGGTCTATATAACATAAGAACAGGGTAATTTTTAAAAAAATAGTATATAGTATAGGAAAATAAGGTTCTATCCCTTACAATACATGAAGAGGGAGAATATAGATATAGATTTACATTAATAGAAATTTTTATGAATGGAATAAAGTGAAACTTCCATTAGTGGGGGGCTTACTGTCGCTAATAGCGGGATAAAAATAGAGGTAACTTGTATAAATCATGTAGATAAAAAAGAGAGGAGGAACAAATTTATGACAGTTACAATTAAAGATGTGGCAAAAAAAGCAAATGTTGCTCCTTCTACGGTTTCACGTGTAATTGCTGATAACCCGAGCATTAGTGAGAAAACAAAACGTCGCGTTCGTAAAGTGATGGCTGAATTAGGATATCACCCGAATTTAAATGCGAGAAGTCTTGCAAATCAAACAACAAAAACGATTGGACTTGTTATGCCAAGCTCTGCGAGTAAAGCGTTTCAAAATCCATTTTTCCCAGAAGTTATTCGAGGAATTAGCTCATTTGCACATGGAGAAGAATATTCATTGTATATGTCAACTGGAGAAACGGAAGAAGAGATTTTTAATGGTGTTGTGAAAATGGTGCAAGGAAGGCAAATCGGTGGCATTATTCTTTTATATTCCCGTATGAATGACCGTATTTTAGAATATTTACACAGTCAAAATTTCCCATTTGTTCTCATTGGGAAACCATATGAACGAAAAGAAGAGATTACATATATCGATAATGATAACTATGCAGCCGCACGAGAAGTAACAGAATATTTAATTTCACTTGGACATAAACGAATTGCTTTTATCGGTGGTGATTCGGATCTACTCGTTACAAAAGATCGCCTCGCTGGAATGGCAGACGCATTAAAATTAGCTGATATTTCTTTGCCAGCTGAGTATGTTTTAAATCTTAGTTTTTTACGAGAAAGTGGTCAAAAAGCGGTAGAAGAACTTATGACACTTGATGCACAGCCAACAGCTATTATCGCAACGGATGATTTAATTGGATTAGGTGTATTAAGTGCTTTATCAGAAAAGGGAATTTCCGTGCCAAAAGATATCTCTATTGTTAGTTTTAATAACGTATTATTATCTGAAATAGCAAATCCACCATTAACAACAGTCGATGTAAATATTTTTCAGTTGGGCTACGAAGCAGCGAGATATTTAGTTGATAAAGTTGAACATTGTGAAACTTCACCAAAGTGTATTATTATTCCTCATAAATTGATGAAACGTCAAACATGCAATGAAATATTGAAATAGAATCTAAGATGGTATTGTATAGATAAGATTAATTTAAACAAATTATAAAATGAAATATTTATAAAGGTAGTCTTCTCACCCAGAGCTAAGTTGTATGGTAAACATACAATAATATACAGGAGGTGAAGAAGATGGATAAATCAATGAAGTATTTCTTTGCGGTTATTGTTGGTTGGTTATGGACAGTACTTGCTGGAGTAATGGACCAATCATTAACAACAGGTTTTCATTATTTCTCTATTTATGCATTAGATGGACTAATCAATTTCATTCAATATGTGGTAACATTAGTTGGCTGGATAACAGTTGGATTATTTGGTTTTTTTGTCATAAGAGATGGTTGGAAAGAGAAAAAAAGATAGTATAAATGCAAAAAAACTAAGGGGAAAGGGTATTCCTCTTAGTTTTTTTGTTGTAGAAACGTTTCTAAACGGTCACAGCCTTCTTTCAGCATTTCCATACTATAAGCATAAGAAATACGAATGTACCCTTCACCGTATTCGGAAAATGCTGAACCTGGAACAACTGCAAGTTTAGCTTCTTTCACAAGTTCAATTGCGAAATCAAAAGAAGAGGAGTTTAAATTCCCGATATAAGGGAATAGATAAAACGCTCCTGTTGGCTTTTCAACAGTTAATCCCATTTGTACAAGACGGTTGTATACATAATCGCGACGCTTTTTGTATTGATGACGCATCATACGGGGGGCGTCCTTTGCTGCTGTTAATGCTTCAATTGCTGCATACTGAGCAATTGAAGTTGCACATGTAACATTGTATTGATGTACTTTTAAAATTTGACTTGCTAAAAAGTTTGGTGCAAATAAAAAACCAATGCGCCATCCTGTCATAGAATGAGATTTTGATAAACCGTTAATTACAATCGTTTTATTTCGCATTTCTGGAAAATTTGCAATAGATATATGTTTATTCTCGTATACAAGTTCGCTGTAAATTTCGTCGGAAAGAACAAAAATATTTTTATCCTTTAATACTGAAACAATCTCTTTGAGTTCTTCTTCTGATAATGTTACGCCAGTTGGATTTGATGGATATGGTAATACGATGCAACGGGTTTTGTTTGTAATTGCTTTTTCGATTGTTTTTGCTGTTAAGCGGAATCCTGTGTCACGGACGTCTACAAAAACAGGTTTTGCACCGCATAGACGAATAATAGGTTCATAGCCTGGGTAGACAGGGGCTGGTAAGATTACTTCAGTTCCTTCTTCCAAAATCGTACGAAAGGCAATATCGATTGCTTCACTTGCCCCGATGGTTACAATTGTTTCATCTTCCGGAGAATATACTAAATTATAGCGTTCTTTTAAGAAATCACAAGCAGCTTTTCGAAGCTGTAACAAACCCGCATTATGTGTATAACTTGTAAAATTTTCTACAATAGCACGCTTAGCAGCTTCTTTCACTAAAGAAGGAGTTGGGAAATCAGGTTGTCCAATGGTTAATGAAATAAGATCATCATAATTTTGAATCATGTTAGAAAATTGGCGGATTCCAGAAATTTGAATATCCTTTACACGTGGATTAATAAATTGTTCCATTTTGTCTCCCTTTCTTCCGTTGCAAAATTTCTTTTTATTGTATCATATTTATCATACAATCGCTTTGAAAAGCTACAAATAAAAAAGGTCGCTAAAAAGCGACCTTTTGTTTAATAACCGTATTCCCAATCGATTTCGTCTTCACTCCAAAGAACGGAAGAAACTTTTCCTAGATGTATTACTGAGTTGTTTATAGAGCATGCACAATTGTTTGTACCTGTTTGCTCTTGTAATTTTTTATACACCGATTTCTCAACATTTTCTAGTACAACAAGATTTTCCTCGTTTAAGACGAGCGCAGTTCCTGTCATTTTATTTTCCCCCAATCGATTTCTTAACCTGTATTTATTGTATCTTGTACAGAGACAATTTGATACATGGTTTACAATCATTTTGAAAAGTTGTAACATTTGTGAATAAATTTCCACAAAATGTTTACAGAAATATTAAGAATAATCTAAAAAATAAAACAAATTTGCCAATAAAATGGTATAATCGTATCAAAATAAATATAGGGGATGAGGGGATGGGACTTATCCGTGATTTAATAATTCAAGTTGCTATCATTATTTTGCCGTTATTTTTGTATGAAGCAATTCGTTTAAATCGCTATCAAAGCATGCTTCAAAAGCCCAATCGCTACTTTATTGTATTATTATCAACAATTACGCTTATCCTTTCAATGACATATCCAATTTGTGTTGGGGAAACCTGTAATTATGATTTCCATCAAATCTCAATAATTAGTGCGTTTTTGTATGGTGGTTCAGTTGGTATGATTCCGGCTGTAATGGCTATTTTATACGATGGATTTCTGAATGGTTTAAGCTGGCTTCGGTTATTAGAAATTATTTGTATCTCTGTTATCCCTTTTTTATTGTCTAAAAAATGGAGTGCGTTTCCGAAAAATAAAAAAATTGTTTTATCTTTTATGTTGGCATCTTTTTATACACTCATTTCTTTAGGATTTGAAATATTTGGTTTGTTGTTAGGAAAGGGCTTTACGCCAATGATGTCTTATTTGTATAGCGAATACATATTTGCCTCTTTTATTATGATTATGACGATGACATTTCAAGTGTATTTAACAGAGTATTTATATGAAAATGCAATGTTACGAACAGAAATGCAAAAGTCTGAGAAATTAAATATTGTCAGCGAGTTAGCAGCAAGCGTGGCCCATGAAGTTCGTAATCCACTTACAGTTGTGCGTGGATTTATTCAATTGTTAGAAGGTACAGAAGATGTTAAGAATAAAGAATACATGCGTCTTGTTTTGGCCGAATTAGATCGGGCAGAACAGATTATTTCAGACTATTTAAATTTAGCTCGGCCGCAAATTGATAAGAAAGAACATATTTGTTTATCAGCACAGCTTATTGAAATGACGACGTTAATGTCTTCCTTTGCTGCAATGCGAGGTGTATATCTACAGGTTGAAATTGCAGAGAATTTATATACTATAGGTGACAAAACAAAATTAAAACAAGCGATTATGAATGTTGTAAAAAATGGCATTGAAGCAATTCAAGAAAATAAAGGGTATTTAAAAGTGACTGCATTGCAAAAAGATGAATCTATTGTTATTCGTGTCAAAGATAGCGGTGTTGGGATGACAAAAGAGCAGTTAGAGAGACTTGGACAACCCTATTATTCATTGAAAGAAAAGGGGACAGGACTTGGATTAATGGTTACCTTTAGTATCTTACAAGCTCATAATGGTACACTTGTATATAAAAGTGAAATAGGTAAAGGAACGGAAGCGATTATTACTTTACCAGTTGCGGTGCAAAACATAGTACATAAAAAATAAAAGTTACCGAGGTATGGTAACTTTTATTTATTCATTTCTCCCGTTTTTTCAGATTTAAATCGAATGAATAGACTTTTAAATGATTTAAATAAACTTTGTTCTTGTGAAGCAGCAACTAATCGTTTTGTTTCTTGAATTTCTCGAATAACTTGCATAAGCTGAGCATCGCGATTGCTTTCTTTATTATAAACTTGGTTCATAAGTTTGTTCATTTTTTCTTCTTGTTTGGATTCACGTTTATACATATGATTCATAAGTAAATCCATTTTTTCTTTTTGCAGCGCATCAGTTTCTGCTGCGTGATCTACAAGATTTTGTAACATTTCCTCTTGTTTGGATTCTTTTACGTATACTTGGTGCATTAATTCATTTAGCTTTTCGTCTTTTAAACGATTCTGTGTAATAAGGGTAGAATTTTGATGAATAATTGCTTCGTTTAATTGAGCAAGCATATCTAACTTGTGCATAAATTCTTCAAATTTCAGGCTTTGCTCTTTGAGTTGTAGGTCTGTATTTTCTTTTAGATCTGTATCTTCTTTTACAATAGCAGGAGAATCGGGTGGAGACTCTTCTTCTTTTAGTATAAATGAAATCGTTTCCATAATATCTTCTTCCAATGTAGCAGCTCGTTCGTGAATCATTTTTAATAGTCGTAAATCATCCATTTTATACGTGCGAGATTCAGCAGTTTTATCAATAAAATAGCCATGTTGTTCTAAAAGTTGGCTATATTTACGAACCATATTTTTGGGGATTCCCGTTTTATTTGTGACATCTTTTGTTTTATATGTTCCGCTCATGACATTTCCTCCCTAAAAAGTATCATGTATACCAATTCCATTTTTTGTTTTATACTTCCTTTGAAAAAAAATGTCGGAAGGTTGAAAGTTTTCTACATGTTTAGTGAAAAGTTGCACAAAATGGTATGTTATTGATGGAAAAGAAGCTAGGAATATAGAATAATGTCTGAAAACATAAGAATATGAAGTTTGTTATAATGAAAGAAAGAGAGGAAGAAAATGGAGGATGTAAGCTGGATGAAACAAGTAAAAGGCATTTTGATTACAATCATTGCAATTCTGTCTGTATTAATTGGAGTATACAAAGTTCTGATAACGCCAGCATCAGAGAACAAGAAAGAGGTATCGTACGACCAAATTCTTGAGTTTCCGAAAGAACGATATCCAGAGACAGGAAAACACATTGCGAACGCAATACAAGAAGGGCATTCTAACATTTGTACAATTGATCGAAATGGAGCTGCGGATAGAAGGAAGCAATCGCTAGCTCCATACCCGCCCAAAAAAGGCTATGACCGTGATGAATGGCCGATGGCGATGTGTAAAGAAGGTGGAAAAGGAGCGCACATTGAATATATTAATCCCGCAGATAATCGGGGTGCTGGTTCATGGGTTGGTAATAAGTTAGATCAATACCCAGATGGAACACGTGTGAAATTTGTTGTGAAATAATATATTGCTTCGCATCACTTAATAGAAAAAGGAGTGAAAAGAGTGGAGTTAACAATTTCTTATGCACAATTGATAGTAATGAATCAAGAGATGACATCTCCGCATGTAGATTGGACGGATAAAGATTTTGAAAGAGGCTATGCTGAGGCTGAAGGAACAATTATATTTGAGGCCTTATCTGATTATACGTGTGAAGTAATGGTATTTACTCAGAAATTTGTAGAAAAAAAAGAAGCATTACGAACGGTATCAGCTCCATTCACAGTGTTACAAGAAGGAGTGTTTATAAGCAGTGTGCTAGCAAATCAACTTCATTTTCTCGTTCCGTCAGGAGAGTATATAGTGACTATGCAAGCAATTC
This sequence comes from Bacillus sp. 3103sda1, assembly GCF_024159135.1. Classification (NCBI taxonomy): domain Bacteria; kingdom Bacillati; phylum Bacillota; class Bacilli; order Caryophanales; family Bacillaceae; genus Bacillus; species Bacillus sp. 3103sda1. The sequence continues at coordinate 3,350,108 of NZ_JAMYWS010000001.1, read as the reverse complement.
CCCTAGAAGAACCTTCAGTAGATGCCTTGTATAAGATAAGATATGAATTGTTTTTTGAAGAGAATTAGTCACTACATTAGTATAGTGACCTTTCACGAGCAAAAACATATTGTTAATTATAAATGAAGGGTAAGCCCCTTCGTATTTTTGTTAAGTAGTAAAGTGAAACTTCCATCAGTGAGGGGGCTTACTGCCCAAAAATAGCGGGAAAATTAGAAAACTACTGTCCAAGAGACAGTAGTTTTCTAATTTTATTATCGCACGTTTGTTTGCAACAATTGGCGAGCTTTTACAGCTGCCTTTACCATATGTTCTAATGCAGGAATAACTTCTTCTGTTTTTCTTGTTTTTAAGCCGCAATCTGGATTAATCCAGAAATATTTTGGATCGCACACCTTTAATGATTGTTCTGCAATTGTATACATTTCATCTATACTTGGAATGCGTGGACTATGAATGTCATATACACCAAGTCCAATCCCCTTTTCATACGGATGTTCTTTTAATGTATCAATAAACTCCCCGTGGCTTCTTGATGTTTCAATAGAGATAACATCTGCATCAAGCTGACGGATCGCTTCCACAATATCTTCAAAGTTACAATAACACATATGCGTATGAATTTGTGTTTCGTTTGCTACTGAAGAAGTAGAAAGGCGGAATGCTTGAACAGCCCATGTTAAATATGTGTCCCAATCTTTCTCTTTTAACGGCAGTCCTTCACGCAGTGCAGGTTCATCAACTTGAATAATACGAATACCAGATGATTCAAGTAAGTTAATTTCATGTCGAAGTGCCAGTGCAATTTGGTAAGCAACTTCCTTTCTTGGAATATCGTTACGAACGAAAGACCAATTTAAAATTGTCACAGGACCAGTTAGCATGCCTTTGACAACTTTATTAGTACAACTTTGTGCAAATACTGTTTCTTTTACTGTCATACCATTAATAAACGCAACGTCACCATAAATAACAGGAGGTTTCACACAACGAGAACCGTACGATTGCACCCATCCATTTTTTGTAAAGGAGAAACCAGCAAGTTTTTCACCGAAATATTCTACCATATCTGTTCGCTCAAATTCGCCATGAACGAGAACATCAAGACCAATTTCTTCTTGGTATTGAATCCATTTTTTTGTTTCTTCTTCAATAAATTGTTCGTACTGCTCATTTGAGATGTCACCGCTACGCCATTGTTTTCTAGTCTGACGAACTTCCTGCGTTTGCGGAAAGCTACCAATTGTTGTCGTTGGAAGTAACGGTAAATTCAGAGCTTTTTGTTGTAAATTGTAGCGATCTTCAAATGAAAGAGGACGAGAAAAATCTTCTTCTTGTAATGCTGATAGTGTAGATTGTACATCGTTACGATTACGAACTGCAGAAGTCTGAATTGCTTCGTGAGCATTTCGATATGTTTGTAATTCATCAGAAGTATTTTCTATTCCATGAACGAGAGCTTTTTGTAAAATAGTAAGCTCTTCTAATTTTTGATTTGCAAAAGCAAGCACATCGTATAATTCGTTTTCAAGGTGTGTTTCAATCGTCTTGTCAACAGGGGTATGAAGTAAACTACAAGACGGCTGTACAATCCATTCTTTTGGTTGTATAGTTTCTTGTAATGTATGGAAAAGAGAAAGGATTTCATCCAAGTTTGCTCTCCAAATGTTACGACCATCTATACAGCCAACACCTAATACTTTATTGGAAGGGAATCCATGTTGTAGCAGGGCGCGCAAATTACCTTCTTTACCGTGTACAAAATCAAGTCCAATACCAGTAACCGGGAATGAAATAATCTCTTCATAGTTTTCTTCTATACTATCAAAATACGTTTGCAGCATAATAGATATATTTGGAACAGCTTTACGAATCGTTTCATATAATTCTTTCGCTATACCAATTTCTTGTTTTGATAGGGATGTAAAGATTGGTTCATCAATTTGAACCCAGCGTACGCCAGCGTCTTGTAATTCTTGTAACAATTGAATGTATGGCTGTGTTAATTTTTGTAAAATGCTTGAGAAGTGTTCTTTTTTATAACCTTTTGCTAAGCTTAAAAACGTATACGGTCCTAATATAACTGGTTTACCATCAACGCCTAGTTCTTGTTTTGCTTCTTCATATAAACGAAGTGGACGATTGTCTTTAAGAGAAATATGTAAGCCTTCCTCATATTCTGGAACGATATAATGATAATTTGTATTAAACCATTTCGTCATTTCAGAAGCAACGTGATCTTTTGAACCGCGTGCCATACCAAAGTATACGTCAAGCTCTGATGTATACTTTGAAAAACGAGATGGAATAAATCCAAACATACATGCTGTATCAAGGACATGATCATAATATGTAAAATCACCAATTGGGATAAGATCGATTCCTTTTTCTTGTTGTACTTTTACATGTTGAAGGCGAATCTCTTTCATTTGTTTCACAAATTGTTGTTCATCCACTTTGTTTGCCCAAAAGGCTTCTAAAGCTTTTTTCCATTCGCGATGTAATCCAATTCGCGGATACCCTAAGTTACTTGTTTGAATTGTCATAGTTAATTTCCTCCCTAAATATAAGTAAGCATTTCCGTTTACTCGGAAATACCTTTAACGAAAAGTAGGCATAGAAGCAGAAAATGCTCCTCTTTCGTTAAAAACACATCCTCATCATCCGTGAGTCTATCAGTGCCGTTAAAATAGGCAGGTCTCCTGGCTCATGCATCAGCGATTTCTATCACCTTCCCGTTTTCACAGTGGTATATCGAAAGAAATCTTTGCACTTACAGTGGCGGGACCGCGCTGGATTTTCACCAAACTTCCCTTTTAAACACGAAATAAATCTTTTCGTGTACCTATCTCCTTTTGGAAAGGAATGTAACTAGCGTATTTGATATTGAAACAAATTCTAACATAATATTTAAAATTTTGTCTACTATTTTAAAATATAAATTTTTAAAATTTTTTAAAAAATCATTTAATTACATTAACATGAAAAATTTTCTAAATGCCACCACCAATGTGATGATGGATATGTATATGGAAAAACACAGTAGTAAGGCTGTATATGTTTATATATATCGTGAGCGTGGTGAAAGAGTAACCGGTCATAGGAGAGTAGTTCTAGTTGTTCATTTGGCTGTAATGTATGGGATTGAAAAGCAATTTCACTGCGAAGAATTAGTATATATAAGATTTGTTTTTGTAAATAAGAATGGTAGTATACAGAAAATCCGTATTGTTTAATTAAATTACCCTTCATAAGGTGTCACCTCCTTTATTCCGCTAGTTGTAGGAAGTAAGACTCCCACCTCAAGAATTTGAGAAGTCAAAGAAGTAAGGTGAGAGCTTTCCATAAGTGAAAGAGGAAAAGCTCCCTGCTTATGGAAGTTTCACTTTATATATTCGTATTGTAATGAAAAAGGGAAGAGGTTACAAAAAAGAAAAAAGGGAAAAAACGCTTAAGAAAATCCATTTTCATGAATACAAAAAACAGTCACTCCTTGGTGACTGTTTCGATGTTTAATTATCTAACTCTGTATGGATTTCCGAAAGTTTTCCTTCTAGTGCGTCTTTATACAGTTGTTTCAGCCAACGAAATTCAACAGAAGCATGATCAATAACGTTTGCCAAAATATAAAGCTGTGCACGAGGAATGCTAGCCTTATTATTTATATATATGCTTTGCATCGTTGTTATAAATGCCTGTGTTTCTTCAATTTTCTTTTTAAGAATCGGCACAATGCATTGATTGTCACCGAAATGACTGAAAGAAAGCCCGGTATAGATTGGTTTATATATATGATTTTTCGCTTGAAATTGTTCGAGTAAAAGAGTATGGAAAAGTCCTTTTCCTTTTTCTGTAATATGATAAATTGTTTTATCCGGACGATTTGTATCACGTATGATATGCGTAACAGCGATAGCTTCCTGTTTTTCTAGCTGCTCGAAGGCGTAATATAAAGACCCCTTTGCATATTTAATATAACAATCCATTTGTCTTTCTTTCATAATGTGTTGCACTTCGTAAGGGTGTTTCTCTCCTTCAAGAAGTAAACCGAGAATGACTAATTTCATGCTCATTTTGTTTCAACTCCAATAGCATCAAACTACTAAAATAAGTATATTCTCCTCCTCATCAAGGAGAAGGAGAGAAGAATGTTAACTAACTTGTTTTTGCTTCTTGTTTGTTGGTATAATTAGTCGCTCTTTTCCCATTAATAAGATGCATATAATGCTAAGGGCTGCAGGAATAAGTGCCCATAAAAATGTGTCAGCGATAGAGGTTGCTAGTGCATGTTTAATACCATCTAAAATTTGTGGCGGTATTTTCTCAGTCGCATTTGGAGATAATAAGAAACTTGTATCGCCGCCTTTTGGAGCCATCTTTGCTAGTTCTGGCGGGAAAACAGATTTTAGTTGATCTGTAAATACATGATTTTGAATCGTACCAAAAATTGTTACACCAAGTGTCATACCAAGTGAACGGAAGAAAGAATTTGTTGATGTCGCAGAACCTCGTTCTCTCATACTTAAATTATGAATAGAAGCCATACTTAAGACAGAGAAGGAAAATCCGACGCCAAATCCAGCTAAAATCATAAAGACTGTAATCATTGTACGTGACGTATCGACTGTTAAAGTACTTAATAAATACATACCAAGAATAAAGAAGATACCAGAGATCATCATAATGTTACGGTAACTTGTACGAGTTGATAACTGTCCACCTATTTGGCTTCCAATAACAGATCCTACCATCATCGGTGTTAAAATTAATCCAGCATTTGCTGCGGATCCACCAAGAACACCTTGGATGAAAAGTGGAATGTACACTGTACAAATAATAAATGTTGCACCGTATAAGAAGGCAACGCCTTGACTTGCTGCAAATAAACGTTTTTTGAATAAATGGAAAGAAATAATAGGCTCTTCCACTTTTCGTTCAATAAAGAAAAAGATAATCATCATAATAGCAAACGTAGCAAATAAGCTCACAATTACGCTTGAATCCCAAGCATACTGTTTACCTCCGAGTTCTAAAGCAAACATGAGGCAAACAATACCAATAATTAAAGTAACAGCACCTGCCCAATCAATTTTTTGTTTACTATATTGTAAAGATTCTTTATAGTATTTTGTAATTAAAAAGAGCGAGATAATCCCTAATGGAATATTAATATAAAATACCCAGTGCCAGTTAATATAGTCAGTAATATAAGCACCTAACAGCGGTCCAAACACACTTGACGTTCCAAAAACAGCTCCAAATAGTCCTGTCATTTTACCTCGTTTTTCTGCTGGGAAAATATCATACATAATTGTAAATGCGATTGGCATAAGAGCACCGCCGCCAATTCCTTGAATTGCACGGTATACACTTAATTGTTCAATGCTAGATGCAGTGCCGCAAAGCATTGAACCAGTTAAAAAGAGAAGTAATCCTCCTATGTAAAAACGTTTACGTCCGTACATATCTGATAGTTTTCCGAAGATAGGCATTCCGGCCATCGTAGCTACCATATAGGCAGAAGTGACCCATACAAATTTATCAAAGCCGCCTAAATCACCTACAATAGTAGGCATTGCAGTAGCAACAATTGTGTTATCCATTGCTGCTAGTAGTATTCCCAGTAGCAATCCTGTTACAACCAATTTTGTGTTACTTGCTTGCTTTTGAGTTATTTGTTCCTCCAAGCATAACCCTCCTTTGTATATCAACAATAAATTATATTATAGTCAAATTTGACCAAATGATAAATAAATTTTTTTCGGCAAAATTATTTTGTCGTACATATGTACTTTTTAGTCAAAGATCACAAACATATACATATAAATTATTTAGTCGATATATATGTGAAAAAATATGTTATTGGTTACCTATTATAAAAACTGTAGAAATGCAGAAATGTAAAATATTTTTTAAAAACATATTATTGAAAATGATTCATAATATAGGAAGTGACGAAAGGACATAGAGCTTACTTGTAAGAATTAGAGAGGACAGAGAACTGTTTATGTATTGCTATACAATATAAAGCAAATTAAAAAATACTAGAATGAGAAACAATATATAAAGTGAAAATTTTATCAGTAGGAAAGTTTTTCATATGCCACTTATGATTAGTATAAGATAAAAGAATACATGAAACTTTATCAGTAAAGCTGTACATGATGTGCAGCTTTTTTAGAATGATTTTTTCTTTCGTTTATCGAATACTATATAAAGTAAAGGATATAAAAAGGTTAAGTTTTTGTCGGAGGCCGCGAAGAAAAAGTAGAGAGTGTGAAAATTATAAATTTAATATTAGAGTGGGGTGAATTTGTATGGTGAAATACTGGGGGGAATTAGAAAATCGAGATAAGTTTTCTTTGTGTATACAACCTTCTTTATGGTCAGGGGGCAATGACAAGGATTTAGCTTATAAGCAATACACTCCTCAAATAGAAGTAACGCTTACGGTGTGTAATATGAAACAACAGTCTTCGTTTTCAGACACTATTTATTATGAACTTCAAGATATAATTGCGATTCAAATTGAAGTGGATAATAAAGGGAAAGAAGCTGTTTCTCGTATATGCGTAAGTCATATGATTAGAGATCAACTATCGTATATACCAAATACATTAACGTCTAATAGTGGGGAAAACGAATTTCTTTTTCAACTTGTTCGTTGGCGCATTGATAATTTGTCGCCAAAAGAAAAAGCATGTTTAGTATTGCAAGTAAAGGCTGAACGTAACAATATATCACCTTCTTTACCTCTTCGTGCTACGTATACATTTCAACATAACCAACAAGTGTATGGACCATTGCAAACAAAGCAGGCCCTGTTGATAAAACGATAAAAAGGAATTATGGAGTAGGAGACTACCAACAAGAATTTTTTTTAAGTAATTGGATATCGCTTTATCCCGCACTAACGGGCACGAACAATCAACATTAATGAATCGAATAACTAAAAATTTAACAAAAGTGTTGCAAGATGATATTGTACACATCACATTTATATTTGGTGGAGCAACATATCCATTAGAGGGAGACTTATTTGAAGTGCTATTAGAACTAGCACAAATGCGATTATTTCAAAATAGAGATATGCAACAAGTGGAATTATAACATTATTATTTCGAAACATTTTTTTCATTTTTGTTACAATACTTGTGTGTTTTGTAACAAATCCCTTTAAAAATATGGTTAATCGTCATATAATTAACGATGGATGTGTCAGTATATTTTGCACAATGATTTCTCATTAAAAGTGTAGAGTAGGAAAGATCTCTACACTTTTCCTTTTGAAGAAAATTAGAGAATAATCGGAAAATATTGCATCGATTCCTTTGTACTGTGTAAAATGGAACAAATAGAGATAGAGAGATAGAAAGATAGAAAGGGAATGATAGAATGGTAGACGTTACGAACCACCGCTCTACAATAATTAAGCGGTTGGTTATTGTTGTTATAGCAATTTGTGCTGTAGCAGCAGGATTTTTTCTGTTTCAATCAATTACTTCTCCTGCAAAAGCAGTTGCAAATCAAGAAAATTCCGTTCAGTTTGCAAGTGAACAGACAAACGTAGAAATGAAAAAAGCAGCGCCTGAAAAATATAATGGTCAAGTGCGTAAAGTAGTATATTTAACATTTGATGATGGACCAAGTGAATTTCAAAAGGAAATTTTAGATATTTTAAAGAAAAATGATATAAAAGGAACATTCTTTATGATTGGTGGAAATATTCCAGCCTATAAAGAGAGTGTAAAGCGCTTAGTAAAAGAGGGACATTATCCGGGTGTTCATAGTATGACGCATAATTATACAAAGCTGTATAAAGAAGGAAAATTTGTCGACGAAATGAAACAAGCACAAGATATTATGAAAGAAGTAACTGGTATTCATCCAAACCTTGTTCGCTGTCCATATGGAAGTATGCCGGGACTTACTCAAGCGTTACGTGATCAAATGACGTCTGCTGGCATGAAAGAATGGGATTGGACTGTAGATTCTTTAGACTGGAAATTATCAGGAAATCCAAATGGAGTAACCCAAAATGTTGTCTCACACGTTAATAAAGAACGAGAAGTTGTTTTAATGCATGAGAAAAAGCAAACAGTGCAAGCTTTACAAACAATCATTGATGATCTTCGTAAAAAGGGGTATGAATTCGAAGTATACGATGAAGCAGATCATTTTCCATTAAATTTCTGGCATGATAATCGCATATAAAATAGGAGGAATTGAAGTTGAAATATAAAAAGATAGCACTAGTAGCAGTTATATCAATGAGTTTACTTGCAGGTTGCTTCGGACCTAAACCAGAAGAAGAGTTATACGTAGCATTTGAGAATGCTGCAAAACAAGAAAAAACAATGTTTGAAGATGCGAAAACATTGGAGACATTAGAAAAGCAAGGACAAGAATTGTACAGCCAGATTGTAGAGGGCGGAAAAGATAACAATCAAGTGGTAAAAGAGAAATTAGATCAAGCTATAAAAAACGATGCAGATCGTGAAAAAGTATTAGATAAAGAGAAAGAAACATTAGATAAAGCGCAAGAAGAAACAAAAGATGTTGATAAATATATAAAGGAACTTGAAGATAAAAAACTGCAAGAACAAGCAAAGAAAGTACAAGATGCGTATACAGGCCGTTATGATGCGTTTAAACAAATGTATGATAGCTATAAAAAATCATTAAATTTAGAAAAAGAATTGTATACGATGCTGCAAGCAAAAGATGAAAAGTTAAAAACGATTAGTGAGAAAGTAAAAGCTGTAAATCAATCTTATCAAGATATCGAGTCTTCAAAAAATAAATTTAATGAATATACAAAACAATATAATCAAGAAAAACTGTCCTTTTATAAGCAAGCAAACATTAAAATAAAAGAAGACAAAAAATAAAGAAGCTTTGGCCAAAATGGCCAAAGCTTCTTTATTTTTTTGTGTAAGTACGACGATACCAAGGAATGGATTCGCTTAATTTTTTTTCTTGTTGAAATGCTTCTTCCCCAATATACTGCTGGAGCATTTTTTTAGCAGATGTTAAGGATAGATATGTTTTTGGATTTCGATATGCACAATCAAGGCTACCGAGATGTGGAAGGTTACGAAAATCATCTTTCGTAGGAGGAATATGGAAGTAATAATTACCTGCTCGGACAAGAACGTCAGATTGTTGTTGGCTAAAACGTGGGTTTTTGGAAAAGTGTAAACCTTCTTTCGTAGCTTGCTCTTCTGAAATTAATCGTTCTAAAGCTGTCTTTTTTAACCAATATAAATATTTCGGATTTGTAGCTGATTTTGCATGTCGGTTGACACTGAAAATTGCTTCAGCAAGTTGATGGACCGAAAATTGATTGTAGGAACGAGACTGTGATTGTGAAGATTTCATCTTAGCACTCCTTTCCTGTCTACAGTATCATAATCTAACAAAAGCTAGCAATTCTTCTATGTAGAAAATTATTATACGTATTTTCAATATTAAAGCAATGTTGTAATAAAAAACAACTATTTTGTATAATAGTTATATCTTTCTTTGAAGTAAGTTAATGCTTTATCCCGCTATTCGCGGGCAGTAAGACCACTCACCATAAGATTCAAAGAGAAACAAGGAAGATAGGTGGGGGATAACTGCTGGCATGCGCCCGATTGGTTCAACTAACCATCAGTGGGGGAGGAAAAAACCCTCACTGATGGAAGTTTTACTTTACTTCATTTAGAGAAAAATATCTAGAAGACCCTCTTACTTATGAATTTAAGTGCTCTTGCGCTATGTTGTACGGGTTTTTATAACTTCAAATAACAATATAATGATATAGAGAAAAGGATGACGAAAGCGTTGAAACAACAATATGGGATTATTGATATTGGATCAAACACGATGAGATTAGTTATTTATGAAAAACAAAATGGTGGTTTTTACAAAGAGATTGAAAATACGAAGGTAGTTGCTCGCTTACGTAACTATTTAGTAGATGGTATCCTAACCGAAGAAGGAATCCATATATTGTTACATACTTTGCTACAGTTTCAAGAAAGCACGCGGTTTCACCAGTTACATAAAGTATTGTGCGTAGCAACTGCAACAGTTCGGCAAGCTAAAAATCAAATGGAAATTAAACGTCTTGTTGAAGAACACACTGACTTTAAGCTTCGGGTATTGTCTGAGTATGAAGAAGCACGTTATGGATATATAGCGGTTATGAACTCTACCTCTTTTACAGAAGGAATTACTGTTGATATAGGAGGTGGAAGTACAGAGGTTACTTATTTCCGAAATCGAGAGGTTGTGGAATATTATAGTTTTCCGTTTGGAGCATTGTCATTAAAGCAACAATTCATTTGTCATGATACACCAACTTCGGAAGAACTTGAGGAATTAAGAAATTATTTATGGTATCAGTTTCAATCGCTTCCATGGCTTAAAGGTAAGAAATTACCGTTAATTGCAATTGGAGGTAGCGCACGAAATATGGTGAAAATTCATCAAAATTTAATTTCTTACCCGATTTCTGGACTACATTTATATAAGATGAAGCGAACAGATATTGAACATGTACACGAACATTTATTAACACTTTCATTTACAGAACTGCAAAAGTTAGAGGGACTTGCTAAAGATCGAGCTGATACCATTATTTCGGCAGCAGAAGTGTTTAGAACGTTAACAACTATTATAGAAGCACCATCTTTTGTGTTGAGTAGAAAAGGACTACGAGAAGGTGTTTTTTATGAAGAATTAACAAATTCGTTTGGGATTACTTATTATCCCAATGTTGTGGAAGAAAGCTTATACTTACTTTCTCATGAATATGAGATGGATATGAGCGCTGTGATGCAACTTATGAAAAATGCCATGACTATTTGCAAAGAATTAGAAAAAAGAGAGGTTATCTCCTTTACGCAAGAAGATTGGACTGTGCTTCATAGAGCAGCAAAAGTATTTAATATTGGAAAATATATTGATGAAGAGTCAAGCAGCCAGCATACATTTTATTTATTAGCAAATAAAACGATAGATGGCATGATGCATAAAGAACGAATTAAATTAGCATTAATTGCTTCTTATAAATCGAAATTGTTGTTTAAACAATGTATCGAACCATTTACAGATTGGTTTGAAAAAGACGAACAAAGAAAAATACGATTATTAGGGTCTATTTTGCAATTTTCTGCAGCATTAAATGTGACAAATCGTAATCTTGTCGAATCCATTCATATTGTAAAAAACGAAGATGGTCTTGCTTTTTATATTTGCTGTAAGCAATCAGCATTATCTGAAAAAGTACAGGCGGAAAAACAGAAAAAACAGATAGAGAAAGTTTTAAAAACGAACATTGAATTATATTTTCATGAAAGATGTTAATTTGTACGAACTTCTTTACAAAAAATTTACACTTCTTCCAATGGATATTTGTTAAAATGAATATAATAAAATTATATTGAAAAAGTTTTAGAGGGAAGTGTGATGGGGGTATGGAAACGGTGAAGAGTAGTCTTATAAACTTGAATGATACTGCTTATTATAACAATCGTGAATTAAGTTGGCTTGCCTTTAATGAGCGAGTGTTACAAGAAGCGCAAGATGACTGTAATCCATTATTAGAGAGATTAAAGTTTATCAGTATCTTCAGCTCAAATTTAGATGAGTTTTTCATGGTGCGTGTTGCAGGATTGAAAGATCAGGTAAGAGCTGGGTTTAATCAACCAGAAAATAAAGCTGGACTAACGCCGAAACAACAATTGGGGAAAATTTCAACTAAGGCACATGAATTAATGAAAGTACAGTATGATACTTATCAAAATGCTGTAATTCCTGCGTTGAAGGAAGAAGGAATAGAATTGTTGTCTTTTCACGATTTAACGAAAGAACAACGAGAATTTATTGAAGAATATTTTGATGAGCAGATTTTTCCAGTTTTAACACCTGTGGCAATTGATGCGTATCGACCGTTTCCTATGTTATTGAATAAAAGCTTAAATTTAGCTGCAATTTTATACGATGAAAGACAAACAGTAGAAGAAAATCGGACCAAGCTTGGCATCGTTCAAGTTCCATCATTATTAGAACGTTTTATTTTTTTACCAAATGAAGATAATAGGCAAAAATTCATTTCTTTAGAAGATGTGATTAGTAACTTTACTCATAAATTATTTACAGGATATATGGTATCTTCTGTTACGCGTTTTCGCATTACACGTAATGCGGATTTGACTATTCATGAAGAAGGTGCACGTGATTTATTAAAAGTAATTGAGAAAGAATTAAAAAAACGAAAATGGGGCGCAGCGGTTCGTTTAGAGGTAGGAACAGATAACTTGGATGAAAGAGTATTATCTCTATTATATGAAGCGTTAGAAGTAAAAGATGAAGATGTATATATGATTGATGGCCCACTTGATTTAACATGTTTATTTGCGCTTTATAAGAAGTTAGCATCCACATATGATAATTTAATCTATCCAGCACTTATTCCACAGCCACCTCAAGATTTAGGTGATGAAGAAGATGTGTTTGAAAAAACTCTAGAACAAGATATCCTATTGCATCATCCATTTGAATCATTTCAACCTGTCATTGATTTTGTAGCAGACGCAGCAGAAGATCCTGATGTGTTAGCAATTAAACAAACATTATACCGTGTAAGTGGAGATTCACCTGTTATTAAGGCTTTAAAAACAGCAGCAGAAAATGGGAAGCAAGTGACAGTACTTGTGGAATTAAAGGCTCGTTTTGATGAAGAAAATAACGTTCACTGGGCAAAAGAATTAGAAAAAGCAGGTTGTCATGTGATTTATGGTGTTAGCCATTTGAAAACACATAGTAAAATTACGCTTGTTGTAAGACGAAAATATGGGAAGATTGAACGCTTTGTCCATTTAGGTACAGGTAATTATAATGATGCAACAGCGAAATTATATACTGATTTTGGATACATTACATCACGTAAAGATTTTGGTATTGATGCGACAAACTTTTTTAATTATTTAAGTGGGTATACAATGAAACCTCATTTTCATCAATTGTCCGTTGCCCCATTTGATATTCGTCAGCAATTTATTGAACTCATTGATGAAGAGATTCGTTATCATAAACAATATGGAAATGGTTATATTATTGCGAAAATGAATTCGTTAACAGATAAGCCGCTTATTCAAAAGCTATATGAAGCATCACAAGCTGGTGTGAAAGTTGATCTCATTGTAAGGGGAACTTGTTGTTTACGTCCAAAAATTTTAGGTGTAAGTGAAAATATTCGTGTCATTAGTGTGGTAGGCCGTTATTTAGAGCATAGTCGCATTTATTATTTTCACCATAATGGAGAAGAAAAGTTATTTTTATCGTCAGCCGACTGGATGACGCGCAATATGGAAAAACGTGTAGAAATTTCATTTCCAATTCTAGAGTTCGATATGAAAACACGAATTAAAGATATATTGCAATTGATTTTAGATGATAATGTAAAAGCACGTGAACAAAATGAGTGTGGAGAATATTACTATGTAGCAAGTGATGATGCGCAAGAAATTGAAAGTCAAATGAAACTCTTTCAAATGGCATATACAAGCACAGAGGAAGAATAAAGTGAAACTCCTATCAGTGGATGTTTCATTTTCTATCGATGGAGAGTTCTCACCAATTGGGCACATATCAGTAATTAACGCTTACCTATCTTCTTGGATTTCTTAAAATCTCGATATGGGAGTTTTACTGTCTGAACATAGCGGGATAAGAAATAGGTATACTCATTTTCTGATGTTTTACAGTTATTTATATAATATAGAGAAAAGGCCTCGATATGAGGCCTTTTTCCATAGTTGTTTCTATTTACATTAGTAAAAATAAGGTGTTGGACAAGGATAGCCGCCAAAGCCGCCAAAGCCGCCAAAGCCGCCATAGCCGTAGCAAGGATAATATGGTCTAGGGCCAAATGCCAATGCTCCGCCGATTAAACCTCCTGCAAGACCAGCTAAAAAAGGGAATCCGAAAAATGGTATAAATCGTGAGTTTCCGACTGGACCAACTAGTGCTGAGCGGAACGGAATCGGCTGGTATTGTGGATACATGTTAAAACCTCCTTCATTGAACTCATTGTTATCATATGGAAAAGATAACGTGGATGAGCGAGTACAAGAGAGAATGGTGCGGAAAATAGGCGAAATAAGTTCGTTTATTATGTCGATTGTAATGTGAAGAGTGTAATTTCTGGTTTTGCTAAAAATCGCAATGGTACACGGGTTGTTCCAAGACCTCGATTAACATACAATAATAAGTCATAGTTTTGCTTAATATGATAAAAACCTTCAATATAATGTTTTGCAAATGTAGGGGTAATAATGGCGCCAAAGAAAGGGAGTTGTACTTGTCCACCATGACTATGTCCAGAGAGTAGTAAATTGACAGGGAAATTTGCAATATGTGGTGCAATATCAGGTTCATGCACGAGAGCAATCGTATACAGATTATTTTGTGCTTGTTGCAAGGTTCCGTGTATGTCAGGTTTTCCAAGCATGATATCGTCAATACCGAAAATGGAAATTTCACTTCCATCTAATAGGCGAATGCGTTTTTCGATATTTTGTAATATCTCAAAGCCAGATTGTGTCATGATGTGACTATAGTATTCCGTCCCGTATCCACCATGATCATGATTGCCGAAAATTGCAAATTTACCAAGTGGAGCAATGATATTTTGTAAAATTGATGCAACAAGTGGAGTATCTGCGTATGTTTGATAATTATCAATTAAATCTCCAGTAAAAATCACGATGTCAGGTTTTTTTTCATTTATTTTTGTTACTACTTTAGAAAGTTGTTGAAGCGAGTAATAATATCCTAAATGTAAATCACTAAATTGAACCATTTTAACACCGTTAAATCCACGTGGGATGAGTGGAGAATGAATCGTATGATACGTAAAAGAGAGAAGGCGTGGTTCTATATATTTAGCATAATAGTAACCCGCTCCGGTCGTTATACAAGTATACAATAGTGTATGAATACCTTTTTTGATAAAGTTTCTTCTTGTTATATGATTCATATTTATATGAGCGAGATGATAGGAAATAATCATAGTAGAAGGGTGTGATTTGTTGGGATGAGTCGCTACTTATCTTCTCTCCTTTCCTTTCATTGTTAGCGATAGAATATAGTATATTTTATTAAAAGATATCAGAAAAATTAAAATTTATAAAGAATTCTGACGGATAAAGTGATAAAATGAATATGTATTCATTTTTGGGAGGGGATATTGTGAAAGAAAAAGTAGTTGTAATTACAGGTGGTTCAAGTGGAATGGGAAAAGGAATGGCAACTCGTTTTGCGAAAGAAGGAGCGCGTGTTGTTATTACAGGACGTACAATAGAACGATTAGAAGAGGCAAAGAAAGAAATTGAGCAATTTGAAGGTCAAGTATTACCTGTACAAATGGATGTGCGTAATACTGAGGATATAAAAAGAATGATTGAAAAAATCGATGAAGAATTTGGACGCATCGATGTACTTGTAAATAATGCAGCGGGAAACTTTCTTTGTCCGGCTGAAGATTTATCGCCAAATGGTTGGAATGCTGTTATTAATATTGTGTTAAATGGTACATTTTATTGTAGTCAAGCAATTGGGAAATATTGGATCGAAAAAGGAATAAAAGGAACAATTATTAATATGGTTGCAACTTACGCATGGGATGCAGGTCCTGGTGTTATTCATTCTGCATCAGCTAAAGCAGGTGTATTAGCAATGACAAGAACGCTTGCTGTTGAGTGGGGACGCAAATATGGAATTCGTGTTAATGCAATTGCTCCAGGGCCAATTGAGCGTACAGGTGGGGCTGATAAGCTGTGGATATCTGAAGAAGCAGCAAAGCGAACACTACAAAGTGTGCCGCTTGGAAGACTTGGAACACCAGAAGAAATTGCTGGTCTAGCTTTTTATTTATGCTCTGAAGAAGCTGCGTACATAAATGGAGCTTGCATCACAATGGATGGTGGCCAACATTTACATCAATATCCGTTTTAAGGGATGGGATTTTTGTGACAAATTTGTGACAGATAGAAAGAGGGCCTTTACAAGGAACTTGTTTATGGGGTATATTTAAGACCTCTTTTTTCTTCATAGTAGAATTGCTAATTCCCCTTAGCATTTTACCCCTCTAATCCCTTCAGGAAAACTGAAGGGATTTTTTTATTATTTTTTTTACATAACGTGTTATAATTTTTGAAAAGTAAAAGGAGGGAGTACTATGGTAGATGCATTAGACGTGATGAGTAATTTGGATCAAGTCCTTCCTTATTATCAAGCTATTTTTAGTGCAGATGAACATACTGTAATTGGATATGAAGTAGTAGGACGCATACAAACAGAAGAAGGAATTCACAGTCTTGCCTCATTCTTTCATGACGATTCGATTCCAGATGAGTTTCAACTTGAAGTAGATAATATCATTTTAGGAAAAGCATTGGATCGGTATTTAGAAACAGATCAATCATTTTTATTATTTTTGCATCGTAATGCAAATATACTGATGAGCGATGAAAGTGAAAGCTTACTACATTTATTATTAACGTATGAAAAGAAAGGATTACGTTTAAATCGTATCGTATTAGAAATAACAGAACATGACTTTAAAGAAGATATTGAACAATTTAATCATTTACTTATGTATTATCGTACATATGGCATTCAGGTTGCAATTAATAAAGTAGGAACAGGAACAAGTAACCTTGAAAGAATTAGTGTGCTAGCTCCGGATATTTTAAAAGTGGATTTAACAAATTTACGTCAAACGGCACTGTTACAATCGTATCAGGATATTTTATATTCATTATCACTCTTAGCGAGACGTATTGGTGCAACGTTATTGTATGAAGATATTGATGCATTCTATCAGTTGCAATACGCTTGGAAAAATGGAGGGAGATACTATCAAGGTGATCATTTGAAAGAATTTTCAGAAGATTTTTTCGATAAAGACATTTTGAAAGAACGTCTTGGTAATGAGTGTCATCAGTTTATTCAGCATGAAAAACGAAAATTACAAAAAGTGTATAAACTGACTGAAACGCTTCGAGAATATGTTGGAAATGTATTAGCAAAACAGAGAAAAATAGAAGATTTTAATAAATGGCTAGTGAATTTTAGTCAACAAGTAACATATTGTAGCTTCCGTATTTATATTTGTAACGAAGATGGCTTTCAAAAGTCAGGAAACGTCATGAAAAAAGACGGAGAATGGGTGTTAATGCCAGAATATTATATGAAGAATTGGAGCTGGCGTCCATACTTTTTAGAAAACATTATGAAGCTGCGCGTTGAACAAAAAGGAAGATTGTCTGATTTATATGGGGATCTTGAAACGGGTGAGTTGGTTCGGACATTCTCGTTTCCTATTGATGATGAGCATTATTTATTTATTGATTTGTCTTATGAATTTTTATATGAAGAAGATGTTTTATTATAATGCACGAAATATTTCGTGCATTTTTTTGTTTGTTTTTATCATAAATTGGTAATAGTGACAGCTATGATAAGAATGATGTCTATCGTTGTAAAGATTTTACGAACGAAAGGCACTCTTTCATTGTACAATCATTGCTACAATGAATATTAGAAGGACAAGCTCTTTTTACAAGGAGGGTGCGAGAATGAGAAAGTATGGGATTTGGATTGTGCTATTTCTTTTTGCTGCATTTGTAATTGGACAAAGTGTAACAACTGTTTTTGGAAAAGAAGAAACAAAAATTGATCAAAATGAAATATTTGAAACGATTCGAAAGGGATATGAAGCACAATTTTCTATTCGTGGTAAGCGACTTTCAATGGATAAAATGATTGATACATTATCCCCTTATTTCACAGATAATTTCCTTCAAGTTTTTACGGATGAAAATGGTCAGGATGTAAAACGAAGTGCTCAATATTTATTGCCTACAAATGAAGCGCCATTTACTTTTTCATCAAAAACGAAAATTGTATACAATCAAGAGCATGATTTGTTATATGTGTATGAACATGATATAACAAATGATCAATATCAAATTATCACACTGCAAAGAGATGGTAATAAGTGGAAATTGGCGGGGTATCACGAAAATAAACAGCTTTTATCTGAGATTAGACAATCCGAAAAAGAATAAAGTGAAACTCCCATTAATGCGAGCTTACTGTCCGCGAGTAACGTGGGAAAAGGCGACTCATGCAGTCGCCTTTTTATTGTTCTAGTTCTAAAAGTTGTTGTAATTTTTCAATTTGAAAGCCTGCTACAACTTCTCCATCAACGACAACAGTAGGGGTAGAATAGGAATCATAATCATATAGAAGACGATTACGAGCGGCAGCATCTTTTTTGACGTCATATTCTGTAAATGTAATATGATTATGTTTTAAAAATTCTTTTATAATTTGACATGGTGGACAATCTGGCTGTGTATATACATCTACTTTCTTCATGTAAATCCTCCTCTTTAACTCATCTCAATTATAGTCTTGTATGTAAAAAACTTCAATGAAGTGAAGTTTTCATTAACACGGATGCACTTTCTATTGAAGGCTAGAAATTCTCCTTTGTTTATCTTATCTGCTTTTGAAGAACATGAAGATAACGTTTTTTACACTGTTAAGTGCGGAAGAAGGGGCGTAGAGGTATTTATTTCGGCTTTTTATATGTTTTTTCGACAAATTTTAGTTGAGTTTCTTGCTCATAACCATTATCCTAAGGTGTGTGACATTTTTTCAGTTATGACGGATAGAATGAGTACTGCTGCAAAACCTATTCGTAGGAAGATTAGAGAAAGGGGAGATTTCATGTCTCTGCTCCAAGGAATTTTAACTCGTCTTGTTAGTCTAAAAGAACAAGCTGAAAGCGGCGAAGTAGCACAACGCTATTTTGAAGTGAACGGTGAACGCAAATGTAGCGTGAAATATTTTGATAAAAGCGATATGTACGAGCTAGAAGTGTATCAACAAGGAGAAAAACCACAAGTATATCAATTCGATAATATTGATATGGTTGCAATCGAGATTTACGATATTCTTTCTTGATACATAAAAAGAAGGTGCCTAAGAAGAAAAAGGCACCTTCTTTTTTTATGCTAAGATGAATAACATTCGTTCCTTGTCCCTACACTGATAACATATTCTATAAAGTGAAACTCCCATCAATTATTTCCCACCTATCTTCTTCAGATTCTTTACTTATGATTAGTTGAAGCAACTGGAATCTTACGGGGAGTTATTTTCCGAATATATAATCTTGAGATGGGAATTTTACTGCCCACAAATAGTGGATAAAGAGGTGAGAAAATTGGAAAGAATGCCTGTTGTTGTATGTCCAAAATGTCATAGACAATCAGAAATTACACATGTGTTAACAGCGCAATCTAATCAAAATGTTATTTTCAAATGTCCATTTTGTACATATTCGATCCGGAATATCGAAACGAGTAAAGGATAAGTAAGACATATTTTGTTATTCTGTCCCATACAATGAGAATACGAAAGTCTGTCTATGAGAAGGGACGTGACTGTATGGACGGAAAATATCAATTTTACAATTTATCAGAGCGACATATGAGCTTTGAAACTGTATTCTCACGAATTTGTTACTTTATTCAAAGTGCACCGCGTAATATGTATCGATTGTCAATTGGAACAGATTCACAAGTGCATCAAAATAATACTCGTTTTATTACAGCAATTCATCTGCATCGTGTTGGAAAGGGAGCATGGGGTTGTTTATATCATCAGACAATAAGGGGAAAGCCACCGAGTTTGCGAGAAAAAATCTACTTAGAAACACAGTTTAGCCAAGAGATTGCCTGTTTATTTACGCCTGAGCGAATACAACAGTTGTGGGGGCTTCTTTATCCGTACCGCGAAGAAGGTGCTGAATTCGTTATGGAAATTCATTTGGATATCGGGAAATACGGTTTGACGAGAGAGTTTATTTTAGATATGACAAATAAAATTACAGCGATGGGGTTAACGCCTAAAATTAAGCCAGATGCCTATGCGGCGTTTAGCTATGCAAATCGGTACACGAAATAATTGTTGTATTGAATTTTCAATCTATTAAATAGGGGAAATCTTTTATATAATAAAGAATAAGGACAGTTGAATAAGGAGAGGAGAAAATGAGTAGAGAAATTGATTTAACAAAAGAGGAACAAAACTTATTGCTAGATGTTTTGTTTCGGCAAAATTATGCGAGTGAAATACTTGCCGTTGAACTTTCTGATATCGAAACTGGGCGAAAGAAAACAGACATATCTCATTATAAACAAATCACAAACTTATTTGCTCGTCTGAAAAACGAAGGATATTAAGGCTGCCGAACGGTAGTCTTTTCTTTTGTTTCTATGGTAAAATGAACTGTGGTTATTTATTTTGTATGAGAAACAAAAGGACGAATAATAATATGTAACCGTTGTCATAAACTAAAAATAGAAGTGAGAAAATAAAGAACTACTTGAATGAATTAGTTTTTACAATTAGTTTACAATTGCTACTTGTTAGAATGGGTTAAAGTGGGGGATAACAATATGATTAGTATTCCGAAAGAAGAATTTCAGCAAGTTTTTGTAAAAGACTTAATGATTTCATCTGAAAAAGTAGCACATGTTCAAATGGGAAATAGTTTGGAGCATGCTTTACTTGTTTTGGTGAAATCTGGTTATTCTGCTATTCCAGTACTAGATCCGATGTACAAACTGCATGGATTAGTAAGTACGGCAATGATTTTGGATGGTATTTTAGGACTAGAGCGTATTGAGTTTGAAAAATTAGAGGATATGAAAGTAGAAAGTGTGATGAAAGGTGATGTTCCACGCCTGAAGTTACAAGATTCATTTGCAAAAGCATTAGAGATGACGATTGATCATCCGTTTGTATGTGTTGAAAACGAGGAAGGGTATTTTGAAGGAATTTTAACGCGTCGTGCAATCTTAAAATTACTAAATAAAACGGTAAGACGGTTTAATCGATAATGTTGAAAAAGGCGACTTCAAGTGAAAGAAGAAGTCGCTTTTATCGTTCAGTTGTAACGAAGGAAGGAGAAAACATTGCAAATTGATGATTTTCAAATGATGGTGATCTTAGCACAAGAGTTAAATATGCGAAAAGCTTCTGAGCGCTTATTTGTGTCACAACCAGCGCTTAGTCAAAGACTTCAATCGATGGAAAAACAATGGGGGATGAAATTTTTTATTCGCTCGCAAAAAGGATTAACGATTACACCAGAAGGCGAGAAAGTAGCAAATTATGCTAAAGATATGTTACAGAGAGAAGAAGCAATTAAGAGCGAATTAGCAACATTTCAGACGGAAACATATGGTACTTTAAAGATTGCTGTGGCCTCTGTTATTGGCCAATACTGGTTACCGCCAGTTTTAAAGATATTTGTACAAAGGTATCCATTTGTGAAAATTTCTCTTTTTACAGGCTGGAGTAGTGAGGTACAAAATCATTTTTACGAAGGTGATGTTCACGTTGCAATTTTGCGAGGGACGCAAGAATATAAAGGGTATAAAAAGCAATTATTTGAAGATGAGCTGTATTTAGTTGATACGGAGATTAAGGATATTTCCATGTTAAAAGACACTAATAGACCATTTATTCAATTTAAAAGTGATTCGACATATTATGGACAAATACAGAACTGGTGGTATGGTTTATTTTCTAATCCGCCTAAACGTACAATTGTTGTCGATCAAATTGAAACGTGTAAGCAGCTTGTTTTAAACGGTATTGGTTATGCACTTTTACCATCTACTGTTTTAAAAGAAGTAAAGGAAAAAACATATAAAACTCCAGTGCAACTGACGAGAGAAACATGGCTATTAACAAGTGAATCGGCTAGACAGTTAAAACAAGTGCAGGCATTTTTAGAAATTATTGAAGAAATTCAAGAGGAAAAATAAGATTATTATCTTGCGAGGAGCCTTTTCGTTTGGTAGAGTAACATTATAAATGGATTTAGGAGGCAATAAGCATGAAAATGATGGATGCAAACGAGATTATTTCGTTTATTCAAAAAAGCGAGAAGAAAACTCCTGTAAAGGTATACATAAAAGGGGATTTAAAAGAAATTACATTCCCAGAAACAGTACAAGCATTTGTAAATAAAAAATCAGGTGTATTATTTGGAGAATGGTCTGACATTAAGGCAATTCTTGATGAAAATAAAAAGCGTGTTGAAGATTATGTTGTAGAAAATGATCGTCGTAACTCTGCAATTCCAATGCTTGACTTAAAAGGTATTAAAGCACGTATTGAACCAGGTGCAATTATTCGCGATCATGTTGAAATTGGTGATAATGCAGTTATTATGATGAATGCAACAATCAACATTGGTGCTGTAATTGGTGAAGGTTCAATGATTGATATGAATGCAGTGCTTGGTGGACGTGCAACGGTAGGTAAAAACTGTCACGTTGGAGCTGGAGCAGTACTTGCAGGCGTTATCGAGCCACCTTCTGCAAAACCGGTTATTGTTGAAGACGATGTTGTAATTGGTGCAAATGTAGTTGTTTTAGAAGGCGTTACAGTAGGTAAAGGTGCAGTTGTTGCGGCGGGTGCAGTTGTAACAGAAGATGTACCGCCATACACAGTTGTTGCTGGAACACCAGCACGCGTTATTAAAGAAATTGACGAGAAAACAAAAGCGAAAACAGAAATTAAACAAGAGCTTCGTCAACTTAATCCAGAAAACTAAAAAAGAAAGCGTAAGGGCTTGCAAGCTCTTACGCTTTTTATCAATGGTGGTGAAAAAATGATGATAAATAAATTTATACAGATGCGCAGAGATTTGCATCAAATTCCAGAGCTTGGTTTTCAAGAATGGAAAACACAGCAATATATTTTAAATTATATAAGCACTCTTCCAAGTGAATATATAGAAGTAAAAACGTGGAAAACGGGTGTCATTGTAAAAGTGCATGGTCGAAATCCTGAAAAAACAATTGGCTACCGTGCTGATATTGACGGGCTTCCGATTACGGAGGAGACAGGTTATGATTTTGCTTCATTACATGAAGGTATGATGCACGCATGCGGACACGATATTCATACAACAATCGGTCTTGGATTATTAACAGCTTTTGTTACAGAGCGAATTGACGATCATCTTGTTTTTATTTTCCAACCAGCTGAGGAAGGACCGGGGGGTGCCCTTCCGTTATTACAAAGTGAAGAATTTCAAGCATGGAAACCGGATATGATTCTTGGGCTTCATATTGCACCTGAATATCCAGTCGGGTCGATTGCAACAAAAGAGGGATTGCTTTTTGCAAATACATCGGAGTTATACATTGATTTGAAAGGGAAGGGTGGGCATGCAGCATATCCACATACAGCTAACGATATGATTGTTGCGGCAAGCCACCTTGTCACACAGCTGCAATCTGTTATTAGTCGAAATGTAAATCCGTTAGATAGCGCAGTTATTACAATTGGAAAAATTACTGGTGGAACAGTACAAAATATTATTGCAGAAAAAGCTCGTTTAGAAGGGACGATTCGTACATTATCTGTTGAATCTATGAAACGAGTAAAGGAACGTATTGAAGCAATCGTTGCAGGAATTGAAGCGTCTTTTCAATGTACAGCTCATATTGATTATGGAGCGATGTATCACCAAGTATATAATCATGAAACGTTAACACAGGAATTTATGAAATTTACGGCCGAACATACAGATATGAATGTTATCACCTGCACAGAAGCAATGACAGGAGAAGATTTTGGGTACATGCTTCGCGATATTCCAGGTTTTATGTTTTGGCTCGGTGTAGAATCTGAATATGGTCTACATCATGCAAAATTACAGCCGAATGAATCGGTAATTGAAAAAGCGATTACTTTTTTAACAACATACGTAAAATGGAAAGGGAACAGAGCTTGAGGCTTGTTCCCTTTTTACATAAGAAAAATTTTATAGTCTATCGTGCATTTTTTTTGTAATTCTAGCACAATACTTTATAATGGTAGGTAGAGGAAAAAGTTATTAGTTAGTTATTTTGTAATAATTATTAAATAATATTGACTAAAAACTATTTCTTCTTATATAATACAAGAGTAGATAACATATAATTAAAAATTTAACGGAGGTTGATACATATGGCAGAACGTATGGTAGCAAAACAGGCTCCACGCTTTGAGATGGACGCTGTTATGCCAAACAAAGAATTTGGTAAAGTAAGTCTTGAAGAGGTTATGAAACAAGATAAATGGACAGTGCTTTTCTTCTATCCAATGGACTTCACTTTCGTATGTCCAACAGAAATCATCGCACTTTCTGAGCGCTATGATGAGTTTGAAGACTTAGATGCAGAAGTAATTGGTGTGTCAACTGACACAATTCATACTCATTTAGCATGGATTAACACTGATCGTACGAAAAACGGTTTAGGTGAATTGAAATACCCATTAGCTGCTGATACAAATCATGTAGTATCTCGTGACTATGGCGTATTACTTGAAGAAGAAGGTATCGCACTTCGCGGTCTATTCATCATTAGCCCAGAAGGCGAATTAATGTATCAAGTTGTACATCATAATAACATTGGACGTGAAGTTGACGAAGTAATCCGTGTTCTTCAAGCTCTTCAAACTGGTGGACTTTGCCCAGCAAACTGGAAACCAGGTCAAGCAACTTTAAACGTTTAATTTTTTGACTGAGTGAAAAAAGGTCTAACAAATCGTTGTTAGGCCTTTCTCTACATATATAAGGAGGAAATGTTATGAAGTTACGTGAACCAATGCCTTCCTTAGAAGGAGCAACAGCTGTACTAAATGGAGAAGTAGTAAGGGAAGCGCTAATTGGCGATAAACCAACATTGATTCATTTCTGGTCTGTTAGTTGTCATTTATGCAAAGAAGCGATGCCGAGCATTAACGAATTCCGCGATGACTATAAAAATAAATTAAATGTAATTGCTGTGCATATGCCGCGTTCAGAAGAAGATTTAGATCTTGAAAAAGTGAAAGAAGTGGCAGAGGAGCACGGTATTGTACAGCCGATTTTAGTAGACAATAAGCATACGATTACAGATTCCTTTGAAAATCAATATGTGCCAGCATATTATGTGTTTGATAAAAACGGTGTGCTACGTCATTTCCAAGCTGGTGGTAGTGGCATGCAAATGCTAACAAAACGAGTAAATCGTGTTCTTGATGAAGCTGAAAAAGCAGCTGAATAATGGAAAACCTCCCTCGTGATAGGGAGGTTTTTAGTTTACATTTCACATAAGAAATGTGTAAAATCAATGTGTTACATAGAGAAAAAAGGTAGGGGATAGCGTGCAAATCGGAAGTACTATACTATGTTTCTTTTTATATACATATGTAATCGTAGCTGCAATATATTTTGGTGTTAGTTTCTATACATATTGTTTAGCAAAAAAAGAAAGCTATGCGAACACATATGAGTGGGTGAGAGTGTATGTATCACCCGTTGCAGAAATTATGAATGCGTTTGTACTATTCTTATTTGTTGGGTTAATTGCTTTTTCCACGAGCTTAGTTGGAAATAAAACGACTTTATTTATCCTTGGTGCCATTATTTTTATGTTATTAGGAATTCGAATTTGTAATATGGTATTTTGGAATAACGGTCTAGTTGAGGGATATACTAGCATCGGCATTCCGGGTTTGATAGCTGCAATTGTTACAAATATAGAAAATGAGTATAATCAGCTTCATTTTTGGTTAATTATTGTTCTAACAATTGTATCGCTTTTATATATAAGTGCGACTTTTTTAACGTATTGCGCATATAAACGAGAAGACAGGCAAGCGGTATTACTTTTTCGAAAGTGGGCTTTATTTTGGAGTGTTCCGACGATGTTTGTCATAGGGGCAATTGCTATTATTGTGAACGGATATGAACTAGTAGGATGGCAAAAGATGTTTGAAATATGGTGGGTATTTATTGTTTCTTTTGTTGGTTTTTTAGGAGCTACTCATTATTTATTTCATCAGCAGCACTATCAATTTGCATTATTATTTGCTTTTATACAGTTACTATTTGCTTTTTTTGGACAAGAAACTTTAGTGTTTGTATTTCAGACGTTCAGTTCATTTGGAAACATATTTATCTTCGGTATGTTAATATGTATGCTTGCGTTCTATTTACAACAATTTTTCTATATTCAAAAACAGAAATAAGAGTGAGGAGGAATTTATTGTAATATTTATCCCGCATTAACGTGCAGTAAGCCCCCCACCTCAAGATTCAGAGAGAGGCGAGAAAGATAGGTGAGGATAACTGCTGGCATGTGCCCGATTGGTTCAACTAATCATCAGTGAGGAGTGAAAAAAACTGACTGATGGAAGTTTCAATTTACAAAATATGCTACAATGATAGTTGATCCTAATCAAAAGGCAGTAAAGCCTTTACATCCAGTTTTTGAAGAGACAAAGAATTGATAAGAGAATAACTGCTCATAAGAGCTTGATTCGTTCAACTAACCATCACTGGAGGGATGAAAAACCACTGATGGAAGTTTCGCTTTATACGATTCAATATTATTGGAGGAATTTGTGTGAGTACGAAGGAAAAAGAGTTTGCTGTTATTGGTCTCGGCCGATTTGGCGGCAGCATTTGCCGGGAATTAGCGCAGCTAGGAATGGAAGTTATGGCAATTGATATGGATGAAGATCGTGTAAATGAATTTGCAAATATTGCATCCCATGCTGTAATTGCCGATTCAACAGATGAAATGGTATTAAAAAGTCTAGGAATCCGTAATTTTGATCATGTTGTGGTAGCGATTGGGGATAATCTTAATGCAAGTATTTTAACGACTCTTATTTTAAAAGAATTAGGCGTGAAAAATATTACTGTGAAAGCGCAAAACGATTACCATGAAAAAGTTTTAACTAAAATCGGCGCTGACCATATTGTTCATCCTGAGCGTGATATGGGGAAACGAATTGCGAATAATATTGCTTCAAGTAGTGTCTTAGACTATTTAGAACTCTCAGATGAACATAGCATCGTTGAGATTATTGCGAATGAAAAGGTTGACGGCCATTCGTTAATTGAATTAGATATTCGTGCGAAGTTTGGATTAAACATTGTGGCAATTAAACGTGGAAAGGAAGTTCTCGTTTCACCACGTGCGACAGAAAATATTCAAATTGGAGATATTTTGATAGTCATTGGTCATGATAATGATGTGGATCGATTCGAAATATTTTTAGCGAAATAATAAAAAGGACAATGCCAATATAGCTGCATTGTCCTTTTTATTTAAATTTCCATAATGATTGGTAAAATCATTGGACGGCGTTTCGTTTTTTCGTATAAGAATGGAGCCAATGTATCTGTAATTTCATTCTTGATCTCAGACCATTGTGTCGTTTTGCGTTCCATTACTTTTTCTAAATGATTTGTAATTAATGTCTGTGCATCGTTGATTAAATCGCTGCTTTCGCGCATATAAACGAACCCACGAGAAATGATATCTGGTCCGGCTGCCACTTTGAATTCCTTCATATCGATGCTAACAACAACGATAACAAGTCCTTCTTCCGAAAGAATACGGCGGTCGCGAAGTACAATATTACCGATATCACCAATGCCGTTTCCATCAATATAAACAGAACCAGAAGGAATCTTTCCTGCGATTGTTGCTTCATCTTCACGAAGCGCAAGTACATCGCCGTTATCAATTATGAAGCAATTTTCTTCTGGAATGCCACAATCATTTGCTAATTTTGCATGCATACGTTGCATACGGTATTCACCGTGAATTGGCATGAAATATTTTGGTTTAATGAGACGCAGCATTAGCTTCTGTTCTTCTTGTCCACCGTGTCCGCTTGTATGAATGTCAGTCAATGGTCCGTGAATTACATCAGCACCTGCTCGATATAACATGTTAATTGTACGGCTTACACTTACTGTGTTCCCAGGTATTGGAGAAGACGAGAATACAACAGTATCACCAGGAATAATTTGAATTTGACGGTGTGTACCGTTAGCGATGCGAGATAATGCAGCCATTGGTTCACCTTGACTTCCAGTACATAAAATCACAACTCGATTTGCTGGTATGCGATTTAGTTGTGATGGTTCAATAATTGTATCTTTTGGACAGCGAATATAGCCAAGATTTTGTCCGATTTCCATTGCTGCTTCCATGCTTCGACCAAAAACAGCAATCTTTCGATTGTTTGCTACTGCAGCTTCTACAACTTGTTGCAGTCGATGAATATTAGAAGCAAATGTTGCGAATATAATGCGTCCTTCTACTTTACGGAAAATATCCTGGATGCTGTCACCTACGCGTCGTTCAGACATCGTAAAGTGAGGGACTTCGCTATTCGTGCTATCAGATAGTAAGCAAAGGACACCTTCTTTTCCGATTTCAGCCATCTTTGTTAAATTTGCCGGCTCACCAACCGGTGTGAAATCAAATTTGAAATCTCCCGTATGAACAACCTGTCCTTGTGGTGTTTTTACAACAATACCGTATGAATCAGGAATGCTGTGCGTTGTGCGGAAGAAGGAAACGGATGTTTTTTTGAATTTAATCACATCGTCTTCTTTAATTTCATACAATTGTGCTTTTCGCAGTAATCCGTGCTCTTCTAATTTGTTTTTAATTAGTCCGAGCGCTAGTTTTCCACCGTAAATTGGAATATTTACTTGGCGCAATAAATAAGGGATTCCACCGATATGATCTTCGTGACCATGCGTAATAAAGAGTCCTTTAATTTTTTCTTCGTTACGTACGAGATACGTGTAGTCAGGGATGACATAATCAATCCCAAGAAGTTCGTCTTCTGGGAATTTAATCCCAGCGTCAATAATAATAATTTCATCTTGAAATTGAACAGCATATGTATTTTTGCCGATTTCACCGAGTCCGCCAAGCGCGAAAACAGCAGTTTGATCATTTTTTAAGAATTTCATAAATTAAACGTTCTCCGCTAATTTGAAATTTGCATATTGCTTTTCATATTCAAGATGAGCACCAGTAACAGACTGGATAAACTCAATATTATATGCGAACTTGTGTAATTTTGTGCGAACTTCTCTTTCAGACTCAGCTTCTAGATATAGCACCTTAGTATTTTCACGTACAGGTACTTCTAGCATTTTTTCTTGATAAAACACTTTAAAAATCATTAAAACAATCTCTCCTTGTCTATGTTTTAGGCTATCTTTTACCTATTATAAAGCAAACGGTTATGATTTTCATGTTTTTTCGAATAAGAATGAAGAAAAAAGCCCGAAAGGGGCACGATTTAAGCAATTGTTTTTTTACGAAGCAAATCGTTCCAATATACTTTTAACTTTTTCTTCAGTTTCTTTAGCACGATTGTCCCTTCCTTTCCTAGCTCAAAACATGCAAATAATCTTATTGGGATGTGCAATAAGAATTAAGTTTCAAAAAATGAACTACTTATAAGAAAATATTTCGTTCAACTTATAGTATGAGATAGAATAGAAAAGAAAATTCATGTGTTGAACCGTAGTACTGTTTTTATTTCAGTATATGCCTAGTTAGGCAGGAAGGTTAGATGAGAAGCGCTTTATTCATCAATATGTTATACTTTTTTAGTATTTAAAAAGATATTCAGATCATAAAGCGATACGTTTGAATCGATGAAGTAGAAAGGGTTATGGAAATGAACGATAAAATTGTCTTTTTTGATATTGACGGAACATTGTTAGATCATAACAAGGAAATACCACAATCTACAAAAGAAGCTGTACGTCGCCTTCAAGAAAATGGGGTACATGTAGCAATTGCGACAGGACGTGCACCATTTATGTTTGAAGATATTCGTCAAGAGCTAAATATTCATAATTACGTAAGTTTCAATGGGCAGTATGTTGTATTTGAAGATGAAGTTATATATAAAAATCCTTTACATCCAGAGGCATTACATGCCTTCACAAAGTTTTCAGAAGAGGCAAGCTATCCTCTTGTTTATTTAGATCATAAAGATATGAAAGCAACGGTGGCATCACATCATTATGTAACAGAAAGCTTTGCTAGTCTTCGCATGAGCCATCCTGTGTTTGAACCTAGTTTTTATGAAAAGCGTGACATTTATCAAACGCTTTTATTTTGCAGGGCAGGAGAAGAAGAAAAGTTTATCAGCGACTATCCGCAATTTCATTTTATTCGCTGGCATGCGTATTCCATGGATATTATTCCAATGGGAGGATCGAAAGCGAACGGAATTGAAAAATTTATTGAAAAGCTTGGATTCACTCGAGAACAAGTTTATGCATTTGGGGACGGGTTAAATGATTTAGAAATGATTGAAACCGTAGGGACAGGAATTGCTATGGGAAATGGACATGAAGATTTGAAGAAACTTGCGAATTATGTAACGAAAGATGTTGCAGAAGATGGTATTCTGCATGGATTGCAGTGGGCAGGATTATTATAAAGGACTGGTATGAAAACTATTCCATTTAAAAATTAGTCTGTTTTCATTAACTTCAGTGAAAACAGACTAATTTTTTATCCCGCTATTAGCGGGCAGTAAAGGTCCTCACTGATAGAAGTTTCACTTTATCTTTCTAAAGGTGTTGCATTTTCTGGAATGATAAATGGATTGTCTTTATTAATATGGTCATAAAACATAACGCCGTTTAAGTGATCAATTTCATGCTGGAAAACAATTGCTGGTAAACCTTTTAAACGTAGTTTCACGTCTTCACCGTCTATTGTTGTTCCTTTTACAGTAATGCGAGTATAACGAGGCACATAACCAGGAATTTCGCGATCCACTGACAGACAACCTTCGCCACCTGGTAAGTATGTACGTTCTACAGAATGACTGATAATTTTCGGGTTAAACAAAGCGTAGCTATATAATGTCCCATCTCTATCCGTTACATGAACAGCAATCATTCTTTTAGAAACACCGATTTGAGGCGCTGCTAAACCAATTCCAGGACGTAAATTATATTTTTCAACCATTTCGGGGTTTTGACTGTTAATAACAAATTCAATCATCTTTCGTAATATATGTGCATCTTCTTTGTTTGCTGGCAAAGCTATCTCTTCAGCAACTGTTCGTAGAATAGGATCTCCTTCACGAATCACATCATTCATTGTAAGCATATGCAATCTCTCCTTTCATATTTAGTCTACCAAAGGTTATGAAAAAAGTCATGATAAAGAACAAGGCCAAACAGCCTTGTTCTTTTATGGTTGTTTCATTTTACATTAACGGATGCAAGCAGCACCGACGATAATTAAAAGAATAAACAATACAACGATTAAAGCAAAGCCGCTTCCAAATCCGCCGCAACCACCATATCCCCCATATCCATACGTAGGATATGGGCAAGCTGTTGGGTAATAACATTGAGTGTATCCGTACATGGTTTGACCTCCTTTATACATGGTTTGACCTCCTTTACCATTTCCGCGAATGCTGCGGTTAGTATAATGTATGGAAGAAAGAAGAAAAATGTTATAGTCATTTGCCTAAAAGGAGGTAGATGCTGCATATTTTTACTAGCATAGGACAAAAAATAAGAGTGAAGTAAATCGTTTACATATTATTCTATGATCAAAATATGTGTGAAAAGGGAATAATATAACAGGAGGTTTTTGTTCACTAATACAGATAGTATTTTGGAAACTTGTATTTGTTAAGAAAATCCCGTTAATTTTCGAAAAAAATTTCGAAATCAAAGTGATTGACATGGTGATTAGAATAGTTGTAAACTAAAAAACGTGATCAAGATTGTATTAATTTGTTTAAATGAAAACATTAGTACAGATTGTTAGGTGCACAAATTATTCAATAACTGATGAATGATGCGTCAGTTTTCGCGCTTATGCTTTCATTTTAGCGAAGTGCTAGTGAAAGCGTTTAAGAATATGGTTCAAGAGAGGAAGAGGTGAACGGAATGGGTACTAAAACAAAAAAGGCCCTATTTAATGTTGATGAGCAAATGAAAGCTATCGCAGCTCAATTTGAAACATTACAAATTTTAAATGAAAAAGGCGAAGTTGTGAATGAAGCAGCTATGCCAGAATTAACTGATGATCGATTAAAAGAATTAATGCGTCGTATGGTGTATACTCGCGTATTAGATCAACGTTCTATTTCTTTAAACCGTCAAGGTCGCTTAGGTTTCTATGCGCCAACAGCTGGACAAGAGGCTTCTCAATTAGCAAGTCATTTTGCTCTTGAAAAAGAAGATTTCATCTTACCGGGGTATCGTGATGTTCCACAATTAGTATGGCACGGTCTACCATTATACCAAGCATTCTTATTCTCTCGCGGACATTTCATGGGTAACCAAATGCCTGCAGATGTAAATGCACTTGCTCCACAAATTATTATCGGTGCGCAAATCATTCAAACTGCTGGTGTTGCGTTAGGTATGAAATTACGTGGTAAAAAGTCTGTTGCAATTACTTACACTGGTGACGGCGGAGCGTCTCAAGGTGACTTCTACGAAGGTATGAACTTTGCGGGTGCATTTAAAGCTCCAGCAATCTTCGTTGTTCAAAACAACCGTTATGCAATCTCTACTCCAGTAGAAAAACAATCTGCAGCAAAAACTGTAGCACAAAAAGCAGTTGCAGCAGGTATTTACGGAATTCAAGTAGACGGTATGGACCCATTAGCTGTATACGCAGCAACTGCTTTTGCTCGTGAGCGTGCAGTAAACGGTGAAGGCCCTACTTTAATCGAGACTTTAACATTCCGTTACGGTCCACATACAATGGCTGGTGATGACCCAACTCGTTACCGTACAAAAGATATCGAAAACGAATGGGAACAAAAAGATCCAATCGTACGTTTCCGTGCGTTCTTAGAAAACAAAGGCATCTGGTCTCAAGAAGAAGAAGAAAAAGTAATCGAACAGGCTAAAGAAGATATTAAAGAAGCGATTGCTAAAGCAGACCAAGCTCCAAAACAAAAAGTTACTGATTTAATGGAAATCATGTACGAAACAATGCCTTACAACTTAGCTGAACAATATGAAATTTACAAAGAAAAGGAGTCGAAGTAAGCCATGGCTCAAATGACAATGATTCAAGCAATCACTGATGCTTTACGCGTTGAAATGAAAAATGACCCTAACGTACTTGTGTTTGGTGAAGACGTTGGTGTAAACGGCGGTGTATTCCGTGCTACTGAAGGTTTGCAAGCTGAATTCGGTGAAGACCGTGTAATGGATACTCCGCTTGCAGAGTCTGGTATCGGCGGACTTGCAGTTGGTTTAGCACTTGAAGGCTTCCGTCCAGTTCCTGAAATTCAATTCTTCGGTTTCGTTTTCGAAGTAATGGATTCTATTTCTGGTCAAATGGCTCGTATGCGTTACCGTTCTGGTGGACGTTGGACTGCTCCAATTACAGTTCGTTCTCCATTCGGTGGCGGTGTTCATACGCCAGAATTACACGCTGATAGCTTAGAGGGATTAGTGGCACAACAACCAGGTTTAAAAGTTGTAATTCCATCTACTCCATACGATGCGAAAGGTCTTTTAATCTCTGCAATTCGTGATAACGATCCAGTTATTTACTTAGAGCACATGAAATTATACCGTTCTTTCCGTCAAGAAGTACCAGAAGGTGAATACACAATTGACCTTGGTAAAGCTGATGTAAAACGTGAAGGTACAGATGTATCTGTTATCGCATACGGTGCAATGGTACATGCTGCATTAAAGGCTGCTGAAGAACTAGAAAAAGAAGGTATCTCTTTAGAGGTTGTTGACTTACGTACAGTTCAACCATTAGATATCGAAACAATTATTGCTTCTGTTGAAAAAACAGGTCGCGTTGTTGTAGTTCAAGAAGCTCAAAAACAAGCTGGTATTGCAGCTAACGTTGTAGCGGAAATCAATGACCGTGCAATCTTAAACTTAGAAGCTCCAGTTGTACGTGTTGCAGCTGCTGATACAGTATTCCCATTCTCTCAAGCAGAGAGCGTATGGTTACCAAACCATAAAGATATTGTTGAAGCTGTTAATAAAGTAATGAACTTCTAATTTTAATTTTACTTTTATGTGCAAAAGAAGTCAGCACATGCTGATTTCTTTTGCGATACTTAACAATAATGATATGAATCAGGGGGCTGAATTCCGTGGCATTTGAATTTAAATTACCAGATATTGGTGAAGGTATCCACGAAGGTGAAATCGTAAAATGGTTTATTAAACCAGGCGATGAAGTAAACGAAGATGATGTACTTCTTGAAGTACAAAATGATAAAGCAGTTGTAGAAATTCCTTCTCCAGTTAAAGGTAAAGTACTTGACATTCTTGTAGAAGAAGGTACAGTAGCAGTAGTAGGAGATGTTCTTGTTAAATTTGACGCTCCTGGTTATGAAAACCTTAAGTTTAAAGGTGACGATCATGACGAAGCTCCAAAAGCTGAAGAAGTAAAAGAAGAAGCTCCAGCAGCGGCAGCTACTCCAGCAGCAACTGCAGAAGTAGTTAACGAGCGCGTAATTGCTATGCCATCTGTTCGTAAATATGCACGCGAAAAAGGTGTAGACATTCGTCTAGTAGCTGGTACTGGTAAAAACGGCCGTATTGTAACAGCTGACATCGATGCATTTGCAAACGGTGGACAAGTAGCAGCAACTGAAGCTCCAGTAGCGGCAGAAGCCCCAGCAGCAGCTGCGAAAGAAGAAGCTCCAAAAGCACAACCAATTCCAGCTGGTGAATATCCAGAAACTCGTGAGAAAATGAGCGGTATCCGTAAAGCAATTGCAAAAGCAATGGTTAACTCTAAACATACAGCTCCTCACGTAACATTAATGGACGAAGTAGATGTAACAGAGCTTGTTGCTCACCGTAAGAAGTTCAAAGCTGTTGCAGCTGAAAAAGGTATTAAATTAACTTACCTTCCATACGTTGTAAAAGCATTAACATCTGCATTACGTGAATACCCAATGATGAACACTTCTTTAGATGATGCATCTTCAGAAATCGTTCATAAACATTACTTCAACATCGGTATCGCAGCTGATACAGACAAAGGTCTATTAGTACCAGTTGTTAAAGATACAGATCGCAAATCTATCTTCACAATCTCTAACGAGATCAATGAACTTGCTGGTAAAGCCCGTGATGGTCGCTTAGCTCCAGCTGAAATGAAAGGTGCTTCTTGTACAATTACAAACATTGGTTCTGCAGGTGGACAATGGTTCACTCCAGTTATCAATCACCCAGAAGTAGCAATCCTTGGTATTGGCCGTATTGCTGAGAAACCAGTTGTGAAAAACGGTGAAATCGTTGCAGCTCCAGTATTAGCATTATCTTTAAGCTTTGACCATCGCTTAATCGACGGTGCAACTGCTCAGAAAGCATTAAACCAAATTAAACGTCTATTAAACGACCCACAATTATTAGTAATGGAGGCGTAATAAACAATGGTAGTAGGAGATTTCCCAATTGAATTAGATACAGTCGTTGTTGGTGCAGGTCCTGGTGGATATGTTGCAGCAATTCGTGCAGCACAATTAGGACAAAAAGTAGCTATTATTGAAAAAGCTAACCTTGGTGGTGTATGCTTAAACGTTGGATGTATTCCTTCTAAAGCATTAATCAATGCAGGTCATCGTTATGAGAATGCAAAACATTCTGATGACATGGGTATTACTGCAGAAAACGTAACAGTTGACTTCACAAAAGTTCAAGAATGGAAAAACGGCGTAGTTAAGAAATTAACTGGCGGTGTAGAAGGCCTTCTAAAAGGTAACAAAGTTGAAATCATTCGCGGTGAAGCTTACTTCGTAGATGCAAACACATTACGCGTAATGACTGAAGATGCAGCTCAAACGTATACGTTTAAAAATGCTGTTCTTGCAACTGGTTCTACACCAATCGAAATTCCTGGATTCAAATATTCTAAACGTGTTATCAACTCTACAGGTGCATTAAGCTTACCTGAAATTCCTAAGAAACTTGTTGTAATCGGCGGCGGTTACATCGGTATGGAATTAGGAACTGCATATGCTAACTTCGGTACAGAAGTTACTGTAGTAGAAGCTGGCGACGAAATTTTAGCTGGTTTCGAAAAAGCAATGAGCACAGTTGTAAAACGTGCGCTTCAGAAAAAAGGCAACGTAACAATCCATACAAAAGCTATGGCTAAAGGCGTTGAAGAAACTGAAAACGGCGTAACAGTTAGCTTCGAAGTAAAAGGCGAAGTACAAACAGTTGAAGCTGATTATGTATTGGTAACTGTAGGTCGTCGTCCAAATACTCAAGAAATTGGTCTTGAGCAAGTTGGAATTAAAATGACTGATCGCGGTCTAATCGAAATTGATGAGCAATGCCGTACAAGCGTATCAAATATCTATGCAATTGGTGATATCGTTCCTGGACCACCATTAGCTCACAAAGCTTCTTACGAAGGTAAAGTAGCTGTTGAAGCAATTAGCGGTCACGCAGCGGCAATCGATTACATCGGAATTCCAGCAGTATGCTTCACTGATCCAGAATTAGCATCTGTTGGTTACACTAAGAAACAAGCTGAAGAAGCTGGAATGAGCGTAGCAGTGTCTAAATTCCCATTCGCTGCAAACGGTCGTGCATTATCATTAAACAGCACAGACGGTTTCGTACAACTTGTAACACGTAAAGAAGATGGTCTTCTTGTAGGTGCACAAGTTGCAGGCGCAGGCGCTTCTGATATTATTTCTGAGATTGGTTTAGCTATCGAAGCTGGAATGACAGCTGAAGATATCGCTCAAACAATCCACGCTCACCCAACATTAGGTGAAATCACAATGGAAGCAGCTGAAGTTGCTCTTGGAATGCCAATTCACATTGTAAAATAATATAAGATAAATAAAACAACCGTCTTCTAGTATCTAGGAGGCGGTTGTTTTATTTAGAAAAATGAGTCTAAATCTAATTTCAGATGTAGGTAGTAACACTCTTTTTAATTTCCCTTTTAGCTTTTCAAAAGGGCTTTAATAAGTACTTTGTAATTGTATCATGCCTCTTTTTTGCTCAATAAATTGGATAAGAATGTAGAATTAAAGAAATTTCATTATAAAAATAAGAGGCGATTTAGAGTCCCTCTTATTTCTTATGTGTTTTATCCCGCATTAACGGGCAGTAAGACCCACCTCAAGCTTCAGAGAGAAGTGAGGAAGATAGGTGGGAGATAACTGCCTGTAAAAGCCTGATTGGTTCAACTAACCATGAGCAGAAAACGTACTGATGGAAGTTTTGTTTTATTTCAGTTCTGTATATACTGTTAGTTACATATGATAGTTAGTTTTAAAAAAGTAAACACACCTTACTTATCCTCGTTTTTAGGATAGTTAAAGTGTGTTTCTTTATATTATGTAATGATTTCTTATGACGCCCATATATTGTAATAAAATAGGACGTGCGAAAGGAGGCAATGCCATGAGAATAACATTGGTTTCATTCCTCCATTTCATCATATGGAGCGGATTTTCAATTGTGTTATTATTATCAAACCGTGATAAGCTGCATTACAAAGTGTTGCTCTTTTTTGTATTTTTTTATTTAGCTTATATTATTGCCAATATTATGTTGCACTCCAGAAAAGAGGCGTTTTTTTTCACTGTTGTAAATAGCGTGCTCTTTTTTATGAGTAAGCTATTATTTTTTACTGGTTAACGTTTATAAAAGTACATTGTTCTTCCATTAAAAAGCTGTAATTCCCCTTCTAATTTTTTTGCTAAAAATCTACAAAATTCATTAGCTTTTCCTTTATCCCCAAATGTTGCAGAAGGCGGTAATGTAATTTGCACAAAAGATTGTTCGTTTTCTATCCCTATTCCTACATAAATGGAATGATAGCGTTCATGATTAGACTTTAGATAGAGAGTTGTGTCAGATGTATCAACCATTTCGTATGGAAAGGCAGTACTTGAGTATGTAAAGCCGATTTGTTGGCCTGTTTGAGCTGTAATCGTTTTATAATAATGAAAGAGTTGTTTTACATCTTCTAATGAGATAGATTGCTGCTTTGACTTTGGGACAAGTTTAATGAATGCATCCTGCATAATAAGCCTCCTAATGACATAATATATCACTATTTTAACATTGTTATAAATTTTTTGACAATTAAAAAGGGATATAGCCTTTTTTGTTTAATATATACAATATGGAAAAAACAAGAAGAAAGGAGAGCAAGAGGCGATGTTTGAAAAATTATATGATGAACATGAAAAAGCAAAAGTCCGTTTTCTTGGTTTCATGACAAATGAGACTCGGTATGATTTTGGTGTAGTGTATACGACTATGTTTTTTGGTAAACCGCTTGTCGTTTGTATGCAAACTGGTCGATCAACTCTCCTTGGACAGGATGATATTGAGGATGTGCAACATTTACAAGCTGTCTTTAAATTAAAAACGAGTGAAGAAGCAACAGATCTTGCGCAGTTTTTTAAGTTTCTGCTACCACCTACATCCGTGCATGCTGAATATGAGGAATAATTGTTAAAAAGCAGTCGTAATTATAAAATATACGGCTGCTTTTTAATTATAAATGTTTCATACTAATAAAATTAAAAAATAATCAATGTGTCATACTTAAAAACTATTGACGAAAAAAGTATAACATATTAAAATAAAGACAGAAAGTTAAGCGGTTACAAAAAGGTCTTGGGGATTACAATAATAGGGGGAAATTTAAAATGGGAACTATCGTATGTCAAGTTTGTGAGAATACAATTGCACATTTTGAGGATGAAAAAGTAACGGTATTATACGGAAAATGTAGCTCTAATTGCGATTGTGAGCATAAAGAGCATACTAAAGCCCAATAAATAAGGAAGCGCCTGCATATGCAGGCGTTTTTTAGTGAATTGAAGTTGTATGACCAACTGTTGCAATAATGGCATCATCTCGAATTGGAATAAGTTCAAGTTGTGTTTGTATTTTCTTCTCAGAAGCAAATCGACTCATCATACGGCTATCTATACGTGTTAGAGAGTCTGTTAAGTATGCTGATAAAAAAGCGAAAGGAATACGTCGTTGATTGAGCAAATCTATAATTTGATTTTCTGTTTTTACACCGACTCCATGCCCATAAAAAAAGAAATTTCCTAAGTAAATTGCATTCTCTCCTTGCCATTCAATTGTTGCCGGGTTTACTTGTGGGTTTTTAAAATAAACAAGGTCACCAGGAACGATTTCTCCTCCGGTTTTTGTAATTAGTTTCAAATCCTTATCATAGTCCCATGTATATAAAAGCAAGTTTGCAAATAAGCGATTAAACGTTTCTTCATCGTATAGAGCTAATAGTGACTTATAGAAGATAATAATCATCGCAGTTGCACATTCTGTTCCGTATTTTTTACCATTTACAAAAATATCACGAATTGCGAAAGAGGGTAACATATTAGGGCGAAGTTGAAAGCCTCCTAAATGAGTGCGTTCCCAAAATTCAGGATTACAGTAAGATTGCCCAAATGTACGGAATTGTAATCCGCTCTGAAACAACTCTAAAGCGGAAGTAATAATATGAACACGTATATTTATATCAAAATTTAACTCTTGTAATGATTGAAAATTATATACTTCTTGATTTCCTGTCATGATTTCTAAAATTTGTTGTTTTTCCGAAAAGAAGGGGTCGTTTTCATTCTTTATATATGGATGTACAATGGAACGGCCAATTACAATCATAAGATCCCACCTATATATTTACATTCTTTTTATTTGGAATTAACGGGTAGTGAGATTTTAGCCCAAAAATTAAGAAGAAATAAAGAAGAGTGCTACTGAGACGTGTCTAATCTCTCAAACTACCACTGATGAAAGTTTTGAGAAATTCAAGAGGAAAACCTAAGATCCTGATTGGTTCAACTAATCATCAGTAAAAAACAAACTAATGGAAGTTTCACCTTATATCGTATGAATAGGCGAGTAAAGGGTGCATAAGAAAAATACTGTGAAAATAAAGAGGTGTATAATTGTAAAGAAAAAATCCCACTTCAAAGATATGAAGTGGGAAGGGCGTTATTCGCTAATTGGCTTATATTCTTTAATGACACGCAATGTTTGTAATGTCATATCTTCAGGTCCTTGCACTGGTAATCCTGCTGCTAAATTTTTTTGAATATAGTCTAAGTTTTCTTGTGTAATAATTTCACCAGGTGTAAAAATTGGAATGCCTGGTGGATAGACCATAACGAAATCTGCTATAATGCGGCCGGCCGCTTCTGCAAAAGGAACAACTTCTGTTTCAGAATAAAAGGCATCACGCGGAGATAGCGCAAGTACAGGAATTGCTGGAATTTCGACTTGTACTTGTACGCCTTTTTCTGCCATATGTTTAAATGTAGTTGACAAATCGTGTAGAGCGTGTACCAATAGATTTGTTTCTTCTTCTGTATCTCCAAGTGTAACAAGGCACAAGATATTATATAAATCAGAAAGCTCTACCTCTATATTATACTGCTCTCTTAACCATAGCTCGGCATCGTGTCCTGTAATTCCTAATTCTTTTACAGAAATGATGAGTTTTGTTGGATCATAATTAAAAGTTGCATCTGTTCCTAGTAATTCTTTACCAGGGCAATATAGATGTTCAATATCATTTACTTGTTTTCGAACTGTTTCTGCTAATTGAATTGTTTTCGTAATAATCTCTCGTCCTTCTGTTGCAAGACGTTTTCTTGCGACATCCAGCGAAGCTAGTAAAATGTAAGACGTTGAAGTTGTTGTAAGCATACTAATAATAGATTGAACATGCTTCACATTTACAAGCCCCTCTTTTACATTCAAAATGGAGCTTTGTGTTAATGAGCCGCCTAATTTATGAACACTTGTTGCGGCCATATCGGCACCAGCTTGCATTGCTGACATCGGTAGTTCATCATGAAAATGAATATGAACACCATGAGCTTCGTCCACTAAAACAGGTATATTATAGGAATGAACTAAGTCGACAATTTGTTGCAGGTCTGCTGCAAAACCAAAATATGTTGGATTAATGACAAGTAATCCTTTTGCATCAGGATGTTCTTCAAGTGCTTTTTTTACAGAAGGAATAGTAATTCCATGTGAAATTCCTAATGTTGGATCAATTTCTGGATGAATAAAAATCGGCTTTGCACCTGAAAAAATAATCGCTGACATAACAGATTTATGAACGTTACGTGGTACAAGAATTTTATCCCCAGGACCACAAACACTCATCACCATTGTCATAATTGCTCCACTTGTTCCTTGTACAGAAAAAAATGTATGATCAGCACCGAATGCTTTTGCTGCTAAATCTTGCGCTTGTTTAATCATACCTTTTGGGTGATGTAAATCATCGAGCGGTGCAATATTAATTAAATCAATTGATAATGCATTATGCCCAATAAATTCGCGGAATTCAGGATCCATTCCTTGACCTTTTTTATGGCCTGGGATATGGAATTGGATTGGATTGCGCTTGCTGTGCTCTATTAAAGCAGTAAACAATGGTGTTTCGTATTGGGACAACTTATACACCCCTTCTTCATTATTATTAATATTTATTAGTTTTGTTTTATGTTTATCCTGTTTCACTAAACAATAGTAGAGAGAAGGTCTACGCTACTAATTGAATGATCACTTTATGTTCTACAAACCAAAAGCATTATATCACCTATATTGGAAGATGTATAGAAAAATAATAATGGTAATTATCATTTTTTTTTACGCAGGAAGGTCAATGCGTAAAAAATAAGAAATAGTGTATAATGCAAAGAGTGGGACAAGTAAGATCGAAATGGAATAAATGAGGTGTTATCATGGAATATCAATATCCAATTGATTATGATTGGTCAACGGAAGAAATGGTTGCAGTAATTAAATTTTATGAAGCAATTGAGCAAGCTTATGAGAAAGGGTTGAAGAGAGAAAATCTTATGAGTTTGTATCGCCATTTTAAAGAGATTGTACCAGGGAAAGCAGAAGAAAAGAAAATCGACAAAGAATTTCAAGAAGTGAGTGGTTATTCCATTTATCGAACAATTCAAAAGGCGAAAAATTTAGAAGAAGAAGATATCGTGAAAATGTAAAAAAATTTTGAAAAATAGAACATGAAGTGTTATAATGGGATAACAACAAAAAACGGACAATACATGTATTGTCCGTTTTGCTTTATCGATTACAAATTTTATATAAAGGAAGGAGTGAGTGTAACGTCGCTTCGATTTTTTTGATAAATTGTTCATCAGTAAGATTTGTAAACTCTTCTGGAGACATATGAACTCCTACTAATAACTCTGCTTTTTTTACGGTAGATAGCCGCTCGATCATTTTCTGTAACTCTTCTAATTGAAGGGTATCATGTGATTTTACCTCAGGCTTAGTATGGTCAATGGACCAAACGAAATCATTTGGTATATTTGCTTTTAAATCATTTAAATGTTTTAAAAAGGCATGAGCCGTTTCCATTTTTTGTGGGCACTCATAAATTAAACCAAAGTATATAAAAGCATGTGTACCCCATAATCCAATTTGAAAATGTGGCAACATTTTATATCCGCGTTTATTTGTTGAAAATGCAACCCAAGTATCGTTTGGTGGATTGACTTTACGACGTGCGTGTTTTGCTACATGATAGAAAAAGGATTCACCAGTTTCTTTCGTTAAGAAATGAGCAAATTGTTCGCCGAGAGCCTCTAACTTCGGATGAATATTCATTTTAATTGCAGTCATTCTTTCTTCCAGACCATCCACAGAGAATACTGTAAAATCTTTTTCTTTGAAAATTTTTGATGTCATGGTTGTTCCCCCAACTCCTAGTTTGTTTCTATTCTAGCATAGCCTGTACAATTCATAAAAAAGATGCTTATAAAAAAATTTCAGATAAAAATACAAATTAGTTGCATAGATGATTTATCCCACATAATATAGTATAAAACAAAAAATCAGAAAATTAAGTAAATTTTCCGATTGAGGGCAAACGAATATTGGGAGGAGGCAAACGAATATGAGACAGGTAATTAATGCGTTAAAAAGAACAGATGCGGAGAAGAGAATTCCGGTGTTACGTTTAGAGTTAGATTATGAATTAGCAACTCTATATGATGCGATGATGGAAAATGATGATATGAAAAAAGAAGAATGTATGAAAAAATTAGAAGTGTTAAGACTTGAAATGATTCGGTTAGAAGCGTAATAATAGTGTATGTATAAAAATTTAGTTGGTGCGAACCTTATAAAGGGTTCGTTTTTTCTGTGAACTGTACAGATCGGAGTGTTTAAATATGCAAGAGGTGTGGAAAGAAATTGATGCGTACGCAAAACAATGGATAAAAGAGGCTGGACAGCACCTGGTTTCATCATTGAAGCAATCTCTTATTATCGAAACGAAGTCAAATGCCTCGGATTTAGTAACGAATATGGATCGGGAAATTGAACAGTTTTTTATTGGGAAAATTAAAGATACCTTTCCGGAACATTATATTCTTGGAGAAGAAGGATATGGAGATGAGTTAGCTTCATCAGATGGGATTGTGTGGTTAATTGATCCGATTGATGGTACGATGAATTTTGTTCATCAAAAGCGAAATTTTGCAATTTCAATCGGCATCTATG
Organism: Bacillus sp. 3103sda1; assembly: GCF_024159135.1. Lineage (NCBI taxonomy): Bacteria > Bacillati > Bacillota > Bacilli > Caryophanales > Bacillaceae > Bacillus > Bacillus sp. 3103sda1. The sequence continues at coordinate 3,306,607 of NZ_JAMYWS010000001.1, read as the reverse complement.
AGAACGGTATCGGAAAAATTGGTCTCGTATATGATCCAGTTCATGATGAGTTATATCATGCGCAAAAGGGTGCAGGAGCATTTTGTAATGATATAGAAATTCCGTTGTTACAGCCGAGTCAAGTATCCTTAGGAGTTATTGCTGTAAATGCAACGTGGCTTACTGATAATCCTCGTCTTGATATGAGAAAGATGGCACAGCTTGTAAAAGAGGCAAGAGGAACACGTTCGTATGGTTGTGCAGCACTTGAAATGGTATATGTAGCGACAGGAAGATTGGATGCGTATGTGACGCCTCGGTTATCTCCATGGGATTTCGGCGGAGGAATGATTATTGTAGAAGAGGTTGGAGGCAAAGTAACGACCTTTAATGGCGATCCACTTCGAATTATTGAGAAGAGCAGCGTTCTCGTTGCAAGACCAGGTGTATATGAAGAGGTATTGCAATATGTACAATAAGAGTATAAAATCCATAGAAAAAACAAAAAAGTAAGAGGCATAGAAAATCGCTTCTTACTTTTTGTTGTTATCGTAGTTTACGCATTTTTCGTTTTGTTATAAATCCGTATCCGATTGTAAAAATCGTACCGATAATGCAAATAATAACACCGATTGGGCTGTTCTCAGCAATCATAATTCCGATACCAATCATAAAAATAACGCCAATGATAGCTGTGAATAAAAAGCGATATTGAATCTGTTCCATATATTTCACCCTCCAATTTCATTGTACTTTCACAAAAGTGAGAATACAACTATATTTTCATCCTTGATTTTATTTTGTTTGCCATTGTATCCCTTCGCTCTTATAATAGAGAAGGATTAAAAAGACACTAGGAGTTGGACATGTTGAAAAAACGAGAAGATTTACGAAATATAGCAATTATCGCCCACGTTGACCATGGTAAAACAACACTTGTTGACCAATTATTACGTCAAGCGGGGACGTTCCGTGCAAATGAGCACGTTGAAGAACGTGCAATGGATTCAAATGATTTAGAAAGAGAACGCGGTATTACTATTTTAGCGAAAAATACAGCGATTCATTATGAAGATAAAAAAATTAACATTTTAGATACACCTGGACACGCTGACTTCGGTGGTGAAGTAGAACGTATCATGAAAATGGTAGACGGTGTTTTACTTGTTGTTGATGCATATGAAGGTTGTATGCCACAAACACGATTTGTTTTAAAGAAAGCTCTTGAGCAAAATTTAACTCCAATCGTTGTAGTAAACAAAATTGACCGTGACTTTGCTCGTCCTGATGAAGTAGTTGATGAAGTAATCGATTTATTCATTGAACTTGGTGCAAGTGAAGATCAATTAGAGTTCCCTGTTGTATTTGCTTCAGCAATGAACGGAACAGCGAGCTTAGATTCAAATCCAGCAAACCAAGAAGAGAATATGAAATCATTATTTGATACAATTATTGATCATATTCCAGCACCAATCGATAACAGTGAAGAGCCACTTCAATTCCAAGTAGCACTTCTTGATTATAATGATTATGTAGGTCGTATCGGAGTTGGTCGTGTATTCCGCGGTACAATGAAAGTAGGACAACAAGTTGCATTAATGAAGGTTGATGGAAGTGTAAAACAATTCCGTGTAACAAAATTATTTGGTTACATGGGATTAAAACGTCAAGAAATTGAAGAAGCAAAAGCTGGAGACCTAGTAGCTGTTTCTGGTATGGAAGACATTAACGTTGGTGAAACGGTATGTCCAGTTGAACATCAAGAGGCATTGCCGTTATTACGTATTGATGAGCCGACACTACAAATGACATTCCTTGTAAATAACAGCCCATTTGCAGGTCGTGAAGGTAAATATATTACATCTCGTAAAATTGAAGAGCGTCTTCGTTCACAATTAGAAACAGATGTGAGTTTACGTGTAGATAATACAGAATCTCCTGATGCATGGATTGTATCTGGACGTGGAGAGTTACACTTATCTATCTTAATTGAAAACATGCGTCGTGAAGGTTATGAACTTCAAGTATCTAAGCCTGAAGTAATTATTAAAGAGGTTGATGGCGTAAGATGTGAGCCTGTAGAGCGCGTACAAATCGATGTGCCTGAAGAATACACTGGTTCTATTATGGAATCAATGGGTGCACGTAAAGGTGAAATGTTAGACATGGTGAATAACGGAAACGGTCAAGTTCGCCTTACTTTCATGGTTCCAGCACGTGGTTTAATTGGTTACACGACAGAATTCCTAACATTAACTCGTGGTTATGGTATTTTAAACCATACATTCGATTGCTACCAACCAGTACATGCTGGACAAGTTGGTGGACGTCGCCAAGGTGTTCTTGTTTCACTTGAAACAGGAAAAGCATCACAATACGGTATTATGCAAGTTGAAGATCGCGGTGTAATCTTTGTTGAACCAGGTACAGAAGTATATGCTGGTATGATTGTTGGAGAACATACACGTGAGAATGATTTAACAGTTAACGTTGTAAAAATGAAACAACAAACTAACATTCGTTCTGCGACGAAAGATCAAACTTCAACAATGAAAAAACCACGCTTAATGACTTTAGAAGAATCATTAGAGTACTTAAACGATGATGAGTTCTGTGAAGTAACTCCAGAATCAATTCGTCTTCGTAAAAAGATTCTTGATAAGAGTGAGCGCGAAAGAGCTGCTAAGAAAAAGAAATCTGTAGAAGCTTAAGTAATATAGAGCTGCCTTTTGATAAAAGGCAGCTTTTTTATTGTGATTATTTTTTGAAAATTCGATTTTTGTTGTGGACAGTACTTTTTTTGCAGGGTACTCTTATAGTAGGTAAATTGGAAATGAAATAGAATGAGTTGTTATTCATCTGCGTGAGTAAGGGGGAAAGTGTAGTGCTTGAAAAAATGTCATTTTTTGCGAAGTTGTACAATGTAGATGTCAATCCAGAAGTGGGGATGTGGTTGCTTTACGGTACCATTATTATATTTAGCATTATTGTTTATAATTTAGGGTTTGCTAGAAAATTACCTTTATTAAAGAATGTAGTAATTTATACTGTATTAATACTTGGTTGTACTATTTTAACGTTTTTTGCTATCTTTCTACCAATAGGAGAGGGACTTGTTGTAGCGATTATTATACTTGGTATATATAAATTGCGTTTGCGTCAAGCGAAACATCAAAAAGCATGCTAAAGGGGTAATGAAGATGCGTTCTGTGCAAGATGCATTATATAATTGGTTAACGATTAAAATTGTTGCAGAAGCTCGTCCGTATGATGAGGCTGCGCAGGAAACATATATGTTCTTTCATAATATGTTACATGAAGATCATCAGTTGAAACATATTATGGTAGAAAAAAAAGAAGATATGTATTTTGTTACATATGAAAAAGAAGGGGAAAAGAAATCAACTAGGTTTCCGCTTGAACTGATCGATTGTTTTCTAGATCAGATGAACCGTGAGCCAGAAAAATATAAATAAGCTCTTATCGTATTTGATAAGGGCTTATTTGTATGTTGCACATAGTATTGCATCATATAGGAGATGGACGTCGGTCTACTATAGAGTGATGTTTGTTTTATCTCGCTATTTCAGGATAGCAAGGGCCCGGTTGGTGATGGAAGTTTCACTTTATTGCTACCATTGTTCAAGAGGAACAGAGAAAGATGGTAAGGGGAAAATCTATTTTGGAAAACGAATGGCCCTAACGATAGGAATAAAGTCTATAATAAATACCAGTATTACATTATGTGCACAATTGTTTTTAACAAAATTTCCATGGTTATTCCACTTGTAAATTCAGCATATACTTCTTGTAATAGATTACCATTCATCTTCTACTGTTTTATCACGATACAATCTAAAATGCCCTGTTGCTTTTCGTTCTAAAGTACGTTCTGTAATTCGATCTGTACATTGTTTGCACATATATGTATGAATAGGACGGTTACGAAGCCGTTTCGCCACTGGATTTTCGTCATTTAAATCTTCTTTTTTATCGCAAAGAATACATTTGACTCTCATTTCTTCACCTCAGCACAAGTTCTATCGTACTTTAGTATATCATGGGTGCTAGATATTTTTGAACTATAGAAGAAAAAATAAATATTTTCGCAATTCGAAAAATAAGTTATTATATAAAGTGAAACAACTATCAGCGAGGAGCTTGAATTTTGCTGATGGCTAGTTGAACCCTACGGGCAGAGTCTTACCTTCTTGGTTTCTTACATTCTTATAATGAGAGTCTTATTGCCTGTTAGAGCAGAATCAGTATGGATGATTATGGAGGTGGAAACATGGCAAACATAGTAGAACCAACATTAACAGCTATCTTAGTGCAAGCGTTGCGTGAAGAACGTATTGTCACAATTGCAACGACTGATTTTGAAAAAGATGTTCCAAATGTAAATGCAATTTCATGGGTATATGCAATGGATGAAAAATCTATCCGTTTTGCAGTGGATCAACGCTCGCGTATTGTAGAGAATTTACGCCATCGTGCAGGACTTGTTCTTACTGTTATGGCGAATGAATCTGTATATTCTATTAGTGGTGAAGCGATTATAAAATCAGAGCGGATGGAAGGTGTTCCGCTTAAATTAACTTTAATTGAAGTTTCTGTGCAAGAGGTGCGTGACGTAATGTTTTACGGTGCTAAGCTTGCTATTGAACCAAAATATGAAAAAACATACGATCTTCGTGCTGCGGCAAAGTTAGATAACCAAGTTTTATCGGCGATGAAGGATGTGTGAAAAAAAGGATGGGCAGCAAAGAAAGTTGTTCATCCTTTTTCTGTATCCCGTTACTTGCGGGTGATAACCCTCTTGCTTTAAGATTCTGAGAAAACCAAGAAGGTAGGTGAGGGAACTGCTGGCATACATCCGACTTGTTCAATTAACTATAAGTGGAGGATGAAAAAATCAACTTATGGAAGTTTCACTTTATATTTCAAGTGATTTCTATTCTATCTCGTTTATACCGTACATATAATTATAACAATGGTTCGTCCATAATATGGATGAAACCCTTGTTCTACAAATTTCATGGTGGAGTCAGGGGGTAACAGGTTGAATAAAATTTATGTGCTAGATACAAATGTACTTTTGCAGGATCCGTTATCTATTTTTTCTTTTGAAAATAATGATGTAGTCATTCCGGCTGTTGTGCTAGAAGAAGTAGATTCAAAGAAACGTTATATGGATGAAGTTGGAAGGAATGCACGCTACGTATCAAAACTAATAGATAAATTTCGTGAACTTGGAAAACTGCATGAAAGTATTCCTCTTGAGAATGGAGGGACGTTTCGGATTGAGCTAAATCATCGTTCATTTGTTCAATTACAAGATATTTTCGTAGAAAAAACAAATGATAATCGTATTTTAGCTGTTGCCAAAAATTTATCAGTAGAAGAGCAAGAAAAAGAAGATGGAAAATCTGTCATCCTTGTAAGTAAAGATGTACTTGTAAGAGTAAAAGCTGATGCTCTAGATTTACAAGCTGAAGATTATTTGAGTGACCGTGTTACGGAAGTAGAAAACATATATACGGGCTTTTTAGAGTATTACATACAAAAAGAGATTTTAAACCGTTTTTATGAAAAAGGAGAGCTGCCTCTTTCTGAAATTGCAAATCATCCGTTTTATCCAAATCAATTTATTGTGATGAAGGATGCTTTAGGGGGGTCAAGCTCAGCTCTCGGTATTGTTGATCATTCAGGAAAAAAAATAAAAAAGATTATTTTTCCGAATGAGCAAATTTGGGGGATTCGTCCTCGAAATGTACAGCAAATTATGGGGATGGAATTATTACTACGTGAGGATATTCCTCTTGTTACATTAACTGGAAAAGCAGGGACTGGGAAGACATTATTAGCATTAGCTGCAGGGCTTATGCAAACAGAAGATTTGGGAATGTATAAAAAGCTACTTGTAGCAAGACCGATTGTTCCAGTTGGAAAAGATATTGGGTATTTACCAGGAGAGAAAGCAGAGAAGTTAAGGCCTTGGATGCAACCTATTCATGATAATTTAGAATATTTATTCAATACAAAAAAACCTGGAGAATTAGATGCAATTTTAGCGGGAATGGGTTCTATTGAAGTGGAAGCTTTAACGTATATTCGTGGACGGAGTATCCCAGAGCAGTTTATTATTATAGATGAAGCGCAAAATTTAACAAAACATGAAGTGAAGACAATTTTAACGCGTGTTGGAGAGAGAAGTAAAATTGTTTTAATGGGAGATCCGCAACAAATTGACCATCCGTATTTAGATGAATATAATAATGGCTTAACATATGTTGTAGAAAAGTTTAAAGAACAAAAAATTAGTGGGCATGTGAAATTTGTGAAAGGTGAGCGCTCTAATTTAGCACAACTAGCAGCGGATTTATTGTAGGAGAGAGTGGTGAAAAGCCACTCTTATTTGTTTATCCCGCTATTCTCGGAAGAGGTCCTGAGAATAGCGGGATAACGGCCCGTAAAAGTCCAATTGGTGAGGAGGGCCCTACTGATGGAAGTTTCACTTTACACGATGGTAAACTTTCGAATATATCGAATTGGATCATTGATATTAGAGCTATCTCCGAAATAAAGATGAACAGGACCATCTTCTTTTAGTGGCTTTCCGTTTTTAGAAAAGCCGAGAATAGCATCCTTTGCTTTTTGTAATGAAATAGTTGTGATGCCGGTTTCTGTATGAATTTCTACATGAGTTGCATCGCTGGAAATTTCGGAATTTTGTAAAAAGGGAGCGAGCGGTATACCAAATGTCCCTGTAATGATTTTCTCTTTTTCAAATTTTGCAATGCTTTTATTGACAGGCGGGAAAATAGCTCCTTCTCTAATTTCACGATCCCAATGTTTAGATGCTTGTTTCGTATAGTGTTCTAATTCATTTGTTGTTTCTTTTGGATTTGTAAAGTATGTTGTTAAGTCAACTTTTCGATCATCAAAAATCCAGACACTTGGATCAATTGTAATTGGAAAGCGTACATTTCCGTTAATAAATAAAATTTCACTCATTATTGTTCCCCCATTTGTCTTATACTCCCACTTTTCAGTATAATAGGACTAGGGACAATTGTCACAGGAAATGTTTCTATTGCAATTTATGAAAACTATCGCTAATATTAATAGATAGGATAGGAGAGTAGGACGGAAACGGAGGGAACCAATTTGACGTCTGAGACAGTAACAAATCATCAGGAAAAGGCACTTGCCCTTCTACAAGCTGATGCAGAGAAAATTCTAAGACTTATTAAGGTGCAAATGGATAACCTTACGATGCCGCAATGTCCATTATACGAAGAGGTGCTCGACACACAAATGTTTGGCTTATCCCGTGAAGTTGATTTTGCGGTTCGTCTTGGTCTCATTGCGGAAGAGCAAGGTAGGGAAATATTAGGAGAATTAGAACGAGAGCTATCGGCACTGCATGAAGCTTCTACAAACAAACAATAATAGCTGGTTCAAATAAGGAGCTCAAACTGAATCAGTTTGAGCTTTTTTGTGCAAAAAAATGATTTTCCTGAAAAGCAGGAAGAACACAAATACATATGGAATACAACTGTTAAAAAAGAAAAGAGAAAGAGGATTTTGAATGAAAAGAGTCTGGAAGTCCATAGATTATTCTTTAGTGCTTCCTCTTGTTATCGTATGCGTGCTCGGAGTCATTATGGTGTATAGTGCCAGTTCTATCGTTGCGATTACAAAGTATTATCCAAAATATGGATGGACGAGCGATCACTTTTTTCGATCGCAGTTAAAAGCAATGTTAGTTGGGACAATCGGGTTGCTTGTTATCATGTTTATTCCTTTTCAAGTATGGAGGAAGCGCATGGTTACCGTTTTAATTGTTGTTGGTAGCATCGGTATGCTGCTAATAGTATTAAAATGGGGAACGGTTGTAAACAATGCAAAATCATGGGTATTTGGGATGCAGCCTTCAGAGTTTATCAAAGTAGGAATTATCATTGTATTAGCGCGTTTCTATGCAAAAAAGCAAACGACAGATGGACCAATTTGGCACGGTGCTGGTCGAGTAGTTGCTTTTTTAGCAATTACAATTTATTTAATTTTGAAACAGCCTGACTTAGGAACAACATTATTAATTCTTTCAACGATTGGAATCATGACGTTCTGTTCGGGCATACCGTTTCAACTTTGGATGAAACGAATTGCCCTTACATCTATTATATGGATTCCCTTGGGATATTTCATAGGGAAAAATGTTTTAACAGATGTTCAAATCGCACGTTTCACCACATTTTGGAATCCATTTGCGGATCCGCAGGGAAAAGGATTTCAATTAATTAATTCGTTTGTTGCAATCGCTTCTGGTGGTATAAGTGGTAGAGGGTTAGGAAATAGTATCCAAAAGTATGGGTATTTACCAGAGCCGCATACAGACTTTATTATGGCAATTGTATCTGAGGAATTAGGTTTCGTTGGAGTAGCGATTATTTTAATATGTTTACTAGTCATAGTCGTCCGTGCTTTTCGAGTTGCACAAAAATGTCAAGATCCTTTTGGGAGTCTACTTGCAATCGGAATAGGTAGTATGATTGGTGTGCAAGCAATTGTAAACTTAGGCGGAGTTACTGGATTTTTGCCGCTTACTGGTGTGCCTTTACCATTTGTTAGCTATGGTGGTACTTCTTTAGTAGCAAACTTACTAGCTATGGGGATTTTATTAAATGTAGCTAGCTCTGTAAAACAGAGAGAAAAAAGAGAACAACAAGGGCGGGAGCAACAGCAACAGCCTAAACAAGAGAGACACCTCGTTGTTGTAAAATAAAGAAGCTTTGTACAAGTGTACAAAGCTTCTTTTTGTGCATAATTTTAGAAAAAAGGACCTATTTTTCTGTTTTCGATTAAAAAGTATATCACATTTAATTAAATGTGTTTTACAAAAAGCTTGGTTGCGTATTGAAATTTATGCTATACTAATTTTGTGAGACAAATTGGACAGAAAGCTTATCATTTGTCTAAAAATAAGGTATGATGAATAAAAATAAAGTGCAACTTTCGGGTAGTGAATACCACTGCTAGAAGTAAGGTACTTATTCCTGCTAAAGCAGGGCAAATTTATGTTGTTATGAATGATAGAAAAATAGAGGGGGAAAATCATGAAAAAGCTGCAACGTATTCAAAAAGTATTAGTAGCTAACCGCGGTGAAATTGCGATTCGTGTGTTTCGAGCTTGTACAGAATTAGGACTACGCACAGTTGCGATTTACTCGAAAGAAGATAGCGGTTCATATCATCGATATAAAGCAGATGAAGCGTATTTGGTAGGAGAGGGTAAAAAGCCAATCGATGCATATCTTGATATTGAAGGTATTATTGAAATCGCAAAACGCAATCATGTTGATGCAATTCACCCAGGATATGGTTTTTTGTCAGAAAATATTGAATTTGCAAAACGTTGTGAAGAAGAAGGTATTATCTTTATTGGTCCAAAGAGTAAACATTTAGATATGTTTGGGGATAAAGTGAAGGCAAGAACACAAGCACAATTAGCCAATATTCCTGTCATTCCTGGTAGTGATGGTCCGATAAGTATAATTGAAGAAATAGAGAGTTTTGCTAAAACGTATGATTACCCGATTATTATTAAAGCAGCTCTTGGTGGTGGCGGTCGTGGAATGCGTGTCGTACGCAGCGAAGATGAATTAAAAGAAGCATATAACCGTGCGAAATCCGAGGCGAAAGCAGCGTTTGGTAATGATGAAGTATATGTTGAAAAGTTTGTTGAAAATCCAAAGCATATTGAAGTGCAAATATTGGCGGATGAACAAGGTAATGTCGTTCATTTATATGAGAGAGATTGCTCGGTGCAGCGCCGTCATCAAAAAGTTGTAGAAGTAGCACCAAGTGTGTCTCTTTCAGAAGAACTTCGCAATCGTATTTGTGAAGCTGCAGTTCAATTAACGAAAAATGTCAATTATGTGAACGCAGGGACAGTTGAGTTTCTTGTAAAAGAAGACAATTTCTATTTTATTGAAGTAAATCCACGTGTCCAAGTTGAACATACGATTACAGAAATGATTACAGGCATTGATATCGTTCAATCACAAATTTTGATTGCTGATGGCTATGCTTTACATAGCGAAAGAGTAAGTATTCCAAAACAAGAAGATATAATTACACACGGATTTGCGATTCAATCTCGTGTGACAACAGAAGATCCGCTTAATAACTTCATGCCAGATACAGGGAAAATTATGGCATATCGTTCTGGTGGTGGTTTTGGTGTACGTTTAGATACAGGAAACAGCTTCCAAGGTGCAGTTATTACACCGTATTATGACTCATTACTTGTAAAAGTAACAACTTGGGCGTTAACGTTTGAACAAGCAGCAGCTAAAATGGAACGTAATTTAAAGGAATTCCGTATTCGTGGTATTAAAACAAATATTCCGTTTCTAGAAAACGTTGTAAAACATAAGAACTTTTTAACAGGAGAATATGATACATCGTTTATCGATTCTTCACCGGAATTATTTGTATTTCCGAAACGAAAAGACCGCGGTACAAAAATGCTATCATACATTGGCACAGTAACAGTCAACGGATTTCCTGGAGTAGGAAAACAAGAAAAACCGATTTTTGCAGAAGCGCGCGTTCCAAATGTGAAATATACTGAACCGATTCCAACTGGTACGAAGCAAATTTTAGATGAGCGCGGAGCTGATGGATTAGTAAAATGGGTTCAAGAACAAAAACAAGTTTTATTAACGGATACTACATTCCGTGATGCGCATCAGTCATTATTAGCAACACGTATCCGTACACAAGAGTTAGAAAAAATTGCTGAACCAACAGCAAGAATGCTACCGAATTTATTTTCGGCAGAAATGTGGGGCGGAGCAACATTTGATGTCGCGTATCGTTTCTTAAAAGAAGATCCATGGGAACGTTTATTACAATTACGTGAGAGCATGCCAAATGTATTATTCCAAATGCTTCTTCGTGCATCAAATGCAGTAGGATATAAAAACTATCCAGATAACTTAATTCAAAAGTTTGTAGAGTGTTCTGCGCAAGCTGGTATTGATGTATTCCGTATTTTTGATAGTCTAAACTGGGTAGAAGGTATGCGCGTTGCGATTGATGCTGTACGTCAAAACGGTAAAATTGCAGAGGCAACAATGTGTTACACAGGTGATATCCATGATCCAATGCGCAGTAAATATGATTTGAATTACTATAAAAACTTAGCAAAAGAGTTAGAGGCATCAGGTGCTCATATTTTAGGTATTAAAGATATGGCAGGATTATTAAAACCAAATGCAGCATATGATTTAGTTTCCGCATTAAAAGAGACGGTATCGATTCCAGTTCATCTTCATACGCATGATACGAGCGGAAACGGTGTATTAACATATGCGAAAGCAATTGAAGCTGGAGTTGACATTGTAGACGTTGCGGTAAGCTCTATGGCAGGATTAACATCTCAGCCGAGCGCTAATACGTTGTACTATGCATTAGAAGGAAATGAAAGACAACCGAATGTAGATGTGAAATCTTTAGAGAAGCTCTCTCATTATTGGGAAGATGTTCGTAAATATTATTCTTCATTTGAAAGTGGAATGAATGCACCGCATACAGAAGTGTACATGCATGAAATGCCAGGTGGTCAATATAGTAATCTACAGCAACAAGCAAAAGCTGTCGGTTTAGGAGATCGTTTTGATGAAGTGAAAGTGATGTATCGCCGTGTCAACGATATGTTTGGTGATATTGTTAAAGTAACTCCATCGTCAAAAGTAGTGGGTGATATGGCTCTATTTATGGTACAAAATCATTTAACAGAGAAAGATATTTATGAGCGTGGTCACGCATTAGACTTCCCAGGATCAGTTGTAGAAATGTTCTCTGGTGATCTTGGACAACCGTACGGTGGTTTCCCGAAAGAGTTACAAGAAATTATTTTAAAAGGAAAAGAACCTTTAACAGTAAGACCAGGTGAACTGTTAGAACCAATTGATTTTGAAGGGGTAAAAGAAGAGTTATTCCATAAGCTTGGTCGTGAAGTAACGATGTTTGATATTGTAGCGTATGCGTTATATCCGAAAGTATTTATGGACTATCAAAAAGTTGCAGAGCAATATGGAAATATCTCTGTTCTTGATACACCAACATTCTTCTATGGTATGAGGCTTGGTGAGGAGCTTGGTGTGGAAATTGAACGTGGTAAAACATTAATTGTGAAATTAGTTTCGATTGGAGAACCACAATTAGATGGTACACGTGTTGTCTATTTTGAATTTAACGGACAACCTCGTGAAATTGTTGTAAAAGATGAAAGTATCAAAGCAACAGTTTCACAACGAGTGAAAGGGAATCGCGAAAACCCAAATCATATTAATGCAACAATGCCGGGAACTGTAATTAAAGTAGTAGTCAATGAAGGAGATACAGTAAAAAAAGGTGATTCCATGGCAATTACAGAAGCGATGAAAATGGAAACAACTGTACAAGCTCCATTTACTGGCACGGTGAAAAAAGTGTATGTGAAAGATGGAGAGGCAATTCAAACAGGTGATTTGTTGATTGAATTGGAACAATAAAATAAAGTGAAACTTCCGTCAGTGGGGGGTCTTCATCCTCCACTAATGGTTAGTTGAACCAACCGGGCTTTTACTACCCATTAATGCGGGATGAAACTGCTATGTGTACGATTTTTTACATGTTTTACTCATTTGGCAGTTGTAAAAGATAAAAATAAAAAAGAGCTGCTTGATGCAGCTCTTTTTGCTTTTTGAAAATAATAACTTGTCGCAATAGAAAAGTTATTATATTAGTTTCTTTTGCTGTGTAGTATGATTCATTTCTGTTTTTTGTATGTTTGAGTTACTACGTGTTGCTAGCATAACTAAATAGCATAATACAGCAAATAAGCATGATATAAAGAGTGAATGCAGAAGTGACATCGTTAAGCTTGCCCCTGTGAATACAACTAAAATACCAGAGATTGCTTGACACATCACAAGGCTAAATGCTGTGATCCACCCATAATATATAACAGCTTGTTGTTTATATTGCCGGATAGCTATAATCATTGCGTATAAAATCCAAACAAAAATTAATGTAGCGGCAAATCGATGTCCCATTTGTACCCATTCATGAAATTGCGTTGGAAATGGACTGTTTTTGCTGCATAATGGAAAAGTTGGACATGCTAAGCTTGCATGTTCATGACGTACCAATGCCCCTGTATAGACAACAATGTAACTGTAAATTGTTACACCGTAAATATGAAATTTCATCTTCTTATCAATATTAAGTGAGTGGACATCAAACTTTTTATCAATTTCAAAGATGAGGAGTGTCAATAAAATAACAGAAGCAAATGAAATAAGAGAGATACCGAAATGAATTGCTAATACAGCTGGAACTTGTCCCCATACAACTGCAGCTGCTCCCATGAGTGCTTGAGCTACTAAAAATGCGAAAGACAGAATGGCAAGGGTTTTTGTTTCCCGAACATGTCCGTAGTATTTCCAAGCTAAGACACATAGTAGTGTAACAAGAATCCCTGCAGAGCCTGAAGTAAGGCGATGACTCAGCTCAATAATTGTGTGCATTGATAGGTGCGAGGAAAGCAATTCCCCGTTACATAGCGGCCAAGATTTACCACACCCTTGTCCTGAACCAGTCTTAGTAACTAATGCTCCGCCAAGGAGAACACATAATAAATCAAAACTCGTAATGACTGCTAACCATTTTATAAAACGTTGCAATCCTGTTCACCAGCTTTCTATTCTAAAGTTATTGTGCAATATTTTAATGAAATAAATATTATAGAAACAGAAATGCACTACAGTCCTATGATATATAAAATCTTATAAAATAGCAAAGGGGGACAGGAAAGGAGAAGATAAGATGAAATAATACTAAAATCCAGAAAATAAATTGCTTATTTTAACAAAATTAGGGGATTTTATAAATAAATAAACGGAAATACATGCGGAATTTGACAAAATGGTTTATTATAAAAGGTAATTACGTGCTATTATGAAGTGAGTAGGGAAAAACTTTTTTAATCATAGACACAAAAAGTTCATGTTTTCTTCACAATTTTTTCATGAAATATGTTTTAATATATTCGAGTGAGAAGTGTATATTAATAGCAGAACCATAAAACAACATTTCTACTGTAATAATATTGTTATATAGAAGCTAAAGAGTGTTTTATTTCGAATAAAATGCTCATTGCAGAGTAATTATGATGAAAGTTTTAGAGGGGGTTGAAACGATGAGCCATGCAACAAGTCAATTGCATGAGGAATCAACCGTAACGGATGTGCCGGAAACAAGTCGTGTACAAGATTTGTTAGCGCTTGTAAAAATGGGAATTGTAAATTCAAATACATTAACGGTATTTACTGGTTTTTGGTTGGCTCTACATTTTAATGGATTAAACTTTGTGGATCAGCTGGATAAAATGTTTTTCACAATTGCTGGTTCTGCACTTATTATGGCAGGATCATGTAGTTTGAATAACTACATTGATCGTGATATTGATCATTTAATGGAACGAACAAAAAATCGTCCGACAGTAACTGGAAAAATGAAACCAAATTTTGTATTAACATTCGGTATTGTACTATTATTATTAGGTTTCGTATTCTTGCTTCTTACAACACCGATGGCTGCATTTATTGGTTTTATTGGAGCTTTCACATATGTCGTTCTTTATTCATTATGGACAAAGAGAGCATACACACTTAATACAGTAGTAGGTAGTGTATCAGGAGCAGTTCCACCTTTAATTGGTTGGGCAGCTATTGATCCAAGTTTGAATCATCCTATTGCTTGGATGTTATTCTTAATTATGTTTATTTGGCAAATCCCACATTTCCTCGCTCTTGCGATGAAACGTGTTGAAGAATATCGCAATGCAGGTATTCCAATGCTTCCTGTTGTATATGGATTTGATATTACAAAACGTCAAATTATGATTTGGACAGTATGCTTATTGCCACTGCCATTTTATATGAGTGCACTTGGAGTAACATTTATGATAATTGCAACATTGCTTAACATCGGTTGGATCGTGTTAGGGTTTTATGGCTACCGTAAGAAAGACGACATCAAATGGTCCGTGCAAATGTTTGTATACTCCTTGAATTACTTAACAATCTTATTTATTTCAATGATTGTTGTAACATTCTTCTAAGACAACGACATAAGGGGATTTCTTTACATTGAGATTTACTTTACTTACTATAAAGTACAATCTAAATTACAAAGAAAGTGGGGGTTGTTTGCATGAAGAAACAGTGGCGATTGCTTTCGCTCGTTTCACTAGTGGCTTTACTGTTAGGGGGATGCGGTAAAGCCTTTCAATCTACTTTGATTCCACAAGGTGAAGTAGCAAAAATGCAATATGATTTATTGTTATTAGCCAGTGCAATCATGGTTGGTGTCGTTCTTGTTGTTACGATTATTTTCTTATATGTAATTGTGCGTTTCCGTCAAAGAAAGGGACAGGAAAACTATATTCCGAAGCAAGTAGAAGGAAATCACAAGCTAGAAATTATATGGACAGTCATTCCAATTTTACTTTTATTGGTATTGGCTGTCCCTACTGTTACATATACGTTTAAACTTGCTGACGTTAGCGCAATGGAGAAAAAGAATATTGATAAAGATACAATCGTTGTTGATGTAACAGCGAATCTTTATTGGTGGGAATTTTCTTACAATAATGAAAAATTAGTAACTTCGCAAGATTTAGTCATCCCTACAGGTAAAAAAGTGTATTTAAATTTAAAGGGTTCTGATATTAAACATTCATTTTGGGTCCCATCTTTAGCGGGGAAAATGGATACGAATCCGGATAATACGAACAAAATGTGGATTAAAGCAGACAAATCGGGCACATATAACGGTTTTTGTGCAGAATTTTGTGGACCATCTCACGCTTTAATGCAGTTTAAAGTTAAAGCTGTTGATGAAAGCGAGTACAAAAAATGGGTTGCTAGTATGAAGGACTTAGATGGCAAGAAAGCTGTTGCTTCTACGCAAGAGCAGGAAGGTAAACAAATCTTTGAAAAGAGTTGCATCGGTTGTCATGCTGTTGGATCAAATGATAGCAGACCGCCTACTGCACGTATTGCACCGAATTTAGCCAACTTCGCAGATCGTGATATGGTTGCAGGTATTGCTGAAAATAATGAGGAAAATGTGAAGAAGTGGTTAAAAGACCCTGAAAGCATGAAACCAGGAAACAAAATGACTGGAAAATACGGTAATCTTACTGACGATCAAGTAGATGCATTAAACGCATACTTAAAAACATTAAAAGTTGAAAAGTAAAGAGAAACTATTTGCGAAGGGGAGGTTGAAAACGTGAGTTCTGTAGCAAAAAAACAGGGAGTGGGCTCTGTAATTTGGGATTATTTAACGACAGTAGACCATAAAAAAATTGCCATTCTCTATTTAATTGCAGGTGGGTTATTTTTTATCATCGGGGGAATAGAAGCATTATTTATTCGGTTTCAGTTAGCGATTCCAAACAATGCTTTTCTCGTTGGGGATATGTACAACCAAGTGTTAACAATGCACGGAACAACAATGATTTTCTTAGCGGCAATGCCACTTGTATTTGCAATGATGAATGCGGCGGTACCACTTCAAATTGGTGCACGAGACGTTGCGTTTCCATTTATTAATGCTCTTGGATTTTGGCTGTTTTTCTTTGGGGGCGTATTTTTAAACTTAAGTTGGTTTTTAGGTGGGGCGCCTGATGCAGGTTGGACATCGTATGCATCGTTATCACTCGCATCAAAGGGACACGGTATCGACTTCTATGTCCTTGGTTTGCAAATTGCGGGTATTGGAACATTAATAGGAGGAATTAACTTCCTTGTTACCATTATTAATATGCGGGCACCTGGAATGACATATATGCGGATGCCGATGTTTACATGGACAACTTTTGTAACATCTGCACTTATATTATTTGCATTCCCACCACTTACAGTAGGCCTAGCCCTGTTAATGTTAGATCGTTTATTTGGCACAAGTTTCTTTAACCCAGCTTTAGGAGGAAATACGATTATATGGGAGCATTTATTCTGGATCTTCGGTCACCCAGAAGTATACATTCTTATACTCCCTGTTTTCGGAATATTCTCAGAAATCTTCGCGACATTCTCTAAAAAACGTTTATTCGGATATTCATCTATGGTATTTGCAACGGTATTAATTGGATTTTTAGGATTCATGGTATGGGCACATCATATGTTTACAGTAGGTCTTGGTCCAGTAGCAAATGCGATCTTTTCTGTAGCTACAATGGCAATTGCTGTTCCAACAGGTATTAAAATTTTTAACTGGCTCTTTACGATGTGGGGTGGAAGCATTCGCTTTACAACACCAATGATGTGGGCTCTTGGTTTTATTCCATCATTCGTTATGGGTGGGGTGACAGGGGTTATGCTTGCATCAGCTCCTGCTGATTATCAATTTCACGATAATTACTTCGTTGTAGCTCACTTTCATTACGTAATTGTTGGTGGGGTTGTGTTCGGATTATTTGCAGGTGCTCATTATTTTTGGCCGCTTATGTTTAATAAACTCCTAGATGAGACGCTTGGTAAAATTACATTTTGGTTGTTCTTTATTGGCTTTCATTTAACGTTCTTTATTCAGCACTTCCTTGGTTTAATGGGTATGCCGCGTCGCTATTTTACGTATTTGCCAGGACAAGGATTAGAAGTTGGGAACTTAATTAGTACGGTAGGGGCAGTATTTATGGCTCTCGGAACAATCGTACTGTTAGCTAATGTTGTAAAAACATCCTTTTCTAAAAAACAAGCTGGTCGCGATCCTTGGGATGGTCGTACATTAGAATGGTCAATTCCAGCGCCGACACCTGAGTATAATTTTAAGCAATTACCGTTTGTACGTGGATTAGATCCATTCTGGATTGAAAAACGTGAAGGGAAAAACGAAATGACGCCAGCAGAACCGGTTGGGGATATTCACATGCCAAACGGATCTTTCCTACCATTTGTCATTTCCTTAGGTTTATTTACTGCAGCATTTGGAGCGATGTATATGCACGCGGGGAAAGAGAAAATGTGGCTAGTAGTAGCGATTATTGGTCTTATTATTACATTTGGAGCAATGCTCTTACGATCTGTAATTGATGATCATGGATACCATATTCATAAAGAAGATTTAGAAGATAAAGGGGGCAAGGCGTAATGCATGCAGAGGAAAAATTAACAAATGAAACCTTTCCAGCAGAGCCTGAAAAAGCAACCCTCGAAGGAAAGAATAAATTTATTGGATTTTGGTTGTTTCTAGGAGGCGAGACAGTACTATTTGCGTCCTTGTTCGGAACATATTTAGCACTGAAAAATTCAACAAATGGTGGACCGTCATCACAAGAAATGTTTCAAATGCCGCTTGTGTTCATTATGACAATGCTTCTTTTAACGAGTAGTTTAACAAGTGTTTATGCAATATATCATATGAAGAATTTTAACTTTAAGCAAATGCAGCTTTGGCTTATTATCACTGTATTGCTTGGAGTTGGATTTTTAGGCTTTGAGATTTATGAATTTAATCATTACGTTCATGAGTTTAAACATACGATGAGAAGTAGTGCATTCGGTTCTGCATTTTATGCGTTAGTTGGTACGCATGGGTTACACGTACTATTTGGATTACTTTGGATTTTAACTTTAGTAATCCGTAATGCGAAGCGTGGCTTAAATTTATACAATGCTCCAAAGTTTTACGTCGCATCAATTTATTGGCACTTTATCGACGTAGTTTGGGTGTTTATTTTCACTGTAGTATATTTGATGGGAATGGTGGGATAAACAATGGCAATAAAACAAACAAATATAAATAATCCTAAAGTTGATCTTGCATATCGCAGAAAAAAAAGTGCGGAAGAAATGAAGCATCAAGTCATTACTTTTGGATTAATGATTTTTTTGACAGTCATTGCATTTGTAGCAGTCGCATATCCAAAAACATTTAGTCCGCTTTTTTCCGTACCGCTTATTTTATTGTTAGCTGCTGTACAAGTTATTTTTCAATTGTATTATTTTATGCATATGAGTCATAAAGGGCATGAAGCCCCATCGATGTTTTTGTATTCAGGTTTACTAGTGGGGTTAATAACGATTTTAACTTTTACGACACTTATTTGGCTTTAAAAAGAAAGGGGATTGAATGTTTCATCAATCCCCTTTTACTTATGAAAGGGAGGGTGTAAAAAAGTGAGCAACTTATGGATATTTGGTTTTGAAGCACTGTGGAGCCCAATCTTTTTTCTTTTTATGTTAGCTGTTGTGATTGGTTATCTTTTAATTATTGGAAAGTATCGATATCGCTTCCCAAATGGCGAAGAAGTAAGTAAACGGAAAATCTTTTATTTTATAAGTGGTATGTTACTTTTGTATTTTGTTAAAGGAGGGCCAATTGATTTGCTTGGACATATTGTGTTTAGTGCACATATGTTTGAAATGGCAATCATGTATATGGCTGTACCTCCACTGTTATTACTTGGATTACCGAATTGGTTGTTTCAATACATAACATCATTTCGATTCATTCGTATGATGTTACATATATGGGCAAATCCTATTGTAGCTTTACTTGTTTTTAACGGACTATTTTCTATGTATCACTTGCCGGTTGTGTTCGATGCAGTAAAGCAAAGCCAAATTGGACATCCAGTTGTTCTTGCTGTATTATTTTTTGCGGCTATGATGCTGTGGTGGCCCATATTTAATCCATTACCAGAATATCAAACACTAAGTGATATTAAAAAAATCGGTTACATGTTTGCTAATGGTATGTTATTAACGCCAGCCTGTGCACTTATTATTTTTGCAAATGTGCCATTGTTTGCGACCTATACAGATCCAAGTGCATGGATGAAGGCAATGGAACTTTGTGTACCAGCTGGAACGTTATCTAGCTTAAATATTACAGGTCCTGATTTCTTACATTGGCTTCCTGTTCTAGAGGATCAGAAAACAGGAGGCATTATAATGAAGATTGTACAAGAAATTGTGTACGGAACAGTGATTGGGTATGTTTTCTTCTCATGGGCGCGTAAAGAACGAAAAAAGGATGCAGAACAGATTCAAGCATTACCCCCGTATTTGCAGTCAAAATAAAGTAAACTTTCATAAGTGGGGATTCTTCATCCCCACACTTATGGAAAGCTCTCACCAATCGAACGCATGCTAGTAGTTATTCATGACCTGTCTTCTTTGATTTCCTTGAGTCTTGAGGTGGGAGCTTCCTGTCTACGAATAGTGAGATAAATTTACAAAATAAAAAGAAGGTGTATCGTTATGTACATCTTCTTTTTGTTGTAACTGGTAGTAGGCCTTCTTTCAAGGGGGAACCTCGCTGCTTATGAGAGTATCATGGTTTGGGCAAATCATGAGTGGAGAATGCAGATCACCATTCACGGAAGTTTCATTTTATTATTCTATAATCGCTAAATCTTGCAACTCTTTTTCGATGTTTTGAAGTAATTGTTCACTTTTTTGAAGAACATTTTTTGGGAATTTTTCTTCTTCCCCGTACTCTACACCATGTGGATAATAATGTTTACCGAGAAGAGGTGTCAATAATTTAATTTGGGCATGTCGTCCTCCAACATCTCCTTCTATGGCAAAACCTTGTATACGTAAATAATACACATCTTTCAGCATTTCAAATTTATAGTCGTATGTAACTCTCTCGTAATCCCATTGTCCAGCTAGTACAAAATGATGCTTGTCCATTACCTCAGTTAGAAGTGTGAAGTCGACAACTGTACCTTCAAGTTTCGTATTTGTAAATTGCATGAAATAGCCTCCTTATAATAAATGTAAAATCCCCTTGAATTTATAATAGTACGAATAGTTAAAAAATACAATTCGTATGGAGAGAAAAGGTAGAATGTCTACTTTTATGCAAGAAATATGATATAGTGAACATAGTGTGGTACACACAAAATGGAGAAAAAACAGTTTTGTTTGTGTATACCTCAATTTCATGGGTATTCAGGAGGTATATAATTTGAAAATGTTGTTCCGTATTATAGTAATTACTATTCTTATTTTAGCGATTGATTTATACGGGAAATTACTCGTTTCTCAATATATATTACAATCCCCTCATTTAAAATCAGAGCATAAAATTGTGAAAATGAAAAAAGAAAATAAAGGTGTGCCAGAAACAATTTCACAGCTCCTAGGTAGTGACCCTGAAAATTTATTAGCGAATTGGGGCGAACCGGCGCGAATTGAACCATCTGCTTATGGTTATGAATGGTGGGTATATAATCAAGACTTATCGCACTATGTGCAGTTTGGAATTATAGATCATAAAATTGTTACGATTTATGTTGGCGGAGAGAAAGTGAATATTTCACCATTTCATATTGGTGAAAAGTATGAAGATGTTTATAAAAGGAATCCGTTTTCATATGAAATTTCACTTAAAATGGGAAAAAATAGTTATCAATTTGAATTGTCCGATGTTGAAGTAACAGAACAACCACTTGTTTCTATAGAAGGAGGGTGGGCGCAATTATATTTTGACCATTTTACACATAAGCTTGTCGGTGTTCGTTATATGGATGATGAAACATTAATAAAACAAAAGCCATATCAACTTGTTTATTCTGGAGAATTAACGAATCCACAACCATTATCACCAGAGCAAATGAAGCAGGTCGAACAAGGAAATGCACAGCAAATTTTAGATTTGACAAATATAATTCGTAGTCGTTATCACCTTCCATTATTAGTATGGGATCAACAAACGGCGGTAGTAGCATATGAACATAGTAAAGATATGAAAGATAGCAATTATTTTTCGCATGATTCGCCTTCGTTTGGAACATTAGGTGATCGTTTGCAAAAAGGAAATGTATCATTCCAACTAGCAGGAGAAAACATCGCGACGCAGTATAGTGATGGAATTGCGGCAGTGCAAGGGTGGTTAAATAGCGAGGACCATCGAAAGAATTTACTAAACGAACAATTCACTGGTTTAGGAATTGGAGTGTATGATAATTTTTATACACAAAATTTTATTCAAAAGTAAGGTGTATGAATTGCCTAAAAATAGGCGAACCATGCGCCTTTTTTTTCTTACAATATAATAGAAGATACATCTGGTGAGGTGATTGTAATGACAGTGGTAAAAGGAGATTTACATCCTTCTATTCAAAAATTCAAAGAGTTTGTGCGCCAGCATCCAAAGATGGTTCATGATGTTCGAAATGGAAAGAAATCGTGGCAACAATTTTATGAAGAGTGGTATTTACTTGGAGAACAAGATGATGTATGGAATCATTATAAGGTGAATGGAGAGGCAAATTCTTCTTCCGTACAAGAAGATCGCGAAGAAAATTCTGGAGACTTTATGGGACAAATGGTATCGTTTTTTAAAAAGTTAGATGTGGAACAGGTGCAGCAACATTTAGCGAATATGACGACTGCACTTGGAAGCGTGCAGCAAGTTATTCAACAGTTTCAAGGGAACCAGGCAACAAAACAGCAGCGTAATTCTGAAAATAATCCGTTTTTCTTTCAAAAAGATTAGGAGGAAAAGTGATGAGAAAAGAACTCATCGAATTTGTAAGGTCGAATGAAGATTTACAGAAATATATTCGGGAGCAACCGTCTTGGTATCGGAAACTTTCTAGAGATCCAAGCGAAAAAGATGCATTTGAATTGGCGGCCATGCAATATTTTAAAAAGACTATTCCAGACAAGGTAGCTAAGTTTCAAAATCAGTTATCGGTTGCTTCTATAATGATAGATATGTTTCAATATATGAAACAGCAAAACGTTAATTAGTTGGAAGTAAAAATTGTGTCCGTCATGCGAAACTTTTGTTACAATGAAAAAGAATTCTGGAAAAAGGAGTTACAGCATGACGGAAATTTGTTTAGTACGACATGGACAAACTGATTGGAATTTTCAAGAGATTATTCAAGGAAGAGAAGATATTCCTTTGAATGAAATTGGAAAACAACAAGCGGCGCAGAGTGCAGAAGCATTACGAGCTGAAACATGGGATGTAATCATTAGTAGTCCCTTAGTGAGAGCACACGAGACGGCACAAGCAATTGCTGATGCGATTGGGATAAATATAATTCAGCATGATGAACGTTTTATGGAACGAAATTTTGGTGCAGCGTCAGGGAAACCAGTTGATGAAGTAAGGCAGCTCATTGCTGATGGGAATGTCGAGGGGCTGGAAACAGAGGAAGAAATTGTAGAGCGTTGTTTTTCTGCATTAAAAGATGTTGCTTATCAGTATGATGGGAAACGAATTATTATTGTTGCGCACTCTCATGCAATTAAAGCGATTCTTCATGCGATTGTTCCAAAGGAAATTACGTTTACAACGTCTTTAAAAAATGCGTGTATGAGTTATGTAAAACAATCAAAAGGGAAATGGACCGTATTAAGATACAATATTGCAGAACACATCTCTTTATAATTTGTTTTCAAGATGGGAAGCAAAGTTAGTAGTTCCGTTATAAATGTGATATGATTAGTATTCGGAGGTGTCTCTTATGATACTAGCGACGCTTGAGAGCGTAATGATTCTAGATGAAGCCGAACAATTAGCGAAAGCAGTTGTTTGTTCAGATATAGCTGAGCGTTATCGCGAATGCCATCATGCATTGCAGAAAAATCAAGAAGCACAAACATTAATTAAACAGTTTATAGCTCTGAAGGAACGATACGAAGAAGTACAGCGCTTTGGGAAATATCATCCAGATTTCACTTCAGTTTCTGCGCAAATGCGAGAATTGAAACGGGCAGTAGATTTGCATGAAGCGATAGTTGCTTTTAAAAAAGCAGAAAATGAATTGCAAAAGCTATTAGATGAAGTCAGTACAATGATTGGAATGGAAATCTCGACTTCTATTAAAGTTCCAACAGGGAACCCGTTCTTTGACGCAGGTGGATGTGGAGGCGGTTGTGGTTCTGGTGGTAGCTGTGGGTGCAAAAAAACGGGGTGATTTGCCCCGTTTTTTAGAATATAGAAGAAAATGGATACAAAAAACACCCGCTAGTATCTTTTGATGTTTGAAAAACTGATGAATAATTGTATGTAAAGTTATAAATTTCTGTGTGCTTTTTGTAAAATAGAAAGAATGAAATTATATAAAAGGAGAAAATTATGTTTGGGCAACGACAAAGTATGATTGTCTATCTAAATTCCTTAAAACACGCTAAAATTTTAAGGAAATACGGAAACATTCATTACATATCGAAGCGGTTTAAATATGCCGTTGTGTATTGTGATATGGAGCAACTGGAATATATGATGCAAAAATTAAATAAGCTTCCGTTTGTAAAAAAGGTAGAGCCATCTTATCGCCCATTTTTAAAAACGGAGTTCGAAAATTCTAGACCAGATCGTGCAAAAGAATATGATTATAATAAGATTGATTAAAAACCCACCAAAACTTTGGTGGGTTTTTCTTGTATTATTTGCATGTAGAACCAGTAAGATTTCCTAAATGGAAGTTTCACCTTACCTCGCTTTAACAGTCGGTAAGCTAATTTTTTCTAGGATGTTACATCAAACCGACTGTTAAAGTCCGATTGGTTCAACTAACCATCAGTAAGAAAAGCGTTCCCAGAAGGAAGTTTCACTTTATCCCGCATTAACGGGCAGTAAGCCCCCATCTTAAGATTGAACGAGAATCGCTGTCCAGCTCTAGCGGCTAGAATCGCAGGACGTTTTTCTACAGAAGATAGGTGGTGGATAAACTGCCCGTAAAAGCCCGATTGGTTCAACTAACCTTCTGGGAAAAAAACGTTCCCAGAAGGAAGTTTCACTTTATTGCATTGGCGGAATGAAATGGTTCATTCGTAAAATACCAATGAGATGGTTGAAATATAATTCTTTCTCTGGAAACATTGTCGATGGTTTGACTGTGAAAGAAACGACTTGTTTACCAATTTCTGAAGCGGTATTTTCAAACAAGGCAATGCGTTTGCTTTGTTTATCTTCTTCCACAGGAATTCCTTCTAGACATATGTATAATGGCTGGAAATTGCCTACTGCTGTTGGATGTAGAACAACAGCAAGGGAACAAACAGATTTATTATTTTTTAATGTGTGAAATTGTAACATATGAGATACACGGTGTTGGTTTGCCTTTGCGATTTCTAGTAACTCATATAAATCGGAGTAACCTTCACCTAGCTGAATAAAACGTTGAATCACGACTTTCCCCTCCTTCTTCTTCTTTTACTGTATCATTTCATTTTTGAAATGAAAAGAAGGTAAAGAAAAAACCCTGCCGAAGCAGGGCCCCTCTTACACTAGTATGACTAGCAAGAAGGCAAAGGGAGAGGAGAAACCGGAGGAAGAACTTATGGGGAAACGTAAGTCTTCTCCGCGGTTGGCAACAACATCGAAGGTGATGTTGTTATCCTTATTTATGTCCAAACTATATAAAGATATACATTGTAAAATTAAAATTTCTCTTTTGCTTTTTATTTTTCTTTCGGGTGTTTTATGATAGGATAAAAAAGATGAATATACATAAAGTGAAACTTCTATCAGTGGAAGTCTTACTGTCCGTAAGTAGTAAGTAAGATTGAGCTTACACAAGAATGATTTACATGAACATCTGTTAGAAAGAGATAAAGGTAGTGACAAATTATGAGAGTAGTTTCAGGGAAGTGTAAAGGTCATCCTTTAAAAGCTGTACCAGGTAACACAACGCGTCCAACAACAGACAAGGTGAAAGAAGCCATTTTTAATATTATCGGTCCTTATTTTGACGGTGGTTTAGCTCTTGATTTGTTTGGAGGAAGCGGTGGTCTTGGTATTGAGGCTCTTAGTAGAGGGATAGATAAAGCTATTTTTGTTGATCGTGATGGAAAAGCTATAAAGGTTATCCATCAAAATTTAGAAAGCTGCAGGTTAGAAGCGCAAGCTGAAGTATATAGAAATGATGCAGAACGTGCTGTAAAGGCGCTTATGAAACGTGAGATATCATTCGACCTTGTACTATTAGATCCACCGTATAAAGATCAAAAGATTGTTTCTTTAATTAGTATAATGGATCAACACGGTCTATTGAAAGAAAACGGAATCGTTATGTCAGAGCATGGGGTAGATGTAGAATTACCTGAAACAATTGGAAGACTTGTGAAGGTAAGAGCTGAAAACTATGGTATTACAGCGATTTCGATTTATAAGTATGAAGGTGAGGGGACCGAATGGCAAG
This sequence comes from Bacillus sp. 3103sda1, assembly GCF_024159135.1. Lineage (NCBI taxonomy): Bacteria > Bacillati > Bacillota > Bacilli > Caryophanales > Bacillaceae > Bacillus > Bacillus sp. 3103sda1. Next base: position 3,280,383 of record NZ_JAMYWS010000001.1, on the reverse strand, counting down.
CATAGCAATTTCTTCGGGAAGTTTTGATCCGATTACGCTTGGACATTTAGACATTATTAAGAGGGGCGCAAAAGTCTTTAACGAAGTATATGTTGTTGTTTTAAACAATTCATCAAAGAAACCGCTTTTTACAGTAGAAGAGCGTTTAGAATTAATTCGCGAGGCGACAAAAGATATTCCGAATGTAAAGGTTGATTCACACAGTGGCTTATTAGTAGAGTATGCGAGGATGCGTAATGCAAATGCGATTTTACGCGGTTTGCGCGCCGTATCTGATTTTGAATATGAAATGCAAATTACATCCATGAATCGTAAATTAGAAGAGAATGTAGAAACATTTTTTATTATGACAAATAATCAATATTCCTTTTTAAGTTCAAGTATTGTAAAAGAAGTAGCGCGTTATGGTGGTAATGTTGCTGGGCTTGTCCCGCCAATTGTAGAACGTGCTTTAAAAGAGAAATTTCAAACCCCGTTATGATGAACGGGGTTTTTTGCTATTGATAAGACGTAAGAATAGTAACATAACATATAAATATAAACAAAACAGTGTAAAGGTCGGACCATATGTAACTAGTGCGGCCCATCCTTTTGCCAACAGGGTAGATTGCTTAGATAAAAAGACTGGAATATCATATTGGGTAGGTGAAAAAGAATGTAATCTTTCATAAAGTGGTCCCCAAAATATATATGTATAGATTGGAGCAAGGATACTTTGAATAATTCGTGCGATAAAATATGGTTTAAAACGAATGTCGGTTTCTGCTAAAATACTGGCAACTTGAGCTTGAATTGAAAGACCGCTAAATGCTAAAACGAAACTTGTCATCATGGCTTGTTGTAAAATAGAAGTATGCTCTGTTTGACTAATCATTTGGCTCCCGAGTGTCATTTCAAAAAGACCGGATAAAATGGGAAAACTAAAGTAAGGCGAAAGTTGAAATGCAACTAATATTTGTTTCATAATAAGGGCAAGGAAAGTTGTAATATGAAAAACAGTTAGCATTTTATTGAAAACAGAGAATAAAATAATAAACCCGCCAATCATAAGTAATGTTTGAATTGAAGAAGTGATAGCGTCACCGATTAATTTGCCAATGGGTCGTTTTTCTTGTAATCGAGTTTTATGAAGAACGGAAAAGGCGTGTCGTAATGGAATGGGCGTTGAATGTTTCTTCGTTTCTGTTTGCGTGTGTCTATCTTGGTAAAAACGCATGAGTAGTCCAACTGTGAAGTTACTGACATAATGGGCAGCTGCTAAAATTAGTCCTAGTTTTGGATTGTCAAAGAAACCAATCGCTACAGCGCCGAAAATAAATAATGGATTAGAAGAGTTTGTGAAAGACACAAGGCGCTCTGCTTCAATTTGTGTAAGTTGATTTTCTTGGCGTAATCGAGCGCTTAATTTTGCACCTGCAGGGAAACCAGAGGCCATCCCCATTGCCCATACAAATCCTCCGATACCAGGTACACGAAAGAGTGGACGCATAAGGGGTTCTAATAACACACCAATGAACTTTACAATCCCAAGTCCAATTAGAAGTTCTGCAATAATAAAAAAAGGTAGCAGCGAAGGAAAGACAACTTCCCACCATATATTTAAGCCTCGAATAGATGATTGCAGTGCCGCTTGGGGGTGGAGTACGAGAGAAACTGTAAAAAAAGTGACCGATATGGTGAGAAAGCCGGTTTTCCATTTTTCGTACATTTTGTATCCCCCTTTGTCCCAAATGTTCATTTCAGTATACGAGGATACATGGTGAAATTAGACCATAAGTATAAAAAGAGAGTGAAAAAATTTTGAGGGTGAAGAAGATGAGAGAGCCAAAAATTGGATTAGCACTTGGGTCAGGCGGTGCGAAAGGGTTTGCACATGTAGGTGTTATTAAAGTGTTAAGAGAGGCGGGGATACCTATTCATATGATTGCTGGGAGCAGTATGGGGGCACTAATAGGTACGTTTTATGCTGCAGGATGTAACGTGGACCGTTTGTATCGTTTAGCAACAGTATTTAAGCGAAAATACTATTTGGACTTCACTGTACCTAAAATGGGGTTTATTGCTGGCAAACGTGTGAAGGATATGATTAAAATGTTTACATATAATAAAAAATTAGAAGAACTGGATATCCCGACAGCGGTTGTAGCAACTGATATTCTAAATGGTGAAAAGGTTGTCTTTACACAAGGCTCTATTGCAGATGCTGTCAGGGCAAGTATTTCTGTACCCGGCATATTTGTTCCAGAGAAAATAAACGGAAGGTTATTGGTTGATGGGGGAGTAATTGATCGTATTCCAGTATCGGTAGTGAAAAAATTAGGAGCTGACATTGTGATTGCCGTTGATGTATCCCCTATTAAGGTTAATGGAGAAGTTACATCTATTTATGATGTCATTATGCAAAGTATTGAGATTATGCAGCATGAACTTGTAGTAAATAGACAAATTGCATCAGATCTTATGATGCATCCAGCTGTAGAACAATTTAGTTCACGGGCCTTTACGAATATAGAAGATATCATTCGTGTTGGAGAAGAAGAGGCGCAGCAGCATATTCAAACGATTTACACCTTGATTGAACAGTGGAAGGAGAAAAAGGATGTTTAAAAAATTTCGGTATTTATACGCATTACTCATTGGAGTTATAGTTGCAATGTTAATCGTGTTTGTTCCTCTGCCATATTATATTACAAAGCCAGGTATGGCAGAGAAATTAGAGCCGTACGTACAAGTTGAGGGAGGGAATAAAGAGAAGGGCGATTTTATGCTCGTTACAGTTTCAATGGGGCGAGCGAATGTTGTTAACTTTCTTTCTGCTAAATTTAATAAGTATGAAGAAATTTTAAAAAAGGAAGAAATTTTACAAAAAGGTGAAAGTGATGAAGAGTATCAATTACGCCAAGTGTATGCAATGAAAGAATCTCAAGATGCGGCTATTTATAATGCCTATAAACGAGCAAACTATCCTGTTAAGTTTGAAAATCAAGGTGTACTCGTAGCAGGAATTGCAGATGGTATGCCGGCTGCTGAAAAATTAAAACTTGGCGATCGTATTGTTGCTGTTGATGGACAACCATTTCAAACAGCAGAGGAGTTTATTGCGTACATGAAAACAAAAAAACAAAATGATGAAGTAACTATTAAGTATGTACACGAAAAGAATGAGAAAGAAGACAAATTTGTACTAAAACCAATTCCGCAAGATAAAAGTCGTGCTGGCATCGGAGTTTCTATTATTACGGATAAGAAACTTACAGTAAGTCCTAACGTGAAAATTGATGCGCATAAAATTGGAGGGCCTTCTGCTGGGCTTATGTTTACGTTAGAGATTTATAATCAGCTTGTGAAAGAAGATATAACAAAAGGTCACGAAATAGCTGGGACTGGAACAATAAACGAAAAAGGAGAAATCGGTCCAATTGGAGGTATTTCTCAAAAAGTAGTTGCAGCTCATAATGCGGGTGCAGAAGTATTCTTTGCTCCAAATGAGAAGGGAGCAAAGAATTCAAATTATAAAGAAGCGGTGAAAACAGCTAAAGATATAAATACAAAAATGAAGATTATACCTGTGGATACGTTAGATGATGCCTTAGCATATTTGGACAAAATGTCAGAAAAAAAGTAGATCCTCTCATTTAAGAGAGGATTTTTTTATCTCGCATTAACGGGCAGTAAGACCTAACTGATGGAAGTTTCGCTTTATCCCGCTATTCGCGGGCAGTAAGACCCCCACCTAAAACAAAAAAGATAGGTGGGGGTCTTACTGCTGGCATGAGCCCGGTTAGTTGAACTTTATAAAAATACATGTTGCGTTTCGTCATATCGAATCGGATGCTGCGTTATATCTCGCTTTATCATTTCACCGCAAAGGGGCTCTTGTAAAATAGAGAAATAAACAGCGCTTGCTTTTCGATCTATATCTAGAAGGGGATGCTGTAACGTTTTTGTATGAGAAAGCAAAGGGAGAGTTATTTGCTTTTTCATACTTGATATATATGCTTGTCCTTTCTGGGACATGCCAAGTAAACGTATATATTGTGCGTGCTGTTCTATGTGAGTTTTTTGCATTTCTTCTTTCGTTGTGTTTGTTAAAATATGCGTGCAAATACGCTGTAGCCGTGTCCATGTGTAACGTTTTGTTTTTAATACTTCCATAAATCTCATGAATGAGGTCGCTTCCCGAATAGAAGATAAAATCCGATTCTCCAATCCTTCCTCTACTTCATATATATGTTGTAATTGAGATGGCGACATTGTCAGGAGTTTATATTTTAGTAAGTGAAAATAATTCTCCCAGTTATGTAATAGGTGATAGGAATGCTTGTACTGCTCCAAAAGTAGCTTTGTTATATTTGGAACAAAGGGAGCAATTGCTGAAAAAGTTTTCTGTTCATGAAATAATTGTTTGCGAATGCTCGTTGCACTGGCAATTCGTTCATCTTGAAATGTTTCATCATGATAATGTGAAGCAAAACGCTTAATTGTACTTGCTTTTATTGAACTTTTCTGCTCAATAATTGCTTCTGTGTAATGCAGTCCTAAAATATTATTTGGCTCTGAGACATCAATAGTAGCCATGTTTTTTTGTAAGGATGCAAATGCCTCAGAAGTGGCTTTTGCATAACTCATTCCGGTTTTGGTATATTGTTGTACAAGATGATTAAATAAATCCTGTTCAGTCTGGCGTATAGTAATTGTATTGTGGAAATGTTCAATATTACCATTTTCGCTTCCAAAGCAAATCTCAGAGACGCGAAGAGCATCTAATATTGAAATAGCACCGTTGGCAAATGTTTCAGCTTTTTGCGTTGCAAAGGCATAGGGAAGTTCGACGACAATATCTATTCCATTTGCTAATGCCATTTGTGTTCGCGCCCATTTTGAAACTAGTGCCGGCTCTCCTCGCTGTAAAAAGGGCCCGCTCATAACAGCGATGATTATATCGGCATTTGTTAACTTTTTGGTTTGTTGCACATGATAAGCATGACCGTTGTGAAACGGATTATATTCAACAATAATGCCGCTAGCTTTTATAATAATCTCTCCTTTCAGTGTAGCATCTTTTCCTAAAACATGATAATCTATATATTATTTCCTATAATGACTCCATTATAGTGTAAAGAAAAAATATTGACAAATATACAACGGCTAGCTATAATTTTGTTTGTTGCCTTGAGGTGATATGATATGAAATGGTCCATCCATCAATTGAACAAATATCGACATAAAGGACTAACGTTGGATGAGATGGTAGATGTAAGTGAGCTGAAAAATGTTGAGAAAGATGTTCGAGACATTACTCCTGTTCATGTGACAGGTAGAGTTGATTTTGGCTCCAATAAATTTACGTTCCATCTACATATAACAGGAAGCATGGTATTACCATGTTCTAGAACGTTAGTAGATGTAACATTACCATTTGACGTTGAAACAACTGAGGTGTTCTTAGTTTCGAAAGAAGATTACGAAACCGAAGCAGATTTTCATTACTTAGAAGGAGAAGTACTTGACTTACTCCCTGTAATTAAGGAAAATATACTATTGGAGATTCCAATGCAAATTTTCAGTGAGGATGTTTCTGAAGGAACACCGATGCAAGGTCGAGACTGGCAAGTGATTTCGGAAAAAAGCGAAGAAAAGCCTGTTGATCCAAGATTAGCAGGGCTTGCGAAGTTTTTTGACAAATAATCAGAAGACCGGTTTAGGCCTTCATATGAAAATAACTCTCTCTTTTAAGGAGGTGGGAAGAATGGCTGTACCTTTTAGAAGAACTTCTAAAACAGTAAAAAGAAAGCGTCGTACGCATTTCAAATTATCAGTACCTGGTATGGTAGAGTGCCCAAGCTGTGGTGAAGCGAAGTTAGCTCACCGTGTATGTAAAGCATGCGGTACTTACAAAGGTAAAGAAGTAATCAGCAAGTAATTGCGGAAATAAACGCAGGAGGGAAACCTTCTGCGTTTATTTTTTTAACTTTTTCTTTACATGTTATTCTTCTATCTTTTCTAGTAACTGCATATGTTTAATAAAAAATGCATAAGGAGGACTAGAGAGATGGCAACAACAAGACAAGATGCATGGACTGATGATGAAGATTTACTTCTGGCAGAAGTAGTGCTCCGGCATATTCGTGAAGGGGGAACGCAACTTTCTGCCTTCAAAGAAGTAGGAAGACATTTATCACGTACACCTGCTGCTTGTGGATTTCGCTGGAATTCTTACGTACGTAAACAATATAAAGAACTTATTGAAGAAGCAAAGCGGATAAGAAAAGCTGAAAATTATGAAGTGCAAGAACAAAAGAAAGAGAAAATAACTTCTCTTTCATTAACGTTAGAAGATGTAATTGTCTTTTTACAAAGATATAAGGAAGAAGAAGAAAAGACGGATTTATATAAAAAAATTGAAGTGTTGCAAAGGGAAAAAGAGGGGCTTTTGCAGCAGTTGTCGTTGTACGAAGAAGAGTATCGCACTTTATTTGATTATATTGACAAAAAAAGAAGTGCGATGGTATTAGAGCCTTCCGAAAAAGAGAGAAAATTGGAAAAAGGAATACTTGAAAAAACATCAAAATAAAAACAGCTGAATTACAGCTGTTTTTATTTTTAAGCAGATTCACTGTTTGTAACCGCATTCAAATTTTCGTTTGGATGCCAAATGTAAAAATCTCCATCATCAATGGTTACTTTTTCGAAGTGTAATTTTTCCCAGAAAACAGCAGATTGTACGCGAGCAATTGTTTTGATAGGAAGGTGCAATTGTTTTGCATAATTGACCAGCATCTTACCAAATCCTTGTTTTTGGAATGTTGGCAACACTTCGAGTTTAAAAAGCTCTACATAAGGGCCAGTAAACAAATTGTTAACAGACTGTTGTTTCGTATACAAACTCATGCGTGCTATAAGAGAACCACCGTAATAAATTCCATAAAAAGGGGATTCACTATCGTTTTCGATGATATTTGCTTGTAAATCTTCTAACATAGATAATTCTTCAGCACCGCAACCTTTAAACTTTTTAAACTCTTCTAATGTTTTATAATTGATGAGCAAGCGCTCAACTTTGGGAAAGTGCATGTAATCACATCCTCTTCTTGGTGTAAAAATAAAGAAAAGTATAAATATTTATAATAGTATTATAACGCATTTTTTTATTTTTATGAAGAAAAGAGATAATTCTTTCAGTATTTTTTTGAAAAGTCTGCTAAACTTATTCTATAAACTATAAAGTGAGACTTTCATGAGCGGGGTTTCTTTCCTACTGATGGAAAGCTTTCGACAATTAGGCTTTTACGGACAGTCGTCCTCAATATGTCGCCTTCGCTTCTCCTGAATCTTAAGATGCGGGGTATACTGTCTGTGAATAGCGGGATAAAAATGGAGGCCTTTGTAGAATGGAGATTGGAATTGTTGGACCGGGAGCAATCGGGCTCCTTTTTGCATTTTATTTAGAAAAAAATCAGCAGGCTGTTACACTATATACACGAACAGTAGAACAAGCGGAACGATTGAACGAGTGCGGGATTACATGCGTACACAACGGTGTGAGAGAAACTGTATATCCGCTTGTAAGTCCTTTAGAGGATATAAAAAACAAAACACATGATTATACATTTGTTGCTGTGAAGCAATATCATTTGGAAGCAATATGTCCTTATTTGCAAGAAAATCGGCTTATTTTCTTGCAAAATGGGATGGGGCATCTTCATATATTGCAACAGATGCAAAATACCAGCGTTGCGGTAGGAATTGTAGAGCATGGGGCGAAAAAAGAAAATATTAGTACCGTCCATCATACTGGAATAGGCAGTACGAAATTTGGGCTCATACATGGAGAAGAGGAACAATTTGAATCTCTATTTACTGCATTCTCTTCCAGTCTATTTCCGATAGTGATTGAAAAAGACTGGAAGCAAACAATGCTGCATAAACTTGTCGTCAATGCGTGTATTAATCCCTTAACTGCATTGTTTGGTGTACAAAATGGTGAGTTATTGACAAATCCATCGTTTTACAAAGTGATGAAGCAAGTATTTTCGGAAGTGATGGAAATTGTAGGTGATTCAAAATGTGGTGAGTATTGGGAACGTGTATGTACAGTATGTAAAAATACGGCTCATAATACTTCATCTATGTTAATGGATGTACAAAATAATAGAAAAACAGAAATTGATGCAATTGTTGGTTATTTAATTCGAGAGGCAGAACAGCAACAAAAATCAGTTCCAACGCTCTCCTTTTTGTATCATTCCATAAAAGGATTAGAAAGATAAGAGATATTCTTTGCTTTTATAACGAACATTGACTACAATTTGGTTGGTGAGAGATCAGGATATGAAAGGAAGAAGTATATGGAGATAAAAGAAATCTCTGTCCCGCTTCAAGGAATTGTTGGGGACTATTTGAAACATAAAAAAGAGATTCAAGAATGCTTTGATTATCCGATAACGGAAGAGGGCTTTGTAAGACGTATACATGATTTGCGAAATAGACAGTATCCAAGGCAAGAGTTAGTATCACATTTATTGCAATATAATCAAGAATTGAATGCGGGAGAAAAAACACTTCAAAATATCCATGCTTTGTTAGAGGAAGATACATATGTTGTTATTGGTGGACAACAAGCAGGGTTGTTAACTGGTCCTCTTTACACAATTCATAAAATCATATCTATTTTACAACTTGCAAAGGAAAAGGAAGCGGCGCTGGGGGTACGGGTTGTTCCTGTTTTTTGGATTGCTGGAGAAGATCATGACATTGATGAAATTAACCATGCGTTCGTTACGAAAAATGGAAAGGTGAAAAAGACAATTTTCCATGAACGGCATCCATATAAAGCGAGTGCTTCTGAAATGGAGATTTCTATTGAGGATTGTAAACGTTGGATAGAAGAAATCTTTAAAACATATCCAGAAACAAAATATACAAAAGACGTATTGGATTTTATAGATGAGTGTTTACAGCAATCGCGGACATATGTTGATTTCTTTGCGCATCTTATTACAAAGTTATTTACACACTCAGGTTTAATTCTTGTAGATTCTCATCATCCAATCCTTCGAAATATGGAAGTGCCTTTTTTCAAAGAAACATTAGCACGATATAAAAATGTGCAAGAAGGGCTTAACGCTCAGCAACGTGTATTACGTGAGCAAGGATATAAACCGATTATTGAAACAAAACAGAATGCTATTCATATTTTTATGAAAATCAATGGAGAGCGTCTTCTGTTAGAAGAAGAAGAAGGACGTTTTATTTGTAAAGAGGGGATGTATTCATTTTCGTATGAGGAGCTCATAGAAAGGATGGAGAGTCACCCTGAACAATTTAGTAACAATGTTGTAACAAGACCGCTTATGCAAGAATTTGTTTTCCCTACGCTCGCATTTATTGGTGGGCCAGGAGAAATTGCATATTGGAGCGAATTACAACAAGTGTTTCATGCAATGGATTTTCAAATGCCACCGGTTGTGCCGCGTTTGACAATCAGTTATTTAGCGCGCGATATTGAAACTGATTTACAAGATTTGCAGCTACAAGAGAGCGAAGTGTTTAATAAAGGTATTACTGCACTCCGAGAAAAATGGCTGTCTATGCAAGTTGAAGAGCCGATAGACAATCAATTTACTCATGCGGCGGAGCAAATCGGGGCGATTCATACATCTTTACAACAATTTGTACAAAAAGTAAATCCAGGTCTGCGAGATTTTGCAAAGAAAAATGAGTTGAAAATTATGCAACAACTTGAATTGTTAGAGCGAACACTTCGAGCGGATTTTGAGAGAAAACATGAAGTGCAGCTTAATAAATTCCGGCGAATTGAAAATTCTTTACAACCTCTATATGCGCCGCAAGAACGAGTATGGAATATTTGCTATTACTTAAATATTCACGGACTTGATTTTGTGGAAAGGGTTATGAAGCAAACTTTTAGTTGGACTGGAAAACAGCATATTATAAAATTATAAAATCTTGCTCTTAAGAGCAGGATTTTATTTTATTTTGTGGAATTAACTGTAAAATAATTTTATTTACTATGTAAATCTTAGCATGTAAAAGCTGAGAGCACTCTTTTTTTGAAGAACAGTACTTTTTTTGACAAAATGAAAGTAGGTTATTATCTTTTTCGACATGTTTTTATGTATTTTCCCGCAAAAGATGATAAAATTTAGTATATAATAAGGTGACATTACTATTAGTAGGGAGCTGTGTTCCCACTAATTGTCATCCATAACAATCAGACTCTTAGGGGCAGTTATCTCAATTCCTCATAATTTTGCGGATTGACTGTTAAAGCGGGATAAAAAGATGCGTCAAGAGGATTATTTTGCAAAAAGTAGGTGCAACAATGTTTAAACATGTAACAGTGCTTTTAAAAGAAACAGTAGATGGTTTAGAAATTAAACCAAATGGTACATATGTGGATTGTACGCTAGGAGGTGGAGGTCATAGTGCTTATTTACTATCTCAACTTTCCGAAGAAGGAAGACTAATTGCATTTGATCAAGATGAGATTGCAATTCAAAATGCAAAAGAAAAATTCTCTTCTTACAACGGCCAATTTATAACTGTAAAAAGTAACTTTCGCTATTTGAAGGAAAGATTATATGAATTAGGAATTACAGAAGTAGACGGTATTTTATTTGATTTAGGTGTTTCTTCCCCGCAATTAGATACACCAGAACGTGGATTTAGTTATCATCACGATGCTCCGCTTGACATGCGCATGGATCAAGATGCCCCATTAACAGCATATGACGTTGTAAATAGTTGGTCATATGAACAACTTGTAAGAATCTTTTTTCAATATGGTGAAGAAAAATTTTCAAAGCAAATTGCAAGGAAAATTGAAGCGTACCGTGAGAAAAAGCCAATTGAAACAACTGGAGAGTTAGTGGAATTAATTAAAGAAGGGATTCCAGCTCCGGCACGTCGAACTGGCGGACATCCTGCGAAGCGAGTATTCCAAGCAATTCGTATTGCAGTTAATGATGAATTGAAAGTGTTTGAGGAAGCGTTGGAAGCGGCGATTGACGTAACGAAAACAGGCGGACGAATTAGCGTTATTACATTCCATTCGTTAGAAGATCGCATTTGTAAAGTGACATTTAAAAAACATAGTACAACACCTCAGCTTCCACCAGGATTACCAATTATTCCTGATGAATACAAACCAAAGTTGAAGCTAATTACAAGAAAGCCAATTTTACCTTCTGATGTGGAATTAGAAGAAAATAACCGAGCGCGTTCTTCAAAGCTACGAATTGCTGAAAAATTATAAAAAGGAGAGAGAGGTATGACAAATTTAGCCGTTAAGTATAAAAAGCAGCAAGTAGAAGTACAATCTCAAGCTCCGCAGCAAGTGATACAGCCAGGTGCGAAAACAAAAATTACAAGAATTGAAAAATTATTGTATGTTGCATTTATTGGCTTTTTATTGTATGCATGTGTAGCATTTATTGGGAATAAAGCGGCGTTATATGAAGCTGATGCAAAAGTAACAAAAATGGAAAGCACACTTACAAAACAAAAAAATACAAATCAAGAATTACAGGCTGAAACTGAAAAGCTAACACGTTATGATCGCATTGCGGAAATTGCAAAAAAACATGGGCTTGAAATCAATGCGAATAATGTAAAAGGCTTAAATTAATCCAATAGGTGTGAAGAAGAGATGAATACACGTAAATTTCATACCAACAAAGGAGCGGGGTTCTTCATCAAGGTTTTTCTCCTGCTCTTTTTTCTGTTGTTAGCCCGCTTTCTTTATATTGAAGCAACAAAAACAGTGCATGGGGTAGATTTAGAGGCACTTGCGCAGCAAAAACATAATAAAAGCGGGGTACTCGAAGCAAATCGAGGAACCATTTATGATCAAAATGGTTATGTGCTTGCTCAAGATGCAAATTCATATAAGATGGTTGCTACTTTAAAAGGACAAAATCATATAGAAGACAAAGAAGATGCTGCAGAGAAACTATCGAAAGTACTTGATGTAAGTAAAGAAGAAATTTTGAAGTACTTAAATAAAGACCTTACACAAGTAGAGTTTGGATCAATTGGAAGAAATTTAACGAAAGAAAAGAAGGACGAAATTGAAAGTTTAGATATAAAAGGAATTTCTTTTGTTACAGAAAAGGCAAGGGTATATCCGAACGGTGATTTTGCTTCGTACGTACTTGGATATGCTAAGCCGAATGATGAAGGAATTGGAGAAGGACAGTTCGGACTTGAAAAAAGTTTAGATAAATATTTGCGTGCTTCTAACGGAAGCGTAACGTATACGGGTGATACGAAAGGTGTCTCGCTAGAAGAGAAAAAAAATGATGTAAAGCCTCCTAAAAATGGAGATAATGTATATTTAACAATTGACCAACGTATTCAAAGCTTTCTAGAAGATGCGATGGAAGAAGCGGAAAAACATTATGATCCATCAATGTTAATCGGAGTCGTAGCAGATCCAAAAACAGGGAAAATTTTGGCGATGTCTAGTAGGCCAAGTTATGACCCAAATAAACGAGACATTGATTATTTTTTAAATGATCCCATTGCTAATGCTTATGAACCAGGTTCGACAATGAAAATCTTTACGTTAGCGGCCGCGATTAATGAAGGTGTATACAATGGCCAAGAGTATTATCAATCTGGTACGTACAAAGTAGGGAATTCGGTAATTAAAGATCATAATAATGGTGCAGGATGGGGCTCTATTACGTTTGATGAAGGTGTTGAGCGCTCATCAAACGTTGCTTTCGCTATTCTAGGAAATGAAAAGTTGGGACCCGATCGTTTCCATCAATACATTCAAAAATTTCACTTAGATCAAAAGACAGGAATTGATTTGCCTGGAGAAGGTGAAAATACAATTTTATTTGATAAGCAAATTCAGCAGGTAACAACGGCATTTGGACAAGGTTCTACAGTAACTCCAATTCAACTTGTGCAAGCGGCTACTGCAATTGCTAACGACGGAAAAATGATGAAGCCGTATGTAGTTGATAAGATTGTAGATCCAGCGGATAATAAAGTTGTCGAGGATCACAAACCGGAAGTAGTAGAAGAACCGGTTACAAAAGAGACTGCAGAACAAGTAAGGCAATTGTTAGAACAAGTTGTAACATCACCTAAAGGAACGGGAACAGCGTATAAACTTGATAACTATTCTGTTGGTGGTAAAACCGGAACAGCACAAATTCCGGATGGAAAAGGCGGTTACATGACAGGACGAGAAAATTATATTTTCTCATTCCTTGGTATGGCACCAATAGATGATCCGCAGCTTGTTATCTATTTAGCAGTTAAGCAGCCTAAATTAAAAGATACTGAATACGGTGCACAACCGTTAGCTGAAATGTTTAAATCTGTAACGGAAAATAGTTTAGAGTATTTAAAGATTAAACCGAATGAAGTAAAAGATGTGAATAAACAAACAAAAGAGCAGCAAGCTGCTGTTCCAGATGTAACAGGCAAAACGATGGGAGAAGCAAAAGAAATATTAGAAAAGGCAAAGTTTCGACCTGTTGTATTAGGAGAGGGAAAAGTTAAACAACAAGTGCCAAAAGCGAATGAAAAAACGTTACCGGGTGATCGAGTATTTTTAGTAGGAGATCAACCGAAAATGCCGAATATTAATGGTTGGGCACTTCGGGATGTCATGAATTTAGCGGAAGTATTAAATCTAGATTTGAAACTTTCAGGTACAGGATATGTAACAGAACAGAGTGTTGCTGAAGGTACGCCGTTAAAAGAACGAACTCCGTTAGAAGTAAAACTTGTTCCGCCTCTTGAACCACAGCAAGAAGCGGAGAAGGAGCCAAGCAAAAAGGAAGGCACTTAACATAGGAAAAGTAGGCGTGTTCTAATTAAATACGTACAAGCATATATTGGAACAAGTGAAGCGTAAAGGAGGCTTGTTCCAATATGCGTGTATCGAATGTAACAGTAAGAAAACGGCTTATTTTTGTGCTTATATCTGGTATACTGATTTTTACAATTATCGATATTCGTCTTGGATATGTGCAGTTTTTTCTTGGGAATATGTTAACAGATCGTGCGAAAGATTCATGGAGCCGTAATATTACATTTGAACCTGAGAGAGGGAAAATTGTAGATCGAAATGGTGTAGAGCTCGCAACAAATAAAAGTGCACCAACTGTCTTTGTGGTACCAAGGCAAATTGAAAAACCAGCAGAGACTGCAGAGAAATTAGCTGCAGTTTTAGGTGTGTCGAAAGAAGAAATCTATCAGCGTCTTACGAAAAAAGAGTCCATAGTGAGATTAGACAAAGGCGGGCGGAAAATTTCTCACGACAAGGCAAAAGAAGTTAGGGCTTTAAGTTTAAAAGGTGTATATATCGCTGAAGATTCCATTAGATATTATCCGTTTGGAAAATATCTATCACATGTGCTTGGATTTGCTGGGAGTGATAACCAAGGACTTATGGGGCTGGAGTCATATTATGACAAAGAATTAAATGGTGACAAAGGATATGTTCGTTTTTTTGCTGATGCGAAAGGACAGCGTATGCCGAACATTGGTGATGATTATAAAGAACCTGGAGATGGCTTGGATTTAAGGCTAACAATTGATTCACGTATTCAGACGATCATGGAGAGAGAATTAAATATTGCGGATTCGACGTATCATCCAGATGGAATGATAGCAATTGCTATGAACCCAAATAATGGTGAGATTTTAGGGATGTCTAGCCGACCAAGTTTTGATCCAGCAGATTTCAGAAGTGTTTCACCGGAAGTATTTAACCGAAATCTACCTGTATGGAGTACATATGAACCAGGATCCACATTTAAAATTATTACACTTGCAGCTGCTTTAAATGAAAATTTAGTAGACTTGGAGAAAGATACGTTTTATGATGATGGAGCGGCAGAAGTTGGCGGTGCAAGATTACGTTGCTGGAAAGCAGGGGGACACGGTAGCCAAACATTTTTAGAGGTTGTTCAAAACTCTTGTAACCCAGGGTTTGTAGAGCTTGGAGAACGTCTAGGAAAAGAAAAGCTGTTTCAATATATTCGTGATTTTGGATTTGGTGAAAAAACGGGCATTGATTTACAAGGAGAAGGTAAAGGGATTTTATTTGATTTAAAAAAAGTAGGGCCTGTTGAGCAAGCGACGACAGCATTTGGGCAGGGGGTGTCTGTTACCCCTATTCAACAAGTTGCAGCAGTAGCTGCTGCTGTAAATGGAGGCATGTTATATAAGCCGTACATTGCGAAAGAGTTTATAGATCCAACTACGAATAAAGTGATTAGTAAAACAACGCCTGTTGCGAAGAGACAAGTTATTTCCAAGGAAACATCTGAAAAAGTGCGCTATGCACTTGAAAATGTTGTGGCAAAAGGTTCAGGTAAAGGTGCTTATATTGATGGTTATCCTGTCGGAGGAAAGACTGGTACAGCCCAAAAAGTAAAAGATGGGAAATATTTAGATAACAACTATATCGTGTCATTCATTGGATTTGCACCAGTAGATGATCCGCAAATTGTTGTGTATGTCGCTGTAGACAATCCAAAAGGGGTTACACAATTTGGCGGGGTTGTAGCTGCACCAATCGTTGGGAATATCCTTCGTGATGTTTTGCCGGTTATGGGAGTAGAGCCTAGAAAAGAGCAAATTGAAAAGAAATTAACTTGGGATGAGACGCCTTTAATAGAAGTTCCTAATGTAGTAGGCATGGATCGAAAGGAATTACAAAATCAACTTGTTGATTTACAATTGGATGCTAGCGGCGAAGGAGACAAAGTGGTCGAACAATCTCCAAAGCCCGGCACGAAAGTAAAAGCAGGATCAAAGGTTCGAATATACTTTAATTAAGTATGAAGTGCTTATTTACGATACAATAACATTCAACTAACTAGCAGTGAGACACTTGTTTCTCACTGCCTGTTAATTAATAAATTATGCTCTTATATATGGAGTTCTTTGAAACTATCCATTTATAAGAGATAAATAAAGAGTAGAGAGGGTTTAAAGAAATGAAGTTGCATACACTTGTATCAAGTTTGCATGATTTTCCGGTTGTTCCAAAAGAAAATCCGGAAATTACATCTATTGAAGCGGATTCGCGTAAAGTGACAAATGGAAGTTTATTTGTATGTATAAAAGGTTTCACGGTTGATAGTCATGAATTTGCCAAGCAAGCAGCCGCGCAAGGTGCGGCTGCTATTGTTGCGGAAAGACCTATTGATGTTGACGTTCCAGTTGTACTTGTTAAAGATACAGTACGTTCTTTAGCGGTGTTAGCAGATTATTTTTATGGGCAGCCAACGCAAAAGTTACATTTAATTGGAATTACAGGTACAAATGGAAAGACAACAACATCGCATATAATGAACGAAATTATGCGTGCGCATGGACATAAAACAGGATTAATTGGAACAATTAATATGAAAATAGGTGACGAAACGTTTGAAGTGAAAAACACAACACCAGATGCATTAACATTACAAAAGACGTTCCATAAAATGATTGAACAAAATGTAAATAGTGCTGTTATGGAAGTATCTTCACATGCATTGCACCTTGGAAGAGTACATGGATGTGACTACGATGTAGCAGTGTTTACGAATTTAACGCAAGATCATTTAGATTATCATAAAACAATGGAAGAGTACAAACATGCAAAGGGCTTATTATTTGCACAGCTTGGTAATAGCTATTCTCATAACCGTGTAAAATATGCTGTATTAAATAATGACGATGCCGCAGCAATAGATTATATGAAAAGTACGGCAGCGACGGTAATTACGTATGGTATTGATACGAAAAGTGATGTAATGGCGAAAAATATTGAGATGACAAATGCTGGTACGGCTTTTACACTGGTAACTCCGAATGAAAGCATCGAGATTACGATGAAGTTAATTGGGAAATTTAATGTCTATAATGTACTAGCTGCAACTGCAGCATGTCTCGTTTCTGGTGTAGCTTTACAAACGATTATTGATGTTGTGAAAGAATTAAAAGGTGTACCTGGGCGTTTTGAAGTTGTTGATAGAGGTCAAGATTTTACAGTCATTGTTGACTATGCGCATACACCGGATAGTTTAGAAAACGTATTGATGACAACAAAACAATTTGCAAAAGGAAATGTGTATTGTATCGTTGGTTGTGGTGGGGATCGAGATCGTACGAAACGACCAATTATGGCGAATGTCGCATCTCAGTACGCAACGCACGCAATTTATACATCAGACAACCCGCGCAGCGAACAGCCCAAAGCAATTCTTGATGATATGATAGAAGGTGTAAAAGGGAATAATTATGAAGTGGTTGTTGATCGAAAAGAAGCGATATCTCGTGCTGTTGCTGAGGCAAAAGCTGGAGATATTATTATAATTGCTGGTAAAGGTCATGAAACATATCAAATTATCGGTACAGAAGTACATCATTTTGACGATCGTGAAGTTGCTGGGGAGGCAATTGCACAACGTTTAAGCATGAAAGAATAACAACAAGAGAGGGGGACTAAATATGCTTGAACAAGGATTATTAATTACAGTTGGGGTGGCATTTTTAATTTCTGTTGCGTTGTCACCAATTTTTATTCCATTTTTACGCCGTTTAAAGTTTGGACAGAGCATTCGTGATGAAGGTCCGAAGTCACATCAAAAGAAATCGGGAACACCGACTATGGGCGGAATTGTTATTTTTATTTCAATTATGATTACGTCTATTATTATGATGTTTAAGTTTCAAAAGAGCGCTGAGACATATTTATTGCTTCTAGTTACATTTGGTTATGGTTTAATCGGATTTCTTGATGATTACATTAAAGTTGTTAAAAAAAGAAATCTTGGTTTGACATCAAAA
Organism: Bacillus sp. 3103sda1; assembly: GCF_024159135.1. Taxonomy (NCBI): domain Bacteria; kingdom Bacillati; phylum Bacillota; class Bacilli; order Caryophanales; family Bacillaceae; genus Bacillus; species Bacillus sp. 3103sda1. The sequence goes on along the minus strand of NZ_JAMYWS010000001.1, from coordinate 3,262,554 downwards.
CAAAAATTAATAGGGCAGTTTGTTATTGCGGTAGCTTTCTTTATCATTGCAAAGGGCCAAGGATTTGATACACATTTAAGTATTCCAGGAACAGAAATTAAATTTGACTTACACTGGGCATACTTTATTCTTGTTCTCTTTATGTTGATAGGAGCTTCAAACGCAGTTAACTTAACTGATGGGCTAGATGGATTATTAGCAGGAACAGCTGCCATTGCATTTGGTGCGTATAGTATTATTGCTTTTGCTCATGAGCAGTACACAATTGCTATTTTTTGTATGGCAGTTGTTGGAGCTGTATTAGGGTTTTTAGTATTTAATGCTCATCCTGCAAAAGTATTTATGGGAGATACAGGATCTTTAGCACTTGGTGGTGCTTTAGCTGCTGTTTCAATTTTAACGAAAACAGAGTTATTATTAGTTATCATTGGTGGGATGTTTGTTATTGAAACGCTTTCTGTTATTATTCAAGTCGTTTCGTTTAAAACACGAGGAAAGCGTGTATTCAAAATGAGTCCGCTTCATCACCACTATGAATTATGCGGTTGGTCAGAATGGCGCGTAGTTGTAACGTTCTGGTCAGTAGGGCTTTTATTTGCAGTGTTAGGAATTTATATCGGGGTGTGGATGTAATTGAAAACGATAACTGACTATCAAAATAAAAATATTCTTGTATTAGGTATGGCAAAAAGCGGTTATGCTGCAGCTGTTTTATTAAAGAAGCTTGGAGCAAATGTAGTTGTAAATGATAGCAAGCCGCTAGCTGAAAATCCGTTAGCGATAGAGTTGCAAGGTCAAGGCGTGGAAGTTGTATGTGGTGGTCATCCCTTAGAATTATTAGAGAAAAATATTTCTCTTGTTGTGAAAAATCCAGGGATTCCGTATTCTAATCCGTTACTTGTCGCGGCAAAAGAAAAAAATATTCCAATGGTAACAGAAGTAGAATTAGCATATCGCATTTCGAAAGCACCATTTATTGGGATTACAGGGTCTAATGGAAAAACAACGACAACAACATTAACATTTGAAATGTTAAAAGAAGGAGAAAAACATCCTGTTATTGCTGGAAATATCGGTACGGTAGCATGTGAAGTTGCACAAGATGTAACTGAACAAGAAGTGGTTGTAACAGAACTTTCTTCATTTCAATTAATGGGTATTGAAACGTTTCAACCGAAGATTGCAGTGCTTTTAAACTTATTTGAAGCACACTTAGATTATCACGGTACGAAGAAAGAGTACGGTTTAGCAAAAGCGAATATCTTTAGAAATCAAACTAAAAATGACTATAGCATCATTAATGCTGACGATGAAGATGTAATGATGTTGTCTGAGCAAAGTAAAGGACAAAAAGTGTACTTTTCTACGACGAAAATTATTGAAGACGGCGCTTGTGTAAAAGATGATGCTCTTTACTTTAAAGGTGAAAAAGTTATTGATATTCACGATATTGTATTACCGGGTAAACATAATTTAGAAAATATACTAGCTGCTATGAGTATTGCAAAGCTTATGGGCGTTGCTAATGAAGCGATTATAGCAGTCTTAAAACGTTTTACAGGTGTAAAGCATCGTTTAGAGTATGTAACGACGATTGGAAACCGTAAGTTTTATAATGATTCAAAAGCAACAAATATGCTGGCGACAGAAAAAGCATTGTCTGCATTTACGCAACCAGTAATTTTATTAGCGGGTGGGCTAGATCGTGGTAATGAATTTGATGATTTAATCCCATACTTTGGGCATGTGAAGGCACTGCTTACATTTGGACAAACTGCACCTAAGCTTGTGAAAGCTGCAGAAAAGGCTGGAATGAAAGTTATTAAATGTGTCGATAATGTGGAACAAGCGGTACAAGAAGCATATGCTCTTTCAGAAGAGGGAGACGTGATTCTTTTATCTCCTGCATGTGCAAGCTGGGACCAATTTAAAACATTTGAAGAAAGAGGAGACATGTTTATACAAGCTGTGCATAAGCTAGTATAAAGTGAAAGAATCATCAGTGGATTGTTCCTACTGATGATTCTTTTATAGGTAGATAAAATGAAACTCCTATTGGCGGGATTTTTCTTCGTATTCCACTGATGAAAGGCTTTCACCAATGGGGTTCTTACAGGGAGTTATCTCACACCTATCTTCTTTGATTTCTTGCAATCTTGAGGTGGGAGTCATACTGCCTGCAAGTAGCCAGAGATAAATGATGCTTCGTTTGTGAAAAAGTAGGGCTAACGAAAAGCTGCTTTCAAAGAGGTGATGCTCATTGCCAACAAAGAAGACTCCTGATTTTATTCTTATTATTGTGACATTGTTACTTTTGACGATAGGAATGGTGATGGTATACAGTGCTAGCGCTGTATGGGCTTCGTATAAAATGGGAGATTCATTCTTTTTTGCAAAACGTCAATTGTTATTTGCTGGTCTTGGTGTCGTTGCTATGTTTTTTATCATGAAGATTGATTATTGGGTGTGGCGTACATACTCCAAGGTGATTTTACTTATCTGTTTCGTTCTTCTTATTCTAGTTTTAATTCCTGGAATTGGACTGGTGCGAGGCGGAGCTCGAAGTTGGATTGGTGTAGGTGCATTCTCTATTCAGCCTTCTGAGTTTATGAAGTTTGCGATGATTATTTTTTTAGCGAAATTTTTATCGGAAAAACAAAAAATGATTACGTCTTTCAAACGAGGATTACTTCCTGCGCTTAGTTTCGTGTTTGTTGCATTTGGTATGATTATGTTACAACCCGATTTGGGGACAGGAACGGTAATGGTTGGAACCTGTGTTGTTATGATTTTTGTTTCGGGAGCACGTATTTTTCATTTTGCAATGTTAGGGTTGATAGGAGTTGCAGGATTTGTTGGACTTATTGCATCAGCACCGTATCGAATAAAGCGTATTACATCATATTTAGATCCATGGTCAGATCCGCTAGGAAGTGGATTTCAGATTATTCAATCGTTACTTGCAATCGGACCGGGGGGGTTATTTGGGCTCGGTCTTGGACAAAGTAGACAAAAATTTTTTTACTTACCAGAGCCGCAAACAGACTTTATTTTTGCGATACTATCCGAAGAATTAGGTTTTATTGGTGGTTCGTTTGTGTTATTATTATTTAGTCTGTTGTTATGGCGTGGGATTCGTGTAGCGTTAGGAGCGCCAGACCTATACGGTACTTTTTTAGCAGTCGGGATTGTGGCGATGATTGCGATTCAAGTGATGATTAACATCGGTGTTGTAACTGGATTAATGCCGGTTACAGGAATTACCTTGCCATTTTTAAGCTATGGTGGGTCTAGCTTGACCCTTATGTTGATGGCGATTGGAGTGTTACTAAATATAAGTCGTCATTCTCGCTACTAAACCCTGTTTTTATGACAGGGTTTTTCGTATGTGAAAACGGAAATAAAGCGATTGATATACGAATGGCATACATAAAATGAAACTTCTATCAGTAAGGTTTAGTTGAATTAATTAGACTTTTATTGCCCGTGAGCAGCGGGATAATAGAAAAAAGAAGCGGAGGAACAAGCAGTGCGAGTATTAGTCAGCGGTGGTGGAACAGGCGGGCATATTTATCCAGCTCTTGCGTTAATTCGAGAAATCAAAAAAATACATCCTGAAGCAAGATTTTTATACATTGGTACGGAAAATGGTTTGGAAAGTAAAATTGTTCGAAAAGCCGGCATTCCATTTCAATCCATTGTTATTAGCGGGTTTAAACGGAAATTATCAATTGATAATGTGAAAACGGTGATGCGTTTTGTAAAAGGTGTACAAGATAGTAAACGTTATATTCACCGTTTTAATCCGGATGTTGTAATTGGAACAGGTGGTTATGTATGTGGTCCAGTTGTATATGCAGCTGCCAAACTTGGTATTCCAGCAATTGTACATGAACAAAATAGTGTACCTGGTGTAACAAATAAATTTTTGAGTCGCTACGTGAATAAAGTAGCGGTTTGTTTTGATGCGGCAACAGAACATTTCCCGCAAAATAAAGTTGTGATGACAGGAAATCCTCGTGCTTCGGAAGTAATGAACCAAAATGGTATGAAAGGCAAGCGTTCTGTGGGATTATCTCTTTCAAAAAAATCAGTATTAATTTTTGGAGGAAGCCGAGGCGCTAGACCGATTAACGATGCGTTTTTAGAAGCAATTGAACAATTTGGTAATAAAAATTATGAAGTATTGTACGTTACAGGTGAAGTACATTATGATAAAGTAATGGAAGCTGTGAAACAAAAAGGGAATCCGCAAAATGTTATTATTAAGCCGTTTATTGATAATATGCCAGAAGTACTTACTGGGGTAGACCTTGTTGTTTCGCGTGCAGGTGCTACAACGTTAGCTGAGTTGACAGCTTTAGGGAAACCCAGTGTCTTAATTCCGAGTCCGTATGTAACAAACAATCACCAAGAGAAAAATGCTCTTTCTGTTGTTGATAAAGGAGCAGCAAAAATGCTTCTTGAAAAAGATTTAACAGGTGAAACGCTTATTGGTGATATTGATGAAATTTTACTAGATGTACAAAAATTACAAAATATGAAACTAGCTGCAAAGCAGTTAGGAATGCCAAATGCAGCAAACAAGTTGTTTGAAGTTATGAAAAAACTTGTAGAAAATAACGTTAGGTGAATGCCCTGCATACTACTGTAGTACGGAGACTTAATATGGGGGAGAGCATCATGAAACAATTAGCAAAGGAACTTATGGAAGCACAGGTAGGAAAAGTACTAGAAAACGAACCATTAGCTCGCTATACAACTATGAAAATAGGTGGTCCAGCGGATATTTTAGTGGTTCCAAGTAGTGTTGAAGGTGTGGAAAAATCGTTAAAGCTTGTGAAAAAGCATGGGACAAAATGGACTGCAATTGGTCGCGGTTCGAACCTTCTTGTATCGGATAAAGGTATTGAAGGAGTTGTGATTCGATTAGGAGAAGGACTAGATCATTTAGAAGTAGATGGTGTTACTGTACGAGTAGGTGGAGGGTATTCTCTCGTTAAACTGTCAACTTTATTGAGCCGCCAAGGATTAGCAGGATTAGAGTTTGCTAGTGGTATTCCTGGAAGCGTAGGCGGAGCTGTTTATATGAATGCAGGTGCTCATAAATCGGATATGTCTGAAATTTTGACGAGAGCTCGTGTTATGTTTGAAGATGGAACGATTGAATGGCTAACGAAAGAAGAGCTAGAATTTTCTTATCGCACATCTGTTTTACAAAAGAAGCGTCCTGGCATTGTATTAGAAGCAGAGTTACAATTAAAAGCAGGTAATCGTGAAGACATTATTGCGATTATGCAAAAGAATAAAGATTATCGCCGTGATACACAACCTTGGAATCACCCATGTGCAGGAAGTATTTTTAGGAATCCACTACCAAATTATGCTGGTAATTTAGTTGAAAAGGCTGGACTACGTGGTTATCAAATTGGCGGTGCAAAAATTTCGGAAATGCATGGGAACTTTATTGTTAATACAGGAACAGCTTCTGCGCAAGATGTTCTTGATTTAATTGCTTTTGTGAAGAAAACGATTAAAGAACAATTTGATGTTAATATGCATACAGAAGTAGAGATAATTGGAAGATAATAGTTGTTTGTCCCACCCATTGTCATTTATGATATAATAGAAAGAGAAGAACGGCATGCATAACATGCCGTTCTTTATGTTACATAGGGGGATCGTACATGAAGAATAGTAAAGTTATTAAACTACAAGATCGTGTACCAAAATTAAAAAATCAAAAGAAGAAGAAACAGGTAAACAAACGATTAATTTTATATGTATCGATTTTATTTTTACTGGTGCTTTTTTTAATTTATTTTCGATCTCCGCTTAGCAATATAAAGAAAATTACGGTTCACGGCAATCACTATATGACAGATGAACAAATAATGGAGCAAGCAGGCATTACACATAAAACAAGCTATTTTCGTGTAGCGACACAGCAAGCAGAAACAAATTTAAAGAAGCAAAAAGAGATTAAAGAGGCTCATGTAAAGAAAAAATTTCCAAATCAAATTGTTATCGATGTTGAGGAATATGTGACAATTGGCTACATTAATAAAGAAGGAAAACTGTATCCGCTTTTAGAAAATGGAAAGTCACTAGATGCTCTCCCGAATGGAAAATTGCCAATTGCTGCCCCGATTTTCGTTCCATTTGAAGAAAAGAAAATGAAAGAATTGATTGCTGAATTAGAAAAATTAACACCAACTGTTCTTCGGTCTATTTCTGAAATTCATTACAAGCCAACAGATTTGTACGCAGATCATCTTACATTATATATGAATGAGGGATATGAAGTAAGTACAGTAATTCAAGATTTTGCAAAACGAATGGAAGCTTATCCTCTTATTATTAAAAACCTATCACCAGATAAAAAGGCAATTATTCATTTAGAAGTAGGGGCATATACGGAATATGTGAATTAATCAATAAGGGATTAATAAAGCAGATATTTTAACTGTAAAATTGTTTTTTCAAAGAGATATAGGAATTTACTCTTAGAAAATATGTGATTAAGTCATATTTTTCTCTGTTTTCTTTTTTAATATAATCTTAGCCGCAAGTTTAGCTTTTCTAGGAGTACATCTTGGTGTAGACTTATACTTGGCAGCAATCTTTGTAGTCGGATAAGGTTGTTTCAAAATATAGCAGTGATTTGCATCTTACTGTTGGAAAAATGAAAGAATGCCAAATAAAAATAAGAAAAATATAGTGTTAAAAAAGGGAAACACATAAATACGTTGAATATTTTTCTTATAACATAGTAAAACAACGATTGTTGTTCCATATATTGAATTTTGTGGTATAAATAAAGAAGGAGGTGCCAAAGAATGAACAGCAATGAAATATACGTTAGTCTTGACATCGGTACATCCAATGTTAAAGTTATTATTGGCGAGATGGTCAATGACGCTTTAAACATTATTGGTGTTGGAAATGTAAAGTCAAATGGTTTAAAAAAAGGCTCCATTGTTGACATAGATGAGACTGTGCAATCGATTAAAAAGGCGATTGAACAAGCTGAACGCATGGTGGGGATACACATTGAACGCGTTGTTGTGGGTGTAAACGCAAATCAAGTACAGCTTCTTCCTTGTCATGGAGTAGTCGCTGTTTCAAATGAAGATCGTGAAATCGGAAACGAAGATGTGCTTCGTGTACTTGATGCGGCGCAAGTTGTGTCAATTGCACCGGAGCGTGAATTTATTGATGTGGTACCTCGACAGTTTATCGTAGACGGTCTCGATGAAATTAATGATCCGCGCGGAATGATTGGTGTACGTTTAGAAATGGAAGGCACATTAATTACAGGCTCGAGAACATTGTTACATAATTTACTTCGATGTGTAGAAAAAGCGGGTCTTGAAATAATTGATATTTGCCTTCAACCATTAGCAGCATCAACAGTTGCTTTGTCAAGTGATGAGAAAAATCGAGGTGTTGCTCTCGTTGACATCGGTGGAGGTTCAACAACGTTATCAATTTTCCAAGATGGAGAATTACAAACAGCAAGCATATTACCGATTGGCGGAGATCATATTACAAAAGATATAGCCATTGGATTGAAAACATCAACGGAAAATGCCGACCAAATTAAACTAAAATATGGACATGCTTTTTATGATACAGCATCTGAGGAAGAGTTATTTACTGTTTCAATTATGGGCAGTGATCAAACAGAGCAATATTCTCAAGTAGAGTTAGCAGATATCATTGAAGCTCGTGTAGAGGAAATTCTTATGTTTGTACAAGATGAGGTGCAAAAACTTGGTTTGAAACAGTTACCGGCTGGTTATGTACTTACTGGTGGAGTTGTTTCTATGTCAGGTATTCTTGATCTTGCCTACGATATTCTACATGAAAATGTTCGTATTGCAACGCCAGATTATATAGGTGTACGTGAACCGCAATATACGATTGGTGTTGGACTTATTAAAAATGCCTATCAAAAAGCTAAGTTACGAGGAAAAAGTGTTCAGGAGAAGCAAGAAAGTTATGAATTACAACATGCACCAGTACCTGCTGCAGTGCAACAACCTGTAAAACAAAAGCCGCGTAATAACAATAACAATAACAATAACAATAACAATAATAATGAACGAATGATGTCAAAAGTGAAGCGTGTATTCCGATATTTATGGGAATAGATTTGAGCGCGAAAAATGAGGTTCTAGGGGGATTTCGACATGTTAGAGTTTGATACTACTCAAGATCAAATGGCAAATATAAAAGTTATCGGTGTTGGCGGTGGCGGAAACAATGCTGTCAATCGTATGATTGAGCATGGTGTACAAGGTGTAGACTTTATTGCAGTAAACACAGATGCACAAGCTTTAAATTTATCAAAAGCTGAAACAAGAATGCAAATCGGTGGCAAATTAACGCGCGGGCTTGGTGCTGGTGCAAACCCTGAGGTAGGGAAAAAAGCCGCTGAAGAAAGTAAAGAACAAATCCAAGAAGCACTTCGCGGAGCGGATATGGTTTTCGTAACAGCTGGTATGGGCGGAGGAACTGGGACTGGTGCAGCTCCAGTTATCGCACAAGTTGCAAAGGAGTTAGGAGCACTAACAGTTGGTGTTGTAACACGTCCATTTACATTTGAAGGCCGTAAGCGTGCAACGCAAGCTGCATCTGGTATCGCAGCGTTTAAAGAAAATGTAGATACATTAATCGTAATACCAAATGATCGTTTGTTAGAAATCGTTGATAAAAATACACCGATGCTTGAAGCATTCCGTGAAGCGGATAACGTATTGCGTCAAGGTGTTCAAGGTATTTCTGATTTAATTGCTACACCAGGTCTCATTAACTTAGACTTTGCAGATGTAAAAACAATTATGTCTAACAAAGGTTCTGCATTAATGGGTATTGGTGTGGGAACTGGTGAAAGCCGCGCTGCGGAAGCTGCAAAACGTGCAATTTCTAGTCCATTGCTAGAAACATCTATTGATGGTGCACAAGGTGTTATTATGAACATTACAGGTGGCACAAACTTAAGTTTATATGAAGTACAAGAAGCAGCAGATATTGTAGCTTCAGCTTCAGACCAAGAAGTAAATATGATCTTTGGTTCTGTAATTAATGAGAGCTTAAAAGATGAAATTGTTGTAACTGTAATTGCAACAGGTTTTGATGATAGCATTTCAATGCAACCACCAAAGCCAATTATTCGTCCTACAGCGACTACAAAAAATGTGCAACAGCCAGTACAACCAGTCAAACAACGTGAAATAAAGCGTGAAGTGAAACGCGAAGAGCCGGTTGTAAATGAGCGTAGTGCAGACGTAGACGACATTGACATTCCAGCATTTTTACGTAACCGTCGCAGACGATAATTGAATTGAAATTTTACCGCGACTAATAGTCAGTTAAATATCTTGATTTTAAATAAAAAAAGAAGGCCTTTTTAGGCCTTCTTTTTTTATTTCTATATGTTCTCTCTATCCCGCATTAACGGGCAGTAAGCCCCCATTTCAAGATGCAGAGAATGGCGGATAGGTAGGGGAAGCTGCTCGTAAAAGCCCGATTGGTTCAACTAACCATCAGTGAGAACCCCACTGATGGAAGGTTCACCTTATCCTAGCTAGAAGGACTATTTGGTAGTTTTTAAACATGACAAATTATGCCTGAAAGCTTCAAAATAACAAAAAATCCCTTCCGTGAATTGACACACTTTTCCATAGGATATGCATTATACTAGTCTAAACTTTATAAAAAAGAGGTGAACCGTTTGGTCGTTTACGCCGATATTATTTGGTTATTAAACGTCTGCATTGATTTCCTTTTACTTTTATTAACAGCAATTGTTTTAAAGCGAAAAGTAAAAAGATGGAGACTTGCACTTGGCGCATGTATCGGTTCAACAATTGTTATTTTTGTATTCACACCGTTAGCATCTGTGATGACGCATCCTGTAATGAAATTATTATATTCATTCCTCATTGTGTATACTGCATTTGGTTTTATTCGTTTTCGGACATTTCTACAGACCGTTTTAACGTTTTATTTTGTGACATTTATGGTGGGAGGCGGCCTTGTTGGAACACATTTTTTTCTTCAAACAAATGACATGGTGAATGGACTTATTTCTACAAAATCCATTTCATATGGTGATCCTGTAAGTTGGGTGTTTGTTATGATTGGCTTTCCGATTATGTACTATTTTTCTAAAAAGAGAATTGCAGATGTGGAAGTGACAAAAATCCATTATGAGCAAATTGTGAAAGTAGATATCAAAATTGATATAAATGATATTCAACTAGATGGATTGATTGATAGTGGAAATCAATTGTATGACCCGCTTACAAAAACACCAGTTATGATTATACATGTTTCTTCTTTAGAACATGTGCTTCCAAAGTGGTTAATAGAACAAGTTCAAATGAAAACAACAATTCCATATATACCAGATGAAGAATCACAGTGGGCAACACGTTTGAGGTTAATTCCTTATCGTGCTGTAGGTGTTAATCAACAATTTTTGTGGGCAATTAAACCTGACATTGTACGAGTTTATCATGAAGGTACTACTGTTACCGTAAATAAAGTATTAATTGGTTTAAATACACAGCAACTATCAGCAAATGGTGAGTATCAATGTATTTTACATCCAAAAATGTTATTGTCTCAAAAAGTGACAATTGCTTAATGAAAAAAGGAGGGATTTTATGTTGAAATTAAAATTTCGTTTAACTTATCTTTGGTATAAATTATTACTAAAACTTGGAATTAAGACCGATGAAATTTATTATATCGGTGGAAGTGAAGCGTTACCACCCCCATTAACGAAAGAAGAAGAAGAAATATTGCTGCAAAAACTGCCAAAGGGAGATGAAACAGCGCGATCGCTTTTAATTGAACGCAATTTACGTCTTGTTGTATACATTGCTAGGAAATTTGAAAATACAGGAATTAATATTGAAGACCTGATTAGTATTGGAACCATTGGTTTAATTAAAGCGGTTAATACATTTAATCCGGAAAAGAAAATTAAACTTGCAACATATGCTTCAAGGTGTATTGAAAATGAAATTTTGATGCATTTACGACGAAATAATAAAAATCGTTCAGAAGTATCATTTGATGAGCCTCTTAATATTGATTGGGATGGAAATGAACTATTGCTATCAGACGTCCTTGGAACGGATGAAGATATTATTACAAAAGATTTGGAAGCAACTGTTGACCGCCATTTACTTATGAAAGCATTACATCAATTAAATGATCGAGAGAAGCAAATTATGGAACTTCGTTTTGGATTAGATGGCGGAGAAGAAAAAACGCAAAAGGATGTTGCGGATATGCTTGGTATCTCACAGTCTTATATTTCGCGTTTAGAAAAACGGATTATTAAAAGGCTTCGTAAAGAGTTTAACAAAATGGTATGAGGTTAAGCATTCTCTAACGAATATTTTTTACTTGGGGTGCTTGGTCGATTGCTTTTTTATAAGTAATTTAATTTTCATTTTAGAAAAAAGCGTTTCATTTAGTAATGCGGGATAAATGAATATATGCATAAAATTCCCTCCAAAGGAGATACTTTACACTGTACAGCAACTCCCGATAGGAGGGAACACTTTGACGAGAAACAAAGTAGAAATTTGCGGTGTTGATACATCTAAACTTCCAGTATTAAAAAATGAAGAAATGCGACAGCTATTTCGAGAAATGCAAAGCGGTGATATAAGCGCAAGGGAGAAACTAGTAAACGGAAACTTACGTCTTGTACTGAGCGTCATCCAAAGATTTAACAACAGAGGGGAGTTTGTTGATGATTTATTTCAAGTTGGCTGCATTGGACTTATGAAATCCATTGATAACTTTGACTTAAGCCAAAATGTTAAATTTTCAACATATGCTGTACCCATGATTATTGGAGAAATCCGAAGATATTTGCGTGATAATAACCCAATACGCGTCTCGCGTTCATTGCGTGATATTGCGTATAAAGCATTGCAAGTACGAGAAAAGCTTATTGCTGAAAATTCGAAAGAGCCAACAGCGATGGATATAGCAAAAGTACTTGATGTGACGCACGAAGAAATTGTGTTTGCGCTTGATGCGATTCAAGATCCAGTTTCATTATTTGAGCCAATATACAATGATGGTGGAGATCCAATTTTTGTGATGGATCAGCTAAGTGATGATAAACAAAGGGACGAGCAATGGGTCGAAGAATTAGCATTAAAAGAGGGAATGAAGCGATTAAATGAACGAGAAAAGATGATTATTCGCAAGCGTTTCTTTCAAGGAAAAACACAAATGGAAGTAGCGGAGGAAATTGGGATTTCTCAAGCGCAAGTGTCACGTCTTGAAAAATCAGCAATTAAACAAATGAATAAAACAATTCAAGGCTAAGGTCTCATCATTTATGATGAGACCTTTTAAAGTTTTGAAGAGAGATTCTGCTCATAGGAAGAATGGTGGGTTCATATAATGGCTATAAAGAAAAGATTTTGTACGTGAAGGGTGTATCCCTTACTGCTGGAAGTTTCACTTTATGCATTGAGGTGGAATTATGATTGTCAGTTAAGTATGAAACAAAGGAGAGGATGGCAATGATACGTATTTCAGAATTTCAAATGAAGGATGTTGTCGATGTGTCAGACGGAAAGAAACTTGGAAATATTGGAGATATTGATATTGATATGAAGACGGGGAAAATTCAAGCAGTTATTATTACAAAACAAGGGAAAATGCTAGGTTTATTTGGAAAAGAAGAAGAATTTGTAATTCCTTGGAAACAAATTGTGAAAATAGGAGAAGATGTTATCTTAGTTCGAGCGGATCATATTAATAAAATAACAGAAACAATACAAACACCGACAATTTCTTAAAGAATATTACAAATTCCTTTTTTTTTTATGTTGTCATTATGGAAAAATAAAAGTATGGTAAAATAGACAAGAAGTACCATACTTTTTATGTTATTTTATTATAAGGAGCCTTTTTATGAGAGAACCATTTACATATAAGGACGGTATGTTACATTTACATGTTTGGGAAAAACTTGGACCCATCATAGCTGGATTTACTACAAAAGAAGGTGGAGTGAGCACCGGACCGTTTCATACAATGAATCTAGGGCTACACGTCCATGACAAAGTGGAAGATGTTCATGAAAATCGGCGTCTTTTAGCAGAAAAGTTACATGTTTCATTAGAAAAGTGGATTTGTTCTGAACAGGTTCATGACTATCATGTTGCAAAAGTAGGAAAGCAAGAGAAGGGAAAAGGAGTCTTTTCCTATAAAGATGGTATCCCGAATACAGATGGCATATATACGACAGATACGGACGTGTTATTAACATCTTGTTATGCGGATTGTGTTCCATTATATTTTTATTCGCCATCTTATAAAATGCTTGGACTTGCACATGCCGGCTGGAAAGGAACCGTAAAAGGAATTGCAAGTGAAATGATTAGAAAGTGGAAAGACGAAGGGATACCGCTTGATGATATACATGTTGCCATTGGTCCGTCTATTGGTGCGTGTTGTTACGTGGTGGATGAACGTGTGTTATCTGCGGCTAAACAAGTGATTCATAGTTCTGTTCCATATGAAATGATTTCTGATGGACAGTATGCAATTGATTTAAAAGAAATAAATCGTTTGCTCTGTTTGCAAGCTGGGATTAAGGAAGAGCATATCGCCATGTCCTCTCTTTGTACAAGCTGTGAAACGCAATTATTTTTCTCACATCGCCGCGATCATGGAAAGACGGGAAGAATGCTTAGCTTTATCGGTTTTAAGGAGGAGTGAAAGCAGTGACAGTACAAGGAAATTTAACATATGTTCAACAAGAAGTTGAACAAGCATGCCAACGAGTGAATAGATCTTTAGATGAAATTACACTTGTGGCTGTTACTAAAACGGTAGGTATTGAAAAAACAAATGAAGTAGTACAAGCTGGGCTTGTGCACCTTGGTGAAAATCGTAATGAAGGCTTTTTACAGAAATATGAGTATTTCGGAAACAAAGCGACGTGGCATTTTATCGGTTCATTGCAATCTAGAAAAGTAAAAGAGATTATAAATGAGATTGATTATTTACATTCACTTGATCGTCTTTCACTTGCAAAAGAAATTCAAAAACGAGCAACTAAATTAATTCGCTGCTTTGTACAAGTGAAAACTTCAGAGGAAGAGTCCAAACAAGGGATAGCTATAGATGAAACGATTCAGTTTATTCGCGATTTACAGCAATTTGATAAAATTGAAGTTGTTGGACTTATGACAATGGCACCTTACACGGATGATGAAATGCAAATTCGTAGTTATTTTCAAATGTTGCGTAAACTGCAAAAGCAAGTACAAGATTTAAACTTATCACATGCTCCGTGTACGGAGTTATCGATGGGAATGTCAAATGATTATACAATTGCAATTGAAGAAGGCGCTACATTTATTCGTTTGGGGACGATTTTAGTAGGAAAAGAATAGAGGGAAGGAGAATTTTATTATGAGTTGGTCAAAAGTAAAGTATTTCTTTTTTGACACACCAGAAGAGCGAGAAGCGCATTATGCTTATGAAAAGGAGCAAAATGAAATGAAAAAACAGCAGGAACCAGAGCAGGATATTCCGCTTACAAAAGTACAACCGAAACAAAACGTGGTAAGTATTGAAACAGCAAAACACCCTTCAAAAGTTGTTTTATTAGAGCCGCGTACGTATTCAGAGGCACAGGGTATTGCTGATCATTTAAAAGGTCGCCGTGCAGTTGTGGTTAATTTACAGCGCATGTCTACAGATCAAGCATTACGTATCATTGACTTTCTAAGTGGCACTGTATATGCAATCGGCGGGGACATTCAAAAATTAGGTCCAAAAACATTTATATGTACGCCGGATAATGTAGACATTGTTGGAGCAATTTCTGAATTGTTCGGTGAAGAGGAAGATACAAATATAAAGAGGTGGTAGTGCGCTATGCTGATGATTTTACAAATTTTGCTCTATGTAATAAAAATTTATTCTTGGGCGCTTATTATCTATATCCTACTATCTTGGTTTCCGGGAGCAAGAGAATCGACATTCGGAGAATTTTTAGCACGCATTTGCGAGCCGTATTTGGAACCGTTTCGCCGTTTTATCCCGCCAATTGGAATGATTGATATTTCACCAATTGTAGCAATTATTGTACTAAATTTAGCTAGTTCAGGATTGATACGCGTATTTGAATTTTTTGTGAGGTAAGAGGATATATACATGAGCATCTATGAACATTTTAGATCTGAAGAAACAGTTTTCGTTGATAAATTGTTAGAATGGAAGCAAGCGGCAGAGGAATATCATCAAGTGAAACTTACTGATTTTCTTGACCCACGTGAACAGCAAATTGTTTCTATGATTGTTGGGCATCAAGGAGATGCTGCGTTTCAGTTCTATGGAGCTACTCCGAGTGCAGAAAGAAAGCGGGCATTAATTTATCCAAATTATCTTATGCCGAATGAGGAAGAGTTTCAAGTAGAAGTATTAGAAATTGACTATCCTTCTAAATTTTATACACTGGAACATCGTCAAATATTAGGAGCATTTATGTCTCTTGGATTAAAGAGAGAAAAATGCGGAGATATTTGGCTCCAGCAAAATCGTGCCCAAATAGTAGTTGCAAAAGAAGTTGTTTCGTACATAGAAATGAATTTACAATCAATTGGAAGAACAAAAGTGTCTTTAGCGCCTGTGTCATCTGATCATGTGTTACATATGCAAGAACAGTGGGATGAAAAATCGGGGACAGTTTCGGCGCTTCGATTAGATGTACTAATAGCGGAAATGTTTCATATATCTCGTCAAAAAGCACAGCCGTTTATTAAAAATGGTCTTGTAAAAGTGAATTGGAAAGTAGTTGAGCAATCTGCGTATGATTGTTTTCCAGGAGATGTATTTTCTGTCAGAGGTTATGGCAGGGGGAAATTACTCACTGTTGATGGAAAAACAAAACGCGATAAATGGAGAATTTTGTATGGAATCTTAAAATGATTTCTTTTTTTAGAAGGAAAATCTCCCATTTTGTCGAAGAAAAGATATAATTAAAAAAAGGAAATTTTAGATAACCTACTTGGAGGTGGCGTTTGTGCCGTTAACACCGTTAGATATTCATAATAAAGAATTTAGTCGTGGCTTTCGCGGCTATGATGAGGATCAAGTAAATGAATTTCTTGATCAAGTCATTAAAGATTATGAATTAGTGATTCGTGAGAAGAAAGCGTTAGAAGAAAAAGTCGCACAACTAGAAGGGAAATTAGAGCATTTCTCCAATATTGAAGATACATTAAATAAATCTATTGTTGTAGCGCAAGAAGCAGCAGAAGAAGTAAAACGTAATGCACAAAAAGAAGCAAAGTTAATTGTTCGTGAGGCAGAGAAAAATGCGGACCGTATTATTAACGAAGCGTTAGTAAAATCAAGAAAAGTGGCATTTGACATTGAAGAATTGAAAAAGCAAGCGAAAGTGTTCCGTACACGTTTCCGTATGCTAATAGAAGCACAGCTTGAAATGTTAAACAATGATGATTGGGACAAGCTAATTGAGTTAGAAGAAGAAGTAGATGAACTTCTTAAGAAAGAAGAAACAGTGTAAGCTTGACGTTTTTCTCATTATTACATATAATTCTATACAACATAATTTTTTAGAAAAACGAAGATAGGGATAAGTACTTTTTTCATACCTTATATAGCGAACTGAGGACGGTGGAAGCTCAGAATAAGGAGAGAATGGGAATATCACCCTGGAGTTCCTCGCTGAATAATAAAGTAAGCGCAGGCGTGTATTCGCGTTAAGAATATAAAGAGGATTGCTATATGTAGTAGTCTACTAGGGTGGTACCGCGGGAGACCTTCTCGTCCCTTTTTTGGGGGATGAGAAGGTCTCTTTTTTATTCCATTTATTTAGAAAAAATGCCTTTCTTTTATATATTTAAGGAGGAGTTAAGCATGGAGTACAAAGATACATTATTAATGCCAAAAACAGAATTTCCAATGCGTGGAAATTTACCGAAACGTGAGCCTGTAATGCAAGAAAAATGGGCTGAAATGAACATTTATGAAAAAGTACAAGAACGTACAAAGGGGCGTCCGCTATTTGTACTACATGACGGACCTCCATATGCGAATGGTGACATTCATATGGGACATGCGTTAAATAAAGTGTTAAAAGACTTTATTGTTCGTTACAAATCAATGACTGGATACTGTGCACCATATGTACCGGGATGGGATACACATGGTTTACCAATTGAACAAGCTTTAACAAATAAAGGCGTTAAGCGTAAAGAAATGACAGTTGCTGAGTTCCGTAAACTTTGTGAAGAATACGCATATGAGCAAGTAAGCCGTCAGCGTGAGCAATTTAAACGTTTAGGTGTACGTGGTGATTGGGATAATCCATACATTACATTAAAGCCAGCGTACGAAGCACAGCAAATTAAAGTATTTGGTGAAATGGCGAAAAAGGGCTACATCTATAAAGGACAAAAACCTGTTTACTGGTCTCCGACAAGTGAATCTGCATTAGCAGAAGCGGAAATAGAATATAAAGATAAAAAATCTGCATCTATTTACGTAGCATTCCCTGTTAAAGATGGAAAAAATGTTTTAGAAGGCGACGAGAAGTTCATTATTTGGACAACAACACCTTGGACATTGCCAGCTAACTTAGGTATTTCTGTTCATCCAGAACTTGAATATAGCATTGTAAAAGTAGATGGTGCAAAATATATCATTGCTTCTGAGCTATTTGAAGCAGTTTCAAAAACATTAGAGTGGGAAAACACAGAAGTTATTAAAACAGTAAAGGGTAGCGAACTTGAGTATACAGTGGCTAAGCATCCATTTTATGACCGTGATTCTCTTGTTATGCTTGGTGAGCACGTTACAACAGATGCTGGTACAGGTTGTGTACATACAGCACCAGGACACGGGGAAGATGACTTCCTTGTTGGGAAACAATATGGCTTAGAAGTTCTTTGTCCAGTTGATGATAAAGGTGTATTAACAAGTGAAGCGCCTGGATTTGAAGGGTTATTCTACGATAAAGCAAATAAACCAATCACGGAAAAATTAGAAGAGGTTGGTGCGTTATTAAAATTAACATTTATTACGCATTCTTATCCACACGACTGGAGAACGAAACAGCCAATTATTTTCCGTGCAACTGCACAATGGTTTGCATCTATTGAAGCGTTCCGCACTGAATTATTACAAGCTGTAGAGGAAACAAAATGGGTACCAGCATGGGGTGAAACACGCCTTCATAACATGGTTCGTGACCGCGGTGACTGGTGTATTTCTCGACAACGTGCGTGGGGTGTTCCGATTCCTGTATTCTATGCAGAAAACGGTGATCCAATTATTACAGATGAAACGATTAATCATGTAGCAGAGTTATTCCGTGAACATGGTTCGAACGTATGGTTCGAACGTGAAGCGAAAGACTTATTACCAGAAGACTTTACACATCCATCTAGCCCAAATGGCGAATTCCGTAAAGAAACAGACATTATGGATGTATGGTTTGATTCTGGTTCTTCTCATCAAGCTGTATTAGAAGAGCGTGATGACCTGCAGCGTCCAGCTGATTTATATTTAGAAGGATCTGACCAATATCGCGGTTGGTTTAACTCTTCATTATCAACAGCAGTTGCGGTAACAGGTAAAGCACCGTATAAAGGTGTCTTAAGTCACGGCTTCGTACTTGATGGTGAAGGTCGTAAAATGAGTAAGTCTATCGGGAACATTGTTGTACCGAAGAAGATTATGGATCAACTAGGCGGCGATATTTTACGTTTATGGGTATCTTCAGTTGATTATCAATCTGATGTACGTATTTCTGATGATATCTTAAAACAAGTAGCAGAAGTATATCGTAAAATTCGTAATACATTCCGTTTCTTATTAGGAAACTTAGCTGACTTTAATCCAAGTAAAGATGTGGTACCGGCTGCAGAACTTCGCGAAGTAGACCGCTACATGTTAGTGAAATTAAATGACTTAATTACAAAAGTAAAAAATGCTTATGAAACGTATGAATTTGCAGCTGTATATCATGCGATTCATAACTTCTGTACAATTGATTTAAGTTCATTCTATTTAGATTTTGCAAAAGATATTTTATATATCGAAGCAGAAAATAATCATGATCGCCGTGCAATTCAAACGGTATTATATGATGTTCTTGTTGCATTAACAAAACTTGTAACGCCAATTTTACCTCATACAGCAGATGAAGTATGGCCATATGTTCCTGGTGTAGTAGAAGAAAGCGTCCAGTTAACTGATATGCCGGAAGCTATGGAAGTAGAGGGTGCGGAAGAGTTAAAAGTAAAATGGGATGCATTTATGACACTTCGCGATGATGTATTAAAAGCGTTAGAAGTGGCACGTAATGAGAAAGTAATTGGTAAATCGTTAAATGCGAGCATTACCCTATTCCCAACTGCAGAAATGAAACAAATGTTAGAGTCTATTAGCGAAGATTTAAAACAGTTGTTTATTGTTTCTGAGTATAAACTTGGTGGAACAATGGAAGAAGCACCAGCTGATGCACCGAAATATGAACATACAGCTGTTGTTGTAGCACAAGCAACTGGTGAAACGTGTGAACGTTGCTGGGTTGTATCTGAAACAATAGGAAGTAATGCAGACCATCCAACGTTATGTGAACGCTGCGGAGAAGTTGTAAAAGAACATTATGTAAAATAATGAAACGAAAAAAATCGACTGCCTTGTAGGCAGTCGATTTTTTTCTTCCTTGGAAGGAAAAATGTGTGTGCGGTAATCGTGTGCTTTTCGGATAAACTAACGATACATTCCAGCCGGGAGGGACGCGCTTGTGACTGACACATACATGGAGATTCAAGAAGAGCTACAATTAATGCAACGAGAGCTACAGGAGCGATTAGCAAAAGAAGAGACGTATGCGTATGATGTAGAATTTGGAGAGGAATTGCTAGGTATAGCCAAAATAGATGTGAAAAATAAATTATTATTGCATGATATGAGAGAAGATTTAAAAGATGTAGAGCGAGCACTTTTGAAAATGGAAATAGGCATGTATGGAATTTGTGAAGAAACCGGACAAAGAATGACACTTAGACAATTAAAAGGTATGCCAACAGCACGTACAGTTCATGAATGTTTCTATGAAAAAGTAAAAACAATTTAAAGACAACAATATTATATTACCTAATTCATTTTATTTTATGCTCCTTTACGATGCTTCATTGTGAAAACATAGCAGCTATGCTAAAATTTTGAGGTACACTGTCATTGTGGGGGAAACGAAAATGATATATTATTTAATAGCATTATTTGTGATTGTCATTGATCAAGTATCAAAATGGATTATCGTAAAGGAAATGGATTTAGGTGAGAGTATTCCGATTATTGATAATGTACTGTACATAACGTCTCACCGCAATACCGGAGCTGCATGGGGCATTTTAGAAAATAGAATGTGGTTCTTTTATGTTATCACAGTCATCTTTGTTATTTTTATTGTGATTTATATGCAAAAATTTGCAAAGACAGACAAGCTTCTCGGCATTTCGCTTGGACTTATTCTAGGCGGAGCAATTGGTAATTTTATTGATCGTGTATTCCGAAAAGAAGTTGTTGATTTTATTCATACGTATATTTTCTCATACAACTTCCCGGTATTTAACGTTGCAGATTCGGCATTATGTGTTGGTGTTACGTTAATTATTATTCAAACATTACTAGAAGGAAAGAAAACAAAGGAGTAAATAATGAGCGAAGTAGTACAAGTAACAGTTACAGAAGAGCAAAAAAACGAACGGATTGATAAATTTGTTGCAGGGGTGAACAATGAATGGTCTCGTTCACAAGTGCAACAATGGATTAAAGATGGTGTTGTAACCGTAAACGGAAAAGACATCAAAGGGAACTATAAAGTAAAAACAAATGATGAAATTACAGTTACTATTCCAGAACCAGAGTCATTAGATATTCTTCCAGAAGATATGAATTTAGAAATTTATTATGAGGATAGTGATGTACTTGTCGTAAACAAGCCGCGTGGCATGGTTGTACACCCTGCGCCAGGGCATACGAGCGGTACGTTAGTAAATGGTTTAATGTATCACTGTAAAGATTTATCGGGTATTAACGGTGTAATGCGCCCAGGAATTGTGCATCGCATTGATAAAGATACGTCTGGATTATTGATGGTGGCAAAAAATGATATGGCACATGAAGCGCTTGTAAATCAGCTTGTGGCAAAAACAGTAACAAGACGCTATCAAGCGATTGTTCATGGTGTTATTCCGCATGATAAAGGAACAGTTGATGCGCCGATTGGACGTGATAAACAAGATCGTCAAAGTATGACTGTTGAGGAAAATGGAAAACATGCTGTAACTCATTTCCGTGTATTAGAGCGTTTTAATAATTTCACTCATGTGGAGTGTCAACTAGAAACAGGTCGTACGCATCAAATTCGTGTACATATGAAATATATTGGGTACCCACTTGCAGGTGACCCGAAATATGGTCCAAAGAAAACGTTTGATATAAATGGTCAAGCATTACATGCAGGTATTTTAGGTTTCGTTCACCCGCGTACAGGTGAATATTTAGAATTTGAAGCACCAGTTCCACAAATTTTTGTAGATCTTTTGGATGAGTTGCGAAAATAATATTGACAATCGTTATAAAAACTGCCATAATAACAGCAGTTGAATAAGTCCTTTAACACAGCCCCGTGAGGTTGAGAAGGTAACGGTTTGAAATACGTAGGGTACGTATACCCTTTTTCAAAAAAATCCTCTCGCACACGACGAGAGGATTTTTTTATACCATTCCTCTCACGCAAGAAAAAAGCTTGGAGGTGAAGAGCATGAAAGAAAAAGCAGTGGTACTAGATGATCAAATGATTCGCCGTGCTTTAACACGCATTAGTCATGAAATTGTAGAACGCAATAAGGGTGTTGAAAATTGTGTTCTAGTTGGGATTAAAACACGCGGTATTTTTATCGCACAGCGTTTAGCAGAACGAATTAATCAAATTGAAGGAAAAGAGATGGCAGTTGGTGAATTAGACATTACATTGTATCGTGATGACTTAACACTGCAATCTAAAAATAAAGAACCGCTTGTAAAAGGTTCGGATATTCCAGTTGATATTACGAATAAAAAAGTTATCCTTGTTGATGATGTATTATATACAGGAAGAACTGTGCGAGCTGCAATGGATGCTCTAATGGATATTGGAAGACCATCGCAAATTCAGTTAGCTGTTCTTGTAGATAGAGGTCACCGTGAACTACCAATTCGCGCTGATTATGTAGGAAAAAACATTCCAACATCAAGCGAAGAACGTATTGAAGTAGGACTTCAAGAAACAGACAAACAAGATCGAGTAAGCATATACGAAAAATAAAGCCCTTTTAAATGTAGTCCTGTGAGGTTGCCAAAGGGTCTTGGCTTTCATATGTCTAATTTGACATACGAAAGTATAGGACTCTTTGTGCATAGGGCGCAAAGAGTTTTTTTATTGCAAGTTTTCAACATTGGAGGAGGATATAATAATGGAACAAAAGCCAGTGTTAGACATTCATGAAGTACCGAAACCAGGAAAATGGTTACTGTTAAGTATACAGCATCTATTCGCTATGTTTGGAGCGACAGTGCTTGTTCCATTTTTAACAGGATTAAGCCCAGCAGTTGCTTTAATCTCGAGCGGACTAGGAACGCTAGCATTCCTGCTAATCACGAAAGGGCAAGTTCCAGCTTACCTCGGATCATCATTTGCATTCATTGCACCGATTATTACAGCAAAAGCAGCAGGCGGCCCAGGAGCAGCAATGCTTGGCGGAATGATGGCAGGACTTGTCTATATGTTGATTGCACTTGCGATTAAAAAATCTGGATCTAATTGGATTATGAATCTCTTGCCCCCAATCGTAGTTGGTCCAGTTGTTATGGTAATTGGACTTGGGCTTGCACATACAGCAGTAGATATGGCAATGAATAATGCAGATGGAAAATATAGCTTTACACACTTTTCAGTTGCACTTGTCACATTAGCAATTACAATCATCTGCTCAATCTTTGGAAGAGGATTCTTAAGCATCATACCAGTTTTAATAGGAATCATAGGCGGTTACATCTTTGCTTACTTCCAAGGCTTAGTCGATTTGAAACCAGTAATTGAAGCGAAATGGTTTGATGTACCGGATTTCGTAGTGCCATTTGTCACATATACACCAGAATTTTCGTGGAAAATAGTATTAGTAATGGTACCTGTTGCAATCGTTACAGTTTCAGAACATATTGGACATCAAATTGTACTTGGAAATGTCATAAATAAAGACTTAATTGAAAAGCCAGGCTTACACCGCTCTATTATGGGAGATGGAATTGCAACATTCATTGCTTCAGCAATTGGGGGACCGCCAAATACGACGTACGGTGAAAATATTGGAGTGCTTGCAATTACAAGAGCATACAGCGTATATTTATTCGTTGGATCAGCAATATTGGCAATCATGTTCGGATTTATTGGTAAAATTTCAGCTCTTATCCATTCGATCCCAACACCGGTTATGGGCGGAGTTTCAATCTTACTATTCGGTGTTATCGCATCAAGCGGTTTACGCATGATGGTAGATGAGAAAACAGATTTCGGGGATAAACGAAATTTAGTAATAGCATCAGTCATACTTGTAATTGGCATCGGTGGTGCAGTGCTTCATATCGGTCAATCATTCCAAGTAGAAGGCATGGCTCTTGCAGCAATTGTAGGGGTAATCCTAAACTTAGTACTACCTGAACTGAAACAAAAACAACAACAATCAAAGAACATTGCTTCATAAAAACAACCTTTTAATTCAGTCCTGTGAGACCGAAAAGGGTGTGTAATTTGTTACACCCTAGTCTCGCACGGCTAGGGTATTTTTATGCAGTTATTGTTATATAAATACAAAGATGCTATGATAAAAATCAGAAAGATGAGGGATGACAATGAACCATTTGTTAACGATGAGTGAATTATCGGAGCAGGAGATTTCAGAAATCCTAAAAGATGCAGAAGATTTCGCAAGTGGAAAAGGAATAAGAACGAAAGAGCAAACGTTTGTTGCAAACTTATTCTTTGAAAACAGTACGAGAACACGTTTTAGCTTTGAAGTAGCAGAGAAGCGATTAGGGCTCGATGTTCTGAACTTCTCGGCAGAGTCTTCTAGCGTACAAAAAGGAGAAACACTTTACGATACGATAAGAACACTTGAATCAATCGGAACAAAAGCAGTGGTCATCCGCCATCAACAAGATCGCTACTTTGATGAGCTAAAGGATCAAGTAAACATTCCAATCTTGAATGCTGGCGATGGATGTGGAAATCATCCAACGCAATGTCTTCTAGATCTTCTAACAATTAAACAAGAGTTTGGAGGATTTGAAGGATTAAAGATTGCGATTGTTGGAGATATTCGCCATAGCCGAGTAGCACGTTCTAACGCTGAAGCTTTAACAAAACTAGGAGCAACGATTTACTTTGCTAGCCCTGAAGAGTGGAAAGATGAAACGAACACATTTGGAACATACAAAAGTTTAGATGAACTTGTTCCAGAAGTTGATGTGATGATGTTACTTCGTGTGCAACATGAGCGTCATGATCATTATGAAACAGATATCATGAAAGAGTATCATGAGCAGCACGGACTAACAATTGAACGAGAAAAGCGTATGAAACAAGGAAGCATTATTATGCATCCAGCTCCTGTAAACCGTGATGTGGAAATTGCAAGTGAACTCGTCGAGTGTGAGCGTTCACGCATATTCAAACAGATGGAAAATGGAGTTTACGTAAGAATGGCTGTACTAAAACGCGCATTACCAAATGTATTAGGAGGAATAAAACATGAACTATTTATTTAAAAATGGACGTTATTTGAATGAAGAAGGAAAAATCGTAGCAACAGATCTTCTCGTACAAGACGGTAAAATTGCGAAAGTAGCAGAAAATATTACGGCAGATAATGCTGAAGTAATCGATGTAAACGGAAAATTAATTACACCTGGATTAGTAGATGTACACGTTCATCTTCGCGAACCAGGTGGTGAACATAAAGAAACAATTGAAACAGGTACACTTGCAGCAGCAAAAGGTGGATTTACAACAATTTGCGCAATGCCAAATACACGTCCAGTACCAGACAGCAGAGAACATATGGAAGACTTGCAAAAACGAATTAAAGAAAAAGCACATGTAAATGTACTGCCATATGGAGCGATTACAGTACGCCAAGCAGGTTCTGAAATGACAGACTTTGAAACATTAAAAGAACTTGGAGCATTCGCGTTTACTGATGATGGAGTAGGCGTACAGGATGCAAGCATGATGCTGGCAGCGATGAAGCGTGCAGCAAAATTAAATATGGCAGTTGTTGCACACTGCGAAGAAAATACGCTAATCAATAAAGGGTGTGTACATGAAGGCAAGTTTTCTGAGAAACACGGCTTAAACGGTATCCCATCAGTATGTGAGTCCGTACATATTGCCCGGGACATATTACTTGCAGAAGCAGCAGGGTGTCACTATCACGTATGTCACGTAAGTACAAAAGGATCTGTACGTGTGATTCGTGATGCAAAGCGTGCTGGAATTAAAGTAACCGCAGAAGTAACACCGCATCACTTAGTATTATGTGAAGATGATATCCCAGGTATGGATCCAAACTTTAAAATGAATCCACCGCTTCGCGGAAAAGAAGATCATGAGGCTTTAATTGAAGGATTATTAGATGGAACAATCGACATAATTGCAACAGATCATGCACCGCATACAGCAGAAGAAAAAGCACAAGGTATTGAAAGAGCGCCATTTGGAATTACTGGTTTTGAAACAGCATTCCCACTACTATATACAAACCTTGTGAAAAAGGGAATTATCACATTAGAACAGTTAATTCAATTCTTAACAAAAAAACCAGCTGACACATTTGGTTTAGAAGCAGGCCGCTTACAAGAAGGAAGAGCCGCTGATATTACAATAATCGATTTAGATAATGAAGAAGAGATTGATCCAACAACATTCTTATCAAAAGGAAAAAATACGCCATTCGCAGGCTGGAAATGTCAAGGCTGGCCGGTTATGACAATCGTTGGCGGTAAGATCGCATGGCAAAAGGAGAGTGCATTAGTATGAAAAGACAACTTATCTTAGAAGATGGAACAGTATTAATTGGAAAAGGTTTCGGAGGAGAAATCGAAAAGTCAGGTGAGGTTGTATTTACAACTGGAATGACTGGGTATCAAGAAACATTATCTGACCCATCATACTGCGGTCAAATTGTAACATTTACGTACCCATTAATCGGAAACTACGGCATTAACCGTGATGATTTCGAATCAATTCATCCATCTGTAAATGGTTTAATAGTAAACGAAATTTGTGATCACCCATCTAACTTCCGTAATGAAATTTCGTTAGATGATTATTTAAAAGAAAGAAATATTCCAGGATTAGCAGGAATTGATACAAGAAAATTAACACGAAAAATTCGTCAATATGGAACATTACGCGGACGTCTTTGCAACATGGATGCGGATGTAGAGTACATCGTTAGCCAATTAAAAGCGACAGTCTTTACAGATCATGTGAAACGCGTATCAACAAAAGATCCATATCCAAGTCCAGGCCGTGGCCATCGCGTTGTACTTGTAGACTTCGGTATGAAGCATGGTATTTTACGAGAACTAAATAAACGTGACTGTGATGTAATTGTTGTACCTTACAATACAACGGCTGAAGAGATTTTACGCCTTAGCCCAGATGGAATTATGCTAAGTAACGGACCTGGGGATCCAAAAGATGTACCAGAAGCAATCGAAATGTTACAAGGTATCATTGGGAAAGTACCGTTATTCGGAATTTGCCTTGGGCATCAATTGTTTGCCTTAGCATCTGGTGCGAATACAATCAAGCTCAAATTTGGTCACCGTGGCTTAAACCATCCAGTAAAACATATTGAAACAGGAAAAGTAGCAATTACTTCTCAAAACCATGGCTATGCAGTAGAAGAAGAATCAGTTAAAAGTACAGATCTTGAAATTACACATGTTGCTTTAAACGATGGTACAGTAGAAGGTCTTCGTCATACGAAGTTCCCAGCATTTACAGTGCAATATCATCCAGAAGCATCAGCAGGACCAGAAGATGCAAATGACTTATTTGAAGATTTCTTAGCAATGATTGCAAACTTTAAGAAAGAAGGGGAAGAGTTATGCCAAAACGCCTAGACATTAACACAATTTTAGTAATCGGATCAGGACCAATTGTAATCGGGCAAGCAGCGGAGTTTGATTACTCTGGAACACAAGCTTGTCAATCTCTTAAAGAAGAAGGTTACAAAGTAATCCTTGTCAACTCTAACCCAGCGACAATTATGACAGATACTGCAACGGCAGATAAAGTATATATTGAACCATTAACATTAGAATTTGTAAGCCGTATTATTCGTAAGGAACGTCCAGATGCAATCTTACCAACACTTGGCGGACAAACAGGATTAAACATGGCTGTTGAACTTGCAAAATCAGGCGTACTAGAAGAGTGCGGAGTTGAAATTTTAGGAACAAAATTATCAGCAATTGAGCAAGCGGAAGATCGTGACCTATTCCGTACATTAATGCAAGAATTAAATGAACCAACACCACCAAGTGAAATCATTCATACGCTTGATGAAGCATATGACTTTGTAAAAGAAATTGGTTATCCAGTAATCGTTCGTCCAGCGTTCACATTAGGAGGAACTGGCGGCGGTATTTGTCATAACGAAGAAGAATTAATTGAAACCGTAACAAGTGGTTTAAAACATAGCCCAGTAACACAATGTTTATTAGAAAAAAGTATTGCTGGTTGCAAGGAAATTGAATATGAAGTAATGCGTGATTCCAATGATAATGCCATCGTAGTATGTAATATGGAAAACATTGATCCAGTTGGTGTGCATACAGGGGATTCTATCGTTGTTGCACCAAGCCAAACGTTAAGTGATCGTGAATATCAAATGTTACGTAACACTTCATTAAGAATTATTCGTGCACTAGGAATTGAAGGTGGATGTAACGTTCAGCTTGCGCTTGATCCATATAGCTTCCAGTACTATGTAATCGAAGTAAATCCACGTGTAAGTCGTTCATCTGCATTAGCATCAAAAGCAACAGGATATCCAATTGCAAAATTAGCAGCGAAAATTGCAGTCGGTTTAACATTAGATGAAATTGTAAACCCAGTTACACAGAAAACATATGCGTGTTTCGAACCAGCATTAGACTATGTTGTTTCTAAGATTCCACGTTGGCCATTTGACAAGTTTGAATCAGCAAACAGAACGCTTGGAACACAGATGAAGGCAACGGGTGAAGTTATGTCTATCGGGCGTAACTTAGAAGAATCATTATTAAAAGCTGTTCGTTCTTTAGAGCTTGGTATTTATCACCTAGAGTTAGATCACTTAAAAGAACTTGATAAAGAGACGATGAAAAAACGTATTGTGAAAGCAGATGATGAGCGTCTGTTCGTTGTAGCAGAAGCAATTCGTCAAGGTGTAACAAAAGAAGAAATCAACTCATGGTGTGAAATGGACTTCTTCTTCTTACAAAAAGTTGAAAACATCGTAAACATGGAACGCGAAGTAAAAGCGAATGTAGGAAATATGGAAGTATTACAATCTGCGAAAAAAATGGGCTTCAGTGATCACTACATTGCAGCTGCTTGGAATAAAACAGAGCGTGAAATTTACGATATGCGTAAAGAAAATAATATGACACCAGTGTTTAAAATGGTAGATACTTGTGCGGCAGAGTTCGAATCTGCAACACCATATTACTACAGCACATACGGTGACGAGAACGAATCAATTGTGACAGATCGTAAGAGTGTAGTCGTACTAGGATCTGGTCCAATCCGTATTGGTCAAGGTGTTGAGTTTGACTATGCAACAGTTCACTCTGTATGGGCAATTAAAGAAGCTGGATATGAAGCAATTATTATTAACAATAACCCAGAAACAGTTTCAACAGACTTCAGTATTTCTGACAAATTATACTTTGAACCATTAACAATCGAAGATGTAATGCACATCATTGATTTAGAGAAGCCAGAAGGTGTTATCGTTCAGTTCGGTGGACAAACGGCAATTAACTTAGCTGCTAAATTAGAAGAACACGGTGTGAAGATTTTAGGAACATCACTTGAAGATTTAGACCGTGCAGAAGATCGTGATAAGTTTGAAGCAGCTTTAACACAGCTTGGTATCCCACAGCCAGTTGGTAAAACAGCAACGACTGTAGAACAAGCGGTAGCAATCGCTGAAGAAATTGGTTACCCAGTATTAGTAAGACCATCTTACGTACTAGGTGGGCGTGCAATGGAAATTGTATATCGTCAAGAAGAACTACTGCACTACATGAAAAACGCAGTAAAAGTTCATGCAGATCATCCAGTATTAATTGACCGTTACATGGTTGGTAAAGAAATTGAAGTAGATGCAATTTCAGACGGTGAAAATGTATTCATTCCAGGTATTATGGAACATATTGAACGCGCTGGAGTTCACTCTGGTGACTCAATTGGAGTATACCCACCGCAAAGCTTATCTGCAAAACTGAAAGAACAAATTATCGAAAATACAATTGCACTTGGAAGAGGATTAAACATTGTTGGATTACTGAATATCCAGTTTGTAGTATTCAAAGACGAAGTGTATGTAATTGAAGTAAACCCACGTGCGAGCCGTACAGTACCATTCTTAAGTAAAATTACAGGTGTACCGATGGCGAATATCGCAACAAAAGTTATTTTAGGTCAAAATCTTGTAGAACAAGGATATGAAACTGGGTATCGCCCAGAAGAGAATGAAGTGTATGTAAAAGCTCCAGTATTCTCATTTGCGAAACTACGTTCAGTTGATACAACATTAGGACCTGAAATGAAATCAACAGGGGAAGTAATGGGTAAAGACTTAACGCTTGAAAAAGCACTATATAAAGGACTTGTTGCTTCAGGAATTAACATTCCAACGCACGGATCAGTAATCATTACTGTGGCGGATAAAGATAAAGAAGAAGCGATGGAAATTGCAAAACGCTTCCATGAAATTGGCTATAACTTATTAGCAACAGCAGGAACAGCACAATCGTTAACAGAGCAAAACATTCCGGTGCAAGTTGTAAACAAAATTGATTCTGAAGACTACAACTTACTTGATATCATTCGTCAAGGAAAAGCACAGTTTGTTATTAACACACTAACAAAAGGAAAACAACCAGCGCGTGATGGATTCCGTATTCGCCGAGAGTCTGTAGAGAATGGTGTAGCTTGCTTAACATCACTTGATACAACAAGAGCAATCTTGCGTGTACTAGAATCCATGACATTTTCAGCTCACGCAATGAAAGAAATTGCGCCAACCGAGCGTTACGAGGTGGTACGTGCATGATGCAAAAGCAAAATATGATCGTCGTTAACCAAAAAGAAATCGCAAAAAATATTTATGAACTAGTGCTTCAAGGTGATCTTGTACAGCAAATGAACGAACCAGGGCAGTTTGTACACATTAAAGTAGCAGAAGGCATTACGCCTCTGCTGCGCCGCCCAATTAGTATTTGTAATGTTGATCAAGAAAATAACGAATTTACAATGCTATATCGTGCGGAAGGACAAGGAACAAAAACATTAGCAAAGAAAAAACAAGGTGAACTTGTAGACGTATTAGGACCATTAGGCCATGGATTTCCTGTAGAAGAAGCGGAAGCAGGGCAAACTGCTCTTTTAGTAGGAGGCGGAATTGGTGTGCCACCACTTTATGAGTTATCACAACGCCTTGTTGCAAAAGGAGTACGTGTCATTCACATCTTAGGTTTCCAAACAAAAGATGTTGTTTTCTATGAAGAGAAATTTGCAGAGCTTGGTGATACGTATGTCGCAACAGTCGATGGTACACATGGTACAAAAGGATTTGTAACAGATGTGATCGATGCGTATGGAATTGACTTTGACATTTTATACTCATGTGGACCTTTAGCAATGCTTCGTGCATTAGAAGGCCGCTATAAAGAGAAAAAAGCCTACATTTCATTAGAAGAACGTATGGGCTGTGGGATTGGAGCGTGTTTCGCATGTGTATGCCACTTGCAAGAAGATCCAAGTGGACATTCTTACAAGAAGGTGTGCAGCGACGGGCCAGTATTTCCAATCGGGGAGGTTGTACTATGAACAGATTGCAAGTTGAATTACCAGGATTATCATTAAAGAATCCAATTATCCCGGCATCTGGTTGTTTCGGGTTTGGTCGTGAGTACGCACAGTTCTACGATTTAAGTGTACTTGGATCAATCATGATTAAAGCAACAACAGAACAACCTCGTTATGGAAATCCAACTCCTCGTGTTGCAGAAACACCAGGCGGAATGCTAAATGCAATCGGGCTTCAAAACCCAGGGTTAGAAAAGGTAATGACGTCTGAATTACCATGGCTAGAGCAATTTGATCTTCCGATTATTGCGAACGTTGCGGGCTCACAAGCTGAGGATTATGTAGCCGTAGCAAAGGAAATTTCGAAAGCGCCAAATGTTCATGCGCTAGAGTTAAATATTTCTTGTCCAAACGTAAAAACGGGTGGTATCGCTTTTGGTACAGTTCCAGAAATTGCTGCTGATTTAACGAAGCGAGTAAAAGAGGTTTCTGAAGTACCGGTATATGTGAAATTGTCACCGAACGTGGCAAACATTGTGGAGATTGCAAAGGCAATCGAAAATGCAGGTGCGGACGGATTAACGATGATTAATACATTGCTTGGCATGCGTTTAGATTTAAAAACAGCAAAACCAATTTTAGCAAACCGTACAGGGGGGCTATCTGGACCAGCGATTAAGCCGGTGGCAATTCGTATGGTGCACGAAGTGAGTCAGGCTGTTAACATTCCAATTATCGGAATGGGCGGTATTGAATCAGCAGAAGATGTAATTGAGTTCTTCTACGCTGGTGCAAGTGCAGTAGCAGTTGGAACAGCAAACTTTGTTGATCCGTTTGTATGTCCAACAATTATTGAAGAATTACCAGCACTTTTAGATGAATTAGGATTTGAACACATTTCGGAATGTCAGGGAAGGAGCTGGAAGCAAACATGTCACAATCTTTAATTGTTGCACTGGATTTTCCAGGTAAAGCAGAGGTAGAACAGTTTTTAAGTCACTTTGAAGGGGAACAATTATTTGTCAAAGTTGGTATGGAGCTGTTTTACAAAGAGGGACCTGCTATTATTACGTACCTAAAAGAAAAAGGACATCAAATCTTTTTAGATTTGAAGCTTCATGATATTCCGAACACAGTGAAAAGCGCAATGCGCAATTTAGCTAGTTTAGAAGTGGATATGGTAAACGTTCATGCTGCTGGGGGAAGCAGTATGATGAAAGCGGCGCTTGAGGGATTAGAGGAAGGTAAGAAAGAAGGAAAAGAGAGACCGATTTGTATTGCAGTTACACAACTAACAAGTACATCGGAAGAAGTAATGAAAAAAGAGATCGGCATTGAGAAAACGTTAGAAGAAGCGGTTGCTCATTATGCGAAATTAACGAAAGAAAGCGGTCTGGATGGTGTTGTTTGTTCAACGCTGGAAGTACCAAAATTGCGTGAAGTATGCGGAGATGCTTTCGTAACAGTAACACCGGGGATTCGTCTTGCAAGCGATGATGTAAATGACCAAGTTCGCGTAGCAACGCCAAAACGTGCGCGTGAACTAGGCTCTAGTTATATCGTAGTAGGACGTAGTATTACAAAAGCAGAAAATCCACGCGCAGCGTATCAAATTGTAAAAGAACAGTGGGAGGGTGTAACAGTATGAAAAAACAAATCGCATCTCATTTATTAGATATCGGAGCAGTATTCTTACAACCAAATGATCCATTTACATGGTCTTCTGGAATGAAATCACCAATTTATTGTGATAATCGTTTAACATTATCATATCCAGAAGTACGTCAAGCGATTGCGGCAGGATTAGAAAAATTAATTCAAACACACTTCCCAACTGTAGAGGTTATTGCAGGAACAGCAACAGCAGGGATTGCACATGCTGCTTGGGTAAGTGATCGTATGAACTTACCAATGTGTTATGTACGAAGCAAGGCAAAAGGTCATGGTAAAGGAAACCAAATCGAAGGTAAAGCAGAGAAAGGCCAAAAAGTTGTCGTAGTAGAAGATTTAATCTCAACTGGCGGCAGTGCAATTACTTGTGTAGAGGCACTTCGCGAAGCTGGCTGTGAAGTATTAGGAATCGTATCAATCTTCACATACGAACTTGAAGCAGGAAAAGAAAAATTAGCAGCAGCAAACGTTGCATCATACTCTTTAAGCGACTACAGTGCACTTACAGAAGTAGCAGCAGAAAAAGGTATGATCGGCGAAGCAGAAACGAAGAAACTACAAGAATGGCGCAAAAATCCATCTAATGAGGCTTGGATTACAGCATAATAATAAAAGAAACACGACCGTGGGGGGAAACATGGTCGTGTTTTTTTATGCGATTGTATAGTTATTGCTTTTTATCTACTTCTTTGTTTTCTTTTACAAATAATAACGTCATATAAGAAACAAGAAACGAAAAAATACTATACATCCCTACCCAAAAGAAAAATGATCGATTAAATATCGCTACTGCTACAATTAGAAGAATCGCAAACGTAAGAATAGGCATTATATAATACGTCTTTGTAATTCGTGTACCAATAACAGAAAAAATAAAGACAAGTAATGGACAAACAAATAATACGAATATAAATTCACTCATGCGCTGTCCTCTTTTCTATAAATTTATTATTTTCCTGTTAAACGTTTTTCTGCACTCGTTTCTTTTCCTCCTAATCGCTTTGTAAATGTATTTCGCCAGCTTTCTGACAAGGAATTAACTGCTAATATACGGTGCAGTCCTTCTATATTATGTTTATCGTGGTGCATCATTTCATTTGCGAAGGCAATTGTTATGTGATGTTTATTTTGTTCTATTTATCTAATTTCATCAGAAGGGCAAACAGTTCCTCCTTCTAATACGCGTATGTAAAAACCAGTAAATCCTGTACTTTTTAAGATGATGTTTCGTAAAGGATATGGGTATAGTTAACAGAAAATTACAGGAATAAAAAATATTGATTTTTTATTGTATTTATTATAGGATACTTTATAAGTAAATAAGATAAGCGATGAATGGAATAGAGTAGTGTATGTTCTCCCTGTTAAAGAGAGCTGACGGTTGGTGTAAGTCAGTACATAGAACAGCATGAATTACAATCCAGGAGCATCTTCTTCGAGCGAATTGTAAGGGGAAGACGGTGAAGAGCCGTTATGGAGAATGAAGAGATTGACATATAAAGTTTGTCAATAATTAGGGTGGTACCGCGAATAAAATCGTCCCTACTGATTAATTTCAGTAGGGATTTTTTGTATTTTCATAACAACTAAATAATAGATAAGCGATGAATGGAATAAAGTAGTGTATGTTCTCCCTGTTAAAGAGAGCTGACGGTTGGTGTAAGTCAGTACAAAGAACAGCATGAATTACAATCCAGGAGCATCTTCTTCGAGCGAATTGTAAGGGGAAGACGGTGGAGAGCCGTTATAGAGAATGAAGAGATTGACATATAGAGTTTGTCAATAATTAGGGTGGTACCGCGAATAAAATCGTCCCTACTGATTAATTTCAGTAGGGATTTTTTATTTGTTTTTAAAAGTAAAAGTACCTAAACGTATGAATGATGATTATGTTTTTAGGAGGTTTCATTGTGGATGAGGCCTACAGGCCTTTATTCTTAAAAAAATGAATTTTGATCATATAAATCAATTCATTCACCAAGTAAAAATAGTGATGTAAAGGAGGTGAATAGCCATGGAAGATGGCTATTATTATTTAAAATTACTTGCAAAACAATTAAAAAAATTAGGAACAGAAAGAGGAAAAAAGAATGAAGAAAGATGGCTTAAAGAAAGAGTTATTACCTAGACATGTTCAATTTTTAGCGTTAGCGGGAATGATTGGTACGGGTATTTTCAAAGGGAGTGGAGATACTTTAGGGATTGCCGGGCCTGGCGTAATTGTTTCGTACTTACTTGGTGGATTATTAATGATGATTGTTATGGTGGCTTTAGCTGAAATGGCTGTTGTTTATCCAAATCATAATGTTCAACATTTAGTTCATAAGGCTTTTGGATTTCATGTATCATTTGTAGTTGGATGGCTATACTGGATTAACTGGACGCTTGTTACAATTGTAGAAATATTAGCTGCAGGCTCTTTTTTACAATTTTGGTTTTCGAATGTACCTCTTTGGTTACTAAGTGGTATTTGTGCGCTTTTAGTTGTGGGAATTAACAGTTTTCAGGTGAAATTTTATGGCGAAATGGAATTTTGGTTTGCTAGTATAAAAATTCTGGCACTTGTATTATTCATCCTTTTAGGTGGAGCAGTCTTATTCGGACTA
The DNA here is from genome assembly GCF_024159135.1 of Bacillus sp. 3103sda1. NCBI lineage: Bacteria > Bacillati > Bacillota > Bacilli > Caryophanales > Bacillaceae > Bacillus > Bacillus sp. 3103sda1. The sequence goes on along the minus strand of NZ_JAMYWS010000001.1, from coordinate 3,227,049 downwards.
ACGAGTTTTGCTCCATCGACACCAACGGAACATTTACTTGGGCATGGGGGATTCTTTCCAAATGGTATTAAAGGGGTATTTAGTGCTTGTTTTATTGTCATGTTTTCATTCGGAGGATCTGAGTTAATAGGGGTAGCAATTTCTGAGACAAAAGACGCTGAAAAGGTTTTACCTAAAGTGATAAAGGGTGTTGTTTGGCGCGTAATCATATTTTATATCTTACCTATTACAATTATTGCGGGATTAATACCTTGGAATGAAGTTGCAGGAAAAGAAAGTCCATTTATACAAGTAATGAATGCCATTGGTATCCCAGGTGTTGCACACATTATGAATTTTGTTTTATTAACTGCAGTTCTTTCAGCTGCGAATTCAGGAGTTTTTGCTACTTCCAGAACAATGGTTGCGTTAGCTGAAAAAGGAGAAGCGCCAAAAATATTGAAACATACTGCGAAATCAGGTGCACCAATCATTGCAATTTCTTTAAATGGCTTATTATTATTGATAGGTGCAGGACTAGCATTCTTTGCTCCAGATAGTATTATCGGAACAATGATGACAATTCCGGGATTTACAATGTTACTGCTTTGGTTAAGTATTTGCTTTGCACAACTTAAATTACGTCCTACTTATCCAACGATGCCCAATTTTAAAATGAAGTTATTTCCAACTACGACTATTATTGGAATCGTGGGATTATGTATTATTTTCATAGGCTCAACATTTAGTAATGGAATTTCAGTCGGAACAGTGGTTTGTTTTACAACTTTAGTACTTTTAATTGGTCTTGCTTTACTTAAAGGACGGAGTAGAAAGAAAGAAGACACACAACTAAAACATATAAGTTAAATTTATGATGGGAATAAATTTAGCATATGAATCCGATAATCATCAGAGCACGCTCCTATTGAATAGGCGTGCTCTGTCGTGTTTTAAGATAAAGAGTGTGAGTCTGGGATAAAAGAAAGTATATAATTTCATTTACTGAAATAAGAGTGTCTTTTACCTTAATAAAATAAATCAAAATCATAACAAAAAGCTGTACTACTTCACATATACAGTAATACAGCTTTTTGTATATTATTTTACGGAATGAGCTTGTTGCATCTTTTTAATGATGCGAATTTGCCCACGATGACTTAGTTCATCCTCAAATACATGAAACCATTTGAAATAATTGTTTGCCGGCTTGTCTTCCCAAAAAGGAGTTGTTTTAAATAACCATTCGTTTGGAAGTGATTGAAATGTAGCGATTGTTTTATCACGCACTTCTTGTAATGTGTTTATGTAGAATTCTAGAGGCTGGTTTTTAATTTTCTGGCGTCCGAGATTGCCTAGTTCAACACCTGGTAACCAGCGTTCTAGTTCTTCCTCTGTTGGTTCTCTGTCTTCAAATGTATGAATTTGATAATAAAATTCGACAGCTGCCATGTGATACAGAAGCATACCGATTGAATTTGCATTTTCATCATATAAATAGTCTAATTCTTCAATTGTTAAATCTTGAACAGCACGTAAAGTTGAGAGGCGTGCATAGTTCATCATCGAAACAAGTTTAGAAAAATCGTCGCTTAATCCGTCAATCTTATCAATTAAAAATAAATTCTCCATAGAAATCCCCCTGTTATGAAATACAGACCTGTATTTAATTTCTCTAAATAGGAGGAGATTCCTGTTTTATTGCGTAAAACAAAATGAAAGCAGCTCTATAATTCATATTTTTAGTATGAATTATAGAGCTGCTTTTTTGTGTATTTAAGTTCACTTTAGACGAAACAAGTGTTAGTTGGTGTCCTATCTATATATAATTGGATACTTTTTGCACGATGTATTGTATCGTTGATTTCATTTTTTCATCATCTACATTATTTCTATATTCATGGTGGATGACTTGATGCTTTTTAAGCATGTAATAATCAAAGAGTGCCTGATATAAAGTCATATTGTTTTGAATTAAGATTGTAGGTTCAAAGAGCTTTCGTAGTAGCACATCGTCTTGGATAAGGATAAGTACTGGATTTACAGCATTGAACACTTCTTTTTCTATATGCTCCTCATAGAATTTTTTTAATTGATTATTTCGTTCGTTTTGAGCTTGTATGATTTGTTCATATAGTACTGGAGCATTATGTTTTAAATCTGATAGAAAGGCATCAGATATGTAAAAAGAAATGAGTAATGATTGTTCAAATGTTTTTTGAAATCTTTCTCCAAACGGAACTGTTTCTTCAAAAATCGTTTGATCAATACTAGTAATATATTCGGCATAAATGTTGACGATGTATTGGATAATCTCTTCTTTTGATGAGAAGTATTTGTACATCGTTGCTTTACTAATATCCATATAACGAGCAATATCATCTGTTCGTAATGGGCTTATTCCTTGTTTTTTTACGATCGGTAATAATTTGAAAATGAGCTTTTTTCTCATTGCTACTTGATTATCAATATTTTTATTTAACATAACAACCCTCCTTGCAATCCATTTATTATAAATAAATTTATGCATTTATACAAATTAAACTAATTGAACTAAAAAAGTAAAAATAGTTTACTTGTTTTCAGATGTATGCTATTCTCTTTTTACAGTATCTTTTCGAAAGAAGGCGAACTTATGAAAAAGAAGAAGTTAGGTTCACAAGGATTAGAAGTATCGGAAATGGGATTAGGTTGTATGGGAATGTCTGAATTTTATGGTCAGACAGATGAGATAGAGGCGACAAAAACAATTCATCATGCTCTTGAACTTGGAATTACAATGTTTGATACAGCGGATATTTATGGATATGATGAAGAGGGAATGGGAACAAATGAAAAACTAGTAGGGAAAGCGTTACAGGGATTTCGGCATGATGTGAAAATTGCAACGAAGTTTGGAGCACTGCGAAATGCAACAAAAGCGTTAGGATACAACGGTTCCCCTCAATATGTGAAGGAAGCATGTGAAGCAAGTTTAAGAAGATTAGGGACAGACTACATCGACTTATATTATTTACATCGTGTTGATCCAAATACACCAATTGAAGAAACTGTAGGTGCGATGGCAGAGTTAGTGCAAGAAGGAAAAGTACGTTATATCGGACTGTCTGAAGTAACAGGTGAGCAATTAAAAACAGCTCATGCAATTCATCCAATTTCAGCTGTTCAAACAGAATACTCTCTTTGGTCTCGCGATCCAGAGAAAGATATTTTAGGGGTTTGTCGTGAATTAGGCGTTGGATTTGTTCCATATAGTCCACTTGGCCGAGGATTTTTAACGGGTAATTTAACAAGCCGTGATCAATTAACACCTGATGATTGGAGATACTATAATCCACGTTTTTCAGAAGAGGCATTTGCTTCTAATATGAAAATTGTTGAAGGAATTAAACAGCTTGCATTAGAGAAAGAATGTACGCCTGCACAATTAGCGCTTGCCTGGGTCGTTGCACAAGGTGAGGGAATCGTACCAATTCCAGGTACAAAGCGAGTGAAGTATTTAGAGCAAAACATAGCGGCTCTTGAAATAACTTTAACAAAAGAAGAACTAGCATACTTAAATACGATTGCACCTATTGGTGATACGTTTGGTAATCGATATTAAGATTGGTAATCTATAAAAAATCAATTGAAAAGGAAAAGGATGGGATGATGTGCAAACAGAAAGCAAGCATTTGCTGAATGAATCATTTGCTAGAACGTTAGTAAAATCGTTACAAGGAGAACGCGGGCATATTCCAATTAAAAATGCAATTGCAGATATTGATTGGGAACTATCAGGAAAACAAGTAGAAAACATTCCGTATTCCATCTACCAACTAGTGATGCATATGAAATATTGGCAAGATTTTCTCTTACTTGGTTTACATGGAGAAAAACCACAACTTCCAGCGCACGTGAAGGAGAGTTGGCCAGTTGAACATATAGCGAAAAATCAAGAAGAATGGGCGGAGATTATAAGACAATTTCTAGCGGGAATCGATACTGCTTGTACAATTGCTCAAACTACAAAACTTGATGAGCCTTTAGCGCGTTATCCAGATATAACAAGGGCCGATACGTTACGTAATATTGCTTCACATAATAGTTATCATTTGGGAGAAATTGTATTGCTGCGTCGTTTATTTGAGGCGTGGCCTCCACCGAGTGGCGGTTATCCAGCTTGAGGAAATAACTTTTCTCACTAAGCCGTAGTTAAAGAAAATGGATTCTGATTACTTGTTGGTGAAATAAAAAAACAGGCTTCTTCATATTGAAAGAAGCCTGCTATGTTTTATTAATTCTTTCCCTCACCATTCATCCATTACCTCAAAGTTATGTCAAAAACAAAAAAGTTAGGTGAGGATAAACGATCCGTAAAAGTTCGACTGGTCAGATTTAATGAACAGTAGGGCTAAAGAAAACTCTCGATTTTCAAAGCTCCATTTTAACCTAGAACAATAAGTTCTCTATTAGCGTGTGTAATCACTTCATGCCCGGTTTTTGTAATGACAATATCATCTTCAATTCTGCAACCGCCCCAATTTGGGATATAAATACCTGGTTCTACGGTTACAACCATTCCTTCTAGCAGTGTGTCTGTACTATCTTTTGATAATCTAAGAGGTTCATGAAGTTCTAAGCCAACTCCATGGCCGGTTGAATGACCGAAGTATTCACCGTAGCCATGTTCAGTAATGTAATTTCTTGTAATATCATCGATTGTTTTTGCCGATTCACCTGGGCGAATTGCCTCAGTGCCGCGCTTTAAAGCTTCAAGTACAATGTTGTATATCTTTACAAATTCCTCAGAACAGCTACCGATTGCAACAGTGCGCGTTAAATCAGAGCAATAACCGTTATAAAGTGCACCAAAATCTAATGTAACAATATCCCCGTCTTCAATGATTTTACTTGTAGCTACCCCATGCGGGAGAGAAGAGCGAGTGCCAGAGGCTACGATAATGTCAAATGATGAAGAGGAAGCCCCTTGTTTTCGCATGAAAAATTCTAATTCATCTCTTACATCCCATTCAGATACACCAGGTTTAAGGAAGCTTGTAATATGTTGAAAGGCATCATCTGCGATGCGAGCTGCAATTTTAATCATTTCGATTTCAGCCTCTTCCTTCACGGTACGAATCGTCTCTATTATTTCATTTACATGAACAAGTTCGATATTTATATAATTTTGTAACGCTGTATATTGTTTCAGCGTCATATTATTTTCTTCTATACCTAATTTGTTTATTTGTAATCGGTTTACTTGCGCGGCAATTTCTTGTTCTATGTTCCCTTTATGCATAACAATTTCTGCTTCGTGTACTTGTGCTTTCGCTTGATCTGTATAACGGAAATCTGTAATAAATACTGCATTTGTAGGAGAGAGTAAGACAACTCCAGCAGTACCTGTAAATCCAGATGCATATCGGCGGTTTTCTTTTTTGGTAATCAGTAATCCGTCTATTCCGTATTGATGTAGCTGTTCTTGTATTTTTTTGATTCTTGAAGTCATGTTAATTCCTCCCTTTCATCTCCTTATATAAAGCAATAATAGTGCCAATCTTTTTTTATAAGAGAGAAAATCTTTTAACCCGCATTAACGGGCAGTAAGACCCCCACCTCAAGATTCAGAGAAAAGCGAAGAAGATAGGGGGGGAACTGCCTGTAAAAGCCCGATTGGTTCAACTAACCATGAGTGGGGGTGAAGAAAACCCCCACTCATGGAAGTTTCACTTTATCCCGCATGAGTAGGGAGTAAAGCTCTGCGAAGAAAAGAGTTTTTTATATCTATGTCAAATAATATAGACACAAAAGCTTATTTTGTGTCTATATTATTTGACATCACAAATGATTGTGTAAAAAATGAAAGACAAAGAGACGATTACAATATTGTAATCATCTCTTTGTTTTTAAGCTTTCAACTTCATAACAGTATCCACATCAGGTGTTACATACACCGTTTGCTGGTTATCATACGTAACAAATCCAAGCTTCGCTCCGCTTGGCTTTTTCACATGACGAATTTTTGTATAATCGACTGGAACTGAGCTCGATTCCTTTGCTTTACTAAAGTAAGCAGCGAGCTTTGCCGCTTCAATTAATGTTTCTTCGCTTGGCTCTAATGAACGAATGACAACGTGTGAGCCTGGAATGTCTTTCGTATGAAGCCAAAATTCATCACGGCGTGCAAGTTTATTTGTTAAATAGTCATTTTGTTTGTTATTTTTTCCGACTAAAATCTCTGTTCCATCACTTGCAATATATGTGTCTAATACAGGCTTTGCTGGTTTCTTTTTTGCGTTTTTTGACTTGCGATTACGCATATATCCTTCTTCGGCTAGTTCTTCACGAATTTCTTCAATATCTTTAGAAGAAGCAGCCTCCATTTGCTGTAGTAAACTATCAAAGTAAAATATTTCTTCATTTGTTTTTTCAATTTGCTCTTCAACGATTACTACAGAATTTTTTGCTTTTTGATATTTTTGGAAATAACGCTGTGCATTTTCTGACGGTGTGCGTAATGGATCTAAGGCGATCTTTACAGTTCCGCTATTTTCATCATAGTAATTGATAACCTCAACTTCTTTGTCGCCTTTTTTCACTGCATACATATTGGCTGTAAGCAATTCACCAAATAGTTGATATTTATCTGCTTTACTTGCGTCTTCTAAAGTTTTTTGCAATTTAATTAATTTTTTTTCGTTTTTTGCTTTTTCATTTTGCATAAAACGTTCTAAATCATGGGCTTGTTGCTTTACGCGGTCACGCTCTGCTTTCCCAAAGAAGAAACGATCTAGTAATTCGCTTACAGATGAGAATGCTTTCTCTTCACCTTTTAAGTGTGAAAGTGGGAATAAATAAAAGAATTCTTTCCCCTTAGCTATGATCATCGAAGGAGTATACTGATGTTTTAGTAATAGTTTTTGTAATGTAAAAAATACTTCGGATAATGCATTTTCATTCACCATTCCAGCTTTTGCAACTACTTCTTTTGCAAATAGGGGAGAAATCCCCATAAAAGCTCCTACGAGTTGTTTATCCATATTTCCTGCTAAAAAGTCTAGCGGTCGAATAAATTCTTCTTGCGTTTCAATTTGCAATGGATTGATTTTCTGTTGTGCAGGCGGTGCAATATATTCAGCTCCAGCATATACAGTGCGGTGACGGTTTACCGCTAAGGAAACGTGTTTTAGGCTATCCAAAATTATATTTGTTTTGGAGTCTACTAAAATGATATTGCTATGACGCCCCATTATTTCAATAATTAATGTTTTTAATGATTCATCACCAATTTCATTGCGACTACGAATAGTAATTTGGATGATTCGTTCTAAATCAATTTGTTCAATTTTCTCAATAAATCCACCTTCTAAATGTTTACGAAGAAGCATGCAAAACATTGGCGGCAATGCAGGAGAATCGTAATTTTGTGTTGTAAGGTGCATGCGTGCGTACGTTGGGTGTGCGGAAAGAAGTAGTTTTTGATTTTTTCCGTTTGCCCGAATATGTAACAAAATTTCATATTTTGACGGTTGATATATTTTTGAAATTCTTCCTGTTTGAAGAGAATTTGCAATTTCGTGTGTGATTGCTCTTGTAAATAATCCATCGAATGCCACGTTGAACACTCCTTTCTTACTAAAAGTTAATTATAGCATTTTTTCGGACGAGGCTGAATAAGCTTTCATTAGAGCATGTCTGCAATCAGGAGGTAGATGGCGAGATGAATTGGTATGAACTGCGTGCACATGAAGTTGAAGAGCGAACGAATACAAATGTAAAGACAGGGTTGACAGAGCAAGAGGTGCAAGGTCGACTAAAAAAACTTGGCCCAAATGAACTCCAAGAAGCAAAACGGCCTTCTGCACTTGTCGTGTTCTTAGCACAATTTAAAGATTTTATGGTACTTGTTTTGTTTGGAGCAACGATTATTTCCGCTTTTTTAGGAGAATATGTTGATGCAATTGCTATTGTTGCAATTGTTATTATCAATGGAATCCTCGGTTTCTTTCAAGAGAGAAAAGCAGAGAAATCGTTGGAAGCATTAAAAGAGCTTGCCGCCCCGCAAGTAACTGTACTTCGAAATGGAAAGTGGATGAAAATTCCTTCGAAAGGCCTTGTGCTTGGGGATATTATTAAATTTTCAAGCGGGGATCGTATCGGTGCTGATGTGCGCCTCATTGAAGCTTCGAGTCTATATATTGAAGAATCAGCATTAACAGGAGAATCCGTGCCAGTGCAAAAGAAAATTGATGTTTTGCATGGTTCGGATGTTTCAATTGGTGATCAAACAAATATGGCATTTATGGGTACTATGATTACAAGAGGATCCGGCATTGGAGTTGTTATTGGCACAGGAATGAATACAGCAATGGGGCAAATTGCAAATATGCTGCAAAATGCGGAGCAAAATGAAACGCCGCTGCAGAGAAGACTTGAGCAGCTGGGGAAAATTTTAATTATCGTCGCATTAATTTTAACGGCACTTGTTGTATTAGTTGGTGTTTATCAAGGTAATGAAATGTACCATATGTTTTTAGCGGGTGTTTCGCTTGCTGTTGCAGCGATTCCGGAAGGATTGCCTGCGATTGTGACAGTAGCACTTTCACTTGGCGTTCAGCGTATGATTAAGAAAAAAGCAATTGTAAGAAAGCTTCCAGCGGTTGAAACGTTGGGATGTGCATCTGTCATTTGTTCAGACAAAACAGGGACAATGACGCAAAATAAAATGATGGTTACACATGTCTGGTCGAGTGGTGAAATCTGGAATGTAACGGGGCAGGGCTATGAACCAAAAGGTGAATTTATAAAAGATGAAAAGAAAGTAAACCCAACAGCGGCCCGTTCCTTATATCAACTCCTCACATTCGGATGCTTATGTAACAACGCAAATATTGTGAAAAAGAAAAAAACGTATGTATTAGACGGTGACCCGACAGAAGGGGCACTCGTTGTAGCAGCGATGAAGGCTGGCATTTCAAGAGAAGGTATAAAGGATCAATTTGAAATTATTCACGAGTTTCCATTCGACTCAACGCGGAAAATGATGAGTGTAATTGTTCGTGACAAAACAGGGAAAAAATTTGTGATAACAAAGGGAGCACCTGATGTTTTATTAAAAATGAGTCAAACTATTTTATGGGGAAATAAACAGCAGCCATTAACAGAATTGTACAGAAACGAAGTGCAAACGGCGATTTATCATTTAGGAAGTCAAGCACTTCGTACAATTGCAATTGCTTTTAAACCATTAAAAACAACTGATCACATTCAAAGTGAACAAGAAGCAGAACAAGATTTAATGTTTATTGGATTGCAAGGAATGATTGATCCGCCAAGATCGGAAGTGAAGCAAGCGGTGCAAGAATGTAAAGATGCGGGTATTAAAACGATTATGATTACAGGAGACCATAAAGTAACAGCGATGGCAATCGCTGAGCAGCTTGGAATTTTACCATCTGGTGGCCGCGTTGTGGAAGGAATTGAACTCGCAAACATGTCGGTTGAAGAATTAGAAGATATTGTGGATGAAACGTATGTCTTTGCACGTGTTTCTCCGGAACATAAATTGAAAATTGTGAAGGCGCTGCAAAATAAAGATCATATTGTGGCGATGACCGGTGATGGTGTGAATGATGCCCCTGCTATAAAAGCAGCTGATATTGGGGTAGCGATGGGGGTTACGGGGACAGATGTCGCAAAAGAGGCATCATCTCTTGTGTTATTAGACGATAACTTCGCTACTATAAAAGCAGCAATTAAAGAGGGAAGAAATATTTACGAAAACATTCGGAAGTTTATTCGTTATTTATTAGCATCAAATGTTGGAGAAATTTTAGTTATGTTATTTGCGATGATACTTGCATTACCATTGCCGCTCGTACCAATTCAAATATTATGGGTGAATTTAGTAACAGATGGTTTACCAGCAATGGCACTCGGGCTTGATGCACCAGAAGGTGATGTTATGCGTAGGAAACCGCGTCATCCAAAAGAAGGAGTATTTGCGAGAGGACTTGCATGGAAAATTGTTAGCCGCGGTTTTTTAATCGGTGCTATGACACTCTTAGCGTTTATTATTGCACACAATCAAAATCCAAATGAATTAAAGTATGCACAAACAGTTGCTTTTGCAACACTTGTTTTAGCACAGCTTATTCATGTGTTTGATTGCCGCAGTGAGCATTCTGTATTTCACCGTAATCCATTTGGAAATATGTACTTAGTAGGAGCAGTGCTTATTTCGATTTTACTAATGTTAGTAGTGATTTATTATCCACCATTGCAACCGATCTTTAGTACCATGCCAATTAAAGCGAGAGATTGGCTCTTGATTGTTGGTCTTTCTTCTATTCCAACATTCTTATTAGTGGGATCTTTACTAACCGGGAAGCCTGAAAAGAAGAAACCAATTGTATATAAAAGAGGTGTAAACTTGAAATAGTAAATGGGATAAAAGTATGATATAATTTCAAAAGGTAGTAGAGTAGTGTCTCTATTACCTTTTTCATTGAGTAAGATCATGGCTTGGATGTGATAAAATGATTTCGAGTATGACAGGGTTTGGACGCGCAAAGGTAGAAAGTGATGCGTTTCAAATTACAGTAGAAATGAAGTCGGTCAATCATCGCTTTTTAGAGATGAATATTCGTCTTCCGAAGCAAATGATGGTGTTCGAGGATAAAATCCGTAAATTAATTGCAGAACAAGTTGGCCGCGGACGTATTGAAGTATCGATTATTGTTGAAGGGGAAGGGCTCGTTGAACGGAAATTACGCGTGGACTGGTCCCTTTTAGAGCAATATAAGCTCATTATGGAAGAAGCGAAGGAGAAATTTCAATTACAGGATTCGATTACATTACAGCAGCTTATTGCTATGCCAGAAGTGACAGCAATTGAAGAAGTTGAGAATGTAAATGAAACGTTTGAACATAGTTTGTATGAAGCGGTTCGCCGCGCAGCTAGTATGTTAAAAACGATGCGTGATGGTGAAGGAGAACGACTGCATAAAGATTTGGAGCATCGTTTGCAAGAAATTCACACGTGCGTGCATGCCATTGTTCCCTATGCGCCGTCAGTCATTCAAAAATATCGTGAGCGTTTGGAGAACCGTTTGAAAGAATTACATAATCAAGAATTAGAGGAACAACGATTACTTACAGAGATAGCGGTGTTTACAGACCGCTGTGATATTCATGAAGAGTTAGTTCGACTGCAAAGTCATTTAGAACAATTTCAAGAGGCGCTGCAAAGTACAGAACCGGTTGGAAGAAAGATGGACTTTATTGTACAAGAGATGCATCGTGAAATAAATACAATTGGTTCGAAAGCAAATGACTTAACAATTTCAAAATATGTTGTTGAAATGAAAAATAATCTTGAAAAAATTCGTGAACAAGTACAAAATATTGAGTAGCTGTCAATTGTATACGGAAGTTATACGAGAGAGAGAAATCGGATAGACTTACTAGGAGGCGCAAACTATGGCTATGCGGTTTTTAAATATTGGATATGGAAATATCGTATCTGCACATCGAATTATTTCCATTGTAAGTCCGGAATCAGCACCGATTAAAAGGTTAGTACAGGAAGCTCGCGAACAAAATGTGCTGCTTGATGCTACTTATGGTCGAAAAACACGAGCAGTTATTGTTATGGATGATGGACATATTGTATTAAGTCCAATACAACCGGAGACAATTGCTCATCGATTAAATAATAAAGAAGATTTAAGTGACGAAGGGTAGGTTTAACATATATATGAGAAGTAGAAGAGGGTTGCTCATTGTTCTTTCAGGGCCTTCTGGGGTTGGAAAAGGAACGGTTCGAAAGGAATTGTTCAGTCAAGAAGATACAAATTTACAGTACTCTATTTCTGTAACAACACGTAAACCACGTGAAGGAGAAGTAGATGGTGTTGATTATTTCTTTAAAACGAGAGAAGAATTTGAAGAGATGATTCGTAACAATAAACTGCTTGAATGGGCGGAGTTTGTTGGAAACTATTACGGAACACCAATTGATTATGTAGAGCAGACATTGCAGCAAGGGAAAGATGTTTTCTTAGAAATCGAAGTGCAAGGCGCGATTCAAGTAAAGAAAGCTTTTCCAGAAGGAGTATTTATCTTTTTAGCTCCTCCGAGTTTATCGGAACTAAAAAACCGTATTGTTGGTCGTGGTACAGAAACAGAAGAAGTAATTCAAAATCGTTTAACAGTAGCAAAAGAAGAAATCGAAATGATGGATGCTTATGACTACGTAGTAGAAAATGATGAAGTGGAACTTGCTTGCGAACGTATTAATGCAATTGTGATAGGTGAACATTGTCGCCGTGAGCGAGTGGCAAAATACTATAAAGAAATGACGGAGGAAATATAATATGTTAAACCCATCTATTGATTCATTGTTACAAAAAATTGATTCTAAATATACGCTAGTAACAGTAGCTGCAAAGCGTGCTCGTGAAATGCAAGAGCATAACGATTGTGGTGTTGAACAACCAGTATCTCATAAGTTTGTAGGAAAAGCATTAGAAGAGATTAATGCACATTTATTAAACTACGAACCAAGTGAAGATAATAATCAGAAATAAAGCTTTCTTTTCGACAAATAGAGGCATAGATACTATACTTTTCTATGTAACAGTAACAACCTATTTACAAGTAGGTTGTTATTTTTTTACGATATAGATAAATCAACATTAAAAAACGACATGGAAGCTTTCTTTTTAGGTGGGCGAGAGCATCTGGCCATGCATAGAAGCGGTCAGGGCCTTTATCCCCACTGATGGTTAGTTGAACCAATCGGGCTTTTACGGGCAGTTATCCCCCATCTATCTTTTTTGCTTCTCACTCAATCTTGGGGTGGGGGTCTTACTGCCCGTTAATGCGGGACAAAGAGAGAAAGCGAGTGCAGGTTCTTCTCCATAGCAGCAATCTATATGTCGAAAAATCAAAATGATTTCATATAGGATGGAGAATAACGGCAGCTTGTATTTTATGTTGTGATGGTGAATGATTTGAATTTCGAGTAGGACTAAGTTTCATGAAAGAAAGAGGACGAGACCTATGCTAAACGGGAAAAAAATACTTTTATGTGTTACAGGAGGCATTGCTGTATTTAAAGCAGCTGCGTTAACAAGTAAATTAACACAGGCAGGTGCGCTTGTGAAAGTAATAATGAGTGAGTCGGCAATGAAGTTTGTTGCACCGCTTACATTTCAAGCGCTTTCTCGCCATGATGTATATACAGATACATTCGATGAAAAAGATTCAGCAGTGATTGCTCATATTGATTTAGCAGACTGGGCTGATGTTGTTCTTGTTGCACCAGCGACAGCAAACATTATTGGTAAATTAGCAAATGGTCTTGCAGATGATATGATTTCAACGACGCTTCTTGCAACTACAGCTCCAGTGTGGATTGCACCTGCCATGAATGTTCATATGTACGAAAATCCAGTTGTTCAAAAAAACATGCAAACATTAAAAAAATTAGGTTATACATTTATTGAGCCTGGTGAAGGATTTTTAGCTTGTGGATATGTTGCTAAAGGTCGATTAGAAGAACCGGAAAACATTGTAGCAATGTTAGAAGTACATTTTTCACAAGGGAAGCCACTTCAAGGAAAACGGATATTAGTGACGGCGGGACCAACGCGTGAGAAGATTGATCCAGTTCGCTTTATGACAAATTTCTCATCTGGCAAAATGGGTTATGCACTTGCGGAAGTTGCGGCAAGTCTTGGAGCAGAAGTCATTCTTGTTTCTGGTCCAACGGCACTAACGCCACCTGCGAGTGTAACAACAATACAAGTACAATCAGCGCAAGATATGTTAGAGGCGGTTTTACATCATTATTCCAATATGGATGTTGTGATCAAAACAGCTGCCGTTGCAGATTATCGACCGAAAATCGTTTATGATGAAAAAATGAAAAAGAAAAATGGCGATACGGTTATTGAACTTGAACGCACGATAGATATTCTTAAAACATTAGGTGAACGAAAAGAACATCAATTACTCATTGGTTTTGCAGCAGAAACAACAAATGTTGAAGAGTATGCGACGAAAAAATTACGTGAGAAAAATGCTGACATGATTGTTGCTAATGATGTAAAAGCAGAAGGTGCAGGGTTTGGTACGGATACAAATATTGTTACGATGTATAAACGAAATGGCGCTATGATTAAATTGCCACTGCTAACAAAGCAGGAGGTAGCTAGAGAAATTTTACTACAAGTTGAAAAAATGCTGGAAGAGGATCCCGCATGAAATTTGCAAGCGTAATTGTTGATGTTCCAGCAAGGCAAACGGATAGGCCATTCGATTATATAATTCCTAAGCGCTGGGAAGATCTTGTCCAAACAGGCATGCGAGTTGTTGTTCCATTTGGACCACGAAAATTACAAGGATTCGTTATTGACATAAAAGATACAGTAGATGTAGATGTAAATAAGTTGAAAACATTGCATGAATTGTTAGACGTAACACCTGTATTGAATGCAGAATTGTTGCAACTTGGAAATTGGCTTACGGAAGAAACACTTTGTTTCACAATTTCAGCGTTCCAAGTTATGCTGCCAGCAGCGATTAAAGCGACATATAAAAAGCGGTTGCATCTCCATCGTTCTGAAGATATAGCTGAGAATGTAAAATTTCTCTTTCAAGGAAAAGAAAGTATCGATTGGAGTGTGCTCGATGAACAACCACATTTGTACCGTGCAGTCCAAACAGAAATTGCTAAAGGAACAGTGGAAGTTGTCTATGAAGTAAAAGATAAGGCGCAAAAGAAAAAACAAAAAATGATCCAACCTGTGTTGTCTTATGAAGAATTAGAGGAAGCGGCCTTTAACTTAAAAAGTAAAAAACAGCAAGATATATTGTATTACTTTATGGAACATTATCGGTCCATACCGTTAAAAATAATAACGGAAGAATTGCAAATTACAGATGCTCCGATAAAATCTCTTGTGAAAAAGGGTCTGTTAGCTGAAAAATATGTGGAGATATATCGAAATCCGTATGATGACGATGCTTTTGAGCGCACAAAACCATTCCCGCTTACAGAAGAACAACAACAAGTTATTGCACCGATCTTAACTTCTATTACAAAAGAGAAACATGAGACATTTTTACTGTACGGTATAACTGGGAGCGGAAAAACGGAAGTGTATTTACAGTCAATTGAAGAAGTGTTGCGAAAAGGAAAAGAAGCTATTGTACTTGTACCGGAAATTTCGTTAACTCCCCAAATGGTTGATCGCTTTAAAGGGCGCTTTGGTTCGCAAGTTGCAGTTCTTCATAGTGCGCTATCTGTTGGGGAAAAATATGATGAATGGCGTAAAATCCTGCGAAAAGAAGTAAAAGTAGTTGTAGGGGCACGTTCAGCAATTTTTGCACCATTTGAGAATTTAGGAATCATTATTATTGATGAAGAACATGAATCAAGTTACAAACAAGAGGATAATCCGCGTTATCATGCACGTTCTGTTGCAATTTGGCGGGGAAAATATCACAATTGTCCTGTTGTACTAGGAAGTGCCACACCTACACTAGAATCGTTTGCTCGTGCAAAAAAAGGTGTATATGAGCTGCTTACAATGACAAAGCGTATGAATGAAAGGGATTTGCCGACAGTTGAGATTATTGATATGAGAGAAGAACTTCGGGAGGGAAATCGTTCTATGTTTTCTCAGCTTCTTCATGAGAAAATAGCGGATCGGTTAGAGAAAAAGGAACAAATGGTGCTCTTTTTAAACAGAAGAGGTCATTCGACATTTGTCATGTGCCGTGATTGCGGTTATGTAGTACAATGTCCGCACTGTGATATTTCACTTACATATCACAGGATGAATAATCGCTTGAAATGTCATTATTGTAGTTATGAGGAAAATTTGCCAAATGCTTGTCCTGCTTGTAATAGTTCCTATATCCGCTTCTTTGGGACAGGAACACAAAAGGTTGAAGAAGAAATTACAAAACTGTTTCCCGAAGCGCGCGTCATTCGAATGGATGTTGATACGACAAGTCGCAAAGGGATGCATGAAAAGCTCCTGAAGTCCTTTGGTGCAGGAGAGGCAGATATTTTACTTGGAACACAAATGATTGCTAAAGGTCTGGATTTTCCGAATGTGACGCTTGTAGGTGTATTAACAGCAGATACGATGCTGCATTTGCCGGATTTTAGAGCGAGCGAAAAAACATATCAGCTTTTAACGCAAGTGAGCGGCCGAGCCGGACGTCACGAACTTCCAGGTGAAGTCGTTATTCAAACGTATACACCCGAGCATTATAGTGTACAATTAGCGAAACAGCAGCAGTATGATATGTTCTTTGAACGCGAGATGTATATGAGGAAAATTCGGCAATATCCACCATATTATTATGTGGCATTAGTTACAGTATCTCATCCAGAATTATTAAAAGCAGTGCAGGTAACAGAGAAGATCGTTGGTTTTTTACGGCAACATTGTGCCCAGCAAACGGTGATTTTAGGTCCGGTTGCTTCGGCAATTCCTCGTATAAAAGATAGATATCGCTACCAATGCGTGATAAAATACAAACGGGAACCAAACTTAAAGTACGTGCTCAAAATGGTAAATGAACATTATCAGGCAGAAATGCAGAAAGACTTGCAAATCTCAATTGATTTTAATCCAACTATGTTAATGTAGCGGAGGAAAAAATGGCAACGTTAGAAATTGTAAAACATCCAAATGAAGTATTAGAAACGCCGTGTGAACGTGTTATAAATTTTGATAAAAAGTTAGTGAAGCTTTTAAAAGATATGCACGAAACAATGCTGATTGCAGATGGTGTTGGTTTAGCAGCACCACAAGTTGGCGTAAGTCTGCAAGTTGCTGTTGTAGACATTGATGATGATAACGGAAAAATTGAGTTGATTAATCCTGTTATTTTAGAACAACGTGGTGAACAAGTAGGTCCCGAAGGCTGCTTAAGTTTTCCGGGGCTTTTTGGTGATGTAACACGTGCCGAGTACATTAAAGTACGTGCCCAAAATCGCCGTGGAAAAGTATTTTTACTAGAAGCAGACGGGTTTTTAGCTCGTGCAATTCAACATGAAATCGATCATTTACACGGTGTATTATTTACATCTAAAGTAACGCGATATTATGAGGAAAATGAATTAGAAGAGATGTAAAAGGAGAGTTTTTTGAATGGTGAAAGTTGTATTTATGGGTACACCGGACTTTTCAGTGCCGGTGCTTTGTCGTCTTATTGAAGATGGATATGATGTGATTGGTGTTGTGACACAGCCGGATCGTCCAGTAGGCAGAAAAAAGGTTATGACACCAACACCTGTTAAAGTGGAAGCAGAAAAACATAGTATTCCGGTGTTACAACCTTTAAAAATTCGTGAAAAAGATGAATATGAAAAGGTGTTGGCATTAGAGCCTGATTTAATTGTGACAGCTGCGTTCGGGCAAATTGTACCAAACGAAATTTTAGAAGCACCGAAGTACGGATGTATTAATGTCCATGCTTCATTACTTCCAGAGCTTCGCGGCGGTGCACCTATTCATTATTCCATCATGCAAGGAAAAGAAAAAACAGGCATTACCATTATGTATATGGCTGAAAAATTAGATGCAGGTGATATTTTAACGCAAGTAGAAGTAGAAATTGGAGAACGTGAAACAACAGGCTTGTTATTTGATAAATTAAGTGAGGCTGGAGCTGACTTACTATCAAAAACTGTTCCGCTGTTAATACAAGGGAAGTTGGAACCAATTAAACAAAATGAGGACGAAGCAACATTTGCTTACAATATTAAACGTGAGCAAGAAAAGATTGATTGGATGAAAACAGGTGAAGAGGTTTACAATCATATTCGTGGTTTAAACCCATGGCCAGTTGCTTATACGACTTTAGCGGAACAAGTTGTAAAAGTATGGTGGGGAGAAAAGGTTTCTGTAAAAGAGCAAGCCGAAGCTGGAACAATTATAGCGTTTGAAGAAGATGGTTTTGTTGTGGCAACAGGAAATAAAACAGCAATTAAAATTACCGAGTTGCAACCATCTGGTAAAAAGCGCATGAGCTGTTCACAATTTTTGCGTGGAACAAAGCCTGAAATTGGTACGAAGTTAGGAGTAGACGCATGACACAAAACGTTCGTGAATTAGCTCTTGACGGTTTATTACAAGTTGAAAAAAGCGGTGCATACAGTAATTTGCTTTTGAACAATCTTATTGAAAAAAGCAACATTGATAAAAAAGATGTTGGATTGTTAACAGAAGTTGTATATGGAACAATTCAAAGACGTGATACACTTGATTATTATTTACAGCCGTTTTTGCGAAAAAAGATTGAACTGTGGGTGAAAGTGCTACTTCGCTTATCTTTATATCAAATGTTATATTTAGATCGTGTTCCAGAGCGAGCAGCAATTCATGAAGCGGTTGAAATTGCAAAACGCCGTGGTCATAAAGGAATTGCAGGGCTTGTTAACGGAGTACTCCGTTCCATTCAGCGTGAAGGCGTTCCATCATTAGATGAGATTAAAAGTTCTGAACAGCGACTTGCAATTGCAACAAGCCATCCAGAATGGCTTGTAAAAGAATGGATAGAAGCATATGGAATTGAAACGGTACAAAAAATGTGTGAAGTAAACCTACTTCCACCAGTTCCAACCGCTCGAGTTAATGTGGCGAAAGCGTCTATAGAAGAGGCGCTTAAAGCACTAGAAACAGAAGGAATTCAAGCAAAATATGGTGATTTGTCAGAAGATGCAATTCAAATTGAAAAAGGAAATGTAGCTCATACAAAAGCATTTCAAGAAGGATTGCTATCTATTCAAGATGAAAGTTCTATGCTTGTGGCTCGTGCGCTTAATCCGGAAGCGGGAGATATTATCCTTGATAGTTGCGCTGCTCCTGGTGGGAAAACAACGCATATTGCAGAACGCTTACAAGGAACAGGGAAAGTCATTTCTCTTGATTTACATCCACACAAAGTGCGTTTAATTCAGCAGCAAGCAAAGCGTCTTCAATTAGAAAATGTAGAAGCGAAAACGCTCGATGCACGGAAAGTACAAGAGCATTTTGAACAAGAGAGTTTTGATAAAGTATTGGTAGATGCTCCGTGCTCTGGATTTGGTGTAATTCGCCGTAAACCAGATATTAAAATTGGAAAGCAAAAAGAAGATAGTAAAAGACTTGCAAATATTCAGCTATCCATTTTAGAAAAGGTAGCTCCTTTGTTGAAAAAGGGAGGACGCCTTGTTTATAGTACGTGTACAATTGAAAAAGTAGAAAATGAACAAGTAGTAGAGCTGTTTTTACAATCACACCCTGAATTTGAATGGGATACAACAATAAAAGAACGATTGCCAAAAGCCGTGCATCCGTATGTAGTAGAAGGCGGAGTACAAATTTTACCGCATTACTTTGCGACGGATGGATTTTATATTGCTTGTTTAAGAAAGAAGGTGTAGCATCATGGAAACAACTGTGAAAAAACAAAAAAAAGAATTAGAAACAAACAAACCGTCTATTTATTCCCTGCAGCTTCATGATATGGAACAATGGTTAAAAGAGCAAGGAGAACCTAAATTCCGTGCTGGTCAAATTTTTGATTGGCTTTATAAAAAACGTGTAATAACTTTTGAGGATATGTTAAACCTTTCTAAAGGATTGCGTGAAAAATTGTCGAATTCCTTTGATATTACAACTTTAAAAACATTAGTAAAGCAAACATCTGCAGATGGAACAATTAAATTCTTATTCCAACTGCATGATGGCTATTCTATTGAAACAGTATTAATGCGCCATGATTACGGAAATTCAATTTGTGTAACAACACAGGTTGGTTGCCGAATTGGCTGTACGTTTTGCGCATCAACACTTGGCGGCTTGAAACGTAATTTAGAAGCTGGTGAGATTGTTGCACAAGTTGTCGAAGTACAACGTGAGCTAGATACTACAGATGAGCGTGTAAGCTCTCTTGTTGTTATGGGAATCGGAGAACCGTTTGATAATTATGACAGCTTAATGGCGTTTTTACGTATCGTGAATCATGAAAAAGGACTTCACATTGGAGCGCGTCATATGACGGTATCAACAAGTGGAATTATCCCGAAAATTTATAAGTTTGCTGAAGAAAATATACAAATTAACTTTGCGGTTTCCTTACATGCTCCAAATACAGAACTGCGATCAAAATTAATGCCAATTAACCGGGCATACAAGCTACCAGATTTAATGGAAGCTATCAAATATTACATCGAGAAAACAGGGCGCCGTGTTTCATTTGAATATGGTTTATTTGGAGGAGAAAACGACCAAGTCGAACATGCTGTGGAATTAGCTCAGCTGTTAAAAGGTGTGAAATGTCATGTTAACTTAATTCCAGTTAACTATGTACCAGAACGCGATTATGTGAGAACACCGCGCGAACAAATTTTCTTGTTTGAAAAAACATTAAAAGATCGTGGTGTTAACGTAACGATTCGTCGTGAACAAGGTCATGATATTGATGCAGCCTGCGGTCAATTGCGTGCAAAGGAGCGCAAAGAAGAGACGAGGTGAGATAATGAAAACCGTGTTTCTATCAGATAAAGGAAAAGTTCGTCAACATAATGAAGATAGTGCAGGAGTATTTCATAATCTAGATGGAGATGTTTTAGCTGTTGTAGCAGATGGAATGGGAGGTCATCGAGCAGGCGATGTTGCCAGCTCGATGGCAATCCAACTGTTCCATGACTATTGGAAACAAACGTACAATATGGATACGCCTAAAAAAGCAGAGCAATGGTTACATAATCATGCTCAAATTATTAATGAACGAGTATATAAATATTCTGGAGAACATCCAGAATGTAGTGGAATGGGAACGACAATCGTTGCTGCTATATGCACAGCTGCTTTTGTTACAATTGGCCATATTGGAGATAGTCGCTGCTATATGTTATCGGACGATTATATGTCACTTGTAACCGAAGATCATTCCCTTGTAAATGAACTCGTTCGACATGGAGAAATTTCAAAAGAAGATGCTGAATATCATCCAAGGAAAAATGTTTTACTAAGAGCGCTTGGTACGGAAGAAACCGTTATATTAGATGTGAAAACTTTAGTATTAGAAGAGGGAGATCTATTGTTACTCTGTTCTGATGGATTATCTAATAAAGTTGCAATGAGTCGTATGAAAGAGATTTTACAATCTGATGAGCTTTTGCAAACAAAAAGCGAACAACTTGTGCAGCTTGCAAATGACCTTGGCGGGGAAGATAACATTACTCTTGTCATTATTGATTATGCGGATTCGGCGAACGAAAGTAGGTGAATTACAACGTGATGATTGGAAGACGCCTAAATGACCGTTACAAGCTGCTTAAAATGATTGGTGGCGGGGGAATGGCCAATGTATATTTGGCGCATGATGACATACTTGATCGCGATGTAGCTGTAAAGATGTTACGGCTTGATTATTCAAATAACGAGGAATTTATTAAGCGTTTCCATCGAGAAGCGCAATCGGTTACAACGTTGTCGCATCCAAATATTGTTAATATGTATGATGTCGGAGAAGAAGACGGAATTTATTATCTTGTTATGGAATATGTGCCTGGTCAAACGTTAAAACAATACATACAACAGCGAGGGCTTCTTCCTGTAGGAGAAGCGCTTGATATTATGGAACAATTAACTGCTGCGATGGCTCATGCGCATCATTTTGAAATTGTTCACCGTGATATTAAGCCTCATAATATTTTAATTCGAAGTGACGGCGTTGTGAAGGTTACAGATTTTGGTATTGCAACAGCGACAAGCGCAACGACGATCACACATACAAATTCTGTTCTTGGTTCTGTTCATTATTTATCTCCTGAACAGGCAAGAGGCGGTGTTGCCAATAAGCAATCAGATATTTATTCACTTGGAATTGTGATGTTTGAACTATTAACAGGAAGGCCGCCGTTTTCCGGAGAATCTGCTGTTTCTATTGCTCTTAAACATTTGCAAAATGAGACACCATCTCCGAAAAGGTGGAATCCTGATATTCCACAAAGTGTAGAAAATATTATTTTAAAAGCAACAACGAAAGACCCATTTCATCGCTATCAATCTGCAAATGCAATGAAACGTGATATTGAAACAGCATTATATCCAGAGCGAATAAATGAACAACCTTTCCATATACCTGAAGATATGGAAGCAACAAAAGCAATTCCTATCATTCAGCAGGAGCAATTGATAAATACGAATAGTGAAGAAACAATTATTTTATCTGGAAGTTCGAAAGAAGAAAAGCAGCAGAATGAACTAAAACAAGAAGAACAACAAAAAAAGAAAAGCAATCGATGGCTCAAGATTTTACTTACGACTTTCATATTTTTAGTTGTGTGTGGAATATTGGCAGTGACAGTTATTCCAGGTTTCTTTATTCCAAAAGAAGTTAAAGTGCCTGATGTATCTGATATGACATATGAAAAAGCTGTCAATACACTTGTTGATAAAGGATTCGAATTGACGGGACCGCAAGTTATATATACAGATGAAGTCGAAGAAGGTAAGGTCATTAAAACAAATCCAGCTGCAGGAAGAGTTGTGAGAGAGAATACAAAAATTACGATTTTTCAATCAGGTGGAAAACAAAAGAAAAAAATGCCTAATTTAATTGGGAAAGAATATAGTCAGATAAAAGATGAATTGACTCAATATAAGGGTGTTGTTCCTTATTATATTGAAAGCGAAAAGCCGAAGGATGAAATTGTAGAACAAATTCCTGAAGCAGGACAATCTATTGTAGAGGAAGAGCAAGAAATAAAAGTGTGGATTAGTAAGGGGCCGAAACAAATTCGACTCGTTGATTTTTCTGGTTGGAC
This sequence comes from Bacillus sp. 3103sda1, assembly GCF_024159135.1. NCBI lineage: Bacteria > Bacillati > Bacillota > Bacilli > Caryophanales > Bacillaceae > Bacillus > Bacillus sp. 3103sda1. The sequence continues at coordinate 3,204,239 of NZ_JAMYWS010000001.1, read as the reverse complement.
AGAAAATAGTGTGAACAGCTATTTGAACGAGAAAAAGCTTGTGCCAGAAATAAGGAGAGAGTATTCAAATACAGTTGATAAAGGGCTTGTTATTTCACAATCACCAAAGCCAGATACGAATTTAAAAGAAGGGGCAAAAGTAACAATTGTTGTCTCTGAAGGACCGAAAGAAAGGCCGATGAAAACTGTAAAAGTCGACAATATTCCAATTGAGTACCAAGCACCGGCAACTGGAGAGAAAAAACCACAAACAATTGAAATATATAAAGAAGATATGCAGAATACTATGGATAAGCCGTTTGAAACGAGAACGATAACGGAGTCTACGACAATTTCTCTTGATTTTGTTATTCAAGAAGGAACAAAAGGACGTTATAAAATTGTTCGTGACGGAACGACGTTAATTGAAAAAGATGTTCTGTATCCAACAGAATAAAGTGAAACTCCCGTTAGGAATGCTTACAAATGGTGAGTTGAACGAATCTCGTTCTAAAGTTCAGTATGAATATCTATGAAAAGAAGTTGGCTTTTTATGTTCTTTAGAACAAGATAAATGAAGGAGAGAATGTATGCCAGAAGGGAAAATTATAAAAGCTTTAAGTGGATTCTACTATGTGGAGCATGAAGAGGGGGTAACGCAGTGCCGCGGACGTGGTGTATTTCGTAAACATAAAATTACACCGCTTGTTGGCGATCAAGTCGTATTCCAAGCTGAAAATCCGAGTGAAGGATACGTTCTAGAAATATTAGAGCGAAAAAATGAACTTGTGCGCCCACCGATTGCCAACGTTGATCAAGCGCTGCTTGTGTTTTCTGCAGTAGAACCAGAGTTTAATCCATTGTTATTAGACCGTTTTTTAGTTTTAATTGAGTTTCATAATATTAAACCAATTATTTGTATTAGTAAGATGGATTTAATAGATGAGAAAACACGTGAAACAATTGAAGCGTATGCGCGGGATTACAGTGCAATTGGTTATGATGTGGTATTTACTTCAACGACAACTTCAGAGAGTATAGAAGTGTTAAAGCCATTTTTACAAGGTTGTGTTTCTGTTGTAGCGGGTCAATCTGGTGTAGGGAAATCTTCTCTTTTAAACGTGCTACGTCCAGATTTAGCGTTAAAAACGAGTGGAATTTCAGCTCATTTAGGCCGGGGTAAGCATACGACAAGGCATGTGGAATTAATTGAAGTAGGGAGCGGCCTTGTTGCGGATACACCTGGGTTTAGTTCACTGGATTTTATCGATATGGAAGTAGAAGATCTCACATATTGTTTTCCGGAGTTGAAAGAACAGAGTCAATACTGTAAATTTAGAGGTTGTACACATCTTTCTGAACCGAAGTGTGCGGTGAAAGATGCTGTAGAAGAAGGTAGCATTACACGCTATCGTTATGAGCACTATATGCAATTCGTTGAAGAAATTAGAGATAGAAAGCCGAGGTATTAATGATGATTAAAATTGCACCATCGATTTTATCAGCAGACTTTTCGAGATTGGGAGAAGAAATTAAAGATGTAGAAAAAGGTGGAGCAGATTACATACATGTCGATGTAATGGATGGGCATTTTGTTCCAAATATTACGATTGGTCCGTTGATTGTAGAAGCAATTCGTCCAATTACTTCTTTACCACTAGATGTTCATCTTATGATTGAAAATCCGGATCAGTACATTCCTGCTTTTGCGAAAGCGGGAGCGGATATTATTACAGTACATGTAGAAGCGTGTTCGCACTTACATCGTACGATTCAATTAATTAAGTCGCAGGGTATTAAAGCGGGTGTTGTTTTAAATCCACATACACCAGTTTCGATGATTGAGCATGTATTAGAAGATGCAGATATGGTGCTATTTATGACGGTAAACCCAGGCTTTGGTGGTCAAAAGTTCATTCATTCTGTATTGCCAAAAATTAAACAAGTTGCTGACATGGTTCGTGAACGCGATTTACAAGTAGAGATTGAAGTTGATGGCGGCGTTAATGTAGAAACAGCGAAATTATGTGTAGAAGCAGGAGCGAATGTTCTTGTTGCAGGATCTGCTGTATACAATCAAAAAGATCGCGGGGCAGCAATTGCAGCTATTCGCGGATAAAGTGAAACTTCCATCAGTGGGGGTCTTACTGCCCGTTAATGCGAGATAAAAATGAATTTGTAGGTAAATTGGTTAAAGAAACAAGGTAATCTAGCTATTGGTAGATTGCCTTTTTTCTATAGAAGGAGAGAGAACATGATTATTCATATTTTAGCTGGAGGTCCAGTAGAGTGTTGTGCAGATTTTTCAAAATATGAGAGTGAAGAGGTTGTATGGGCAGCGGTTGATCGAGGAGTATATCGTTTGTTGCAGCTTGGAATAATACCACAAGTAGCTTTTGGTGATTATGATTCTGTTACAGAAGAAGAGTTAGTATGGATGCAAAAACAGAAACGAGATTTGCATATTGTGCCGAAAGAAAAGGATCAAACGGATTTGGAGATTGCAATTAATTGGGCTTTAGAACAAGAGCCAGAACAAATTCGGATTTTTGGTGCAACAGGTGGAAGGATGGATCATAGTTTAGCCAACATTCAAATGTTACTAAAAGGTTTACAAGCAAATGTAAACATGAGCATTGTAGATTATAAAAATGAAATTTCTGTTAAAGAATCGGGTACATATACAATGGAAGAAAATTCATTATTCTCTTACATATCTTTTGTTCCTGTTACAGAAATAGTAACTGGAATTACACTTCGCGGTTTTAAATATCCTCTTACAGATAAAACGATAAAATGGGGATCGACACTTTGTATTAGTAATGAACTCGTTGCGGAAAAAGGTACTTTTTCATTTACTTCTGGCATATTAATGGTGATAAGAAGCACTGATTGAAGAACTACTTTTGTTGCTACGTCATATAGTAAACAAGTGGAGTAATGGGGATTAGGAGGGAAACCATGAGATTTTATACAATTAAGTTGCCGAAATTTCTTGGTGGAATTGTTCGCGCGGTGTTAAATACCTTTAAAAAGGAATAAAAAAAGCACCTGTTACCGGTGCTTTTTTCATGAGGATAATAAAAACAGAGCCAATAGGCTCTCTTTTTTATTATTAAACACGTTCGATTTTGCCAGATTTTAATGCTCTAGCAGAAACGTAAACACGTTGAACTTTACCGTCAATGCGTACGCGAACTTTTTGAAGGTTAGCGCCCCATTTACGTTTTGTAGCGTTCATTGCGTGAGAACGAGAGTTACCAGAACGAGCTTTTCTTCCAGTAATAGCACAAACACGAGCCATCTATATTTCCCTCCCTTAACTACCGTAACCTAAGTAATTTTCAATGTTAGTCTTTTATGCGATGCTAAAAACACTTCTATAATTTAACACAACTAAAAAGAGAATGCAACAGTGTATAAGAAAGAAATCAAGAAAAATTACTTGACACTATATGTAAGAAAAGCGGAAATCAAGAAAAAATACTTGACATATCATAGGGATATGTGTTGTATAATAACAATGGACTATTTTGCTCATCATAAAAAGAAGTGCTATATTATTCTATAAGTACGAGAGCGAAAGTAAAGAACGTTGGAATTTTTTTTGAAAAGATTATATGATAGTAATTAAAGTAGTCTAGCTCACTTTCACCATTTCTAAAGGGGGAAAAGAGATGTCAATTGAAATCAAAACAAAGTACGGTCAAATTGATATTAGTACAGAAGTAATTGCAACAATTGCAGGGGGCGCTGCAGTAGATTGCTACGGCATCGTTGGTATGGCGTCAAAAAATCAATTAAAAGATGGATTAACAGAAATCTTACGAAAAGAAAATTTCACAAGAGGCGTTATTGTTCGTAAAGAGAACGATGAAGTACATATTGACATGTATATTATCGTGAGCTATGGTACAAAAATTTCAGAGGTAGCACACAATGTTCAAACGAAAGTGAAGTATACATTAGATCAAACAGTAGGACTAGCTGTAGATTCTGTGAACATCTACGTACAAGGAGTTAAAGTAACAAACTTGTAATGTGCATTAAGGAGGAAAATCTGTGTCAATTCAAAAAATTGATGGGAAGCGTTTAGCCCAAATGATTCTGCAAGGGGCAAATAATTTAACAAATAACGTCAAGCTAGTTGATGCTTTAAACGTTTTTCCAGTTCCAGATGGCGATACCGGTACAAACATGAATTTATCGATGACTTCAGGAGCGCGAGAAGTAAAGAAAAATCCTTCTGAGCATGCTGGGAAAGTCGGAGTGAGCTTAGCAAAAGGATTATTAATGGGAGCACGTGGAAATTCTGGCGTAATTTTATCTCAGCTTTTCCGTGGTTTCTCAAAATCTATTGAGCAAAAAGAAATGTTAACAACAGTTGACTTTGCTGATGCTTTAGAAGCTGGTGTAGGAACTGCATATAAAGCAGTTATGAAACCGATTGAAGGAACGATTTTAACTGTTGCAAGAGAAACGAGTGAATATGCAGTCACAGTTGCGAAAAAACAACGCGACTTTGTTTTGTTTATGGAAGAAGTTGTGAAAGAGGCGAACGCATCTTTAAATCGTACGCCGGATTTATTACCTGTATTAAAGCAAGTTGGTGTTGTAGATAGCGGTGGTAAAGGCCTTGTTGTTGTGTATGAAGGATTTTTAGCTGATTTAAAAGGTGAAACAATTACTTCTAATGAGCCAGTGCAACCATCTATGAATGAAATGGTACGTGCAGAACATCACCGTAGTGTACAAAGCCAATTGAGTACAGAAGATATCACATATGGCTACTGTACAGAATTTATGGTCAAGCTAGACGAAGAGAAGATGAAAGAACATAACTTCTCTGAGCAAAAATTCCGTGAAGATATTAGTGCATATGGTGATTCATTGCTAGTTGTAGCAGATGATGAAATCGTGAAAATTCATATTCATGCAGAGCATCCTGGAGATGCAATGAATTACGGACAACGTTATGGTAGCTTAATTAATATTAAAGTAGAAAATATGCGTGAACAACATACCGCTTTGTTAGATGAGCCTGCAATGATGCAGGTAGAAGCGAAACAACCTGCAGAAAAACAGACTTATGGAATTGTAACGGTGGCGATGGGGTCTGGTATTAAAGAATTGTTTGAAAGTATCGGTGCGACGGTAGTTATTGAAGGCGGTCAAACGATGAACCCAAGTACAGAGGATATTGTAAAAGCGATTGAAGAAGCTAATGCAGAAAAAATTATTATTTTACCGAACAACGGTAACATTGTAATGGCTGCAGAACAAGCTGCTTCTATAGTGAACCAAGAAGTAATCGTTGTTCGTTCGAAAACAGTTCCGCAAGGTATGGCGGCGATGCTTGCTTTCAATCCAGCAGGAACGCTTGAAGAAAATGAAGCGAATATGAACGAAGCGCTTGCACATGTGAAGACAGGTCAAATTACGTATGCGGTTCGTGATACAGAGATTGATGGCGTGACAATTCACAAAGATGATTTTATGTGCATTGCAGACGGGAAAATTGTATCAACAGATACAGAAAAATTGAACGCTGCGAAAAAGCTGTTAGAAAATATGCTTGATGAAGATGCAGAAATCTTAACGATTTTACAAGGTGAGGATGCATCGGAAGAAGAAGTAGCTGCATTAGTAGCATTTGTAGCAGAAAACTTTGAAGATGTAGAGGTAGAAGTTCATAATGGAAATCAGCCTATATATTCTTTCATTTTTTCTGTAGAATAAGGTGAAACTTCATCCCTGTTGATGGTTAGTTCCACCAATCTAGATTTGCAGGTAGCGTATCTTTATTGAAAAATGGGATTACTCTCTGTATTAGGGTGAGACAATATAAATGATGAGAGGGCCTTACTAGCTAATACAGTGAGGCTCTCTTTCTTATTTATCCCGCTATTCGCGGGCAGTAAGACCCTCACCTCAAGATTGAGAGAGAAGCAAGGAAGATAGGTGGGGGATAACTGTCCGAAAAAGCTCTATTGGTGAGAGTTTGCCACAAGAAGCGAGATGAAAAACCCTACTTGTAGAAGTTTCACTTTATAATAAGTGTTGTGATTAAGAAAATAGTAGGAAAATAGAAAAAGCTATTTAGCTGAAATTTGAATTGATATATATGGGTAGATAAAGGTGAAACGACTACTACGCTCTACTAATGCTATGGTAGAATAGGAGAGGTAGCGACTGTATATTCGAAATGAAAATGAGGATATGTAATTATTATGATATAACGTGTGAAGAAAGAAGATATGTGTTAGTGCATGTGAATGGTTAGGAATAAGATTTGACGGGGCGTGAAGATCTTGAGTGAAGTTGTGCAAGTTCCTATTACGGATGTGAAAGGGATTGGAGAAGAAACAGCTGTATTATTAAATGAGATGGGGATTTTTACGGTTTCTGATTTGTTAGAACATTTTCCGTATCGTTACGAAGACTATGCAATGAAAGATTTAGCTGAAGTTAAGCATGAAGAACGTGTAACGGTGGAAGGGAAAGTACATAGTGCCCCTCTTTTGCAGTATTATGGAAAAAAGAAATCACGTCTCACTGTTCGTGTTCTCGTTGGGCGTTATTTAATTACAGCGGTATGCTTTAACAGACCGTACTATAAGCAAAAATTAAATATTGATGAAACAGTCACAATAACTGGAAAGTGGGATCAACATCGTCAAACGATTTCAGTGTCGGAACTTCACTTTGGACCAGTTGTTCGTCAGCAAGAAGTAGAACCGGTATATTCAGTTAAAGGAAAATTGACGGTAAAACAGATGCGTCGTTTTATTGCACAAGCTTTTAAAGAATATGGTTCTTTTGTGAAAGAAGTACTGCCAGATGGGCTGTTGTCCCGCTACAAATTATTATCTCGTTATGAGGCGCTGTATGCCCTGCATTTTCCTAGCGGACAAGAAGATATGAAACAGGCGCGCCGTCGTTTTGTATATGAAGAATTTTTCTTGTTTCAATTAAAGATGCAGGCACTTCGCAAAATGGAACGAGAAAGCTCAAAGGGTGTAACAAAAAGTGTCTCTCTTGAGCAGTTAGAAGAGTTTATAGAAGCGCTGCCCTTTCCGTTAACAAATGCGCAGTATCGCGTTGTTTCGGAAATTATGAAAGATTTGCAGTCGCCGTATCGAATGAATCGTTTATTACAAGGGGATGTAGGTTCTGGGAAAACGATAGTTGCCGCAATTGCTTTATATGCTGCGAAATTAGCTGGATATCAAGGGGCATTAATGGTACCGACAGAAATTTTAGCGGAGCAGCATTATCAATCACTCGTATCTATATTTTCTTATTTTAATATGAACATTGAATTATTAACAAGCTCTGTAAAGGGAGCGCGTCGCCGTGAAGTATTAGCTAGGCTAGAACAAGGAGAAATTGATATTCTCGTTGGAACGCATGCTCTAATTCAAGATGAAGTTATATTTCACAGACTTGGGCTCGTTATTACGGATGAACAACATCGTTTTGGTGTAGCGCAGCGTCGCGTTTTAAGAGAAAAAGGTGAAAGTCCAGATGTTTTATTTATGACAGCGACACCAATTCCTCGTACATTAGCAATTACTGCGTTTGGTGAAATGGATGTATCAATCATTGATGAGATGCCAGCAGGTCGTAAAGTGATTGAAACGTACTGGGCGAAACATGATATGTTTGAACGTGTTCTTGGATTTGTCGAGAAAGAAGTGAACAAAGGACGACAAGCATATGTCATTTGTCCACTAATTGAAGAATCAGAGAAACTAGACGTACAAAATGCAATTGATTTGCATAGTATGCTGACCCATCATTATCAAGGGAAATTTCAAGTTGGTTTGATGCATGGGCGCCTTTCTTCTCAGGAGAAAGACGAAGTAATGCATCAATTTAGCGAAAATAAAGTGCAAATTCTCATTTCGACAACAGTTGTAGAAGTTGGTGTGAACGTGCCAAATGCAACAATGATGGTTATCTATGATGCAGAACGTTTTGGATTATCGCAACTTCACCAACTTCGTGGGCGTGTGGGGCGTGGAAGTGAACAATCTTACTGTATTTTAATTGCTGATCCGAAATCAGAAACAGGAAAAGAACGTATGCGCATCATGACAGAGACGAATGATGGTTTTGTGTTATCAGAAAAAGATTTAGAATTGCGTGGTCCTGGAGATTTCTTTGGAAGTAAGCAAAGTGGTTTACCTGAATTTAAAGTAGCTGATATGGTACATGATTATCGAGCATTAGAAACAGCTAGGCAAGATGCTGCTTTACTTGTTGATTCAACTGCATTTTGGCAAAGTGAGCAGTATGAAATGCTGCGAAGTTATTTGGAAAAATCAGGAGTTTTCCAAGGGGAAAAGCTTGATTAAAACGGAAGAAACAAAAAAATGTTGCATTCTGTATTTAATGCTTATATACTACTGTTAGTACCTAGTCATAAAAATGGATGGTGCGGAATGAAAAAAAGAAGGAAAAAAGAAAGACAAGAGTTGTTACAACAAACAATAGAAGCAAATCCGTTTATTACGGATGAAGAATTAGCTGAACAATTTCAAGTGAGTATTCAAACAATTCGTCTTGATCGCATGGAATTATCAATTCCAGAATTAAGGGAACGGATTAAACATGTGGCAACGAAACAACATGAAGAAGATGTAAAATCCTTGCCCCTTGATGAAGTGGTAGGAGAAATTATTGATATAGAATTAGATAGACATGCGATTTCGATTTTTGAAGTGAAAGAGGAACATGTCTTTAAACGTAATCAAATTGCTCGTGGGCATCACTTATTTGCGCAAGCGAACTCATTAGCTGTTGCAGTTATTGATGAAGAATTAGCTTTAACTGCGAAGTCTACCATTCGATATATTCGTCCTGTAAAATTAGGAGAGCGTGTTGTTGCAAAAGCGCGTGTTGAAGATGTGGAGAATGATAAAGGACGGACGGTTGTCAAAGTGCAAAGTTTTGTTGGAGATGAACTTGTTTTTAAAGGCACTTTTGAAATGTATCGATCTAGTAATTATAGTGAGGAAGGTAACAACTTATGAGAATCGCAATAGATGCAATGGGTGGCGATCATGCGCCAAAATCTGTCGTGCTCGGAGCAATGAAAGCAATTAAACAATATTCAGATTTACATATTACACTAGTAGGAAAAGAAGACGAAATCCGCAAGTATTTAACAAGTGAAGAACGTATTACTGTATTGCATACAGATGAAGTAATTGAAGGAACGGATGAGCCGGTACGAGCGGTACGTCGCAAAAAACAAGCTTCGATGGTACTTGCTGCGCAGCAAGTAAAAGAAGGTGCAGCTGATGCTTGTATTTCCGCAGGGAATACGGGGGCTCTTATGGCAGCTGGATTATTTGTAATTGGACGTATAGAAGGGATTGAGCGCCCAGCTCTTTCGCCTACTATGCCAACAGTAGATGGTAAAGGCTTTGTTATGTTAGATGTTGGAGCAAACGTCGATGCAAAAGCAATTCATTTATACCAATATGCTGTAATGGGGTCTGTATATGCAGAGAAAGTGAGAGGAATTGCTAATCCTCGCGTAGGTCTTTTAAATGTTGGAACTGAGGATGGAAAAGGAAACGAGCTTTCTAAGCAAGTTTTTGCAATGCTAAAAGATGCACCGATTAACTTTGTTGGAAATGTAGAATCACGAGACTTATTACAAGGTGTAGCTGATGTGGTTGTTTGTGATGGATTTACCGGAAATGTTGCCCTTAAAACGTTAGAGGGTACTGCACTTGCATTATTCTCGATGCTAAAAGAGCAATTAATGAGTTCGTTTACAAGTAAACTAGCGGCGGCGGTATTAAAACCAAAGCTTATGGTGTTGAAAGATAAAATGGATTATTCAGAGTATGGAGGAGCTGCTTTATTTGGATTGAAAGCTCCTGTCATCAAAGCGCATGGTTCTTCCAATGATCAATCGATTTTTAGCGCGATTCGTCAAACTAGAGAAATGGTAGCGAAGGAAGTTATTCCTACTATTACGAGTGTAATAGAGGAGGAGCCGCTTCAATAATGAGGAGGGTTTGAAATGGGAAAACTAGCATTTCTTTTTCCAGGACAAGGTTCACAGGCAGTTGGAATGGGAAAACAATTAGCAGAAAGTCATGAAGAGGTTGCGAAAGTATTTCATCAGGCTGATGAAATTTTAAAAGATTCTCTTTCATCACTTATTTTTGAGGGACCTCAAGAAACGTTGACGTTAACAACAAATGCACAACCAGCATTGTTAACGACAAGTATTGCAATTTTAAAGGCATTGGAGCAGTATGAGATTAAACCTGACTATGTTGCAGGACATAGTTTAGGTGAGTATAGTGCACTAGTAGCAGCGGGTGCTATGTCATTTGAAGATGGTGTATACGCTGTAAGAAAACGCGGTGAGTACATGGAAGAAGCTGTGCCAAATGGCGAAGGTGCAATGGCAGCTATTCTAGGAGCGGATCCGGATATGTTAAAGCAGGTGACTGAAGAGGTGACGCAGGAAGGATATGCTGTTCAAGTTGCGAATATGAATAGCACGAAGCAAATTGTCATTTCTGGTACAAAGCAGGGTGTGGAATTGGCTTCAGAAAGAGCGAAAGAAAATGGTGCGAAACGTGCAATTCCACTGCGCGTTAGCGGTCCGTTTCATTCATCGCTTATGAAACCAGCTGCTGAGAAGTTTCGTGGTGTATTAAATGAAATTTCAATTCACGATGTGAAGATTCCCGTTGTTGCAAATGTAACAGCAGATTGCATTACTCGTAAAGAGGATATTCAAGAAAAATTAATTGAACAACTCTATTCCCCTGTATTATGGTACCCATCCATTGAACGGATGGTAGAGCTCGGTGTGGATACATTTATTGAAATTGGGCCTGGGAAAGTTTTAGCTGGTCTTATGAAATCAATCGCTCCATCTGCGAAAGTATATGCAATATATGATGAAGAGACGATGAAGGATACCATTTCAAAACTGAGAGGAGAAGGCTAATGTTATTAAAAGATAAAGTCGTATTAGTAACGGGAGCATCTCGCGGAATCGGCCGTGCAATTGCATTAGATTTAGCAAAACAAGGTGCGAAAGTAGTTGTAAACTACGCAGGAAACGAATTAAAAGCAAATGAAGTTGTAGATGAGATTAAAAAATTAGGTTCAGAAGCAATTGCAGTAAAAGCAAATGTTGCTAGTAGCGAAGAAGTGACTGATATGGTAAAACAAACTGTGGATACATTTGGTCAAATTGATATTCTTGTCAATAACGCTGGTATCACAAAAGACAATTTATTAATGCGCATGAAAGAAGAAGAATGGGATGCTGTTATTAATACAAACTTAAAAGGTGTCTTTTTATGTACAAAAGCTGTATCTCGCTATATGATGCGTCAACGTCACGGTCGTATTATTAATATCGCCTCTGTTGTTGGTGTTACTGGAAACCCAGGACAAGCAAACTACGTTGCAGCAAAAGCGGGTGTAATTGGATTAACAAAAACTTCAGCAAAAGAGCTAGCAAGTCGTAATATCACAGTAAATGCAATTGCTCCTGGATTTATCGTAACAGATATGACAGATGTATTGGCGGAAGATGTGAAGAATGAAATGCTAAAATTAATCCCAATTGCAAAATTTGGAGAAGCAGAAGATATTTCAAATGCGGTTGCATTTTTAGCATCAGATGCGAGCCGTTATATCACTGGGCAAACACTTCATGTTGACGGCGGCATGGTGATGTAAAAGGAAAAACTACAGAAATAGGTTGATTTCATCTAGCTTTTCTGTACAATATTAAATATAATGGCTTGAGAAGATCGGAAAAATAGTGATCTAATTTATAGATAAATTTAAAAAAGTAATTGTTTGTCAATACTTTTAAAGGAGGTGAATGAATATGGCAGACGTTTTAGAGCGTGTAACGAAAATTATCGTAGATCGTCTAGGAGTAGACGAAACAGAGGTAACAACAGCTGCAAACTTTAAAGAAGATTTAGGTGCTGATTCTCTAGATGTAGTAGAACTTGTAATGCAACTAGAAGATGAGTTTGAAATGGAAATTTCTGATGAGGAAGCAGAAAAGATTGCTACTGTTGGCGATGCTGTGACTTACATAGAGAGTCATCTATAATGCTTGATGAAGTCCCGTTTATATACGGGGCTTTCTCAGCATATATATCTGGAGGGACCTATGCCGTACAGAAAGTATAGAGATAAGAAGTATGAAGCGAAATATCGCGAGGCTTTTAAAAAGTTTCAAGCGAAAATAGGTATTACATTTACAAATGAAAAATTGTTGATACAAGCATTTACGCATTCATCGTATGTGAATGAGCATCGGAAAAAGCCACATGAAGATAATGAGCGTCTTGAATTTCTTGGTGATGCGGTACTAGAACTGACGGTTTCGCAATATTTGTTTCAAAAATATCCGACAATGAGCGAGGGAGAATTAACAAAACTTCGCGCGGCTATTGTATGTGAACCTTCTCTCGTTCGTTTTGCGAATGAGCTGGCATTTGGTAATCTTGTCCTTTTAGGAAAAGGGGAAGAAATGACAGGAGGTCGCGAACGTCCAGCGTTATTAGCGGATGTCTTTGAAGCGTTTATTGGTGCACTTTACTTGGACCAAGGTTTAGACAAGGTATGGGGATTTTTAAAAACAGTTGTTTATCCGAAAATTAATGAAGGTGCTTTTTCTCATGTGATGGATTTTAAAAGTCAACTACAAGAATTAATTCAGCGTGATGGTAGCGGTAATATAGAATATCAAATTTTGCAAGAAAAAGGACCAGCCCATAATCGAGAGTTTGTATCGCGTGTTACATTAAACGGCGAAGCATTAGGGCTTGGAAGTGGAAAGTCTAAGAAAGAGGCAGAACAGCATGCTGCCCAAGAAGCGTTAGAAAAATTAAAAGAGCATTCATAGAGCATTAATAGAGAATCCCCCTTATACTTAGGGGGATTCCTTGTGCATAAAGGGGGAAGGCCTTTCGTGTTTTTAAAACGGTTAGAGATAGCAGGATTTAAATCTTTTGCAGAACGCGTATCGATTGACTTTGTACCAGGTGTAACGTCTGTAGTAGGTCCAAATGGAAGCGGAAAAAGTAACATTACAGATGCCATTCGTTGGGTACTTGGTGAGCAATCCGTAAAGTCGCTGCGCGGTGCGAAAATGGAAGATATTATTTTTTCGGGTAGTGATACACGTAAAGCGTTGAATGTTGCTGAGGTAACATTAACATTAAATAATGAGGATCAGCGTCTGCCGATTGAATATAACGAAGTAAGTGTAACAAGACGAGTATATCGTTCAGGAGATAGTGATTTTCTTATTAATAAACAACCTTGTCGTTTAAAAGATATTGTAGATTTATTCATGGACTCAGGTATGGGACGTGAAGCATTTTCTATTATCAGTCAGGGAAAAGTAGAAGAGATTTTAAGTAGTAAAGCGGAAGATCGCCGTAGTATTTTTGAAGAAGCGGCTGGTGTACTGAAATATAAAATCCGTAAAAAGAAAGCGGAAGGAAAATTAGCGGAGACGCAGGATAATTTAAATCGTGTAGAAGATATTATTCATGAATTGAGTGATCAAGTTGAACCTCTCGAAAGACAAGCTTCTATTGCAAAAGACTATCTTGAGAAAAAAGAAGAATTAGAAAAAGTTGAAGCGGCATTAATTGTGTATGAAATTGAAGAGTTACATGAAAAATGGGAAGCGCTTCGCGAGCAATTTAAACATAACAAAGATGAAGAAGTGAAATTATCAGCACATCTTCAAAAAAATGAAGCGGATTTAGAAGAAGTGCGTGGAAATGTACAAGCCATTGATGAATCTGTTCAATCTTTGCAAGAGGTTCTTCTTCTTTCTAGTAAAGAACTTGAAAAATTAGAAGGACAACGCGAGCTGCTGAAAGAAAGAAAGCACAATGCCACAACACATTGTGCACAGTTAGAAGCACTCATTCATGAATTAACAGATAAAGTTTCTGCATATGAAGGCAGTGTTGCGCAAGGAACAGACGAATTAATGAAATTGGCAAATCATGTGAAAGAGTTAGAACAGAAACTGCATGATAATGAAAGATTGTTGTCTACATATGTACAAAATTTAGATGAGCAAATTGAGTATTTAAAAGGTGATTATATTGAACTTTTAAATCAACAGGCAAGTTATCGAAATGAACTTTCTATGTTAGAGGAACAATTTAAACAAAGAGATTTCAAAAACCAGCGTCTTGACGAAGAAAATGAAAAATATGTGCAGATGGGCATAGAAATTGCACAGAAAAAATCAACGTTCGTTGAAAAATATGAACATATAAAAGAGCAAATTACAAATCTGCTGTCAAATATGAAGCAAACGGACATTGCACTTGGAAAATGTAAAGAACAATATAGTGAAAATGAGAGCAAATTGTATCAAGCATATCAATACGTTCAGCAAGCTCGTTCTCGTAAAGAAATGCTTGAGGAAATGCAAGAGGATTATTCAGGATTTTATCAAGGAGTCCGTGAAGTATTAAAGGCACGTGATAGCCAGTTGCATGGTATTGAAGGTGCAGTTGCAGAACTTCTTACTGTACCGAAAAAGTATGAAGTGGCAATGGAAATTGCGCTTGGAGCAGCAATGCAGCATGTTGTTGTACAAACAGAAGAACATGCGCGCCGAGCAATTGCATTTTTAAAGCAAAATCGTCATGGACGTGCGACCTTTTTACCGCAAAGTGTAATTAAAGGGAGAGCACTTAGGACAGAGCAGCTTCGGATTGTAAACCAGCACTCATCATTTATAGGAGTAGCTTCAGAGCTTGTGCAGTACAATAATAAATATGAAAATGTTATTACAAATTTATTAGGTACGGTAATTGTCGCTCATGATTTAAAAGGAGCGAATGAATTAGCAAAGCAGCTACAATATCGTTATCGTATTGTTACATTAGAAGGCGACCTTGTAAATCCAGGGGGTTCAATGACGGGTGGTGCTGTGAAGCAAACGAATTCATCTTTATTAGGACGCCAACGTGAGTTAGAAGAGTGGAACGAAAAGTTGACAGATATGGAAGAAAAGACGGCGAAGCTAGAAAGCTATGTCAAAGAGCTAAAACAAGAAATACAAGAAAAAGAAGTGCAGATGAAAGAACTTCGACAAAGCGTCGATGAAAAGCGTGTAGATGAACAAGCATGTAAAGAAGAGATTAATCAGTTAGAACTAGAAGAGCATCGCATTAATGAACGCTTATCTATTTATGATTTAGAGCTAGAAGGATTTTTGCAAGATCAAGTGAAGATACAAGGGCGGAAAACAGAGCTAGAAAAAACGCTTACAGAGCTGCAAGAAAAAATTATGCAGCTTGATACAACAATTAAAGAATTAACAAAGCAAAAGAGTGAGCAACATTCTTCGAAAGAAAAAGTGCAGATAGAAATTACGGAGTTAAAAGTGCAAGTAGCTGAAAAGCAACAACGATTATCAAATCAAAAAGAGACAGTAGACCGCCTCACAAAAGAACAAGATGAGACGAAAAAGAATCTTATAAAGACAAAAGAAGATTTAGCATTCTTGAAACAAGAAATGACATCGAATTCCAGTGGTGAAGAGCAAATTACAAGTATGATTCAAAAGAAAACCCACGATCGAAATCAAACTGTTGAATTAATTAGCTCACGCCGTGAACAACGTCTGGATTTACAAGGGCGACTAGAATATTTAGATTTAGAAGTAAAAGAAGCGAAACGTCAGCATAAATATTTGCTTGATGTATTAAAAGATGAAGAAGTAAAAATAAATCGTTTAGACGTGGAGCTAGAAAACCGCTTGCAGCACTTACAAGAAACGTATACCATTTCTTTTGAAGCGGCGAAACAAAAGTATACGATGACAATGTCTGGTGATGAAGCTCGTAAAAAAGTGAAATTAATTAAATTATCCATTGAAGAACTTGGGACAGTAAACTTAGGTTCAATTGATGAATACGAGCGCGTATCTGAGCGTCATACGTTCTTATTAGAGCAGCGTGATGATTTGGAAGAGGCGAAAACAACACTGCATCAAGTAATTGACGAGATGGATGAGGAAATGAAAAAACGCTTTTCTTATACATTCCAAGCAATTCGTACAGAATTCCAGTTTGTGTTTAGTGAATTATTTGGCGGAGGGCGTGCGGATTTAGTTATGACAAACCCGCAAGATTTATTAAATACAGGAATTGATATTGTTGCACAGCCACCAGGAAAGAAATTGCAAAATTTAGGTCTTCTTTCTGGAGGAGAACGAGCATTAACAGCAATTGCATTGCTGTTTAGTATTTTAAAAGTTCGTCCTGTACCGTTTTGTGTACTTGATGAGGTTGAAGCAGCGCTGGATGAAGCGAACGTTGCTCGTTTTGCGCAGTACTTGAGAAAGTTTAGTGATGAAACACAATTTATAGTTATTACACACCGAAAAGGAACAATGGAAGAATCAGATGTACTATATGGTATAACGATGCAGGAATCTGGTGTTTCCAAGCTTGTATCCGTTCGTTTAGATGACGGAGCAGAAGTTGTGACAAGTGAATAGAAAGGATGGGAAAGAATGAGCTTTTTTAAAAAATTAAAAGAAAAAATTTCAAAACAAACAGATACGGTATCAGAGAAGTTTAAACAAGGTTTAGAGAAAACGAGAAATTCTTTTGCTGAAAAGGTAAATGACTTAGTATATCGTTATCGTAAAGTTGACGAAGATTTCTTCGAAGAGTTAGAAGAAATTTTAATTGGTGCGGATGTGGGTGTGTCCACAGTAATGGAATTAATTGACCAATTAAGAGATGAAGTGAAACGTCGTAATATCCAGGACCCAAGAGAAGTACAAGCTGTTATCTCTGAAAAACTAATTGAGATTTACAAAGGAGACGGTAACTTTAATAATGAGTTAAATGTACAAGATAACGCCTTGACGGTTATTTTATTTGTTGGGGTAAACGGTGTTGGGAAAACAACGACGATTGGAAAAATGGCACATAAATTTAAATCGGACGGCAAGTCTGTATTATTGGCAGCTGGCGATACATTCCGTGCTGGTGCGATTGAACAGCTAGAAGTATGGGGAGAACGTGTTGGTGTAGATGTAATTAAACAAGGATCAGGTTCGGATCCAGCAGCTGTTATGTACGATGCCATTCAGGCTGCAAAATCACGAAAAGTTGATGTATTGTTATGCGATACAGCAGGCCGTTTGCAAAATAAAGTTAATTTAATGAAAGAGTTAGAAAAAGTAAAACGTGTAATCGAACGTGAAGTTCCTGGAGCTCCTCATGAAGTATTACTTGTCATTGATGCAACAACAGGACAAAATGGTTTAAGTCAAGCGAAGACATTCCGCGAGGCGACAAATGTAACAGGCATTGTCCTAACGAAATTAGACGGAACTGCTAAAGGTGGAATTGTATTAGCAATTCGTAATGAGATGGATGTACCGGTGAAATTTGTCGGCCTTGGAGAACAAATGGATGATTTACAAGCATTTGATCCAGAACAATATGTATATGGACTATTTGCAGACTTTGTAGAAACAGAAGTGGAATAAAGCAAGGTTTTTATTAGTGATAGACTTTATCTGCTACTAATAGTTTGCTGAATTTACGTATATCTAAGTAGAAAATGTTTTTGGTAAAAAATAAGAGGCGGTGCTTGCCGCTTCTTATTTTTGAATTTAAATAAGATGTTAAGAAAAAAACTTGACACACTTTTGCTCTCCATGTAAACTAATTCATGTAAAGGTAATTCACTTAACAAAGGGTGATTCAACATGCTCGAAAAAACAACGAGAATGAATTATTTATTTGATTTTTATCATTCGTTGTTAACGCCAAAACAAAGAAGTTATATGTCACTTTACTATCTTGATGATCTATCGCTTGGTGAAATTGCAGAAGAATTTGAAGTGAGCCGCCAAGCAGTGTATGATAACATTAAACGGACAGAAGCGATGCTTGAAGAATATGAAGAAAAGTTATTGTTACTTCAAAAGTTTCAAGAAAGGCAGCAACTTGTTGCAAAGTTAAAGCAGCTAATCAGCGAAGAAGAGCATGTAGATGAACAAGTGAAACAAGTTGTTGAAGCTATCGAAAATTTAGATTAGGAGGGCGGCAATATGGCATTTGAAGGATTAGCCGACCGACTTCAACAGACAATGCAAAAAATTCGCGGCAAAGGGAAAGTAACTGAAGCCGACGTAAAAGAAATGATGAGAGAAGTTCGTCTTGCTCTTTTAGAGGCAGACGTTAACTTTAAAGTAGTAAAAGATTTTGTTAAGCGTGTGTCTGAACGTTCTGTCGGACAAGATGTAATGAAAAGTTTAACACCTGGACAGCAAGTTATTAAAGTAGTACAGGAAGAACTTACAGAATTAATGGGTGGAGAGCAGAGTAAAATTGCTGTCTCTAACCGTCCGCCAACTGTTATTATGATGGTTGGTTTGCAAGGTGCAGGTAAAACGACGACAACAGGTAAGCTTGCGAATTTGCTTCGTAAAAAGCATAATCGTAAACCGATGTTGGTCGCGGCTGATATTTATCGCCCAGCAGCAATTAAACAGCTTGAAACACTCGGTAAGCAATTGGATATGCCGGTTTTCTCTTTAGGCGACAAGGTAAGTCCTGTTGAAATTGCCAAGCAAGCGATTGCGAAAGCTAAAGAAGATCACCATGATTATGTTCTTATTGATACAGCAGGCCGTCTGCATATTGATGAGGAGCTCATGGATGAATTAGCACAAGTTAAAGAAGTAGCCAATCCGGATGAAATTTTCCTTGTTGTTGATGCAATGACAGGACAAGATGCGGTTAATGTGGCTCAAAGTTTCCATGAACAGCTTGGTTTAACGGGTGTCGTATTAACAAAATTAGATGGTGATACGCGCGGAGGTGCAGCACTATCTATTAAAGCTGTTACAAACACACCAATTAAATTTGCTGGTATGGGTGAGAAATTAGATGCATTAGAGGTATTTCATCCAGAACGTATGGCATCGCGTATTTTAGGTATGGGTGATGTTCTGACGTTAATTGAAAAGGCGCAGGCGACAGTTGATGAAGAAAAAGCAAGAGAACTTGAGCAAAAAATGCGTACACTTTCCTTTACGTTGGATGATTTTCTAGAGCAATTAGGACAAGTGCGTCAATTGGGACCGCTTGATGAACTTCTTAATATGCTTCCTGGTGCCGGGAAAATTAAAGGATTAAAAAATGTTCAAGTTGATGAAAAGCAAATTGGGCACATTGAAGCGATTATTCGCTCAATGACGAAATTAGAGCGTGAACAACCGGAAATGATTAACGCCAGTCGTAAGAAACGTATCGCTAAAGGTAGCGGTACAACTGTACAAGAGATCAATCGTCTTTTGAAACAATTTGAAGATATGAAAAAGATGATGAAAACGATGTCTGGTATGCAAAAAGGTAAGAAAAAAGGACTAGGTGGCATGAAGTTTCCATTTATGTAAGGAAAAAAAGATGGCTCTGTTAAGAAATTTTACTTTACAAAGGGTCACTCTTTTTGCTAATATTATTATCTGTGTGAAATATATTCGGAGGTGCTTTATAAATGGCAGTTAAAATTCGTTTAAAACGTATGGGAGCTAAAAAATCTCCTTTCTATCGTGTAGTTGTTGCAGATTCTCGTTCTCCTCGTGACGGACGTTTCATCGAGGAAATCGGAACTTACAATCCAGTTGCTCAACCAGCTGAAGTTAAAATCAACGAAGAAGCAGCATTAAAATGGTTAGGAAACGGTGCGAAACCATCTGATACAGTTCGTAACCTGTTCTCTAAACAAGGTATCATGGAGAAATTCCATTTATCTAAACAAGGTAAGTAATTCGAACAATGGCTATGGTAGGGTTAATCGAAACAATTGTTAAACCCCTTGTGGATCATCCTGAAGATGTAAAGGTTACACAGGAACTGTACAACGGAGAGATGAAGTATCGATTAACCGTACATCCTGAGGATGTGGGTAAAGTCATTGGGAAACAAGGGCGAGTTGCAAAAGCAATTCGAACGATCTTATATGCAGCGGGACATCATCAAAATGAGAAAGTAACGCTGGAAATTCAATAAGCATAAAAAGGGCGAGGATCTGTTCCTCACCCTTTTTTAACATTTTAAGATAAATCGCATCTTCAGCATAGAGAATGGAGATGCTAACGACATATAACAAACAGGGGTGACGTGCTGTTTATGACAAAATGGTTTAATGTAGGGAAAATTGTAAATACTCACGGTGTTAGAGGAGAATTGCGTGTAATTTCACGTACAGATTTTCCGGAAGAGCGTTATAAAGTAGGAAACACATTATACATATGGCAAGAGAAAGGGACTGAGCCACTGGTTGTAAAGGTAACTTCTCATCGTCAGCATAAATCTTTTGATTTACTGACTTTTGAAGGTTATAACAATGTAAATGAAGTAGAGCAATTGAAAGGCTCTTTATTAAAAGTTCCAGAGGAGCAGCTTGGAGACTTGGCTGAAGGAGAGTATTATTATCACGAAATTATTGGTTGTACCGTTGTAACAGAAGACGGAGAAACAATTGGTACGATTAAAGAAATTCTTTCTCCTGGCGCAAACGATGTTTGGGTTATCAAACAACCAAAAGGCCAAGATGTTTTAATCCCATATATCGAGGAAGTTGTCTTACAAGTAAACATTGATGAAAAGCTTGTAACAATTCAAGTAATGGAAGGATTACTGTAATGAAAATCGATATTTTAACCTTGTTTCCAGAAATGTTCACAGGTGTTTTTGGTTCTTCTATATTAAAAAAAGCACAAGAAAAAGAAGCTGTGCAACTAAGAGTTGTGAACTTCCGTGATTATTCAACCAATAAACATAATAGTGTCGATGACTACCCGTATGGCGGGGGAGCGGGGATGGTGTTAACACCACAGCCGATTTTTGATGCGGTAGAACAGTTAACGAAGGAAACAGAGCGTAAACCACGTATTGTGTTAATGTGTCCGCAAGGAGAGCGTTTTACGCAAAAGAAAGCTGAAGAGTTAGCGCAAGAAGAACATATAATTTTTGTGTGTGGTCATTATGAAGGGTATGATGAGCGTGTTCGTGAGCACCTTGTAACAGATGAAATTTCAATAGGAGATTATGTATTAACAGGCGGAGAGTTGGCATCTATGGTTATTACAGACAGTGTTGTACGTCTATTGCCTGATGTCCTAGGAAATCAACAATCACAAATAGAAGATTCATTTAGTACAGGTTTACTCGAACACCCGCATTATACAAGACCAATGGATTTTCGTGGAATGAAAGTACCAGATGTACTTATGTCTGGTAATCATAAAAATATTGAAGAGTGGCGTCATAAAGAATCACTTCGTCGTACGTATATGCGCCGCCCTGATTTATTAGAGGAACGTAGTTTATCAAAACAAGAAGAAAAATGGTTGGCGGAATTTAAAGAAGAGAAGTAAAAAAATGCTATTGCAACAGAACGAGCAATATGCTATTATAACACTTGTGCTACTTATAGAGAGTAGCCGTTAACAACGGTGTTCCGCTGTAATTTATGAAATGACTTTGCAAGAGCATCTGTTTGGAAGGAGAGAATTGAATATGCAACAATTAATCGCAGAAATTACAAAAAATCAATTAAAAACTGATTTACCTTCATTCCGTCCTGGTGACACTTTACGCGTACACGTAAAAGTTGTAGAGGGTACTCGTGAGAGAATTCAGATTTTTGAAGGTGTTGTAATTAAACGTCGTGGTGGCGGAATTAGCGAAACATTCACAGTTCGTAAGATTTCTTACGGTGTAGGTGTTGAACGTACATTCCCAGTTCACACGCCAAGAATCGCGAAAATCGAAGTACTTCGCCGTGGTAAAGTACGTCGTGCTAAGTTATACTACTTACGCAACCTTCGCGGTAAAAAAGCACGTATTAAAGAAATTCGATAAGACATGTATGGGAGCTTGTATTTGCAAGCTCCCTTTTTCCAATCTAGCTTTATTTTCGCTCGTATACAAACAGCTTACATAATTGTGGAGGGGAACCGCATGACGAAACAAAAAAGTACGCTTTGGGAATGGATAAAAGCCATTTTAATCGCTGTTGTCTTAGCTTGGATTATTAGACAGTTTTTCTTTGCTCCGATTCTTGTAGATGGTGTATCTATGTCACCAACTCTTCATGATCGTGATCGAATGATTGTCAACAAAATTGGATACCACATTAGCGAACCAAAACGCTTTGATATTATTGTGTTTCAAGCAACGGAAGATAAAGATTACATTAAACGTGTCATTGGTTTGCCGGGTGATCAGGTAGAATATCGAAACGACACACTCTATATTAACGGAAAGCCGTATGAAGAGCCGTATTTAGATGAGGAAAAAAAGCAGCTTTCTGAAGGCCCGCTAACATATGATTTTAAGCTTGAAGAAATTACAGGGAAGACAACGGTTCCTGAAGGAGAATTATTTGTATTAGGAGACAATCGCCGTTTTAGTAAAGATAGTCGTACAATTGGAACAATTTCAATAGACCAAGTGATTGGGAAAGCTAATATGTTATATTGGCCATTAAAAGATGCTCGTATTGTAAAATGAACGTAGAAAAGAAGGTGGAAATATGGTAATTCAATGGTTTCCAGGTCATATGGCCAAAGCAAGGCGGCAGGTAACAGAAAAGTTAAAATTAATCGATGTTGTAATTGAACTTGTTGATGCAAGATTGCCATTATCATCACGAAATCCGATGATTGATGAAATTATTACGCATAAGCCAAGGCTTGTCGTTTTAAATAAAGCGGATATGGCAGATGATCGTGTAACAAAGGAATGGATTGCGTATTTTGAGGGAAAAGGTCATAAAGCAATTTCTATTAACGCGCAAGCTGGACAAGGTATGAAAGAAATTACAGCAGCATGTAAGGAACTGGTGAAAGAAAAGTTTGATAAGATGATTGCTAAAGGTATTAAACCGCGAGCAATTCGCGCTTTAATTGTGGGTATTCCGAACGTTGGAAAATCAACATTAATTAATAAATTAGCAAAGAAAAATATCGCGAAAACAGGCGATCGTCCAGGTGTAACAACGGCCCAGCAGTGGATTAAAGTAGGAAAAGAAATGGAATTACTAGATACGCCGGGTATTTTGTGGCCGAAATTTGAAGATGAAATGGTTGGGCTTCGTCTTGCGACGACTGGTGCGATTAAAGATTCTATTTTAAATTTACAAGATGTGGCTGTATATGCACTTCGGTTTATGGAGAAACAGTATCCAGAACGTTTGAAAGAGCGTTATAAGTTAAATGACATCCCAGAAGATATTGTGGAACTATTTGATGCAATTGGAAAGAATAGAGGCTGTTTAATGGGTGGAGGACTTGTTGATTATGACAAGACATCAGAACTTGTTCTTCGTGAGCTTCGTGGTGGTAAACTTGGAAAAATGACATTTGAAACACCAGAAGAAATAATTGAAGAAGCATAAAGTGAAATTTTCATCAGGGGGGATTTTCTTTATCTCCCCCTGATGAAAAGCTCTCACCAATTGGGCTTATATCCCCCGCTTATCTTCTTCGCTACTCTCTGAATTTTGCGGGGGATATTACTGCCCGTTAGTGCGGGATAAAGCTAGATTTCTAGTTTGTTCGTTTCATTCATTTAATTTTTACTGGTAGTTATTTTAAACCCGGTGTCTTTCGTTCTTCTGAATACAGAGATAATATTAAACGGGAAAGAAAAGGCGCGCTTTTGCACGCCTTTTCTTATTTGGAGGAGGAACTGTGTATGTCTAAAAAACAAACAATTCAAGAAATAGAAGAGCTATTGCAAGAAATTGTACAAGAAGACGACGAACGTTTTGCTATGTTATTAGCAGATGAACGAAAAGGTGTGCAAAGACTCATTACAAA
The DNA here is from genome assembly GCF_024159135.1 of Bacillus sp. 3103sda1. Classification (NCBI taxonomy): domain Bacteria; kingdom Bacillati; phylum Bacillota; class Bacilli; order Caryophanales; family Bacillaceae; genus Bacillus; species Bacillus sp. 3103sda1. The sequence continues at coordinate 3,180,352 of NZ_JAMYWS010000001.1, read as the reverse complement.
ATGGAAAAAACAACAAGGGGATAAAGAAAAAGAAAAACAAAAATTTATTGAGATGTCAATTTATGAAGGTGCGCTCCGGCAAAGAGGGATAGTATCTATTGCTGGTATTGATGAAGTAGGAAGAGGACCGTTAGCGGGGCCTGTTGTTGCTGCTGCTGTTGTGCTTCCAGAAGATTTCTATATACCAGGTTTAAATGATTCGAAAAAGCTGAGTGAGGCGAAGCGTGAGCGGTTTTATGGTGAAATTCAAGAGAAGGCATTAGCAATCGGGATTGGGATTATACCACCTAATGTAATCGATGAAATAAATATTTACCAAGCGACGAAACAAGCGATGCTGGATGCTGTTGCAAATTTATCTTGTACACCAGAGCATTTGTTAATTGATGCGATGGAACTTCCGACTTCAATCCTTCAAACGTCTATTATTAAAGGAGATGCGAAAAGCATTTCTATTTCGGCTGCATCTGTAATTGCGAAAGTAACGCGTGATCGTATGATGAAGGAGCTTGGAAAACGATATCCGCAGTATGGATTCGAGCAACATATGGGTTATGGAACGAAACAGCATTTACAAGCGATTGAAACTTATGGTGTGTTAGATGAGCATCGGAAAACGTTTGCTCCAATTAAAGATATGAATAAAAAATAAGCTGTAATCTACAGCTTATTTTTTATTTTTGTATATTAACATTACTATTTTCAAAAAAAGAATAAAGCGATTTCAGTTTTCTGACACTTTATTGTAGACAGCGTGGCAATCATTTTATACAATGGCAATGTAGTGTTTAAAAACATTAAAAAACTTTTCGAGTAAAACAGGAAGATAGGGGAGGATGGGACCATGAATATCCACGAGTATCAGGGGAAAGAAGTCCTTAGAAACTATGGGGTAAGCGTTCCGAACGGGAAGGTTGCCTTTACAGTAGAAGAAGCTGTAGAAGCAGCGAAAGAATTAGGAACGAGTGTATGTGTAGTAAAAGCACAAATTCATGCTGGCGGACGCGGCAAAGCCGGCGGTGTAAAAGTAGCAAAGAACTTAGATGAAGTTCGTACATATGCAGAGGAAATTCTAGGGAAAACGCTTGTAACTCATCAAACAGGTCCTGAAGGTAAAGAAGTAAAGCGCTTACTTATCGAAGAAGGATGCGACATTAAAAAAGAATATTATGTTGGTCTTGTATTAGATCGTGCAACTTCTCAAGTTGTGTTAATGGCGTCTGAAGAAGGCGGCACAGAAATTGAAGAAGTAGCAGAGAAAACACCAGAAAAAATCTTTAAAGAATATATTGATCCTGCGGTAGGTTTGCAAGGCTTCCAAGCACGTCGTATTGCATTTAATATCAATATTCCAAATGAGCTTGTTGGACAAGCTGTGAAGTTTATGATGGGCTTATACCGTGCGTTTATTGAAAAAGATTGCTCTATTGCAGAAATTAACCCGCTTGTTACAACAGGTGACGGTAAAGTTATGGCATTAGATGCAAAATTAAACTTCGATTCTAATGCTTTATATCGTCATAAAGATATTTTAGAACTTCGTGATCTTGATGAGGAAGATCCAAAAGAAGTGGAAGCTTCTAAATATGACTTAAACTATATTTCATTAGATGGAAATATTGGTTGTATGGTAAATGGTGCAGGACTTGCGATGGCAACGATGGATATTATTAAACATTATAGCGGCGATCCAGCTAACTTCTTAGATGTTGGTGGCGGTGCTACAGCTGAAAAAGTTACAGAAGCTTTCAAAATTATTCTTTCTGACAAAAATGTAAAAGGTATTTTTGTTAACATTTTCGGTGGAATTATGAAATGTGATGTAATTGCGGAAGGTGTTATCGAGGCAACAAAACAAGTGGGCCTTGAATTACCACTTGTTGTTCGTCTTGAAGGTACTAATGTAGAGTTAGGAAAGAAAATTTTAAATGAATCTGGTTTAAATATTGTTGCAGCAGAATCTATGGCAGACGGTGCACAAAAAATTGTTTCACTAGTAGGCTAATAGAAAGCGGGGGAGAAGAAATGAGCGTATTAGTTAATAAAGATACAAAAGTTATTGTACAAGGTATTACAGGTTCTCAAGGTTTATTCCACACAAAGCAAATGATTGAATATGGTACAAAAATCGTCGGTGGTGTAACGCCTGGTAAAGGTGGTACTGAAATCGAAGGTGTACCAGTATTTAATACAGTAGAAGACGCTGTAAAAGCAACAGGTGCAAACGCTTCTGTTGTATACGTTCCACCTGCTTTTGCTGCGGATGCAATTATGGAAGCTGTTGATGCAGAGCTTGATTTAGTAGTATGTATCACAGAAGGTATCCCTGTATTGGATATGGTAAATGTTAAGAAATACATGCAAGGTAAGAAAACACGTCTCCTTGGACCAAACTGCCCAGGTGTTATTACGCCAGATGAGTGTAAGATTGGTATTATGCCAGGATACATTCATAAAAAAGGTCATGTAGGTATCGTATCTCGTTCAGGTACGTTAACATATGAAGCTGTACATCAATTAACACAAGAAGGAATCGGCCAGTCAACTGCAGTAGGTATCGGTGGTGACCCTGTAAATGGTACAAACTTCATCGATGCATTAAAAGCATTCAATGAAGATGAAGAGACACATGCTGTTATTATGATTGGTGAAATTGGTGGAACAGCGGAAGAAGAAGCTGCTGAGTGGGTAAAAGCGAACATGACGAAACCTGTTGTTGGCTTTATTGGCGGTCAAACAGCACCTCCAGGAAAACGCATGGGCCATGCTGGTGCGATTATTTCTGGCGGTAAAGGTACAGCTGCTGAAAAGATTAAAACGATGGAAGCTTGCGGTATTAAAGTTGCTGAAACACCAGCTGTTATGGGTGAAACTTTAATTTCTGTTTTAAAAGAAAAAGGTTTATTTGAAACTTGTAAAAATTATTAATAGTTTAGAAAGACACCTTCTGTAAAAGAGGGTGTCTTTTATACCTTCGATTGTTTACATAATATTAATTATGGGTAAGGAGAATGAATATGAAACGTGAAAGATTGTTACATCTTCATTACTATTTGGCGGATCAGTGGAAAGTACTCCGGCGTTTACTAGCTATCGATCCTCAGTTAACCGATATTTATTCCTTTCAAGCTCCTCAAATTGAAAAACATCTTGGGCTGCCTATGCAAAAAGCCTCTGCACTTGTTTCGTATCTTCAAAAAACGTCTCCTTCTTTCTATATTCAAAAATTACAAGATGAACACATTTTTTATATAACGATATGGGATGATGACTATCCGAGTTTATTGCGCGAAATTCCTGATCCTCCGTTTGTTTTATATGGAAAGGGAAGAAAAGAATTGCTACAATGGACAAAAAAATTAGCCGTTGTGGGAACGAGAAATCCGTCTTTATACGGAAAAGGAAGCATACAATCTATTTTACAACCGCTTATGAAAAATGAATGGTTAATTGTGAGTGGGCTTGCAAGTGGTATCGATTCAATTGCGCATGAAATTGCAGTAGAGCACCGCTTTGCGACAATTGCAGTATTAGGACACGGCTTACAATATATGTATCCAAAAAAGAATCAATCTTTTTATGAAAAATGGAAAGAACAAATCGTACTTGTAACGGAGTATCCCCCGCATTATGCACCGCAAAAATGGTATTTTCCAAGGCGAAACCGTATTATAAGTGGACTTTGTCAAGGTGTTCTCGTGGTAGAGGCGAATGCTCGGAGTGGTTCTCTTATTACAGCGGACTTTGCTTTAGAACAAAATAGAGAAGTATTTGCCTTACCAGGTCCTAACTATATTGAGAGTGCTGTGGGAACGAATCAGCTCATCCAACAAGGAGCGAAATTAGTTCAATGTGCAAAAGATGTGATAGAAGAACTTTCAAATTGCTAGTATATTTTATATTTTTATTAAACAATTATTGACAAATAGTAGATTGTCACTGTATGTTATATTCATTGTTGATTGACAAAAACGAGAGAAATCAATAATATTAGTCAATAATCCATCCAAAAAAGTTTTCAGAGCTTTGAGGAAGGAGCATTTGTGTGAATAAAGATGAAGACCTGAATCCACCTCTTAAGGAGGCACTAGCATGTCAGATTACCTTGTAATCGTGGAGTCGCCTTCTAAGGCGAAAACCATTGAAAAATATTTAGGGAAAAAATACAAAGTAATTGCGTCTATGGGCCATGTTCGCGATTTACCTAAAAGCCAAATGGGAATAGAAGTGAAAAACAATTTTACCCCAAAATATATTACCATTCGTGGTAAAGGGCCTGTTTTAAAAGATTTGAAGACAGCAGCAAAAAAAGCAAAAAAAGTCTATCTCGCAGCCGATCCAGATCGTGAGGGAGAAGCGATTGCTTGGCATTTAGCAAATACGCTGAATGTAGATATAGAGTCAGATTGCCGTGTTGTATTCAATGAAATTACAAAAGATGCCATTAAAGAATCCTTTAAACATCCTCGTGCGATTAATATGGATTTAGTGGATGCACAGCAAGCAAGACGCGTGCTTGACCGACTTGTTGGTTATAATATTAGTCCTTTACTATGGAAGAAAGTAAAAAAAGGATTAAGTGCAGGGCGTGTGCAGTCTGTTGCAGTACGCTTAATTATAGATCGCGAAAAAGAAATTCAAGCGTTTATACCAGAAGAATTCTGGACGATTAAAACTGAATTTGTAAAAGGGAAAGAGACGTTTGAAGCATCCTTCTATGGAATAAATGGGGAAAAAGTAGAATTAACAAATGAACAACAAGTAAATGAAATCATTGAAAAAATGCAAGAAAATGCATTTTCGGTTGAAAGTGTAACGAGAAAAGAACGAAAACGTAATCCTGCATTACCATTTACGACATCTTCTCTGCAACAAGAAGCTGCGAGAAAATTAAATATGCGAGCAAAGAAAACGATGATGCTTGCACAGCAGCTTTATGAAGGTATGGATATTGGAAAGCAAGGAACGGTCGGATTAATTACATATATGAGAACAGATTCAACGAGAATTTCAGAAACAGCGCAACAAGAAGCACGTTCTTATATTGAAGAAGCGTTTGGGGCAGACTACATAGGGACACAAAAAAAGAAAGAGTCGAAAAATGCAAATGCACAAGATGCACATGAAGCGATTCGACCTTCATCTGTCTTACGTAAACCAGACGAATTAAAAAGCTATTTGAGCCGTGACCAATATCGTTTATATAAGCTGATTTGGGAGCGATTTGTTGCAAGTCAGATGGCATCTGCTATAATGGATACCGTTACAGCTACATTGATAAACAATTCTGTTCAATTTCGCGCGAATGGATCTGTTGTGAAATTCCCGGGATTTATGAAAGTATACGTGGAAACAAAAGATGATGGAGCAGAAGAGAAGGATAGAATGTTACCTAAGTTAGACATAGGAGAAACGGTCTTTTCTAAAGATGTCGAACCGAAACAACATTTCACTCAGCCGCCGCCGCGTTATACAGAGGCACGTTTAGTAAAAACGTTAGAGGAACTTGGAATTGGTAGACCATCTACATATGTACCGACGCTAGAAACGATTCAAAAACGCGGATATGTAGGGTTAGACAATAAGAGATTTATTCCGACTGAGCTTGGCGAAATTGTAATTGAACTTATTTTAGAGTTTTTCCCGGAAATTATTAATATCGAGTTTACAGCTAATATGGAGCAAAATCTTGATGAAGTAGAAGAGGGAAATGCAAATTGGGTACAAATTGTTGATGATTTCTACAAAGAGTTTGAACCGCGTTTAGAGAAAGCGGAGAAAGAAATGCGCGAAGTAGAAATTAAAGATGAGCCTGCTGGAGAAGATTGTGAGTTGTGCGGTAACCCAATGGTTTTCAAAATGGGTAAATTCGGAAAGTTTATGGCTTGTTCTAATTTCCCAGATTGCCGAAATACAAAACCGATTGTTAAAGAAATTGGTGTTACATGTCCAAAGTGTAACGAAGGACAAATTATTGAACGACGAAGTAATAAAAAGAAACGTCTTTTTTACGGCTGCGGTACATATCCAGAGTGCGACTTCGTTTCTTGGGATAAGCCGATTGGTCGGAAATGTCCTAAGTGTGAAGGGATGCTTGTTGAGAAGAAGTTGAAAAAAGGTGTTCAAGTACAGTGTATTTCTTGTGATTATGAAGAAGAACAACAAATGTGAGCCTACCAGCTCACATTTTTTTCGGGACATGAAAAAAGAAAGGTGAGACAAATGACAACACAAGTAGTAAACGTAATTGGTGCAGGTCTTGCAGGAAGCGAAGCAGCTTATCAAATCGCAAAGCGCGGGGTTCAAGTAAGATTATATGAAATGAGACCAGTAAAACAAACACCAGCTCATCATACAGATAAATTTGCTGAGCTTGTATGTAGTAACTCGCTTCGTGCAAATACATTAACAAATGCGGTTGGTGTAATTAAAGAAGAGATGCGCCGTATGGATTCTGTTATTATTCGTGCAGCAGATGAGTGTTCTGTACCAGCGGGTGGTGCTTTAGCTGTAGACCGTCATGAATTTGCGGCGAAGGTAACGGAATATGTGAAAAATCATCCGAACGTAACGGTAATGAATGAGGAAATTACAGAAATTCCAGAAGGACCTACTGTAATTGCAACAGGACCGCTTACTTCACCAGCGCTATCAGCACAACTAAAAGAGCTAACGGGTGAGGATTATTTTTATTTCTATGATGCAGCAGCACCGATTGTGGAAAAAGAAAGCATTGATATGGAGAAAGTATATTTAAAATCTCGTTATGATAAAGGTGAAGCAGCATATTTAAACTGTCCTATGACAGAAGAAGAATTCAACCGTTTTTATGATGCGTTAATTGCTGCGGAAACAGTGCCATTAAAAGAATTCGAGAAGGAAGTTTTCTTTGAAGGGTGTATGCCTGTAGAAGTAATGGCAAGCCGCGGTCGACAAACATTACTATTTGGACCGATGAAACCAGTTGGATTAGAAGATCCGAAAACAGGGAAAACACCGTATGCGGTTGTTCAATTACGTCAAGATGATGCGGCAGGAACATTATACAATATTGTTGGTTTCCAAACACACTTAAAGTGGGGGCCACAAAAAGAAGTGTTACAATTAATTCCTGGACTAGAAAATGCAGAGATTGTACGTTATGGTGTGATGCATCGTAATACATTTATTAATTCGCCAAAATTACTTCGTCCGACATACCAATATAAAAATCGGAATGATTTATTCTTTGCTGGACAAATGACTGGAGTAGAGGGATATGTAGAATCAGCCGCTTCAGGCTTATTGGCAGGTATAAATGCAGCTCGCCTTGTGAAAGGTGAAGAGCCGGTTGTTTTACCTCCAGTAACAGCAATGGGGAGTATGGCAAATTACATTACAACGACGAATGTGAAAAACTTCCAACCGATGAACGCGAATTTCGGGTTGTTTGCACCCCTAGAAAAGAAAATCAAGAAGAAGCAAGAACGCAACGAAGCGTATGCAAATCGCGCATTAGAAACAATTCAAAATTTTGTAAATATTTAGTCAAATTTCTTGCAAAGGCTACTAAATTGTGATACGATTTAGTAGCCTTTATTGAGGTGAAGAGTATGGATGAACATGTGAATAAAATGTTACAATTATTCGTCGGATATTTACAAATTGAAAGAAATTATTCAAAATATACAGTTGAAAGTTATCAGAATGATTTAGAACATTTTGTACAATTTATGAAGCGAGAAGATATTTCCTCTTTTGCGGATATTACGTATGTTGATGTTCGTTTATATTTAACAACTTTGCATAATGAAAAGTTAGCAAGGAAATCTGTAGCGCGCAAAATCTCGAGTTTACGAAGTTTGTACCGTTTTTTGATGCGTGAAGGATATCGGGAAGATAATCCATTTGCACTTGCGTCACTCCCTAAAAAAGAGTGGTCAATCCCAAAGTTTTTGTACGTTGAAGAATTAGAGCAGTTATTTGAAGTTTCTGATACTGATAAGCCGTTAGGACAGCGAGATCAGGCTTTATTGGAGCTCATGTATGCGACGGGTATTCGTGTCAGTGAATGTGTGAAGCTTCAACTTACCGATATTGATTTTTCAATTGGGACGATTTTGGTGATGGGGAAAGGGAAGAAACAGCGCTATGTTCCCTTTGGGAGTTATGCACAAGATGCTTTACTAACTTACATAGAAAATGGGAGAAAACGATTAGAGAAAAAATCGGAGAAACACTCCCAAATGGTGTTTTTAAATGCGAAAGGGACACCGTTAACAGATCGTGGCGTTCGATATATTTTAAATGAACTAATAAAAAAAACTTCCCTTACAATGCATATAAGCCCTCATATGTTAAGACATACATTTGCGACTCATATGTTAAATGAAGGGGCAGACTTACGAACTGTACAAGAACTATTAGGGCATGAAAATTTATCGGCAACACAAATTTATACGCATGTCTCAAAGGAAAGGTTGCGTTCTGTTTACATGATGCATCATCCTCGCGCATAAATTGCTTTTAAAAGCTATAAAAACAAATAAAGGAGTTTTTTTCTATGGGAAATTTCCATGCTACAACGATATTTGCAATTCACCATAATGGAGAATGTGCAATGGCTGGTGACGGGCAAGTTACGCTTGGAAATGCTGTTGTTATGAAGCATACAGCTCGTAAAGTGCGAAAGTTATTTCACGGTAAAGTGTTAGCTGGTTTTGCGGGTTCTGTCGCAGATGCTTTTACGCTTTTTGAGATGTTCGAAGGGAAGCTTGAAGAATACAACGGTAATTTGCAGCGAGCTGCTGTAGAAATGGCAAAGCAGTGGCGGGGAGATAAAATGCTTCGCCAATTAGAGGCAATGTTAATCGTTATGGATAAAAATACGTTATTACTTGTTTCGGGAACAGGTGAAGTGATTGAACCTGATGATGGCATTTTAGCGATTGGATCTGGTGGGCATTATGCACTTGCAGCAGGGCGTGCTTTAAAACAGCATGCAGGTGCTCATTTTACAGCAAGAGAAATTGCGAAAGCAAGTTTAGAAATCGCTAGTAATATTTGTGTATATACGAACGAAAATATTATTGTGGAAGAATTGTAGAACTGTAAGGGAGGCATTTTATATGCATTTACATTTTACTCCGCGACAAATTGTAGAGAAGCTAGATCAATATATTATTGGTCAAAAAGATGCGAAGAAAGCGGTTGCGGTAGCGCTCCGAAATCGTTATCGCCGCAGTAAATTAGCAGAAGAACTTCGCGATGAAATTGCACCCAAAAACATTTTAATGATTGGGCCGACTGGGGTCGGGAAAACAGAAGTGGCGAGACGAATTGCAAAGCTTGTCGGTGCTCCTTTTATTAAAGTAGAGGCGACAAAATTTACAGAAGTAGGCTATGTTGGTCGTGATGTTGAATCTATGATTCGCGATCTTGTGGAAACTTCTGTTCGAATTGTGAAAGAAGAGAAAATGGTTCATGTTAAGGATAAAGCGGAAGAGCAAGCGAATCAGCGAATTGTTGAAAATTTAGTACCGTATAAACAAAAAGAATCAGGATTTAAAAATCCGTTAGAAATGTTATTTGGTGGGTATCAAAATCAAAATACAACTTCAGTGTCGGAACAGCAGGATGAGCGGGAAATTGAACAGAAACGAAAAGAAGTAGAAAAACAGCTTGCTGCAGGTTTACTAGAAGATGAAGCGATTACAATCGAAGTGACAGAACAACAATCATCTATGTTTGATATGCTTCAAGGTACAGGGATGGAACAAATGGGCATGAATTTTCAAGATGCGCTTGGAAGTTTTATGCCGAAAAAAACGAAGAAACGTAAACTTTCTGTAAAAGAAGCGAGAAAAGTCTTGACAAATGAAGAGGCACAGCGCTTAATTGATATGGATGAAGTTACACAAGAGGCTGTTTATCGTGCTGAACAGCTTGGAATTATTTTTATTGATGAGATTGACAAAATTGCTGGTAAACAATCGAATAGCGTTGATGTATCACGTGAAGGCGTGCAACGGGATATCTTACCGATTGTGGAAGGATCGACTGTTGTGACAAAGTATGGACCGATAAGAACGGATTACGTTTTATTTATTGCAGCGGGCGCTTTCCATATGTCAAAGCCGTCAGATTTAATTCCAGAACTACAAGGAAGATTCCCGATTCGAGTAGAGTTAACGAAATTGTCAGCAGATGATTTTGTGAAAATCCTTGTAGAGCCAGATAATGCTTTAGTAAAACAATATATGGCATTATTGGAAACGGAAGGTATAGAAATTGAATTTTCTGACGAAGCTATTCTTAAGATTGCCGAGATTGCCTATCAAGTCAATCAAGATACAGATAATATTGGAGCAAGAAGGCTTCATACCATTATGGAAAAACTTCTTGAAGATTTATCGTTTGAAGCATCTGAAATTACGTTAGAAAAGGTAACGATAACACCTCAGTATGTAGAGGAAAAGTTAGCGACGATTGCTAAAAATAAAGATGTGAGCCAGTTTATTTTGTAATAGTATCATCAGGTGACTCGCCCTAGTTTCCAAGAGAGTAAAAGTATGTGAATAATATGTAGGAGGAAATTTTGAAATGGAATTATTAGCAAAAACAAGAAAGCTGAATGCGTTATTACAGAGCGCAGCAGGAAAACCAGTAAACTTTAGAGAAATGGCTGACACAATGTGTGAAGTAATTGAAGCGAACGTATTTATTGTAAGTCGTCGTGGAAAATTATTAGGATATGCAATTCACCAACAAATCGAAAATGAGCGCATGAAACAAATGCTTGCTGAGCGTCAATTCCCAGAAGAGTATACAAAGAACTTATTCAATGTAACTGAAACGTCTCCAAACCTAGAAGTAAACAGTGAGTATACAGCGTTCCCTGTAGAAAACAGAGAGTTATTTGGTCAAGGTTTAACAACTATCGTACCAATCGTTGGCGGTGGTGAGCGTCTAGGTACATTAGTATTAGCGCGTCTTGGTCAAGAATTTTTAGATGATGATTTAATTCTTGCTGAATATAGTTCTACTGTAGTAGGTATGGAAATTCTACGTGAAAAAGCAGAAGAAATTGAAGAAGAAGCACGTAGTAAAGCGGTTGTACAAATGGCAATTAGCTCATTATCATACAGTGAATTAGAAGCAATTGAGCATATTTTCGAAGAATTAAATGGAACAGAAGGCTTACTTGTTGCAAGTAAAATTGCTGATCGTGTAGGTATTACGCGTTCTGTAATCGTAAACGCACTTCGTAAGTTAGAAAGTGCTGGTGTAATCGAATCTCGTTCTTTAGGTATGAAAGGAACATACATTAAAGTATTAAATGATAAATTTTTACATGAACTTGCGAAATTAAAAACAAACTAATTTCAAAAGACTAAGAGCTCTTCTGTATAGTGCAGAAGAGCTCTTTTTTAGTGTTCTCAGCAGAAAAAATTTCTAATGAGGGGGACGCTTTATCATTAAAATAGCTTAGAAATAAGGGAGAATGGCAATACTGTAATATGATTCGATAGTAAAAATAAGTAACTGAAAAGAAAGTTTCATAATGTCTGTATTTTCGACTTGATTGTGATATTTTGTTGTGATATAGTTGTCAGTGGTGTCAGTACAAAGTACACACGTTCATTGATTTAAGTGTTGGTGCTACGCTTGTAGTTTCGCTTAAAGATGAAGTGAACGGAGGATATCAAAAACCATTTAGGAGGAACTAAATTATGTCAGTAATTTCTATGAAGCAATTGCTTGAAGCTGGTGTTCACTTCGGACATCAAACTCGTCGTTGGAACCCAAAAATGAAACGTTACATTTTCACAGAGCGTAACGGTATCTACATCATCGACTTACAAAAAACTGTGAAAAAAGTTGAAGAAGCATTCAACGTAATGAGAGACATCGCTGCTAACGGCGGTAACGTATTATTCGTAGGTACAAAAAAACAAGCACAAGATGCTATTAAAGAAGAAGCAACTCGCGCTGGTATGTACTTCGTTAACCAACGTTGGTTAGGTGGTACGTTAACAAACTTCCAAACAATTCAAAAGCGTATTAAACGCCTTAAAGACATCGAAAGAATGCAAGAAGATGGCACTTTCGAAGTACTTCCTAAGAAAGAAGTTGTACAACTTAAGAAAGAATTAGAGCGTCTTGAAAAATTCTTAGGCGGCATTAAAGATATGAAAGGTCTTCCAGATGCATTATTCGTAGTAGACCCTCGTAAAGAGCGTATCGCAGTTGCTGAAGCACGCAAATTAAACATTCCAATCATCGGTATCGTTGATACAAACTGTGATCCAGACGAAATCGATCACGTAATTCCAGCAAACGATGATGCAATTCGTGCTGTAAAACTTCTTACATCTAAAATGGCAGACGCGATCCTTGAAGCAAAACAAGGTGAAGAAACTGTTACTGCGTAACAAATTTGGAAAGGTGATAAGGGGTTCGGCCTTTTATCACCTTTTTTAAGGTATAAACACCTTTTTAAAAGGTATAAATACATATTTTAGGAGGATGAAAAGTATGGCAATCACTGCACAAATGGTAAAAGAACTTCGTGAAAAAACTGGCGCAGGTATGATGGACTGCAAAAAAGCTTTAACAGAAACTAACGGCGACATGGAGAAAGCAATTGATTTCTTACGTGAAAAAGGTATTGCAAAAGCTGCTAAAAAAGCAGACCGCATCGCTGCTGAAGGTTTAACTTTCATCGAAACAAACGGTAACGACGGTTTAATCTTAGAATTAAACTCTGAAACTGATTTCGTTGCGAAAAACGAAGGTTTCCAAACATTAATTAAAGAATTAGCTGCTCACTTATTAGCTAACAAACCTGCTAACATTGAAGAAGCTATGGCTCAAACAATTGCAAACGGCAAAACAGTAGAAGAGCACATCAACGAAGCAATCGCTAAAATTGGTGAAAAACTTACACTTCGTCGTTTTGAAATCGTATCAAAAACTGATGCAGATGCATTCGGTGCTTACCTACACATGGGTGGACGCATTGGTGTATTAACAGTTCTTGAAGGTTCTGCAGATGAAGCAGCTGCTAAAGATGTAGCAATGCACATTGCAGCAGTTAACCCTAAATACATCGACCGCGATGCTGTAACAGCTGAAGAAGTTGAGCATGAGCGTCAAGTATTAACACAACAAGCTTTAAACGAAGGCAAGCCAGAAAAAATCGTTGCGAAAATGGTTGAAGGTCGTCTTGGCAAATTCTTCGAAGAGATTTGCTTACTTGACCAAGCATTCGTTAAAAATCCTGATATGAAAGTTCGTCAGTTCGTTGAGTCTAAAGGCGGCACATTAAAAGGATTCGTTCGCTACGCTGTTGGTGAAGGTATTGAAAAGCGTCAAGACAACTTTGCTGAAGAAGTAATGAACCAAGTAAAAGGCAGCAACTAATAAAGATTGGGGGACACATTGTGTTCCCTTTTTTAAAATAAAGATGTAGGCAATGGAGGTTCATTATGAGTAAGCCAAAATATAATCGTGTAGTATTAAAGCTGAGCGGGGAAGCTTTAGCTGGAGATAAAGGATTTGGAATTAATCCGTCTGTTATTAAGTCGGTTGCTGAGCAAGTGAAAGAAATTGCTGAGTTAGACGTAGAAGTAGCAGTTGTTGTTGGCGGTGGTAACATTTGGCGCGGTAAGATTGGTAGCGAAATGGGAATGGATCGTGCAACGGCTGATTATATGGGAATGTTAGCAACGGTAATGAACTCTTTAGCTCTTCAAGACAGCTTAGAGAATTTAGGAGTTCAAACACGTGTACAAACTTCTATTGAAATGCGTCAAGTGGCGGAACCTTATATTCGCCGTAAAGCAAATCGTCATTTAGAGAAAAAACGTGTTGTTATTTTTGCTGCAGGTACAGGAAACCCTTACTTCTCTACTGATACAACAGCAGCACTACGTGCAGCTGAGATTGAGGCAGATGTTATTTTAATGGCGAAAAATAATGTAGATGGCGTATATAGTGCAGATCCAACTGTTGATGAAACAGCAACAAAATACGAATCACTTACATATTTAGATGTCTTGAAAGAAGGCTTGGGTGTAATGGATTCTACAGCTTCTTCTTTATGTATGGATAATGATATTCCGTTAATTGTATTCTCCATTATGGAAGAAGGCAACATTAAACGCGCTGTTCTGGGCGAAAATATTGGAACAATTGTGAGGGGGAAATAATAATGGGACAACAAGTTTTAAGCAATACAAAAGAAAAAATGGAAAAAGCAACCGCTGCATATTCTCGTGAACTTTCAACAGTTCGTGCAGGACGCGCAAGTGCTTCTGTATTAGATAAAGTACAAGTAGATTACTACGGTGCACCAACACCTGTTGTACAATTAGCAAATATTACAGTGCCAGAAGCACGTTTACTAGTTATTCAGCCATACGATAAGACATCTATCGGTGATATTGAAAAAGCAATTTTAAAAGCTGACTTAGGATTAAATCCTTCTAATGATGGTTCTGTCATTCGTATTGCATTCCCTGCATTAACGGAAGAACGTCGTCGTGAACTTGTGAAAGTTGTGAAAAAATATTCTGAAGATGCAAAAGTAGCTGTTCGTAACGTTCGCCGTGATGCAAATGATGAGTTGAAAAAACTTGAGAAAAACGGTGAAATTACAGAAGATGATTTAAGAGGGTACACAGAAGATATCCAAAAAGAAACGGATAAATATATCGCAAAAGTTGACGATATTACAAAAAACAAAGAAAAAGAAATTATGGAAGTGTAATCGCGAAGCTTTCGCAAATATGACCCTCTTCTTAAGGGGGTCTTTTTACACTTTTAGGCATATGTCTGCTCGTTGGAGGGTTTGAATGATGTTTAAAAAACTTCCTTTTTTTAAAGGCAATAAGATCGCGTCGTTTGATCATCTCGTAGAAGAAGCAAAAAAAGGAGAAATTCCAGCGCATATTGCAATCATTATGGATGGTAATGGAAGATGGGCGAAAAGAAGGGCGATGCCTCGTATTGCAGGTCATCATGAAGGAATGCAAGTCGTAAAGAAAATTACGAAATTTGCTAGTAAGCTCGGTGTTAAAGTACTGACCCTTTACGCCTTTTCTACAGAGAACTGGAAAAGACCGAAATTAGAAGTGGATTATTTAATGAAACTTCCTGAAGAATTTTTAGGTACATTTTTGCCAGAGCTCATTGAAGAAAATGTACAAGTACGTGTGATAGGACAAAAGGATCGTCTTCCAACTCACACGCGCAGGGCGCTGGAAAAAGCGATTGAAGATACGAAAGATAACACGGGTTTAATCTTAAATTTTGCGTTAAACTATGGAAGTCGTGATGAAATTGTGTCTGCTGTGCAAAATATGGTTAGGGATAGTGAAGAAGGAAAACTTCGTTCTGCAGAAATAACAGAAGATACTATTTCTTCGTATTTAATGACAAGAACATTGCCTGATCCTGATTTACTAATCCGAACAAGCGGTGAAATCCGTATTAGTAATTTTATGCTATGGCAAATTGCTTATACAGAACTTTGGTTTACCGATGTAAATTGGCCGGATTTTACAGAAGAACATTTATTACAGTCTATTACTGACTTCCAAAATAGAGGTCGCAGATTTGGAGGCGTGTAGAAAGAGAGGGTTTGGTAGTGAAACAGAGAATAATTACTGGAGTGATTGCTGCCGCGCTATTCATTCCCATCGTATTTTACGGTGGCGTGCCTTTTACAATTTTAGTGTATGCATTAGCTTCTGTTGGATTATATGAATTAATTCGAATGAATAAGCTAACGATTATTTCTGTGCCAACAGTTTTAGCAGCATTATTGCTGTGGACTATTTTAGTTCCAAGTAATGTAACGGGCGTATTTGAAACAATTGGTTTAACGAAAGGGGACATTACATTTGTAATTGTCTTATTGCTTTTATCATATACTGTCCTTTCTAAGAATACATTTACTTTTGACAATGCTGCATTTTTATTGATGGCAACAACTTATGTTGCAATGGGGTTCCTTTATTTGAATGAAACTCGTATTGCAGGAATTCAATATGTATTTTATGCATTGTTTGTGATTTGGGCAACGGATTCTGGTGCTTACTTTATTGGAAAAGCAATCGGGAAACGCAAACTTTGGCCAGAAATTAGTCCAAATAAAACGATAGAAGGTTCTATCGGCGGTATTTTATGTGGAATTGTTGTTGCTCTTGTGTATAATGTATTTTTACCGGTTCATTCAAATATAAGTGTCCTTATTGCAGTTACAACTGCAATATCGGTATTTGGCCAAATTGGAGACTTAGTAGAATCGGCATTTAAACGTCATTATGGTGTGAAAGATTCAGGTACAATTTTACCAGGACACGGTGGTATTCTCGATCGAACTGACAGCTGGTTATTTGTATTACCGTTATTACATTTCTTACATTTCATTTAATGAACGAACGAGGAGTTGGAGTAATGAAAACCATTAGTTTATTAGGTGCAAGTGGATCAATTGGAACGCAAACATTAGATGTATTGCGCTCGCACCAAGACCAATTCCGTCTCGTTGCTTTTTCTGTTGGGAGAAACATTGAGTTTGCTCAGCAAATGATTCAAGAGTTTTCTCCTGAGATTGTGTCTGTACAACAAAAGGAAGATGCTTGGCGATTACAAACAGTTTGTGGAAATACGAAAATTGTATATGGAGATGAAGGGCTGCTTGAAGTTGCACTTCATCCAGATGCAGAAATACTTGTAAACGCTGTTGTTGGTAGTGTCGGATTACTACCGACATTACGAGCAATTGAGGCGAAAAAAACGATTGCAATTGCAAATAAAGAAACATTAGTAACAGCAGGGCATTTAGTTATGGAAGCTGCAAAAAAGCATAACGTACCTTTACTTCCTGTAGATAGTGAGCACTCTGCTATTTTTCAATGCTTAAACGGAGAAAATGAGAAGCGTATTTCTCGATTAATTTTGACAGCATCAGGTGGAAGTTTTCGAGATAAAACGAGGAATGAACTTCAGCATGTGACAGTAGAAGATGCACTTCGTCATCCAAACTGGTCTATGGGTTCGAAAATTACAATTGATTCTGCTACAATGATGAATAAGGGACTAGAGGTTATCGAAGCGCATTGGCTTTTTAATATCCCTTATGAGCAAATCGATGTTGTACTACATAAAGAAAGTATCATTCACTCAATGGTTGAGTTTGAAGATCGCAGTGTAATGGCGCAGCTTGGTACACCAGATATGCGTGTTCCAATTCAATATGCACTTACTTACCCTGATCGTTTTTCACTTCCAAACGCTAAACAGCTGAATTTATGGGAAATTGGAACATTACATTTTCAAACAATGGATATGGAACGTTTCCGTTGCCTTCGATTTGCATATGAAGCTGGGAAAACGGGAGGAAGTATGCCAACTGTGATGAATGCAGCTAATGAAGCCGCTGTAGAAGCTTTTCTGCAAAAGAAAATCAGTTTCTTAACAGTAGAAGACCTCATTGAAAAAGCAATGCACCATCACAATGTCATTGCGCGTCCAAGCTTAGAAGAAATTCAGGAAATCGATGCTGCCACAAGACGATTTGTGATGGAACAAATTTAGCAAAGGTGGTTATGGAACTTGAATACAGCGATTACCTTTATTTTAATTTTCGGTGCACTCGTGTTTTTCCATGAACTTGGACATTTGTACTTTGCCAAACGTGCTGGCATTTTGTGTCGTGAATTTGCCATTGGTTTTGGTCCAAAATTGTTCTCGTTTGAAAAAAATGAAACAGTTTATACAGTTCGTTTACTTCCACTTGGTGGTTATGTACGAATGGCTGGAGAGGATCCAGAAACAATTGAACTAAAACCGGGTACAAAAGTTGGACTTGTGTTAAACGAAAAAGAAGAGGTTACGAAAATTGTTTTGGATAATCGTGAAAAATATCCAAATGTTCGTGTTGTTGAAGTGGAACAAGCTGACTTGGAACATAAGCTAATCATATCTGGGTATGAAGAGTATGAAGAAGATTTACAAACATTTCGGGTTCACGAGAAAGCTCGTTACGTTTCAGCAGGAGAGGAGACACAGATTGCGCCGTTTAATAGGCAATTTGGCTCAAAAACGTTAGGACAACGAGCGCTTGCTATTGTTGCTGGTCCAGCAATGAACTTTGTTCTTGCTTTCGTTTTATTTATTATCATTGGTTTTGTACAAGGAATTCCTGTAGATAAACCAATGATTGGAAAAGTGGTATCTGGTAGCGTGGCGCAGAAAGCTGGATTACATGAAGATGACATCGTTACGTCCATTAATAATGAACCAACAAATAGTTGGAAAGATGTAGTGAATATCGTTCGTGAAAATCCTGGAAAAGAAATTACGATGAATGTAACACGTGATAGTCAAAAAGTAACGATACAAGTTACTCCTGCTGCTGAAAAAGAAGGGGACGTTACAGTTGGTAGAATTGGAGTGCAATCGCCTGTTGAGAAGTCTCTATTTGGTTCAATTAAAGCAGGATTTGATGAAACATATAAATGGACAAAACTCATTTTTGGTTCCCTTATGCAGCTAATTACAGGACATTTCTCTATTAATGATTTATCTGGCCCAGTGGGGATTTATAATTTAACAGGTCAAGTTGTAGAGTATGGTACTATTCGTGTTCTTAGTTTAACAGCTGTTTTAAGTATAAATCTTGGTTTGTTCAACTTATTACCTATTCCTGCACTAGACGGGGGACGCCTTTTCTTCTTCTTAATTGAAGCGCTCCGCGGAAAACCGATTGACCGTCAAAAAGAAGGAATGGTTCACTTTATTGGTTTTGCTTTATTAATGTTACTGATGTTAGTCGTAACATGGAATGATATACGGAAGTTTTTCTTATAAAAGAGGTGCTATGAAATGAAACAAAGTATGATATTTAGTCCTACATTGCGTGAAGTACCAGCTGATGCGGAAATTAAAAGCCATCAGCTTCTATTACGCGCAGGATTTATGCGTCAAAATGCTTCGGGTATATATAGCTTTTTACCGCTTGGTCTGAAAGTTTTGCATAAAGTAGAGCATATTGTTCGCGAAGAAATGGAGAAAGCTGGTGCTGTAGAATTATTAATGCCAGCTCTTCAAGCAGCTGAATTATGGCAAGAATCTGGACGCTGGTATTCATATGGTTCAGAATTAATGCGTATGAACGATCGAAATAATCGTGAGTTTGCTCTTGGAGCAACGCATGAAGAAGTTATTACGGATCTTGTGCGTGACGAGATTAAGTCATATAAAAAATTACCTTTAACACTTTATCAAATTCAAACAAAATTCCGTGATGAACAGCGACCTCGTTTTGGTTTGCTACGCGGAAGAGAGTTTTTAATGAAGGATGCATATTCCTTCCACGCGACGCAAGAGAGTTTAGATGAAGTATATAACCGTCTTTTCCAAGCGTACTCTAGCATTTTCACACGTTGTGGTTTAAATTTCCGTGCTGTTATCGCTGACTCTGGAGCAATGGGTGGAAAGGATACACATGAATTTATGGTGTTATCAGATGTAGGAGAAGATACAATTGCATATTCTGATACATCTGATTATGCTGCAAATATTGAGATGGCACCTGTTATTGCTTCTTGTGAAAAGAGCGATGAAGTAGAAAAAGAGCTTGAAAAAGTAGCAACGCCAGATCAAAAATCAATTGAAGAAGTATCTGCGTTCTTAAATATTGAGGCATCAAATTGTATTAAGTCTATGGTCTTTAAAGTAGATGAGAAATTTATTGTTGCTCTTGTTCGCGGAGACCATGAAGTAAACGATGTTAAGGTGAAAAACCTATTCGGTGCTTCTGTTGTCGAACTTGCATCTCATGAAGAAGTAAAAGAATTATTAAACTGTGAAGTTGGCTCTTTAGGTCCAATTGGTGTAACAGGAGTAGAAGTAATTGCTGATCATGCTGTACAAACTATCGTAAATGGATGTTGCGGAGCAAATGAAGAAGGTTTCCATTACATGAATGTAAACCCAGAACGTGACTTTAAAGTAAGCCAATACACAGATTTACGTTTCATCCAAGAAGGAGACCTTTCCCCAGACGGCAAGGGAACAATTCGCTTTGCTCGCGGTATTGAAGTGGGACATGTATTTAAACTTGGTACACGCTATAGTGAATCTATGAATGCGACATTCTTAGATGAAAACGGTAAAACACAACCAATTATTATGGGTTGCTACGGAATTGGTGTATCTCGTACAGTTGCTGCGATCGCTGAGCAATTTAATGATGAGAATGGCTTAGTTTGGCCAAAGGCAGTTGCACCATTCCATGTACATGTGATTCCAGTAAATATGAAATCAGATGTACAGCGTGAAGTCGGTGAAAATATCTACAATTCATTAAAAGAGCAGGGATATGAAGTATTATTAGATGATCGTGCGGAACGTGCAGGCGTAAAATTTGCTGATGCAGACTTATTTGGTCTTCCAGTTCGAGTAACAGTTGGTAAAAAAGCTGATGAAGGCATTGTCGAAGTAAAAGTACGTGCAACAAATGAATCTGCAGAAGTGAAAGTAGAAGAACTTCACACATACATTGCAAATATTTTAAAATAAGAAGAGGTACCTCCAGGTGAGGTACCTTCTCTTTCTTTGTGGAACGTTTCAATTTATAATAGCAGAGGGAAGGAGGTTGCTTATGTCATTAACAAACGAACAACAAGAGCGATTTCAAATTTTGCTCCAACAGTTACACATGCCTGAAGACCTTATCAATCAATATTTACAAGGTGGTGGCATTCAAAGGTTAGTTGTTGATAGAGCAAATAAGAGTTGGCATTTTGATTTACAAGTACCACGTATTTTACCAACGGAATTATATGAATTGCTTGAAACACAGCTTAAGCAGTCATTTTCTCATATTGCAAAAACGTCATTTTCACTAGAAACAGAGAATAAGCAATTTACGGAAGAAGAGGTCAAGGCGTATTGGCCGCTCTGTACAGATCGAATTACTTTCTCGCCTATGTTTGCGTATTTAAAAAAGCAACTTCCACATGTAAACGGAGTGAAGTTGTTACTTGATGTGAATAATGATTTAGAATCTACTGCTCTAAAGAAAAATCTTGCGAAGTCAGTCGGAGACCAATATGAAGTTTTTGGATTTCCTCGTTTTCAGCTAGAAACAAATATAAAACAAAATGAAGAGGAAGTTCAAAAGTTTCGTGAACAAACACAGCAAGAGGATCGACAGCGTGTTATACAAGCCATGGAAGAAATGGCCAAGAAACAAGCGGAAGAAAGTGATGTTGTACATGAGGGGCCGATTGTACTCGGTTATCTCATTAAGCCTGATGAAGAAATTACACCACTTCGTGAAATTCAAGATGAGGAAAGAAGAAAAACAGTACAAGGTTATGTATTTGATGTTGAAACGAAAGAACTGCGAAGCGGGCGTACGTTATTGACATTAAAGATAACTGATTATACCGATTCCATTATGATTAAAATGTTCTCACGCGATAAAGAAGATATTCCGCTTTTGCAATCATTGAAAAAAGGAATGTGGGTAAAAGCGCGTGGATCCGTTCAAAACGATACGTTTGTTCGAGACTTGGTCATGATTGCAAACGATATTAACGAAATAACAGGGCCGTCTCGGAAAGATAAAGCACCTGAGGGAGAAAAAAGGGTAGAGCTTCATATGCATACACCGATGAGCCAAATGGATGCTGTAACATCTGTATCTACACTTGTGAGTCAGGCGGCAAAATGGGGACATGAAGCAGTAGCTGTGACTGATCATGCTGTTGCACAAGCTTTTCCTGAGGCGTATTCTGCTGGGAAAAAAGCGGGAATTAAAGTGATTTTTGGTGTAGAAGCGAACCTTGTTAATGATGGTGTACCAATTGCGTATAATGAAGAACATCGACTACTTGCTGATGAGACATATGTTGTATTCGACGTTGAGACGACAGGGTTATCAGCCGTATATGATACGGTTATTGAGCTTGCTGCTGTGAAAATAAAAGGCGGAGAAATTATCGATCGTTTTGAATCCTTTGCAAATCCACATCAACCTTTATCAGCAACAATCATCGAATTAACAGGCATTACAGACGATATGTTAACGGATGCACCAGAAGTAGAAGAAGTGTTTAAAAAGTTTGAACAGTGGATTGGTAATCATACACTTGTCGCTCATAATGCAAGCTTTGATATGGGGTTCTTAAATGTTGGATTTAAGAAAAGTGGTCTAGAAAAAACGAAAAACCCAGTTATCGATACGTTAGAGTTGGCGCGTTTCTTATTTCCAGAGATGAAAAATCATCGTTTAAATACGTTATGTAAAAAGCTTGATATTGAATTAACACAACATCACCGTGCCATTTATGATACAGAAGCAACTGGTTATTTGCTTGTGAAAATGCTAAAAAGTGTAATCGAAAAGGGATTTGAATATCA
This sequence comes from Bacillus sp. 3103sda1, assembly GCF_024159135.1. Taxonomy (NCBI): domain Bacteria; kingdom Bacillati; phylum Bacillota; class Bacilli; order Caryophanales; family Bacillaceae; genus Bacillus; species Bacillus sp. 3103sda1. The sequence continues at coordinate 3,157,930 of NZ_JAMYWS010000001.1, read as the reverse complement.
CGATCAGCTAAATGACAGTATGGGACAAGGTGATGCGTATAAACGTGGACGTCCAAGTCATGTGACGCTGCTTGCAACATCGGATGAAGGGCTGAAGAACTTATATAAACTTGTTTCTTACGCGCATCTTCAATACTTCTACCGTGTACCGCGTATTCCGCGCTCTTTATTAAAGAAATATCGCGAAGGTATATTAGTTGGTACAGCTTGTGATAAAGGCGAAGTATTTGAAGCAATGATGCAAAAGGCACCAGAAGAAGTAGAGGAAGTTGCACAGTTTTATGACTACATCGAGGTTATGCCTCCAGAAGTGTTACGACATTTGGTGGAGCTTGAGCTCGTTCGTGATGAAGGTCAATTAAAAACAATTATTTCCAACTTAGTAAAGTTAGGTGAGACATTAGACAAGCCTGTTGTTGCAACAGGAAATGTACACTATCTAAATCCTGAAGATGCAATGTATCGTAAAATTTTAGTAAGTTCGCAAGGCGGAGCAAACCCATTAAATCGTCATTCATTGCCACCTGTATATTTCAGAACAACAGATGAAATGTTGGATTGCTTCTCCTTCTTAGGGGAAGAGAAAGCAAAAGAAATTGTTGTAACAAATACGAAAAAAGTCGCATCGATGATTGGTGAAGTGAAGCCTGTAAAAGATGACCTTTACACTCCAAAAATTGAGGGTGCAGACGATGAAACGCGGGATATGAGTTACGAAATGGCGCGGAGTATTTACGGGGATGAACTTCCAGAAATTGTAGAAGCCCGTTTAGAAAAAGAATTGAAAAGTATTATTGGACATGGATTTGCTGTTATTTATTTGATTTCACATAAGTTAGTAAAGAAATCTCTTGTTGATGGCTATCTTGTTGGTTCACGTGGTTCGGTTGGTTCGTCATTTGTTGCGACAATGATGGAGATTACAGAGGTAAATCCTTTGCCGCCGCATTATGTTTGTCCAAATTGTAAACATTCACAGTTTTTTAATGATGGTTCGGTCGGTTCTGGATTTGATTTACCTGATAAAAATTGTCCAAACTGCGGAACTGCATATAAAAAAGATGGACATGATATTCCGTTCGAAACGTTCCTAGGCTTTAAAGGAGATAAGGTTCCGGATATTGATTTAAACTTCTCGGGAGAATATCAACCTCGCGCTCATAACTATACGAAGGTGCTGTTTGGTGAAGATAATGTATATCGTGCCGGAACAATTGGTACAGTTGCTGAAAAAACGGCGTATGGTTATGTGAAAGGCTATGCATCAGATCATAATTTAACGATACGAGGAGCAGAAGTGGATCGTCTTGTAGCGGGTTGTACAGGTGTTAAGCGAACGACGGGACAGCATCCAGGTGGTATTATCGTAGTCCCAGATTACATGGATGTCTTCGATTTTACACCTATTCAATTTCCAGCAGATTCTTTAGATGCCGAATGGAGAACAACACATTTTGATTTCCATTCTATTCATGATAATTTATTAAAACTTGATATACTTGGACACGACGATCCGACAGTTATTCGTATGTTGCAGGATTTGAGTGGAGTTGATCCAAAGACAATTCCGACTGATGATCCAGAAGTAATGAAAATTTTCTCAGGTACAGAATCGCTTGGCGTAACAGAAGAGCAAATTAACTGTAAAACAGGTACGCTTGGTATACCGGAATTTGGTACAAAATTCGTTCGTCAAATGTTAGAAGAAACGAAGCCAACCACATTCTCCGAGCTTGTCCAAATTTCGGGGTTATCTCACGGCACAGATGTATGGCTCGGAAACGCAAATGAGTTAATCTATGATGGTACATGTACACTGAGTGAAGTAATCGGTTGTCGTGATGATATTATGGTATATTTAATTTACCAAGGTTTAGAACCATCTTTAGCGTTTAAAATTATGGAATCTGTACGTAAGGGGAAAGGTGTGCCTCCAGAGTGGGAAGAGGAAATGCGTAATAATAATGTGCCAGGATGGTATATTGATTCATGTAAAAAGATTAAGTACATGTTCCCAAAAGCCCATGCGGCAGCGTATGTATTAATGGCTGTGCGTATTGCATATTTCAAAGTTCATTTTGCACTCTTGTTCTATGCAGCATATTTCACAGTTCGTGCAGACGATTTTGATTTAGATGCGATGGTAAAAGGTTCAGCGTCCATCCGCGCTAAAATTGATGAAATTACGCAAAAAGGATTAGATGCATCGCCGAAAGAGAAAAGTTTACTAACAGTATTAGAGATGACACTTGAAATGTGTGAACGTGGTTATTCATTCCAAAAAGTTGATTTATATCGCTCGAGTGCAACTGATTTTATTATTGATGGAAATACATTGATTCCACCATTTAATGCAATACCTGGTCTTGGTACAAATGCTGCACTGAATATTGTAGCAGCACGTGAAAATGGCGAGTTCTTATCGAAAGAGGATTTACAGCAGCGCAGTAAGATTTCAAAAACAATTATTGAGTATTTAGACAGTCAAGGTTGTTTAGGAGAACTACCGGATCAAAACCAGCTATCTCTATTCTAATAGGCAGGAAAAGTCTTTGCAAAACCATGGTTGCTATGATATACTAGTAAGCGAGATAACCATGTCATGTATATTTTTTTTAAAAAAAGAGTGGGGAAACCCACTCTTTCGTGTTACTATCTATGTTTCTGCGCCGAGATGATAGATGAGGCGCTGCTGTCGTATATACATATTTTGTTACAAGTTTTACTTCTTAAATTTGGTAATACTAAGACAGATATTCCCTGCTTATTGGCAGGGGCTTTTGTTAGCTAACGAGAAAGAATATATAAGCTGCGTTGGTTAACTATACGCAGAGTGAAATCTTTCAGACGGCACATGGCGGCAGAAAGGAGGCTGTTTATGGATAAGAAAGTTACAGAAATTGTTGAAGCACTTGCGCAGCCAATTGTCGAAGAGCTTGGTCTTGAGCTTGTAGATGTAGAGTATGTGAAAGAAGGAAAAGATTGGTTTTTACGCGTATCCATTGACTCTGATACAGGAGTAGATATTGAGGAATGCGGCGCGGTAAGTGAGCAATTAAGTGAAGCTTTAGATAAAGAGGATCCAATTCCTCATCTTTACTTTTTAGATGTATCCTCTCCAGGAGCGGAGCGTCCATTAAAGAAAGAAAAAGATTTCCAGCAAGCAGTAGGAAAACAAGTTGCGATTAAAACATATGAGCCAATCGATGGTGAGAAAATGTTTGAAGGAAAACTACTCGCGTACGATGGAACAACAATCACATTACTATTAACAATTAAAACACGTAAAAAAGAAATCCAAATTCCAATGGATAAAGTTGCCAATGCGCGACTTGCAGTTACGTTTTAGTAAGAAGGGGGATCCTCATGAGCACTGAGTTGTTAGATGCTTTGCTCGTATTAGAACAAGAAAAAGGTATAAGCAAAGATATTATTATTGATGCTATTGAAGCAGCTTTAATCTCTGCTTATAAACGAAATTTTAACCAAGCGCAAAATGTTCGCGTTAGCTTCAACCCTGAAGTTGGAACTATTCAAGTATTAGCGCGTAAAGATGTAGTGGAAAATGTATTTGATCCACGTCTTGAAATTTCTGTTGAAAAAGCAAGACAAATTAATCCGAACTATCAAGAAGGCGACGTATTAGAAATTGAAGTTACGCCAAAAGATTTCGGACGTATTGCAGCGCAAACAGCAAAACAAGTTGTGACGCAACGTGTACGCGAGGCAGAGCGTGGCGTTATTTATTCTGAGTTTAGCGATCGTGAAGAAGACATTATGGTTGGTATTGTACAACGTCAAGATGCTCGCTTTATTTATGTAAGTTTAGGAAAAGTAGAAGCGCTTTTACCTGTAAGTGAGCAAATGCCAAACGAACAATATAAACCGCATGATCGCATTCGTGTTTTCATTACAAAAGTAGAGAAAACAACAAAAGGGCCACAAATTTATGTATCTCGTACACATCCAGGTCTTTTAAAGCGTCTGTTTGAAATTGAAGTGCCAGAGATTTATGATGGAACTGTAGAAATTCGTTCTGTAGCACGTGAAGCTGGAGATCGTTCTAAAATCTCTGTGTACTCTGAAAACATAGATGTAGATCCAGTAGGTTCTTGTGTAGGGCCGAAAGGACAACGTGTACAACGCATTGTAGATGAGCTAAAAGGTGAAAAAATTGATATTGTTCGCTGGTCAAATGATCCAGTTGAATATGTAGCAAATGCACTGAGTCCATCACAAGTTGTAAAAGTGCTTGTAAACGAAGAAGAAAAAGCAACCACTGTAATTGTTCCAGATCATCAGCTTTCTTTAGCGATTGGTAAGCGTGGTCAAAATGCACGACTTGCCGCGAAGTTAACTGCCTGGAAAATTGATATTAAAAGTGAGTCTGATGCGAAACAACTAGGACTTTTAACAGAAGAAGATATGATGATCGCATTCGATTCTGCTGAAGACGAAATCGAATAGAGGTGATGAACGTGAGCAATCGAAAAGTTCCGTTACGAAAATGTGTTGTAACACAAGAGATGAAATCAAAACGCGAGCTCATTCGCATTGTTCGTTCCAAAGAGGGAGTCGTGTCTATTGATTTAACAGGCAAACAATCAGGACGCGGTGCATACTTGTCAAAAGATAAAGAATGCATTTCTCAGGCGAAAAAAAAGAATGTCTTGGAACATCACCTAAAAGCGAAAATTGATGACTCTCTTTATGAAGAGCTAATCGAGCTTGTTGAGAAGGAGTCGAAGTAAGTGTCCAATTGGAAATCGTTTTTAGGGCTAGCTAATCGGGCCCGAAAGATTATATCGGGTGAAGAGCTTGTTTTAAAAGAAGTTCGAGGCGGTAAAGCAAAGCTCGTATTGCTTTCTGAAGATGCGTCAGCAAATACAACAAAGCGTATTACGGACAAAACAACGTTCTACAACGTACCAATGAGAAAAGTCGAAAATCGACAAGAGTTAGGGCATGCGATTGGGAGAGAAGAACGAGTCGTTGTAGCGGTGTTAGATGACGGCTTTGCTAAGAAGCTGCTTAGCATGCTCGATACAACTTACCGGGGGTGAAGGTATGAGTAAAATTCGAGTATATGAATATGCAAAAAAACACAATATCTCAAGTAAAGATATTATTACAAAACTAAAAGAAATGAATATTGAGGTATCGAATCATATGGCGATGTTAGATGATGAAGTAGTAAACAAGTTAGATAATCAATATAATGATGGAGCAGAAAAACCTTCTGTTGCAGATGAGTTTGAAGTAGAGGAAAAAGTTGTTCGTAGCAAAAAGAATAGCAATAAGAATAAGAAAAAAGGTAAAGGGAATCAAGACAAACGTCAAGAAAACTTTGCTGGAAGACAACAAACGCAAACGGTAGAAACGCCAGATAAAATCACTTTCTCTGGTACGCTTGCTGTAGGCGAATTGGCAAAAAAATTAAGCAAAGAGCCGTCTGAAATTATTAAAAAGCTCTTTATGCTTGGAATCATGGCAACAATTAACCAAGATTTAGACAAAGATACAATTGAGCTAATTGCTGGTGATTACGGTATTGAAGTAGAAGAAGAAGTAATTGTTAGTGAAACAGAATTTGAAACATTTATGGACGAGCAAGATGATGAAGAAAACTTAAAAGAACGTCCGGCTGTTGTTACAATTATGGGACACGTTGACCATGGTAAAACAACATTACTTGACTCTATTCGTAATTCAAAAGTAACTGCTGGTGAAGCGGGCGGAATTACACAGCATATTGGTGCATACCAAGTTGAAGTAAACGACAAAAAAATTACGTTCCTAGATACACCAGGTCACGCAGCATTTACAACAATGCGTGCACGCGGTGCGCAAGTTACGGATATTACAATTCTAGTTGTAGCAGCTGATGACGGTGTTATGCCACAAACAGTTGAAGCGATTAACCACGCAAAAGCAGCTGGAGTACCAATTATCGTTGCTGTGAATAAAATGGATAAACCATCAGCAAATCCAGATCGCGTAATGCAAGAGTTAACTGAATATGAGTTAGTTCCAGAAGCTTGGGGCGGCGATACAATTTTCGTACCGATTGCTGCGATTAAAGGCGAAGGAATTGACAACTTATTAGAAATGATTCTTCTTGTAAGTGAAGTAGAAGAATATAAGGCAAATCCAAATCGCTATGCAACTGGTACAGTAATCGAAGCACAGCTTGATAAAGGTAAAGGAACAATCGCGACATTACTTGTTCAAAACGGTACACTTCGAGTAGGAGACCCAATCGTTGTTGGTACATCATTCGGCCGTGTTCGTGCGATGGTAAATGATATTGGTCGTCGTGTAAAAGTTGCTGGTCCGTCTACTCCTGTTGAAATTACAGGCTTAAACGAAGTACCACAAGCTGGCGATCGCTTTATGGCATTTGCTGACGAGAAGAAAGCACGTCAAATCGGTGAATCACGTGCACAACAAGCATTGCTTGCACAGCGCGGTGAAAAATCTAAACTAAGCCTTGAAGATTTATTCCAACAAATTCAAGAAGGCGATGTAAAAGAAATTAACCTAATTGTGAAGGCAGACGTACAAGGTTCTGTAGAAGCAATGGCAGCATCACTTCGTAAAATTGATGTTGAAGGCGTAAAAGTGAAAATCATCCATACTGGCGTAGGTGCAATTACAGAATCTGATATTATTTTAGCTTCTGCATCAAATGCAATCGTAATCGGATTTAACGTACGTCCTGATGTAAACGCGAAACGTACAGCTGAATTAGAAAATGTTGATATTCGTTTACACCGTATTATTTACAAAGTAATCGAAGAAATTGAAGCAGCAATGCAAGGTATGCTAGATCCTGAATTCGTAGAAAAAGTAATCGGTCAAGCAGAAGTTCGTCAAACATTCAAAGTAACGAAAGTTGGAACAATTGCAGGATGTTACGTAACTGATGGTAAAATCACACGTGATAGCGGCGTACGTATCATTCGTGATGGCGTAGTTATTTTCGAAGGACAGCTTGATACGTTAAAACGTTTCAAAGATGACGTAAAAGAAGTTGCACAAAACTATGAGTGTGGTATTACAATTGAAAGATATAATGATCTTAAAGAAGGGGACATCATTGAGGCGTACATTATGGAAGAAGTGAAGCGATGATTATCGCTTCGCTCTCATTCGAATGTATGATTTATGATGTGCATTCTTTAAAAGAGAAACGAGCAATTTTACAGCGTATTTTAACTCGTGTGAAACAGCGTTACAATGTATCTGTTTCAGAAGTTGGACACCAGGATGTATGGCAACGTACAGAAATTGCAATCGTTTCCGTATCCTCAAATCGTGTTGTCTGCGAAAAAGAAATGAATCGTGTACTTGAATATATTGACTCATTTCCTGAGATTGAACGTACGATAACACAATTGGAATGGTATTGAATGAGGTGATTAGTTATGAAGCTACGTGCAAATCGCGTGGGCGAGCAAATGAAGAAAGAATTAGGCGAAATTATCAGTCGCAAAATTAAAGATCCACGTATCGGTTTTGTGACGGTAACAGATGTGCAAGTAAGTGGGGATTTACAGATTGCCAAAGTATATATTTCTGTTTTAGGAGACGAAGAGCAGAAGGAAAATACGTTAAAAGGCTTAGCAAAGGCGAAAGGCTTTATTCGTTCCGAAATTGGACAACGTATTCGTCTTCGTAAAACACCTGAAATCTCCTTTGAATTTGATGAATCGATTGGATATGGTCATCGAATTGATACGCTTTTACACGAAATTAATAAAGACGGTAAACGTGAAGAATAATGGATAGACACTTGTCTATCCATTTTTTTCAATCTGAAGTAAATTTGACATACAAAAGTATAACAATGAGGTGAACATATGGAAGGTGTAGTGTTATTACATAAACCAAAAGGAATGACATCGCATGATTGCGTATTTAAGTTAAGAAAAATATTAAGAGAGAAACGCATAGGACATACAGGAACTTTAGACCCGGATGTAACAGGTGTATTACCGATTTGTGTAGGACGTGCTACAAAAATTGCACAGTTTTTAACGAGTGAAACAAAAACATATGAAGGTGAAGTCACGCTAGGCTTTTCGACAACTACAGAAGATGCTTCAGGTGAAATTGTTGAGAAACAGGCTGTAAATCGTATTATTACACGTAAAGAAGTAGAATCTGTATTAGCAGAGTTAACGGGAACACTTGAACAAGTACCACCGATGTACTCAGCTGTAAAAGTGAATGGAAAGAAATTATATGAATATGCAAGAGCGGGAATAGAAGTAGAGCGTCCAGTTCGTACAATTACAATTCATGACTTTACTTTACTTGATGACCGTGAGATGTTTGAGGGTGCAACAGTTTCCTTCCGTTTTCGAGTGACTTGTAGCAAAGGAACATACGTGAGAACATTAGCTGTGATGATTGGGGAAAAGCTTGGATTTCCAGCGCATATGTCAGATCTTGTACGAACAGCATCAGGAGAGTTTCACTTAGAAGATTGCATATCATTTGAAGAAATTGAGCAAAACGTGCACAATGGAACAGTGGAATCTATCTTTATTTCCATTGATGAAGCATTACATAAGTTTCCAAAAATAGTTGTTAATGAAGAACAAGCAGAAAAAGTAAAGAATGGTATGTTCTTACCAAATAAAGAGCAATTGATCGCGCCATTTATTACAGTCTTTGATGAAAATAAACGCTGTTTAGCGATTTATGAGCATCATCCAAAACGTCCAGGGATGTTGAAACCAATGAAAGTACTTGTGAATAATCAAGAATTACAGCTATAATGAATAATTAGAAGGATTATTATAGAAAAAGGTGAATTCAAGCGTGAAACTCATTCATTTAACTCATCCTCATGCTTTAAATAAAGCGGAAATAGAGTCTACTGTAATGGCATTAGGGTATTTTGATGGTATTCACTTAGGTCATCAACGTGTCATTCATACTGCAAAAAAGGTGGCGGAAGAACGAGGATTTAAAAGTGCTGTTATGACTTTTCATCCACATCCGTCTGTTGTATTAGGGAAAAAGGAAGCGCATGTAGAGTATATTACGCCTTTACGAAGTAAAGAAAAAGTAATTGCAAGTTTAGGAATTGATATTTTATATGTTGTGAAATTTGACGAAGCATTTGCAAATCTATTGCCACAACAATTTGTAGATGATTATATCATTGGGCTGAATGTACAGCATGTTGTAGCAGGCTTTGATTATTCATATGGACGTTTAGGAAAAGGGACGATGGAAACTTTGCCATTTCATGCAAGAGGGGAGTTTACACAAACCGTGATTGAAAAAGTAGAATTTCAAGAAGAAAAAGTAAGTTCCACATTATTGCGAAAACATATTCGCAATGGAGAAATGGAACAAATACCATCTATTTTAGGCAGACCATATACTGTTGAAGGAACAGTTGTTCATGGAGATAAGCGCGGACGCCAAATTGGTTTTCCGACAGCAAATATTGCTCTAAATGATGAATATCTTTTACCGCCTGTTGGTGTATACGCCGTTCGAATGAAAGTAAATGATGAGTGGCATGAAGGTGTATGTAATATCGGATATAAACCGACTTTTAAGGAAAGTGAAAAGCAGCTTTCTATTGAAGTGCATCTTTTTGAATTTCAGCGTGATATATATGATGAGTCTGTTGTTGTAGAGTGGCATATGCGAATTCGCGAAGAAAAGAAATTTAATGGTATTAATGAGTTAGTTGCACAAATTGCAAAAGATAAAAAAGTAGCAGAAGATTATTTTAACCGTGCAAATAATATACTTGCTTTTTCGAATGAAAAGTAGTATTCTATCTTATGTACTTTAAAATAACCATTGCTTGGCATTACGACTCACCGACGTTTGCTAGGTAATTGGGGATTTATTACTTAGGAGGTGAAATAGGATGGCTTTAACACAAGAGCGTAAAAATGAAATCATTGCACAATTTAGAACTCATGAGACTGATACTGGTTCTCCAGAAGTTCAAGTTGCTGTCCTAACGGAGCAAATTAACACTCTAAATGAGCACTTACGTACTCACAAGAAAGATCATCATTCACGTCGCGGTCTTTTAAAGATGGTTGGTAAACGTCGTAACTTACTTACTTACCTTCGTAACAACGACATCACTCGCTACCGTGAACTAATCACAAAGCTTGGATTACGTCGATAGTCAAAAAAGCGGGAATATTCCCGCTTTTTTGTTAGGTAAAAATATATCTTCGACTCTTGATAGCTTACTGAATTTTCGGTAATACTAGAGGAAGAATATTGTGATATATTATTCATTTACATAGAAGAACTGAATACTTTAAATTGAGAGGGGTACTTAAATGAGTCACGAAAAGCAAGTCTTCTCGATAGATTTGGCTGGTCGTCAGCTAACAATTGAAACAGGTCAGCTTGCAAAGCAAGCAAATGGAGCAGTATTAGTGAGATATGGCGACACAGCGGTTCTATCTACAGCAACTGCATCAAAAGAGGCAAAAAATGTAGATTTTTTTCCACTAACAGTAAACTATGAAGAGCGTTTATATGCAGTAGGGAAAATTCCAGGCGGTTTTATTAAACGTGAAGGTCGTCCAAGTGAAAAAGCGATCTTAGCAAGCCGTTTAATTGATCGTCCAATTCGTCCTCTTTTTGCTGATGGCTTCCGTAATGAAGTGCAAGTTGTCAGCATCGTTATGAGTGTGGATCAAGATTGCTCTTCAGAAATGGCAGCTATGCTTGGTTCTTCATTAGCGTTATCGATTTCAGATGTTCCGTTTGAAGGTCCGATCGCTGGTGCGACAGTTGGCCGTATTGATGGAGAGTTTATTATTAATCCAACAGTTGAACAACAAGAGAAAAGTGATATTCACCTTGTTGTTGCTGGAACAAAAGATGCTATTAACATGGTAGAAGCAGGTGCAGATCAAGTACCTGAAGAAACAATGTTAGAAGCAATTATGTTCGGTCATGATGAGATTAAACGCTTAATCGCTTTCCAAGAAGAGATTGTACAAGCAGTTGGTAAAGAGAAGACAGAAGTTAAACTGTATGAAGTTGACGCTACAATCAACCAAGATGTACGTGAAATGGCAGAAAAAGATATGCTTGCTGCTATCCAAGTTCATGAGAAACATGCACGTGAAGATGCAATTAATGAAGTGAAAAAACGTGTAATTGAGCATTATGAAGCGAATGAAGCTGATGCAGAAACATTAGGACAAGTAAGTGAGATTTTATATAAAATTGTAAAAGAAGAAGTACGTCGTCTTATTACAGTTGAAAAAGTGCGTCCGGATGGTCGTAAAGCTGATGAAATTCGTCCTTTAGCATCAGAGGTAGGAATTTTATCTCGTACGCATGGTTCTGGTTTATTTACACGTGGACAAACGCAAGCACTAAGTATTTGTACGTTAGGTGCATTAGGCGATGTACAAATTTTAGATGGTCTTGGTGTAGAAGAATCAAAACGTTTTATGCATCATTATAACTTCCCGTCCTTTAGTGTCGGAGAAACAAGACCAATGCGTGGTCCAGGTCGTCGTGAAATCGGTCATGGTGCATTAGGTGAGCGTGCTCTTGAGCCAGTTATTCCATCTGAAAAAGACTTCCCGTATACAGTTCGTCTCGTATCAGAAGTATTAGAATCAAATGGTTCTACTTCGCAAGCAAGTATTTGCGGAAGTACATTAGCGATGATGGATGCAGGTGTTCCACTTAAAGCACCAGTTGCTGGTATTGCAATGGGACTTGTGAAGTCTGGTGAACACTACACAATTTTAACAGATATCCAAGGTATGGAAGATCACTTAGGTGATATGGACTTTAAAGTAGCTGGTACAGCTAAAGGTGTAACAGCACTTCAAATGGATATTAAAATTGAAGGTTTATCTCGTGAAATTTTAGAAGAAGCATTGCAACAAGCAAAAGTTGGACGCATGCACATTTTGGATCACATGTTATCTGTTATTGCTGAGCCTCGTACAGAGTTATCTCAATATGCTCCTAAGATTGTTACAATGACAATCAATCCGGATAAAATCCGTGATGTTATTGGGCCAAGTGGAAAACAAATTAACAAGATTATTGAAGAAACAGGCGTGAAAATTGATATTGAACAAGATGGTACAGTCTTTATTTCATCTATTGATCAAGAAATGAATGAAAAAGCGAAGAAAATTATCGAAGATATCGTTCGTGAAGTACAAGTAGGTGAAATTTACTTAGGAAAAGTAAAACGAATTGAAAAATTCGGTGCTTTCGTTGAATTATTCAGTGGGAAAGACGGTCTTGTTCATATCTCTGAACTAGCACTTGAGCGTGTAGGCAAAGTAGAAGATGTTGTGAAAATCGGTGATGAGATTTCAGTAAAAGTTATCGAGATTGACAAACAAGGTCGTGTAAACTTGTCTAGAAAAGTATTGCTTAAAGAAGAGCAAGAAAAAGAAGCAGCAAAACAAGAAGCAGCAAAGCAAGAACAAGAATAAGCTAAAAGCCAAGGAATTCCTTGGCTTTTTTATTATGTATAAAACCTTGGGATATATCTCGAGGTTTTTTTGTATATAACAGAGTATAGTTTTAACGAGAACGTTTAAATTAACAATGATAAGAAAAGGAGATTTTTACTATTCTGCTTTAACGAGCTGTAAATCCAGTCTTAGCATTTAGGGAAAGAAGAGAAGTGAGATTGGACTAAACAGCACGCCTAATGATAGAAGTTTCATTTTACTGGAGGGTACTTTTATGAAAACTCGCATCATTTTACTTATAGTTATTTTATTGTTCTCAGCTCAGCATTTTTCGCATATATCATATGCAAAAGACCATTTGTACGAAGAGATTGAAGAAAAAGCGAAAGTATATACGATTCCAGCACAAAATGCATGTATTGATAAAGTATGGAAAGCAACGCCAGGTTACAATGGAAAAGCAGTAGATATAAGAGCTTCCTATGATAACATGAAGAGGAAGGGTAGCTTTGATGAGAAACAGTTGGTATATCGAGAGGTATCGCCTCAAGTGCATTTAGAAGATTTATCTCCCGCTCCTATTTATAGAGGGAATCCAAGTAAAAAAATGGTTGCGCTTACTATTAATGTTGCCTGGGGGAACGAATATCTTTCTCGGATGTTAGAAGTACTGCAAAAACATCAGGTTACAGCAACTTTTTTTCTAGAAGGAAGATGGGTAAAAGAAAATTTACGTTTTGCAAAAATGATTGCAGATGCAAATCAGGAAGTGGGAAATCATTCGTATACGCATCCTGATATGAGCACTTTGTCGGTTGATGCAATTTATGAACAATTGCAAAAAACGAATCAAGTCATTGAAGCAGCGACGAATCAAAAGGTACGCTGGTTTGCACCGCCAAGTGGTAGTTTTCGTGATGATGTTGTCCATACTGCTGCAAAACTAAAAATGGGAACGATTATGTGGACGGTAGATACAATTGATTGGAAACGACCAGAACCGCATGTGTTGCTACAGCGAGTGTTAAGTAAAGTACATCCCGGTGCCATTATTTTAATGCATCCTACTTCTTCTTCAGCAGAATCACTCGATACATTGATTTCAAAGCTAAAAGAGAGAGGGTATACGGTAGGGAATATATCAGCTTTAGTAGACGAAAAGCGTATTGATTAAACACATTTGCATGACATTCGCTGTTAAACTTGTTATGATTATATAATAGAAACTTTTTACAGAGAATTTGTCAATAGGAGGAAGGCATTTGATCAAAAAATATACGTGTAAAAATGGAGTAAGAATCGTAATGGAGAATATTCCAACAGTACGTTCTGTTGCAATTGGAGTATGGATTCATGCGGGATCACGAAATGAAAATGAAAAGAATAATGGGATTTCTCACTTTTTAGAACACATGTTTTTTAAAGGAACGAAAACACGTAGTGCTAGAGAAATTGCAGAATCCTTCGACAGCATTGGCGGACAAGTTAATGCGTTTACATCAAAGGAATACACATGTTACTATGCAAAAGTATTAGATGAGCATGCGAAATACGCACTTGATATTTTAGCGGACATGTTCTTTAATTCAACGTTTGTTGAAGAAGAATTGAAAAAAGAAAAGAACGTTGTGTTCGAAGAAATTAAAATGTATGAAGATACACCAGATGATATTGTTCACGATATGTTAACGAAGGCGACGTATGAAACGCATCCGCTAGCATATCCGATTTTAGGAACAGAGCAAACCCTTGACACATTTACAGGTGATACGCTTCGTCAATATATAAAAGATCATTATACGCCAGAAAATGTCGTTGTTTCCGTCGCTGGTAATATTGACGAATCCTTTGTTCAAATCGTCGAACAATATTTTGGAAATTATGAAGGAACGACAAATCGCGAACAAGTACATAAGCCTGTTTTTCACCCGAATAAAGTAGCGCGCAAAAAAGAAACAGAACAAGCCCATTTATGTTTAGGATTTAATGGATTACAGATGGGTGACGAAAATATTCATAATTTAATTGTATTAAATAATATTTTAGGTGGCAGCATGAGTAGCCGTCTGTTCCAAGAAGTGCGTGAGCAACGTGGATTAGCATACTCTGTATTTTCTTATCATTCTTCTTATGAAGATACAGGGATGTTAACAATTTACGGAGGAACGGGTAGTCAGCAGCTAGATACGCTGTACGAAACTATTCAGCAAACACTAGATATACTAAAAGATAAAGGAATTACAGAAAAAGAATTACTTAACAGTAAAGAGCAACTAAAAGGAAATCTTATGTTAAGTTTAGAAAGTACAAATAGTCGTATGAGCCGCAATGGTAAAAATGAGTTGCTGCTGAAAAAACACCGCTCTTTAGATGAAATTATTGAAAGTGTAAACAGTGTTACAAAAGCGGATGTAGATACGCTGATTCGTAATATGTTTACAGACGAGTTTTCTGCAGCGCTTATTAGTCCAAATGGAGAGCTTCCAAAAGGAATAAGTAAAAAATAAATATGTTTATGAAACCGTTTCTTATTAAGGAGAAACGGTTTTTTTATATACATGGGGGCAAAACTGGTAGGCATTTTTTTTACAAGACTAGAATAGGTACTTAATATAAAGTGAAACTTCCCCCACTGAGGGTTAGTTGAACTAAGCGGGCATTTACGGGCAGTTATACCCGACCTATCTTCTTTGCTTCTCTCTCAATCTTGAGGTGGGGGTTTTACTGCCTGTTAATGCGGGATAAAAGAAATCTTCAAATTAGAACGTTTTATAAGGAGAGGATGGAATGCGATTAAGTGAATTGAGCGGGAAAGAAATTGTTGATTTACAGCGTGCGGAGAGAATGGGAGTACTTGGGCATGCGGACTTAGAGATTGATGAGAGAGATGGTAAAGTTCAAGCGCTCATTATTCCTGTTGGGAAATGGGGAGGGTTCAAACGAGGGCAACAAGAAGTGCGTGTGGAGTGGGGCAGAATTAAAAAAGTAGGGCAGGATATGATTATTTTTGATCTTGCTAATTATTCAGATCCTGTTTAAAAGATGACCATTGTGGTTGTCTTTTTTTATTGTGGAAATCCATAGATGCAAATCATCCTTACTTTTGGTTTTTCAATCACCTTATACTCGTATATTACATATGATGTGGAGGAAAACGAAAAAAGTAGG
Source organism: Bacillus sp. 3103sda1 (assembly GCF_024159135.1). Taxonomy (NCBI): domain Bacteria; kingdom Bacillati; phylum Bacillota; class Bacilli; order Caryophanales; family Bacillaceae; genus Bacillus; species Bacillus sp. 3103sda1. Next base: position 3,142,307 of record NZ_JAMYWS010000001.1, on the reverse strand, counting down.
CGCTTTTCTTATAATGAGAGAAAAAGAAGGTGAAGTAAAGGATGTTGACTGATATCCATATTGCTGTCATAGGAGGAGATGCACGACAGCTTGAAGTTATTCGTAAGCTAGTTGAGCTTGATGCAAAACTCTCATTAGTAGGCTTTGATCAACTTGATCATGGATTTACAGGAGCAGCAAAAGAGAGTATGCAGAATCTTGATTTTACTTCTTTAGATGCCATCATTTTGCCGGTAGCTGGAACTGATGCAAACGGACAAATCGATACAATTTTTTCTAATAAAAAAGTGATAATTACGAAAGAGCAAATTGAAAACACACCAGCACATTTTACGATATATTCAGGTATTAGTAACACTTACTTAGATACAATTGCTTCTTCTACGAATCGAAAACTTATCAAATTGTTTGATCGTGATGATGTGGCAATTTATAATTCAATTCCAACGGTTGAAGGGACCATCATGATGGTTATTCAACATACAGATTATACAATTCATGGCTCTAAAGTAATGGTATTGGGGTTTGGGAGAACTGGAATGAGTGTAGCGAGAGCATTTCAGTCGCTAGGAGCAAAAGTGAAGGTAGGTGCTCGGCGCTCTGAGCATATTGCTCGTATCACAGAGATGACATTTACGCCATTTCAAATGCGAGATATAGAGCAAGAGGTGCAAGATGCCGATATTGTAATTAATACAATTCCGTATCTTGTTGTAACAGCAAGTGTAATTTCAAAAATGCCAGCTCACACATTGATTATCGATTTAGCTTCTAAACCAGGCGGAACAGATTTCCGGTATGCGGAAAAGCGAGGCATTAAAGCATTGTTAGCACCTGGACTGCCAGGAATTGTTGCACCAAAAACAGCAGGGCAAATTCTTGCGAACGTTCTTTCTAATTTATTAATGGCAGATATAGAAGTGAGAAAGGAGAAGAAAAAATGAGTGTAAAAGGCAAACGAATTGGTTTTGGATTAACAGGTTCGCATTGTACGTATGCAGAAGTCATGCCGTATTTAGAGAAGCTTGTTGCAGATGGAGCCGAAGTGTTACCTATCATATCGTACACATTGCAAACGACAAATACGAGGTTTGGTGAAGGGGCAGAGTGGGTTGAAAAGATAGAAACTATTACAGGTCATAAAGTAATTGACTCTATCGTAAAAGCAGAGCCGCTTGGTCCGAAAATTCCGCTAGACTGTATGGTTATAGCTCCGTTAACAGGGAATACGATGAGTAAGTTTGCAAATGCAATGACAGATTCTCCTGTATTAATGGCAGCGAAAGCGACACTAAGAAATGGTAAACCTGTTGTATTAGCTGTTTCAACAAATGATGCTCTCGGATTAAACGGAGTGAATATGATGCGTTTGATGGCAACGAAAAATATTTATTTTGTACCGTTTGGGCAAGATGCACCGCATAATAAACCGAATTCTATGGTAGCGCGTATGGAATTGTTGCAAGATACAATGGTTGAAGCGATGGAAGGGAAACAACTGCAACCTGTAGTTGTAGAAAAATTCAGATACATGAATTAAAAAACAAAAAACAGACAATTTTTTTCATGAAACCATCATTCTTCTCGCAGAATATGATAAAATTAATTCTATTAAGAATTAGAAGGAGTATTTGTTACTCCTTTTTATTCTAAGTATAGAAGGATTGGTACCTAGAAAGGGGCATGGTGATGGAAAAGAAAAAATCTTTTCATGTCGCTGTAGTTGGAGCAACCGGCGCAGTTGGTGAACAAATGTTAAATACTTTAGAGCAACGTGATTTTCCAATTGGAAAATTAACGTTACTTTCATCTAAACGTTCTGCAGGCAAAACGCTTTTATTTAAAGGAGAAGAAGTAACAGTACAAGAAGCTACTCCTGAAAGCTTTGAAGGAGTGGATATTGCACTCTTTAGTGCGGGTGGATCTGTATCAAAACAATTAGCACCAGAAGCAGCAAAGCGCGGTGCAATCGTTGTTGATAATACTAGTGCGTTCCGCATGACAGAAAATGTTCCGCTTGTTGTACCAGAAGTAAACGAAAAAGACTTATTAGAACATAACGGAATCATTGCAAATCCAAACTGTTCTACAATTCAAATGGTAGTTGCTCTCGAACCAGTTCGTCAGCACTTTGGTTTAAAACGAGTAATCGTTTCCACATATCAAGCTGTATCAGGTGCAGGGGCTGCTGCAATTGAAGAGCTTCATGAACAATCACAAGCCATTTTAAACGGCGAAGAAGTAAAAGCAAATGTTTTACCTGTAAAAGGTGATGAAAAACATTATCAAATTGCATTCAATGCGATTCCACAAATTGATAAGTTCGAAGATAATGGCTTTACATTTGAAGAAATGAAAATGATTAATGAAACGAAGAAAATTATGCATATGCCAGAGCTTGAAGTAGCGGCAACATGCGTACGCTTACCAGTTGTATCAGGTCACTCTGAATCTGTTTACATTGAAGTGGAAAAAGAAGGTGTAACAGTAGAAGAACTACGTAATCTGTTAGCGAACGCAGAAGGAATTGTACTGCAAGATAATCCAGCAGAACAAGTATACCCAATGCCGGCAACTGCAGTTGGTAAAAACGAAGTATTCGTTGGTCGTATCCGTAAAGATTTAAACAATGATAAAGGATTCCATCTTTGGGTCGTATCTGATAACTTATTAAAAGGTGCTGCATGGAACTCTGTTCAAATTGCAGAACGATTAGTGAAATTACAATTAGTGTAAACGGCTAAAAGAAGGTGCAAAAATGAAAATTATTGTCCAAAAATTCGGTGGAACATCTGTGCGTGATGAAAACGGTCGAAAGCATGCTCTTCATCACATTCAAAAATCATTGAAAGAAGGCTATAAAACTGTAGTTGTTGTATCTGCGATGGGCCGTGTAGGTGAGCCTTATGCAACGGATACATTATTAAACCTTGTAAATGAGAAGCAATCGTTTATTTCAAAACGCGAGCAAGATTTATTGTTGTCTTGCGGTGAGCTAATTTCGGCGATTGTGTTTTCAAATATGCTAAATGAAAATGGTGTGAAGGCTGCAGCGTTTAACGGTGCACAAGCTGGATTCATTACAAATGATGACTTTACCAATGCAAAGATTATTGAGATGGATTGTGAGCGCATTTTGAAGGAATTAGAAGAAGTTGATGTAGTCGTCGTAACGGGATTCCAAGGCCGAACGAAAGAAGGCGATACGACAACACTTGGACGCGGAGGTAGTGATACATCAGCATCAGCGTTGGGTGTTGCACTTCATGCTGAGTATATTGATATTTTTACAGATGTAGAAGGTGTAATGACTGCTGATCCACGTATTGTAAAAGATGCGCGTCACCTTGAAAATGTAACATATAATGAAATTTGTAATATGGCATATCAAGGTGCAAAAGTCGTTCATCCGCGTGCAGTTGAAATTGCGATGCATGCAAAAGTGCCACTGCGTGTGCGTTCAACATATTCTGATAGCGAAGGAACTCTGATTGCAGCGTATGATGGTGCGACAAAAGGTCGCGATGTACAAGAGCGTCCTGTAACTGGTATTGCTCATGTTTCTAATGTAACGCAAATTAAAGTGTTGGCCAAGGACGGGGCATACGATTTACAAACAGAAGTGTTCAAAGAAATGGCAAATGAAAAGATTAGCGTAGATTTAATTAATATTTCTCCTACTGGTGTAGCATACACAGTTAGTGATGAGGTTACAGGCCGAGCTGTCGAAGTACTGCATAAACTTGGATATAATCCAATTGTAACTGAGCACTGCGCGAAAGTATCCATTGTTGGAGCTGGTATCGCAGGTGTTCCGGGTGTTACTGCAAAAATTGTAACAGCATTAGCTGAAAATGGTGTTCAAATATTACAATCTGCAGATAGCCATACAACAATATGGGTGCTTGTTAAGGAAGAGAAACTAGTAGATGCTGTAAATGCGCTTCATCGTGCATTTGAGCTTTCAAAAGAAAAGCAACTGGAATTATAAGGAGTGAGACCATGATAGATTTTGGGACAATTGCAACGGCGATGGTCACACCATTTGATAAGAATGGAAATATCGACTTTGTAAAGACAACAAAATTGGTAAATTATTTAATTGATAACGGTACAACCGCAATCGTTGTAGGGGGAACAACAGGTGAGTCTCCTACATTAACATCTGAAGAAAAAGTAGCGTTATATCGCCATGTTGTATCTGTTGTCGATAAAAGAGTGCCTGTAATTGCTGGAACTGGTAGCAATAATACACATGCTTCTACGGAGCTTACGCAAAAAGCAGAAGAAGTAGGTGTAGATGCGATTATGCTAGTTGCACCGTATTATAATAAACCAAGTCAAGAAGGTATGTATCAGCACTTTAAAACAATTGCTGAAAGTACAAAACTGCCGGTTATGTTATATAACGTTCCAGGCCGATCTATTGTACAAATTTCTGTTGATACAGTTGTTCGTTTATCACAAATTCCAAACATTGTTGCAATCAAGGATGCAGGCGGCGATGTATTAACAATGACAGAAATCATTGAAAAAACAGATGATAATTTTGCTGTATACAGCGGTGATGATGGCTTAACATTGCCAGCGATGGCAATTGGAGCGAAAGGTATTGTATCTGTTGCTTCTCATGTTATTGGTAACGAAATGCAAGACATGATCGCAGCATTCCAAACTGGCGATATGAAAACAGCACAAACGCTTCATCAATTGTTAGTAAGAGTGACGAATGCACTATTTATGGCACCGAGTCCAACTCCTGTCAAAACAGCACTGCAAATCGTAGGGTTAGATGTTGGTTCTGTTCGTTTACCTCTTCTACCATTAACTGAGGCAGAAAGAACGCAATTACTTGAAGTTATACAATCTATTCCTCGTTAATAGAAAAGAAAAGTGGCTTAGTGTTGTACTAAGTCACTTTTTTGTGTTTCGTACTGTATCCCGCATTAACGGGCAGTAAGACCCCCACCTCAAGATGGAGAGAGAAGCAAAGAAAATAGGTGGGGGATAACTGCCCGTAAAAACCCGATTGGTTCTAACCATCAGTGGGGGATGAAGAGAATCCCCACTGATGGAAGTTTCACTTTATCTCACTATTTTGGGGTAGTAAGCCCCCTATCTACAAAGAAAATCCCCACGGGTGGAAGTTTCACTTTATTGCTTAGATGAAGTGGTGAAATGAATCCAGTTTATCATCGTGTACACATTCTTCTCTTTTCTTTCTTATAATTTAACTTGTGTTCTATTTCTTGTATCAGTTATAATATGGCTAAGTAGCTTAGTACGGGTATGCTTAGCAAAAATGGGAAAACTTTACGGATTATCGGATTTTGTATGAAATTACATAAAACATTTGATTTATATAATGAAAGAGAGGTGGAACCTGGTTTAAAAACGAAAAAACGTGATATCGCATAGCGATAAGACCTTCGTTTTAGATGCTGAAAAATGATGGTGGAGTTTCCCCTGGTTTCTCTACAATGTTAGTGGGATCAGTTTTTACAACATTTTTAAACCAGGCAACAACATGAAGAAAAAAGAGATAGATACTGTAAAAGTATTCGCTCTCGGTGGAGTGGGCGAAATTGGAAAAAATATGTACTGCGTTGAAATTGACTCTGAAATTTTTATTGTAGATGCGGGACTTATGTTTCCGGAAGAAGAGATGTTTGGAATAGATATTGTTATTCCGGACATCACATATTTAGTGGAAAATAAAGAGCGAGTAAAAGGACTATTTTTAACACATGGCCATGAAGATCATATTGGTGGTATTGTCTATGTGTTAAGAAAATTAGATATTCCGGTTTATGGAACAAAGCTGACGAATGGTCTCGTGAAAGAAAAATTAGGGGAAGCGGGTATGTTAGGTCGCGTTGATTTAAAAACGATTGATTCTAATGCTACGGTAGAATTCGATACAACAACTGTTTCCTTCTTTAAAACAACACACAGTATTCCAGATGCAGTAGGGGTTTGCTTCCATACTTCACAAGGTGCAATTGTATATACTGGTGATTTTAAATTTGACCAAACTCCTGTTGGGAATAATGGTTCAGATATTGGAAAAATGGCGCAAATTGGAAATGAAGGTGTGCTTTGTTTACTATCTGATAGTACGAATGCAGAGCGCCCTGGCTATACAGGATCTGAGAGAGAAGTCGGTTTGGAGATTTCTAAAGTATTTTATAATTCAGAAGGTCGTATTATTGTGGCTTCATTTGCTTCTAACGTTCATCGTATTCAACAAGTTTTTGATGCAGCGTATGAAACTGGGCGTAAGGTAGCGGTAGTTGGACGAAGTATGGTAAAAGTTGTTGATATTGCGTATAATCTAGGGTATTTAAATATTCCAGACGGTATGTTAATTTCACTTCAGGATGTTGATAATTATCCTGAGAAAAAGGTGACGATTTTAACGACTGGTAGCCAAGGTGAGCCAATGGCTGCTCTTTCTAGAATGGCAAGACAAGCCCATAAACAAATTTCAATTCGTAAAGGTGATACAGTCATTATTGCTGCATCCCCAATTCCAGGGAATGAAACATCTGTTTCAAGAACAATTGATTTACTGTTTAGAGCAGGTGCGGATGTCGTATATTACGGAGAAAAGAAAGTCCATGTTTCCGGGCATGGTAGTCAAGAAGAATTGAAACTAATGTTAAACTTAATGAGACCGAAATATTTTCTGCCTGTACATGGTGAATTCCGTATGCAAAAGGCGCATGCCCGTTTAGCTCAAGGTGTTGGCGTTCACTCAGATCGTATTTTTATCACGGAAAAAGGTGAAGTGATTTCCTTCACAGATGGAGAGGCAAAACCTGCTGGTAAGGTTCCTGCAGGAAATGTATTGATTGATGGATTAGGCGTTGGTGATGTTGGAAATATCGTTTTGCGTGATCGTAAAATGTTATCACAAGATGGTATTTTAGTCGTTGTTGTAACGCTTGGAAAAGATGAGAAAAAGATTATTTCTGGACCAGAAATTATTTCGCGAGGATTTGTTTATGTTCGTGAATCAGAGGCGTTAATTGAAAAATCAACTGATATTGTACGTACAATTGTAGAACAATCTATCAAAGAATATTCTATTGAATGGTCAACGTTAAAACAAAATATTCGTGAGCTACTTGGACAATTTTTATTTGAAAAAACAAAGAGAAAACCGATGATTTTACCAATTATCATGGAAGTATAAGAGATGGCTGCCTATTTGTAGGCGGCTTTTTCTTTTGTCCTCTGTCGAATGAAATTTACAACTTAACAAATAATAGTTATATACGTGAGAAAGGGGATTCGATATGGTAGAGCGTGATGAAATGAAAAATGAAGAAAAAGAGGCCGAGACAAAAGAAGAAACGAAAGAAGCTTCTGTGCTAGAGAAAATTCAGCAACTTGGACAGACGAATGTCCCGCAATTAAATGAATCGCGTATTCATTGTTTAACGATTGTAGGGCAAATTGAAGGGCATGTACAATTACCGCCGCAAAATAAAACAACGAAATATGAACATGTTATTCCTCAAATTGTAGCAATTGAACAAAATCCTAAAATTGAAGGGCTATTAATTTTGTTAAATACAGTTGGAGGAGATGTAGAAGCTGGGCTTGCAATTTCTGAAATGATTGCTTCGCTTTCGAAACCAACAGTATCGATTGTTCTTGGTGGAGGTCATTCAATTGGTGTGCCGATTGCTGTGTCAACAGATTATTCATTCATTGCAGAAACAGCAACAATGACGATCCATCCTATTCGTCTTACAGGTCTTGTGATAGGTGTTCCACAAACATTTGAGTATTTAGATAAGATGCAAGAGCGTGTCATTCGTTTTGTCACAAAGCATTCAAAAGTAACAGAAGATCGTTTTAAGGAGCTAATGTTTGCGAAAGGGAATTTAACACGAGATATTGGTACGAATGTTGTAGGTGGAGATGCGGTGAAATATGGTTTAATTGATGATGTTGGAGGGATTGGCCAAGCGGTCAAAAAATTAAATGAATTAATTGACGCAAAAGCATCATCTGAACAAAGCGGGGCGTTATTACAATGATTTTATATACCATTATGCCAGAGCAACTCGTGTATCCAATGGATCATACAGAATTTGCAAGGCAGAAAATTGTACATGTAGATGGTATTGATATGGTTGTTGAAATGGGGAATGAAAATGATTATTCTGTTGTACGAGTATTAAGTACAAATCCCCAGCATTTTTTACAATATGAACCGGGGCAGAAAATATCCTTTTCGTAAAAGCAGGATTTTGTTTATGAGCTATGGTATAATATAAAAAACAAGAAGGTGGAGCAGCCGTGTATAGGCTGCTTTCTTCAATTTATCCCGCTATTCGCGGGAAATTATCACCTGCTTCAAGATTTTAAGAAAATAAAGAAGATAGGAGCGGGATAATTTCCCGTAAAATCTCGATTGGTCGGGCTAACGATGTGAGGGATGAAAACCCTGCATTCATGGAGGTTTTACTTTATTAGTATTCGGCTTTAAATTATCCACTGATAAGATAATGTGAAGAAAATTCACTGCCATTAGAGCGGGATTGAAACTACACTTGTTTTACAAAAGTTATATTTTGAATTGGAATTTGAGGTGAAGAAATGGCAAAACAAAAGCAAAGAGGGACGAAAACAAAAGCAAGACGTACCATAAAGCCAACTTTGTACTACGAAATCGTCGGTTTGGCTCTTTTTGCGCTCTCCATCATTACAATTATGCAGCTAGGTGTTGTCGGAAAAGCATTCGTGCTATTTTTTCGCTTTTTCTTTGGGGAATGGTACATACTTGGAGTACTTGGAGTTATTGCTCTTTCTATAGCGTTTGTTATAAAACGAGAGTGGCCAAATTTATTGCACAAACGATTGATTGGTATATATTTAATCACATTAGCTGTGCTCATGTTTAGTCATATTACATTAGTCAACCTTCTAACAAAAGATGGGGCGGTACAAAGTTCATCTGTTATTGTGACTACGAAAGATTTGTTTTTTCATGAAATGAAAAAAGGAGTCGACACGGTTCATTTAGGCGGAGGGATGTTTGGGGCTATTATGTTTGCGACATGTTACTTTTTATTTGATGAAGTTGGCGCATACATAATTGGAATGATTCTCATTTTACTTGGTGTACTATGTATTACAAATAAACATATAGGCGAGGTGCTTGCACCGATTGGGCGAATACTCAGAGGGCAATTTGAATCGATGCAAGGTGATTACAAAGAGTGGCAAACAAAACGTGCTGCTGAGAAAACGGAAAAGAAAAAGACCGTTCGTACGCGAAGTGAACGTCATGTGCAAGAAGTGCCGGAGTTAGAAGAGAGTGTAAAAGAGAGTGTAGAAGAGGTTGAAGTAGTACCGCCGATTATATCAAACTTTACTGAAAACTATACAACACCAGATCCAATAAGAAATGAATCGCTTACTTCTGAAACAAATCTAGAAGAATCTCTGCCTATGCAAGAGGAGCAGCCGAAGCGGCAGAAAGGTGGGAAAATTGTTGAATCTCTTTCTGGAGAGACAGCGGCGCCACCAATGCATTTTTCAGATGTTGAAAATAAAGATTATAAGTTGCCTTCTTTAGAACTATTAAAGTTTCCAAAGAATAAGCAAGTGACCAATGAAAATGAAACGATTTATGAAAATGCACGTAAGTTGGAACGAACATTCCAAAGCTTCGGTGTGAAAGCGAAAGTAACAAAGGTCCATAGAGGACCAGCCGTTACAAAATATGAAGTGTATCCTGATATGGGAGTTAAAGTAAGTAAAATTGTTAGTTTAAGTGATGATTTGGCATTAGCTTTAGCGGCAAAAGATATTCGAATTGAAGCCCCAATTCCTGGGAAATCAGCTATTGGGATTGAAGTGCCAAATTCAGAAGTTGCAATCGTTACGTTAAGAGAAGTGTTAGATTCGAAAGCGAATAATCATCCAGAAGAAAAGTTATTAATTGGACTTGGGCGTGACATTACAGGAGAAGCTGTATTAGCCCGTCTGAATAAAATGCCTCATTTACTTGTAGCAGGAGCAACTGGTAGCGGAAAGAGTGTATGTATAAACGGAATTATCACAAGTATCTTAATGCGCGCTAAGCCGCACGAGGTGAAACTCATGATGATTGATCCGAAAATGGTAGAGTTAAATGTATACAATGGTGTTCCGCATTTATTAACGCCTGTTGTAACAGATCCGAAGAAAGCATCGCAGGCGCTAAAAAAAGTTGTCAATGAAATGGAGCGTCGCTATGAATTGTTTGCTCATAGTGGAACGCGTAATATTGAAGGGTATAACGAGTATATAAAGCAACATAACGAACATTCTGAAGCGAAGCAACCCGAACTTCCTTATATTGTTGTTATAGTGGACGAGTTGGCAGATTTAATGATGGTTGCTTCTTCCGATGTAGAGGATGCGATTATGCGTCTTGCACAAATGGCACGTGCAGCTGGTATTCATTTAATTATTGCAACGCAGCGTCCATCTGTGGATGTTATTACGGGTGTTATTAAAGCGAATATTCCATCGCGAATTGCCTTTGCAGTTTCTTCTCAAATTGATTCAAGAACTATTCTTGATACAGGGGGAGCAGAGAAATTATTAGGACGCGGTGATATGCTGTTTGTACCAATTGGTGCTTCTAAACCAGTTCGTGTGCAAGGAGCATTTCTATCAGATGAGGAAGTAGAGAAAGTAGTAGAATATGTTGTTACGCAGCAAAAAGCACAGTATCAAGAGGATATGATCCCGCAAGATGTACCAGAAACAACGAAAGAAGTAGAGGATAGTTTATATGATGAAGCAGTTCAGCTTGTTGTCGATATGCAGACAGCGTCAGTTTCTATGTTACAGCGGAGGTTCCGTGTTGGGTATACGCGGGCGGCACGTTTAATTGACGCGATGGAAATGAATGGTATCGTGGGACCGTATGAAGGAAGTAAGCCCCGTGAAGTATTAGTAAAAGATATTCAAGAGAAAAGTTCGTAATAAAGTGAAACTTCCATCAGCCGGGGAGGCTTTATTCCCCGCTGATGGAAAGCCCGCCCAATCGGGCTCTTATGGGCAGTTATTCCCCATCTATCTTCTTAGCTTTCTCTAAATCTTGAGGTGGGGCTTACTGCCCGTTAGTGCGGGATAAAGTGAAACTTCCATGTGTCTGTTCATGTGAGATAAAGAAGCCGATTAGAAACACTTCTAGTCGGTTTCTTTATTAAATAAAAATGACAACGCTTACTAATGTTGTGTTTCGATGAGAATACGAATGGTTATATATTTTTTTATTTCAACGTTCGATTTTTTTTGTTGGATTGTATTGACAGTAATCATATCAAGTGGTACGATTACTTCGAAATCAAAATAAACCTCATATAATCTTGGAAATAAGGTCCATAAGTTTCTACCTAGCAACCATAAATTAGCTAGACTATGAGGAAAAAGTGTAAATACAAGGTGTATCATAACTTTGTCCCTGACTTTTTCAGCATATGAGAAATGTAGGTGTACAAAGTTTTTTTTATGGGTTAAAGAAAGAAAATTTAACCTAAAAAAATTATTAGCATTTATTCGACAAATTGCAATTTTCTTATTTTTTATTCAGGGGCATCCATGGTATATTAATTGTGGAAAAAAGAGAAAAGAGGTCTTACATCAGAGGTCGAATAAGTGAAGTGCGAGGGGAGTCTTATGTCAGTAAAGTCAGATAGTCGACATTTGTATTTACGAGTGATTGACCACATTAAAGAAAAGATTAAAAACGGGGTGTATAAAGAGAAACAAAAGCTACCATCCGAATTTGATCTAGCAAAAGAGTTAGGCGTCAGTAGAGCGACATTACGAGAAGCACTTCGAATCTTAGAAGAAGAAAACGTTGTTATTCGCAGGCACGGTGTAGGGACGTTTGTAAATGCAAAACCTTTGTTTTCTTCAGGAATTGAACAATTATCTAGTATTACAGATATGATTGCTAGTGCAGGGAAAACGCCAGGTACAGTGTTTTTATCATCATCAATAGGCAATTTAACAGAAGAAGAAAAAGAGAAGTTTCATAGTGAAGATGATTTTGAAACACTTATGATTGAACGCGTTCGTACAGCAGACGGGGAACCTGTTGTATATTGTGTTGATAAGTTGCCAAAAGAAGTTCTTCCTGATTTGTCAGAATACAAAGAAGAATCATTACTTACTGTCATCCATAAAAACACAAATAAACGCATTACGTATGCTGTTGCTCATATTGAACCGCTCGGTTATCATCCGAAGATATCGCCGATTCTAGAGTGTGAGCCAGAAACAGCACTACTTGTATTAAAGCAAATGCATTATGATCAAAATGATGAACCAATTTTATATTCTATTAACTATTTTCGAGCAGATAAATTTAGCTTTCACGTGTTAAGAAAACGGATGTAAAATGTCCCCTTTTTAGGGGGGTGACAGCAAGAAAACGGGGACATGGTCATATAGGTAGAATGATACATATTTTAGGAGGGGTTTCTAGTATGAAGAAAAAAGCGGGGATTTTATTATCATTAACGTTAGCAGCAAGCGCGATTTTAGGAGCTTGCGGTAACACTAATAAGGAAAGTGACAAAAAAGAGGGAAAAGGAAATAATAACTTTAAGGTTGGTATGGTTACAGACGTTGGTGGAGTAGATGATAAATCATTTAACCAATCTGCTTGGGAAGGTTTAACTGCATTTGGTAAAGAGAATAAGTTAAAAGAAAACGAAGAATATCGTTATCTGCAATCTTCTAAAGAATCAGACTATGTTCCTAACTTAACAAAGTTTGGGGAAACAAATTACGACTTGACATTCGGAATTGGATTCTTAATGCAAAAATCAATTGAAAAAGTAGCGGGTCAATTCCCAAAAAATCAATTCGCGATTGTTGATGCTGTAGTAAATAAACCGAACGTAACAAGTATTACATTTAAAGACCATGAAGGTTCTTTCCTTGTTGGTGTAGTGGCAGCAATGACAACGAAATCAAACAAAGTTGGCTTTATCGGTGGTGTAAAGAGTCCATTAATTGAAAAATTTGAATCTGGTTTTAAAGCTGGGGTAAAAGCAGTAAATCCGAACATTGAAATTGTATCTCAATATGCTGAAGCATTTGATAAGCCGGAAAAAGGTTCTGTATTAGCTTCTGCTATGTACGGCCAAGGCGTTGACGTAATTTATCATGCATCTGGTGCAACGGGTAACGGTGTGTTTACAGAAGCGAAAAACCGTAAGAAAAAAGGTGAAAATGTTTGGGTAATCGGTGTTGACCGTGATCAAACACAAGAAGGTATGCCAGAGAATGTAACATTAACTTCAATGGTAAAACGTGTTGATGTTGCAGTGGAAAAAGTTTCACAAGAAGCAAAAGATGGTAAATTACAAGGTGGTAAAACAGAAGAGTTTGGCTTAAAAGATGATGGTATCGGGATTGCAAAAACAACTGATAACGTGAAAAAAGTAAATCCAGAGATTTTAACAAAAGTAGAAGATTATAAAAAGAAAATCATAAACGGTGAAATTAAAGTGCCATCTACTCCAGATGAGTACAAAACATATGAGGCTTCTCTTAAAAAATAATGTTAGAGAAATAGCAAAGGTTAGTTCTTAGAACTAACCTTTGTATATATAAAGAACTTTGTCCTGTCAAGGAGGAATAACATGGAATACGTAATTGAGATGAACAATATTACGAAAGTATTCCCGGGGATTGTAGCGAATGATAATATTACGCTGCAAGTGAAACAGGGAGAAATTCATGCTTTACTTGGAGAAAACGGTGCTGGAAAATCAACACTTATGAATGTTTTGTTTGGATTGTATCAACCAGAACAAGGAGAAATTAAAATTGAAGGGCAGCCTGTGAAAATTACGAATCCGAATGTAGCGAATGATCTTGGAATTGGTATGGTGCATCAGCACTTTATGCTTGTTCATAATTTTACAGTCACGGAAAATATTATTCTAGGAAATGAACCGAAGAAAAACGGTAAAATTGCTATTGATGAAGCAGCGGAAAAAATTAAAAAATTATCTGAGCAATACGGACTAGCAGTAGACCCATATGCGAAAATAGAAGATATTTCTGTTGGAATGCAACAACGTGTAGAAATTTTGAAAACGCTCTATCGCGGGGCGGAGATTTTGATTTTTGATGAACCTACAGCTGTATTAACACCGCAGGAGATTCAAGAGCTTATTCATATTATGAAAAAGCTTGTACAAGAAGGGAAATCTATTATTCTTATTACACATAAGTTGAAAGAAATTATGGAAGTATGTAATCGTTGTACAATTATTCGTAAAGGAAAAGGAATTGGTACGGTAGACGTTGCAAATACAGATGAAAACAAGCTTGCAGAATTAATGGTCGGACGTCAAGTGAATTTTAAAACTGAAAAGTCAGACGCCAAACCACGTGAAAATGTACTTACGATTTCTAATCTTGTTGTGCACGATGCACGTCAGTTACCTACCGTAAAAGGACTTGACTTAACTGTTCGTGGAGGAGAGATTGTTGGTATTGCAGGAATCGATGGAAATGGACAAAGTGAATTAATAGAAGCGATTACTGGTTTACGAAAAGTTGAGTCAGGCTCTATTACGTTAAGAGAGAAGGACGTGACGAATTGGCCAGTTAGACGCATTACAGAAGAAGGCGTTGGACATATTCCAGAAGATCGTCATAAACATGGGCTCGTTCTTGATTTTTCTATTGGAGATAATATGGTACTTCAAACATATTATAAAAATCCGTATTCCAAAAAAGGTATTTTGAATTTTTCGAAAGTATATGAAAAAGCAAAGTCGTTAATTCAACAGTTTGATGTTCGTACACCGAGTGAGCATACACCAGCACGGGCGTTATCTGGGGGAAACCAGCAAAAGGCAATTATTGCTCGTGAAGTGGACCGTGATCCGGATTTATTGATTGCTGCACAGCCAACACGCGGTTTAGATGTCGGGGCAATTGAATTTATTCATAAAAAGCTAATTGAACAGCGTGATAAAGGAAAAGCAGTTTTACTACTTTCGCTAGAGCTTGACGAAATTTTAAATGTAAGTGACCGTATCGCTGTTATTTATGAAGGGAAAATTGTGGACATTGTGAATGCAAAAGAAACAAATGAACAACAACTAGGTCTGTTAATGGCTGGGGGAAAGAAGAAAGAGAAGGTGAATACAAATGGCTAAAAAGTTTTTAACGGAGCGAACAATTAATATGGTAGTACCTGTATTATCCGTTATTTTTGGTTTACTTGTTGGAGCCATTATTATGATTACGAGCGGATACGATCCAATCGCCGGCTATGCTGCATTATGGGATGGAATGGTTGGAAATCCACGTGCGATAGGGGAAACACTTCGAACGATGATTCCACTTGCTCTTGCGGGTTTATCGGTAGCATTTGCGTTCCGTACAGGTTTGTTTAATATCGGGGTAGAAGGACAATTATTAGTTGGATGGCTCGCTGCTGTTTGGTTCGGTTATGCTGTTTCTCTACCAGCCTTTCTCCATATTCCATTATCGATATTAGTTGCAGCCCTTGCTGGCGGACTGTGGGGATTTATTCCTGGATATTTAAAAGGGAAATTCAAGGTAAACGAAGTTATCGTTACAATTATGATGAACTATATCGCGCTTTACGTAACTTATGATATTATTAAACGTTTTTTACATGAAGGAAATGAAAAATCGTATGATATACAAGCAAGCGCGTCTCTAGCTTCTTCTTGGTTATCATCTTTAACAGGAGGCTCTCGCCTGCACTGGGGAATTATTGTAGCAATTATTATGGCGATTATTATGTGGTTTTTATTAGAACGAACAACATTAGGTTACGAGCTCAAATCAGTTGGATTTAATCAACATGCCTCCAAATATGCAGGGATGAAAGTGTCGCGTAATATTATATTGTCAATGACAATTGCTGGTGCGTTTGCTGGAATTGGCGGTGCGATGGAAGGGCTTGGAACGTTCCAAAGTATGACAGCGATGTCTTCTTTTACAGGAATAGGATTTGATGGTATCGCTGTTGCTCTTCTTGGTGCAAATAATGCATTTGGTATTTTATTAGCAGCACTTTTATTTGGCGGTCTGAAAAGTGCTGCGCCGCAAATGAACTTTGAAGCGAATGTTCCATCTGAACTAATTAATGTCATTGTTGCTTGTATTATTTTCTTTGTAGCATGCAGCTATGTTTTACGATGGGCACTTTCTCGTTTTAGCAAGGAGGGGAAATAAATGAGTTTCCTAGATATTGTAGCCATTCTTGTCACAGGTACGTTATATACAGCAGCACCGCTTATTTTTACAGCACTTGGAGGCGTATTTAGTGAACGTTCTGGTGTTGTTAACATTGCATTAGAAGGTTTAATGTTGTTTGGTGCGTTTGTTGGAGTTGTTACAACTTTATTAATGGGGGATACATGGGGAGCAATGACGCCGTGGATTGCGCTTATTTTTGCAGCGATTGGCGGGGGATTATTTGCACTTCTTCATGCGGTTGCATCAATTACATTCCGCGCTGATCAAGTTGTCAGCGGAGTAGCGATTAACTTTTTAGCGTTAGGATTAACAGTGTTTGCGATTAAAAAGATTTTTGGAAAAGGTCAAACTGATTTTATCCAATATCGTATTGAAAAAATTGATATTCCTGGCCTTTCTGATATTCCTGTTATTGGAAAAGTGTTTTTCTCTGATGTACCATTAACCTCTTATATTGCAATCATTTTAGCATTTGTAGTTTGGTATGTGATTTATAAAACACCATTTGGCTTACGATTACGTGCTGTTGGGGAACATCCGATGGCAGCTGATACAATGGGTATTAATGTTTATAAAATGCGCTATATTGCTGTTTGCTTATCAGGTATGTTTGCAGGTGTCGGCGGTGCTGTATTTTCAACATCTATCTCAAATAACTTTTCTGGCGCTACAATTACAGGCCAAGGGTTTTTAGCGTTAGCAGCAATGATTTTTGGAAAATGGCATCCAATTGGGGCTCTAGGTGCAGCGTTATTTTTTGGATTTGCACAGTCACTAGGCGTTGCAGGTGGTACAATTCCTGTTTTAAATCAAATTCCAAGTGTCTTTTTAACGATATTACCATATGTATTAACAATTTTTGCACTTGTCGGTTTTGTTGGGCGTTCCGAAGCTCCGAAAGCGCTTGGAACACCATATGAAAAAGGAAAACGCTAAAAGCTAAAAAGCTCGCACATTAGTGCGAGTTTTTTTACATACAATAACGTTAATACATGAGAAAAGTTGCAATTTCTTTTGTGAAAACTGTATATTGAAGAAGAAAATTCCTTTTTAGAGGAGGTTTACCAATGGAGCTTATAAAACAAGAAACACATGAATTAGGTGGATTACGCCTACATATTATTCCAACGGAAAAATATAAAACGAATACATTTGTATTGCGCCTGAAGGCACCGTTATGTGAAGAAACAGTAACAGAACGGGCATTACTTCCTTATGTATTACAAAGTGCTACAGAAACACATCCATCTGTTATTCGTATTCGTCAATATTTAGAGGAGTTATATGGCTCTTCATTAGCTGTAGATGTAAGTAAAAAAGGTGAAGATCATATTATTTCTATTTATATAGATGTTGCTAATGAAACGTATTTACAAGAAGCGCCTCCGCTCTTTGAAAAAGCGCTTGCTATGCTTGCTGATATTTTACTAAGACCAGCAACAGAAGGTAATGGTTTTTTACAAACGGTTGTGGAAAGTGAGAAACGTGCGCTTGTGCAGCGTATCGAATCTACGTTTGATGATAAAATGCGTTATGCTAATGAACGCCTCATCGAAGAAATGTGTAAAGTAGAGCCATATCGCTTAAGTGCAAATGGTCAAAAAGAGCGTGTTTCTGCTATTACAAGCGAGACGCTGTATCAATACTATAAAAAAGTCTTAGAAGAAGATGAAATGGATTTATATATTATAGGTGATATTGAAGCGGGGGCTCTTGACCTTGTGAAACAATATTTCTCTGTTTCTAAACGTGAGGTGAAAGAAAGAAATGTAATGTTGCATAAGAAAAATGAAGAAGAGCAAGAAGTTGTAGAAAAACAAGAATTAAAACAAAGTAAATTAAATGTTGGATACCGCACATATATTACGTATCGTGACGAA
Organism: Bacillus sp. 3103sda1; assembly: GCF_024159135.1. Classification (NCBI taxonomy): domain Bacteria; kingdom Bacillati; phylum Bacillota; class Bacilli; order Caryophanales; family Bacillaceae; genus Bacillus; species Bacillus sp. 3103sda1. The sequence continues at coordinate 3,124,149 of NZ_JAMYWS010000001.1, read as the reverse complement.
GACTATTTTGCTTTGCAGTTATTTAATGGTTTGTTTGGTGGTTTTTCACATTCAAAATTATTTGTTAATGTACGTGAGAAAAACAGTTTGGCATACTATGCTGCTTCTCGTTATGAAAGTCACAAAGGACTTCTGTTCGTGATGTCTGGAATTGAGGGCAAAAATTATGAAAAAGCTGTTACGATTATTAAAGAACAAATGACAGCGATGCAAAATGGTGATTTTACTGATGAGGAAATCGTACAAACAAAAAGTGTAATTAAAAATCAAATCTTAGAAACAATTGATACGCCGCGCGGTCTTGTAGAACTTCTGTATCATGAAATAATTGCAAATTATAATCGCCCTGTAGGAGAATGGTTAACAGGGATTGAACGGGTAACGAAAGATGCAATCGTGAACGTGGCTAATAATATCCAGCTAGATACAATTTATTTCTTACACGGGACGGAGGGTGTTTAAGATGGAAAGAATCGTGTACGAACAATTAAAAGAAACGCTATATTATGAGAAACTTTCGAATGGTTTAGAAGTATATATTCTTCCGAAGCAAGGCTTTAATAAAACGTATGCAACATTTACGACAAAGTATGGTTCGATTGATAATGCGTTTATGCCGCTTGGAAAAGATGAGATGCTCCGTGTACCAGATGGGATTGCACACTTTTTAGAGCATAAATTATTTGAAAAAGAGGATCATGATGCGTTTCAATTATTTAGTAAACAAGGAGCTTCTTCAAATGCATTTACATCTTTTACAAGAACTGCATATTTATTTTCTTGCACATCAAACGTTGAAACAAACTTAGAAACATTGTTGGATTTCGTGCAAGAGCCGTACTTTTCTGAACAAACGGTTGAGAAAGAGAAGGGAATTATCGGTCAAGAAATTCAAATGTACCAAGATAATGCTGATTGGCGTTTATATTTTGGATTAATTGATAGCTTATATAGGAAACATCCTGTAAAGATTGATATCGCTGGAACAATTGATTCTATTAGCAAAATTACGAAAGATTTACTGTATGAATGCTATCATACATTTTATCACCCAAGCAATATGTTATTATTTATTGTTGGCTCTATTGACCCAGAGACGACAATGAATTTAGTACGTGAAAATCAAGCGAAGAAAAATTATACCGCCCAATCTGAAATTGTTCGGTCTTTTGATGAAGAACCAGAACAAGTAAACGAGAAAAAAATGGTTATTACAATGCCAGTACAAACACCAAAATGTTTAGTTGGTGTGAAAACACAGGACTTAAAGAAAGAAGGAAAAGACCTGCTAAAACAAGAAATTGCCTTAACCCTTCTGTTAGATTATTTATTTGGAAAAGGTTCTACTCATTATGAGACGTTATATAATGAAGGTTTAATTGATGATACGTTTTCGTACGATTATACAGAAGAAAGCAGTTTCGGTTTTGCAATGATTGGCGGAGATACGAAACAGCCGGATAAGCTAGCGAAGCAAATAACTGATATTTTATTGCAAACAAATTATGATGAGTTATGCGGTGAAACATTAGAGCGTGTGAAGAAGAAGAAAATAGGTGGTTTTTTACGTTCGTTAAATTCATCAGAATATATTGCGAATCAATTCACACGATATGCATTTAACGGTTCTAGTTTGTTTGATGCATTATCTGTTTTGGAAAGTTTATCAATTGAAGATTTACAAACAGTCGCGAAGAGCTTTTTAAAAGAAGAAAGAGTAAGTGTTTGTCAAGTTCTTCCAAAGAAATAATGTAGTAGAGAGAGGAACAGGATGAAGAAATATGCGTTAGTTACCGGGGGAAGTGGAGGAATCGGTTCTGCCGTTGTAAAGCGGCTAGTGAAAGATGGGTATACGGTATATGTCCATTATAACCGAAGTGAAAAGAAAGTTTTGGAGTTACAGCTTGAACTAGAAGGTATTATTCCAGTTCAAGCTAATTTATCAGAAGTGGATAGTGCTGAGCGTCTATGGTCTCAAATTCATCATCCAATTGATACTGTAGTATATGCAGCTGGAAAAAGTATCTTTGGATTAACGACAGATATTACCGATAAACAATTAAATGAGATGGTGGAGCTGCAAGTAAAAAATGTATATAAACTTATTTCATTTGTACTTCCTTCAATGATTCGAAATCGAAGTGGAAATATTGTCATTATCTCCTCCATATGGGGACAAATAGGTGCTTCATGTGAAGTGTTATATTCTATGGTAAAAGGAGCACAAAATTCGTACGTAAAAGCTCTGGCAAAAGAAGTTGCATTAAGTGGTGTACGAGTGAATGCTGTTGCTCCCGGTGCAATTGAAACAGAGATGCTACGTGTATTTTCAGATGAAGAAAAACAAGATATTGCAGAAGAAATTCCACTTGGACGATTAGGAATGGCAGAGGAAGTTGCAAACACAGTTGCATTTATAGTTTCTCCTCAAGCATCTTATATAACAGGTCAAATCATTGGGGTTAATGGGGGCTGGCATTGTTAAGCGCTTAAAGTAAGAAACATTGTATTTTGTTTTCTGTTCATACATAAAAAAGGACATAATAGCAAATAGTAAACATGACTCCATTACTTTATAGTGAGGTGCTTAACAATGACAGTGTTAGAAAACTTTGAACAATGGAAAGGCTTTTTAGGAGAACGTTTAGAGCAAGCGCAAGGAAAAGGGTTAGATGGCGGTGCAATTTCTGATATGGCTTATCGCATTGGTGATTATTTAGCAAATGAAGTAGAAGCGCGTAATGACCAAGAAAAATTATTGATGGAGCTGTGGAAAGTTGCAGATGAACAAGAGCAACACACAATCGCAAACTTAATGGTGAAAATGGTAAAACACTAAGTAAGAAAAAGGGAGGAGGAATCCTCTCTTTTTTGTTGATGTTGAAAATCTCTAGATTAAATCGAGTTCTATTATACATTTCGCTTTCCTATTAGGGAAAAATCATATAATATAGTACATAGGTGTAAAGTAAGCAAGGGGAGTGTCATCAAATGATTGAATGGTATTTTGAATATGAAATACATAAAAACCGACCTGGCTTGCTTGGCGACGTTTCTTCGTTGATCGGTATGCTTGGTATCAATATCGTAACAATTAATGGGGTAGATAATGCTCGACGTGGACTATTGTTAATGTGTGATAATCAAGAACAAATTTCTAGACTTGAATCAATTCTAAATACGATGGATAATATAACCGTAACGAAATATCGTTCACCGAAGCTTCGTGATCGGTTAGCAGTTCGACATGGAAGGTACATACAGCGAGATGCGGATGATAAGAAAACATTTCGTTTCGTTCGTGATGAATTAGGCTTGCTTGTGGACTTTATGGCGGAACTCATGAAAAAAGAAGGCCATAAATTAATTGGAATTCGCGGAATGCCGCGCGTTGGAAAAACAGAGTCTATCGTTGCGGCGAGTGTTTGTGCAAATAAACGGTGGCTTTTTGTATCATCGACTCTCATTAAACAGACGGTTCGTAGTCAATTAATTGAAGATGAATATAATGATAATAATATCTTTATTTTAGATGGAATTGTTTCAACGAAGCGCGCAAATGAACGACATTGGCAGCTTGTTCGCGAAATTATGAGATTGCCATCAACAAAAGTTGTAGAGCATCCAGATATATTTGTGAGTCAGTCAGAATATACACTTGATGATTTTGATTACATTATTGAGTTACGAAATGATTACGATGAAGAAATTCAATACAGCCTAGTAGATGAAATTGAACAAGGAAATCAGAATAATTTTTCCATGTTTGACTTTTAAAGAAATATTGAGGTGTTAGCATTGACGGAATTAGGACAAAAGCTGAAAGAAGCAAGAGAACTGAAGGGTTTTTCCATCGATCAGCTGCAAGAAGTTACGAAAATTCAAAAACGTTATTTGATTAGTATCGAAGAAGGAAATTTCAGCATATTGCCTGGGGATTTTTACGCACGTGCCTTTATAAAGCAATATGCAGAAGCGGTTGGTCTAAATGGAGAGGCAGTGTTAGAAGAGTATAAACATGAGTTACCGCAGTCAGTTTCTCAAGATGTTCCGCAAATTTCAAGAGGACAAAAAACGCAGGAAACTGTACAAAGAGCAACTTCATCACCGATTGCAGATCATATGCCTAAAATTTTAATTACAGTGCTTATTATTGCGATTGGTGTTGCAATTTGGTTTGTTTTTCAATTTGTGCTTGGGAAAGATGACGGCCATGTAAAGCAAACAGAAAGTGCACAAACAGAAGTAGAGAAAGCGAAAAATTCACCTCTTGATCAAAAGAAAGAAGAAAAGAAAGAAGATAAAAAAGAAGAAGCACCTCAACAACCTCAGTCACAACCAACTGCATCTCAAGAAGATGTTAAATTTGTTGAGACAAATAAGAATGTATCTACATTGGAAATTCACAATAACAAAGAGTTCAAATTAGAAGTTATTGCAAAAGGTACAAGTTATGTAGATATTAAAGACGAAAATAATAATGTACTCTATACGGGTACTTTAACGGAAGGGCAAACACAACAACAGGATTTAGGGTCAAAAAATGTTGTGCGGTTAAACATTGGTAGTGCGCCAAATGTTGAAATTAAAATTAATGGGCAAACTGTTGCTTTCCCAGTTAATCCAGAAGAAATGTATCATCAAATTTGGGTGATTAAAAACTTAGGAGAACAACCTGCGCAATAATAGTCATCGTTCCGATGACTTTTTTCAATGCACAAACCGTTTTTGACATGATGGAGGAATAGCTGTGAATTTACCAAATAAAATTACTGTATCAAGAATTTTCTTAATTCCTATATTTTTAATTATTATGCTTGTTCCATTTGATTGGGGAGCATACACAATTGGAAATGTAGAATTACCGATTCAGCACTTAGCTGGAGCTATCGTTTTTATTATTGCTTCTGCTACAGATTGGATTGATGGCCATTATGCAAGAAAACATAATCTTGTAACAAATCTAGGGAAATTTTTAGATCCTTTGGCGGATAAATTATTGGTATCTGCAGCATTAATTACGCTTGTAGATTTACATTTTGTATCAACTTGGATAGCTGTTGTTATTATTAGCCGAGAATTCGCCGTTACAGGCTTGCGTCTTGTATTAGCTGGTACAGGGGAAGTAGCGGCTGCAAAGATGCCTGGGAAAATTAAAATGTGGATGCAAGTTATTGCAATTTCTGCGTACTTATTGCATGATGTTCCATTTAATTTAATTCATATTCCAATTGCGGAAATTTCAATATGGATTGCGCTTATTTTTACGATTATTTCAGGATGGGATTATTTCTGGAAAAATAGAGAGGTTTTTGTCAATTCGAAATAACGGCTTATGGGGGAATGGAAGATGAATGCAGAGATTATCGCAGTTGGTACAGAGTTATTACTTGGACAAATTGCGAATACGAATGCCAAATTTTTATCAGAAAAGCTGGCATCTATTGGAATCGATGTATATTATCATACTGTTGTAGGAGATAACAATAATCGCTTGCGTCAAGCAATTGAAATTGCTCAAAAACGTGCAGATATGTTAATTTTTACAGGTGGATTAGGACCGACAAAAGACGATTTAACGAAAGAAACAATTGCTTCTTCTCTGCAGGAAGAGCTTGTATATGATGAAGTAGCGCTCGCTTCAATCGCTGACTATTATAAACGAACGGGAAGAGAGTTTACGGAAAATAATAAAAAACAAGCTCTTGTTTTAAAGGGGGCAACTGTGTTCGCCAATGATCATGGTATGGCTCCAGGGATGGGGGTATGTAAAGATAACAAGGTGTATATTTTACTTCCAGGACCACCTAAAGAAATGAATCCAATGTATACAAGTTATGTAGAGAATTGGCTACTCCCTTTTACATCGGGTGAGAATTTATATTCTCGTACTCTTCGATTCTTTGGAATTGGAGAATCACAATTAGAGACAACGATTCAAGACTTAATAGATGCTCAAACGAACCCAACGATTGCTCCTCTTGCTTCTGAAGGAGAAGTAACGCTTCGTTTGACTGCAAAGCATCATGATGCAAAAGAGGCGGAAACGCTAATAAATGATATAGAAGAATTGATTTTACAAAGAGTAGGACAATTTTTTTACGGATATAATCAAGATCTTCTTCATAATAAAGCAATTGCCTTGTTAAAACAAAAATGTTTGACGATTGCATGTGCTGAAAGTTTAACAGGCGGATTATTTGGTGATCGTATTACCGAAGTAGCTGGTGCGTCTTCTGTGTTTACAGGCGGCATAATTTGTTATAGCAATGATGTAAAGCAACATATTTTACATGTTCCAGAAGAGATTTTACAAACGGATGGAGCTGTTAGTGAAGTCTGTGCTCGCTATCTTGCAGAAAATGTGAAAAAACTTATGCAAGCCAATATCGGAATTAGTTTTACTGGAGTAGCTGGTCCAGATGCCTCTGAAGGGAAAGAACCAGGGACAGTATTTATTGGATTAGCAATGGATGAACAGCCGACGATTGTTATTCCGCTTGCATTAAGTGGAAGTCGCCAGCAAATTCGTGAACGAACTGTCAAATATGGATTTTATCATCTGTATAAGAAGCTAGAAGAGATATAAGTCTCCTCTAGCTTCTGCTATTTTATCCCGCTATTTGTGGATAGTAAGACCCCACCTCAAGATTCAGAGAAAGCGAAGAAGATAGTTGTGGAATAACTGTCCGTAAAAGCCCGATTGGGCAGGCTTTCCATCAGTGGGAGATGAAGAAAAACTCCACTGATGGAAGTTTCACATTATATAGAAAAATAAAGGTTTTCATCTACTGGAAAATAAAAAAACGAATAAACGTTCGATTTTTGTTGGCATAATGGAAAGAAACTATTATAATAAAATTAGCATTTAAGTTAAGGAGGAATTTTTGAATGAGTGATCGTCAAGCGGCTTTAGATATGGCGTTAAAACAAATAGAAAAACAATTCGGTAAAGGCTCTATTATGAAACTAGGAGAGCAAGCGGAACGAAAGATTTCTACTATATCAAGTGGTTCGTTAGCACTTGATGTTGCCCTTGGAGTTGGTGGTTATCCACGTGGCCGTGTTATTGAAATTTACGGACCTGAAAGTTCAGGTAAAACAACGGTTTCCTTACATGCGATTGCAGAAGTACAACGTCAAGGCGGACAAGCGGCGTTTATTGATGCAGAACATGCAATGGATCCTGTATATGCCCAAAAATTAGGTGTTAACATTGATGAATTACTATTATCTCAGCCAGACACAGGAGAACAAGGATTAGAAATTGCAGAGGCATTAGTACGAAGCGGTGCAATTGATATTATTGTTATTGACTCTGTAGCAGCACTTGTTCCAAAAGCAGAGATTGAAGGAGAAATGGGTGACTCTCACGTCGGTTTACAAGCACGTTTAATGTCACAAGCTCTTCGTAAATTATCTGGTGCAATTAATAAGTCAAAAACAATCGCAATCTTTATTAACCAAATTCGTGAAAAAGTTGGGGTTATGTTTGGAAATCCAGAAACAACTCCAGGTGGTCGTGCGTTGAAATTCTATTCAACAGTACGTCTTGAAGTGCGTCGTGCTGAGCAGTTAAAGCAAGGTAACGATATTGTTGGTAATAAAACAAAAGTGAAGGTAGTAAAAAATAAAGTAGCACCTCCTTTCCGCGTTGCAGAAGTTGATATTATGTACGGAGAAGGGATTTCAAGAGAAGGCGAAATTTTAGATATGGCTTCTGAACTTGATATCGTTCAAAAGAGCGGAGCTTGGTATTCTTATAATGAAGAACGCTTAGGACAAGGGCGTGAAAATGCGAAGCAATTCCTAAAAGAAAATCCAGAAGTTACAGATGAAATTGCATTCTTTATTCGTGAGCATCATGGCATTGGTGAAGAAGCGGCATCTGGAAGTGGAGAAGATATGAATCTTCTTGATGATTAAAAGACACGGTTTCGTGTCTTTTATTTTTCATCAGGGGTAAAGGAAGTAAAAGTAGACAAAGCTTGACAATGAAAATAGCGGTAGATACAATGATAATGTATATTTTTTCTTATATTATATACGATACACTCTTCTCAAGAAGAGAAGTAACATTCGGATAGGACTGATACTTTCCGAAATAAGCATATGTCTATTTTAATTGTGAAATGAAGAAAGTCCCTTAAAAAGGCGGGACGACAGTCATTGCTGTACGTTGCAAGCGCAAACAATGTACATCCATGCAGTCTTTTTTCATTCATAGCAAGAGGAGGTGAAATTATGAGTAATGTAGTTTGGCTACTCATCTCCATTTTGCTGGCCATCGTCAGTGCAGTTGTTGGATTTTTTGTTCGAAAGTCCATTGCAGAAGCGAAGATTAACGGTGCGGCCAATGAAGCGAAGCGTATTGTAGAAGATGCAAATCGTCAAGCAGAAGCACTGAAAAAAGAAGCGCTGTTAGAAGCAAAGGATGAAATTCATACACTTCGTACAGAAGCAGAATTAGAAATTCGTGACCGAAGAAGCGAGTTACAAAAACAAGAAAATCGTTTAATGCAAAAAGAAGAGAACCTTGATCGAAAAGACGAATCGCTTGAGAAAAGTCAGCAATTGTTAGAGAAGAAAGAGGAATCTCTTGTAGTAAGACAACAGCAGATTGAAGATTTGGAAAGCAAAGTGGGAGAGTTAGTACAAAAACAGCAAGATGAATTAGAGCGTATTTCTAGCCTAACGCGTGAGCAAGCAAGAGCCATTATCCTAGAAAAAGTTGAAAATGAAGTTTCGCATGAAATCGCTGTTATGGTAAAAGAAACTGAAATACGTGCAAAAGAAGAAGCAGATAAGAAAGCGAAAGAGATTTTATCTTTAGCTATGCAAAGATGTGCTGCTGATCACGTTGCTGAAACTACGGTTTCAGTTGTAAATCTTCCAAATGACGAGATGAAGGGACGTATTATCGGACGTGAAGGTCGTAATATTCGTACACTAGAAACGTTAACAGGTATTGATCTAATCATCGATGATACACCAGAAGCAGTAATCTTATCAGGCTTTGACCCAATTCGTCGTGAAACTGCTCGTATTGCTCTTGATAAACTTGTACAAGACGGCCGTATTCACCCAGCACGTATTGAAGAAATGGTTGAAAAATCAAGACGTGAAGTGGATGAGTATATTCGTGAAGTTGGAGAACAAACGACTTTTGAAGTGGGCGTACACGGGTTACATCCAGATTTAATTAAGATTTTAGGTCGTTTGAAATTTAGAACAAGCTACGGTCAAAATGTCTTAAAGCACTCTATGGAAGTTGCTTATTTAGCTGGACTAATGGCAGCTGAACTTGGTGAAGACGAAAAGCTTGCTCGTCGTGCTGGCTTATTACATGACATCGGAAAAGCGATCGATCATGAGGTTGAAGGCAGCCACGTTGAAATTGGTGTTGAGCTGGCGACAAAATATAAAGAGCATCCTGTTGTTATCAATAGTATTGCATCTCACCATGGCGATACTGAACCGACTTCTATCATCGCAGTTCTTGTGGCAGCGGCAGATGCACTGTCAGCAGCAAGACCTGGAGCACGAAGTGAGACGCTTGAAAATTATATTCGTCGTCTTGAAAAGCTTGAAGAGATTTCTGAGTCTTATGAAGGTGTTGAGAAATCCTATGCAATTCAAGCTGGACGTGAAGTTCGTATCTTAGTGAAACCAGATACAATTGATGATTTAGAGGCTCATCGTTTAGCGCGTGATATTCGAAAACGTATTGAAAATGAACTTGATTATCCAGGTCATATTAAAGTTACTGTTATTCGTGAAACACGTGCAGTTGAATACGCAAAATAAAGTGGTGGTGTTACACCACTTTATTTTTTTGTGTCGGGAATGGACACAATATAGAAAAGTATGTAGAATCGGAAACGATTCATGAGATAGAATAATGTAAGTAAATTCGTATTTTTCATAAGTAGAGATTGCTACTTATAAAACTAAACTACGAGGAAAGTATAGATGGAAAGGGTAAACACAATGAGAATTTTATTTGTTGGGGATGTAGTAGGCTCGCCAGGAAGAAGTATGATTCAAGATTACGTGCCTGCATTAAAGAAAAAATATACACCTACAGTTACGATTATTAATGGAGAAAATGCTGCAGGTGGACGTGGAATTACAGAGAAAATTTATCGTAACTTCTTAGAGTGCGGTGCACAGGCAGTTACACTTGGAAACCATGCATGGGATAACCGCGAAATTTTTGAATTTATCGATGATGCAAAGTACCTTGCAAGACCAGCAAATTTCCCGGAAGGAACACCAGGAAAAGGGCTTATTTTTGTGAATTGTAATGGTATAGAAGTTGCAGTGATTAATTTACAAGGTCGCACATTCCTTCCACCAATTGATTGTCCATTCCGTAAAGTGGATGAATTGATTAAGATTGCGAAAAAGCGTACGAATATTATTTTTATTGATTTTCATGCTGAAACAACGAGTGAAAAGCAAGCGCTTGGCTGGTATGTAGATGGACGCGCTACAGCGGTTGTTGGAACGCATACGCATGTTCCAACTGCGGATAATCGTATTTTACCAAAGGGAACAGCTTATATTACGGATGTTGGTATGACAGGTCCATATGATGGGATTTTAGGGATGGATCGCGAAGCGGTATTGAAGAAGTTTTTAACAAATCTTCCAGTACGATTTGAAGTAACGAATGGAAGAACACAGTTAAGTGCTGTGTTAATTGATGTGGATCCAAATACAGGAAAAGCTAAGAAAATTGATCGTATTTTAATTAATGATGACCAGCCATTTTTTGAATAAGAAACACAAAAGTTAGAAAATAAAATATATTTTAATTTTTAGAAAAATTACAGAATTTTAGCAGGAATATGAATCATTGCTCGTGAATATAAGTTAAAAGTGAATTCAATCGCTAATACTTTTTTTAAGAAACGAGGAGGAAACGAGCAATGGAAATATTAAAAGTTAAAGCAACTTCGGTACCTAACTCTGTAGCTGGTGCACTTGCTGGAGTTATTCGTGAGCGCGGTTCAGCAGAAATGCAAGCAATCGGTGCTGGTGCATTGAATCAAGCCGTGAAGGCAGTAGCAATTGCGAGAGGATTTGTAGCGCCGAGTGGTGTGGACTTGATTTGTATCCCAGCTTTCACAGATATTATGATTGATGGTGAAGAACGCACAGCGATTAAATTAATTGTAGAACCTCGTTAAATTGGATGACCTGTTTGCATTTGCAAACAGGTCATTTTTATCCCACATTAACGGGCAGTAAGACGCCCACCTCAAGATTCAGAGAAAATCGAAGAAGATAGATGGGGGATAACTGCTGGCATGCGCCCGATTGGTTTAACTAATAATCAGTGGGGGCTGAAAAAATCCTCACTGATTAAAGTTTCACTTTATCATTTTCTGTAAGAAGAGCTTCGCTTCAAATTGAATAGTAAATGAGGCTGGTTCTAGAAGAAGGGATGAAGAACATTGGAAATTTTTGATGCGCATTGTGATGTATTATGGCAGTTATGGATGGGAAAAGGAAAAAAATCTTTTCAAAATGATTCATCTTTACATATTACATACGATCAGTTAAAACAAAATGGCGGCAGTGTTCAATGTTTTGCGATTTATGTGCCGGAAGAAGTGCCATATGGACAACGATTTGCAGTTGCATTAGAGATGACAAATATATTTCACGAACAAATCTTGGCACTGCCGAATATAAAATGGATCAGGACAAAAGAAGATATTCAGCAATTAGGAAAAGATGAAATTGGAGCGCTTTTAACTTTAGAAGGATGCGATGCAATTGGAAATGAATTAGAGAAGCTGAAAACGTTGTATTATCTTGGGGTTCGTTCTGTTGGACTTACTTGGAACTATGCGAATTTAGTTGCTGACGGAGCATTAGAGTCCCGAGGCGGTGGTCTAACACTGTTTGGAAAAAAAGCAGTGGACGAGTTAAACCGTTACAAAGTATGGACAGATGTTTCACATCTGTCAGAGAAAGGATTTTGGGATGTGATAGAACTTGCAAATCATCTCATTGCTTCTCATTCGAATAGCTACGAGTTATGTCAGCATCCAAGAAACTTAACGAATGAACAAATAAAAGCATTAATCCAAAAAGATGGGATGATTGGGATAACATTTGTACCGATGTTTTTAGCTGCAAATAAGTCTGTTTGTATGGATGATATATTGCGCCATGTTGAGCATGTATGTATGCTTGGTGGAGAAAAGAATGTTGGATTTGGATCAGATTTTGATGGAATAACAGAAACAGTGGTACATGTGGAACGGTATGAACATTATGAATATGTCATAAATGAACTATTAAAACGATATAAAGAAGAACAAGTAAACAATTTCACATATCGTAATTTTATACACCACATTTCATTCTAAATTACCCTTATACAAGAGGTTATAGAGGAAAATTAAATATTAGAAAATTTGAAAAATATTCGATAAAATTGTATCAAATTCTTGCATTTTTACAGTGGTAGAGCTAGAATTGTAAACGAATTAAGATTATGCAAAACATTTACTGAAATCAGAAGAGGTATAATTTGTGTCCATTGTAGTTTCTTGGCTCAAAAAGTGCTAAACTAGTACTGTAAAAAAATACACTACAATGTATGAAGCTAAAGGGGTGTAGGAGATGATTAGTCAACTTTCATGGAAAGTTGGAGGGCAACAAGGTGAAGGAATTGAAAGTACAGGAGAAATCTTTTGTATTGCATTAAACCGATTAGGTTATTATCTATATGGTTATCGCCACTTTTCATCACGAATTAAAGGTGGTCATACAAACAATAAAATTCGCGTAAGTACAACAGAAGTACGCGCAATATCAGATGATTTAGATATCTTAATTGCGTTTGATCAAGAAACAATTGACTTTAACTTCCACGAACTACGTCCAGGTGGGATTGTTGTTGCAGATGCAAAATTCAATCCAAGCATTCCAGAGGGAGCAGATGCAACATTATATGCGATTCCGTTTACGGATATTGCTTCTGAACTTGGTACATCTTTAATGAAAAACATGGTTGCGGTAGGAGCGTCTAGTGCTGTATTAGGATTAGACGAAAATGTATATTTAGAAGTTGTTGATGAGATTTTTGGTCGTAAAGGAGAGCAAGTTGTTGAGAAAAACATGGAAGCAATTAAACGCGGCTCTCAATATATGAAAGAATTGCTAGGCGAAAAAGTAAATATGATGCAACTTGAAAAAGCAGATGGAAAACAACGCATGTTTATGATTGGAAACGATGCAATCGCATTTGGCGCAGTAGCTGGTGGTGCTCGTTTTATGTCTGCTTATCCAATTACGCCTGCTTCTGAGATTATGGAATACTTAATTAAGAAGCTTCCAAAAGTAGGAGGAACTGTTATTCAAACTGAAGATGAAATCGCTGCTTGTACGATGGCAATCGGTGCAAACTATGCTGGTGTACGTACATTAACAGCGTCAGCAGGTCCTGGTTTATCTCTAATGATGGAAGCAATTGGTTTAGCTGGGATTACAGAAACACCTCTTGTTATCATTGATACACAACGTGGTGGGCCAAGTACTGGTTTGCCAACAAAACAAGAACAATCTGATTTAATGGCAATGATTTACGGTACGCATGGCGAGATTCCGAAAATCGTCATGGCACCAAGTACTGCTGAAGAAGCGTTCTATGATATTGTAGAAGCATTTAACTTAGCGGAAGAATATCAAGTTCCTGTAATCTTTTTAACAGATTTACAACTTTCTTTAGGCAAACAAACAGTAGAACCACTTCAATTAGAAAAGGTTGAAATTCGCCGTGGTAAACTTGATTTACATGCGGAGTTACCAGAGCGTGAAAATAAAGCATACTTCAAACGTTATGAAGTAACAGAAGATGGCATTTCACCACGTGTTGTACCTGGTATGAAAAATGGTATTCACCATGTAACAGGCGTAGAGCACGATGAAACAGGTAAACCATCAGAGTCAGCACTTAATCGCAATGCACAAATGGATAAACGTTTCCGAAAAATGGAAAACATTAAATTTAATACCCCTGTATATAAAAATGCTAAATATGATGACGCTGATGTATTATTAGTAGGCTTTAACTCAACTCGTGGTGCAATTGAAGAAGCGATGGAACGTTTAGAGCAAGAAGGGTTAAAAGTAAACCATGCTCATGTTCGTCTAATTCATCCGTTCCCAACAGCTGAAATGCTGCCACTTGTGAAGAGTGCAAAACGTGTTGTCGTTGTAGAAAACAATGCAACTGGACAGCTTGCTAATATTATGAAGATGAATCTTGGCCACGGTGAGAAAATTTCTAACCTATTGAAATATGACGGAAATCCATTCTTACCGAAAGAAATTTACAACGAATGCAAAAAAGGGGTTGTTTTAAATGGCAACATTTAAGGACTTTCGTAATAGTGTAAAGCCAAACTGGTGTCCTGGTTGTGGGGACTTCTCAGTGCAAGCGGCAATTCAACGTGCGGCTGCAAATGTAGGCTTGAATCCTGATGAATTAGCGGTTATTTCTGGTATCGGATGTTCCGGTCGTATCTCTGGTTATATTAACTCTTACGGTGTTCATAGTATTCATGGACGTGCCCTTCCAATTGCACAAGGTGTAAAAATGGCAAATCGTGATTTAACAGTTATTGCCTCTGGTGGTGACGGTGACGGTTTTGCAATCGGTATGGGACATACAATTCATTCTATTCGTCGTAATATTGATATTACGTACATTGTTATGGATAACCAAATTTACGGTTTAACAAAAGGCCAAACTTCTCCTCGTAGTGAAGCGGGCTTTAAGACAAAAAGTACGCCGCAAGGGTCGATTGAGCCAGCACTATCTGTAATGGAAATGGCATTAACTGCTGGAGCAACGTTCGTAGCACAAAGTTTCTCTAGTGACTTAAAAGAATTAACACAGCTAATTGAAGCTGGTATTCAACATAAAGGGTTCTCACTTATTAACGTATTTAGCCCATGTGTAACTTATAACAAGGTAAATACGTATGATTGGTTTAAAGAGAATTTAACAAAGCTTAGCGAAGTAGAAGGATATGATCCATCTAATCGTATGGTTGCTATGCAAACATTAATGGAAAACAAAGGTTTAGTAACAGGTTTAATTTATCAAAATACAGAGCAACCTTCTTACCAAGAGCTTGTAAAAGGATATAGTGAAAAACCATTAGTTCATGCTGATTTGCAAATGGACCAAAAAATGTTTGATGAACTTGTAGCAGAATTTATGTAATATATGAAGGCTATCGAAATTTCGATAGCCTTTTCTAATGCAAAGTTATGATAAAGTATCTTTGTGATGGGGTATACTTCCTTTACTAAGAAAATTCAGAATGATAGAATAATAAATAAGAGTTACATTATATACGAGCTCTTCACCTCCCTTTAGTATCAGGTAAAATCGTTCATGAATGCAAGGCCTCTCTATTGTTTAATTTGACTGAACGCTTTATACTATAATAATGTGTATAGGAATGAAGCGATAGGCTTTTTATAAAGACAAAATAAACAACAACTAAAAGTCAAAACTGTGTATATGTAAGGTTGAAAGGAGATTATTCATGAACGAAGAGCAACGATTAGCAGGTCAACAAGCAACTTCAACTACTAAAAAAGCAGAAAAAGATTACAGTAAATATTTTGAAAGTGTATATCAGCCACCTTCTTTAAAGGATGCGAAAACACGCGGAAAAGAAGAAATTAAAATTGAGCGTGATTTTGGCTTACCTGAAGAGTTTCGCAATTTTGGTACAGGAAGAAAGTTCTATATCCGTACTTATGGATGTCAAATGAATGAGCATGATACGGAAGTAATGGCCGGTATCTTTACAACTCTTGGATATGAACCAACATTCTCTACAGAAGATGCAGATGTGATTTTATTAAATACATGTGCAATTCGTGAAAACGCTGAAAATAAAGTATTCGGGGAACTTGGACATTTAAAATCTTTAAAACAAAGAAATCCTGATCTTTTAGTCGGTGTTTGCGGTTGTATGTCACAAGAAGAATCTGTCGTAAACAAAATTATGCAAAAACATCAGCATGTAGATATGGTATTCGGTACACATAACATTCACCGTTTACCATACATTTTAAAAGATGCTATGTTCTCGAAAGCGACAGTTGTTGAAGTATGGTCAAAAGAAGGAGATGTCATTGAGAATCTTCCGAAAGTACGCCGTGGGGATATTAAAGCGTGGGTAAACATTATGTACGGATGTGACAAATTCTGCACATATTGTATTGTACCGTATACTCGTGGTAAAGAGCGTAGCCGTCGTCCAGAGGACATTATTAAAGAAGTACGTCACTTAGCGGCAAATGGTTATAAAGAAATTACACTACTTGGTCAAAACGTAAATGCATACGGAAAAGACTTTGAAGATATGGAATATGGTTTAGGAGATCTTATGGATGAACTTCGTAAGATTGACGTAGCACGTATTCGTTTTACAACAAGCCATCCGCGCGACTTTGATGATCGTTTAATTGAAGTACTTGGAAAAGGCGGCAATTTAGTTGAACACATTCACTTACCAGTACAATCTGGAAGTACGGATATGTTGAAAATTATGGCACGTAAATACTCACGTGAGCATTATTTAGAACTTGTACGTAAAATTAAAGAAGCGATTCCAAATGTAGTACTAACGACTGATATTATCGTCGGTTTCCCAAATGAAACAGATGAACAATTTGAAGAAACGATGTCGTTATATCGCGAAGTAGGTTTCGATAGTGCATATACATTTATTTATTCACCACGTGAAGGCACACCAGCTGCTAAAATGCAGGATAATGTACCGATGGAAGTGAAAAAAGAACGCTTGCAACGTTTAAATGCGTTAGTAAATGAATTTTCTGCGAAGAAGAATAAAGCGTATGAAGGACAAATTGTTGAAGTGCTTGTTGATGGAGAGAGTAAAAATAATCCTGATGTACTTGCAGGTTATGCACGTGCCAATAAGCTTGTAAACTTCGTAGCTCCAAAATCTGTAATCGGTCAGCTTGTAAAAGTGAAAATAACAAAAGCAAAAACTTGGTCTCTAAACGGGGAATTGGTTGAGGAGCCGATCGAGGTGAAATAATAGATGAAAATCTTTACAAAAGATGAAATTGTAGAGCAAGCGAAGGAATTAGCAAAAATGATTTCTGAAACAGAAGAAGTTGATTTCTTTAAACGTGCAGAAGCGCAAATTCATAAAAATGAGAATGTAAAACGCACGATTGATGAAATTAAAGCTTTGCAAAAACAAGCAGTGAATCTACAACATTATGGGAAATGGGAAGCGCTAAAAAAAGTAGAATCAGAAATTGATGCGTTGCAAGATAAACTGGATGAAATTCCAGTTGTACAGCAGTTCAAATCTTCTCAAACATATGTAAATGATTTATTGCAGCTTGTCGCAAGTACAATTTCAAACAAGGTCACAGATGAAATTTTAATTTCAACTGGCGGCGATGTATTAAAAGGAGAAACAGGTGCTGAAGTAGCAAATAAAAAAGGCACATGTGGCTGTTAAAAGAGATGTCGAATTCGACATCTCTTTTTGTTTCATTTTATGTATTATCTCCTTCTAGAAAGTAGAAGTTTCACGTTACATAATGAGTAGGACAGAGCATTTGCAAAAAAGAATAACACATTCCGCATTTGTCCCGCATATAATGAATTGAACATTCATTGAGGAGGGGTTCGTATGTCTGAATTTAGAGAAATTATTACGAAAGCAGTTGTGGGAAAAGGGCGTAAGTATATGAAAACAACCCACACTGTTACACCAAATCATCCGCCGACAAGTATTTTGGGGTGTTGGGTTATTAACCATGCATATGAAGCAAATAAAAATGGAAAGTATGTAGAAATCGAAGGATTCTACGATATTAACACATGGTATTCGTATGAAGAAAATACGAAAACAGAAGTCGTGACAGAGCGTGTGCATTACACAGATGATGTGAACATTGGTTATCGTGATAAGAACTTTTCTGGGGAAGATTTAGAAATTGTTGCACGTGTCGTACAACATCCAAATTGTTTAGAAGCTGTTATTTCACCAAATGGAAACAAAATGGCTGTCACTGTGGAACGGGAATTTGTAATAGAAGTCGTGGGTGAAACAAAAATTTGTGTGAGTGTGAATCCGGAGGGCTGTCAAGAAGATGATCAGCAATTTGAAGTTGAAGTTGAAGTAGATGATGACGAGTTTGAAGAACTTGATCCGAACTTTATCCTAGAGGAAGAAGAATAAGTCGAAGCTAGGGAGAATCTCTTCCTAGCTTTTTGTATATGTTTCAGATGATGGAACAAAATCATTCGTGTATAATTGTGTTATAATATATTTTTAAAGTGAAAAAGAAAGACGTATGGGGGATCAAAATGGCACAGTACACGCCGATGATGCAGCAATATTTAAAGATCAAGGCAGATTATCAAGATGCCTTTTTATTTTTTCGATTAGGCGATTTTTATGAGATGTTTTTTGAGGATGCTGTAAAAGCAGCACATGAACTTGAAATTACATTGACGAGTCGCGATGGGGGCGGGAGCGAACGGATTCCGATGTGCGGGGTACCGTATCACGCTGCGAAAAACTACATTGAACAACTGATTGAAAAAGGATATAAAGTAGCAATTTGTGAACAAGTTGAAGATCCAAAAACAGCAAAAGGTGTTGTGCGCCGTGAAGTTGTTCAGTTAATTACGCCAGGAACGATGATGGAAGGTCGTACAATAGATGAAAAGGAAAATAATTTTCTCGCAGCACTAGCACATTTTGAAGATGGTTCCTATGCATTAGCATGTAATGACTTAACAACAGGTCAAAATACAGTAACATTGTTAACTGGAACACTTGAAGATGTATTACTAGAAGTATATGCAACGGGTGCGAAAGAGATTGTCGTATCTTCCACGTTCTCTAAGGAAGAATTGGACAAGATGTTAGCAACATTAAAAATGACGGTTTCATATGAGGAAGAAACGAAAATTCCAGAGAGTCTTAGACACCTCGTTCAAAATGTAACGCAAACGAAATTAATTGCAGCAGTTGGACGTTTATTTAACTATGTTTTACGAACACAAAAACGTTCACTAGATCACCTGCAACCGGTTGAAATTTATTATACAAATCAATTTATGAAGATTGATGTTCACTCTAAACGTAATTTGGAGCTAACAGAAACCATTCGAACAAAAGAAAAAACAGGCTCCCTATTATGGTTGTTAGATAAAACAAAAACAGCAATGGGTGGACGAATGTTAAAACAGTGGATGGAACGCCCACTCATTCAAAAAGAAAAAATTGAAGAACGTTTAGAGATGGTTGAAACGTTTGTGAACGATTATTTCTTACGTGAAGATTTAAAAGAAAAATTAAAAGAAGTATACGACTTAGAACGGTTAGCAGGAAAAGTTTCATATGGAAATGTCAATGCACGTGATTTACTGCAATTAAAGCGTTCCTTAATGCAAGTTCCGGCTATTTTAGAGGCAGTTAGTCTGTTAGATAATTCTTATGCTGCAAACTTAATTCAAGGTGCTGATCCTTGTGAAAGCTTAACGGCATTATTAGAGAGAAGTATTCAAGAAAATCCGCCACTTTCTATAAAAGATGGTGACATTATAAAAGACGGTTATAGTGAGAAATTAGATCAATATCGCTACGTAAGTAAAAACGGAAAAACATGGATTGCAGAGCTTGAAAAACGTGAGCGTGATATAACAGGAATTAAATCATTAAAGATTGGTTACAACCGTATTTTTGGTTATTATATTGAAGTTACAAAAGCAAACCTTACCGCACTTCCAGAAGGACGCTATGAACGAAAACAAACACTTGCGAATGCAGAGCGTTTTATTACAGACGAATTAAAAGAAAAAGAAACATTGATTTTAGAAGCAGAAGAAAAAATCGTTCAGTTAGAATATGATTTATTCACGGCTCTTCGCGAAGAAGTGAAAGTGTTTATTCCGAAGTTACAGCAATTAGCGAAAATTATTAGTGAACTAGACGTCCTTCAAAGCTTTGCAACTGTAAGTGAAGAAGAACAATTTGTAAAACCAATATTAACGAGTAAACGAGAAATCTTTATTAAAGATGGCCGTCATCCGGTCGTTGAAAAAGTATTAAACGGCAAGTTGTATGTTCCAAATGATTGTATAATGCCTGAAAATATGGATGTTTTTTTAATTACTGGTCCAAATATGTCCGGTAAAAGTACGTATATGCGTCAATTAGCACTTATTACTGTTATGTCGCAAATCGGTTGCTTTGTACCAGCAGCAGAAGCTGTACTCCCTGTGTTTGACCAAATCTTTACGAGAATTGGGGCAGCAGATGATTTAATTTCAGGCCAAAGTACGTTTATGGTTGAAATGTTAGAAGCAAAAAATGCGATTGCGAATGCATCGGAAAGAAGCTTAATTTTATTTGATGAAATTGGTCGTGGTACATCTACGTATGACGGTATGGCATTAGCGCAAGCAATCATTGAGCATATTCATGATCAAATTGGTGCGAAAACGTTATTTTCAACACACTATCATGAATTAACAGTGTTAGAAGAAAGTTTAGATCAACTGAAAAATGTGCATGTTTCAGCGATTGAAGAAAACGGAAAAGTTGTCTTCTTGCATAAAATTCAAGAAGGAGCAGCAGATAAGAGTTACGGAATTCACGTTGCCCAGCTTGCAGAGCTGCCAGATAGCTTAATCGCTCGTGCCAAAGAAGTATTAGCGCAGCTTGAAGGTCAAGAGGAAGTAACCATTCCAAAACGAACGGAAGTCAAAGTTCCAGAAGAAATCGTACAAGAACCTGTAGTCGTGAAAGAAGAACTAGAGGCATTGCCGCAAGAAGAAGTGGAAGAAGAATCACAGCTATCCTTCTTTGCGGTGGAACAAACAGCGGAAAAAGAAGATAAGTTTGTACTCGATTCAAAAGAAACAGCAGTATTAACACAAATCAAAAAAATAGATTTACTAGATATGACACCGCTAGAAGCATTAAATGAACTGTACCGTTTACAGAAAAAGTTGAAGAAAGGATGAGTAAGTAGATGGGGAAAATTCGCAAACTCGATGATCAACTTTCTAACTTAATTGCAGCGGGAGAAGTAGTAGAACGACCTGCTTCAGTTGTAAAAGAACTTGTCGAAAATTCCATCGATGCGAATAGTACATCTATTGAAATCCACTTAGAAGAAGCTGGATTATCGAAAATTCGCATCATCGATAATGGAGATGGAATTGCTGAAGAAGACTGTATCGTTGCTTTTGAACGACATGCAACAAGTAAAATTAAAGATGAAAATGATTTGTTTCGTATTCGGACGCTTGGTTTTCGTGGTGAAGCATTGCCGAGTATTGCGTCTGTTAGTGAATTAGAGTTAGTAACGAGCACAGGGGATGCGCCAGGAACACACCTTGTTATTCAAGGTGGCGAGATTTTGAAACAAGAAAAAACAGCCAGCCGTAAAGGAACAGATATTACGGTTCAAAACCTGTTTTTTAACACACCAGCACGTTTAAAATATATGAAAACGATTCATACAGAGCTTGGAAACATAACGGATATTGTATACCGCATTGCTCTATCACATCCAGAGGTCTCTCTGCGTTTGTTTCACAATGAGAAAAAACTGCTTCATACATCAGGAAATGGTGATGTAAGACAAGTTCTTGCTGCAATTTACAGCATTCAAGTCGCGAAAAAACTAATTCCAATTGAAGCAGAATCGCTAGACTTTACGATTCGTGGTTATGTAACGTTGCCAGAAGTAACGCGTGCATCTCGTAACTATATGTCAACGATTGTAAATGGTCGTTACGTCCGGAACTATGTCTTAATGAAAGCTGTGCAGCAAGGCTATCACACATTGCTACCTGTTGGACGCTATCCGATTGGCTTTTTATCAATTGAAATGGATCCGATGTTAGTTGATGTGAACGTTCATCCAGCAAAACTAGAGGTTCGCTTCAGTAAAGAACAGGAACTATTGCAGCTTATTGAAAAAGCATTGCAAGATGCTTTTAAAAAGATTCAACTCATTCCTGATGCTGGTGTTACGACAAAGAAAAAAGAAAAAGATGAAAGTGTTCAGGAACAGTTTCAATTTGAGCATACAAAACCGAAAGAACCATCGATGCCAAATATTGTTTTACCAAGTGGAATGGATGAACAAGAAGAAGAAAAGCCAAAGCAACAGTCACCGCTTTGGAATCCACCAAAGCAAGAATGGCAGCCACCACAATCTCTCGTAAAAGAAGAAAACAATTGGCAACCGTCCAAGCCAATTGTAGAAGAACCGCTTCCACAAGAGAATGAGTGGGAAGAGCGTGAGGAAGATTTTGAGTTAGAAGAACGGGAAGAAATGCAAGAAATCGAAATGAACGGAAACGATTTACCACCGCTTTATCCAATTGGGCAAATGCACGGAACATATATTTTTGCTCAAAACGATAAAGGGTTATATATGATTGATCAGCATGCAGCTCAGGAGCGCATTAACTATGAATATTTCCGTGATAAAGTAGGACAAGTTGCACCAGAGGTACAAGAATTACTCGTTCCATATAGAATTGATCTATCACTCAATGAATTTTTACGAGTAGAAGAACAACTAGAAGAACTGAAAAAAGTAGGATTATTCCTAGAGCAATTCGGTCATCAATCGTTCATTGTACGCTCACATCCAACATGGTTTCCAAAAGGACAAGAAATGGAAATCATTGATGAAATGATGCAGCAAGTATTGAAATTGAAAAAAGTTGATATTAAAAAACTGCGCGAAGAAGCAGCCATTATGATGAGCTGCAAGGCATCTATTAAAGCGAATCAATATTTAACGAACGATCAAATCTTCGCCTTATTAGAAGAACTGCGAACAACAACAAATCCTTATACATGTCCGCATGGCAGACCGATTATTGTGCATCATTCGACTTATGAACTGGAGAAGATGTTTAAGAGGGTAATGTAGGGTGTTTGTGTTGAGGGAAAAATTAATTAGGCTAGAGAAAAATCAAAAGAAAATAATAAGTTTTTTGTTATTATTTTGATAAAATATTGAGTTGAGAAAAAGAAGCGATAGGAACAAATCGCTTCTTTTTTAATTAATTTTTTAGGTTCTGGTACAAATATGATTTATTAGAAACATAGAACCTCAATATCCTTTTCATCCATGAATTACGATGCTAATCCAAACAATTTATGTATGAACTCAACTTCATTTTGGGCAGACTTCACCCCTTGGTGAACTTGTTCCTTTTTCATCACACTTTGCACATAGGCAGGACTAGGATTATTCTTATAAAACTTTGTCAGATCTGCCGGTCCATATAGGTTAATCACTGAATTAATAGTTACTGAAGGTACATTGGTTGAAGAAGGTAACTTTGTATCTCCCATACTATAGGCAGCTAGCATGGCTAGATTCTCTCCTGCTGATTGCCCCATTAAGTTTATCTTTTAGCTTGTAAGTGTTTCATATGACTTTTCTCGAAATACTTATCGTTGTTAAGTTATTCATTTTTAATGATTTAAACAACTTAACGTTGTAAATCCGGATTTACGGGACGCTATCATTAGAAGAAAAATAATGTAATATTTTAATACGGTATTTTATCAATTCGGGTGAAAATGAATATTTTTATGAAAAAATCAAAAAAGGTTGACAACCAATATTGAGTGTTATAATATTATCTCGAATTCGAGATAATTAAAAAGGAATTGATGTTATGGATAGGATTAACAATGAAGATTTATCTCTCAAGTTATTTGTTACTTTTTCACGTGCAGGGCAATCAGTCACAAAACGTATTGAAGAAGATATAAAGAGCTATGGACTTAATCCCACTGAATTTGCAGTTCTTGAGTTACTATTTAGTAAAGGGGATCAACCTATACAAAAAATTGGTGACAAAATATTACTTGCAAGTAGCAGTATTACGTACGTTGTTGATAAGTTGGAAAAAAAACAACTTTTAGTACGAAGACCTTGTCCTAAAGATCGCCGTGTTACGTATGCTGCCATTACGTTAGAAGGAATTAAACTAATGGAAGGGATATTTCCTAAGCACAAAGAGGCGATTCAACAAATATTTGGCGGTTTGAGTCCTGAAGAAAAAAGGATAATGATTGAACAGCTAAAAAAACTAGGATACTATGCTCAAAAACTATAATTTTTTTGCAATTTATCTCGAATTCGGGATAAATTGCGTTTAAGTAAGCTATAAAAGGGATATATTGTTATTCTTTTTATAGCTCATCTGAATGGTTAATATAATTAAGAAGTAACTGGTATTTTTTACTGTTAATTATCTCGAATTAAAGATAATTGAATTCAAGATAATTCTCTATAATATGAATTTAACTATTCCTTATAGCCAAGATTAAATGTAACGAATAAAAAGGAATAAGGAAATAACTCATGTTTAATCATTAAAAGAGTTTTTAAATACCTAAATAAAAAAGGAGTATACAAAATGAATAAGAAAACAATGGGGATTCACCATATTACAGCAATCGTAGGTCACCCACAAGAAAATGTAGATTTTTATGCTGGGGTTTTAGGATTACGCTTAGTAAAACAAACGGTAAACTTTGATGATCCAGGGACATATCATCTTTACTTTGGTGATGAAGGAGGAAAACCAGGGACTATTATTACATTTTTCCCGTGGGCAGGTGCTCGTCAGGGAATCATTGGAGACGGTCAAGTAGGAGTAACTTCTTACGTTGTTCCCAAAGGAGCTATGGGATTTTGGGAAAAGAGACTAGAAAAGTTCAATATTCCGTATACAAAAATGAGTCGTTTTGGAGAACAATACTTAGAGTTTGACGATCCTCACGGCTTGCATTTAGAGATTGTTGAAAGAGAAGAAGGAGAAGTAAATAATTGGACTTTTGGAGACGTTAAACCAGAAGTTGCGATTAAGGGATTTGGTGGGGCAACTCTTCTATCGACTCAACCGAATAAAACTGCTGAGTTATTAGAACACGTAATGGGATTAGAACGAATTGGAGAAGAAGGGGATTTCGTTCGCTTTCGTTCTTCAGCTGAGATTGGAAATGTTATTGATCTAAAATTAACACCTATTGGACGTGGACAAATGGGTGTAGGTACAGTTCATCATATTGCATGGCGAGCTAGTGATGATCAAGATCAATTGGATTGGAGAGAACATGTTTCACGCTATGGATACGGTGTAACACCTGTACGAGATAGAAATTATTTTAATGCGATTTATTTTAGAGAGCATGGCGAAATCTTATTTGAAATTGCAACGGATCCTCCAGGATTCGCACATGATGAATCACAAGAAACAATGGGCGAGAAACTCATGTTACCTGAACAATATGAGCCGAATAGAAAACAGATTGAACAAGTATTATTGCCGTTTGAAGTAAGAGAATTAGACTAATTTCACGAAGGGAAGGATTTCTTTGCTATCGATCGATCCATCCAAAAATACGGAAAGAGAAAATTATAAATTTCTTATAGGAAGTATTATTCCAAGACCGATTGCCTTTGTTACGACAATTTCAAAGGAACATATTTTGAATGGTGCACCTTTTAGTTACTTTAATATCGTTTCCTCTAATCCACCAATGATTTCATTAGCGATTCAACGGTCAGAGGGGAGACAAAAAGATACAGCAAAAAATATTCTCGATAGTAAGGAATTTGTTGTTCATATTGTGGATGAACAAAATGTAGAAAGAGTGAATAAAACAGCTGCTAATCTGCCTCCTACTCAAAGTGAAATTGAACTTGCAAGTTTTACTCCAATTGCAAGTGAAAAGATTTCTGTACTAGGAGTACAAGAGGCTAAAGTTCGAATGGAGTGTGTATTAGAGCACTCTTTAGAATTAGGCGATTCTGATTCTCCTGGATGTGATTTGATTATAGGAAAAGTGGTTCAATTTCATGTTGAAAATGAAATTTATGAAAAGGGAAGAATCGATCCAAGGGGATTGGGAGCGGTGAGTCGATTGGCAGGCCATAATTATGCGAAAATAGGTGAGATTTTTTCCATTGAAAGACCTCAGTAATTTAAATATGGCTTAATAATGAAATGGAGAGAGAATAATGTCCAATAAAATAGCAGGTATTCATCATATTTCTGCAATGGTAAATGATGCACAGCGGACAATTGATTTTTATGCAGGCATTCTAGGGCTAAGACTTGTAAAAAAGACAATCAATTTTGATCGACCAGAAGTGTATCATTTGTACTTTGGGAATGAATCTGGTGAACCGGGAACTGTCATCACATTCTTCCCATGGCCCAAACAGTTAAAAGGACGAATTGGAACAGGACAGGTTGGAGTAACCGGTTATATGATACCAAATGGGTCTATGTCATTTTGGGAGACTCGTTTGCGGAAATTCAATATTGAATATGTTTCATCTGTTCGTTTTGGAGAAACATATTTGCAATTTCAAGATCCGGACGGCCTTCAAATTGAGCTTGTGGAGCGAGATGGTGGTCCACAAAATACATGGAGTTTTGGAGGAGTTGGAATAGAAAACGCGATTAAGGGATTTAGTGGCGCTACTTTATATTCTGCACAACCACATAAAACAGCTCAATTGCTGGAGCACGTATTTGGGTTAGATTGCATCGGACAAGAGAATGAATTCTTACGATTTCAGTCAAAAGCAGAGACTGGAAATACAATTGATATTAAATTAACTGCATCAGTTCGGGGACTCATGGGAGCTGGTACAGTTCATCATATTGCATGGAGAGCAAAGAATGAAGAAGAACATCAAGAATGGTGGTCTATGCTTAAAGAGAAAGGATATTATCCTACTGAAATCCTAGACCGTAATTATTTCAAGGCTCTTTATTTTCATGAAGCAGGTGGCATTTTATTCGAAATAGCAACAGATCCACCGGGTTTTACAGTGGATGAATCGACAGAGAATTTGGGTGAAAGGCTTATGTTACCATCTTGGCTAGACCCAAAACGAAAAGAATTAGAAGAACTCTTACCTCCTATTGAGGTGCGGGTTTTGGAAGGGGATAAATAATGAAACATTTTTTTCATAAAGGGAAGGATTTAACAAAGCCAATATTATTATTACTTCATGGTACTGGTGGGAATGAGTTAGATTTATTACCACTTGCGGGTAGAATTGATGAAGAAGCCTCTGTATTAAGTGTTCGTGGAAATGTATTGGAAAATGGAATGCCTCGTTTCTTCCGAAGATTAGCAGAGGGTGTTTTTGATGAAGAGGATCTTGTTTTTCGTACTAAAGAATTAAACGAATTTCTTGATGAAGCAGCAAAAACATATGACTTTGATAGAGAAAATGTAGTAGCAATTGGTTATTCTAATGGCGCAAATATAGCAGCAAGTTTATTATTCCATTATCAAAATGCACTGAAAGGTGCCATTCTTCATCACCCTATGGTACCGAGAAGAGGAATAGAGCTTCCTGATTTATCAGGTAAATCTGTATTTATTTCAGCTGGGACAAATGATCCAATCTGTTCACCTATGGAATCGGAAGAATTACAAACGTTATTAGAAAAGGCGAATGCAAATGTATCATTGCATTGGGAAAATAGAGGGCATCAGTTGACTGCGAGTGAAGTAGAAGCAGCAGCTCAGTGGTATCAGACTTTTCTAAATGCGTGATAAAAAGATTTTATGGTATGGATTATAATTTGAAAAAAGTGAAAAAATAGGTAGGTGTAATGAAATGGGCATTTTATCCAAAATATTTGGAAATTCATCAATAAAGGAGAAGAAAATAATGGGAAATGTAAAATTAGCAGTGATTTATTACAGCATGGGTGGAACAAACTATCAACTAGCAAAGTGGGCTGAGGAAGGTGCAAAAGAAGTTGGTGCAGAAGTAAAAGTATTAAAAGTACCAGAATTAGCTCCACAATCTGTAATAGAAGGAAATCCGGTTTGGAAATCTCATATTGAAGCAACAAAGGATGTACCAGAGGTAACATTAAATGATTTAGAATGGGCAGATGCGATTATTTTCAGTGTACCAACTCGTTTTGGGAATATGCCTGCACAAATGAAACAATTTTTAGATACAACAGGTGGATTATGGTTTAATGGGAAGCTTGTAAATAAAGTTGTGAGTGCGATGACTTCTGCACAAAACGCTCATGGTGGCCAAGAAGCAACAATTTTATCATTATATACTTCTATGTATCATTGGGGAGCAATTGTGGCTGCACCTGGATATACGGATCCAGTAACATTTGGTGCAGGTGGAAACCCATATGGTACTAGTGTTACTGTTGGTCAAAATGGAAAAATGATTGAAGATGTACAAGCAGCTGTGAAACATCAAGCGAAGCGTACAGTAACTGTTGCCGATATGGTTAAAAAAGCAAATCAATAAGAAAAAGCACCAATCAAGAATTAAGATTGGTGCTTTTTTAGTTTAATTCTCTATTATGAATAAAAATTTTATATTGTTCATTTGTAGAAACCAGAATTAATTACACTGCACATTTCTCTTTAGCTGATAATTTTAAAATAACAGTATTACTTATGGTATTTAAGCTGTCTCTTTGTGTAATCCCGTGAATGCTCTAAGCGTATACGGATATATTAGCAATTGAGAACCATCCTAAAAAGAGATTCCTATTTATGCATTTATATTCACAATTTTGCGCGTGGTAAAGCTGATATTGTTACAGTGTTTAAGTAAAAGAAATATGATAATTTACAAAGAGGTACTCAAATTCTTTTGGGATACCTCTTTAAATGAAAAAATTATTTTAAGGTTATTTATAAGAAGCATGATGAACAAAAACCTATAGGGAGAAGAGGTTTATATTAATGATGAATAACAAAGAATTTATTGGATATATTGGAACTTATACGTGAGGAGACAGCGAAGGGATATATACTTTTACTTTAGACACAGAAACGAAAAAAATTAGTAATCTAAAACCAGTAGCAAATCTGGATAACCCCACATATTTAACCATTAACCGAAATAATCAATATCACTATTCTGTTATAAAGGAAGGGGAAGCCGGTTGTATAGCTGTTTATTCGATTGACAGTCATACTGGAGAGATTAAGGCACTAAACATACAAGTATTAGAAGGAGCTTCTCCTTGCCATATTAGTGTTGATAGTAGATATCGTATGGTAGTCACAGCAAATTACCATAAAGGAACGATTGAATCTTATGTAATAAATCAAGAAAATGGAACTGTAAGACTTGCATTATCTATTCATGAATATTGTAGATTCTATCATGTTTATCTAGCGGTGAAATTAACCTTCTTTTGTAAATAGTTGATTAGGAGTTCATACTATCCTGTCTACAGAAGAGGGATTTTTCTGTTTAAAGATAGCCGGTGAGGAAAACTAAATATTTGTGTTATGAATACCGTAATTTTTAAAAATGATTTAAATATTCTTGTTTAACGAAAGACAAAATATTGTTTTGTTGAGAGGATTAAATATACTTTTTTAAGTTTTTATCTTTGCAATAAACTTTTTTGTCTAGAATATGAATCCCAATCTGAAGGGATTAAATTAAATTATTTAAAATAATTTATTCCATACAACCAGTAAATATTAATGACACTAATAGCATGTAATGCTTTATCTTTTCCAATACAATATATTATTGAAATTCATAATACTTTTCCTCGTTATAATTTTTATATTGTATATTTTTGGAGTAAACGCTATAATGATAGTGTTAAAGATGGAATCGTGATATGACCTGTTATGAATCTATCATTTTATTTACAAATAAATGGATTGGTATTTTAGCAAGATGTGCTAATGAACTACTCCACCATGATGATAGCGTACCTATTAATTCGGTGCGTATATTTTCGTGGTGGAGTTTTTTTATTCTCAAAAAGGGGGAAAGACCATGAACGACAGCATGGTTCATATTACAATTGACGGCAAAGAATATACAGCTAAGCCCGGTTCAACTATATTGGGTATCATTAATGAGAACGGAATTGAACATCCACAAATCTGTTACGTACCTGAAGTGGATCCTATTCAAACGTGTGATACTTGTATTGTAGAAGTTGATGGAAAACTTGTGCGATCCTGCGGGGCAGTAGCAACGAACGGTATGAATATTGAGTTGTCCTCTATTAGTGCCAAGGCAGCACAAACGGAGGCGATGGACCGCTTATTGGAAAATCATTTACTTTACTGTACGGTCTGTGACAACAATAACGGGAACTGTAAATTGCATAATACAGCAGAATTAATGGAGATTGAGCATCAAAAATATTCTTACAAACCAAAAGTGGATGTAAGCGAAGTTGATATGTCTCATCCATTTTATCGCTATGACCCTAATCAGTGTATCGCGTGCGGTCAATGTGTAGAGGTTTGTCAAAACTTGCAAGTAAATGAAACGTTATCTATTGATTGGGAAGCAGAGCGTCCTCGTGTTATTTGGGACGATGGAGTGGATATTAACGATTCTTCATGTGTAAGCTGCGGTCAATGTGTAACCATTTGTCCTTGTAATGCTTTGATGGAGAAATCAATGCTTGGAGAAGCTGGATTTATGACTGGGCTGAAGCCGGACATTCTTGAGCCGATGGTTGATCTTATAAAAGAAGTTGAACCTGGATACAGCGGTATTTTCGCTATATCAGAAGTAGAAGCTGCCATGCGCGAAACTCGTACGAAGAAGACGAAAACGGTATGTACGTTCTGTGGTGTAGGGTGCTCATTTGAAGTGTGGACGAAGGGACGTAAAATTCTTAAAGTACAACCAACTTCTGAAGCACCGGTTAATGCAATTTCTACTTGCGTAAAAGGAAAATTTGGTTGGGATTTCGTTAATTCTGAAAAACGAATTACGAAACCTTTAATTCGTAAAAATGGAGTGTTTGTTGAATCAAGTTGGGAAGAAGCGCTTCATGTAGTGGCGTATAAATTAGGATCTATTAAAGAAGAGTACGGTAAAGGTTCTATCGGCTTTATTTCTTCTTCTAAAATTACGAATGAAGACAACTATGTCATTCAAAAATTAGCTCGACAAGTGTTTGAAACGAATAACATTGATAACTGCTCACGCTATTGTCAATCGCCAGCAACAGATGGATTGTTCCGCACAATTGGTATGGGTGGAGATGCAGGAACGATTAAAGATATTGCACAATCAGGTCTCGTTATTATCGTCGGTTGTAATCCAACAGAAGGCCATCCTGTTTTAGCTACTCGTGTGAAACGTGCGCATAAACTTCATGGTCAAAAACTAATTGTCGCCGATCTTCGTAAAACTGAAATGGCAGAGCGTTCAGATATCTTTATTAGTCCAAAGCAAGGAACAGACCAAGTGTGGTTAATGGCTGTTACGAAATATATGATTGATCAAGGTTGGCATGATCGACAGTTCATCGACGAGAATGTAAACTTCTTTGAAGATTTCAAAGATAGTCTTACAGAATATACGCTTGAATATGCAGAAGAGATTACAGGTATTTCAAAAGAAACTCTCGTTCAAATGGCCGAGATGATTCGTGATGCGGATGGTACGTGTATTCTTTGGGGTATGGGTGTAACGCAAAATACAGGTGGTTCAGATACTTCCGCTGCGATTTCAAATTTACTTCTTGCAACAGGAAATTATCGTCGCCCAGGTGCTGGTGCATATCCACTACGAGGTCATAACAACGTACAAGGTGCTTGTGATATGGGAACTCTTCCAGGTTGGCTACCAGGATATCAACACGTTACTGACGACGTAGAACGTACGAAATTTGAAATAGCTTACGGAGTAAAAATTGATAACAAACCAGGTCTTAATAATATTGAAATGCTTCACGCAATTGAAGAAGGGAAAATGAAAGCAATGTATCTTGTTGGAGAGGATATGGCTCTTGTAGACTCGAACGCGAATCATGTGCATGAAGTGTTATCAAGCCTTGAATTCTTTGTCGTTCAAGATGTGTTCCTTTCTAAAACGGCTCAATACGCAGATGTCGTATTACCGGCAGCACCATCTCTTGAAAAAGAAGGTACCTTTACAAATACAGAACGTCGTGTACAAAGATTATATCAAGTACTTCCAACGCTAGGTGATGCGAAACCAGACTGGTGGATCGTGCAGGCAATTGCCAATAAATTAGGCGCAAACTGGAACTATAATCATCCAAGTGAAATCTTTGCTGAAATGGCAAGTTTATCACCACTATTCGCACACGCAAACTATGACGTGCTTGAAGGATGGAACAGTTTCCATTGGGGAAGTTTTGACGGAACGAATACGCCGCTTCTTTTCCAAGATGGATTTAACTTCCCGGACAAAAAAGCTCGTTTTGCGATAGCTGATTGGGTACGTCCTGCTGAATTCCCATCGGAATACGATCTTCACATTAATAATGGTCGTATGCTTGAACATTTCCATGAAGGTAACATGACGAATAAATCAAATGGTATTCAATCGAAAGTTCCGGGTGTTTTCGTTGAAGTTTCTTCAGAACTTGCAAGGGAACGTGGAGTGAAAACTGGTTCGTTAGTACGCCTTGTTTCTCCTTTTGGAGCACTTAAATTACGCGCACTTGTAACGGATCGTGTAAAAGCAAATGAGCTGTATTTACCGATGAACTCGACAGATAACGAAACAGCGATTAATTTCTTAACTGGTCCGGCGGTCGATCAACGTACAAATACGCCTGCATATAAACAAACGAAAGTGCGTATGGAAGTGCTACAAGTAGAAGGTGAAAATCCGATGCCAAAAACGAACCCACGTAATAAAAAGCGTCATCCTCAAAACGGTATTGAGGTAAATCGCAAATGGGCTCGTCCAGGATACGTGCACTTAACGGATAACTAGGGAGGAGAAAAGAATATGGCAGCACCTATTAAAGCGATCCAAAAGCAGGAGCTAACTGAGGAAGAACAAAAACAACAAAAGCTAGAAGATTTAAAAGCACTTCTAGCTAATAATGAAGAAGCTTTAAATCAAATGTTTAATATTGTAGGTGAACTGAATGACATTGGGATGCTAGAAGCTGCAAATTCGATGCTTAAGGCGAAAGAACCAATCGCAAAAATTGTTCTAGGTCAAGTCACTCGTGAACCAGTTACGAATTTAATTAATAATATGATGGGCGCTGCAGGAGCTTTAACAGAACTTGATCCGGAACTTACTAAAAAGCTTATCGGCAGTGTATTAACAGGTATGGATGAAGGGAATCAGCATCTGCAAAGTAATAAAAAAGTAGGAATATTAGATTTGATGAAAGTACTTAAAGATCCAGATATTAACCGTGCTATTGGATTTGGTCTTCATTTCTTAAAAGGTATGGGTAAAGGGTTAAAAGACGAATAGGTAAGCAACAATAATAGTATTTCATACGTTGTATGCATGTTGAGGTAATTCGAAAAGATGAACCTTTTCGTCTCATTATTTGCGTGAATAGTTCAGACGAAAAGGTCATTTTGGTAGAATAGTTATGATGAAACAATATGTGAAAAGTTATTGTTGATGAACAGGAGAGGAATGAGAGTATGTCAAAAATGGTACATGAATTTAATGATATGATACGAAAGCTCCGAAAGGATTTGTTCGGAAAAGGGCCGGAACGAATTCATACTGTATTTGCTGAGAATATGGCGATTGCCACACTTTATGGAAACTTGACACCGACTGAAAAATTCATTTCGGGAACGATGGATGGTGCGGAAATGGTTCATATGGCTCGAACGAAAATGATTCAAGAAGTGTATGCTGTTAATTCTCGTGAACATTTAGAGGAACTTGTTGGAGCGAAATTAGTTCATCTGTTTTCGGATATGAAAGTGGAAGAAGATATTGCAGTTTCGGTGTTTGTCTTTGATAAAAATATAACGTGAGAGAAGGATACTCATCGTGAAATCGATACAGGTGGAACGGGAAATTTTTCGTTATGAGCAAGGGGAATTTACACATATGGAGGACAGCATTGTAACAGAGTTTCCTGTTACGGTTAAAATGAACGGACAGGAATTTGTTACAATGGTTAGTACTCCAGAGTACATTGAAGATATGGTAATAGGCTATTTAGCATCTGAAGGTATTATCCGAAAGTATGAAGATATTGATGAAATATGGGTACAGGAGAAAGAAGGATATGTACATGTAAAAACGACAAAAACCAATCCTTATTATCGTGATATCCAAAATAAACGCTATATAACTTCATGCTGTGGAATGAGTAGACAAGGATTTGTTTTCGCGAACGATGCGCTAACTGCAAAGAAGATGAATGATATTCGCGTAAAAATATCTGCCGAGGATTGTTTTCGGTTAATGAACGATATGCAGCAATCTGCATCCACTTTTCAACTTACGGGCGGGGTCCATAATGCCGCTTTATGCGATGTGAATGGGATTGTTTTAAGCCGAATGGATATAGGAAGACATAACGCTTTAGATAAAATTTACGGCTATTGTTTAAAAAATAACATTTCTATTGGTGATAAAATTATTGTTTTTAGTGGCCGTATATCATCTGAAATTCTATTAAAAGTTGCGAAAATTGGCTGTGAAGTAATACTGTCAAAATCCGCTCCAACTGAGTTAGCACTACAGCTAGCAGAACAGTTAGGCATTACTACAATAGGTTTTATTCGTAATCAATCTTTAAATGTATATACTCATCCAGAGCGGGTTGTAAATATTAAATAAAACTTGTACAGAATTATAAAATATGCAGAAGTGAGGCAATAAACATGAAATCTGTCACATTAGACAAATTGCACCGTCCTTTAAGGGATTTACGTATTTCTGTTACCGATCGCTGTAATTTTCGCTGTCGATATTGTATGCCAGAGGAAATATTTGGTCCTGACTATTCTTTTTTGTCTAATGATAAAATTTTATCTTTTGATGAAATTGAAAGAGTAACACGTATTTTCGTTTCTTTAGGTGTAAGAAAGTTACGTATTACTGGGGGAGAGCCTTTACTTCGGAAAAACCTTCCTGAGCTAATCGAGCGACTTACCAAAATTGATGGAGTAGAGGATATCGGTTTAACTACAAATGGCTCGTTACTTAAAAAGTTTGCTCCTGATTTATATAAGGCGGGTTTATCACATGTGACAGTTAGTTTGGATTCTTTGGAAGAAGAGCGTTTTGCTTATTTAAATGGTAATAGAAGTAAAGTGAAAACGGTTCTTGAAGGAATACAGGCTGCAGCGGAAGTCGGGATGAAAATCAAAATGAACATGGTTGTCCAAAAAGGAAAAAATGAACAGGACATCATTCAGATGGCGCAATACTTTAAAGAGAATAAGCATATTCTTCGGTTTATTGAATATATGGATGTCGGGAATTTTAACGGCTGGAAATTAGACGAAGTCATCTCTAAACAAGAGATATTAGAGACTATTCATAAAGTTATGCCGCTTGAACGAATTGAAGCAAACTATCCTGGCGAAGTCGCCACTCGCTATCGTTATATCGATAGCGATGAGGAAATAGGAATTATTTCATCTGTAACAGATTCTTTTTGTTCATCATGTACAAGAGCTCGTATTTCCGCGGAAGGAAAGCTATATACTTGTTTGTTTGCTTCCAAAGGAAATGATCTTAGAGAATTACTTCGTTCCGGGTATACCGATGAGGAGATTACCGGTGTTATTCGTGACATTTGGAATAATCGTTCAGATCGCTATTCAGATGAACGGTTGAGCAATACAAATAAAAAAACATTGCCAAAAATTGAAATGTCGCATATTGGTGGTTGAGAAATAAATGATATGTTAGAGTGACATTCAAAACACTATGAAAGAAGGCTATTAGTAGCTTCTTTTTGTTATAGCAGATAACGCTTGAATATACGAAGTGGAAAGTGTGCAAGTCCTGTAGATTTTCTATTTTATAGTAAAAGTGATGATTGATATCTCTGTAATAGAAGTGCAGGGAGATTAAGCAGCATTCAAAAATTCTTACTATGTTAAGGGTTTCTTGAAGCTGTTTTTTTATTTGAAAAAATGGAGGAATTGGTTATGGCATTTCATAAACCGGAAAAAATCGCTGAGCTTGTGATTGAAGCCGGTGTTCAAAAGGTAAGGCAATCGCTATCCGCCATGCTTATTCTTGGTTTTTTAGGAGGAGCATTCATTTCGTTAGGGTTTTTGCTTAATATCCGAGTTCTTGGTAATTTACCGGAGCAATGGGGAAGTCTAGTAAATTTTTTGGGAGGAGCAGTTTTTCCTATAGGGCTTATGCTCGTTGTCCTGGCAGGAGGAGAATTAATTACGGGAAACATGATGTCAGTGTCCATGGCCCTGTATGCACGAAAAATCTCATTGAAAAGTGTGTTACATAATTGGGTTTGGATAACTTTAGCTAATTTTGTTGGTGCACTTTTCGTAGCTTATTTTTTCGGTCACCTTGGCGGGTTGACGGAGGGGGCATATTTAAATAAAACAGTAGAAATAGCCCAGGAGAAATTACATGAATCGTTTGGGGAAACATTAATTTCAGCAATCGGTTGTAACTGGCTTGTTTGTCTTGCGATTTGGTTGGCTCATGGAACTAACGATTTTGTTGGGAAAATTATCGGAATTTGGATTCCTATTATGACATTTGTGGTAATTGGATTTCAGCAAGTGGTAGCAAATATGTTTGTAATCTCAGCAGTTATTTTTGCGGGTCACCTTTCATGGATAGATCTTGCAGAGAATTTTGTTCCTGTTTTTATAGGAAATGTAATTGGTGGAGCTGGATTTGTTGGATTTGCTTACTTTTCTTGTTATCAGAAACAAAGTCATATAGAGAAATAGTTAAAAAAACAACCTCATATGAAGCAGATTTTTTAGAACAAGAATTAGCTAAAAGAAAGGAAGGCTATCTAATGATAGAGCGGTATTCACGTCAACAGTTGTTCACTCCTATTGGGAGTAAAGGACAAGAGAAGATTAGAAATAAGCATGTGTTGATTGTGGGGGCAGGTGCATTAGGAAGTGCAAGCGCAGAAGCGTTGGTTCGTGCAGGTATCGGAAAGTTAACGATCATTGATCGTGATTACGTAGAATGGAGTAATTTACAGCGACAACAACTTTACGTTGAACAAGATGCAACAGAAAAATTGCCAAAAGCAATTGCAGCTCAAAATCGTTTAAAACAAATCAATTCAGAGGTACAGATTGATGCTTTAGTAATGGATGCAAGAATAGAGAATATGGAAGTTTTGTTAGACGATGTCGATATTATCATTGATGCGACAGATAATTTTGATATTCGATTTGTGATAAATGATCTATCACAAAAATATGATATTCCCTGGATTTATGGTTCTTGTGTGGGGGGATATGGCATGAGCTATACCATTATTCCAAGGAAAACACCGTGCTTACATTGTGTACTTAAAAGTGTGCCGGTTACAGGAACGACATGTGACACGGTTGGAATCATTAGTCCAGCTGTCCAAATGGTGGCAGCGTATCAAGTGGTGGAAGCATTCAAAATTCTAGTAGAAGATTTTTCAGCAATTAGAAACACCTTTTTAATGTTTGATATATGGAGTAATCAACACCATTCTGTCAAATTGGAAAAGATTAAAACGGACAATTGTCCTTCGTGCGGAACGCATAGAACTTATCCTTATTTATCTTATGAAAGCCAAACAAGGACAGCTGTTTTATGTGGGAGAAATACGGTTCAAATTAGACCCCTGCATAATAGTCGTTACAATTTTGACCATTTAGAAAAACAACTAAAAAAACATGGGAAAGTAGATCGAAACCCGTATTTGCTATCTTGTCAACTAGATGATTATCGTTTGGTCATGTTTCAGGATGGTCGTGTATTTATCCACGGGACAAATGAAATTCAAAAAGCGAAAAAAATATACTATCGTTTATTAGGGTAACAGAAGGAGTGAGGAAAATGATAGAAAAACGAATACCGATTGCAGTTGGAGAGGCCGTCCATAAAGTAATGGAATTTGCCAACCATGGTTTAAAAGAACTGGTACCACTTGAATTAGCTTACGGACGTATATTAGCCGAGGATTTAGTAGCTGATCATGATGTTCCCTCCTTCGATCGCTCACCCTATGATGGATTTGCTATTAGGGCAGAAGATACTGCCTGGGCCAGTTATGAGAATCCAACTATATTCGAAGTAATCGGCGAAATTGGGGCAGGTTCCATATTTCCTCAAGAGTTAGGGCCATTTCAGGCAGTTCGAATCATGACGGGGGCACAAATTCCGGAAGGATGTAACGCGGTTGTGATGTTGGAACTGACCCGTCAATATGAGGATGTCGGTAAAATCTATATGGAAGTGAAACGCTCATTCAAAAAAGGAGAAAATATTTCCTTTCAAGGTGAAGATACACGTAAAGGGACGATTCTTGCGAAGAGAGGAGTTTACATTAATCCAGGTATTTCAGCTCTCCTTGCTACATTTGGTTACAGCGAAGTGCCAGTTGCTAAAAAACCTATGATTGGAGTATTAGCGACTGGGAGTGAGCTTCTTGATGTAAATGAATCGCTAAAACCCGGGAAAATTCGAAATAGTAATACGTACATGATATTGTCTCAAATTCAAAGAGCGGGGGGAAGAGTGAAATACTTTGGGAAGTTTAGTGACGATTTTGATACGTGCCACGCAGCCGTAAAAGAAGCGTTAAGTCAAGTGGATATGTTAATTACAACCGGTGGTGTTTCGGTAGGGGATTATGATCATTTGCCAGCTATATACGAAAAATTAGGGGCATCGGTTCTTTTCAACAAGGTTGCAATGCGACCGGGCAGCGTGACGACCGTAGCACAATTAAATAAAAAATTATTATTTGGATTATCAGGTAATCCCTCTGCTTGTTATGTAGGCTTTGAGTTATTCGTAAGACCTAGCATTCGTACCTATATGTTTAGTGAAAAGCCACATTTAAAAAGAGAAAAAGCATTACTGGGAGAAAATTTTTTAAAACCTAATCCATTTACAAGATTTGTGCGAGCAAAGCTCATATATAACGAAGGACAATTAATCGTCTATCCATCAGGATTTGATAAGTCTAGTGCTGTTTCTTCATTAGCAGAATCAAACGCATTTATCGTACTCCCAGGCGGTACAAGAGGATATAAAAAAGGGATGTTTGTAGATATTCTCTTATTAGAAGATAATCAAGGAAGTGAATGGCCTTGGAGCAATATTATTCCATCCTATAAATAATAGAGTTTTAAAACAACGGGAAGATAATGTTGATAGGAAAATAAATTACAAGAGCTGTGAAAAAAGAAATAATATTAGCTATTCAAGTTAGCAGAGGTTAAAAAATGAATTCACTTTTTATTGAGATAGTGAGGAATTTTGATGGAACAAGTATTATTTGAAATTGTAGATACTCCTATTTTAGTCGAAGAAGTAACGAATAAGGTAGCAAGAAGAGAAGCAGGTGCCATTACAACCTTTATTGGAACAGTAAGAGAATTGACAAAAGGAAAACGAACCTTACATCTAGAGTACCAAGCATACGAATCAATGGCAGTAAAAATGCTTACTCAAATTGGTGAAGAAATCAAGAAAAAGTGGCCGGATGCAAAAATAGCAATTACACACCGGGTGGGACGACTAGAAATAATGGATATTGCAGTTGTAATTGCAGTTTCGTCGCCACATCGTAAAGTGGCCTACGAAGCGAATGAATACGCAATTGAACGCATTAAGCAAATCGTCCCAATTTGGAAAAAAGAATTTTGGGAAGATGGAACAATGTGGATTGGAGATCAGCTCGAAAATACGCCGTACCCAGAAGGGGAACCAAAGAAGGAAGAGTGCGAAGATGATTACAATTTTATTGTTCGCAAATTTGCGAGAGGAAGTCGGCTCTGATCAATTATTAATAATAGAAAGAAAAGAGATGAGGGTTCAGCAATTAAAAGAATGGCTCAAGGATAGCTACCGTTTACAATCTTTGGATCAAGTCATGACGGCTATCAACGAAGAATTTGCAATTGACGAGGATATTGTAAAAGATGGAGATACAGTTGCGTTTATCCCTCCTGTAAGTGGAGGATAATCTTGTTTGGTTTTTGTCTTAAATATAGCATCTTTCAAAGTCATTTACGCAGTACATTAAGGAGAATAACTATGAATAATTTTTCACACTGGAACGAAGAGGGAAGGCCCAAAATGGTTGATATCTCTCAAAAGGATATTTCAATACGGACAGCTGTTGCACAGAGTACAATTTCTTTATCTGATGAATTATTTCAAGCGATTCAAAGTGGGGTACTGAAAAAAGGCGATCCACTTCAAGTAGCACAAGTTGCTGGAATTATGGGTGCTAAAAAAACAGCTGATGTAATTCCTATGTGTCATCCTATATTCATACAAGGAACAGACTTTACGTTCAATTATGAAAAGAAAATCGATGGATATGATTTAATTATACAAGCTACAGTAAAATGTAGTGGTAAAACAGGGGTGGAAATGGAGGCGTTAACCGCTGTATCTATCGCTGCTCTTACCTTTTATGATATGTGCAAAGCCGTTGATAAAACAATGGTCATTAAAGAAACATATTTGGTTCAAAAAACGGGTGGTAAAAGCGGGGATTTTTTTCATAAATTGTAATGATTAGAATAGATGGAATGGTAATAATGGATTGTTATCATTTTATTTATGTTATATATAAATGGTTGGATTGGTATATTAGTAAGTATTGCTAGTAATCTATTCCACGATGAGTACACAAGCCTATTTCATTAGGATCGAGTACTCGTG
Source organism: Bacillus sp. 3103sda1 (assembly GCF_024159135.1). Classification (NCBI taxonomy): domain Bacteria; kingdom Bacillati; phylum Bacillota; class Bacilli; order Caryophanales; family Bacillaceae; genus Bacillus; species Bacillus sp. 3103sda1. Next base: position 3,083,418 of record NZ_JAMYWS010000001.1, on the reverse strand, counting down.
GTGGTTTTTTTGTATACAAATTAAGGAGACAGGAAGGACTGAGATTTATGCTTACTCATGAACAAATTATGAAAGCTCTAAACCATGTTCAAGATCCAGAGTTGCACAAAAGTATCGTGGAATTAAACATGGTAAGAAATATTCAAATTGATGGTACACAGATTCAACTTGAAGTTGTTTTAACTATTCAAGGTTGTCCTTTAAAGGCAAAAATTCAACAAGATATTGAAGACTCTCTTCGAAACATTGGAGCCTCTAAGGTTTCTTTGGCCTTCGGCTCCATGACACCGGAAGAACGAGCTGCATTAACACAGACTTTAAAGAAAAATTCTAGAATGGAAACCGGCATGCCTAGTATGCTGCGACTTGATTCAGGTGTGCGCTTTATTGCTGTGACAAGTGGAAAAGGTGGAGTAGGGAAATCAACTGTGACAATTAACCTTGCTACTGCTTTAGCCCGTATGGGGAAAAAGGTTGGGATTTTAGATGCAGATATATATGGATTCAGTATCCCAGCTATGATGGAAGCTAATCAAAGGCCAACAATGATAGATCAGACAGCGATTCCGGTCGTTAGTCACGGCGTTAAAATCATGTCAATGGGATTTTTTACAGAGGGTAATAACCCAGTTATGTGGCGAGGACCAATGTTAAACAAATGGATTCAAAATTTCCTTACCAACACTCACTGGGGAGAATTAGATTATCTTCTTCTTGATTTGCCTCCTGGTACAGGAGATGTTGCGATTGATGTGGCTGCGATGATTCCTCATGCGAAAGAAATTATAGTTACTACTCCTCATAATGTAGCTTCGTTTGTTGCTTCCAGAGTAGGGGTAATGGCAAAGCATACAAAACATGATATTTTAGGTATCGTTGAGAATATGGCATATTATGAGGAACAAGATGGTTCAAGGAACTATCTCTTTGGGAAAGGTGGAGGCGAAATGTTAGCAGAACAACTGCAAACAGAAGTGATAGCACAAATCCCTTTTGCAAAGCCTGAAGAAAATAAAGGTTCGTCCGTATATGACGAAGATTCTCTTGTTGGAGAGATGTTTACATCTTTAGCTCAAGATCTTATCTACAAAGGGTAATCTATCAGAAAAAAATAGTAGGAAATTTCTTTATGCTAATCTTCTAGTTAGCTAAAATAACTTTTCGTTTCTTATGAATGGAATCGGCGATTATTTCTTATGAAGATAAAACGAAAACAGAAATTTAAGGAAGTGAATGACCGTGGGAAAAAATTGTCCCATCCTGCAGATTGTAGGATTCCAAAACAGTGGCAAAACAACGCTCACAGAAAAATTAATTTTTAGAGCTAGTAAAGACGGATTAAAGGCTGCATCAATCAAACATCATGGTCATGGAGGAACTCCAGATCATGAATTAAGCTCGAAAGACAGTATGCGTTATCATGTAGCAGGTGCTGTAGTTTCTAGTGTGGAAGGAGATGGAGTCTTACAGCTACGTGCTAAGTTTGATAATTGGAATCTCGAGGAAATGATTAAGTTATATCATTGTTTTTCTGTAGATGTCATTTTCGTAGAGGGATATAAGAAAAAGTCTTATCCTAAAGTTGTTTTAATCCGAGGTGAGGACGATCTTTCGTTACTTAATTCACTAATTAATGTCCGGTGTGTAATAAGTCATGTGAAATTGGATAGTAAGGAACTCAAGCATTATCAGGTTTTTCAGCTAGAAGATGATGATTTGTATATAGATTTTTTAAGGAGGGATTTTAATGGGAATGTGTAATGTAAATCATTCTTCTGAAGATGTAATCAATAAACTTGAAACTCAACAATGCTTCTTATCCGAATTTTTGGTTAAGGACTTACATGAATTTCTAAAGAGCAATCATTCACAGCAAATATTAAATGAGCTATTTCACCTTTTAAAAAAGTACGACCTAGCATCTAAAGAAGAGCGGGAGAAAAGAAATGAACAATTAATGTTACTTATAAGTTAATTAATAGAATTAACAGCAGTATTTAACTTGCGTTTTCCTTAGTTAGCTTTTCGGAAAGGTTGAACCACATGGATATCAAAAAGATGATAGATACAATAGAGACAAAAGGAATTGATGCAGAGTCATTTGTTCCTGAGCTACATGATAAACTGGTAAAACTCTATAATGAAAAAGATATTGAATGGTATATTGAGATTTTAAAAGATATGCTATCGTTGGCTGTTCATCTTAAATTTGATTTTGTTTTGAAATATTTTGGAGTACGCCCAATTGTTACTTCAGATGAACGAAAACAATTTCAGGAAATATTTAAGTGCTTAGCTACGAGGAATAATAATAAAGATTGGTTTTTGAATTTATATGCTTTATATCTAGGATTAATCGTTGTTTTTCAATTTGATGCCAAAATTATTGAGAGAAACTTTTTTGGTTAGTGTAATCGTGGAACCTTATAATATGACATGTTATAACGAAAAGTAGGTGAAAGAAATGAAAAAGGGATTGAAAAGGTTACTTACAACAGTGTTTTTTTTGGTAGCTGCAGTCGCGATCGTCGTTGGTTGTTCTGGTAATTTAGATACAAGCAGTAAGTCAAATAATCAAAAAGTTACTGGAGAGAAAAAAGAAAAAGTAGAGTTAACTATATCTGCTGCTACGAGTTTGCAAGACGCTCTTGTAGAACTTCAAAAAACGTTTGAGAAAGATCATTCCAATATAAAGTTAAAATTTAATTTTGGAGCTTCCGGATCATTGCAACAACAAATTGCACAGGGAGCACCAGTAGATTTATTTTTCTCAGCTGCAAAAGATAAATTTGATGCGCTAGTTAAGGATGGATTAATTTCTAAAGAAGATGGTGTTGATTTAGTTGGAAATGAGCTTGTGTTAGTTGTTCCTAAGGATACAGCTTCTAGTGTGAAAAACTTTGGGGATTTAACAAAAAAAGAAGTTAAAAGGATTTCAATTGGGACGCCTGAATCAGTACCCGCTGGTCAGTACGCAAAAGAGTTGTTTGAAAATATGAAAATATGGACGGGCATTGAATCAAAGGTTGTATACGCAAAAGATGTACGTCAGGTTCTTTCATATGTAGAAACAGGAAATGTAGATGCTGGAGTCGTTTATAAAACAGATGCTCTTTCTTCGAATAAAGTTAACATTGTAGCAACAGCAGATAAACAAACTCACACACCTATCATTTATCCTGTTGGTATCATTAAGGATACGAAACATCGTACGGAAGCGATGGAGTTTTACAAGTTTCTTCAAAGTAAATATGCTATGAAGACTTTAGAGAAATATGGTTTTACATCGAATTGAGGAGATTAAATGATTCAAGAATTCCTAACACCGCTGCAGTTGTCCTTTAAAATCGCCATCATATCTGGACTCGTTGTTATTATTTTAGGAACTGTGGTGGGGCGAGTATTATCTCAAAAGTCATTTAAAGGAAAAGTAATAGTAGAAACGATCCTAATGCTTCCTTTAGTTCTCCCTCCTACTGTTGTGGGATTCTTTTTGATTATTATCTTTGGTAAGCAAAGTATACTTGGAAAAGCTATTGAATGGATTTTTAAGCAACCTGTTATTTTTACATGGTGGGCAGCTGTTCTCGCGTCGATTGTTGTAGCCTTCCCACTTATGTATCAATCAGCAAAGACTGGTTTCCAAGGGATAGATCACGATATTGAAGATGCAGCTCGAGTGTGTGGGGCTAATGAATGGCAAGTCTTTTTCTTTATTTCTATCCCTTTATCTTTAAAAGCCATTGTCTCAGGAAGTATCTTAAGTTTTGCCAGGATTCTCGGTGAATTTGGCGCAACATTAATGTTTGCAGGTAATATTCCAGGAGAGACCCAGACGGTTCCAACAGCGATTTATCTAGCTATTGATTCTGGAAATATGAAGATGGCCTGGCTATGGGTTCTTTCAATTGTTTTACTTTCCTTTATTATGTTGTTAATTATGCAAGTAAAACAGAATTAATATCTGATTTTTTGAGCCTAATCTAAGTAATAAAGGCGCAAATCCTATAAAGAATGAAATTGAAGTGAGCTCATTAAAACTCTACGGAAATTTAGAATGACAGAAACAAATTGATGGTTTAAGAATTTTGTCTTTTACTGATTTAATAAGAAATTAGAATGTGAAGGATTGCACTTCAGCTAACGGGTGCGTTACTTGAAGAAAAATAAGCTAAGTTGTATCTATTTCTCTATTTTGTTATTCCATTATAGGGCGCGTTTGTTGAACAAGAAGTAAAAGGATGTCACATATTAGTCTATAATATGTAACATCCTTTATTTTTTATGACTTTTTACGATTTAGGTCTTGATAATCATGTCAGCGACCGCTGTGATAACTGTGGTCAGGCTAAGTTCAAGTCTTCAATGAAGAACTTCAAGTTTTTGCGGGAGTGTCAACACTGTGGCATGAAAAAGAATATTTGAATAAAAAATGCCCGTAGTTTTTTTATTTTGAATGAACCACAAAGATAAAAGATGAATTAGACACTGATTGTAAATTAGCTAATTCAACAATCAGGCACATGCACGTGCAAGTGGAGCCTTATCCCTTTATAGGATATAATCTGTTTTTATGAACTTTGTTCATAATATAATAATGGTTATATTCTAGGTTATCCGATAACCAATAAAACAACCTATAAACTGACCGAATATTAGTATTTAATAGAATATTCGTAGTATTTAAAATTGGCATGATTCTTGCTTGATAAGAAATTGTAAGTTCTGAATTTTATAACGCGATGAAATGAGGGGGATGACTTACTGAAGAGTCAATCAAAATAAGGGGTTCAAAGCTCCAAAGGAAAGAAGAGGAGCAAGATGAAAAAAGAATTTTGGAATTGGGGGAAACTTCATGCAATCTATTAGGAAAGAGATAGCAGTTGAAAAGACAGCCGGTCAGGAGAAAGCGGAGAGGAAAAGAAAATTCCTACAGCCTGACGCTTATGTTCTATTGTTTTTTGTTGCATTGATCTGCGCTATTGCGACATACATTTTACCGGCAGGTCAATTTGCAAAGATAAAAAAGGGGGATATTTCCATGACGGTGCCTGGAAGCTATCACCATGTTGCTTCAAATCCCACTGGTTTCGTAGATTTCTTTACTACGATCCAAAACGGAATGGTGAAAGGCGCACCGATTATTTTCCTTATCCTATTTACAAGCGGAGCTTTAGCTATCATTGAAAAATCGGGTGCGATCGATGCGTTTCTTAAGTCCACCCTTATCCGACTCAGAAATCGCTTGCTATTTTTAATTATCCCTGTAGGATTGATATTTTCAGTTTTAGGAACAACTGGGATTATAACCAACGCTGTAATCGCTTTCATTCCATTAGGATTACTTGTCGCACGTGAGTTGAAATTGGATCCTATTTTCGGCGTTGCCCTTATTTATCTAGGAACCTATGCTGGTTGGAACGTACCTGTTTTTGCTCCTCAAACGCTTGGACTATCCCAGCGTATTGCCCACCTTCCGCTTTTCTCGGGAATGGGCTACCGGGTCATTATCTACCTAGCGTTTCTGGCTGCTACTATTATATACATATATATGTATGCACGCAAAATTCGAAAAGACCCAAACAAGAGTATCCTCGGTCCAGAATCGTTCGCTTCTGAGATTGCAGAGAAAGGTGATGAAGTAGCGACTACGGTAACGGTTTCCTTGCAGCAAAAGCTAATTTTATCGTTTGCGGGATTATCTTTATTAGGTTTTATAATTTTCTCTCAGGTATTTAAATGGACGGAAAATGAAATGGCTGGTCTTTTCATTTTTATTGCCATTGGCGTTGGTTTAATCGCGCGAATGAGTGCAAATGATATTGCATTTACATTTATTCAAGGCTGTAAACAAATGGTCTATGGTGCTCTCATCGTGGGGATGGCCAGAGCAGTAGGCATAATCCTTGAGGATGCAAGGATATTAGATACCATCGTCAATGTATTGACAAAACTCCTTGAACCGTTATCTCCGATTGCCGGTTCGATTGGAATGTTTGTTGGAAGTGCGGCTCTGCACTTTTTGATTTCTTCCGGTTCCGGGGAATCTACTGTGTTGATGCCGATTCTTGTCCCTTTGGCAGATTTGCTGCATATTACGCGTCAAGTAACTGTCCAGGCGGTTATGCTTGGGGAAGGAGTAGTAAACACAATTAATCCGACATCCGGTGTGCTGATGGGTGTACTAGCAATGAGTGGTATCTCTTATGGAAAATGGCTGAAGTTCATGCTTCCATTAACGGCGGTTTGGTTTGTTCTCTCATGTATTTTCATCATTATCGGTATGATGATCAACTGGGGACCTTTCTAAGAAATTAACGATAAATAAAGGAGACTCCAAATATGGATAAAGTACTAGAATATTTAAAACAACACCAAGAAGAGATCATGGAGGATCTAAAAACACTTGTGCTAGCTGAATCGCCTTCGCATTCGAAAGTACGGGTGGATCAATGTGGAGAAGTGATTCAACAGCTGTTTAAGAAGCATCTTGACGTTGAAGGGGAAGTGATTCCCCAAGAGCATGCGGGGAATCAACTGCGGTTTAGTTATGGGGAAGGCGATGCCCAAATCTTAATCATATGCCATTTTGACACTGTCTGGGAGGTGGGAAGGCTTTCCTACCGAGTAGAAGGAGACAAGGCGTATGGGCCGGGCATCCTGGATATGAAAGGAGGAATTATCCAAGCTCTTTGGGCGCTGAAAGCCTGCCGTGAGTTGGGAATTTCCTTAAACAAAAAGATCGTTTTCCTTTGCACTGGCGATGAAGAGCTTGGAAGCAAAACGTCTAGAGCATTGATTGAACGTGAAGCTTTAAAGAGCGAGGTTGTTCTCGTTCCGGAGCCAGCAGCACCACATACAGGTGCACTTAAAACAGCCCGAAAAGGAGTTGGCAAGTTTTCGATCAAGATTAAAGGAAAAGCAGCGCATGCAGGGCAGGATCATCAGAATGGAATTAGCGCGATACAGGAAATGGCTCATCAGATTTTATTCTTGCACTCACTTACCGATTATGGGTCGGATACAACTCTAAATGTCGGCGTGGTACAAGGCGGAAGCTCTGAAAATGTGGTAGCAGAACAAGCGGAACTGGCTGTGGATCTGCGAATCAGCCAGCTCGGTGAGGGGGAGCGTGTTTCAGAAATCATTTATGGGCTAAAGCCGCATCTAGAAGGGATATCCTTACAGGTTTCAGGTGGAGTTGTCCGCCCGCCTATGGAAAGAACAGCTCAAAATGAAAAATTGTTTAATCTGGCAAAAACATGTTCATCTGAATTAGGGTTTCACTTGACTGAGGAATCAGTGGGTGGGGGTAGTGATGGGAATTTCACTTCTGCATTAGGCATTCCAACGCTAGATGGGTTAGGCCCAGTGGGAGAAGGTAACCATGCCGAACATGAGCATATTGAAATCAATCAACTTCCCGCTAGGGCCGCTTTGATTGCCCACCTTCTTCGTAAATTATAATTTTAATAAAAAAATGCAACTCCAGGTTTGGTACTTGCATTTTTTTTGCATAGGAAAATTTAAATTAGAAACAGCGTGAAAAACGAACGAATTTTCCGATCGGGATAAAAAACGTCCTCTAATAGCGGTCTAGTTTCCTTGAAATACTCTGATAGGAGTTTTTTATTTATAGTTTTAGGTTGTTTTTAGGTTATTATTATTCTAAAAAAGGGATTTTAAGAGGAGAGGAAAATGGGGAGATCAAGTATTTTACTGCTAACAAGAGGGGAAAAGCTAGCACAAACCTTTGAGACTAACCTGAGAATGTTTTTCGGTACCAATATTCAGATTTATACCGTTCATGAGCACGAGGAGCTGGATAGCAAATTAGTGGATGAGTGTGAACTGATTCTAGTTTCCGCCGAAAGTATATTGGATCGTTTACCGAAACTACTCCATGAGCGGACACTGTTTGCCAGAAGAACGGTTCATTTGCCAAAGCTCGAACAACTGATGGATTTAGCTCCGGGAACCCAATGTCTATTTGTCTCGAACAGTATGGACACGATTGTAGATGCCATTGAGCTTTTGAATCGTCTGGGGTTTGATCATTTGCGCTTTATTCCATATGTTCCGCAGCCAGCAGAAAGGCCTGTACTTGAGGGCATCGATGTGGCGGTTACTCATGGATTAGAAGAACTTGTCCCGGAGACGATTGGTAAAGTGATTGATTTGGGCATACGCCCGATCGATTTGACAACGATTTATGATATTGCTCAACAATTGAATCTTCCTATAGAAAATGCGTATTTCTATACAGCAGAGTTTTGTCCGCCTTGGAAGAAATTTAGCCGATTCCGTAAACAATGAGAAACGGTTAAATCAATAGCTGGAATCCGTTTTTTTGTGCTTCATGCGTGGCCAAGGCATATGGGGTGTAAACAATTCTGTTTAAGTAGTTGAAGCAAATTCGGTATCTAAATAACATTGTGGAACAGGAGCACCGTTTCATTAAGAAACGTGTACGTTCCGTGTTAGGATTCAAGTCGTATGAAACAGCCACTTCTATATTGAGTGGTATTGAAGCTGTACATATGATGAAAAAAGGGCAGACTTCACCCACAGGTGAAGTCTGCCCAAAATGAAGTTGGATTCATACATAAGTTATTTGGAATTGCAACATAATCTGTTATTGAACAGTCTATGTAGGTTCTATGTCTCTATCAAATGGTTTTTGCACCATAAACTCAAGACCTCTTTAAGTACATCGCTATACTTAAATTAAAATAGCCTATTCAAATACTAAAAGGGGTGTAGCCAGGGAAATGCAGATTTACAGCGCTAAGCTATTTATAGGGTTAAAAATGAATGATTTAACAACGATGAGACTTTTGAGACAAATCATATGAGACACTACCCCTATTAGGATATTTATGTTAAAGGGTTGACCCATCAACCCGATTTATTATATATTATAAATGTTAGAAAATTCCCTTAATTAAGACTAAAAGAGGGGAGGGAATGGATCTTACATTAGAAATAAAACAGAAAATGCATCCCAGTAGGCAGCAAAGGCATTACAAAAAGGGCTAAATTGATAATGACAACACATCCCTCTAACATTCATCGACGATCATTTCTCAATCGCAAATTTCCTATCAATATAGATTTTACGTGATCTGCTAGTATACCAAATTTCATTTTTCATCATATATAACCTCAAACTAAGACTTTATAAAGGTCTTACTTAATTATGCTTATATATTTAGGGATATATAAATATATAAAAAATATAGAAGGGGTGGTGGTATAAATGATTTTTTGCAAGTCAAAAAAAGATCGTTACCCATAAACAGGGCAAATTGCAAGTTTTTAAGTTTTTAAGGGGACTGTCTTTCTTCTCTTGCGATTGGATCCACTAGGAATTGATACGCCAATTATCCATACGAAGAGTTAAAGACTATTGGAATTCATTTTCGGTAAACCAATATTACATTCGGAGGTAGAATATGCTAAGACGTCGAGCTAGGTTTAAAAAACTGGTAACCTTGTCCTTATCAGTGGGTATGTTGCTTACTATGCTTCCAACAGCATCTGCTACTGCAATTAAAAAGGAGTACTCCATTAATAATGTATCTGACAATCAAACCTATAAGACTATAGGTAAAATTACTAAAGTTACGAAAGAAGGAAATAACGTATACTTTGACTTAGAAACAGGAGAAAAAATTAAAATTAACTTTCTAAAAAATAATCTTTTTCGATTGCATTTGGACCCAAAGGGTGTTTTTGAAGAATATCCAACTCCAAATAGCCCTGAGCATGAGACGAAAATTATCAACAAAAATGTTAGCGATTACAATAAGGAATATGGAGAAATTGACATTGAGGTCGATCAAGGAGATAACAATGTCTATAAAATATCTACTAATGCTTTAGAGTTAAGAGTAGATAAAGCTACTTCAAAGATGAGCCTGTACGATAAAAAAAGAGCAAAGATTCTTTGGAGTGAAAGTGAACCGCTAAAACATTCGAGCGGAAGTACTGTTCAAACCCTCGATACAAAAGAAAGTGAATATTTTTATGGTGGAGGTCAACAGAATGGGTTTTATGCCCATAAGAATAATTCCATAAATATTGCAATCGGGGGAGGTTGGGATGCAGGAGCTGCATCAAGTCCAGTCCCATTCTATGTAAGCACTGAGGGCTACGGAGTCATGCGAAATACTTTTAAGCCGGGTGCTTATGATTTTACCAAAACGGCTACCTTTACTCACAATGAAGACAGATTTGATGCTTATTATTTTGTAGATGATTCCATTCCAAAAATTATTAACGAATATACAGAATTAACTGGGAAACCGGCACTTATGCCAAAATACGGTTTCTATTTAGGGCATGCAGATTGTTTTAATGGAACTCATAATGGTCATAAGGATCAACGAACACTCCTAAATAATGGATTAAATACATTAAATCAATATGCAGATAACGATATGCCTTTAGGATGGATGTTACCAAATGACGGCTATGGATGCGGATATGGCGGATTGGATAATTTGAAGCAATTTGTTGATAAAGCAAATGACAAAAAAGTAGAGGTAGGTTTATGGACACAAAGCAATCTCCATCCAGACCCTAATTTACCCGAGGATAGCCCTTTACGCAGAGACCTTGACGGGGAAGTTAAAGCAGGCGTAAGAGCAATAAAGACGGATGTTGCATGGGTTTGGCAAGGATATTCCATGGCCTTAAATGCTACACGCCAAGCAGCGGAAGGAATTCAAAAAGATGAGAATTCAGGTGGTGCACGTCCATTTGTTATTTCGCTAGATGGGTGGGCTGGTACTCAACGTTATGCTTCATTATGGTCAGGCGACCAATATGGTGGTAATTGGGAGTACATCAGAATGCATATCCCTACTTACATTGGCGCTGGTTTATCAGGAAATCCAAATGTTGGCTCAGATATGGATGGTATATTTGGCGGAGATGCAAAAGTACAGACACGTGATTTCCAATGGAAAGCATTCACTCCTATCCAAATCGATATGGACGGCTGGGCATCCGGAGGTAATGATTATAGTAAGTCTAAAAATCCATGGAATTATGGTGAACCTTATGCTTCGATTAATAGAATGTATTTAAATCTAAAGTCACAGATGCTGCCTTATATCTACACAATTGCTGAGGAATCCACATCAAAATCCATGCCGATGATTCGAGGGATGATGTTAGAATATCCGAATGATCCATATACGTACGGGACGCAAACACAATATCAATATATGTGGGGGCCAAATCTATTAGTAGCACCAATATATGATGGAAACTCTAATGCAGCTGAAGTAAGGAACGATATTTATCTTCCAGATAAAAATCAAATTTGGATCGATTATTTTACAGGTGAGCAATATCAGGGAGGTTCGGTTCTTCATAACTTTAGCGCTCCACTATGGAAGACCCCTGTATTTGTTAAAGCTGGGGCAATTATTCCAATGGCACCAAAAAATAATTCTATTAATGAATTAAATGGTTCTGAAAATAGAATATTTGATGTTTATCCATCGGGAAAATCAGAGTTTACTCTATATGAAGATGATGGTAAAACTGTTGAGTATAAGGAAAAGAAAAATACAACAACGAAGGTCACTTCAAAGGTAATCAAGGAAAAAGCTGTTATAACCGTTGATACCGCAAAAGGAAAAGGCTATAAAGGGATGGTTAAAGACAGGGGCACAGAAGTGATTGTTAATACACGTGTAAATCCAAGGGATATAACGGTTAAGGTTGGAAACAAAGATGTTCCATTAAGAAAAGTTACGAATGAAGAGGAATATAACAACTCAGAAAACGTGTACTTCTATAATGAACATCCAAACTTAAACAAATATTCTACAAAAGGCTCACCTTTTGAAAAGACTGACATTATTACATCACCAAAGCTTTATATTAAGGTAGGGAAAACAGATATCACGAAAAATAAAATAACTTTTACAGTAGATGGCTTCGATAATACTCAAAAGAAGGATGTAGTAGATAAAGAAGTACCAACGATTCCATCGGGGCTTAATGCTGATGAGGCCAACATTACCGATCGAGATATTAAATTAAATTGGGATAAGGTTGATGGTTCGAATACAATATATGATTTAATGATTGATGGTATTGTTCATACAAATGTGTTTAAGTCAAGTGATAGTCAGCAAGCACCATTCTATCTCCATACAGGCTTAACAGCTGATACAGAACATTCTTATCGAATAAGAGCAACGAATACAAAAGGATCATCAGGCTGGAGTGATGAGATCAAAATAAGAACGAAGCTTGACCGATACAGGAATGTCCCTAAGGATATGACGGCAAAAGCAGATAGTGAACAGCCAGGGGAAGAAGCATCTCTAGCTGTCGATGGAAAAGATGATACAATGTGGCATACTAAATGGCAAGAAGAGGGCAAAAAATTGCCACATACCTTTGAGATTGATATGAAGTTAGCTTATGAATTAGATAAGCTTGAGTATGTTCCAAGACCAAATGCAGGGAATGGTACGATATTAAAATACAATTTAGACGTAAGTTTAGATGGAAAAACTTATAAAAACGTCATCACTGATGGAAAATTTGAGAGAAATGACGAAACGAAAGTCATTGATTTTCAGAAAAATATTACTGCAAGGTATATTAAGTTGACCATTACAGACTCTGTAGGCGGCTTTGGAAGTGCAATGGAATTCAGGCCATACAAAAAGGATAAAACAGAAGGAACGGTTGTAGGTGAGAATATACCGAACGGGGTCATTGATGAAGATGATCTGCTCTTCTTTGCCAGCTATATGGGTGTCGATCAAACTGAAGCTTGGGAACAGGTTTCAAAGGTGGATATTAATTTCAATGGTGTAATAGATGCATACGATTTAATGTATGTAGCATCACAATTGGGTCAAAAACCACTTCAAGCAACAGGCAAACCGGTTGCCGGATTATTGGATATTAGACCTAGTAAGCAGGAATTAAAAGCAGGAGAGGAATTTTCAGTAGAAATAATAGGAGCAGGATTACAGGATATTAATGCATTCAACTTAGAACTAAAACTAGACCCTAACAAATATGAATTAGTGAAAGAGTGTAAGCCTGACGGGACTTGCGGTAAAAATATTGTTTCAGCTTCCAATGAAACTGCTAATATGTTGAATTATTCCTTACTTGCGGGGATTGGAAAGCCTGAACAACGAATTATGGCTGCATTTTCTAATAAGGGAACACAAAATACATTAGAAGGTACGAAGACATTAGCTACGATTAAGTTAAAGGCTAGGAAAGATCTTCAATTTGATATGCCGATAACCAGGTCCTTACTGATTAATACAGCCTTTGACACGATTGATAAAATAGGAGAGGTTTTAAATCCTGGCCAAGAACCAGAGGCAAAGGAACTACAATTATCGAATAAAGATATGATGGTTACTGGTGAAGGGGAAAAGATGCAGGGCGGTGCAGCAGCTTTTGCCAAGTTGATTGACGGTGAGATAAGTGAAAGTTCATTGGCGGAATTGAAATGGAGCCTCACTGGAAATGAAGGAATTTCACTACCGTTACCCGTTGATTTTAACTTTACTAAACCACAAGAATTGACTAAATTTATCGTTTATAATCGCCCGCAATATACGAACGGCAAAATTAAAACACTAAGTGCCAAAGTATATACTGAATCTGGAAAAGAGTATGATTTAGGTGCAAAAAGTGTCAAATTTGACGATAAATCAGTAACTTTCGATTTAGCAGAGGCTGCTATACCGATTGGAACTAAATTTACAAAGTTATCGATTAACTTTGAGGAATCGCACAGTGGGCCTCTTATGTTGTCTGTTGCAGAGGTAGAAGTTTTTGCAAAGAATCCTGCTGATGTAGCTAAATAAAAATAAAAGTGTCTTATTGCTTTAGTGATGTTAGGGTTAACCCGTTAACCCTAATACATAATCTTTGTTATGATTGGAGGGGAAATTAATATGTATATGAAAAAGATGCTGTCGATGTTCTTATCTACAGCTATTGTGGTGAGCGTTATACTCCCAATCGGCAGTAACTCAAGTTCAACAAAAGTTTCAGCTGCCGGGTCAAGCTTTGTAAACATAGCAAAGGACAAAGTAGAAATTGGAAATGATGCAATCACAAGAGTTATTGATATATCCGATTCCAAGTTGAAGACAAAAATAGTCTCTAACAAAAGAATTGGAAAGGACTTGGTTCCTGGAGGAGGTTCGGAGGATTTTGCCATTCATTTGATCCCCGAGAATCAATCACCTCAAGAGCCAGATGCACACAAACCGAAAATTCAGCTTGAGCGAACGAATTGGACGGCAACTGTCTACGATTCTAATGGAAAAGCCAAAGATGGTGCGAAAATGCTAGATGGCGATAACAACACTTACGTAGATTTTTCGGATGGAAACAAGGCATGGCCATATGAAGTCGTAATTGATTTAAAGGAAGAAAAAACAATTGGATCGTTTGGCTATCAAAAAAGACCAGGATTCCAAGACCAGGTATATGGGATCAATGGAACAATAGGAAAATATGAAATTAAGGTTAGCAGCGATGGGAAAAATTGGACAGATGCAGGCACGGGAGAATTTTCGTCCAAAGATTTTAACCTGCACAAAGTAGATAATCTCTACAATGTGGGAGATATGGTCTATGGAAATTTAACAGAGGCGAAAACAGCAAGATACGTAAAGATTGTTCAATTAAGTGGTGCACTAACAAATGATATTTCATTTACCGGTGCTGAAATTTACTTGTTTAAGGATACCACTCGACAAGACAACAAAGATCCCGGAGACACGAATAAAAGAATGATTAAGTCAAGTGAATTAACGATTAAACAAGTAAATGAAGAAAAATACAAAACGGGGAAACGAATTCAATTCGTGTTTGAAAAGTATGAAAAGTATAACTCGGTATGGACCATTAAGTACAACGTATTTGTGGAGGATAATGCTCCTTATATAAGAAGTAATCTTGAAATTTCATCTTCAAATAAAGATATCGCCTTCGACTACATCGACGTGGATCAATTTGCACTGCCCAAAAACGTGGAAGGACTATTCCATCACCCGCCGCTAAATGATATTTCCTCCATGTGGATTGGAAAATATGAATTAGTTTTGGGGCAGCCAATTTATGCAAATGGTATGTTCTTTGGATCAGAATTTCCTGCCTCAGACACAGATGTAGTAAATAACACGATGCAGGTGCGGTATTACTCAGGTAAGAATTTCAAAAAACTGGCAGAAGACAAACAGCTCAATACGGATGGAAGCTTTACGACTTGGAATAGTGTCATGGGTGCTGCAGCCGGAACGGATAAAGACGTCGTTCAAACTGACTTTTTCGCCTATATCAATGATATTGCTACAAAGACGGAATTTCGAAAGCAATATAATTCCTGGTATGACAACATGATGGATATTACAGATGAGAGTATTGCCAATTCATTCTATGGTACGGAAAAAGAGTTGAGCAAAAATGGAGTAGAGCCTTTGGATTCCTATGTTGTGGATGATGGCTGGAATGCCTATGAAACTGTTAACTCCGCTGGACAGGAAACGAAAGCGCCATATGATAACAAAACAGGATTCTGGGAATTCAACAATAAATTTCCTAATGAATTATATCCGGCCAGTGATATGGCAAAGAAGTTTGGCTCAACGTTTGGACTGTGGCTTGGCCCTCAAGGCGGCTACAATTACTTTGGCGGGTTTGCCAAGTTTCTTGAAAAGAATGGCACAGGACATGTGACCAATGATTATTGGCAAAGTGTAGACGTAGGCTCCAAAACATATGTAAACAATCTGACGAAGCTCTTCTTGGATTATCAAAACAGATTTGATATTGAATATTGGAAGCTAGATGGATTTGCTGTGAGACCTTCAGCCGATAAAGACAATCAGCACATGGTTGGCGGCGACCACAATATGTATTATACATCAGATCTTTGGGAAACATGGATTGATACCTTTAAAGCCATGAGACAAGAAAGGGAAGGAAAAGGCAGGGGTCTATTTTTAAACCTTACCTGCTATGTAAACCCAAGTCCGTGGCTGCTGCAGTGGGCGAATACGATTTGGATTCAAGACTCCGGTGACAATGGATTTTTGAGCACCTACGGTGGAACCCAGGCAGAACAAATGATGTCATACAGAGACAATGTTTACTTTAACATTTTTAAGAAAAATGATTTGCAGTTCCCATTGAAAAATGTATATAATCATGACCCGATTTACGGAGTTTCTGCAGGAATAAAATTTACCGATGATGATTTTAGAAATTATTTGATGATTAATGCGACAAGAGGAACGGCGTTCTGGGAATTGTATTTTTCACCGAGTATGATGAATGATGCTAAATGGAGAATAACAGCTGATGTATTAGAGTGGGCCGAAAGCCATTCGAAGACGCTTGAAAAAGCAAAGCTATTTGGGAAGCGGCCAGATCAAGGTGGAGTTTACGGCTATTCGGCTTGGAACAGCGGCGAAGGAATTGTTTCATTTAGAAATGCCAGCAATAAAGAACAAAGCTATACGCTGACATTAGATAATACTGTAGGTGTTCCAACAGATTTAGATAATGCAAAAATGGTACAGATTCTGCCAAGAGCTGATGAAACCAAAGTGGAGAAGATGAGCTATGGCAATACGTTAACGGTAACCCTAGCCCCTCATGAGTCAAGAATCTATCAATTTACCAGCAAAGATCAGACACCTGCTAAGGTTATCTCTGTAAAGAATACAAAAGAGAATACTGTGCGAGTGAAATTTGATCAGAGAATTCAGAATCCAACCATCACTGTTAATGGTAAGCCTGCAGATGCCACTATTTTGGAAGATTATCGATCCATTGAGGTTACCAATGCTAAACAGATTGGTAAGGAAAACAAAGTAGACATCAACGTCGAAAACATCTGGGGCACTCCTACTGCTGCCAAGAAGGATTTCTATGGGTATGTAAATGGTTATGCGGCAAAGCTGCTGGAGAAAACGGATGTTGAAAATGGAGAAAGTTTGGAGACTTTTCATTTTGAAAAAGCAAATATTGACTTGTACAGCATCAATCATAAAGAATATAAATTTAAGAAACAAATTCCATTAGTTGGAACAGACGACTTTTCCATCTCATTTAAGTTTCGACCTTCAGGTAATAACCAAGTCATTTTAAACCAGGAAGGTGCCTATTCCATTGCGATTGACGAAAACGGATATCTCAACTTTACTGTAGGAGGCGACGTTGTCAATTCAAAGACGACTGTAACGACTGTTGCTGAAAAGGCAACTGGAACTTTTGGAACGACAGAATACAAACCAACCACAACCAATGAAACGGTTAAGGGGAAAGTTAATGATGGAACCCTGCACGATGTAAAGGCCGTTAGAGAAGCAAATGGGATGATTAAGCTCTATTTAGATGGTGAACTCTTGTCATCAAAATACGTTAAAGATAGATTCTCATTGCCAAAAGGAAAAATCACCCTCGGCAGTAAAAAGACGAATCTGCAGATTGCAGATGTAGAAATTAGAAATGAAGCAGCAGCGTATGATGAGGCAAAAAAATCCTATGAAGATCTTAATTTAGCGCCTGGATATAAGGAATTGGACAGAACCGGATTTAAGGCATCTGCAGATTCAGAGGAGCAAAAAGCCGGGGAAAATGAAGGACCGGCAACTAATGTATTAGATGGGAAAACCTCTACATGGTGGCACACGCAGTACAATGGAGCAAGACCTGTAGCACCTCATTGGTTAACCATTGAAATGCCAAAAGTTAAACCTGTTGACGCTTATGAGTATGTAAGCAGAAACGGAAACGGGAATGTGAAAAAGTACGAATTGCAAGTTTCGGATACGAACGAGGATGGCAGCTGGAAAACTGTGAAATCTGGAGAAATGCAGGATGGCGGAAGCACTTTAATTAAGTTCGATCAACCAGTTGAAGCCAAGTTCTACAGATTGTACATCACGGAAACTTATGGCAGTCCAGCTAATACATTTGCATCGGCTGCCGAAATAAAGTTGTATAAGTACAATGAAGGAGCTGCGGATTTTTCAAAATTAGCCGCTGCTTACGAAAAAATGACTCTTTTCGATGATAAGCCTTATTCAAAGAAAAGTTTAGACAGCTCAGGATTTAATACTTTGAAGGACAAAGTTGTAAATGTATATAAAAATCCTAATTCAGCACAACCTGAAATAGATGAAGCTTTTTCTGATTTCACACAAAACTTTGCGGCTATTTTATCCCGGTTGGAGCAAAAAAGCCAATAAAAACCATAGAAGCTCTAGTAGCAAAGGGATTCATTGAGAGAAGAGAAATCTATAAGAGGATGATTTCTCTTCTCTTTTCAAAATGTGCGGTTGACCCATCAACCTACGTATTATATATTTGAATTATAAGAATAATTTGTATTTTACAAAAAACAATAGGGATTAAGTGGGAAAAAGGATTAGCAGTGTGATTATTTCAATCCTGTTGTTCGCTATTTTATTACCTGCAGCAGCAGTTCTTCTTTAGGAAAAACCACAATCAAGTACTGGTCTATGTGGAACAAAGGGGAACCGCAACAGGTTGTCATCCAAAAAATTATTGATGAATTTGAGGATGCGAATCCAAATGTCAAAGTGGATGTACAATGGATGGGCCGTGAAGTCATGTCGAAGGTGAGAAATGCGGCGTTAAGCGGGGATGCGCCGGACCTTATAGAGCAATTAGGGATAGAGGCAATAGTTGGGTAAAGTTCAGGGTAGAACAATGTATATCTCGAAAATTGGTGCTGTCAAGCTCTAATAAAAAAGTGATAGAGCGGAGCTACAAATGAATTTGTAAGGGGTTAGGTTGTTGAATAATTTTATTTGAAAATTAAAATTTATTTAACTTGTTGGGTTGACCCTACATCATGATGTGGTATAATAAAATTGCATATAATATTCAGATTATTCTCATAGTCTAATTTCTATGAGTTTTTCTTCCGTTCAACTTATACCATCAACCCAATGTTATAAAGGGTGTGGGATGGATTTTTTGAAGAAAACTCGTCTTCCCACATACTGGCGCAGAATAATGGTGTTGTTGGTGCAGGATTGCGAGTATTCGAAAGAATTGAAAGAGGAGTGTCGGATATGTTTACATTCAGTCAAGAAAAATTAGTACCATTAGGTGCACAAGTCACAACCGCAGAAATAAAACAGCAGCCTGATCTATGGGCTGAAACCTTTGCATTGTACATGGATAGAAGCAGTGAGATTGAAAAGTTTCTACTAAAAATATCAATGAAACACGGCCGGGTTCGCGTTATTTTTACCGGTGCCGGAACATCTGCCTATGTCGGTGATCTCGTCACCCCATACCTAAAAGAAAAAGTGGATGAAAAACAGTGGGAATTGCTGAGTATTCCGACAACCACCTTGGTATCAAATCCTTATCAATTCCTAAAAGCGGATTTCCCAACCTTACTCGTTTCGTTTGCAAGAAGCGGCAACAGCCCGGAAAGTATTGCTGCCGTCCAATTAACGGAGCAAATTGTGACCGATTTGTATCATCTAACAATTACTTGTAATAAGGATGGTCAATTGGCCAAGCGGGCAGCAGGGGATGAAAATAATTTATTGCTTTTGATGCCTGAAAAATCGAATGATCAAGGGTTTGCGATGACGGGAAGTTATACGTGCATGGCACTATCGACTTTGCTCGTTTTTGATCCTAAGCCCCTGGAAGAAAAAACAGCCATTGTAAAAGCGATTCGGCAAATGGGTGAAAGTGTTATTGAAAGAGAAGACGTTATTCAAGCGATTATCGATCGTGATTTTGACCGTATCGTTTACTTAGGCTCTGGCAGTTTAGAAGGTTTAACGAGAGAAGCACAATTAAAAATATTAGAACTGACAGCTGGAAAAATAGTCACTAACTTTGATTCACCGTTAGGCTTCCGGCATGGTCCTAAATCATTTGTGAATGAAAATTCCGTGGTTTTTGTGTTTGTTTCCAACCAGCCTTATACACGTCAATACGATTTAGATATGTTAAAAGAAATGCAGCAGGACAACATTGCCAGTTATATATGTGCCATCGAGGTTGAGGGAGAAACCAATTATGATGGGAACACATTTAGTTTTGGCAGGGAGGCTCAATCTATACCAGATGCTTATCTGGCGTTACCTTTTGTCATGATTGGCCAGACAGTTTCATTGCTGGCTTCGATAAAGGTTGGCAATACACCGGATACCCCGTCGCCGACAGGAACAGTGAACCGTGTCGTTAAAGGCGTGACCATCTATGAATACCAGTAATTTGGGTAGGGAGAGCAGCAAGTCGATGTTTATCTTTGCCGATCAGTTTTTTCTTGAGGAGAAGGTCATAGGGCCTGGATTTTTGGAAATAAAAGATGGGAAATTTGGTGTTTTTTCTGAAAATCGGCCTGATGAAGCGGCAGAAATCATTGATTACGCGGGGTGTTGGATTGCTCCTGGTTTAGTAGATACACATATTCATGGATTTCGAAATCACGACATTATGGACAATGATTTTCAAGGATTGAATGAGATATCTGAAGGACTTCTTTCCTGCGGAGTTACCTCATTTTTGCCGACAACCTTAACCTCTTCAACAGAAGCGTTGAATCAAGTCGCTGAAATGATCGGTGCCAATTATACGAAAGTCAGGGGAGCCAAAATTAAAGGCATATTTTTAGAAGGGCCGTTTTTTACCGAAAAGCATAAAGGGGCACAAAATACGAAATATTTTTGTGACCCATCCATTGAAAAGTTGAAAGTTTGGCAGAGATTATCCAATGATTCTATTAAAAAAATTGCGATTGCACCTGAAAGAAAAGGTGCAGCGGAATTTATTGAATATGCTGTCGGTGAAGAGATAGCTGTGGCGTTAGCTCACAGTGATGCAACTTATGAAGAAGCAAAGCAAGCGGTTGATAGAGGGGCTTCGATTTTTGTTCATACGTTCAATGGAATGAGCCCGCTGCACCATCGTGAGCCAGGGATGGCCGGCGCTGCTATGAATCTAAAAGATGTTTTTGCAGAAATCATTTGTGACGGACACCATGTTCATCCTGCTGCCGCCAATATTTTAATGAATGCACGCGGCAGAGATCAAACCGTTTTGGTCACCGATTGTATGATGGCTGGGGGAATGCCGGAAGGAACCTATCAGCTCGGAGAATTTGCTGTAGAGGTGAAAGCTGGTGCGGCCCGTATCGAGGGCGGCAGTTTAGCAGGCAGTGTTTTACAGCTGAAAGATGCAGTCAAAAATGTCGTTGATTGGGGGATTGCCACCCCGGAGGAAGCAATCTATATGGCGAGTACCGCACCTGCTAAAAGTATTGGGATGGATGGGGAATGCGGGAAAATTGCTAAGGGTTACGCTGCTGACTTTATTGTGTTGAATCCTGAACTGGAATTAATGGCGACGTACCTTGATGGTGCTTGTCGTTACCATTTACGGAAAGAGGGAGTTCGATGATTTTAGCTGTCACGATGAATCCATCCGTTGATATTCCCTATCCTCTTCATGAATTCAAGTTAGATGCGGTGAATATTGTGGGAGAAGTTCGAAAAACAGCTGGGGAAAAAGGCTTAAAGGTGTCCTGCTAAAGGTGCCACTATCCTTGCCGTGTTTACGTATTGAACAATTAACACATGGGGTAGATCGGGTGATTGAGTATACGAATATTATCGCCAGGGGGGATAAGTTTAAATACCATGTTTGCCTAGAAAATTAATCTAGGCACGCTCTAACTGGTAATGACGTGTCTTCCTTTCCTTGAACAATTTGCTTTATGGTCTGCTTTTTGCATTTCGATTTATTTGGGAATAGCTCTAGATAACCCATCATCATCTTGTATGGTAAACCGGGTTGTTAAAGGAGTTAAAATATATCCATCATATTTATAGGGGGTAATATCATGCCGAATATTTTACTAACAAGAATCGACAACCGATTGGTTCATGGTCAAGTAGGAGTTACATGGGTTAATCATTTAGGAGCTAATTTAATTGTCGTCGTAAATGATGAAGTGTCTGAAGATGAGATACAACAGGATTTAATGGAAATGGTTGTTCCGGGGTCAATCGGAATTCGCTTTTTCTCAGTCCAGACAACCATTGATGTGATTCACAATGCAGCAGATGAACAGCATATCTTTTTAGTTGTAAAAACACCACAAGATGTGTTGCGACTTGTAGAGGGGGGTGTGCCAATTGACAAGGTGAATATTGGAAATATGCATTTTTCTCAAGGGAAAACACAATTATTCTCCACCGTTTCCGTTGATGAAGATGATAAAGAAGCCCTTAGGAAGCTGCGTGACTTGGGAGTGAAACTTGAGGTACGTCGTGTTCCGGATGAAAGACCAGATGATATTTATAAACACTTATAGAAAGAAGTGAGAATGAATGGATAATCACATGCTGCTTCAAGCCTTATTAGTTGCCATATGGGCTGGAATTGCAGGAATAGACCTGTTTAACGGGTTGTTCCACATTCACCGGCCAATTGTAACCGGTGTCATTATTGGTTTGATTTTTGGGGATTTACAAACAGGGGTTATGACAGGTGCTGCCATTGAATTAGTGTGGGCCGGTATGGTGCCGCTCGCTGGGGCACAGCCGCCAAACGTTGTTATTGGGGGAATAATCGGAACGTCGTTTGCGATTCTGACAGGACAAGAGCCAAAAGTGGCAATCGGTATTGCTGTTCCGTTTGCAGTTGCAGTTCAGGCATGTATCACCCTCATGTTTACTGCTTTTTCTCCGGTTATGCATAAAGCTGACCAATATGCACAAGAGGCTAATACAAAGGGAATTGAACGGATTAATTATTTGGGGATTCTTACATTATTTGCATTCTATTTTGTTATTGCTTTTTTACCAATTTATTTTGGCGCAGACGCTGCGAAAGGGGTCGTAGAGGCTTTACCAAAATGGCTTATTAGCGGCCTTGGTGTTGCCGGGGGAATGATGGCCGCAATTGGTTTTGCGATGCTATTAAAAATTATGTTGAAAAAACAATATGTTGCCTTTTTAATCGTCGGATTTATTTTAGTCACATATATGAAGTTGCCAGTCATTGCTGTTGCTTTAATTGGGGTTGCTATTGCGCTATACGATTACTTCAAAGCAAATTCTGGTAATGGATCAGTAATGGGGGGTGCAAAACGTGGAATCTAAACAAGTAGTAACGACAGTGGATCATACGAGCAGTCCGGATTATTATCAAGACGGTGCTACAAAACAGGTCTTGACCAAAAAAGATTTAAACAAGATGGTATGGCGATCCCTTTTACTTCAAGCGTCATTTAACTATGAAAGAATGCAGGCCGCGGGATGGTTATATTCGATTTTGCCAGGTTTGAAAAAGATTCACAAAAATAAGCACGATTTAAGTGAATCGATGAAAAGTCATATGGAATTCTTCAACACGCATCCATTCCTTGTAAACATTATTATGGGGATTGTCCTTGCTCTGGAGGAAAAGAAACAAAACCGAAACACGATTAGAGCCATTCGGGTAGCCATGATGGGACCGCTTGGAGGAATTGGTGATGCCCTTTTCTGGCTGACCCTCCTTCCCATTTGTGTTGGTATAGGTGCTTCACTTGGGCAAGATGGAAACCCTATGGGGGCAGTGATCTTCCTATTAATCTTTAACGCAGTTCATTTTGCTCTTAGATTTGGATTAATGCATTACGGTTATAGTGCCGGAACAAATGCTATCAGTTCTTTAAAGGAAAATACTAAAAAAGTAGCACATGCGGCATCTATTGTAGGGTTAACAGTTGTTGGCGCATTGATTGCCTCATTCGTAAAGTTAGAATCAAGTTTAGTGATCCATGCTGGTAAGGCAAAAATTGCCCTGCAAAAGGATGTACTCGATAAACTCATGCCGAACTTATTGCCTTTAGCATATACATTATTAATGTACTATCTATTAAAAAAGGGATTTTCTCCAGTTAAGCTAATTATCATTACCGTTATCATCGGTATTATTGGTAAAATTCCATTTCCTTTTGGAACCATTTTATAATATTTAGCATGTTAGGAGGATTTTTAAAATGAATGGTTTGATTATTAGCGGTCATGGATCGTTTGCAACGGGTCTTCAATCTTCGGTAAAACTAATCGCTGGAGATCAACCCAATGTGGAATACGTGGATTTTCTTGAATGCGATTCAACATGTGACCTTGAGAAAAAGCTGCTTGAGGCTTTTTCAAGATTACAAGAATGTGAATTTATCTTAGTCTTATGTGATTTAGTTGGCGGTTCTCCGTTTAAAACGGCCGTTTCGCTTACGAATGGGAAGGAAGGTTCTGCTGTGGTTGGCGGAACAAATCTTGCGATGGTCATCGAAACTGCTTTACTAAAGGACGGACTTCAAATCGATGGATTAAGAGATTTAGCGATCAATACTGGTAAAGAAGCGATTAAAGGTTTTCAAAAGTCGGAACGTCCAAGATTCAAAGAGTCTAGCATATAATGAAAGCGATAACAATCTATAAGTCTAATAATTGTGACTCCCACGCCCTGATAAGGAATATGATAGAACGGAACTACAACTGAATATTGTAAGGGTGGCTAGGTTATTGGTCTGATTTTTTTGAAAATTAAAACGTTTAATGCGGCCAAATCCGTCCGCATTAAACGTTTTATAATTGCTGGGTTAACCCTACAAGTTATGGTGATATAATAGAATTATTTAAAACAATCTAACTATTATTCTCATAATCTAGTTTCTATGAGTTTTTCTTTTGCTTTAACTTGTACCAACAACCCGATGTTACAATTGATTTTTTGGAAGAACAACTCGTCTTCCTGATTACATCAATTTTTTAAAACAGATGAGCAGGTACACTAGAATAAATAGAGGTGCAGGAACATGAAAATGGCAATAGGCATTGATATTGGCGGAACAAAGATTGCGGTGGGCAGTATTTTGCAATTAAAAGAGGCTGTCAAAAATGCCGTTGATTGGGGAACTGTGACCCATGAGGAAGCCTTCTATATGGCAAGTATAGCACCCGCGAAAAGTATTGGCATCGATGGGGAATGCGGTATGATTGCGAGCGGTTATGATGCCGATTTTATCGTCTTAACACCGGAGCTCGAATTCACTGCCATGTATCTTAATGGGGTTTGCCGGTTTCAAACTGAAAACTTGATAGGGAAAGAGGGAGTGCAATGATTTTAGCTGTCACCATGAATCCATCCATTGATATTTCCTATCCAATTCAAGATTTTAAGCTAGATGATGTAAATCGTGTGGAAAATGTTCGTAAAACTGCAGGCGGAAAAGGCTTAAATGTCGCTCGGGTTGTCAAGCAGATGGGCGAAGACGTTTTGGCCACAGGTGTAATTGGCGGGACTATCGGCGGTTGCATAATTCAAGAATTGACGAAAAGTGATATCAGGAATCATTTTTATAAAATCAATCAAGAATCAAGAAACTGTATCGCGATTCTCCATGATGGCAAGCAGACAGAAATCCTCGAATCCGGGCCAATTTTATCCGCGGCAGAAGGAGCAGCCTTTTTAGAAAAATATCGTGAACTGCTGTCTGAAGTTTCTCTTGTTACTATTTCGGGTAGTTTGCCAAAAGGGCTTGAGTCTGGATTTTACCGTCAGATGGTCGAAATTGGCCGGGAGAAAGGAATTCCCGTGATTGTTGATACATCAGGGGAGCCGCTCCGACAGGTTTTGAACCATAATGTAAAACCCTTTGCGATCAAGCCAAATATCTCAGAACTGTTCCAGCTTCTTGGCATGGAAGTGGAGGAGAGCACAAACAGCTTGAAACAACTGTTAACCAATGAGTTATTTCATGGGATTGAATGGATTGTCGTTTCGATGGGAGCGGCAGGTGCTTTTTTCAAGCATGGTGAAGATTATTACCGGGTTACCATTCCTGCTATTGAGGTCGTGAACCCTGTTGGCTCGGGTGATGCGACCGTTGCGGGATTAGCGGTTGCCCTGAAACGAAAGCAATCCGTTCCGGACATCCTGAAAACTGCGATGACGACGGGAATGCTCAATACGATGGAAGAGGGAACAGGTTATATTGATCCGGAGAAGTTCGATCAATTTTTTGAAATGGTAGAGGTTATTAAAATAGATTAATAGAGGTGATTGTTGATGTTAGCATTAACGAATAATAAATTAGCAGCTCTCAAGCGTTTGTCGGATGAAAATGGAATTATCGGTGCTTTGGCGATCGATCAACGCGGTTCATTAAAGAAAATGATTGCAGCTGGAGGTGAGAATAATGTCGGGGATGGGGGCATCATTCGCTTCAAAGAATTGGTTTCTGAAGAGTTAACACCATATGCAACGTCAATTCTATTGGATCCGGAATATGGTCTGCCGGCTTCGAAAGTCCGTCATTCGGACGCTGGGTTATTGGTGGCGTATGAAAAAACAGGCTATGATGCAACAGCCGAGGGTCGATTGCCTGATTTATTGTCAGAGTGGTCTGTTAGACGCCTGAAGGAAGCTGGAGCAGATGCGGTTAAATTTTTACTGTACTATGATGTAGATGAAGATGAAAAAATTAATGACTATAAGCACGTTTATATGGAACGAGTTGGATCTGAGTGTGCGGAAGAAGACATTCCGTTCTTCCTTGAAATAGTGTCTTATGATGCCAAAAATGATGATGTGAAAAGCCTGGAGTATGCCAAAGTGAAGCCTCATAAGGTTATCGAGGCCATGAGGGAATTCTCTAAACCACAATACAAGGTGGACGTTTTAAAGGTAGAAGTTCCAGTAGATATGAAGTTTGTAGAGGGTTACGCAGAAGGCGAGATAGCCTACAGCAAGGAAAAAGCGGCTGCGTATTTCAAAGAGCAAAGTGAGGCAACAGATCTGCCGTTTATCTTCTTAAGCGCCGGCGTAAGTGCAGAATTGTTCCAAGAAACCTTGACGTTTGCAAAAAAATCCGGCTCAACTTTCAACGGTGTCCTCTGTGGCCGGGCAACATGGAAAAATGGCGTCGCTCAATTTGCCGAAAATGGTGAACAAGCCGGACGTGCTTGGTTACAAGAAACCGGCAAAAAAAATATCCAAGAACTAAATATTGTCTTGAAAGAGACAGCAAGCCCGTGGTTTGCAAAAATTTCAGGGTAAGGAAGCGAGGTAAGAAAGTGTGGGGAAGGTTCTCGCGCTTCCTTATTTTTAAAAGTCGTTTTGACTAGAACACGGCAAACGGTCCGAGTAAGGAGGCTATCAATATTTTACAAGCGTAGAAGATATTAATAGCGACTTTGATAAGCCATCATTATTATAGCTTGGTAGAAACTATTCCTTTATAGAATCTGGTTGTTAGGTTGACGCTACAAGTGTTGATGGTATAATTTAGGTTATTAAAAGAACATTAGTATGATTTGGAGGCAGGTTTAATAAAATGAAACCATTGCAGCATGAAAGTATAATCCCGCTTTATCATCAATTAATGGAAAGATTAAAGGATTCAATTGAAAAAGGTCATTGGGCACTTGGTGATAAAATCCCATCAGAAAATCAGTTAATGGATCAATTTGGTGTGAGTCGCAACACGGCAAAAAAAGCGATTGAGGAGCTTGTACAGGAAGGAATTCTATACCGAATCCAAGGAAAAGGTACCTTCGTGGCAAAACCAAAATTGCAGCAGTCATTGATGGGATTTTACAGCTTTAGTAAAGTATTGAAAGAAAAAGGCTTGAACCCTAAGGATATCATTCTGAAAATAGAAGAAATCAAACCGACTGCCAAAATCAAAGAAGCGCTGCAGCTGAGTGAAGATGTGAATGTCATTGAAATGAAACGCCTTCGCTGTGCTGAAGATGAGCCGTTTATTTTGGAATCATCTTTTATTCCGAAACATGTTGTTACAGATATAGAGCAGTTAAAAAAGGTAGGCGAAATTTCTTTATATGATTTATTTTCACAACAGTTTAATACCGTGGTAACAAGAGCAAATGAGGCATTTGAACCCGTTCTCATCCGTGCCGACGAAAGTGAATATCTGCAAACGGAGGAAGGTCGTCCCGCACTTCTGCTTGAACGAACTGCCTACGATACCAATGGTGTGCCTGTTGAATTTTGTATATCCATAGTGCGGGGCGATCGCTGCCGCTTTTACACTGAATTAACCTAATCGTTGAATCACTCATAACATTTGTTTATGAGTGATTCAATTGATCTATTTTCTACAATACCCCATTATACATTTCAAAATTTTCCTCCGGTTACAGTTCAGGTGGCGTACCACAATATAATCCGGTGGAAAAGGACGGAAATGGACATGGTTGCGAACATAACTTACTTGGAACAGGTTCACTGGCAGCAGCTATGGTACTTCGTTATTACATGGAAGAAAACAATATAGAAGGAACCGTTCGTTATTAAGGTTGCCCTGGAGAAGAAATTGGCGGATAAAGAGGCAATTTCGGTATTAGAACACAAAATAGATACTAGAATGAGTATTAAAATTTAGTAAAGAAAGAGAGAAATATAAAATGGCAGAAAAAACATTTAAAATTATCGAAAAATTCGGTATTCATGCAAGACCAGCAGCACAGCTGGTCAATAAAGTAGGTCAATATGAGGCAGAAATAGTTCTTCAGTACAATGGGAAGTCTGTAAATTTAAAATCAATTATGGGTGTCATGTCTCTTGGGGTTCCGAGTGGGGCTGAAGTCACAATCGTAGCTGAAGGTAACGATGCAAAAGAAGCATTAGAAGCGCTCGAAGAGTTAATAAAAAATGAGGGGATTGGCCAATAACATCAGCACGAATGTTACAGGAATTGCAGTTTCTTTAGGAATCGCGATTACGAGAGCTTTTAGCCCCCTCTGTCAAATAGAGAGTATTAAAAATAAAAGTTTCATATATAAGGCATAAAGATGTAAAGACGAACATGAAAAAAGCAACATTGTACATTTGTTTGGTGTAAATCCGTTTGAACAGCTGGACGTTGAGACGTACAAGAAAAATATAAAATTAAAATAAGTTTGAGCTAAAAAATAACTTGAGAAAGGGGTTAATAAAACAATGTCCATCATAATTAAAGGGATTGCAGCTTCTCCGGGCATTGCTATTGCCAAAGCTTTTCGCTTAGAAAATCCAGAGTTAATTGTAGAAAAAATAGCAGTAACGAATACAGATCAGGAAGTAGAACGCTTTGAACAAGCGCTCGAAACATCAAAATCAGAGCTTGAAGGAATAAAAGAGCATGCTCGTAAAGAACTTGGCGAAGATAAAGCAGAAATCTTTGCTGCTCACCTTCTCGTGTTGAGCGACCCGGAACTAATCAATCCAGTTAAGGACAAAATCAAACGCGAGCAAGTCAATGCGGAGTTTGCTTTAAACGAAGTGGCCACTATGTTTGTGAACTTGTTTGAGACAATGGACAACGAATATATGAAAGAGCGTGCTACTGATATTCGTGATGTGACAAAACGCGTGTTATCGCATCTTTTAGGTGTGACCATTGCCAATCCAAGCATGATTTCAGAAGAAGTAGTGATTGTCGCAGAAGACTTAACACCATCTGATACTGCCCAATTAAACCGCAAATATGTAAAAGGTTTTACAACGGATATAGGCGGACGTACATCGCATTCAGCGATTATGGCGTGTTCTATGGAAATTCCAGCGGTCGTTGGTACGAAGATGGTAACAAATAATATCGAAAACGGAGTATTAGTCATCGTCGACGGTTTAGAGGGCAAAGTAATCGTCAATCCAACAGAAGATGTTGTGGAGATATACGAAGATGAAAAAGCTGTTTACGAAGCCCAAAAAGCAGAGTGGGCCAAGCTTGTAAATGAGCCTACATTATCATCTGATGGACATCGCGTGGAGATTTTTGCCAACATCGGTACTCCTGAGGATGTAAAAGGTGTTCTTGAAAATGGTGGTGAAGGAGTAGGTTTATACCGTACTGAATTTTTATACATGGGGCGCGATACACTTCCAACAGAAGAAGAACAATTTGAGGCTTACAAAACGGTATTAAAGCGAATGGAAGGTAAGCCGGTTGTTGTTCGTACACTGGATATCGGGGGCGACAAGGAGCTTCCATATTTAAATCTTCCAAAAGAAATGAATCCATTTTTAGGGTTCCGTGCGATTCGTTTATGTTTGGAAATGCAGGACATGTTCCGCGCACAACTTCGTGCGCTGTTGCGTGCAAGTGTACACGGTAATTTAAAAATTATGTTCCCGATGATTGCTACACTTGATGAATTTCGTCAAGCAAAAGCGATTTTAATAGAGGAAAAAGAAAAACTTCAAGCTGAAGGCACAACCGTTGCCGGAAGTATTGAGGTAGGGATGATGGTGGAAATTCCATCTTCCGCTGTGATGGCTCACCTGTTTGCAAAAGAAGTTGATTTTTTTTCAATCGGAACAAATGATTTAATTCAATATACGCTGGCAGCAGACCGCATGAATGAGCGTGTTTCTTATCTGTACCAGCCATATAACCCGGCGATCCTTCGCTTAATCAAAAATGTCATTGATGCAGCACATAAAGAAGGAAAATGGGCAGGTATATGTGGTGAAATGGCTGGGGATGAAATCGCGATCCCTATTCTTCTTGGTTTAGGATTAGACGAATTTTCTATGAGTGCCACTTCTATTTTACGAGCAAGAAACCAAATTCTTAAGTTATCAAAAGCGGAAATAAACTTAGTTATTGAACAAATTTTAAATATGACAACATCTGAGGAAGTCGAGAGATTTGTAAAAGATATATTTATAAAACCAAAAAGTTTTTCTGTTTAATTTTATGATTATCTGTAATATTTTAAAAACATTAATGACCATCATATTTCAGTCAGATCAACTTCATAAATTTAGAAAGGCTCCTTGTTTATCAAGGAGCCTTTTCATTTCATTAACTTTGGAAAAACCAAGATGAAATATGTTGGATGTAATTGCTACCTTTAATACCATATTAAATTTCTTATCATCTCGTTCGTAAAAGTACAACGTTTTGAATGTCTGTAAAAGTTTATTTTTAATTTACGAACGTTCATTAAATCACGACTATGTTTGCGGACGGTTTTTGATTCGGATCAGTCCTGCTCCCTCTTGATCTAACATATGGATCTTAGAAAGGTGATCGGGAGGGGGGTGTCTGAGAGGATTCGGAGTCCATGGCGGTTTATTTTGTTTCGAGAATGTAACTTACGGACCAATAGAAGAGTTTTTGGTCGTGCTAATTGGCCTTATCATCATTTACTTAAGCTATAAATTTATTTATAAAAGATAAATTGTATATTCATTTTTAATTTATATAATCGGTTAGAGGAAGTTAATCAAAATATAAAGTTGACTTTAACAGCCAACTTTATACACTATTTGAACACCATCCCTTTTCTAGATTGATAATATCAGTATGTCCAAGATTTAGAGATTAGTTTCGAGTTAGCTGGAATTTTTGTCCCGAACTGTTTTTTATTAGGTATAGTTTTAGGTTTGTGTTTAGGTTATTATTATTCTAAAAAAGGGATTTTAAGAGGAGAGGAAAATGGGGAGACCGAGTATTTTACTGCTAACAAGAGGGGAAAAGCTAGCACAAACCTTTGAGACTAACCTGAGAATGTTTTTCGGTACCAATATTCAGATTTATACCGTTCATGAGCACGAGGAGCTGGATAGCCAATTAGTGGATGAGTGTGAACTAATTCTAGTTTCCGCCGAAAGTATATTGGATCGTTTACCGAAACTACTCCATGAGCGGACACTGTTTGCCAGAAGAACCGTTCATTTGCCAAAGCTCGAACAACTGATGGATTTTGCTCCGGGAACTGAATGTCTATTTGTCTCGAATAGTATGGACACGATTGTAGATGCTATCGAGCTTTTGAATCGTCTGGGATTTGATCATTTGCACTTTATTCCATATGTTCCGCAGCCAGCAGAAAGGCCTGTACTTGAGGGTATCGATGTGGCGGTCACTCATGGATTAAAAGAACTTGTCCCGGAGACGATTGGTAAAGTGATTGATTTGGGCATACGCCCGATCGATTTGACAACGATTTATGATATTGCTCAACAATTGAATCTTCCTATAGAAAATGCGCATTTCTATACAGCAGAGTTTTTCCGTGATTTTGTCCGCCTTGGAAGAAATTTAGCCAATTCCGTAAACAATGAGAAGCGGTTAAATCAAAAGCTGGAATCCGTATTTAATGCTGTTCATGAAGGGATTATCAGTATGGATGAATGGGGATATATTACGGTTTTTAATGAAGAAGCAGAGAAAATTCTTAGTCTGTCTGCAGAGAATTGCCTTGGAAAGACGTGCTGGGATGTAATCCCTGAGTTTAACCTGAATCAGATTTTTCAGTCCCATGCGGAGGAGTCCAATCAATTATTGAAGATACGGAACAAGGTTCTTCTGGTTACCAAAGTTCCCATAATGCTGGACGGACATTTGATGGGCGTCGTTGTTACGTTTCAAGACGTCACGATTGTCCAACGAAATGAACAGGAAATCCGCAAAAATAGCAGCCGTCTGGGATTAACGACAAAATATTCTTTTGAAAATATTATCGGTGTAAGCGATTCCATCACTTCTGCGAAACAGGTTGCTGTCAGACTGGCAGAAAGTGATTTTACCGTATTAATCACAGGAGAAAACGGTACAGGCAAGGAAGTATTTGCCCAAGCGATTCATAGGCATTCCACCCGGCGGGATGGCCCATTCGTCCCGGTCAATTTTGCTGGCCTTACAGAAAGTTTGGCAGAAAGTGAATTGTTTGGATACGAAGAGGGCTCTTTCACAGGAGCTAAAAAAGGAGGGAAAATGGGTCTATTCGAATTGGCCCATAATGGAACCATTTTTCTGGATGAGATTGGGGATGCTCCTCTTAGTATTCAGGCAGCCTTGCTGCGTGTGCTCCAAGAGCGGCAGGTGATGCGGGTAGGAGGAAATCGCGTAATTCCCATTAATGTTAGGGTGATTGCTGCCACAAACCGAAATCTGAATAGTATGGTGTCTAAGGGTACTTTTCGGGAAGATTTGTACTATAGACTCAACGTTTTGCCGTTAAATATCCCAAATCTTAGAGAACGGCAAGAGGATCTTTTTATCCTCATTGACTATTTCCTTAATGATAATGGGAGAAAGCTACAATTTACACCTGAAGTAAAAAATGTTCTTTTAAACTACAGCTGGCCAGGTAATATTCGGGAGTTGGAAAATTTCATTAAGTACCTGAAGGTAATCGTAGAAGGAGATACAGTGAAATTACAACATATTCCTGAACGTATATTGAATAGCAGCGTCATCTTGTCAACCCCTCATGGTCCAACAGCCGGAGGAGAAACAGTGGAAAGGGAGGACATCCTTCAATTCTTGTCACGTCACGGTTCCCTAATGGATTATGAGGATATACTGACGATCTTGTGGAATATCAGTAAACGTCAGGAGCGGGTGGGACGAACTGTTTTAGGCTCATTGCTCTCCCGTCCCTTATCCGAAGCTCAAATTCGCAATAAGCTATCGATTCTCAAACGGTGTGGATGTGTCGCAGTAGGTATCAAGAAGCAAGGTACAACGATCACTCCTATGGGAATACAAGTTTTACAAAGTATCAGAGAGAAAATAATGAATTGAAAAGGAAGTTCATTCGTTATAAAAATAGGTACAAAAGTAAAAAAATATACGTTTGGTTGAGGGAGATCATGACATTGATTGCAAAATTGATGGTATTGGAGCTATGCAATTAAAATCTGAATTTGTTAAAAAGGTATAAATGAGGTTAGGGTTTATTTGGTATGCAGATTTTTAGATAGCTGATATCAATTCTTTAGAAAACAGAAAAAATCTAGTTGAACGGAATTTTACTTAATTTTAACTTGATGGGCATGAAGTATCGCAAGCATTTTGGAAAAAAACACATTAAGAGTTTTTTAGCCGTTTTCACCATGTTTTAAATTGTGTTGTGTTAGCAATCAATTTAAATATTTTTTCTCATTTTAATGCAACACAAATCAAAAAAGCATGGCAATTTTATGTCATGCTTTTTGTTAGTTATTCGTAATTTATAGGTTCAATGTTTCGTGGTAACGTATAGAGCCTACTAATGGTAGAGTGATTCTTCATGTAGATTGTGACACATTTTAAGCTTCTGTAGAATCTGTATATAATCCATTCCTTTTAGCTATTGCAGACAATCTTAATGTCGCTTTTTTTATCCGATCTCGTTTTTCTTGTTTTCTCAATGGCCATGTGACATTCTGCTCTGTTTAAATGGATAGGGTGTCCTTAATTCATACATTGTTATGGAAGGGTTTCAATGTCTATATAAATTCTTATCCAAGATGGCATCAAAGAAGGAAAAAAGAAGAATTTAGTCATCTATTTTAGAATATTTTTACCATGTAAAAAGAATGATTAAATTGACGATTCGAATTTGTTAACAAACAATGTATAAACTTAAAAAGTCTATGGGGTTTTCATAAAGTAATTAAGCAATACTAAAGGGATACATCTATGAATTAGGAAGGAGTATCACCTTTGAGAATAGCTATCTTTTGTTTTTTGATGATTTTTGTTAGCGGGAATCAATTAATCTTAGCTCAGGAGGTTAGAGACATGACAGATTGGAAATGGGATGTGGATGTCATCGCAGACGCGGAACAAGCCACATTTACTTTTACGTTTAAAAATAATAGTGATCAGCCCATGCTTATAGAGTTTCCAACAAGCCAGTCTTATGATTATACCGTGTATAATGCACAAGGAGAACAGGTGTATCATTTTAGTAAAGGGCAATTTTTTTTACAGGTGATTCAACATAAGTCGTTAAACAGCGGGGAACAAATCCAATGGAAAAGTACGTGGAATTACAAAACGAATGAGGGCAAGAGAGTACCTGCAGGAACGTATACAGTTAAAGCCATATTAAATGTATGGAAAATAAATGACAAACTTGTTCATTCAAAGCCAGTTACTTCCTTTACATTCAATATTCAGCCTGAAAATACAGCCATTCGATAAGTGAAAATTGCAGGAAAAGAATGGAACTATATTGTAACAGGAGAGACCGAGGTAGGGGTACAGCAACGATTCCTTCTTTTTGGAGCCACTCTCAAAGTAAAGCAAGAAAGGAGGTTATATGAATTTTCCTCCTCTCTTGCTTAGATTAACCAGCTACTTCAATTGGAATCGGTGATACAGGTATATCAAATTCAATATCTGGAGGACGTCGATTAGAATCTAGTCGGTATTTTCCAAAGCGGTTCACATAAAGTGAAACTTTAATCAGTGGGGAGTTTCTCCATCCCCCACTGATTATTAGTTGAACCAATCGGGCTTTTACGGGCAGTTTATCTCTCACCTAACTTCTTTGCTTTCGCTGAATTTTGAGGTGGGAGTATTACTGCCCGTTAATGCGGGATGAAATGTTAAATACGGACTCAGATTAGCCAATACTTCCGTATCAATTTTATTTCCCTCTTGTATATATTCATGAAAAATCCGTGTAAGTTGAAATACATTGTAAAAAAATAAGCAATTAGCGATTAAATGGTTATATTTAATGATTTTTCTTTGACGTTCTCGATTATTCTCCGCAATAATTCCTTCTCCATCAAAGAATAACTATTTCGCAAACCCATTAAAAGATTCGCTTTTATTTGTACCTGCTTGAATTGTACTTCTCAATTTTTCATCAGATAGGTAATTTAACAAAAATAAAGTACGAATTGCACTACCCAACTCTCGAAAAGCTTGATATAACCTGTTCTTTTTACTATATGTATTTAACTTATTTAAAATCGTGGAAGAATGAATCCGTCCCATAAATTAAACCTATATAGGCTTAGCTTGATGGGCATGGGGAGTAGTACGCATTCCAATTGATCGAAAAGAATGACTAACAGGTAATACTGCATAAAATATAAGGCAATGAATAGTATAGGAAGTGGCAAATGGGATATTTGAGGGGGGATTTCAATGAAACCGTTTGTTCGTTATTGGTGTCAATCGATGATGGAGATAGGTTCAAATTCTCTTCATGTAAGAAAGATGGCCCTTGCAACCCGGTTGGTAATTACAGCCTTATTGAGTACATTTGCTGCCATGTTTCAATCAGCAGGTGGCTTTATGCCTGGTATAGGCTTTCTGATTAGTATTTTAGCGACATTACCTATTTTTTTAGCTACTTGCTTTTCTATCCGTCAAGGAATCCTTTCTTATACCCTTACGATTTTCCTCTTATTTATTATCCAGCCGAGTGAACTTATTATCTTTCCCTTTACTACAGGTTTATTAGGTGTGACGCTGAGTGTGGCTTTTTTACAATTGAAGAGGAGAATTGTGGTCGTTTCTTTTTCAGCAGCATGTTTACTCGTGGGGATTATGATTATCCTGTACGTATTCCGTTTTCCGGTGTTAGGTCCTACGGTTGATACAACTATGGATCCAAAAGTTATTGCATTCATATTTATATTAAGTTTTCTTTACTGCTGGATTTTCGCAGAGATTTGTAGAATGTTCATAAATAGGTTGTATCAGGGGCTGGCCTAAAATTTGGATGGAGATTTTTTGAACAAATAAGCGTTGTAATAAACTAGAAAAGTCCCTTCAAATCTGAAGGGACTTTTCATTCTTATAATCAGTGTTATCAGTAGTTCCATGTTAGGGATTAGTTGTTGCCTACTCCATTATTAAACGGTGCTTTTTTTGTCAGTACGAGCTCTGCAGTAATTGGTAAATGATCAGATGCAAGAGTATCTATGACTTCTCCAGTACGAATTTTGACATCTTCAGAAGTAAAAATATAGTCGATGCGGCTTGTCGGTTTATCTGAAGGAATAGTATAGTCCTCATTTTGACCGAGTTCGGCAAATACGTCTGTATATTGTGCAGTCATCTTCAGAATTTCTGCGCTTTTAGGGACGGCATTGAAGTCTCCCGCAAAGATTTTTGTTCCTTCTTTTTGTTTTGCGATGTCAAGTATTTCTCTTATCTGCAGATCTCTTTGTTCTGCTCTCCTATGATCAAGGTGAGTGTTGTAGAAGTGAATCTGGTTTCCTTTCACGTTAATCACAGTTTCTAAAAGACCGCGCTGCTCTGTTGGGTTTACTGGATATGGAATATTAGTGAGCAAATGATTTTGGGATGAAAGGATTGGATATTTGCTTAACACGGCCGTTCCATATTGGCGACGGTGGTCTCCTTCTTGTAAAGGTTCATAGTCAAGATTTGCAGCATACGCATAGTGCATTCCTAAATAATTTGCCAACCATTTTGCTTGATCTTCGAAATTACTGCGCTGTGAAAAATGATTATCTACCTCTTGCAAACCGATAATATCAGCATCTGATTGTTTAATAACTTCTGCAATTCTTTTTAAGTCTAAAATAGCATCTGTACCTTCTCCATGATGAATATTATAAGACATGACTTTAATTCCAACTTCATTGCCTCTTTCAAATACGGGAGGTTCTGCCGCAAGCGTTTTACTGTTGTACGAGAACATAGGAATCATCAATAAAATAAAAGCGACAATAAATGATTTTTTAAACAAATTTAACATCCTCTCATTGTTTTTTATTAAATGCCTCTTAAAGAATAAAATATTTTTATTGTCAAAATATAAGAATTTTGTAAAAACATCGTAAAAATTCCTTGAATTTGAGAGATAGAAAAAACTCATATGTAAATAAAAACAATATTATTTTTTAACAGAAATTTTCTAATGAATACCATATACATGTAAGATTTCCATGACATCTCATTATCAGTAGTGAATCCATTTAGAAATATAGAAAATTCTCCTTAGAAAATCTGAAGTGAATTTTCAATTTTACATAAAAAATAAAACCTTCTACAATTTAGCGCAAAAAATGACTGAAAAGATAAAATTTTCTGTTTTTTTGTTGTAACATGACGATTTTCATGTTACTATAAAAGCAATCACACGATAGGTGGTGATATCCCCTTAAAATTAACAGAATATTCAAAAAAAGTTAGTAGTCAAGAGTCGTTATCTTTATTTACTTTCTTCTTGCATTTCTCTACAAAAAAATATTTTCAAGATCCTTTTTGTAGGGAAATAAAAAAACATTCCCTTTAAAGAATGTTTTATTGCCATCAACTCTAAATAAGCAGTAAAAAAGCACTTGAAAAAGTGCTTTTTTACCTTTCACGTAACAAAAATAAACATAAATCTTCTTATAAAGAATTAGGGAGGTATCAAACATGTGGATCTCTACACTACTATTAAATGCATTTATTATTATAATTTGTATCCTTAGTTATCAAGTGTTTTGGTTAGACAAAACTGAAAAAAAAGCACGTAACAATATATTCATTTCTTTTCTTGCATCCATTGCAATTATTCTTTGTATGACCTTCCCAATTCATTTTCACGCTGGGTATATTTATGATCTGCGCTTTATTCCTATTCTTTTAGTTTTACTATATGGAAACACAGGAAGTATAATTTTTATCAGTATTGTATATTTTTCATATAAATTTTACTTAGGTGGAACTGGTTTTTTTTCATCAGTTATTATATATAGTATTTTTATAATTACTATTACAATATTTCATCATTTTCTCCGCATTCATTTCGAAAGAAAAAAAACGGTATTCAACATGCTACTTATTTTAATTTGTACCAGTTTTCTTTCAGTTTTTGCTGTAATAAATCAAATTGAAATAATTGGTAAAATACAATTTGATTTTATTAAATTATTAGCTAATTATATAGTAATTAATATTTTCACAGGATTATTATCTATTTATTTAGTAGAAGGAATGATAGAAAAGTTTAAGATGAAAGAAAAAATTCAAAGAGCAGAGAAATTTTGTCTAATTAGCGAGTTAGCTGCATCTATTGCACATGAAATCAACAACCCAATCACTACTGTATACGGATTCGCTCAATTACTTCATAGAAGTGAAACCTTAAAAGCATCTCAAGATAACTACTTGGAAATTATGTTAGTTGAACTAGAAAAAGTACAGTGCATTATTAATAATTATTTATCTTTAACAAAACCACAAAATATAATAAGAGAATCGATAAATATTAAGCAACTTTTTCATCAAGTAAAAAATAGTATTTTACCACTTGCACTCTCACATAATGTTGAAATAAAAAGCAATATCACGAATTCTATATACATAAATGCTAATCCGGAAAAATTAAAACAATGTTTAATTAACATTGCACAAAACGGAATTGAAGCTATGAAAAATGGTGGAGTATTACAAATTAATATACAAAAAATAAAAAATAATATTGTAATTGATATTATTGATTCAGGAATAGGAATGTCTTCTCAAGAAATGAAAAGAATTGCCATGCCATTTTATTCAACTAAAGAAAAAGGAACCGGACTTGGCACTATGGTCGCTTATAGCATCATTAAAGAATTAAACGGAGATATAGAAATAAAGAGTGAAAAAGGAAAAGGAACCCATTTTTCTATCATTATACCTTGCTAACATAAAACTAAGTTTATAACGTAGAGTAACGATCTAAATCGCATAGGTTTTATACTCGTTTTTTATTGTTTTATTGTGTTTCAACTATCAAAATAGCAGCTGTTAATATGTTAATGATTTCTATTGTCATATTTGAATTGAATGTGTAATTTATGATGTAAATTTAGATATTAAGAATAAGAGATAATAAAAATCAGGAAATTTATGTTAAAATATTTATGAGATTATGAAGATATTAATTCAACAAACGGACAGGATTGTTGAATTAAGTAGTATCGGTTATTGAAGGAGTATAAGTGTATATGAAAAGAGTAGATGTTGCATATGTACTTCTCATTGATGAAAATAAGAAAATTACTGTTTAGAAAGATTTCACTGGAGTAATTCTTATAAAATAAAATGGGGGAGTTAATAGATGAGATCGGAAAGTATGACACACCATTTTCAAACATTAAGACAGCAACGGCATTGTTTTTTTCAAAAAATACAATTTATCTCAAATGATAAACTATGGAATCAAAAAGAAGGAAAATGGTCTATTGGCGAGCACATATACCATCTATATTTAATTTTAAGAATGGTTAAAGTTGCAACAAAATTTTCTTTTGTTCTTATTCCGTATGCAAAAATGAGAAGAAAGAAATCATTTGCTAATCAAATACATGATATTTATGCAGAATATAAAGAGAAACATGGAAGAGGGATGAAAGCGCCTTTCATTTTAGTGCCACCGAAAAAAGTACTTCATACTATGGATAAAGAAGAGTTAAAGAGATTGCTGTTAAATGAAACGGATAAATTGAGAGAGTTAGTTATAAATATTGAAGAAGACATTGCTGGACATATTGTGTTTTTTGATCCAATGGCCAACTATCCTAACTTAATTCAGGCTATTCAACTTTTAGCAATACATGAAGAGCACCATTATAAAATCATTGAAAGTTATTATAGTGACGTAATTAAAGAATGTGGTGCTGAAGATAAGAAAAAGGTACAATTTTGAAATGTTCCCAAAGAAGTAACATAAGTGACGTATATGTATAACATAAGTCGTGAAAACGAATTTTTTCACACCAGCTTTTTTAATCGCTTTAGAAAAATGATTGTGCATATAATCTGGATTGAGAGGACCATCTGTTTCATTTGTTGTGTAACATACAAAACAGCATGGCAGTAAAATACCATGCTGTTTTGTATGAGATAAGGCATTACTAGTCATTATTTTTAACTTGAACATGTTTGTTACGCATTGCAAAGTAAATTGGAAGACCTAAAGCAGTTAAGCCTATACCACATAATGCTAGCAACGTTTGTGTGAAAAGAGTATTAATAACGATAAATGATCCGCCTATAATAGATATCATCGGTATAACAGGATATAGAGGTACTTTGTAAGGACGCACAAGTCCTGGTTCTCTTTTACGTAAAATGAATACCGCTACAAAGGTCATTGTATAGAATATCCATATAACAAACACTAACATATCTGTTAATGTATTAAATCCACCAATCACCATCATGATGATAGAAACGCATAAGATAAATAGTCCAGAATTATAAGGAATTCGACTATTTTTAGATAATGTAGCAAACCACTTACTAAAAGGTAGTTTGTTTTCTAATGCCATTGCATAAGGAATACGCATTCCTGTCATGATATATCCATTGATTGTTCCAAATACGGAAATTAAAATACCGATTGTAACTAATTTTCCACCCATTGCTCCAAACAGAATTGTCGCTACTTCAGATGCAGGGGTATCAGTTCCTGCAAGCGCTGTTGCAGACATAACCATAAGGAAAGCAATATTAATAAGTAAATAAACAACCATAACAGTAGATAATCCGATTACGATTGCTTTAGGTAAGTCTTTTTTAGGATTTTTCATTTCCCCAGCGATATTTCCTACATGAATCCATCCATCATAAGCAAACATTGTTGCAAGTAAGCCAGATCCAAGCGCAGAGATAAATGATTTACCTGGTCCTGCTTCAACTGGAAACAGTTGTAGAGTTACGTCGCCTTTGTGGAATAATCCAAAAATAATAAGCAATGCTAAAGGCAGTAGTTTACATATAGTTGATACAGTCTGAATTCCTCCGGCTGCTTTCGCGCCTAAGAAGTTCATCAAGGTTACGAATGTTGCGGTAACAACAGCAATTCCAATAATCATCATTTTATGTTCATTCGCATTTAATCCAAATAAACTAACTGCTTGTGTTCCGAAAATAATAGCAAGTGCGGCAATATTAGCTGGAAAGTAAATGACTGTTTGTGCCCAGCCCAGTAGGAAAGCAGTTAAGTTTCCATAAGTACGCTTTAAATATGCCATCATTCCACCTGTTTCAGGAATAGCTGCCGATAGTTCAGCAGCAGTTAAACCTGCGCAAACAGTTAGTATTCCACCGATTACCCATGCGAGTAATCCTAAACTCGCTGTTCCGGTTACACTGTATAATGCGGTAGGCTTAAAAAATACACCTGCCCCAATAACGGTACCAATAACAGTGGTTAATGCTGCAAAGAAGCCAATCTCTTTTTTAAGTTGTGTTTGTGACATAATAATCACTCCTGTTTGGAAAAATACATACAATCTCTGATGAATTCATTTTTATTTCAATTTTAATAGTATATCCTCTCATTTTTTTAATAGTGCTTTATGAAAATTTAATTTTGTTTGTGATATAATTCGCAATTTTATAGAAATTAATACAAAGTATTTCTATGTCTATATGTGAAAGAATTCACAAAAATAATTAAAAAAATAAAATTGCATTTCATTTGAATTCATAAGAGATGTTATTCGTGACAAAGTCTAGCATACCTTGAAAACGGATTCAATGCTTATTTGAGCGAAAAAAATTATTTTAAAATAAAAGAAAACATTTTGTGAACTATTTCACAAAATGTTGACTCATCATTTTTCTGAGTGCTATCTTGTAGGTGTAAACAGCTGATTCAGACAAATGAGGAAATATAGAAACGTTTCATATATTCCGCAATTTTATTTGGATCGTATAACAAATAATGTGATTTATATTACATTAAAAAGGATGTGTCAGCATGAAAATTGGCGTAGTAAAAGAAATTAAAAAAGGTGAAGCACGTGTTGGGATGACACCAGAAAATGCTCGGAAATTAATTAAAGCTGGACATGAAGTCTTAGTCGAAAAAGACGCTGGTGTAGGATCAGGTTATACAAATGAAGAATATACAAATGCCGGTGCTACTTTAGTAAATCAAGAACAAGCCTGGGATGTTGATATGGTAGTAAAAGTAAAAGAACCTTTAGCAGAGGAATATAAATATTTTAAGAAAGATTTAATTGTTTGGGGATTTTTACATCTAGCAGCTTCAAAAGAATGTGTTGAAGCGATGAGAAAAGCGGGAACAACCGCTATTGCTGGAGAAACAATTAGTGAAAATGGAGTTTTAACGTTATTAAAACCGATGAGTGCCATTGCTGGGCGCCGGGCAGTATTTATGGGAGCTTATTATTTAGAA
Organism: Bacillus sp. 3103sda1; assembly: GCF_024159135.1. Taxonomy (NCBI): domain Bacteria; kingdom Bacillati; phylum Bacillota; class Bacilli; order Caryophanales; family Bacillaceae; genus Bacillus; species Bacillus sp. 3103sda1. Next base: position 3,040,456 of record NZ_JAMYWS010000001.1, on the reverse strand, counting down.
AAACAACATCAGGGAGAAGGTATTTTATTATCAGGAATAGATGGTATTCCTGCTGGTAATGTTGTCATTTTAGGCGGAGGCAATGCAGCAATTAATGCTTGTGATATGGCTGTTGGAATTGGTTGTCATGTAACGATTTTAGAGTTAAATAAAACACAGATTACTTATTTACAAGAAAAATATGCAAATGCTCCAGTTGAAATCATGGAATCTAATACTGAAAACTTAGAGAAAACAATTAAAAATGCAGACTTATTTATTTCAACCATTTTAATTCCAGGTTCTAGACCACCAAAAATTGTGAAAGAGTATATGGTTCAGTCTATGAAACCAGGAAGTGTTATTGTTGATATTGCAATCGATCAAGGCGGGACAGTTGAAACGATTGATCACTATACAACACATAATGATCCTATATTTATTAAGCACGATGTCATACATTATGCTGTGCCAAATATGCCTGGGGCAACTCCACGTACTTCTACTATGGCATTAGCGAATGGAAATATTGATTATTTATTAGCGATTGCTAACAATGGTTTAGAAGAGACAATCCAAAATAAACCTGCATTAGCATATGGTATCAATATTTATAAAGGAACCATTACCTATGAAAATTTAGGAACAACGTTAGGGTTAGATTATAAACAATTGAAAGAAGTGTTAATATGATTACTAAAACTTTACCACTAACCATTGTTGATATAAAAAAAGCCAAACAAGTTCTTGATAGAAATGCTCGTAAAACACCGCTTGTTAAATCCTTTTATTTAACAAGCAAGACAGGTGGGGAAATATATTTAAAATTAGAAAATATGCAATTAACAGGATCATTTAAATTTCGTGGGGCGTTTAATAAAATTTCTAATTTAACAGATGAAGAAAAAGCTCGTGGAGTTATTGCTTGTTCAGCTGGAAACCATGCACAAGGTGTCGCACTATCTTCACACTTACTTGGAATTAAAAGTAAAATTGTGATGCCAACTTCTGCTCCAAAGGCGAAAGTTGAAGCAACGAAAGGATATGGTTCAGAAGTTATTTTATATGGTGATACGTTTGATGATGCGAAAGCAAAATGTGAAGAAATTATAAAAGAAACGGGAGAAACATATTTACATCCATATGATGATGTAGAAGTAATGGCAGGTCAAGGAACAATTGGCTTGGATATTCTTGATGATATGTGGGATGTTGATACAGTACTTGTACCGATTGGCGGCGGCGGAATTATTGCTGGAATCGCGGTAGCACTTAAATCTTTTAATCCGTCTATCAATATAATTGGTGTTCAAGCTGATAATGTTCATGGAATGAAAGCCTCGTATGATAAAGGCGAAATCGTAGAGCACTATGAAGCACCTACTATAGCTGATGGGTGCGCAGTAAAAATTCCAGGAACCTTAACTTTTAAAATTGTGAGAGAGTTAGTAGATGATATTGTAACTGTATCAGAAGAAGAATTAGAAGTAGCTATGAAAGATTTATTACAACGTGGAAAAGCTGTTGTAGAAGGTGCGGGAGCATTAGCGACAGCTGCTCTTCTTGCAGGTAAAGTTGATCCATATATAAAAGGGAAAAAAGTAGCAGCGATTATTTCTGGTGGAAATGTTGATTTAACTCGTATTTCTAGTGTGTGTGAGCATTTCTTTGCGAATGAAGTAAAGTAGTAAAATACAAAATGAGACTGAGCGATAGGCTCATAGAATATGAGAAGAGCTAAGAGAGAACCTCTTAGCTTTTCTTCGTAAGAGGGGACACCAATAGTAATTGTAATAGTTCAATATTTTTACATCAACGGATGAGAACTATTTGTCTTTCTTTGATTATTAAACTTGTAATGAGGTATAATACAATATAGTGAATAAATGCGACTTCTTCAATTCATATTGTTTGTCAGTAATGTGAAATATAAAGAACTTTTTATATTTAGTTTGAAAAAGTGTTGAAGAAGCAGCCTATTTCATATTACTATTTTTATGTAGATTCAAAGCTGAAAGAGAGTGAAACAAGTATGGGCCGTAAATGGAACAATATTAAAGACAAAAAAGCGTCAAAAGATGCAAATACAAGTCGTATCTATGCAAAGTTTGGACGTGAAATTTATGTAGCAGCAAAACAAGGGGAACCAGATCCAGAATCCAATCAAACTTTAAGAGTGGTACTTGAGCGTGCAAAAACGTACAACGTACCGAAAACAATTATTGACCGTGCGATTGAAAAAGCAAAAGGTGGTTCAGAAGAAAGCTATGACGAACTTCGTTATGAAGGCTTCGGACCAAATGGATCAATGGTAATTGTAGATACATTAACAAATAACGTAAACCGTACTGCAGCAGATGTACGTGCTGCATTTAGTAAAAACGCTGGTAACATGGGAGTAAACGGATCTGTAGCATATATGTTTGATGCAACAGCTGTAATTGGTCTTGAAGGTAAAACAGCAGATGAAGCACTTGAAATCTTGATGGAAGCAGATGTAGATGCACGTGATATTTTAGAAGAAGAGGAATCTGTTATCGTTTATGCGGATCCTGATCAGTTCCATGCAGTGCAAGAGGCATTCAAAAATGCTGGTATAACTGAATTTACCGTTGCAGAATTAACAATGCTTGCGCAAAGCGAAGTAACACTTCCAGAAGATGCACAAGTGAAATTTGAGAAAATGATTGATGCATTAGAAGATTTAGAAGATGTTCAGCAAGTGTACCACAATGTTGATTTAGGTGAATAATATAAAAAAGCAGACCTTTGTTTTGTAGCAAAGGTCTGCCAGTCTTATTAAATCAACGTATATAATCAAAGTGTAAGTATTTTAAAGTGGTAAAAAGACGTAAAGTATAAACAGTGTTTTTTAGAGTTACGATATACATTTTGAAAATCTCTTGAAAAACCTGTGATAAACTTACCTTTTCCATTTTGAGAAACAAAACACATAGAAACTCACTTTTTGTATGAAAACCATTCATATAAGAGGTGAGTTTTTTGTTATTAGAGGATATTTACAAGGAATTTTTATACGATTTGGAAATAAAAAATTTCTCCATCCGTACAATTAAAGGGTACAGAAACAACAATCGAGCATTTTAAAATTTTTTGAAGAATGAGTTTGATATTGACGAAGTCGATGAAATAACAACTAAACACATTAAAGCGTATCTCATGAACCTGAAAAACAAAGGATTGACTGAATCGTATATTAACGGAATCCACAAAAATATAAGGTCGTTTTTTAGATTCTGTGTTGAAGAGGGATATATTGCCCAAAAGAGAAATCCAGTGCTTGGTGTCAAATGGATGAAAGAACCTAAAGTTATTATTAAGACATTTACTGATGATGAAGTTAAAAAGATGATTAGCGTATACAATGGTAACACCTACTTAGAAATGAGAAACAAATTAATTATTATGTTTTTCGTAGATTTAGGTATTAGAAATTTAGAATTAAGCTCACTAACTCATTTAGATGTCATGGATACTATAATCAAGATACAAGGAAAGGGAAACAAAGAAAGACATCTTTATATTTCACCGCTATTAAAAAAATACATGATTAAGTATGAACGGATTAAAGAAATGTATTTCAAGGACAAGATGATGACGGATTCCAATTACTTTTTATCTCGTAATGGTAAAATACTAACAAATACAGCGGTTGAAATAGTTGTAAAAACAGCAGGTCAAAAGGCGAAAGTTAGAAAGATAATTCGTTGCAGTCCACATACTTTAAGGCATTACTATGCACAAAAACAATTACGTTTAGGCTTGGATGTATATAGTTTAAGTCGATTGTTAGGGCATGAATCAACTATCATTACTAATCGATATTTACAGTCCTTGCAAGATGAAAAAATTATCGAGATAGCAAGGTCAACAAGTCCTTTAATGAATCTCTAAACAAAAAACAAACATATAAAATCAATGTTAACATTTGTTTAATACATTGTTAGTAGATAATATTATCTTTATGTTTAATTTGCAGTTGCAACTCCGTTACCCTGCACTTTCCTTGACAAGCAAAATTGAATGTAAAAAGCCTGTTCCTAATTGGGATGGGCTATTATTATTGTCTAGGCTTTGTTAAAAAAATTTGTTGTTTTTCTTCTTCAATTACAGGACGGTATTACTCAAGAAGAGTTGTTGTTATTCAATTGGTGAAAATACATACAGACCGCATATAGAACATTAATATCTATCCACACGTATTAGTGAGCTTTTACTACTCATAAAGACCCATCCCAAAAATATATATAAGTAAACAATTTGAGGAGTGGTGCTAAATGAGTGAAATTAAGTGTTTGGTTTGTGGAGGAAAGCATTTTCGTAAAGGATACTATGATGTAGATGTAAATGTTGAGATTTACTCCACTGCTTATAATGACGTTGATGTTAGAAGCAGAATAGAATTTAATGGAAATTGACTTTATATATTTCTCAATATTTGTTTGACAATTTGAGTTTTAAATTTAATAGCAAAATACAATTTTTTATAGGGATTTTTATTAATTCTTTGCATTATAGTAAGTTCAAGGGTTTGATACGGTGAAGTAGTTTCATATGGTATAATTTTATTATGAAATAATTGGAAAAGGAGTTACTATATGGTTCAAATGAAGATACCTCCTGAACGTTTAGAAGTAGTAGAAAGTTTAGAAAATGCCCTTTACTATCAACAGCAAAACCTAGTATGGGAGGTCAATTCATGAGTTTAAACATGTATCTAGGAGAAGTACAATCCCAAACAGAAAGTATGAATGCTTTTTGTGTTGCTACTATTCAAGGTATGGAACAAGCCATCAATTCAATTGATGCTTTTGTAGGCGATGCAGTTCTTCAAGGACAAACTTATGACAGTGCAAAAGCCTTCTTTGCACAAACCTTCCGTCCTTTAGCACAAGGAATCATTTACTTGTGTGAAGAACTAATCCGTCAAAATAATGCCTTTCCAAATGATTTTCAATCACAAGTAGCTACAACAGATGTTATTGAACAAGAAATTCGGGAACAAATTCGAGAAATTGACCGAATGAAAGCAGGTATTGAAGGAATTAGTAATGTCCTTCCAGCTATGCAAATTATGATGGGTATTTTTGATACGATGAAACGAAAGCTACAAGAAAAACTAGAACATCTATATGAATTTAATTATACTTCTAGTAGTAACTATGATACAGCACTCCAACTAGCTGCAAGTATTGCTCAAGGTCTTGCGGAAGTTCAAAGTGGGAAAGGTTTTAATACCGCCAGCGGTACATTTAGTACTCAAGGATTGAACATGGAGTGGACGGCACCTATTCAAAAAATTGCAGAAGAGAAAGCCCGTGAAGCTGATAAACTTAAAGCTGATAGTTTGCTTGAAGAAGAATCGGTTGAAAAATCCAACTTAGAGAAATTTTTGAGTGGCGTGTGGGATGGTGCAGGACAAGCTGTTGGAGATACAATAGATGGATTTAAAGCATTAGGTCATTGGGAAACATGGGAGAACATGGGTTATGCTGTAACACACTTGGACGAGACATTACCTGCAATGTGGAATGTATTGTCAGATTCATTTATTAATGATGTAATAAATGGTGATTTAGAAAGTGGTACAAGGTGGTTTAGTTACACCCTAACGCAAATAGGAATAGGAGTGCTTGGTGACAAAGGTCTTAGTAAAGTATCAAAGGTAGCGACATCTGCAAATCTAGCAAAAGGTATGTCCAAAGTAACTAATTCTGCTACGTATAGAAATACATTAAATAATTTTAAGTTGAACACTGGAAACCGTTTTGCTTATGCTGATGTTGGGGGAAGTTCTATAAAATATGAACTTGATGGGGCATACCAAGAAGCGAAAGACTTATTAAATCAATTTGCGGTTTCAAAAGAGGACTATAAAGATTTAAGGAAGAGAACACCCAACGATAGGGTAAGAAAAAACGTAAATACAGATGTACCCAAAGTTGACCCTGTATATGGTTATGAAGTTGAAAAACTTGAAGCTGACCATATTGTTTCAATGAAAGAAATAACGGACATGGAAGATTTTGACCTATTACCGAGAGAACAACAAATAGAAGTGCTTAATATGAATGAAAACTTTGTTGGACTTGGGAAACCAACAAATGCTTCTAAGGGTGCAAAAGATTGGAGTACATGGCCGGGGCATCCTAAATACGGTGAGGTTCCCGAAAATATAAGACTGGAAATGTTAGAACGTGAAGCAGTGGCTAGAGAAGCTTTGAAAAAATCAATAAAAGAGAGGTTGCAGTTCATTGAAAACAATAGTTAAAAATATAGGTGGTAAAAATATAATAGCTACAGCAGAAGAACATTTAAGCCCTCAAATAGAAAAGTTATTATATTTGCTAACTAAAGTAGAAGATAACAAATTAGTTGATGGATTTTCTATACAAGTTGGCTGGTCTATTTTTATTCTATCCAAACGTGAAGATGGGTATCATATTATTGTCCCAGATTATACAAAAAATCCTTTTAAGGATACTACAGAGGATTTAACAATTGCTTTATGGGTGCAATTAGAACAAGTACATTGTTTACGTCAGTTAAATATTGATGGTGAAATGATAAAGTTTAGTGATAAAATAGTGACTGCAAAAAATGTGTTACAACTAGATGAGGTTTATTTACAAAGGGCTAGGGATTGTGAAAAAGGTGATTCTGGTTGGTATATCGGTTCTGTCGATGAAACAGAAGAAACAGAAGGTGAATTAGAAGCATTTTACGCATATCAGCTATTAAAAATTAGACCTTCAATTATTCAAGTTTTAACCTTACCTTATGAATATCTGGTAGTTTTTGAGAAAGATAAAATCAAAGCAATTTTAGATGATAACGATGTCGATGTTTGGAATGGAGTTACAAACTGAGATTGGTTAAATTCTAAAATAATTGATAGGAGTTAACAGCATGGACGCAAAAGCTTCGGAAATTCTAGGAATGTTAGACGATTATGAGGAAAATGAAAAAGTAATTTTTGAAATGATAGAAGCTGAAGCAATGGTTTACATTAACTAGACACTTACAAGATGGAGATAGTGCAGACATAAATTGGCCTATATCCAAATATAATACCTATCCTAAAGGAGAATAAATACTCTTAGAAAGAGGTTTTTATATGTGGAAAAATCTTGTTTTAGAAATTGAAAAAATAGAGAAAAGTTTTAATGATAAATTGAATACACCAGCAACAGATAATGAAGTTCAGAAATTAAGAGAACGTGTGAAAGAGAGTTTTAATGTTGATTTACCGAGTGAATATGAGGAGTTTCTTAAAACTATAAATGGTTTAGATTTTAACGGATTAGTACTTTATGGAATTGACCCTTATTTACTAGAAACAGAAAAAGATGAACAAATTTGCGGATTTATAGAAACGAATGAGATTTGGTATGAGAATGAGTGGCAAAAAGAGTACCTTTTCCTTGGAGATTCAGATATTGCATGGTTTTGTAAAAACCTATCTGAAGGTACTTACTTAGAACTTGATAAACCATCTGGTACAGTGATGGAAACATATAATGATTTCAATACAATGCTTGAGGAATCATTGAAACCAACGCTTCTTTAGTACGGTGTATTAAAATGAACAATATTACATGGTCCTTCATGAGTAAAACACCAATTACAGATGAAGAAATCCAAAGAGTAGAACAATATTTTAATATTAAATTACCTAATGATTTTGTTGAATGCGTGAAGAAGTATGACGGAGGATATCCTCACCCAAAAGTATTTGATGTACCAGGACAAGATGAAAATGTATTCAGTGACCTATTAACCTTTCATATAGAAGATAAATATTCAATTGTTCAAAACTATGAAGGCGTAAAAGATAGATTAGTCGATAAAGTATATCCTTTTGCTAGAGATCCATTTGGAAATTTATTATGCTTTGATTACCGAAATAATCCTGAAGCCCCAACGGTTGTATTTTGGGAACATGAGGAAGAAGAGATGGAAAAAGCAATCTATCCTGTTTGTTCATCTTTTACAGAATTGCTTAATAGCTTACGTGATTTTGAAGACGAGGACGAATAATTAATTATGAGTAACAAAAAGCTTATGTATAACTTGCATAAGCTTTTATGATATAATTGAACTAATTCGTACAGAGTTTAAGCTATTAATATGTGCTATTTATGAATTAAGTAATGCAGTCACATATAAATAGGAAAAAACAAGCTAAATAATATTGTTTTAATCATGTTTTTAGAAAAATTCTATGAGTCGTACAGACCGTATTGCAAAATATAAGGAATAAATGGTCGGATTTGGAACATGTATGAGACAAAGTTACTCCTACTGTAAATAAACATTGTAGGCACTCATAAAGAGTGTCTTTTTGTTTTTAATAAGGAGATACCTTCAAATAATTACGCTAATCTAATAGTTAAATTATGTAATAGCTATATCACTCTCATAACTAATCATGTTGAGAGCTATTGCAGTTAGAAAAAACTAGGGGTAAGAAGGTTGTGGTAAAAAGTGATGTACAAAGATTTTGCAATTGTAAAAGCTCATAAAGTGCGTTACGATATACATATATAAATTCATACAAAAAGTGAGAAATATAAACGTTGATATATTAAATATTCACCTTCAAATTTAGAAGATGTTCAGCAAGTGTACCACAATGTTGATTTAGGTGAATAATATAAAAAAGCAGACCTTTGTTTTGTAGCAAAGGTCTGCTTTTTTAGAGTGTGCATTGAAATTTAAAGGCCCTTTTCGTATAGATTGTTGTTTTTTTGCGATAAAAATAAGACTTCAGATTAAATCTAGGTCTTAGGTATTTATGAACGCTTTCTTCGTATGGTGATATTAATCTTCATCACGATTTCCAAGTCCAAGCAATAACTCAAATAAATGCACAAGATAGAATCTGAAAATCAGCTTCGTGAATGTGAATATTTACTAAAATTCTATTTTTTGTGCACATTCGCATTTAGAATATTTTTACATTTTCTAATTTCTCGTTTGATTTGCCGATTTTCAAAAAAATAAACCTCTGTACCTGCCCAAATAAAAACCCAACACACAATGCTTAATACTCCTGCAGTATAGGCATGAGTGCTTGAAAGCTTCAAGTATATTACCCCAATAATAATCCCAATCACAAACAAAACAATAGCCTTTTTGACATTTCTAGCATATGTATATTCCTCTTCGTTCAAGAGGTTAGAAAAGGTGTTAAATGTGGCAGTCTTCAATGACTTTTCATCAAAATCATTCTGACCTAAAAAAAATATTTCTACTTCTTTTCTTTTGCCACTGTGTAGCTTTGACAAAAGAAAATCTTCAAGGTCAGAGCTTAGGTGAACATCATCAGAGCTATAATATCTTGAAAACGGAGTATCAGTTTCATCTAAATAGATATTTATACTTAATTCATCTTTCATGTTAACCCTCCTTTAACTCCAGTTTACTAGTTGAAAGTCAACCTTTTATCCCGCTATTCGCGGGCAGTAAGACCCTCACCTCAAGATCCAAAGAGAAACGAGGAAGATAAGTGGGGGGCAACTGCCCGTAAAAGCCCGATTTGTTCAACTAACCATCAGTGAGGGATGAAAAAAAACCACTGATGGAAGTTTCACTTTATCAGTATGGTCAAGATAGCAACAATTCTTACGAAAACAGCGAATTTAAAAGATAAAGTCAAAAGAAATAAAAAAATGTGTAATAAGGGCGTATAATAAATAAAGATGTATAAAAAAGGAGTGTAGTAGAATGAAACAGGAAATTATAGAACGCTTTACAAGATATGTTCAGGTGGATACACAATCTGATGCAGAAAGTCATACTGTACCATCAACGCCTGGCCAAATTGAGTTTGCAAAGCAACTAGTAGAAGAGTTGAAGTCGATCGGATTATCAGAAGTAACGATGGATGAGAATGGCTACGTAATGGCAACGCTTCCTGCTAATACGGACAAGCAGGTTCCTGTAATCGGTTTTTTAGCTCATTTAGATACAGCTACAGATTTTACGGGGAAAAATGTTAAGCCACAAATTCATGAAAATTTTGATGGTAAGGCAATTACGCTAAATAAGGAACTTGGTGTTGTTTTAACACCAGAATTATTTCCAGAGCTCCCATCTTACCAAGGGCATACATTAATTACAACTGATGGAACAACACTTCTTGGTGCAGATGATAAAGCGGGAATTACAGAAATTATGACAGCAATGAATTATTTATTACATAACCCACAGATTAAACATGGGAAAATTAGAGTAGCATTTACACCTGATGAAGAGATTGGTCGCGGTCCATCCCACTTTGATGTAGAAGCTTTCGGAGCTTCAGTTGCTTATACAATGGATGGAGGCCCACTAGGTGGATTAGAATATGAAAGCTTTAACGCTGCTGGTGCTAAGCTAATTTTTAAAGGGAATAGCACTCATCCTGGTACAGCTAAAAATAAAATGGTCAATGCAACCAAATTGGCAATAGAATTCCACAGACAACTACCAGTAGAAGAAGCGCCAGAACATACAGAGGGATATGAAGGCTTCTACCATCTTATTTCTCTAAATGGTGATGTTGAGCGAAGTCAATCTAACTATATTATTCGTGATTTTGACCGCGCTCATTTTAATACTAGAAAAGAGAATATAACAGCTATTACAAAACAGATGCAAGAGAAGTATGGTGAGGAAAATATCATTCTTGAGATGAATGATCAGTATTACAATATGCTTGAAAAAATTGAACCAGTGAAAGAAATCGTTGATATTGCTTATGAAGCAATGAAAAATCTAGATATCGAGCCGAATATCCAACCAATTCGCGGCGGAACTGACGGTTCCCAATTATCATATATGGGTCTGCCGACACCAAATATTTTTACGGGCGGAGAAAACTATCACGGTAAATTTGAATATATTTCTGTAGATAATATGGAAAAAGCTGTTCAAGTTATTATCGAAATCGCACGATTATTTGAAGAGAAAGCTTAAGAGAAATAAAGTGAAACTTCCGTCAGTGGGGGGCTTCGTCCCACACTGACGGAAAGCTCTCACCAATCGGGCTTTTACCGGCAGTTATTCCCCAACTATCTTCTTTGCGCTTCTCTGAATCTTGAAGTGAGGGTCTTACTGCCCGCGAATAGCGGGATAAACCCGGATAGCGATCTTTTTTATTTAGGTTCAAGAAATTTGAATCAATCTTTGGTTTAACAAGAATAGACATATAATGTTACACATTATATAAGAATAAAAGAAACGGATAGTGACAGGCAGAATAATTCTGTATGTTCTATCCTTTTTTTGTACCACAAATGACCTCATTTACCACAATATTTGTATTGGCTGTCCACTTGTTATCAAGTTAATGCTCTCATTGGCTTTTATAAGCCTTTTAATGACTTCATCGACCTTTTTGTCTGAAAAATAAACAAAATCACCTCTCGTGATAGAATTAATGTTCTGTGAAGCGGAACAAAAAAACGGGATAGTATTAAATAATATATTCGAATATAATAAAAAAGGAGGAATTAACACCACAGAAGATGTCTTGACACTCTCACCCATAAAAGGGCAAGTTGGCTAACATCAGTGGGATGAAAGTATCGCAAAATCTGTAATAGAGGTAGCAACAACAAAAAATGTGGAGGGGTCCTTAGTGGAGATAAGAAAATATAATTCTGATGACATCAAACAATTTACAGATTTAATGCCAGATTTAGGTTATCCTAGTTCATTAGATGAAATGAAAGTAAGAATGGAACGTATCGAATCTAATCCAAATTATTACACTTTTGTTGCAATAAATAATAATAACTTAGTAGGGATGATAGGAATAACAATTCATACAACGTACACAAACAACGATGAAAAGATTCAAATAACATCGCTAGTTACAAAGAAAGAATATCGCGGTCAAGGTATTGCGAAAGCGTTGATTAAATATGTGGAAGAATGGTCTTTGAAAAGAGGATCTGATTTTATTTATCTTCTAAGTGGAAAAAGTGAAAGAAGGGTAAAAGCACACGAACTATATAAATTCCTTGGTTACGAAGTAACTGGTTATAGGTTTGTAAAGCGTTTTGGAAAAATGAATACTATTTAACAATTGGAGCGAAATTGTTAAATAATTAAATCCCAACTCAAAAAAACTTTTCGACTTCGTCAGTCGTCAGCGGGGGAATAAATTGTCATTCCCAACCCGTTAGCGTGGAACATAGATGATTAGCTATCAATTTCTTGAAATTATACTATGATATGTAAATGATGAACAAGGTGTATATGGGGTGATCCCCTATAAGCTCATCCTTTTTTAAATTTTTTTACGTTTCCTAGCATAGATGTTCCTTCTACTTCAATGAGGGATTATGTTAACTTTTGCATGAATATGATATATACTTAAATCTGAACATTCGGAAGAAAAAGAAGTGCAAAAATGCTAACTTGAAATTATAGAGAGATAGGGGGAGGACTTATGGAAAGACAATATACAATCTCAAATTATGCACCAACATTAGAAGAATATAAATATTTATGTTCAGTTGTGGATTGGGAAGATTATATGAACTTTGATGTTGCCGAAATATCATTAAAAAATTCTGTTTTTGCCGTTACAGTTAAGGATGAGAGTAAGGCCATAGGAATGGGAAGAATTGTTGGGGATGGAGCTATTTACTTTTACATTCAAGATGTGGTAGTTCATCCAGATTATCAAGGAATGGGTATTGGCAAAAAAATTATGAATGCGTTAGTAGAGTATCTAAAAGAAAACGCACCAAATAAAGCGTTTGTAGGATTATTTGCATCAGAGGGAAAAGAAAAATTTTATGAAAAATATGATTTTAAGAATTACTCACCTAATATGACAGGAATGTTTACTGTAATAACGAAATGTGATTAAAAAATTTATATCGGGGTCCCGCCCCATCGCTATCAAGCTAACAAAACAAAATTCCCCCTAAAATGAAAAAAACGCCATCCTTTCTGTATATTTCTACAAAAAGAATAACGCTTTCTATGAATTATGGATATAAATTCCTCTTAGGTTGATAGTAATGTATGGTGACCCCTATAGTCTATATTCCATTTGTTTAAGTGTTCATGCATTCTTGGTCAACAATCTGAGAACCAAATAAATGAGCTCTATTTTCAAGTTCACAAGACTTATTCCTTCTTAATTAGCTCTTTTTAGAGATAATTTCGCATTTTGCTTTCGAGTTCCAAACCCTAATGCGATGGCAGCGCCAGTACAGCTAGAAAAGCAACCAGCAAACAAATACAATGATGGATCTGACTCACCGATTAAAACGGAAGCTATTCCTCCAATTACCGGGAAAAGTGCAACCATATAGCCACTTTGAGCTCCTCCAATTTTTTCTACAAGCTTCAAATAGAATAACCATGCTACAAATGAAGCAACCAGAGTTAAATATAGCAACACAGATAAGTATGAAAACGATGTTGGAAATATAAATTCTTGTCCTTGAAATAATACAATTACTCCCATCAATATACTGCCCACTGTAAATCCAATGGCATTTGCGTAGAGAGGATTCACCTTGTGACTTGCATTTCGTGCTGAGCTGGCATCACCTACTGCTGTAAGAAGCGTACCTAAGATCGCAACCATAATTCCTTTTATGTCATTGGACCCTTGAAAGTTGTTCAAATTCGGATAGATGAGAATACATACGCCTAATACACCCAAAATCCCCCCAAACAAAACGCGTGAATGTAACTTTTCTTTTAAAAAAATCCGGAGAGTAATCGGGGTCAAAATCACCTTTAATGAAAAAACCAATGTTACGATTGCTGCAGAACTCAAAACTGTGGCGTAATAAAGGCATAAGTAGCTTAATGCAAAGTTACATACACCAAAAACTATTACAAATGGGATATCTTTTCTTGTTGGCCTCCCTCTTGGTTGAAGGAACCAAACAAGAATCAAAAATAAAAAGGCTGTCATAACTAAACGATAAGTTAAGGATAATTCCAAGCTGACAGGAGTTCCTTGAATTTTTACTGCTATAAAGTTGAGTCCCCATACAATCAAACAAAATATGTACATAAATATTGTCATAAGTTATCTCCCAAATCAAAATTTTTTCTAAATTCATTATTCATTTATACTGTCATTTCTAAAAGGTACAGTTTACAATAAACACAAATGACAGATGAGGTATTTCAATGATGAATGAACTAATATTTAATATCAATCGAGAAAGTAACACTCCTATGTACCAACAAGTTTATCAATACATACGTACTCAGATTTTATCTGGTAAATTAGAAAGGAATACAAAGTTGCCATCGATTAGACAACTTGCTCTCCAATTAGAGGTCAGCAGAAACACAACTCAGGTAGCCTATGAACAATTGCAATCGGAAGGATATATTCGAAGTGAGAACAAAAAGGGGTTTTTTGTAGAGGCAACTATATCGGATGAGACGCTTAATTATGAACCCATTAGAGAACAGCATCATGAAAAAAATCAAACTGACATAAAAACTATTGACTTTAAGATCGGGACAGTGGATCAAGAGAACTTCCCTTTGAAAAAATGGAGAATGCTTACAAACAAAATCGTTAAAGACTCTAGCATGTTTTCATACGGAGAAAAACAAGGCGATATTAAATTAAGAAAGGTACTAGCAGATTACTTGTTTCAATCAAGAGGGGTTAATACTTCTGCTGAACAGATTATTATTGGCAGTAGCACACAACACTTGTTATTACTTTTGTCGCTGTTGCTAAAGCAAGACTATCATTATTTGGCAGTAGAAGACCCTGGATATGATGTGGCAAGGGAACTATTTGCTCTGCAGTCATTTATCATTGATCCGATCCCGGTAAAAGAACAAGGCATCCAAGTCGATCGCCTTTTAAAGTCGCCTTCTAGACTTTTATATGTCACTCCTACTCACCACTTTCCATATGGAGTAGCTATCCCCGTCAATGAAAGATTAAAGTTAATTCAATGGGCGAAAAGGGTGGAAGGATATATTATTGAGGATGATTACGATAGTGAATTTCGATACATCCATCAACCTATACCGTCTCTTCAAAGTTTAGATTCTAATGATAGGGTGGTTTATTTAGGAACTTTTTCAAAAGCACTGCTACCTTCTATCCGTGTCAGTTATATGGTTTTACCTAGGAGGCTAGTAATTGAATATAAAAAGATACTCCCTTTTCTTGAGCAAACATCCTCATCTATTCATCAGAGAACACTGGCGACCTTTATGAATGAAGGATATTGGTACTCACACTTAAGGAAGATGAAAGCTTTGTATAAACGTAAAATGAATCTATTGAATAGTGAATTACTAAAACACTTTAAGAATTATGTTGAAATAAAAGGTGGTAGCTCCGGAATTTTCGTTATTATTGAAGTTAAAACAAAAATGAGTGAAAAAATGCTAATTGAAAGGGCATATGAACACGGAATTGCAGTTTATCCTTGCTCAAAATATTTCTCGAAATATGTACCACAATATCCGCATATTCAACTTGGATTGGGTAATTTATGTGAAGAAAAGATAATAAAAGGAGTATCTCAACTAGCAAAAATTTGGTTGTAATCTTGATTTTCTCCCTAAAAAAGTTTTTTCGTTTCTCCTATTAGGGGTAGCACCACATCGCTATCAAGCTAAGATTTTAAAGTACCCCCTAAACGAAAATTTTTTGTTTTTTATAGCACCGAAGTTCATTTTTATCGTTTTGGGACAACCTGTTCTGTTAGGTTGATAGGCATGTGGCGAGACCCCTAATACAAATTTGAAAATATTCGGGTTTTTATACTTATATAATACGGGTATCTCTTTTATTGGTATTTTTATCATTTTTCATTTACTTTTCAAGCATTAGTAGCTGCTTCTTCATTTCTAAGCCACCTCTAAATCCAGTTAATTTTCCATTCTTTCCAATGACGCGGTGACAAGGAATTACAATTAAAACGGGATTAGTTCCGATTGCGGTACCTACTGCACGTACTGATTTTGGTTTTTGGATTAACTCTGCAATATCCGAATATGAATAAGTTTGTCCATAAGGAATGTCACATAATGCATTCCAAACTGTTAATTGGAATGGTGTTCCGATAATATGAACAGGACATGAAAAAGTCTTGCGTTGTCCCTTAAAATACTCTATTAATTCATCAACATATGGTTGTGATTTTTGGTCGTCTTGTACCAAAGTATACTGCGGTAATCGTTTATTAACCCAATTTGATAACTCTTCAAAAGATTGATTTTGAGAGCCTATATAACATAGTCCTTTTGATGTCGCTGCAATATACATACTCCATTTTCCATAAACAAATGATGTCCAATAGATTGTTTGATTTGTTTTTGATGTCATTTTATTTCACCTCTTTTGTGCGATTCATTCTTCGATAATCTGTAGGTGTATATCCTGTTTTCTTTTTAAATAGGGTTGCAAAATGTGCGGTATTCGGTATACCTACAGCAAAACTGATCTCCATAATTGTATGATTCGTATGAGTAAGGTATTGCATAGCTTTGGAAATACGTGTTTGTTGTATATATTCAATTGGAGTTATTCCTTTAATCTTCTTAAATGTGCGCTGTAAATGATAAGGGCTACCGTGACATGTATTTGCTAGTATTATAAGCGTTAATTTTTCGCAGTAATGGTTATCAATGTATTCCGTAATTTGCGCTATCCAGTCTTCTTCAGGTAGCCTTAGTCTATTTGGCTTACATCGTTTACAAGGACGAAACTTTTCTGAGAGAGCTTGCTGTGCATTAAGAAAAATTCGTACATTGTTTCTGTTAGGTACGCGAGACTTGCAAGACGGGCGACAAAAAATACCTGTTGTTTTTACAGCGTAATAAAATTTGTCATCATATGATGGATTATTGTGTACAATCGCTTGCCATCTTTCATCTGTCATTAAATCTTGATACTTGGGAGTTTCTCTTTGAATATTTTCATGGCGTGTTGATCTTTCGCTTTTCATATAACCACCTCTGAAATCAGTATATCCTGAATGGGGTACGTATGTACGGATTTATGAATGTAAGAGCAAGATTACAAAGATGAAATATAAAATGTTATTCGAAGAAAAAAGATGTATGAGTAATAGTGATTTTTCTTATTATTGAAATTTTACAATTATAATCAAAATAATCGTCTTCTAGGCTTATATGTGTAATGTAATAAGGAAAGTGAAGGAAATGAATTTCAATATTGACTAAGTGGAGATCAAGCGATTAGGGGATACCATTATATGTAATCCCTATTGTCATGGTGAATATAAAATATTTTTCTTGACTTTTTATACGAACACGAGGAAAATAGGGAAAAAAGAAGGGAGGGGTAACGTTGGAGGAATATGTGCTAGATATATATAATTTTTTGAGTACAACTGATTGGGAAGATATCATTTCAATTGTAAGTATTTTATTATGTATCCAATTCGTCTTTTTATATGCGCGAATGAATGGCGCTGATTTTTCTTTAACGTCCCCATCCGACGTACAAGGGAAAATATCTCTAAAACAGACAAATATAAAGCATGTATATTTCCCTTTAATTATTATATTCTTTATTCGTTACATTACTGCTGTTGTAAAGAAAAAAGAAGGAGACGACCACTGTAATCCGATTTGTCATTTAGATTTTAAATGAATGATAAAAGGAGGAGATTCGTATGTGGATTCGTTTTCTATTAATTGGATTCTTTTCATTAACAGCAATTTCTCTTATAAGCTATCAATTAATTGAGATGTTTCAAGCATATAGCGATATGTTTTTAAATAAAAACTAAAAAAGACATTATAATTTGAAATTTTTAGTGTGAAACGATACAATCC
The DNA here is from genome assembly GCF_024159135.1 of Bacillus sp. 3103sda1. Taxonomy (NCBI): domain Bacteria; kingdom Bacillati; phylum Bacillota; class Bacilli; order Caryophanales; family Bacillaceae; genus Bacillus; species Bacillus sp. 3103sda1. The sequence goes on along the minus strand of NZ_JAMYWS010000001.1, from coordinate 3,022,648 downwards.
TTCTTAAGTGGTAAAAGACTTAAGGAGGATTTTTTATTTTTATCCTGCATTTGTAGATAGTAGGTCCCTTGTCTTAAGGGTTTGAGAAAACGAAAAATATAGGTGAAGATAACTACTTGTATTCGTTTGATTGATGAAAGCTTCACTTTATATAATTATTTCAAACATTTGTCACATTTACACTGTTGATAATATGTTAAAATAATGAAGTTACTATATACTTTAAGAAGAATGAGGGAGTGAACAATTTGACTGATCGTTCTGTTAAACAGAAGAGCTATGCTCCTGTTGTAATAACGCTTTCTGTGGTCGTCAATGCAATTATTTTGTTCTTATTTTTTGGACCGATTGGTTACAAAGGAGAAGTACATTTTGATGTGAAAATTTTGCCGATGTTAAATGCGATTTTTAATAGCTTTACATTTGTGTTTTTAATCGCAGCATTGTATTCAATTATTAAAAAGAATGTAAATCTACATAAGGGATTTATTCTTGCAGCATTTACAACAACATTGTTATTTTGTGTTTCGTATTTAACGTATCATTATTTAGCACCAGCAACGCATTTTGGCGGAGAAGGAATCATTAAATATGTATATTTCTTTATTTTAATTACACATATTTTCCTTGCTGCTATTATTGTACCGCTTGCATTATTTTCTTTAGTATTCGGATTTACAAATCAACTGACTCGCCATCGTAAAATTGTACGTTGGACGATGCCGATTTGGTTATATGTAAGTCTTTCTGGTGTTATTGTATACTTAATGATTTCACCTTATTATTAAAAGGGTCTCAGTTTTAACTGAGATTCTTTTTTTGTATAAGCAAATATTTTTGTAAAAAGCTAAATATATGATATATAAAAGTATAGTTACTTTTTTAAAGGAAGGATGAAAAGTATGCAAAACTTTGTGTTTCGTAATCCAACAAAGCTTATTTTTGGAAAAGGTCAATTAGAGCAATTGAAAACAGAGGTGCCACAGTATGGGAAAAAAGTTTTACTCGTATATGGTGGTGGAAGTATTAAACAAAATGGAATTTATAATAACGTGATATCTATGCTAAAAGAAATGAATGCCGAAATTTTTGAGTTAAGTGGTGTCGAACCCAATCCACGTTTATCAACAGTACATAAAGGTATTCAAATTTGTAAAGAAAATGATATCGAGTTTATATTAGCTGTGGGTGGTGGCAGTGTAATAGACTGTACAAAAGCTATTGCGGCTGGCAGCAAATATGATGGAGATGCATGGGATCTTGTTACGAAAAAAGTTATTGCAACAGAAGCATTGCCTTTTGGGACAGTGTTAACTCTTGCGGCAACAGGTTCTGAAATGAATGCAGGGTCTGTTATTACAAATTGGGAAACAAACGAAAAGTATGGCTGGGGTAGTCCAGTGACATTCCCGCAATTTTCTATTTTAGATCCGAATCACACAATCTCTGTACCGCGTAATCAAACAATTTACGGTATCGTTGATATTATGTCGCACGTACTAGAGCAATATTTTCACCAAGGTACCAATACAGTGCTGCAAGATCGATACTGTGAATCTATTTTACAAACGGTTATTGAGACAGCGCCGAAGTTACTGCACGATTTAGAAAGTTATGAGCACCGTGAGACTATTTTATATTGCGGTACAATGGCGTTAAATGGTATTTTAGCGATGGGTGTACGCGGAGATTGGGCAACGCATAATATTGAGCATGCTGTTTCAGCAGTGTATGATATTCCGCATGGCGGCGGCTTAGCAATTTTATTCCCAAATTGGATGAAACATGTTTTACATGAAAACGTAGATCGTTTTAAACAATTTGCAATTCGAGTATTTCATGTTCAAACAGAAGGTAAAACTGATGTTGATATAGCGTTAGAAGGTATTGAAGCATTACGTCAATTTTGGACATCTATCGGAGCACCAGCTCGTTTAGCGGATTACGAGATTGCTGAAAATCAAATTGATGTCATGGCTGAAAAAGCAATGGTATACGGTGAGTTTGGACAGTTTAAAAAGTTGAACAAGCAGGATGTTTTAGATATTTATCATGCATCGTTATAAACAAACAAAAAACACTTCTTTTGAGAGGTGTTTTTTGTTTGTTAATTTTCCTACCAAGATATGTTTGCGTTGGTAGAAAGCGCACTGACAACTGTTACGGAAGCGCTTATTGTAATAGAAATAGCCTAATAATGAAGATTTATTAATATCAAATTAAAGATGGATGAAAAAACGGAAATTAGCGGAGAGAAACCTTTTGTTGAGAGCATTATTGTAAGTTATGCGTATGAAGTGGCAGAAGGGTACAAGATGAACCTAAAAGCCTCTTAAAAACTGTCGTGGACGAATTCTTAAACAATTAGATCAAGCTGGAAGATTATTTAGAATGGATATATTGTTCGGCCTGTCAAGATGTTATATGCGGTGTAAAACTGTGTTTGTATATATTCAGTCGTTTTTATATCTGTTTCTTCAGCTGTAAGTATTGGATGAAACGAACGCAGTAAACAGCTTAGTGCAAAGTATAATTCTTCCTGAGAGCAATTTTTTTCTTTTGTTGCTGTTGCTAAAATTAAATCTTCTAGTAACGAGCGAAAATCAATAGTAGCTTGTCCAACTTTCATAGTATCATCTCCGTTTTCGTTTTTAACATGTATATGAAGTGGTTGGACAAAACATGCAAAATAGATTATATTTTTTAACAAGTGTATATAATTTCAATTACCGTAATGGGATAACTTGCATTTTGACTGTTAAAATTGGTAAGATTGGGTATAATAATCAGATGGATAACTTTACATAAAGAGAGTTGAAGTGTATGGGAGAAGAAAAACGGGACAAAGTTATTGTTATTATTGGACCAACTGCAGTTGGAAAGACAAAGCTTAGCATTGAACTGGCAAAAGCGTTAAATGGAGAAATTATTAGTGGCGATTCAATGCAGATCTATCGTAATATGGATATAGGTACGGCGAAAGTTACGGAAGAAGAAATGGATGGAATCCCGCATTATATGATTGATATAAAAAATCCAGAAGATCCATTTTCCGTTGCTGAGTTTCAAGAACTTGTGCGCGGTCATATAGCAGATATTACAAAACGTGGTAAACTACCTATTATTGTTGGTGGAACAGGTTTATATATACAATCTGTGTTGTATGATTACCAGTTCTCTGATGAACCGGGAGATCATATGTACCGTAAACAGCTAGAACAAGAGGCGGAGGAATATGGTGTAGAGTATATACATAGGAAGCTAGAAGAGGTTGATCCGATAAGTGCAAAGCGTATTCATCCAAACAATGTGAGACGTGTGATTCGTGCTTTAGAAATTTTTCATACAACAGGGAAGACAATGAGCGATCAATTAGAACAACAGGAAAATGAGTTGCTATATGATGTTGCTTTAATTGGTTTAACAATGGATCGAGATTTATTATATAGTCGCATTAATTTACGTGTAGATATTATGATGGAGCAAGGCTTATTAGCTGAAGTTGAGCGTTTGTATGAAGAAGGAGTTCGTAATTGTCAGTCTATTCAAGCGATTGGTTATAAAGAACTGTATGAGTATTTTGAAGGGAAAACTTCGTTAGAAGAAGCTGTGATGGCTTTGAAAACAAATTCACGTCGCTATGCAAAACGGCAGTTAACTTGGTTCCGTAATAAAATGGATGTTAATTGGTTTGACGTTACAAGCGGTGAAAAAAACATAGAAATTTTAGAGTATATAGAAGGAAAGCAACAACTTAAGTCGAATAATAAGTAAGTAGAGAAAAAGAGGAGGATTCGACATGAAGCAATCAATCAATATTCAAGATCAATTTTTAAACCAACTCCGTAAAGAGAATACGTTTGTCACGCTGTACTTATTAAATGGTTTCCAACTTCGTGGTCTAATTAAAGGTTTCGATAATTTTACTGTACTGTTGGAAACGGAAGGTAAGCAACAGCTTATTTATAAGCATGCAATTTCTACATTTGTTCCACAAAAGAATGTTTCAATCGAATTAGAATAGTAAAGAATTGTACATAGCAAAAAGAGCGAATCATTCGCTCTTTTTTTATGCTCAAAATATACAGGAATCCTAATGCGAAATCTTTTAATGGATACATAAGATAGAGAGTCTAGCTGTTGTGTCATCTATTTCGATGATTGGGAATGGATCTTTTTGATTGAAAATTTATCCCGCCCGTAAAAGCCCGATTGGTTCAACTAACCATCAGTAGGGGGCTTCATCTCCTACTGATGGAAGTTTCACTTTATGTTGAAATGGATATTTTGAGCCGGCTTTACAGATTGTAAAGGTGTTGGCTTTTATTATACAGGTCGATGTTGAGGAATTAGATCCTGTTGGTCCTCGTTCCTTCGAAGTTTCTTATCTTCATGCCCTTATTTTCCTAAAAGTTCGAGTCCATTCTGAAGTCCGAGTTCTTCTGAAAGTTCCTGTTCGTCTAAAAGTTCGAGTCCATCCTGGAGTCCGAGTTCTTCTGAAAGTTCCTGTTCGTTTAAAAGTTCGAGTCCATCCTGGAGTCCGAGTTCTTCTGAAAGTTCCTGTTCGTCTAAAAGTTCGAGTCCATCCTGGAATCCGAGTTCTTCTGAAAGTTCCTGTTCGTCTAAAAGTTCGAGTCCATCCTGGAGTCCGAGTTCTTCTGAAAGTTCCTGTTCGTCTAAAAGTTCAAGTCCATCCTGGAGTCTGAGTTCTTCTGAAAGTTCCTGTTCGTCTAAAAGTTCAAGTCCATCCTGGAGACCGAGTTCTTCTGAAAGTTCCTGTTCGTCTAAAAGTTCAAGTCCATCCTGGAGTCTGAGTTCTTCTGAAAGTTCCTGTTCGTCTAAAAGTTCGAGTTTACCCTGGAGGTTGAGTTCGTCTAGAAGTTCATGGTTACCTTGAAATTGGCCATTCATTCCGATTGGCGTAATTTGTAGTAAAGTTATTTGTAATTCTTCTGTTTGCTCAATGATATTTTCGAATCCATGATGATTCATCATAGATAATTTTGTAATATGCAGTGAAAAGTTGAGTAAATTTTGTAATTCAATATATACTGTATTTGCTGCAAAAGGTTTCTCGTTCAAAATGGTAATTAAATTTTCGACAATCGCAATGCCAGTTTCTTGCTGTGTAAGTGTTAAGTTTAAACGTTTCAGCCCCCCTTTTAGTATTTCTAATATGTTTATAAGTTTCTTCATGTTAGATTGTGATGGGTTCGAAAATGCAGTTGGAATTATAGCAGTTAAGTCATTTAGTGTTTTTGAAAAAAGGTTGCCGTACGATTCTGGAGCAGGGGGGTAATGAACAGCTGGAAGTCGGTCAGATTGTTTTGGAAAATAAGGTTTTGAGATTTTTTTCTGATTGGCTTTAAAATAAGACATTGAAAGTCTCCTTCCTAATTGTGATAGTGAAAAACCTATCATAGTAGATGCAAGTAGCATATAAAAAGGAATAGGAGAACGAGCAGTTTCTATGAAAAATAACAAAAACGCCTATTATGAGGCGTTTTCTTTTTGCTTTGCATAGTTATAATATCTTTTTAATGAAATCTTTGATTTGAAACCAATTCGCTTCATAATTTCTTGTTCTGGAACATGGTTTTGGATGAGGCGTAAAATAAATGTATTTCGTAAATGTTGACCAGAAATTCCTTTTCGCAGCCCGGCGCGTGCTACTTCAAGCCGAATCATTTTTTGTACAGCAATTTCTGTTAATGCTTTTGGAGCGTCATTTTCGTATACCCAGCGGAATGTATTTCGGTTAAAATCAAAAGCTACAAATAATGGATCTGTGCTATGGTATTTTGGACGTACTGGTTCGGGAATTTTCTTGTAGTAATGATATAACTTTTTTTTATCTTCTTCTGTTAATGTAATGATTCGTTCTATTCCGGATACAGCTGGAATAGATAATGTATTATTTTCAAAATGAACGTGATGCATATTTAGTGAAACGAGCTCTTGTAGTGATAAACCGTAATCAAGCAAAATCATAATAATACATACGTTTCGATCCATGAGTAACGGACGTACAGGACGTTGTTTGTCTGAAAGCCCTTCTAAAGAAGTTAAAATATATTTTAAACGCTGTTCTTCTTGTGTTGAAATGAAATCTGCATCTCGTAATGCTCGATCTGGCTGTATAACAAGTTCCATATCTTTAAGTGGGCTAGGTAGGTTTAAAAAATCATACAGTCGATTTAAGACAATAAAAACACGGTGCATTGTTTTTTCGGAGTAATGACGTTTCATTTTTAAGTCTGAAAAATAATCTTCATAGTCTTTTGTACAAAGAGTCCCCCATATATTATTAGAAGAAATTTTTTTGTTCTTTTGTAACCAATGAACAAAATCTTCAATGTCATAGACGTATCGCTTAATAGTTGAAGGCTTCCGACCCTTGTTGAATAAATAAGCAGAGAAAGCTTGTACTGTATCATCAAGTTCTTTTGTTGTCATAGTCCCACCACCCTAGTTTTCTTACATTATACCAAAAATTTTCAGAAAAAGTTTATTTCTTGGGAAAGCGCAAATTTTGACAATAATCGTCAGTGAAATGATAAAGGTGAGGTGATTGTATGGAACAGTCGATGCGAAAGAAGAATAATAATCAAATTAACATTGTGCTAAATCACCGAAAGAAAATTTCTGTTTCTTCGCCAGAACAAAAGCCAAATCTTTCAAACGAAACTGTTACAAAACATGAAATGTTACAACGGATTGAAGAAGAAATGAGCAAGCTTGTTGGAATGCAGGAAATTAAAAAAATTATAAAGGAAATTTACGCATGGATTTATGTAAATAAAAAACGGCAAGAAATGGGGTTGAAATCAGAGAAACAAGTCCTTCATATGTTATTTAAAGGTAATCCAGGAACGGGGAAAACAACTGTTGCTAGAATGATTGGGAAATTATTGTTTGAAATGAATGTTTTATCAAAAGGGCATTTAGTTGAAGCGGAACGGGCGGACTTAGTTGGTGAATATATTGGGCATACTGCACAAAAAACACGTGATCTTATTCGAAAAGCAATGGGCGGGATTTTGTTTATTGATGAGGCCTATTCGCTTGCGCGTGGCGGTGAAAAAGATTTTGGAAAAGAAGCGATTGATACGCTCGTTAAACATATGGAAGATAAGCAGCATGCTTTTGTACTTATTTTAGCAGGGTACTCACGTGAGATGAACCATTTTCTATCACTAAATCCAGGGTTACAATCCCGTTTCCCTTTCATTATTGAATTTTCTGATTACACGGTCAATCAATTATTAGAAATTGGAAAACGTATGTACGATGAACGGGAGTATCAATTATCAAAAGAGGCAGAGTGGAATCTTCGTGATCATTTAAATGCGGTAAAATATTCATCGCATATTACTTCTTTTAGCAACGGACGTTATGTTCGTAATATTGTGGAAAAGTCCATTCGTACACAAGCGATGAGATTACTTCAGGAAGAAGCGTATGATAAATATGATTTAATTACGATTTCAAGTAGTGATTTAACACTTGAAGAAGAAACACACGGTTTATAAAGTGAAACTTTTACTGCTTAAAAGTAGCAGGATAAATTGCTTAAAATAAAACACGAAGCGTAACGCTTCGTGTTTTATTTTGTATTCTTTGTTTTTGCGCGTTGTTCTAATTTACTTTTTGGGCTTTGATCTGCTACATCTGATGCAATTCCTTGTGGGTTAACGCTACTGTGTTGTCCTCGGTTGCTTTTGTTATTTCCTTTTGCCATCCTATATCACTCCTATTCTTCTTTGACTTTTTGTTGGTACTCTCTATGATATTTCTCCATTTTTTTGCTTTTTTCGTAAGCTGAATTTAAATCATGTCCAGATTGATCTACGGAACTTCTTTGTGCACCTTTATTTACGTGTTTTGTCATTTATCTCACCTCTCTTTAAGAAATAGTATTTACGGATAGGTACAAAAAACATGCAATAAAGTACAACTTCTATTAGTGGCATTTTTTTGTCACTATTGATGGTCAGCACTTTTAATTAAGATTTCATCTCTGGTTAGAGCGAAGGGAAATAGAAAAACCCTTTACAGAAGTAAAGGGTTGATTTGTTATTTATCCGGCATTAACGGGCAGTAAGACCTCCACCTTAAGGATCAAAGAAAATAAAGAAGACAGGTGGAGATAACTGCTGATATGTGCCTGATAGGTTCAATTAATGATCAGTGGGGAATGGAAGATCCTCCTCACTGATTAAAGTTTCACTTTATCATTGAAATGTTCTATCTTTTCTACACTGCGATGTGGCAGATGCCATTTGTAATGAATAGAAATCATACGGAAACATACGATAAGAACGAATAAAACGTATAATGCCCAGTCACTCGTAACGATTTTAGCTCCAATTAAAAAACCAGCTAAAATCGTCCAAAATGCATAAACCTCAGCTCGTAGTACGAGCGGTTTACGACGTGCCAATAAATCACGGATAATACCGCCGCCAATTCCTGTTAACACAGCTGCAACAATCGTTGCACTGATTGGTAAGTTTAGTTTTTGTGCATATAATGCACCTTGAATTGCGAAAGCGGATAAACCGATTGCATCAGTGATATTTTCCCAGCGTTTCCAATGTTTGATAAGTTTGTTTGGGAATAAAAATATAATAGTCATTGATAAAATTGCAATTTCAAATAACATATCTTGTTTCCAAAACGCATCAATTGGATAACCGATTAATAAATTACGCAGTGCTCCTCCCCCGAATGCAGTTGCCATTCCTAAAATATAAACCCCAAAAATATCGTATTCTTCTTCCATCGCGATGATTGCTCCGCTTAAAGCGAAGGCAATTGTACCAATGATGCTAAATAAATCCCATGCCATGAAATTCTCCCTCACTAACTAGATGAAATGTTCTTACTCTGCTATTATATTAGAAGGTTTAATTTTCGAAAAGGATGAGTGAGCATATTTGATAGAAGAAAAAGAAAAAGTGATACTAGTTGGCTGTCAATTGCCGCAAGATGATGATGAACGTTTTGAACACTCGATGGAAGAATTAGCATCATTAGCGAAAACCGCACAAGCAGAAGTGTTGGTTTCAACGACGCAAAAGCGTTCTAAGTTTCATCCGGCAACGTATGTTGGGAAGGGGAAGTTAGAAGAACTTTCTCTACTTGTAGAAGAACTAGAACCAGATGTTGTTATTTTTAATAATGAATTAACACCGAGTCAAATTCGAAATTTATCAGCACAGTTAGACGCGAGAGTCATTGATCGTACACAGCTTATATTAGATATTTTTGCTCAGCGCGCGAAATCAAGAGAAGGTAAATTACAAGTGGAACTTGCGCAGCTTCAATATGCGTTGCCTCGTCTTGTGGGACAAGGACAAGCTTTATCTCGTCTTGGTGGCGGTATTGGTACAAGAGGTCCAGGGGAAACGAAGTTAGAAACGGATCGTCGTCATATTCGCTCTCGTATCGATGAGATTAAAAGGCAGCTTTCTGGTGTGGTAGAGCACCGCAAGAGATATCGTGAACGTCGTAAAGAAAATCAAGTCTTTCAAGTTTCTTTAGTTGGATACACAAACGCTGGGAAATCTACGTTGTTTAACAGATTAACGGCGGCTGATACATTCGAGGAAGATTTATTGTTTGCAACACTTGATCCGACGACGCGTAAAATGCAGTTGCCGTGTGGATATACAGTTTTATTAACAGATACAGTTGGATTTATTCAAGATTTACCAACATCGTTAGTTGCAGCGTTTCGTTCCACGCTAGAAGAAGTAAATGAAGCGGATGTTATTTTGCATGTTATCGATTCAGCTGATCCAAATTACATTGGGCATGAGGAGACAGTGAAAAAATTACTGCAAGATCTTGAGTTTGACCACATTCCAATTATTACAGTGTACAATAAAAAAGATAAGTTACATCCGAACTTCATCCCATTCCCAAAGAATGATTTTATTATGACGAGTGCTTTTGATGCGGCGGATTTAGAGAAATTAAAAAAAGTTGTAGAAATAGAAATGATGAAGCGGATGGATTCATATGAATTAAGGATTCCGGTAAGCGAAGGCAGATTGTTGACACTTTTAAGAACAGAAACAGTATTAACAGAAATGACGTTTCAAGAAGAGAAGCAAGTATACGAATGTACAGGGTATATTTTTGCTCATTCTCCGCTAAACGGACAGATCAATAGATATTCAGCCAGAAAAGGAGAAGAGAAAGAAGATGTTTAATCGATTGAAGAATGGGGAAAAGATTGCTCCAATTGTAAAAGAAGTTGAAATACAAATTGCAGACATACATAAACGCATTGATGAAGTAATTGAAAGTAATCAATTTCGTGTATTAGAAAGTTTTCGTAGTCATAAAATTAGTGACTCACACTTTATTCCGACAACAGGGTACGGCTATGATGATATCGGTCGTGATACGTTAGAAAAAGTGTATGCTGATGTGTTCGGGGCAGAAGCAGGTCTTGTACGGCCGCAAATTATTTCTGGAACTCACGCAATCTCTACAGCGTTGTTTGGGATTTTACGCCCTGGTGACGAATTGTTATATATAACTGGGAAGCCGTATGATACGTTAGAAGAAATTGTTGGTGTTCGTGGGAAAGGTGTTGGCTCATTTAAAGAGTATAACATCGGTTACCAGGCAGTTGCTTTAACAGAAGAGGGACGTGTTGATTTTTCTGCAGTGCAAGCGGCGATTCATGAAAATACAAAAATGATTGGAATTCAGCGTTCGAAGGGATATGCAACTCGCCCGTCATTTACAATTGCCGAAATTAAAGAAATGATTGCATTTGTAAAAGAAATTAAGCCTGATGTCGTTGTGTTCGTAGACAACTGTTACGGAGAATTTGTAGAAGAGCTTGAACCATGTCATGTCGGTGCGGATTTAATGGCGGGTTCACTTATTAAAAATCCAGGTGGCGGCATCGTGAAAACGGGCGGTTACATTGTTGGGAAAGAACAATATGTGGAAGCATGTGCATATCGTTTAACATCTCCAGGCATCGGAGCGGAGGCTGGTGCATCTTTATATAGTTTACAAGAGATGTATCAAGGATTTTTCTTAGCGCCTCATGTTGCTGGTCAAGCATTAAAAGGTGCAATCTTTACAGCGGCCTTTTTAGAACAGCTTGGTATGAATACATCGCCAACTTGGAATGCACCGCGAACAGATTTAATACAATCTGTTCAATTTGATGATAAAGAACGCATGATTGCATTTTGCCAAGCGATTCAATATGCATCACCAATCAATTCGCATTTTACGCCGTATCCGAATTATATGCCTGGATATGAAGATGATGTGATTATGGCTGCAGGTACATTTATTCAAGGTGCGAGTATTGAATTATCAGCAGATGGTCCAATTCGTCCGCCTTATGTTGCGTATGTACAGGGGGGCTTAACGTATTCGCATGTGAAGATTGCGATTTGTTCTGCTATTGATGCGCTTATTGAAAAAAATCTATTAGTAATTTCTTAAATGAAAGCTGCCAATTTTGGTAGCTTTTTTGTATATAAGTAGGTAATTGAGACATTTTAATAAGTGTGAAAAAATTTTTAAAAAAATCATGTAAGAAAAGCTAACATCTGTTGACAGGATACATAACATAATATAAAATGAGAATCAAGTTAAGGCGAAGGAGGAACTGAAGTGACACAACATGATCGACGTTCTGCCCCGCTGTTTCCAATAAGTATAGTTATGGATTTAACACAATTATCTGCGCGTCAAATTCGTTATTATGAAGAACATAAATTGATTTCCCCAACCCGTACAAAAGGAAATCGTAGATTATTTTCATTTAACGATGTAGATAAATTGTTAGAGATTAAAGATTTGTTAGATCAAGGTTTAAACATGGCTGGTATTAAGCAAGTACTACAAATGAAGGAAAATCAATCAGAAGTGATACAAGTAAGAGAAGAAGTGAAAGAAATTTCGAAATCTGAGCTTCGTAAAATTCTTCGAGATGAACTGCAACATACAGGCAGGTTTAATCGAACGTCTTTACGACAAGGTGATATTTCAAGGTTTTTCCATTGATGATTGATAATTTTCAAGATGTTTAGAGGGACTAAGGAGGAATTTAAAATGGCAAAGTACACAAAAGAAGATATTTTCCGCTTGGCGAAAGAAGAGAATGTAAAGTATATCCGTCTACAATTTACGGATCTTTTAGGAAGTATTAAAAACGTAGAAATTCCAGTTAGTCAGTTAACAAAAGCTCTAGATAACAAAATGATGTTTGACGGATCTTCTATTGAAGGATTTGTTCGTATCGAAGAATCTGACATGTACTTATATCCAGACCTAGATACATGGGTAGTATTTCCATGGACTGCTGAAAAAGGAAAAGTAGCACGATTAATTTGTGATATTTACACTGCGGACGGTACACCGTTTGATGGTGACCCACGTAATAACTTAAAACGTATGTTAAAAGAAATGGAAGCACTAGGCTTCACTGATTTTAATCTTGGACCAGAGCCAGAGTTCTTCTTATTTAAAGTTGATGAAAAAGGAAATCCAACATTAGAATTAAATGATAACGGTGGATACTTCGACCTTGCACCAATGGATTTAGGAGAAAACTGCCGTCGTGATATCGTTCTTGAACTTGAAGAAATGGGCTTTGAAATCGAAGCATCTCACCATGAAGTTGCACCAGGGCAACACGAAATTGATTTCAAATATGCAAGTGCAATTAGAGCGTGTGACGATATTCAAACATTTAAACTTGTTGTAAAAACAATCGCACGTAAACACGGTTTACACGCAACATTCATGCCAAAACCGCTATTTGGTGTAAACGGTTCTGGTATGCACTGTAACTTATCACTATTCAAAAATGGTGAGAACGTATTCTATGATCAAAACGGTGATTTACAATTAAGTGACGATGCTCGCCACTTCATCGCAGGTATTTTGAAACACGCATCAAGCTTTACAGCGGTAACAAACCCAACTGTAAACTCTTACAAACGTTTAGTACCTGGATATGAAGCACCTTGTTACGTAGCATGGTCTGCACAAAACCGTAGCCCATTAATCCGTATCCCTGCATCTCGCGGTGTAAGTACACGTGTAGAAGTACGTAGCGTTGATCCAGCTGCAAACCCATACTTAGCAATGGCTGTATTATTAGCAGCAGGTCTTGACGGAATTAAAAATAAACTAGCGGTACCACCTGCAGTAGATCGCAATATTTATGTGATGACACCAGAAGAACGTGAACAAGCAGGTATCATTGACTTACCAGCTACATTAGCACAAGCATTAAATGAATTAAAATCAAATGAAATTATTTGCGGTGCATTAGGTGAACATTTACTTGAGCATTTCATCGAAGCAAAAGAAATTGAGTGGGATATGTTCCGCACACAAGTTCACCAATGGGAACGCGATCAATATATGACTCTTTACTAATATTTAAGAAATAAATGTCAACAAACGTTGATGTGACGCGGTTTCTGTGTAAGCAGAAACCGCGTTTTTTATATGTTTGCAAACGAATTGCAAACATTGGTTATCCGAAGATGCTTTTTCCGAAGTTTTTCACTGCTTCTTCTTGTACTCCGGGTAAAATATGAGAGTACTTGTTCAAGGTAATTAATACATCTTTATGACCTAAGCGTTCGGATACAATTTTTGGGTGTACACCTTGTTTCAGTAATAGTGTAGCGTGCGTATGACGTAAATCATGGAAGCGAATTACTTTTAATCCAGCTTTTTCGATATACGTTTTAAAGTTTACATGAAATTGCGAGCGAAACACTAAATTACCTAACTGGGAACAGACAACTAAATCAAAATTGTGATAAGCAGGGCCGGCTTTTAATTTTTCTTGTTTTACACGTAACTGATGTTTTTGCAAAGCGTCTAAAGTTCCATCATCAATCGGAATAAGCCGCTTAGAATTTTTAGTTTTTGTGTCTAAAATTAATTTGCAATCATGGGATAATGTTTGATTTATTGAAATGGTCTTATGTTTGAAATCAACGTCTTGCCATCTAAGCCCTAAAATTTCACCCATGCGCATACCAGTAGTGATTGCCAATACATAAGCAATGTGATATCGTGATTTTTGAGATGCTTGTATAAAATGTTTCACTTCTTCCTCATCCCACACTTGGAATGAGGTTTTTTCTTTTCTTGGGCTTTCTACCATTCTTGCAGGATTAAAAGGAATTAGCTTGAATTTCACTGCTTGATTCAAAGCTGTACTTAGAACTGTATGAACTAAATTAATCGTGTTTGCAGCCATACTTTCACTTAATTTACTATAGAATCTTTGAATGTGCATAGCGTTCAATTTTTCAAGCTTTATCTCACCTAAATGAGTGACTAAGTGATTTTTTATAATGCCCCTATACTCATCATAGGTGCTTTTCTTTACGTTAATCTTTTTTGCTTCAATCCATTCAATTAAAAAAGTTTTAACTGTAACTTTTGATGGCTCAACAAAAGTTCCTTCATTCAACTCGGTAATTTTTTTTGCAACATCAGCTTCCGCTTCTTTTTTTGTTCTATACCCAGAAAACCACTTTTGACGTCGTTTCCCCGTCTCTGGATCTGGCCCGATATCAATAACGATACAATATTTTGAACCTCTTTTTCGAATATGTCCTTTCATGCTGAATGCTCCCTCATTTGAATTTTGTTGTGAATATGTGCAAGGCGCTTCTTGCATAATTCTGGAGTTACTCCAAACATCTCAGACATATCAGCGACAATAGTGTCTTTTTCAAGACGAATATATTGTAACATGTGTGCTGGAATGGCAGCATACTTGGTAAAATGTACCGCATCCCATTCTTGTAGCTCGCGAAAAGCTGGAGGCATCATTCCTTGCATGCCAGCATGACGAAGCACATGACATAGTTCATGAAAAAATACTTCACGTTGTTTTTCTTTGCATAATCGAGAATCAATCACAATCATTTGCATGTAGTCATTCGTTATGTAGTATGATTCTACTGTTTCTTTTAAAAGTATGATATTGCATTGATGTGCGATTTTATCGATACATAAATCACTTGGTTTCCATATACCGAGATTTCGATAAAATGCAGTGATCCAATCTTCGAGTAGGGTAGTTTGATACGACCATCCCATGAACTTCACCTCATTGTTAAAAATAGGAACGTTTGTTCTTATTTTACTGCAAAAAGAAAAGCCCGTGAAGAGGGCTTTTGAAAAAACCGTTATTTTAATAAAAGCAATCTACTTTAGCGTCTTACTTCAAAATTATTGTACTGTAACAAACTTCTTAAAAAATTCCGCACGCTTTGCTTTATCATATACATACGGATCACTAAACTTTTTCTGCCAAGATTGGTCTTCTGGTTTTAAACTTTCAATTTTGAATCCAATGTATTTATTTAATGATTTTCGATCTAAGTTTATGCTGTATGTTTTCCCATCGAATGGGAGAGTCATTTTAAGTGCATTTAAGTCAGGGAATTGTCTTAGTAACCTAGCTGGTTCGCTTACAAACATTTTTTCAATAGCGTCTCCAGTTGCGAAATATTGTTTATATGTATCTTCTGTCACATTGGAGTCAGGATTTTGAGACTTATAAGATGCATAAGAATCATAAAATGTAATTTCAGCTTCATTATTAGTCATCTTTATGTCTTTAATAAATGATCCGCCTTTAATATTTTGCGCATAAGCAGAAAATTCTTCTTGCTTCTTTTGTTCTGCTAATTTCTTTTCCTCTTCCTGTTTTTGTTTTTCTTCTTGTTTTTTCTGCTCTTCCAGTTTCTTTTCTTCTTGTTTTTTCTGTTCCTCTAGTTGCTTTTCTTCCTCTTGTTTTTGTTTCTCGTCTTGTTTTTTCTGCTCTGCTAATTTCTTTTCTTCAGCTTTTTGTTTTTCCTCAGCCTTTCTTTTTTCTTCGGCATTTTTCTTCTCTTCTTCTTTTTGCTTTTCTTTTTCTTGTTGAGCTTCTAAGGCCTTTTGTTTGTCTTCAGGTGTCATTGACATATTGAATCCTACAATTGAGATAATAGAGACAATGAAAGCTATACCTGTATACTTTAAAAGTTTCTTTGCATTTTGCTTTTTTAAAAAACGAAACACAAATGATGTAATTAATAAAATTACGGTGGTTATAATTCCTAGTGCGAATAAAAGTGCAAAAAAAGTATTCATTTTCTATTACTCCTAATCTGAAAAATGTAATTTTGTAATGTTTATATAATTAAATGAAAACACGTAGTTAAAGCGTGTTTTCATTATAATTTGGCTGTGCGTATGATTAAGGTAGATGTGGAGTGCTGAATATATCCAATGTTACACATATCAACAATAATTATAGTCAATTAATAGTTCTAAAAAATTCCACCATACAAAGTGCATTTATTATTACTTATTTTTGAAAGGATAAAAAATAAGTAATAATAAATGTTAAGTAATCACTTGTTACGTTTCTCAGCTAATTCTACAACCATATCAAAATGACGTTTAATCATTTCCACATCCTCTGGTGAAAGGTTTTTCCACTTTTCTATATCAAAGAATCCCATATCGTTTATGCCAAGTTGTTTAACGTGCCTAGAAATTTCTTTGAGGGAATCATAGTGCTTTTCATTTGTTGAAGAAAGGGGGATTTCCTCTTCCTCGCCAGTAATAATAAAATGTGTTGAACAACCTAAAATATTTGATAAAACAACTATGTCATTAGGATCAGGATATGTGTACTCTCTTTCCCAGTTGGAAATTACTTGAGGTGATACTTTCATGTGAATAGCTAATTCTTTTTGAGTTTTATTTATTCGTTTCCTTCCTTCACGAATTCTTTCTCCAATTCCATTTTTCAAGATAGTTCACCTCTCTATGCTTTTGTATACGAATAACTGTATAAGTTAGTTAGTTACACACCAATACATTAATTTTAACTAAAACTAACGAATTTCGATACATAACTAACGGTATTTGAGAAAATAATAAAAAAGGGAATTGACTATAACGGAAATCGTTAGTATATTAGATATAACGGATAACGTTACTTAAGGTGGTGTTTAAGATATTAGTTATAGAAAATGTAGAAAAGATTCGAAAGGCAAGAAGAGTTACTAAGACTTTTATAGCAAATAAAACTGGTTTATCTCTTCAGGGGTATAGACATATTGTAAACAAAGATGTTCGTTTAGATGTAGAAAGATTAAAGAAAATATCGAGCGCTTTAAATGTACCAATATGTATTTTTTTTGACGATGAACTAACGGAATCCGTTATGAAGAGGATAGCAAATGAATTTGTAAATTAACACTGATTTACAGAAAGGAGAGCTGACAATATGAATCAACTTCAAGAATGGTATCGCATTATACATCTTCAAATGAAACTGATGGATATTACGTATGCGCTAGACAACGATTCGAATTATTCAAAAGAAGATGCTGTGCAAGAGTTGTTGGAGCTTATTCAATATTTAGATGGTGAAAAAACATATATTCACGAAAAGAAGTGAGGTGCAAACGTGGATATCTCTTCAGTAGAAAATACGACAAACCTATGTGTTTTTACTCTCAGTTCTGCACTATTTTTTGTAGCAACTTATATTATCGGTACTTATTTAGAAAAGAAATGGGGGATGGATGATGAGCATTGAGCAAATCATCAAGGAATCAATTCGTGAAGTAATTCGCGAAGAGATCCAATCAGCATTGGCTGATTTTCAACACCAAGCGCAACCGAATAGAATCATGCGCACGAAAGAAGCGGCAGCGTATCTCAACATCGCTCTTAGCCGTATGTATGAACTAGCAAATCATCCGCAGTTCCCAACAATACGGGATGGAAGAAAGTTATTGTTTCAGCAAAAAGATTTGGATATGTGGCTGGAAAGTCAAAAGGAGGATACATCATGGCACTAGTTTTAAAAAAAGACGCTGAAAAAGCGAAAAAGCTAAATGAATTTCTGAAAATTTGCGATAAAAAGCAAAGCGAAGCGTTAGATGCACATAACGAAAAAGAATTTTACATCTGGGTAAAGGAAGCAAGGCTTGCTAGAAGGGAACTTGCAGCAATGTATCGATCAAGGGAAAGACACGATGAGGAACTTGCAAGAGATAAAACACACATACAGGGTATCATTCGTCGCTTACGAAGCCAAGGCATCGATGCATCAGTCGTTGAAAGAGCCCATTACATAACGCTTTGTGAGGGGATGGTGTAGATATTTGGTAGTGCTAATAAATAAAAAAGACCCACGGCAATGGGTCCTTAAAAAGATACTTGTAGTTAGTATATCACGGAAAGAGAGGAAATAGTACATGCAGATAGATCATGTTAAGTGCAATGTACTGTTACCTCAGAAGTTTTGGAAAGAATCAAATAGCAAAGATGAATTGAAACAAAAAATTGAACGATATTTCAGTATTAGTTATCCCAATTATTCTGTTAAACGAATTGAAAAAAGTGGAGAATCATACATTGCGCTATGCACGAGGGAGGAATAAAGAACATGGCTATTTTTAGACAAGTTCAAGTATCGTTTTGGCAAGATGTAAGGGTCATTGAAGAAATGACATCAGAAGATAAGTATTTTTACCTTTATCTACTTACAAATCCATGTACTACGCAAATCGGTATTTACCAAATCACAAAAAAACAAATAGCTTTCGATATAGGTTATTCACCAGAAGCTGTTAATGCACTAATTGATAGATTTGAAAAGCACCACAAGTTAATTAAATACAATGCAGAAACAAGAGAATTAGTTGTAAAGAATTGGGCCAAGTACAACTTGAATAGAGGTGGAAAACCAATTATTGATTGTGTTACCAAAGAACTTAAAGATGTAAAAGATAGAAATCTGTTGCGTTTAGTAATTCCAAATATCAGTAATGAATCAATTAAAAATGTATTTCTTACATTCATTGACGATACGCCACACGATACGTCTAACGACACGTTAACGCCAAGTGGGGAAGAAAAAGAACAAGAACAAGAAGAAGAAGAAGAAAAAGAAAAAGAACAAGAAGAAGAAGAAAAAAAAATTAAAAATTATCCAGTAGTAGAAAATCTCGCAATCGATTTTTACATGAAAAATTTTGGGGTTATTTCTCCATTCATGGGAGAAGAAATAAACAATTGGGTAGAGGATCTTAATGAAGACCTAGTTGTTAAAGCGATGCAAATTACTTTAGAAAACAATAAACGGAATTGGTCGTATGTAAAAGGGATTTTAAAAGACTGGCATAGTAACAATTTCAAAACAGTTCAAGATGTAGAAGCAGCTCAAGAAGCATTTCGTAGACAGCAGCAAAACAAAAAACGCATAGGTACAGGTTATAAAAAAAGACAAGAAGTTGTACCAGATTGGCTTCATCAACAAGAAGAACAAGAGAGTGAATCTCAACAACAACAAAATGAAAGTCCAGATATAGAGGAAGAACGTAAACGATTAGATGCTGTATTACAAAAATATAAGCATAACAGAGGAGAATGATGTTATGAAAAACACAGGCATTGTAAGAAAAGTGGACGAGCTTGGTCGTGTAGTTATTCCAGTTGAAATTCGTAGAACGTTAGGTCTTGTTGAAGGTACGCCACTAGAAATACATGTTAATGACAAAGACATTGTTTTAAGAAAACATGAGAAAGCTTGCCTAGTTACAGGTGAGCTTTCTGAAGACAATGTTGAGCTATTGAATGGAAGAATCACTCTAAGCTCAAAAGGAGCAAAAGTGTTAATTGATCTTATCCTTGAAAAGGGAGAAGAGAAGGGGTGGCTTGGTAAATGACTCTACAATTCAAGTTCAAAATGCAAACAGTATTTGAACATTGGAGATGCCCACATGTAATTGTTGCTGAGTCAGAAAAAGATGCTAAGTATGAATACTATCGAACATTTAACAGAGGATTTTTCGAAATGGAGTTTCAAGAGTTTGTAAAGTATATTGAATGCAACAATTTAGGAATAGCAGATATAAAACAGTTCTTTGGAAATGAAGAAAGATTCCGTAGAATGTGCAAAAAAAGAAGAATCACATTTGCTTATTTAGGAATGAGAGTTCAAATTCTAGGACGGATGGGAACAATTGTTGGCAATTATAAAAATGATTTATACGTATTGTTTGATGGAGATACCCTTCCATATAGTTGTAATCCAATGTTCGAGATAGCGTATTTCGATAAAGATAGACGGGTTATCAAGGATACAAGAAAAGGCGTTTATGCAGTTTAAGATTACTAGTCTTATAAGGTAAGGAGAGTATGAAGAAATGGTGAAGCAGTTAAACATTTTCGATGTGGAGCCTGAAATCATGCAGTTTGATATTAGTAAAGCAAATGTAAAAAGAAGAACTGGCAATATTACATACACTGATGTACGCGTACAGATTCCTTCTAATGCTAAAAGTATTGATGAACTACCTCGTACAACTAAACAAGATGATCGTTATGAAATTTTTGAAGAGCATGCAATTGGAATATGGCGTTTCCAACGTGATCGTGACAACTCTTTTAATTGGGAAGCAGCTGAAGAATTATGCAAAGCAGCAAGGGATCATAAAGAAGCTATTCCAGTACGTGTGTATTTAGGAAGTGGATTTTGTCCTGTAAATGTTGTGGAGTATTTGAGATAAAAAAGACCAGGTAGATTCCTGGTCACATAGGGTACTCATCGATAGATGAATATCCTAATTATAACTAAAACAAAGGGTGGGGCGTCTGTGCAAAAGGAAATCTTTACAAAAACTAAACAATTAACAGCTGAAATAGATATTTCTCAGAATCAAATCTATGTTGTGAAAGATGGCCGTGTCATCTCAGTGGAACCACCAGTAAGCGGATATGGTGAACAAGTGGCAGTATGGGTTAATGGAAAAGTAGATCGAGTGGATACTAAGTTTACTGAAAAGATAAAATAATCCTTTGTTAAGGAAAGGAGATAAGTAACATGGCGGTAGCATGGCAGCACGAATCAATGAAAGAATCACGTTTGAAAATATACGTTGCTTTAGAAGAAGCGAATTTCCTCTGGGACGAAAGGGATGTCGTTCTTTTTAGAAAGTTATGGAATGAAGGAATGAGTTTACCGGAATTAGCAAAACGTTTGAGAAGGCATCAAACAGAAGTTGCTCTTCTTATTTTAGATCAGGCAGATAAGTATCAAATTAAAAGTAGACCGCTTGGCTTAGGGGTTTGTTAATAAAAGTGAAGGGAGCAGGAACAATGTTAAACATTCAAAAGATTTTCGAAGCGCAGGAGCGACTGGATCGCAAGGTTGTAGAAGTACACGGTTTGGAAGATAAGAACTTAACTGGTGATGTAACACATGCGCTATATACAGAATTAGGTGAGCTTTCAAACGAGAATGGATTCTTCAAGTACTGGAAAAAGAATAAGAGTGATGACAAGGTGCGTCAATATGATGAGTGGGCAGATTGTATGCACTTTGTAGCTTCGCTTGGTAATAAATATGGACATGTTGAATTGATAATCGGTTCAGATAGGCATTTGAGATTAGCAAATAAATTCAAAGATGCCAAAAGCAGTTTTCATGAATTGTTTGGAGTTATGTACAAAGCTGATTACTCATGTATTTTTGATTACGCTAAAGCATTAGGAGCTTTAATTGCTATTGGATACAAGTTAGGAATGAATCATCAAGATATGATGGATTCGTATTTTGCTAAGAACAAAGTTAATTATGAACGGTTAAGTAACGGATATTAGTACCAATTTTGAATTTTGGAGGAAAGTGAGGTAGTAAGAATGGAACAATGTCCGGGGTGTAAAACGTTTTTAGTAAGCTGTCCTTGTTGCGAAGAAAGTTTCTGTCCTGATTGTGGTATTCCTGAGGGAGCATTAGAAACAATGGTGGAAGAAGGAGATTTCGAAGATTAATACAAAAGCGTTATTTTAAAGAAAAAGAACAGCTAGCAAAAGCTAACTGCTGTACTTAATTTATGGCTTATTCCAAAAAAGTGACATACCACCAAAATATAAAATTATTAAAAGGAAAAGTGCTATGAAAATGATTAAAGAAATCTTTATCCATGAAATTTTCATCAGTAAACCTCCTTTATTAAGAATATTAACATCTATTTAAAATTTGAACAAAATAGTTATTTGAGAGAAAGGAAGAATGGCGTGAGCGGAATACTAGCGAAGTTTTCATATAAGCAATTACACACAATGAAACACGCAATATTGAAATATATGATGCGCGATGGAAGTACGGAAGATGATTTTAAAAGTGAACAAGCGTTATTACTTAAAATCAATTATCTAATTGAAGAGATGAAAGAGCGTAACAATATCAAGTAACAAAAACACTATTTCAGAGCAAGGGGGAATGAGAGTGATTCCATGGGACAAGCGGATATATGCTTTGTATCAAGGTGATCAGTTTATTACAGAAGGAACTATATTGGAAATTAGCGCTGGAACAAATAGGACGTTATCGTATCTAAGGTATTTACTTACTCCGTCTTATGCTAAAAAGTGTGGGAACAGTACAAGCCGGATTAGGTTGTTTCAATTGGATGAGGGGGATGAAGAGTGAACGAGTTTTATTTTCAAACTATCGAACGTGAAGAACGGTTTTTCGTTTATAAAAATCGTGATGAATATAAAAAGCATCGTGACGAAATGGAAGCGGATGGTTATGAGATTAAATGAAATATGGGTATTGAAGAAAGAGTTGATGATCTGCAAAAGCTACATGATTTATATGGAGATATAGAGGTTCATGAAAGTGAGGACCTTATGGGATGGAAAGGGACATACTTTTATCGTGTTGGTTACTACAGAGAGCGCTTAGTTAAAAAGAGTGTAACATTATAAAAATTTCATTTTGTAGTAAAGGGGAATCGTGATGAAAGTATATAAATTTAGTGATTGTGATTGGGTTTGTGCAGAAACGGATGATCAAGCAAAAACGTTTTATAAAGAAGAGACGGGTTTTGACGATGATGATATAAACGAATGTTTCGAAGGTGAAGTAAGTTTACAAGAAACAATGTATGTGGACATAGATGAACTTCCGGAAAGCGAAAAGAACAACTTCCAATTTGGTAAACCATATGGAGATAAAATATTTGTCCACAAGACTTTTGAATGGGTAATTAAACACGAGAATATTACTGAACCTTGTATCATCGCTTCTACAGAACATTAAAAGAGCAGCTAGCAAAAGCTAACTGCTCACCCTTGGAGAGGGGAGAATAGGCCTACAGATTGTGAGTTCTAGGAGTAGCCTGTTTGTAGTATGTGCAGATGGTGAAATATTATGCGGAGGGGAATAGAAGTAATGAGTGCAAAAGTGAAAGATTTAACTGGTAAACGATTTGGACGATTGACAGTGATTAGAGATACAGGTAAGCGTACAACAGGTAATAGTACAAAGTATCTTGGTGTTATATGGGAATGCGTGTGTGATTGTGGAAAACATACAGAAGTATTTGCTGGGAATTTAGGAAAATGCACTCGATCATGTGGGTGTCTAAACAGTGAAATGGCCAGAGAACGTTCAAAAGAGAATTTAACAGGGCAGAGATTCGGAAGGTTAGTAGTTATTAAAGAATCTCAAAAACGAACAAAGAGATCGATTTATTGGGACTGCATATGTGATTGTGGTAATTATAAGGCGGTACAACCGAGACACTTGAAAAGCGGCAGGATAGCATCATGCGGTTGCTTACAGAAACAGTTAGGTGCTGAAAAAATAAAAAGAACAATTGAACACAATAGAAAAAATGTATTTGTTGAAAAAACTTCTTTGAATGCACTTACATCAAAAGTACCTTCTGATAACACTTCTGGCGTAAAGGGAGTGCGCCCTGTCAAAAAAAGCGGTAAATGGAAAGCGTATATAACAATTAATAAGAAAAATATAACCTTAGGGATATTTACTGAAAAAGAAGATGCTATAGCAGCTCGAAAAAAAGCTGAAGAGAAATACCATAAACCGATTTTGGAAAAGTACGGAATTACTGCACAAAACAAATAATGTATGTTGTTGTATTAATTCTTAACAAAATAATCCTTTTAAAAAGGAGATTGATAGTATGTCTAAATTAAAGAAAAAGAAGATGAGAAAAGCTATTATGCGTCGCGCTAAGGCAGTTGATAACCATCGGGTTGCAAAGGCATGGAGAAATCTATTTGTAAAAGATGGAATTTTAAAATAAAGGAAACAAAATATGGTCTGGCTAGAAAACTAGAGGACATCAAATCATTAAAGCAGTAGCTTATTTGCTGCATAGTGGTTGGTGTCCTTTTTATTTTTATAAAGGGAGATGTGGGGAATGAAGGCATTAAAAGACCAATTACGTGAGTGGAAAAAACAATCGCAACAGATTAAAAAGAAAAATAAGAAAAAACGAAAGGAGCAGCTGAGTAAACGTGACATCGAAGATTTGATGGGGATTCGCGGGCCACGATATGAACGTAGACGCGGCGCATTAAGACAAAAGTAATTAAAAATAAAAAGGAGTGGTCTTACATGACTAAACAATTATCTTTCTTACCAAAAATCGATAGAGCAGCTACACAGGAAAAGTTGGAAGGTGTTCTTGAAAGTGTACGTATATATAGACAGTTTGGAATGATTCGTAGAGAAATGAAAGTCACTCCTTCTTATGTAGTTAGAGAACATGGTCCTACACATGCAGTTGGTAACCCGTTAGAAGATGTTGTAGTAGCAAATATGCAGCAAAGTGAACGAGAAGAGTGGCTTGAGAAAATGTCATTCCGTATTGATCAGGCATTGAGTCGTTTTGGTAACAGCCAAGCCGGAAAGAATCAAAGAGACATTATTATCAAACGTTATTTAGAAGATGAAGATGTATGTGACTACATAGTTTATAACGAAATTGGCATGAGCGAACGTACTTATCGACGTGTTAAAGCAAGAGCGTTCTATAAGCTTGCTTTTGCTCTTAGATTAGAAGTTTATGAGCAAGAACAAACTGGAGGTGATGAACAATGAACTTTGTTCAACCTCTCCGTGATCCAGAGCAGATACAGCAAATAAAGGAGTATCTGAAAGAGAAGAGTGAACGCAATTATATCCTGTTTGTAATAGGAATTAACACAGGGTTACGTATTAGTGATATCTTGAAACTGAAGGTTGGTGACTTGAAAGGTAGTCACATCTCAATGCGTGAAATGAAAACAGGTAAGCAGAAACGGATTCAAATTACTGCAGCATTAAGAAAAGAATTGAAATGGTTTATTGAGGAAAGAGAAGATCATGAATACTTAATTAAAAGCAGACAAGGTAGTAACAGACCAATAGGCAGGAGCATGGCATATAAGATACTTAGAACAGCGGCAGCTGAGTTTGGGTTAGATGAGATAGGCACACATACATTACGTAAGACATTCGGATATCATATGTACATGCAGACAAAGAATATTGCGTTGCTAATGGAGATATTCAACCATTCATCGGAAAGAGTAACGCTTAGATATATAGGAGTAAACCAAGATGCAATGGATAGAGCGATGACTAGATTTAAAATCTAATTATCGCTTTTTCTTTTTTATTTCTTACAGTTAACCATTTTTATTGTGTTGTGTAACTCAAAATAGAAATGCTTATAAAGTTGCTGATATCAAGGGGTTCAGCGTTTAGGACAGTTACACAAAATATAAGATATGGATAACTAAATGTAATATATGTTATAATTATACAAGATTTGTAATAATGAAGAAAAAATGGGGAGGAGATCGTTTGAATTTAAATTGGCATAATACTTTAAAAATATTAGATACATATACTCAATATAGACATTTTCAAATTCTTTTTGATAAGTTTAATTTAAAGAAAAGATCATCTAGAGATGATATGGTTAAAGTACTTCAAGATACGGTTACAAATGTTGGGCTTTTAGGACCAATAATCCCTGAATCATTTTTAGAAGAATGGTTAGCATTACATCAAATTGATGGGAATAATTATACGTATGTATATAATTTGCAGGAAAGTATAAATAAAGAAACATTAGAGGGTTTATATAATAACAGGAAAAATCTAGTGAGTATGAAGTTGTGGGAAATCGACCCTAATAATGAATCAGAAGATATCAGTCAAGTTATGACTAATTTAAACGACATTACTTTGACGGGTATACATAGGAACGAATTAAACGGTAGCTATGTATTTTCATTTGTTTCACCATGTGAAGTCAGTAGTTCAAGACAAGATGGATCTAATAGAATATATAAAAAAATATTTTTTAGTCATTTCGTTTGCTTCGACAACGTTAATGATTGTAAGATAATTTTTAACCCAACGAGTAATCTTTTAAACGTAAATGGTGTGAGAAAAGATAAGAGGCATGACTGGACTCCAATTGCTAATATGATTTTTGAAAAAGTGAAAGAATATATTGGAGAAGTATATATAAAAGCACCAACTTGGATTCCGCAAGCTTTATATGAATTAGCTGAAGACGCAACGAGTCATAATAATCCTAAGATTACCGCAGCCTCATTTAATGCCCAATCAAAGATTGTTGACTTTGCAACTAAGCTATTGAAAGAGGCTGATATCGATACCGATAATGAGCCAGCTTTAGTTAATCGTTTAATTCAGGATATTCAATTGTCATTTGAAGTGCAGTTGTTGGAGAATTATGGGCCTAGTGATGACGATGAGGAAAACTCATTTACAATATTTAAGCAAAGATCTGATGGAGTAACACATATAATTAGTGTAGAATCAACTGAGGATGGTTTTACAAGTGGTCCTGCGGCACAAGCAGCAAAGCGATCTAGACAAGATGGGGATATAGATTTATTAGGTGTAAATCTAAAAAAAGGTGATAGGGTACATAAATTTTTAGTCGAACAAGGAAGAGATGCGTATTTAATTAGGGGTACAAATACCTTTATTGAAGAGGAAGTGGTAAACATTGTTATCCGTAGACTTAACCAATATAGAGAACAAATACAAGTTGCCACCGGAAATAATACAGAAAATCCAGAAGGAACTTCTGTCACTCAGGCCAAATGACATTTTAACTAAAAACAAATTAGCAAGAGTTGCTACACTTGATTTAGATAGTGCAGAAAAAATATTGATTGAATTATACAAAGAGAAATATTTACAGATTGTTATTCGTGTCAATTGTAATGGAGAAGAATACGAGCACTTTGTATGGTTTAATTCACTTAAAGACTATTATTCTGCACCAAAAGATTTTATTTGTAATGAGTGTGGATCTTCTTACGATTGGAAAAATGCAAAAGTGGGATTTAAAAGGGG
The DNA here is from genome assembly GCF_024159135.1 of Bacillus sp. 3103sda1. Lineage (NCBI taxonomy): Bacteria > Bacillati > Bacillota > Bacilli > Caryophanales > Bacillaceae > Bacillus > Bacillus sp. 3103sda1. The sequence continues at coordinate 2,995,413 of NZ_JAMYWS010000001.1, read as the reverse complement.
AATCTACAGATGATGAACTTAGAAGCCTTTACTGATTTGCAGAATGTTATAGCACAAATGGATGCACCTGAGTTTGACAATATTTTTTGGCAGCCAATTGATAATAATGAAGATTTAAAAATATTTGATGCGCATATTAAAGAAATTGAGGAAAGTAAAGATTGGCCTAGAAACTTAAATTGGAAAAAAGGTGGAGTACTCGAAGATTTTGCTATGTTCCTTTTTAAAAGGTTTCAAGATGTTGAAGTTTCCAAAAACAAAAGACCAGGTGATAATGAAACTGATATTGAGACAAAATTAAGTGAAAAAGTACTTCCGACTTTTATGCTTCAATGTATTGGTCCGAAAATTATATGTGAATGTAAGAATTATAAGAGTAAATCAGTTGATGTGGGAATGGTAACAAAACTTGCTGAGATACTACCTACTAGAGATTCTTCTTTCGGAATTTTCATTTCACAATTAGGAATTGGTGGACAGGGTTGGAGATATGGAGAAGGTAAGAGAAAAAAGATTATGTATAAAGATAGATTGCCTATAATCTCTTTTACTATAGATGAGTTAAAAGAGTTAAGGGATGGGGAAAATTTCTATACAATGATTAGACAAAAATATTATCAACTAATTGATGAAGTTGATGATGAAACAGCAGATCTTCCTGATGAATTTCATCCTGAGTATAATAAGAGAATACAGGAATATGTTAGCCATTTTTATAAATGTGGTTTATTAACAGCTAATGAGTTTGAAGTATTACAAAAAAAAGTTGAAGAACGATATGGTACTATATTGGAAGATTAATTGTTTTGTGTTTTAAATTTATTTATTGGCAGAGTCGTGACCGTTTTTTGACCGCAAATGTGCCGGTTGATTTTGGATTCATCGTGTTATATTTGTATTGTGAGAAGTGGCGGAGATAACACGACTCATAAGGATATTTTTATAATTAAAACGGTCCTTTTTGTATCATGATTAAGACCTTGATTTCCGCCAGCTTCGATGTTGCTGGTTGAATGAACATTGAAGTATTGAAGAGCTTTTGTTCTTCTTCCAGTCACTTGATGTCGTATCGTTCAGCGTGCAACAGTATAAATTGATATCAAGTGATTGAGAGAAGGGTAAAACTTCACATACCGTACATTAATTAAATAAAAGAATAGTAGAAGTTAGAGCATCCATTTGGGTGCTTTTTCACATTTTCCGAAGGACGAGCATATACTGCTTGTACACCGTTTAACTTGAATATCGTAATCCAAATCCCAATGAAGAGTGCTTGCGGAAACAGGTGCTCTTCTTTTTATTGTGTAGAAGTTTGCCGATTTTAATTAATAAATTACATTACAGCATCTAGTCGGGTGCTGTTTGTTTTGAAGGAGCAAAGTGACTATGAAATTTGAAGAAGCATTCCCTCATATGCGTGAAGGTAAGATTATTAAAAGTAAAAGTACTAAATATGGTCTGAAGTTTAATTATGAAACATTTGGCTGTGAAGATAATAATGACCGTATGATGATTGCACATGTGAATGATGAAAAGAAAATTATTTGTTATTCTAGTCTAGAATCTGAAGATTTATTAAAAGAAGATTATGAAGTTATAAAGTAAAAGCTAGGACTAGATGCCCTAGCTGATAGAGAAGTAGTATTATAGTGAATTAGTATTTATATTCTACAATAAAGTCAGGGTCATTTTGCCAGAAGTAACTTACAACTGGTTTACCATTCGCAACATCATCTTGATCAGCTGTAAGAATTTGTTGATTAAGGTCTTTACCAGTAGTGTTGATTACTGTTGAACCTGTAGGAAGAATACTAATAAAACGAACTTGACTTGTTGCAGGCATATTAAATCCTTTAAATGGAACTGTAGCATATAAGAAGTAAGAACCATTTTCATTAGGATAAACAGAGTATTCATAACTTACTCTGTAAAAATAATCTGAACCAATTTGTTGAGGTGTTACTTTAGTAAGATATTTTCTTACTAGACCGAGCATTGCGTCTTCTGTAGTTTCTTGTTCTCTACTTGGATCGCTAGATTCTGTTGCAAAATCACTTAAAGCTTGCGTGATGTATGATTCTGTCATCGGTGCTAAATTCACATGACTTAATTTTAGCATTTCGAATATATGTGGAGGAATTAGTTCCATTTCTGGTGGAACTAACAGTGCATCATTTTCAGTGATAGGCTCACTTAATTGAAAAATTGCTTCCACTCTTGCTTTGTCATAAGGCTGACCATGTCTAGAAGTTGGAATGATAGTGATTAGGGTTTCTTGATTAATACAATTGTACATGTTTTACCACCTTTGTTGTTTATTTACTACTTCTCTTCAATTTGTTAATTCGTCAAAATGGAACACATTTCCTCCTGATTCAACAAAATATATCTTTATTAAGATAATTTAACATGAGGTGGTTGATATAGCTAAAGAGTACAAAACCAAACAACAGAAGCGTAAGTTCTATGATAGTGGCGAGTGGAAGATTCTACGTGAACAAGTAAAGAAGCGTGACAACTATGAATGCCAAGAGTGTAAACGTAATGGTCGTGTTCGTATTGATACCAATGAGTACAGCAAACGTGCAAAGCGTAAGAAGATACAGTTAGTTGTCCATCATATCAAGGAGCTGGAGCATAATCCGGAACTTGCACTTGAAAAAAATAACCTTGAAACAGTCTGTGTGGATTGCCATAACAAAGAGCACGGAAGGGTTTTCGAAGCGAAAGAGTCAAAATGGAATGACGAGAAGTGGTAAATATACCCCCCGGGTCAAAAGTTTTAACTCTTGGGGGAAGCTGGCACCGGAGGAGGGCTTAACTGTCAGGTTTTTTTCGATTTTACGCGCGTAAGGGGGGTGGGTAAATGTGGCTGTTAGCATTACAAAATTGAAAGAGCAGCTAATGAACAGTATTGATATTGCGGATTTAGTCGAGGTCGAAAAAGTAGAACGATATATTGATCTAGTTAGGGCTTTTAGAAAAATAAACAGCACTATTAAAAAAGAGGGTGAATCCGTAACAATCAAAAATGGATCTCAGTTGTTTGTGAAGGCCCATCCTCTTATAAGTGAAAGAAATAAAATTAACAGTTCTTTAATTGCATTAGGAAGAGATATAAAATTCGCTCCTAAATCTAACACTCCTAATGTGGGCTATAGCGCAAGTGATTTAACATGATCAGGCAAAAGTACGTTGATGAATATATCGAACTTTATCGAACTGGAAAAATAAAGTTCAACAAAGAAAGAGAACTGTTAATTGAATATCTAGAAAAATACGTTTTAAACAGAGACGATTTGTATTTTGATGATGAAATGATTGAGAGCTGTATCCGCTTTGGTGAGAAGTGGTACTTTCCATTACAGTCATTTCAAAAATTCTTAATAGCATTCGTCTTTTTATTTTATAAGAAGAATGACCGGGTGTTTTATCGTAAATTCCTGTGGATGTTAGGGCGCGGCGGCGGAAAGAACGGGTTAATATCTGTTATTATTCACTTTTTAATTAGTGAATTACATGGTATTCCAGAGTACAACATTTCCGTTGTTGCAAATAGTGAAGAACAAGCAAAGACAAGCCCCGATGAGGTTCACAAATGTGTTAAAAGAAATGAAATTTTAAAACAAGCTTTCAAAACAACCTTGACACAAACCATTTCAAAAGCTACTGGCAGTGTATTGAAGTTTAGAACATCAAACGGAGACACAAAAGATGGTCTGCGTGATGGTGCAGTTGTATTTGATGAAATACATCAATATGAGAGTAATAAAGATGTCCGCGTCCACATCAGCGGCTTGGGAAAAAAGAAAAACCCGCGTGAATTTTATATCGGTACAGATGGATATGTACGAGATGGCTTTTTAGATAAGTTAAAAGAAAAGGCTATGAAAGTTTTAAATGGTGAAGCTCGACCAAATGCTGTATTTCCTTTTATTTGTAAACTTAATGATGAAAGTGAAGTTGATGATCCAGATAATTGGGAGCTTCCAAATCCTATGTTTTCAAAACCGTTAAGCGAGTATGCTGAAGGGTTATTTGAAACGATAAAGGAAGAATATGAAGACTTAGAGGATGACCCAAGCAACCGTGAAGAGTTCATGACGAAGCGAATGAACTTGCCTATTACTGATTTAGAAAGGTCAGTTGCAAAATGGGAAGAGATTGCAGCAACTAATCGTGAAATGCAGGATTTACGTGGCCATGAATGTATTGGTTCAGTCGATTATGCCAGTATTCGAGACTTCGCATCATGTGGATTGTTATTTAGAAATAAGGGTGATTATTTATTTAAAACACATTCTTATGCTCGTAAGGAATTTGTTGATAAATACTATAGTTATTCAAAAAAACAAGATGCTGAGACAGCTGGTAAGAAGAAATTCGCTCCTATTCGAGAGTGGGAAGAACAAGGCCTTCTTTCAGTTGTGGAAGGAGAAACAATTGACCCAAATACCTTAGTAGCATGGTTCGTTGAAATGCGAAATCATTATGAAATTAAGAAAATTATTATCGATAATTTCCGTGCGGACTTGTTACGGACACTTTTTGAAGATGCTGGATTTGAGGTTGAAGTGATTCGAAATCCTAAAGCTATTCATAGTTTGCTTGCCCCTAGAATTGAAGTTGCCTTTGCTCATCGTCAAATAGTATTTGGCGACAATCCATTAATGCGTTGGTATACAAATAATGTCCTTGTTGTTATCAAAAAAGATGGTAATAAATTTTACGAAAAGAAAGAGCCAGTTCGTAGAAAAACAGATGGTTTTCAAGCGTTTGTACATGCTATGTATCGAGCTGATGAAGTAAGAGAAATGGATATTGGTGCCGCGCTAGACTTACTGAATGCTTTGGATTTTTAAGAAGGGGGTGAGAGAAAATTATGAGTTGGTTGTCTGATGTACTTGGTAAAAATAAAGAGATTAATAAAATGTTAAATGATTATGATTTCTTCGGTATTGAAACAAGTCAAAGAGCATATTTGAAAAAAATGGCTTTAGAGACTTGTATTAATTTTATTGCTCGAACCATTTCATTATCTGAATTTCGAATAATGAAGGGTGATAAACGTCAATACAACGACTGGCACTATTTATTGAATATCAGACCGAATACAGATCAAAGCGCAGCTGATTTTTGGCAAGATTTCGTGTATAAACTGATATTTGATAATGAAGTATTGGTCATTCTTACAGATCAAAATGATTTGTTAATTGCAGATAGTTTTGATCGTATCGAATATGCTGTATTTCCTGACGTTTTCAAGAGTGTCACTGTAAAGGATTTTACGTTTCAAAGGTCTTTTCGAATGGATGAAGTCATTCATATTACTTACAACAACGAAGAATTGACAAAGTTTATGAGTGGAATGTTTGAAGATTATACGCAACTCTTTAGTCGTATGATTGAAACCAATATGTTTTCAAATCAAATTCGTGCAACAGCTGAAATTGAAGCAATTCAGAATTTGGAAGGGGAAAACCGTACCAAGTTACAAAGTTTTATGGATAAGCTGTTTGGTGCTTTTCGTAACAATGCTTTCGCGATTGTTCCAAAGCTAAAAGGTTTTAATTATGAAGAAATAGCAGATGGATCAAATAGTGGAAAATCAGTAGATGAACTATCAAAATTGAAAAAAGATTTGATAGACCATGTTGCCAATATTTTAGGGATTCCTACCGCTCTGGTACGTGGTGATATGGGTGATTATGAAACAGCAATTAAAGCTTACATTAAATTTTGTATCAGTCCTTTAGTTAAAAAAATTGAAGATGAGTTGAATGCGAAACTAATTGAAAAAAAGAGTTTTCTAGCAGGGGAAAAAATTGAAGTGACAGGTGTTAAAGAAAAAGACATTATCGATCATGCTGAAGCAGTAGATAAATTAGTAGCAAGTGGTGCATTTACACGAAATGAGGTGCGAAAATTGTTTGGTGCTGAACGTTCTCATAATCCAGAACTGGACAAGTTTGTAATTACAAAGAATTATAAATCTGCTGATTCTGTTAAAGGAGGTGATGAAAAGTGAAAAATAAAATCCAACACATACCGTATCAGTTTTCCAATCAAGCAATTGCAGATAATGATGAGCATGAGATGGTGTTATCAGGATATATAGGAAGAAGTAGCTGGTGGTATGAAGCTATTAGTGCTGAAAGCGTTAGAAATGCTTTGAAGGATGTTAAATCATCTACGCTTAGAATTAAGTTAAATAGTGGTGGTGGCGATGCAGATCAAGGAGTTGAAATTTACAATTACTTAAAGGATTTAGACAAAAAAGTAATTGTGGAAGTCACATCACTAGCAGCGTCTGCAGCATCAATCATTGCGATGGGTGCCGATGAAGTAATTATGCGTACAGGCTCACGCATGATGATTCATGAAGCTTCAACAATAGCGTATGGAAACAAACAAGATATTCAAAAAACGTTGAATGCACTGGAAGCATACGATGAGTCGATTGTATCAATTTATCAACAAAAAACTGGTAAAAATCGTGAAGAGATTACAACCTTGCTAGAAGCTGAAACGTGGTTTACGGCTGAACAAGCAGTAAAAGAAGGTTTTGCTGATAAAGTGGAATTCGAACAAGAAGAAAATGATTCTGGTATTACTGATGACCAAATGCAAAAGATTATTGATCAAGTAACGAATAAGTTACAACAAAATATGAATTTATCAAATGAACCTAATCCGGTATCACCTCCCCCTGTGGAAGGAAACCAAAAACGGAAAAGGTTTTTTTAATGCTTAAAAATTAGGAGGAAAACATTTATGACTATGAAATTAAAAGGTACAATGGAAAATTTCAAAGCGAAAAAGCAAGCGTATATGAATCTAGTAAAAGCAGAAGATACAAAAATGGAAGATTTATCTGCAGCATTTGATGATATGTTTGATACGCTTGTGACAGATTTAGGTGAAAAAATCTCAGCAGAAGCGCGTATTGAAGCACAAGATGCTCAAATTTTAGCATCACGCGGCCAAAATGTTTTAACTTCAGAAGAACGTAAATTCTTCAATGCTGTTGTTCAAGATGGAGGATTCAAAGATGACTCTATTTTACCTGTAACAACTCAAGAACGTGTATTTGAAGATTTAATTGCAGCTCATCCTTTACTTGATGCAATTGGTTTACAGGACTTAGGGGCTGTTACTCGTTTTATTTACTCTGATCCAACAAAAACCTACGCATGGGGTTCTTTGTTCGGAGAAATTAAAGGTCAAGTTAATACTGCATTCCGAGAAGAACAAATTGGACAATTGAAGCTTACAGCTTTTGCAGCTATCCCAAAAGATATGCTTGAATTGGGACCAGAATATGTTGAAAGATATGTTCGTACCCTTTTGGTGGAATCATACTCTGTAGGTCTTGAATACGGATTAGTTAATGGCCGTGGTCCGGCTCAAAGTGAACCAATTGGTTTAATGAAAAATGTTGATGCTGATACAGGTGCTGTGACAGATAAAACTTCATCAGGAACACTAACTTTTGCTCCATCTGAATTTGGTCAAGTTGTGTCTGGTGAATTACATGATGTTATTAAAGCATTATCTACTGATGCTAAAGGTAAATCTCGTAAAGTTTTAAATAAAGTAGTTATGGTTGTGAATCCTGTAGATGCTATTAGCGTACAGGCTCGTAACACTATTCAAACAGCAAATGGTCAATGGGTAACAGCATTACCATATAACATTCAAGTGGTTGAATCAGAAGAAATTCCATTAAAGAAAGCATTATTCTTTGTGAAGGATGCTTATATTGCAGCTCTTGCTGGTGGTTACAAAGCTAACAAGTTTGATCAAACATTGGCGATTGAAGATGCAATGCTTTATACAATCAAGCAATTTGCAAACGGAAAGCCAAAAGATAATAAAGCAGCATTATTATACGATTTAGATATTAAATTCGCTGTAACCGTACCAGCTCCTTAATTTTGGATAGTCTTAGGAGGTATTTAAATTGACTCAATACAAAGTAGTAAGTCGTTTCAAAGAGACTAAGCATGCAGGACATATTTATGAAGTTGGAGATATGTATCCTGCAGATGGTAAAAAGGCAAGTAAAGCAAGATTAGAAGAATTGTCAACGACAAAAAATAAATACCAACAGGTTTTTATTGAAGAAGTAAAAGAAGATGGAGAGTGATGTGAATGAGCATCACAACTGAAATATTAGATCAATTTAAAGAAAGGATGCGCTTAGGTGATGATGAAGATGAAAACCTAAAACGCATCCTTTCTGCATCGAATCAAAAATTAATCAAAGTATGCGGAGCTTATGACATTAATACCGATGAAGTGTTCAAGGAGTTAGTCTTTGAACGATCGCGGTATGTTTATAACGATGCTCTTGAGTATTTCGATAGAAATTTTTTAAGCAATATCAATAGCCTTAGTATTGAAAAAGCGCTGGAAGAAATCATATTGAGTGGTGATTGATATGAAGCCTTTTAAATATAAACAGTCATTAAGCGCAGCGAAGTTAAATAAACGAATCACTTTTCAATCTAGAGAAAGTGTACAAGATGCCGAGGGCAACTGGACAGAAGGTGAATGGAAAGATGATTTCACTGTGTGGGGATCCATTGTTGGTGCTGGAAGCATGAGAAGTCCAGAGGTAACTGTAGCTGGTGCTCTAGGTGTAAAATCACCAAAACGAATTACTATTCGTGTAAATAAGAATTTAAAACATAATATGAGAGCGACCTATAAAGGTCGTCTTTTTGATGTTTTAGATTTTGATTTCGCCAAGGATTCGGATTTATATTATGAAATCATCTGCAATGAGGTGGGAATCAATGGCTAAGTTTGAATTTGACGGCATTGATGAACTTGAACAGATGTTTGAAGAAATCGGCGCAGATATAGATGAAACTGATCAACGTGCTTTAAAAGTTGGTGGTGAAATCATTGCTGAAAAGCAAAGAGATTTAGTCAATCGTTCTGGTAAGAATCAGCCACACATAGAAGACAACATTCGTGTCTCTAAGGTCAAAAATTCTGAAGAAGGCAAATTTGTTGAAGTTGGTCCAAACAATAAAGTTGCTTGGCGTGCCCATTTTCTTGAGCTCGGAACAAGTAAGATGCCAGCATATCCATTTATTGAAAAGGGTGGAGATGAGGGTGAACAAGAGGCTGTGCAAGCGATGGAAAACGTGTATATGGATGTGTTGGATAAATGAGTTTTGATGCAAAAAGCGAGCTGTTATCCAGCTTGAAAGCCAACATTAACCTAGTTACTTTGTGCACTGGTGGGTTTCATAATCGCAAGGCGAAAGATGTTAATGCTTATCCTCGTTTAGTTTATACAGAAATTAATAATGCGGATGATGAGTTTGCTGATAATGAAGCAATTTCATCTGAAGTTCGTTTTCAAATAAGCATTTTCACAAATGAATCTAATGTTTCCAAAGAAACACCCATTGCGAAAGAAGCGGATAAGGTGATGAAGGAATTGGGTTATTCTCGTTACAGTTCAATAGATCTGTATGAAGAAGATGACCAAGTATTTCACAAAGCTGTGAGATACGTAAAAACATTTAATTAGGAGGATTTTTATTTATGGGAAAATTACTTTTCGGTTTAGATATGTTCCATATCGCTGAATTAACTACAGATACGTTAACAGAAGCTTTATTCGGAACGCCTGAACATTTACCTGGTGGCGTTAGTGTTAAAGTCGATCCAAAAACAGAAAGTGAAACATTTTATGCTGATAACGGTGCATATGCGGTGCTTAACAACATGGGTGACATTGATGTTGAGATTGAGGTGGCTGATTTACCGTTGGTTCTGCAAAAGAAAATCTTCGGTCAAACAGAGGAAAATGGCGTGTATTTCTCTAGTGTGAATGATGTCACGATGGAATTAGCGCTCGCATTCCGTGCGAAGCTGTCCACGGGCGGATACCGTTATTATTGGTTCTTGAAAGGTAAATCAGAACTTTTACCGATTGAAGGGAAAACGGCCGAAGGAAAAGTAACACCACAAACTTCTAAATTAAAAATGAAGTTCATGCCATTACAGCATAATGGTCGTTGGAAAGCTGAAGCAGAAGATGGAGGGACATTTACAAAAGGAGATAACTGGTTCAAACAAGTGGTGTATAAAGAATCAGTTCTTACACCAACACCTTAATAGATTGAGAGGTTCTATATAGGCCTCTCTTTTTTATGTTTAAAAATGATGAAATTTGAAGGGAGAAATACAAATGGAGAATTTAACTCTTGTATTAAAAATAAATGACGAAGATAAACGTTTTGTTTCACCAGACTTCATTAGTGGAAAATTGTTCCGACAAGCTTCGGATATCGCGACAGCATTTGAAAGTGGGAATGGTGAAAAGTTTGAACTAGATAAAAACTCCAAATTTGTTTGTGATGTGTACGGAAATCAGTTTACTGTTGATGAATTTGAGGAAGGAACTGATTCTCGTAAGATGATGAAAACAATCTATGCAGTAGTGAACTATGTTATCGGAAATATCGAGAAAGCTAGCGCTTTACTTGCAGCAGAAAGTGAAAATACAGAAGAAAAAAACTAACGATGAGTGAAGCTGTAATGGATATGTATAACGCCTTAATCGATTGTGGCTTCACTCAAAATCAAGTTGACGAGATGGACATTGTTCATCATTTGAAGTTACTGGCTAGACGTAAGCAACAAAAGAATAAAAAAGAACAAGAAGATGTTCTGTATATTGATCAAGTCTTAGGGTAAGGGGGTGAATGAATGAGTAAGAAAATAAAAGTTGAGTTATATTCTAATTCCACTGAGTTTAAAAATGATATGAAAGCTGTCGGCGATCAAATGAAACTTCTTAGAAGTGAGTTTCAAGCAAATCGTACAGCTGTGGGTACTTGGGGAGACGAGTTCAGGCAATCAGAAGTTAAGATGGATTTTTTAACGAAACAGATTGAGTTGCAAAAACAAAAAGTAGAATCATTGACGAAGGCTTATATTGATTCGGCTAATAAAAAAGGGCAGGATGCGAAAGAAACCCAAAATCTTGCTCGGCAATTAAATTATGCAACGTCTGAATTAAACAAGATGCAAAATGATCTGACTCAAACAAGTCAAAAGCTAGATAGACTTACTGAAGGCAAGCACCTCAATGAGTTCAAGAATGATATGTCTTCACTTGCACTTGCTATGAAGAAGATAGATTCTGAATTAAAATTAGCTTCTTCTTCCGCAGAGAATTTTGGTAACGAAATGAGACAAACTGTTCTACATGGTGAAGCTCTTACATCAAAATTAGAAGTGCAACAACAAGTGGTTAATAGATTAGAAAACGAGTATGAACGTCTAGTACAAGCGGAAGGTCAAAATTCTAGAGAGGCGAAGCAACTTGCTATACGTTTAGATGAAGCAAGAGCAAGTATGAACGGCTTACAAAACGAGCTAACACAAACCGAACAAAGATTAGAAAGCCTAGACAATGAGCTTCGACAACAAAGTACAGCTTGGGGTAGGTTCACAGGTAACATGGATGCAGTCGGTAACAAGATGATGCATATCGGTGGCTCTGTTGCCGCGACTGCCGGTGTTGGCTTTGCCACTATGACGTATGCGATGAAAGATGCGGTCTCGGTGGGCATGGAATTCGGTGCGCAAGTAAGCCGTGTTGGTGCTATTGCTGGTGCGACAACAGACCAATTGAATAGCTTGAAAAATCAGGCGCTTGAATTGGGCGCTTCGACTTCTAAAAGCGCATCTGAAATTGCGAAAGGTCAAGAAGCATTAGCCGCTTTAGGTTTCACTGTGGATGATGTTCTTGGAGCAATGCCTGGAGTTATTTCTGCAGCTGAGGCATCTGGATCTGATATGGCGCAGACCGCTGGGGTTATGGCTTCCACATTAAATATTTTCAGTATGGAAGCTAGTGAAGCTACAAGGGTAGCAGATATTTTGGCGAAAACAGCAAATATTTCGGCGGCAGACTTAACAGACATGCAATATGCCTTGAAGTATGCTGGACCACCTGCAGCATCACTTGGTATTAGTTTAGAAGAACTAGCGGCTTCTATTGGTATTATGACAAATGCTGGCATGGAAGGTGAACAGGCCGGTACAACTCTTCGTACAGCGTTACTTCGTCTTATAGATCCACCAAAAGAAGCCAGCACAGAATTAAAAAAACTCGGAGTGACAGCAACTGATTCTAATGGAAAGTTCGTTGGTTTAGAGTCAATAGTAGAACAACTATCCAAGGGTATGAACGGAATGACTGATGCTCAAAAAGCAGCAGCACTTTCTACTATTTTTGGCACAGAAGCAGTATCGGGAATGTTATCTCTTATTTCAGCTGGGCCAAAAGAAATTGATGAAATGACCAAATCTCTTGAAAATAGTGCTGGAGCATCTGCTGAAGCAGCCAAACAAATGAAGGATAACCTTGCTGGTGCCGTGGATGAAATGAGCGGAGCAATTGAAACAGCGAAGATTAAATTTACAGAAGGACTTACACCCGCATTAGAAGGAGCAGCTAAGGTTATTACGGATTTAGTACAGAAATGGAACAATCTTGACGAGGGAACGCAAGAGGTTATTGCTACGTCAGCAGCATTAGCAACCGCACTGCTCGGAGTGACAGCTGTAGTTGGTGTACTAACATTAGGAATTGGTGCGCTTCTAACCTTTGCTGGACCACTTGGTCTTGCAATTGTGGGAGGAACCGTAGCATTAGGAGCACTGGGAATTGCCGGTTATGCGACAGTTGCATCCCTCAATAATGTTGCGAAAGCACAAGAAGAATCGAAAGAAAAGGCACTCTTATATGGTGATGGTGTTTCTAATGCAACCGTTAAGGCTTCTAAATCTTATGTAAAAATGAGAGAAGAAGCTGAATTACAAATGTTTCAGCTTTCTCGTACAACTGGTGAAGAAGCCGACAAGATGGCGACAAAAATAGTTGAAACTTACTCTAAGATGTCAACTGATGTTATTTCTACATTAGAGACATTCAAAAAAGATGTTTCCGTTGTTATGGAGCAGTTATTCCAAGATACAGAAGGAAAGTTCGGTGAACAGCGTCAAAAGATCGAGCAAGAAGCTATAAATGCAATCGATAAGGATATTGGCAAAACAAAGCAAGCATTAGATACGATTAAGAAGTATCAACAAGAATTTAATCTTGATACTTCGAAAATGTCCGCAAATCAGCAAGTGGAATTACAAAATGCTCTTAATGTTTTCCAAGAAATGACCAGTGCTTTTGCGAAAAATCAGAAAGACGCGTTGGCAATACAGCAGTCTATTGTATCTGAAAATGGAAAGCTTTCTTATAAGCAAGCGAAAGAATACAACTCTCAAATTAATAACGTTTACAAAGAAGGACAGGATGCCGCTAAAAAAGATTACGAGTATCGTAAAGATATTATTTCTAAAATGGATGTGGATTCTGATACTCGTAAAACATTGATGGCAAAAAATGATGCACAATATCAGCAAACTTTAGCTAAAAATACTGCAACGTATAAACAAAACGCAGAAGCATTATTTAACGAAATGTCACGAAGTGGGAAGTTGTTAGACCTTGAAACTGGTAATCAATTTGAACGATTAAAGAAATGGGATACTAACACTAAAACCATGCTGAATGAAAGTGAAGCAGACTATCAAAAACGATGGGCCGAACAGCAGATAAATTATTTCCAAAAGCTTGGTGAAAGCAAAGAGTCTGCTATGCAGAAAACTCAACAAGCACTAATTGAATTTTATACAGGTATGGGTTTGACTTTAGATCAAGCGAAACAAGAAGCTTCTAAAGTTGTAAATGGTGTGAACGAAGAATTAAAAAAAAGTAATCCTGAAGCAGAACAAGCTGGTAAAGACAAAGGTGACGCACATAAAAAAGGTGTGGAAAGTACAGAGCCTGGAAATAAAGCAGCGGGAGAAAAAGTTTCTAATAGTACTGATGAGTCTTTAGGTAAGAAAAAAGAAGAAGCAGGAAACCACGGTAAAGAAAAGGGTAATAAACATAAACAAGGGGTAGAGAGCACAGCAGGTGGAAATAAAAGCGCTGGAGATAACGTTTCTAATTCTACCGATTCCGGTTTATCACAGCAAAAAGGTAATGCTCAAAAGCATGGTAGCGATAAAGGTAACGCGCATAAACAAGGTGTTCAATCAACACAGGGAAGTAACGGTGCTGTTGCTCAAGCTATAAGTTTTGTTGTTTCTAGAGTGTTAGGGTCAACAACTGATGGTGGCGGTGGTCAAAAAGCTGGTTCGATGTTTGGTAGAGGTGTAGGATCTCAAAAAGGAAATGCTCAAAATGCAGGAAGAGATGTAGCCAAAGGTGCAGAGAGTGGACTTAAAAGTGGTGATTCTTATCCAATTGGTTCAGCAATAGCAAAAGGGATGGCATCAGGTATTACAGGTGGTAGAAGTTCTGTTATTTCTTCAGCTATTGATTTGGCTACAGGTGCGATTTCAGCAGCAAAAAGAGCATTAGGAATTAACTCACCCTCGCGTGTTGCGAAATACGAGCTGGGACATTGGGTTCCGGCAGGGGTAGCCGAGGGAATGAATGATAACATCGGAGTCGTACAAAAAGCAGCGAATAACCTTGCTAAAGCAGCTATTCCGGATGTAGCAGATATAGAAGTTAAAACGAAAACAACTTCGGATTTCTCTTCTTTAGCTTCAACAATTGGAAGTGCGGCTGAAGTTATAAAAACAAATCGTGAGACATTTACAGTCCACAATATTATTCAAACACCTAATTTAGAAGCAAAGCTTGAGAAGTTACTAAGTTTCTTTGAAAAGTCTATGCAAGTTATGACTAATCAACAGGAACAAGATCAAACGACTCAATCTCAAGGAAATACAACAATTCAATTAGTTGTGGATAAGCAAATATTAGCTGAGGCTGTGGCTGAACAAATTGATCTTATTCAAGGTAAAGCGATTAATACAAGTTTATTCTTCACAGGGGGTGTATGATGTATCTAACAATTGAACGAATGAATGGAAATAAATATATCCTTTCTAAAGAGACAGGATACTTCATACTGTATTTTCGCCCTGAATCATTACAAGTGAATGTGAATTATGAATATATAGATGGGAGAGATATTCCCGTTGAGGTATCGTCACAGCCGCAAAGAAGAAAAATTCCTATGGCATTGTTGATAGAATCATATGATTTCCCCGACTTTGCATTAAAAAGAAATGAGTTCTTTCAAATATTAGATTCAAGGGAACCTTTTTATGTAACAGTTGACACTGAACCAGGAAAACGATGGTTGGTACGTGCTGATTCGTTCACACCGGACCATATAACAACTAAAGTCGGTAGATGTAATATAACCTTGCAATGCGTATCTCCTTATGCGGAAAGTATAGGTACTACCCTAGATCCAATGACCTTCGACAGTGAACTTTGGCAAATAGGACAAGGTTTGATTGCTGAAGATATGCTTTATAAATTTTCTGTAACTTCTTTCCAAGTATACAATGCTGGAGATGTTGCAATAAATCCAAAAGAACCAAGAATGCCACTTGTTATTAGAGTATACGGTGTAACTCAGAATCTCTCGATTACAAATAGGACGACAGGAGATGTTTGGCAATATACGGGGGAAACAACCGCTAGCGATGTTATCGAATTGAAAGGTGTAAGGTCTCTAAAAAACGGAGTGAGTATTTTTGGGAATACAAATTACAAACTCATAAATATTGCAACAGGATGGAACGATTTTGTCATCGGCGGGGTTACAGGCCCGTTTAATATAGAATTCGATTTTAGATTTTATTACTTGTAGAGGTGATTAGTATTGTTAGTGGTAACAGGAATAAATGGCCAATCAGAAGGTTTAGTAGATTATAAAGAAGTAAAGAGAAAAAGACGTGTGAATGGTGAACACTCTATTTCTTTTTATTTATTAAATACTGAAAATGTAGCGCATGCTTATCACCTCGCGGATAAGCGAGCGAAAATCAAAGATAGATATGGGGATGAATACATCGCATTAGGCATAAACAAACGTGGTCATTATGGAAAAACGATTACAGCTCCGCATATCTTCTTTGATGACATGATGGATTGGCAATATAATCTTCTGAATGGATATACAAATTTTAATCAATGTATGGATTTCATTTTTAAAGATACGGGATGGAATTGGGTAAACCAAGGGGCATTTTCTGCAACAACATTTGAAAATTTTGGTGACGACACTAGATCATCTCTATTACAGACAGCTTTAAATCGCTATGGAGCTGAAATGAAAATCGACATTAAAAATAAAACAATTATCTTTAAAAATAAAATTGGTGTAGAAACTGATGCGCAATTTCGATATGGTCATAATCTTAAAACATTTGATGAAGATACAGATATGACAAATTTCGCAACGTATATTCGCGGGTATGGTAAAGATGAATCTGGTAATGAATTTATGGTGGAATACGAATCACCAATGGCAAAAATATATGGGCGTCTTCCACAAAAACCAATTCGTGACGAGAAATATAAAACACCTGAAACGATGTTGGAAGCATGTAAAAAAGAAATTAACGATGTTATAGATACACGTTTTAAAGTAAGTATTGCTAATTTAATTGAAAATGGATTAGATCCCCTTCACAAATTTGATCTTGGAGATTACGTATACATGTTGTATGAAGAAGCAGGAGTTTCTGTGAAAATCCGCGTGATCCAAATTGAAGATGACCCAACGGACCCAACAAAGAGTCCGATTGTTGAACTTTCTACATTTACAAAGTTGAGAACAGCAAGTGCGATACAGGCGCAGTTTCAGCAGACACAAAGGCAAGTGCAACAATTGTTGGATGATGGTGGAAACTTAAATCTTTCTTTGAAACGTCTCTATATGAATACCGAGACTTTCGCAGATAATACTGGAGTTTGGTATGTAGATCCGTATGACTCAAATGCGTATGTTCATATCGGCGCAGGTGGCATTGATGTTCATAAAGGTTTAATTCGTATTGAACGAGCAGACGGGACATCTTATATCGTAGACGGTATTCCGAATTCAGAGTTTGTTATTCAGGGAGCTTCGCCTCCTTTTACTGCTCTAGAAGTAACAACAGAAGGGTATTGGTGGGCAACAATTTCAACTAATCAAGTAGATTGTCAATTTTATACTTTCAAACAAACGAATCGGTATTTAAAAGTACAAGTAGCACAATATACAACAGCGGGAGCAACAAGCTATATCAGTGTGGAAGAAGGCGGGGATGAAGTTCCAATTACAGTATTAGCTGTGGCTTCTTCTACTGAAATAGACCCGAGCGCTGAAGCTACAGGAAAAGTCATTACAGTTGACTTAGGAACTCCTACAAATGTAATGAGATCTCTATATGTCCGTTTAAAAAGCTCAAATGGTCAAAAAGTTTACGGTCGAGTAATTCGTATGTGGCTGGAGGGATAAGGTGATTAAGCTATTTGTAAACATAGATAGTGAAGGAAACATTATTAATAGTGTAGCTGGTGAAACCGTAGTCCCGAATGTGGAATACGGTTTTTATTTTGAGGTAGATTCTTGGGAAATACCTCAAAACATTGGGAATTATAAAGTTGTAAATAATGAATTAGTTTTAAAAAACGAATTTTATATAAATTAGGAGGAATTAATTATGAAACCAGTTCAAATTTACCTAGGAGTACCACAAATCGATAAATTATTAGTATTTGATGTACAACAAGGGCAACAACTTACTGTTAGACAAATGATTTTTACTAACACAGATGTAGCAGATTCAAAAATTACGGTTACTGTAAATACAGTTGATATTATGAAAGATTTCGTAGTAACAGCTGGTGAGACAAAGATTATCGATGTAGCTATTGTGTTAAACCAAAACGATAAACTATTTTTACAACAAGAAAAACTTAACGCAATCAACGTTATGCTTACAGGTACTTCTGAACCAATGTATTAAAAAACTGAAGAGAGCGCGATATGCGCTCTTTTTTGTCTTATTTTGGAGGTGATAAAGTGGGCAGATATAGATTGTTGGATAATAATTTTGATCGTATTTTTCGTAATAATTTAAACGAAAACTTTGAAGATGTTGATAAAGATATTCAAGCAGTAGAATCCCGCGTATCAAATATAGTTTCTGATTCAGGTGATAGTAATATAGAAATTGTAGATGCTCGGCAAGGGAAAGATGGTGAAATCTATACAAGTTTACGAGATCATACAAATGCAATTCATACAAAAATAGATGAAAAAGCAGAAAAAACCGAATTACAAGCAGTAGCAAGCGGTTCACCAAAAGGTGTATATCCGACTCTTTATGCATTACAGTCATCGTTACCGACTGGTGGAAACGGTATTTATGTAGTAACAGCTGACGGTAATTGGTACTACTGGAATGGTTCTTATTGGGCAGCTGGAGGAATTTATCAAAGTACTGGATTATCTCCTAAATCAGTTGATGAAACGAAGTTTTCTGATTCTGTTTATACGAAACTATCAAAAAACCAATCGGCGCAACAATTACAAACAGGAACAACAAACCTTGTTTATGGTTCGGATGGGTCAAAAACAATAGAGGAAATAAAAGCTTATAGAGATACGTACGTTGCAATGCCGACAATTGGAACAACCGTTTCTATTACACCTGAAAAAACTTTTCAAATAACATCCGATTCTGTACAAGCTTATTTTTTTAGAAAGTTTAATTGCGTTAATGATTTAGCACCAGGGAAAAAAATTTCATTAGCAGTAAAAGTGATAATTGATAATGCAGGATTAAGAAAAGAATATCGGTTCCTAGATTCTACAAATACACCTATACAAATAGGTGGCGTTTCTTTGATCCAACTAGAAAATGTCGGAGATGGTTGGTTTATTGGTCAAGATATCACTGTACCGCCAAACGCAGTAACACTTGAATTGCGAATGGATTACCGTACAGGAGCAACAGGGACAAGTATTGTATATACAAATTCAACTGTTATGCCAGGTCGGTATTTAAGTAAAGTCGATCAAAAAATGAAAGATGATATCGCGGCGGCGCAAGTAATGGCGGCAGACGCTCTTACAAAAGCCGGGGCCGTAAATCTTTTTCCCGATCCACTCATAAAGAGTATTGATTGGGGAACAAATCTTTCCCCTAGTTCCGTTGGATTTGGTAAAAGAGAAGTTGTGAATGGAAAAGGGTTATTCGTACTTCAAAACGTAACAATAGCATACAAAGAAGCGTTTTACACTGATTTAAAATTAAGCGATTACCCAACTATTTTACCGGGAGATACAGTTCGATTTGAAAACAACATTTACGCTCAAACGGTTAACGGATTGCGCCCTGGTGATAATTTAATGTTAGTTATTGCTTATGATGCAAATAATGTTGAGTTAGGAAGAAAGGCTACTTCTCCAATAACGACAACGGGTTCTTATAAAACTGATTTTGTAATTCCTGCAAATACATCTAAATTACGTTTGCGGTGGGATTTGCAAGTTGATACAGCGGAGCAAATGGCAAGTGTATATTACAAGATTGATTATATTTCTCTTTCTAAAGTTCAAAATGGAGCGAATTCACAGTTACTAATGGCGGACATGTACACGACAAGAGCCATGATTGATAAAGCGGTTAGTGGAGTTGGGGCAGGGGCGACTTTTCATGTTTCAACAACTGGTGATGATACAAAGGATGGAAAAACAGAGGGCACAGCATTTGCGACATTCTCTAGGGCAATTGCGGCAGGGGCAACAATTATCATTGCAGAACGCGGAGATTATTACAACGTAAGCTTTAGTGCAACCGGGTTAAAAGAGATTACTATTTTACCAAGGGATCACGCGACGTTTGACCAGGCAAAACCGGACGGTAAAATGATAAATCTGTATGGAGGGGAAAAACTTTCACCCGCTTCATGGGTAACATATAACGCTATTTATAAACAACCATATGCGGGTAACACTTATTATACGGATGTATTCGTTAATAAAACATTACCAATTGACACCGGAGGAACTAGACCGAGCTACAACGCTTTCTTATGGGAGGACAATAAAAAGTTAGTTCCAAAATTAACAATTGCAGAAGTTGAAGCAACGCCGGGATCATTCACATACGATGGAACAAACGTTTATGTAAATCCTTATGCCGGATCAATACCAATTGCAAGCCGGGTTTATGTTGCAGTAACAAAAGGAAGCGTGGTAGATGTATCCAAAACTAGAAAAGTTGTTTTACAAGATGTTGAAGCGAAGTTCGCCACAAAAACGACAATTGTTGCGCAAAATATAAAAGACTTAAAAGCGCAAAATTGTGCCGCTAATTATAGTGGTCAAGCGAACGGGTGGTCTTTAGATAGTTCAAATGGATTGCTAATTGATTGCGAGGGTGCTTGGAATCGAAATGACGGTTTTAACATTCATGATTACGGGGATACAGTATATGTAAATTGTTCGGGTCATGATAACGAAGATGATGGAATTTCACATCACGACGGATGCACCGGTTATATTTACGGTGGTGAATGGTACAATAATGGTAAAGGTGGAATTATCCCGACATATGGCGCGATTGTTCATACAGAAAACGCAGTTTGCTATAATAATGTTTATGGTGTTTATTACGGTGGAACAAAAGGGGTTACACCGAGAAGAAGTGTACATGTTTCAAATATTCTATGTTATGGTAACAAAAACGCCGGGTTGTATGTATCACATGAATATGATGTAAAAGCATATAATTGTGTACTAAAAGACAACGTTAACGGGGCGTACGCCGAAAGCAACGGATCACTAGAGTTATATAGTTCTGATGTTACGGAAAACACTTCACTTGGTGTCGCTAATGCCGGAGAATTAACGGTAAAAGTTAAGGATTGCAAGCTATCAGACAACAAACGGAACGCACAAATGAGCGGAACCGGAGAATTAAAGCTTTCAAGAAATCAGATATTGTACGGTACAACGTCCGGTATTCAGTTAGTTTCTGGTAATATCATTATGGAAAAACGAAACAATGTATACGGAAATTCAACTGCTTATGAGGGTTCAATTTCACAAAATGAGAAGGACAAAAATGTGTCAATACCAGCTATTTAAATAAAGCAAAATACGAATTTAAAGCCAAAAGAAGGGGCGCGCAGCCCCTTAAATAATCTGTTCAAGATCGTTAATCACGTAAGTAGCGCCATCATAAATGTAGTCTAGAGTAGCCAGTACTGATTGTTGAATGTCTTGGAAGATGAAATCAACCCAAATAGTAGCCTCAGCACTTTTGAGACTTTGTGCATTTATAGGTAACTGTGTGCGTTGATCAAACCTTATAGACTGTCCGTCAATACCTATTGAGTCCATTTGACAGTCAATCATGACTATGTTACTACCGTGCTGACCTACTAATCTAACTTCTCTAGATTCAGTTCGTTTTTGTTTTGAAAGCTTCCTGTGCTTATTATTATTCACAAGAAAATTGAACCTAGTTAACCAATTTGATCCACCGGACATAAAGGGTTGATGTTTTTCAAATGAAAAAACGATATCAGGACGTTCTGTTCTTAGACCTAGAAACCAAGTGTCTATATACTTATCGAATTCTTTTTTTGAATGTCTGAGAGGAAAATTAATTCGTTTTTCATATGTACTTAATTTCTCTTGCGGAACATTTTTAATACAAAAGCGTGAAAAAATATCGAAAGCCGCGTAATCTAACGCTGATTCAATATTATTTAGAAAGTTTCTAATCTTATTTTGAAGTTCCCTGGGAATGTATTCTTCGGAAAGATACTTCTCGTACGATTGATTAATTTCATTTAGAAGTTGCTTTGAGTCCTGTAACATGAATTTAGATTCTGATAATGACAATGAATTCACCTCCTTTATTTTAATTAGATTTTATAATGCGGATAGGAGGAAAGACAATGAATAAAGAAAAGTTAGTAGAAGTTTTTAATGAACTTTTAGGAGAATGGGAGGGCGCTGAAGGTACTGTAATTCATGACAGAGGCTGTATAGATGATTACCCTGATTTAGAAAAGAGAAGGGAAGAATATAAACAAAAATTTTTCAGAGCATTGGATGAAGTATAACGAAATATGCGGATTTGAATAGATTTATAAATTGAGAGAGGCGAATATCGTCTCTCTTTTTATTTTGAAAGGAGAGGAATTTGTGACAATTGAAATTGGAGTACTTATCGCAATATTATCACTAGCTATTAGTTACTTTGCTTATTCGCTTAATAGAACAAAATCAATAAAATTAGATGGTCAACAGAGTGCTGAGATGAAGGCAGAATTAGGATATATCCGCAAAGGTGTAGATGATATTCGAATTGATTTAAAAGCGAATGAAAAACAAATGATTGCGCTTGGAGAACGAATTACACGAGTTGAAGAAAGTTCCAAGCAAGCACACAAAAGGATTGATACTTTAGAGAAGGAGATGGGGTGAAAATGAAATTTACAAAAGAGAATATCGTTAAACGTTTGCGCAACTGGAAAACATGGGTTGCGCTTTTTTCATGCGCTGGATTACTCCTACAAGTTTTCGGTGTAACTGGATTCGAAGGTAACTTAGAAAAGATTCAACAAGCTGTATATATGATTGGGATTGTGTTAGGTATTTGGACTGATCACGATGAAACGTCAAAAGGAGATGTTGAGTAATGAAATATCATAATCGTAATGTAAATAATTTAAATAAGTTAGCGGACCATACGAAAGCGGCGGCTTTCCAGTGGTATCATTATTGCGTGGATAAAGGAATCGAAGTATTAATCTATGAAACAATCCGTACGATTGAGCAGCAACGTCAGAACGTAGCGAAAGGCGCATCGCAAACTATGCGTTCTTATCATTTAGTTGGACAAGCTTTAGATTTTGTTCCGATCAAACCAGATGGCACGGAAGATTGGGATGGTTATAGAAAGGAGCCTTGGGCGTCTGCTATTCGTTATGCTAAAAACATTGGATTTGAATGGGGCGGTGACTGGAAAGGCTTTGTCGATTCCCCTCATTTACAATGGAATTACAAAGGATATGGAACAGATACGTTTAATGTTGGTGCTGTCGCGGATTGTGAACCAGTTAATTCTAATGAACGTGGTACAATAGATCTACCAAGCGATTGGCAAACGAAAAATCTTGGATACATTACTGTTACGGTAGATGTAGCAAATGTCCGCGAGAAACCTTCTACTGACTCAGCTATCAAAGGTAAAGTTCGCAGAGGTTCTGGCCATGTCTATTTAGACTGGTATTATGACGGAGTTTATTTTTGGTACAAAATTGCCAACCACAACTGGTTACGTTCCGATGTTTGTCAAATCAATAAGGATAATAAATGGTGCGGAGTCATTTGGGTTGACGGAAGCAATGTAAACGTACGCTCTGGATCAGGCACACAGCATGCCAAAGTTGATAAAATCAATCAAGGATCATATGAGATTGATGGACGCGAAGGGGATTGGGTTCATATTAAAGACCGCGGTTGGATTTACTTCGATGCGTCATATGTAAAATGGATTAGATAAAAAAAGCCGGCTCTCGTTATGAGCCGGCTTTCTTACTATCTCATTGATTTTCGATATCCTGCAGCCTGTGCCTCTGATTCCGAACAAAACATTTCCTCAGGATTTGTTCTATCATAGAATTGTTGTCCTGGCATATGATAAATTTTTTCCCCTTTACTATTTTTATTCCCTTTAATATTACAAGAGCCATTCGGTGTAGGTTGTGTTTTTACTTCTGGTTTCGTTTCTGGCTTCGTTTCTTGTTTTGGTTGAGGAGCTGGAGTTGACGCTGCAGTTTGTTGTTTTGGTTTTTCAACATCTTCATTAAAACCATTATCCGTTGCATAATTCTCGATACTCCATATTCCGGTCTTACTATTTCGGGCAGAATCTTGAATTTTACGGAATTGATCTACGTATTTTGTGTTTGGTGGAAATACTGCAACACGTGCATAACCTTTTTCTAAAAGCGTGCCGTTAAATAATTGATTATCTAACCAGACATAGGCTAAGAGACGACCGTATTTATCGCGTTCTTGCGCGTCCAGTTCTAAACCGATTTGTTTTCCGCTCAACTCTTTTTTTGTAAAATCACTAGCTTCAGGTCCAAAAGGTTGTACCGGCTTAGAAGGGTGTTTAGTTTCTGGAGTATCAACAAGAATCATACGGACAGTTTCTTCTTTGCCATCCAATTTTACTTTGATAGTGTCTCCATCGATTACTTCTAAAACATTAACTGTTTTGACATTAGGTTTTACAATAGATACACCGTTTAGCTGATATGTAATAGGTTTAACGGCCTCTTGTTTAGGTTCTTCTTGTTTAGTTTCTTCTTTCTTAATTTCTTCTTTTTTTACTTCTTCTTTAGGTTTTGCAGAAGTGACGGTATCAGTTTTTGTTTCCTCTTTTTTATTAAACAAATTAATGATTACTACTAGTGCGAAAAATACAGAGACAATGATTCGTACAATCTTTGGAAACTGCTTATATTGCCACATGCGATACAAACCTATCGGAAAGAACAAAATGAGCCAAAATATTGTCCATCCGTTTGACTTTTTCATAAATATCCCCCTTGAGTATAAAATATTACGATATTAAGTATATCAGATGATATAGGGGGATTTTACATAAACTTGCATTTGCATAATTCTTTTTGTAAGAAAATGAGATATGTAGAGAAATACATTTTAAGATAGTGAATAACCCAGCTCCTTTGTGGGCTGGGTTATTTTTTATATACCAAGTAGCTGTTTCTTCTTCGCATCAAATTCTTCATTTGAAAGAATACCACTGTCACGTAAGTCAGCTAATTTTTTGATTTGGTCAGCTACGTCAACAGGAGCGTGAGCGGGTGTAGGAGAATGGAATTCATCCATTTTTTGTTCAATCAGTGATTTCAGTTTGTCAAAATTGGATTGTTGCTTCTTATTGAACATGATTGTATTTTCGTCTTTTGTAGCATCAAATAGTCCGCCTTTATTCTCTTTTCCTCCAGAGAAAGC
The DNA here is from genome assembly GCF_024159135.1 of Bacillus sp. 3103sda1. Taxonomy (NCBI): domain Bacteria; kingdom Bacillati; phylum Bacillota; class Bacilli; order Caryophanales; family Bacillaceae; genus Bacillus; species Bacillus sp. 3103sda1. The sequence continues at coordinate 2,970,448 of NZ_JAMYWS010000001.1, read as the reverse complement.
GAATTGAATATATCCGTTTGTAAATGTACTAGCTGGTTTGAATTGAATCGAAGAGAGTTGTTTAATTAGTATTTCTTTATCTCCTTTTAACCCTTGAGTCATTTTTGCGAGCATCCCTTTTCTTTTAATAACAATTTTGTTTCCTATAACTTGTAATTGTCCATTTACTCCAGTAGCTTCCATGATAATCCCCCTAGAATATGTATTAATATTACAAAAATAATTATAACAAATATAAAAAGCCGATCCTATAAAAGAATCAGCTTATCTATTGCTTATGAGCTCATCATTTTGATGAGTGCATCACCATCGATTAACTCAATATTTTTATTTGCTGCATATTTTCGTGCGTTTTTATTAAAGTTACTCAGTGTTACAAAATACCCTCCAACAGCATCAGCATCTATGATGGCGCTATGAAGCTTCTGAATCATCGGTCTTCCAATCGTGCTTTTCGTATAACGTTTTACCTCAACGAACTTCATTTCTTTTCCTTTATGCAAAATAATATCTTTTCCACCGTCATTAGATCCGGATGTAACTTGTGCTTTGTATCCAAGAGAGCGGAACAAGTCGGCTACCACATATTCAAATTCTCTCGGGTTTATCTCTTCTAAATATTTTCGATTTGCTTCTATATTCATTCGATTAGTACGAATCTCTTCTGTAGATATTTCTGGATTTTTCGTTATTGCACCGATTAGAAAAACAAGTAAAAGCAATAATATAGCCCAAATCATGCAATTCACCTCAGTATGAGTATGCCCAGGTGATGTTTATTCTAAATCTTCTTCTATCCAAATATCCTCTAATCTCATTTCCAACGCACGGGCAATTCGGTATGCAACAGGAAGTGTTGGAAGACCGCCGTTAACCAGTTTAGACATTGTGGATGAGGCAATTCCAGCTTTGGTAGCAATAAAACTATACTTTATTCCGCGCTCATCTAAAATTTCTTTCAAACGACTTTTCATACAATCATCCTTTTTTTGTTTGTCCTACGAATTTTTTCTCGAAGGACAGGCAAATTCCTTCTTTCCAGGTCATATACCTTTATCAAGACCACGAGGAATACCAAGTGGAACCTAGGACATCAAGAAGGGAGCTGGCTTATATGCGTTGGCAATATGCACATCTGAATGAAACACCTTACCTTTATTCTTCAAGGGAATTAAGAAAAATGTATAGGGATTCTAACGGGAAGAAAGAAACAAATGCGATTGTGGGGCACATGGAAAGATATGAAGTTTTTAATAACAGGGAGTACAAAGGATACTATCGGTTATCGAACGATATTATGGATGATTTGTATGAAGATGAGGACGAAATCCTTGATTGGGGAGAAGTTATAGATCAGTACCAACCAATTATGACATCGAAAGGCTTGCAACTAAAAAGAAGAGAGGGATTTAGATGACAATCGTAGGTGAAGCAGTGGTAATTTGGACAGCAACAGGCTTATCCGTAATTACAATGAAGGCAGCTGAAAAAATGGGTCACAGTATTCCACGTTGGCTTCCAAAAGTAACTATGTACACGACGCTTGCAGGCTCGTTTATCTATCTTCTACGTTACCTTCTAATTTCGTTTCTATGAGGGAATACAATGTGGAAATAGCACATGATAGGCGGTGCAAGAGATTCAGCTTGTATCGCTCTATTCCAAAAACAAGGGATATATACCCTTATAAAGGGTATATGGGGAGTGGTGAAAATGATTGAATTACTACTTGTTCCAACAGCAGCGTTAGTTTGTGCGTATTACGGTGATAAATTCAAAAGTAAAAATGATGATAGAAAGAAGATACAAGTGTTTTTTGAAGTCAGTGGAATTGCAATTAAACGAGAAGATAAGCTACAGTATCCAACCTTCATTGAACAAAAAGATGATGACCGCAGTACAACGTATGTATATCGGTTGCCGCTAGGAATGCCAAGTAAAATCATTCAAAAGGTTGAAGATGTTGTAAGTGAAGGGTTAAGTAAACCTGTACGGATCCAATACGATAATTATAAATTAAACATTCGTGTGTTTCGCAGAGAAATACCAAAGGATTGGCCGTGGTCTATCGAGTTAGTACAGAAAGGTAAATGGCGTGTTCCGATAGGTCAGAGTTTGGAGAAATTAATTTATCATGATTTTGATGAAACTCCACACATGGCTGTAGGTGGATTGATTCGTATGGGGAAGACGGTATTCCTTAAAAACTTGTTTGCTACTTTGTCATTAGCGAATCCAAACCATGCTCATTTTTATCTTATTGATTTGAAAGAGGAAGGGTTGGAATTTGGTGAATATAAAGACTTGCAGCAAGTAGAAAGAATTGCAGAAACACCAGAGCAAGCGCATGGGATGCTCTTAAAAGTGATGGAGAAAATGAAAGAACGTGGAAAATACATGAAAGAACGAGGCATTAAAAATATCGTTCATACAAAAGAAAGAGACCGATATTTCATTGTAGTAGATGAAGGGGCAGTACTTGCACCAGCAAAAGGATTGCCAAAAGGTCAAAATCAAATGCTAGAACAGTGCCAGTATATGTTGAGTCATATTGCGAGGGTAGGTGGTGCGCTTGGTTTTCGTATTATATTTTGTACACAATATCCAACCGGTGATACATTACCACGCGTCATAAAACAAATGGCTAATGCAAAACTTGGTTTTCGTTTACCTACACGCACCGCATCAGAAGTCGTTATTGATACATCCGGACTAGAAAATTTACCTTCCATTCCAGGTAGAGCGATATATATGAAAGAAACCTTCACCGAACTACAAGTACCAAACATCGATGACGAAAAGATGTGGGAACATCTAAAAGAATTCGAGGTGGAAAAACATGAGCATCCAGAGCCACTTGAAGATCAATCGTCAGATGTCGATACTTGCGACGATTAGAAAACTGCAGTTCGCAACTCGTCGTCACTTAATGTGTGTGCATGATATGGGGGGAATACGTAACGCCAATAGAATTATGAGTGATTTAACACCATACGTCAGCAAAACCATGTATGGAAAGGAATATGTATACTATCTAAACAAAGATGGCCATGATCTGTTTGGTGATGATGGAAAGGTTGTATCACGAGGAAAATTAGCTCATGCCCTTTTAAGAAATGAAGCATGGCTGAATCTTTATTGCCCTGACGATTGGCAAATAGAAACGGAAATGCTCTACACAAGAAATGGAGAGAAAAAACGTATCATTCCAGATGTAAAATTTAAAGACGATGAAGGTATACTCCATGCAGTCGAGATAGATCGGTCGCAAAAAATGAAAGTGAATGAAGAGAAATTAAAGAAGTATGAAGAGTTTACCTTTATATATAAGAAGAAATACGGAAAAGTTCCTGTGATTCATTTCTTTACAGTTACGCCTTTTCGAGAGAAGAAGTTAGAGCAAATGGCAGCTAAGTATGAGGTGTTTGCGAAGGTTTATATAATACAGGAATTGTAAAAAATAAACGATTAATGAAGATAGGGGAGCAAACATAATTAAATACCAAAAGGTATCAGTAAGCGGTGTGAATAATAAGACTGATACCTTTTTAGAATATATAGAATTAATTTTGTTTCATTACAATGTTAATATCGGGATGTACTTTTAAATCCTCTAAAACTTCCTGGAATTTTTGGAAACTCACAGGGTTCACCTTATAAACACGTTTTTTTAGATCTTCTTCGTTATTGAATTCAAATAAAGCAGGTCTATTTCCGCCATTATTTTTAATTAAGTAATTTAAAGTATGTAAAGAATGAACTAGTTTAGGTGCAATTGTATATACAAAATGTTCATATAGATTATTTATAAATAAAAATACAACTTCAACATGTGCTTCTAAAGCTATTACATTAGGCATTTTTTCTATATCTGATTTTACATGTTTCCATTTTTTAAATTGGAGTAAGTGTTCTTTTGTAGTAAATATTCTATAACAATTAGAATGATCATTTTCTAATGTAGTTAAAGGAAAGTCGTAATGTACTACAAAGTTTCTCATTAGATTCATAAAGCGATACGAAACATGACCATCGTAAAATTCACTAGATCTTTTATTAAAGTCATGCATTGCTTCTATCCCGATAGCTTTCTTTATATTTTTTTCTCCATAATCAATAAACATGCCAAATGTATTTAGAAAATTTATAAACAAACGATTCGCTTCCAGTAAAATTGATTCGTCCGAATAATTTTCAGGTTTCTCAGTGTCGCTCTGGAGAAATGCCATAAAATCAAGAAATATTGCATGATTAAATTTTACTAACTGAAACATCTGCTTCATTCTTGAACATAAATTTATATCACTCAAATCTTGGACATATTGATCGTATTCCGGCTTAGTTAAATGTTTTTGAATAACCGCATCATAAATATCACCATTTCTTTTTATATATCCAATACCAAACTTCATTCACATCATATCCCCTAACTATTTTATAATTTATAGATTTTAAACCGCATATTATAAATTTAACAGTTTTATAATAAAAAGTGCTAACAAGTTTGCAAACGAACTTGCTAACACCTACACAAAAAAGATATAAAATGTCGCTGATATATCCTTTGTTAAAAGTTTCATTTCCTTAGTTCTTACAAATAAACATAACTATTTGAAACGTACTTACTAAAATATGACTCTTTACTAAGAGTTTCAACCCCTTGATACATTAGGTATTAGGGGGTTTTTGGTTGCAAAAAATGGTGTGCTGAAGGTTGAAAAAATTTCTTGGTGAATTGATGTTTTATCATATCTGGCGAGAAGACCCCCACCTCAAACGTGAAGCGGTAGGTGGGGGTAGTTCAATTACTATTGGTGCATTTCTAGGTATTTGGACAGATTATAAGACAAGCCTTGTATATGATGCGAGAAGAGTGGATGGGCCTTTTTTTTATGTTCTTTATTATAGTAGAAGAAAAGATAGTTTCATTTCTGTATATAGCAGAAGTTAGCATTGTAGAGTTAGTAAGTATAATGATAGGGGAACGAACTAACAAATATTTTACGAGCTTGTTAGTTTTATGAAAGTAAATAGAGTTTAATCATTTAGATTTTACTTTCATCATTTACTTCAATTGATATCAATTTTCTCGTTGGGGGTACCTGTTTTCATTAGGTTGATGAACATGTGGCGAAACTCCTAAAAGCGATTCGCGATAGCTTACGATAAATTATATTTTTTAGACACCTGAAAGAGTGCTTTTCTACGTGAGTTTATACCGTATTATAGGAATAAAAAGATTTAATTAGGATCCTCATTTGCCGTTGATACTTCCTCATAACTTTAACAAGTTTCACATAATGTACACAAATTTACCATTTGCACTATGATAATATAGAAATTGTAAGCAGTTGGTAAATAATGTGTTATTATGCCCTATTTTTATATGTCGATCGGCTGATCCCCGATATGAGTTATGTAATAATATTATTTTAGAATGTAACGGAGATGATACAATATGACGACCTGGTTTATACTTTCGTTGATTCTTTTTTTTGCTATTAAATTAATAGTGACGAGTCTTCCAACCTCTGTTGTGGAATCGTTTGTCAGCAAATTTGAATTGCATCCAAAACTTAATGAAGCTGCTGTCACCGTAACCATCGACGGAAAACGCTTAGAAGGTGAAGATAAAATTCAAGTTATTAATCATTTTAACGAAGCGTTATTTTTAGAGAAATATTATTTTCCTCCACAGAGCAGCGGGACTCCATTGGTCATTGATACTAAGAGGGGCAAAAAGGACGTTAGGTTTTCTATATACAGTTACAACGATCACGTTGATGTGTTCAAACAGAACAAGAAGAAAGTAGTTGCGTATAGCCTACGTTCCAATAGCCTTCAAAAAAGTCCTATGTTAGTAACGGGGGATGTAGTTTAAAAGGATCGTCAAAGACGGTCCTTTTTAAATAGAAATTTTATTTTCTTTGTTTTGAAGTATTAAACATTTTTGGAAGAGTCACAAAGCGCGCCCCTTTAGATGTAAGGTCAGGAATAAATCGGTCAAGGGCATTTACAGAACCTTGTAGTTTCCCACCTGGTGCAGAGTGTTGCAAGAGAATACTTCCAGGGAAGGTATTTCCTAATACTGTGTTAGTAATTACCTCAGCGTTTAACCCTTTCCAATCTAATGTATCGACACTCCATTGAATAATCATAAAGTTTTGTTCAGTAGCCCACTTAACTTGATCTTCATTTATAATGCCATAAGGCGGACGGATTAGTTTCGGAGAATATCCTATTAGTTTTTGTAATATGTTTTCTGTTTTTAAAATTTGTTCATGATATTGCTCATCACTTATTTTTGCCAAGTTAGGGTGGTTATAAGTATGATTCCCCACGATGTGTCCCTCGTTAACAATTCGTTTTACAACTTCAGGATATCTTTCGGCATTTTCACCTAGCAAAAAAAATGTAGCTTTTACACTATGTTTTTTTAATTTGTCTAACACTTGTGGAGTATATAAGAGATCGGGACCGTCATCAAACGTGAGAGCCACTTCGGATTTATTATAAGGTCCTGAAAAAGCGTATGCATATTTTTCAACCCAAGGAAAAGGAGTCCATGATCCTCTCGTTGCTTCTTCCTTAGATTGAATCTGAAAAGGAAACGGGGCTTGTGATGAAGTAGGAACTGATTTCGTATAATCTAAAGTATAAAATGGATTTTGAATTGATGAATATGAAACCATTGAAGGAAGAACACAAGGCGAAATATGATTGTAGGGAGTGCTCTGAAAGGGAAATACCACTTTGGGTGGATAAAAAGAATACATGATTGAAATACCTCCTTAGAAAAGATAGAAATCTCTCTAAAACTTTTATATGCCAATGATTACAGTTTGGTTAGGGAAGAAAAAAGTGTGAGTAGTTTGTTTTTCATCCGTATTAATGGGTTATATCTCAAGGGGGCGGGAGAGATAAAGAAATCCTCATCTGCCTAATTTTCACTTTATTTTATAAAATTTGGAATAGTACCTTGTAATATTCAGTACTGAATGGTATATTATGGTTAATTAAGTACCTTGCATTAAATAGTACTGAATGGGAAGGAGGATTGCCCTTGAACGTTCAATTTAAAAAAGGTGTATTGGAGCTTTGCGTTCTTGCGCTTGTAAGGAAACGAGATTGCTATGGCTATGAATTAGTTCAGCAAATTTCAAATAAGTTTTTAATATCAGAAGGATCAGTGTATCCATTGTTACGTCGTCTAACGAAAGAAGGGTACTTTCATACATATTTAAAGGAATCATCGGAAGGGCCTCCGCGGAAATATTATCAGTTAACAAATCAAGGTGCAGAGCAACTCTATGCGCTTGTGACAGAGTGGCGTGATTTTGCAAGGGGAGTACAAGAAATTATTGAAGAGGTGTAGCGAATGACTAAAGAACAATTTCTTCATGAATTATCAGAACACCTTAGAAAGCTGCCAGAAGAAGAACGGAACGATATTTTATATGATTACGAGGAACACTTTCAATTTGGAATAGAAGAAGGGAAAACAGAAGCGGAAATTATAAAAGCTCTTGGTTCGCCAAAAACAATTGCTAAGGAAACGTTAGCGTCTCATCGCTTAGAGCAGGTGAAGCATAATCCAACTTTTTCTAATGTAGCAAGAGCGATTGTGGCAATCATTGGACTCAGTTTTTTAAATTTAGTTGTTGTATTAGCCCCGTTATTAACAATCGGAAGTCTTATTTTAACACTTTGGACAGTTAGTGCTGTATTTGTTTTATCACCTTTACTTGTGTTAACAAAAATTATTTTTGCTCAAATTTTTATTTTATCTGATGTATTCGTTTCTATTTTACTCTTAGGTATTGGTTTACTTTTAGGGATTGGTGCTTATTATTGTACAGTTTGGTTTAAAACGCTTTTTGTCAAATACGCCAATTGGAATTTAAAAGTAATTAAAGGGGAGTAGATAAAATGAGGAAAATTGTATTCATAGCACTTGTTTGTATTGTAATTGGAGGAATTGGTTTATTTTTTGCAGGATCAGCTTTTTTTATGAAATCTGTGAATGGGTCAGCGGGAACAAAGAAATTGGAACAGAAACAATTTAAAAATGATCAAATTAAAAATATCAACGTTGACACAGATGTAGGAGATGTTGTAATTGAAAAAGGAAAGACTGATTCATTTGAAGTTCGGTATAATGGTGATCAGGAAAAACGAAAGTTAGACGTAAATGAGAAGGGCGAAACGCTACAAGTGGAAGTGAAAACAAAAAAGAAACATATATTTGATTTTTCTTTTTTTTCATTTGGTTTCAAAGGTGAAAGTTTAATAGTCGTTGTACCTGAACGCGTATACAATCAAGTTGAAATAGAGACAGAGGCGGGAAATATTCAAGTGCGAGACATTCAAAGTGAAAATGTATCCGCACATACAGCAGCAGGTGAAGTAGAAATGAAGCAAATAAAATCGAATAACGTGAATACTTCATCTAGCGCGGGGGATATTGTTTTGCATAAAGTAGAAGGAAAAGTACTTGCAGAAGCAACAGCAGGAAATATAGAGGTAACGCAGCATAACCCGCAATATAGTATTGAAGCGGAGTCAGCAGCAGGAGATGTCAATATTCAGCTACAGGAAGTACCGAAAGATGCCGTTGTAAAGGGCTCTTCTCATGCAGGAGATGTAAAGATTTTCGGGAAAGAAAATAAAGAAATTACATTAGGGAACGGAAAGGTACAGATTAGCGGGGAAACAGCAGCAGGAAATGTAAAAATCAAGACGAATTAAAAACAGACCAGCTCAGCTGGTCTGTTTTTAGTGTAAATGACGATAGACACCAATTACTTTTCCGATAACAGAAACGTTATCTAAAATGATAGGCTCTAAAGAAGAGTTTTCTGGCTGCAAACGGAAATGATCTTTTTCTTTGTAAAAACGTTTTACCGTAGCTTCATTGTCCTCTGTTAAAGCGACAACGATCTCACCATTGTAAGCAGATTGCTGTTGGCGAACAACAACTAAGTCTCCGTCAAAAATACCGGCTTCAATCATACTATCTCCGGAAATACGTAACATAAATACTTGATCTGAGCCTGAAACGAGGTTTGCCGGAAGTGGGAAATGTTCTTCTACACTTTCAACTGCTGTAATTGGTGAACCAGCTGTAACTTTCCCGACAATCGGTACGTGAACGACTGGTTGTGTATCCGTTTCGATGTTATCGTTTCCTAAAATTTCAATGGCTCTCGGTTTTGTTGGATCGCGGCGAATGTATCCTTTTTCCTCTAAGCGAGATAAATGTCCGTGCACAGTAGAGCTAGAAGCAAGACCGACTGCTTGACCGATTTCACGTACGGAAGGCGGATAACCTTTTTCTTGTACTTTTTGTTTAATGAAGTCGAGAATGTCTTGCTGTCGTTTCGTTAACTTCTCCATGTTTTTTACACCTCGTTTTCTTTAAATTTTCTTACTTGTATTATAACATGTGAAAAAATATTCTACAAACATAAGTTCGAATAAATGCTTAGTTTGTGATACACTATGATGTGAAAAGTGAGATAGAGAAGAGGGTATGAAATGAATGCGATTATTTATGCACGTGTGAGCACGACGAAAGAAGCGCAGGAAACATCATTAACACGCCAAAAAGATGAATTATTGCATTTAGCTAAACAGTATCAAATGAATATTGTAAGAGTAGTAGAAGAAAAAGCGAGCGGATATAGCATAGAACGAGATGGTATTTTAGAAGTGTTAGATACCATTCGTGATGAACATGTTGACGTGCTTCTCATTCAAGATGAAACACGTCTTGGGAGAGGGAATGCGAAAATCGCCTTAATGCATTGTTTACAAAAAGAAGGAGTAAAAGTATATACACATGCACATAATGGCGAATTACAGCTTTCTGACGCAGATTCAATGGTACTTGATATTATTGGTATAGTAGAAGAATACCAGAGGAAGATTCATAATTTAAAGATTAAACGTGGAATGAAGCGAGCTGTAGAAAATGGATTTCGTCCAGAGAAAAATTTAAAGAATCGTCATTTAAGCACAGGTCGGGAGAAAAAAGAAGTGCCTATCGAAGAGATTATTCGTCTGCGCCGCAATGAATTAACATTTGAAGAAATTGCAGCAACGCTTCGTGGTTTTGGTCATGAAGTATCAAAAGCGACTGTACATCGCCGGTATGTAGAGTATACGAAGCAATTGCTTGATAAACAAGAGTAACTATTGTATGATAATAATCAGTTTTTAGTAGAAAGGGGATTCGAGATGCTAAGTCACGAACTCATTGAACGCATTAATTTCTTAGCGAAAAAAGCAAAAGCAGAAGGTTTAACGGAAGAAGAGCAACGTGAGCGTCAATCGCTCCGTGAACAATATTTAAAAGGTTTTCGTCAAAACATGTTAAACGAATTGAAATCAATCAAAGTTGTTAACGAAGACGGTAAAGACGTTACGCCGAAAAAGTTAAAAGAATTAAAAAAACAAAATAAAGCAAAGTTAAATTAAAAGATGGGCGCAGCCCATCTTTTTTAAGTTTGATAGGAAAATTCATTATTTAACAACTTTCCAATTATGATTAGTCATCGCTTCGATTGTTTTTCGTTCTAATATGTAATTTGCAATGAGCTCAGACATATCAATTGGTATATCTTTTATAATGGGCTTATTTTGATACATTACGTAATTTCCGCCACCACTTGCACGATAATTGTTCATGACAACGTCATACTCTTGATGCAAGTGAAGAGGAGACCCTTCATATTGTAGGGAAACGACTCTTTCCCCAACTGGTTTTGAAATGTTTAATATGTATGAAATTCCTTCCCACATATCGTAATTATAATGCTGCGGTTTTGGTTTGATATATGAAGGGTTTACAATGATATTTCCATCTGTATCTAACGAGAAATATTTGGCAGATAGCTCAAGGGCCTCTTTTATATCTTTTCCTGTAACACGAATGACCTTTAGGGTATTGGGATAAATATAATTCGAAACAATATCTCTCATTGTAATGAGGTTTGGAAAGCCGGAAGATTCATTATGAAACAAGCTTGTACAAGAAATATTCACTCCAGCTACATCCATCTGTACTTTATTTATAAATTCGATGAAGGGATGATCTTGCAAACGAGTTTGCATCGCATCGCGAATCAGCATATCACCAATAATAGTACCAATGGGTTGATCTAACCAACGCTGAGTTTGGTTTTCGTATGCAGATGCCAGTGAAAGTACCATTTCGTCTGCTGGAACATTTTCCGCAGATAACAATTCAGAATAACATTCCTCAACAATCCACTCGGTATTATCCTTTTTTAAGGAGACGTGTACTTTTCCTAATGATTTCCCATTGCTGCCCGCCTGTAAGACGGTCACTCCATTTATTTTTGTATGAGCAATATAGCGATGTTGGTGTCCTGTTAACAATACATCGATTCCTTCTACTTCTTGACATATTGCGTATCCTTGATTTTCCCCAGTTAAAACTTCTGTTGGCTCTCCAGTTTGCAAATCTCGTTCAAACCCTCCGTGATATGACACAATAAGTAAATGAGGTTGTTCCTGTTTACGAATATAGGAAATCCATTTTTTGGTTGATTTTAATGCATCTTCAAAAGTTAAATTTTCAATATGTTGTGGTTGTTCCCAGTTCGGGATATAGTGAGTTGTAACCCCTAGTATCGCAATTTTTATATTAGGATGTATATATTTAATGATATAGGGTTTTCCAAAGTAGGGCTCCATTGTTTTTTTATCTAAAATGTTACCAGCTAGGTAGGGCATCTTTGCATTTGTAATTGCTTTGTTTAATATGTCCATTCCATAGTTGAATTCATGATTGCCAATAATCGCTGCATCATAGCCGATATGATTGGCGATGATGGACATGGGGTGTTTTTCATGTTGCATATATTTGGCGTAGTAATAAGTAAATGGAGTTCCTTGTATGAAATCACCGTTATCGATCAAGATTACATGTTCATTTTGGGTACGTTCTTGCGCAATACGTGTTGCAAGTTTTGCTAATCCGAATTCTGCTTTTTCGTTATTTTGATAGTGAATAGGGTAAACCGTACCGTGTACATCACTTGTTAGTAAGATAGTTATATTTACTACGTTATTCAGATTCAACAGTATCACCCTTCTTTATTGTTAACTTATGATAAATCATAACAAATAATTTTAATAAAATATTTATGGTTATTATTATTGATTTCATTCTTAATTCAATTCGCAAATAGATTGTATAAATAATTTGTATCCTACTTGAAAAACGTCTTCTATTTTGGGTTAATATCTGAATAGAAAACGTTTTTTATATTTTTTATCTTTTTGTGTTGACTCTAACGTTACGTCATACTTTATCGTATGTACTAAGGGAGGGCAAAATGATGACAATGAAAGTAAAAGAAGTAGCAGATTTAGTTGGTATTAGTGTGCGCACACTACATCACTATGATGAAATTGGGTTATTAACTCCTGAGGAGACGACCGAATCTGGTTATCGCCTTTATTCCAACGATAATTTGGAGACATTGCAACAAATCCTGTTTTTTAAAGAACTTGGCTTCCCTTTAAAGAAAATTAAAGAAATTATCAATGATCCTTCATTTAATCGAGAAGAGGCACTCGTTTTGCATCGTAAAATGCTGCTTGAGAAGCGCTTTAGACTCGATAAAGTGATTGCAACGATTGATAAGACGATTCAACATACGAGAGGAGAAATTCAAATGACGAACAAAGAAAAATTTGAGGGCTTTGATTTTAGTCAAAACCCATACGAGCAAGAAGCACGTGAAAGATGGGGAAATGAAGCGGTAGACAAGGCAAATAAAACAGCAGCAAACATGACGAGAGAGAAACAAGAAGAATATAATGCAATCTATAGGAAACTTGCGGCACTTCGTAATGACTCACCTGAATCAGAGCAGGCTCAAAAAGCGATTAAAGAATGGTATGACTATTTGCAGAATTTTGGTCAATACTCATTAGATGCATTTAAAGGCCTAGGACAAATGTATGTCGATGATGAACGTTTTACAAAAAATATTGACCAATTCGGTGAAGGTTTAGCGAAATTTATGCGTGATGTGATGGCAGTGTATGCAGATCGTAATAAGAAGTAAAGTGTATGCTTGCAATTTTAAAGGTCCTATTCTTCATTTGGAGAATAGGACCTTTTGATTGTGAAATAAAAAAACTTGGCTTCTATATTAGAAAGTGTGGTTATCAGTTGTAATCAAAATACGATATTTAAAATCATGAATAAAAAATATGTGTATCATTTCGAATGCAATGTTTAAAGATAATGAGGGGTAGCATGTAATTATTGATTAGTGACAAGAAATAAAGAATTCAAGGGTATAAGAAAGGTTTGGACATAAGAGTATAGCTGATATACATTGTGAATTTTAGTACGTTTTTTGAACAAATCCGAAAAAACATAAACATATTTGTCCGTACATGTTGTATCTGCGTGGTGCCATGGGGAACTTAAAAATCTCCGAGAATGTAACATTATCATCTTATAGTGAGTATCTAGATCTCACGTTCAAGTGGCACAGGAAAGATGAAATATTTGATCAATGCATTGAATTTGGTGGAGATGATTATAGTTATGGCGTGAGGATACCTGTAAAAACCTATAAATGATAGGGAAAGGGGCGTTTAACCATGTCTTACACTGAATGGTATGAAAATACGTTTGGTGACAAATGGACAGACAATCATGCTGTTTTGATGAGTTTGCTAGATGAATATGAAGCGTATTGTAAAGACAATAATATAAAACCGATATGGAACGGATAAGAAACTGAACAAAAACGCTATTTGAGTATGGAATCGAAAAAGAGCACTAAATAAAAGTGCCCTTTCAAGAATTTATATTTTTGTTTGTTCAATATTAATAATTACTAACAAAAAGAAATTGGAGTTTGCTTACTGCTGTATAAGATACAGAAAAATTACTATTGTATGGATTGTTAAGAATGCGCTTATTGAAATTGTTGTTGACCGCCCATTTGTTGGCCTTGTTGACCGCCCATTTGTTGGCCTTGTTGACCGCCCATTTGTTGGCCTTGTTGACCACCCATTTGACCAACTTGTGATTGAGCCTGAGAAATAGCTTGATTTACTTGGCTTAATGTCTGATTAGCTTGTAGATACTGTAATCCTTGATTTAGTGTTTGAATAGCTTGTTGAATAGTTTGTTGTAATTGTTGATCAGCTTGTTGCATTTGTTGTTGAGACTGCTGGCTAAATTGTTGAAGCTGTTGCATCAGTTGGTTAGCTTGTTGCAATCCTTGTTGCGGTTGTTGTTGACCTTGAGATGCTTGAGATAAAGACTGCTGAAACTGCTGAATTTGATTTTTAAGACTAGTTAATTCTTGTGAAACTTCTAAATCAGCAGCTTTTCGTGCCACAGCTTCAACTTGTTTCTCTGTTTGTTTGTCCATTTTAAAATCCTCCTTTTGTACCCACATAGTAGTGAGCACCATTTTTTATAATGTACAAACTTTTGCTTTTAATACTAAATAAAAAATAAATTTAAATGTAGAGAATCGGGAAAAGTGGCATTAAGATAAAGCTTTAATTACAAATAGGACAAGCGAAATTGCTTGTCCCATGAGGAGTAAAATAACTTAGGAAGATTTTAAAAACACCAAAATGACTCGTATTGGTAAATTGAATCATGAATAGTATGTGTGAATTGGAAAGGAGTATACAAAAAAATAACAGACAACTTTTTTAGTTGCCTGCCTGTGGGTCTCATGAGTTTGAGAGATCAACTAATCGCTTACTCATTGAAAGAAAGAGTGAAGCAGCTAGTTCGAACGGCTTATGGATAGTGTGTGCATCCTTTTTGAAAATATGTAAAAAAGAAGATGTCTATTTAAAAAATCAAAAAGAGCACTAAACAAAAGTACTCTTATCAGGGCCCTCAGAGAGTGGAATATGGCACACATGATAATATATGCCAGTTACTCATCGAGGTGTAAATATCTAATAAAAATTTCATTTTGTAGTAAAGGGGAATGGATGAATATGTACGATAAAGAGAAAGTTTATGATGATGAAATTGCACCGTTAATGCAGCAGATTTTAGAAATTTGTAAAAGAGAAGAACTTCCGATGGTCGCACAGTTTTATTTAGCAGAAGAGTCTCCATACAGTGATGCTGTTCAACCGTTATATTGTTCGTCAGTAATCGTTCCAGGTAAACGTAATGAAGAAGAAGGAATTCAGCAGTTACAATCAATTGCTCAAATTATGAAATATGGAACAAATGGACCGCCAGTAGTAATGACGGCAATGATTCGAAAATAAAAGAGCAGCTAGCAAAAGCTAACTGCTCACTCTTGGAGAGGGGAGAATAGGCCTACAGGTTGTGAATTCTAGGAGTAGCCTGTTTGTAGTATGTGCAGATGGAGAAATAGTATGCGGAGTGATGATGGATGAGGAAATTCGAACTGTTCTTAGCTGATATTTTCTTTCTACTAGGGACAACCTTCACAATTATTTCTGGTCGGTTAATGCGTCACGGTGACGCGGTAGATCAGATGAAACGTATGCGGAATAACTGGTTAAAAACAGATGCTTTCAAGTTAACAGAAGACAGCTGGCAGGGATATAAGGAATAAAAACTCAACAAAATAATCCTTTTATAGACAGGAGAAAATAGTTTGCAATTATGTACAGCGTGTGAAAAAGCACTTAGTAAAGGATATTATTGTGAATATGACAATACATATTATTGTAATATGGAATGTGTTAAAGCAGCCATGAAGCCAAGATGTTATAATAGATTATTGAAAGAGCAAAATTTATATTGGACAGTTTGTAAGAAGGAAGAAGAAAAATAAATATTGTCCTACCAGAATAACTGGCGGACATCAAATCATAAAGAGCGATATTAATATCGTTCTGTGGTTTGGTGTTCGCTTTTTTTATTTTATTAAAATAGACAAGGAGTGTTTATATATATGACGCAATTAACTTTATTACCAGAAATTGATAGTAAAGCAACACAGGCTCGTTTAGAAGCAATTCTTGAAAATGTTCGTATTTATAGACAGTTTGGGATGATTAGAAATGAGATGAAGGTCACAGCTTCTTGTGAGGTAAGATATCACGGCCCAACAAATGTTGTTGGAAAGCCAGCAGAAGATGTTGCTTTAGCAAATGTAGAATTGAGTGAACGGGAAGAGAAGTTACAGCACTTATCCTTTCAAATTGATAAAGCATTAAGTCGATTTAGTAAGAATCAAAGAGAAATAATTGTAAAGCGCTATTTAGAAGATGAAGATGTTTTTGATTATATGGTTTATAACGAGATTGGCATGAGTGAACGTACGTATAGACGTAATAAAGCTAATGCTTTTTATAAGCTTGCATTTGCACTTAGATTAGAAGTTTATGAGCAAAAGGAAGGTGAACAAGAGTGAATTTTGTTCAGCCCATTCGTGATCCAGAACAAATACAACAGATTAAAGAGTATTTAAAAGAGAAGAATGAACGCAATTATATTCTCTTTGTAATGGGAATTAATACGGGATTGCGTATAAGTGATATTTTAAAATTGAAGGTTGGAGATTTAAAAGGCAGTCACATTTCTATGAGAGAAAAGAAAACAGGGAAACAGAAGCGTATTCAAATAACTCCAGCATTAAAAAGAGAGTTGAAATGGTTCATTGAAGAAAGAGAGGACAAAGAGTATTTAATAAAGAGTAGACAAGGTAGTAACAGACCGATTGGTAGAAGTATGGCATATAAAATACTTAGAAGTACAGCAGCAGAGTTTGGTTTAGATGAGATTGGCACGCATACATTACGTAAGACATTCGGATATCATATGTACATGCAAACAAAGAACATAGCCTTGCTTATGGAGATATTTAATCATTCATCAGAAAGAGTAACACTTAGATATATAGGGGTAAACCAAGATGCAATGGATAGAGCGATGACTAAGTTTAAGATTTAGTAATTCGCTTTTTATTTATGTAGATGGGCAGGTACAACATAAAAAATATCGAATAAATACATTCAATAGTATTGTTTGCTTTGGATATGAATATTAGTTAAAGGTACGTTAATTACATTCCAGTCAGTAACCAAAAAGACGATTAAATAACAGAGGGAGCAAATTACATGGAAAATATATTAAAAGTATCATCAAAATCAAATCCCAATTCAGTTGCAGGCGCAATTGCAGGCGTATTAAGAGAAAGCGGTAATGCAGAAATTCAGGCGATTGGAGCTGGCGCTATAAATCAAGCAATTAAAGCCATTGCTATTGCAAGAGGATTCGTAGCTCCTAGTGGTATTGACTTGGTTCTTATTCCAGCATTTCAAGAGATTTCAATCGATAATCAAGAAAGAACAGCAATCAAATTAATTGTAGGTCCTAGAAAATCTAGGTCTTAGAAGAGACCAACAATATAAGAATATTTGAAAAGACCGATAGAAGTCGGTCTTTTTCTTTTTTACTTATAGTTAACCATTTTTATTGTGTTGTGTAACTCAAAAAAGAAAGTGTTATAAAGTTAATAATAGAGTTGGAGAACAAGGATGGGGCTTTTATACGCGCGGCAATAACCAATGGTATAAATTTGCAAACGGATAAACTATTAGGAGTGATAGAATGCAAGAACAAATAGGGAGTCAATATTTAGGAAGTTTATCTGAAGTACAAGATTCTGGACAAGGTGATGGTAGTGTTATCATTACTATTCCGCGCCAGTACGTTGAAGCAATCGGTGTTCAAATAGGAAGACGTGTAGAGATTACAGCAAATACCGATTGCATTTTTATTGGTTCGATTGATCATCCATGTGATTTTTGTGGTACGAAAACAGAACTGAAGTTAGTTACATTACAGAACGGTGTTGTAAAAGAATTATGTCCAAGTTGCGCAAATTTATTTCCGCAACCGAATCCATTAGAGGAGCAATAATTGCTGCTCTTTTTTATTTAGAAAGGTGAAGGAAACAAAAATAAATAAAAAAAGAGGGAAAAATATGATAGTTAAAACATATGAAATTAATCTTGACCTAATTAATAACACATCTTTATCTTCTAATATTAGATTTTCACAAAATGATCAAAACACAGCTAAAATTATTTTTAATGTAAAAAACAACGGTGAAGGAGTTGATTTGTCTAACTCAACAACAGTAAGAGTTTCATTCAAGAAACCGGACGGAACTCGTGTTTTTCAAGAAGATTGCGAACCTATCAATCCATTAAACGGTAAATATCAAATTATCTTAAAAACACAAACATTAGCAGCATTAGGTAACGTTATTGGACAAGTTCACATCGGAGAAGATACAAGAATGGCTGATACACAAAAATTCATGTTTCTTGTTGATGAATCATTATCTAGTGATGAGGCGATTGAATCAACAAACGAATTTAACGTTATTCAAAAAGCAATTGAGGCAGGGGAAAAGTTCGAAGGTGTAGACGTTGATAAGATTATTGAAGCAGGAGAAAAAGCGACTGCTACACAGGATCAAATTGACAAAAATACAAGTGGAATCAGCACTTTGAATGGAATTAATGAAAATAAATTCTCTTATACTTACAAAGCTGATGGATCAGTTGATGTTATCACTGAAAAAGATAAAACAAATGCAATTGTGAGCACAACTACATTTACTTATCTTGCAAGTGGTGACGTTGATACGAGCGTGAAAGTAATGAACGGACAAACAGTAACAACTAAGTATAACTATGATACAAATGGAAATTTAACTAGTACTGTCAATACAAAAGCGTAAGGTGGTGATAGTGTGAGCGATTTAGGTTTAGTCAATTCAATGAAAGCATTGAAAGAAGTAAAGAAAGTAAATAACAACTCAGCAAAATTAACAAACGGACTTCAGTTAGGGTCTAGAATTGCGTTAATGTCTGACTCAATAGGACAATCTCCATTTTATGTAGGCAATCCCGGAGGAAATAACGACAATATACGAATGCGTGGGGAAACATGGATTGCTACAGCTTCTATTCATTCAGGGGGGCTAATCCGAATCGGTATTAATGCCGCAGTAGCAGGAAATACAACACAACAAATGTTAGATAGAATTGATACTGATTTAGGATTGCGGGTAAATGAGTGGGATACACTCACTATTTGCGGTGGCGTTAACGATGCGTTGTTACAACCTACAGAAACGGCTAAAAACATTGAAGCAATGGCTATAAAGGCATTACAGTGGGGTAAAAACGTTATTTTTTGCACTTTATTTCCTGCAAATGCACATAATGAGCGGACTAGAATAAGAAAAATAAATTATTTAGTATCAGCACTCGCTGCAAAATATCATGCTCCTTTGATTGATTTTCATAATGAATTTTTAGACCCGGTAACTGGGGGATGGAAAACAGGTCTAAACTATGATTCTATTCATCCTAATTTAGCGGGAGTAAATAAAGCTGGTAAATTTTTTGCCGATAAGATAAAACCACTAATGCAAACAGCTACATCATTTATTGCTTTAGATAATTTAGATACTAGAGTTCTTATAAACGGTAATACATTCAACCCGTTATGGTTGATAGATAGCAACGGTGATTCTATCCCGGACGGTTTTTCTGTGAGTGCCAATCCTGGCGGATATGTATACGAGTTCTCGAATAATCCTACTTTCGATGCTGATGCCGTACGATGCAAAATTACATCAACAGGAAGCGAAACAGGTTCATTCAATGTAAATGCATCATTCCTAAATGATAAATGGGCTGTAGGTGACTTATGTCAAGTTGCATTAAAAATCAAATTTATACCGGGAACTGTAGGAATCGCAGCACCTAAGTTTACACTTCGCGTAGTAGCAACAGGGTCAGTGGAAGGATACGCTTTTCAGCAAGAGTTACAAGCAAATCATAATGGCATAATTGTATCAGAACCATTTGCAATCCCTAATGGAACAACTGCTTTTTTGTATCGTATGGAAGTCTCGGGAGGAGCTTTTGATACGGAATTTTCAAGACCTACTTTAATCAACCTTACAAAACAAGGAATGATTTAAAAAACAACATTTGAAATATAAAAGAGGTGAAATCATGAGTGATTTAGGTTTTGTGAATTCGATGAAAGCACTGAAAGAAACAAAGAAAATGGATAGTAAATTAGAGTTCGGAAATTCAATTCCAAAAACATTGATCTCATTCTTTCCGACACTATCAACTGATTTTTCACAGTATTGGAATGCTAATGGAGATGTTTTTATCCCGACACAAACCACATCAATGGTGCATACTACGGAATCAAACACATTGTCTAATATTGACGGAATACGGCTATCCTTTAAAATTTTCGTTGATACAGCTAAAACTGCAGGGGTAATGATTGGGTTTAAAGACTTTACAAGCGGGCAGCGTTTCTTGGTAGGATACGAACCAACAAACAATGCAATATGTATGTATCATGAAAATGGTGGATTCAAAAATATTGTTACTACTGGATTGAATGGTGAACATGAAATTGTCATAGAGCGGAATTCACTTTCCGAAATTTATGTGTACGTTGATAAGAAGCGTTACAATGTCAAAGATTACTATCCATCAATTGTTATGAGTTTCCATAAAGTGAGAACGCAATTAAAATCAACGAATCTAGTTGAATGGGTTGCAAAAGAACTACGGCTTGTTTCTGTACCTGCCATTGGTTTGAATGGAGCGAAAAAACTTTCAACACAAGGTGCTACACAAGGGAAAAATGTATATATTTATAAATTTGGCGGAAAAGGTAACGATTGGTGTTTTGTTCGCACTCCTGCTAATTATGACCCGAACGGGAAACCTCACCCTTTTGTTATTTGTAACCACGGGAACGGTTGGAATATGGACGGCACAGAAGCAACCGCAAATTGGACAAGC
This sequence comes from Bacillus sp. 3103sda1, assembly GCF_024159135.1. Taxonomy (NCBI): domain Bacteria; kingdom Bacillati; phylum Bacillota; class Bacilli; order Caryophanales; family Bacillaceae; genus Bacillus; species Bacillus sp. 3103sda1. Next base: position 2,949,583 of record NZ_JAMYWS010000001.1, on the reverse strand, counting down.
AAAACACAATTCGGGGTAGACACACAAAACAACAATGCTTATATGGACACGAATAATCCGTATTATAAAAAATACTCAAATGAAACAATTGAGAGACTATTAGAAGCCGGATATGTAGTATGCGGAGCAGAAAACTACGGTGATGGTTTATATGGAAATGATAATTGTCGACAAGCATGTGTTGACTTCTTCTATCATATGAGAAAAAACTATAATGTTGAAGAGAAATGTTTTATGATTGGCGCTTCAAATGGAGCTATGACATCATTGAATGCTATGTATTTACTTGGTGGGATAACAAGAGTGAAAGCGATGATATTACAATATCCACTCACTTGTTTATGGAAACATTACAATGGCTATCCATCACATCGGGCACCTATTGAAACAGTATATGACATTTCAACAGGATTGACAGAAGCACAGTTTGAGAAAGCTACGCGAACGCATGATCCTGAGAAAGTGAATACGTTGCTTATTGACGGTGTACGAATGAAAACAACGGCTATTTCACCAATAAAATTTTATTATTCCTTAACTGATGGTGTAACAGACCCGGTTAACAATACATTACCTCTTATGAAAGTCTTAGAAGATAGCAATATGGTGAATGAAGGTGTGCAGGTAGATGCTGATTTAGTTACTCGTCCACATGGAGATTGGAAGCATTTTGATCCTGTCGCTTATTTGGCATGGTTTGAGAAGTATCGTTAAGATATATAACAGGATATTCGCCTCATATTGTTGTATTTTGATATAAATAGGAGGCGAGAAATAATGTATGTTAAACATGTAGATTTTAATGGTATCGAAAATGAGAATATGAAAATTTGGAGGTATATGGATTTTGCAAAGTTTGTTAGTCTTTTAAATGAACAATCCTTGTTCTTTACCAGAATCGATAAATTCGAAGACCGTTTTGAAGGATCGTTTTCTGTAGCAAATGAACAGTTAAGACCTGCAGTTTATGGGGGGAATCCTCCATCTCAGGCGATGTATTATGCAACAGAAAAGATTTTTAATGAAACGAAGCCTTTTATTATTGCTAACTGTTGGCACATAAACCCGCATGAATCAGCTGCAATGTGGAAGCTCTATTTAAAAAGTAACGAGGGCATTGCGATTCAATCAACATTTAAAAGATTGGCAGACAGCTTTACAGAAACATCTAAGGACGTATATATAGAGAAGATAAGGTATATTGATTATGAGAAAGACTGGATGCATGAGGGAAATGTGTATTATCCATTGCTTCATAAACGTAAATCTTTTGAACACGAAAAAGAACTAAGAGCTTTTATTGATGAATCATATATGGATGAAGAGGATAAAATCTGTGGCCCTAGTATTAGTGGAGGAATCAACGTTTCGGTAAACGTTGAAACGTTGATTGAAAATATCTATGTTTCACCTGATGCACCTAAGTGGTTTTCGGATTTAGTGAAATCTATTACTAATAAATATGGAATTCAAAAACCGGTAGAACAATCGAAATTGAAGGTATTGTATTAAGGTAATTTAGATGTTTGAGAAGAGAACTGATTAGGTTCTCTTTTTCTTTATAAAATATGGCTTATATAACAAAATGAAGCGTGCTTATTGCAGGCTTTTTTATTTTTCATAAAGGAGATGATAAAAATGGAAGAGCAAGTTTTCAATGTAATGCTATCACAGGGCGCTTTTGGCGCTCTTTTTGTTTGGCTTTTATTCTCAACACGAAAAGAGAGTAAAGAGTTATTAGAAGCGACACGAAAAGAAAACAAAGAACGTGAAGACAAATATCAGCAAGTCATTGAAAAGAACCAAGAAGTCATCGAAGAACAAGCAAAATCATTCGGTTCACTTTCTAAAGATGTATCAGAAATCAAACAAATTCTTGGTACGAAAGGTGATAGATAATATGAAAAAATCAATTAAACTCGTTTCCTCTGTATTTATGACTCTAACGCTCCTGTTCAGCTTCGCAACAGGGGCTTTTGCTGATAGAAAGCTTATTATTGATGATTTACCTAAAATGCCATACCATTATGGTGTAGGGGCATATGAAGGCGTTGTAGCGCATAGTACAGCGACACCAGAGGCTCCGGCAATCAACATCCAAAAATATGAGTCTCGTACATGGTATAACGCTTTCGTTCACTATGCAGTAGATTGGAACGAAACAATTCAGATTGCTGACACGAATTACATTGCGTATGGAGCAGGACCAGCGGCAAACAAAAGATTCGTACACGTAGAGCTTTGCGAAACATCTGATTACGATAAATTCAAGCGTTCATACGATAAATATGTGAAACTACTCGCTAAAATCTTAAAAGATAACAATCTATCTGTTGAAAAAGGACTGTGGACGCATTCAGACGTAACTCATCAATTAGGCGGTACAGACCATGAAGACCCGCTAGACTACTTGCGTAGCCATGGTGTATCAGAAGCGCAATTCCGAGCAGACGTACAGAAAGCATATGATGGAGAAACTGTTACAGTTAAGCCAAAACCACAAGAACCTTCTTCAAGTGTTGTAGGTGCGACAGGGATTGCTTATATTGAAGGTTATAACGTAAACCTTCGTTCTGGACCATCGACAGATAATGGTGTTATTCGTAATCTTAAAAAAGGGGAGGCTTACAAAGTATGGGGTAAACTAGGAAACTGGTTAAACCTTGGAGGAAATCAATGGATTTATTATGACCCGTCTTATATTCGTTACAATAACAGTGAATCTTCTTCTGTAGCTGGCAAACGAGTAGTTTCCAATGTTGATAGTCTACGATTCTACTCTAAACCTTCCTGGGCTGATAGAGATGTTGCTGGAACAGTAGATGTAGGATTAGGATTCGAGATTGTAGATAAAGTATCTGTGAATGGTTCACCACAATATAAAGTGAAAAATAGCAGGGGTAATATGTATTACATTACTGCTAATCAGTATTATGTGAAAATTAAAGAATAAAATAAAAAGTGCCGGCTCTTACATAGAGTCGGCTTACCTTTTTATTTTGTAATTGTTCTTGTATAAAAAGAGATCTAGCTTAATAAACATGCGTTGAAGTTCTTTAAGGTTTATTTTTAAAACACTAGTTTTATTTTCATTTTTTAAAGTATCAATGAGATTTACAACATACTTATTAATAATCTGTATCGATAAACTTCGATTTGCAGAATTTACCACAGTGACAATTCGTCTTTCATCATCTTCTAATGCAGGATTATATGTACCATAAAAAACATTACTATTCTCTAATCCACGTTGTTTTTTTAACGAATCATTCACACATTTTTTTACTAACTCTTCCATTTTGACACATTCATCATAAGTCATGTTAATTTCATTAATTTCTTGAGTCTTAAAATATTCTTGAGTAATTCGAATTGTTTTTTGTTCTGAATCAGTTTCTAATAATATTGTTTGGTAAGTGTTTTCTTTGAATATCCCTTTTCTTTGCAATTTAATCACCGATATCCTTATGTTTTTATGAAAAATCTGGAGTTTATTTTAAATCAGATATACTTCTAACTTCTTTTTCTTTCGCCTTAAATTCCTTTTTATATTGCTTAAATTCAGCTTTATCCACTCTGAACTTTTCACCAGTAGCCATATTCTTAACTAAATATGTTTTAGCTGTAAATTCTTTTATTATGAAATAAATTGTAAATAATATAAGAGATAATCCCAGTGTTAAAATTGATGAAAAAACTGCAGTTAGAGTCAATATAGTATCTAAATAGCTACTCGTCTTAAAATTAATCTGTTTCCAGCGGCAGCTTCCGCTTGTTGTAGCTGTTGCATGCGTTACAATGACGCGACTGTATCATAATCCATGAAAATTCCCCTCAAGTGATATAATAAATCCATTATATCAAACTTTTGGAAATTTAATATTTATATTATTCAATGTACATAAATCAAATTTTCTCATATAAAAATGAGTTTTCATCTATTTGCGCTAATTTGTCTCGCATCATATACTCAAATTGCTTTACTTGTCATTTTGTAGGAGAGGCCTAAGCCACTCCTATCTTTTAACATATAAATTCAAATGGATATAGCTTGGAGAATTAAATCAGTTTAACTTTTAATACTGAACACATCAAAGGGCTATATTATAAAAGATAACGGAAACTAAACAGGATAAGGTCTAGTGGAGAATGAGATTTTATTTACAATTTGTAAGTTACAGTTTGCGACGCGAAGGCACTTAATGGCTGTGCATGATATGGGTGGCATTAGAAATGTAAATCGAACACTATATGATTTGTTAGATAGGTTTTTTGTTATGCAGGACAAATTTTAATTTGACCACATTGACCACATTTTTGACCACATTCTTTTTAAAAAAGTGTGAAAATCTAAAAAAAGTATAGCAAATTGAAATCCTATACATTGTAGATTTTAGTACGTTTTTTGAACAAATCCGAAAAAACATAAACATATTTGTCCGTACATGTTGTATAATCTTGCAAGGAAAGATATCATATAGATGTGTAAAACGAAAACGTTTACTACTATAAACGAAGGGAAGAATATCATGTCACATTCAATCGAACAACTTTCTATCAACACGATTCGCACATTATCCATTGATGCGATTGAAAAAGCAAACTCTGGTCACCCAGGAATGCCAATGGGTGCAGCACCAATGGCATATACACTATGGACGCAATTTATGAAACATAATCCAAATAATCCAACATGGTTTAACCGTGATCGTTTCGTATTATCTGCAGGGCATGGCTCAATGTTACTATACAGCTTACTTCATCTATCTAGTTATGACGTAACAATGGATGATTTAAAGAATTTCCGCCAATGGGGAAGTAAAACACCAGGGCACCCTGAATTCGGTCATACACCAGGTGTAGATGCAACAACAGGTCCACTTGGACAAGGTATTGCAACAGCTGTTGGTATGGCAATGGCTGAAAGACATTTAGCAGCGAAGTACAATCGTGATGAGTATAACGTTGTTAACCACTATACATATGCAATTTGCGGTGATGGAGACTTAATGGAAGGCGTTTCTGCTGAAGCATCTTCATTAGCGGCTCACTTAGGATTAGGCCGTCTTGTTGTGTTATATGATTCTAACGATATTTCATTAGATGGTGATTTAAATCGTTCTTTCTCTGAAAGCGTAGAGGATCGTTATAAAGCATACGGCTGGCAAGTAATCCGTGTTGAAGATGGGAACGATATCGGAGCAATTGCGAAAGCGCTTGAAGAGGCAAAAGTTGACGAAAAACGTCCAACATTAATTGAAGTAAGAACAACAATCGGATTCGGTTCACCAAACAAATCTGGAAAATCAGCTTCACATGGTTCTCCGCTAGGTGTAGAAGAAACGAAATTAACAAAAGAAGCATATACTTGGGCATTTGAACAAGATTTCCATGTACCAGAAGAAGTATATGAGAACTTCCGTAAAACAGTACAAGATGCTGGACAAACAGCAGAAGCTGAGTGGAATGCAATGCTTGATGGTTATGCAAAAGCATATCCAGAATTAGCAGCTGAACTGCAAACAGCAATGAAAGGTCTTCTTCCAGAAGGTTGGGATAAGAACTTACCAACATACGAAATGGGTTCAAAAACAGCAACTCGTTCATCTTCAGGACAAATTATTAATGCAATTGCTGAATCTGTACCATCATTCTTTGGTGGATCTGCGGACCTTGCTGGTTCTAACAAAACATACATGAACAAAGAAAAAGACTTCACAAGAGAAGACTACAGCGGTAAAAATATTTGGTACGGTGTACGTGAGTTCGCAATGGGTGCAGCAATGAACGGTATTGCACTTCATGGCGGTTTAAAAACTTACGGTGGTACGTTCTTCGTATTCTCTGACTACTTACGTCCAGCAATTCGTCTTGCTGCGTTAATGCAATTGCCAGTAACATATGTGTTCACACATGATAGTATCGCAGTTGGAGAAGATGGACCAACGCATGAGCCAGTTGAACAGCTTGCAGCTCTTCGTGCAATGCCAAACGTATCTGTTATTCGTCCTGCTGATGGTAACGAATCTGTTGCAGCTTGGAAGTTAGCGTTAGAATCTACAAAAACACCAACAGCATTAATCTTAACTCGTCAAGATCTTCCAACATTAGAAGGTGCTAAAGACGATACGTATGAAAAAGTTGCGAAAGGTGCATACGTAGTTTCTGCAAGCAAGAAAGAAATTGCTGATGTAATCTTACTTGCAACTGGATCTGAAGTAAGCTTAGCAATTGAAGCGCAAACAGCATTAGCACAAGACGGTGTTGACGCAGCTGTTGTCAGCATGCCGTCTATGGACCGCTTTGATGCACAATCTGCTGAATATAAAGAATCTGTATTACCAAAAGCAGTAACAAAACGTTTCGCAATTGAAATGGGTGCTACATTCGGATGGCATCGTTACGTTGGTCTTGAAGGAGATGTGCTAGGTATCGATACATTCGGTGCTTCTGCTCCTGGTGAAAAGATTATGGAAGAATACGGATTCACTGTAGAAAACGTTGTTCGCAAAGTAAAAGAAATGCTTTAATGATTTTGGAAAAATCTCTCCGGCATGGAGAGATTTTTCTATGTAAAAAGATTTATCCCGTATTAACGGGCAGTAAGACCCCGATTGGTGAGATTTTTCCATCAGTAGAGGATAAAGAAAATCCCCTACTGATGGGAGTTTCACTTTATTCGACAGAAAAAGTTTTTTCTTTCTCCGCAGTCAGACAATCATTGCATATTTGTTTCTATATAATGAAGGGAAATAAAGTTGTCCAATGCGGGAGGGAAAGTATGAGAACGTATGAACTATACTTAATTCAAGAAGATGTTACGAAGTCGTATTTTGGTCGTGAGTTTTTATTGTTTGATTTGTTTGCTCGTTTTGCACAGTCTCGTTCCCTTTCAGAAAAGAAAGTGCTATATAAACAAATAAAGTATATTACGTTGCCCTTACAAGTAATGAAATTACATCATAAAATGGAACAGGCACTGCGAACATATGGGAAATATGAAAGAAATGAGCATACCCATATAATATCTAAAGGAAATGTGTATGGGGAAGTGAGTATTAAGCCACAGTATATTCGAATGCATACTTCTGAAAATGTTGAAATGGAAACAACCATTTTTGAAGTACTTAGAAAATGTGAATTAACATTTCTTGCGATGGATTATGAGAGTAAACAATACGGATGGTTAAATCCTCTTAAACAAGTGCGTACTTATATATAAAAAATGTCGAATACAATCTTGTCTTATTGAAAAGGTTTTAGTACACTGTAAGGTAGACAACATGAAGGAGGAAAATATATGTCAATTTGGGTAGTTGTTCTAGTGGGCGTATTAGCACTAGTAGCAGGCGTTGCGTTAGGATTTTTCATCGCACGCAAATATATGATGAACTATTTACAAAAAAATCCACCAATTAATGAACAAATGTTAAAAATGATGATGATGCAAATGGGACAAAAACCATCCCAAAAGAAAATCAATCAAATGATGAGCGCAATGAATAAACAACAACTGAAATAAGCGCTATAAAAGGCACTCGAATAGGGGTGCCTTTTTATTTTGTTTTCTAAAGTTGTTTTAAACTTTAAAAAATTCAGTAATTTTGATAAACTGAAAACATCGCTCATTTGGGATAGGAGGTATATAATGAAAGTTTTTTTAGACTTAGCATGGTTTTTTAAACAAGAGAAACGAGCGTACATAACTGGTATTTTTTTATTGTTTGGCGTTGCTCTTCTTGAGCTTGTGCCACCAAAAGTGATCGGCATCGTTGTTGATGAAATTAGCAATCATTCATTAACAGCTGAGAAGCTATTACAATGGGCAGGAATTTTAATTGGTGCTGGGGTGACGATGTATATTTTGCGTTATGTGTGGCGCATAATGATTTTCGGTTCTTCTTTAAAGTTAGCCCGTCAATTACGTCAAAAACTGTATAAGCACTTTACTAATATGAGCCCATCATTCTACCAAAAGCATCGTACTGGTGATTTAATGGCACACGCAACAAATGATATTCAAGCAGTTCAGCAAACGGCTGGTTCGGGGGTGTTAACGTTTGTAGACTCATTAGCGGTGGGTGGATGTGTCCTTGCTGCGATGGGGTTTACGATTAGTTGGAAGTTAACATTACTCAGTTTAATTCCAATGCCAATCGTAGCGATTGCGACAAACTATTATGGAACGTTGTTACATCGTCGTTTTCATAAAGCGCAGCAGGCTTTTTCAGAGATTAATGATAAAGTTCAGGAAAGTATGAGTGGAATGAAGGTAATTCGTTCACTTGGTCAAGAAAAAGAAGATTTACAAGCATTTCGCGATAAATCGGAAGATGTAGTACAGAAAAATATTCTTGTTGCCCGTATTGATTCATTATTTGACCCAACAATTTCTTTAATTGTAGGTTTTTCTTTCTTAATTGCAGTGTGTTATGGCTCTGTATTGGTTGTTCGTGGTGAGCTTACGATAGGAGAACTTATTACGTTTACTTCTTATTTAGGAACGCTCGTATGGCCAATGTTAGCGTTTGGTTGGCTATTTAATATTATGGAGCGTGGGCGTGCTTCTTATGATCGTATTCAAAAATTATTCATGCAAGTATCAGATGTTGTGAATAGAGAAGAGGCAAGCGAAGAAGTAGCAAGTGGTAATATCGAGTTTGATATTGAGGCATTCTCGTACAAGAAAAATGAAGTGATAAATCTACAAGGGATTCATTTTTCTTTACAAAAAGGGGAAACTTTAGGGATTGTAGGACGTACTGGAGCAGGAAAAACAACATTATTAAAGTGTTTAATTCGAGAATATGATCATTTTGATGGGGCGGTACGAGTTGGAGAAACCGATATTCGAGATATGACATTACATGCTATTCGTTCCGCTATTTCGTATGTACCACAAGATCATTTCTTATTTTCTGCAAATATAGGAGAAAATATCGCATTTGGAAAACCGGATGCTACCTATAAAGATATTGCACATGCAGCTACCATTGCATGTATTCATGAGGATATTACGAAATTTCCAGAAGGATATGAAACAGTGGTTGGTGAACGCGGCGTTTCTTTATCAGGTGGCCAAAAACAGCGTATTTCGATTGCGCGTGCATTATTAACAAATGCTGAAATTTTAATTTTAGATGACTGTTTATCAGCAGTAGATGCAAAAACAGAAGAAACGATTTTAGCGGCGTTAAAGCGTGAACGTGAAAATAAAACGACTATTATTACAGCGCACCGCCTAAGTGCTATTCAGCATGCGAATTTAATTCTCGTTATTGACGATGGGAAGATTGTACAGCGTGGAACGCACGAAAGTTTGATGCAACAAGACGGCTGGTATAAAGACATGTATGAAAGTCAACAATTAGAAGCACTAGTTGAGAAAGGAGGGGTATAATGAACGAGAAAAAACGAAGCGATCTATGGCGTCTATTATCCTATATGAAGCCATATAAAAAACTGCTGACACTAGCGTTTTTATTTTTAGTTGGTGCAACTGTAGCGGAAATGATGGGCCCTTTTTTAATTAAGGAATTTATTGATGAACATTTAGTTCCGAGGAATTTTGAGCAAAATGTATTAGTGACGTTATTTGTTGTGTATATAGTTTTTCATTTATTAAAAGTACTCTTTACGTATTTGAATTTATTATATTTCCAAAACATTGCCTTCAAAATTGTGCAAGATATGCGTGTGGAAGTATATGAACATGTTCAAAGTTTATCGCTTAGCTTCTTTGATCGTACACCAATTGGAACGCTCGTTTCTCGAATAACGAACGACACAGAAGCAATTAAAGATTTCTTTGTAAGTGTATTATCTACTTTTGTAAAAAATATTGTGTTTTTAATCGGTATTTTAATATCTATGTTTCTACTTAACGTGAAGCTTGCCTTATTTTCATTACTTCTTATTCCAACTATGATTACCATTATGGCTTTTTATCGTCGCAAGAGTTCAGTCTTTTATTTAGAACTTCGCAATCAATTAAGTGTATTAAATGCAAAATTGAATGAATCTATTCAAGGTATGAACATTATTCAAGTATTCCGCCAAGAAAAACGGATGCGTAAAGAATTTGAAGAAGTAAATGAAAAACACTACGGAGCAGGCCGTCGCAATTTGAAATTAGATGCACTGCTTTTACGTCCGGCGACCGATCTTGTTCATATTTTGGCAATTGTATTGGTGTTGACGTTGTTTGGAATTGATGCAATGCATAGTCCTGTTGAAGTTGGTGTATTATATGCTTTTGTTAACTACATTCATCGTTTCTTTGATCCAATAAACGAAATGATGATGAAATTGTCTTTCTTTCAGCAAGCAGTTGTGTCATCGTCGCGTGTGTTTCATTTAATGGATGAAAAAGATTTAGCACCAGTACAACAAGGTAATGGAACTCCTTTCATGACGGAAGGGGAAATTGAGTTTAAAAATGTTACTTTCTCTTATGATGGAAAACGTGACGTACTGAAAAATGTATCTTTTCATGTAAAACCTGGGCAAACTGTTGCTTTTGTTGGGCATACAGGTAGTGGGAAAAGCACAATTATGAACTTATTGATGCGTTTTTATCATGTTAATCAAGGAGAAATTGTAATTGATGGGGTTCGGTTAGAGAACTTTCAAGAGATGGAAATACGAAAACGTATCGGTCTTGTATTACAAGATGCTTTCTTGTTTGCTGGAACAGTTAAACAAAACATTCGCATGTACGATGAAAATATTACAGATGAAGAAGTGGAAGAAGCTGCAAAATTTGTGCAAGCAAATACATTTATTGAACAGCTATCAGATCAATATGATACAGAGGTAGTTGAAAGAGGAGCGGCGTTTTCAAGCGGTCAAAGACAGCTTGTAGCATTTGCGAGAACTGTTGCTACAAATCCGAAAGTATTAGTGCTAGATGAGGCAACAGCAAACATCGATACAGAAACAGAAGAAGCAATTCAAACAGCATTGCAGCGTATGCGAAAAGGGAGAACAACCATTGCGATTGCACATCGTTTATCGACAATTCAAGATGCTGACCAAATCTTTGTGATGCATGATGGTCAAATTGTTGAGAGAGGAACACATCAAGAATTGTTGACGCAACAAGGGTTATATTACAATATGTATTTGTTGCAGAATAAAGGAAGCCTTCAGAAAGCCTTGTAGGAACAAGGTTTTGAAGGCTTTATTTTTGTTGAGATGTGCATATTGAATTCAATACCGGATTTTTAGAGAGTTTTTATATAATGTTTAATAGAATTTAAATATTTGTTTTCTGTTCATTCATTACTTAACAATAAGGATTGCATGAAATGGGGTAATTTGTATTTTAACGTATTTCCGAAATTTATCCCCATCTTCAAGAGCCCAGCGGTAAGGTGGGGATGAATTTCGGTTAGACATAGCCTAACTGATTTGTAAGAACTGCCAATTGTTCGTATGGTGTATACGTTCCATATCTGACATCTTCACTTGCTTATAGGATTTAGAAGGGTTTTGTATATATTGTCCATGTATATCTTGTACGTATACCATTTTTCCTGTAAATCCTGTCACAAATCCTATTTGTCCAAATACCTTTACTTTATCACCTAAATAGATTCCATCTATATGCGGTGTATTTTTCTTGTTCCGTTTTGCACTTGTATTCTTTGTTTTCCTTCCTTTTCTTGCGGTTGCTTCATGCAGGGAGCGTTTTTTCTTTCTAAATTGCTTAATGCGAAACTCACCGCTTTGATCATATTCTTGTATTTGTGTTGGATGGGCAATCGCAATCGCGTCATTTACATGTGTTTTTGATAAACCTAATTCTTTTCGCTTCGGTGTGGTGTAACTGTCGTGCGTAATGTCACAATCTAAATGATTCATGATTTGTAAACGCAATATATTCATAAAAGCAGTCTCTTTATATTGTTTTGGTTTTTTGAAACTGTGTTTGATTTTCCCTTGATGAAATTTTTGATGGCATTCATCGTGCACTGTTACAAGATTATCTGCCATATCTGAACCGCCACTGCATCGTTCAATGATATGATGTGTATGCAAAATACCACCTTTCTTCTTACAAATTTGACAGGTGTAATTGTCTCTTGCGAATACATAATATCTCGTATTCCAAAAGCCAAAGGTATCCCCTTGTTGGTATTCTGTTCCTTGTATATCGGGATTTTTTAGTTTTTGTGCATCAAATTTTCCTACTTCGACAATCACTTTTGGAGATGGTAATAACGAGCGAAATATTTCAATCCAATGAATTTGGTTATCCACTCTGCTTTGAATCGATGGTGGCAACCATCCTTCTTTCTTTTTCCGATTGAGAAAACGTGCTTTTCGATATCTTGTTTTTCGTTGTCTTCTACCTCTGCGTAATGTAGCTCTTAGTGTAAGATTTTCTTTGACGTCTTGACGCAACTCAATGGTTCCTTTTGCTAGCACTTTGTCTTCAGTGGTAATCGCAATGCCGATATGCTTTGCTCCGCTGTCAACACCGATTGTGACGGGTTGCACCACTTCACCTGTGGCATATTGTAATTGAATTGTAAACGGAGTGTATCCAATAATCTTTGCTTTTCCTTGTTTGAGAAGAAGCCGTGCCTTGCGATGACTGCAAGGCATGAGCGGTTCTCCTCTTACATTCTCGACAAATACACGCATGTTTTGTCCCTCCTAAGAGTTTGTTTCCCTTCGCCAATGTTTGTAGGTGTTAGCAACTTCTTATACAAGAAGGCATGTGGTTGACCGTTCCTTCCCAATCAGAACTGTTACAGAGCCACCATAGAGCCAAGAACTAGGGAATCATTCTTGGGTATGCAACCTACGAACGGAGTCCACGAAAGACCGAGGCTAGACAACCAGGGCTTTTTTCAGGCCCCCACTTCAAAACGTGTTAGCGTTTAAGTGGTGGGTAGTTGACTTGGTTACGTGATACGTTTCATTTAGAAAGAAATTATTATGACCGCGTAGGCCATTTTGCGCAAGGTTTCGTTCCTGCTCTTTTAACACGGGAGGTTCTCATTAGAGTGGTAGAAATTCAAAAAAGAGGATGGTTATCAATCCTTGTAATTGCTGTGTGTCTAGCATTTAGTGCGCTATATGAATTACTGGAATTTTTAGTTGCAAAATTAACAGGAACGGCAGCAGATGCCTTTTTAGGTACGCAAGGAGATTCGTGGGATACACAGTGGGATATGACCTTCGCGCTAATAGGTGCAATTTTAGCTTTATTGTTGTTTAGGAATGTACAAGATAGAAAGATGGAATAAGAGATATTAATATGTATTACATATTAATTATATATGTAATACATATTTCCCATATAAAGAAGATTACTATACTATATTAGATGTAACATTCGAATGTCTGATGTATTACCGGTAATATCCCTATCCCTTTTCTAAAAATGCGAACTAGATTTACCCTTTTTCCGCATAATTTTTCATAGATTGTACGGAAATATTGTTCGATATCCATTATGGAACGTACATAATGGAAAAATCCCGATTTCTTAGAAGATGCCCCTAATCTTCATGTGATAATGTGTACGGAAAAAACATGAATGTTTTCTCCGTTTACGATCGGAAAAAGGAAAGCTGGCCATTTTGGTCAGCTTTCTTTTTTTCCTGCAATGATGTCCTCTTTTATAATCTCTGTTTTCAATAATAATGCTTTTCCAAAACGACGCTGACATTCTTCAGTTATTTTTTGAACTGCCAATGTGTTAGAAGATGCAGCAACAGTTACGAATGTTTGTCGTGCTCCTCGATTTTCCTCACAAAACACACAATCCACAACATACTTAGAAACTTTCACAGAATCCTTCCTTTCTGTTTTTTAGGAATGCGCTGTCTTTGAAGTTGTTGAAAGTATTCGATAGATTATAAGTTTTTTCCTCTTTTTTCGAGGTGAAATTAGGTAAAAGACAGAATAATATGTATGGGAGGGATAGAGGATGAAGCGTTGGATTGGAGCAGCGGCAATCTGTATAAATGACAATAAAGAAGTATTAATGGTATTACAAGGGAAACGAGAAGAAGAAAAACTTTGGTCTGTACCTTCAGGTGGGCTGGAAAAAGGAGAAACGTTAGAAGAGTGTTGCATACGTGAAGTATGGGAAGAAACGGGGTATCGTGTTGAAGTCATTGAAAAAGTGCACGAAAAAACAGGTGTTACATTCAATATTCCTGTACAAGTACACTATTATGTTGTGAAAATAGTAGGGGGAGAAAGAAAAATTCAAGATCCGGATGGATTGATTTATGAGATTGAGTGGAAACCACTTCAAGAACTTAAAAATATTCCCCTTTCATTTCCGGAAGACTATGAGTTGTTGTGTCAGTTGTGTATATGCTAGGGAATGATTGAGGCGAGAAATGAGAAAATGTATATAGGGGGATAAAAGAAAATGTATATTAGGTTATTCTTGTATGCGTTTTCTTTTATTTTTGCGCATTTCGAAACGCGATTAGAGAGCTGAACTTGTTTCTAATGTTAATAACATTGATAATCTTACAATCTATCGGTAAAAAGTTTGGAAATTTTATCTCGCTATTCGCGGGCAGTAAGACCCCCACCTCAAGATGCAAAGAAAAGCGAAGAAGAAAGGTGGGGGACCCGTAAAAGCCCGATTGGTTTAACCATCAGTGGGAGAGGAAGAAAACCTTCACTGATGGTTAGTTGAACTTTATCGTGGGATTTTTTTAAAAGTATTTGTCTAATATATAATTCTTATGTTATTAATTTATTATATATATTAATAAAAAAGGGTGTTCTATATGGAATTACGGCATTTACAATACTTTGTTGTTGTAGCAGAAGAGCTTCATTTTGGAAGAGCGGCAGCTCGCTTACAGATGACGCAGCCACCGCTTAGTCAACAAATTCAACAATTAGAACAAGAAATGGGAGTTACACTATTTTCAAGAACGAAACGAAGAGTAGAGTTAACAGAAGCAGGGGAATTGTTTTTAAAAGAAGTGAAAAAAGCTTTTATACAAATTGATAAGGCAGTCGAAGTTGCCCAACGAGCACAAAGAGGAGAAATTGGATCGCTGTCTATTGGTTTTGTTGGGTCAGCAATGTATGATATTTTGCCGCCAATCGTTCGAGAATATCGAAAAAAATTTCCGAATGTATCTGTTGTCCTGCATGAATTATCTACACCAGAACAAGTAGATGCACTTCATGATAATCGAATTGATGTCGGACTATTACGGCCACCTATTACAAGTCAGTTATTACAATTGGAGACAATTCAGCATCTTCCTTGTACACTTTGTTTACCGAAGGTGCATCCGCTTGCGAATAAACAAGCAATATATATTGAAGATTTGCAAAAAGAACCTTTTGTTTTTATTACACGAAATGTTTGGCCAACATTATATGATAATATTCTCTCTTTATGCCGTGATGCAGGGTTTAGTCCGCAAATTGTACAAGAGGCGACAGAGTATCAAACAGTGGTCGGACTTGTTGCTGCTGGAATTGGGATAACGGTAATACCAGTGTCTGCAAATAATTTATATCAATCAGAAGTTGTATACAAAGAAATATGTGATTCTAATTTTGTTGCGGAACTAGCAGTAGCGTATCGAAAAGCAAATATAAATCCAGAATTACAAGAGTTTTTGAAAATAGCGAAAGCAAGAGAAACGAACGAATTTACAAAATGACGAGAAAAATGACAAAACTGTAAGACTGTACTAAAGCATGTAAGGAAGTTCGATGTTTTCCTCATTCTTTTTTTATTATAGTAAAAGAGAAGAAAGAATAAGGAGATGTCATAATCATGATAATACATATGTTTATAGAAATAAAAAAACGTGGGAGGGAATGTAGATGACGTTTTCTCAACTCGCGTTTAAAAACGTTAGTCGAAATATGCGCGCGTATGCTGCTTATTTTTTAAGTAGTGCATTTTCAGTTATGATTTTCTTTTTATATGCTTTTTTTATTTATCATCCTAACATTGATGGAAGTGAAGGGATTCCAGGAGCAGTTCGGCAAGGAATGTTTGTTGCAGAATACATTATTTATTTTTTTTCTTTTTTCTTTATTTTTTACTCTGTTAGTTCATTTTTAAAAGTTAGGAATAAAGAGTTTGGGATTTTTGTTATTCATGGTATTACAAAGCAGCAATTAATTCGGATGATCTTCTTTGAAAATATGATTGTTGGTATAAGTGCTCTCATAAGTGGTATTGTTTTAGGTCTTTTATTTGGGAAGTTATTTTTTATGTTAGCAAGTACTATGATGAACTTAAAAAGTTTGCCGTTTTATATGCCGTGGCAAGCAATGAAAATTACAGCTGTTGTGTTTTTTTCATTGTTTTTCATTGTTGCTTTTGTGACAAGTTTATTTGTGCAAAGTAAAAAAGTGATTACGTTATTAAAAGGGAATAAGAAGCCAAAGCCTGAACCGAAAGCTTCTATTTTATTATCTATAGTAGCAGCAAGTTTGATTGCAATTGGATATATTTTATCTATGACAGCAACTCCTGGTACTATCATGTTTTTATTGTTACCTGTTACAATACTTGTCATTACTGGTACTTATTTTTTATATGGACAGCTTAGTATATTTATCATAAGACTTTTAAAAAAATCAAAGAATTTATATTGGAAGAAAACGAATTTATTATCATTTTCTATGCTAGCATACCGTATAAAAGATAATGCACGTATGTTCTTTATGGTGACGATTGTGTCGACTGTTGCTTTTTGTGCCATTGGAACGTTTGCTGCTTTTGTAACAACACAAAAGAATGAAACGATCAATAACATACCATTTGCTTTTAGTTTAATGACTTATAATGAACATCAAGCACAGAAAGAACAATACGAAAAAGAAATTGAAGCTACTTTTCAAAAGGAAAAGATTACCTATAAAAAGGTCAGTGCGCAGTTGAGTTTTCAAGCAATTTCTAATCAGACGCAACCAGCCGTTATTATGAATCAGGCTGATTATAATACATTTGCAAAGCAGCTTGGTTATGAAACGGTGGCATTATCAGGGAATGAAATAGCCCGTGTTCCTTCTTTTGGGCAAAGTAATTTTATTGATATTGCTAAAGAATCAAATGTAACATTGCAAGAAAGCGGAACACAACTTCATGTTTCTCGTGTGGTGCAACATAATATTTTCTCTGGTGGTGTATTTCCAGGACAAATTCTTGTTGTTTCTAATGAAATGAAACAATTGATTACAGAAGGACAGAAAACAGTAAGTTATACAGCGTATGAAGTGAAGAACTGGGAAGGAACGACGCAAGTAGCAGCGCAATTAGAGAAACAAATAAACCAAAAAGGGCAATATGAATTTTCATCACGCATTACAACTTATAATGAGATTAAACAATTGACAAGTATAATTTTATTTATCGGTTTGTTTGTCGGAGTAATATTTTATTTATCTGCTGTCAGCTTTTTATACTTTCGTTTATTTACTGATTTAGAAACGGATAAACATTATTATCAATCGCTTATGAAACTAGGTATGGGCGAAGATGAAATGAAGCGAATAATGACCGTACAAATGGGAGCATTATTCTTTATTCCGATTCTCATAGCGGTTTTGCATACGAGTGTTGCTTTAATGACGTTGCAAAAATTATTCGTAACAGAGATTCTTTGTTCCTCACTTATTGTTATTGGGTTATTTTTATTTGTGCACACATGTTACTTTTTACTATTAAGAAGACGATACTTTTTACAGTTGAAAAAGCAAATTGTGCAATGAAAACGGCGATGTTACTTTGTAACATCGCTGTTTTTAACTTCAATACAATATGTATATACGTGTTCATTTTCTTTGATAAGACGTTGTATAGAACGATCATCTTCAAGAGAAGTTGCAGATCCTTCTATTTTATTTGTGTTAAAAATCCATGCACCAAGAATAACCTTTTCGTTGTACTTTATTGTTCTTCCTTCATGAATTGATGTGAAAGTAGATACATTGCTTTCTGGAAATATCCCTTCAAAGAATTTATACGAGCCTCCAGAAATATTCATAAACCACTGCTGAACTTCACGTGTTCCGTTCTCATATTGAAATATTTGCTGCCCGAAAGAGAGTTTTATTTTTTCTTTTTCAAAATGGGATGAAGAAAGTCCGCCGATTTCTTGTACTTTTGTTCCGTCTTTATAATACTCAATGGTTGTACGAATTTCGTCTTGTTTGTTTGGAAGGGTGGCTTCATAGATATATATGTTTCCTTGTTGAATGGGAGTTAAGTTTAATATTTGCGCTTCTTGTTTTGTTAATTTGTACGGCTTAACAAATGGATGCGTATGATTTGTACAACCGCCAAGGAGTATCAGCAGTATGGAAAGAAGAAAGAATTTTTTTTTCATGTCATCACCTCAGCTTAATATATTATACGTACTGTGAAATATTTCCTTTAACTAGATAATAGAGATGTTGCAATTATTAATACATATATCGAATAAATATATGTATTTTCATCTAAGTCTTAAGGCTTAGATATAATTCCTATTGGAGTTCGATGCGAAGGTATATATCATTTTATATACTAACTTGGGTATAGGAAGTTGTACGGAGGAGTTGTTATGTCGTTATTTCAATTAGCAAAGAAAAGTATACAGGCACATGCGGCAGAACGGTTACAGCATTTTGTTTTTATAGCTTGTAGTGTGATTGTATATTTTCTTTTAGTATCCATTCAATATAATGAAGCAGTTGTAGGGGCAATAAAGCACAAATCATTTTTATATTATGGATCAACAATAGCCTTCAGTTTTTCATGTCTTTTCATACTGTATGTACATGCTCGTTTTATGAAAAATCGTCAAAAAGAATTACAATCGTATCGATTCACTGGTATGAAGCGAAGGCAAATAAGTCTTATATTGTGCTATGAACAACTTATGATAGGGGGAGGAGCACTTGTTTTTGGGCTTCTTCACGGTATGTTATTTTTAAAGTTATTTACTGTTATTATTATGAGATTAACGGGTAGTCATGGAATAAGTAGTGCACCGATTACAATATATGGCCTTTTGTATACAGCTATTTTATTTATTATTATGATTTTACTGACGGCGGGGCAATGTTATCGATGTGTGTATCAGTTGACTGTTGTAGATTCATATAACGTGAATGACAAAGTATGAATGCTTTATATGTAAAACATGACATAAAGTGAAACTTCCATCAGTGTTTTTTTCATCCCTACTGATGGTTAGTTGAACCAATTGCTCTTACTGTCCGTTAATGCGGGATAAAATGAAAACCGGGCTTCCTAGAGAAGTCCGGTTTTTTATGCTGCCACTTTTTTATGTGTATGCTGCCTTGTGGATCGTCCACGTATTTTATATGCAATTTGAGGAATTGTAATTCCTACAAGGATAAGTGCAACACCAAGCCATTGTGAAGTCATTACAGCTTCTTTTAAGAAAAGCACCGACATAACGGTTGTAACTGGTAGTTCAGCGGCGCCTAAAATTGTCGCTAAACCAGAGCCGATTTTTGGAATTCCAATTGTAAATGTAATGGTGGGAATCACGATACTAAATGTCCCTAATGCTAACCCGTATTTCCATAATCCATTTGTAAGTGCACCACTGTATATAAACGTTGGTGGGAAAGCAATCATTACTAATGTTAATGCGCCGGCCATAAGCAATACGCCGCGAGGTAATGATGGAACTTCTACTGCCACTCTTCCGCTCACGAAAATATAAAAAGCAAATGCAATTGCTGATAATAATCCAAAGAAGATACCTTTCATATCAAAGCTTCCTGCTGATTGCTCGAGTAATCCGCTTGAAAGAAACGTTCCGGTTAGTAAGAAAAGTACAGAAATCAATTTCTCTCTAGAAGGAAATGTTTTTGTTGCAACTGCTTCAATGATAATCCCGATCCAAACGAATTGAAATAGTAAAACAATAGCGATAGAAGCTGGTACAGTTTGTAATGAACCGTAATAAAAAATACCTGTTAAGCTAGCTGATGTGCCTGCGATAAATAAAATAATCATTTGCTTTAATGGTACACGATGCCTAGAGATTAATAATGTAATCGCAAGTAAAATGAGCCATCCGAACAAATATTGACTTCCGATTACTTCTCCTAGTGTAAATCCTTCACTGTACGCAAATTTAACAAAGATTGCTAAAATACCGTAACTGCATGCTCCTAATAAAACGAGTAATGAATAACGAAGCACCCTATATTCCTCCAATCTATTTTATTAGTAACTATGTTCCAGAACGAACAAATATAGCTAGATGGAAGTATACAAAATTAAAAATGTAGGGTCAACTGAAAGAAAAGTGTGACATTTTATAGAATAATAATAAAAGTATGATATTTATGCATAATGATGAAAAAAGAGGGATATATTGCTTGAGAATATAAGAGGAATATGAATATAACTTTCATTACAAAAAAATATTTTATAATAATAAATGAAGTGAAATATATAAATCAAAATTAAAAAACGACCTAAAAGCCTCTTTCCTTTTAGGTAGGCAAGAGCATCTAATGCATAGCAGCGACTTATATGTTGAAAAATCAAAATGGATTTATCCCGCATTAACGGGCAGTAAGCCTCCCTACTGATGGAAGTTTCACTTTATATAAACAAAGCAAATAGCAATATTACGAATAGAATTTTATGATATTCATAGTGATAATAGTAAGTTCATGAATTTTTCATGGTATTCGCTGTGAATTTTGCTACAATAAATGAGAAGAGAGGAGGCGGAATATGCAAGACATTAATATCTTTTTAGCGTTTGGGGCAGGTTTTTTATCATTTATTTCTCCATGTTGTTTACCGCTCTATCCAGCATTTTTATCGTACATAACAGGGATGTCTATTTCTGATTTAAAAGAGGAGAATGCCATGCTTCGTAAACGGAGTATGTTGCATACAGCATTTTTCTTAATTGGGTTTTCGATTATTTTTATTGCAATCGGTTTTGGAACAAGCTTTGTAGGGACATTTTTTGTAGATTATCAAAATCTAATTCGCCAATTAGGAGCTATTTTTATTGTTGTTTTCGGTTTCATTATAACAGGAGTGTTTAAACCAACATTCTTAATGCAAGATAAAAAAATTACATTTAAAAGTAGACCGAGTGGTTACTTTGGCTCTACTTTAATTGGAATCGCATTTGCTGCGGGATGGACACCTTGTACAGGACCGATTTTAGTGTCAGTTATTGCACTTGCTGCGACAAATCCACAATCAGCGATGTTATATATGATTGCTTACATACTTGGTTTTGCGATTCCATTCTTTATTTTGTCGTTCTTTATTACAAAAATGACTTGGATTAAAAAACATAGTGCATCGTTCGTTAAAATTGGCGGTTATATTATGATTGTAATGGGTGTATTACTTTATTTTAATGGTCTTACAAAAATCACTATATTCTTTTCGAATTTATTTGGTGGATTTAAAGGATTTTAGTTTTTTTTATAGAAATGTTGGAAATACTAAAAGTAGAGCATATACTGAGACTATATTTTCGATATTTCCAAAACAAAGGGTGAGTACGAATGAATTTAGCTCTTTTATCAAGTATTATGGCGATTTGTATGGCTGTCGGAGTCATGTTTATTCGCATAAAAGCAGCAAAAAAACCAGCAACATTGAAAAAAATTGTACTTCCACCAATCTTTATGAGCACGGGAGCAATTATGTATCTTCTCCCAGAATTTCGCCTAACAGCGCAAGAAATATTAGAAGCAATTATTGTAGGGTTAATTTTTTCTATTTTTCTTATTAAAACGTCAAAATTTGAAATACGAGGACAAGAGATTTATTTAAAACGCTCTAAAGCGTTTATCTTTATTTTAATTGGTTTACTTGTTGTTCGCATTGCGTTTAAATCGTATTTAAGTGCGACGATTGATGTAGGACAATTAAGTGGAATGTTTTTCTTACTTGCGTTTGCGATGATTGTATCATGGCGCATTGCAATGTATCGTTCGTTTACGAAATTACAAAAGGAAATGGAAAAACAATCCGATTTTTATAATGAAAAAGATATAAAGTTAACGTAAAAACCTCAAGAATTCTTGAGGTTTTTTATTTTGCTAGTAATGATTGATAACGTGAGTAGTCAATTTGCTTTTCTTTTAATTTTTTTATTAAAAACTTATGATCCCGTTTTGGTGTTGCTAAAATATATCCTTTAATGATTAAATCTTCTGTTATTTGTGATGCTTGTTCTTCTAAAGCGAGTGCACCAATTTTACCAGCAATTTTAGACCGAGCGACGTCGCGAAATAGTTCTGGAACAGGGCTGACAAGTTCTTCTAATAAAGCTTTTTGCTCAGCTTTCCATAAATGTCTCGTTTCATCGATATAATGTTGTTCCCAATCTAAAATGGACAGGCCATCTTCTTTTGGTAGTCGTTTTAAGAATTTTCGGAACATAAAATATCCACCAATGGACATGAGTCCTAGTAAAATAACTGTCCATATGACAATAAACCAACTGAACCATCCTTCAAGCAACATAATTCCCCCTTTATGTTATTAGAAACCGATTCTTTTCTTTTTATTATAAGCAGTGAGATTCATAGAAAGCAAGAAAGCTTGACCTATTGGCCAAGCTTTCTTATACAAAGTATAATTGTTCAATTCGGAATGTTTCTGTATCATCTTCGAAATATTCGATGATTAGCGTGCCAACTTTGCGATTTTTATCCTCGGTAGTGAAAATAGAATAAGAAGTAAAGCGTGCTGCTGATAAGCCGCTAATATGTGTAGGGAGGGTAATATATTCGTTGTTTTGAAAGAAAGTCATAAGTTCAATGTCTTCAAACTGCTTGCGATTTTCAATCGCTTCTCCAGTATAACGCTTTTGTAATTGTTTTAATGTTTCGTTCCATGATCGTACCTGTGTGTCGTATACCATTGTTCAAGCTCCTTACTGTATGTAGTAAAAAGAACATATGTTCCTATATAGTATACTCCTTTTAAAAGAAAAGGAAAAGCAAAAAATAATGTAAGCTTGGTTTTTCAAGCTTACATAACGGAAAAATACGTTCAATTTAATCTCTGTTTTTTATTATAAGACAGATAGAAAAAGGAAACAAGGAGAGAAGTATCTTGCTTATAATTTTGAAAATTCCATATAATTAATGAAGAAGATTTTTTGTAGGGAGGGAAATTATGAAAACGATTGGGCTTATTGGTGGAATGAGCTGGGAATCAACTGTAGAGTATTATCGAGTTATTAACGAAGAAGTAAAAAACAAATTAGGAGGGTTACATTCAGCAAAGTGCCTTTTATATAGCGTTGACTTTGAAGAAATTGAACGTTATCAATCAGAGGATAACTGGAAACAGGCAGGTGAAGTGCTGGGGAAAGCTGCATTTTCATTAGAAAAAGGTGGGGCTGATTTCATTATTATATGCACAAATACGATGCACAAGGTTGTAGATGACGTAAAAGAAAAAATCAATATTCCTATTTTACATATTGCCGATGCTACAGCTAAGCAAGTGAAAAAACAAGGAATTAACAAGGTAGGTTTACTTGGGACAAAATATACGATGGAGCAAGATTTTTACAAATCACGATTAGAATCCAATAGTATAAAGGTTATAGTACCAAATGAAAATGATAGAGAAATTGTAAATAAAGTAATTTATGAAGAATTGTGTTTAGGAAAAGTGTGTCAAAAATCAAGAGACTACTACAAAAAGGTAATTGAACGCTTAGTTGATAACGGAGCTGAAGGAATTATATTAGGTTGTACAGAAATTGGGTTACTAGTTAAACCAGAGGATTCTAGCGTTCCATTATTTGATACAGCTTTCATACATGCCATTAAAGCTGTTAATAAATCTTTAGAAGATTGAGTGAATCTAACTTTAATAAAAGAAGGCATTGGATTAATGATTGAACAAAAAGGGCATTGGAATAAAAAGGATGAAGGAAATGAGGAACATTATATCGTTACAAGGGCCTATGGCAAGCGGAAAAACAACATTAGCGAAAAGGTTAGAACAAAGAGGGATACGGATTGTATACGAAAATCCGTATCCAATTGTCGCGAAGAGAAAAGAAATGCGATTAGATATCGGCACAAAAGAAGGATTTATCGCAAATCAGAAGCTTTTTATTGAGGCGAAAATAGAAGAATTTCAGCAGCTACCTAATGGTATTACCATTTTTGATCGTGGACCAGAAGATATTGAGTTCTATACCTTATACTATCCAAAATTAATAGGGAAAGATTGGGATATGGAAAAGGAAATGATAAATGAATTAAGGGAGTTACGGAAATGTCGTTCACAAGCCATTTTTTATTTAAAAGCTTCAAAGGAAGTATTGCAAAAAAGAAAAGAATCTGATGATATAAGACAACGAAGTACATTTGAAGAACAAATGAAATTAATAGAAATAGAGAAAAGTTGGTATGAACAATTTCCAGTCACGTATTTGAATGTGGATGCAAAGTTAGTAGAGGAAGTGGAGCACTATTTTATAAAATGGTTAGGAGAGCGTGGAGGGGCATAAAAGAAAGCTGTCTTTTTCTAGAAGAAACAGCTTTGCTAGTATAGTACTATTTTAATTATTTTCTACAGCGATAAACCGCTACAGCCTTCGGATCGCGCCATATGCCATTATGATGTGATAAATCCTGTTCTATTTCAACTTGTAACCACTTTTTCATCTCTGTATGTAAGCTAAAATCATCTGGAATATTTAGCGATGGAAACATACTTGCTATATAATTTACAATAGGTGCAGATTCATGGAAAAGAAGAGAGTTGTGAATAACAGTTTCCTCAACAATAGGAAAAACTGCGCTCAATAGTTCTTTACCGTTTTCTAAACAAAATGGACTAGCCGTAGGTGACTTTTCAGGTAATTCAAATGCAAGTAACATTCGGTTACACATGTCTTCTATGCGTGGTAATGATGCATAGGAATTTGTTGTAGCTAGAAAACCACCATCTGGACGGATAATATTTTTAAACCCTCGAATAGTCTTTTCGACATCAGGTACATGATACAACATGTGACGTGCAATAACCCAATCGTAAAAATTATAGGGAAAAGGGAGCTTCGTCGCGTTTCCAATTACCCATTCAATTGTTCTTTTATTGCTACTATTCTTTTTTGCTTCTTGAATCATAGCGGGGGATTGATCTAGCCCTGTAAGCGGACCTTGGTGCCCCTGATGGTGTAATGTTATAAGAAATTTTCCAGTTGCACAGCCAATATCTAATATTTTTTCTTGTCCTGTTAATTGCAATTGAGAGATTACTATTTTATCTAAATCTACTTGTTTTTCTTCATATTTTAGATGTGTATCGATTCGTACTTGCAGATGGTCATTCACTGTATATTGACGTTTTACATCATTTAACTTTTGTGATTCCACTTGTATGCAAAAATTTCGAATGGCATGAGTTAATACTTCTGTTTTGTTAAGATCTTCATATGTCAAAGCTGCATCAAATCTTTCTAACAATTCTTCACAGATTCTAAAGTGAATATCTTTTCTTTTTACCATAGGACCCTTCCTGTAATCAGCTAAGGAGAATATAGCATGCGTCAAATTTCGCTGTAAATAAATTGTGTACACAATTACAGGTTGTTTTTGTGGAAAATTGTGTGATAAATATTTTTTATTAAAATTCTTATAGTAAACCATTGACGATTTAAACGTTTTTATGTATTCTTAAATTAAGAAATATTTAAACAATTCAAAAGAAAAGAGAGAGTCACATGCTTCTTCATGGAACACAACGAATTGGTCGCATGGCGATGCTGCTTGCACTTGCGGAGGAACACGAGAGTCCGATTTTATCTCTTCCGAAAGGTTGGAAATATTGTACGGGCAAAGTTGGTTCAATGAATTCGCAAAAAGTTGTTGCTGCAATGGAAACAGCTGCACGTAGTAACCATGTTATTGAAACAGACGTTTACAGAGAAACACATGCGCTTTATCATGCAATTATGGAAGCGTTGTACGGAGTAACGAGAGGACAGATTCAGTTAGCAGACGTTCTTCGTACAGTAGGGCTTCGATTTGCGATTGTGCGCGGCACACCATACGACGGTGAAAAAGAAGGCGAATGGCTTGCTGTTGCACTATATGGTACGATAGGTGCGCCTGTGAAAGGATCAGAGCATGAGGCGATTGGATTAGGTATTAATCACATATAAAAAACTGCCCATAGTTAATTAGTTAAGAGGGGGCCTTACTTTTTAGGACATTAGTCTGTCTTAAAAAGCTAAGGTCCCCTTGTGCTTTTTTAAAAGGAGGAAAATCATGATTACATTAACTGGACATTCATTAACATTGAAGGAAATGAAACGAATACTGTTTGAAGGAGAGCAGGTAACTGCTTGTCCAAATAGCATGCAAAAAGTTACAGAATGTAGGCAAGCTGTAGAACAAATTGTTGAAGAGGGTAAAGTCGTTTATGGCATTACAACAGGCTTTGGAAAATTTAGTGATGTACTAATTCAAAAAGAAGACGTGAAAGCGCTTCAACATAATTTAATCCAATCTCATGCATGTGGTGTTGGCGAACCTTTCTCTGAAGAAGTGTCACGCGCTATGCTTGTGTTACGTGCAAATACAATGTTGAAGGGTATTTCCGGTGTTAGACCACTTGTTGTAAATATGCTTCTTGAACTCGTGAATCGTCAAATTCATCCCGTTGTTCCGCAGCAAGGTTCACTTGGAGCGAGCGGAGATTTAGCACCGCTTTCTCACCTTGCTCTTGCTTTATTAGGAGAAGGGGAAGTGTTTTATAAAGGTGAGCGTGTTCATACGATGATCGCTTTAACAAAAGAAGGATTAGAACCAATCACATTAGAAGCAAAAGAAGGTTTAGCGCTTATTAACGGAACACAAGCAATGACTGCACAAGGAATTGTAGCGTATTTAGAAGCAGAAGCAATCGCTTATCAAGCAGAATTAATTGCTTCGATGACAATTGAAGGATTACAAGGCATTATTGATGCCTTTGATGAAGATGTTCATCTTGCACGTGGATATAAAGAGCAAGTAGAAGTTGCAAGTCGTATTCGTAATGTGCTTCATGATAGCAAACTTGTTACGAAACAAGGGGAACTTCGTGTACAAGATGCATACTCACTTCGTTGTATTCCACAAGTGCACGGAGCATCTTGGCAAGTGTTGAATTATGTGAAAGAAAAGTTAGAAATTGAAATGAATGCTGCAACAGACAATCCGCTTATTTTTGACGGTGGTCAAAAAGTAATTTCTGGTGGTAACTTCCACGGACAGCCAATTGCGTTTGCAATGGACTTCTTAAAGGTAGGAATGGCAGAGCTTGCAAATATTTCTGAACGTCGTATTGAGAGACTTGTTAATCCGCAGTTAAACGATTTACCACCGTTTTTAAGTCCAGAACCAGGTCTTCAATCCGGTGCGATGATTATGCAATATGCAGCAGCAGCACTTGTTTCAGAAAATAAAACATTAGCTCATCCAGCGAGTGTAGATTCTATTCCATCATCAGCAAATCAAGAAGATCACGTAAGTATGGGAACAATTGCGTCGCGTCATGCACATCAAATTATTCAAAATGTACGCCGCGTGTTAGCAATTGAAACGATTTGTGCGATGCAAGCAACTGAGTACCGCGGTATTGAACAAATGAGCACGCAAACAAAAGCATTTTATCACCAAGTTCGCCAAATTGTACCATCTATTAAAAACGATCGTATTTTTTCAACAGATATTGAAAACACGGCTCATTGGTTAAGAACAACAAATTGGACAATGGACCGTATGAATGCAAATGCAACACTATAATAAGGGAGAGATTACAATGGAAAATGTAAAACAAACAATTCGCGCGCCAAGAGGTACTGAATTAAATGCAAAAGGTTGGGTACAAGAAGCAGCACTTCGTATGCTTATGAATAACCTTGATCCAGAAGTAGCAGAAAAGCCAGAAGAACTTGTTGTATACGGTGGTATCGGCCGTGCTGCTCGTAACTGGGATAGCTATCATGTAATTGTAGAATCTCTTAAAAATTTAGAGAGTGATGAAACGTTATTAGTTCAATCTGGGAAGCCAGTGGCAATTTTTAAATCTCATGAAGATGCACCGCGTGTTCTTCTAGCAAACTCAAACTTAGTCCCAAAATGGGCAACTTGGGAGCATTTCCGTGAACTTGATCAAAAAGGCTTAATGATGTATGGCCAAATGACAGCAGGTAGCTGGATTTATATCGGTACACAAGGGATTTTACAAGGAACTTATGAAACATTTGGTGAAGCAGCACGTCAACACTTTGGTGGTTCATTAAAAGGAACATTAACAATTACTGCTGGTCTTGGTGGTATGGGCGGAGCGCAGCCACTTGCTGTTACGATGAACGGCGGTGTTGTGATTGCAATTGACGTGGATAAACGCAGCATCGATCGCCGCATTGAAAAGAGATATTGTGATATGTATACAGAATCTCTTGAAGAAGCATTAGCTGTTGCAAAAGAATATAAAGAAAAGAAAGAACCAATCTCCATTGGATTATTAGGTAATGCAGCTGAAATTTTACCAGAGCTTGTAAAACGCGGCATTACACCAGACTTAGTAACAGACCAAACATCTGCGCACGATCCGTTAAATGGTTATGTTCCAGTTGGTTATTCATTAGAAGAAGCGGCAGTGCTTCGTCAAGAAGATCCAGAGCGCTACGTACAATTATCAAAGGAAAGTATGACAAAGCATGTGGAAGCAATTCTTGATATGCAAAAGAACGGTGCAATTGCGTTTGATTATGGTAATAATATTCGTCAGGTTGCATATGATGAGGGCTTAAAAAATGCATTCGATTTCCCAGGATTCGTTCCAGCATTTATTCGTCCGCTATTCTGTGAAGGAAAAGGACCATTCCGCTGGGTAGCACTTTCTGGTGATCCAGAAGATATTTATAAAACAGATGAAGTTATTTTACGTGAATTTGCTGATAATGAGCATTTATGTAATTGGATTCGTATGGCACGTGATCAAGTGGAATTCCAAGGACTTCCATCCCGTATTTGTTGGTTAGGATATGGAGAGCGTGCGAAATTTGGTCGTATTATTAACGAAATGGTAGCAAACGGTGAATTATCTGCACCAATCGTTATCGGTCGTGATCATTTAGACTGCGGATCTGTTGCTTCGCCAAACCGTGAAACAGAATCAATGAAAGATGGCAGTGATGCTGTAGCTGACTGGCCAATTTTAAATGCGTTAATTAACAGTGTAAACGGCGCAAGCTGGGTATCTGTTCACCATGGCGGCGGTGTTGGTATGGGATATTCTCTTCATGCGGGAATGGTTATTGTTGCGGATGGAACGGAAGCAGCAGCAAAACGAATTGAGCGCGTCTTAACTTCTGACCCTGGAATGGGTGTTGTTCGTCACGTTGATGCTGGATATGACCTTGCAGTGCAAACAGCAAAAGAAAAAGGCGTTAATATTCCGATGATGAAGTAAGGGGGAGAAACCATGCTAGACATTTTATTAACGAATATCGGTCAATTATTAACAATGGATCAAGAAGATGGATTACTAAGACGGGAAGCGATGAATACGCTTCCTGTCATTGAAAACGGTGCAGTAGGTATTGAAAATGGTGTTATCACATTTGTAGGCACAATGGAAGAAGCAAAGGAATTACATGCAAAAGAAGTTGTGGATTGCGAAGGAAAAATGGTTTCACCAGGTCTTGTCGATCCACATACACACCTTGTATTTGGCGGCTCTCGTGAAAATGAAATTGCTCTTAAATTACAGGGTGTACCATATTTGGAGATTTTAGAAAAAGGCGGCGGAATTCTTTCCACTGTAAATGCTACAAAACAAGCAACAAAAGAAGACCTTGTTGAAAAGGCAAAATTCCACTTAGATCGCATGTTATCTTTTGGGGTAACAACAATGGAAGCGAAGAGTGGTTATGGATTAGATGATGTAACAGAGTGGAAACAATTAGAGGCGGCAGCGCAGGTTCAGAAAGACCATCCAATTGATGTTGTGTCAACGTTCTTAGGGGCTCATGCAGTGCCAAAAGAATATAAAGGGAAATCGAAAGAATTTTTACAGTGGATGCTTGATTTATTACCAGAAATTAAAGAAAAGCAATTAGCAGAGTTTGTTGATATTTTCTGTGAAACAGGAGTATTCTCTGTTGAAGAATCAAAAGAATTTTTACGCAAGGCGAAAGAACTTGGTTTTGATGTGAAAATTCATGCGGACGAAATTGATCCCCTTGGCGGTGCGGAAGCAGCTGCTGAGATTGGTGCTGCATCAGCTGACCATTTAGTGGGAGCATCTGATAAAGGGATTGAGATGCTAGCAAATTCCAATACAGTTGCTGTACTACTGCCAGGTACAACATTTTACTTGAATAAAGAAAGTTTTGCTAGAGGCCGTAAAATGATTGATGATGGTGTAGCAGTAGCTTTAGCGACTGATTTCAATCCTGGCAGCTGTCCGACAGAAAACATTCAACTCATCATGAGTATTGCGATGTTAAAGTTAAAATTGACACCAGAAGAAGTATGGAATGCTGTAACAGTAAACTCAGCGTATGCAATTAATCGCGGTGATGTAGCTGGAAAAATCCGTGTTGGACGTAAGGCGGACATCGTATTATGGGATGCATACAATTATGCGTACGTACCGTACCATTACGGCGTTAGTCATGTAAATACAGTGTGGAAGCAAGGAAATATTGCGTATACAAGAGGTGACAAGGCGTGGAGCAAGGCCACTATTTAAAGAAAAATGCAAAGTTTATTGACCGTGAAGTAACGAAATGGAGCGATATGATTAAGAGATGGGATGAAAGCGAAGAAATCTTCGGAGCAGCATTAATTGGTGCTCCGCTGTCAAAACCATCCATTAGTCATTCGGGCGCATGCTTTGCACCGAACACAATTCGAGCGATGTTAGATGCTTATAGTACGTATGCAATTACAGAAGAGCATGATATGAAAGATAGCGTTCTGTATGATTGTGGCGATATTACGATGCATGTCACGGATTTAAAAGAAAGCCATGCTCGCATTGCAAAAACGTTAGAAAGTCTTACAAAGTCGAACCCACAGATGGTACCGATTGTTCTTGGTGGAGATCATTCCATTAGCTTTCCAAGTATAAGTGGTTTTGCAAGTAGTAAAGGGAAAGTTGGGATTATTCAATTTGATGCTCATCATGATTTACGTAACTTAGAAGATGGCGGACCTTCAAATGGGACACCGTTTCGTAGTTTATTAGAGAATGATGTTATTACAGGGAAGCAACTCGTGCAAATAGGGATTCGAAACTTTTCTAATGCCCGTACGTACCATGAATATGCAAAAGAACATGGAGTAACGGTATATACGATGCAACATGTTAGAGAGCGTCATATAAAGGACATTATTACAGAAAGTATTGAATTACTGCGCCATCAAGGTGTTACATCTATTTATATTTCTGTTGATATGGACGTATTAGATCAAGCGTTTGCACCAGGGTGTCCGGCAATTGGGCCAGGCGGTATGGATAGTACTACGTTACTTGATGCAATGACAGTGCTTGGGCAAGAACCTCTTGTGGCAGGTATGGATATTGTGGAGATCGATCCAACACTTGATTTTCGTGATATGACAAGCCGCGTGGCAGCACAGGTAATTATGAGCTTTTTATTGGCTCGCGAAACGGTGCGTAAACAAATAAATATATGAGAAAAGAGAGTTAACTCAAAGTTTCGTTTTAACGGAATTTTGACCGTTAGCTCTTTTTTCTTTTGGGTTACACTTTAATCGTATTGGGCCATAAGTACATAGTTCCTTGGTATATAGAAATACTAAGAATAATATTTGAAGTGAAATGGAAGGAGATGTTCTTATGGACTACAAAATATTTAGATTTATTAACCAGTTGGCTGGTCGTTATCCATCTGTGAATGCCATCATGATTATGATTTCTCAAAAAGCGCGCTATGTGTATGCTTTTTTATTAATCTTAATGTGGTTTCGGAACAGGTTTTATAAAAAAATTACGATACAGGCAACACTCTCTGCGAGTATAACATTATTTATTAATTTTTTTATAAAACGATTCTATTTTAGAGCTCGTCCTTTTTTGGATCATAATGCGCACATATTACCCCCAATTCCACCAAGAATGAATTCTTCATTTCCGAGCAAACATACGATGCTCTCATTTGCCGTTGCAACGTCTATCCTTTTTTATAAACGTATGCTTGGGTGCTTTATGTGGCTATTAGCATTTTTAACAGGATTTTCACGTATTTGGAGTGGGCAGCATTATCCATCTGATATTATAGGAAGCGCCTTAATAGGGAGTCTAACTAGTATTGTTGTTAACGTTATTTTATGGTTATGGAATTCTTTTGTTCTATGTATTATGCATAGCTACAATCGTCTTTGTACCTTCGTAAGATTGCGTTAATCATGAATGGAATATGAAATGCGTATTATCTTGTTAGAGTAAATTCTAATTATTAGGAAGTTAGTGGAGTATGAATAATTGAAATATAAAAAATGATAGATAAAGCATTGCTTACTAAAAGAAGAGCAAATAGGAAAGTAACTTTTCTGTTTGCTCTTCTTATTTATCCCGCTATTCTTGGGCAGTAGGCCCCCACCTCAAGATTGAGAGAGAAGCGAAGAAGTTAGGTGGGGGTAGTTCAATTTGGACATAATAGGTAACCGAATATCTACAGTTGTGCCCTTATTTAATTCACTTGTAATGTGTAATTTTCCATTATGTTCTTCAATTATTTTATAACACATCATTAACCCTAATCCAGTTCCTTTTTCTTTCAAACTATAGAAGGGTTCACCTAAACGTGAAATGCGATCTTGTGGAATTCCGCAGCCTTCATCTGTGATGTTGATTAATATAGAATGATTTTCTGCCTGCATAGTTTCAATGAAAATATTACCTCCGTGAGGCATTGCTTCTATCGCGTTTTTCAAGATATTGATAAATACCTGTTTTAGTTGATTTCCATCACATTGCATTGTTGGCAAAATGGACGCGTGATTCATGATGATATGTACATTTTGCATCATTGCAGTTGGTAAAATGAATGTTACCACTTCTTCAATTAATTTTTGAATTTGGCAAGATTGTATAGATACAGTTTGTGGTTTAGACATTGCCATAAATTGATTCGTAATCGATTCCATTTGAGCAATCTCACTTAACATGACATCAACATACCATTTGCTATTTTCACTAATATCAGGTTCTAGCAATTTTAAAAAACCTTTTAAAGAGGTTAATGGGTTTCGTATTTCATGAGCAATTCCAGCAGTTAGCTGTCCAACAACTGCTAGTTTCTCAGATTTTCTCAATAATTGTTCTGTTTTCTTTAAATCTGTAACATCTTGTCCCATAATGACGATTCCTTTTCGAGATCCATCAGGATGAAAAAGAGGTATTTTTATAATATCAAGGATGAGCGGGCCGGAGCTAGAATCTATAATCATTTCTTCATCACGTATGCTCTCTTTTTTTTGCCATGCAAATTCATCAGATTCTTCACAGTATAGGAAGGAGTTGCGATATAGTTCATTATATTGGATTAACTCGCTATCTTTTTTGCCGCGATATGGCACATTTTCAAAATTTAAACTAGAAATAGCGTAATCATTTGCTTCAAGCCATCTGCCTTCTTCATCTTTAAAAAGAATAAAAGCTGGCATCGCATTTATTAATGTTCGTAAGCGTTTTTCACTCTCTTTTAATGCATGCTCCATTTTTTTGCGTTCTGTAATATCTCTTAAACTACTTACAAAAGCTACTACTTCTCCGTATGTATTTACAATAGGAGAAATAAAGTTACTTACATTAATTAAATTTCCGTTTTTGTGCTGTCTAAGTGTTTCTTGTGATGTGAAAAGTTTGTTATTAGCAAGTTCTTGATAGATCTTGTTGTATTTTTCTTTTGAAAAATCTGGGA
The DNA here is from genome assembly GCF_024159135.1 of Bacillus sp. 3103sda1. Classification (NCBI taxonomy): domain Bacteria; kingdom Bacillati; phylum Bacillota; class Bacilli; order Caryophanales; family Bacillaceae; genus Bacillus; species Bacillus sp. 3103sda1. Next base: position 2,915,642 of record NZ_JAMYWS010000001.1, on the reverse strand, counting down.
TAGTAGGTATTGTTTCTCCGAGCATCTCTTGTTCAGTCCAGCCGAAAAGAGTTTCAAAAGCTTTATTTGCTTTCATTACCCGAAGTTTTAAATCAAGAACAACAATGGCATCTACGGTGTTTTTTAGAAGTGAGTCTAGTTGTTGTTTTGTTAATGTAAAATCTTCTTTTATTTGTTTTGTTTTCATGATATCTTTCATTATCACATATGCTCCGACGAGCTTATTATCTACAAAAAACGGTGAGTTTTTTATAATCATATCCATGAGGTACCCATTTTTATGAATCATAGATAATTTATATTCTTGTTGCTTACCATTCATTATATTTTCAAAAGGTTGTAAATTTTGTTCTGTATGTTGTGGAGTAATGAAAGAATAGAGTGTCATCTTTTCCAATTCTTTAACTGTATATCCTAGCATTTTTTCGGCTGCAGGATTAGCGTGTAATATACTACCTTGTAAATCGACAGATAAGATACCATCGGGATTATGCTTGAAAAGAGATGTGCAATGCTCTTTTGTATTTATACATTCTGTCATTTTATTTTTTGTAATAGTAGAGCGTCTTTTTGGATGTATACTTTTTTTAAAAGACGTAAACTGTTTCCTTCGCATTCATTATTCCCCCGGATTATATTCTGTATATGTATGATGATTTTAGATAGATGATATACTATACTACATGTTTTATTTTAAATATATAACACTACTAATGTTATATCCTTTAAGAGTATAGACATGCTAATTATGAATAGTCAATTTTTATTGTATATTTCTAAATTATAAGTTTTATTTTTTGTTAACGGTTAGTAAGTCTTTCTCTTTAAGGTTATGAGAAAACAAAGAAGATAGGCAGGGGATAATTACCTGTAATCGTCCGATTGATAGGAGTTTTTCATTAGCTTGGATGAAAAAACAATCTAATGGAAGATTCACTTCATAACTGAAAATACGAGATGTTCTTTCGTTTTTCTTATATATCTTCATAATAAGTATGTAAGTTATTTATAAAACACTCTTTGATATAATAAGGATAGTAAAGGGGAGGGGATTATTATGACGTTTAAGATTCAAGGGATTGATCATGTACAATTAGCAGCACCAGCAGGATGTGAAGAAAAAGCACGCACATTTTATGGAGACATACTTGGATTAGAAGAAATTCCAAAACCTGAAGAACTAAGAAAGCGAGGAGGCTGTTGGTTTCGATGCGGAAATCAAGAGATTCACATTGGAGTAGAACAAAATTTTTCTCCTGCAAAAAAAGCCCATCCTGCTTTTTATGTTCAGCACATTGAACGTTTTCAAGATGATCTAAAACAAAAAGGGGTTTCTGTTATAGTCGATACAGCACGTCCTGATGTTACAAGATTTTATGTATCAGATCCATTTGGAAACCGCATTGAATTTATGGAGCAAAAAGGAGTATGAATTTGGTATAAAAAAGCGAGATGGATAATATTCCATCTCGCTTTTAACCTCTTCTAAATAACCCTAATACTTCCACTGTTTCTGTAATGTTTACAAACGCTTGCGGATCAACTTCAGAAATTATAGATTTCATTCCAGCTAGTTCTTCTCGAGAAATTACGGTCATTAATACATGTTTTTTCTCATTTGAGTATGCACCTTCTCCGTCGAGTAAGGTAATTCCGCGCACAAGACTGGAAAGGAGCTTTTCTTTCATTTTTTCTGCGTGACTTGTTACAATCATTAGAGTAATTTTTCGATGTTTTGTGTGAACAGCATCAAGTACTTTTCCTGTAACAAAAATAGATAATAAGCTGTTTAAGGCAGTATCCCAATCGAAGAAAAATCCAGAAATAATGATTACAATAGTATTAAGTACGATTAAGATTCCGCCAAGCTGAATATCTTTTTTACGTGAAAGTAACATACCGATAATATCAAATCCACCTGTTGAACCAGCGCAGTTGAAAACAAGTCCAATACCTGCACCGGCAATTACACCACCAAATAACGAAGAAAGTAGTGGGTCGGATGCGACTGCATGCACAGGAATAACGTATAATGCTGCCGAAAGTGTGATAACTGATACGATTGTGTAACCGATAAATCGTTTGCCAAGTCCAATATACCCTAAAATAAGAATAGGTAAGTTTAATAAAAAGTTTACTATTCCAGTATTAAATGGGGTTAAGATTCCAATGATAATTGCAATTCCACTAATCCCACTGCTTAAAATCTTGTGGGGGATAAGGAAAAGATTAAAAGAAAGTGCTACAACTAAAGACCCTAAAATCACTCCAAGTAATCGATACATATCTTTCCCGTCCTTCACTAAAAATGCTCTATATACAAACTCACATTAATTCAAAATTATATATGAGTTTGTAATATTTGAGGGAAAACAGTTTATTTAGGGAAATTAGATTAGTTTGAAAAATGGAAGCGATTTCTGTTCTTGGAAAGGGGAGAGGGTAAATATGAAAATTCAAGCGTTTCAGCAAAAGAGTCCGTTGAAAAGAGAATGTGAAGATGCGCTGATTTGTAATGAAGGTTTGAAGCTATATGGTGTGTGTGATGGGGCGACGCCGCTTATTGAGTTTCAAGATGAGAATGGGCATAACGGAGCATATTTAGCTTCGCATTTGTTTCAGCAACACTTTGAATCTATTTCAGATGTGGATTTCTTGCAAAATGAAGTTGCTAAAGCAAATCAGTTGTTGCAAGAAAAAATGCAATCCTATCATATTGATACAACAAAAAAAGATCAACTTTGGTGTACGTGTATTGCCGCTATTTATATAACAGATAAAACGATAGAATATGCGCAGCTTGGAGATTGTATGATTGTTGCTAAGTTTTTTGATGGAACAGTTCAAGTACTTACGGAAGACACTGTGAAAGGGATTAGTAAACGGGCAAAGCAAAAGCGTGAAGAAGATCGTCAAAAAGGACTTTCTGTTCCGAGTGAAGCAATATTTGATGATAGAAAGGAGCAATTAAGCTACAATCGTTATATGGCAAATATTCCAAACGGATATTCTGTTGCAAATGGGATGAGTGAAGTAGTCCTGTTTATTCAGCAAGGGAAATTTTTACGACAAGAAATTACAGATTTATTTATTTGTTCAGATGGCTTGTTTCACCCAGAGTGGCAGCTAGAAAAAAGTGCACAATTTGTGTGGGAACATGGTATTACACAATACGTACAAATAATAGAGGAATTAGAAGCGAAACAGTTTGTTCGTCCAGATGATAAAACAGCAATTATCATTCGTCTGTAAAGGGTGAGACTATGCATATTCAAAAAGCAAATCTATCTTTTCGTGATCCGCTGCAACCATTGCAAGCTGTTAAACAAATTATTATTCATCATACAGCGGAAAATGGATGGGATATATATAAAACGCATGATTTTCATCAAAATAATCAAGGTTGGAGCGGAATTGGCTACAATTATTTTCTTGAAGAAGATGGTACTATTTATGAAGGTCGAGGACTGTATATAGGAGCTCATGCGAAAGGATATAATACTGAGAGTATAGGGATTTGCATGTCTGGAAATTTTGATGTCTATGACCCAGCACCAGTACAAATGCTTTCTTTGCATTGGCTATGTAAACAGTTAATGCGTCAGTTTTCTTTGTATAGTGACCAGGTTCTTGGTCATTGCGAGTTAGATGGGGTAACAAAGACGTGTCCTGGAACACGTTTTTCAATGACAGAATTGCGCAGCATTCTATCCCGCATTAACGGGCAGTAAGTCAGAGAGATGCGAGGAAGATAGGTGGGGGAAACTGCCCATAAAAGCCTGATTGGTTCAACTAACCATCAGTGGGGGATGAAAAATCCCCGCTGATGGAAGTTTCACTTTATCTAATAATGAAAAAGGAGATTTATAGCATGATATTTATGAAATTACCAAATGAGAAAAAAGAAGCACTTGTAGAACATATTCAACAGTTTTTTGAAGAGGAAGGGCTAGAAGAGATTGGTCGTTTTCAAGCGGAACGTTTAATTGAAGAAATGATAAAAGAACTAGGGCCGCATATATATAATAAAGCGATAGGAGACGCTAGAAAGCTTGTCGCAGATAAACTTATAAATTTAGAAGAAGATTTATATGTATTAGAAAAGCCAGTTAAGTAGCCAGTTGAATACATTTAATTTCGCGATTCACTCGGTCAAGCATCCGGGTTTCAATTTTATCAATATCGAATAATTGAATTTGCGCTTGATTATAAGACACCACATGTAAGTTTACACAAAGGAAAGAGGCTAACTCACATTTTAGTGAGTTAGCCTCTTTTTGTCCAAATTGCCTTTGTATAAGCAATTTTCATTCCAGTTCGTTCCATATTATTTTGGCTAATGCTTCCGAAGCGTGCTTGCCCAACGACTAACTCGCAACCTAATTGTTTGGCTGCATTCATTCGGTGTTTAAGTAAAGCGGTTTGACAGCCGTTTCCTTGTAAATGAGGTAAAGTAGCTGAAGCTGCTAGGGAAGCAATGCCTTTATTAGTATATAAAACACCAATTGCAGCTGGGGCGTTTTCAATAAGAGCTAAATAAAAATGCCAGCCTTCTTGTCCATATAACACTTTGTTATTTTGACTAACACCGTCTATGGTGAAAGTAGGCATGCCAAAGCTTTTTACATAAATATCTCCGAAGATGTGAAACTCATATTCTTCTAAATCTCGAACGATGAGTTTATTTGAAATAGTATTTTCCGTTACGTCTCCATAAAGAGTGGTATGAAAGTCCGTTTGATAAAACCCTTTTTTGGACAAATACTCAAATAGTTCAGGAGTTGAATGAGCAGGAGTTATTTCAAAGCGACAAGGAACGTCTTGTTTTTTGTAATAATCGATTATCTCATCTATTTCCTTTTTATCAGTAAATGTTACACCTTTTACAGTATTGAAAGAAGGGCCTGGGATTCCTTTTGCTGAAAAGGCCATTGCACTTCCAAAAGTTTGGATATCGATGCCCATTGGGTTATTTTCTTGTTCTTGAATGGTTTTCAATCTCGAATACATCATGTCTATTTCAGATTGCTCTAATCGTTTTGCTAACTCTACATTCATAACATGTTTCATATTTTTATTTATTCACCTTTCCTGATTATTAGAGATTTTGTTCACTATGTACCTAATACGCCATATTTTTTCTGCTTCCTTTTTAATTGTGTGGATTGTGAATAAAGTTTGATTAAAACCCTATAATTTAAACAGGATTTTTCTTTTTATGTTCTTGTCGATGATGTAAAATTCCAGTTTGTTACTTTACTATAGGCCCTTTGTTGAATAAGAGTTGTTCTAGTAGGGGGAAATGTAGCATCTGCGAATTGTGCTACCACATGTCCAATAATGAATATAGCCCACGGGTAAACTGGTTCGTATATTCGGCTAAAAAAAGGTTTTCATAAATTAAGTTTTTTTGTCACAATTGAAACCCTCTATTCGTCTTGATTAATGAAAAGAATAGGAGGGATTTAAATGAATAAATTTGATGTCGCCATTATTGGTGGTGGGTTTGCTGGATTAACAGCTGCTCTTTTTCTAGCAAAGGAAGGTAAGAAGGTAGTGGTGCTTGAGAAATCAGACCGATACGGAGGACGGTCGATGACCATTAATAAAAATGGCGTTCTCATGAACCTAGGTGCACATGCCCTTTATAGAGGCGGTGAAGCAATGAAGATATTTGATGAACTCGGGATTACAATCAAGGGAAATGAACCGTCTACGGGTGCACATGTTATTTGGAAAAATGAGGTTTATCAAGTACCGATGGGTTTACGTTCCTTATTTTCGAAGCAATTTCTTAATGGTTTAGGGAAGGTCCGTCTTGCAAAGCTTATGTTTCATCTCAGTAAAATGGATGTGAATTCGGTTTCAAATGAAAGCGTGCAAGCTTGGGCAGAAAGGGAAATCATTGATCCAATGGTACGCCACTTCTTTTATGCACTATGTAGATTAACCACTCTAACATATGCTCCAAGTATACAGCTAGCTCGTCCAGTTTTGAGACAAATCCAGAGGGGTATGAAAGAAGGTGTTCTCTATGTCGACCATGGTTGGGAATCTATTGTAACCGAATTAAGGTCTAAAGCTGTTAGTTTCGGTGTTAAACTTCTTGAATCTATGAATGTGAATAGTATTGACCATAATGGCCAAGTTGAACGAGTGAGTTGTGCGAATGGAGAATCGTTTGATGTAGAAAGTGTGATTATTGCAACATCTCCTAACGAAGCATGTCGTCTTGTACCCCATGTTGAAAAAACCTCGCTGTATCATTGGAAGGAGGAAGCAATTCCTGTAACCGCATCCTGCTACGATTTAGGATTAAAAACCTTGCCTAATATAAATCATCAATTTGTGCTGGGGCTTGACCAACCAGTGGCCTTTACAAATCAATCTAGGGCAGCGAAGCTGAGTAATAACGGAACATCTGTAGTTAGCTTGGTTAAATATCATGATTTGAATAGAATTTCGATAGATTCTCAAACAGATAAACAGCAATTAGAACATACAATGGATTTGCTTCATCCAGGCTGGCAAAAAGAAGTGGTCGAACAGCAATATTTACCTAAAATAACCGTTGTGCACAATTTTCCTCATACCGGTAGAACGGAAAAACCAGGTCCAGCAGTTCCAGAAATAAAGGGCCTTTATATAGCAGGAGATTGGGCAGGAGACGAGGAATTATTGGTCGATGCAGCTGTTGCAAGTGCGAAACGTGCAGCATTACACATATTGAAAAAAGATTGGGTGTTAGTATGAATCAAGAGAAAAAGAAGATGGAATTAGAACAAATTTATCAAGATTACAAGCCACTGCTTTTTTCTCTAGCATATCGAATGCTAGGAAGTGTGATGGATGCAGAAGATATTGTTCATGAATCATTCGTTACTTTTGCAAAACTTAAAGATTCCAAGTCCATTACAAGCGTAAAAGCCTATTTGTGTAAAATTACGACCAATTGTTGTATTGATCACTTAAGGTCTGCTGCCCACAAGAGAGAAACTTATGTGGGCACATGGCTTCCTGAACCGATTGTGGAAGATTACCTTGATGATCCGGCTAATTCATATTTTATGAAGGAATCTTTATCCACCGCCTATATAATGTTGTTGCAACAGTTATCTGAAGTTGAAAGAGCGGTGTTTCTTTTACGAGAAGTCTTTCAATACGACTATGATGAGATCGCCTCTATGGTGGATAAAAGCAGCACAAACTGTCGGCAAATATTTCATAGAGCAAAGAAAGGCCTTGTATATGAACCGAATGTTTACCAACAAGATTATCATCAATTTAGTCACTATGTAGAAAGGTTCACTGCGGCATTGCAAAACGGTGAAGTTTCAGAAATGATTCAAATGCTACAGAAAGATGCAACCTTTTATGCAGATGGTGGTGGTAAAGTTACAACTGCACTTAAACCTATTTATACTGCGGATCGAATTTCACACCTATTCTTGAATGTAATTAAAAGGTTACCTGAAGGTGCTTTGTTCAAATTTAAAAAGGTTAACGGTGGACCAGGAGTTGTTGTTATGATTAACGGTTACCTGGCCTACGTAATTTCATTTGAGTTTAAAGAAGGGAAAATCAATTCCATTTATATGGTGGCGAATCCTGATAAGCTTAGCCGTTTAAACGAAAATATCTAAGGGGTTATCCAAAACATCAATAAAAAATGATGTTGGGTCAACCTTGTAGTCTACGTACTTCATGATTTCGGGAGACCAAAGAGCTACTATCAGATGCAAAGTGTGTTCAAAACCTTATAGTGTACCAAATCTAGCAAAATTGGCATTAGTAGTAAGATCCTTATTCAAAAAAGGGGCACTTTAATGGAATAAGGATTACAGAAATGATCAAACTTTTTTATAAAAGAATGATTCAATTGAATATAGAAAAAGCGTGTTTTGATCAATCTTTTTTCAAAATACGCTTTTTCTATCTGCTCTTTTATCAAGGTTTATAGGGTTAATTTAATCAAACTTTATTTAAAGGTTACAAATTGTTAGACTCGTTTAGTTGTGTTTGGATATATAAATGTAAGATTGTTTCCAATTAAGCTATATGGATAGGCCGCTTTAAGAGTAAGAAACAATGATTTGACACAGTTTCGATTGCTTGAAATGAAGGATTTTCATAATAGTCGAACGAATGTAAATCTAGATATATAGAAAAGGATGGGGAAATATATATGATAAAATATCCGTTTTTACAAAAAGGGGCAACGATTGGTGTAACAGCACCTTCATCTGGTGTAGATGTAGCGTTACATAATATGTTTAAACAGTCTTGTGAAAGTATGGAAAGAAAAGGTTATACAGTCGTTTGTGGAGAAACAGTTTGGACACAAGAGAAAGCTAAATCCTCTAGTGCGAAAAAGAGAGCAAATGAATTTATTGAAATGATGCAAGATGAAAACATTGATATGATCATTCCTCCTTGGGGTGGTGAACTATTAATTGAAATACTAGAAGAAATTGATTTTGAAAAGATGAACAAGAAATGGGTACTAGGGTATTCAGACACAAGTACTTTATTATTAGCGATAACTTTAAACACAGGAATAGCGACTGCTCACGGAACAAATTTAGTAGATTTAAGAGGCGAATACTCCGATGATACAACAGCGATGTGGCAAACTGTTTTATCAACGGAAACAGGCGCTTCAATTATCCAATACTCCTCAGAGAAATATCAAAAGAAATGGCAGCATAATAATCCATCTCCGTGTGTTTTTCATTTAACAGAAGATACAAATTGGAAAACAATTTCGAATGAAAATGTGAAGATTACAGGTCGATTGCTAGGTGGGTGTATCGATGTTATTAGACATCTCATTGGCACTCCATTTGGTAGAGTGCAAGAGTTTAGGAAGAAACATTGTAATGATGATCCATTTATTTGGTATTTTGAAAACTGCGAGTTAACTACTACTGATTTACGACGTTCATTAGTTCAGATGAAACTAGCAGGTTGGTTTGATAATTGTTCAGGTATCTTATTTGGTCGCAGTGCTGCAAACCATCCAGTCAATGATTATACTGCTGAAGACGTATATAAAGAACTTACTGACGAACTTCAAATTCCAATTATTTATGATATAGACTGTGGACATATGCCTCCGCAAATTACATTTATAAACGGAGCATTTGCAGAAATTGAAGTGGAAGCTGGTAAGGGGGTAATTGTACAGCATTTTAGGTAGCAATGTGGAAGGGAAATGGTGTGAATGGAATATAAAAATATTGCGGAAAAATATCCAACACTCATTACAGAACGATTACGTTTAAGACCGTTAACAATACAGGATGCTGCTGATGTATTTGAATATGCTTCAGATCCAGAAATTGCGACGTATACAGTTTGGTATCCGCATGAAATATTACAGGACTCACAAATATTCGTACAGTCAATCCTAGATCAATATGAAAAAGGAGAAATGGCGGCTTACGGAATAGAACTGAAAAAGGAAAAGAAAATTATTGGAACGTGCGGTTTTATCGAATATGACAAGAATCATCATAAAGCAGAATTGGCGTATGCATTATCGAAAAACTATTGGCGACAAGGGTTTGCAACGGAAGCGGCGAAAGCATTTATAGGTTATGGCTTTGAAACATTACAGTTAAACCGTATTGAAGCAAGGTGTCATGCTAGTAATGTTCAATCAGAACAAGTGATGAAACGCTTAGGAATGCAATATGAGAGAACGTTGCGAAAAGATATGTACGTGAAGGGGACATATCGAGATACGAAAATATATGCGATTTTGCGAGATGAATACAATACCTAAACGGAAGAGTAATATAGAGCTTACTCTTCCGTTTGTTTTTAAAGGTGAAGACAAGAAAAAATGTATAAATATTTATCTAAATTTTCTAAAAATATTAACGAATATACCGTTCTTTTTCGGTGTTTTGTAGTATCATGAAAGAAAGAAAGAAGGAGGTGGAAATTATGACGAAAGAAAAAGAATATGCAACCTATCAAATTTGGATCAAGAAAGGTCATAAGTTATACTCTTACTTCCTAGAAATGTGTCAAAACGCAAAAAATCTATACAATACAACAAACTTCTACATTCGCCAAGTGTATACGGCTTTACGTACGGATCAACCATTACAGCCACTTCAACAAGAAGTTCTCCATACATTACAAGCACATATTGAAATCATGAATGAAAATCAACTTTGTGCCTACCAAAAACGTATGCAAAAACAGAAAGAAAAACCTGTAGAAAAGCGAAAAGAAATGAAATGTAACTTGTTTACATTCCCGACAAAAGAGAAATCGTTCCTATCGTATCATTTCTTAGATTGTTTGTTTAAAACAATGAAACAACAAGATTATATGAATTTGCCAGCGCAAACGAATCAAGCAGTTATGAAGAAGTTATATCAAAATTGGAAATCATTCTTCGCTTCTATGAAAGCATATCAGAAACATCCTTCCACTTTTACGGGTAGACCTTGCATTCCAAAATATATTAAATCATCTACGAAAGAAATTGTATTCACAAATCAAGTATGTAAGCTCCAAGATAAGTACATTCGTTTTCCAAAAACAAGCATAAAATTAAATATCGGTAAATTGTTTGGGCGAGTTGGCAATCTCAAAGAGGTACGTGTTTCTCCTGTTTACGGGAAGTTTAAAGTAGAAATTGTGACAGAAAAATCTGAGCCAACACTTGAGCATGTAGATAACCGTCGTTACATGAGTATTGATTTAGGGATTAATAACATTGCAACTATTGTAACAAATACAGGGACTAATCCTGTCTTAGTAAAGGGCAATGTTATCAAAAGTATCAATCAATACTACAACAAGAAAAAGGCTTATTTAATGGGTATTCTTCGTCATGGGAAAGAACCAAAAGAAGGACCACACACATCGAAGCGTTTAGAGAGTCTTCATGAAAAACGCTCTCTTAAAATAAAAGATCTCTTTCATAAAGCGAGTTATCACATTGTCCAGCTGGCGATTCAACAGGAGATTTCTATGATTGTGATTGGGAAAAATACATCATGGAAACAAAACAGTGAGATGGGGAAACGACAGAATCAATCCTTTTGTTATATCCCACACAATCTACTCATTGAAATGATCATCTATAAGGCAAAAAGAAAGGGTATTGCTGTACAAGTCGTGGAAGAATCCTATACAAGTAAAGCATCCTTTCTAGACAATGATACGATCCCTACTTACGGTCAGGAAAACATTCCTATATTTAGTGGAAAACGGGTCACGCGTGGATTGTATCGTACGAGAGAGAATCTTCTACTAAACGCAGATGTGAATGGATCCTATAACATCTTAAAAAAAGCAGTTTCAAAGGCGTTTGCCGATGAAATAGAGGGGTTGTGCCATCAGGCAGCTGTGTCAACTCCACTTGTGTTAAGCATCTTTTGAAGGTGATACACGAGAAACCCCCACTTCAAGATCCGAAGGAAGGAAGCGGAGGGAGTTTTCATACTTAGCTAAGTTTTTACTAATTAGTAGGAATGGAGGGGCTATATGGAGAAGGAAGAAGCGCATTTTCAAGAAATTATAGAAAGAGAGAAAGGCTTGCATCGTGGACTATCTACGAGGCAGCTGTCTATGATTGCAATCGGTGGAGCAATTGGAACAGGTTTATTTTTAGGGAGTGGCATGGCTATTGGCTTGGCTGGTCCTAGCGTAATACTTAGTTATGGGATTGGAGCCATTATTGCTTTTTTATTAATGGGGTGTCTAGCAGAAATGACAGTAGCGCATCCTACTTCTGGGTCATTTGGAGCATACGCTGAGCATTATATAGGTCCTTGGGCAGGTTTTACTGTGCGTTATGCATATTGGGCAAGTATTGTAGCAGCAGTTGGAACAGAAGTAACAGCAGTTTCAGTGTATATGAAATATTGGTTTCCTACTGCACCAGGTTGGATTTGGGTTATCCTCTTTTCAGCGTTACTTATTTTTGTAAATGCTACTAGTGTAGGGTTATTTGGAACGATTGAATATTGGTTTTCGATGATTAAAATAGTAGCTATTGTTGGTTTTATTCTTTTGGGTGCTTACGTTGTATTTGGTACTAACACAAATCCAGAAATAGGAATTCAAAATTATACAAATGCCGGTGGATTTTTACCAAATGGTTGGTGGGGCATGTGGGTTGCGGTTTGTGTAGCTTTATTTAGTTATTTAAGTATTGAAATGATTGCTGTAACGGCTGGCGAAGCAAAGGATCCAGAAAAAGCAGTTCCTAAAGCACTTCGTTCAACCATTTATCGATTAATTATTTTTTACATTTTAACATTGGCTTTTATGTTAATGATTGTTCCTTGGAAAGCTGCTGGTGTTGATAAAAGTCCTTTTGTTAAAGTAATGGAGCTATTAAATATTCCAGGTGCATCTGGCATTATGAACTTTGTTGTTTTAATCGCAGCTTTGTCTGCAATGAATAGTCAATTATATATTACAACGCGAATGATGTTTTCGCTATCTAGAGCTGGTTATGCACCAGCAAGGTTTGGTCAACTAAGCCAGAGAGGAGTTCCTGTTTCAGCCTTGTTCTTCTCAACAATTGGTATTGCACTGGCAACGGTTTTAACAATTGTTTCACCGGATCAAGCATTCATGCTCATGATGGGCATTTCAATGTTTGGAGCTATGTTTACATGGATGATGATCTTTATTATTCATTTATATTTTCGAAAAAAGTGGGTGGCATCTGGAGGAAGAAATTTACCAGTTCGGATGTGGGGATATCCATATTTAACTGCATTAGGAGCAGTGTTAATGTTTGCCATTTTAATAACAACTTGGTTTACTGACTTGTTTAAATCAACACTTACAACGGGTATCCCGTTTTTAATCGTAGTAACAGTAGGATATTTTGTTTGGAAAAAAGCAAATGAAAGAAAAATATTAGTGAACAAAGATGAAGTATCTGGTCATGTAAAGTAACAAGTAAAATAATAGTTGTGGTTTCTATTTTTTATAATTGTTGCTATAAAGTTTTTAAAAAATGAAAGCGCTTTTAAAGAGGGGAGAAAAACTATGATGATGGATGTACCACTAACAATTAGCTCGATGTTAGAAAGGGCAGAGAAGTTATTTGCAAAGAAAGAAATTATTTCTCGTACACATAGTACAATTACACGGTTAACGTATAAAGAGCTAGGTGAGCGAACGAGACGCTTGTCTAGTGCATTGCAAAAGTTAGGTGTGAAGCAAGGGGAACGAGTGGGCACACTAGCATGGAATCATCATCGTCATGTAGAAGCATATTTTGCGATTCCTAGTATTGGTGCTGTACTACATACGATTAACATTCGTTTATCTTCGCAACATATTTCTTTTATTATTAACCACGCAGAAGACCGCATTTTACTCATAGATGAAGATATGGTACCGCTTGTTGAAAAAATTCAAGGGGAATTATCAACTGTACAAGCTTATATCATCATGACCGATAAAAAAGAACTTCCAGAAACTTCACTTCAACCTGCATACCATTATGAACAACTTCTTGAAGAAGGGAATCCTAATTTTCCGCTTTTAAAAGATATCGATGAAAATATGCCAGCTGGTATGTGTTATACATCAGCTACAACAGGCAATCCGAAAGGCGTCGTTTATACACATCGCAGTACTGTTTTGCATAGTATGTCGCTTGGACTTGCAGATACAACGGCACTTTCTGAAAGTGATGCTGCTATGCCGGTTGTTCCTATGTTTCATGTAAACGCTTGGGGATTACCGTTTGCAGCAACATGGTTTGGATCAAAGCAAGTTCTTCCTGGACCGATGTTTACACCGAAGATTTTATTAGAAATGATGCAGGAAGAAAAAGTAACAATAGCAGCGGGTGTCCCAACAATTTGGCTTGGTGTGCTGCAAGAATTAGAAAAGAATCGTTATGATTTATCAAATATAAAACGAATTTTATGCGGCGGTGCAGCTGCACCGAAAAGTGTCATTGCTGCATTTGAACAAAAATATAATGTCCCATTTGTGCATGCGTATGGGATGACAGAAACAAGTCCACTAGTCACACTTGCACGTTTAAAAAGTTATGAATGTGAATTGCCATATGAGGAACAACTTACGATTCGTGCGAAGCAAGGCTATTTAGTACCTGGTGTTGAAATGAAAGTTATTGGGGAAAACGGAGATGTAGCATGGGACGGACAAGAAATGGGTGAGCTATGCCTGCGTGCTCCGTGGATTGCAGCAAGTTATTATAAAGATGAACGAACAGTAGAGGGATTTCGAGATGGATGGTTATATACAGGAGATGTCGTTACGGTTGATGAAGAAGGATGTATTAAAATTGTGGATCGAACGAAAGATGTGATTAAAAGCGGGGGAGAATGGATTTCATCTGTTGACTTAGAAAATGCTTTGATGGCGCATAAAGCAATATTTGAAGCAGCTGTTGTTGCAGTACCGCATAAACAGTGGCAAGAACGTCCTGTTGCATGCGTTGTTGTAAAACAAGATCAATCTGTTACAAAAGAAGAATTATATGACTTTTTAAAACCACAATTTGCAAAATGGTGGCTGCCAGATGAGGTTGTCTTTATGGAAGAAATTCCGAAAACTTCAGTCGGAAAGTTTTTAAAGCAAGCACTTCGAAAAGAATTGGAGCAATATTATATAGAAGATTGAAAGTGAATGTTAACTATAGTTATATTTTAGTTGACAATATAAAAAGAGCAGGGTAACATATCACATATGATATGTTACCTTATTTTGATTTATAGTTTACAAACAGGAGAAAACATAATATGAATACAAGAAATTTAGTTTTTGTAGCTTTATTTAGTGCCATTATGGCAGTTTTAGGGTTTATACCACCAATTGCTTTATCATTTACACCTGTACCGATTACATTACAATCACTTGGTGTCATGCTTTCAGGCGGTTTGTTAGGATCTCGTCTAGGGGCTCTTAGCCAATTAGTATTTTTACTTGTTGTAGCAGCGGGTGCGCCGCTGTTAGCTGGAGGACGCGGTGGATTTTCAGTTTTTGTGGGACCAAGTGCCGGTTATTTAATGGGATATGTAATTGGAGCATTTGTTATTGGATATTTCGCAGAACGTCTTCGCAACGTATCATTTCTGAAAGTATTTTTAATTAATATTATTGGTGGTATTCTCGTTGTATATTTCTTTGGTGTTATCGTACAAGCCTTTGTGATGGATATAAGTGTAGTAAAAGCAGCAAAATTAAGTGTTGTATTCTTACCGGGAGATATATTGAAGGCTGTATTTGCGGCAATTCTTGTTACAAGACTACAACGTTCATTGAAACGAACAATTTATAGTACAAATTATGAAACACGTTAAAACGTGTTTCTTTTTGTTATAGAAAAGGAAGTGGGATAGGTGGGAATTACAAAATCTTATGCAGCACATGCTCATTACCGTCCGAACAAAATTGCAATAAAAACAAAAGATAGAACCGTTACATATAAAGAATGGTATCGGTCTGTTTGCCAAGTTGCAAATTGGCTTCACGAGGAAGAATCAAGTAATAAAAAGATTGCGATTTTGCTTGATAATAGTGTGGAATTTTTACAAATTTTTGCTGGGTCTGCAATGGCAGGATGGATTTGTGCACCACTTGATTCAAAGTGGAATAGTTATGAACTTGAGGAACGACTACAAATCGTACAGCCTTCTATTATAGTTGTAGCGCAGCATAAACGTAACCAGTTGCCTCAAACAAATAGTAAAGTATTTTCTATCAGTAAGTGGCCTGAAAGAATAACAAATGCTTCTATTACAGCAAATTGTGTAGAAAAGGTAGGAGAGTTACCTTTTTATATGGGATTCACATCAGGATCAACCGGAAAAGCAAAAGCGTTTCTTCGTTCACAACAATCATGGGTAGAAAGCTTTGCTTGTAATGTTTATGATTTTCATATGGAAAAAGAGGAGGCAGTATTGCTTGCAGGAACATTTGTTCATTCTCTTTTTTTATACGGTGCAATGAGTGCTTTATTTTTAGGACAAACGATACACATGACAGAAAAGTTTATTCCAAACCGTGTTCTTTCAATATTAGAGAAGGAATCTATTTCTGTTATGTATACAGTTCCAACGATGCTAGAATCCCTATACAAAGAAAAAAGAGTTATAGAACGAGAGATAAAGATTATTTCATCAGGTGCAAAATGGGAAGCTGAAGCAAAGCAAAAAATAAAACAGATCTTTCCAAAGGCAAAGCGATATGAATTTTATGGGGCGTCTGAATTAAGCTTTGTTACAGCACTATCACATCATGATAATGAAAATAAACCATCTTCAGTTGGAAGACCATGTCATAATGTAAAGATTAGTATTCGTAATGGGAACGGACAAGAAGTAGAACAAGGAAAAGTCGGTACAATTTATGTGAAGAGTGAACAGTTTTTTATGGGGTATATAATAGATAATGCACCAATTTGTCACGTAACGAGTGATGGATGGATGACAGTTCATGATGTCGGTTATGTTGATGAAGATGGATTTTTATATATTGTAGGAAGAGAAAAAAATATGATTATTTATGGCGGAATTAACATCTTTCCTGAAGAAATTGAACGTGTATTGCAGATGCATCCAAATGTTGATGAAGCAGTGGTGGTTGGCAAGAAAGATGTGTATTGGGGAGAAAAACCAGTAGTGCTGGTTAAAGGAGCGGTATCAAAACAAGAGCTGAAGCAACTTTGTTTAGGAAAGTTATCTTCTTATAAAATTCCGACAGAATGGTATTTTGTAGATGCAATTCCTCATACAAGCAGTGGAAAAGTTGCACGGGCAGAAGCGAAAGAAATCGTTGAAAAGCAGGAGCTTATGTATGAATAGAGCAGTAATTGTTGAAGCAAAACGCACTCCGATTGGAAAGGTAAATGGGATATTTAAAGATTATTCTGTTGAAAAATTAGCGGCCCCTTTACTTACATATATAAGTAAAGGTATCGAAAAAGAAATCGATGATGTTATATTCGGAAATGTTGTCGGTCCTGGTGGAAATGTGGCCCGGTTGTCAGCGTTGGAGGCGGGCCTTCCATATACAGTACCAGGTGTGACGATTGATCGTCAGTGCGGAGCTGGACTGGAAGCAATTCGTATGGCATGCTATCTGATTCAGGGCGGAGCTGGAACTTGTTACATTGCAGGTGGAGCCGAAAGTGTAAGCACTTCACTATTCGAGAAAAGAGCACGCTTCTCACCTGAACATATTGGTGATCCTGATATGGGAGTTGCTGCAGAGTATGTAGCCAAGCGTTTCGGAATTACAAGGGAGATGCAAGATGCGTATGCATGTTTGAGCTATAAACGAACGTTAGGGGCATTAGAAAAAGGGTATTTACAAGAAGAAATTGTACCAGTTTCTCACATTACAGTAGATGAAACGATTAAACATGGTATAAATTATGAAAGGATTATAAAACGAACACGCCCTGCCTTTTTACAAGAGGGGACAGTGACGGCAGGTAATTCATGTGGAGTGAACGACGGAGCGTGTGCACTTCTTATTATGAATGAAAGGCAAGCTGAAAAGCTTGGTTATAAACCGGTGCTACGATTTGTGCATAGTGCCGTTGCTGGTATAGACCCTCATTTTCCAGGCAGTGGCCCGATATTTGTAGTGCAAAAGCTATTACAACAGACGAATCTTACAATGGAGGACATTGATTGTATTGAAATGAATGAAGCGTTTGCTTCTAAAATAGTTGCGTGCGCGCAAGAGTTAAATATTCCTTATGAAAAATTAAATGTGAACGGCGGAGCAATTGCTCTTGGACATCCGTACGGTGCATCGGGAGCAATGCTCATGACAAGATTATTTCATCAAGTACAAAGAGAACAGGTGAAATACGTGATTGCAACGTTAGGCATTGGCGGAGGAATTGGACTTGCGCTTTTATTTGAAAAGGTAAAAAGCTAGGAATCACAACATATGCTTTTTAAACTTAACGATTCAAGATGCGGATTATTATGTTCATTCGTATCATCAGTTACTTCATATTCTGAGAGAGAAGAAAAGAAACGCAAGAAGCTATTTATGCTTTTTGCGTTTCTTTTTGTATTTGAATGAGATGATTTAAAAATGCTTTGCCTGTAACAGTTGCTTTTCCACCGCCGCGTGCGCTTTTTTGATTACCTCCACCTTTTCCTTCTATAAGAGGAAGAGCTGTTTTTAAAAGAGTGTTCATGTCTTGCTCAACGGCTTTACCGCATACGCAAATGCATTGTAAATTTTCACCGTTTTGTGTAACAAAATATGTAATGATATGTACGTCTTGCTCTGTAATTATAGCTGCTAATTTAGCCAGTTCCTGCATAGAACGGTCTGTAAAGTTCACCGCAATTTGTTTTCCAAACGAAGTTTTCTCTGCTTGCTGCAGTAATTCATTTGCTTCTACAGTGAGTAGTTTTTCGTTCGCTATTTGCAGCGCTTTTTCATTTTCTTTTTGAGAGGAAAGAAGCTGATTTATTTTGTTTGGAATAGCGTCTTCTTTACTATGTAATTGCTGGGCTGCGCTTTTTACGAGAGCTTGATTGCACTTCATAAGTTCGATTGTACGCCAGCCGCAAACGAATGTAAGACGAATATTTCCTTTATGACGCTCCCAATCGATAATTTGAATCGGACCAACTTCACCAGTTTGTTTTGGATGTGTACCGCCACAGCCGTTATAATCAAGATTTTCAATAATCACAACACGAATGTTTTCTGTTACAGTCGGTTCCTTGCGAAGGGGAAACTGTTTTGCTTCTTCTTGGTTTACCCATTGAACTGTAATGGGACGATTTTCAAATACAATTTGATTAGCAAGGTAAACAGCTTCTTCGGCTGTTTCCAAAGAAAGGTCGGAAGTTTCTAAATCAATTGTTACGATC
Source organism: Bacillus sp. 3103sda1 (assembly GCF_024159135.1). NCBI lineage: Bacteria > Bacillati > Bacillota > Bacilli > Caryophanales > Bacillaceae > Bacillus > Bacillus sp. 3103sda1. Next base: position 2,896,773 of record NZ_JAMYWS010000001.1, on the reverse strand, counting down.
TCTCTTCCTAGGTGAAAACCAATTGTTGGAATATTAAAGTGATCCCAAAATATGGCAGACAAAATATGTTGTCCAGCGTGTTGCTGCATATGATCAAAGCGACGTTCCCAAGAAACATATCCTGTTATTTCATTTACATGTATCTCTTCCGTAATGTAATGACGAATTTCTCCATCTATTTCCTCCACATTTATAACAGGAATTTGATTTAATTGTCCTGTATCATGTGGCTGACCACCGCCCGTTGGGTAAAAAGCTGTTTCTGTTAATACAACATATATATTACCATCGTTGTCGCGTGCTTGTTTTGTAATTTGAGCTGTGAATGTTTGTAAGTATGCGTCTTTGTAATACAGTTTTTGGTTCACGTCTATACTCCTTTCAAATGTAACTATTTTCATTGTAAAACAATACGTATCACTTTCCTAATATTTCATAAGAAAAATTCTCTTTTTTAGAATTTTCTTGCTATAATAAGGGAAAGGTAACATAACGGGGGTGGATGATATGTTATATGAAAATGGGGTAAGTAAACTGATTCATCTAAGTACAAATATATCTGAGCTATACCGAGAATTGCATGAAATGACCCGTCATTTAACAGAATGTAACCAAGAAAGTGTCACGTTTGATCGGTTATATGTGAAAGAATTGCTATGGAAGAAAGAAGATGTAGTCTCTATGTATGATCAGCTACTTATTCAAATTTGTATTAATGAATGTTTTGATATGAAAAGTTGGATAGCTGGAGAATATAGCTACACACATGAAGAAGTAGAGAGTTGGGTGGCTGAATTTAACAGTAAACATAATGTAGACATTGTATTAGAGGCAGTATTAAAAGAATTACAGTTTACATATGGCATTGACATGGAGCTGAAACGAACAGCTCGTGTTTAGGGAAATGAAAATCATGTTTTCAAAGGAAGCTGCTTTTCAGCTTTCTTTTTCTTTGCATTGCATTTTTAGATAGAGAAGGTGAAAGAGATGAAGGGGAAGTTACAATACATTCATCCTATAGGGATGAATATTATTATTGGAACATTATTTGCAAGATTTGCAACATCGATGAGCATTCCATTTTTAGCAATTTACTTGACGAATGCAAAAGGAATATCAGCAGGAGTTACAGGGGCCATTATTGGAACGAGCGCATTAGTGGGTGTATTTGCAAGTTTTATTGGTGGGAATTTATCAGATCGTTTTGGGCGAAAAAAGATTATGCTATCTTCTATTATTGTTTGGATTCTTGTATTTATTGGATTTGGATTTGCAGAGCATGTCGTTGCATTTTTTCTGCTAAATGCACTAAATGGGATGTGTCGTTCATTTTTTGAGCCAACGTCTCGTGCTTTATTATCTGATTTAACAAAGCCGGAGCATCGTTTAATGGTGTTTAACTTACGTTACGGTGCTATTAATGTTGGTGTTGCGATTGGGCCACTTGTTGGTCTTCAAATTGGCAGCGCTGAATCAACAACACCATTTTTTATAGCCGCTATTATGTATGCTCTTTATACAATTGTGCTCGCATTACAATTTCGAAAGTATCGCATTGGAGAAGAAAAAACAGAAGAGACAGAACGAGTTACTTTTATGGATTCCCTGCGCATTATAAGAAAAGACATTGTCTTTTTAGTTGCGTTAATTGGAATTATCATTAGTATAGCAGGATATGCACAGTTTTCATCAACGCTTTCTCAATATTTTGCGAACTCTCATCTATTTGAAAATGGAGTGAAATTGTTTTCTTATGCATTAACATTAAACGCAATTACTGTAGTAATCGTTCAGTACCCACTCATTCAAATTTGTAAAAAGTATACACCACTCGTATCCATTATGATTGGTACATTACTTGTTAGTGTAGGATTATGTGGATTTGGATTTGCTGGGTCAATGTGGACTGTTTTCGTTTGTACGATCATATTTACAATTGGAGAAGTATTAATGTTTTCCATGACAGATGTGTTTATTGATCAAATTGCTGTTGCAAATTTAAAGGGAACATATTTCGGGGCAATGGGATTCTCAGGAATCGGAGCTGTTATTGGGCCATGGTTTGGCGGACTTCTGTTAGATTATTACGGTTATCATAATGGTTTTACGATTTTTACAATTTTGGCGGTGCTTTCAATGCTTGCATTTCCAATTTTGTTGTTGACAAGGAGTTTGCTACGTAAAAGAACGATAGAAGAAAAATGGGAAGCACAAATGTAATACGCGTATGTACGAAATAAGGTTTTATGAATAAAGGAGGCTGATTATTTTAAGAATCAGCCTCCTTGTATTATTGCCAGTGCAATAGTAGTTCAAAGGTGTTAATCGCTTTCAAATCTTCCGTTACTTTCTGCTTTATGCCGCTATTCGCGGGCAGTAAGACCCCCACCTCAAGATGTAGAGAGAATCGAAGACGATAGGTGGGGGATGAAAAAAACCCCCACTGATGGAAGTTTCACTTTATTTTGCAGAAAGGATATGTCTTATATCATGTGTTAGATTTGCATATGACTATTCTGTAAAGAGGACAGTTCGTTCTGTTAATTGTGCTGTTTCTGTTTTAGAAATGTGAATGGTAAGAAGACCATTTTCAAGAGAGGCTACCATTTTTTTATATATGATATTGGTTGGTAAAAAAATCATATGCTGTAAGGCAGAATTATTATAAGATATGTTAATTTGTAGGCCTGTCTCCATCTTTTTAATTAGAATATTTCGCTCTACTATGTTCGGAATGTCGGCTTCTAAAATATATTCTTGTTCTGTTTCAAAAAGGTCAACGTGAATATCGTTTTGAGAGGGGGAATTTGCGTATAAATCGGAGCAAAATTGATTCATCCATTCTTCAAAGCCATCAACATGAAAAAGGCAGTCTTTTTTCTTTTTATTGCCCATTGTAAGAAAACCTCCATAAAAATTCATTCATATTACGATATTCACTTTGAAAATAGAGGTGAAAAAGAAAGAGGAAATGTGCTTAAAAAGAAGAGGAGATATTAGAAATATATGATAAATATATGATAAAAAGACAGTGCGCATGCACTGTCTACTTTGTTACATATCGTGGTGAGCATGATTTTTTTGACGCGTATGTTTTTGGTTTTTTACTTTGTGTGATCCGCTTAACGGTTCTGGTTGACCACCAGAAACTTGCCCTTGCGGAGAATTTTTACGAATGGATTTGCTGTTGTTTTTCTCCATTATAATACCCCTCTTTTTCTTGTGCTCTAGCGGTTATTCAAATGAACGGTAGAGCTCGATTAGCGAAATGAATTAGCTGAAGGAAAGTACCTAGTCTAAAGTTTCGCTCTACATTAGGATGAGAAAACTTCATAAATTTATACGAGAATGTTTTTTGAGGTAAAGGTAAAAGATAATGGAGAGTAATAAAAGAAAGGGGAATGGTTATGCCGTATCACAAAGATAAGCAACAAGCATTTCAAGCTGCACAGCAAGGAACAACGGATGCAGAAAATGTATATAACAACATTGTAAAAAACGATCCAAATTATGCACAGGATTTAAAACATTTACGTCAAGAAGTGCATGAAGCATATGAACAAATCCAAAATGCATTAGAAGTTGCTTCTGAAACACAGCGAAAGCAATTGCAACAATATGAACAAAATTTACAACATATTATGCAAAATGTGGAGGAAGTACGTGATTAATAGGTTGTTGAGTGGTCTCAGCAGCCTTTTCACATAAGACAAGCTAATGATGATTAAGAAAAAATGTATTATAATTAGTTGTTTTATTGTTATGTTAAGTATGATAGGAATTGAACATGTTGATGCAAAAATGTTAATGAGAAAAGAGTTAGAACCAACTGGCTATGTAACATGGGAAGTACCAACTCATGAAAAAATAATGGCAATCACTTTCGATGATGGCCCGGATCCTACATATACACCTCAAATTTTAAAGATATTACATCAATATAATGCTGAGGCAACCTTTTTTATGATTGGATTCCGAATTCAGGGTAATCCATATTTAATTGAACAGGTGTTAAAGGAAGGACATGAAATTGGTAATCATACAATGAATCATTTGTACGCACGCAGTGAAGCTGGACAAAAACTCGAAAATGATATTCTAGATGGGAAACGGTATTTACAAAAATGGGTAGATAAACCCCTCCTTTTTCGTCCGCCTGGTGGGTATATTAATGAATCGGTGTTTAAAACGGCAACAGAAGCAGGATATCAAATCGTGTTATGGTCTTGGCATCAAGACCCGAGAGATTGGTCTAATCCTGGAAAGGATAAGATTGTAAATCACGTTCTAAAAAACGCGAAAAGTGGTGATATTGTCTTATTGCACGATGGAGGAAGCGATAGAAGCCAAACTGTCGAAGCTCTAAAAGAGATTTTACCAGCCTTGCAAAAACAAGGGTATCGATTCGTGAAAGTGTCAGAGTTATTAAAGTACAAGCATTGAAAAATCCCAAAAGATTATCTTTTGGGATTTTGTATTATTGATTCTTTTTACGTTTTTTATTGTTTTGGCGCTGAGCCGCTGTTAATGGCTCATTTGAAAATTCCTCATTATACCCTGTACCTTGTCCTTGTGCAGAGGCTGCGTTCATTCCTGGAATGACATGATTGGCTTTACGTTTTCCCATGATTATACCCCCTAATTGACTATAAGAGCCTGAAGAGTTCCATTTACTTTTTATAAAGAAAAACGCTTTCTAAAAAGCAGTTTCACTTTATAGAAATAGTATCTGTTAACGAGTAATTTACTATGCAGTAACGAAGTTATAAAGAAAACTTATGAAAAACTATAAGTTTCTTCTTATTTACTTATCCTTTAAGTTGTAATAATATATTATCGTAAGGTATTGAAAAGTTTGTCTACATTTTATATTCAGACAATTTCAGTCACGTTTAACAGGGGGGTAACCATAATGGTAAAACACAATCCATTTCACGCTCGTGCAACATTTGAAGTAGATGGAAACACGTATCATTATTATCGTTTGAAAGCGCTTGAAGATGCAGGGGTAGGTAATGTTTCTAAGTTACCTTATTCAATTAAAGTATTGCTTGAATCAGTACTTCGTCAAGTTGATGGCCGCGTTATTAAAGAAGAACATGTTGAAAATTTAGCGAAATGGGGAACGAAAGATATTCAAGATATCGATGTACCGTTTAAACCATCTCGCGTTATCTTACAAGACTTTACAGGGGTTCCAGCAGTTGTTGATTTAGCTTCTCTTCGCAAAGCAATGGCAGATATGGGCGGAAATCCTGATAAAATCAATCCAGAAATTACAGTTGATCTTGTTATTGACCACTCTGTACAGGTTGATAGAGCGGGTACACCAGACGCGCTTCAATTTAACATGGACTTGGAGTTTAAACGTAATGAAGAACGTTATAAATTCTTAAGCTGGGCACAAAAATCATTTGATAACTACCGTGCAGTTCCACCAGCAACAGGTATCGTTCACCAAGTAAACCTTGAGTATTTAGCGCCAGTTGTTCATGCAGTGAAAAATGCTGAAGGTGAACTTGTTGCATACCCAGATTCATTAGTAGGAACGGATTCTCATACAACGATGATTAACGGTATCGGCGTTCTTGGATGGGGCGTTGGTGGTATTGAAGCAGAAGCTGGAATGCTTGGACAGCCTTCATACTTCCCAGTACCAGAAGTAATCGGTGTGAAATTAACGGGTACACTTCCAAGTGGTACAACAGCAACAGACGTTGCACTAAAAGTAACACAAGTATTACGTCAAAAAGGTGTAGTTGGAAAATTTGTTGAGTTCTTCGGCAGCGGTTTACAAAGCATGCCATTAGCTGACCGTGCAACAATTTCTAACATGGCACCAGAGTACGGTGCAACTTGTGGATTCTTCCCAATCGATGATATTTCATTAGATTACTTACGTTTAACAGGAAGAAGCGAAGAACAAATTCGCATCGTTGAAGAATATTGTAAAGCAAACGGCTTATTCTATACAGCTGATAGTCAAGATCCAATTTATACAGATCTTGTTGAAATTGATTTAAATACAATTGAGTCTAACCTTTCTGGTCCGAAACGTCCACAAGACTTAATTCCTCTTTCTAACATGAGAGATGAGTTCCGTAAAGCTGTTTTAGCGCCGGTTGGTAACCAAGGATTTGGCTTCTCAGAGCAAGAATTTGATAAAGAAATGAAAGTAGTATTACAAGATCAAGAAGTAACGATGAAAACAGGTGCAATTGCAATCGCAGCGATTACGAGCTGTACAAATACATCTAACCCATATGTGTTAATTGGTGCAGGCTTAGTTGCGAAAAAAGCAATCGAAAAAGGACTTAAAGTACCTAGTTACGTAAAAACATCATTAGCACCAGGATCTAAAGTTGTTACTGAATACTTAGATAAGTCTGGATTAACAGCTTATTTAGATCAATTAGGTTTCCAAACAGTAGGTTATGGTTGTACAACTTGCATTGGTAACTCTGGTCCATTAGCACCAGAATTAGAAGAATCAATTGCTGCAAATGACTTATTAGTAACATCTGTTTTATCTGGTAACCGTAACTTTGAAGGTCGTATTCATCCGCTTGTAAAAGCAAACTATTTAGCATCTCCACCACTAGTTGTGGCATATGCACTTGCTGGTACAGTTGATATCGACTTGAAAAACGATGCAATCGGTAACGATGTAAACGGTAATCCAATTTACTTTAACGACATTTGGCCAACAGCGACAGAAATCGAAGAAGTTGTACAAAATGTTGTAACATCTGAACTATTTAAGAAAGAATATGCACAAGTATTTAACAGCAACGAACGCTGGAATGAAATCCAAACTTCAAATGAAGCTTTATATACTTGGGATAATGATTCAACATATATCCAAAATCCACCGTTCTTCGAAGGATTATCAAAAGAGCCAGGTGAAGTGGAAACACTTTCAGGACTGCGCGTAGTTGGTAAATTTGGCGACTCTGTAACAACAGACCACATTTCACCAGCAGGATCTATCGGTAAAAACACACCAGCAGGCCGTTACTTATTAGAAAATGGTGTGCAGCCAGTTGACTTCAACTCTTACGGTTCTCGCCGTGGTAACCATGAAGTAATGATGCGTGGTACATTTGCGAACATCCGTATTAAAAACCAAATCGCACCAGGCACAGAAGGCGGATTCACAACGTACTGGCCAACAGGCGAAGTGACATCTATCTATGATGCTGCAATGAAATACAAACAAGACGGAACAGGTCTTCTTGTTATCGCAGGTAAAGATTACGGTATGGGAAGCTCACGTGACTGGGCTGCAAAAGGTACGAACTTATTAGGTATTAAAGCAGTTATCGCAGAAAGCTTTGAGCGTATTCACCGCAGTAACCTTGTGTTAATGGGTGTATTACCACTACAATTTAAAGATGGTGAAAGTGCAGAAACACTAGGTCTTACTGGTCAAGAGTCATTTGAAATTCAAGTTGATAAAACAGTAAAACCACGCGACCTTGTAAAAGTAGTTGCGACTGACTCAGAAGGAAACGAAAAACAATTTGAAGTAGTAGCACGCTTCGACAGTGAAGTAGAAATCGACTACTACCGTCACGGCGGTATCTTACAAATGGTTCTTCGTGAGAAATTAGAAGAGTCTAAGGTATCTAACTAAGTTGCAAATTTATTAGTTCTAAATGAACAATATTTTGTATAAAAATTGATTTTTACCAAAAAAGAAGATGACTTTCGTCATCTTCTTTTTTCTTATGATTGTAAATTCTATTTCAAGCGATGTATATGGGAATGATGTTTGCATCTGCAAGTGCATCCTGGCTATTGATGGGGGGACAGACATTCTTAGCTATGGGCATGTTATGTGCAACTGCCAGTTTCCTAGTACTCCAAATTGTTCGTTTCTTAGTAAAAGAAAGCTCGGCTCCCGTTTGAGTCGAGCTTTTTTCCCATGTTAAAACATACAACGGAAAAGTTCTTGTTATTATTTTCAGAATAAAGTGAATAAGGGGAAATATATGATATATTCATAATATCCAATCATTTTTAAGGGAGATGGGGAACATGACAAAGGAAAATCAAACAGCTGAAAATAAGGAACTAACGATTTTTAACCACATTGGAAACACAATTGTAACAGAAGATAGAGAAATCCAAATTATTTCAAGATTAGAAGAGCCTCTTATTGTAGTGTTAGCGAATGTATTAAGCGATGAAGAGTGTGAAATGTTAATTGAAATGTCTAAAAATAAAATGAAACGTTCTAAAATTGGTGTTTCGCGCAAAATAAATGACATTCGGACGAGTAGTGGTACGTTTTTAGAAGAAAGTGAGGCCGCTACTAGAATCGAAAGACGAATCGCTTCAATCATGAATGTTCCTGTTGAACATGGAGAAGGGTTACATATTTTAAAGTATACAGTTGGCCAAGAATATAAAGCGCATTATGATTTTTTTGCAGAAAACAGTGCGGCAGCAAATAACAATCGTATTAGTACCCTTGTTATGTATTTAAATGATGTAGAAGAAGGCGGAGAGACTTTCTTTCCAAAACTCAACGTTTCTGTATCTCCGAAAAAAGGAATGGCGGTATATTTCGAATATTTTTATCAGGATGCATCATTAAACAAGCTCACTTTACATAGCGGTGCACCTGTTATCAAAGGTGAAAAATGGGTTGCGACGCAATGGATAAGAAGAAGACCTTTGTATTAAGATACCACTCAATTACGAGTTTTTTATGGTATTATACTGTTACATTTAAAAGTATACTGTGACAAAATTAAGTATATTGGAATGAAGTGCGGGTTTAGCATTGTAATTCATTAAAGTGTATAAAAGTTAATTTACAGCATAAAAAAAAGGAGGATGATGAAAGTTATCTTCCTTTTTTTATGCTTGAAAATCATATTTCAAGCAATATATTCGTGATCAATGGATATCCTTAGATGGCTCGTGATTCCATATATCGATATCGAAATAATAAAAAATCTGAAATTCCGTCAGATCTTCTTTCGGTTATACCGTAGTAAATCATTTCTTATCCTATCTTATTTACTCGTCATTTAGAAAATGGAATTAGCACAGAAGAGATCACAATTAAACAGTAATGGTACCATCATTCCACCATTCAATAAATGTCTGTAATGATGGGGCAACCCATGTTCTGCTATCGTTTTCGTGATTCCAAACATATACATCATCTTTTTGTATGGCTCCATTTAATATTGCATATCCGAACAAATCACCGTTTCCTCCATCTGCAAAAAAAACAGGCAATCAAAGGGCATATATAAATCCTTAAAATCATCAAACTTTCTGACATTCAAATTTTCTTCAAGGATTTGTTCAATTGACCAAATGAAAGGACAGTCATATTCATCGAACACACCATTCGTTTCATTCAATAGACTGGATAAATCGTTCGGTAATTCAACATTAAGTTTTTCTTTTATTTGGGATATTTCAGCTTTCTTTGCAGGGGATTTAAATTGAAAATCTGTTGAAATAGTACTGATAAAAGTCTTCCACATATTTAGCATCCTCACTTAAAAGTTTTTCTGTATGTATGTTAATTTTACTTGAGAGTTTCATTATATGAAACTTCTATATTAAATCAATAAGGATATCAACAATGTTCATTAACAGAGCTAAAAATATAAAATGGTTTAATAAGAGAAAAGCGTCCGATTTGTTCAACGAAAAATCGGTGGGAGAAAAAATTGGATGTTTTCAAATACACCACGAGGTGCTAGAGGAAGTGCCATCATGTATAGTGTGGTTGAAACCGTAAAAGAGAACAATTTAAGTTCTTATCATTATCTTCGTTATTTGTTTGAAACGCTCCCTAATATCGATTTAAATAATAAAGAGGAAATTGATAAAGTCTTGCTGTAGTCAATGGATTTATCATCTAGTTGCAAAGGCCGAAAAAAGTGAAGTAAACAAAAGGTAACTCTAAAATCAATCTCTATGGTATTTCTTGGATTCTATTAACATTTACGGTATAGACATAATGATGTAATATATTGAATGAAATGAAGTAAATACATGAAGGATGGACATAAAATGGGAGATTTATTATTGATGATGATTGAACGCGTTGGTTTAATCGTTATTTTAGGATATTTACTTTCGCATATTAAGGCGTTCCGTTGGCTACTGTATAAGCAAGATAGCTATAAAGGTAGCTTTATGTTAATTGGCATATTTTCATTATTTACAATTGTAAGCAACTACACAGGGATTGAGATTTCTGGTAATACGATTATGAATGATAACTGGCTGCGGGGCGTCTCTTCTTCTAGTACGATTGCGAATACGCGTATTATGGGAATTGGGATTAGCGGGTTACTTGGAGGTCCAATTGTTGGAATAGGAGTAGGATTGATAGCCGGCATTCATCGTTATGTGCTAGGAGGAACGACTGCATTGAGCTGTGCAATCTCTTCTATTTTAGCTGGGGTTGTGACAGGTTATATTGGCTATTTATATCAAAAACGGAATCGCGTTGTCACCCCTAAGTTTTCTGCGGTGCTTAGCATCTGTATGGTATCGCTGGAAATGATTATGATTCTTTTCATGATCGATGATGGCTGGAGTATTGTGAAAACAATTGCAATCCCAATGATTCTCGTAAATGGTTTCGGAAGCTTTATTCTATTGTCAATGATTCAGTCCATTTTACGACAAGAAGAACATGCGAAGGCATTACAAACGCATAAAGTATTGCGCATTGCTGATAAAACGCTTCCGTATTTCCGCCAAGGATTAACGGAAGAATCATGTACGCATGTGGCACAAATTATCCACAGCTTTACAGGAACAGATGCAGTATCTTTAACAGATACAGAGAAAATATTAGCACATGTTGGATTAGGATCTGATCATCATATTCCTTCTCATAGCTTAATTACTGAATTGTCAAAAGAGGTATTAAAGACCGGGAAAATTATGAAAGCAAAGTCGCGCGAAGAGATTAATTGTCAGCATGAAGAGTGTTTATTACAAGCGGCAATCGTGATTCCACTCACATCTCGTGGAAAGACCATCGGTACGTTAAAGCTTTATTTTAAAAATCCCAATTCATTAAGCCCCGTAGAGGAAGAGCTGGCAGAAGGATTAGCGAAAATCTTTTCAACGCAGCTTGAACTTGGAGAAGCAGAACTGCAAAGTAAATTGTTGCAAGATGCGGAAATAAAGGCGCTGCAAGCACAAATTAACCCGCATTTTCTCTTTAATGCGATTAATACAGTCTCTGCTTTATGTCGCACAGATGTAGAGAAAGCAAGGAAATTATTGTTACAGCTAAGCGTGTATTTTCGCTGCAATTTACAAGGTGCAAGGCAGCTTCTCATTCCGTTAGAACAAGAATTGAATCATGTGCATGCGTATTTGTCGTTAGAACAAGCAAGATTTCCGAACAAATATGAGGTGAAAATGTACATTGAAGACGAGCTGCATAATATTTTGCTTCCACCGTTTGTGTTGCAACTATTAGTGGAAAATGCTCTTCGTCATGCATTTCCTAAAAAACAGCCTCTATGCCAAGTTGAAATTCATGTTTATGCCAAGAAAAACAGCGTACATTTCAAAGTAAGAGATAACGGTCAAGGGATTGAACCGGAGCGATTAGAGCAGTTAGGAAAAGCAATTGTATCGTCAAAAAAAGGAACGGGAACAGCATTATATAATATTAATGAACGGTTAATGGGGTTGTTTGGAAAAGATACAACGCTTCATATTGTCAGTGAACTGGAAGCAGGGACGGAGATTTCCTTCACGATTCCAATTCAAAGAAAAGGAGGTAGCGATATTGAAAATATTAGTAGTCGATGATGAAATGTTGGCGCGGGACGAATTAAAATATTTATTATATCGAACGAAAGAGGTCGATATAATTGATGAGGCAGACAGTGTAGAAGAAGCGTTAGAGAAGTTGATGGAAAGTAAACCGGATCTTGTTTTTTTAGATATTCAGTTGTCGGATGATAATGGATTTGAGATTGCTAATATACTAAAGAAGATGAAAAATCCACCTGCTATTGTATTTGCAACGGCCTATGATCAATATGCCATTCAGGCATTTGAAGTAGATGCTTTAGATTATATTTTAAAGCCGTTTGACGAAGAGCGCATTGTCCAAGCGATTAAGAAATTTAAAAAACGAAAACAGCATGAAATGGAGGAGAAACAAGAAGTACATGCGTCAGATGTATCTAGTAGAATGAAAAAATTAGCGCTGCCGATTGATGAATCGATTGTATTAGTGAATATAGAAGATATCGTATATGCTGGATTGTTGGACGGAAAAGTAATTGTGAAAACGATTTGTGATACGTATGTGACGTACGATACGCTTGCCATATTAGAAAAGAAATTGCCACAAATGAATTTTCTGCGTGTGCATCGCAGTTTTATCGTAAATGTAAATCATATTTCTGAAATCCAGCCATGGTTTAACTCTACGTATAATTTAATTATGAAAGAGGATTCAAAAGTACCTGTAAGCCGTACTTATGCAAAAGAATTAAAGAAGCTGCTTCGTATTTAACAAGCAGCTTTTTGCATTTCATCCTTCTTTTTCTGTAACTGATTTCATATATTTGACGCTCTGTGTTGTAAGTGCTCACGGAATCGTTTACATCCTATACAATAAAGCTATCAAATCGAAAGAGGTGCAAGGATGGTATGAAAAAATCATCTGTTAATCCGTGGCTTGTTGTCCTCGGTACAGTCATTGTACAAATGGGACTTGGAACGATATATACATGGAGCTTATTCAATCAGCCTTTAGTGAGTAAATACGGCTGGGGTCTTAACGCTGTTGCTATAACCTTCTCAATTACTAGCTTTTCTTTAGCATTTTCAACTTTGTTTGCAGGTAAATTACAAGAGAAATTGGGACTTCGTAAACTCATTATGATAGCCGGATTAGCTTTAGGAATTGGCTTGATGCTTAGTTCGCAAGTTTCCTCATTACTAATGCTTTATATACTAGCAGGAGTTGTTGTAGGATACGCAGATGGTACAGCCTATATTACTTCACTATCCAATTTACTGAAATGGTTTCCAGAGCGTAAAGGTTTAATTGCTGGTATATCTGTCTCCGCATATGGCTCGGGTAGCCTAATTTTTAAATACATTAACGCAAAATTCATTGATTCAGTTGGTGTATCACAAGCGTTTTTATATTGGGGCTTAATTGTTACAGTTATGATAGTGGTAGGCGCTTGTCTTATCCATCAAGCCGCTGAACAAGATACAGTTAATGAAACAAAAAATCGTGACTATACAACAAGAGAAATGCTAGGTACAAAACAAGTTTATCTGTTATTTATCATGCTATTTACATCATGTATGAGTGGCTTATATTTAATTGGTATGGTAAAGGATATTGGGGTTCAACTCGTAGGGCTTAGCGCAGCAACAGCAGCTAATGCTGTCGCTATAGTTGCGATCTTTAATACGGTTGGCCGAATCATTTTGGGACCACTGTCAGATAAAATCGGTCGTTTAAAAATTGTTACCGCAACGTTTGTCGTTATAGCTACGTCTGTCTTTGTTCTTAGTTTTGTGGATTTAAATTATGGCATTTATTTAGCCTGTGTAGCAAGTGTTGCTTTTTGTTTTGGTGGAAATATCACTATTTTCCCAGCCATTGTTGGTGATTTCTTCGGTCTAAAAAATCATAGTAAAAACTACGGAATCGTGTATCAAGGCTTTGGTCTTGGAGCACTTGCAGGTTCCTTTATCGGTGTAATTCTAGGTGGATTTAAACCAACTTTTATGGTGATTGGCGTATTGTGTGTCGTGTCATTTATTATCGCGATTTTCATTCAACCACCTAATCAGCAAAAAGAAAAACAAGAAAATTATCGCAGTGTAGCGTAAGCATTTTAAATTTTTATTACATTCTAATAGTAAACGTAAAGTAACTCCAAAATATATAATAAAAGTTGATTTTGGAGTTATTTTTTGTTTACTTCACTTTTTTTCCCTTCTGTGAATCAGGTAAAGCCTTTAAGGCTTCATCAAACTTTCGTCTGGCATGTGCCCAACATCCTACAAGGGTAACATCTGGTACTTGATGATAACCACTATATCCATCTACTTGTAAATACCCTTGAAAACTAGCTAAAAAACGTTTCGGATGTTCCACTGCTTTTGTAGGTTGATAGTCATAGAGAACGATAGGGATGTCTCCTGTACGGTATAACCACAGATAGGACTTGGTTGTTGCAGCCCTCTATACAATCACTGCCATTACATTTTATTTTGTGATTGGCTATTTTTATCAGGACGTACCAGTAATGATATCATTTCAAGAACAAGCAGTTGCATATGCGACTTGGTACGGAGCGTCAGCTATTGGCGGTATTTTAGGCGGAGTTTCAGGATTTTTTATGAAAAAACATCGTATGCATACTACCTTTAGCTATAAGGTTAATCTTACAATTATTTGTAAACGGTAAAAGTAGCTGGAGTGACGTTGTTGGTATTGAACAAAATATTACCTATTGTCTAATGATAGGAAGCATTGTTATGTATGTAGTCATTGTGAAATGTAATGCGGTGCCTGTAAAAAGAAAAGAAGAGCGGATGTAGTTATCTTTGATTTAGCTCAAATTATAAAACATACAACAATAAGAATTTGATTCTTTTCACAATTGTTGGACTTATTGGTTTCATAAGTTGTATATATCGAGATAGGGAAGGCGCATTTCGCCTTCCCATTTCTTATGTTTGCAAATCATGTTTTGATAGATATGTTTATGTTCTTACATAATGATATCCTAATTTTACTTCTCTATTGTAGCGATATCTAAACAATAAGCTCTGTTAAAGCACAATGTTGATTTTTGCCTTTTTCTTGTTCAACGAAGCAGGTTAGTTGAACAAGAAGGAAAAAACAAACTTTGAATTGAAATTATTAGGGTCAATTTCAATGAAAGGAGAGATCTGTTCATGGAATTATCAAGGTCTCAACTATTGGCTTTAGAGCATATTGCAAAGTATGCAAGGAACTATAAACATGAGGCTAAAGCAACAATTAATCACATACTTAAAATGTCTAATATCTCGGATAAAATATTTGAAAATGCTGTTGTAAATTTAAAGTCTCACGCAAAGATTGGTCTACATTTTCATCCAGATAGACCAGATTCGACTATGAAAAGCGTTGCTGAAGCACTGCTTGAGCAGGGAATATATAAGAGCCAGTTTGAAACATTTTTATCTAATGGCAGCGTATCCGCTTACCCTGGTGGTGAACGCGACCTTTGGGAGAAGAGAATTTTTGGAGGAGCATATCAACTGGAGGGCGTAACCAATAACCAACGGCCTAAATATGGGGCGCTAAATTTGATGTTACATCCAGATGGGCCTGCTCCGCGTTTTGGATCATGTTATTTTCTTCTATCTCCTGAGGCCTCTTATCGTTCCACATACACGTATTTGGATTCGCATCAAGACCCAAAAGAAAAGGGTACTTATGAAGAATTTGACATCATTTTGGCTGCTCTCTTGGAAGAGGTGTTCTTAAGAGATTTTGCTATTGGTGAAAGAAACCTGACGCCAGCAAGTTTAATCAATCACTTGCTGGTTAATCTGGAAAGGCCGTTTACGGACCTAGCAAACAAAGAGCCAAATCGCAATCTTAACCACTATATTGAAGCCCAGGTTCATGGGGATATTTCTCTTAAAGAAGACGTGGAAATGCTTGTTGCAGATCCTTCATTCAAGGACACCCATGTAGGGAGAACCCTGGAACAAATATGTCTTAAGTATTCCATTGATCTTTATTGGCACATGGGCTTTGTACTTATGGTAGACGAGGTTCCTGCGGATTTTAGAGGTCCAACAATGCCTTCCTTGGCAAAACGCATTGCACGAAATAATTTTATCGATGCGAACATAATTGGAACTGCTGTAATGGACTTGAAACGCAATCCAGTATCTTGGAGCGATCGCGGAACTTATAGGGAGGTGCTTCAGGAATTAAAACTATTGTGGCACGTTTTAGTGAGATATGGAAAGCCGAATCGAAAATTGAATTAAAGGGTGCGTTAGTTCAAGAAGACGTAGAAAAGGAACAAAAAAATTGGTCCTTTTCTTTTTTATGAAATATCAACAATAATCTTTAACAGAGCGAAACAATAAAAATTTAGAATGAAATTTGTGTCTGTTAGAAAATCAGGAAACATCTAATCACGACGTTTCTTGTATTTCGCTAGATTTTCTTTTATTTATACCAGGAACTATTGATTACAATATTTTCCATTATTTTCAAAAAAGAGACCATGTATCTTTTGATTTCATCTCGTCTTACAATTTGTACAACGAGTTATAACACTACTCTTACTCTCCACACTTTATGTGGCTTCTAAAATATTTGATCTAAAACTTAGATTATGCTCATTCGTTTTACTGTTCATATTGAGCTAACCATTTGTTGAATATATCCATAACCTTGTGAATCATAGCTAAATTGACCACCATAATTATAAAGCCTAAAATTGAATACAAGACAATTGTATCTAATGGGAATAACTGTACGATATGCTTAATGATATAAATACAGATAGGTAAACAAATAATGCTTGTAATAATAGCAGGGACATATTTTCTTATGATCAATGTTTGAAAGCAATGTATTACTAGATGTAAAGTAAATGCAATAAACAAACCTACCCATAGGCTATACCAATTCATCACATAGGAAACAATTGTAATTATACTAATTAAAATAAATTCTTCTGCCACTCCAAGGGCGAAAGATGATGTTGTAATATTATCAAAATGAGGTAATAGCCTTTTTGATAACGTAGGAAATCTTTCACATAAATAGCTTCTGTTTTTCCTTATCCATGGTTGTATGAAAATTATTTCTTCAAAATCGTGAAAAATAAAAAGTATTGGAAAAAGCCATACCATCACTTCTATATTATTCATTGTCATCCCCCCTAAAATCCTATTATATAAATCGTTTTTACGTTTTATTACAAATGTGTAGTGCATTATGGTTTGTTTATAGGTTAGTTATAATGTTAATTTCAATATAAAATAGAATTGCTTTCATAACTGAAATCTATATAAGGGAGATATTCTTAAACTTATTAATTTTTCAGCATCAGTTGGTTGGGATTATGATGAGAGTGAAATCAACACCATTGTGTCAGTAGGTACTGTGTATGGGCATAAAACAGAACATGGAAGAGTCAATCATTCGCTTTAAAGCAGCAACACTGTGACCAAGCTCGAATGGAATGATTGAAGCTATTAAGAAGTCAAACGGCATCCTTAGCCATACTATATTGTTACAAAAAAAGTGTTGAATAATTCAGTATATTCAGTATAATTAACTTGTAACTAAAATAACATTTTTAGTTACAATGGTTATACCGCTTGATTTCTAATAGAAGATTCCCAGTAAATCAAGTAGTGGAAAAAATTTTGTACACCTTTGCATTCGGTATCCCTCACTAAAATGTTTCTTTCAAATAAACAGGAAGAAGGAAGTGATAAGATGAATCAAATGAATACACTCTCTCTATGGACGGCGACTGCAAACAGCTATGAGAAAGGAAAAACTCTAGAAGGAAATGAAGAGGCGGATGTTGTTATTATTGGCGCTGGTTTCACAGGTCTTTCCTCCGCTTATCATTTGCAAAAGTTAGGAAAGAATGTCATTGTCCTAGAGCAAGAAACGATCGGATACGGCGCCAGTGGTCGTAACGGTGGGATGGTATTGCCAGGCTATAAACCAACGATGCAGCAGCTTACCAAAAAGTATGGTCCCGACGAGGCTAGACAGCTAAACGATCTCTCCTTGTTTAGTATTGAACTGGTAAAAAATATTATTGACGAACATCAAATCAACTGCGACTTTAGAAATACCGGTCACATTGTAGCGGCTTACAAAGCCAAACATTTTGAAGAATTGAAACTTGAAAGCGAATATTTAAACAAAAGTTTCGGGTACGAGTCAAGAGTGCTTGATCGAAGTCAATTGCATCAAGAGATCGATTCCCCAGTTTATTATGGTTGCTTAGTCGACGACGCGAGTTACTCGTTCCAGCCACTGAATTATGCAATTGGTTTAGGAGAAGCAGCTAAATCGATCGGTGCAAGAATCTTTGAGCATTCTAAAGCATTATCCATCGAGTACGGTCAAAATAGTGTGAAAATTGAAACAGAAAAAGGTTCTGTTATTGCGAAAGACATTATTGTGGCGACAGATGGTTACTCTGGAAAAATCATGAGTGAACTAAACAAAGGTGTACTGCCAATTTCGGCGCGTATTATTGCAACTGAACAGCTTCCAGAGTCATTGTTGAATATTGTTATTCCTAAAGATCGCATGGTTTTTGATACGAGTAGTTTCCTTTACTATTTCCGTCGTACACCAGATAATCGAATCGTATTTGGCGGTGGCGATATTCGTCCAAACTTAGATGACGGTGTGTATCAAAAAGTTTACGATGCGATGGTAAACTTGATGCCAAAACTGGCAGGAAGCAAAATTGAATACCGTTGGGGTGGATTTATTGGGGTTACAATTGATACATTCCCGGTTATCGGCAGATCCAAAGAAGGCGCATATTTCGCAACAGGTTATACGGGCCACGGCGCTTCTCTCTCGACATTGTTTGGTAAGTTATTGGCACAATGGATTGTTACGGGGAGTGCAGGCGGATATCGATTTGAAAAGGAACGTCTAAAATCATTCCCGTTCCATAATCAGAAAACTATGCTTGTAAATCTAGCGCATATTGGTTTCAAACTGCATGATATTTTTGCGTAAAGGAGAGGTACTTGTGAAAATTAACATGTTCATTGATGGGAAATGGGTAGAAGCGTTATCCGGTGCTAGAAGAAACGTTATTAATCCTGCAACTGGAGAGGTGATCGCATCGTCTGCTGATGGATCAGAAGACGATGCGAAGGTGGCAATTAAGGCGGCGCGCAAAGCGTTTGACAGCGGGATTTGGTCGGATTTATCGGCTGATGAAAGAGCTGAATATCTCTATAAAATTGCGGATCGTCTTGAAGAGAAAGCGGCTGAAATTGCACGTTTGGAAACTGCAAATAACGGAAAAGTTATTCGTGCAACAACCTATGTGGATATTCCGGTGTCGATTGAATGCTTCCGCTATTATGCTGACTTGATCAAAGGTATGAAAAAAGAATCTTACACTCGTGCTGATTCTTCAGAAACAATTATTATTCATGAACCGATTGGTGTTTGTGGGCTTATTGTACCTTGGAACTTCCCACTTATGTTAGCTGTTTGGCAAATTGCTCCTGCACTCGCTGCTGGAAATACAATTGTAATTAAGCCTGCTGAGATTACTCCTGTAAGCGTATTCAAATTATTTGGAATTATTGAGGAAGTCGGGCTTCCGGCCGGAGTGGCAAACTTGGTATTGGGACCTGGATCAAAAGTTGGAAATGAGCTTGCCGAGAGCCATGATGTTGATAAGATTGCCTTTACTGGCGGAACAAAAACGGGCCAAAGCATTATGCGCGCAGCTGCGGGAAATATGAAAAAAATTACACTTGAACTAGGGGGGAAATCTCCACTTATTGTGTTCGATGATGTGGATTTTGAAACTGCAGTCGAGAATGCGATGTTCGGTATTTTCCACAATGCTGGGCAAGTTTGTTCAGCTGCATCCCGTCTGCTTGTACAAGAGACAATTTACGATAAGTTTGTTGAAAGACTGGCCGAGCGTGCAAGCAAAATTGTAGTTGGCAACGGGGAAAGCGAGAACATTGAAATGGGAGCCATTACAAACGAGACTCATATGAATGACGTTTTAGATTACATCAAGAGTGGAATCGAAGAAGGTGCAAAATTAGTTTGCGGTGGTAAGCGCTTAACAGAAAACGGGCTTGATCGAGGATTTTTTATTGCACCAACGATCTTTGCTGATGTTAACGCGAATATGCGTATTGTTAAGGAAGAGATTTTTGGTCCAGTCCTTGTTGTAGAGAAATTTAAAGATGAGGAAGATGCCATCCAAAAAGCTAATGATTCCATTTATGGATTAGCTGGTGCTGTATTTACTGAAGACATGAATCGAGCGAAACGTGTCATTAGTAAATTACGCGCGGGTATTACTTGGATTAATAGTTATCACCTCGCTTATGTTGAAGGGCCTTGGGGGGGATATAAACAAAGTGGAATCGGCAGAGCGTTAGGTACTACTGGGCTGGAGCACTTTATGGAAATGAAGCAAATCAATATCCACCAGCATGCCAAGCCTGTAGGCTGGTATGCGAACTAATTTGGCTTAACTTACTGGATAAACTATTTTTAGGAGGGCATGAGCATGGAAATAGCAGGAAACCGTCCCTCATCGAAGAAAGAAAAAGCAGAAATGATGAATAAGCCAGTAAATGATTCAACACTGGGAACCAAAAGTATTCCTTTACTATATTTACGGTTTGCTTTAGCAGGAATTATGGCGAATGCGATTCTTGGAGTGGTATCGATTGTCGATGGCTATTTCGTCAGCGGCTTTCAGGAGCTGGAAGTGGAAGGAATCGGAATTGGATTTACAATCATGGTTATTACCCGCATGCTTGGCGTTCTTTTTGGTATAGGAGCCGGAGCGGTCATTGCGCTTCGGCTTGGAAAAGGGAAAATCGAAGAAGCTAGGAGTATTATGGGACAAACTTTATGGTTTACTCTTCTCATCTCCACTTTGCTAGCTGTACTTGGATTGGTCTTTGAAAATCAAATCATGACTTTATTCGGAGCAAGTCATGATGCACTTCCATATGCGGTGAAATATAGCCGACTATTGTGGATTTCATTGCCAATAACGATATTGGCGGTTGTACTAAGTATTTTTACCAATATCGATGAAAAACCTGTATTATCAATGAACAGTTGGTTAGTTGCAGCGGTTGTTGCCGGAATTACAGAATGGATTATGGTAGTGAAATATGACATGGGCATGATGGGTTCCTCGTGGGCGAATACAATTTCACAATCGATCCCTGCTTTACTCATCTTTTATTTTTGGTTCGGTAAAACAAAGCTTAAGCCAAAAATAAAAGATATGATGATTAATCTTAAGACAATTGGTGAGGTGGCTTGGACAGGCTTTGCATCTTTTTCGAGTCAGTTCATGATGTTTTTTGCCATTATTTTCTTCAACAACTTACTGCAAAGCTACGGTGGTGGGCTGCACGTTGCTGCTTTCACGATTCAAAACGGTTATATTACAAATCTGCTCGCCTTAGCAGCACTCGGTGGGATGACGGGACTTCAACCGATCATTAGTTATAATTATGGTGCGGGCAATCTTGCTCGCGTTAAACAAGCAATTAAGATTGGACTCATTTTTACGGTTGCCTTCTTTTTGATTGCGACAGCTTTACTAATCATTTTTGCAGATCCGATTGTATCATTTTTTTCCGGCGGTAATCCTGAATTGCAGAAACTGGGCATTTGGACGACAGTTGTATTCAACTCTTTGTTTATGCTTAATGCAGTCAGCTTGCTTATATCCGGTTATTTCGAATCCCAAGAGAGAAACTGGACCGCAACGTTTATTAATGTTAGCAAAATGCTGTTGTTCTTATTCCCGTTTCTCTATGTTTTCCCGAAATTCTGGGGTGTAGAAGGTATATGGTACGCAGGTCCTGCTGCAGAAATTCCAGGCGTTCTCATTGCCATATACTTTATGAAAAAAGAGTTCAAACGTTTAAAAGATATGAATGTTAAGACAGTACGTTTATAGAACCTATTCCTTCAAAATTACTTAAAAGAAAGAGAGATGATTATCATGTTTTTTGCAAAAAAACTTACAGCAGAAGAAGTACAACAATTAGGCGTTGACACTTGGGAAGCATGGGTAGGCGAACCTAATAAAGGAACTTGGCATGTAGAAGAGCAGGAAGTTTTCTATGTGACAGACGGTGAGGTGTTTATTACTGTTGATGGAGAAAAGTATCATATTACAAAGGACTGGGTCGTTTCTTTGGCTAAAGATCTTGTTTGTGAATGGGATTGCCCAGAATTTTTGAAAAAGAATTATAAAATGAACCATGAGATCAATTTGAAATAATGTGAAATTAGGAGCGGCATCCAATCATTACAGCCGTATACTTTTCCTAAATATTTGTGGGTTATGGTACACAGCGCCGTTATCCGACCTTGTGACATATGTGATTGCTTCTTATTTTACGTAAAAAATTCAGAATATTTAAACGATTGTTGTTATTTGCTAATGAATATAAATCCAAAATTCGACATTGCTATCTCAAGTAATGCTGTTTTTACAGGCCTTACGGATAAGCTCATCCCTACTTATATCCGCTATTATTAATAATAAGATCGCAGCCATTGGTTCCGAAATCTTAACGATGGTTGGTTGATGGAGCTATCGTTTTTCAAGATGATGCAAGAAGGCCCACTTATAAAGACAAAAAACGGGTGGAACAAACGTTCTTTTCCCGTTTTTTAATTAGACCATTATTATGATTTATTTTTGACTAAGCCGAACAATAATACGTCTACAATAGAAGAGAGTGCTTCCGGTAAGGTAATATTATTTTCCATGTAAAAACGTTGATCAAAGATTGAATTTGTAGCATCTATAATCAACTTTATGGCGAGTGCTGTATTGATTTCATTGAGTTCACCTTGTTGAATACCTTCTTCGATTAATAAACGCAGAGCTTCCCACTCGTTCAAAGCAGCATTCACTTTTGTCCATTGTTCGGGGTAATACCGTTTCATTTGTTCTAATACTTTAAAGTCATAAAATTCAAAATGGGAAGGCATTGCAGTACAAACCCCTCTGATTTTCTCAATCAGGCTTAAAGATGTGTCTGCCATAATTTGTTCTGTTTTTTCGGTTACTTCGGATAATGTTTGGTCAATGATTAACTCCAAAATTTCAACCTTCGAAGAAAAATGTTGATAGAGGTATCGCTTGTTTACACCAATACGGTTTGCTAAATCATCCATTGTAAACTTCATGCCTTTATCATGAATCTCTTCAATAAAAGCTTTTATAATGCGTTCTCTCATTCCTAGTACTCCTTAAATTAGAAATTTGTTGAAAAGGTTATCTAAACTAAGTTACTCAACTTTCGCACCTTGAAAATTATTTTTAACCCTTGTCTATGTCTGTGCCATATTCTCTATTGGGACATTTCCCTTATTGACACATAACACCTTTTTTAGCAGGATGGAAGCAACCAAGCGCCCAATTAAAAATGGAAAGGTACATATCTTCCATGATACAGCACAACTTCCTGTCCGAAAAGGCACTTAACTCTACTATTTCATAACGCAGGATCCTTTTTTGAGCCAATTTGGCATTGCATATCGTTCGAGAATGCGAGGTTAATCACGTCATCTTCGTAGGTACACGTCACGGTTCAATATACTGTCAATCTAATCAAACACAACACGCCGGTCACGTTCCCGGAAGGTCTTCCGTGCAAATGAGAGATTCTGCATTACATCAATAGGGCGTATAAAAACAATATTGAACTGGAATCCCCCTCGACCGATACATTCTTCACCACTAAATCAAAACAGCTATCCGGGTAAAAGTCCCGTGGTAGCTGTTTTGATTTATCCTTCCAATTCTGGCACCCGGTTGTTTGTTTGCATTTTCATGATAGTTGGATATATCTCTTGAACAAACAATACATCGATGGGTACAGTATAAGGATACTTGGTTCACCAGAGACAGATAAAAATGTTTACCCTGTCCGATCACCTATCGATCGAACAAGATAAACATTTACTTTTACGCCTAATGCTTCGTTGCCTTGGGACTATCCAGCTTGATAGACAATCTCTCCATCAATGATCGTCATGTGGACAGGAAGATCAGCGATATCGGCAGGGTCAGCTTGCAAAATGCTTCCATCCAGGATTACTAGATCGGCTAGTTTTCCAACTTCGATGCTCCCTTTGTGTTGTTCGTCAAAGCTCGCGTAAGCTCCATTCCATGTGTAAGCCCGGATCGCCTCTGTTACGGAAACAGTTTGATTGCTTCCAATCTCCTGTCCCTGCTTGCTCTTCCGGTTCACCGCCGCTTGAATTCCGAATAGCGGACGATAATCGGTCACTGGGCTATCGGAGCCCGCTGCTGCAATGATGTTATTTTTAAAAAAGTCACGAAGTGGATACATTTGATTCACCCGCTCTCCGTAGTTATGGACGTATCCATTTCCATATTCATAGAAGAAAGCAGGGTTAGGTATCGGGATGACGCCAAGCTGTTTCATCCGTTCAATTAGATCCGGTTCTGAAATCCCTGCATGTTCAATACGTGGTCGGGCATCTGGGCGAGGATATTCCTTCAGGGCGGCCTCTATACAATTCAATACCATTTCAATTGCACGATCTCCCTGCGCATGGGCTGTAATCTGGAATCCTTTCTTATGAGCCTCTACTAGTTGTCGGTTTAGTTCTTCCTGTGTATAGTACAAAATACCGTAATCCTCTGGGTTACTTGTATACGGCTTACGGGTTGCAATGGTCGGACCGCTGCTGCTGCCATCCGTGAACAGCTTTGCAGGTCCGATTTTAAACCGGTCATTCCCTAGGCCTGTTACCATTCCAGCGTTAATCATACTTTCCAAAAATAATTCGGGGTTGTCTAATGCGCAGACCATCGCATAAATGCGCACTTTGACCAAGCCTTGACGAACCGCCTCATGCATCGCTCGAAACCCCTCGGAGTCATTGCAACCTGCATCATGGATACTGGTAATCCCAGCTGCTACAAAATCGGCAGACGCTAACGCAAAGGCTTGGGCTATTTCTTCTTCGGAATAGGTTACTTTATTGGCAATTTGGAAATGAGCCGTTTCAATTAAACGACCTGTAAGCTCTCCCTCGGCACTATGTTCAATCATCCCACCTTTAGGATCGGGTGTATCCTTGTGAATACCGAGGATTTCCAGTGCTTTTGAATTGACCACCGAAATATGGTTACACGCGCGTATAATGATAATCGGGTGTTCCCTTGAAATCTGATCCAATTCTTCTCTAGTCGGATACCGCTGTTCTGCGACTTTGGTCTCATTGAACCCCCAAGCCCGCACCCATTTTTCTGCCGGGAGCCCGGACGCTTTTTTACGTAAATCTTGAAAAATATCCTGCAGGGAATGAATATGGGTAGCTTTGCAGCTTACCCCCAGCTTGTCTATGCCATACGAGGAAATGTGCAAATGTGAGTCGATAAATCCCGGCAAGAGGCTTTTCCCTTTCAAATCAATTACCGTTGTCTGCGGACCGATAAGACGCTTAATCTCCTCTGAGGTACCGACGGCGATAATCCGGTTCCTTTTTACCGCAATCGCTTCTACTATTCGATTCTGTTCATCTACCGTAATAACCTCGCCATGAAGAAATACGATGTCTGGCATTCTTAAACCCCCTTATTCTCTTGGAAAACCGCATTATTATCATTGTACAACTCATGCCAATATTTAAATTATTATGTCTTAGATTGGTGTATTGTTCTTGAGCGTCCTCTAGTTTCTCATCAATCATATTTGCGATAATAGGCAAATTGCTCTTCCTGTTTATTTGAAAGAAACATTTTTGTGGGGGATACCGAATGCAAAAATGTACAAAAATTTTTGCTACTACTTGATTTACGGGGAATCTTCTATTAGAAATCAAGTGGTATACCCATAGTAACTAAAAACGTTATTATAGTTACAAGTTAATTATACTGAATATAAAGAATTATTCAATACTTTTTAGGTCTGGTGCAAGGAATCTAACAAACTTAGACATACTGTGTAGATTTACAATGAAAAGTGACCCATCCCTAAAATAAAAAATACAATTCTCTTATAACGAAATGAGAGGAGTTTAAGCAAGGGGGCAACCATTCGAGCACTAAAACAAGAAGGACATTCTATTCGATCTATTATCAAATTATTAAATGTCTCAAGAAATACAGTAAGAAAAGCATTAATAGCAGAGAAAGGCCCTATTTATTAAAGGAAAGAAAAAGAAGATAAGTTAATTGTTCCATTCGAAGAGATAATTCGAAAATATGTAGGTGAAGGATTAATGGGAACTGTTTATTCGGATCTACTTATCATAGTGTGAGAGTTTTGAAAATACTTTTTATATGGGTTAAAAGGTAATAAGAGAATTTAAGTTGAATAAAAAGAGAGTGTAGAATTTTCTATTCAAAACAATTTTCATCAATTTACTTATATACCAAAACTCGGTTGGTTAACCTGGTAAAAGGAAGGTGTAATTTTGAAGAAATTTATCTTAGTGCTACTACTCTTGGTTAATGTTTGCTATATGGCAATTTATTTTACTAATTTCGAAGTTTTTGCTCCCAACTCTGTATGGATCGTCTTTTTTATCATTAGTTTATGTCTATCTATTCTTTATTTATATCGTTCGAGAAAACAATCTGGCTATAATCCATATTTAGCAATTGCAGTTTTAGTTACAGGTATTAGTTCTTTAGGTGCTTATGGTTTTCGATATTTTTTATCTCATCTTATGGGGTAACAGTTATTCAACTATCGAGTGCTGAATTTAATAGTAAAGGCATTTAAAAAAGTTTGCGGTTAAATTTATCGAAAGCTTTTTTGTGCTGTTTAGTGCGTAATTCTTACTGAGGATTTATATGCTAAAGAAGTTTATTATGTTTCTTCATAGAAAAAAGCAATCGGTTGAATTATAAAATTTGAAATCAAACCCCATACGCCAAACATAACGAATTTATTAGCGGTTTCAATGGAATTCATAAAAATTAAAAAACAAATTAGTACATAAACAAGAAAGTATATTAGAAAAGATTTTTTTGTTACATGTAATGTTGTATTGCAGTGTGTACAAACAAGCTTGTAGGAGTTGTTTCGTAAAAAGAGGGTTTTCTTCTCTATTTTGTTACGGCATTTGGGACATGTCTTCATTTTTATTTCACCTCATCGCTGCCTAATTTAAAAATCGTAGGATTCTTTGTATAAATGGGAAAAGGGCAGAATAGATTCATTCATTTCTTTCAAATATATATAATAATTATAACTGAAAATTCTAACTTAATAAAAATGAAGCCTTTACTAAAGGCTTCATTTTTGTATCATAAGAAGTATATTTTTCCTAGTAGGAGGAGCATAAATATAGCCACCCAAAAGGTAAGCATAAATGTAGCTTTTTGTTTTATTTGATAAGCTCTAACTGCTTGAAGTACGGTCATTACAAATAGTAGAATCATTAAAATATTGGAGCTGATTGATTCGGTGATAAGACCATAAACAGAGACAACAAGAACAGCTACAGCACTTAATAATGACAAGGTTTGAATCAGTTTTGATAATGTCATCATATATCCCCTTTTTGATAAATGATTCCATAATATATATTCAATTAGACAAATCCATATCCCTAAAAGATATTTATGATAAAAAACATGGCAAAGAGCCATGTTTTTTCATTATTTCCATTATCAATATTCCATCAATGTATACTGGCATTTTTCATACTTTGTAATCTTATTAGGTCTTCAGAGTTACTTTCATCTGTCCTCAAAGCGTAGATGGACGAATTTCAGCATCTTTATAAGATCAACGATTCGTACCATTACACGTGTGCTGCCTTCCCATTGTTTTTTTGTAGGTATTCCTTTAAAGAATGATTCACAGCTTAATACCTTTATTTTTGGTGACCATTTTTCCAAAGCTTTTGGATTATTAACGTAAAAGTACATCATGGCGCCTTTGTTGCCAGCCTTTTGAACTGTGCGGTTTGAAAGCCCCAGCGCAAATTTTGATTCCGCGTCGAAATATAATTCGCCGCCAGGAAAGCGCTGCGCCATGGCAGAAAACATTTCTTTAAGTTGATTTTCTTGAAAGTAATAAAAAACTCCTGCTGAGACGAAGAGTATTCCATCATTCTCATTAAACTTAATATCGTCAAACCACGAAATATCAAAAAAAGATTTGGCAATACTGATATTTCTCGGGGAATCTGCAATTAAGGTCTTACGAAAAGCTATTGCATCGGGCAAATCGAGATTATACCAATTGATTGTACCGTTGTCGATTCTTGGAAAAGTGGTATCTAACCCAGAGCCGATGTTCACAATGGTAGCCCGAGGGTGCTTAGTGATAAAATTTCGGATTGTGTCATCAATTTTACGAGCACGAACGATGTAGGTTATCCCGCCGTATTCACCAAAGGTTTTGGCTATATCTGTAAAATTAAAATCAGATCTTTTGATAATGTTAATAGCTTCCTTGTCATCCAAAATTTCTGGATTTTTCTCACTGCCAATGGCACGTCCCCATAGGGGGATGAGCATTGTGCCTTGAACTGATTGTAAATCTATCATTTTTTCCATAAAAATCCTCCGTTTCAAACTGCTGTATCAGAACTCCTGTTGTACTAGAAGATAAATCAATAATAGTGTTATTTGTGAAAATAAATTCAGCCTATTCTTACGTAAGGGATTTTGTGTCAAATTCCATTAATCGAAACGCGTTCTCTTTACTTCATGATTAATTATCCTCGACCATTTTTGCTAGCATTCTATTTGTTTTATGTAATCCGTACAACAAGTCACGCCGATCTTCATCTGATAGTTTTTCAAGATTATCCGTGAAATTGTTATATATCTGTTTCCAGCGTTCATGTTGCACATCTTCTGCTTTTTTCGTTAGCGAAATTAAAATTGCTCGTTTATCTGAATCATCTTGTTTCTTAGTTATATAGCCATCTTTCTCCAAGTTACGTACTGTTACACTGAGTTGTTGCTTAGGTATATTTAAATCATGAGCTATCGTTTTCAAATTTACAGGCTTACTTTGCTGGGAAACATACTCAACTACATGTTGTTCTATATGCGTAAATTCTGATGATTTTTCGGATAATAACTTGAAAGTTCCAAACATATTCATCAACAGATTCAAGTATTCGTTTAATAAATCTTTATCGTCCATCATTGTTCTTCCTCCATCAATTTAGTAAGTATTATATTACTATTTTTCGGTAAAATAAACGTTTTCTTCTGTTTATTGTAAATGATTGTTTACAAAATGGTAAAGTAATATAATGAGCTGCTACATTAACTTCACATGAATACAATATATTTTTTCTGTGTATTACATGATAAAATGGAATATAAAGGAATGAAAGGGGTGGATAAGTAATGGAAGTGCTCGTAGAAGTTCTGAAATACGTTACATATGTATTAGTCGTATTTAGTGTTGTATTTGTTATCATACGTAGGAATTATCTATATCCGTCTAACTCTTTGCTTCTCTTTTTTGGATTGGGAAGTGCCATAGCATCAGCAAGTGGAAGCTCGATGTTTAATATATTTTTTATGCTTCTTTGTGATACTGTTGTTTTCATATCTGTCCTTTTTATCATGAAAGATATACGAAAGTTTCGTAACAAGGCAGCTGAATAGAACTTTTCTTCAGGTGTGAGGGGTGTTATACATACTCTCATTTTTTTGTTTAGTCTTATATTAGAGGTACAGTTAACTAAATATCACATTTTCTACGTTAAGACATTTACTGGAAGTGGCATTCTTGATTTTCTTACGATTAGGATTTTTTTCACCATAATCTCTCGTTTTTAGTGGAATTAAAGATACGTTTTTTCTTATAAATAAGAACATGTTTTGGTTAATCTTTTTATATTAAAAGAGAAGAGGAGATAAAACGGAGTAAATCTATATTATTTTTTCTTAAAGTCTTCTAAAGGGCTCTCATCGCTTAGTTCAACGAAGAAAGGAAAAAGGAATAAAAAGAGGCCATGTATAATGTCACTTGAAAAACGAAAGGTTTCGGCTGAAATATATTGTCTTTGATTACAATACGGACAATCTTTACCATCATTTTGGAAAAATAGAGACCATACATCTTTTGCTTTCCATTTCGCCTTACAATTTGTACAACGAGTCATAACATTCCTCCTATTCTTTTAACCCATTTTTTAGATTACAATTCGTATAGTTTCCGAAATATACCATTTAACTATACATAAAATGGTAAGTTATGTTAATTGAATATATATAGCATACAACTAAAATCTCTTCTATTTAGTCTTACTTTTTGATAAGGGCGTGGATGATTGAGTTCTCTTATCTTTTATAGGTTCTTTCTGTCTTGGTATATTGTTTGCGGTATTCAACAGGAGAAAGGAGCTTGTTATATTGGAAGATTATTATTGGGATAAAAGGTTGGATTATTTAAGGAATACAAGAGATTTATATTATAACGATGACTATTTAGGGTTTTTAGTGAATTCAGTTTGGAAAATTTCTAAACCCGTACATATCATTGACTTTGGATGCGGGTATGGATATTTAGGACTTAAACTGTTACCCCTGTTACCACTAGGTTCAAGATATACAGGTATTGATAAAGGACAGCAATTGATTCATACAGCAAAGAGTCTGTTTCAGGACCTTCCATATGAAGCTGAATTTATTGTAGCGGATGTTACTGAAATTGAATTAGAGAGTAAGTATGACATAGCAGTATGCCATGCCTTTTTGTTACATATGGCTGATCCGATAAAAATGTTGCAGAAAATGATTCATTCAGTCATTGATGAAGGTAATATCATATGTTTTGAACCGCACTGGATTTCCAATATGTCTTCGTACAACCTTAACAAACACGACCAATCAGAAATTATTCAGCTTGGTTTTCTTCAAAAACTGTTCGAGGAAGATACAAAACGAAATGGAAAAGATGGAAACATCGGGAGTAAGTTACCGATCTATCTGAGCGAATTAGGTGTAAAAAATATTGATTGCCGAGTTAGTGATAAAGTTAATTTTCTAGACTCTAATATAAACGAAACAGATAAACAGAGATTATATGATTCACTCAAAGAAGAAGGATTAGGTGCAGCTCCTACTGAAAGGAAAGAGTTTATTGAGAACTTAATAAATCGAGGGGCTACATTTACTGAAGCACAGGATCAGTATGAAGCAGAACTACGATTTTCTAAAGCATTTAATATTAATTCCTCTTTAATCTACGCCCCAAGTATGAAAATTACTTTTGGAGTGGTAAAAAAATAAGAAACATAGGTTTTAGAATTCAAAATGAAGAAAACTGCTTATTTATCATATCTGGCGAGAAGTCCCCATCTCAAGCGCGAAACGGTAGGTGGGGGTAGTTCAATTTATCTATCAAGACTGGATGGACGAGGCCCCTATGATCTTAATTCGCACTAATGTGCTATTTTCCCTATTTTTAGCGTCACTTGGCTTCTTATGTTTCGATATCACCAAAATCGTGTAAGATAAGTTATGACTTTACAAATAGCACGGCCGATTTTACTTGTCGGCCGTGTTTTTATATGTTTTGGTCTATATTCATTGTTATTAATTTTGAATCAAAAAAGGAAATTACCATTTTATGTAGAAAATGATAATTCTATAAATTGTCATATTATTTTGAAAGGAGGTGTACACTATGAAGTTCGGCAGTATTCTTATTGGAATGATTATTCCGTTTGCAGCTATTGTTGGTGTCTTACCATTTATTGCATCATCTGATATAAGCATCATGGGGTTCCCAATCATTTATTTTTGGATTTTTCTATGGCTGCCGCTTACCTCGCTTTGTCTTTGGTTATCTTGGATGTTGTATGATCGTCATAATCTGAAGGGGGATTTATAGAAAAGGGGGATACCGTATGTCACTTATTATTTTTTCTGTTATCATACTTTCTACTATTCTGTATGCTGTATATTCAAGACAGAAGAGTGAGCAAATCAGCGTAGAGCAATATTTAGTAGGAGGCCGACAATTTAACGCTATATTGCTATTTTTCTTAGCTGTGGGTGAAATCTACGGTGTAGGTACGATTTTAGGATTTCCAGGTGGTGTATATGCAAAAGGGCCAAGTTATGGAATATGGTTTTTAGGGTATATCTTATTGGCTTATGCTGTCGGCTATTTCTTTGCACCTTTAATTTGGAGGGCAGGTAAGCAGTACGGTGCTATGACCATAGCGGATATTTTTAAAGGTCATTACTCGCACCGAGGTCTGGAATTGACTGTTACCATAACAGCCCTTATTTTTTTGATTCCATGGGCTCAATTACAATTCGAAGGGCTGGTTGTTTCTTTAAATGCACTGGGGTTTCACTTATCAGCTCCTGTAGCGACTATTATCGCTGGAGTTATGGCTTATATATACATATCGGTATCAGGTGTCAAAGCACCGGCTATTATTTCTATCGTAAAAGATATCCTGATGTTTCTTGCTATTGTGATTGTAGGCGGAGCAGTTTTACACAAGGTTGGCAGTGTGTCCCACCTATTTGAAATGGCGAAACAACAGGGGGCTTTAGTCAAAGTTGACAAACCAATGGATATGAACTTTGCCATTTCAACTATCATTTTTCAAGCATTTGCATTTTATGCAGTTCCTCATGTTACAGGTGTATTTTTTACTGGTCGTTCTGAACGAGCGGTAAAAAAAGCACAGATTGTCATGCCGCTCTATATGTTCATGTTTCCGTTTTTAATTATCATCTCGTATTTTGCTCTGGCTACAATACCAAATCTAGACAAACCTAACAGTGCATTTATGGCTACGGCAATTTCTCTGCTGCCTCCATGGTTAATTGGCGTCATTGCAGCAGGAGCAGTGTTATCAGGCATTGTAGTACTATCTATGATTAGTCTCGTCATTGGTGCCTTAGTTTCCCGTAATCTTATAAAGAATATTTCGGAACAAGCGCAGCTAAAATCAATTAAAGCTGTAGTCATCTTATACTTACTGCTATCTATGGCCATAACGATTTTTGCTCCTAGCTTAATGATATCTCTTGTTAATACAGCTTACTATGGATTTGGACAGATTCTTCCAGGATTTATCGGTGTTTTCTTTATCCGTAAACTTACTCCAATTGGAATTGCTGCAGGTATTCTTGTCGGAGATGTGGCGGTACTTGGAATGAGTATAGGGAAAATTAGTATTTACAATATAAATATCGGCCTTATTGCTCTTATATTAAATGTAATCGTTGCATATGCAGTCAGTGTGTTATTTAAAAGTAATCCAATCTTCGTATCTCCTATCACAAAACAAGAAAATTCTAGTCAGCCTTCAATTTCGTCACAAAAACATGTGGGGAGCTAATCTTAAATATATTTTTTAAAATTATAGGAAGCTGATATAATGCAGCTTCCTATTTCAATTTAATTTTGTATTGGTATATGCTTGATTTTCTAAAATATATTCCAATCAGAGAAATAATGATTAAGGCAACCATAAAAGGACAAAACACCAATTGTATCCAATTAATCTCCATTCTCCAGCCCCCTTCAATAGCATGCATATTTCTATACTTCAATTTACAGTTAAAATCCTTTAGGTATGATAGAAATGTATTTTTTACTCCTGTGAAATTCATATTATTAGGATTGTCTATAGTAAAATATTGATATGTAATAGGAGATATATAATAAGAATCTGATAACGGGTTTGGGGAGGGATTTGAATGTCAGATAAAATTATTGTAGTACCTTATAAAAGTGAATGGCCAAGAGAATTTCAAGATCTAGGTAATTCGCTAAGAGTTGTTTTAGAGGACGTTGCGATAAGAATTGACCATATTGGTTCTACATCAATACCTGGTTTAGCGGCAAAACCAATTATTGATGTACAAATTTCTGTAAGAACATTAGAATTATTGGATTCCTTTAGGGAACCTCTAGAAAGTTTAGGGTTCATTCATAGGGCGGATAATTCAGATTGTTCTAAACGTTATTTTCGTGAAGCCCCTGGTAACAAGAGAACGCATATACATGTGAGACGCGAAGGGAGTTGGCCTGAGCAACTTGCGCTCTTATTTAGAGATTATATGCGCAATCATCCAGAAGACTGTAAACGATATGAAGACTTAAAATATAAACTAGTTAAAGAATACGTAAATGATCGAGGTATGTATACGGAAGCAAAAGATCCTCTAATTTGGGAGATTCTTAGAAAAGCGGATAAATGGAGTCAAAATACGGGATGGATGCCTCCAAAATCAGATGCGTAACAATCGCTTAAGTAAGGGGGCGAAAGAATGGTTAAAGCTGTTATTTTCGATTTAGATGGAACTCTATTAGATAGAGATAGTTCTCTTAAACTCTTCATTAAAGATCAATATAAGAGGTACATCAATGAACTAAAACATGTACCTGAAGAGCTATATGTAAATCGATTTATTGAATTAGATAATAAGGGCTATGTTTGGAAAGACAAAGTATATGAGCGATTACTCCAAGAATATGTTATCTCTAGTTTAACTTGGGAGCAGCTGTTAGAGGATTACATAAGCAACTTTCAACATCACTGTATTCCTTTTTCTAACATGGAGCACGTATTACAAGAGCTTAAAAATAGCGGGATATTATTAGGTATGATTACAAATGGATTCACTGAATTCCAGTTACTGAATATTCGTGCTCTAGGGATTGATAAGTACATGGATATCATATTAGTTTCAGAGCAAGAAGGCCTTAAAAAACCTCAAGCTGAAATCTTCCTAAGAGCTTTAGAAAGCTTAGGTGTCAGTCCTGAAGAAAGTGTATATGTAGGTGATCATCCAGAGAATGATGTAGTAGGAGCTCGGAATGTAGGAATGCATGCAATATGGAAGAAGGATGTATTTTGGGGAAATCAGTTTACAGATGAACATGTAATTGATGATTTAAAAGAGTTATTATCCATAGTTAATATTGTTACTAGGGAACTGTGACAAAGTTATTTGACAAATGCCCATTTTGTATTAAAAAATAGGAAGCTGATATAATGCAGCTTCCTATTTCAATTTTTCTGATTTCTCCATTAATCTCGATTGATATGTTTTTCCCCAATTCCTCATTTGGACAATAATCGGCTCTAGCGTTCTTCCGAAATCAGTTAAAGAATACTCGACTTTAGGGGGAACTTCCGGATAAACTTTTCTATGTACAATTCCATCGTTTTCTAGTTCGCTTAATTGTAAAGATAACATTCGTTGTGTAATGCCGGGGATTAATCTTCGTAACTCATTGAAACGCTTTTTTTCATCTAATAGATGATACAAAATAACACCTTTCCATTTTCCGCCGATAACATCTAGTGTTATTTCAACAGGGCAACCCTCCTGGCAACCATAACCGCTTTTTCTATTCCTCATAAAACAGCACTCCATAGTAATATTTATTGATGGTAACAGTAACACTAATGATACTATACTACATGAATGTGCCTTCTTACATAATTTAATTTTGCAATTTATAATGCAAGGAGAAGACAAATTTTATTAAACGGAGGAAATGAACATGAAAGCAATTGGTTTATTAGAATATTTACCAATCGAAAATGAGAACAGTTTGATTGATATTGAATTACCAAGACCTATACCGAAAGGAAGGGACTTACTCGTTAAAATCCATGCCATTTCTGTTAATCCCGTTGATACAAAAGTTCGAGCGCCAAAAGATAAGAAAGAAGAAGAGCCAAAAATACTTGGATGGGATGCTAGTGGCGTTGTTGTAGAAGTTGGGGAAGAGTGTACATTATTCCAACCGGGTGATGAAGTTTTCTATGCAGGGAGTATTACAAGACCTGGTACATATAGTGAATATCATGTAGTAGATGAAAGAATTGTTGGAACAAAACCGAAAAATTTAACTCACGCACAATCAGCTGCTATACCTTTAACAGCTATTACAGCATGGGAAGGAATGTTTGAACGTTTAGCAATTGATTTTAATAATAAGGAAAAGAACAAATCCAAAAATATTTTAATCATTGGCGGCGCAGGTGGTGTAGGATCTATTGCGATACAATTAGCGAAATGGGCGGGCCTTAATGTCATTACAACAGCCTCTCGAACTGAAACGAAAGATTGGGTGAAAAGCTTAGGTGCTGATTATGTGATCAATCACCATAAATCATTTAAAGAACAATTGTCACGGATTGAAATAGCAGAAGTTGATTACATTTTTTGCTTAAATAATACAGATCAACATTGGAATGGCATGGCAGAAGTAATCAAACCACAAGGTGGGATTTGTTCTATTGTAGAAAATGAGAAACCATTAGCATTAGGTTTATTAAAAAGTAAAAGTGCTACATTTGTTTGGGAATTCATGTTTACACGACCTATGTACCATACAGAAGATATGATTAATCAACACCTTTTATTAAATCATGTTAGTGAATTGCTTGAGCAAAATACGATTAAGACGACATTAAACAAGACGTTATCGCCAATTCACGCTGCTAATATTAGAAAAGCGCATGCGATGATTGAAACAGGAAGTACGGTTGGGAAAATCGTATTAGAAACATTTTGAAACTATAAATGAATAGTGATATATGGAAAATGGAGCTGTATGTATTATGGCTCCATTTTTACATGGATAAAAATTGATTATGTTTATCTTTTCCGAAAATAAACGGTCTGTTCTTTTCTAATTTTATAGGATCGCTCATATGTATATTATTTTAGAGAAAACACCTTATAAGTAATATTTAATCACTGTAGAAGAGTGAGTTTCTTCACTTTCAAAATTTTTATGGTAGTAAGGAAGGAAAACAAGGGGGCGGTGAGAAAGAGCGTTATAAGGGGTGCAATTTACATATATCAAGCGGGAGGGAATTGTATGTATATTTTTATCGGGATTGGAATTTTAATTGTGATCCTTGTTTTTTTATTAGCAGAAAAATTCGCTCCAAATTCAGCTATGATGGTAAGTTTTCAAGGGAAACAACTGAAAAAATTTCTTCTAGGACTTACGATTATTTCTATCTTTTGTACAGCTTACGGAATATATCATAAAATGACGTATAAACTCCCGTATATTGATATTACAGTAAATAATGAGAAACATACTGTTTTTGGAAACATTGGAGAGTTAGGGTATTATTCGGATACATTGATTAAAAAAGGGCAAGAAACGCAAATGTATATAATACTTTGGAAAGATATTCACCCAGCAGATGTTCGAATGTTCATCACGTATCCATCTGGAAAAGAAGAAGTTTGGGAACCTAAAATGTCTCTGCTTACGGCTAGATCTATACAAGACTTGAATCAGAAATTTAAAATAAAAGAAATTTATGAACTGTCTCCTTATACGTTTAAAGAATCTGGAAATGTAAAAATAACTTTAAAAAATGGAGCAAATGTGATTGGAAGTATGCCTGTGAAAGTGAAAGAATCAAAATAATGATTCTTGAATTAACTGTAAGCGTCAAATATTCCCCACCTACAATTTGTCATTAACTCCTGAGATAATCTCCTTACATACTACATGTGGAGGTTTTTTTATGAAAAGACACCTATTAAAGAAAGAATGGGAAACTTATATTCAAGACTATAAAAGCAGTGGATTATCAAACGTTTCCTGGTGTCAAAAACAGAACCTACCAGTTCATTGGCTATATTACTGGCTGAAAAAATTATCACCTGAAACTGAAGATCAAAATAAAAATGAGCGTGTGAATTGGATTTCTATGAATGTCCCTGTCGTAGAAGAAAACATACACATCGCGAGGTGCTAGAGGAAGTGCCACTATGTATAGTGTGGTTGAAAGCGCCTATGTTGAAAAATAGGCGCTTTCTTTAATAATTTTAATTAACATTTTTTAGGTTCAACTTGTTGTTTAATTGTAAGTGATTTAGGCTTCATATTCACACAACAGATGCTCACAACAATGAATAAGAGTCCAACAAAAAGACTAAGGGTAATTGCTTCATGTAAAAAAATAGCACTCGTTATAATCGCAATAAGTGGAATGAGAAATGTATAGGCTCCCACTTTGCTTGCCTCTCCTGAGCCGATAAGTGTAAAGTAAGCTAACCAGCCCAATGCAATAACAAAGATAGAGACAAACAATAATATGGATGTAAATGGCACGTTCCAAACAATACTAGACCAGCTTTCAAATTCTGATCCAAACCCGATTAAGAAAAAGCCACCAATAATCAGTTGAAGTGTAACCATCCAAATTGCGTTTACACGATTACCGGTTTTTTTAATGAACACCGTACCAAGTGCCCAGCCAAGGGAACAGCCTAAAGCGAGTAATATTCCAACGATAGAAATATGACCACTTAAACCACTCGAACTTATAACAGCCACACCGGAAAATCCAAGAATCAAGCCGAAGATTTTTAATCCATACATTGCTTCTTCGAGCCAAATCCAAGAGAAAATACCGAGCAGCACTGGCTGAAGGAAAACGATAGCTGAAAACAGGCCAGCTGGCATATATTCAAGTCCTATAGTCTGAAGTCCATAAAATAATATGTTATTAAGTAAAGCGGAAATAAAGTATAAATGCCATGTTTTCTTTAAGTTCAACTCTTTATATTTTGGCAAGGCAAAAATAAGTAGGATGAATCCGCCTAACACTGTTCTCATTCCCGCAAACAACACTGGCGGCGTATAATGAAGAGCGAATTTTGACAAAGGCCAATTGATTCCCCACATGATGACAAGAAATGTGAGAAGTAAGGCCATTCTTGTTCGCGAAAGTTGTGTCACGTTATGACCTCCTTGTTGTATTTCATTTCACTATGATATGATATTGGACATAATAAATAAAATGAATCTTTTTTATAAGGAGTATAAGTAATTAGTTATGACCATTACGCAACTTCAAGTATTTGTAAAAACCATCGAAATGGGAAGTTTCACGAAAGCTGCTCAAAGTCTGAATATGACACAACCAGCTGTGAGCCACGCTATATCTAGTATTGAATCAGAATTAGGCGTTACACTAATCATTCGTGATAAGAGAAAAGGATTAATTCTTACTGATGTCGGGAAACGCATTCTTATTCATATTCGAGAGATTTTGAATGGGATAGAAAAGGTGGAACAAGAAGTAGCTGCAGAAAAGGGGCATGAAGTAGGGACAATTCGTATTGGAAGTTTTCCGAGTGCTTCCGCATATTTCTTACCTAAAATCATTAACATCTTTCGGCAGAAATATCCGAACTTAGAGCTGATCCTTTATGAAGGAACACTTAAGGAAGTAGAAGGTTGGTTATTGTCTCGCGTCATCGATATCGGGATAGTTATCCTTCCAAATGAAGAAATGGAAATTATCCCATTGACCAGGGGGAAAATGGTTGTGGTTCTACGAGATGATCACACCCTATATAAGAAATCAGCTATTACAATACAGGATTTGAATAATGAACCAATCATTATTTTTAAAGGGGGATATGAACCTCCGATTATCGATATGTTTAAACAAGCCGGAGTACCGCTTCGCATTGAATATGCAGTTTCTACCGTAACGACATCACTAAATATGATACAAGAAGGGCTAGGGTTGGCCATCTTAGCTGAATTATCCTTATCTAATCTCCCCCCGAATGTTCGAACTCGAGAGCTAGAACCACAAGTTTGGAGAGAAATTGGTCTAGCTGTCCCTTCATTAAAGGAATCATCGCTTGCAGTCCAATTATTTATTGAAGAGGTGCAAGAGCTGTTTTCTTTGTAAAATAGGCTTATCCCTTATATGAAGGGGGAGCCTTTTCTTTATAATTTTCTGTCCAAATTGTACGAGAAATGGAAGTTTAAAAGTAAACGTCAAGTAGCCCTAAAATATAATACATGAGTGGAGTATTTCGGGCCTACTTTTTGTTTGTTTCATTTTTTATTGGTACTCTGCATATAGACGGTAAATCAGATGAACACGGCAAGACTTTGTCTATTTCTTCTTTATTCATTAGATCTATGTTTGGTAGAGTTTCAAACAAATAGTGGAGATAATGATAGGGACTTAAATCGTTCTCAATTAACTGTGGATACAATTTGCTTCTTTTTATACAGCGTCTTCTTTTTAACAGGAGTCAGTGAATTTACTGTTGAATTTACAGGAAGTAGGGATTGCAAACGTACGGTGTTACTTAAAATCAAGGGAAAATAGAAATGAGAAGAAGGGAATGAATATTGGAGGGATTGGATTGTTCATAAGAGAGGCAACAGAAAAAGACGCAGAATGCATTTTATATATTCGAAAAAGCATTATATCTCAAAATGAGTTTTTTCTAGTTACAAGCGAAGAATTTCATGTAGATATTGAAATGCAGAAACAGAGAACAATAACAAATAGTCAACAAGGCGGTGTAACATTTGTTGCAGAAGACGGTGAACGTATTGTTGGTTTTTTAGTGTTTACTAGAAACTCAATGAAGCGCTTAAATCACACCGGCTCATTTGGAATAGGCATTTTAGATAATTATCGTAATCAAGGTGCAGGAACAAAAATGCTTTTACAATTAATAGATTGGGCAAAAACACAAGATGGCATAGAAAAAATTTGTTTAGGTGTTATATCAACAAATGAAAGAGCGATAAAAGTTTATGAAAAAATAGGCTTTAAAGAAGAAGGAAGAGAGAAGCAGCAAATTAAATTTGAGAACGGACAATATGCAGATAATATTATAATGGCATTGCATTTACAATAAAATCGTTTCATTCACTTCATCGGCGTATTGTGCCATATGCTAATTTTTACATAGTTTATTTCGAAGTATTGTATTATTTAGCTAGGAGGGTGATTTTATTTGGAAATCAAGATAAAAAAACAAGATTTTGATTTATTAACATGTGCTGATCTTAGTCAAAGATGCTTTGAACCTCTTATTAAAACTTATAAAAAAAGAGTAGTGGAACAGACTACCTTGAGTAGTTATCAGATTAAACAACAGTTTTATGAGCAATTAACTGAAGGTCAACGAGCGTTATTTATGTTCTATGCGTACTATAATCACGTAAGTAAATCACTTACCGAATTCTACTGGTGGAGCGCATATTTTATGGCTCAACCTCAAAGTTGGGCAGCACTCAAAGCTGGAATAAGGTATTTTAAGGATGAATCAATGCTTTCACTCTTAGAGAAAATTGAAAGAGAACTAAAGCATTATAATCATCCTGAGACATTAGAAGACTTTTCAATCACACGTGAAGAACTAGATAAAAACAAAAGACTTCAGGCA
Organism: Bacillus sp. 3103sda1; assembly: GCF_024159135.1. Taxonomy (NCBI): domain Bacteria; kingdom Bacillati; phylum Bacillota; class Bacilli; order Caryophanales; family Bacillaceae; genus Bacillus; species Bacillus sp. 3103sda1. Next base: position 2,855,800 of record NZ_JAMYWS010000001.1, on the reverse strand, counting down.
TCTATCGAATCTCTACATATTATATTTGAAAATACTTCTCCATTTACCGTAAAAAAAATAAACAACCATATTGAAAAAAATTTACAAGATTTTGTTGAGATTAAGGGTTAATTTTTTAATAGAATTTTAAATATCTTTATTGCCACTAATCACATTGTATTACAATATATTCAACTCCCTTCTTTTTTAATAATGTCACTATGTAAATATATATTCTTTTATTTCAATTATCTTAAATATAGTTATTAATATAATGATGAAAAATAAAGGAGGATTTCAATGACATTCCCAACTCTAGAAACCGACCGTTTAAGTTTAATTGAGATAAATCAAACGTATAGCCAAAATATATATGATATTTTTTCACTTGAAGAGGTAACACGTTATTATGGTATGAATTGTTTTCAAGAGAGGGAGCAGGTTGTTCGAATGATTGATTCTTTTTCGAAAAATTTTCAAGAAAAACGTGCAATTCGTTGGGGAATCGTTGTGAAGGAAACGGGGGATTTTGTCGGTACAGTAGGTTATAATAATTTACAACTTTGGAGTAAACGAGCTGAAATTGGTTACGATATTCATCCTTCTTTTTGGAGAAAAGGATATGCATCTGAAGCTGTTAAAGCGGTTTTAGAATATGGTTTTCAAGAATTAGATTTATTTCGTATCGGAGCTATTACCTATCCTGAAAATGAGGCATCATCTCATTTATTATTGAAAATAGGTTTTCAGAAAGAAGGATTATTGAGAGGTTATATTTATCAAAATCATCATTCAAATGATGCTTTAGTTTATTCAATTTTGAAAACAGATGGGGAGAAAGAGAGGAATCTCTAATATTAATCTTTCTCTGAGAATAGAAAACTACAAAAAATGAAAAGAAGAGGAGATATTTTGAGTCAAAATAAACAAGTTCAAACAGAAAAAGGGTTATCAACTATACAGAAAATGAAAAAATGGGCTAAAAACTTAAAGAAACAACTTCTTGTACTGTATTTAGCATATCGAGATGAAAGAGTCCCTTGGTATGCTAAGTTATTTACAATGCTTGTTGTTGCTTATGCTTTCAGTCCTATTGACCTAATCCCAGATTTCATTCCAATCTTAGGGTATCTTGATGATCTCATTCTTGTTCCTTTAGGTGTTTACTTGGCGTTAAAGCTTATCCCTGAAGAAGTATTAGAGGATTGTAAAAGGAAAATAGAAGGACAATCATCTATGAATAAACCTAAGAATTGGATAACAGGATTTCTTATCATTATCATTTGGCTAATTGTTTTCGTATGGATTGTAAACCTTGTTTTATCCTAGTTTTTTGTTGATTCCTTGTTACTAATAGATTTAATTAGATATCTAACACGAGTAAATATTACTTATGTGGATTTGAAATAAAGTCGTACCGTTTATAAAAAATTGCACCTTTATACCCCTTTAGATAATCTAAAGGGGTATATTTATAGTAAAAAGGAAAAGAACATCTGGAATTGAAAGATCGATTAAGGAACTGTTGAGTGACAATAAGTTGTTTCGTTAAAGGTTCATATTGTTGAAGATGAACTGTGAATAAAAATCAAAATACATAGTTAAGGAAGTGGATGGATGAATTTATTAACTGTTACTGAGGAATTTTTTAATTATGTAAGGGAGTTTTTACTTTTAAGATTTATACTATTTGCTTTGGTCCTCATGACTTTGTCCTTTGTCATAAACCGTATTATTGATTGGTTCTTTAGGAAGTCAAGCTTTTTTGATGAAGAAGTAGAACAGACGATTCAAAGTGTAATTCGTTCAATTTTAAGGTATGGAATTTTAATCAGTCTTGTTTTTTATCTAATTAGTCAATTTGTAGATATAAAAGGTATTCTTGCAGGTGCAGGGATTGCCGGAGTTGTCATCGGTTTTGCTGCACAACAGATGCTAAAAGATGTTATATTAGGGTTCGCAAGATTAACGGACAAAGAGTTTCGTGTCGGCGATTTTGTTACTTTTAACGGAACAAGTTCAGGTACCATTGAGGAAATTGGTATTCGCTTTATGCAAATTCGTGAATGGTCGGGAAAACTCCTTACCATCCCACATGGAGAGATTAGAACGATACAAAATTTTAACAAAGGCTGGATGCGGGTTCTTGAACGGATTACGGTAAGTTATCAGGAAGATCCTACAAGAATAAAGGAATTGTTAGAAAAAGTATGTGTTATCTGCAATGAAAAATTGGAACAAAGCCTATATAGGATAGAGGACGAGGCTGTTGAATCATTTCAATATGTTGGTGTTACAGACTTAAATCCAAATCTTAAATATGTTGGGTATGAATTTTGTATTGTAGGTTTGGTTAAACCTGAGGAGTATTTTGAAACCTCCAGGCAAGTAAGGTTTGAACTAATGTCTATATTCCATGAGAATCAAGTACAAATGCCAGCAGCGAATATGTTCGTTCATACTGAAAAATTACAGGAGATTCCTGGAGAGCAGCTTTCACCAAGCAGGTAAAGAAAACTAGCTGATTGGAGAACCTAGGTCAGTTCATGAGGTGTGATTGGAAATTATATTTAGAATTTGGGTTTGTAGACCGGCAGATTTCGATGAGCTTAAGGGGTTAAACAATTCCTCCTAAAAAAAAGTAACTTCCGCACTCGGGCGCAATTCTGTAGCGAGAATTGTGCTTATTCTTTATGTATCGGGACAAATTCTTGAATAACTAATTGTGGAAAAAATAGCAATTTGAGATGGTGCGTTAGTGGAATAAGGAACATTATGTTAAGTGACAAAAAGTTGTTTAATTTACAATAAAGTCGCTTAAAAAATAATAAAGTTGTTTACTTCCTATTGGACTAACAGGCAGGTTAGTTGAAGAGTGTTAGTTAACTTGTGTTCAACAATTGGGCCAGTTTGTTGAGAATCTCGCTCAAAGAGAGTTGGTTATTTATGTTAAAATATTGCGAGTGAAATCAGGTTCTTAACGATTTTATCAAGTATCAAGCAAAATAATTCAGAAACGAAGAAGGGACAGTACTAACATGGAAAACATATCAAATGTAGATAAATTGGAGTCAATAAAATCTTTACAATCAACAATCAGTAAACTCGAAAATGCCTTGTCACAGATGACTCAGAAAGGCGCAAATACTACCTTAGTAAAGAAACGACTCAAAGCTGTTTGCATCGGCTTAGCAATGCTAGAAAACGTTTGGAATCAAAGACCCCATCATTACACCCAGGAAGATTTAACAGAAGCTCGCAATGTTCTTACTGGTTTGCTTCCATCAATTGAGAACATTTATGTTAAGTCAAAGGCTGGTAGTCCCCAAAGAACGCTTTTAGAAAGAAGAATAAAAGCATTGAAACTAGCTATTCAAGTGATTGACAATCTTTCTAATAAATAACTTATCTAACTAAATAGAGTAACGGGTGCTTTAGTTCAATAAGAATTTCCGTAGTCTTTTCAGAATAAATTAGTTTAAAAGAAAAGACTACATACTATACGCGAAAGAGTATAAAACAGAGGAATTATATAAAGGGTTAATTGGTTTTGGAGGAGGACATAGCCCATAGCGGGAGGCGTATCCGCAGATGTGAAGCATCGAGGATCTTAAAAATAAGAATAATCGACTAAACAAAGGATTATAAATTAAGTAAAAATAATCAGCTATCTAGACAAACGAGTGAGTTATTGACTAATATATGTTTCATTCAAAAAAAGTTTTAGACTAAAGAATAAAGTAATAGACTGTTAAAAAATAGTTGTAGATGTTAACGAATAATAAAGTTGTTTAAAAATATGGTACGGAATTGGATTTTTCATACCATATTGTCTTTTTGTGTCCTATAATAGAAATATTTTGATATTTGTTTAGTTAACAAAAAAGAGAGACCAAATGTTCATAACGGGTTCCCTTTTGAGGTGCAAACATTGCAAATCACATCACATTTTTTGTCACTAATATCAATGCAATTCTCAATGGAATTCTCTGAGTAAATAACATCAATAAACGCAAAGAAGGGATAGACATTAAGCTATCCCTTAATTTCACTGTCGACTCCCGGTAGTTTTGTTGTCTGTTTTTATAGAGTATCTTCGTCGCTTTTGTACTCCAAAATATCACCCGGCTGACAATTCAAAGTCTTACATATCGCTTCTAATGTTGAAAAACGAACCGCTTTTGCTTTCCCATTTTTCAGAATGGAAAGATTCGCCATAGTAATTCCAACCCTCTCCGAAAGCTCCGTTACGCTCATTTTTCGTTTTGCTAACATCACATCAATATTAATAATAATTGTCATATCCTCCACCTCAGACCGTCAAATCATTTTCTGATTTTATGTTAATCGCTTCTTGTAGAAGCCGTTGGAGGATAGCAGCAAAAACGGCGATAACCAACGAAGCAAAAATGATGATGAGTCCCATTAATGCAATAGGAGGGTCAACTTTCTTCGCTATAAAATGAAAGAGTGGCAAACCTAATACATACAAACCACTGATTGTAATCGCACAGCACTTTATGTTCTTTAACGCCTTTACAGATAATTCCGAGAACGCTGTGTTCTCGTCAATGTACCGTAAAAGATTGAAAGCCTGATAGAGAGCAAAGTAAAAAGGCACAGCCGCTCCATACATCACGATGAAAACGAGATATTTCATTGGGGCAATATTTGGATACGATTTTGCTGCGAAATTCGCCATATGGGGCACTAAAAATATACATAAAGCAAGAACCGGTAGTCCTATAATAAAAATAATGACTTTTAAGAAAGTCGTTGAACCTCGTTTAACATTCATTTAAAACACCTCACTTATTTAATGACAACATGATTTTAACATATGATTTATCGTTCCACAATAAATTAATATTGTTTCTTATTATATTATTATTGTTATTGAAATATCCTTTTAATTTTGACAAAAATAAAAAGCATTTCTCATTACAAAGAAATGCTCTTACTTTAAAATGTTAAATTTACAACTTGTTCAACAAAACTTCCAAATAGTTTAATAAGGTAAATCAACAACGAATGAGGACAAACATTAGGACAATGAAGAAGTTATTAAAAAACCCACATAAAAAATCGAATACGCTAAAACCACAAAAGGCATCTGCTGTTTCTCAGTGGATGCCTTTTTAGTATTAAGAATGTGGGGACAGATTTCATAAATAATAATGGCAATAGTTAAATTAGGTATTCCACTCCTATTTTACTTTTGGTTGCCATACCCTATGTTCAGTAAACAGTTTCTTTCTTATTATTTAAAAATCTTTCGCAAAATTTTAATTTTGTTCTTATACGGTGGAAATACAAGCCCTAAGTCTATCTTTGAGCTTTTCTTTAAAATGCTTTTACGATGTGTAAAAGTATCAAAACTATGTTTTCCATGATAAGCACCGAACCCTGCATTTCCTACTCCACCAAAAGGCAAGTGGAGATTCGCCATATGTGACATTGTATCATTGACGCATCCTCCCCCAAAAGAAATTCGTCCTAATACCTGTTTTTCAACATTTTTATTTTCAGTAAACACATACAAGGCTAACGGTTTGGGATGGTTGTTAACCATATGAATGACCTCATCTAAATCATTGTACTCGATAATTGGTAAAATTGGTCCGAAAATTTCTTCTTTCATAGCTGCATCATCCCATGACTTTACTTCAAGAAGTGTTGGTTCAATATATAAATGACTTCTAGATGAATTTCCACCAAATACAATATTATTTTGGTCTTGTTCTACTATAGAAATAAGTCTATCGAATTGTCTCTCATTGACAATTCGACCATAATCATTGCTTTTTGATACATCTGATCCATAAAAGCTTGTGATGATTTCTTTCATTTTTGAAATCAGTTTTCCCTTGATAGATTTGTGTGCAATAACATAATCAGGTGCAATACAGGATTGCCCAGCATTTATGAATTTTCCCCAGATAATACGTTTGGCTGCTATATCGAGGTTAGCTGTTTTATCGACAATAGCTGGTCCTTTTCCACCAAGTTCTAATGTTACTGGTATAAGATTTTTCGCCGCAGCTTCCATGACAATTTTTCCAACTGGAACGCTACCAGTAAAAAAGATATAGTCAAATGGTGCATGAATTAATAAAGAAGTTGTTTCGATGTCTCCTTCAATTACACGAATATATTGCTTATCAAACGTTTCACTTATTATTTTGTTAATTACAGCTGAAACGTTTGACGCATTTTCTGAAGGTTTGAGGACTACACAATTTCCTGCCGCAATTGCCCCAATAAGAGGTTCCATTAATGATTGGAATGGATAATTAAAAGGTCCAATAATTAGCACTGTACCATATGGCTCTTTTATTATGTAACTTTTGGAAGGCGCAAAATGAATAGGTGTTTTTACTTTTTGAGGTTTCATCCATTGTTTTAGGTATTTCATAATAAAATTGATACTGTTAAATGCGAAACCAATTTCTGCAGCATATGCTTCAAACTCGCTTTTGTGTAAATCTTGATATAATGCGCTCAGCACTTGATTTTCATATTTTTGAATAGAATTTTTTAATTTTTCTAACTGTTCAAGACGGAATTGAAGACTTCTTGTATAATCATTATGGAAAAATTGTCTATGCTCTTGAATAAGTTGTTGAATATTATCAACCATTAGGGAAATCCCTCCAATAGCAAGTAAGTAAATCTTGAACCATACTATTATTTTCTATGCTCATCATCTCCATAGTTTCTTTAGTATGGGAATCCTAAAGCCTAATTTACTTATTTGTAGTTCTTTTCAATCCAATTGATAAAAAGATATTGCATACTTATTTCAATAACTATTAAGAAGATGTGAAATGAATAATGATACATAATAAAAAGGTACAATGCACTAAATGGTACGCTTAAAAGAATACTGCCGTATTAAATAGCCGCTCCGCAAATCATTCCGATAAACAATGATTCCAGGGCTACAAATAGAATGGAGTCTCTGTAGTAGAAATCTAATATGTAAGTAAATTGGCCTGGAAAGTTTGCGTAAAAAATCCAAAGTAAGATAATTCATGTATTTATAGTAATAATAAAATCTTTTCCGAAATGTACTGTTATAAATGTTCTCCAGTTGCGATATTGTAAAACTCTTACAGTTCTTATTACGAGAAATATAAGAGCGAAGAATCCAGCCCAAGTAATCAGTATTTGTGTGATTTCTGAAATGGGAATCACTCCTTTTGGGTATATGTCACATATGTAACGATTGCTATTGCATTAATGAACATCATGGTTCGAAGTAATTTGTACATGTTTCTTGAAAGTGACTCTCATTTTACAAAAAATGTATTCGATAGATGGGATAATTTTTCCTGCTCTAATCATGTATTGAAATATGAGTAAATACGAAAGAATAGAATGAATATTCACTCATTTATGGTAATATATTGTATAATTTGTAATATAGAACTGCTAAGGGAGAAAATTATGATGCATGAACATTTTGTAAGGGTTGTGGGAAATGGTCAACCAATTATCTTTCTGCCAGGAACAGGTTGGTCAGGTGATATAGGATTGCATATAGCTGATTCTGTAAAAGATTTTTACCAAGTGCATATGATTGATTTGCCTGGTATTGGACAAAGTCAAGGCTTGGATGGAGTTATAAAACTAGAAGATGCTGCTGCATGGTTACATCGTTATATTACTAAGCTGAATATGGAAAAAGTTATTTTAATTGGACATTCATTGGGAGGAGCCATCTGTTTGGCTTATGCTTCTTATTATCCATCTTTAGTAGAGGGACTTATGTTATTAGACATAGGGTATGATAAAATACCGCTGTTTCCTGTGGAGATGTTTGGGAAATTAGGATTTATGGTTCCGTTTATTAGTTTTTTACATAGGCATTTTGGTAAGAAGGTATTAGGGAAAGAAGAAAATGCAACGTCAAGAGAAGACAGAAGAGAGAATAAAAGCCCAAATAGAAAACATGGATTTCCAGATAATGAGTACATAAGACAAGCGATAAAAAATCAACAACCAGCTAATACAAAGGGTATTAGTTTACTGTTAGCACTATATCGAGCAAATCTTCCTAAAATGTTAACCTCTGTACAGGTTCCGAGTATATTGCTTTATGGAAATCGAAGTCAAGAGCCTGTGAATTTACAAAATAAGATTAAGAGGAATATTGCGCATGTTAAGAAAAAGCACCCTCGTATTGTTATTCAAGAATTAGATGGTGGACATTATGCTCATTTGCAAGATGAACTTGCGTTAAGTAAAATGAAAGCTTTCATTCACTCTTTGGAATAAACATGAGATTACTATATTTAATTGTCTTAAAATACAATTGCATGTGCCAAAAGGGAAGGGAAACAATGTTAGGAAAGATTTTTAATGAATTAGGGTAAAACGAATCTGTTTTTGATAGATTATAGAACTTGCTTTAAAAGGGAGCAAGTACATAATTTTATAAACGGGAGAGGGAGAAAGCGGTATGTCGACAAATAGAAAAATTGGTGTAAGTTGTTTATTGCTGAGCAGCTGTGCGGCACTAAGTAGTTTCTTATTAAAAGGTATCCTTCCTTATTCAGGGATTATTGGTTGGACGTTATCTGTTGTTTTTATTTTAGCTAGTGCTCATTTCATTGGGAAGGATGTAAGTGAGTCGTAGCTTGTAATATTTATCTTAGATTTACGTCTTTAAAAAAAGAGATCCTTACTCGATCTCTTTTTTATACTTCTATTCACTTTGACTTAATTGATATACATATTTGAAGGAGTTTTCAAAGTTGAATTCTTTTACTTGGGTTATTTTGTTTATTTTTGGATTATATGTAAAAATTTTAACCGTATTGTAACCGCCGCTTTTAGGATCGGTGTTTCTAACAACGAATGTATTCTCTCCAATTTGGATCATATTGTTTCTGTCATATACTTCATTATTTGTAGGTGGAACGTCGTGATGGTTTGAAGAAGTCTTAATCACTTTGACTCCACCCGAAAATAATGTAATGATGATGAGTATAACAAGACATACCCTTATCATTCGTAATTCTTTAGTAATTGGATGCTCTTCCATATGGTTCACTCCTCATACTTTCTAGATTTATTAATATGTATGACATTGTTTTAGAAATAAGTATTCGTATGTAATGAAGTGCGGTATTTGATTGAGTAGAACTAGAAAACATCTGCTTTTTCTTATTGTGAGGATTGTAATCTTAATTTTTTTGTATAATATACTTTCTTTTCCATAGAGAATATTTCCATCTTTGTCCGTATAAGCTAAAATAAAGTAAAAACTTTCATCAGTGAGAACCTTGGGGACAAAGATAAAATATAAGGAATGGTGCATATGTGGCGAAAAATATCGATTGTTGTTGTGTTATTATGTTTAGCTGGTTATGCAATTTATGAGCAGTTTGGAAAAGAGAAAGTACAAGTAACAGACAATCAAAAGCAAAGTACAGAGGATGCAAAAGAAGCAATTGCACAAAATGGCATTGAAATTGGGAAAATAGCGCCTGATTTTGAATTGTCCAAGCTTGATGGTACAAAGGTGAAGCTTTCTGATTTAAAAGGCAAGAAAGTTATTGTGAACTTTTGGGCAACGTGGTGTGGTCCATGTCAGCAAGAAATGCCAGATATACAAGCATTTTATGATAAGTATCAGAAAGATGTAGAAGTTTTAGCGGTGAATTATACAGTGTCAGAAGGGGCTGAAGGAAAAGAGAAAGTACGGAAATTTGCAGAAGAGAAAGGGCTTACTTTTCCGATTCTTCTTGATACAGATATAAAAGTAACGACTACTTATAAAGTCATTACAATTCCAACATCATATTTTATTGATACAAAAGGAGTTATCCAGGATAAATTTATCGGACCGATGACGGTGAAGGAAATGGAGAAAAGAGTCGCGAAATTAAAATAAAGTGAAATTTCCATCCGTGGGGATAAAAGATGAAAATAGGAATGGTATATGTGCCATTCCTATTTTCTATTTAAAGGCTAATTGAGCTTCTTTCATTATGTTAAGTTATAATGTAAATAAAAAGTTAAGGAGAAGATTATGGGGAATTTTACAGGTAATTATGTTGTAATCGATTTTGAAACAACAGGATTCAATCCTTATCAAGATAATATTATTCAAATGGCTGCAATTCGGTATCGAAATCATATATGTACTGATCAATTTGTTTCGTATGTGAATCCAGAAAAGATGATTCCGAGCCGCATTACAATGTTGACAGGTATTCAGAATTTTGATGTTGCAAGTGCTCCGACAATTGATATTGTATTACCGGAATTTATTGCATTTATTGGAGAAGATACGATCATTGCTCATAATGCTTCTTTTGATATGAGGTTTTTAAAGAGTAATATGGAACGATTAGGACTCGGTACACCAAAAAATATAGTGCTGGATACACTTAGTTTAGCAAAACGATATATAAAACATGTACCAAACCATAAATTAGAAACACTGAAACGATTTTTACATATTCAAGTACGCTCTCACAATGCATTAGATGATTGTTTCACTTGTGCGGCCGTATATCAAAAATGTGTAGAAGAGAAGAACGGAAAAGAGAAGAAGGTGACTTCTCAAAGTCTAACAAAGGAAGAAGGAAGAGCCTATGAGATCGTAAAAGAAATATTGGAAAAGCATAACAAAGATACAACGGTTATTCGTCATGTTTGTGTTGGCAATTATTTGGATATCAAAGCACTTTATTCATTTGTAAGAATTAAGCTAAAGGGAAGAAAAAAATACGTATTAACGAATAAAGGACAAGAGGAGATAGTAGCTGTGTATCCGACTGTTACATGTGAACCTGCTACGAAAAGTGAATTGGGTGTTACAAGAATCATGATTGATCAGCCTGAGGATTTGATTGCTTTTGAAGTCCTCATTCTTGCCGCGTATGAGGAGGGATTGCAAACTTTGCAGCACTCATAAAGTGAAACTTCCGCAAGTGTGGGAATTCCACACTTGCGGAAGTTTGTATTGTAATTAAATGGATTAACTATGCTAAAAAATAAAATTTTCTCATAAATCTGATTAGGGAGTTTTTTAACTGTTCATACTAGTAACACGAAAGAGAAAGGGTGAACAGTATGAGAAGAAATCGACGAAGAACGTTTGAAGAACTTGTGATGGAAAATAAGCGGCAGCTACTTAATGATCGTGATGCAATTGAACGGATTGAAGAAAAATTAGAGAAGCGATTTGAAACGCGTATTTTCAAACAGGCTGAATAATTCTTATAGCTAGTATGATACTAGTTGTAAGGAGGCGATATTATGGGTAATCCAAAGAAACATCCACAAGATTTTGCTCCAAACCAGATTGGAACACAATCGAGAGCAGCTGGTGGTAATAAAGGAAAACAAATGCAAGACAAATCAGGGAAACAACCGATTGTTGATAACGGTTAAAGAGAGGGAGAATGGAAGCATTCTCCTTCTTTTTTTGCATACATAATTAAAGATATTTTTTACAAACTAATGTTGTATGTATTTTCAATAAAGGAGGAAGACATGATGCCAGAACAAAACAAAGCAAATCCAGATGATCGTAGCGATAACGTTGAGAAATTGCAAGAGGCGGTATATAACACAATTGAAAATATGAACGAAGCAAGGGAAGCTGCTGAGTTTTCTAATGCGCAAGATCGCGCAGCAATCGAAGCGAAAAATGAGCGCCGCATGGAAAGTATTGAAGGAATGCGAAAAGAAATTAAAGAGGAAGCTGCATATCGTAATAAGTAAGAAAAGGCTGACAATTGTCAGCCTTTTTTTGTGATAGAAAAATTTTCTGTAAGAAGACGCCAATTTTGCGGGAAAGGTAAGCCGATTTTCCAATAACTGATACCGCGAATTCCTTGTTCTTTTATTAAATTAAACTTACTTTGAACAGACCTAGCATCTTCAAACCATACTTCATGCTTCACTCCGTTTTCATCGTAATAATTGAAATGCGGAGCTTGGGAAGTGAAATCGTATTGAATTGGGACATTATATTTCCGGGCAAGCGCAACAGCAGCAACAGAGCTAACTGCTTTTGCAGGAGGATTTCCTTCTTTGAATGGAAGAATCCAATCAAATCCGTATAAGTTTTGTCCCATCATAATTTTACGTGGCGGCATTTGCGATTTTGCGTATTGAATGACTTGTTTTACAGGACCAATTGGAGAAACTGCAAGGGGCGGTCCACCTTGCCATCCCCAGTCGTATGTCATAATGATAACGAAATCAACAATTTCACCTTGTGCCTTATAGTCCTGAGCTGCAGCTGCACCTTTTTGAGTTGAACTTGTTTTTGGGGGGAGAGTTGTACTGAGCGTATATCCTTTTGGTAGACGTGTTTTTACTTTGCGTAAAAATTGATTATATACTTCGCGGTCTCCTGGTGCAAGGTTCTCAAAATCAAAATGAATGTCACGCATTCCATATTTTTGTGCTGTTTGTAAAATATTTGTAATGAGCGTATTTTGAATTGTCTCATTGCGTAAAAAAATGCTTGCTAATTCAGGGCTGAAACTTCCATTTTCAAGATTTGTAATAACAAGCATCGGAATCGTTTGCCCTTGTTTTGCAATTGTGACGATTTCAGATGCTTGTGTAGGTTCTTTCAGTGTTCCGTCACGCTTTGCCTCAAAGCTAAAGTAGGCCAAGTAGGTTAAATATGGATTGATAGCTTTGGTGGAAGTAACTAAGCTTTCTTTAATCGGAATTGTAGATGGCTGTAAGTAGGCAATAGATTCAATAATTTTTTTTGTCCCTTTTGGTACATATAGCTGCTGTCCGACTTGGAGTGCGGATTTTAATGATAAATGATTCACTTTTGCTAAACTGGCGAGAGGTACATTGTAAGTTAAGGCAATTTTATATAAGCTATCGCCAGGCTGTACATAATAAGTATTTCCTTCCGTATTCACGATCAATGCTTGCCCGATGACGAGTGTTTGAGCTGGATTTAGTCCATTATCTTTTACAATTGTTTCTGGTGTGGTTCCGTACTTCTGTGCTAATTTATATACGTTATCACCGCTTTGTACAGTTATAATTTGTAGCATATGCTCACTCCTTTAAGGAAAAAGATCCGCCGCTTCTATTTTATTTTCAGTTTCTCTGTATTATGATTAAAGGTGTAGAAAGAAATGCAAGCGAGAAGGAGACAAAACTATGTTTGTAGCAGAACACGAAATTGACATTCGTTATGCAGAGACGGATCAAATGGGTGTCGTGTACCATGCGAATTATTTAGTATGGCTAGAACTTGGGCGTACGAAATTAATTCAAGATTTAGGATTTTCATATGTTGAAATGGAGAATGATGGGATTGTATCTCCTGTACTTGATTTGCAAATTACATATCGAAAAGCAATGCGTTATGGAGAAAAAGCAATTGTGAAAACGTGGGTGGAGTCTGTCAGTCCACTACGTGTTGTTTACGGCTATGAAATTTATAATGAAAACGGCGAACGTTGTATTACAGCATCTACAACAAATATTTGTGCAAAAAAAGAAGGATTTCGTCCGGTATCCTTTAAAAAATTGTATCCAGAGTGGTATGAAACATACGAGAAGATAAAGAAACAATGAAAAAACGTGGCTTAGGCCACGTTTTTATTTTTCATAATGAAATTGTGGGAAATCATCATCATTACTGAATGTAACAGATAAATCATGTCCGTCAAAGAACCATTCATCATCGCCTTCAATAAAGAAAGTAATACCATCTTCTTGAATTTGTACAGCAGGAGTAGCTGGCTCATCTTTACGAATTCCTAATGAAAGACCTTTTTGAACAGTGCTACATCCACCATATTGTACGAAAAAGCGAAGGGCATCGCCTGTTTGTAAACCAAGTTCGTTTTTGTACCAGCTTACTGCTTCTTTTGATACTGAAATGTTCATCTAGTGTTCCTCCAACATAATCACTTTTTCTTTTAGTATAAAAAATAACGCAAAAAGACGCCATTTATATGCTTTGCGTTTTCTTTTTGCGTTATGTGGGTTACAATCTTACTTTTGTTTTTGTTGTTTCTTTGTTAAATTTGCTTTTGGTTCTGTTTTATTTATAATTCGTCCAATATTTGCACGGTGTCGATAAATAACCATACCAGCTAATAAACACATCGCAACAATGAAGATTTTATTCCCGTTTATAATTGCTGCAAAAACAGCGGCAACAGCTGTTAACATAGAAGAAAGTGAAACGTATCTCGTCGTAAATAGTAGGGTGAAAAAGATAACAGCTAGTACCACAAAGGTAATTGGCGCGTAGCATAATAGTACGCCAGCAGAAGTAGCAACTGCTTTTCCACCGCGGAACTTTGCGAAGATTGGGTATACATGACCAAGTACTGCAGCTAATCCGAACCATAGAGGATGGATATGTAAACCGAAAATTATCGGTAGAGCTGTAGCCAATGTTCCTTTTAGAATATCAGCAATTGTAACAATGAAACCCGCTTTTTTCCCTAACGTACGAAATGTATTCGTTCCTCCTAAATTTCCGCTGCCATGCTCGCGAATATCGATTCCATAACCAATCTTTCCAACGACAAGCCCAGATGGAATCGAGCCAAGTAAATAGGCAACGATCAATAAAAGATATGTAAGCATAAGTTCAGTCTCCTTTATTCAAATGTGTTGATAAAGGGTAAAAAGAGTTTTTCCCGTATATTGTACCATACATTTGTAAAGAGCACATTTCTTTTTTATAAAGTGAAATTTCTATTAATAGTGGGTTTCTCATTTTTCACTGATAGAAAGCATTCACTAATGAAGCTCTTATTTATTCATAAGTTGAGGGATAAATAAAAAAGGTTCGATGAATGTTTAAAAAATTTTCACAGAATGTTACATTTTTCACATATCCGTCCTTACTATATGTAGTATCATTTGGATAGTGAATTAACAAGATGTTGTTGGGGGTTAAGAAATGAAGCAAGTAATGGAAAAGAACAATGAATATGAAGAGAATCTAAAGGATATTTTTACGAAAATTGTTTATGCAAATGAACAAGATTTAATGCAAGAAAATGCGAATGTTGACGGTCGGTCTCCGATGGGAGTGATGGGGAAATTTGCATCTGAGAGTGCAAAGTATTACGCGGTCGAACAATTACTTTCTGAAGAAGTGAAAAAAGCAATTAATCAAAATATTTTATATCCGCATGATTTAGATTTTTATGCAACAGGTACGACAACTTGTTCGCAAATCCCATTAGCTCAAATGCTTGAAAATGGGTTTCATACAGGGCACGGATATATGCGACAGCCGCAAGATATTAAAAGTGCGTTGGCACTTTCTTCTATTATTTTTCAAGCGAATCAAAATATGCAGCATGGTGGTCAATCATTTGCGCTGTTTGATATAGATTTAGCACCGTATGTGAGAAAAACGTTTGAAAGAAATAAAAAACGTTTAGCTACATATCCATTAACAGTTAAGCAAGTAGAAGAGTTTGCGTGGAAAGAAACAGAAAATGATACGTATCAAGCATGTGAAGCATTTATTCATAATTCGAATAGCATGCATAGCAGGGGCGGTGGACAAGTTCCATTTATTTCAATTAATTACGGAACGGATACATCAAAAGAAGGAAGATTATTAATTAAACAATTGTTACGAGCGACGCAAGCTGGATTAGGAAAAGGAGAAACGCCCATTTTTCCTATCCAAATATTTAAATTAAAAAAAGGTGTGAATTTTGAAGAAAAAGATCCGAACTATGATTTATTTGAACTAGCATTAGAAACGACAGCAAAACGACTGTTTCCCAACTTTTCATTTTTAGATGCCCCATTTAATGCTATGCATTATGATGGTCGTCCCGAAAGTGAAGTGTGTTATATGGGATGCCGTACTCGTGTTATGTCCAATATTCATGGAGAAGAAACAGCGATTGGAAGAGGGAATTTATCATTTACATCTATTAACTTAGTGAAATTAGCGTGTATGAGTGGATCAAAAGAAGCATTTTTTGAAGCTTTAAATTACTATGTTGGCCTTGGTATTCGTCAATTATTGGAAAGATTCTCTTATCAATCAACGAAAAAGGCAAGAGATTTCCAATTCTTATATTCACAAGGAGTATGGCGTGGTGGTGAAAAACTTCAGCCTGAGGATTCTGTTGCTGAAATTTTAAAGCAAGGTACATTAAGTATTGGTTTTATTGGCCTTGCAGAATGTTTAGTTGCTTTAACGGGAAAACATCATGGGGAAGATGAAAAATCATGGAAGCTCGGATATGAAATTATTGAATGTATGAGAAAGAAGATGGATCAAGCAACGGAAGAACATCAGTTGAATTTTTCATTAATTGCAACTCCTGCAGAAGGATTATCAGGGAAATTTATTAAGAAAGATCGAGCTGAATTTGGAACAATTACAGGTGTAACAGATCATAACTATTATACAAATTCATTTCATATTCCCGTTTATTATCCTATTCAAGCCATTGATAAAATTCGTTTAGAAGGACCGTTTCACGCGCTTTGTAATGGTGGACATATTACGTATATTGAATTGGACGGAGCGGCTGTTCATAATCAAAAAGCATTACAGCAAATTGTGAAAGCAATGGCACAGTATGGTGTAGGATATGGATCTATTAATCACCCAGTCGATCGCTGTAAATGTTGCGGTTATCACGGGATAATTGGGAATGAATGTCCAAGCTGTGGGAATGAAAATGAACGTGACTTGGAAAGAATTCGCCGCATTACAGGATACCTTGTAGGAGATATGTCAAAGTGGAACAGTGCGAAGCGTAGTGAAGAAGCGGATCGGGTGAAACATAAATGAGAGTAATGAATATCATTCATGATAGTATTGTAGATGGGGAAGGATTGCGGACAGTCGTATTTTTTGCGGGCTGTCCGCATCGTTGTTTTGGCTGCCATAATCCACAGTCTTGGAATAATAATAATGGAACTGAGGTTACAAAAGAGGAAATAATAAAAGAGATTGAAAAAAATCCTCTTACGGATGTAACATTTTCAGGTGGAGATCCATTTTTTCAAGCTGCTGAAGTAAAAGTAATAGCAAAAGCGGTAAAAAAAATGAAAAAAAATTTATGGATTTATACAGGCTATACATTAGAGGAGATACAAAATTCACGAAATAATGATATGATAGAGTTGTTACAGTATGCAGATGTATTAGTAGATGGAAGGTTTGAGCTAGAGAAACGAGATCTTACACTACCGTTTCGCGGAAGTTCAAATCAACGTATTATTCGATTGAAGGAGTAAAAGGACGGGATAGAATTGAATAAAACAGTTTTACTTGTTGAAGATGAAAGAAGATTGCGAGAAATTGTTAGTGATTATTTTCGTAATGAGGGCTTTGAAGTGATTGAAGCTGAAGATGGAAAGAAAGCATTAGAACGTTTTGCTGAGCATACAGTGGATTTAATTATATTAGATATTATGCTACCAGAAATTGACGGCTGGTCTGTATGTAGACGTGTAAGAAAAGAATCAGCGGTACCAATCATTATGTTAACAGCTCGTTCTGATGAGGATGATACTTTACTTGGTTTTGAATTAGGAGCAGACGAATATGTAACAAAACCGTTTAGTCCAAAAATTTTAGTTGCACGTGCCAAAACATTATTAAAACGTGCGGACGGTGCGTTAGGTCAAGCTGAAGAGAATATACTTTCCCTTGCAGGTATCGATGTGAATCGTTTGTCGCGTACTGTAATGGTAGACGATGAAGAGATTACGTTAACGCATAAAGAATTTGAGCTGCTTGTTTATTTAATGGAGAATAAAGGGATTGTATTATCTCGTCAACATTTATTAGATCAGCTTTGGGGATATGATTACTACGGAGATGATCGTACAGTAGACACTCATATTAAGAAACTTCGTAATAAATTAGGAGATAAAGCAACTCATATTGGTACAGTTATTCGTGTAGGATACAAATTTGAAGAGTAAATATTTGTTTCTATTTATACATCTTTATAATTAAATGTACAATTTTTATGTACTTGACAATTATGAAATATAATAGTATTTTTTTGTTTGGATTTCACGATAAGTTCACAGAAAGAACACAAACCGTGATTATACTAAAAATACGATTTAAGCAGAGAGGGGATAAGTAGAATATGGGATACTATGATCAAAAAGAGATGAATGAAGCCTATACAGAAACAGTAAAATCACGCAGCAAAAAAGGATACTTTTTTACAGGAGTTGTCGGTGCTGTTATTGGTGCAGTTACGATTAGTTTTGCAGTACCGTATATGCCTTGGATAAATAACAGCGTGGTTTCACAATCAAAAATAGAGGGAACAGCAGTTCCTGTTTCTAATAAAGCAAAGGGTGAAACAGACCTTGCAGGTATGGTTGAAGGAGCAAAAGATGTAGTTGTAGGTGTAATTAATTTCCAAAAAAATGTAGATCCATTTTCGCCTCAAGCAGGCGGACAAGAAGCTGAAGCAGGTTCAGGATCAGGTGTTATTTATAAAAAAGTTGGAGATAAAGCACTTATTGTAACGAATAACCACGTTGTAGAGGGTGCAAATAAATTAGAAGTGAAGTTAAGTGATGGAACGAAGGTTGACGCAAGGCTAGTAGGAAAAGATCCATGGTTAGATTTAGCTGTCGTTGAGATTGATGGAAAGAATATTAATAAAGTTGCAACTCTTGGAGATTCAGATAAAATTCGTGCGGGAGAACCTGCGATTGCAATTGGTAATCCGCTTGGCTTCGATGGAAGTGTAACAGAAGGTATTATCAGTAGCAAAAATCGTGAAATCCCAGTTGATATTAACGGGGACAACCGTGCTGATTGGCAAGCACAAGTTATTCAAACGGATGCTGCGATTAACCCAGGGAATAGCGGTGGTGCATTATTCAATGAAAATGGTGAAGTAATCGGTATTAACTCTAGTAAAATTGCACAGCAAGAAGTAGAAGGAATTGGCTTTGCGATTCCAATTAATGTAGCAAAACCAGTACTTGACTCTCTTGAAAAATATGGTGAGGTAAAACGACCTGTTATGGGTGTTCAAGTAATGAGTCTTGATGAAATCCCAAGTTATGCATTATTACAATTTAAATTACCAAAAGATGTAACAAATGGAGTTCTGTTAAGACAAGTTGATCCAGCATCACCGGCAGAAAAAGCAGGATTGCAGCAATATGATGTTGTTGTTGGCTTGGATGACCAAAAAATAGATAATGCAGTTGAATTCCGTAAATATTTATACGAGAAGAAAAAAGTTGGCGATAAAATAGAAGTGACAGCATATCGAAATGGTGAGAAAATCAAGAAAACAGTAACATTAGCTGATAAAAGTGGAACGAATTAATAAAGAAAGTCTCTTTCATGTTGAAAGAGACTTTCTTTATCGGCTATACTAAATTAACAGGAGGGATTACATATGACAATTGAAAATCCAACTCGTGCGGAAATTGGAGAGATTTTAAAGAATAGTAAGACTATTGCAGTTGTCGGATTATCTGATAATCCAGATCGTACTTCTTACATGGTGTCAAAAGCGATGCAAGATGCAGGGTACCGTATTATTCCTGTTAATCCAAAGGTTAGTGAAGTATTAGGAGAAAAAGCGGTAAAATCATTGGCTGAAATAAAAGAGCATGTTGATATCGTCAATGTATTCCGTCGTTCTGAGTTTTTAATGGATGTTGCCAAAGAGTTTGCTGAGATTGAAGCGGATATATTTTGGGCACAATTAGGTATACAAGACGAAGAAACGTATCGTTTTTTGAAAGAAAAAGGCTATACTGTCATTATGGATCGTTGCATTAAAGTTGAACATGCAATGACAAGATAAAGTGAAACTTCCATCATTGGGGGCGGTTCGCTTCCCAATGATGGAAAGCTCTCACCAATCGGGCTTTTACGGGGAGTTATTCCCCGCCTATCTTCCTCGCTTCGGGGGGATACTGCTCAAGAATAGCGGGATAGATCGTATTTGTGAAGTTTATTGAGCTCCTATTCATTAGGGAGGAGCAGATGGACGAGGTGTTCATCGTGAAGTTTTTTAAAGGTTGTTTTTGGGGATTGTTGCTTGTCACTCCATTTTGGATTATTATCATTTTGTTGATTATAAAATGGTGGAGTATGTAGTTGTTTTTGGAATACATATCCATGTTTCGTTGACAAACGATTACTTTTCTGAAATAGTAGCGTAGAGGAATCCTTGTGACAAGCAAGGATTTTTCTTATGAAAATAGTATATAAAAGAAATAACGTAACTTGCCAAAAGTGAGTAAAAGGCGTTATTCTATAATAGAAAACATATGTTCTGATTTTTTGGGTAGGAAAGGGGCAAGGAGTTTGGCTAAGCGTCAGTTTCAATATGATGAAAATGCAATTCAAGTGCTAGAGGGTCTTGAAGCCGTTCGGAAACGCCCGGGTATGTATATCGGGAGTACGGATAGCCGCGGATTGCATCATTTAGTATATGAGATCGTAGATAACTCCGTTGATGAAGCATTGGCGGGATTTGGCGATGAAATTAAAGTCGTAATACATAAAGATAACAGTATAAGTGTAGTAGATAAAGGGCGCGGTATGCCGATAGGAATGCATAAGCTTGGAAAACCGACACCAGAAGTCATATTAACTGTACTCCATGCTGGTGGTAAATTTGGACAAGGCGGTTATAAAACAAGTGGTGGTTTGCACGGTGTTGGCGCATCAGTTGTAAACGCGTTGTCCGAATGGCTTGTTGTTACAATTAAACGAGATGGTTACGTATATGAACAACGATTTGAAAATGGTGGTGTTCCGGTTACGACACTTGAGAAAATCGGAAAAGCAAAAGATAATGGAACAACGATTCATTTTAAACCGGATCGAACGATTTTTAGCACAACGAACTATAATTATGAAACGTTATGCGAGAGATTACGTGAATCAGCATTTTTATTAAAAGGTATGAAAATTGTACTTCAGGATAAACGTAACGATTTGGAAGATATTTTTCATTATGAAACGGGGATTGAAGCGTTTGTTTCATATTTAAATGAAGAGAAAGACTCTTTACACCCAGTTGTATATTTTACTGGAGAGCAAAACGGAATTGAAGCAGAATTAGCTTTTCAATTTAATGATGGGTATTCTGAGAACATTCTTTCCTTTGTGAATAATGTACGTACGAAAGATGGCGGTACGCACGAAGCTGGATTTAAAACAGCGATGACACGCGTATTTAACGAATATGCACGTAAAGTTTCTTTGTTAAAAGAGAAAGATAAAAATTTAGAAGGAACGGATATTCGTGAAGGATTAGCTGCAATTGTTTCCATTCGTGTTCCAGAAGAATTGCTTCAATTTGAAGGGCAAACGAAAGGAAAGCTTGGAACAAGTGAAGGGCGTTCAGCTGTTGATGCTGTTGTGTCAGAGCATTTAGAGTATTTTTTAGAGGAAAATCCGGATGTGGCAACGCTTCTTGTGAAAAAAGCAATTAAAGCAGCGCAAGCCCGCGAGGCAGCGCGAAAGGCGCGTGAAGAAGCACGCAGCGGCAAAAAGAAAAAACGTTCAGAAGGAACATTGAGCGGAAAGCTGACACCAGCGCAATCACGTAATCCACAAAAGAACGAGCTATATTTAGTAGAGGGTGATTCTGCAGGCGGTTCTGCAAAGCAAGGCCGTGATCGTCGCTTCCAGGCTGTTCTTCCACTGCGTGGTAAAGTTATTAATACAGAAAAGGCAAAGCTTGCTGACATTTTTAAAAATGAAGAAATTAACACGATTATTTATGCGATTGGCGGCGGTGTTGGAGCGGAATTCTCGGTTGAAGATATCAATTATGACAAAATTGTTATTATGACGGATGCCGATACAGATGGTGCGCATATTCAAGTACTGCTATTGACATTCTTCTATCGTTATATGAAGCCGCTAATTGAGGCAGGTAAAGTATTTATTGCACTCCCTCCTTTATATAAAGTGAGTAAAGGAAAGGGGAAAAGTGAAGTCATTGAATACGCTTGGTCTGATGAAGAGCTTGATGGTGTCACGAAAAAGGTCGGAAAAGGTTATATTCTACAGCGTTATAAAGGTCTTGGTGAAATGAATGCGGACCAATTATGGGAAACAACGATGAATCCAGAGACGCGCACGTTAATTCGCGTTAAAATTGATGATGCTTCACGAGCAGATCGCCGGGTTGCTACATTGATGGGGGATAAAGTAGAACCGCGCCGTAAATGGATTGAGCGCAATGTTCAATTTGGTATGCAAGAAGAAGGAAATATTTTAGAAAATGAAATGATTATAGCAACGGAGGTGGAATAACATGCAAGCAGAGAAGTTTCATGACCTCCCGCTTGAAGATGTGCTTGGTGACCGCTTTGCACGTTATAGTAAATATATTATTCAAGACCGTGCACTTCCAGATGCACGCGACGGTTTAAAACCAGTACAACGTCGTATTTTATATTCTATGTATATAGAAGGAAATATAAATGATAAGCCATTTCGTAAGTCTGCCAAAACAGTTGGTAACGTAATTGGTAACTATCATCCGCATGGTGATTCGTCCGTGTATGAAGCGATGGTACGTTTAAGTCAAGATTGGAAAGTACGAAATGTATTAGTTGAAATGCATGGAAATAATGGTAGTGTCGATGGTGATCCGGCAGCGGCGATGCGTTATACAGAGGCTCGTTTATCACCAATTGCTTCTGAGTTATTACGTGACATTGATAAAGAAACAGTAGAATTTGTTTCAAACTTTGATGATACAAGTGAAGAGCCAGTTGTATTACCAGCTATGTTTCCAAATCTTTTAGTGAACGGATCTACGGGAATTTCAGCTGGTTATGCAACAGAAATTCCACCACATCATCTTGGAGAAGTTATCGATGCAACAATGTTGCGAATTGATAAACCAAACAGTACTGTAGACGATTTATTAACGCTGATTAAAGGGCCAGACTTCCCGACAGGGGGGATTATCCAAGGGCTTGATGGGATTAAGAAGGCGTATGAAACAGGAAAAGGGAAAATTATCATCCGCGGAAAAGCGGAAGTTGAGACGATTCGTGGTGGGAAGCAGCAAATCGTAATTACAGAAATTCCTTACGAAGTAAACAAAGCAAATCTTGTTAAGAAAATGGATGAGCTACGTTTAGATAAAAAATTAGATGGAATTGCTGAAGTTCGTGATGAAACGGATCGTACAGGTCTTCGTATTGTTGTCGAATTGAAAAAAGATGCAAATGCAGAAGGTATTTTAAATTATTTATATAAAAATACAGATTTACAAATACCATATAACTTCAATATGGTAGCAATTCATAATCGCCGCCCTACATTAATGACATTACCAAAGATTTTAGATGCATATATTGGGCATCAAAAAGAAGTTGTAACACGTCGTTCGCAATATGAATTGCGAAAAGCGGAAAATCGTCAGCATATCGTGGAAGGTTTGATGAAAGCTTTATCAATCTTAGATAAAGTCATTGAAACAATTCGTGCTTCTAAAGATAAACGTGATGCGAAAAATAATTTAAGTGCAAGATTCTCCTTTACAGAAGCACAATCAGAAGCAATTGTATCACTGCAATTGTATCGTTTAACAAATACAGATATTACAGCATTAGAAAAAGAGGCCGAAGAGCTACAAACGAAAATTACAGAATTACAAGCGATTTTACAAAGTGAAAAAAGACTTCTTCAAGTGATTAAATCGGACTTAAAGAGAGTAAAGAAAACGTATAGTGATAATCGTCGTGCTGTAATTGAAGAAGAGATTGAAGAAATTAAAATTGATGTGGAAGTGATGATTCCACATGAAGATGTCATCGTTACTGTAACGAAAGAAGGATATGTAAAGCGAACTGGTTGGCGCTCGCATAATGCATCGAACGGAAAAGACTTCGGTATGAAAGAGGGCGACATCTTACTCGAACGCTTCGATACAAATACAACCGCGACAATTCTTTTATTTACAAGTAAAGGAAACTATATTTATCTTCCGGTATACGAAATGCCAGATATTCGTTGGAAAGATCTAGGTCAGCACGTTGCGAATATTGTGTCGCTTGACCGAGATGAAACACTCGTCTTTGCAACTGTTGTTCCGAATTTTGATGAAGAGAAGCGATTTATTACGTTTGTTACTAGAAACGGAATGATTAAGAAAACAGAATTAAATCAATATAAAGTGCAGCGTTATTCACGTGCATTTGTCGCGACTAATTTAAAGAAAGATGATGAAGTCGTCGATGTTTTTGTTACAGATGGAACACAAGATATTCTTCTTGCAACGCACGGCGCATATGCACTTGTTTTCAATGAAGAAGAAGTGAGTCCAGTTGGCGTACGGGCAGCTGGTGTAAAAGGAATGAATGTGAAGGAAGATGACTACGTTGTATGCGGTCTTCCTATCAGTTCTGAAAAAGATCAGCTCGTTCTCATTACGCAAAGAGGTGCAGTAAAACGATTAAAAGCGACAGAAATTGAAAAATCGACGAGAGCAAAACGGGGTCTTGTGATCTTTAAAGAATTGAAAAAGAATCCATATCGCATCGTCGGTGTAGAAGTTGTTCGTGAAGATGAAGTTGTTTGTATGCGAACAGAAAAGCAGATAATAGAAGAAATTGATCCGAATACACTTCGTAATAAGGATCGTTACAGTAACGGAAGTTTATTAATAGATGTAAGTGATGTTGGTCTTGTTGTGGAAACATGGCCACAGAAAAAAGAAAAGTAAGAAAATGCCCGACTCATTATATGAGTCGGGTGTTTTTGTCTAAATTTGTCTGAAGAATAGTAGTTGTACAAATAAAACACTTCCATTATTATTTAACTAAATATTTTAAATATTTAGAAAAACTAAAATGGGGGTATATGGGTGATAAAAAAGAAAAATTTTGCTTTTGTTCTTTCTGCAGTGTGTATGTTTGGCTTATTAACAGGATGCAGTGATAAAACAAATGGTAATGCTGATACAGCAAGTACGGGAGGTGGGGGTGGAAAGGTAATAAAAATTGCGACTCAATCACCGCTCTCTGGTGGTTCTGCAACGCAAGGGGAAGCAATTAAACTTGGTGCACAACTGAAAATAGAAGAACAAAAAGAAGAGTTTAAAAAATTAGGATATGAACTAAAATTTGTGCCATATGATGATCAAGCTGATCCGAAAAAAGGTGTTGCGAACGCACAGATTATTGGTGCGGATAAAGAAATACTTGGTGTCGTTGGACATATGAATTCAGGAGTTGCAATTCCATCTTCTGAAGTGTATGAGAAAAACAATGTTGTTATGGTATCACCTACAAATACTGCTATTGAAGTAACGGATCGTAATTTGAAAGTAGTAAATCGTATATGTACAAGAGATGATTTTCAAGGCCCTGCCGGGGCAGAGTTTGCGTTGAAAACACTGAAGGCAAAAAACGTTTTTATTATTGATGATAAAACAGCTTATGGAACAGGTTTAGCTAAAGCATTTAAAACAGAAGTTGAAAAATTAGGTGGAACAATTGCAGGCTATGAATCTATTACGGTCGGAGAAAAAGATTTTAACGGTGTGTTAAATAAAGTACTCGCGAAAAAACCTGATTTAATTTACTTTGGTGGTCTATATGCAGAAGGTGGACTGTTAGTGAAGCAAGCACGTGAAAAAGGCCTTACAATCCCGTTTATGGGCGGTGATGGTATGGATTCAGCAACGATGGTAGAAATTGCAGGTAACTATATTGAGAACACGTATTACACTTCTATCGCTGCTGACCCGAAAACAACGGAAAAAGGAAAGAAATTTGCGGATGATTATAAGAGTAAATTTAATAAAGAGGTAGAAGGATATTCGGCTTATGGGTATGATGCTGCGGGTGTACTCCTGCAAGGAGTGAAAGATGCGATTAAAGCAAATAACAACAAAATGCCAACTCGAGAACAAGTACGCGATACTGTTCGGAAAACAAATAATTTTGAAGGAGCGGTAACAAACGTAGGGTTTGATGGCAAGGGGGATAATAAATTTGCAAAAGTATATATTTATAAATTTGCAGAGCAAAAATATCCAGGAAGACAAGAAGGCGAAGTAGAGAAAAAGTAAGGTGATATGGGTACGGTGCTTATGTTCCGTACCTTTTTTAGAGAAAAATAAAAAGGGAGGAATTTCTATGTTCGGTGAAATCATGCATACACTTCCTCAAGTGCTAATTGACGGATTAACACTTGGTGCAGTGTACGCAGTTGTTGCGTTAGGATATACGATGGTATATGGGATATTAGAACTTATCAATTTTGCTCATGGAGAAATTTTTATGACTGGTGCTTTTATTGGCACAACAATTTTTCTTGTTTTTATGGGATTTGGTTGGATGACGGTTATGCCTGCTCTGCTAGCATTGTTACTTGTTTTAGTCGCAACATCTCTTATAACGGGTTTTCTTGGGATGGGGATTGAAAGGGTTGCGTATCGACCGCTTCGAAAAGCACCAAAACTTATTACGTTAATCACAGCAATTGGTGTTTCTTTTCTGCTGCAAGATATCGTTCGTTTTATTGCTGAATTAAAAAAAGGAAATTACATTATAACAGGTCCTACTTTATTCAATGATCAAATTACAGTACAGACTTCAGCGATTATGTCTTCTTTTAATAATGCTCAACTTAAAACATCTTCACTTATTCTACTCGTTCTTGCAGTTATTATGATGCTCTCTTTAGACTTTTTCATTAATAAAACAAAGTGGGGAATGGCGATGCGTGCTGTTGCGCAAGATCGTGATACTGCTTCATTAATGTCAGTAAATGTGAATAAAGTGATTTCCCTTACGTTTTTTATTGGTTCCGCACTTGGCGGAGCAACAGGTGTACTGTTTGCTGTGCAATATGGAACAATAGATCCGTACATTGGCTTTATTTTAGGGTTAAAAGCTTTTACAGCAGCTGTTTTAGGGGGAATTGGTAATATTCGAGGTGCAATGGTTGGCGGTATATTGCTTGGACTTCTAGAAATGTTCGCGGCTGCAAATTTATCCATTTTATCTTCTGGAATATTGGGAGCTGAATATAAGGATGTATTTGCCTTTGGAATTTTAATTCTCGTTTTAATTTTTAAACCAGAAGGCATTTTCGGCAAAGCAGTTGCCGAGAAAGTGTAGGTGATCATAATGACAAAATGGTTAGAAATGATAAGGAAAAATACGAAGCTGCAACTTATATTATTAGTCCTTTATATTGGTATAACGGCTGCAAGTTTATATTTTGCACAAAAGTCAGTAACGGCATTTTTACTATTATTATTGTCTCTTTTATTATTGTATTACACAAATTTGCACGGTAAATGGAAATGGTTGATAGGGTTATTTGTATTAGTCATATTGCTTCCATTCACAGCAAGCGGCGGGCCAGCCTATCAGTCTTATATGGAAGTAGCGACATTAGTTGGGATTTATATAGCAATGGCGCTAGGATTAAATATTGTTGTCGGCTTTGCGGGATTGCTAGATTTAGGATTTGTCGCTTTTTTTGCAATAGGAGCTTACACATACGGTATTTTTGCAACAGCTCAAGCAAATAACTTTATGCCATTTGGTCAATATCCATTGTCAGGAGAAAGCTTTTGGATTTTTATTTTACTAGGCGGTTTTATTGCAGCAGTATTTGGAGTTTTACTCGGTATCCCGGTTTTACGTGTGAAAGGCGATTATTTAGCGATTGTGACACTTGGATTTGGAGAGATTATTCGTATTATTTTTAATAATTTAGATAAACCAATCAATATTACAAACGGTGCAATGGGTTTATCTTCTGTAAAGCCACCTTCTTTATTTGGGTTTACATTTTTGCAATCGAGTCAAGTGTATTATATTGTGCTCGGTATTTTACTACTCGTGATTTTTATTGTAAAACGACTAGAGTTTTCGAAAATAGGCCGTTCTTGGAAGGCAGTTCGTGAAAATGAAATTGCCGCTCAAGCGATGGGAATTCCGCTTGTGAAAACAAAGCTGCTAGCGTTTGCAATTGGTGCGTCATTTTCTGGAATGATGGGTGTTGTCTTTGCAGCAAAACAAACTTTCGTCGATCCAACAAGTTTTACGTTACTAGAGTCGATTACGATTCTTGTTATGGTATTACTTGGTGGTATGGGGAGTGTACCAGGAGTTATTTTAGGCGCAGCAGTTATGACGATTTTAAATTTACAAGTACTTACTGAAGTAACAAACTGGCTAAATCAATTGAACTTAAGTGGAACGATTGCGATCCCAGATGCACTTTCTCCAGCAAAGATGCAGCGCTTCATCTTTGGGGGAATTTTAATCTTATTTGCTTTGTATCGCCCGCAAGGACTCATACCTGCAAAAAATCGGAAATTTAATGAAGAGCAGCTGAAAAAAGGTAGGACAGAACAAATCGAATCGCAAACACAAAAAGAGAACGTATTTGGAGCCTAGGGGTGAGAATATGACGATTTTAACAGTTCAAAATATTACAAAACGGTTTGACGGGCTTGTTGCAGTGAAAAGTGTTGATATGAAAGTAAAAAAAGGATCGATTACAGCTGTAATTGGACCGAACGGAGCAGGGAAAACGACGTTCTTTAATATGGTAACAGGCGTGTATAAGCCCGATGAAGGGGACATTCTACTTGGTGAAAAAAAGATAACTGGTTTGAAGCCGCATGATATTTCAAAGCATGGTATTGCTCGTACGTTTCAAAATATTCGTCTTTTTAACAATATGACGGTACTTGAAAATGTGATGGTAGGGCTTCACAATCATTTGAAAAGTAATCTTTTGGGAATTTTGTTACATTTTCCAGGAGTAAAGAGAGAAGAGGAACAAGCGCAGCAAAAAGCGTATGAGCTTTTAGAATATGTTGGGTTAGCTCATTTGTTAAATGAAGAAGCGCAAAATTTATCGTACGGTGCACAGCGGCGCCTTGAAATTGCTAGGGCGCTCGCGGCAAAACCGCAAGTCTTATTATTGGATGAGCCAGCAGCTGGGATGAATCCAAAGGAAACGAAGGAGTTAACAGCACTTATTTATCGTATGCGTGAAGAGCTGGACGTAACAATTGTATTAATTGAACACGATATGAAACTTGTCATGGAGATATCTGAGCATATCATTGTGCTAGATCATGGTGAAAAAATTGCAGAAGGAAGACCGGAAGATATTCGTAACAATCCAAAAGTTATTGAAGCGTATTTAGGGAAAAGCGCAGTGTTAGAGAAGTAATGCGGGATAAAGTGAAACTTCCATCAGTGGGGGCCTTACTGCCCGTTAGTACGGGACAAAGCAAAGAGCATGCTACAAAATCGCTTGAAAAAAATAAAAAGGAGGGAAGTATTTTGCTAGAGCTTACAAATATTAATGCGTATTATGGTGGCATTCACGCGTTAAAAGGAATTAATATTTCTGTAGGAAAAGGCGAAATTGTAACGCTTATTGGATGCAACGGAGCTGGAAAATCAACGACATTAAAGACGATTAGTGGTCTTGTTATACCGAAGTCAGGAGAAATTTCATTTGAGGGGAAACAAATTACGAAACAATCCCCGCACGTAACAGCTTTATCTGGAATTGCTCATGTACCAGAGGGGAGACGTATTTTTTCACGTCTAACAGTAAAAGAGAACCTAGAGATGGGAGCATTTTCAGTAAAGGATAAAAGAATAGTGAAGGAACGGATGGAGCGTACCTTTCACTATTTTCCAAAGTTAAAAGAACGGCTAGAACAAAAGGGCGGTACAATGAGTGGTGGTGAACAGCAAATGCTTGCAATTGGACGTGCGCTCATGAGCCAGCCTCACATACTTATGTTAGATGAACCTTCAATGGGACTAGCACCAATTATTGTTGAGCAAATCTTTGAAATTATTTCAGAGCTTAATAAAGAAGGAATGACGATTCTACTTGTTGAACAAAATGCGTATCAAGCGTTGCAAATTGCACATCGTGGATATGTGATTCAGACAGGGGAAATTAAAATGGTAGGAGAAGGAAAATCATTGATGCATAATGAATTTGTGAAAGAAGCGTATTTAGCATAATATGAGGGCTACCCTAAGTAGGGTGGCTCTTTGTCATGTTAATCTATCATACCTTTCGAGAGGACTCCCACCTCTAAACATATGTGAAGGTGGTGAGGTGAATCGAAAAAAATATTTTATGTTCAAAAAATTACAGAAACATACGTTCTTATTTTGGTATAATATCCTTAACAAGGAGGTGAAAAATGACAATGGAAAATCAAACAAATTATAAAACTCTTTAGATTTGGATAAAAAAAGGGCATCGTATGTATTCTTATTTTCAAGAATCTTGCCAAAATGCTAAGAATATGTACAACACGACAAACTTTTATATA
Organism: Bacillus sp. 3103sda1; assembly: GCF_024159135.1. Classification (NCBI taxonomy): domain Bacteria; kingdom Bacillati; phylum Bacillota; class Bacilli; order Caryophanales; family Bacillaceae; genus Bacillus; species Bacillus sp. 3103sda1. The sequence continues at coordinate 2,825,507 of NZ_JAMYWS010000001.1, read as the reverse complement.
CGACAAGTGTATACAGGTTTGACACAAGATAAGGAGTTGCAACCTTTACAAAAAGAAGTTTTGGATATAATTTCTAAAAACATTAAGAAGATGAATGATACACAACTTCTTGCCTATCAAAAGAAATTGGAAAAAGAGAAAATAAAACCAAAAGAAAAACAAAAAGAAGTGAAATGTAATTTGTTTTCAGAACCAACTACAGAAAAAACTTATGTAGATTATAATTTTCTGGATGCATTATTTAAAGTGATGATTCAGAATGATTATCGTGCTTTACCTACGCAATCTAGTCAATCAATCATGAAAAATGTATTCCAAAATTGGAAGTCTTTTTTTGCTAGTTTAAAAGATTATAAAAAGAATCCAAATAAATATACTGGAAGACCTAGAATTCCAAAATATATTCGTTCTTCTGAAAAAGAGATTCTATATACAAATCAAGATTGTGTCATTAAAAATGATAAGTTTTTAAAGTTTCCAAAGACAAAATTGCAATTAAACATTGGGAAATTAGGGTTTACTGAAGGTAATTTGAAGCAAGTTCGTGTCATTCCAAAATACAATGAGTATGTAGTGGAATTAATGGTAGATGTTCCTTCAGAACAACAATCCGTTGAAGAGAATGGGCGTTATATGAGTATTGATTTAGGTATTGATAATCTTGCAACCATTGTAACAAACACAGGTATGAAACCTGTACTTGTTAAGGGCAAACATGTCAAAAGTATAAATCAATATTACAATAAAATGAAGAGCCATTTTACAAGTGTTCTCAGGAAAGGTAAACAAACAAAGGAAGGACCTTTTACTTCTAAAAGAATAGAAAAACTTCACCAAAAGCGTTACCTGAAAATAAAAGACATCTTCCATAAAGCTAGTCATCATATTGTAAAACTAGCTCAAGAAGAGGAAGTTTGCAAAATCGTTATTGGTCAAAACAAAAGTTGGAAACAAGAAACGAATATGGGAAAGAAAAATAACCAAACATTTTGCCATATCTCGCATAGTGTATTGATTCAAATGATTACATACAAAGCAAATACAGTAGGCAGTCAAGTTATTGTAACCGAGGAATCTTACACATCAAAAGCAAGTTTTCTAGATCATGACTTTATTCCAACGTATGGAACAAATAACCAAAGTGCAACGTTTTCAGGAAAACGAATGAAACGTGGTATGTATCGTTCTGCAGAAGGAATCGAAATCAACGCAGACGTAAATGCCGCAGCTAATATTTTACGAAAAGTAGTCCCGGATGCATGGACAAACGGGATAGAGGGGTTAGGCGTAAAACAGCTCGCTAGTGTGTTAACTCCACTGACGTTAATCGTCCGTTAGGTCGAAACGTTAGAAACCCCCACTTCAAGCTTTGCTAAGTGGGGGAGTATTCATGTTACCGTTATTACTAAAGAGTAATTTATAAAAAAGCAAAACATTATGTAGAAAAAAGATAAGTTGATATAATAAAAGTTCATCATATTCCATACATAATTGGGAGGGGTTTTATGAACAAAATAGGTGTTGGTATTGTAGGTTACGGCTTTTCTAGTACAACCTTCCATATTCCATTGCTACAAACAATTGAAGACTACGAAATTCGTGCGGTTGTTTCTTCACAAGAAGAGAAAGTAAAAGCATCATTTCCACATGTAGAAGTTGTGACAACAATCGATGAGCTTGTTATGCAAGAGAGCATAGATCTTATCATTATTACATCTCCTAATACAACGCACTTTGAATATGTAAAAAAGGCAATTCTTCACGGTAAACATGTTGTTGTTGAAAAGCCTTTTGTTGTTACTGTTGAAGAAGGGGAAGAGTTAATAGCACTAGCGAAGCAGTATGGTATTGTGTTAAGTGTATATCATAACCGCCGCTTGGATAACGATTTCAGAACGATTCAAAAACTATTACAAGATGATAAAATTGGTAAAGTTTATACGTATGAAGCTCATTTTGATAGATTTCGTCCGCATGTTCGTGATCGTTGGCGTGAACATAAATTACCAGGATCAGGGATGTTATTTGATTTAGGCTCACATCTTATTGATCAAGCGTTACATCTATTTGGTATGCCGGAAGCAGTTTATGCAGATGTTATCAATCAGCGCCCAGGGTCGCAAATAGATGATTATTTTCATATTATTCTTCATTATGAAGAAATGCGTGTTATTCTTCATAGCAGTAGTCACGTTAAATATGCAGGTCCTCATTTTAGCATTCACGGTGAAAAAGGCTCGATTGTTAAATATGGAATGGATTCCCAAGAGGAGCAATTAAAGACTGGTAAGAAACCTGGTGATGTAGGCTATGGAGAAGATGCTATGCATATGTATGCTATTCTTTCTACAGAGGAACAAGAAATTCGTGTTCCAACAGAAATAGGGTGTTATGAGAACTATTATAAAGGTGTCCGAGATGCGATAATGAAACAAGGAATGCCACCTGTTACTGCTGAGGAAGCCCTAAATGTGATTCGTGTTATTACAGCTTGTTTACAAAGTAGTCAGCAAGGAATGATAGTGAAATGGTAGAGTCAGTGCATGCGCTGACTCTTTTTGTATGTTAGCAAATCATGTCGGAATTTTACGAGAAAACGCTAACGATTTTTATTGTACAACCTTTATGTATAGATTAATATTTTAAATATTAGAAATATTATAAATTTAGGGGGAGTACTGTGAAGAAAAAGATATCGCTTTTGTTATCAGGTGTTTTATTAGCGGGAATGATGGCGGGATGTAATGCGAATTCAGCTTCTACTAAAACTGAAACAAAGGAAAGTAAAGTAATTAAAATTGCTTCTGAATCCCCTCTTTCTGGTGGATCAGCTGCTTTTGGAGAAGCCATTAAGCTTGGAACGCAGCTTGCAGTAGATAAACAAAAAGAAGAGTTTAAAAAACTAGGTTTTGAATTGCAATTTGTTCCGCAAGATGATCAAGGTGACCCGAAAAAAGGGGTTGCTAATGCTCAGTCTGTCGCAGCTGATAAAGAAGTATTGGGCGTTGTAGGACATTTAATGTCAGGTGTATCTATTGCCGCTTCTGAAACATATGAGAAAGCAAATCTTGTTATGGTATCGCCATCGAGTACGGCAGTTGAATTAACAGAACGTGGATTAAAGACTGTTGCACGCCTTGTTGCAAGAGATGATTTCCAAGGTCCGGCGGCAGCGAAATATGCGCTTGAAACAGTAAAGGCAAAAAATATTTTTGTAATTCAAGATAAAACAGCTTACGGTACAGGGTTAGCTGATGCATTTAAAAAAGAAGCAGAAAAGCTAGGAGCAAAAATTGTCGGTTATGAAGGGATTACAGTTGGTGAGAAAGATTTTAGTGGTGTGTTAAACCAAGTTGTCGCGAAAAAGCCAGATCTTGTTTATTTTGGTGGTATGTATTCAGAAGGCTCCGTTTTAGTAAAACAAGCACGTGAAAAAGGGGTTACAGCACCAATTATGGGTGGTGACGGTATCGATTCTCCAACAATGGCAGAAGTTGCAAAAGATGGATTAAAAGATACGTATTATACAACAGTAGCGACAGCACCAACGGTAACAGAGAAAGGGAAAGCATTTGTGACAGAATATAAAGAGAAGTTCAAAAAAGATGTGGAGGCATACTCTGCATATGGATATGATTCAGCTGGTGTTATTTTACAAGGAATTAAAGATGCCATTAAGAAAAATGATGGTAAATATCCAACGCGTGAACAAGTACGCGATGCAGTTCGTACTATAAAAGAATATGATGGCGTTATTACGAAAGTAGCTTTCGATGATAAAGGTGATAACAAATTTGCAAAAGTTTATATTTATAAGTATGAGGGTGCGAAATATCCAGGAAGACAAGACGGAGAAGTAAGCAAATAATGAAAAAAAACCCGGCAGAGGCCGGGTTTTTTTAGTTTGGATTAGAAAGTCCATAGAAAAACATTGTGAGGATTTCTTTTGTTTGTTGTTCACGATGTTCACCAACTAAGTGTGCAACGAATTGATCACTCATTTTAGAAAACGTATTGATATATAACAAAATCATATCTTTTGAAAGATTGGGGTTAATTTCTTTTTTCTGTTGTGCTTCTTCTATAAAGTGAAGAAAAAGGGGAAGCGCTTTATCTTTTTGATATGTAAATAGAAAATTACGCAATTCTTCATCTGTTTGCATTGCTTGTTCAATCATTTCAGGATGTAAACGGTTCACACTTTGTAATTTTCGAGTCATAATACGATGTATTTTTTCTTGAAAAGATAAGTCGCTCGTTAACAGTTCTTCATAATAATGAACCTCTTGAATGGTAAACTCTTGAATGAGTTCGCGAAATAAAGCATCTTTACTTCCGAAATGATTATATATTGTAACTTGTGAAACGCTTGCTTGTTTTGCAATATCTTCTATTTTTACATCTTTAAATCCGAATTTAGAAAACAGTTCTAGTGCAGCGGCTTTAATAGCCTGCTTTTTCTTCTCTTTCACCTTTTCAAAACCGTTCATATGAATCACCTCCACTTAAATATACAAGATGATAAGAAAGGAAACAATGTTTTTGAAATATAGGCTTTATAAAATTTCAAAAAATGTTGATTCTCTTATAACAGAGGAGTATAATATTTTTGAAATATGGTATATAAAATATTTCAAAAAGAGGTGATCTTATGTTAATTGTTCAAAACGTCACGAAACAATTTTCAAACGGAAAAGGCTTATTCGATGTTTCATTTCAAGTAAAAGAAGGGGAAGTATTTGGTTATTTAGGACCAAACGGAGCAGGAAAATCAACAACAATTCGTAAATTAATGGGATTTATACAACCTACTTCTGGAACAGCGACGATGTTTGGATTGGATTGCTGGAAGGATGCGGCTGATATTCAAAAAAGGGTTGGATATTTACCAGGAGAGATTTCTTTTATAGAAGGAATGAATGGATTGGGATTTTTGCAACTTATGCAAGGAATGCGTGGTATGAAAAGTAATGGCCGACGTGATGAATTAATTGAGCGCTTTCAGTTTGATGTGAAAACACCCATTCGAAAAATGTCTAAAGGAATGAAGCAAAAAGTAGGGATTGTAGCAGCCTTTATGCATGATCCAGAAGTGCTCATTTTAGATGAACCAACTTCAGGTTTAGATCCGCTTATGCAGCAGTTATTTGTTGATCTTATATTAGAAGAAAAACAAAGAGGAAAAACAATTTTTATGTCGTCTCATATTTTTACGGAAATTGAACGGACATGCGATCGTGTAGGGATTATTAAAGACGGAAAGTTACTTACAGTAGAAAATATTCATGACTTGAGAGCAAAACAACGGCAAGTTCTTGATGTGACAGTATCTTCACAAGAACAATTGCAAGAATTACAGAAAACGGCACTACAAATTGCTAGTGTGCAAGGGAATACAGCTTCGATTATTGTACAGGGAAACTATAATGAACTTCTTCAAACTTTAGCGCAACATGATGTAATTGGTTTTCAGATGAGAACAATGGATTTAGAAAATGTCTTTATGCATTACTATGATGAGGAAGGAGCAGATCGGTTATGAGTAAAGCGCTATTTGTTGCTAGTTTAAAAGCAAATGCCAAAATGATTTTGAACTATGCTATTGGTTCAGTTCTTTATTTATGGTTACTAATTTGGATCTTTCCATCATTCTCATCTGTAAAGGGATTAGATGAAATACTGAAAGCGATGCCTCAAGGGGTATTAAAAGCAGTGGGATTTGAAAAAGGGATTGAACAATTGAATGATTTTTTAGCTGGAGAATATTATGGTTTAATCTTTGTATTATTGTTGATGATATATAGTATTTTAGCATCAACACAATTAGTTGCTCATCTAGTTGATAGAGGATCAATGGCTTATTTATTATCTACATCTGTTTCGCGTACAAAGGTAATTTTGACACAAGCATCTGTCTTAATCATAGGGCTATTTACGATTGTTATAGCTACTTATCTTGGCGGTTTAGTCGGGGCAGAATGGCTAATTGAAAAAGTATCTCTTGATAAAGTATTATTTTTTAAACTCAATCTTCTTGGTGGACTTGTATTTCTTGTTATTTGTGCATATTCATTTTTCTTTTCCTGTTTATTTGATGATGAAAAGAAAGCGTTAAGTATTTCTACAGGTATAACAGTATTGTTTTATGGATTTGATATGTTAGGGAAGTTGAGCGAGAAATTGGAATGGATGAGAAATTTATCTATATTTAGCTTGTATCGCCCGCAGGAAATTGTTGATGGAACCTATAATATATGGCCGACAAGTATTGGTTTACTTATAGCAGCTATTATTCTTTTTATAATTTCTGTTATTGTTTTTAAGAGAAGAGATTTGCCTTTATGATGATCTAATAAAAAGAAGAGGTGAATTGGCTTTTTTAGGTAGACAGTAAAAAGAGTTTATCTGATGTGGTGGACTGGTATTATCCCTTTTAGGTGAATATTATGAAACGGCAATTAAGAAACCTTACCGCTTTATTTAACGTATTTCAGAAAGAAGTCCCCATCTTCAAGCACGTAACAGGCAGTAGCCTAGCGGTAAGGTGGGGATGAATTTCGGTTAGGTACAGCCTAACTCATTTGTAAAAACAACCAATTGTTATTATGGTAGATACATTCTAATTCCAATATCTTCACTTCAGATTCGCTGGGAGGGACGAATGAATTCGCTCTCTGTTGTACCACAAACAAAAAAGGCTGCTTAAAAACAGCCTCACATATGTTGGTACCATGCTTTTTACTTTCTGTTTTCAACAAACGGCACCAAACGTATTCTCCCTAATCACTAGTTCCTAATACATCTGTGTTTGGAGGTTCATACCCCATCTGACGTATCATGGCTGAAATCTGTCCCTTGTGATGGAATTCGTGAGTGATTGCATGCGTTATCAATTTACCAGGTGTAATTGATAACGTTTCTCCTTCTTCTCTCCAAGGGATCTCCCTCTGAATCGGCTCATCCATGTGATGGGCAAGTACTTCAAATACCTCATTTACAAGAGAATCTATATGTTCAAAGCGTACTTTTATTTCGTTCAAACTGAGTTGTTGCAGGTCTTCCTTTGAAGTGAGCGGTTTCTTCGTTTTTAATAAAACAAATGAGCCAAGCCAAGCGTTATAACAGTCTGCTATGTGTACCATTGTATCTCGCACGCTTTGCCAACCGAACCCCATTTGGCGAGTAAAGTCATTTGGTTCTAGTTCTTTACAAAAGTCAAGAAGTACGGATCGAGTCTGTTTGACCCATTCATATTCGTTTTTATGCATTACATACGCTCCTTTATTTGGTGTTTAAAAAACTTATTCCATACTTAATGTCCTAATCCTTCTTCTAACTATCCTGCTTCGTTTGTTCAATAAGAAAAATCAATAATGTTCTTTAACAAAGCCAAAATTTTAATAAAGAAAATGAAAAGATGCAGTAACAGTTAATGGCGATGGATTTTCCACACTGGAAGTTATTTTGTAAAAAGGATTAGCGTTTTTGTTTAGTATCGATCGCTTTATCCCGTAAAAGCCCGATTGGTTCAACTAACCATCAGTGGGGGATGAAGAAAACCTCCACTGATGGAAGTTTCACTTTATATTAGAAGTCCGTAATTATATAGTGTAAGAAATAATAAGAGTGTTGCTATTGTTACGAAGAGTAAAAATAAAATTGTCAGACAAAACATGAGAAAGTTTTGCTGGAAATACAAGAGAATAAAATGAAAGAATCATAAAGAGGATATGTATAAGAATGCAATATATTGTAAATCATTGTTTTATATGTTTTTTTAAAAAAATAGTAATAAATAGTAATAAATAAAAGGATTTAAGCATCCATACAGTAAGGGGATGCCTTTTTTCTTGAGTTATTTTACAGAATGATTATAAATATTACTGTAATAAAATAATTTTTTTAATTTTTTTAATAATACCACTTTACAAAATCAAAAAAATTAGTAGAATATTAATTAATAGAAATTTTCTGATAACTATATAGAAACATAAAGTTATCAAAAAAGTTTCTCACAAGTAGTATCGTACATAAAATTAGGGAGGGTACAAAATGAAAAAGATTAAAAAAATCTCAGCTGTAGTAGCGCCAGTGTTAGCAATGAGCGTGGCTTTAACAGCATGTTCGGGATCAGGGGACAAAAAAGCAAGCACAGAGCCAAAAAATGAAGAGAAAAAAACAGAAGGTAAGTTAGCATCAAAACAAGTGTTAAACTTACTAGAAACGCAAGAAATTCCGTCTATGGACTCTTCTAAAGCAACAGATGCAGTGTCTTTCCTTGCTTTAAATAACGTAATGGAAGGATTATATCGTCTGGATAAAGACCAAAAACCAACTCCAGGTATGGCGGAATCGTATAAAAAGAGCGATGATGGCAAAACATATACGTTTAAGCTTCGCAAAGATGCGAAATGGTCAAATGGTGATCCTGTAACAGCGAAAGATTTCGTATTTGCATGGCAACGTTTATTAGATCCAAAAACAGCTGCTGAATACGCATTTATTATGTATGATGTGAAAAATGCACAGGCAATCAACGAAGGCAAAGCACCAGTTGATTCTTTAGGTGTAAAAGCTGTTGATGACAATACATTAGAAGTGCAATTAGACAACCCAGTGCCATATTTTCTTGAATTAACAACATTCGGTTCTTTCTATCCGTTAAATGAAAAGGTTGTAAAAGAAAAAGGCGATAAATACGGTTTAGAAGCAGAGAACTTAGTATACAACGGTCCGTTCACTATGACAGAATGGAAACATGAACAAGGTTGGAAGCTGAAGAAAAATGATCAATATTGGGACAAGAGCACAGTTAAGTTAGAAGAAATCAACTTTAACGTTGTAAAAGAATTATCTACTCGTGTTAACTTATATGAAAGCGGCGAAGCTGATCGCGTTGCTTTAAGTGCTGAATATGTTGATAAATATAAATCGAAGAAAGATGAATTTGGAAGCTATTTAGAGCCATCTACATTCTTCTTACGATTAAACGAAAAACGTCTGAAACAACAAGACACGCCGCTTAAAAATGAGAAACTTCGTCAAGCAATCGCAAAAGCATACGATAAGAAAGCGTTGGCGAACGTAATCTTAAATGATGGTTCTAAACCAGCTGATTATCTTGTACCAGCTGACTTCGTAAAAGGTCCAGATGATAAAGATTTCCGTACAATTAATGGAAATGTAAAATCTGTATCATATGATACGAAAGAAGCGAAAAAACTTTGGGATGAAGCGAAGAAAGAGTTAGGTAAAGACGAAATCACACTTGAATTATTAAACTACGATACTGATAATGCGAAGAAAATTGGTGAGTACTTAAAAGAGCAATTAGAGAAAAACTTACCAGGCTTAAAAATTAACTTGAAAAACCAACCATTTAAGCAAAAACTAAAACTAGAAACAGATCAAGACTTTGATATCTCTTACGCTGGTTGGGGTCCTGACTATGCAGATCCAATGACATACATCGATATGTTTGAAACAACAAACTCTCATAACCAAATGAGTTACTCAAATAAAGAGTATGATGACATTGTTAAAAAAGGTAAAACAGATTTATTAACACAAGAGAAAACTCGTTGGGAACAACTTGCGAAAGCTGAGAAGATGTTACTTGATGATGCTGCAATTGCACCGCTGTACCAACGTGGAACTTCTTATTTACAACGTCCAACTGTACACAACATTGTTAAGCATAATGTTGGTGGTGATTTCAGCTACAAGTGGACATATATCACTGAAAAAGAAGATAAATAATTATTTAAAAAGAGGAGGATGCGGTAACGTATCCTCTTTCTCTATGTGCACATTTTGAAGTGTAATGAATACATATGCAGTACTACAATAAATAAAAACATTCATTAATGAATGTTGTCATTTATGATAGTCAATCCGACTAATTAAGTTTTTCCGGGCAGAAATCTTCTATCTATATCCTTTGTTTTTCTGAATATGCCCGTTAAATGTGAGATAGAAGGAGATGTATATGAAACAATATTCTTATTTAGATTTCCTAGCAGCGTTTGGTATTGGCAGTGCACATCCAGGAGGTTTTACGTTAACAAAGCAATTATTAGCACAGCTTTCATTAGACCAGCATACAAAATTATTAGAGATTGGTTGTGGAACAGGCAGGACAGCTTCCTATATTGCGAAACAGTATGGCTCTGCTGTAAGTGCAGTTGAAATAAATGAAACGATGATTGAAAAAGCAAAAAAAAGATGGTATAAGGATGGAGTAAATATTGAGCTCATTGCAGGGAGTGTAGAGGCACTACCGTGTCGTGATGAAATGTTTCATATTGTATTAGGAGAATCCGTTCTTGCGTTTACAAATAAAAGGAAAGCGATAGATGAATGTTACCGTGTATTACAATGTGGCGGGACGCTGCTTGTTATTGAATTGGTAATTGAGCAACATTTACCAGTACATGAGGAAAAAAATATAGTAACTTTATATGGAATGGAACAACTGTTAACAGCACAAGAATGGGTTATACTCTTTAAACAAGCAAATTTTAAAACAGTACGTGTACTTGGAGGCGGAACCATTGCAACAACGATTTCTGCACATGTAGAAGAGCCAGAGTGGGATATATCAGATTTTATTTCACAAGATTTGTATAATGCATGGATTGCGCATGAACATATTTTACATCAATACAAGCATATATTAGGGCACCGGATTTTTATTTGTCAAAAATAAAGTGGAATTTTGATTAATGGTGAACTTCATTCTCCGTAAAAGCCCGATTGGGCGGGCTTTCCATCAGTGGTGGATGAAGAACCCTCCACTGATGGAAGTTTCACTTTATTAAAAAAGCCAACAATATGTTGGCTTTTCTTTAAATGAAAAATAAAGCAGCTAATGAAATACCAAAAATAAATCCAAGACCAAGTTCAACGGCTCCAAATCCACCAAACCCACCAAATCCACCAAACCCACATCTACATTCATCAAATCCACATCTACCACATCTACGAGATCTACCAGATCTACGAGATCTACCAGATCTACAGTCATCAAATCCAAATCCACAATGGTTACATTCACCTAAACCACCGCAGAAATCACAGCCGAAGCTACCACCAAAGCCAAACCCGTGGTCAAATCGTTTGCGATGAACGGGTTCAATCCATACTGATTCATCTGTTAGATCAACAATTCTTCCAATATGGATATTGCCTTTATAATCTTCAATACGTACGACTCGCCCATAATAACGCCGACATGTATGAAAATGTTTATGAGAACTCATATAATTTTGCCCCTTTCTCTTTCCAATATTACGATATGATAAAGGGACAAGAGCGGCTTGTACGTTTGTCTATTCCATCATAATTGTAGTGAAAAACGGGAATGATAAGGAAGGATTGTTTTCTAGTAATGAAAAATGTTACTCCCTGTTAGAGTGAGATAAAAAGGAGAGAAAAAAATGAGTCATTCAGATACATTTCAAACGTATGAAGTGTCATGGAATGCATTAACGGATGCACTTCGAAAAGAGATGACACGTCAAGTAGGAGCTGATATTATTGATACCATTGTCTGTGATTTACAAGATGGCTTTGAAGTGTATACATATATACAAGGAGATCTTGCGTTTGAATATAAGGAAGCACTTGAACGAAAATATGGCACAGATAGCAAATTTCCTAACATATTAACAGTATTACTATTGGCGGATATCTACAATGTAAAAGAAAGTAACATTCGTCTTCATGCTGATCACAAAGAAAATCCAGTTGTAGAAGTATACGTAAAACAATGAGAGTGCTTGTAGATTGCACTCTCATCTTTGTTATAATAAGAGATAGAAAATTAAGAAAAAAGGTAAAAGTATGAAGCGAGTGCGGTTACGTGAACTAGGAGTGAAAATTGGAAAATATGATGTGGGAAAATGGAATGCCATTACTGATGTTGAAGGTGTCTTAGTGGGGCATGTTACTTTGAAGGAAGAAATGCATATTCGTACTGGTGTCACGGCGATTTTACCGCATGATGGAAATATATTTCGTGAAAAAGTATTCGCTAGTTCTTATGTTATTAATGGCTTTGGAAAAACGATTGGAACGATTCAAATACAAGAACTAGGTGTACTTGAAAGTCCGATTATGCTGTCCAATACATTTGGAGTTGCTCCGGTATTAGAAGGGACATTACGATATTTGCTAGAGCGGAATGAGGAAATTGGTGATACAACTGGAACTGTAAATATTGTTGTTGGAGAGTGTAATGATGGATATTTACATGACATTCGAACGCTTTATGTAAGACCCAAGCATGCAATTGAGGCCATTACAAACGCAAAAAATGGTCCAGTGGAAGAAGGATGCGTGGGAGCTGGTACAGGGATGGCTTGTTTTGGATATAAAGGCGGAATTGGTACAAGCTCACGCATAATAACTTTTACAAAAGATACGTATACGGTGGGTGTTTTAGTTGTTACGAATTTTGGGAGAAAAGAAGATTTATATATTCAAAAAGAGAACGAAGAAACTTTGCCAGATGGCTCTATCATGATTGTTATCGCAACCGATGCGCCGTTAAGTGATAGACAATTACATCGCATAGCAAAGCGAGCAACTTTTGGACTTGCAAAGGCGGGTTCTTACGGAGCGCATGGGAGCGGGGATATTGTTATTGCCTTTTCAACAGCACATCGTATTTCTCATACGCCAACTACAGAATCATTGCAGTATCAATTTTTGCGTGAAGATGGGAAAGAAATTTCTCATTTATTTGCAATGACAATTGAAGCCGTAGAAGAGGCAATTTGGAATGCTTTATGTATGGCAGAAACGATAGAAGGTAGAGGAAAAAGAAAATTAGAGGCGATATCTTATGAAAATCTAAAAAACATACCAAGGTTAAAATAATTTAATTATGTAAACTGATATAAATTATAGAGCGGAGCTTTGGTTATTACTATTACATACAAACTCTAAAGTATAAATGTCAGTTTTTTTATTACTCTATAGAAACCGATATAATTAAAACCGGATATATATGGCATAGGAAGTTGAAATGTACTTTAATGAGAAGTGGCAAAAATATTGGGTGAGAAAGTAAATTATGATGAAAATTAGAAGAAAATAAAAAACTGAAAATGAGCAGTTTTTTATTAAATGATTGTTTACATAATAATATTATATTCTCGTTCGTTTTTCGAAATACAAGTCATATCTTGTATTTCTTCTCATAAGTTTAAACATAGGAATTTGTCTACAAAGGTGGCGAAGCTTCAACATGCATATTCGAATCATAGCCACATCTATTTTGTTTTTACTACTCATATGTATTTGTCCTTTTTCTAGTTTAGCGAAAGGAGAAGAAGCGAGGCAGCGTGTTGTTTCACTTGTGTATGATGATTCTGGTAGTATGCGTAATAATGATCGCTGGAAGTATGCAAATTATGCATTGCAAAGTTTGATTGCATTGTTAGATGAAAAAGATACGTTTTCTTATGTACCAATGAGTCATCCATCGCAAGAAATAACAGTTTCTCTAGCGAATAACAAACGGCAAGAGGAAATTGAAAAGATTCAAACATGGAATGAACATGTTAACACACCTTTTCAATCAGTGGAAACAGCTATGCAATCTATTAAGAGGCAAACTCAGGAAAATGCCAATCGTGAATTTTGGCTTATTATTCTAACAGATGGAGCGTTTAATGAGCTAGAAAAACAAGATGATAGTGGAAAAAAAAGGATTTCAGAAACGCTCAGTACTTTTAAAAAAGAAATGGAAGCAAAAAACATTTCTTTACATGCAGTATTAATTACAATGGAAGAAAATTTAGGGGCGCAAGAACAAGCACAAATGAACGTCTTTAAAGATATTTGGAAACACCAGATAAATGGAATCGTATTCCCAACAAGTGGAGAAGATGGTGTTATCCACAGCGTCAACCAAGCCGCTGCTTTAATAGCGAATCGTGATCCATTTTCATCAGTAGAAGAAGCGGTAAAAACAAATATAGTAGGAAACAAGATTGAAGTTAAAACACCATTTCCGTTAAAACGAATTACGCTTGTTGGTCAATCTTCTCAAAACATACCGTATCGTGTCCAAAATATACAAGGATCACTCAATTTACAATCAAGATTTTCGATTCAAGCACCGGCGGGAATGGGATTATATGGTGGAATTACTCATATTATGTCTAAAAACAATGCTGTAATGGAACCAGGAACATATATGGTAGAAATTGATCAAGCAGTGACAAAGGAAAATATGAAAGTACTAGTAGAACCAGCGTTAGATTATACCGTTTCCATATATGAAAAAGGAAAGGACCCGAAAAAAGAAACAGAACAAATCTATGAAAATCAAACAGCAATTATAGAAGCAAAACCAACAAATGTACCGGTAGATGCTTCATATTTTAATGCTCAAATAGAAATAAATGGTCAAATGTATTCGATGCAATGGGATGGGAAACGAAAAGTCTTCTACTATGAAACGAAGATAGGGAGAGACGCTGTGCATGGAAATGTGCACATGAATATAAAAGGGTTTTATCGCCAAACGAAAGAATTTCGCATTCAATCCGTTCCAAAACCAAAACTATCATTAAAAGTTGTTACCACGAATTATAAAGAAAAAGTAACAAATTTAGAGCATAGTGCACCATTTATTATACAACCACTATTAAATGAAGAATCAATGTCAGAAGCAGAAGTAAGGGAATTGTTGAAAACAGTAACTATTACATTTCATAAATCTATCAACTATGAGTTAAAGCAAAATAGAAATCAAATATATGTATATCCTCGTCCTTATTACTCCAACACATTTAATTTTACAGACACCGGCATCATAGAAGCTACCATCACATTACGAGATTCACAATCGCACAAAGTTAGTAAACAAATTTCGTTGTCTATTATTGACGTTCCTTTTTTAGAGCGTTATGCGACTATTTTTCAGTTCGTTTTACCATTTAGTATAATCTTATTCATTATTACAATTCTTATTGTTGGATGGATAGTTCGCCCACGTTTTCATAGGAAAGCGCTTATGTATTATGAATGGGACCAATCTATTGCGGAAGATTGGTTATATAAATCTGAACCAGAGCCACTGCGAACGAAATGGTGGAATCATTATTTTGGTATTCCATTTCGAGCGGAGCGGAAAACAGTGCAATCTGTTACGTTTATTGCAAAAAATGGCTCAAAATCTATATTTGTTACGAAAGATTCTCAAGTACCAGGCATGGTGATTGATGGTATGGTCCTAACTGATGAAGAAGCAGGACGCGAGTATAAAACGTTATATCCGAACGAAATGGTTGTTATTGATCGCGGTTATGGAAAAGAAGTATATAGATATGAATGTGAATAAATAGGAAGGTGGTTCACATGGATTTTCAAGTGCCAACAATTTTAATTGGACTCGGGGGAATTGGAAGTACAGTTACGCATGATATTTACCGAAAGCTCCCGAAAGAACGGCGTAAAAAAGTAGCGATGCACGTATTTGATACAGATATTAATACGTTAAGTCACTTTCAGCATATTCGTAAATTTGTGACACAAACGAGCTCTAGTAAAACACCGCGCGAATATATGGCGGAAGATCCAACGATTCCAGATTGGTTTCCGATTGACCCGACTGTACTAGATAAACCATTAACAGAAGGTGCTGGTCAACTTCGAGTTATTTCTCGCCTAGCACTTCGCGCAGCGATGAAGGAAGATAAATTAACAGCTTTTTGGCAAGAAATTGAGAAGATTTTTCCGGTAACAAGTGATACAACAGAATACGGTGTTCGCGTTATTATTGTTACGTCATTAGCAGGTGGCACAGGTTCCGGTATGTTTTTGCAAATCGCTCTATATTTACGAGAAATGCTTCGGAAAAAGTTGCAACATCACAACATTTTAATTCGCGGTGCTTTTTTACTTCCTGATGTTCTCGTCAAAACACGCACAATAAGCGGAAAAGAATTTGAAACGGTGCAGGCAAACGGATATGCATCATTAAAAGAATTACACGCAATTACTTTAGGATCTACAGGAGAATTATCACGCCGCGGGGGCGTTACAATTGAGTTAGAATATCGTCCGGATCAAGTAGATGAAGACGGACGCACAAATCACACCATTATGCAGCATCATTTACCATACAATTATTGCTTCTTATATGATTATGAAAATTTACATGGTCACCATTTGCATAGTTTGTCTGATTATATGGAACAAATGACAAATACAATTTATTTACAATTATTTAGTCCGATGTCAACGAGTCATTTTGCACAAGAAGATAATCAAATTCAACAACTTGCTGATTCAAATGGTAAAGCTCGTTATTGCGGAGCAGGAGCTGCAAAACTTATTTATCCATACGAAAATGTTCTTCGTTACTGCGCTTTAAAATGGGCAGTGCAAGGGCTAGATGAATCGTGGCTTCATTTAGATCGACTTTTTCAAGATAAGAAAAGCCGGTATGAGCAAGACGTTCGCCGCGGTATGCAGCGTGAAAAGCCCGAGCGAGGAAAAAGTTTCTTAGAAGATTTAGAACATTTGGCGACTCGTCCAGAACAGGCGCATGTGTTTTATAAGCAAATGTATTATGAAACGCGCGAAGGAGCAGAAGGCGGAAAAATTGGTATATCAAAATCAAAATTATTTTTAGAAGCGGTAGAAAATTATGTGCAGCGTACGGTACAAAAAGATGAAGAGTTAAATCGCTTGCAGCGAGAGTGTAAAATTTCAGCTGCAAAACTGAAAATTGCTGAACAAATGAAAGGTGAAGTGGCACGGGTGGACCATGCTGTACGCTTATATGCGTATGCGATACCAAGCCGTGTACATGAGCATGTAACAACATTGATATATGATATGGTTGAAACTGATCGATTTACACCAAGTGGTTCAGAGGGTCAGTCATATCAGTTGAATACATGGTTTTTAAAGAAAACAGATCCTGTTCATCCTGTCGCTGCACGTTACATGTTATATGAAATTCGTAAATTGTTAACCGAAAAAATGAATCGTCTGCATGAAAATAATGAACAGAAACGCAGTCTTATCCAAAATTATGATAAAAAATTTAATGTGAGCAATATTGAAGGAACGGTAACAGCTGTTAGACGTGTTGAACTGACGCAGCAACAAGGTTGGTTTGGAAAAATGTTTCATAATGAACAGCGTTTATTTCGAAAAGAATTTCAAGATATTGCGACCCAATATGTACACAAGTTAAATGAATATCGAAAAGAAATGTTATTAGAGCTTGTTTATCAATCTTTATATCAGGCTGTAGATAAAATGATTCAATATTGGGAGCGTTTCTTTGATAATTTACAAGAAACTCGTGAAAATTTATTATTAGACATTCAAAAACGTAGTAAAGAATTTGAGGGAAAAACAAATCCAACAAATGTATACGTATTAGCAGATGAGCGAATGCAGGAAGAAATGTGGAACGATATTCATCACCATGTAAACAATGGTGTGTTGCCAAAAGAGATATCTGCTGAAATTTATATGAGTTTATATCGTGAATATTGCAGGGGAGCGCAGGTAGAGGAAGGACAATCACAAAAAGTAGAAGATTTTTATCGGAAACATATTTTAACGTATTGTGAGCAGGAATTGCAAGATCGCTACCGAGATAAATTAGAATTAAATATTATTGAAGCACTGCGAAAAGAAGCGGCTATTCAAAAGCGTGATATGACAGAGTATGTAAGTGAGAAAATTGAAGATTTGCTGCATCTTGCAAGTCCATTTATACCGAAAGTTGCGCATCATCGTGAATTGCAATATTGGGGTATTCATCCGCTTATTCATCAAGAGTTAAATGAAGAGACGCTACAAGAGATGTTCCAGGAAAAAGAAACAGTTGATGAAGCTTTTTCACCGTATGAAATTGTATGTTACCGTGCGCATTACGGATTGTCGCTGCAAGATTTTCCGAAATTATCGTCTGGGCATATTGCAAACGGTTATGTGAACGAGAAGGGAGATTACTTTCAGTCTTATTATCGCCGCGTAAATAAATTAAACGTTCGTAAATCGAATTTAACACCGCATCTTGATAAGTATTGGCACTTACCTGCTTTTATGCCAGACTTAAATGTAACACAAACGAAGCTGGATTATGATAAGTGTAATCGTGCTTTATTGTATGCATATATATATCGTTGGATTAGTCTTGCTGCTGTGGATGGTCAGTTCGTTTACCAATATAACGGAGTGGGTCGAAGTTCTCTTATTCAATCGATGGGGAAAAATGTAACAAATGAAGGATATAAATTGCACCGTGCATTGCTTCATAATCCATTTATATATGAAAATATTATTTCTCGTTTTGAAGAAGAACAGGGAAAAGCATTGCAGCACGGAGGACATTTATATACACATTCATTTGTATTAGGTGCGCAAGATATAAGATGGCTTCGAAAAGAACATGTTCATAATATCTTAGATGTTATCTTGATGTACGATAAGGAAGCGAAATATGATCCGACGTTAGAAGAAACATCTGATGAACTGTTACGATTACTTGTTGATGAAATTGAACAATATTTTAAAGCTTATTACGGGACTGGAGCGGAAGTAGCAGCAAAAAAAGAAGCGACTTTATTTGTAAAGCAACTTTGGAATCGCTCATATGCAAAAGAATTTGTAGATCCAAACAGTGCACCGTATAAAAAATGGTTACATCTTCTTAACGTTCAAATAGAAGAGGAAGATACAAATGCGAATGTTTAAGAAAAGATAGGGAATCCTTAACTTTGGAATTTATTATTTGGAAAAGAGGGATTCTGATGCCGTTTCTTGGAAGTGTGTATCAAGTGTTTGGTCTATATTCAGAAATTTATCGTGCGATGATTTGTATGGAGGAGAAAGAGAGTCAATCAATTCATGAATGTATCAGTGGAGATGAGAGAGAAACTGGAGAAGAATAATAAAGAACATGCAGCAAACTGTTGCATGTTCTTTTCGTTTTCTTATAGTTTTACAACATTCTTAGGTTTTGACCTCTGTTAACTTGTTTGAATGCAATTTACTGTAACATTACTATCATTTTGTACTTCGTACATTCAAATCCTTTTTCACTATTAAACCATTTTACTGTCTTGATTGTTTTCATATAAAAAACTTTTATAATATTACTAAAGATGTGTTTCCTATTTATATGAACCGAGCAAATATAAGCATATATTTAAATCTGTTATCGTTTTTACGTTAAAATGGAAGATAAGAACAGTAAATGTTCATTATCGTTTTTGAAACCTCAAAACAACGAAAGCCCTACCTCTCTTTCGTCCTTACGGCTCCGATGACCGTGCCAGTATGAATCGGGATATCCAAAAACAATGCTTGGATAAATGAACCTCATCGTATACTTAGAAGTATGAGAATAAAAAGTGGTGAGAATAATTCATTTAGAGGAAAAAGAATTTTTTCTTAGAGGGTAATGTTCCTATAATCAAATCGTATTTGCAATTATATCATATTGAGGTACATAAAGCAAAAAAAAAACAAAATAGATGTAGGCTATTTTGTCGTTTTAGGTATCTTATATAATTTAAAATCAAGTTCAAAACGGTTTTAAAAGGATTTCTTTACCTAGCCGACTTTCGTATTTAACAAATCAATTGCCTGATTTTCAGTAATTCCTTTAATTAAACTTAATTCACTAATTAAAATTTTTTGTGCGTTGTCTAACATTTGTTTTTCACTTGTATTAAGTGCCCTTACTTTATTCCTACGTATTAAGTCGCGAACTACTTCAGCACCTTCTTGTATTTCACCCGTCTTCATTTTCTCCATGTTTTGGGTATATCTTTGCTTCCATGAGAGTGAATCATCTGATTCGCCGTACTGCAAAATAAGTAATACATTTTCTAATGTAAGCTTATCGGCAATTAATCGTATACGTAATTGTATCATTTTTTTCATCGGAATCATTACTTCCATATTACTAATTGGTATTCTTATTACATAATATTTTTGTTTTTCTCCTAGGATTTCTTTTTCTTCTAGGGCTTCAATCACACCTGCTCCGTGCATTGGATAAACAATTTTATCGCCAATTTGAAACAAATAATCCACCTCCATATGGTAACCTTTCTAAGTTTATCATATATAAGATGATAAGTAAAATTATTTATAATATCACAAAATAATTATCATAGTCAATATTTTTTGTTTGATTAGATAAAATCATTGTTACATATTTATAAAACTAAAAAATAAAATGAGTGTATAATAAATTGAACCTCCTATCAGTGGAGGCTTACTGCCCGTTAGTACGGGATAAATAATTGATTGGGAAAATGTATGAAAGAGGTTTAATAATATGCTGAAATGGGGTTATTTTGTAATTATTAATGTTCTCGCTTTTATGATGATGGGACTAGATAAAAGAAAAGCAAAGAAGAAGCAGTGGCGTACGCCGGAGAGTACGTTGTTTTTAGTCGCAGCAGCAGGGGGAGGAATTGGAGCTTGGATTGGGATGTATATGTTTCATCATAAGACACATAAAAATAAGTTTGTGTTTGGTATTCCATTCCTTGCGGCTGCGGGAGCATATATCTTTTGGATATTATAGTAAGGTGGTCCGTGTGAAAAAGTTATGTAGCGGAAAATTGTAAAAAGGTAGAAGGACACTTTATAATGAAGAAAAAAGAAAAGAGGGGAGTCAAATGGAAGCGCAAAAAAAGGGGATTATATATGCGGCAAGTGCATATATGATGTGGGGAGTTCTACCACTTTATTGGAAACTGATAGATGAAGTTCCTGCAGAAGAAATTTTAGCTCATCGTATCGTTTGGGCATTCGCTTTTATGTTACTTGTTTTATTGATTTGCAAACGTTTTGGTCAATTTGCGAGTGAGCTTGTGCAACTTTTTAAACGTCCTAAATTATTCATGTCATTAACTGTTGCTTCTATATTAATTAGCGGGAACTGGTTTGTGTACATATGGGCTGTTAATCATAATCATGTGATTGAAGCAAGTCTAGGTTATTATATTAATCCGCTTGTTAGTATTTTACTTGGCACGCTCGTTTTAAAAGAAAAACTCAATTTTTGGCAATATGTTGCCGTAGGGTTAGCGGCATTTGGGGTTGCAATTTTAACAGTTCACTATGGATCCATTCCGTGGATTGCGATTTCGTTAGCATGTACATTTGGTTTATATGGTTTATCAAAGAAATTATTAGATTATGATTCAATGATTGGGCTTACGATGGAAACGATGCTTGTAATGCCGATTGCTCTTGTATATTTAGGAATGTTAGGTGTTCAAGGAATTGGTTCATTTGGATCAGTTTCGATTACGTCGACGTTACTTTTAGCTGGTGCTGGTATTGTTACTGCATTACCGCTTTTATATTTTGCAAAAGGTACAAAGCTTATTCCGTTATCAATGGTCGGATTTTTGCAATATATTGCACCGACAATCAGTCTTGTATTAGGAATTTTTGTCTTTCATGAACATTTTACAGGGACTCATATGATAGCATTTTTCTTTATTTGGATTGCGTTATTTACATTTTCGATAGCGAAAACGAAATTTATGTTAAATAAGCAGCCGAAATTTATAAAAAATAAATCTGCAAAAGTTTCGTAAAACGGCATAGTATTATGTATGCCGTTTTCTTTATAATGTAAGTAAGGATATTCCATTATAAGCGGTGAGGTGCGAATTATGGAGACGATTTTACATAACAACCCATTAATGTCTGCAGTGATTGCTTGGTTCTTAGCACAACTTACAAAAGTTATAATCACTTTAGTAAAAAAGAGAGAATTTGATTTTGCACAGTTTTTTGCCTCTGGTGGAATGCCGAGTTCTCATTCTTCCACTGTCACAGCGTTAGCAATAGCAATTGGGATTGAAGAAGGAATTACGAGCTCTGTATTTGCAATTGCGACGATTTTTGCGATTATTGTCATGTATGACGCATCAGGAGTAAGACTTGCTGTAAGTAAACAAGCAAAAATTTTAAATGACTTTTTTCATGGAAGACAAACAGAGTATAAAAAATTGAATGAACTTGTCGGTCATACGCCATATCAAGTCATTGTCGGGGCAATTTTAGGAATTGTTGTTGCGATTTGGTATTGTTCGTAAGCAAAGTGAGGAATCAACTTCACTTTGCTTTTTTGTTTTACACATATTTACGTATGTTATTGAATATTGTATATGGATTCAATAAAGAGGGGGGACATCTATGCTGCTGTATGACAAAGTAAAGCAGGAAATGGAGAGACAAATTACAGCGTTACGTACGATGCAGCAAAGAGATGGAACATGGCGTTTTTGCTTTGAGGGATCCCCATTAACTGATTGTCATATGATTTTATTATTACGTACGTTACGAAGAGAAAAAGAAATAGAGCCATTTGTGACAAGACTAATTTCTTTACAAGCAAATGAAGGGACATGGAAATTGTATGAAGATGAGCTGAATGGAAATCTTTCAGCTACAATTCAAGTGTATACTGCATTGTTAGCTTCTAGGAAATTTAAGAAAGAAGACTATGTGCTGCGCCGTGCAGAACAATTTATTCTTGAACAAGGTGGCATTACAAACGCTCATTTTATGACGAAGTTTATGTTAGCCTTACATGGGCAATACGATTACCCTGCATTGTTTCATTTTCCCATGACTTTTTTCTTTCTACCGGATCATTCCCCGTTTAGTATGTATGAATTGAGTAATTCTGCACGTATTCATTTCGTTCCTACGCTCATTTGTATGAATAAGAAATTTGTAATAGAAGAAAATATTATTCCTAATCTTAGTTACATAGTGGGTGCGAATAAATCAGATTGGTTTCATAATAAACGCTCTTCTGTTTTGCAAACGATTTTATCAGAAGGGAAAAAACTCATTTCTTATCCATATTCTCTTCATCAAAAAGGATATAAAGCAGCGGAACGTTTTATGCTAGAACGTATAGAAGGAAATGGAACACTTTACACTTATGCGAGCGCTACTTTTTATATGATTTACGCTCTCCTTGCTCTCGGTCATTCTAGACATTCTCCTATTATTGAGAAAGGTGTATCAGGGATACAGTCGTACATATGGAATACAAAAAATGGTGCCCATTTGCAAAACTCACCTTCAACAGTGTGGGATACTGCTCTTTTGAGTTATGCTTTGCAAGAAGCAAATGTGTCAGAAGATGATGCGATGATTGAACGAGCAAATCGCTATTTATTAAAGAAACAGCATACTTCTTATGGGGATTGGCATGTTCATGCACCTTCTTTACCTCCTGGCGGATGGGGATTTACCGATTCGAATACCATTGCGCCAGATTGTGATGATACAACAGCGGCGCTACGTTCACTTACTTACATTGCGAAGAAAGATAAGAAAGTAAAACAAGCTTGGAATAAGGGGATACAGTGGATTCTTGGAATGCAGAATAAAGATGGAGGCTGGGGAGCGTTTGAGAAGGATGTTAATAAGCATATGTTTGCGCATGTTCCTCTCGATAGTGCAGAAGATATGATTCTTGATCCGTCTACAGCAGATTTAACAGGGAGGGTGCTTGAGTTTTTTGGAACTTATGCGCCAAATAAAATAAGTGCATATGATTTGCAACGGGCAATGCAATGGCTCCTCCGTAATCAAGAACAAAATGGTTCTTGGTATGGAAAATGGGGAGTTTGTTACATATATGGTACATGGGCTGCTGTAACAGGTCTGCGGGCAAACGGATTGCCAGCAAATCATCCAACGTTAGAAAAAGCGGCGCGGTGGTTAGAAACGATTCAACATCGTGATGGCGGCTGGGGAGAATCGTGTAAAAGTAGTAAAGAAAAGCGGTTTATTTCAATACCTTTTAGTACACCTTCTCAAACGGCATGGGCTTTAGATGCCCTAATCGCTGTACATGATACGGAAACAACATATATTCAAAAGGGAATCAATTATTTGCTAGAGCATTCTTTAGAACATATTGAATATCCAACTGGAGCAGGATTGCCTGGGGAATTTTATATTCGTTATCATAGTTATCATCGCTTATTTCCCTTACTTACCTTTGCGCATTATGTGAAAAAATACAAAAAATAAACCGAGAATATGTCCTCGGTTTATTTTTTGTTTGGTTGGTGTTTTTGACGTGCATCTGCAGCATCTGCACGAGCTTGAGCTTCTAAGTCATCTTGGTTAGCGAGTTCTTGAGAAAACTCAACATCAATTCCATCGGACACTTTGTTTTGCTGTAAATTCTTTTTTTTCATCTCACACAATCTCCTTGTGTTATGCTAAGTTTCAATTATAGTGTGACACAAATAGACTTTTTTATGCAAAAAAGGAGAATGAAATACATAAGACGAAATATATAGAAAATACATAGAAAAAGCGAGGGAGAAGGATGAATTTTTTAGAGGGGAAAACAGCTGTTGTTACAGGTGCAGCACAAGGGATTGGAAAAGAAATTGCACGTGTATTTGGCACTTTAGGAGCGAAAGTATTACTAAGTGATATTAATCAAGAAGCTTTAAACAGTACGACAACACAGTTATTGCAAGAAGGATATGATGTAAGGGCTTATGTTTGTGATGTAAGCAGCCATACGGATGCAAAATCGCTAATTGAGTATGCGATTCAAACATACGGTGCATTGCATATTTTAGTAAATAATGCTGGAATTACACGAGATGCAATGTTGCATAAAATGGAAAAAACAGCATGGGAGCAAGTATTGCAAGTAAATGTAACGGGTGTATTTAACTGTATGCAACCAGCACTTTTGTATATGCGTAAACAACAATATGGACGTATTATTAATATTTCTTCAATTAGCTGGCAAGGAAATATTGGTCAAGCAAACTATGCTGCTGCTAAAGCGGGTGTAATTGGGCTTACAAAAACAGCATCAAAAGAAGCAGCTGGATTTGGTGTTACATGTAATGCAATTTGTCCTGGATTTATGGACACCGATATGACGCAAGCCATACCGGATAAAGTAAAGGAAAAGATGATTGCAGCCATTCCAGCAGGGCGAATCGGAGCACCGCAAGATATTGCACATGCAGCTGCCTTTCTAGCATCAGATTTTGCTTCTTACATTACTGGGGAAGTGCTAAATGTAAGTGGGGGGTTACAAGTATAAAAAGGAGTAAGGCTGTCAGTTTGTTAGAACAAGGAAAAGGTCTTGCCAATTGGCAAGACCTTTTTTTAGTTTAAGTTAATCCAAACGCTTTTTACTTCTGTATAGTTATTTAACGCGTAAGAGCCCATTTCACGTCCAAGACCTGACTGTTTATAACCTCCAAACGGAGAGGCTGCATCAAAGACGTTATAACAGTTTACCCATACTGTTCCAGCTCGTAATTTACTTGCAACATAATGCGCATTCTTCAAGTTTTCTGTCCACAAACCGGCAGCTAATCCATATGCTGATTTGTTAGCGCGTTCAATAACCTCATCAATGTCATCAAATGGCATTGCAGCAACGACAGGACCAAAAATTTCTTCTTTCGCAATCGTCATTTCATCTTGTACAGCTGCGAAAATTGTTGGAGCAACATAATAACCGTGTTCGTAAGGTTTATTTCCGCCAACTAATATTTCTGCTCCTTCATTTTTTCCTTTTTCAATATAGCCCATCACTCGATTTTGTTGTTCTTCTGATACGAGGGGACCAATGTTTGTTTGTGGATCTAATCCAGATCCTTGCGTTAAGCTCTTTGAATATAAGGCAAGATCTGCGACAACATTATCATACATTTTCTTTGGTATGAACAAGCGAGATCCAGCACAACATACTTGTCCTTGGTTAAACATAACACCAGAAAGTGCTGCTGGAATTGCACGAGATAAATCGGCATCAGGTAGAATAATATTTGGTGATTTACCACCAAGCTCTAATGTTACGCGTTTTAATGATTGGGATGCTTCTTTCATAATATGTTTCCCAACTTCAGTTGAGCCTGTGAAAGCAATTTTATCAACGAGAGGATGACTGACAAGAGCTTGACCAGCCGTTTCACCGTATCCAGGTATAATGTTAATAACACCTTTTGGGAATCCAGCTTCTTCTATCAATTCAGCTAAATATAGTGCGGAAAGAGGAGTTTGTTCTGCTGGTTTTAGTACGACGGTACATCCAGTTGCTAGTGCTGCTCCCAGCTTCCACATCGCCATTAAAAGCGGGAAGTTCCATGGGATAATTTGACCAACAACACCAACGGGTTCATGGCGTGTATAATTAAAATAATCTCCTGAAACAGGAATTGTTTGACCGACTAATTTTGTTGCCCATCCAGCATAATAACGCATATGTTCAATTGCAAGAGGAATATCTGCAGTTGTTGTTTCTTGAATTGGTTTTCCGTTGTCTAATGTTTCAAGTTGTGCAAGCTCATCTTTATGTTTTTCCATTAAATCAGCAAGCTTGTACATGAAACGGCTACGTTCAGCACCGCTCATACGTGACCATGGTCCTTCATCAAACGCTTGACGTGCTGCTACGACAGCTTTATGAATATCTTCACGTCCGCCTTCATATACAACAGCTAACGTATCACCAGTTGCTGGATTTGGTGTTTTAAATGTTTTTCCGGAAGCGCTTTCAATAAAGGCCCCATTTACATATAGTTTCTTTGTTCCTTGTAAAAATTTCTCTACTTTTTCATGGAGATTCACAGCTAGTTGGCTCATTATATAACCCCCTTAAAAATATATAATGTAAACGCAGTAAAATACTGCATTTATTCCAAATAAAAGAGGAGTTGCCGGATAAAGCGAGGCTTCTATCAGTAGAGGTTTTTCTTTATTTCCCACTGATGGAAAGCTCTCACCAATCGGGCACATGCCAGTAGTTATCTCCCATCTATCTTTTTTGTTCTCTCAAAATCTTGAGATGGGAGTTTTACTGCCCGTTAGTGCGGGATAAACTAGGTGAAGGACATCCAATTTCAATCGTAACTTAAAAAGTCAGAAATTTCAATCTTATTTATGTTACAATTGTTAAAAATATGTAATTTTGTGATGTAAGTCTAATATTATGCACAAGAGATATTCATTTTGCTTTTTTTATAGGAAAAACGATACAAACAATGGTACAATAATACATCGTGAAAGGAGGAGGAAGAAATGAATCAACATCATGATGATCCGCGTTTTCGCATCGCACATCGTGAAGCGTGGATCGGAATTGGACTTGCTGTTATCAACTTTCTATTATGGTACGGTTTCGCATATGGATTAGGTAGTGGCAATCCAAAAGAATATACATATGTACTAGGGTTTCCAGCCTGGTTCTTTTATAGTTGTATAGTAGGATTTATTGTAATGGTTTTACTTATTGTATTTGTTGTCCGTTTCGTATTTCAAGATGTTTCGTTTGATGAGGAAGAGAAGAGTGAGGAATGAAAATGAACTGGTATGTAATTATTCCAATGATTTTATGTTTTATTGTTGTGTTTTTGATTGGTATATATGCGTCGAGACGTGTTCAAACGACCGCGCATAACAAATTTTTGCAAGAATATTTTCTGGGCGGACGCGAACTTGGTGGATTGTTATTAGCGATGACGATGATTGCGACGTATGGTAGCGCAAGTAGCTTTATCGGTGGGCCTGGAATTGCATACAACATGGGGCTTGGCTGGGTATTGTTGTCGGCTATTCAAGTTGTAACGGGTTACATTGTACTAACTGTACTTGGAAAGAAATTTGCGATTACTGCAAGAAAAATGGAAGCTATTACGTTAATTGATTACTTGAAAGGAAGATATAACAATAAAGCTGTTGTTATTTTATCAGCATTATGTATTATTATTTTCTTGTTTTCGGCAACTGTTGCGCAGTGGGTTGGCGGTGGAAGATTAATTGAATCGTTAACAGGTCTTTCTTATACAACGTCTTTATTTCTTTTTACGTTTTTTGTACTTGTTTATGTTTTGATTGGCGGATTTCGTGCTGTTGCGCTTTCAGATACAATACTGGGTCTTATTATGCTGCTCGGTACGACAATTATTTTAATTGGTACGATTATTGCAGGTGGTGGTATTTCAAATATTATACAAGAACTTGTACAGATCAATCCGAATTTAATTACGCCATTTGGAGCAGATGGGAGTTTGACAAAGGTATATGTGTCTTCATATTGGATCTTGATTGGCGTTGGAGTGGTAGGGTTACCGCAAATTAGTGTACGTGCCATGTCTTATAAAAATTCAAAAGCGATGCATCAAGCTTTAATTATCGGTACTGTTGTCGTCGGTACAATTATGATTGGTATGCATTTAACCGGTGTATTTGCCCGTGTTGTTTTACCGGGAGTGAGTGTGCCTGATAAAGTAATGCCATTGCTTGCGATGAAAGTATTGCCTCCTTGGCTTGCTGGTGTTTTCTTAGCAGCACCAATGGCAGCTATTATGTCGACAGTTAACGCATTGTTATTGCTTGTGAGTTCTTCCATCATTAAAGATATTTATGTAAATTACATAAACGAAAATGCTGCTGCTCAAACAGTAAAAAGAGGAACGCTATGGATTACAGCGATTGTTGGATTACTTGTTTATGCTGCAGCGATTAAGCCGCCTGATTTTTTAATTTGGTTAAATTTATTTTCCTTTGGTGGTTTAGAGGCAGCGTTCATTTGGCCGCTTGTGCTTGGGTTGTATTGGAGAAAGGGGAATGCTGCCGGGGCACTTGCTTCAATTGTTGTTGGAGTTGGCTCTTATATGGGATTTCATCTGTTTCTCCCTAATCCTTTTGGTGTTCATACAGTCGTATTTCCAGTATGTTTAGCACTTATTGCTTATATTATAGGAAGTATGTTATTTTCACGTAAGTTACAACAAATTTAAAATCTTTACATAAAAAGAGCAAGAGTTGTGTCTTATCAAGACCTAAATTAACAAAACGATAAATAAAGGACAATACATATTTTATATAACTAATATGTATTGTCCTTTTTATTAAATTAAAGCACCCGTTAGTTTCTGTAGTCCTTAAAGAGATGATGTCAGCAAATGGGAAACGTAAGCCTATTGTCTTTAAAGCATACCATGATCGTAAAGTAGAAGAAGGAATGATAAAGAAACAGGAAATTGGTCATCTTTGTTTTAGAATTGCAAATTTATTTTATACACTTTTTAAAAGTGGTCAGAAATACGATCCTCAATTATATGCTGCTGCTTGGACTAACTTTCCTTATTTCGGATCGCAAGGTTTAGCTGTTCTTTGATTCTATTGGATTCACTATATTTGGTGGAATAGAAAATAAAGGATGATTTTTTGGACGGTAGTTATCAAATAGACGAAGGAGGCAGAAAATAAGACGATATGGAAGAGAGAGACCTACATCATCAAGTTACTGGTGTATTTTTCACAATTAAAACTCAAAAAAAATAAAAAATTAGTGCATAGTTGTAAATCAAAGCTATCAATTGACAGCTTTTTTTTGTGCTAATGGGGCAGGTTGGAAAGTAACAAACAAGAATACTATGATTAGGTATTATCCTTTTTTCATTTGGGTACTAATGTAAGAAAGTAAGTTACTTTTACAGCTTTTATATAAAAACAAGAATGTAAATAATTGTACTTAATCAAACGGGGGCCTTTCTTGAATAAGCAACAATAGGTTATTCATTTCCCTAAATCCATTAAAATTCCAAAAAAACCTGCTTTTTGATCGGAATCAGGGATTATTGGTATTTTAATGATTATAGTTTATTTTGCAAACACTACACTACATTGAATAATAAACTCAGAAATTAACCTTTGATTTCAGTTACAGTAATTCCTTCAATATTTACATCAAAAGTTATAGTAACAGGACCTTCTGGTGGATTATGTGGACCTGTATAAGTGTCGTATTTAACTTTCACTATAAAATCAAATTGAGAAAATCCACCTTTTCTTCGTGTAACCTCTAATATTTCTGCATTCCATAATCCATAACTACGATTTGGGAATTTTTTATTAATCGCTTCTCTGGCATAAGGGTCTAACAATACTAAAAAAGCATCATAAAAATCAGTATGTTTTTCTCCGACACTGATTTTCTCGGTTTCAGTGCTTCCTTGATTCGGTAAGATTAATCTTAAAACTGACGATGTTATCATAAAGGCGATGAAACTGTATTTCATACTATTAGGCTACCTCCTTATTTCATCAGGTAGCCTTTCCACTTGATAAAATAATATGTGTTAGTTGAAGAAATAACACTAAAATAACATTTGGCACTTTATATTATATGTGCCTATAAACGTCTGCGTAACCCACCTTTAATTGTTCTCGCAACTGCTTGTTTTCGCCTTCCAACATCTTAATGCAATGATGGCAACTTTGTAGTTATCGTCCATCTCACGTTCTTTTTCATGAAATAGTTTTTGGGGAAAATAATCGTCTGGCATAATATGTCCAACGTTGTTATAACCTGCTACTAAAATAAATTTTGTTAAAAAAATCATATTTTGTTCATGCCCTTTTTCGTATGGGATAAAAAATCGTTTATATTTTACTTCTGTACACTTTTTTTCAGTCATATAGTAATAGCAATTGATAGGATGGAGTTGAATGTCTTGAAAAAAGTACTGTTTCTTGGAGATCCTGGTATTGATGATTCGTTAGCAATCATGTATGGGTTATTACATCCTGATATTGATATTGTTGGTGTTGTAACAGGATACGGAAACGTTACTCAAGAGCAGGCAACGAATAATGCTGCTTATTTATTGCAAATAGCTGGAAGGGAAGATATTCCGATTATTAATGGAGCAAAGATTCCTTTTTCAGGAGGATTTATAACATATTATCCAGAAATACATGGGCCAGAAGGCTTAGGTCCTATTCGTCCACCTGAAACGATTAAAGCAAATGTGAAACCGTTTTGTGAGATGTTTGAGATTATTAAAAGATATAAAGGAGAGCTTATTATTGTTGATGCGGGCCGTTCGACAAGCTTAGCAACGGCTTTTATTTTAGAGAAAGAATTGATGAAAAGCGTAAAAGAGTATTACATAATGGGTGGGGCATTTCTTGTTCCAGGAAATGTTACCCCTGTTGCAGAAGCAAATTTTCACGGAGATGCGATTGCTTCAAATTTAGTAATGCAATATGCTGAGAACGTTTCATTAATTCCGCTGAACGTAACAAATGGAGCAGTCATTACTCCTGATACTGTTACATATATTACAAAGAATACAAAAACAAATTTTAATAAATTAATCGAACCAATTTTTAATTATTACTATAAAGCCTATAAAAAATTAAATCCGAACATAGCTGGAAGTCCAATTCATGATGTTGTAACAATGATGGCTGTTGTTAATCCTTCCTTGATAGAATATGTATATCGTCGTGTTCAAGTTGATATTGATGGTCTTGCAAAAGGTGAAAGTATTGCCGACTTTAGACCACAGCCAAGGGCAGAAGCGATGAAAAAATGGGTGAGGATTGGCTGGAAGTTACATTATAAAAAATTTCTTGAAGATTTTATTCGGGTTATGACGTAGACAGTATGCAAGTTTACAAGTTACAATAGAGGCGATCTTTTCATAGATCGCCTCTATTGTTTTGCGAATGAATTATATATAATAGATTACAAGACAAAGTTTAGGAGAGGAATTCCATTTGAGGAAAATAGGATTATGTATAGCAATACTTTGTTTATTCGTATTTATTATCTCAGGTAATTTTTTTGTGAAAAAAGTATGGAGTTCAAACTATGATGATGCACAATATGTTGCGTCATTTGTAGAAGAAAATAAAGATCAAAAAAACAGCGCATTGCTAGTGAAACGAAATGATAAATTGGTATATTCTATAAACCCTAATGTTGTATTACCTGTAGCGAGTACGATGAAGCTCATTGTAGCGTTGGAGTTTACAAAACAAGTAGGGGAAGGGAAAATTGATCCAAATGAGCTTGTGTCGATGGACGATATTAATCGTTATTACGTTCCAAAGACGGATGGCGGTGCTCATGAGAGATGGCAAAATGTTTTAATGAAAAAAGGACTTATTGAAGAAAATGCAGTTACGTTAGAACAAGTAGCAAGGGGAATGATGAAATTTAGCTCAAATGCAAATACAGAATATTTAATGGAGCGCCTTGGTATAGAGAATATTAATGAAAATATAAATAAATTAGGATTACCATCACACCAGCCATTATTCCCAATTGTTTCATCTTTATATATTCCAGGCTATTTATACAAAGAATTACATGTTCCAAAGCAACAATTAGCGCATAGGTTAAGAACGATGCCGCAAGAAGAATATTGTCGTTATGCGATGTTAATACATGAGCGTTTAAAACAAAAAGGTCTGCAGCTGCAAAATGAAATTCCGCTTTTCTTGGGAGAAAAGTACGACAAAATTTGGTCAGATAGACTCCCGGCTGCTTCTGCAAATGACTATATGATTTTATTAGAGAAAGCAAACCATCAAAAAGGTTTCACAAAAGAGGAAGAAAAAGAATGGTCACAACTTGTGGAATCAGATATGCAAGGGAAAAGGTATCGTCAACATTTTCGACATGCAGGTCAAAAAAATGGGTATACACCATGGTCTTTGTCTAAAGCTGTATATGCAACAGACAAACATGGAAACTGCACAGAGATTGTCTTTTTGGCGAATAATGTAAATGAGGAAGACAGTGCTGAATTACGTAAACATTTACTTAATTTGCATTTTCAAATATTGCAAAGTGATAAATATAAAGCAACTGTTATTAAGTAAAACCGATGTGTATGCATCGGTTTTTTTCTTTGGATAAACACATTTTTTTAGTAGCTGGGTATGATGATTAATAATCAATAAGCGAGAGGAGCTATTTGAAATGCGGGAGGGAAGCGAGGAGTTTTTACAGCGAGAAGGTGTAGTCTTTCCAGGGAGAACATATGCTGATTATATATTACAACATATATTCTGTTTTCAGCGGAATTATTTATTGGATGACATGTTTCATATTCACCATGCACATGTCATTATGTTGCAAGAGGAAGGTTTGCTACAAAAACAAAATGCTAAGCAGATTGTAGCGGCGGTAGAAAAAGTAAAAACTGTCCCATTAGACGAGCTAGTATACAGCAAAGAGTATGAAGATCTCTTTTTTTTAGTTGAGCATCTGATTCAACAAGAAGCA
The DNA here is from genome assembly GCF_024159135.1 of Bacillus sp. 3103sda1. Classification (NCBI taxonomy): domain Bacteria; kingdom Bacillati; phylum Bacillota; class Bacilli; order Caryophanales; family Bacillaceae; genus Bacillus; species Bacillus sp. 3103sda1. The sequence goes on along the minus strand of NZ_JAMYWS010000001.1, from coordinate 2,792,401 downwards.
GACAGTGATATTGTTAGCAATATGCACATTGGGCGAAGCCGAAATGATATGGGGGTGGCGATGTATCGTATGAGCTTACGACGTTATCTCCTACAATACATCGAGCATTTTATGCTACTGCAAGAGAGTATTCTAGAGCGAGCTGAGGAGCACATGGAAACGATTATGCCAGCATATACACATACACAACCAGCGCAGCCAACAACATTTGGTCATTATCTGCTTGCTATTTATGATGTGATGCAACGTGATACGGAGCGATTATGGAACGCTTATCATATTGTAAATCAATCTCCTTTAGGAGCAGCGGCGCTTGCTACAACTAGTTTTCCAATTAATCGAAAGCGCGTTGCGGATCTTCTTGGTTTTTCGAAGGTAATTGAAAATTCATACGACGCGATTGCAAGTACAGATTATTTATTAGAAACAAGCGGCGCGCTTATGATAATGATGACAAATATAAGTAGATGGCTTCAAGACTTTTTATTATTAGCTACGAAAGAGTACAACGGTATTACAGTTGCAAATCCCTATGTGCAAATTAGTAGTATTATGCCGCAAAAACGCAATCCAGTATCAATTGAACATGCAAGGTCTCTTGCGAGTAGCGCTTGGGGAGAAGCATTTACTGTTTTTCAAATGATTCATAATACACCGTTTGGAGATATTGTCGATACAGAAGATGATTTACAGCCCCATTTATATGAAGGATTTGAGAAAGCGCTTCGAGTTATTTGTGTAATGAATGCAGTAGTGCGTACGATGACAGTTGAAAAGGAAATATTACAAAGTCGTGCAAAAAAGCATGCAATTACGATAACTGAATTAGCTGATACATTAACTCGGCAGTATGATGTTCCATTTCGCCGTGCTCATTATACAGCAAGCTATATAGCTAAACTTTCAGAAGAACAGAAAAAAGATTTACACGAACTAAATATTGTCGACATTAATATGTATTTACAAAAGGAATTACAGGTTGTATTAACAAAAGAGGAGTGGAGTGAAATAATTTCACCGCATTCGTTTGTTGCAAAGCGAAATGTATACGGTGGACCGAGCCTGCAGCAAATGCAGCGAATGATTAAAGAGAGAAAAGAAAATGTTTCAAAGCAGGAAGAGCGGCTAGAGAATGTGAAGGAACAACTTGCTGAAGCTGAAAAACAAGTCAATAAACTTGTTGCAACTATCATTCATTCATAAAATAAAGAAGGATTTAACTTATAAATCGCTAATATATCACTATATATTTCGAAAGAAAGAAGAGATTATAGTGATACGACTAAATGTATATACGAATTTTGTACAATTTAAAAATGATATTCTACCTTTTTTAGAAACGTATGAGCAAGAGAATAATTTAATATTAGGTGTGTTACGGTCCTCGCAGCTTCCCTTATTTATGGCAACGGCTACAAAAGAGGGAGAGCTTGTATTCGTTATGCTTCAAACGCATCATCAGCAAGCCATTGTAGCAAAGTCTGCGCCTTTAGAAAAGGATGATATAAGAGAAATTGCACAACAACTAGCGATTGCATATCCTGATGTGCCCGGATTAATTGGAGAAAAACAGATGGTAGAGTGTTTAGCAGAACAACTTGCGGATTTTCAAAATAAATCGATTCAAATCAAAATGAAGCAAGGGGTATATGGGTTAAAGTATGTAAAGAAGAGAGCCGGAAATAATGGGGTTTTCCGTCGAATAGAATTAAAAGAACAAGGTTTGATTGAAGATTGGATATATTGTTTTTGTGAAGAAGTAAATTTAGCAATTACAAGGGAAGAAGCGGTGCATACTGCTGCTGAATTAATTGAAAGTCAGCGCTTGTTCGGATGGGAAATGAAAGGACAGTTAGTTTCGATGGCAGCTATTACAAGACCGACGAAACGTAATGTCACAATTAATTTTGTATATACTCCGAAGATAGAACGGAAAAAAGGATATGCTTTAAACTGTGTATCAGCACTCAGTCAATATATGTTAGACAATGGGTATGCGACGACCTCATTATATACTGATCTAGCTAATCCTACATCTAACAAAATCTATCAAGAAATTGGTTATGAACTAATTATGGAGTCAGTTCTATTATTTTTAAAATCTAAACAATAGAAAAACTCGCTACTAGCGAGTTTTTAATTTTCATCAATGCGTACAATGCCGCCTTGATGAAAGTTATCTGTTTCTAATAAATCAATAACGGCTTTTGCTACATAATTTGGTGAAAGTAAATGGTCATCTTCTTTCAAGGCTAAGAAACGGTCTACATTAATAAAGTCTTCTTTTGATGTTTGTCTAATTTCTGTTTGCATCTCTGTATCTACAACACCTGGCGCAAAAGAAATAATTTTTGCAGGATATCCTTTATCGGTTTCTTCTGCTGCAATACATTTTGTGAACATATTAATACCAGCTTTGGCGGTGCAGTATGCTCCCCAGCCAAAGTATGGTTTTTGTCCAGCACCAGAAGAGATGTTAATGATACGTTTGTCTATATTCCAGTCTTTCGTATGTTTCATAAAGGCTGAAGAAAGTAACATGGGAGCTACTAAATTTACATGGACATTTGCAATTAATTGCTCACTTTCTGAACGCTCAATTGGTTTCATTGGTGCTAACATACCGGCGTTATTAATAAGGTGAATAGAAGAAACGGTTTTTACATCAATGTTCGAAAAGATATTTGCCATCAATGATTCAATTTGATGAATCTCTTGTAGATCAAACGAATAAAAATCAAACGGAATATTAAGATGTTGTGCTTGTTCAATAAGTTGTTCGTTTTGTTTACGTGATATAGAGATGAGTTTCGTTTCTTGTTCTAATAATTGTGTAGCAATTGCTTCACCTAATCCTCGGGAAGTTCCTGTTAATATTACATAACGCATATATCTAAATCTCCTTTCATTATATATGTAATAGTATAAGATATTCTTTTTTAATACGCGAAAATAAAGTGAAACTTTCATCAGTGGAGGTCTTACTGCTCGTTAATGCGGGATAAACTAAACTGAACGGAATTAATGCGTCTACATACAATAGAGTAATAATGTATTATTTCGAGGAGGAGTAGGTATGTACTATGCAACCCCTAACTCATATAATCATTTATATCGGGTATATGAGGGAACGTATAACCAAGTATCACAAGCTATTTTAGAAGCTATTAAAGGCGAAGCTGCTGCGATTGATTTTTATAGTCGGCTTGTAAAGGAAGCGCCAAATGCAAGACATAAAAAAGATATTTTACACGCATTAGAAGACGAAAAAGTACATTTACAACAATTTATACAATTGTTTACAACACTAACTGGACAACAGCCAACGTATCAAGTGGTGCAAACTCAATATTCTTCTTATAAAGAAGGATTAGAACGTGCATATGAAGATGAACTAGAAGCGTATGAAGATTATCGAAATGCTTATTTATTAACGCAAAACTTAGCCGTTCGAGATGTTTTCTTTCGGGCGATGACAGATGAAATAGAGCATGCAATGCGCTTTGGTTTTTTATTATCTTCTTTATCATAACTTAAGGATACTAGACAATTTTGTCTAGTTTTTTTCTTGCCATCGCATTCGTAAAAATACATCTATGAAAATTCATAATTTATGTGTATCAATAAAAAGATTGACAGTACCTTCTGATTTCAGTATTGTATTCAAGTATGTGTTTAAATCAGGAGGGTTTTATGGAAAAGCAAACTACACATCATGTGAAAATGACAACAGCAGATCCGTCTGCACTTGGCTTATTTGGACTTGCAATGGTTACACTTGTTGCGTCCTCACAAAAACTTGGCTTAACAAGTGGCATCTCATTTGTAGTGCCATGGGCAATCTTTTTAGGAGGTTTTGCTCAATTATTTGCATGCATTAACGATGCAAAGCATAACAATACATTCGGTACAACTGCGTTTGGTGGATTTGCATTGTTTTGGTTTGGCGTTGGGACTTCATGGTTAATTCAACTTGGAGTATTTGGTGAAAAATTAGCAGCAACTGTGGATCCAAAGCAACTTGGAGTAGCATTTGTTGGTTACTTAATTTTCAGCTTATTTATGACAATTGGCGCAATGGAAACACATAAAGTATTATTTATGATTTTTGTACTTATTGATTTCTTATTTATTGGTCTTTCATTTAGTACTTTAGGTGTTATGCCACATGCGATGCATAAATTAGCAGCAATTTCTGAAATGCTTATTTCACTGCTTTCATTCTATGGATCAGCAGCTGCAGTATTAAATACGCACTTCGGAAAAGTTGTATTACCTGTTGGTAAGCCATTTGGTATCTTCAAAAAATAAAACATAGCAGCATGAATGAAACAGAAAAAAGCAGTTAAGTATCTGTAAGATACTTAACTGCTTTTTGTTTCGTTAGAAGCAACAGCGGATGTTCCTGTAACTTCCGCAATCTTTGAAGCTTCAGCTACGTGACCATCAATTGTTACATCCACTTTTTGATTGTTATTGGCAGTTACAACCCAGCAGTTCGGAAGATAACGAGACTTATGAGATAAAGTGGAAGGGATGTTTAATATATCTCCTAAGGCATACATAGTTGCAGAAGAACCACCATCCATAGCCAGCGCGTTTTCAGCGCCCTCGTCATATAAAAGATCCTGACAATCTTTTAAAGAAGCGCCAATGCTGTGAGGTTGTCTACCATCTACGATAAGAAACATAATTGAGCCATCTTTTTTTTGAGCCATAATGCTTCGTGGACCATATCCCCAGCCTCCATCATTTGTAAGCATTTTTTCGCCATTTACGATAAGTTGGGGCATAAAACCAGCTGCAGAAACAACATTTTTATTCAGCAATTGCTGTGCAGAGTAATCACCTGTTACCATTTGTCCATATTTTGTTAAGCCGGTAATAATAGTCGGTGAATTTATATCTTTTGGTGTATGGATGACTTGTCCGTTCTCGATAACAATGCCTAGCCCCTCTTTACCGCCCCCATGTCCCGTTTCATCTGAAAATCCACTTGCATTTACTGCAGCAATTGCGTGATTTCGCTTCGCCATCACGTAAATTTTTTCCCCAACATCTTTACCTTGTGTACCCTGCTGTGTTACAAGTTGTACATTAAGAGGATTACTAATTGTCATGAGCTTGCCTTCAAAATAATGATCCGCATATTTTTTTTGAATGGTTTCGATTTTTATATGAAGCGGCATATGTTTTTTCGCTTCTAATTGCTGTTTTGAAAGTTTCTGAAAGCCAAGAGATTGGCTATTTTTCCACTTTGGATTATTAATGGAATTTGAAATATCATCCAGTTCTTGTTGTGATAAAAAGGTGAATTTTGCTAAATTGCGGTGTTGCGAGGTTAGAATACTTTCCGCGGCAATTACACGCAATTTATGCCCATACGGAGTACCAAACAAAATACCAGCACCAATTAAAATGAAAACAAGCAATAAAATGGAAGATACTTTTATCACTTTTTTTAGATGTTTTTTCATTCTGAAAACTCCTCTTATATAATTCATTCTTTAGTTTTTTGTATGAGAAATTCGTTTTTTTAGATTTGTTTATATACAATAGAATGATATGAATAATTTGACAAGAGGTAAATATGAATGTATATCGTTAAATTACAATAAAAACAGTCAGATTAATAGCGACTGAATGAAAAAATAGTGAACGGCTGGCATATTAATAATAAGAATGAGCATTATGTGGTGGGAGGGCTGGAGCAAAGACATGTAAGATAAATCGATAGAAAAAATAAAGAAGTGAAAGGTATTAAACCAGCCAATTGATGAAATTACGAAAAAACATTAAATAAACATTTGCTTTTATTCTAATAAAGGTGTATAGTGATATTAAACCATTTTACTTTTAATACCATAGAGATTTAAATAAGCTGTAACTTAAGAGGGGATAGCAATGTTAAATCTTCTCTAGGTTGCAGTTTTTTAATGTCTAATTATTATTTGTAAAGTGGTTGAAAATGGACATGTACATGAAGGTACATACTTTAGGAGGATTTTTTCATGCAAAACGGTAAAGTAAAATGGTTTAACGCTGACAAAGGTTTCGGTTTCATCGAAGTTGAAGGTGGAGAAGACGTATTCGTTCACTTCTCAGCTATCCAAGGCGACGGCTTCAAAACTTTAGAAGAAGGTCAAGAAGTTACTTTCGAAGTTGAACAAGGTAACCGTGGACCACAAGCTACTAACGTAACTAAAAAGTAATCGAAATGAAAGAGAAGGGAACTCCCTTCTCTTTTTTTGTATCCTAAAATACTGCAACATTGTTTGTTAATACATATTAGAGATTGGGGATATAATGTTAAGAAGAGATAAGGAAGAGGTATGTAGTATGTATGAACCAAAATATTATATTGTATTTGATATTGAGCGGAATTTTAGACCTTACCAATCAGATGCTCCAACGGAAATTGTTGATATTGGAGCTATTAAGATTGAAGCAAGTACAATGAGAATTATCGAGTTTTTCTCTTCGTTAGTGAAACCATCAGCATCTATATCTCGTCATACAACAAAATTAACAGGAATTACAAAGCAAGATGTAAAAGGTGTAGAAAAATTTCCTAAGGTAATTGAGAGATTTCGTGAGTTTGTTGGAGAAGATTATATGTTTGTAACGTGGGGGAAAGAAGATTACGGATTTCTAACGGAAGATTGTGTACGATACAATGTGGAATGCCTTGATCTTGGGAAGGAAAGAAGATTTGATTTACAGAGATTTGTATTTCATGCATATAAAGAATTATTCCTAAATCCACCAAGTTTGAAACTTGCAGTGGCACAATTGGCTTTAGAATGGGAAGGAAAACAGCACCGTGCCTTCTCGGATGCCAAGAACACCGCGAATATATTTCTCACAGCGGCTAAGCAAAAGGATATTCATAAACGATACAAGAGAAATGTGGAACTCATACTCGTAAAAAATGGCTCTTTAACTGATAAGGGTAAAAAGAAAATGAAAAGATGGGTATTTAAAGAGGTAAAGAAAAACGGAAATTCTCACTTGACATGGGATACATTCATAAATAGTAAGACATGGGAGAATGTATCTGATCAATATCATTTCAATCGTACGACCTTACTACTGTTACAAAATTACTTCAATACTGCTTTGAAGAAAGCTAAACAGCAACTTCAAGTATTGGCTGCAATGAATAATAATAATCAAGGGAATAAAACATAATAGAATTTATAAGAAGAGCGGGAATTCTGGGATAGTATTCCCGTGAAGGCGACGGTAAAAGAAATGGCATTATGATTTGCTATAGAAGGAATTTTTCCCCCCGTTAATGCGAGATAAACATGCACATTAAGACCAAAGGACAAGAAAAACCTAATACATCCCCACCATACAGATTTTTCATATCGATACAAAAGGATAGAAATGTAAATTTGTGAAGATAACAACTCCTATTGTTATCTTCGATAATGAAAAGTTGCTCGTTCTTGAATCTAAGAATAACCCACAAATGATAAGCTGTAAAATACTCATCCATACTATGAACTGTAGAAAATCTCCATTCAATGAACGCAGCAATTGAATAAATAATGAAAATGGCCCAGTAAATAAATGAATGGAGTGAAAGCGAAGAAATCTTCCTATTTATTTAAAATGAATGACCTTTTTAATTTTTGCTATATTATTTTTTCATGTATTTTAAAATAATATCTACTAAAAGAATATATGAATGGAATCAATTTATAAAAATAATATATTGGTCTAGGTTACATATGTAAGTGATGAATCATAGAATGTGAGATGATATATAAATTTACGAAATCTTAATGAAGGGACGATAAAATGAAAGCATACTTTAACAAAAGAAGAGTAAGTAGACGGGATGTGGAAAAATATAAGCTCATTGGGGATGGGAAGGATGGGGAAGTATATCAATTAACCAATGATAAATGCGTGAAAATATTTTTTCTGGAAGAAACTCAAAAAAAAGAGTTGAAAGCTTTGGTAATTGGACAATCATCACCTATTATTCCACGACTTTATGAATATGGAGAAAATTATATTGTTATGGAGTATATACATGGAATTTCACTTGCACGTCACTTGAAAAAAGAAAAAAAAATCACAGAAGAATTAGCTAGAAAAATATTAATAATGTTAAATGAATTAAAAAACCTAGGATTTACTAGATGGGACACGGAAGTGAGACATGTTTTAATAAATGAAGAAGGTCAGTTAAAGGTCATTGACCATAAGAGAGCTTTTACTTCAAATAGTAAGGTTCCTACTAAGTTATTAGAGGGGTTTAAAAAAATTGGACTAGCACAGGATTTTTTAAAGCATGTGAGGAATATACGGCCATCGATTTATAATAAATTGAGGGATTATCAGTAAAACGAAGTGTCTTGGATGATATATTATTGTTTTTGAATATTAAAACCATCGCTATGTTTTTGTTTTTCAGAATTTTCAGTTGGTAAGAATGTCATTAAAGGATAGGTACGGGGAATAATTACTAATATGTGCTTGGTTGGCAAGAGTTTTCCATCAGCGAGGATTAAAGGAACCTTCAGTGATGGGAAATTTTCTTTATCATATAAGGCAGAAGCATATAAATCTCAATAGATTATAAGGCTTGAATATTGCTTGTTAGTAATAAATAAAAGCGGGTTTTCCGCTAATGACGGTTTCTTTTTGCGGTATTAATCATAAATTAAGAAGTACAAGGAGTGAGAATACTAATGAAAGAGTGTATTTTAGTCATTGGCGCACATCCTGACGATGAGTTATTAGGATCTGGCGGAACTTTAAAAAGATTAGTAGATGAAGGACATCAGGTAATTTCAATTATTACTGCTCTAGGAAGAAAAGAGGAAGCTCATCACATACAGCACCTAGGTCGGTGTGCAAATAAGACGATAGGTATTGAAGAAGTGATATTCCTCCAGAATGCTAATTTAGAATTGGAATTAATTCCACTGCATCAATTAACGAAAGAAATAGAACACTTAATACAGATTTATAAACCGAACAAAATCTTCACCCATCATTATGGAGATCTCAATATTGACCATCATATTACTTTTCAAGCGGTTTTAACTGCGACTCGACCTCTACCAAACCAACAACCGATAGAATTAATTACATTTGAAACCGTTTCCTCTAGTGAGTGGAATATCCACACGAATGATAAATCTTTCAAACCTAATTATTTTGTCAACATTACAAATCAAATGGATTCAAAGATTGCGGCACTCAAGCATTACGATGTAGAAATGAGAGATTTTCCTCATCCTCGTTCATACGAAGGAATTCAATATTTAGGAAGAGTTAGGGGAATGACGATTGGTGTACCATACGCCGAAGCGTTCGAAGTAGTAAGGAGGGTCTGGGAATGAAAATGAAACTTGAGTTTCCGTATCCCTATGTAATCAAATCATTGGATAAATATTTTGGAATTCGATCATTTTCAAAACAAAAAAAGAAGAGTACAAAGCAAGAACGTTATACAAATACAGAGTCGAAGAGGTCTAAAAAGAAAAATCTTTCTATATTAATTGCTACGTTTTGGGACTATCCTCATACTGGAGGATTATCTAATTATATTACGGCACTTAGTGAAGGTTTAAGACAACAGGGACATCACGTCGACATTATCTCTCCTAATCAATTTTCTAAAAGCCGAGTAGAAAAGATGCGTGAATCGGTTGTTCCCGAATTAAAAAATTTTTTTAACACACGTTATGAAAATTATAATAGCACAATTGTTAGAAATCAAAGAAATATGTATATCTATGAAAAAATGTTACTTGATAATATTAACTTTAAAAAATATGATATCCTCCATGCGCAAGATTTGTTTACAGCTAATATATTAGGAAGAATTAACGAGTACTATGGGAAAAAATTATTATTTACCCCCCATGGAATGTATACTTTTAACCGGCTGAGGTTTGGCATATTTCAAAAAGGTTCGCTGGAAGAAGTCTATTATACAGTATTAGAAAAAAAGGCTATTGAATTTGCCAATCACCTTATTATTCTCAGTGATTCATTTCGGCGTCCATTAATGCAGTTGGGGGCAAAGCGAGAGAACATGACAACTGTGTTGACTGGCATTGATTATCCTGATAAGTATCATACAAAAAATACATCAGCGCATAAGAAACTCGTTATTACATGTGTCGCTAGATTAGGCCCAAGAAAAGGCCATAATGTATTACTTGACGCTCTTTCACAAATGGGAAGCAAATATACTGACAACGTTAAAGTGCTCATTGTCGGAGATGGTGAGATGAGAGACAAGTTAGAAGAACAAGTCGATGATTTGAATCTTTCCATGGTGGAGTTTTTAGGGGCAAGAGATGATGTGCCAGACATTTTAAGTAAAACTGATATTTTTGTACTTCCAACTTTAAATGACAGCCTGCCTATTTCTATTATTGAGGCTATGCATAGTGGGGTTTGTGTCATTTCCACACCATTAGGAGGTATACCTGAACTGATTAACCACTCTAAGACAGGTATCCTTGTTGATGCAGGAGATACAAATAAACTGGCACGCGCATTAAAATTCGCCATTGAAAATCAAAAAGCTCGAGAGCAGTTGGGTAAAAATGCAAGAGCGTTCGCTAAGAAGCATTTAACTAGAGAGACAATGGCAGCAAATATCGAAAAAATCTACAAAAAGTATTTAGGTGAGGAAGAACTCTATGAATCATGAACATGCAGCGGTTGTACTAGATTTAAGCGCTAATGGAATTGGAATTATTAGAAGCTTAGCGAGAAAAGGAATCAAGGTTTATGCATTTGATGTAGAGAAACCTTATAAAATAGGAAAATCACGCCTCGCTTCATGTGGAGTATGCCCAAGCCCTTTATCTGAAGAAAAGGAATTACTCACTTTTCTAATCAACTTGGCTAAAGAATTTAAATTGAAACCCATTTTGTATACAGGTGCGGATGATTATGTGGTATTCATTTCAAAATATCGAATGGAACTGTCTAACTACTATTTATTTTTGTTCCCTGAACATTCGTTGATTGAAGAAACACTGAATAAACATAAAATGTATGAACTGGCAGTCAAACATAATATTCCATGTCCTAAAACGTATGTGATTAAGAAGCAAGAACAATTGGAAGAAGCAATATTGAGCCTCGACTTCCCATGTATATTAAAGCCGGTTTTGGGGCATGAGTTTCGAAAAAAGATAAATCAAAAGGCCATTCTCATACAGAATCCAGACCAACTTAGAAATGAGTATAAATTGTATCGACAGCATGGAAAACTCATCCTTCAGGAAATCATTCCTGGCGACAATCAATGTTTTTATAAAGTTGCCACATTTTATGACGACAACATGGAGTTACTAGCGTTATTTTCTTTACAAAAAAATCATCAATTTCCAGCTGAATTTGGAACAGGAGCTCACATCGTTAGTAAACAAGTTCCAGAATTGGTGGATATATGCTTACCTTTTTTTGAAAATATTAACCTTAAAGGTATTGCTATGGCAGAGTTTAAAAAGGACCCTCGCGATGGTGTTTATAAGTTTATTGAAATAAACCCTCGCTTTTGGTTAACGCATAGTCTGACAGGGCCTGCCGGTATCGATTTTGTTTACATGTATTATTTATATTTAACCAAGCAAAATCCAGCGCCGAGGCTTAAACAAATAGATGGTATCAAATGGATCTATCTTGTGCGGTATTATTTAACATTCCGCCATAAGAAAAAAAGAGCTGAAATGACGTTTAAAGATTTTTATGAAGGGTTACGAGGCAAAAAAGAGTTTGCTTTGTTTGCATGGGATGATCCAATGCCATTCATTAGAAGCACATGGTCTCATTTGATAAACGCCTGGAAACGAAAGCGAAAGGAATGAAAACATTGTACGAGGCAAAAACATTATCCTATCATTTTGAAAAGTTAAAAATTGTAGAAAAACTCTCTTATTCAATGGATAAGAGAGTTGTAATAGATTCCGATAAAATAGAGTGTTTAAAATCAACAAGAAGAAGTAGCATATACAAATTATTTATTCGAACAAAAGCTGATTACTATCCTATCATTTTAAAAATATATAATTCAGCAGATTACAAAAATGAAATAGAGATTAATATATATGATAGAGCTTATCCTATATTGAAAGAATTTCTTCCTAAAATATATCATATTGAACAAAATGGAAATGAAACTTGGATATTCATGGAATTTGTACGCCAAGTACGCGGTCAGATTACCTTCTCTCCGAAGCATTTTGACTACATTATCCCTACTGTTGCCAAACTTCACGCACACACATTTGAAGACAAGATTAAAAAGCATAAAGATGTTTGGGAATCTTGGCTCCCCATTTATGAATCGAGCCAAATGAGAAATGATCGAACAAAATACATTGGAAAGACGATTAATTTTCTTGATGATGCGATGAAAGACGACCGGTTAAGGGAGATCATTAAACCTTATTATAAATCTCTAGTAAAAATATGTAATAAGGGACCGGATTTTTTCCCGGAACTATTTAAAAATGGTTCATCGATAACGCATGGTGATCTTCATATGCAAAATATTTGCAGCAACAATGTGACACTAAATGCACCATGGAATATTCAATTTATTGATTGGGAGTCAGTTAAATATGCACCCGTCTGGTTTGATGTGGTTGTTTTAGTTGAAATATTATTAGGTTTTAGAAAAGATTGGCAGAGCAATGCAGAAGAAATTCGTACACATTGTGTGGAATTCTATGCAAAAGAAATGAAGAAGAAGGGTATTAAATTTAAAACCGCTCCAATGGACCTTTATAAAATGGCATATTTGCAGAGAACATTAGAAAAAGGACTGCATACCCAGCTACGAAGAATATTTGATAATCGCGGCGGTGAGTTATTGCCGTATCACCTTGAAAAAATTTCGGCCTGGGGAAGAGAATTAGGCTTATAACATATATAAAACTTTCATCATTAGCTGAGTTAGGGGGAGATACTTCTGAATACAACACAGGAAGAGCAAAATGAATGTATTTGTCCCTTCCATGCGAGCCTGCTAAAAGTTATGGATGAATATTATCAAATAGATAGTAAAAAAAATTATGTAATCAAACCGTTTCAGACGTTTGGAATCAAAAAAGATAGTATACCAAGTAAAACGAAAAAATTAAAAATTCTTTATGTAACATTTTTAAAATATCCCAATACAGGGGGATTATCAAACTATATTACTTCCTTAAAAACAGGTTTTGAGAAGTATGGTCATGACGTAGATGTCATCTCTCCTACTCAAATGACAGCAGTTCATCTAGAACAAGACATTCCGCAGGTTGCTAAACATGCAAGGGATTTTATGTTACAACGATATGGTACAGCTAATGAAAAAATTATAAAAAACACGAGCTTTTTGAACGTGTTTAAGTCTTTCTTAAGGGAAAAAAAGCTAGAACAATATGATGTGTTTCATGCGCAAGATTTATTTGCTGTCTTTTTATTAGGACAACTAAATCTAGAATATAAGAAACCTCTTTTTTTTACACCGCATGGGCATTTTACAGAAAGTCGATTAAAATTCGATAAAATAAAAAAAGGATCAATTGAAGAAGCGTATTTTAGTGAAATTGAAAAACAGGGAATAAGAGCATCCGATCAAATCATAACGATCAGCAATTCCTTTCATTCTCCTTTAAAAGAATACGGGGCAAAGGCAGAACAATTGATTACTGTTCATACAGGTATACCTTTTCATCAAAATTCTATATCTAAACAGAAGTGTAATGATAACCTTGTAATTTCCTGTGTTTCTCGTCTTTCTCCTAGAAAAGGCCATGACATCTTTTTGAAAGCGCTCTCGCAAATTCAAAAAGATTTGTCTAATGTAGAGGTATGGATTGTTGGTGATGGTGTTATGAGAGAAAGATTAGAAAACCAAGTGCTACAACTGGGTCTCGATAATATTAGGTTCTTTGGTAGAAGAATAGATATACCAGAAATTCTTTCCTCTTCTGTAATCTATGTGTTACCTACCATTAACGATAATTTTCCTATTTCAGTTATTGAAGCTATGTTTTCTCGTCAAGCTATTATTACAACAAATTGCGGTGGCATACCAGAAATGATTCAAAACGGAAAAACAGGGATCATTTGTGACCCAGGCAATGTGCAACAACTTTCCGATGCTCTTAAATTGCTTTTAAGCAATAAGAGTCTTCGTGAACGATTAGGAAGAGAGGCTCAGGCCTATTCACGACAACATCTAACTCAAGATGTGATGGTCTCAAAGATAGAAAAAATCTATCACTCTTTTATGAGCGATATGTAGAATCCGTATTGAATGCCTTCATAGAAAGATGATGACTCAATCTATGAAGGAGAATTATTCTGAATCAAGAATGTGAAAATATTAGTTATAAATACTTTTGCTAATGGAATAGAGAGCTTTTGCCATGAGGCATCGGGGTCAATTCGGCTAATGGTAAGTATCGGTTAAAGATATTATATGAAAAACTCCAACTTTTCTATTACAATGTAATTGAATGAGAAAGGCTGAGATTCTTAAGAACTATAAGGGCGTATTTCTAGATTGCCAAATACAAAAGACATTTTAGTATCACTAAAATGTCCTTTATTTCACGACTTCCTCGCAATCCGCTCTACAACCTTCTCCAACTCATCAGGCTTTAAAAACTCAATAGGAGAGAACCCTTTTTCAAACGTAAGCGAATCCGCCTCAATCATCAGTACATATTTATCATTAATCTTCGCAATATGAATCTGGTCTCCAAAATCCGCAAGTAAGGCTTTCACAGAAATATGGTCTGCCTTTAGCTTTAATTCAATCTCAGGGGTATGCTCCACAATTTGTGCGGTAGCTTCTATAACTTCTTCTGTTGTGAAATGTTCCATAATTTCACGCTTTGGACTCGCAGCCCATACTTCCATCGCTTGGTCGAATTGTTCCCGTTCTTCTGTACCTTCTTCAAATACATCTTCAATTTGGTCGTATACCATATCCATAACTTGTGTTTTCATAATTTCTGGCATGGAACGCTCGTATTCTACGAATTTTAAGAAGTCTTCGAAGTAGCGAGCATGTGATGCTTGGTGTATTTTTAGTTCGCCAACTTCGACAATTCCTTCTTCTGGCATGTATGGATATTGAATCGACTTCATGTTTTTCGTTGTGATTGCCATTTCGACGTTTCGGATTAGTGTTGCTTCATCAGAAATAGAAGCGACTTTTGGTTCGAAGTCACATTTCATTACAAAGACGAACGGATCGTCGAAGTATTTGCGAAGCTTTGCTTGGGCAACGAGAAATACACCGCCGCGTACAGCGCTTGTATCAATATATGTATAAACGAGCGGTTCATTTACATCCTTGAATGTTTCTTTCGTTTCTGCAAAGCGAATGCGGTTAAATAGGTTGTAGTTCGGATTCGAATCTAATTCGTGCCCAACTTCAACGATAAAGCGGCCTATTTTTGTTGGGACTTGTTCACTTTTGGGATGACGGTCTACTTTTCGTTTTGAGATTTTTAATAATTCGCCGTCTAGAAAGTCTTTTAGTGAACTGTCCTCATATTCTTGTGCATCTAACGTTTGAAAATGTTTATAACGTTTATCTGCTTGTTCACCTTGTCCGTCTACTTGTACGACGTAAAAGGAAAGAAAATTGATTTCAAAATCCATGATTATCACCTTGTTTCATTTCATTAACTCTTTTCAGTATAGAGATGGAGAAAACATTCGTCAATTTAAGAAAGGAAGGGGAAGCCCTTCCTTTCATATTTTTTTGTTTTACATATTAAAATCCATCTTCGTATGGTGTAAATGGAAGGTTTAATTTGTTTTCAACAACGCGTAGACGTTGATTTAGTCTATTTAAGCGGCGTGATTGACGTTCTACAACTTGTTGAAGTTGGTTTACTCTTTTCTCTATCTCATTTACACGACGTTCTAGCTCACGGCTGCCACTGCCTGGAAATGAGATAGGAATTGGAAATTGACGATTTGGGTCGTATGGATCATATTGCTGCATAGGTTCTATATATTGTTCATATTGTGGTTGTATATCGTATTGTTGCGGGATATAAGGATTATATGGATTGTAAGGATACATAGACAACCCCCATTCTATAAATTGATTAAATTTATCATGCTGTATGTGCGGGAGTGGATGGCTGACACGGAGGACACCTATTATGATAGGTCACCTCTTCTTTTTGTATGGCTATTAAACAGTTAACCTTAAAATGAGTCATTATTTATTATAAATATACGTATTATAAACATAGTAAAATATTGATCGATAAAAATTGTTTCTAATGAGCTCGTTGGTATATAATGGATAAAAAGGGTGAGATAAAATTTTTAACAAAGTTAAAGATTTTTTAGTAAATATATGTAGACATTTAAGAAAGAAAAGAGTAATTTAAAGTATGATGGAAATGTAACGATAATGTAATAAAAGTAATATTGTGAAATAATGTGATCATACATAGACTTGTTTGAATTAGAAATAGAAAAAGAGAGAGAATAAAAGGAGAGAGTAGATTGTTAAAAAAGGTTCGAGGTTTGATGATAGGGGCACTATGTATAGGCGTAGTTAGCGGATGTAGTCCGAAGGCTAGTGAGGTTACATTAGTGAGTGGTGCAGGTGAGAATGTTGCACAAGCGAAGGAAGAAGTAAATAAAAGTATAAGTTTAGTAGATGGAAGAAGTGGAAAAGAAGTAAAAAAACTAGATTTAGCAAGTTTAGGTTATTTTGAAGATGAGCAGAAATTTAAAAAGGAAGTTACTAAGGTTGTTAGCGAACTTGGAAAGAGTATCGATACAAAGATGGTTCCTTCTCGTATGACAAGTGATGGTAAATGGATAGAAGGGAAACCCTCTTATGAATTGATGGAAAAAGAGTTAATAGATCAATTGATGAATGTAGGATTGTGGGATTCTTCTTATCAGCTGCCGATTGTAGAGAAAAAGCCTGTAGCAAAACCAGAAGATGCAACTGGCAATGGAGCAGTTTTAGGAAGATATGAAACGAATTTAGGAGGTTCTACTGGTGGTAGAATAGAAAATATTCGTTTGTCTGCAAGCACTGTCAATGGAGTTGTATTAGGAAAGGGAGATAGATTTTCCTTCAATGCTTTAATAGGTGATACAACACCTGATAAAGGGTACCAATTAGGAAAAGAGATTATAGATGGTAAATTAGTAGATGGATATGGCGGTGGTGTATGTCAAACTTCTTCTACACTGTTTAATGCTGCAGATCAAGCAGGGTTAACAATGGTAGAGAGATCAACACATTCCAAACAAGTAGGTTATGTACCTAAAGGTAGAGATGCAACGATTGCGTATCCTTATTTAGATTTAGTATTTGAAAATCCAAATGATACTCCAGTTAAGCTTGTGATGTACATAGAAGGTCAGAAATTAATCGCAGAGGTACGTGCTGTAAGATAAAGTGAAACTTCCATCAGTGGGGGGGCTTACTGTCCGTTAATGCGGGATAAATGTAGTACTTCATTCCTTTAAGAAATGTAAGTCGAAGGAATGTGAATAGAGAAAAATAGCGGATTGTAATGAATAACAAAAAAGGTGCTTCTTATGCAAGCACCTTTTTATTATGAAATTTATTGAGGTTTTGTGTAGTTCAGATCCCAAATTACACCGAAGCAATCTTTTACTTTTGCGAATTTTGCTCCCCAGAATGTATCTTGTAGTTCCATAAGTACAGTCCCTTTTCCGATTAGCGCATTGTAAACCTTTTGAATTTCTTCTTCGTTATCTAATTCAAGAGCAAGTGAAATATGATTTCCTGCTTCAATAGTTTGACCTAAAAATGCATCTGAAACCATGAAGAATAAACCGTCTTTTCTAAAGCGAGCGTGCATAATTCTGTTATCAACTTCTGGTGGAGTCGGAAAATCAGCATCGCCAAACGTTTGGATTCCTTCGATTTCTCCCTCAAAAACTTCTTTATAGTATTCTAATGCTTCTCTTGCATTACCGTTGAATGTAAGGTATGGAGTGGCTTGTTGTTTCATTTGTAACGCCCCTTTAATTTTTTTATTAATTATTTTTACTTGTTGTATTCAGACTCAGCAATCTTTTTTACACGGTTGACAAAGTCAGTAGCAACTTGATTTGTTGCTGTTTGCATAAATAATTCAGCTTGTTCAGTTAATGCTTGATTTGTTGCGGTATATTTAAATACTGTTTGATCTTCTTCTGTTTTTTCTAATTCATATGTAGCGGTAATATCAAACATATTAGCAAGAACGAAACCAATTTTCAATTTTTTACGTTCAGGTGTATTCACATAGTCAAGTGTCTCGACATCATATTCTTGAATTTCTTCGCCTTCTTTATATTTTTGGCGATAAATACTTCCGACAATTGCCTTTGTTTCTTTTACAGGTGTATTTTCTATGACATGGGGCATTAATTTTTGCATTTGAGTTAATGAACCATTTAAATACGAAAATACATGGTCAATAGGTGTGTGAATTATAATTTGTTCTGTCCAACTTTTCATATCATCCCTCCTTTATCAAGTGAATTAATTTAATCATATAATCGAACATAAGTTCTGGTCAAGGCGATTTAATTTGAGTTATGTTGTGCTATGTGATGTAGTGAAAAATTATAAATTAACAGCAGTAGATGGTGGGTTTATAGTCATTGATTCGAGTAGGATTTCTGTACAGTTTGAAGTAGAAAATGAGTTGTACACATTTTATAAAGCAAGAAAAAAAGACTTCAGTGCTAAGCTGAAATCTTTTTCTGTTCGTACTCATCTTTTTATTCGGGTTATTCATCAAATATTTGTTTGAAATGATGGTTCATATGATCAATATAATCAGTAACTAGCCACTCCAATGTTACTATGTTTTGATCTTCTGTTTTACATGGGAGCTTCCATTGTTTTTCTGTAACATTGGTGAGAAGATTGACTATGCGTTTGTTTAAAGAAGTCCATATATTTAGTATTTCTTCGGCTGAAAATGTATGCTGATAATTATGTATTTTCATCCATAAATCTTGATTATAGCCATGGATTGTTATAGGTTCTTTAGAAATGAGAATATCAACAAAACGTTTATGGTTCACACTTGCAGAATCACACAGATGACCTAATATTTCTTTTTTAGACCATTTTGATGGATTAGGTTTATGTTCTATATTTACAAGAGAGAGCACTTTTTCTGATGTAGCGTAAATCATACTTTCTAATTGAGATACTAATTTAGACAAGTTAGTTCCTCCGTTTTTCAAGTTAGTAAGACAAGGAATGTATTATTACTTTGCGTGTTATAGTTCAATCCAAAATCTTTTTACAACATTGCCATCTTCCTCAATATAGTTTGAATCAGGTATGCCGCCATTTTTGATAATGGTTTTTTCAGAACCGACATTACTTTCGTCACAGACAACAAGAGCTTTTCGAACGCCTAATTCTTTCGTTTTTTCTAATGCTAAAGCTAACAGAGTAGTAGCGTATCCTTTTTGTCTTTCGGAAGGGCGAATACCATAACCAATATGTCCACCACAATTCAATAATTTCTCTGTTAATTGGTGGCGTATATTTACAGCGCCAACGACTTTTTTATTTTCTGCAACCAACCAATAAGTAGAATCCGGTACCCAACCTTCAGGGAGATTTTCACCTTTCTCTGAATTTATTAGAAACTGAATCATTCCGTGAAAGTCTGATGGGTCTTTACAAATTACCCATGGCACCATATCTTCACCGCTATCTTTCCATTCTTGATAGAAATCTAAGTATTCGTTTTGTAATGTAAGTGTAGGTTTTACTAATGAAACATTCATTTTCATACCCCTTTTTATAAAGAATATTTATAATATTAACATAAATGTATTGTTATTTATATTATGAAGTTCTAAGGATGCTATTTTCCTTATTTTGGGATTAAGAGCATGGAGGATTTTTCTTTGCAGGAAGCGATGCGGAAAAGTTACTTGTTCGTGACAAAGAAGTGTATGATGGGGAGATACCATCGGGAAATAGCGTAGCAGTCGTTGACAGATATGAATGAAGTAGTAAGGACAATATAATGCAATATGAAAGAAATTCACTAAGACGCGAATTCTTATAGAAGTAGCGTTTTTTATTGACTTAAAGAGCAGGCTGGTTATAAAAAGAGGAATAATAAGGTATTTTGCCGAATGAGTTTTCGTAAAATAATGAATTGAAAAAAAATAATGCGTATTACAGTAGACGTTGTAGCTAAAAAAGGAGTATTTACATTGGACAAAATAAAAAAATTATCAATTCCAAATAACGTAAGAGTCATTGTTATTTCAGATATTCATGGAGAATTAGAACTTTTCAAAGCGTTATTAGAAAAAGTTAAATTTAGCACAGAGGATTACTTGATCATAAATGGTGATCTTTGTGAGAAAGGCAGTAACAGTAAAGGTGTTGTAAGCTATGTAATGGAACTTTCAGCTAATAATCCAAAGGTTCATGTTATAGAAGGAAATTGTGATACTTTAGTTGAGGAGCTTTTAAATGAAAATCCCCAGTTAATAAACTATTTATGTACGAAGCGACATTCTATATTGAATGAATAGTTTGAGTACTTAGGATATTCTGTGAGCGAAGATACAAACATCCGAGAGGTAAAAGAAATATTAACAAGTCATTTTTCAAAAGAAATGAAGTGGCTTACAGAATTACCAACTGCTATTGAAATAGAAAACTATATTTTTGTTCACGCAGGACTAGAGGACATAGAGAATTGGAAAGATACAGATCGAGATGTTGCTATTACACTGCCAGCATTTTTACATAAGTCACATCGTGCGAACAAATATGTAATAGTGGGACATTGGCCAGTAGTTAATTATTCTTCAGATGTGCCAGTTGATAATCCGATTATAGATCAAACCAAAAAAATAATTGCAATCGACGGTGGAAATGCCATCAAAGAAACTGGTCAATTAAATGCATTTATTATTCACAAATCATCTAGTAAAGATATATTTTCGTATACATATATAGATCATTTTCCAAAATGCAAAGTGTTAGAAGACTTTCGTGCGGAGCCTATGATGGTTGGTTCTATCACTTATCCACGATATGATGTTGTTCCAGTTGAAAAAGGTGAACACTTCACTTTGTGTAAACAACTAGAAACAAAGCAGCTGCTTTACGTTAAAAATGAATATCTTCATCAAAATGAAACGGGGCATTTTACTGCAAAAACAGATGTGTCTTGCGCGCAAATAAGCGTAAGTAAAGGGGATATTGTGTCTGTAGTCGATGATAGCTGTACAGGATATAACTTGATAAAAAAAGATGGTGTAGTCGGCTGGGTGGCTAAAGATATTCTTGGTTGAAACAAATAAGTTACTTTAAATATGAAAAGGGGAATTGTGAATTGGTTCATCAACTGGAAATAGAAGATGTGAAAATAATTGATGAAGATATTGAAGAGCTTTCAGAACTTTTGAGAGTAGTAGTAGATGACGGGGCATCAATAGGTTTTTTACCGCCAATGAAACAAGAAGAGGCGATAAAGTACTGGGAAACCGTGTTAAGCCCTGAAGCTATACTATTTGTTGCAAGGATAAACAAGGAGGTAGCAGGCAGCGTACAATTGCATTTAAGTACGAAGCAAAACGGAAGTCATCGGGCTGAAATTGGAAAATTAATGACTCATCCTAAGTTTAGGCGTAATGGAATTGGACGTGCACTGATGCAAAAAGCAGAAGAAAGAGCGAATCAAGAAAATAGATCTTTGTTAGTATTAGATACAAGAGAAGGAGACCCTTCTAATAAACTATATACATCATTAGGCTTTGTTGAAGCGGGGAAGATTCCTCGCTATGCTGAATCGGCAAACGGAGAATTACATACAACGGTTTTTTATTATAAATGTATTTAGTACCTTTTTATATTTCCGTAGTCTTTTCAGAATAAATTAGTTAAAAAGAAAAGACTACATACTATACGCGAAAGGGTATAAAACCGAGGAATTATATAAGGGGTTAATTGGTTTTGGAGGAGGACATAGCCCATAGCGGGAGGCGTATCCGCAGATGTGAAGCATCGAGGTGTAGCCTTGGAATAAAGTTTGATCAAATTGAAATTAATAGCCTTGATAAACGAACAAAAAGAAAGAGCGTGTTTTTGAAAAAAGATTGATTAAAGCACGCTCTTTATATTTTCAATTAAATGATTCTTTTATAAAAAAGTTTGATCATTTCTATGATCTTTCCTCCATTAAATCGCCCTTTAATTAAATAACGACTTGTTTCTATTAGCTGGTTTAGTTAAAGAAGGCCTCAAATGGGTATGTAGTCAACATAAGCGATGTTATTAGCAATGAAAAAGGATCTTCATTTGAAGATCCTTTTATAATATCTATAAATCATTATTTAAAATTTCCCACATTTTACACATTTACCTCTGGTTTGCTTCTGATAATTCCAGGTAGCTCCAGTGATCGCGATACCCAGCAACAACCATCCTCCATATACTATAGATACCAACAAACCTTCGTCATCGAAAGACATTGGTCCATTCGAAAGACCTAATACCTCCAAAAGAGATCCCAATATTGCCAAAAATCCCATTGAAACTGTCATAGATGCAGCAACCCAACCTCCGGTGATTAGAATGAATCGAGGAACTTTTTTCCCAGCAACAAACGGTACCCACTTAGGAAAAATACGCCCCCATTTTTGTACAAGAGCAAGACAAAGCAATGCACAAGCGCCAAATACTAGCATTTCTCCATAAGCAGAATGTTGACTGAAATTTTGGCCACCTCCTAGGGTGCCACCGAAGGACCAATAAAGTTTCAATAATGGATATGGAAAAGATAGTACAAACGCAGCATAGCCGAACCAAATACGGTCAGGTTGGGTTTTCACTGAAGGCCCTTGACCACATACAATGCATGCCCCTCGGGATATACGTTGAAAAGAGAGAGTTGCTGCAGCAAGCAGTATGGCAGCTATGAGGCTAATGGTTCTGGTTGCAAATCCTGGCCAATCCACAACAGGGGGCAAACCGGGGATTCCAAGTACAGCAGCTGTTCGTAATATGTCAAACACAATACCGCCTGATGACCAGACTAACATAAAACAAGCTCCCCATGTGCTAATTAGCAAAAGAAAACGTGGCGTTAAACTTTCACGCTGCCAGTTAATAGATAGTGCTAGTGCAATCATTCCTAAGATTGAAGCAAATACCGTAATTCCTACTGGAGCAAATCCCATTGTGTAATCCGGTGCTTCAGGTAAAAAAGATTTCAATATAATTGCGAATAGTGTGATAGAACTTGCTCCAATTGCAAACCACGCTTTAATATTCGATTGAACAACCTTGGTTTTACTGTCCACCTTGGTAACTTCTTCTCCATTGAAATTAATCATTAATGAATCACCTCATTTTATTTTTCAAGATTGTTACCAACCTTTTTGCTTTTACTATAATTCCTTTACGATAATCAACAATGAAGGCAGATCACTAAGGACATTTTCAATCCCTTACTTCTCGGTTATTAATTTAAGTTTATATAAAAACTTCAGTTGCTAACATAGCGTCAGGGGGTATTTTCCAATACAGCTATGGTCTTAATTAAATTTTAAGTATTAAGACTTCAATTTTTTCAAAACGGTTTAACTTTGTTATAAACGGTTCAACTTTATTTCAATGCTGCATTAAGACTTAAAAAACTAATTTTCTGTAAGTGTTTTAAGAGATAAAAAACAACTGTTTACGGTATAAAAATAGTGCTATTATCAAGAGGGTTTTTTACTTCCGCCTTAGGATAACACTACACTACATTCGTTAAGTTTTTAGTGCAATTTTTGATAAAAAATTCAAAAAATAGTGTATTGCCTTGAGAAAAAAGAAAAGTCTTTAAACAAAAGAAATCCCTACTTTCGAAACAAACAGTGGGGATTTTTGGCATTCTAATGGACTTAGGAAAATAAATTAAAACGCGTTGTTTATTCAAGAAAAGTTAGTTCAAGTAAGATTAGTCACCATGTTGACATGATTTCGCAGGATATGGTATTTTATATTTGTCAACATGGTGACTAATATAGGGAGGAGCTAAATATGGATATCAACTTTTTAATGAAAGAACTACATTTTATGCAGCAAAGTTACGCAACTTTGTTTTCGGTTGTCAACAAGGTTCAAACTCGAGGGGACGAATACATGGAGATATTAACTGCCCGACAACACATGGCTCTGATTGCTATTGCACATTTACCAAGTGAAAGCACTACACTTATTAATATCGCTAAAAAGCTAGGTACAACAAAGCAAACCGCTAACAAGTTGACTACAAGCCTTGCGAAAAAAGGTTATGTTAAAACTATGCCGAGTAAAATGGATAAACGTTCTATCAATATCGAGATTACCCCTGAAGGAAAAAAAGCGTTAATTGCTTGTTCGGAAAAGTCTACCTATTTTTTAGCGGATATGTTTCACGATTTCACAACTGACGAAATTAAAACGCTTTGGAGATTATTACAAAAGCTCTATCGCTTCGACGGCGAAGAACAAGACGGTTTTGAAGAAAATGCAAATCTTGAAGTTGAAGAGCAGGCACAGTTAAACTCAGATAGTTATCAGGAAAAAGTTTTGGCGGAGTTTTCAAAACGTCGATATGGGGGTGCGAATTGTGAGTGAATCCTATATTAGTAATATTCTTCATCAGAAAGCAAAAGATACTGAGAATAAGATTAAAGAAAAAACCTATTATGTTAAGAATACAGTCCGGCAATCTATTTCTCAGGCCAAGCATAAATTTCACCGCAATAAGAAACTAAACTGGGTTGGCAATTGTGTATCAATTGCTATTGCGCTACTCATCATCGCCGCTTCTTGGCAAACCGCAACAAATTGGCTATTTTGGATAGGTGTAGCAAGCATTGTAAGTAATGCCTTATTGCTCATTATTAACGTTATCAAAAAATGATCTAAGAAAGGAATACATACTATAGGTACTATTGTTTCAATTTATTATTATGAATAGCAGATTTTAAAATATTCCCTGTTTTATATAAAATTATTGAGAAAATCTTACTTTCATTATGTTTATAGAAATTAGAAAGGTAAAATATTATCTCTTCTAGAATTATTCGTACATTCGAAATAACTCAAGAAGAGGAGAGTGATCGTTTTGTTGAAAAAAGTTGTCGCGGTTGCAACGGCAATTCCGTTGGTTTTTGGTATTATGTCCACTGCTTCTGCAATAGAGGAAACACAAGTAAAGGTACAGGCAGTTTCGCCTCAAGTACAGG
This sequence comes from Bacillus sp. 3103sda1, assembly GCF_024159135.1. NCBI lineage: Bacteria > Bacillati > Bacillota > Bacilli > Caryophanales > Bacillaceae > Bacillus > Bacillus sp. 3103sda1. Next base: position 2,767,141 of record NZ_JAMYWS010000001.1, on the reverse strand, counting down.
CAACCGAATATTTAAAAGCGAACGCTGCTCAGTATTCTTTAAAGGCGGATTTATCAGATTTGCAATATGTTTCTACGACAGATACACAGGTGGCATCTTATGTTAGATTTCAACAAACAGTAAATGAATCTCCTGTGTTTTCTAGGCAAGTAACCGTTACGCTCAATAAAGGAGGACAAGGTATACTAGCAGTTTCAGATTATCTTCCTGTACAGAGCGTCAAGAAAATTAAGCAGAAATTGAGTGAAAAGGAAGCAGAAGGCAAATCTAGTCAGTATATTGAAGCTGATGATACAAATGTATGGGCTCCGACTACACGTGAGTTTGGGTATGTAATCGAAGAAGGTGTAGCAATTCCAGTGTATCGGGTTGTCATTCACTCCCAAAAGCCGTTCGGTGCATGGGAAACATTTATTGATGCGGAAAACGGAAAGCTGCTTAAGAAAAAAGACTTAAACCGAAAAGCAGAAGGGCAAGGAAAAGTGTTCCTGCCAAATCCTGTAGCAACGAGTGGAAGTTTGGTTGGGCTGACTGACAATAATGATGCAGACTCTACTGCATTGAATAATCAACTAAAAACGGTCACTTTAAAAGGACTTAATGGATCAGGATATTTGATTGGAGACTATGTGACGATTACGTCGAAAGTAAAAACGTATTCTGCCTCTCTTCAATATAATTACACACGTTCAAATGATAGATTTGAAGATGTTATGGCATATTATCACATTGATACTTTGCAACGGTATATACAACAGCTAGGCTTTAATAATATTAACAATCGTTCTATTAAAGCGAATGTGAATACATATAAAGCCGATAATTCTTTTTATTCCCCTTCGACTAAGGCGCTGACATTCGGTTCCGGCGGAGTTGATGATGCGGAAGATGCAGGGGTTATTGCTCATGAATATGGTCATTCCATTCAAGATAATCAAGTTCCTGGGTTTGGGAATTCTTCAGAAGGCGGAGCCATGGGAGAAGGCTTTGGGGATTTCTTGGGAGCTACTTATGAAGATGCTGTATCAAGTACAAATTATGGAAAAGCGTGTATCGGAGAATGGGATTCGACTTCTTATTCAAATACGAACCCAACTTGTCTTCGCAGATTGGACGATAATAAAGTGTATCCAAAAGACATTGTAAATGAAGTTCATGCGGACGGCGAAATTTGGTCGCAAGGTGAGTATGATATGGCGCAAGCTTTTGGCCGCGATATTGCGACAAAAATCATTTTGCAATCGCATTGGTCCCTTACTCCTAACGCTACGTTCCGTGACGGTGCGAGAGCGATTAAACAAGCGGATGCTCTTCTTTACGGAGGACAGCACGGCGCAGAAATTGATCGTATTTGGACGGCGCGGGGCATCAGTACGAATTAGGAATTGTCAGAAGTGTTTTGTTTAAGTAGGTCATGTTGTTTTCAGTAAAGCAGAATTTTATAGTTAACAAAGAGCGCATTGTAATAGAAGATAAGACAACAATGTATACTTGTCATAGTGATACGTATGAGAAGCCGCTGACAAATGTAGAGGGAAATTGAATGGAATTCTAGAAGATAAAAGGATATCGACATTTGTTGATATCCTTTTTGATATTGTTGAATTGGAAAAATATCGGATAAATGTGTTGACAAAAACCAATTGTGTAACTAATATAGTTACATCTTGGCTGTTATTCTATACTCTTATTTATTGAAGTAATTGAACAAGGTATAAGGAATTTGAAACATAAAGTGAAACTTCTATATAATAGGGTTTTTTCTTTATCCTGCATTAACGGGCAGTAAGACCCCACCTCAAGGTTGAGAGAGAAGCGAGGAAGATAAGTGGGGGATCACTACTGCCCGTAAAAGCCCGATTGGTTCAACTAACTATCAGTGGGGGATGAAAAAACCTCCACTGATGGAAGTTTCACTTTATGCCGCGTGTTAGTGGGAAGATAAAAAAGGGGGTTATATGATTGCAAACAGAATTACAAATGAAAGTACAAGTCGCAAAAGATAAGCGAATCATCCTAGCGATTATTCTTGGAAGCTTATCTGCGATTGGTCCGCTTTCTATTGATATGTACCTTCCGGCTTTTCCAGCCTTAACAAACGATTTGCATGCGACAAGCGCACTTACGCAGTTAAGTTTAACTGCATGTTTGTTGGGAATTGCGTTAGGTCAATTGTGGGTTGGTGCATGGAGTGACCGTCAAGGGAGGAAAAAACCGATTGTAATTGGTCTTGTTATGTATGCAGCTGCTTCCTTCTTATGTGCGTTGACACCGTCTGTATGGTTGCTCATTGTATTACGCTTTATTCAAGGTGCAGCCGGTTCAGCAGGAATTGTACTTTCTCGTGCTATTGTAAGGGATTTGTACACGGGATCTGAGCTTACAAAATTCTTTTCTGCTTTAATGCTAGTAAATGGAGCAGCTCCGATTTTTGCGCCTATTATGGGAGGACAAATTTTAAACTTTGCTTCTTGGCACGGGGTGTTTATTGTGTTAGGTGTATTAAGTGGACTTATGTTATTAAGTGTTATTTTTATTTTGCCAGAAACGTTACATGAAGAGAAAAGAACAGCAGGCGGATGGGGAGAGAGTTTATCTCATTATAAACGTTTATTACAAGATCGCGTATTTATGGGATATGCACTTTCTCAAGGGTTTATCACAGCAGCCATGTTTGCTTATATTTCAGGATCACCATTTGTTATTCAGAATATTTTTGGTGCTTCGCCGCAATTATATAGCTTATTTTTTGCGATTAATGGTTTTGGTATTATTATTGCATCTCAAGTTACAGGGCGCTTGGCAGGGCGGATTAAAGAACGTACTTTATTAGTAGCTGGACTTCTCTTTGCATTGCTAGGAGGCATCACCCTTCTTCTTATTATTTTGCTGGCACCTTCTTTAATAGGAGTGTTAATCTGCTTCTTTATTATTGTTTCTAGCGTAGGGATTGTTGGGACGACTGGATTTACGTTAGCGATGCAGAATCAGCAGAAAGCAGCAGGAAGCGCCGCAGCTTTATTAGGACTTTTACCTTTTATATCTGGCGCTGTAGTAGCACCTTTAGTTGGTATTCAAGGAGAACAGACAGCTGTACCGATGGGAATTACAATTGTTTGTTGTCATATCGGTGCAATGCTTAGCTTTATCATTTTAACAAGGCGAAAAAATAATTGAAAATTTTATATACAATATTGGGAACTTTTTAGTTTGATTGTACGTGTAAGGTTAAATGTGCAGGAAACTTATAGAAGTAGCTAGTTTTATGAAATTTATTTTAATGAGAATTAAGGTAAAATATAAGAAGGAGAAGGATTTTATCGTTTTAGCTAATTCATCTCCCACCTCAAGGAACGTGAAGCATAGTAGGTGGGAGGTGAATTGGCTTCAGGTAGGGCGTGGCATAAGCCTCGTTAACTATCTGACTTTTCGGGTGCTACTTGTAATAAATGAAAAATAGTTTGGGTACGAGTACCCAAACCCTTTTCTTCTTTGCATTTGTCTACTCGTTCCAATAATCCTTTTGGAACGAGTAGCACAACAGATACCTTTTCCATTGAAATTTCCTCTCCCAGAATAATATACTTGGTATATCAAAAAAAGGGGGGTGAAATCACATGCCCATCAACTTAAGAACAGAAACAAAATGAACTTTCGTTCATCAGGACTAAAATATCCTTAAAGTAGAGGTACACTCTTAAAAATGTACATGCCAAATAAACCTAGATAGGCATCATTTTAAAAAATTATGCAGCTTTCTTTTGCCTTCTCAAACCACTATACTCATATACAATGCCCAGAATATCAAAGACTGTCTTCTTCTCATACCGGTGAGATTTCCGGCCGTTTTTTTGTAAGAGATTAAAAAGTTTGAGAAAAACCTTTGTTATTTCTTGAGTACTTTTTTGTAGGGCTTCATACACTAAATACAGATGATCTTGAATCATGTAAATAGCTTTATATTCACTTAATTCTTTTTGCTTTTTCTGTAGTAACAGTTGTCTCATTTTGAACATAGTTGAAGAACAAAGAAAAATAGCGATTAATTGGCCGTAAAGATGACATTCTAGACGTTCCCGCTTAACATTGTGACAACGATTGATACCAAAAAGAGATTTCCATGTTTTAAATACGATCTCTATTTGCCAACGTAGAGAGTAGATATAATGAATATGTTCCATCGGAACAACTTCCCATGGAATGTTGGTAATATAAACATTGATTTCTGTTAGACGTTTACTTTTTTCAGAGTATGTAACTCCTTTTTTCTTTTCAACATAAGTTTGTTGTTTCCTACGTTTATGAATTTGAGTTGATGTGAGTCTATATATTACAACTCGTGAGGGTAATTTTTGTTGTCCAATATAGGCATTCTGAATTTCATAAGTATCTCCTGGTTTTATCTGATGCATAATATCTTCAAGGTTAAGCAAAACATATAAAGATTGCTTTTTTACTGCCCCATTCCGAAAAAATTCTGGTGATTCATTTTTTACATATACTCTATTATTTAATTTCAACCGTGAAACATAGAATACTCCCCGTTGATCCATCTGATCTAAATCTTTTAGAGAAAAGTATCCTAAATCTCGTATACATAAATCTCCTGGGCGTAAGGTATCCAAACATTCTGTACCAAAGGTTTTATCATTGTTTTTACCTGGTTCCATTTGAAAATTGAGGAATTTTCCACTATGTAAATCATACTCTAGCTGAATCTTAATACCAGCTGTTTGTGCACATCCTCCTGAACCAGGGTAAATAGGGGCCAAATGATTGGGTACTTGAAAAATAGTAGCATCTAAAATGCGTATACGTTGAAAATAAGAGGTGTATTGGTTTGAGATTTGAGACGAATCGTTTAATTTGCTTTTGATTAAAAGGGAAAATACACGTTGTAGAAATAAAACAGCGCATCGGTTAAAACGTTGATTAAGTCCTTCTGGACTTATAAGTGTAGCTGTATTTGCATAAAGCTGACTACACAATCGAGTAAGAGAATCGCTTGCTACCTGTTGACTAATCCAGATACATAAAGCAGCCAAATCTCGTGCGCCATACTTACTTTTACGTTTTACAAAACCTGTCTCTTGTGCGAGTTGTTGAAGAATATGTGGAGATAGATATCGCTACAGTTCTTCAGCGAACAAATGAAACTCATCCTGAATCGATAGATTCATACAAAAACGCCATCCTTTCTGTATATTTCTACAAAAAGAATAACGTCTTTTTTACTTAATGGATAGTGTAAAACTTTAGCTTTATGGCGATGTGACGTTACCTCATAAAGTCGTTTGATAACTTTATATATTTACATGATTTTCGTTAGCGGAAGTTAATTTCATTTTTAGCTTTCTGAATAATATCTGTTATAAATGACGCTTTTTCATTTGTGTATGCGACTCTATCATGATGATGTTTTTCAGCTAATTTTTGTTTTAATTGATAATACTGTTGGAGTGTATCAGGATGGTTTTTTAGATAATCTCTAAATAAGATATTACTGTTCCATTCTTCACTCCCTAGTTCATAAACGTGCAAATGATGTGTTCCGGCTCTCCATAATCCCTTTCTAAAAAATCTTCTGTTTGGAAACTCTTTATGAAATACATATTCATATGCAATCTTTTTTAAACGTTCAATAAACACATCTACTTCTTTTAAATTATGAACTCCAATCATAATATCTAATATTGGTTTAGCTCCTAATCCTTCAACAGATGTACTTCCAATATGTTCAATTGTAATAGCCGTATCTCCCATTATACCTTTTAGAAGCTTTTGTTCTTCTTTAAATTGTAGTGCCCAATCCGGTGTATACTCCTCAATAACAACGGGTCTTTCCATATTTCTAATCCCCCTTATGTATTTTGCGCTTGAACATAATATCAAATTTAGATGAGCAAAGCTACTTCAAATGAATAGAATCCACTCTTTAGGAATACATAAATATATACGTACAAGCTTAGTCTAATCACTACATCATTAGTGAAAGTAGGATTCTATAAATTTTGGAGGAAGACATATGAAAAAAAAGGTTCTCCTGTTTACAGATTTGGGAATTGATGATGCATTTGCTATGCTGTACACCTTTTTTCGTAAAGATATTCAACTTGTAGGGATTGTAGCCGATTATGGAAATGTATCAAGAGAAAATGTAATAAGAAATATTAACTATTTGAAGTACATAGCGGGAAGAAAAGAGATACCTGTATTCCTTGGTGCTTCTGTACCGTTGACAGGTATATTGGTTCAGTATTTCCCTGAGGTACATGGAAAAGTCGGATTAGGACCTATCATTCCCCCTGAAATTTCTTATCCAGTTTATCCTTTAAATGATATTTATCAAATTATACATTCAAATTTAGAAGACCTTATAATTATCAATTTGGGAAGACTTTCTTCGCTAGCTACGACCTTTGTATTGAATTTAGAAACAATGCGAAACGTAAGAGAATGCATTTGCATGGGCGGAGCTTTTTTCTATCCAGGTAACGTGACTGCCGTGGCTGAAGCTAACTTTTACGCAGACCCTTATGCAGCAAACTTAATTCTGCAGCATGCGAAGAACTTAACAATTATTCCGTTAAATGTAACTCAACATGCGATTGTTACACCCGAAATGGTCCAGCAAATCGATGCATTTCATCGGAATACACAGGATCTTGCAGGACTCATCATCAAACCTATGTTAGACTATTATTATAATTTCTACTCCAAGTCTAATCCTGGTATAAGCGGAAGCCCTATGCATGATTTTGTAACAGTGTGGTATTTGCTGAATCAAGAGGCTGTTAGCCTTTCAAGAGTACCCATTAAAGTTATTCCTGATCAAGGAGAAGGATTTGGTCAAAGCATTGCAGACTTTCGTTTTGTTACTAATCCAGGCTATAAAACACATAATGTAGCTTTTCAGTTTGATTATGAAAGATTCAAGAAGGATATTATGGAAACGTTCTTAAAGAAGAGAGTGTAACATACTTTATTAACTTCAGATAATACGGATTATGTGAATGAAAAGTCACTTCACTTAACGTACAGGAATTCGACTTTTTAGGTTAAAATTCGCTTAGCATACAAAATTTCCGAAATGTTGGCTGTACCCCATCGCCATCAAGTTAAGAAATGCATTGTTCCTCAAAACGAAAAAAATGAGCCAAATTCTTATAAATAGCTGTAAAAAGGTAAAATTTTCGTTATGAGGGTGTCTTAAAATCTTAGCTTGATGGGTATGCGTCAGTACCCCAATTAGGCAGACTAAAAATTTTAGTCTGCCTAATTGTTTTTAAATGGATAATTTATATGTTTATTTATTATATCTTTGAAGAAATGCCGTAACCTTCTCTTTTGCAAACTGAGTACTCAAACTACCTGGGTTTATATCGAATCCATGGTCAACGTCTGGAAGAAGGTAGAATTCATGAGCTACATTTTTCACATTCAGTTCTTTGTCTAACATTTCACCTTGTTCTACTGGAACTATACGGTCACCTGTTCCTAATAATGTAATGGTCGGTGGTGTGTTGTCTTGAATATAATTGATCGGTGAAAGTAATTTATATCGTTCGGGAAATTGTGAAACAGTGCCTCCAATGTACTCTTCCATAACACCGTGTACATAATTAGTGCTCGGATTATCATTATAAAACATTGTCATATCTGCTGGCCCATACATGTTAATGACAGAGTTAACATGTACTTCTGGAACATTAGTTGAGGCTGGTAACTGTTCTTCCCCCATACTATAAGCAGCCAACATAGCGAGATTCCCTCCTGCCGATTCCCCCATTACATTTATTTTATTCGGATCAATCTGATAGGTATCTGCATTCTGTAATACCCATCCTAGTGCTGATTTGATATCTGCTACTTCATCTTTCCATCCTGCTTGTGGGGGCATACGATATTGTACGTCAAAAACGGTGTATCCTAGGTCATTTAGCCATTGTTTCCAGTGTGGAGCTTCCCCTTTATCACCCGATACCCATCCTCCTCCATGCACTAGTACAACAGCAGGCTTTAATTTGTTTTTTGAAGTCTCTTTGGCTGGCCACACATCCATCTTTAATTCAATACCATCCGTAGTTTTTCCATACACTACATTCTCCATGGGTTTTGTTGATATAGTTTGGCTGTTGAAAAAGTGGGAACTAAGAGAAACAGTAGCGTCTTTACTGTTAGCATAGCTCAACATACTAGTAATTGGCTGTACAGTTAGAAAGATTAATAGTAGTGACAATGGTACTAAAATCACCTGTGCAATTTTGGCTTTTTTCCAAAAAGCTAGTATTAAAAGAACTATTATGAACAGTGTTACAATTAATAGAGACACTGGAAATAACGCTGTGGCCCAAGCGAGTGAACTCATTAATTTATCCATATCACTTGGATTCAGAATATAGTACGATATTATGCCAATGATAGGGAATGCTACTAATGTTAGGATGGTCAAAATCCACTGTATAATGCCTCTAGGTCTCCAAGATGTTGTATGTTTCATTTTTATTTAACCTCCATATTATTAAGATTTTAAGTATAAAGTATTTTCATCTCATTTGCTATTTAATAAATGTTTATTTCGTATACGCTTTATAAACAAAACAATTGCTGTTTTATATTAAAAACTTCTTAGCGTGGGTTTTTTCCGAAATGCTGGCGGTACCCCATCGCCATCAACTTAAGAAATTGATTGTTCCCCAAAACGAAAAAAATGAGCCGAATTCTCATAAATAACTGTAAAAAGGTAAAATTCTCGTTATGGGGGTGTCTTAAAATCTTAGCTTGATGGGCATGGGGTGAAATCAGATGATAATAAATAAGGCATACAAATTCCGAATATACCCAAACAAAGAACAAGAAATCTTAATCGCTAAGACTATTGGTTGTTCTCGCTTCGTATTCAATCGCTTTTTGGCGCGTTGGAATGACACATACCAAGAAACTGGAAAAGGATTGACATACAATTCTTGTTCAGCGGAACTAACACAAATAAAAAAGGAATTCGTATGGCTAAAAGAGGTAGATAGCATTTCCTTGCAATCTACACTTAAGAACCTTGCTGATGCGTTCACTCGTTTTTTCAAAAAACAAACTGATGCACCTCGCTTTAAGTCTAAAAAGAATAAGGTTCAATCCTATACAACAAAACACACAAACGGAAATATTGCAATTGCAGGAAACAAAATAAAATTACCGAAACTTGGCTTTGTTCGTTTTGCAAAATCAAGAGAAGTAGAAGGGCGTATTTTAAATGCTACCGTTAGACGTAATCCAAGTGGGAAATACTTTGTTTCAATTCTTGTTGAAACAGAGGTGCAACCATTAGAAAAAACAGGTTCGTCTGTTGGTGTTGATGTTGGATTAAAAGACTTTGCTATTTTGAGTACAGGAGAAGTATTTTCTAACCCAAAATGGTTTCGTAAGCTTGAAGAAAAATTAGCGAAAGCACAGCGTATCCTTTCCAATCGTGTGAATGGTTCTTCGAATTGGAATAAGCAACGTATCAAAGTCGCTCGTATTCACGAACGAATTACTAGCGCAAGAACAGACTACTTGCAAAAAATCTCTACTGAAATTGTCAAAAACCACGACATCATTGGTATTGAAGATTTGCAAGTATCGAACATGCTAAAAAATCACAAGTTAGCAAAAGCAATTAGTGAAGTATCTTGGTCACAATTCAGAACAATGCTGGAATATAAAGCGAAATGGTATGGAAAAGAAGTAGTTACTGTATCTAAAACATTTGCTAGTTCTCAACTGTGTTCGTGTTGTGGCTATAAAAACAAAGACGTTAAAAATCTGAACCTTCGTGAGTGGGAGTGCCCTTCTTGTGGTATACATCACAATAAAGATATTAACGCAGGACAAAATCTTAAAAACGAAGCCATAAGACTTCTAACCGTAGGAACTACGGGGCTAGCCTACTAAAATAACCAAAGGATACTTTGGTGTTCATAGGAATCTCCCACTTCAAGCAACCTGTAAGGGTGTTAAGTGGGGGTAGTTCAAACATAGATAGAGGTGAAAAAAGATGATGCTGCAAGAGATGGCACTTCGTATATTTGTAGCTATATTGGCAGGAGCACTTATTGGAACAGAACGCCAGTGGCTTCATCGTATGGCAGGATTAAGAACGAATGCTTTGGTTTCATTAGGAGCATGCTTGTTTGTTTTATTGTCAGTTATTGTGACAGGGGAATCTAGTCCAACCCGGATTGCAGCTCAAGTTGTTAGTGGAATTGGTTTTTTAGGCGGGGGCGTCATTATTCGAGACGGCTTTAGTATTCGTGGTTTGAATACTGCTGCAACATTATGGTGTTCTGCAGCTGTTGGGACTCTTGTCGGAGCAGGTTTTTTAACAGTAGCTATACTAGGGGCGTTTGGAGTTTTATTAGCTAATATTTTCCTTCGTCCAGTTGCATTATTTATGAATAAAAAATCAACTGATCAAATGCCAGAGAAAATGAATTATGTGATAACTGCAACATGCTCTAATAAAGACGAAGTGCATATTAGGTTGTTGCTAATGCAAGTGCTAAATACAGAAGGAATTCAGTTAAGAGAACTATATAGTGAAGAGGTTGAAGAAGGTAAAAAAATAATGATTCGAGCAGTTTTACATTGTGATGCTAAGAAAACAGCTTTTATTGAAAAAGTGGTGAATAGCCTTAGTTTAGAAGCAGGCGTTACAGCTACTGGATGGAAATCTATTTCTGGACAAGAGGTTGATTAATGTTTTTTTATAAAATTAAAATAATAAATTTGGTACATGTCAAAGGTCAAATGTTTAATATGGAAACGCCATCATGAAAGGATGAATCAACACATGCACTGTGTTGATTCATTTTTTATTTAAATTACATTTGAAATATTTAGATTATTCTGTATAATGTAAAACAAAACTTTTTAAATCCTACAGTGAGGCGGTCAAAGATATGAAGAATGTGAAAGAAATGATCAAAATTGAAGATATTCTCGTTGCGTATAATACGTTAAAAGATGTGATTCGAAATACATCTTTAGAGCGAGATCCTATTCTATCAGAGAAATATCAATGTAACGTATATTTAAAACGAGAGGACTTACAAGTTGTTCGTTCCTTTAAAATACGCGGTGCCTATAACTGTATTAGCAATTTACCGATGGAAGAGTTGAAAAAAGGAGTTGTATGTGCTAGTGCGGGTAATCATGCACAAGGTGTAGCTTATACATGTCATAAATTACAAATTCCAGCAAAGATTTTTATGCCAAATACAACACCAAGTCAAAAAGTATCACAAGTGCGCTTTTTTGGGGGAGATTACGTAGAGGTGATGCTGCAAGGAGATACATTTGATAGTTCTTATGGGGAAGCAGTAAAATATTGTGAAGAGCAGGGATTAACATTTATTCATCCGTTTGATGATCCACATGTGATTGCAGGACAAGGGACGATTGGTGTAGAAATTCTACATGATACGGATTGTACGATTGATTACATGTTTATGGGAATTGGCGGAGGAGGCTTAGCAGCTGGAGTTGGAACATACGTAAAAGGAATTAGTCCTTTAACGAAAATTGTTGGGGTTGAACCAGAAGGTGCTGCTTCTATGAAAGAGGCGTTTGCGCAAGGAGAGGTTGTTAAGCTTCCGCATATTGATTCGTTTGTGGACGGAACAGCGGTCAAACAAGTTGGTTATCTTACATATGAAGTTTGTAAACGTGTACTAGATGATATTGTCGCTGTACCAGAGGGGAAAGTGTGTACGACATTACTTGAACTTTATAATAAAAATGCAATTGTTGCAGAGCCGTCTGGTGCCCTGCCAATTGCAGCGCTTGATTTATATAAAGATGAAATTCGTGGAAAGACGGTTGTTTGTATCGTCAGCGGCGGCAATAACGATATTGATCGGATGCAGGAAACGAAAGAGAGATCGTTAATTTATGAGGGACTGAAGCATTATTTTATTATTAATTTTCCGCAGCGTCCCCGTGCTTTGCGTGAGTTTTTAGATAACGTTCTTGGGCCTAATGATGATATCACCCGTTTTGAGTACACGAAGAAGAACAATAAAGATAATGGTCCGGCTTTAGTTGGAATTGAACTTCAGCAAAAAGAAGATTATGAGCCTCTTATTAGACGAATGGAAGAACAGGGCGTACGTTATATGGAAATCAATCACAATCCAACATTATTCAATTTATTGATCTAAAAGGGGTATTGAAAATGAATTTAGAAAAAAAGAAGTCAGGTGAAGAAGAAATAGCAGAACTGAAAGAGCTTGTGAAAGAATTGCACGGTTCCATCCATCAACTGCAAGCAGAAGTGCAGCAACTGCGGCATGAAAGACCAGTTGTACAAATGAAAAAGAGAATTGAATGGACGCCAGCAATGATTGGGCAAGTTGGAGGTTTAATTTTAGGTGCTCTTGCAGTTATAGGTATCTTTTGGTGAAGAAGAAAGGTTTGCAGCTCATGCTGCAAACCTTTTCTACATTAAATAACGTAAATAAATATACACGTGTGATAAAAGTAGGGCAACAATAGTTAATGGTAACCCGATTTTTAAGAATTCCATGTAAGAGAAACCGTATCCTTCCCGTTTTGCAATTCCTGCTACAACGACATTGGCAGAGGCACCAATTAGCGTACCGTTTCCTCCTAAGCAAGCTCCAAGAGATAATGCCCACCATAGTACTTCAATTTGCGGAGAATCCGGTGAAAGTCCAAGTCCGCTTGCTAAGTTTTGAATAAGCGGAATCATTGTTGCTACAAACGGAATGTTATCAATTGTGGCAGAAGCAGCACCAGATACCCATAAAATTAAGATGGATGCATAGCCAATATCTCCATTTGTTACATCCAATACTTTCTGTGCAAGTGAGGAAATAAGTCCAATATCAACAAGTGCACCGACAAGAACGAATAAACCTGCAAAGAAGAAAATTGTTACCCATTCAATATGAGCAAATACATTTTCTATCTCGTGTTCTTTTACACCGATTAGCATTAAAAGGACAGCACCAGTCATCGCAATTACAGCAGCATCAACATGAATAATAGAATGAAGAATGAATCCAAGTATTGTTAATGCTAAAATTGATAAGGACTTAACGAGTAAGCTGCGATCACGAATGTAGTCTTTTTCATTTAAAGACATCAGTTTCTGAATTTGTTCGTCGGTTGTTTTTAATTTGTTGCGATACATAACATATAAAATAAGTAATGTAACGGCAGCAATAATGGTAACAATCGGTGCTAAATTCAGTAAAAACGCATTAAAATCAAGATGCTTATTTGCAGATCCAATCATAATGTTTGGCGGATCACCAATAAGTGTCGCTGTTCCGCCAATGTTAGAGAATAATACTTCTGAAATTAAATATGGAACAGGAGCTACCTTTAAAATACGTGTAATCGATAATGTAACTGGTACGACTAATAAAACGGTTGTTACATTATCTAAAAAGGCAGAACCAACTGCGGTTAAAAGGGATAGGAGCAGTAAAATTCGAATTGGTTTTCCGCCGGCTGCTTTTGCAGCTTTAATAGCCACATATTCAAAGACACCAGATTGACTTGTAATATGTACGAGAATCATCATCCCAATTAATAGAGTAATGGTTTCCCATTGAATATGTGTAGTAAAGGCAGTATGTAAATCTACAATTCCCATAATAACCATAATTGCAGCCCCAAGCAAAGCAATGACAGCACGGTTAATTTTTTCTGAGATAATAAAGCCGTATGTTACTAAAAATACAGCAATGGCAAAGTAATATTGCCAGTTTGCAACTTCATGTGCTGAATGTTCCAATGTGTTCACCTTCTTTTTTAATATCCTATACATAGTTGTGTATAAAATTGTCGAAATACATTCCTCTGCATAAATTTCATTGTAGCAAATTCGCATACAGAAAGAAATGAAAATACAGAACACACAAAAAAAGATATGTAATTTCACATACCGTATTAAAAATATAAAATAAAAAGCAAAAAAATAGGCAAAGTAATCATTGTCCTCTATTATAAGAGATAGCAATTTACATTATTTTTTCGTAAACTGATTAAAAGAGGTGAAATCCGATGGAAATAATTACAGATACTTCTGTCGTACAAAACGAGATTGAACGTTTTCTAAATAATGATGTATACCTTCATTTAGAAACAACGAACGGTGCATATGCTTCGCATGTAAATGAAAAAACGATGACAGTTGGGGCATTTGTGCGTAATGCAGTAATTCGCTTTGAACGCGGTAAAATTACGGGAACGAATCCATACCGTATTGGTTTAAAAATGGAGCACGGCTGGGTATATGCAGAAGGTGTAACACATTGGGAAAAAGATGAGAAAAATCGTCTTTTATTAGCAGGTCATGATGAAAAAGGACGTCTAGCAGTTGCGCTGCAATTAAGTTTAACGCCATTTGCATAAGGAGTGAGATTATGGAAAGACACGTACTTGTAGTATTTCCGCATCCAGATGATGAATCATTTGCAGCGGGAGGAACAATTCGTCAATATCGAAATAATGGAATACCTGTTACGTATGCTTGCGGAACACTTGGGCAAATGGGACGTAACATGGGGAAAAATGTATTCGCAAATCGCGAAACGATTCCAAGCATTCGAAAACAGGAATTAGAAGAAGCTTGCCGGGCAATGAGCATTGAAGATCTACGTTTACTTGGTTTCCATGATAAAACATTAGAATTTGAAGATGTTGATTTTGTAGCGGATAAAATTGAAGAAGTGATTCATGATGTGAATCCTTCCTTAATCATCACATTCTATCCAGAGCACGGTGTACATCCAGATCATAACGCATTTGGACGCGCAGCTGTTCGTGCGGTAGAACGTATGCCAAAAGAAGAACGTCCAGTTATTCATGCAGTGGCGATTACGAAAAATCGTGAGGAAGTATTAGGAAAGCCAGATGTAATTAACAATATAAGTGACGTATTAGAGCAAAAGCTAGCAGCGCTTCGTGCACATCGTTCGCAAACAGAAGCGATGTTAGAAGAGATGGAAGCAAAGCTAAAAAAACAAGACCCAGCGACATTAAAATGGTTACAAGGTGAACAATTTTGGACGTATAAATGGGAATCATAAGCTAGAAAAAGTAAATTTTCTAGCTTATGATACAAAACGAGATGCTGCAATTATGGCATCTCGTTTTTTGTTAGATAGGCACATTTATCTAATCTCTCTCATACAATACAAGCGAATTGTAGAAAGAGGAGGTAATAATCATGGATTATTCACACGAAGATGTGCATGGAGACTTTCGAAATGGTTATCAGTTGAGCGGAGAAGTGGTTTCTAGTGTTGATCCGTATGTTGTGCAAACGTTACAAATGATTGTTGGGAAAAATGTTGTCGTGGATACAATGCGTGGTAGCGTGCATGGCGTATTAAAAGCTGTCAAACCAGATCATATTGTAATTGAAGAAAAGGATACACCTTTCTTTATTCGAATGCAGCAAATTGTTTGGGTAATGCCGGAATAATAATACACATGAAACAACCTTTATCTTTCATACATCAGTAATGATGGCAACGATGAAGATAAGGGGGCTTCATACCGATGATAAAACGAATTGACAAGTTGATTATCCCACTCCCTGACCCGAAGTATGCTGATGCAAACGCAGCGGCTGCGGTGCAAGAATTGTTAGGCGGCCGTTTTGGTGAGATGTCGACACTAAATAACTATATGTTCCAATCTTTTAACTTTCGCGGTAAGAAAAAGTTAAAACCGTTTTATGATTTAATTGCCAATATAACAGCGGAAGAATTTGCACATGTTGAATTGATTTCAAATGCAATTAATCTTTGCTTAACTGGAACAACGCATGCGGGAGATCCTGATATTGGAACAATGAAAGCTGCGAAAGATAAACGTAATACGCAGCACTTTATTTCAACCGCACAAACTACTCTTGTCGGTGATTCAATGGGAAAAGCATGGAGTGGAGATTATGTGTTTAATAGTGGAAATTTAATACTAGACTTATTGCATAACTTTTTCCTAGAATGCGGAGCACGGACAAACAAAATGCGTGTTTATGAAATGACAGATCATCCAACAGCGAAAGAAGCAATTGGATATTTACTTGTCCGCGGCGGCGTTCATGTTTTGGCATACGCCAAAGCGTTAGAAGTAGCAACAGGTGTTGATGTGGCAAAAATGCTTCCAATTCCAAGCTTATCTAACAAAGTATTCGATGTGGCAAGACGCTTTGAAGATCAAGGTGCCCACTTAAAACTGTACCGTTTTAGTGATAATGATTACACAGACTTAAATAAAATTTGGAAAGGAAAGCACCCGGAAGATGGGCAGCCGCTTCAAGTTATCGATGGCCCCCCACAAGGTGCGCCAATTCCAGACTTAGATGAATTGCCAGAAGAATTTGCCCCAGGGATATCACAGGAAGATTTCTTTGAAATTGTGAGAAGGTTACAGAGATCGGCTGGGTTGTAGGGGAGAGTGTTTGAAAAAAATCCCAACATCTGTTACTAGTGTCAGATAAATTATCATGCTTTATTTTGAATGAAAAAACCGATGTGAATTGGTTTTTTCATTTTTTTGTATTTGTTGATTTTTAGTGAATTAAAAATAGCTATTAAAATTATTTAAGAAGTGAAAATTATAAGTGTATCGGAAGACAGTGTATACCAGAAAGTGAAGTTCATCGCATTTTAAGATTGAACACATAACAAACCATAGCTATACATGCTCATGTTTCATCGAACAAAAAGGAGATTTAGAACGTCGGATTCAAAATGTACAATAAAAAATGGAACATATGAATTTCGAATTGGCTCACATTTTTTCAAACGGTACATTAGGTGAGCATAATTCACGCTGCTGCATCATATAAATTTAATAGCGTCTATGAAAATCATAGAAGTTATTCCAAGTAAATTTATATAACGAGAGGGGGAGTATAAATGAATAAAACGCTTTCTACAAAATTAGTTGTTGCAATTGGAATCGGTTCAGCAATATACGGTGTATTAGGATTATGGGGATTTTCCATTGCACCGAATACTTTCATAAAACCAGCGCTGGCTTTATTAACGATTTTCGGTGCTATCTTTGGACCAATTGCAGCTTTATTAATTGGACTAATCGGTCATACAATCACAGATGCCATTGCTGGCTGGGGCATTTGGTGGGGCTGGGTGTTAAGCTCAGGAATCATTGGTTTATTTATGGGATTTGTCCAAAAGCGCTCTACATTTAGTGTGAAAAATGGAAGGTACAGTAAAGGGGATATTATCCACCTTTCTATTACAGGTGTAATTGGTATTCTTTTGGGAATCATCTTTGCAGGTGTATTTGACATTCTCATTATGGGCGAGCCGTTCGATAAGATTGCTATCCAAGTAGGCGGTGCGATTATCGCAGATGTTCTCGTGTTTTTCATCCTCGGTTTACCAATTGTGTTAGGACTTGCGAAAGCCAATAAAAAGAATACTCAATTAAAGATTGAGAAGTAGGAATATACATATGAAACCGATTATTTCTTTTGAAGATTTCACATTCCAATATAAAAACGTAGCTGAACCGACGATACAGGATATTACCTTTCATATTTATCCTGGCGAAAAAGTATTAATCGCTGGGCGAAGCGGATCAGGAAAATCTACATTAGCTCATTGTATCAATGGGCTCATTCCTTTTTCTTATGAAGGGACAAGTACAGGAAATCTTTCTGTATGTGGTATTGACCCTAGACATACGAGTATATTCGAGTTAAGTCAACGCGTAGGAACGATTCTACAAGACCAAGATTCCCAATTTATCGGATTAACAGTTGAAGAAGACGTTGCGTTTGCAATGGAAAATGATTGTGCGGAGCAAGGGGAAATAAAACAAGTTGTAGAACGTTCGCTTAAAGAAGTAGACATGATTAAGTTTCATTCACATAGTCCTCACGATTTATCAGGGGGACAAAAACAGTCAGTTTCTCTAGCGGGCATACTAGCTACAAACGCTGAGATTTTGCTATTTGATGAACCTTTAGCGAATTTAGATTCTGTAAGCAGCCAAAAAGCAATCCAACTTATGAAAAAGATTCATAGACAAACGAATAAAACAATCATCATTATTGAGCATCGCATTGAAGAAATGCTCGATCTCGACTTAGATAAAATCATTCTTTTGGAAAATGGCCGCATCGTAGCAATCGAAGCACCGACTGATATATTACAGACAAATGTTTTACAAAAAGTAGGGCTAAGGGAGCCAGTATACATAGAAGCATTAAAAACATTGGAATATCCATTCTCGAATGAAGAAGTTTATCCAATAGAAAATATTAATTCTCATATATTACATGAAACGTTATCAAAATGGATGTTACAAAACCCAATACATACAGCAATATGTGAAAAAGAATGTATATGTAAAATAGAAAATATATCTTTTGCATATCCAAACAGTAATTTTGCATTGAAGGATGTATCTATGTCTATATACAAAGGTGAAGTACTCGCTCTTTTAGGAAACAACGGTGCTGGAAAATCAACATTTGCTCATATCATGACGGGAATGAAAAAAAAACATCAAGGTAAAATTCTTTTGGAAGGAACTGATATTACAACATGGTCAATCCGGAAGCGGGGAGAGGCCATCGCTTATGTGATGCAAAATCCTAATCACATGATTACACAAGCAACTGTTTGGGAGGAAGCTGCATTTGCTTTAAAACTGAAGAATGCTTCAGAAGAAATGCAGAAAATAGTAGAAAATGTATTACAAATTTGTGGTTTATATCCATTTCGAAATTGGCCGGTACAAGCATTAAGTTATGGACAAAAAAAGCGTTTAACGATAGCCTCAATTCTTGTTACAAATCCCAAACTTATTATTTTAGACGAACCAACTGCAGGACAAGATTATTTTCACTACAAAGAGTTTATGATGTTTATACAAAAATTAGCGAAACGTGGAATAGCTTTTTTATTCATTACACATGACATGAACTTAGCGCTAGAATACGCAAATCGGGCGATTGTACTACATAACGGAGAAATCATTGCAGATGATGCAGTAACTACCGTGTTGGCAAACGAGCGTATTTTAAAGCAGGCAAATCTCCGTGAGAGCTCACTTACTGGCTTAGCGAAACATGGGAATATGCCAATTCCACAGCTATTTGTTCAATCTTATATGGAAGCAAGGAGGAGGGATCATTCATGAGTAAGATGGGGACACTATATATAGAAGGTAAATCATATTTCCATCGTATGGATGGCGCTGTAAAACTAATCCTATTTATTATATGGATGATTCTCACATTCCTATTCTTTGATTTTCGTATTTTATTATGCTTATTTCTAATCGGATGCATACTACTAGGCATCGCAAAAATTCCAACGCGCAGCATGTTGATTATTTTTAGTGTTATTTTCACATTTAGTATTCTGAATTCCATCATGATTTTACTCATTACCCCAACACATGGATCGGAGCTAACCGGTACATATACGTCACTTCTCCATATTGGCTATGCAACTATTACACTAGAAACTCTTTTTTATGCAATGACACTATCATTAAAATATTTTACCTTATTACCGTTTACACTTATTTTTATTTACACAACACACCCGAGTCAATTTGCAAGCAGCTTAAACAAAATTGGACTGCCTTATAAAATTGCTTATGCAGTTAATATTGCACTGCGCTACATTCCGAATATACAAACGGAATACGAACTCATTAAACATGCACAGGAAGCAAGGGGAATTCCATTTCATAAAGGAGAAGCAACTCTTTTTCAACGCATTAAAAATCGAATGACTATTTTTTGGCCGCTTGTGATACATTCATTGGATCGAATTGATACTGTTTCGAATGCTATGGATTTACGCGGTTTTGGAAAAAAGGAGAAGCGAACATGGTACTATAGGACGAAAATGCAGCATCTTGATTATATGGCTATTCTTATTGGGATTTGCATTTTGATTATTGCTATTTATTTGAAACTCACAATTTTTTATTCGTTTTGGTATCCTTTATGAGCATTAAATGAATATTTGGTGGCTTGCGTATAATAGATGACAAACGAAAATAGGGTATTATCCAAGTCAAAGAGTACTAGTTTTATATCTTGTAACATGCGCTTGCTCCTTTTAAGTCCTCCTTTTTAAAGAATTAATCGAGTCTATTAATGCATTCTTTACTTTGATTTTAGTATAATTGATATAGTTATCAGTAGGAAATAATTTCAAAAGGGGGAGTTGGTTTTGGAAAGAGTTAACGTGGTTTCAGCTTTAATTTATGATGATAATGAGAATATATTAATAGTAAAAAACATAAAGGGTGATTCTTTTTATTGGAGCCTTCCGGGCGGAGCAGTTGAAGGAGAAGAAACTTTAGAACAGGCTATAATCCGTGAAGTAAAAGAAGAAACGGGATTTAACGTTGTTGTTACCGGGTTGAGTTCCGTTAGAGAAATGTTCTTCGAAGAAAGAGGTCATCATGCTTTAATCATTACTTTTCATGCAAAGATTATTGATGGTGAAATAAACATTAATGATCCTGATAATGATATTGTTGAAGTAAGGTGGGCAAATAGTGAATCAGTAAATGAATTAATGCCATCCTTATATGAGAGGCTAAAAATAAATTCTGATACTAATAAAACACCGGCTTTTTATGCATTTGAAGGTACCAAATAAAATCGAGAAAAGGTTTTATTATTGATAAAAGAGTAGGATACATAGGGATTTTGTTATAAACATAAGAGAATCGTTCCTTTTGATTGGTTTGGTTGTGGTGACTTGATTATATCAGAAAAAGGCGATTTATATACAAAGGAAGAGGCTGCCCAAAAGTTTTACTTTTGGGACAGCCTCTTTCACTATATAAAGGGGAGTGGAACCTATTTTACACCAACTGCATCATATGACTGCTTCACAGCTGCCACTTCTGCAGAGTTTGCGCCGTATAAATCAGCTGCTGCTTGTACTAAGGCAGCACGCGCTTGACTAAAAGTTGCAGATTCAGTTAAGTATACTGTATTTGCACGATAGTAAATTGCACCTACTTTATCTTTACCAACGCCATTCACTGTTACACCATAATGTGTACCGCCATTTGCTAATAAGTAAGCAGCTTTATTGATAATACCGCTATTTGTATGAACGCCGCCATTATCGCTCGTTCCAGTATAACGTTTAGAGTAATGATCTGGGTCACCATATTTTGTTGGATCGCTCATAGAACGAAGCGCATCCCCAGCTTGACCAGGCGTATAAATATCTTCACCAACTTCCCAATCTGGATTACGGTTATCATAGTATTCTATTAATGTTCCAAAGATGTCAGAGAATGCTTCATTTAACGCACCAGACTCATTTTGATAAATGAGGTTTGAACTATATTCTGTCACGGCATGTGTTAACTCATGTCCGACAACATCGATACCACCGGAAAATGCAATAAATGTAGATCCATCTCCATCACCATAGACCATTTGCGATCCATTCCAGAAGGCATTGTTATAATTTTTGCCATAGTGAACCGTAGATTTTAACGGTGCACCAGCATCGTTATAAGAATTGCGGTTAAAGGTGTTTTTGTAATAATTATATGTTACACCTGCATAATAATGAGCATCCACTGCTGCTGCATCGGATTTAGCATTAAAGACGTTATCTGTATCTGCCCATAACGTTCCCGGCAATCTTGTCCGGTTGTTCCCATTGTATGTGTAAATTGTTGCACCGTGTGTATTATCTTGTAAATAATAACTAGATCCAGAGAGTGTTGTATTAATAGACTTTGTATCGCCTAATACCCCTTTACCGGTTCCTACTGTACTTGTACCTGTTACAGGTTTACTTGGAGCCGTATTGTCATTTGTTGCATTGTGGATTGTATTATATTTGTTTAAAACTTTACCGCTATCAGCTTCAATGAAATAATAATAGTTTCCTGGCTCTGGATCTAAGAAATTCAATTTTACAACATATGCATATGTTGTTTCCTCACCATTTTGATATACATATAAGTCCGCAGACGGCTCTACTTCATATTTTGGGGTAAATCCTAAATCTTTTTGTGCGATTGCAATCGCTTTTTTTCCTTCAATTTTATTTTTGTTCTTCAATTTCTCTTTCTTATCTAAATCAGGTGCAACTGTTCCTGATACAACCTTTAATACACCATCTTTCCCAACATGAGCTACTTGAGTAGATCCCCATACTGGTACACCTTCATATATTTGCTGTAAACGGATAACTGTTGCTTCTCCAACAGGGTCTTTTATAATCTTTTGTACTTTAAAGGATTCTTCTGCACTTTTTTCGCCTAGTTTATAATCTTTTTTAGCAGTGTTTAAATAATCAAATACAACAGATTCTGCCTTCTTTCCTGATGCACTTGTTAGATTGCCCGATACAAACTCTGGAGACTGTACCGTCTCATTATATTTCTTTGTGGAAAGTACGTTCTTTGAATCTGCAAACGCAGAGCTTGTCCCTCCAAATGTTGTCACTGCCATTCCAGCTGCTAACACAAGTGCTAGACTCTTTTTCTTCATCATTTTTTCCCCCTAACAAAAATTTTTAAAAAGAGAGTAGCTTAATGGTAGCATTAAGTTTCTATTATTAGAATACTGAAAATTCAAATAATTTATTTCTCAAGTTTTCTAGAATTTTGATGAACAATTTAAAAAGAAAAGCTGACTCGAGAAGTCGTTTTTCAACAATATTTGATTCAGCTTCTTTATTGTTTAAGTATCTATTAAGATTGATTAAAATCCTTTAAGAATGATAAAAAATGAAATAAACTCAATCTACTTTTAGGTACTAATTGTTGCTTTGAAATAAAGTTTGATTAAAACGTAGCTACAAACGTTGATTTAATAACAAAAAAACGCTCATTTTGAAAAAAGATTGATCAAAATGAGCGTTTTTTATTTCAGTTGGATATAAGTTTTTATAAAAAAGTTTGATTGAAAATCACTTAGAATTCTTTAATTGGAAGAGGAAAAGTATAGCAAATTTTTTACAAAAATCGTGACTTTATTCAAAACATCGCGTCTTTTTTATAAACGTCGTAACTTTATTTTAAAGCCACAATATCCTGAATGTGATTTCCATTTATTGGACAGATGGCGGTGAAATCGTTAGATGCTACCTCACCCCCTATTTGGTGCAATATTAATGACTAGAGATTACAGGATTCGAATCTCTAGTCTATTTATCCTTTTTAAGATACGAAATATTAATAATATTTAAACATTTACTTTATATTTACTTTACAAAAATATCTTACGCTTTTAATTAACAAATACTTTTTGATTGTTAAATTTCTAGATTAAAGGTGTGAGAGACTTTGAAAAAAATAGTAGTTGGGTTCGCTGCGTTATTTTCCTTTATCACATTAATGTTTTTACCTATTAATGCATCTGCCCACACTGATAACAGTGAAGGGTATTCGAAAATTACGATGGATAGGGATAAGCTTCATGTAGAATTGCAGCTTGATTTTTTCGAACTGGGGAGGCTGATTGATTTTGGTGTTAGTCCAGGGGATCGGGAAGAGATGCTGAATACAGCATTAGAAAAACATCGTGATGCTGTAGCTGAATACCTTGATTCCCATGTTGAGGTATTCACCGATGGAGCGAAAGCAAAAGGCTCCGTTAATTCAACAAAGATTGAACGCAGGGTGGGACGGGAGTATGCCAAAATTGGGCTTGAATTTCCAGCTCCTTCAGCCAAATCTTCCATTCAAATACATTATAGTGTTTTCTTCGATGACAATGATACGATGCATCGAAATATCGCTTCATACGACTTAGAAAATAAAAAAGGCCAATTTATTTTCAATACAGAAGACAGGGAACTCAACGTCGGAAAGGATAGCGCAGCAGGACAGTTTTTTCGCTTTGTTCAACTCGGTTTCCACCATATCATGATCGGCTATGATCATATCCTTTTTGTTATAGCACTCGTATTTGGAGCCCGCCGAATAACGGACGTTCTAAAAGTAATTTCTGTATTTACCTTAGCCCACAGTATTACTCTTGGCTTAACAGCGTTAAAATTGATTCACTTCCCTGCAGCCATTGTCGAACCGCTCATTGCTCTAAGTATTGCATTTGTAGCAGTAGAAAATTATTTTGGCTTTTCATTAAAATATCGATTTGCAGTTGTATTTGGGTTTGGACTTATCCACGGGATTGGCTTTGCTGGTGCTTTACAGCTTGCTAACGACGTGACCTGGAGATCACTGTTATCGATTTTGTCATTCAACGTTGGTGTAGAAGCAGGACAAGCCTTAATTATTCTGATTTTATTTCCTTTACTTGTGTATATCCGCAGGTTTCAATGGTCCACTGTCGTACAGGCAGCAGCGACGGCTGGTATTTTTGGAATCGGGCTGATTTGGTATTTCGAGCGTTTCTTCGCTTGATAAAATAACTAAGCTTTTAAGGTGGTGGTACGAACATTACTTATTGAGGTTCAAATTATCGGGGGAATTTATATAAAAAATCAGGAGGAGAAATCATGAAGCCAATAGAAGCCAAAGGGAAAAATATAAAACAAAAACTTAAACCTGTTGCTGCAGTTGTAATGTGCGGCCTCGCTTTTGCTGCTGTAGTTAAACCAGTTGTAGCGGAAAATCCTACAGCAACTATAAAGGGTACAGTCTTCGCTGACAAAAACGGAAATGGGAGCCGTGATGGGAACGAGGAGGGCATTCCGCATGTTTCCGTATCTGACGGTAAAAATATAACGGTTACAGATGATCAAGGAAACTATACGTTAACGATTGATACAGATAGACGTCAGGACGATATTGTTTTTGTAACAACCCCAAGTGGATACAGCGTACCGACTGACAAAAACAAGACACCTCAGTTTTACAGACAGCTTGGCAATGTGCAGCCTGGGGAAACAAAGGAGCAAAACTTTGGTCTCCTACATACGCCGGAAAGCAGCAATCCTAATTTCAGCTTTGTCAACATTGCCGATGTTCACGTCCAGGCAGGTACTGCAAATAATCGTGAACGCTTCACAGATCAGTTAGCACAAATCAATGAATCAACCGGAAATCCGGCATTCATCGCCGTAAGCGGGGATTTGACCAACCGGGCAGACCCAACAGAATTCCAGGATTATACTGCGAGTACGGCAACATCTTCTCTCCCGGTTTATCCGGCAGTTGGGAACCATGATTTTGGGCCGGGAACGGATTATCAAACGAGAATTAACCGTTACCGTACTTATCTTGGACCGGAGTGGTATTCATTCGATTATGGCAATAGACACTTTGTAACATTAGAAAATGTATTGGGTTTCAAAGAAACTGATCAATTCGAGTGGTTAAAACAGGATCTTGAACTGAATGCAAAAGACAAAGAAGTTGTTGTATTTGTTCACAAACCGATGAATACTCCAGAAACCCCGACGCCAGAAAATACGAAGCAATTTATTGATCTTCTTAGCCAATATCATACGCGCTTGGTGATGGTAGGACATACTCACGTCAATGATGTAGCCCAGGACACAATTCCAGGCGCTAACCATGTGACAACCGTTTCTAGTGCCTATACAATTGACCAGATGCCGAACGGATTCCGCATGGTTACCTTCCAGGGAGACAAGCAGGAAGAGCAATATAAAATGTATGACGTGAAGCAAAGCGCGGCGATTGTTCATCCTGCAGCAGGCAGCGAAGTTCCACAAGGAAAAATGGACATTTTGGTAAATGCCTATAACACAACAAGTAACGTCACTAAGGTTGAATACCGTATTGATGGCGGTTCGTGGAGAAAGCTAAAGCAAAGCAGCGGTATGGCCTGGTATGATCAATGGGATGCTGGAAAAGCAGACAAAGGTCAGCATGCCATTGAAGTTAGAGTAACAGATGATGGGGGCAAGACTTGGGTTAAAAATAATACGTTTAGCATTGTTGATAATGAAACTCGGATTAAACCGAAGAAGGGAACAGACTGGTCGATGTTCCACGGCAATGCCCAGCATACCGGGGAGGCAAAAGATACACTTGCAGCTGGTCTGAGCCTTGATTGGACATACCGTACACCTGGAACAATCCTTACTTCGTCACCTGCCATTTCAAATGGTGTGGTTTATATTGGTACACGTGATGAAAGCGGTAATGAGCATCACGCTATCCATGCAGTTGACCTTGAGACAGGAAAAAAGCGGTGGGAAGTAAAAGCAGACGCACAGGTACAAGCTTCGCCTGCTGTTGCAGACGGAATTGTATATGCTTCGTCGATTCGCGGTACACTTTATGCCATGAATGCAGAAACCGGAGAGGTAATTTGGGAACAGACTGTTGGGAAGGATGAAGTACAGCGCGCTTGGATGTACTATTCTCCAACGGTAGTAGATGGAGTAGTCTACCAGGCATACAGCACAGGCAGCGGCGGTAAAATGATGGCTCTTGATGCCCGCACAGGTGCAGAAATATGGAATGTTCCTTTAGCTGGCGGCTGGATTGTAGAATCCACTCCTGTCGTTCAGGACGGGAAAATTTATGTTGGAGGAGATGGCGGCTGGCTGATCTCACTTGACGCTTCAACCGGTAAAGAATTATGGAGGAAAAAACCTGTTGGCGGCTGGATGCACTCTATGCCTTCTATCTCGGATGGACGGATATATATGGGGTACGGCGGCGGTTTGCTGGTTACTCTTGATGCAGCTACGGGCAAAGAGCTATGGCGTTACAAGAGCCCGGATTCATCCTATATTGCTGGCGATACAACTGGATCCTCTCCTGCAGTAGCGGATGGAGTGGTGTATATGGGATTCCCGGATGGAAACGTAGCTGCGTTCGATGCAGCCACTGGTACAAAGAAGTGGAGCTATCGCACGAAGGGTGGGATTATTTCTTCTGCGGCGGTTAGTGGTGAAACTGTATTTATCGGCTCGAACGATGGAAAACTTCATGCATTTGACAAATTGACCGGACAACCTTTATGGGAGCACGAAATAGGAGCATGGGTAGCTTCTTCCCCGGCTATTTCCGGAAATACGTTAGTTGTGGGAGCATTAGACGGGAACCTGTACGCCTTTACTCCAGGAGGAAAGGCTGCACAACGCTGGCCGAGACTATCTGGACAGGTAACGGACAGTGTAACAGGAGAACCGATTGGAGGGGCAACGATTGTTGCGACAGACAGCCAAGGAAACAGCCAGGTTTCTACAACAAATGCTGACGGACAATACCTTATCGGACTGCAGCCTGGCAAATATTCTCTTACAGCTAAACGTAGGGGCTATCAAAGCGGTGCGCCAGTTTCCGTAGAAGTTGCCAGCGGGGAAGTGAAAACAGTTGCATTTAAAATAAGTGAAATCACAGCACCTGTGGCAGGAATGTCCCTGGAAGCGCCGGATTTTAATGCTGGAAGCCCGCGGCTCGATGCCATGACGGGACAAACCTATCACTATATCATGAATAACCGCATCCAAGCGACGATTTCCTCACAAATTGGCGCTAATAACCTGGCAGGTACATTTCAGCCAGGCTGGCTTGGGGACATTGCCTTGCTTGATGACAACGCACTGGAAACGCTCGATTGGAGTGAATGGATCCTTTCACCGACAATGAACGATCCAAAGCGTCCTTGGAACCGTGATGGAGAGTGGCTGTCATTATCGAATATCGAAACGGTTGGCGATACCATCCAGGCATCCGGACAGGCACAAATAGATCCTTCTATTAAAGCTTCTGTTACGTATCGGGCACTTCCAAATGCACCGGTGGTAAAGTTTACGCTCGAATTGGAGAATACGGGTGAGAAGGATTTCAATGGTTATTTCCAATACCTGCTTGATCCAGACAGTGCAGATGACACAGCGTTTGTTCCAGGGATTACGAAAACAAATCCCGGCTTCATGACTTCAGGATGGACTGGAAACTATATTTATGACGGTCCGAAAACTGCCATCTCCAGCCCTGCTCATGGAATTGCTTGGACGAAGGACCAGCCCTCCGGATTAAGTGCTTTTGGATATATCTTCGGAGCATCGTTTGATGCTAGCATGAAAGCTGGCGAAAAACGTACGATTAGCTGGTATCATATTACGGACTATCCTGCCGACGGAAGCAATCCTGCAGCAAATATTGCTAAATGGGCAAATCAACTTGCTTCCATTGATCCGGATGTTGGTTTGGAATAAAGTTTGATCAGAAATGTTTTGCAAACCCTTATTTAGTGAGAACCGAAAAGAATCCATTTTGAAAAAAGATTAATCAAAATGGATTCATTTCTTTTTGGATGAACTTTTCGTTTTATAAAAAAGTTTGATCAAAAATGCGTAAATATATAGAAAATAAAAAGAAGCTGATCATGTACATATAGTAGGTAATCAGCTTCTTTTTATTGTGAAATAGACTTTTTCAATGCCCTCTGTAGCTTTTGAATTAAGTTTGATAAAAAGTGTGTGATAACGTATTTCATCGCAACTTTTTTATAAACGTCGCGACTTTGTTTTAAACATCGTAACTTTTTTATAAACATCATGACTTTATTTCAAAGCTACACTAATAGTTTTTTATCCATTTTGAAAGTCTGTGAAAGAAATTCAATAATAGTGATTCATGAATCATTTCCATAGCCCTAGATAGGAATCTTTACATAGTGTATAGAATATCCCAAAACAATCTTATTTTTTAGTTGAAGGAGATGTTGAAATGGAAGTAACCATTCGTCCCGTTCAGATACAGGATGCTAGCGCAATTCATCGTATTTGTATACAAGATGCAGTTTTGCCATATATGGTTTTCATGCCAAGTATGCGAGTAGATGCTATGGAAAATAGAATTCGTAACTTAGGACATAATCAATTTGAATTTGTTGCGGAGTTTGATGGTAATGTTGTTGGATTTGTAGGTTTAACGCAAGGACAAGGACGAAGATCGCATTCGGGAGACATATTTATCGGTGTAGATAGTGAATATCATAAAAAAGGAATTGGGAAAGCATTACTCACAAAAATTCTCGATCTTACGGACAATTGGCTAATGCTTGAAAGGGTAGAACTTGGCGTTCTCGAAACAAATCCTGGTGCACAAGCGTTGTATGAAAAATTTGGCTTTATAGAAGAAGGAACAAAGAAGGGGAGTTTAAAAGCAAACGGTAAATTTATTGATGAAATTATGATGAGTCGCCTTCGTCCAAATGGTCTGGTTATGCAAGCGTGATTATTGTGTAATTACAATAAAGTCATAGACTAAACAAGAAAAAGGTATAGGCTACATTCAAATCCTCATCATATTTTTTGAAAATATGATGAGGATTTATTTGTTTATGCTTTTTTCATTTATCTAAAAGCGAATGAATGAGGTGACTTCTTTGTTTAAATGGAACAAAGAAAAAAGTAATATAGCCTTCTGATAAAGTAAACCAAAATAATGAAATGATAGAGAAAACAACGTTTGAATACAAACGTTGTTTTTTATGTACTTTTCTTACAATTTGTCTTGTTATTTCTTAAAAGGTCATTTTATTTCAAATAATGTTGTAACAATAATACTGTATGATGCATAGCATAAAGTATACACTGTATGACATATAGTATATAAAAAATGAGGTGGGTGAATGAGTACATTATTGAATTCATTAACGACAGAGCTTAGGAGAGGAACGTTGACATTAGCCGTTTTAAGTCAATTACGAACACCCCAGTATGGATATTCACTTGTTCAGTTATTGGAGGAATCGGGCATTACCATTGAACAAAGTACCTTATATCCATTGCTTCGCCGATTAGAAAAACAGGAATTAGTGACGAGTAGTTGGGATACATCAGAGAGTAGACCCCGTAAGTTTTATGTTTTAAGTGAATATGGGTTAGAGATCTTTTTGCAGTTAAAAAAGGAATGGCTTAAGAATTCGAAAGAACTCTATAGCTTATTAAAAAAGGAGGAAGACGATGAATCTGATTGAGATTTATATACACGAAGTTACTCGGAGACTGCCTGAAAAAAATCGTGAGGATATTGCTCTAGAGTTACGGTCAACCATAGAGGATATGCTGCCTGATGATTACAGTGAAGAAGATGTAAAGGCGGTTCTTGAAAAATTAGGGAGCCCAGTCACAATGGCTAATGGTTATCGAGACTGGCCAACGCACTTAATTGGTCCCCGCTATTTTGATGGATATGTGACGCTACTAAAAATGATTTTACCGATTGCCGCTGTCATTTCGTTAATCTCGGTGATTGCCGAACATTTTATTGGATATAGTGGAGAACAAGCGGTTATAAGTATTGTTTTTAGTCTTATAGGCAAAGGAATAGGGAGCATCATTGAAGTAGGGATCTACGTATTCTTTTGGCTAACACTTGTGTTTGCTATTTTGGAAAGAGCAGATAAAGGAAGAGATGAGGAGCCATTAACAGCAAGCTTTAAAAAATGGACACCTGATGATTTGAAAAATATCCATAATATTCCTAAGAAAAAAGCGATTTCAAAGGGCGAAGTATTTGTAAGTTTAATGTGGACTGCGATTTGGTCAACTTTTTATTTTTATGCAAATCATCTTGTAGGTGTATATGAACGCAGTAGAGACGTACTTGAATTCGTGACCCCAACTTTTAATCAGGAAGTTTTACTTGGATATTGGCCAATCGTTCTTGTTGTAATTGGTCTCGAAATAGCATTAGCTCTTTATAAATTATTAAAGGGGCAATGGACAAAAGGAATAGCAATTTGTAATACTGCACTCCAGCTTATCGCAACCATTGTATTCATTGTTATAGTAACAAATCCGAATTTGATGACCCAAGACTTTATTACGTATATGGCTGATTTATTTACCATAACAACTAATCAATTTAAAACATGGATAGTTGGCGGTGGAATTTTCATCTTTATTTTATTTACAGTAATCGGTGTATTTGATGGCTTCCGTAAGGCTAGAATTCGTTAATATATTTGCTTATTAAACTACCATTACGTACTTTAAAATTAGAATAATCATGTTGCTATTGTATCCTTGAAATAAAGTTGAACCGTTTTGAAAAAGATGAACTGTTTATAAAAGTTAAACCGTTTTTATGGTTAATTAAGAAACTGTTGAGTGATAATAGAGTTGTTCCGTTAAAGGGCCATAATATTGAATAAGAGATCACATAAAACCTGATTTTTTTGTGCTAACAGGATTCTGAAAAAACCAAAAACGTTGATTCATCTACAATGTATAAAACTGTATAAACGATAAAATATGAATAAACACCAATCCCTTGAACTGTAAGGGATTGGTGTTTTTGCTCACTTCATATAGATTAGCTAGTATACAACAGGTATAAAATTTAATAAGGCATCTTTTAATATAAAAAGTGAAATCACTAATTTTTTATCGCGAACTAAGACTTACAACTGAGTCTATAATTTGGTCCCAGTCTTTACTATGAATCTCATGACCTGATCCATCAAGAGCCACTAATTCAGCATGGGGAATAGCTTTCGCAAGAGCAAGTCCATGCTCGTATGGGAGAGCTGGATCTTCTGTGCCATGAATAATGAGGACAGGTACGTTGATCTCACCCATTCTATCGTAATACTCGTCTCCGCCTTGCAGCATGGCATGATTGAATCTGCTCGGCAGCTGTTTAGCTCGGGCAGCCTCTCTTTCCGCCAGTTTATATATTCTTACCTCCTCGTAAGGTTTGGAACCACATAAAGTTTTCCATCCACCCGCCAGATAGGAAATGACCGTCTCACGATTTGACCAATCTATGGAAGCACTTTTCGCATGGTAATCCAGTATGCTTTGATCCATTGGAGGCAGTTTTTTCATCTCAGTCCCGAACACACTTGATGCAATTAGGGTAAGCGTAAATATGCGTTCTGGATATCTCAGGGCAAGAATCTGACCGATCAAACCGCCCAGGGACATTCCAACGATATGGGCCCGTTCTATGGAATAAGCATCCA
This sequence comes from Bacillus sp. 3103sda1, assembly GCF_024159135.1. Classification (NCBI taxonomy): domain Bacteria; kingdom Bacillati; phylum Bacillota; class Bacilli; order Caryophanales; family Bacillaceae; genus Bacillus; species Bacillus sp. 3103sda1. The sequence continues at coordinate 2,735,214 of NZ_JAMYWS010000001.1, read as the reverse complement.
GGACTCCAACCGCATCGTCAGCCATGTCCGTTATTGTATAGTTAGAAGTCCCAGGTTCATAAGTGACGGATCGTCCCAAATCACGATGATCGTACCGAATGACAAATCTCCCCTGATCTGCAAGACGGAGGCAGAAGTCCTCATCCCACCAGTCTAATGAAGACATCGCTCCCATGATTAAAAGCATAGCAGGATCCTTAGGATTTCCAAAACTTTCTGTACATATATCTACTTTATTTACTTTCAGTATCTGTTCACTCATGTTTTTACCTCCTTTTAAATGTTAAATGATTTGGGAATTATAACCATACTTATTTCTGTTAATATAGGGGTATTCCCCATCGCCATCAAGTTAAAATTTTATAATGCCCCCAAAATGAAAATTTGTTGTCTTTTATAGCAAAGAAGTTCATTTGTAAAATGACAATAAAGTTATTTAATTTTAAAAGCTCAAACAAGCATAACCCCGTTCTAAATTTGGGACGGGGTTAAAAATATAGTTGTTTAATCTCGATGCGAGATACTTCACTACACTAAAAAATATAACAATAAAGTCGTTTGAAATCTGAGTTTTAATTAACAATCGCACTCTTTTGCGGAAGATTAAGATAATGATTATAATTGCAGCCCATTAGCTGGTTGAACTAACATATCTTTTTGTTCAACACTGTATTGAGTCTAATAATTACAGCAAATATTTTACTGTCCGTAAAGCGTACTCGATTATTACGCTATCGTCCTCTGTTTATTTGAATTTAGGTCAAATTTTTAACTAAATAAATTGTGCCAATAGTTGGTTAAATTTCTCGCGTTCTTCCCAGAAAAGGCCATGACCACTATATTGAAACGGAACAAGCTGTGAATTTCTTATCTTTTCATTTAGTTCCTGAGCTTGTGCAAATGGAATAACTTTGTCATGAATGCCGTGAACGATTAAAGTAGGAACATTAATTTTCGGAAGATCCGCATGTAGCTTCTCATCTCTTAATGTAGTTATAATAGCAGCTGTCGACCAACTTGCTGCTTGTAGCCCCATTTGCAAAAACCAGTCCGAAAATGGTTTAGTTATATACTGAAAGAAAAAGCCATCTGTTACGTCCTGCATCATTTTAGGCCGATCATTTAAGGTTTCTTTAAGGTAGTTATTAGCAGTTTCTGCGGTAAATCCAATTGGAGCGGCCGCATCAATAAGAACAAGCTTTGATACCCTAAAACCATTGTGACGAGACATATATCGAATTGCGATAGACCCACCGGTAGAGTGACCCACAAGAGTAAAATTGTTTATTTGAAGTGTACCAACTACTGTGCGGATATCATCTGCAAGTCTGTTAAAAGTATAGCCGCTCATTGGTTTATCCGAATTGCCAAATCCCCTCCAGTCTATACCAATACAGCGATAGCCCATAGCAGGAAGAACATTAAACTGATATTCAAACTGTTTATGGCTTAACGGCCAGCCATGTAAAAATACGATGGTCTTATTTCCCCCGGGGTTAATATCTTCTACATATAAATTCACACCTGACTCTACGGTAACAAAGTATCCCATGAAGATTCCTCCCTAGTTAATATAGTTTCAACAATAGATATTCATTTTGGTTAATATAAATGAGTACCAATTCAAGTTATAGGCCAGGGAAGCGAAACAGGACGGGCTTTATTGAACTATCCTGCCCCTTTAGTTTAAGTACATTTATTCACAATCTCCTCTATAAATTTAAACATAAATAATCAATTTATTTTGAAAATAAGTTACTCAACAATCTGACCCGATACATCAAGAAAAAACGCTCGATTGTTGAATACAATGATTGGTATTTTTTAAACAACTTTATTGTCACTTAACATATTTTTTAAACGATTTTTTTGTAAATTAAATAACTTTATTATCTCTACACATCATTTTTATCGTTTTGGGGTAATCTATTTTCTTAACTTGATGGGCATGGGGTATTCCCTCCATACTAAAGTTTTCTTTACCCCTTTTATTTCTTATGCTGCTATGCATACTATTCCTTTTAATTCTAGGTATTTGGAAATTAATGTTTAATGGTTAGTACTTATAAAACTATTACATCGTGGAAACAATCTTCACCTACTAATGTGATTGATAAAACAATCTCTAAAACCGCAAGTTATGTTATTCCATTAAAGGGCCATTTAATGTAAGAAGAGAAATGAAAATCCATCTCTCTTTATGTCGTAGTTAACACAAACTGTGAATAAAATATTAAAAGAAAACAAGTGAACAAACTGATTTTTTTGAATGTAATGTTCGAAACTAAAATAAGTAGGGAGACGGTGCAGTGAGCGAAATAGATAAACGAAACAGATTAAGTAAAGAACCTTTTGCTTATCAAATAACGAAAAAAGGAACGGTAGTAATCTATTACGGAGGTAAACAAATTAAAATTGTAAAGGATAGAGAGGCAGAGCGTCTTATAGCAAGAATCAAAGAAGTTGAAGATAATATAACTGAAGTACAGTTATTGTTAGCTAAAATTACGGGTAACTTTAAACGTGGTAATGAGAAATTTGGTAAAAATAAAAGCAAATAAACTTAGCCTTTACTTCGTAGTTCGCAAACAATGTTGGATGGTTTAACAATCGGGTGCGTTACTGGAACAATGATAATGCGGTTTTTTCTTCAAGTAACGGGGACAAGTTAATGGAAGAAGCTATGTGAAAATATAAATTCATGTGTTGATGTTAAAATGTAATATACAAAATCCAGGAGGTGATTATATGGAAAAATCTATACATTATACGATTGAGCCCCCTGATAACTTTGAGCAATTACTGACCCTATATGAATCTTTAGGATGGAATTCACTTAAATTAACAGTTAATGAATTGGAACAAATGTGTAATCAAAGTTGGTATGCAATATATGCTTTTGATAAGCAACAATTAGTAGGTATGGGACGTGTTATTTCGGATGGTGTAATTACTGGAATTGTATGTGGAGTGTGTGTGCTACCAAGCTATCAGTCTGAGGGAATCGGAAAAGAAATGGTGAATCGAATTATTCAACATTGTGAGCAAAATCGAGTAATTCCTCAACTTATGTGTGTAGAAAGTTTGGAAACATATTATGAAACTTTTGGATTTAAGAAATTTACCATTGGTATGACAAAGAATATAAATCGATAAATTTAAATTAATTTATAGTAGGGGCCTTGGCAGAAAAACTGCGATTTTCTGCCAAAACCCCTTGTAGAATTAACGGGTGCTCATATTGAATAAGCAATGATCTTCAACAATCGGGCGCTTTAATTGAAGAAAAGTTGAAATGGTCAAATATACAAAACCAAAAGAATCATACGACGAATTAGAAAAATTAACAGCTAATGCGGAAAAAGTATTACAATTGCTGCAATTACCTTATCGAGTAATTACATTATGTACAGCCAATATGGCATTCCCATCTGCAAAAACATATGATATTGAAGTATGGTTACCGAGCTATGGAACATATCGAGAAATTTCTTCTTGTTCAAACTGTGAAGATTTCCAAGCTTGCCGTGCAGGTATTCGTTTTGGTCGTACACAAGGAGCAAAACCAGAATTTGCGCATACATGAAATGGTTCTGGATTACGGTAGGGCACACAGTAGCAACGATTTTAGAGAATTACCAACAAGAAGATGGATCAGTTATGATTCCGGAAGTATTGCGCTCATACATGGGTGGAAAAGAAGTTATTAAATAAGAAAGAGTAAATATGAAAATAAGAAACAAGCCTCAGTAGGCTTGTTTCTTATTTTGAACAGATATATCTGTTCGATCAATGATTAAATTATATGTGAGTCCCATTAATACTAATAAACCTCCAACGATCTTACCAACCGATAGTTCATGTGAATTGAAAAAATCAATGATAATTCCCATACTTAATTGACCAATAAAAATGAGTAATGTCAAATAGAAGGAAGATATTTTAGGGATAATATAGTTTGATAATCCAATTACGATAACACCTACTAATCCTCCTAAATAAGCGAAAAACGGTATGGATTGCAATGTCGTGTAGGACATATTAAAAGATTCATTACTAAAAACTAAAAATAGAAAAGAAAAAGCTAGACCAGTGATATAGTTGAAAAAAGTACCTTGGAAAATTCCAATTTGAGTTGCTAAGTTTGCATTAATTACTCTTGCGATTACAATGGAACATCCAGCTAAAATGGCAATACATATATATAACATCATTTACCCTCCGTTAAAAAATATTCATGACAAAAATTCCAGAAGCAATAAGTAGTAGGCCGACCATTTTCTTTTTTTCAAACTTCACAACTTTCATTCCTAATAATCCGAAATGATCGATGATAATAGAAGTAATCGATTGACCGAGTAAGCCTAAAGCGATTGTTAAGGATACACCAAGCTCCGAAAAGCTAATATTGTTAAATAGTACGGTGAACACTCCAATAGCTCCTGCGCTATATAAGTAGAGCGGGATTCCTTTGTGAATCTTAATTTTAAATTTACCAACTAGTAAAATGATAATAACCGCAATTAATCCAACAATATGAATAAGAACGCTGGCGTTATAGTTTCCTATAACTTCTGCTAAGATGCCGTTTAATGGAAGCATAAGTGCGATAAAAGCACCAATAAGTGCGGAAAGTAATTTGTACATAGCGTTTCCTCCTTGCAATTTTAATCATAATTTATCATGATTGGATTAAGGGGTATTATGACATATGTCATAGTAAAGAGGGGATTTGGAGGATTTATGAAAAAAATATATGATCCGCATAAGTTAGATGAGTATATTCAAAAGAATAATATTGAGGGATTTTTCAGTAGCGATATAAAATCTGTTATGGAATTGTTGTTATTTAAAAAGAATGAATACATATGTAGAGAAAATGAAACGCTTTCTTACCTTTACTTCTTTGTAGAAGGAAAAGCGAAGGTATATACGACTTTAAGTAACGGTAAATCTTTATTATTAACTTTTTATAATCGATTTGAAGTAATCGGAGATGTAGAATTGGTCCGTTCTCAAAAAACTTTTTCAAATGTTCAACTGATAGAGGATTCATATTGCATTGGAATCCCACTAGAAAAAATTAGAGTACGTTTACTTCATGACGCAACTTTTTTAAGCTTTATTTGTGATTCTTTAGCCCATAAACTAGCTAGACTTGCTCAAAATAGCTCTATTAATTTACTTTATCCACTTGAGAGCCGATTAGCGAGTTACATTCTTGCGACAAGTGAAAAGGTTGAGGATAGAGAAAAAACAATGATATTTCAAGGGAATTTAACTGAAGTATCGGAGCTATTAGGGACGAGTTATCGACATTTACTGCGAACATTAAATACTCTTTGTGATAAAGGAGCGTTAGAAAAGAAGGGAAGTTATTTTGAAGTAATAGACGAGCCTTTACTGGAAGAGTTGACGGCAGATGTTTATAAACAAAATTAAATATATGTTTGTAAGGAAAGCAGTGAGTAGGGTAAGATGATTTTTATTAATGATGAAAATACGATAAAAAATGAAATAAGTACGATCTTCCTTTAGAATAATGAAAAGCCGATTTTCCTTAACGTACAGGAAATCGGCTTTTTTCTTGTCGAAATTTGCTTAGCGTACAGTGGGCATGTATTTATCATATTTGGCGAGAAGACCCCCACCTCAAGCGCGAAGCGGTAGGTGGAGGATGAATCGCTTTTTTGTTTTTTTAAGTATATAAATAGAAACGTATGTTCCTTTTTGGTATACTTTTTGTATACAAAACAAGAAAGGAGTGTGTCCAATGAAAAAAGCATATTTTTCAATTCGTATCTATAAGAATGCACTGAATCCGAAGTATGTTGAAGCTATTGGACAGGCTCTTTTCGTATTTAATCGTGCGAAGCATTTCGCTTTCCAAACGCAAGTGTTAGAAAAACGTTCTGGCACCTCCAGACGTTCTGATAGTATGCAAATTACTGTAAAATCACGATTTAGTCTGAATGACTATTATGCAAATAGTGCTGTACAGGAAGCCAATGCACTGTTTTCTTCTCAGACAGAATTGAAGAAATTGTATATCGAAAATAAAGATGAACAGATTAAAGCTGTAAAAAAGAAGATTAAGAAAACCAAGTCAGATTTGACAGTGCTGAATAAAATGAAAACATCTTTTATCAAAGGAAAGCCAAAGTTCAATAAAACGTCCAAAGAACAACAAATTGGACCATATTTTGTTGTGCAATTTAAAAAGAGAACAGATATTTACTATCATGCCTATCAATTTGAGCATGAATATTTAAATGTGCGTATTCAAACACTTCGTTCTCGTTTAGGAAGCCTTGAATTTCGGTTGGATAGACTACAAAAACTACTTCATAGTTTAAAAAACAAAGTTTCTTCTGTTGTATTTGGGAGTAAAAAACGATTCAAAGCACAACATACTGTAGATACTTATGTTCAAAATCATACCCTTTGGGTTCAGGATTTTGAAAATGCCCGTTACAATCAAATGTTGATTTCAGGTCGAAAAGATGCGAAATCAGGAAACTTTGTATTTACATACAATACAGAATCACAATTTTTACACTTTACAACACCAAACGGAGTTGCAGTTGAAATTCCGAACCTTACATTTCCGTATGGACAAGAACAAGTGAATGCAGCTGTTCAAAACCAATGGAATTGCAAAGATAAAAAGAATGCAGGAAAACCAATCAGTTGGGCAATTGAAGACCACGGGGATTACTACATTTTTAAATGCTTAATAGATATTGAAGAGAACCAAAATAAAAACTTTAGCAAATCCGATGGTGTCATTGGAGTAGACTGTAATTTTGATCACTTTGCTTGGTCAAACATCAATAGACAAGGACAACTCATAAAAACGGGTGTATTATCCTTTGATATTTTAGGTAAAACATCAGAACAAATTACTAAAATTATGGAAGCAGAAGCCATTGCATTAGTTGATATTGCTGTAAAAGCAAACAAACCGATTATTGTAGAAAAATTAAACACAACAAAAGCAAAGGTTAAGAACCCTTATGGCAACAAAAAAGCAAACATGATGATGAGCATGTTTGCTTACAAAAAGATGATTTCAGCTATTAAAATCCGCGCTGAGAAGATAGGTGTAGCAGTATTTGAGGTAAATCCAGCGTACACTTCTCAAATTGGTAAAATCAAATACATGAAACGTTTTGGTATCAGTATTCATCAAGCAGCTTCTTATGTCATTGCTAGAAGGGCAATGGGATTTAAAGAAAAACTTCCACCAATTTTGTATTCACTATTACCGGAGAAGATGGTAGGTCTGCATCATTGGGCGCAATGGAAGTGGTTGTCTGGCATCCTGTCTGATTTGCGTGTTCACACATTCTATCAGATGGAGCTTTCGAACCATAACAAGATTCGTTCTGTGAACGAACTTTTTCCTCCAGGGGCTCTTACAGACTTGGAAGTAAAAGGTTTGTCTAAGTTTGAAAGCAGAAAAACCATACCTTGTTGAATGGGTATGGTCTTCTAAGCATTTTGTCTTAGTTGTCCCTTTTGGGAATCCCCTTCCTCAAAAATTCGTTAGGATTTTAGGTGGGGGTAGTTCAATAAGAATAACGGAAGAATATATAGAAAATGCTACATAAATAGGAAGTTTGATTAACTTAGGGGGGACAACCTTGTTCAATCGGATAGTAAAAGCTGTACCTAATTTATTTACGCTCGGAAATTTATTGTGCGGTGTTTTTTCAATTACCCTGAATATGAATGGCTTTTTGGAAGCAGCATCCATTTTTATTTTCTTTTCGGCTGTTTTCGATCTTCTTGATGGAAGGATTGCGAGAAAATTAAAAGTGAATAGTGAGTTTGGCGTAGAATTGGATTCCTTAGCTGATATTGTTAGTTTTGGAGTTGCTCCTGCACTTCTATTTCATTCGATAGCAGCACCATCTATTTTAACTTCTTTGGCATTTATCCTTTTTCCAATGATGGGTGCTTTAAGATTAGCTAAATTTAGTGTTAAACCAACTATTGGATATTTTAAGGGATTACCTATCCCAGCTGCTGGATTACCATTGGCCGGTATGAGTTTGTTTTCATATAGTAATGCATGGATTACCTTAATCCTTGCTCTCTTAATGGTAAGTCCAATTAGGTTTAAAAAACTTTAATTTGGGTCCCGCTCCATTGCCATCAAGCCTTTATGGAATATCGTTTATCCCGCATTAACGGGCAGTAAGATCTCCCACCTCAAAATTGAGAGAGAAGTGAAGAAGATAGATGGGGGATAACTGCCCGTAAAAGCCCGATTGGTGAGAGATCTCCATCAGTGGGGGGATGAAGAAAACCCCACCTTCAAAACGCGCAGGGCATAGCCCGGTTTAAGGTGGGGATGAATTGCCATTACATTCATAAAAAATTTTTGGTATTGATACGAATATATGTTCTCTTTTTGGGCGTTTTGTAGTATCATGAAGGAAAGAGGAGAGGGAGGTGAAAATCATGACGAAAGAAAAAGAATATGCAACCTATCAAATTTGGATTAAGCAAGGTCACAAATTGTACGCCTACTTCATGGAAATGTGTCAAAATGCAAAAAATCTCTACAATACAACGAATTTCTATATTCGCCAAGTATATACGGCCTTACATGCTGGTAAACCATTACAGCCACTTCAACAAGAAGTCCTCCATACATTACAAATGTACATCGAAACCATGAATGAAAATCAACTTCGTGCGTACCAAAAACGTTTGCAAAAACAGAAAGAAAAACCTGTAGAAGAACGGAACGAAATCAAGTGTAATTTGTTTGCATTCCCTACAAAAGAGAGATCATTCCTATCGTATAACTATCTGGATTGTTTGTTTAAAACAATGAAACAACAAGATTATATGAACTTGGCAGCGTAAACGAATCAAGCGGTTATGAAGAAGTTATATCAAAACTGGAAATCATTTCTTGCATCCATCAAGGCATATATGAAACATCCTTCCACTTTTACGGGTAGACCTCGCATTCCAAAATATATCAAATCATCTATGAAAGAAATTGTATTCACGAATCAAGTATGTATACTCCAAGATAAGTACATTCGTTTTCCAAAAACAAGATAAGATTAAATGTCGGTAAATTGTTCGGATCTATCGAAAATCTCAAAGAGGTACGTGTTTCCCCTGCTTACGGGAAATTTAAAGTGGAAATTGTGACAGAACAGTCCGAGCCAGCACCTGAGTATGTTGACAACAATCGTTATATGAGTATTGACTTAGCGATCAATAACATTGCAACTATCACAACGAATACAGGGAACATCCCGCATAATCTACTCATTGAAATGATCACCTATAAAGCAAAACGAAAAAGTATTACTGTACAAGTCGTAGAAGAATCGTATACAAGCAAGACCTCCTTTCTAGACAATGATGAAATCCCAACTTACGGTGAGGAAAACATTCCTGAGTTCAGTGGGAAACGGATCAAACGTGGATTGTATCGTACGAAAGGGAATTTTCTACTAAACGCAGATGTGAATGGTTCCTATAACATCCTAAAAAAAGCAGTTCCAAAGGCGTTTGCTGATGGAATAGAGGGGTTGTGCCATCAGGCAGCTGTGTCAACTCCACTCGTGTTAAGCATCTCTTGAAGGTGATACACGAGAAACCCCACTTCAAGATCCGAAGAAGATAAGTGGCGGGAGTTTTCATATCGAAATTTACTTAGCATATATTTTCATTAAAATGTGGGCGGGACCCTATCGCTATCAAGTTAAGAAATTTCCTGTTCCCAAAATTGAAATTTTCATCTCTCCATAGTTGTTCGTGGGAATACAGATTTCGGTTTTCTAGGTTTGAAATAAAGTCACGATGTTTATATAAAATAGGAAAAAAACAAGGAATCACTATATAAATAGTAGAAGAATTATATACAAGCAAGATTAGGATATTAGAAAAGCTCTACTAAAAAGGGTTTCAAATTAATGTAATAAGAAAAAGCTAATCGAGTTGTTTTTACTACTATTTAGGAAGGGGTGTAAAACTTGCATACAAAACGGTGTACGCATAATAATTGCAAATGTTTTATTGTACCTAACTACATTTTGGAGAATTTAGCACAAAATGAAGTAGAAGCAGCACGAATTACTTTAGAGAAAAGTCTAAAAGTTCGAAAGCGTAGAATTTTGAAAGAATATAATATTGATGGTGTTGTCGCCTTAACTGATGCTGGAACAGGAACGCGAGGTGAGTCTGCCCGCCATGTATACGATTGCAAAGGGAGGACAAACCTTAGAGTGAATGAGGTTAGAAAAGAAGGAGACAGATCAAGTGGGGATACTGTGGTTAACCATGCGTACGATTATGCTGGAATTGTGCGTGACTATTTTAAGAATGTGTTCCACCGTAATTCTATTGATGACAATGGGCTAGATCTCATTCTGAATGTTCACTATGGGCACAACTTTCAAAATGCCTATTGGGACGGTGATGAAATGGTGTTTGGTGATGGAGATGGAATTATTTTCACAAGTTTTTCAAATTCACTCGATGTTATTGGGCACGAACTTACACATGGTATTACTCAATTCACTAACGGATTAGAGTATGAAGGACAACCCGGAGCTTTAAATGAACATATTTCGGACGTGTTCGGAATAGCAATTAAGCAATCTTATTTAAAGGAAACAGCACGAGATGCGGATTGGCTAATTGGTGCTGATATAATGGGACCAACACTAAAAGGACAAGCACTTCGTTCAATGAAAGCACCTGGTACTGCATTTGATAACCAACTAATGGGTAAGGATATGCAACCTGATCATATGAAAAACTATTATCAAGGAGATCTTGATCACCATGGTGTTCATATCAATAGTGGCATACCAAACAAGGTGTTTTATCTTGTATCTATGGAGATTGGAACAGATAAGGCAGCTTTGATATGGTATAATGCAATACAAAATTTATTTACAACTACAAACTTCAATCAATTTGCACAAATCGTAATTAAAGCAGCGCAAAAACTTGTTGATAGTAGAGAAGTTCCTAAAACGGCTGCAAAAACAGTAGAATCTGCTTTTAAAACGGTGGGAATACCTTCTTAGACATATTCTTTATCATGAAGTTGGAGGCTTAATATTCATATGCATATCCAATTTAGCTGTATCGGGGGAATCGCTAATCTCCATTTAACCTTTCAGACAAATACGGTCGAGTTACCAAAGGAAATAGCTAAGGAATTACTTGATTTAATCAAGCAAGCTAATATTTTAAATCTTAAACCAAGTGAATTAGAGGTTGTTACAACCAAATGGGCAGATGCTTTTTCTTATCAGCTAAGGATAGAAGATGGAAAAGAGCCAAAATCCTTTTCATTTACCGATGTAACAGCTCCGCAGGAAGTACAACCTTTATTGGATTATTTACGTAATTTGGCGATCGCAGAAAAAATGAAAGAATAATAAAAAAGAACTCACTATGTATATATTTATATAGTGAGTTCTTTTTGTTTTGGGGTAATCCTAAATTCTTAAGTTGATGGACATATATGGTGACCCCATTAGAAAAAATGCATCCCTAAAAACACCCTTTATATGTCCACTAAGATCAATAGTCAATTCATAGAATTGAAACTACTTTTTTGCATTTTAAATTGATCAAAAAATGTGTATCCAGAGAATTTACATATAATAAACATGTAATAAGAGTCTTTTTGTAAAATTAAAGAAAAAGAATTATGCCAAGTCGTAATTCTTTCAATACAACACATTCCACTATATAACTGAAAGGGGATTCGAGTGCAGAACTAAATAACTAACGGAGGGATTTCAATGATCTATTTAATTACTGGACCGATGGCAAGTGGCAAATCTACTGTTGCAGAATTGATGGCAAAAAAATTTGAGAAGTCAGTACACTTACGTGGGGATATCTTTCGTAAAATGATTGTTTCTGGCCGAAAAGAAATGAGCGGAAATTCTAGTGAGGAAGCTGAAAATCAGCTAGATTTGCGCTATCAACTAACAGCAGAAGTTGCAAAAGGTTACAGCAATGCGGGTTTTACTGTTATTGTGCAAGATAATTACTATGGTGAAAAACTTCCGTATATTCTAGAATTAATGGCTCCTAAGAAAGTGGCACCTATTGTTTTAATTCCTAATGCTAATGTTATCCGAGAAAGAGAACGTAATAGAGGCAAGGCTGGTTATATTGGCTTTAACGTTGATGGTTTACGAGAAGAGTTTTTAAAAACTACTCCGCATATTGGATTATGGATTGATAATAGTGTAGAACAACCGCATGAAACAGTTGATCACATTATGAATGAGTTAGGAATGGAATCAAACTAAAAATCCTCATAATAGGTGATAAAAAGATAATTTCAAATTTCCACAAAACGAATAATTATGATAAGTAATATTCCGATACTTGCTAGGTAAAGGGATATTTTTTTGATTAAGTTAAATTCACTAAATTTAATCTTTAGTAAATTAATAATTAATATAGTAAAATAAAAGCCTGAAAATGAAAAGGGGTGTTTTTCTTGCGTACAATGCAACAATTATTACAAAAACGAGCAACACAATCACCAAGTATTGAAGCACTTGTTGGTGGAGGGGCAAGATATTCATTTAAAGAATATAACGAACGAGTAAATCAGCTTGCGCATTACTTGTTAAACAGCGGTGTGCAAAAAGGAGATCGTATCGGTGTTTTATGTAAAAATAATCATCCGTTTCCAACGATTATGATGGCAAGCTTAAAAATCGGTGCCGTACTCATACCCTTTAATCATCAACTTACTATTTATGAATTAGAAACGATTGTAAAAGAAGCGAAGCTAAAGGTATTATTTTATGATGCTGAATTTAACGAAGTTTTATCTAAAGTTGAAGCAGTAAAAGAAATTCAACATGTACTAGAAACTGGGGAAAGTATGGAAGTATCAAATTTATTTGAATTACGATTACAAGACCAGCCGAAGACGGAACCAATGGTAGAAGTTCATGAAGATGATGATGCGATTTTTTTATTTACTTCTGGAACAACCGGAAATGCGAAAGCATGTGTCATTGGTCATAGAAATTTACATTATTATTTTACGGAAATTGCAGGCCAAAGGGAGGTTCCAGTAGGCGGACGTTTTCTTTCCGTGCATCCACTTTTTCATATGAGTGGTGTACTTTCTATATTAAATTGTATTTATTACGGTATCACGATGATTTTTCTATCTGACTCAAATCCTAGTCTCATTTGGGATACGATTGAAAAAGAGAAGATTACAACTATGCTTGCGTTTCCAGCTGTGTACAGTTATATGCTTGATGAATTAAATAAAAAAGAACGTAATATTCCTTCTTTCAAAGTAGCACAAAGTGGTGGAACAAAAGTACCTGAAACTCTTATACAAAAGTATGCGGAGAAAGGAATCTTTATGGTACAAGCATATGGTAGTACAGAAGGTTGGATCGTAAGTTCATGGAGACCAGAAATGGGGAAAGAAAAAATTTCTTCTGTAGGAAAACCTATTAAACATGTAGAGGTAAAGATTATTCATCCAGAGACAGGAGAAGAATTACCTGCGAATGAAGTTGGAGAGATTATTGTAAAAAGCCCATATATGTTTAAAGGTTATTGGAATAACGAGAAGGCAACAAGAAAAGTAGTAAAGAATAATTGGTTTTACATGGGTGATGCCGGGATGCTGGATGAAGACGGATGCTTATATATAATGGGAAGATACAAAGATGTGATTGTACATGGTGGCGATAATGTATATCCAGATCAAGTAGAAGAAGTAATTCATGAAATAAGTGGTGTGTTAGAAGTTGCAGTAGTTGGAATTCTAGATGATTTTTGGGGAGAAATTCCAAGAGCTTATATCGTGAAAGACATTCACACATCATTATCAGAAGAAAATATTATTCAGCACTGTAAGCTAAAATTAGCGAGCTATAAAATACCAGAAGTAATATTCGTTGAGGAATTACCAAAAAATGCTTTAGGAAAGGTATTAAAAAGAGAGTTAAAGAGTACTACCCTAGTAAAAAATGATTAAAGGAGTTACCTATTTTAAGTGATAAGTCCGGTTATGTTTTATACATAACCGGACTTTTTACTTGTTTTAATGATTTACTAGATTTTGTATAAGATAATAAAGAATATTCACTCAATAATTGTGTGAGTAATATAAGAGATGCTTTAGAAGTTTTATAAGTTAAGAGTTGTCATATTGCAGTTATTCCTTTTGCCAAATCACCCAGTACATCATAATCAACCTGAAATGTGTTCGTATATATTGTCTAATTTTTTACGGACTGTGTAAGCTGCTAGTCGAGAAAGCTAACTTTTGGGTATAATAATAAAGAAATTTATCAATTTATAGTATCGATTAGGAGCTCAGTAGATATGAAAACAGTTGTTGTCGTAGGTGGAGGTATTACGGGACTCTCTACTATGTTTTACTTAGAAAGATTAAAAAAGGATTACAATATAGATTTAAAATTGATCCTTGTAGAAAAAGAGGAGTATTTAGGCGGGAAAATTCACAGTGTAAAAGAAAATGATTTTATTATGGAAACAGGAGCAGATTCAATTGTTGCTCGAAATGAAAATGTGATGCCTCTTGTAAAAGAACTGAATCTAGAAGATGATATGGTATATAACGAAACTGGTATTTCTTACATTTATTCAGAGGATACGTTACATCCTATTCCCGCTGATACAGTATTTGGAATCCCTACAAGTGTAGAGTCGTTGTTTAACAGTACGTTAGTCTCAACGAAAGGGAAAATTATTGCACTGAAAGATTTTATGACTAAAAACAAAGGCTTTACGAAAGATACATCGCTTGCTTTATTTTTAGAAAGCTTTTTAGGAAAAGAATTAGTTGAGAAGCAAATTTCTCCTGTCCTTTCAGGGGTATATTCCGGTAAATTAAATGAACTTACAATGGCATCTACATTACCATATTTACTTGACTATAAAAATAAATACGGCAGTATTATTAAAGGGTTTGAAGTGAACAAAAAACAATTCCAGGCAGCTGGAAATAAAAAGTTTTTATCGTTCAAAGGAGGACTCTCTACGATTGTTAATCGGTTAGAAGAGGTGTTGACTAAGACGGAAATACGAAAAGGAGTAACAACGACAAATGTAAGTAGAGTCGGTAATGGGTATGAAGTTTCTTTTTCGAATCAAGAGAAAATAAAAGCGGATTACATTGTTTTAGCTGCTCCTCACGATATTGCACAAGCAGTATTAAATTCTGCCGAATTAAACAGTGATTTCAATAAATTCAAAAATTCATCTCTTATTAGTATTTATTTAGGATTTGAAATACCTGATAATCAATTACCGGCAGATGGGACAGGCTTTATTGTTTCAGAAAATGGTAATTTATATTGTGATGCTTGTACATGGACAAGTAGGAAATGGAAGCATACATCAAATAAACAAAACTTATTAGTAAGAATGTTTTATAAAAGTTCAAATCCAGCGTATGAAAAGATTAAAAATAATAGTAAAGAAGAATTCATTCAAGTTGCTTTATCTGATATTAAAAAAAGTCTTGGAATTCAGGGTGAGCCGCAGATTGTTGAAGTTACAAACTGGAAAGACTTAATGCCAAATTATCATTTAGAACATAATCAGGCAGTTCAATCTTTGAATGAGAAATTGTCAGCTGCTTTTCCAAATGTTTACTTAGCTGGTGCTTCATATTATGGTGTAGGCATTGGAGCTTGCATAGGGAATGGAAAGAATACGGCAGATAAGATTATGAAAGCATTACATACTTGTTCGGAGTAATGCCATCTTTATCCCACATTAACGGGCAGTAATACTCCCACCTCAAAATTCGGCGAAAGCAAAGAAGTTAGGCGGGAGATAAACTGCCCGTAAAAGCCCGATTGGTTCAACTAATAATCAGTGGGGGATGAAGAACCCCCACTGATTAAAGTTTCACTTTATATTTTTGATAAAATCCTCCTCTAGTATAAGAGGAGGATTTCGTACGTTGTTGTACCTATATAAATCCATTTTAATTTTTCGACATCTAAATCCCTGCTATGCAGAATAAAAAGTAACCTACACTCGTTTGCTATTCAACTTCAATATACGACTGACGAAACGATGAAACTTGTTACTAATAATAATCAAAAAAACATTTGACAATAATCAATTTTCTGATTATTATTGATGCAATTAATAATAGGAAATAGTAATAGCGATGAAGAGAAGAGTAATTAAGAAATGCTATGTAACAGAGAACTCCAGTAGCTGAGAAGGAGAGATAGCGTTCTTAATGAAAAAAGACTTGGAGCTTCGTACGGAACTAAGATGATTAGGGATAATGCGACGGGTTCTCCCGTTATAGAGATAGGGTATACGCAATTTGCCGTACCCGAAGAGGTTGATATGGTGACATATCAATAAACTGAGGTGGTACCACGATGAGCACAACTCTCGTCCTCAAGATTCATAATCTTGGGGGTGGGAGTTTTTTATTTTCTAAATTGAGAAAGTTTATAAAAGGAGGAGTATTGTAATGAATCCAATATTATTAGATGTTCCATTTCAAATAGAAACAGAAAGACTTATACTACGAGCGCCCTTACAAACTGGAGACGGAAGGATTGTAAATGCAGCAATAAAAAATTCCTTTAATGAATTAAAAGTTTGGTTACCCTTTGCACAGAACATTCCTGCTGTTGAAGAAACAGAAATCAACTTGAGAGAAGCGCATATTAAGTTTTTAAAAAGAGAGAGCTTTCGTTTTCTTATTTTTCATAAAGATACCAATGATTTTATTGGAACAGCAAGCCTTCAAGGAATAGACTGGGACATTCCTAAATGTGAAATTGGATACTGGATTAACACACCGTTTAGTGGAAATGGATATATGGTAGAAGCTGTAAAAGGATTAACCAACTTTGGGTTAAACCAAATTCAATTTAAAAGAATTGAAATTAGGTGTGAATCCACAAACTTTAAAAGTCGCTCTATCCCTGAAAAGTTAGGATTTGAGTTAGAAGGGATACTAAAGAATGAAGATTTATCGGCAGATGGAAAGACATTAACTAACACTTGTATTTATGCAATAACTTAATTAGGTACTAATTAGACAATGCATTGATAGTTTTGCTAGTAGTCAGTTTCATAAATAGAACTGTTATGATTTGTGAATGAGTAATAAAAGAAGGATTCTACATTTCATCCATAGAACAAGTAGTATGTCTAAGAGAGGATATAAGAAACGAAAAGTTAACATAATATAATTATGTTAATCTATAAGCTTATAAACATTTTAACAGGGAGAATTACAATTGAAGTATATTGAGTTTGGGATTGGGAATAAGTGGTTTGTCAGAACGGAAATAGAATATGATGATGGAACTGAAACGGAGCAGCGTGGTATTGTGAAACCCATTCATTTTGAATCAGCGTATATGAGATGCTGGGTAGGGAAAAATTGTTTCATTATAGATACAAAAGAAGGTTTTAAGAAAATGAAAAAGAACCGTAATGAACTCAAATTCATTTTTGGAATTGTAAGCAGGAGATAAGTAGAGAATGAGAGGAATCAAAAGTGTATGGTATGTAACCTTTTGATTCCTCTCATTTTTATCCCGCATTAACGGGCATTAAGCCCTCCTCCTCAAGATGCAGAGAGAAACGAAGAAGATAGGCGGGGGACAACTGCCCGTAAAAGCCCGATTGGTTCAACTAACCATCGGTGGGGATGAAGCCCCCCACTGATGGAAGTTTCACTTTATCTGTGTCCTTGTTTTCTTGCTTCTGCAAATCCATAGTATGCACAAGCGCCGTTTTGAGAAAGATCCCTTACTTCAAATCCGCATTTTTTATAAAAATCAAAGTTATTTGCTGAGGTATTTGCAAACCAATCACCGTGAGGTAACTTTTGTAAGCATAACTCTACGAGCTTTTTTCCGATACCTTGTCCTCTATAGTCACTTTTTACGATTACATCCATAATCATAGCGGCCATAATTTGGTCTGATATGACTCGTATCATCGCAATCATTTCCTCATGATCCCATACTGTGAAAGCCCAAGTAGAGTTTTCGAATATTAAAGTGAAGCGTTCATCTTGCCATGTAGGAGTATGATTTCCAACCCAACCAGCATCCTGAAACAAACTCTTCACAGCAGAAGCTGGGATTCCTTTCGTTCCTTCGCGAATAATGAGTCCATTATGATAAATGTACATAATATACAGCCCCTTTTTATTTTTATCATTTATTCGTTATGAAGCAGCAACTTCCTGCATGATTGACTAATAAAAAAGGACTGCTGATGACAAAAGGATAAAATCGAAAATTAAGGTAGAACAATAAGAGGTTAGTTTAAGTGAGATTGCTAGGTTTTCGAATCTTTACAAACAAAAGTTCACTTATAATACCTATGCCAATGCCTATCCCATAAGCTAATAAATCGCTCCACAAAAAGCCATAACCTAATATCAATCCGCCTAAAGTTGTTTCTCGAATATGATCGATCCAACTAGCATGGTACAATTGACTGATTTCAATGATATAACAAAATGATATAGCAAGTAATGCAACGGTTTTTGTATGAGCTCTTTTAAAAATAAATCCAAAACCAACAAAAATCATTAAAGCCCATAGTGAATCGCCTAAATATGTATTCAAAATATGTGGTAGCACATGAGCCATCTTTCTTGAGTATAGCCCTAATACAATTACAATGATGGTCATCATTGCGTACAGTAATCGATTGCGTTTATATGTCATATGTAAATTTCTCCCCAAAGTGTTCTTTCAAAAAATGAAAGAACAGATATTTTGTATTTTTACTGATTAGGATATCAAAGCTGATCTCAAAGATGCTTTTGAAGTAATTTTATAAACTTTCTATATTCTAAAGCAACAAATAAGACTTCTAAACGAAATTGGATATTTATGTTAAAGTTGGGTGTGAGTGTGAAGAAATGATTTAAACTAAAGTATTAGACTAAATAGTAGATATGAGGTTTTTATAAGGGAAATAAGGGGAATTCTGAGAAATCATACATACTAAAACAAGCATGTATACATTTTTGCATAAAGCTTTCAATAGAGAAAAAGGCTTAATCCTTTATAAAAAAGGCTTAGCCTCTTTATTGATTATTTACAATGTCGCGTTATGTTAGCTTTACATGTATAAGTGTGTATTATCAGAAAAGACCCTAGCTTACTGTAGCTTTGGAATAATGTTTGATCAAATTGATACTATAAACCTTGATAAACGAGCAAAAAGAAAGGGCGTGTTTTGAAAAAAGATTGATCAAAACACGCTCTCGATATATTAAATTTAGCATTGAACTAAAGAATTAATACCAACCAGTATATAAATATTCCCAATGACCACTTGAAAAGTAAACATTAGCTCTAGCATTTGCGATATACCCTGCATCATTAACCTGTTTAGTATAACAAGATGTTTGTCCTAGTGATTTTTTAGCATAATATGAATAAGTTACGCCATCACTTCGTTTAATTTGTGCCCATCCTTCTCTTGCTGCTGGATCGCCACCAAGAGTTAATTTTGCCCAAGCACTTCTACAAGTAGGGCTATAGCGAAGTTCAACCATAGCACCACTATACCAACTGGTGTTATACAAATCAGGTATTGTTTTTGCATCTCTAGCGCATCCTGTAGCAATCGGGTCTGATCCATTAGCAACTGCAGCATAAGTTGTACCGCTATTAAAAAAGAAAGTTGAAAGTGCAATAACTAGACCTAAGGTAGCAGTAATAAATTTTTTCAATGCATTCCCTCCATACATATATTTGAAAAAATTCCTACACTTTTTTCTATTTCAACACACAAAAGGTAACTTTTGTAATAATTAAGATTGATATTTTGATAGAATAGGGGAAATTTTTTTTGTAGCTTTGAAATAAAGTTTGATCAAAATTGTTTTAGAAACCTTGATTTATCAATGTTCTCATAAAAAAGAAGGCTGTGTTTTAATCAAAATTTTTTCAAAACAGTTAAACTTTATTTCAAATCAATACTTACTAGGGTCTTTCTATTCATTAATAGTAAGTTGCACTTCCGGATCCCGTTATATAAGGCCAAGGGTGTGGATTTGTGAATTTTAACCAATAGTAACCAGAGGGTAGTCGTGATCCACCGTATTGATAAGTATAAATAACAGATTTTGAACCATTTCGTGGATAATCTGCATGGCTAACTGCATAATCCCAACCAACTGTTGGATCTTTCATTATTGTTACTCTAAAGTTCCCCGAATAGCCAGGATTGTATGGAGTTCTAGAAGACAAGGATACTTTTAAACGACCTTTACTGGAATCGTAATAAAATCTAGTAGCACCATTTAAATTCGAATCAAATGCATAGGAAAAGTACCAAGGTAATCCTCTCGTGGAAAATGCTGTGATGGATTCTTCTTTAACTTCCGATGTTTGCACTAAACCTGAAGAATTGTCTTGTGATACATGAGTACTGTTCGTCGAAGAAGTAGCAGCCTGTGCATGGTCACTAAAAAGAAACGTAGTGAAAGCAAAAATTATAGTAGCAACAGCCGTACTAATTTTTCTAAACATCTCAAGACCCCTTTCAAAATATTGGTATTTGAAAACATACAAACCGGTTCGTATGTTTTCAGGACTTGCAAAAACATACTAATCGGTCAGTATGTTTTCATTCTAATTAGAATTATCTGGAAAGTCAATGTAGAAATTGTAAAAAGTTTTTATTTTATAAATTATCTGATAAAATTCAATTAAACATTAGAGTTCATTCATGCCAAAAATGGGCAATAATTCGTAAATTGGACTAATTAGCGTTCGTTTTTTTATATCTGATAATTGAAGAAGAGGGGAAATTCATATGAAGTACACAACAGGTGAAGAAACAAAAAAGAAGATAATAGACTCTGCATTCCAGCTCCTCGCAGATAAAGGGTATGAGGCGATGAGTATTGATGATGTAATGAAAGGGACTGGAAAAACAAAAGGTTCATTCTACGTCCATTTTAAGAGCAAAGAAGATTTGCTATATGAGGTTATGCGGACTCGGTTAAACCGAGAGTTTGATCATATTGTAAAAGAGACTTTCAAGGAATTGTCGGATGAAACATGCAATGTTCAATTGATATTAAACCGACTGATGCATCGAGTACACACAGGAAAAGGAGGAGCAGATCAATCATTATGGATATTTGTGTATCATAAAATCCTTGTTCTGTCTCGGAAAAATCAAATTATTAGGGAATGGCTAATGGAACAATATCGTGCTTGGGTAGACTTTATGTCAGAAATCCTTCGTAGAGGCCAGGAGTTAGGACAAGTCCGTACCGATATAGAAGTTAGTGTGATGGTAAACATGCTTATCAGTTTATTGGAAGGCTATGAACTTCGTTCTACGGTTGATCCAGAAATCGATGTTTACGAACAACTTAAACTCACTGAATTACTCTGTCTAAATAAATGATTTGAATATCATTAGATAATTGTTGGATGTTCTTTTCACTGCCGATAATACTAATTATATGAATGGGAAGTTTCTTCAAATCTTCTGGGGGAACTTTTAAAGGTTTTACAATAAATTGGTTTTATGCTAACAAAAGGTGCTTTCATGTGCAGAAAATACTTTTTAAGTTTACAACTATTTTTAAACAGTCTAATACTTGTTTATATAAATAAAATAATAACTTCTGATAAGGAAATATAAACAAAGGCCAAAAATTTCTCAGCCTTTGTTTATATTGTAAAGAAAATTAAATATTAATAACATCATGTTTTTCTTCATCTAAAAAGGAAAAGAAGGGAAGTAACATACCGAATAAAGCAGGAATGATAATGAAACTACCAATCATGATATACAAAAGACGGATGCCAGAGACTTCTACAATTTGTCCCGCAAAAAGAATACCTAAAGGCATAGTAGCTCGAATTAAAAAGAGACGAACAGAAAATACTTGTCCCATAAGGTGAGAAGGGACAGTTTTTTGAAGGAGACTCGTTTGATGAATGTTGAAAAATGGGAAACAAACACCTCCAAAAATTTCGCACAAAACTGCAAGAGGAAAGGATGTTACAAAGCCAAGTAAGAAAAAAGATAGTCCGCCCATGAAAAGACCTGAAAGCATAATATATCTGAGCGGCCATTTATTTCTCCATTTACCTACTAAAAAAGAACCGACCACATACCCTAAAGGAAAACTTCCCATAAATAGGCCGTATGAAAAAGATGTCCCTTTTAATTCTTCTATTATATAAGGAACATTGATTACCATCGTTACCCCGACGCTAAATTGGACTAAAGAAGTAAAGAAACCAAGCCATCTGAGCGGACGTTGTTTGAAAAAGTATTGATATCCGGCAATGATTTGTTTTAACCAAGTAGCTTTTTTACTATCGTGTATAACCGAAGGCTCATGGAGATAAGAAAGGCTACCGGCACTTATAAGAAATAAAATTCCTACCACTATGTAAGTAGACAAAGTTCCTATGTAAGCTATTATGAGTCCTACTAATGTAGGAGCTAAGAAACTCATGGTACGCATTGTTCCATCAATCCAGGCGTTGGCCTGTGTTAATCTGTCCTGTTGTACAATCGTAGGAAGCAGGGCCGATGCAGCTGGAACATAAAGAGGCTGTAGAATTCCAAGTACCACTTGAATAACAAACAAACTCCATATCTCAATCTGCCCCAAGAACATAAGAAGAGCAGGTAAGAAGAACACAATTCCTCTTAAAATTTGAGAACATAGCATAATATATTTACGGCTTGTCCGGTCAATGAAAGGGCCGATAAAGAGTTGAAGAATTAAAGACGGGATAAAATACGTTAACCATAGCGTCCCCATAGCCGATTTTGATCCGGTGATTTCGTATAATAGCAGTGAATTACATAGCGCTCCTATCGTTCCTCCAAGTTCAGAAATGGTTTCCCCGAGCCATAAACATAAAAAAGAACGATTTGAGAACACATGTTGATTTTTCTCCATCTCTTTACTCCTTTCCTAGAAAACGCTGTAATTTCTCTTGAAGGGAAGTTAAGTGGTCAAGCTGTATATAATACCGAGAACCTTTGCCATTAATGATCCGAGCTGCCCGGAGTAAAGATAAATGATGATGGAGCGTTGTCTTGGGAGTTTTGAGCTTCTCGGTTAACTCTTGAAGTGAGTGATCTCTTTCAGTTAGTAATTTAATAATTTTTAATCGTGTTTCATCTCCAAGTGCTTTATAACTATGAACTAATGTGGAAGGCGGAGAATAAGGATCTTCTACTAAACTCACGTTATCGTCTGAAATGGGATAATAAAATACTTTAATCCCTGGTAAAGTCGTTTCTACGTTCCAAGGCCGGTACACATATTGTGGGATAAGTGTGACTTGATGAATGGAAGGTTCAGGTTGATATGTACTACCTGTTATATATTTGACAAGTTCTTCGGGATGATAAGTTGATTGAAGTACACGTTTTTGCTGGGCATCACGCTCAAGCATGCTAGTAAACTCTATGTAATTAGGTTGTATCACTGTTTCATACCAACCTTCAGAGATGATTTTCAGGTGTCGTTTAAGTACAGAAGTATCGATAGATGAAATATGTTTAATGTATGCCGGGAAAAATTTGTGATGTTGACAAGCTTTTATGAAGGAAGTTATAGCTGTTTCTTCTTTATGGGATGCTTTTCTCCGATTGTCTTCATGCTGCAATCCGATATAAGGCAAACAACGCCAACGTAATTCCTCTTTAGTTAGTTCGTCAAGAAAATGAAAAAAACTTTCAAGAGAATCAAAAGAACGGGAGTGAAGTAATTGTAGTAAAGCGAACCATGTATTGTGTTTGTGTGTGTATTGTAGTTCTTTTTGAACGGCAGCAGATAATTTTTTTTCAATGTCCTTCCAATAATCTATAGGCTTTTCAAAAGTATGGTGAAAATCGTAATACGTACAAGCCGCAATACCTAGTCCCATTTCGAATAAAATCGAATGTTTAATTTGAACAGAATAAGTTTCTCTTGTCGCATTTAAGTTTATTACTTTCATTGTTCATCCTGGTTACTAAAATCTAATTATTTCTAACATTCGTCCCCGAACCAAGAAAAAGGGGACATACCGTGACGATTCTCACGTCACTCCGTCAGGAAAGGATTCTAACCTTTGTCATGAACCTATTGTTCAAGATAACCTGCGGCGCTCTGTTAAAGCCGGCTTATTGCGATAAACCATTCCTTCCAACGGTCAGTTTATCACAAAGATTTTAGTACCAGGATTACACCTCCTTTAATTGTAATTTCTGGTTCTTTATGATTAAAGTTTTATGAATAACATTCCACAGTTTCCAACTATGGTTTTCTTTAAAATGATCAATATTTTTGAGCATCATACCTATATATTTTCGTCTTTGTTTTCCATGATTTGATTGTTTCTCGGATTCTTCCATTGACCCAAGAATACGAATCAAATGTGGTTTAACCAAAGAACGGAGTTGATTTAATAATTTCTTCGGAAGTTTTTCCTCTAAATCTAATCCTCTTCTACCAATCACCAAAGAGGCTGCTTCATGTACAGATAAACCATACATTTTACTGTATTTGAATCGCCCAATGACAGAAGTATAGGCTGGATTTACTTTCTTAATTTTAAATCCAAACTTCAATCCTCTTGAAATAATGGCTTTTTGAAGCTTGTTTTTCGCGAAAGAATGCGTGAGTCGATTAAACTTTCTATTTGTATCGTGCGTTTGTTTGAGTGTGATATTCTCTAATACAATAGCGCCCACGTTCCAATCCAATAGATATTCAATCATTTCTTTGGCTACTTCTCCTGCCACATTGCTTCTACGATTACTTTTTACATATTCCATTTCATGACAATAAAATGTTTTGCTTTTAAGTAAATTTCCTTGCTTTGTCAAAATAGAAACAGCTATCTTATCAATATTTACATCAATTCCTGCAATGATATCAGAGTCAATCTTATCATTCCATCCTAATTCAGAACCATAAGTCTCCCTATCATAGGTGATATGAACATAATAAGTACCATTTCTTCTTTTTAACTCAATGGAATATACTTTATATTCTTCAATCGGTTTTCCTTTAGAATTAAAACCAACAATGGTAGGCATGACAACATCTACAATTTCATTAAAATATTTATTGGGAATATGAAGTTTGAATCGTAATCGAGGACTGTTTTTCCCAGTAGATAGAACTGGATTTGCTACTTCTAAGTAAAATTGTTGTTCTTGCTCGTCGAATAAAATACGAATATTTAAATTCCCTTTTTTCGTTTTATCTCCGCGAGAATACAATGTATTCGAACGAAGATCTCTCCATTCTTCTTTAGAAATCTTCTGTTTTAATCGTTGATAAAATTGTTTTTTTCCTCCGAAAATGACAGTAGGAATTGTCTGATTTTCTTGATGTTTCAAAAGAACCGTTTCTTTTTCCTGTAGTTTAACCAAACGTGCATGTAACCCTTCTAAACAAAGTTGCAATGGAACCTTTTTAGGTTTCTTTTTACCTGTTTGATAGTCTTCTATTTTTTGTGTTGTTTTTTGAATTTTACCTTTTACACCCTCAATACGAATAGGTAATAATTCTTTCTGACTGGAAATAATAGCCTGCGCTTGCATGACTGCATCTTCTGCATACCGTTTATTTAAGTTAAAAAGCACGTTCACTTTTTTAATGAGTTCTCCAGCTTTTTCACCTTCTAAGAGACGATTGAATGAATAACGTATAGAAGTACAGAATATTTTCACTAACTGATGAAGTTTTTCAAATTCAGAATCATTTTCATCTTGTAATGTACAAATTCGAGTTATCTTCATACAAGACACCTTCATTCATTTTTTTAGATTCTCTTCATTCCATTTCTTTCTTCTGCGTTTCCCATAGATTCAATTTGAAAAAGATGTTGTAATTACAATTCAGCCCTCAGCCAATTCTTGTTGTTCATTTTTGGTTTATCACTGTAATTTTAAATTAACTATAACATGACAAATTTGTCTTCAAAAAGAAATAGTACTTTTATCATTCTAAGATAAAAAAATGTTGTTTTTAATGATGGAGCACACTCTGCATATAATATCCTAAAAACTTATGGTGAAGAGCTAAAACAATAGTGCAATTCCAAGTTTTGGATTTATATAGATTTCATTAAAAAACGTGAATTATTTTTAAACTGTTGTTACCTCTTTTTTTATTTTATTCTACATTTTTGGAATTTTATTTTCAATAATTTTCGAATATTCTAGTAAAATGCGTAGAACATAAGATTTAAAGGAAGGGTTTTCTAGAATAGTGAAGAATCTTTATATGGTTAAAACACATTAAATGTATAAGGGTGAGGGAAATATGCATATACAACAATTTAACCAACACATTGAAGAAATATTTGGAGAACATTTACATAAGTATGGGGATCAGTTTGGTATAACAAACGTAAGTAATGAAAATTTTCATAAAATAGGTTACACAACAAACTTAACATTAGAAACAATTGAAGAAGCAAGGAAAGAAAATGTCGATATGATGATTACGCATCATGCTGCATGGGAGTTTTTATACGGAATGGAAGAAGCTTGTATATGTAAACTGAAAGAATATAATATTAATCACTTTTGGGTACACTCACCGTTAGATTTCGTTGAATTTGGAACGTGTACGTCGTTGTTTCATGCAATTGAAATTGATGAAATGATAACGTATTCATCTTGTGATAACGAAGAATTACCTGGCGTTGGTGAATATACAAATCCAATTTCATTTTCGCAGTTAGTCGAAAGAGTTGAGAGTAAGCTTGGTGAAAAGGTGAAGGCTTGGAAAAATAATGATAAGGAAGTAAAACGAATTGGTATTATAACAGGAGCAGGGCATTCGACTGACCATATTCAAGCAGCACTGGACAGTGGCTGTGATACATACATAACAGGAGAAAAGACGTTATATACAGTGCAATATGCGAAGTTTAAAAATATTAATCTTATCGCAGGTAGTCATACATTTACTGAAATATTTGGTTTGGAAAGTTTAGTGAAAAGACTGCAGGAGTTCGATAACTCTCTTGAGATTGTTCAGTTGTATGAAGCGCATATAGAGTAATAGATTATTAGCACCCTATTTGTTCCTTTAAAAAATGAATAAGATTAGGTCATAGATATTTTCTACATTTATAGCATAATAAAATGGGGGAGAGAGGGACTGGATTGAAGATTAAAACATATTTGTTAAATGCTTTCACTAAAGGTGAAAAAGGCGGGAATCCAGCTGGGGTTGTTTTAGATACAAAAGGTCTTACAACAGAAGCTATGCAGGCTATTGCAAACAAACTAAATTTCTCTGAAACCGCCTTTGTGTTTCCTTCTGTAACTTCAGATTACGAGATTAGATACTTTACCCCCAATGAAGAAGTTGCTATATGTGGACATGCTACAATTGCTGCTTTCTCCCTATTAGCTCAGATTAGAGCAATAAGAAAAAAGATATACACAATAAAGACGAAAGCAGGGATATTAAGTGTACAGATGCATAACAATAAAATGATATCTTTACAACAAAATCTTCCTGATTTTCTTAAAACAATTCCCCGTGAAGAGATTACTAAGTCTTTAAATTTAGATGAAGAAAAACTAATACCTGATATGCCCATTCAAATTGTATCTACAGGCTTACGCGATATTATTATACCTGTAAGAGGACTTTCAGACCTGCTAGAGATTACTCCTGATATGAAAAGAATTGCTGAAATAAGTAAAAAATATAATGTAACTGGCTATCATGTATTTACACTGGAAACACTACATAATTCTACAGCTCATTGCAGAAACTTTGCACCTCTATTTGATATTCCAGAAGAAAGTGCTACTGGTACATCAAATGCAGCACTAGCATGTTATTTAATAAAACAAAATAAAAAATTTGAAAAATATAGTACCTTTACCTTTGAGCAAGGGTATGTAATGAATAAACCTTCAGAGGTTGTTGTAAATGTATCTACTAACCTTGGTAATATTACAGATGTTCAAGTAGGAGGCTTTGCTTCTAATTTTCAAGAAAAATATATTTCTATTAACAGAAATAAGGGGGGAGCGAATTGAATAAATATAGTTTACTCTTATTCGATTTGGACGACACACTTCTTGATTCCACTTGGTTTAATGTCGGACTAATTAAGACTCTTGAAATGCATCCTATAACAAGAAACCTTGACGCATCGGTATTCCTTGAGAAAAAATTACATATCCCAAAATCCTTATTAAAGCGTTTTAAAAATCGGGAACTAACTCCAGCGGAATTTAGAAGGGCTAGGTGGAAGCATGCTTTTGCTCATTTTAACGTGTTACCTGATGTAGAACTTATTGATGAGCTTGATACACTTTTTATTAAAACAGGTATGGCTTGCATTGGTATAAATAATTCAATTATAAGCTTATTACATGAATTAAAAACACATTATGATCTTGGAATAGTCAGCAATGGATTATATGATCCGCGATTAAAAATTCTCCAAATGGGATTGTCGAAAGTATTTAGCAACGACACAATATTCCATGCTGAGCAATTAGGCTATAGAAAACCAGATCCAGAAATTTATACGGTGGCATTGGAACACTTTGGTAAAAAGCCGGAGGAGACTCTTTTTATTGGTGATTCTTGGGCCCATGACATAGTCGGGCCCATAGAAACAGGTATGGACGCCATTTGGGTTAATCCAAAGGCCCTTTCCAAAACTACTGCACATACTCCAATTGCAGTTGTATCAGATGTCACAGAAATACGGCATATATTGCTACACAATAACTAATTTAACGGAATTTAAAATGAATTAAGGAACACTTAAAATAACAAACTTTCGAAAAATACACAGTATTGGTTATTCTACAATTGTTAATTCATAGATTCCATCAAACGAGTTTGATTCAGGAGGCTGAACATCCTGAATCGTTGCGATATTCCCAACCTTTATCTTGTCGCCGTTGGTGATTTTTATCATTTCTGGTGGTACATATCCCCCATTATTTTCACCATGCAGCGGTAACCATTTTATTGATTTGTCAGTTACCTCAATAATTTTATATTGAATTGTGCCGTCGTATTTTATTTTTCCTACAACATCCTTAACGATTATTGCTTTATACTTTCCATCGCTGGTTTTCTCGAAGCATACGTGATCACTAACATCAATTATGCCGTTTCTTTTATTGTTCCTCCATGTAGTACCACTAATTTCAGAATAATTGATTTCTGCAGCGTTTTCTTTTTTATTTTGATTAGAATCTTCGAGATACAATACGTCTTCTTTAATGGCTGTAACCGTATATTCTCTCCCTTCTACAACTTTACCTATTTCTTCTCCCTTTGATGTCACCGACTCTTTTTGATTCGTTTCCTTTTGAACAATATTTTTTTCACTACATGCTGCCAACATCATAATTAATAATCCAGTCGTTAATAATGACCTTTTCACTAGATTTCCCCCTTAGGCCCATAAATAAAGTATTTTATTCTATTATTATATCTCGAAAAACGAATATTTCGAAAAAACGGTTTAAACATAATCTTGATTCAAGAGTATCAATGAATCTGAACAAGTAGGATATACAGAAAAAATCTTACTTTAATGCATTTATTGTATATTTACATAACAACTACTTATGATAAGAAATTGAAAGATCCCATGTTTGCAAAAGGAAAAATACATTAAAATATACAATTTATATAATTCCATTTAAAAAATACAGTATTTATCTTAAAAGAAGGGATACTACTTCTCTTTTTATAAAAAAAAGGGGGGAACAAATGGCTGAACAAGTTAAACATGACGATTTTAAAGAGCTATTAGTTGGGCTAACAAGGATCGAAACAAAACTTGATACACTAGGAAAGTAAGCGTCAAATATTCCCTACCTACTATTTGTAAATAACCCATGAGATAATCTCCTTATATACTACATGTGGAGGTTTTTTTATGAAAAGACACCTATTAAAGAAAGAATGGGAAACTTATATTCAAGACTATAAAAACAGTGAATTATCAAAAGTTGCCTGGTATCAAAAACAGAACCTACCAGTTTATCGGCTATATTACTGGCTGAAAAAATATAGTGTGGTTGAAACCGCAAAAGAGAACAATTTAAGTTCCTATCATTATCTTCGTTATTTGTTTGAAACGCTCCCCAATATCGATTTAAATAATAAAGAGGACATTGATAAAGTCTTGCCGTGGTCAACGGATTTACCGTCTAGATGCAGAGTACCGAAAAAAAGTGAAGTAAACGAAAAATAACTCCAAAATCAACTTTTATTGTATGTTTTAGAGTTACTTTACGTTTACTTTTAAATCCACATCCATCAACTTAAGAATTTTATAACACACCCAAAACGAAAAAATGTACATCTCCAGACGAAAATGTACGTTTCTTTGTTTTGGGATACTTGCTTTTCTTATTTTGATAGTGATGTGGTGAGACCCTTTAATTGTAATCATCATTTTGATAATCGTTATCTAAGCTGAGCACTCTTCCATGTGGACGCTATTCTATGTGGAAAGTATTGGTATTACGTTATTACTTGTACTGAGGCTCTTCTTGTTCAATTTGCTGAAGACGAGGATTTAAAGATTCAATAATTTCTTGAGTTTGTTGTGCTGCACCTTTATATAATTGTTTTGCTTGCTGATTATCAGTATCAAGAACAAATCCTTCTAGGCATGCTTGAACACTCTTTAATCCAGAGATAGTTTGTTTAAGTTTAGTGCTTACTGTCATGTAGTATTTCCTCCTTGTAAATGTATTTCAAAATATAGAATGCCTATTCTGTTATCATAGTACGATTTCCAATTTTAGGGCTATCAGAAATAATAACCCTAAATTAGAGTTATGTGAATGAGAAATTTTACAGTTAATTATTTGAAGGAGGATTTTTTTTAGCCAATAGATACATGGAATACTGTTAAGTGGTGTTATGTTAACTTGACGTGAATAGAATATTCATAAGAAAAATCTACCATGTGAGAACGTAAATTATTTATATATTCTATGGTAAAGATTAGCTTCATGGATGGATATGGAATAGTTTTGTCCCGATAACAAAAACTAACAGAAAGAAAACGATAATATATAAAGGAGATTAAATATGTTGAAAAAGATAGGAAAAACTTTCCTGGTACTCCTCTTTGTATTTATCGGCGTATGTTTTGTTTGGGATGAAATTGACAGAACAGCAGCTGAAAAAAGTGGGAGATTTGGTCAGCAGCCTAGCCAATATCCTATTCGTCAAAGTGATATTACTATGTATACAGACGGGAAACAGTTCAACAATCAATTATTTTCAGATATAAAGAAAGCAAAACATTACGTGCATATTAACTTTTTCTCTATTGCTGATGATAAAGTAAGTCATCAGTTTCTGGAGTTATTGAGGCAAAAAAGTCAGGAAGGTGTAGAAGTATACTATGCAGTGGACAGGCTAGGTGGAATTTTACTAAAGAAAAAGGAAAGAGAATTATTAGTTAAAAAAGGAGTGCATTTTACGTATTACAATAAGCCTGCTTTCCCTTATCTTTCTTCTTCTGTGAATCATCGGAATCATCGTCGTATTTCAGTTATTGATGGAAAGATTGGGTACATTGGCGGATTTAACATTGGCAAGAAGTATTTAGGAGAAAAAGAAAAACTTGGTTACTGGAGAGATTATCACCTTCACATACGAGGAGAAGGAGTTCAAGATCTAGAACACCAATTTGTGTTAGACTGGAAGAAAAACTCAGAGAAACCGATTCCGATACACAGTGCGATAAAGGAAAAGGGAGCAACCTCGCATCGATTTACTGCATATTATAGCGGAGAAAAACTTGGGCAAGATTATGCAATGCTGTTTCAACAAGCAAAAGAATCCATCATTATATTAACACCTTATTTTATACCAAAAGACAAAACTATTTGGAATGCATTAGTAGATGCAAGAAAGAGGGGAGTCCGTGTCAAAATTTTGTTCTCACCTCATTCGGATGCACTGTTAGTTAAAGAAGCAGCGTATCCATATATCCGAAACGCATTAAAACAGGGAATAGAAGTATATGGTTATAAAAAGGGAGTGTTACACGGTAAAGTATTTTTGATTGATGAAAAAGTATTGATGGTTGGGACCGTGAATTTTGATTCGCGCTCGTTTCATTTAAATGAAGAAATGAACTGTTATATCCATGACCCTGTCTATATTTCGAAAATAAAGCCAGTCATTAATGAAGACTTACAAAATTCAAAGCGAGTAACATCCTCTGACGTCAATCAATTATCTATAAAAGAAAAAATGAAAGAAAAGGTTGCAAAAATGTTTGAGTATTATTTGTAAAAACAAAGGATTTTTATATTAAGGAATAGTAAACTGCATTTTATTAGAATAAATTAAAGTACTGACACATGGGTGAAGCTTAGTAATGCAATTAATCAAAATCAAAAAATTGTTCATCAATGCGAGCAGAATAGATGGATATACCGAGAAAACCTTATTTTAAAGGAACTGAAAAAAATTTATGAATGAGTATGGATATGATTTGTCTTCGCAATCAGTAGCTTTAGTGAAATAACATGGGGTTCGCCAGAGATTTATCAACAAAATTTTAAAATGTTAAAAGAAGTATTGAATTGTTGAATCAAAAAAGAGGTTTTCCGAATAATTTCACTTGGAAAACCTCTTTTAAGTATTTAAATATCTAATTCAAGCTACACTCTAGTTTTTTTGCGGATACCTTATTTTTTAAATAGTGTCTTTTTGTTTCTCGCTAAATAAGAATTCTCAAAATATTTTTGATTAAACTTTATTTCAGACCTACAAATATTGAATAAGGTGGTTTGAATTTAACATTTCGTATCTTCTTTTATCATGTCTCTGTATAATAAATGTAAGAATAATCTGATATTAGTTAACTGTGTATTTGAACAGTGAAATTAAGTGAATCATGAAATGTTTTTGAGGAGGGATATTGATGGGATTACAAGTAGGCGAAAAAATCACCTTTGAGCGAACATTTACAAAAGAAGATGTTGTATTATTTACGAAGGTATCAAAGGATGAAGGTGTTCATCATGTGACACCAGATGAACAAGGGCGATTTGTTGTACAAGGACTTTTAACATCAACACTCCCTACGAAAGTTGGCGGTGATTATAATGTATTGGCTCGTAAGATGGATTTTGAATTCTTACGCCCAGTTTTTAGTGGTGATACGATCCGTTGTGATGTAATTATTGAACAATTTGAACTGGATGAAAAAAATCGCACAAAAATTACTGCGGCGTTTACATGTATGAATCAACTTGAAAAAGAAGTATTAAAAGGAAGTTTCTCAGGCATAATTCTTTAATCATTTATAAAAATATGTAGTATAGCTTTTAACAGGGTTGAAAAATCAAATAAGATAGATGTGCAATTTTGTACTATAGCGACTTAAACAATCGATGTAATAATTCAATGAGAGAAACTTGAAAAGGAGTTTGTTTCATGAATATTACATCTTTTTTGATTTACTGTTTTATTATTACTCTGTAACGATCTTGGAAGGTAACTGTATTAATACCAAAGCTCCATGAAAACTCCCGCCACTTATCTCCTTCGGATCTTGAAGTGGGGGTTTCTCGTGTATCATCTTCAAAAGATGCTTAACACGAGTGGAGTTGACACAGCTGCCTGATGGCACAACCCCTCTATTCCATCGGCAAACGCCTTTGGAACTGCTTTTTTTAAGATGTTATAGGAACCATTCACATCTGCGTTTAGTAGAAGATTCTCTTTCGTACGATACAAGCCACGTTTGATACGTTTTCCACTGAATATAGGGATATTTTCCTCACCGTAAGTGGGGATAACATCATTATCTAAAAAAGATGCCTTGCTTGTATACGATTCTTCCACGACTTGTACAATAATACCTTTTCGTTTTGCTTTATAGGTGATCATTTCAATGAGTAGATTGTGTGGGATATGGTAGAAAGATTGATTCTGTTGTTTTCCCATATCACTGTTTTGTTTCCATGATTTATTTTTCCCAATCACAATCATAGAATTCTCCTGTTGAATCGCTAGCTGAACAATGTGGTAACTCATTTTATGGAAGAGGTCTTTTATTTTGAGAAATCGTTTTTCATGAAGCCTCCCTAAACGCTTGGATGTATGTGGTCCTTCTTTTGGTTCTTTTCCACGACGAAGAATCCCTAGTAAATAAGCCTTTTGCTTGTTGTAGTATTGATTGATACTTTTGATCACATTGCCCTTTACTAACACAGGAATAGCTCCTGTATTCGTTGTGATAGTTACAATGTTATCGATTCCTAAATCAATACTCATATAGCGGTTGTTGTCCACATGTTCAGGTGCTGACTCGGGTTGTTCTGCCACAATTTCCACCTTAAATTTCCCATAAGCAGGAGAAACACGTACCTCTTTGAGATTTTCAATACGCCCAAACAATTTACCAATATTTAATTTCATGCTTGTTTTTGGAAAGCGAATGTACTTATCTTGGAGCTTGCATACTTGATTGGTGAATACAATTTCTTTCATAGATGATTTGATATATTTGGGAATGCGAGGTCTGCCCGTAAAGGTGGAAGGATGTTTCTTGTATGCCTTGATGGAAGCGAAGAATGATTTCCAGTTTTGATACAACTTCTTCATAACTGCTTGATTCGTTTGCGCTGGCAAATTCATATAATCTTGTTGTTTCATTGTTTTAAACAAGCAATCTAAGAAATGATACGATAGGAACGATTTCTCTTGTGTCGGGAATGTAAACAAGTTACATTTCATTTCGTTTTGCTCTTTAACAGGTTTTTCTTTCTGTTTTTGCACGCGTTTTTGGTACGCATGGAATTGATTTTCATTCATGACTTCAATATGTGTTTGTAATGTATGGAGAACTTCTTGTTGAAGTGGATGTAATGATTTACCAGCACGTAAGGCCGTATACACTTGGCGAATATAGAAGTTTGTTGTATTGTAGAGATTTTTTGCGTTTTGACACATTTCTAGGAAGTAAGAGTATAACTTATGACCTTTCTTGATCCAAATTTGATAGGTTGCATACTCTTTTTCTTTCGTCATAATTTCCACCTCCTTCTTTCCTTCATGATACTACAAAACGCTAAAAAAAGAACATATATTCGCGTTGATGCAAGCATATTTTTACGAATGCGACGGCAATTCATCCCCACCTTAAACTAGGTTATACCCTGCGCGTTTTGAAGATGGGGTTTTCTTGCCGATTTCCCGATAAAAAAACAGCATGTGTCCAAGCCTCCATTAATATATATTCATGAAAGAACAATAGTTGAATATGAAAGACAGGATATATAATTATGTAAATTGGAGGAAAAAGAATGTTTAAACCTAATCCTGCTAATACAGCAATTGTCATAACGGACCCACAAAATGACTTTCTGTCCCCTGGAGGTAAAGGGTACCATTTAACAAAAAATATTATTGAACAGTACAACACACTAGGTAACCTTGAACTTCTAATGAGTACAGCCATGAGTAAAGGATATCAACTTTTTATTTCCCCCCATTATATTTATCCGCATGATTATAGTTGGCAATTTACTGGAGCTGAACAAAAAATGCTATTAAAGCTTCAGGTATATCAAAAACAAAATGCTTATACTTCTCCTACTGTAGGAGCTGACTGGGTTCCATCACTTACGCCTTACATTTTAGATAATCGAACAATCATTGCGACCGCCCATAAAATTGCCAGCCCACAGACAAATGATTTAGTTTACCAATTGCGTCAGCAAAGGAAAGAAAAGGTCATTTTGGCAGGTGTCCTATCAAACGTTTGTGTGGAATCACATATGAGAGACTTAATCGAAAATGGATTCCAAACAGCTGTTGTTTATGATGCCACTGCTACTATAAGTGATAAGGACTTTCAAGCAGCAGTTACAAATTATCAGGCATTCAGCAGTGCTACCTGGTCAACTCAACAGGCGATTTACCAATTATAAATACATTCAGTAAAAAAACACCGTCCCAAGAGTTTATTAATCTAACCTGCCCGTTAGCCAACTATGAAGCATAGCTTCACCACAGAATAAGTAAGGGAATTACGTTCTTACATGGTAGTTTAATAATCCAATTCTTCTTTGACTAGTGATAACAGAAAGCCGCCAAAGTCATTAGCGACAACTTCACACTCTTGCTCATCTGGTTCAAAACTAGAGTTATATACAATTACAAGTGGCTCGCCCTCGATATTACATTGGTTAAAATCTAGGCAGTACCATTCGCCCATTCCTGTATTAGAGATGATCAATAAGTTTTGAGGAAGATTAAATTCTTTACGCTCACCTAGGAAACGTAAAAGAAGTTGTAATTTTTCCATTAGTTAGGTTTTATTTACTGAATTAGGAGTTCCAGAAGCAAAGAGTTTCTTAGATGAATTAGCACCTTATTTATTGTCTTTCAGTATTGCACATGGTATTTGGATAGAGCATGGGCAAAAAGAAGACATTGAATAAT
Organism: Bacillus sp. 3103sda1; assembly: GCF_024159135.1. Taxonomy (NCBI): domain Bacteria; kingdom Bacillati; phylum Bacillota; class Bacilli; order Caryophanales; family Bacillaceae; genus Bacillus; species Bacillus sp. 3103sda1. Next base: position 2,698,721 of record NZ_JAMYWS010000001.1, on the reverse strand, counting down.
GACTAAAAACATTATAGACCTATCAAAATTATAGTTATGGTATGTGGATTAAAAATTTAGATTCTCCGTAACATATCCTATAGAGTGGATTGAAATATATTTAGCATTTTGTTCTCAACAATATATATCGTATTGGATGGCACGAAATGAATTAATTTGTGCTACCTCATACGATAGCGCTTTTTCAACGTATTCATTTTGTATACTTTTTGGAGGACATTCAAACTATTAAACATTAATTTGAAGTATGTCTATTGGAAGGAAAGAAAAAATTTATATGTATTGACTACGACAAATTCCTAGTATCTTCTAAATCAACTAAGCCCCCCATTAAAAAAACCATAACACATAAATACAAAAACACCAGTATACAAAGCGCTACAATTACATAAGAAACAAACTTTAATATCCCCATTGGTGCTTTCATTGTCAGAATAACCCCAACTACAATTCCTAAAATCCCAAGTTTCCAATCAATGCTCGTCAAAAGACAACATACAATTAAAGATACTACTATTGAAATTACTCCGAAATATTTTCCCATGGTTTCACCTGCCTAATTTATCTCTATAAAAATTGGATAATTTAAGTAACTACAAAAACATACATTTATAAAGTATGGTATCTTGTAAAATCACTCGATTCCTTTTTTGTAAGTGCCAATACTTTGTTAACAAAAGAATGAGTAATAGTATATCCTTCTACGTCTGTATAGTAAGGAACATTCTTTTTCGTTGAATATCTTAGGGCCTGTCTTGTTAGTTTAATAGGAGGGGGATCGCCAACAAATTCAGTTTCAAAACTCATTACCAAAAATAAAAGGTCCTAACATATTAGTCATATATAATATGTTAGGACCTTTATATTTTAAGTTTTTTTGAATTTAGATCATCTGCTTTATCTATCCTTTTCTTCGTTTTGCGTTGTAGTAGAAACATTGATACAACAACATCATGGTGTAGGATAAAACATGTTTTGGCTAACTTGTAATTTCTTTTGTATTATAAACTTCTACTTTGAATTTCGTGCTGAATATTTGCAGAGAATTCGTCAAATGGTGCAGCTGCAGATTGTTGTTCTCCATATTTTCGAATGTTTACTTCGTTGCGCTCAGCTTCTTGATCGCCAACAACAAGGACGTATGGGATTTTTTGAACTTGCGCTTCTCGCATTTTATAACCGAGTTTCTCATTGCGAAGATCGAGTTCAACTCGTATGCCAGCATGTTTTAGCTTTTCTTCTATTTCTTTTGCGTATTGTTCATGTGCTTCAACTGATACAGGAATAATCTTTGCTTGCACGGGAGCTAGCCATGTTGGAAATGCTCCGGCAAAATGTTCAATTAAGATTCCGAAGAATCGATCAAGTGAACCGAAGACAGCACGGTGAATCACAACAGGACGTTGTTTTTCATTTTTTTCGTTAATGTAGCTTAAATTAAATTTTTCTGGCATTTGGAAGTCAAGCTGTACAGTTGCGCATTGGTGACTTCTGTTTAAAGCATCTTTAATGTGGAAGTCAATCTTCGGACCGTAAAATGCGCCGTCACCTTCGTTGATTCTATAGCGGAAATTTAGTTGTTCTAGTACATTTTGCAGAGCGCCTTCCGCCTTGTTCCATAGCTCGTCATCTCCCATTGAATTTTCAGGTCTTGTAGAGAGCTCAACGTCATATTCAAAACCGAATGTACGATATACGTAATCGATTAAATCAATTACTTCTTTTATTTCATTTTCAATTTGTTCAGGTGTTACAAAAATATGTGCATCATCCTGACAGAATGTACGAACTCTGAGAAGTCCATTTAGAGCACCGCTAAATTCATGGCGATGGACTTGGCCGAATTCAGCTATTCGAACTGGTAAATCACGATAAGAGTGCAGTTTATTTCTAAACATCAGCATATGGCCAGGGCAGTTCATCGGCTTTAAGGCAAATTTTCCATGATCAACTTCTGTGAAATACATATTCTCTTTATAATGGTCCCAGTGACCAGAGTTTTCCCATAGCTTTTGATTCATGATAAAAGGAGTGCGGACTTCTTGATAATTACGCTTTTGCTGAATCCCTCTTAAAAAAGCTTCCATTTCATTTCGTATGATTTGCCCCTTTGGTAAATAAAATGGCATTCCTGGAGCTTCTTCAGAGAACATAAACAATTCTAATTCATTGCCCAATTTACGATGATTACGTTTTGCAGCTTCTTCTAAAAAGATTACATACTCATCTAGTTCCTTTTTAGAAGGGAAGGCAACCCCATATATTCTTTGAAGGACTTGGTTATTACTGTCACCGCGCCAATATGCTCCTGAAACGTTTGTTAATTTAAAAGCTTTCATAAAGCCAGTAGACGGTAAATGTGGTCCGCGGCATAAGTCGAGAAATTCACCTTGTTTGTAAAGAGTTATGTTTTGATCGGCAGGAATATCTTGTAATAGCTCTAGTTTTAAATGGTCACCGAGCTCTTCAAATATTTGCTTTGCTTCATCGCGACTCACTTCTATTCGTTGAATTTCTAAATTTTCAGCAATAATTTTTTGCATTTCTTGTTCAATATGAACTAACTCTTCAACTGCAATACTATTCGGGAGATCCATATCATAATAAAAACCATTTTCAATAACAGGACCAACTCCTAAATTGATTTGACCATACATTCTTTTAACAGCTTGTGCTAATATATGGGCTGCTGTGTGTCGTAATACGTCTAATCCTTCTTTTGATTCTAAAGTTAAAATTTCAATTTCTGCATCTTCCTGTACGTTTCTACGTAAATCAAATAGTTGATGATTCACTTTTCCTACAATAGCTTTTTTTCTTAAGTTAGGGCTAATAGATTCTGCAATTGCTTCTAGCGTAATTCCTTTAACGTATTCCTGTTCACGACCATTTGGAAAACGAATTTTAATCATTTTTTCACTCATCATTATCACTCCATTTTATGAATATAAAAAAACGCACTCATCCCTAAAACAGGGACGAGTGCGTTAATACCCGTGGTTCCACCCAGATTCCCATCGTACTTCATAAAAAGCACCGATGGCTCCATGCGCTGTAACGTAGCGTCTACGGTATTGGATACTATAATTCCCCAATACAGCTCCAAGGTGGTAAGTTATTCTCCAGCGTTAGGAAGATCTCAGCAATTCTTCCTTCTCTGTAAAACCGTAAAGAATACCTCATGTCCTTTTCATTGCCAATTGTTATATGAAATTGAGTAAATAAAAAACGCAATCATCCCTAAAACAGGGACGAGTGCGTTAATACCCGTGGTTCCACCCAGATTCCCATCGTACTTCATAAAAAGTAGCGATGGCTCCATGCGCTGTAACGTAGCATCTACGGCATTGGATACTATAATTCCCCAATACAGCTCCAAGGTGGTAAGTCATTCTCCAGCGTTAGGAAGATCTCAGCAATTCTTCCTTCTCTGTAAAACCGTAAAGAATATCTCGTGTCCTTTTCGTAGCTTTTTTATAACATTTGTATGTTGATTCATAATATACAATATTTAAATTGTTTTTGCAAATCTGTTTTTATATAAATTGTGACCTTTTTTGGAATTTTTCTTTGTTTGTACTATTGCTGTAGATGACTAGGGGGTTTGCAACATGTATTTTATATATATCATATGTAAAAAGGAAACTTATTTTACAAAAAAACTCTAAAAATAACCGGTAAATATTTGAATTCTGATATACTACAAATAAATGTCAGAAAAAACAGAAAATAATTAGTGTAGGGGAGGATAAAAAGGTATGTCAATTCTAGAAAGAATTCGAGAAAATGTCTCGCAAGTGATTGTAGGAAAAGAAGAGGTTATTGATTTAGCTATGATTGCATTGGTAGCAAACGGACATGTCTTACTAGAAGATGTTCCAGGAACAGGGAAGACGTCATTAGCGAAAAGTCTTGCAAAAAGTATAGATGGGAAGTTTCAACGTGTACAATTTACATCAGATACATTACCGGGTGATGTAGTAGGCTTAGAGTATTTTGATATGAAAGAATCCGATTTTAAAACGAGAATGGGGCCGATTTTCGCTAATATTGTGCTGGTCGATGAAATTAATCGTGCCGTTCCGCGTACACAGTCTACTTTATTAGAAGTAATGGAAGAGCGTACTGTCACAATTGCAGGAGAGACGCATGTGTTGCCGCAGCCGTTTATTGTGCTTGCTACGCAAAATCCACTGGAGTCTGCCGGTACTTTCCGCTTCCAGATGCTCAGTTAGATCGCTTTTTATTAACGATTCGGCAAGGGTATCCAGATAGAGGGCATGAAAAGGAGATGTTACGCCGTTTCCGCCAGCAAGACCCGCTCCGCAGCTTACAAAGTGTAGTTTCTCTTGCAGACATTCTTTCTCTGCAAGAAAAAGCGAAACAGGTTGAAATTCATGAAGAAGTGGAAGATTACTTACTTGATATTGTGGAAAAAACACGTCAACATGAACTCGTTGAAATTGGGGTGAGTCCGCGCGGCTCATTAGCTTTCATGAGAGCAGCACAAGCTCGTGCATTATTAAAAGGGAGAGGATTTTGTACACCTGATGATTTTTATACATTAGCGGAGCCTGTATGTGCCCATCGCTTAACACTGAGCATTGAAGGAGATATGAAAACAACGAAAGCGAATGTGATGAAAGAAATTTTGGAACAAGTAGCTGTTCCGGTGGAGAATGTATGAAAGAGAAATTGACGATTAAACATCCGCTTGTGGAAACATATATTGCAGGGATAGTCACCCTTATTACAATACTAATGTGGCTATTTATACAAATTTTTTTCTGTTTGTACTTGCTTTTTTTTATTTGCTGATGGTAAGTTTTGCTCATTGGTATGTTCGTAAGGCTTCACAAATATATTGTGAAATAACACAACAACATGAACGTCTCTTTATTGATGAGACTGGGCATTGTCGTGTACGTATTATAAATCCAACAAAACTGCCAATTTTTGAAGTTGCATTTCGTTTTCGCTCAGATGAACATATGAAATGGGTATTGTCAGAAGGAGAATTAGAACAATCGGTTCATTCTTATCGCATTCCTTTGCATCTGAAAAACAGGAAACGTTAGAAATAGATTTGCATGTATTAGCACAGCAAAGAGGATTACAGAGCTGGCAAGAAGCAGAAATTATTTTGTCTGATCCATTTCGGTTTATTACAATTCACATACCGATAAGTAAACAACATATTCCGTGTTTCCGTATATATCCTTGCATTGCCAAAGTAAATATTCCAGAAACAAACAGCTGGAAGCATGGATTTCGAACTGCGGCTGTATCTCCTCTTTATGATGAAACGAAAATTATTGGAGTCAAAGCATATGAACAAGAGTCGTTTCGTTCGATACATTGGGGAGCAACTGCGAAAACAGGTGTATTAAGTGCAAAAAAATACGAATATACGCAAGGTGATCGATACGCAGTATATTTAAACGTATTAGGTTCGACAGGTTATACATTGTGTCCAGATATAGAGTATTTAATTGAAGTAACAGCGGGTGTTTGTCGGCAACTATTAGCGCAAGATTGTTCATTTGAGCTATGGGTGAATAGTATGTGTGAAAACGGGATTATCCATATAACGGCTGGTAAATACCGCAAACAACTACACAAGACATTACAATTATTATCATCTTTAACAGATCGAGATGTTCCGCTATCTTCTTCCTATTTCTATCAGACAGGTTTCCGTCAGCAAGAAGTTGGAGCTATTCCGATTATTATTGGGAATCCACCTGAAAAACAAGCTGGATGGCTGCAAGTGGTGAAGTGAGGGAGGAGGTCATATGTCGTTTTTACAAAAGAATCGTATTTATATGGTTCGTATCATGATTTGTCTTAGTTTTTTCGTCATAGCAGCTGTATTATCACAAGGGGCTGTGATTATGCAAGAAAAGTTCATTCATCCAAAGAAAAAAATGGATGATGAAGAGGAAAGAAGTTCGATTTATTTTACGAAAGAACCAGGAAGAGAGATTAAAGAGATGGACGAAAAAGAAGTGAAAGGAATAACTACGGATTGGAATTTTGGGAAAATAAGAGGTCTGAAAGGGGTATTTGAGAAGAGCTCAGTCGGGTATAGTACAATCGGTGGACTTGCTTTAGGCAGTATTGTTGTTACCTATTTTGTACGTCGTAAAACGAAAAAAAGGAAAACTTTAAGCCTTTTGATGAAAAAGGATATAAAGTGTATAGAAAATGAAAAGGAAAGTTGTGACAATGTAGAAAAATTTACAATTCTTCCAGAAGAGGAAATACGAGTCTTCTTAATTGAGTGGGAGAAGACGTTGCCGCAATATGAGAAGAGGCGTCCGTTTGAAACGATTCAACGATGGTTATCTCGTATAAAGAGAGGCGATGAAATTATATCTATTTACGAGCAGGTACGTTATGGGCGGAAAATAAGTTCTAGCGAAGAAATACACCGATTGAAAAAATGGACAGAAGAAAACTGAAAACAAAAACATCCTAAACTACTCTGTAAAATAAAGAATGATTAATAGTTTTCTTTCCTTACTAAAAGTAAAGAACTTATATAATGTTACACATTATATAAGTATTGGTACATCACTTAATGAAAGTGGTGTGCTTTTTTAATTTTACAGACCTCTGCATGACCTCATTTACAACAACAACACATCCTCATGAAAAGCGCATTTACAGCAACAATTACTTTAGTTATAATAAGAATATATATTATTTTTGAATTTTCAGTCTAATATGAGGGTTTAGATGAAAGTATATACAGTGAAAGAGATGGCGACCGCTTTAGGGAAACATGTTAGAGTGTTATTCCCCTATTTCGCGGGATGTGCAAAAACACCCTATTTGAAAATTTGGCTTTATGTGTAGCTTTAGAATAAGGATTGATCAAATTAATACTAATAACCTTGATAAACAAGCAAAAAGAAAGAGCGTGTTTTGAAAAAAGATTGATCAAAACACGCTCTTAATATATTTTATTGAATCATCCTTTTATAAAAAAGTTTGATTATTTTTGTTATCCTTGCTCAATTAAAGCGCCCAATTGTTGAAGATCAATTAATTCATTTTTTTTAAAACTTCTCCCCTATTAAATTTCAATAAGTATAGGAACAATCATTGGCTTTTTCTTAGTATGTCTATATACATATTGTCGTATTGATTTTTTTATTTGTTTTTTCATTACATTCCATTGGTTTCTATTTGCTTCTTGTAGCTCGTTAACAGTTTTTATAGTAAGGCGATTAACGTCTCTTCGGAGTTCTGAGAAATCTCTATCAACAAATCCACGAGAAAGGGTATCGGGTTCAGAAATCAGTTTTCCTTCCGCTTTGCTCATAGTTAAAACAATCATGAGCATCCCATCCTCCGAAAGTTGTTTGCGGTCTCGTAACACAATTTCCCCAATATTATCGACATCCCCCCCGTCTACGTAGGTATTCCCCACCGGTATTTTCCGGGTCTGACGGGCAATGGTATGTTCAATATCGACGACATCGCCATTATTGATGATAAACGTGTTTCCTTGCTCTACTCCAACAGATTCACCTAACAAACGGTGATGGTGTAGCATTCTAAATTCACCGTGAATGGGAATAAAATATTTTGGTTTCATTAATGTAAGCATTAGTTTTAAATCTTCTTGATAACCATGACCAGAAACATGCATTCCGGATGTACTTCCTGATCCATAAATCACTTTGGCTCCAAGTGCAAATAAGTTGTCTACGATACTCGTGATATTTCGTTCATTCCCGGGTATTGGACCTGCTGCAAAGATAACCGTATCTTCAGGTAAAATGTCGACACCACGAAAGTTTCCAGTGGACAGGCGAGCAAGAGCAGCCAATGGTTCTCCTTGACTCCCCGTGCATAAAATGGCCACCCTTTCAGGAGCCATTTCATTGATTTCATGTGGGTCAATTAACATTCCATCTGGAACTGTTAAATAACCACGTTCCATAGCAACCGCTATAACATTAACCATACTTCGTCCAAGCAACGCAAGTTTTCGATTTGTTTTTTGCGCTGCATTCACGACTTGCTGAACGCGACTAATATTTGAAGCAAAGGTAGAAAGAATAACTTTGCGTTCGGCTTTCATGAAAGCTGCTTCCACATGTTCACCTACCATTTGTTCCGATGGGGTCAAACCAGGACGCTCTGCATTGGTACTCTCAGATAATAGAAGCAAGACCCCTTCTTTGCCGATTGCAGCCATTTTATGAATATCCGAATTCTCATTATTCGCAGGGGTTAAATCGAACTTGAAGTCCCCCGTATGTACAATCTTACCCTCTGGTGTGTGAAAGACTATTCCCAAGCAATCAGGAATACTATGGGTCACTTTGAAAAAACTTACACTTATTTCTCCGATTGTCAAGTTTGAGTTTGAGTTGATTTCAATAAGTTCACTTTCTCCTAGAAGTTTATGTTCTTTTAATTTGATTTCAATTAATCCTAGTGTGAAGCGTGTGGCATAAACGGGTACATTCAATTTTTTTAAGAAGAACGGGATCCCCCCGATATGATCTTCATGTCCATGTGTGACAATTAAAGCCCTGACTTTATCTTTATTTTCTACTAAGTAAGCTATATCAGGGATAATCAAATCAATTCCTAATAAACTTTCATCTGGAAACTTATTGCCACAGTCGATAATCACGATATCGTTTGAATATTCGATTGCATACATATTTTTCCCGATTTCATTTAAGCCGCCTAAGGCGAAGATAGATAATGCATTTTCTATTGTACTCAAATTTATATCCTCCCAATTTAAATATAATCTTAGTATGCCCTTTGGGTTTCCCTTTATCAGTGGGTTGAATGCTCGAGCTTCCTACAAAAAAGGGAACTCTAGACTGTTTTTTCCTAAAAATAATGACTACAACATTGATGTCTTAGTTTCCCACATCGTTATTGAAGTCTTTCCTCCCATGGAGACAGCTGCTATTGAAATCACTCATGGTTTTCAATTCTTAATAAAGACACAATTCTTTTAAGGTGGTAACACAATGAATACCTATTATGCAGCTATATTTACTTCTCAAAGAACAGAGCACAATTCAGAAAGATATGAAAGTATGTCAGACAACTTGGTAGAACTAGTAAAAACACAACCTGGATTTATTAGGATTGAGAGCGTAAGAGATACGAAGAGTATAGTATTACAATTTCTTATTGGGAATCCTTAGAAGCAATTCAAAATGGAAAGCTAATACGACTCATCAAGTAGCACAACAAAATGGAAAAGAAACGTGGTACAGCCAATATAACGTGCAGATTTGTAAGGTGGTAAGAGATTATTCTTTTAAAGGAATTGATTGAGTTAGTAAATTCGTCTAAAGGAGCTTGTAATTAAGCGACCTTTTTCGCTCTAACGGCGCGTTTGTTCAACCAGAGGAATAGAAAAATAATCAAACTTTATTCTAATCCAACAGGTATTCCATTAAAGGGCCATATTGTTGAATACCATATTTAATTGATCGTGAAGAATATGAAAAAATGTATTAAGCTAACGTGGCAAAAGAACAGGGAGGAGTTTTTGGTAATCATAGGGAATTTAGACTATTAAGTAGATAAGTTATATAGGGGTACTGCCGCATCACCATCAAGCTAATATTTTCATATCCCCCTAAATTAAAATTTTCTTTCTCTACAGATAGTTATTCTGAGAAGCCGCTCATTTTTTCGTTTTGGGGGCATTTCTTTTTATTAAGTTGATGGGCATGTATGGTGACCCCTATTAGACGATAGGGAATTAACAATTTCGGGGTTCAGTTCAACTTTATTCAAAATAAGATTTTTTTGCAGTAAAATCAATGTTAGTGGAACTTTTTTAATCAAACTTTTTTCTAAATTAACATAAATACTTGCAATATTTAAATTAGTACTATATAGTTCTAGTTATGACAAAGGTAAAATTAATGAATCAAAAACGTGTGATTGAAGTAGCTGCAACATTATTTTTAGAAAAAGGGTTTGCTTATACAAGTATGGATGAATTAGTACGTGTAAGCAAAGTTTCAAAGTCTAATGTGTATTATCACTTTTCTAATAAGGAAGAATTATTAGAAGGGGTCGTTGATTATTGGATTGAAATGTATCAATCTGCAATTGATGACGTACTTTCTCAGAACCAATTTTTAGTTGAAGATCGTATCCAACTGTTTTTAAAGCAATTATCACAAGGAGTTCAGTCGAGAGAGTATAAGGGGAGCTGTCCATTTATTACTCTTTATATTCAAAGTCCTACACAGGCCACGCAAATAAAAGAAAAAATAGGTCTTTTTTTTACAGAATTACAAAAGAAAGTTTCTCTATTACTTAAACAAGGGGTAGAGAATGGGGAATTCAGAAATACGATTAATATTGATGAGGTTGCATCACTTTTTATTACAAATCTTGAAGGAGCGTTATTTATTTCAGAAACATTGAAGGATGCAACTGTAATCACGAAAACAGCAGATCATTTTTTTAACTTGCTTCGATAAAAGAAGCTTTTTTTTTACATCAAATTAGTACTAAATAGTACTAAAAAGGAGATTTTATATGAGAACAGTATTTTTAATTGGTGGAACAGGCTTTATTGGAAAGCAATTAGTGAAAGAATTAGCCAAAGAGGATGTTAAAATTCTTCTTTTAGTGAGGTCGAAAAGTAAAGCAACACGCATTTTTCAAGAAAGAGGCATCTTAAAAAAGGCAGTTATGCACTTTATTGAAGGTGATTTGACGAAAATAGATTTAGGTCTAAGTGCTGAAGATAAGGAGAGGATATTGAAAACGGATGTGATTATTCACGCAGGAGGCCCCATGGATATTCAAGTGACAAGTAAAGAGGCAGCTTCCGTATTTTTAAATGGCGCCAAACATATTAGTGAATTAGCTAAAAGTATTCATCAATTGAAGGGCTTGCAACAATTTATTCATGTTGTAGGTTATATGAGTCCCTTTGATGATAAAAATAGCAAGATTGCAATTGATGTGTTTAAAGAAGGAAACAATTATTTGAAAATAAAAAATCCATATGAGAGAACAAAATTTTTAGCAGATCTTTATATCCGTCACCAGGCATCAGCAGTAGGTTATCCGCTTTCTGTAATTAATCCGCCAACTGTAGTCGGTAGTAGTAAAACAGGGAGTACAGAGCAGATAGCAGGATTAGGTTTGCTTGTGATGAGTATGCGAAGAGGGCTCATGCCAGTGATTCCTGGAGGTAAGGGATATAGGTTACCACTTATTTCAAACGATGAGCTTGCGAAGTTTATTGTGCAGGTTTTCAGATTGGAGCAACCGACTATTCAAACATATACACTTGTTGAAGACAAACAGCACGATCAGAACATTGCTGAATTATTAAGTATTATGTCGGAAAGTATGAATATGAGGGCACCAAAAATCTCTGTCCCAATGCCACTTATGAAAGCAATTATGAATAGTGGAGTAAGTAAAATAACAAAAATTCCTTCTGATGGACTGAATTTTATTACAAAACGAAAATTTTCAAATGTTTCAGCGAAAAAAATTATGGGAGGAGATTGGTTTAAGAAGACGAGTGTAATGAAATTTTTCCCTGCCGTAGTAGCTGATCTGGATTATCGAATGATGTATCAAAATGGCCAGCATAATCATTTATTTAAACGAACATTATGCGATAACACTACCCTTTACCAATTACAAGGAGAGGGTAAACCGTTTATTTTATTACATGGTTTATTGAGTGATGGAGAGGATTTATTTCCTTTAGCACAAGAGCTTCATGAAAAAACTGGTCAACCTGTATGGATCTTGGATCTTCCAGGTTTGGGACGTTCTCCTTTTAAACGAGAGAAAAATCTTCTAGATATCTATTTGAATGTAGTGAAAAAGTTATTGGAGAAAGCTACTAATGGTGCACATCTAATTGGCCATTCATTCGGTGCGTTTATTCTTCTGGAAGCATTGGTACAAGAGTACATAGATAAGAAGTATTCAATCACTTTACTTCAGCCACCTGTTGCTAAAAAAAATGCTAAATCGCTAAATGTTCCTCAATTTATGAACAAATGGACATTAAAATTGGCAACTACTAATTTGATAGGGCGTTATTTATTAAGTAATGGTTTGTTTGAAAGTACGGAGAGCATCCCTGAACATTATATTGAAAAAATAAGTAACAGTTTTACTTCTCCTAGAATTTTAAATACTACGGTTCAGCTTAACAGTTTACTACTGAAAAACGATCAAGGTGATTTCAATGAAGTAACAAAGTATAATCTTCACATTATTTGGGGGGATTATGACAGAGGCTATTCTGCTCCATCGCATCTTGGTAAGGTTGATTTTGTTCCATATGGCCATCATTTTCCTCTTAGCCATCCGAGTGAAACGGCAACATTAGTAATAAAAAATAGTAATACTAGCAGATGAGAGTGTGGGATAAATAAAAAGTGTGTAGTAAGATCGTTGTGTCTTTGAAATAAAATCGTACTGTTTGGGGTCCCACCCTATGCCCATCAACTTAAAGATTTTATAACACCCCAAAACGAAAAAATGAGATTTTTATTACAAGTAAGCACAATTTTTCGTTCTGGGGGTAGTTGTATTTTCTTAGCTTGATGGTGATGTGGCGGGACCCCTAGTATATCAATTTTTAAGTTGATGGATATAAAGTACTACTTCTAAGTAAAAAAGAAGAAGGTTAAAAAGGCTAGAATGTGTATTGACGCCATCAAACATTATGATATAATCTATCCCATAAAACCTAAATCGTAATCGTTACTATTTAGGTTTTTGTGAAAAAAATAAAATGTAAATAAAAAACAGTGTAAAGGATAGTTGTGATGATACAGGAAATAGAGTTTATAAAATTTAATCCAACTCAAAATATGACGATTCTCGTTAAGACTAATCATCCAGTTAAAGAGCATAAGACGATTGCAACAAAAATCATGTCGTATGACAGCGTGTATGCAGAACAAGTAGGATTTATAGAAGAATCTACAAAGTATGAAGCCGACGCACATCTTCAAATGGCTGGAGGTGAGTTTTGTGGTAACGCTTGTATGGCACTAGCAACTTTTATTGCTAATAAAAAAGGACTTCAACATAATGATTTAACAGAAATATTATTAGAAGTTTCGGGAACAGACGAACTCATAGTGTGTCAAGTGAGGAGAGAGCTAGAGGAATATTATTGCCAAGTTACTATGCCTATCCCTAAAGAGATAGAACAGAAAACTATAAAGTATGAAGGAAATGATTTGGACATTGTTATAGTGAATTATCATGAGTCTATTCATATTGTGATAGAAGTAGAGGCTATTAATGAAGCAGTGAGAAAAAAAGCCCAAACATTAGCAAAATCACTGGCATTAACCCTAGACACTAAATTGATAGGTATCCTATTGTATAAATCAAATTCTAATGAATTGGTTCCACTTATCTATGTTCCACAGCTTGATAGTATGGTATGGGAACGGGGATGCGGTTCAGGTACTGCCTCTTTAGGAGCTTATTTGGCTTGGAAAAATCAAAAGGAGGTTGTTGCACATGTAAGACAACCTGGTGGAACTATTACTGTTTTTGCCAAATGTCATGAAGAAGAGTTAACAAGTCTTAAAATTGAAGGAGGTGTTGGGATAGTAGCACAAGGAAAAGCTTTTATAACTGTTTAACTATTACATTGTATTGGAGAGAAAATGAATGAATGACTTAGAAAATTTTTTGAAATGTTTGAGTAATTATCGAGAGAAATTTAATGCTTTGATAGGAAGCTATGATCACACTATCAATAATTGTTTGGAGTTAGAGACATTAATAGATGAATACTCAAACTTCATTATAAACACGAGGAACAAAGAAATATGGGGGAAATTGCAGCAACAAGAACACTATGATTTGAAGCAACTTGCGGTTTCTTTAAGAGAAAAGTCAGCGTTTTGTGTAGCTATTATGGAAAAATATCGTGCATTGAAGCTTCTAACTGGAGTTGCTGAAATAACAGATTACTTTAAGAATATCGAATTATGTATTGAAAAAGAATTTGGGAGTTTTCAAATTACTTCTGATTCAAAAGTATTACTAGTAGGGTCAGGTTCATTTCCAATGACACCAATATTAATTGCTAAGCGAACTGGAGCAGAGGTTGTTGGCATAGATATTGATGATGCAGCTATCGAACTTGGATTAAACGTTGTAGAAAGACTAGGTGCAGGATTAAATATTAGATTAGAGAGAGTACCAGTAGAAAATCTTGATTTTACAAAAGACGCGACTCATATCATTTTTAGTTCGACCGTTAAAGATAAATATAACATACTAGAACAATTACATACATTAACAAATGAAAATGTAGTCGTAGCTATAAGATATGGTGATCAGTTAAAGTCGCTATTTAATTATCCTTCGAGGGAAGTTGATAAACAAAAATGGAATAAAGTTGATGACATATTGCGTCCAGATGATGTGTTTGATATTGAGTTGTATCAAAAAGTATAACCTGTTTACTTATGAGAAAGGGAGGATTTTATGAGTACTTTTAAGCGTGTCTTAGTATTAGGAACTGGCCCTACATCTATCCAACTTGCTGTAAATTTTAAAAAACAATTGAATAGTGACGTGGGGATTGCTGGAAGAGAATCTGCTCGTTCAGAGAACTTTTTTTCAACTTTTAAGCAAAGTAATCATCTAGTTCGTGTAAGTATTCAAAATGAAAAACATCGAAATATGGAAGGTGAATACTTCGTTGATCAAGTTTTTAAAGGGTATGAAACAATTAAAGGTAATTGGGATACCATTATTCTCTCTGTAACAACGGATGCATATATTGAAGTAATAAAGCAGATTGATATAGAGCTTTTGAAACAAGTAAGGTGTATTGTTTTAATTTCTCCGACTTTTGGTTCAAACAGCTTAATAAGTAATTATATGTATAGTATTAATCCAGAAGCGGAAATTATTAGTTTTTCTACATATTATGGGGATACACGATGGATGCACGACAGCCCTTCTAATCATGTTTTGACAACAGCGGTTAAGAAAAAAATCTATATAGGGTCGACGGATTATCCATCAAAAAATATCGATATACTCTGTAAAGCATATGAACAATTAGGAATTACTCTAGAAATCATGAAATCTCCAATTGAGGCAGAAACAAGAAATATTTCTTTGTATGTCCACCCACCATTATTTATGAATGATTTTTCGCTAAGTGCAATATTTGAGGATATAGATACCAAAAAATTTGTGTATAAAATTTATCCTGAGGGTCCAATTACACAATATTTAATACATGATATGCTAGCCCAATGGAAAGAAATTATGAGTATTGTAGAAAAAATGAAGATTAAAAGACTTAATTTGTTGAAATTTATGACAGATGACAATTATCCAGTAAGATTGGAAAGTCTATCTCGGCAAGATATAGAAAACTTTAATCATTTAGAAAGTATCCATCAAGAATATTTATTGTATATTCGTTATACCTCACTATTAATTGATCCTTTTTCAGAACCAGATAAGGATGGAAAATATTTTGATTTTTCAGCTGTTCCAATTAGAAAAATGTTTGTCAACAGAGAAGGATATTGGGATATCCCGAGAATGCCTAAGGAAGACTATTATCGTATCAAAATAATACAAGGAATTGCAAAATATTTAGGTTTAAATTGTCCAACAATAGATAAATTCATTAAAACATACGAGAGTAAAATTGAAAAAGTTGCCCAATCCTATAAAGGAGAATTATTATCTAACGCATATTTTATTCAAAGTTTCGATGAAGATTTGAATATGATTTGTAGTGAAATAGAAAAAAGTATTGGAGAGAAGATGGTGGAATAATCTTTATCTTAAATAAAATAGACTAATATACCATATAAATCGTAATGATTTCGGTTTATATGGTATTCTAATCAATAGGTTTGGAACGTTAATCATAGTTAAACAGCAACAATAAATTACATCTAAATTAAGAAGACTAAAGGGAGAGGAATACTTTGTTGATGAAAAGGTTTAAGTTAGCGACTCTAGTTTTTTTGGCCTTATGCGTTCTAGCTGCCTGCTTTGTAATTTTGAAAAGCTCAGATAGCAAGAAGAAGGAGAGTGATCCTTCAACGAGTAATAAAAAAACATTAACTTATGCAGTATCTAAAGATATTAATGATATGAATCCGCATTTGTATACAGGTTCAATGTCCGCTCAAGGAATGGTATATGAATCATTAGTTGAAAATACAAAAGAAGGGATTAAGCCTTTACTTGCTAAATCATGGGAGATATCAAAAGATGGAAAAATATATACTTTCCATCTAAGGCAAGATGTGAAATTTCATGATGGTGAACCATTTAACGCAGAAGCAGTAAAAAAAAATATTGATGCTGTACAAAATAATGCACAAAAGCATTCCTGGATTAAATTATCAACAAAAATAGTAGCTTGTAATGTGGTAGATGAATATACAGTTGAATTGGTGCTATCAGAAGCATATTATCCAACTCTAGTTGAATTATCTATGACTAGACCTTATGTATTTATATCACCTAAAAATTTTGTTAATGGGGGAACAAAAGGTGGTGTAAATGGCTACAACGGTACAGGTCCATATATTCTCGATGAACATAAAATTGATGAATCCGCAACTTTTAAAGCAAATGAAAACTATTGGGGTGGCTCACCTAAAATCAAGAAGATTACTTCTAAAGTTCTGCCAGCAGGGGAAACAACATTTTTAGCATTACAAAAAGGAGAAGTTAATTTTGCTTTCACAGATGATAGAGGTGCAGACAGTATTGATGTCGAGGCAATGAATCAATTGATTGATTCAGGTAACTATCAAATTGCTAGAAGTGAAGCGATGAATACGAAAATGATTGTGGCTAATAGTAGTAAAACTGATAATCCAGTAAGTGAAAAAGCCGTTCGCGAGGCCATTTGGTACGCTATTGATAGAGAAACAATTACTAAGGATATTTTAAACGATACCGAAACAGTAGCTAATACACTGTTTTCTTCTAATGTTAATTATGCGGACGTTCCATTGAAGAAACGAGGCTATGATTTAGAAAAAGCAAAAGATATTTTAAAAGAAGCAGGATGGGTATTGCAAGGTGATGCTGTTGTTAGAACTAAAGATGGCAATAAACTAGCAATGAATCTTTATTATGATAATAATTCTCCTTCTCAAAAAGCAGAGGCTGAATTTATTCAAAGTTCGTTAAAAAGTATAGGTATTCAATTAAAAATTATTGGTGAACAATCAACTTCAATCGCTAATAGAAGATCAACTGGGGACTATGACTTATTATTCAATCAAACATGGGGACTAGCATATGATCCACAAAGTACAATAGCTGGTTTTACCTCCAATGCTTCTTATTTGCATACTACAAGTGGTATTGCAAAAGCAGACGAGCTTTACAGTAAAATTGCTGAGGTTATGGTATCAACTAATGAGGAAGCACGAAAATCATTGTATGCTGAAATTTTAAAAATTGTTCATGAGGAAGCAGTCTTTATTCCAATTTCATATGGTCGTGTCACTGTAGTCGCTCCTAAAAACTTAAAAGGCATCTCATTTAAACAAACACAATATGAGTTACCATTTGAGAGAATGAACTTTAAATAGGGATATAAAGGGGGATTTCCCCCTTTTATTTATTGATATTTTTTATTCAAAGGAGGTTTTCTATGGGAATCTATATTATTAAAAGGCTATTAATATCCATTCCTTTACTTTTAGTTATTTCATTGGCAACGTTTTTTTTAATTAATCTTTCCCCTTTAGATCCAGCCGAAATGGTACTACGTGCACAAGATATTCCAGAAATAACAGATGAATTAATTGCGCAAACGAAAGAGAAGTTAGGGCTGGATAAACCATTTATAGAACAATATTTACATTGGACCATTGCCTGCTTGCAATTAGATTTTGGGAATTCATACGTCACAGGAAAACCAGTTTGGTCATTAATAGGGCCAGCCTTTCTAAATACATTAAAACTAACCTTAGTGTCATCTGTTTCCATTATTATTTTGTCAATATTATTAGGTGTGATCTGTGCAATGAAAGAAGGAAGGGTAATTGATAAATCAGTAAGAGGGATTTTATTCTTTCTAACAGCAATGCCGCCATACTTGCTTGCCGCTATTATGATTTGGTATTTTTCTGTAAAATTAGACCTACTACCAACAAGCGGGATGGATTCGTATAAAAGTTATATTCTTCCGGTTATTGTCATCACGGTAAGTTATACAGGCATTTATTTTCGAACTGTTAGAAGTTCGATGTTAAATAATCTAAATGAAGATTATGTACTGTATGGAAGAGCGTGCGGCTTAACAGAGAGGAAAATTATTATACATGTTTTAAGAAATTCATTGCAAGTTGCCGTTTCAATATTTTGTATGTCTATCCCTATTATATTGGGAAGCACAGT
Organism: Bacillus sp. 3103sda1; assembly: GCF_024159135.1. Classification (NCBI taxonomy): domain Bacteria; kingdom Bacillati; phylum Bacillota; class Bacilli; order Caryophanales; family Bacillaceae; genus Bacillus; species Bacillus sp. 3103sda1. The sequence continues at coordinate 2,680,307 of NZ_JAMYWS010000001.1, read as the reverse complement.
AGTGATAGAAAATATGTTTGCATGGCCGGGATTAGGAAGTCTGAGTGTTAAATCTATTCTAAGTAGAGATTTACCGGTCATCCAAGCGTATGTACTCATACTAGCGGTAGCATTTGTGTTGTTTAATATGATTTCCGACATTATAAATGCTGTAATGAATCCTAAATTAAGGAATGATCTATAAGTGAAAATATTAAAATATTTAAGGGAAGATAAGTTAGCCATTATATCTTTGGTAGTCATTGTTGTGACAATTGTTGCTGGTATATTTGCCCCTTTACTTGCGCCACATGATCCCGAGGAAGTAAATATGGGACTTCGGTATGCAACCCCATCGTGGGAATACCTATTCGGTAATGATCACTTAGGGAGATGTGTCTTATCTAGACTAATTTATGGAATTCGTCCTAGCATTCTATGGGTTTTAGTTGCGTTATTGATAATTGTTTTAATTGGAACTATTTTAGGCCTCATAGCCGGTTACTTTAGAGGACGAGTAGATGCTTTTATTATGAGGTTTTGTGATATTATGCTTTCTTTTCCAGGGTATGTTATGGCATTGGCAGTTGTGGGGATTCTAGGCGTGGGTTTTAAGAATATACTAATTGCGTTTATTTTAATCAAATGGGCATGGTTTGCTCGAGTAATTAGAACATCTGTTATGCAATATTCGGAGTTAAACTATGTGAAATTTTCTAAAGCATCTGGTATTAGTGATATACAAATTATATGTAAGCATATTGTTCCTGTTGCATTGCCTGATATAGCGGTTATCTCAAGTAGCTCTATTGGTTCAATGATTTTACAAATATCTGGTTTTTCATTTCTAGGTTTAGGAGTTCAAGCTCCAAATGCCGAATGGGGAATGATGCTAAATGAGGCGAGAAAGATTATGTTCTCAAAGCCTGAGCTAATGTTAGCGCCTGGGTTAGCTATTATTACTTTGGTATCGGCTTTTAATTTTTTATCGGATGCACTTCAGATTGCTTTAGATCCTAAATTAAGAGCTTCTAATAATCATGCTCGAGAAAACGGGATCACCTTTAAAGATAAGTTCAAAGAAAAAGAGGTGGCAAAATAAATCTATGAATCTGTTAGAAGTCAAAAACTTGAGAATCTGGGATAACAACACTGGTAGAGTGATCATTCATAATAGCTCATTTCATTTAAAATATGGAAGTTGCCTGGCGATCGTGGGAGAAAGTGGCAGTGGTAAATCTATAACTTGTAGGTCAATTATGAGATTGAATAAATCTTGGATTCATCAATCGGGAGATATTCTATTTAAAGGAGAAAACTTAAATAGTCTTTCTGAGAAAGAGATGAGAAAGAAAAGGGGAAAAAACCTTTGTATGATTCTGCAAAATGGCATGAGTGCATTTAATCCTTCCTGTGTGATTGGTGTCCATGTAAGAGAAACACTTGCTCAACATTTTGGTTGGGATAACAGAAAAATAGAGTGGAAAATGAAATATGCCATGGAAAGTGTCATGTTGAAAGATCCGATAGAGATTATGAATAAGTATCCATACCAGCTATCGGGTGGAATGCTGCAACGAATTATGATTGCGTTGGCATTAGTATTAGAGCCCGACATTATCATTGCTGATGAGCCGACCACAGCACTAGATACAATTTCACAATTTGAGGTCGTTGAACAATTTATGACATTAAGGGAAAGAATGGGTTGTTCGATGATTTTTGTTTCCCACGACTTAGGTGTTGTAAAAAAAATTGCCGATAACGTTTTGGTGATGAAGGATGGGAGAGTTATTGAAAGAGGAGATATCCAAACCATCTTTTCAGAGGCACAACATGAATATACAAGATATTTAGTATCCACTAGATTAGCACTGAGTAATAATTTTAAGAAAATAGTGGGGAGGGGTTCTAATTGTTGAAAGTTTATCGAGTTGAGAAATCCTATAATAAAGGTGGGTTCTTTTCTAGAGAAAAGCAGAAAATCTTGAAAAAAGTTAGTTTTGAGTGCAGAAATGGCGAATGCCTCGGTATCATCGGAGAAAGTGGCAGTGGTAAATCAACGTTAGGACGTTTGATATTAGGAATTGAAAAACCTGATTGTGGAACAGTTTTATTTGAGGGAAAGCGTGTAGAGGACAGAACAGTGAGGCTAGGTAATATTAGTGCTGTCTTTCAAGACTATACTTCTTCAATTAATCCATTTTTTACTGTTGAAGAAGCAATTATGGAGCCATTAAAAACTCAAAAAAAGGATCGAAAAGAATACAATAGCAAGATTGATAATCTATTAAATCAAGTTGGGTTAAAGCCGTCCTATAGAAAGAAATACCCTCATGAGTTATCAGGAGGGGAGATTCAGAGAGTATGTATCGCAAGAGCCATCTCAACAGAACCCAAATGCATTTTATTAGATGAAGCAATCAGCTCTTTAGATGTATCTGTTCAAAAACAAGTGCTTGAATTATTAAAGAAACTCAGAAAGATTTATGATATGAGTTATATTTTTATAACACATGATGTTCAGGCTGCTGCCTATATCTGCGATAGAATTATAATCTTTAAAGATGGTCAGATTGAAGAAATAACCCAGATTGAACAATTAAAGGATGTTCGTTCAGAATATGCAAGGAAATTACTGGGGATGGTAGTAACGTTTTGATATTATCCACGAAAAGTATGCCTCATTATTCGTAGGTATGAAAAGAGTACGCTGCAGTATTCAGAGTTATAGAATTAGGAGGAGAAATTGTGAATGGAGCTATGTCTTGGCCTTTTCTGCGTTTATATATATTAGTTTTTCTTTATTTTAGTGCTAATGCCATATTAAACGTTATTATTCCTTTACAAGGGAAGATATTAGGGGCGAACAATACAACAATTGGTTTGATTATGGGAGGGTATTTATTTACAACTATGTTCTTTCGCCCGTGGGCAGGCCATATTATTCAACAGCAAGGCCCGATAAAAATATTACGTATTATTCTCATTCTCAATGGTTTTGCTTTAATACTGTATACGATTACTGGGATAGAGGGATTTTTAATTGCTCGTATATTACAAGGAGTTTCGACAGCTTTCTTCTCAATGGCATTACAGATGGGTATAATTGATGCGCTGCCAGAGAAGGATCGTTCTCAGGGAATTTCACTTTACTCTTTATTTGCTAATATGCCAGGTATTATTGGGCCCGTAGTAGCATACAGCATTTGGGAGGCTGGAGGAATGGATTATTTTACAGTGGTACTAATAACGATTGCTATCTCTACAGCGATGTTTGGCTATAGTGCTAAAATGGAAAAAAGAACGAATCAACCTGTTTCAGAGAGTACTGAGCAAGAAGTAAGTATCCTTAAATCTTTTACGCAGTTAATAAAAAATCCAATTTTATTCAAATGCAGTGTGTTGATGTTAGTTGCTTCAATTGTATTTGGAGCTATTACAACCTTTATACCACTATACGCTACACAATTAAAAAGTGGTAATGCTGGAATTTATCTCATGCTTCAGGCAGGTACTGTTGTCTTTGTTCGTTTTGCTTTAAGAAAAAAGATTCCTTCAGACGGTAAATGGCATGCGTCTTTTGTTATGGGGACTATGCTTCTTTTAGCAATAGCTGCACAGTGTGTAAGCTTTTCTATAACGGGTGGTGCAGTTTTTCTCTATATGGGTGCAATTTTAATGGGAATACCTCAGGCACTTCTCTATCCGGCATTAACAACGTATTTGACTTTTGTCTTGCCACAAAAGAATCGTAATGTGTTAATTGGTTTATTTATTGCCATGGCTGATTTAGGTGTTTCGCTAGGTAGTGTTATTATGGGACCAATAGCGGATTTTTCTTCATACTCATTTATGTATATGATTTGTGCTATCTTGGGTGCCACGATGATTTTTTTTGCCTATTATCGACGAACAACATAAAAGGAGCTTTCCGAAGGTTTCATTTATCGCCTTTAAAAAATTAGTTGAATGTGGTTGAACAACATTTTAAGGGTTCTGGTGCAAATACTTAGGAAAGATATAAAGAGGTGAAAAGTTTCCTAGTGGAATCTAGTCTTAAGCAGCAATTCCAAATAGTTGATGGATGAACTTCACTTGATTTTGGACAGACTTGTCCAGTAAAACAGGTTGCCCTTTTTTTACCATATGCATAGCTTCTATTCCAGAAATAATGGATGTAGCTGTGCGAAAGGATTTCAATCCTAACATCGAACGAACTCGCTTTTTAATAAACCGATGATCTTGTTCCACTATGTTATTGAGATATTTCACTTGCCTTAGTTGGATGCCTAATGGCATCTTTTTTTCTTTTCTCAATTCTTCAACTGCTATAGGATAAGCTGGATTCTTATCTACTGTCACGACACGAGGCTCAGAAATATGAAAAGACTGCAAAGCTTTCTTGAAGAATCGCTTTGCAGCCTTGTGGTTTCTTGCTTTGCTTAGGTAAAAATCGATGGTATTTCCTTTCGAATCGACAGCACGATACAGGTACATCCATTGACTTTTTACTTTGATATATGTTTCATCGACTCTCCAAGAGTCATTGGTTTGCTTGAGATGACGACGGATTCTTTTGTCTAATTCAGGACCATACTGATGAAACCAACGCATAATCGTTGTATGAGCAACGGATAAGCCCCGTTCCTCCATCATTTCCACCAAATCACGAAAGCTCAAGTTGTACCGTAGGTACCATCTTACTGTTTGCAAAATAATATCATGATGATAATGCTTCCACTTGAATAAATTTCGCTTTTCCATACTGATCACGCACCTTTTTTAGAGTAATAGTATCAGTATGTCCAAGATTTAGAGATTACTTGCAATTATCTTGAAGTTTTCGCACCAGAACCGCTTAGACATACATCATCCACATCCTTTTTAGATTAGTAGTATTAGTATGTCCAAGTTTGATAAATTTTTTGCACCAGAACCCCCTTTACTCTATAAGTACTCTAAAATAGTAAACTATAATTTATTATCCAACCCATTTTTTTACAGATGGTATTCTCTTTATTATCAACCAATCCAGTACAAGAGCAGCAAGTAATGAAGCACCCACTAACGGGAACACAATACCTAGTACAATAATAAGAACTGCTGTACCTTTCATTAATTTGAAGTTTTTTGGTAAAGAAGGAGCACCCAACGTACCAGATGGCTTACGTTTCCACCACATCATAACACCTGTCAAAGAAATCCCAATTAAGCCAAGACAGATAATGAGATCTAACAATTGGTTTGCTAGGCCAAAGTAATGCCCTTCATGTAATGCCACTCCGATAGAAATTGCTTTGGCCAGAATTCCATAATCCTTAAAACGCAAATCTGCCAGCACTTTCCCGCTATATTGGTCAATATGCAAAGTTGGGTTCTGTTGCAAAGTTTCCGAAGACATAAAGAGATGGGGAATATTGTGGACCAGTTTTATGAAACTATTAATAATTCATGTAATGCGTTATACGTCGAAAAAACGAAGTTTGGTTGAGGACTTCGTTTTTGTTTGTATATAGCATGAACAGTTTCTATACCTTTAATAGTACGTGAGGCATGGCGAAGACTTTGAAATCCTAAAGAACGGGAGAATCGACGTTTCACATGTCGGTGATCTTGCTCAATGATATTATTGAGGTACTTGATTGTACGATGAAAGGTATTTTTGTAAAGACCTATCTCCTTTAATTTTTTGAATGCGGAAGCTAAAGAAGGGGCCTTATCTGTCGTCAGAACCGTTGGTTCTCCAAAAGTTCGAACAAGTCTTTTCATAAAAGCATATGCTGCTTGTGTGTCCCGTTTTTGACGAAGTTGAATATCAAGTGTTTGTCCCTCTTTATCAATTGCTCGATATAAATAACACCATTTCCCTTTCACCTTGATATAGGTTTCATCCAAACGCCAAGATAACAATGTGTTTTTGTTTTTCTTCTTCCAAATGTGATAGATAAGATTTCCATATTCATGAACCCAGCGCATGATAGTTGTTGGATGAATAGAAATACCACGTTCTTTGAGAATTTCAGACACATCGCGATAACTTAAAGAAAAACGACAATAGTAGCCAACGGCTATTAAAATAATATCCTTCTTGAACTGTTTCCCTTTAAAATATCCCATCTGTGATTCTCCTTGTTTTCTTTTTCGAAAGTGTAGCTTAGTTTAGAAAACTTTGCAACAGAACCGTCAAAAGTATGGGTTACTCGAAGTTATACATTAAAGGGAAAACGATTGACTATGAACTTTTTCTTGATCAAATAGACATGCTAGAACAATTTGATACCAACAAGGATAAATATCTGGAGAACGAGGAACTGTCCTCGCAGAAAGAAAGAATCGAATCGGTATTACAGAAAGATCTTCGTATAGATGTGGATTCGAAGCCCTTAACGATGGAATTGCTTTCGATGAACATGGCAGAAAGGGGTTCCGAGATCGGCGTAATATTTAAACTAAAGTTCACCGCCGATGAAGCGATCGAACAATTTGATCTTCATTACAATCTGGTGTTTGAAGATTCGCCTCTTCATACGAATGTACTCTTGGTCCATTCAGGGGAATATTTCTATCAGGATATTCTTGATACGAAAAAAAGAGATGTTCAGATCACCATTGCTCAGCCTGAAAGTGAATCCGTCCTATGGAAATACTTTGTACTTGGAATCGAACACATTTTGACCGGGTACGATCATTTGTTGTTTTTGGTATCATTAGTATTAATCGCAACTCGCTTCAAGGATGCGTTGAAAATTGTTACTGCTTTTACAATCGCCCACAGCATTACACTGTTCTTGGTGGCTACCGACCGTATTCAGGTCAGTTCGCATTGGGTCGAAGCCTTGATTGCCCTGACGATCTGTTATGTGGCAGTGGAAAATATATTTGTTCAAAAGGCGAAATGGCGGTGGCTATTGACGGCCTTATTTGGCCTGATTCACGGTATGGGTTTCGCCGGGGCTTTGGCTGAAACGGGACTTCCAAAGGACAATCTGATTGGCACACTCCTTTCGTTTAATTTAGGCGTGGAAACAGGTCAGTTCATGCTACTGTGTCTATTACTGCCTCTCTTGTTTTGGCTGCGCAGGTTCTCATGGTATCGTAAAATGATGATCTCAACGTCTTGCCTTATTTTTGTTTTAGCATTTTATTGGTTGATTCAACGTCTGCAGTAAACCATAGCCCAAAACATGAAAAGATTGCCAACCATATGGCCGTATCTCCTTAGGCCATTATTAGAAAATACAGATTAGATAAAGGTGACTAGAACCTAGAGAATTTTGGTATTAACTTAGGACGAAATTAGAGGAAAAATTCTATTATTTGCTTTAACAAAATGAAAAATCAACTTAAATAAACGTTTGTTTAAAACTTATAAGTATAATGTGGAGAATTGTACTTAAGCTATTGGGTACGTTAGTTAAACAAAACATAATACTTAAGTCTTCCACAATCGGGAACTTTAATTGAGCAAGGATCACAAAAATTATCAAACTTTTTTATAAAAGGATGATTCAATTGAATATAGAAAAAGCGTGTTTTGATCAATCTTTTTTTAAAACACGCTTTTTCTATTTGCTCTTTTATCAAGGTTTATTAAGTTAATTTAATCAAACTTTATTCAAAAGCTACACTTCTTTCTCTTTTAGTAAAGTATTTCCATTTTTGTTCCGAAAATTTAATTCTTATAGAAAATTGACCTTTCAAATTCGCCTATAACGAACAAAACGCACTTGCTCTATATTATAAGTCTTAAATAAGTTAAAACTCGTTTTAGAGGATGATAGAGGGGGATTATGGGTTTTTAGTATACTTCAGTTATTTTAATGATAGGCTCTGTTAAAGTAGATTGTTGATTTTCATATTCAAATACCATGAAAAAACCTCACGGTATTAATTTAAAAAAGTGCATAACTAAAGAAGACGTCTTTATTTTATTTTTAAAAAGCGTCCAACAGTAAAAAATTATATTAGTGGTTTATGGATTAAGAGACTTCTTCGATCGATACAGAATACCCTAATTTTTCTAGTCTTCGAACTGAATGACGGACCATTGATACTTCTTTTTGTTTGTCATAATATAATACTAGGTCTAGCATTATGACTTTTTGGAATAAGTTTATTTATTGAAGTATTATAGAGTTCTGACAATTATATTTTGAATTTTTGTATAAATGCTTATAGAACTAACGGATGCTTTAGTTGAATATCATAAAAATAAATAAAAACTAACGTATTAGATGTAAAAAAGCATATAACACGATGGAGGTGTAATGTAGTAAGGGGTTTGTACGTTTTATATACTATCCCTACTACAGATAAATTATGGATAAAGAGACTCTACGAATAAATCTAAGTAAAAAGCATATCCACATGCAAGAACTACTTCAGTCTCTTGTCGAAACCACAACTGACGCTATTTCCATTAGAGACATGCAGGGAAATTTACTTATCGTAAATAATGCCTTTGAAAAAATTTATGGATGGACATATGAAGACCTACTAAATGATCCTTACTGCCTGGTGCCTGAACAGATAATAAACGAGACGAAAGAAATCTTTCATCCGATTAAATTTTCTGGAGAGAAAATTTCGGGGTATGAGACTATTCGTAAACGAAAAGACGGTAAGATTGTTCATGTATCTCTAACAGGGTCCTATATTCGAGATACCACAGGAAACATCGTAGGTACTTCTGTTATCGCCAGAGATATTACAGATCAAAAAATGGCTAAAGAAGCATTGCTAGAGAGTGAGGCTCAATACCGGATACTAGTAGAAAATACGAACGACATTATAAGTACATATGATGTGAACATGAAAAAAATATTTGTATCGCCATCTATAGAAATTCACTTAGGATATACCTTAGATGAATATCTTCAGGCGGATACTTTTGATTTTATTCATCCTGATGATGTGAAAATAATAGTAGAACTTCGTCAATCAATTTCTATCCATAAGAAAATTTTTCAAATAGAAGTGAGATTAAAACATAAAAATGGATCGTGGGTTTATTTAGAGTCGCGTTGTGTACCGATCTTATCCGAGAACTCTGAGATAGAGAGTTACCTAATCGTTTCACGTAATATTACAGAACGAAAACAATCAGAAGAAGCTTTAAGGAAAAGCGAGGAACAATACAGGTTCATTGCTGAAAATACAGTAGACTTCATTTCTGTAATTAACCAAAATGGGGACGTATCTTATAGCTCACCATCACATATGAAAAAACTAGGCAGTGATCGAATTCTCTTTGAAAATATCCATCCAGACGATGCTCCTTTCGTCTGTGAACGATTTTCATATATGCTAAAAGCAAAAGCACCTATTATCTGTGAATATCGATACAAGCTTGATAATGAAAACTCGGTTTATTTGGAATCAAGAGGAATACCTTTTTTCGGCATAGATGGCGAATGTCGTCACTTTTTCAACATTACACGAGATATTACTGAGATGAAACAAAACGAAGTCCTTCTTATGAGAACAGAAAAGATGTCAGTTATCGGAGAACTGGCTGCAAGTATTGCACACGAAATCAGAAATCCTCTTACTTCGATAAAGGGCTTTATTCAGTATTTACAACCAGAAATATCAGGGAATCCCGATTTTACTGAGATTATGTTGTCAGAGTTAGAGCGAATCAACTTTATCGTGAGTGAGCTACTTGTCTTGGCGAAGCCACAAAATCTTCATGTGAAGCCGATTATATTGGACAATATCATTGTAAATGTTGTGAAATTTCTTGAATCTGAAGCTAATTTAAAAAATATTGAAATGATGAAACAACTTGAAAGCACACATGTTGCAATCAATTGTGAAGAAAATCAATTAAAACAAGTATTTATCAACATCATTAAGAATTCCCTGGATGCTATTTCATCAAATGGTAAAATCAGTATTCAAACAAGACTTTTAAGTGACAACCAAGTCCTTATTCGTTTTTCTGATAACGGCTGTGGCATTTCTCCGGAGCTGCTGGCCAGACTAGGAGAACCTTTTTACACCACAAAAGAGAAAGGCACAGGATTAGGTTTACTGGTTAGTAACAAAATTATAAAAGATCACCATGGTAGTATGAACATCACAAGTGAAATCAACAAGGGCACTATTGTAGATATCACTTTACCAATATACAGAAGCTTTTCGTGAAATATATATGGAAAAGTTAGCTTATCGGCTTGTGTTCCCTCAGACGATTGTTTTGGGGGAATATTTTATTGCGTCACGGATATTTTTTTCCAATAAAAGACCACATAAACTAGCAACAATACCAAGTTAAATAGAGAAATTAAAGGCTCCGCCATACAAGGAGCTTTTTTTACTATCAATATAATAATTTCACGTACCTTAATGATTAATAAACAAACCCACCAAAAAATAGCAATCTACATTTAGGGGTATCGTCACACATCCATCAACTTAAGGTATATTTTCAAACAAAATGCGGTCTTTCCATATAGTTTTTTATTATCTTTTGTAGATTTTATAAAAGTGGGCATATCAAATAAACCCTGACGGGTTTCAATTTTTTTACTATGCTACCTGATGAGTAGAAGTGGTATACTCATAAACAACACCCAAAATATCAAAGACTGTCTTTTTCTCGTATCGATGAGATTTTCGTCCGTTGTGCTGTAGGAGGTTAAACAGACGAAGGAGAACCTTTGATAATTCTTGGGTGTTTTTGTGTAATGCTTGGTAAAAAAGTAAAAAATAATCCTTAATTATGTACATCGCTTTATATTCACTTAGCTCTTTCTGTTTCTTACGTAATAGGAGTTCTCGCATTTTAAACATAGTAGAAGAACATAATAGAATACTAATGAGTTGCCCATAAAGATGACATTCTAATCGCTCTTGTTTAATAGATTTACAACGATGAATTTGAAACCAAGATTTCCATATTTTAAATAACAGCTCAATTTGCCAACGTAATGAATATAAATCATAGATTTTCTCTTTTGGAACCCATTCCGTAGGAATGTTTGTCATATATACCGTAATACCTTGTAAAAGCTTCGTGCGCTCTGTATATGTAATTCCTTTTTTCTTTTCGCGAATAGCTCGGTCACGTAGGCGTTTCTGTTTTTGCTCCTCGGTACACCTATAAACTACAATACGAGTAGGCAGTTTGTCTTTACTCCCTACATATACATCGTGTAATTCATACACTTGGCCAGGTTGTAGTTGTTTCATAATGTCTTCTAAATGAATTTGTATATATACCGGTTTCAATTGAGAGGATTTTGTTTTAAATACCACTGTTTCGAACTCTTTTCTATATATTTTAGTTGGTAACTTAAGACGGGATAAATAATACCCCTGCTTGTCTTGAATAGACTTAAAGTCTTGTAGACGAAAATATCCTAAGTCACGAATATACAGCTCATTCTTTTGTATCATGCCTGTTCGAGTCGCACCATACGCCTGATCACTTCGTTTTCCTGGTTCAATTTTCACATCAGAAAATTCTCCACTCAACAAGTCATACTCTAGTTGGATTTTTACACCAGCTTTATGACTACATCCTCCGGCACCAGGATAAGTAGATGCGAATCGATCTGGAACTTGAAAGGTTGTAGAATCAAGGATACGAATACGCTCAAAGTAAGCAGAAAGAGAATGAGAAATCTTAGATAACCCTCCAATTTTAGCTTGTAGAAGTGTAGTAAATACAGTTCGAAAAAAGGCTACAGAAGCCGAGTGGTTCTGTTGCAAAGTTTTCTAAACTAAGCTACACTTTCGAAAAAGAAAACAAGGAGAATCACAGATGGGATATTTTAAAGGGAAACAGTTCAAGAAGGATATTATTTTAATAGCCGTTGGCTACTATTGTCGTTTTTCTTTAAGTTATCGCGATGTGTCTGAAATTCTCAAAGAACGTGGTATTTCTATTCATCCAACAACTATCATGCGCTGGGTTCATGAATATGGAAATCTTATCTATCACATTTGGAAGAAGAAAAACAAAAACACATTGTTATCTTGGCGTTTGGATGAAACCTATATCAAGGTGAAAGGGAAATGGTGTTATTTATATCGAGCAATTGATAAAGAGGGACAAACACTTGATATTCAACTTCGTCAAAAACGGGACACACAAGCAGCATATGCTTTTATGAAAAGACTTGTTCGAACTTTTGGAGAACCAACGGTTCTGACGACAGATAAGGCCCCTTCTTTAGCTTCCGCATTCAAAAAATTAAAGGAGATAGGTCTTTACAAAAATACCTTTCATCGTACAATCAAGTACCTCAATAATATCATTGAGCAAGATCACCGACATGTGAAACGTCGATTCTCCCGTTCTTTAGGATTTCAAAGTCTTCGCCATGCCTCACGTACTATTAAAGGTATAGAAACTGTTCATGCTATATACAAACAAAAACGAAGTCCTCAACCAAACTTCGTTTTTTCGACGTATAACGCATTACATGAATTATTAATAGTTTCATAAAACTGGTCCACAATATTCCCCATCTCTTTATGTCTTCGGAAACTTTGCAACAGAACCGGACAAAGCGTCAATTAACATTTACGACGAGCAGTGAAACACGAAAAGTACGGGTATACCTTGAAATGGACCATAGCGGAAGTGGGGTAGGAGGAAGCGCATGGTTCGATAACATCCAGCTTGAAGAAGGACCTGTCTCTTCTTCGTATAACCCAGTAGCTAACAGCAGTTTCGAATACGACAACAACGAGAAGCTTGAGAATTGGACATCAGTGTGCAACCCACCAAAAGACGCACTAGGAGAGGGATTTGCAGGTTCTACTAGCCTTCAAATGGAACGGAAGAGCACGACAGAACCAAGTTGTCATTATCGCCAACAAGTCGATCTTAAGCAAACAAAGGCACAGGATGTCACCGTCACTGCCATGTCGAAAGCGGAGAATGTGACGAATTCCATTGACAACGGTATGAACAATGGGTATTCCATTTGGGTGCATGCCTTTTATGCGGATGGTGCAGAGGCAGATTATAACGCTGTATTCCCAATTGGTACAAAGGATTGGAATCGTAGTGCGGTAGTCATTCCGACTTCTACACATGGAGCCATTCAACGATTAGATGTTCACACTGTATTCAATGGAAACAATATCGGGAAAGTATGGTTTGACGACGTCCGCGTTATAGAAGGAAATGTACTGACCAAGAACGAATATGATGCCAAATATAACTATGTCACAGCAGCATATGATGAAGAAAATCACAAAACATCGTTTACGTATGATTTGTATGGCAACAAGTTAACAGAAACAGATCCAAAGAATAACACAAAATCATATGAGCATAATCTAGATCATCAGCTGACAAAAACAACATTACCAAATAGTACATCTGTAGAGTATAAGTATGATGACAACAGCAATGTGACAGAGAAGCTCATTACGAGCGGAACGAGTATACAAACGGTGAAATATGCTTATGACGTAGATAACAAGATTACCGAATTCCAAGATGCGCTACAGCGTAAGATTTTGCATACGTACGATGTTAACGCGAACCGCATCAGTACCAAGATGCCAACCGGCAGTCTGTTAGAATGGACATACGACGCTGCGAATCGTATCACAGAAGCAAAACGTAACGGAACAGTTGCCTTCTCGTATGGATATGACGCAAATGGCAACGAAACGAAGGTAACGGATTCTGTCAATGGCATTACACGTGATAAGGCATATGATACAGGCAACCGCATCACCAGCATGACCGACCGAGGCGGCAGCGTAGCATGGTCATATCATCCAAATTCACATAAACTCAAAGATAAAACGCTCACGCATGGAACAACCACAAATACAACGAGCTATGAATACGATGCGTTAAACCAAAATACAAAGATTGTAGATGGCGGGAAGTCCTATTACTTTGAGTATGACGAATTTGGAAACGTGTCCCGTTACCAATCTGGCAATGATACAGCAGCACTGTTTACGTATGACAAAACGCAAAAGGTGACGGACCTGACCATTGGGAAAAAAGATTTGACACCTATCTTGGCTGAGCAATACAAATACGACGCAAACGGGAACCGAACAAGTGTAGAACGTACGACAGGTGTAACGAAACAAACCGTTGCTTACGAGTATGATTCTATTAACCAATTAAAGCAAGAAACACTGGCAGATGGTACAATTCAAACATACAGCTATGACGGGTTTGGGAATCGTACAAGTGTGAAAAAGGGTTCAGAGGATGCAACTACTGCGCAGTTTAATGAAGGCAACCAGCTTACGAAGTTTGGTAGCGAAACACTGACATACGATGCGAACGGAAATCGTACATCAGACGGCAAGTACACGTATACATGGAATGAAGCGGACCAGCTTGTGGCGATTACAAAGCAAGGGGAAAGCACACCATATGCGACGTACAAGTACGATGATGATGGACGCCGTATTGAAAAAATGGTGAGTGGTCAAACCACTCGTTATTATTATGATGGTGACAGTATTAATGTTCTTTACGAAACGGACGCAAGCGGAAATGTACTTCGTCAATATGTATATGGAGTGAGTGGTGTTCGTGTGGCGATGAAGTCACAAGGACAAACGCTGTACTATCACTACAATCCGCATGGTGATGTCATTGCGATGACGGATGCGAGCGGGAATGCGATTGCGAAGTACGAGTACGATGCGTGGGGGAACGTGCTAAAGGACGAAGCACAAGGAATTGCGGTAGATAACCCGTTTGGCTATGCGGGGTACATGTATGATAAGGAAATCGGTATGTACTATCTCATGACACGTTATTATCATCCAACGCATGGTGTGTTCTTATCTGTGGACCCTGATCCAGGCGATAGTGATGATCCAATTACGCAAAATGGATATACGTATGCTGATAATAATCCAGTTATGCATATAGATCCAGATGGGCAATTCGCTATGGCAGCAGCAGCTCCACTATATTTTATCCCAGGGGTTGGGCAAATTGCCTTATTCGCTACGGTAGTAGGAATGGGAGTAGCAGTTGGTTATTACTACTCTAAGAAGTATAAGAAACAATCTCATACTGCTACACGTGTTAAAGGTGGATTAAAAAAAGGAAGAGGAATAACTCAGAAACAAGCTATTAATAGATTAAAAAAGGGGTTAGATGTAATCTCTAACTCGAGGAAACAGGCTAAGAGGCTGCAGAAAAAAACACTGGGGGGTAAGAAAGCAATTAAGGACCCTCCTCATAAACCAGGTTATAGACCACATTATCATAATGGAAAGCGTACTGGAGGACATTCTTTTTTCTAAGAAGGGGGTTACCAAATGTGCCTAATATTGACTATAGGAACAAATATAAAAATACCAGAATTAACAATTAAAAATTTTGAAGAAAATAATATTTTTATTGAGGAAGTAAAAGAAGGAACACCTACTAGGCTATTTAGTACTAAATATAAACATATTTATAGTCTAACTAATGGTATGTGCTCCTGTGACTTTTTTGAAAGATCAAGTAATATCCAAAAAGTTTCTGAGTATATGCCTAAACTAAGTTCCTTAATAAATGATTTAGAGAAGAAATTGATCAGGATATGTCTACATGTTCATTCCTATGTAGGTTTCTACGAAACGGAAAGATTACCTTCACCAAATAAGGTTATAATTAATAAAGAGAAATTGCTAGAAGATTTCTCATTTTTAGAAGAAGATGTAGTCTATGTAGTAAATAATTAAGAATAAGTAGACTAGCAATCTTGGACAAAAAACGGATTATAAAAAACAATTGTTTTTTATAATCCTAGAAACAGGCAGGAAATGCCTGTTTTTTTATGGGATTTTGTTATAAGGGGTCACCATACATACCCATCAAGCGGTTCTGGTGCAAATATTTGAAGAAGGACACGAATAATAGTAGATTCCTAACGGAATCGTATTTTATGCTATAAGTCCAAACACTTGGTGAATGAACTCTTTTTGATTTTGGACAGACTGATTGATATTATCCCCTTAAGGTAGACAGTGTAAAAAGACCATGAATACACATGGATGTTACACTTTTACTTGGAGGGGATTTTATTATGGTTAAAAAAGGGGATAAATTTCAAACTTATTCAGATGAATTAAAGATACAAGTTGTAAAAAGTTATTTAAATGGTGAGGGTAGCCAATCAGCTATAGCGAAGAAATATAAGCTTAGAAGTAGAACACAGTTAATGAATTGGGTCCGGAAATATCAAGAAACAGGCGATATTTCAGACTTGCGGGGGAAAAATGGTGGTAATAACGGCTTAAAAAACCTCTTGAAAGGTCGTTCTCGTACGAAGTTCGATAGTATAGAAGAAGAATTGGAATACTACAAGGCGCAAGTGGCTTACTTAAAAAAGCAGTATCCAAATCTATAGGAGGTGTTCTTGCTCAAACGGCTAAGTACGAGATTATTGAAGAACTACGTTCTCGGTACAAAGTAACCTGGCTTGTCGTCATTGCGCAGTTAAATCGCTCTAGCTACTATAAGTGGCGTTCAACATGTAATCAAAGGCAATTACGCCTTTCAAAGGATAATACATTGCGTGAACAGATTCAAGCAATTCACATAAAACACAAGGAATACGGTTATCCTCGCATGACAATCGCCTTACGAGAGGCCGGATTTTTCGTGAACCACAAAAAAGTATATAGACTTATGCGAGAGCTTCACATTCAATCGATCATCCGTAAAAAGCGACGCTTTTTCAAAGGGAAATCCTCAAAGATTTTCCCCAATGTAGTAGAACGGCAATTCCAAAACCGCAAACAAAATGAGGTACTTGTCACAGATATCACTTATTTGCCATTCAAAGATAAATTTCTCTATTTATCGGTCGTTCAAGACCTTTACAATAATGAAATCGTTGCTTGGAAACTCTCACATCGCAATGATTTACAACTTGTTCTAAAAACATTAGATTTAGCAACACAAAAAAGAGATGTGTATGGAACCATCATCCACTCAGATCAAGGATTCCAATATACATCTCCTGCTTATTATCGTATGCTTCAACAGCTAGGCGCCATCGGCAGCCATTCTCGCAAAGGAAACTGCCATGACAATGCTTGCATTGAATCATTCTTCTCTCATTTTAAATCTGAAATGTTTTATCTTAATGACTATCAAACAAAGGGAGAACTAATTCAAGCAATTGAAACATACATCTATCATTATAACTACAAACGATTCCAAAAACGACTCAATCATCGAGCTCCGATCGAATATCGAATTTCGATGGCTGCATAGTCTTTTTTACAGTTGTCTACTTGACGGGGATAAGTCCAGATTCGGTAAATTAATCTGTCCCTTTTTTATCATACGCATGGCTTCAACACCACTCAATATAGAGGTTGCTGTTTTAAATGACTTGAATCCCAACATAGAACGCACACGTTTCTTAATAAAACGATGATCTTGTTCCACTATATTATTGAGATATCTACCTTGTCTTAGTTGTATGCCTTCAGGCATATGTTTCTCTCCCTTCAACTCTTGAATCGCTACAGGATAGGCAGGGTTCTTATCTACCGTTATCACGCGAGGTTTAGAAACATACGAAAAAGCCAAGGCTTTCTTGAAAAAGCGCTTGGCTGCTTGTTTATCTCTTGATTTACTTAGATAAAAATCAATTGTATTCCCCTCTGAATCAACTGCACGATATAAGTACATCCATTGACCTTTTACTTTCATATAGGTTTCATCGACTCTCCACGAATCATTTGTTGATTTAAGATGATGTCGTACTTTCTCTTCTAGTTGAGGTCCATATTGATGAACCCATCGCATAATCGTTGTATGAGAAATGGATAAGCCCCGTTCCTCCATCATTTCCACCAAAACACGAAAACTGAGGTTGTTTTATTATAAATTCATATCTGTTAAATGAAAAAGGATAGAATACCAGACTCTACCAATTTGGAAATGAAACGATTACGTATGATGCAAATGGAAACCGTACAGCGGATGATAAGTATACGTATACATGGAATGAAGCAGATCAACTGACTGCCATTACGAAAAAAGGCGAGAGCCAACCATTTGTGACGTATAAATATGATGATGATAGTCGTCGTATTGAAAAAACAGTAAATGGTCAAACAATTCGTTATCATTATGATGGGGACAGTATCAATGTTCTTTATGAAACAGATACGAACGGAAATGTCCTTCGTCAATATGTATATGGCGTAAACGGCGTTCGCGTTGCAATGAAGTCTCAAGGTCAAACGTTGTACTATCACTACAACCCGCATGGAGATGTTATTGCCATGACGGATCAAAGTGGAAATGTAGTAGCACAGTATGAGTACGATGCATGGGGCAATGTATTACAGAACACTGCACAAGGTATAGCAGCAGATAATCCATTTGGCTACGCTGGATACATGTATGATAAAGAAATTAGCATGTATTATCTGATGGCGCGTTATTACAATCCAACGCATGGTGTATTCTTATCAGTAGATCCAGATCCAGGTGATGAAGATGATCCAGTGACGCAGAATGGGTATACGTATGGGAATAATAATCCGGTGATGATGGTGGATTCGGATGGGCATTGGGCTAGAGTTTCTGCAGCGCTTTTTTCTGCAGGTTATAAAAGTTATAAAGCTTATAAAAAGTCTCGAAAGATTAATTCTCAGCTTGCTAAAGCAAGTAAGTTGGGGAATAATTATAAATTAAGTAATCATCAATATGAAACACATATAATAGATAGACATGGACCTAATTCGAAATGGAAAGATAGAAGTAAATTCAATTCTGGTTTTAATATCAAGAAAGGTATTCATAGTACTTTAACGAGTTCACGATCGACGATAACCCCAAATAGCCAAAACAGAAGTGGATATATTTTTACCCAAAAGTACCAGAAACCTATTGGTAAATCGGCTAAAGGCAAGAATGTCTATAATTTAAAAGTAGTTATTGATAGTAAGGGTAGAGTGGTAACAGCTTATCCTCATTAATTTTTGATTGGAGATTGAATAATGGCAGTTACATTTTATATAGGAAATAATCATAAAGAAGCACAGTTACTAAATAGATGGATACATTTCGAAGATCATATACATGACCTCTTATGGAAATACGAAAATGGGATGGGGACAGGGTGTGAACTTTTAATTGATTTAGATCCATATGGAGATAGAACCTTTAGCTTTGAAGAAGTGAATAAAATGATAAATATATGTATATATGTAATGAATGAGTATGCAAAACAACCACATGAATCTACTAAAGATTTAATTGAGTGTAAAGATGAAATTCAAACATTTGCGAAGGAATTAAAAGAATTATGTGAAGAAGCATTACAAAGGAAAAAATGCCTTCTTGCTATTGGAGATTAATGGTAAACTCTTTTTGTTAAAATGGAAGATAGGAAAATTGTATTTTTGGAAAAAACTAGGAATAGTTTTCTTTTAAAGAGTAGAGACATATAATTATGTTAAACTTTTTTAGAAAGCGAAAGTCCCGAATGTCCGGAAAATAGGATAATCGGGACTTTTTGCATTTACTTATCATAAATGGAAACGGGTTCTGGTGCAAATATTTAGGAAAGATATAAAGAGGCGAAAAGTTTCCTAGTGGAATCTATTCTTAAGCAGCAATTCCAAATAGTTGATGGATGAACTTCACTTGATTTTGGACAGACTTGTTGGACTTATCCCCGTCAAGTAGACAACTGTAAAAAAGACTATGCAGCCATCGAAATTCGATATTCGATCGGAGCTCGATGATTGAGTCGTTTTTGGAATCGTTTGTAGTTATAATGATAGATGTATGTTTCAATTGCTTGAATTAGTTCTCCCTTTGTTTGATAGTCATTAAGATAAAACATTTCAGATTTAAAATGAGAGAAGAATGATTCAATGCAAGCATTGTCATGGCAGTTTCCTTTGCGAGAATGGCTGCCGATGGCGCCTAGCTGTTGAAGCATACGATAATAAGCAGGAGATGTATATTGGAATCCTTGATCTGAGTGGATGATGGTTCCATACACATCTCTTTTTTGTGTTGCTAAATCTAATGTTTTTAGAACAAGTTGTAAATCATTGCGATGTGAGAGTTTCCAAGCAACGATTTCATTATTGTAAAGGTCTTGAACGACCGATAAATAGAGAAATTTATCTTTGAATGGCAAATAAGTGATATCTGTGACAAGTACCTCATTTTGTTTGCGGTTTTGGAATTGCCGTTCTACTACATTGGGGAAAATCTTTGAGGATTTCCCTTTGAAAAAGCGTCGCTTTTTACGGATGATCGATTGAATGTGAAGCTCTCGCATAAGTCTATATACTTTTTTGTGGTTCACGAAAAATCCGGCCTCTCGTAAGGCGATTGTCATGCGAGGATAACCGTATTCCTTGTGTTTTATGTGAATTGCTTGAATCTGTTCACGCAATGTATTATCCTTTGAAAGGCGTAATTGCCTTTGATTACATGTTGAACGCCACTTATAGTAGCTAGAGCGATTTAACTGCGCAATGACGACAAGCCAGGTTACTTTGTACCGAGAACGTAGTTCTTCAATAATCTCGTACTTAGCCGTTTGAGCAAGAACACCTCCTATAGATTTGGATACTGCTTTTTTAAGTAAGCCACTTGCGCCTTGTAGTATTCCAATTCTTCTTCTATACTATCGAACTTCGTACGAGAACGACCTTTCAAGAGGTTTTTTAAGCCGTTATTACCACCATTTTTCCCCCGCAAGTCTGAAATATCGCCTGTTTCTTGATATTTCCGGACCCAATTCATTAACTGTGTTCTACTTCTAAGCTTATATTTCTTCGCTATAGCTGATTGGCTACCCTCACCATTTAAATAACTTTTTACAACTTGTATCTTTAATTCATCTGAATAAGTTTGAAATTTATCCCCTTTTTTAACCATAATAAAATCCCCTCCAAGTAAAAGTGTAACATCCATGTGTATTCATGGTCTTTTTACACTGTCTACCTTAAGGGGATAATATCAACCAGTCTGTCCAAAATCAGAAAGAATTCATCCATCAATTGTTTGGAATTGCAGCATAACAGTGGATTCCTAACGGAATCTGTCGTCCTCTTTTCAAAACCCACTATATTTGCACCAAAACCTTATTTATTAAACTTTATTACAAAAAACTTTATCCAAATGTTTAAAAATAAATATTTTTCAGAATATATTTATTTTTCTATTTATATCGTGATATTATAGCTTTGGAAATACATTAACATTTATAGGAGGAACTGTATGTGTGATTCGAGGAAAAAAACTTTGTTTCAAGCAGCCCTAGGTATTGCAATTTTTAGCTTCTTTGCTTTACCTTCTATTGGGAGTGCAGAGAGTAACATTTATAAGCAGGAAGGTGGGGAAGTCCATTATAATTGGGGATATGAAGCTCCTGCTGGTGTGCAAAATGATAATTTTACGGCACAATTTAATCAATCAAGATCACTTAATGCCGGTGATTATTTTGTACATACGTTAGCGGATGATCGCGTTAAAGTTTCTTTTGACGGGAAACAGGTTATTAACCGTTGGTACGATGTTGGTGGGCAAATTGACCGTGCTATTGTAACAAATGTGCCGCAAGGCGATCATAAAATCCAAACTGACTTCTATGAAAATGGCGGTCAAGCAGCTGTCTTTTCTGATATTGTGCCATTTGATTCTTGGCTAGCTTATTATTATCCAAATACCAATTTAGATGGATATCCTGTTGATGCAAAAGTAATTGCACCACAAGGTACTGAAAAGAGCCTTATTGAAAATAGTGGTGATGGATCTCCAACTCCAAAAGTACCAGCTAATAACTTTTCAGCTCGATATACTACGGTAAAACGGTTACCAGCAGGTGAATATATCGTGCGAGGAAAAGCAGATGACGGTATGCGTGTATTAATTGATGGCAAACTTGTTATAGATGAATGGAATACTGGAAAATGGGATACAGAACATGCTAGAAAAATTACCATTCAGGATAATACAGCTAGTTGGGCATTTGGAACTACTAATGAAAAAGATACACATCTTGTAGAAGTACAATATCTAGAGTTAGGTGGAGGTAGCAATGTTAGCTTCAATATACAACCCTATGGTCAAGCTGTACAACATGATACATGGACAGCAGAATACTATAACAATACTAATTTAGCAGGTGACGCAGTTGTTGTAGCTGGTAAAAATTCTAAAGATAGAATAGATACAATAAATTTTGATTGGAAAGATGGTTCTCCACATCCAAATATAAAAAGTGACAATTTCTCAGCGCGTTTTACCAAAGTACAAGATTTTAAATCAGGTGATTATTACTGTGGTGGCATAGTAGATGATGGTATGCGTGTATATTTAGATGATAAACTCATTATTGATAATTGGGGGGGCGGATACGATAAAATATATGCGAAGAAAGTCCCAATTACTGAGGGGAAACATAAAGTCACCGTTGAATATTTAGAATTAACTGGTGGAGCCAACTTAAAATTCAATATTGAATCATATAGTCAAGCTATTCAACAAAGTACATGGACAGCAGAATACTTTAATAATCCAGAACTTAAAGGCGATCCAGTCCATATAGCAGGGAAAACTGCCAAAGATAAAATAGATAAACTCGAATTTGACTGGAAAGATGGTTCTCCGCATAAGAATGTACCTGTAGATAATTTTTCAATAAGATATACAAAAGTTGCCAATTTCGATGAGGGTGAATATTACTTTGATGGTATCACAGATGATGGTGTTCGTGTATATTTAGATGATAAACTTATTATTGATAACTGGGGAGCAGGAGATAACAAATTATATGCAAAAAACCACTCAGTTACCAGTGGAAAACATAAGATTACGGTAGAATATTTAGAAATAACTGGAGGAGCTAAATTTTCTTTTAATTACAACACAGAAAGAATATGTAAAAAGATTAATCCGAATGTCCAGCGTGCATCTATTTCTACGGCAGAACTAAAAAACAACGAAGAACAACTAAATGCTAATAGTGAAAATGTGAATGCAGTAAGTTCTGAAAATGCAATAAATTTATCTTGGAACAAAAGGAATGTTGTAGCAAAATATAAGTTACATAAACTAAATGACGATGACAAATGGGAAGAAATCTGGAATGGAACTGATACACATTATACTGTTGCTAATTTAGAGTCATCTAATGCATACACTCTTAAACTAATTTCTTATGATAATAACGATAACATTTTAAGTGAAAGTAAAATTAATGCATTCACATTAAATGGAAATAATGTGAAACAACAGTATTCACAAGGATTACAAAGTGCACCGAAGAGTAACGTAAATAGTGTCGCAACAGATGAAAGTAAATTGGTTTATCCAATGACAGATGCATATATTAATTCCGTTGAATCAGGTGGAATGACGAAATTGACTTGGGGCAATGTCCCAACTGATGATAATGTTTATGAAGTGTATCGAAATGGTCAGTATGTAACAACTACAAATAAAAATGAATTTATAGATACTCCAAAATCAGTTATACAAAGGGCAAGTATAGATTCTGAAACATCTACAGCAGACGATCCATATAGAACATATTATGATATTAAATCGGTTAAACAAATCCCTTCAAATAAAGTTGAAGAGAAAGTCAACACTTTAAAAGCATCTGGAGTTACTCCAACCAATCATCAGAAGGAAGAATTAGGTTGCGAAGAAAAGAAGCTTTCTACATATGTAGATAAGCCTGGATGGTCTGCACCAGCTAAGTCCAGTGTGAGTTCTGAATCAGTTAGTTCGTATGACCTAGGTTATACATTTAGATATCAAACATTCATTCCTGCTGCCTATCCAGACGCACCTTGGTATATACCTAATATAATTAGTGATTTTAAAACTTTTAAAGGTGATAATAGGAATTACTTCACTTATTTTTCAGATAAATATAGAACGCGATTAGACGTTACAGTGACTTGGAAGCATAGTATGAATGGATATCTAGGTACCTCAGCGGAATTTAAATCAATCAAAAAAACCGGACTCACAACAGGGTATAAAAAGGATGGGACAGCTGTAGATGGTAAAGCAAATGCAGAAAGAGATTTAAATATGTCGGTTGTATTAGCCACGTCTAAAAGAGCTGAATTTACTATGGAAACTGCATCTGCGAATCCATTAGTTCCAGGTGCTCCTACTATTGATGCATTCGCTTATGTAATTGTTAATAGAAATGGTAGCGGGGCAACAGCAGGCTTTCATGATAAAGCACCGAATCATGAGTTTTATAGAGCCCTTTATTCATCTGTTAAACCCGAAATTGACAATACGACCACTTTACATACGGCTCGAATAAGTTCTTTTTTTGGATTTACAGCTTTATTTCCAGGTGTATCAACTGTAGAATTTGTAACAGCGTATCCAAGACTAGTTGTTGATTGATAGAGGTTAGTCATATTATAAATATAAGTTGATTAAAAATGATTTTTTTATAGAAGAAAACTCAGTTACTATTAAGCAACTGAGTTTTTACTAATTAGATAGAATATTATTTTCGTGAATTAATAAAGAAATTGAGAGTATTAATTTATATCCTTTTGTATTACAGGAGAAATCATGCAAGTGATAGTATTGATATATATCGTAATTTTTTAAAAAAGAGGTGATTACTATTGAGAAAATTTTTAATGTCGTTTGTATATACTATATTAAGTCTATTAATTTCAATGAATATACTTCAACTATACTATAATAAGGAGATTTTTGGAGAAGAAAATTACTTTAATATTATTGTTAATATCTTTGTTAATGTAATACAAATAACAGTTGTTGTTGTATATATTGGAGTTCCTATAGTTTTACTGGGGTGTATTCTTGGAGAATTATTATTTAAGTATATTATTTTGCCTAATAAACTAAATTGTATCTTTTCTTTAATACTATATATCCTTCTAGGCACAGAAATCGTATTTGTATTTGAGATTATACTAGGAGGAGTTCCAACGGACATATTTACTATTGAGATGATGAAATATATGGTGCTGACTATTATTTGCTCTATTACATTTTTTGTGAGTAGAACCACATATGAACGAAAATGATAAATATGGTGATATTCTTTTTAAGAATATCATGTCTTTACTTCTTTTGGTTCTGGTGCAAAAATAATTCGCTAGAACCATAGAACAGCAATATCCTATTAACCTTGAGATTAAGCAGCTAACTTAAATAACTTATGAATGGCTTCAACCTCATTCTGGGCATAGTTCACCCTTTGGTGAAGTTGCCCTTTTTTTATCATATGCATAGCTTCGATGCCCCTCAAAATCAAGGTAGCTGTACGAAATGATTTCAATCCTAACATGGAACGAACTCTCTTCTTTATAAAACGGTGGTCCTGTTCCACGATATTGTTGAGATATTTACGTTGCCTTATCTGTATGCCTTCAGGCATACGTTTCTCTTCTTTTAATGTTTGAATCGCCACTGGATAAGCTGGATTCTTATCCACCGTAATGACGCGAGGTTGAGACACATGGGAAGAAGCCAAGGCTTTCTTGAAAAAGCGCTTAGCTGATTTCGCATCTCTAGTTTTGCTTAGGTAAAAATCAATCGTGTTCCCTTCAGAATCTACTGCACGATATAAATACATCCACTGTCCTTTTACTTTTATGTAAGTTTCGTCCACCCTCCAGGAGTCATTGGTTCTCCTTAAATATGGACGAATGCGTTTATCAAGTTCTGGTCCATATTGATGAACCCAGCGCATAATCGTAGTATGTGCTACGCATATTCCACGCTCTTCCATCATCTCTACGAGATCACGAAGACTCAGACTGTACCGGAGGTACCAGCGTACTACATGTAAGATAATTTCGGGTTCGTAATGTTTCCACTTAAATTCTGTTGGCTTTTTCATACGGATACACATCCTTTTTAGATTGATAACATCAGTATGTCCAAGCTTCCTAGATTTTTTGCACCAGAACCATTTAGATGATACCTTACTTGATAGGGATAAGGCAGTAGATAAATTGTTTTCAATTATTTTAGAGAAGTGTTATGGGGATGTTAAACAACATTCAGTAAAAAACGAAATGTTGCAGAAATTCAAGGAATATGATAAAAGAAGCTATGGCTACAGTGATAAAGTAAAAGTTTTGGAATCATTTTTTGATGAATTTCCACCAAAATATAGATTGCCACGCAATTACATTCAAGATTTTTGGAATAATAATTTTCCTCATTGTTTTTCTATAAACCAAAATACTATAAATATCATAAATACTATAAAGATGCATGTTAAAGTTGCAATTATAACAAATGGCTCAACTCAGAGACAAAAGGCTAAAATAATTAACACCAATTTAAATAGTTGCTTTGATATAATAATTATTTCTGAAGAAGTGGGATTTAGTAAGCCTGACAAACGTATATTTGAATTAGCATTGAATAAGCTTAATGTTCAACCGGAAGCAGCATTATTTGTTGGAGATGACATAGAAAAGGATATTGGTGGTTGTCAAAATGCAAATATAAAGGGCATATGGTTCAATCCTTATATGATCAAGAATGATACCGAAATAAAACCATATGCCGAGATCAATTCTTTTGATAGATTATTAAGTTATTTTATATATTCAGCATTTTCGTTATTCCGTTAACGGGCGCTATTCCTTTATAGAGAAAGCGTCTTTTTCTTGTATTTCAAGTGTTCTCATGGTTAAGTAATTTTTTTGTTTTCTACGATAGTTGAATAACTAGCGTATAAAAGAGACTCTCCTTGAATATAATAGAATCTAGATTAATTGATTTATAGAATGGGAGCGTGAAGAATAATGTTATTATCTGAGGCCTGGGAACAGTATCAATTAGATAAAAAAATTGAGGGATATTCACCTCTGACTTTAAAAACATATTGTTTTCAATATAATCTCTTATTACGTTATTTCGGTGACATTAACATGAGTGAATTTACTACAGAAAAAGTAAAAGGTTACTTAATTGAAGCAGGATAACACTTAAAGCCATCTAGCTTAGGACACCGAGTTCGTTGCATCAAATCACTTTTTAGATGGACACATGATGAAGGCTTTATTCTTAAAAACCCTGCTGCTAAATTAAAAGAACCGAAGTTAGGCAAAAGAATCCCCAAATTCCTTTCGGAACTAGAGATTGAACACCTTAGGGAAGCATGTCATAACTCAATGGAGAATGTATTATGTGAATTTTTGTATTCTATTGGCTGCCGTATTGGGGAAGTCGTAAAACTGAGTCGTGACGATATTAACTTCTCAACGAATTCTGTCATTGTACATGGGAAAGGTGATGAAGAAAGGAAAGTATACTTTAATACTCGTTGTATCATTTGGTTAAAAAGGTATCTAGATGAAAGAGATGATGGGGAGCCTTGTTTGTTTATTACGGAAAGAAGGCCAAAAAGACGTATGAGTATTGATAACCTAAGATTTATTATCAAACGTATATCGAATCGTGCCGGGATTAAAAAAAGTATTCATCCTCATCAATTATGTCATAGCTATGCTACACATATGATTAACAATGGTGCGCCACTTGAAGTAATACAAAGCTTACTTGGTCATGAGAAGAGTGAAACCACGAGAATATATGCTCAGCTGAGCGGAAAGTTGAGACGCGATTTTTATAGTAAATATTTTTGAAAGCTACTGAAATTAATCTTTAATCAAAATCGAGGCGTGCATATAAAAAGACGTATCTTTTTGAATTGGGCCAGTTTGTGGAATAAGATTAGCAGGGTAGTTAAAAAGCAGGAAGTTTACTTAAAAATATAGAATCTCGATAGAGTTATAAGGATTTTTTTGAAACTTTAACTATTTAGGGGGAGATTACTTTGAAACGAATTGACTTGCTTTTAAACGTACTAGATTCAACATTCGATAAAGAGAGTTGGTATGCACCGTTTAAACATGCTATAGAAGGACTTACAGCCGAACAGGCTATCTGGAAACCATCTGGAGAGGCGACTAATACCATTTGGGAGAACGTTAATCATCTCATTTATTACAAAGAGAGACTTGCTGCAAACTTGGAAGGCCGTGAATGGACACATAATCTCGACGGTGATGAAACCTTTTATCTTACCAATCAATCTAATGATGACAAGGAATGGAAGAAAGTCGTTGAACGTTCTGAAAATGCTCAACGTAATTTAAGACAGGTATTGAGTGCAATTTCCGAAAAAGAGCTTGAGCAAAATTCACTTGAGGAGAAATTACAGGACATCATGCTTCATGATGCTTATCATACAGGCCAAATTATTCAATTAAGGAAAATGCAGGGGGCATGGCCATCAAATCGTTGACTGAACGTTCTAGTTATTCCATTAAAGGGCGCTTTAATTGAGCAAGGATCACAAAAATTATCAAACTTTTTTATAAAAGGATGATTCAATTGAATATAGAAAAAGCGTGTTTTGATCAATCTTTTTTTCAAAACACGCTCTTTTCTATGATCGTTTATCAAAGTTATTAGTATTAATTTGATTAAACTTTATTTTAAAGCAACAACAAGTCGACAGCCAATACAAATGTTGTGGTAAATGAGGTCATTTGTGGTACAAAAAAGGATAGAACATACAGAATTATTCTGCCTGTCACTATCCTCTTCTTTTATTCTTATATAATGTGTAACATTATATGTCTATTCTTGTTAAAACAAAGATTAATTCAAATTTCTTGAATCTAAATAAACTTAAAAAGTTTAGGATGTTTTTTTACGTGCAAGATCATGAGAAGTATTTACATTAGAATTATCCTTCGTTCGTAATAAACTAATTCCATAGCCTAGTAAAGCTCCGATGAGTGCTGGAACGATCCATCCTAATCCAGCATCATATAAAGGTAAGTGAGAGAATAAAGAATTTATCGAATCAACTTTCAGATTTGCTGCATTCAGTCCATCAAAGATACTTACAATAAAAGTGAATAATAAACTTACTTGATATACTTCTGATCTCCCTTTAAACAATCGGTGTAGAAACGTTAATACAATTAGCATAATCGCTAAAGGATATATTGCTGTTAATACAGGTACAGATACGGTAATCAGCTGTGTTAAGCCGAGATTAGCAATGAGAGCACTGAAAGTAGCTAAAATAACAGCAAATGTTTTGTATGATATTTGTGGAAATACTTTATGGAAGTAAGATGAACATGCTGTAGTAAGTCCAACACTCGTCGTTAAACAAGCTATAGTGATCATCAATCCTAATAATAAATTTCCTAAAGAACCGAAGTAGTAATTTGCTACTTTTGATAAAACTTCCCCGCCGTTTTCTAAATGTCCTAATTTAGAAACACTAGAAGCACCCATGTATGCAAGTGAAGTGTAAACAGCAATTAATACGACAGCGGCAATGATGGCTGCTTTTATACATACACTTATAATCTCTTTTTTGTCACTTACACCTTTCTCTTTGATGGAATTAATAATGATAATACCAAATACGAAAGCTGCGAGAGTGTCCATTGTTAAATAGCCTTGCTGAAAGCCTTTGAAGAAAGAATTTGTAACAAATTCTTGTGTTGGTGCTTGAATGTCACCGATTGGCTTTATGACAGCGGTAACAACTAAAATACCGATAAATGTCAATTTAATTGGAGTTAAAAACTTCCCGACAACATCAACAATCTTTGTAGGATTTAAAGAGAGTACACAAGTAATCCCGAAAAACAGAATAGTGAAAATAATTAAAGGTAAATGACCACTATTTTCTCCTACAAATGGTTTTATACCTATTTCAAAAGATACGCTTCCTGCTCTAGGTAAAGCAAAAAGAGGACCAATTGCTAAATAAAGAATAAATGTGTATACACTCGCAAACAATGGGTGTACACGACTTGCCATTGCTTGTAAGTCGTCACTACCTGAAACACCAAGTGCTAATACACCAAGTAGTGGTACGCCAACTCCTGTAATTAAAAATCCTGCGGTTGCAATCCATACGTTACTTCCGGCTGTTTGTCCTAACATAGCAGGGAAAATTAAATTACCTGCTCCGAAGAAGAGAGCAAAAAGCATAAGCCCAATCACAAAAATATGTGAAGTTTGCACTTTTTTTGTCACAAAAAAACCTCCAAATTTAAATATTTTGAATTTTTTACACAAAGATACAATACAAAGTCATTTTTTGTCGAATCATTAACGATGATAACAAAAATAAATTATTATGCAAGACAAAAATGAATTTTTCGTAAATTTATTTTGTCCGTTATTTTTATTATATAGAAAATTTAATTAATTACAATTGTTAAGCGCTTTCTTTCGGTGGTGTATCATACGATATTTTATGGATGTTATTATTTTTATATAACAAACAAAATAATAAATTAAATATTCAATAAAATCAAGAGTTTATTATTCAGAAAATATAGAATAAAAGGTAAATTTTGTGATAGTATGGATAGAAATAAGTGTTTGGAGAGGTATTTTGTTACTCAAATGTCAAATTGTTAAATAGTGGGGGTTTAATTTTACATATTGTTCATGATATTTTGGATTAATTTGTATTCAATGAAATGAGAAAGGGAGAAATAGAATGAAGCATTATGTTTGTACAACGTGTGGTGTACAATATCCACTTTATAAAGAACCGCCTGTAAACTGTGTAATTTGTAATGAGGAACGTCAATATGTAAACCCTTTGGGGCAATCATGGACAACTTTAGAGAGCATACAGAAAAGTAAATCATTTAAGAATGAGATTGTAAAAGAAGTAGAAAATTTATATAGCATAACAACAAATCCAAAGTTTGCAATTGGTCAAAATGCTTATTTAGTTCAAGCTAATAAGTATAATGTGTTATGGGATTGCATTACGTATATTGATGAAGAGACTGTAGCAAGAATAAATGAGTTAGGGGGAATTCATGCGATTGCTTTATCGCATCCACATTATTATTCTACACAGGTAGAATGGGCGGAACGCTTTGATGTTCCTATATACATTCATGAAGATGATAAAGAATGGGTGATGCGCCCAAGTAATCGTATTATATTCTGGTCTGGAGAATCTTTAAAACTTTCCGAAGGTATTACATTGTATCGTTTAGGTGGGCATTTTAATGGTGGTGCTGTTTTACATTGGGAAACTGGAGATGAAGGAAGAGGAATTTTATTAACTGGAGATATCATTCAAGTTGTTGCTGATTCAAGATGGGTAAGTTTTATGTACAGTTATCCGAATCTCATTCCATTGCCAGCAGGTAAGGTAAAAGAGATGGCTGAAAGAGTAAAAAAATTAAAGTTTAATCGTTTACATAATGCATTTCACGGAATCGTGAAGGGAAAAGCAAATGAAGCTGTCCAAAAATCAGCGAAAAGGTATATTGACGCACTTGAAGGGAAATTAATACATAAATAAAAAGACTCTTAATCTATCTTCCAAATGATAAGCTTTTTAGAGAGTATGGATATAAATATTTAGCAGAAGTGATTATTGAACAGATAAAAGAAATCAAGTGTTAAAAAACAAAAGTAAAGCGCAAAATCTTATAGATTTTGCGCTTTTACTATGTGAAAAAGAATCTTTATCTTTTTGGTCTCCGTACTAATTCGCCTCCACAATTTGGACAGATATGATTAGTATTCTCTGTACAAGGTAGGCAAAAAGTACATTCATACACACAAATGTATGCTTCTGAATCTCCTTGCAGAGAAGTATTACAAGTTTGACAGTTTGTTTTCATTTCTAGTGCCATGGGATGCCTCCTTACATAGTAAAATAACTTTTATAATCATATCTCTAATTAGAAGATGTCTCTCTTTTATCGATTGTAACGATAAGAACACTCACTACAATGAGTAAAGCTCCAATGAAAAATGTAGTTTTTAGCTGTTCGTGCAGTAGTAACCATCCGAGAAACGCTCCAACAATAGGTTGGAAAAAGAAAAAGAGTGAGCCAATTCCCGCATCCATTAATTCCATACCTTTGTTCCAAAGAAAAAATGCACCAGCAGTTGAAATGATGCCAAGGTATAAAATCCCTAAAACTATAAATGTGTTAAGACTTTGTATGCTGTTAGATTGTAATTCCCATATCATGCAAGGTGTAATAAACAAAATCGCAAAAAATATCGCATACGTTGTAATGATTAAGGAAGAAAAACGTTGCGAGGCGATTTTGACGTAAATAGATAATAATGCCCACGTAATAGCAGCCCCGACTAAGATGATTGTTCCGGTGAAATACGTTCCAATTTTTATATCCCATCCGATGACAATGATAACACCTAAAGTTGCTAAGAGTACGGAAATGAATTTGCGAATGGTAATAGGCTCTTTTACTATTATTCTTGCAAAAATGATCATAAAGGCTGGTGTTGCGGATGTTACTAAAGAACCTGTATGTGCATCAGACAATTTTGTCCCAATAAACTGAAATGTAATGGAGACAAAATAACCGATAAAACCGATCCAGGCAAATAATAACCAATCTTTTTTCTCGATTGGAATTTTTGTTTTCTGTTTTTGCTGTGTTATTTGTAAAATCATAAATAAAATCGCAAAAGCAATAACGAAACGTAACCAAACAAGCGTGAGCGGGGGAACAAAGTCTAGTACATATTTACTGACAACATACATACCTCCCCAAATGCTTGCAGCAAGCGATAAACAAAATGCACCAAATAATGAATGTCTCATATCATATGACCTCCGTCTATTTTTAGGATTAGAGATAGTTATCCTTAAGACGAAGCATTTTAATCTAGAAGATTTATTATGCCCGTCTTAGAGACGGATTACTGGCTGATCATTTTCGGATAAGTTGTTATAATACATCGCTATTCTCCTTTCCATCCTTAGTAAGTTTCTTTTACTTGATGAATTGACAAATTTAAACGATAGTTGCCGAAGATTAAAATTTCATTTAATAAATTATGTAAGTTTTCTTGGGAGTCTATTTGTACTTTAAGTAAATAACATCCTTCACCACTTATTTTATGGGCTTCTACAATGGAATCTTTATTTGTGATGAAGGAAGTGAATTTTGCGTGTTGATTTGTCTTCATGAAAACAGTAATAAAAGCAGTATACTGCACACCTAATTTTAGATGATCTACTAAAATAGTATATGCTTTTATTAATCCCTCATCCTCCATTTTTCTAATACGGTTTCCAACGGCTTGACCTGTCATATGAATGCTTTTTCCAATATCCTTCCACTGCATTCGTGAATTTTTCTTTAGTAAATCAAGTATTTGTAAATCTGTTGAATCAATCATGGTTTCAAACCCTTTCATGGTGAAATCATATGACGTTAATGTCTTTCATGAGAATGTTATCGCGAATTCAATAAAGATTTATAATAAGATTATAACTTAATTTTCAAAATATTGGAGGGCTAATAATGAAGACAGGACTTGTATTAATTGATATTCAGAATGATTATTTTCCAGGTGGAAGATTTGAATTACATGAACCATTAAAAGCAGCAGGAAATGCAAAGAAAGTGTTAGATTTCTTTAGAAAAATGAATTTACCTGTATTTCATGTGCAACATATTTCAGTAAAAGAAGGGGCTACTTTTTTTCTTCCGAATACAGATGGTGTAAAAATTTATCCTCATGTAGCACCTCTTGAAAGTGAATATGTTGTACAAAAAAATTATCCAAACAGTTTTCGGGAAACAAATTTACTAGAGTTACTTCAGCAAGAAGGGATTGAACACTTGGTGATATGCGGAATGATGACGCATATGTGTATTGATACAACGGTTAGAGCTGCCAGTGATCTAGAGTTTGGATGTACAGTAATTGAAGATGCTTGTACGACAAGGAATCTTATATTTCACAATGAAACGATTCGGGCCAAACATGTGCATGCGGCATTTATGAGTGCTTTAGATAATATGTTTGCGAAAGTAATAGAAACAGAAGAGTTTTTATTGCGTAGAATGTAATAGGAAAAAGAAGCTACTCTACGGTATGTAGAGCAGTAGCTTCTTTTTTATTTTTGTTTGAGTGAAAATAATTCTTAATATTTTTATAAAGTGTTATTCTTAACCGTAACGTTTGACTGTACAGTTTATATATTGTATGATGTTTTTAACATATGTAGGGAGGGAAGGTCGTTGGGAAGGTGTACCGAATCGGACAGTTGGCTCACATGGCTCATGTTTCGAAACGAACGATTGATTATTATACGAATCTAGGTATTTTGAAAGCGGAGCGATCTCAATCTAATTATCGCTACTATGACGAAGCAGCAATTGAAACTTTACGTTTTATTGAGAGATGTAAAGAAATGCATATACCGCTTTCTGAAATTAAGGATAGGATCGAGGAGAAAAAAAAGCTGCTCGGTGTTAATGAAAACGTTTCGGAACAAGTAAATGATGTAACAGAGCGTATCCACCGTTTGGAGACGGAATTAATAGAATTAAAACCGTTATTAGATGGGTTAACAGATTCACAGCGCGAAAAACTAACGAAACATTTATCAACTCAAACGACAGCTTTAATACAATCTCTTATCTTACTTTTATAGTAGGTAGAGCTATCCACCCTTTTAATTTCTGTATAGCGCTTTATTTTCTAAATTTAGAGAGTAAACAAAGCAATTATTCATACAGGAGGTGGACACCTTAGTTTTTGAACTAAGGGGGATTCTTTGGAAATATTTAATTTAGTTATGATAGCGATTTTAATCGCGTTTACTGGATTTTTCGTGGCAGCAGAGTTTGCTATGGTTAAGGTGCGTTCAAGCCGTATTGACCAACTTGTTGCGGAAGGAAAACGGGGTGCATTAGCAGCCAAAAAGGTAACAACAAATTTAGATGAGTATTTATCGGCGTGTCAGTTAGGAATTACCATTACAGCTCTTGCGCTCGGATCGCTTGGAGAGCCTACGGTTCATCGTTTATTACAGCCGTTATTTCAAGATCTACATTTCCCAGAAACGGTTGCGAATTCAGTATCGTACATTCTTGCGTTTGCAACAGTTACCTTTTTACATGTTGTAGTTGGTGAGCTAGCACCGAAAACAGTAGCAATTCAAAAAGCAGAGACAATTACAATGTTGTTTGCAGCACCACTTATTATATTTTACAAAATCATGTTCCCGTTTATCTGGATGTTAAATAAATCAGCGCGTCTTGTAACTGGTTTATTTGGATTAAAACCAGCATCTGAGCATGAAGTAGCACACTCGGAAGAAGAATTACGTTTAATACTTTCAGAGAGCTATGAAAACGGTGAAATTAACCAGGCGGAGTATAAGTATGTAAACAATATTTTTGAATTTGATAATCGTCTTGCGAAAGAGATTATGGTGCCGCGTACAGAAATCGTTGGTTTCTATCTTGAAGATTCAGTAGAAGATCATATGGAAATTATCCGAAGTGAAAAGTATACACGTTACCCAATCTTTGGAGAAGATAAAGATGATATTATCGGTATGGTGAATGTAAAAGATTTCTTTATTCGTTATATGAAAAATGATAAAGAAGATCTTTCATCTATCCGAACGTTTATGCGTCCTATTATTGAAGTAATGGAGACAATCCCAATTCATGATTTACTTCTGCAAATGCAGAAAAAGCGAATTCCAATGGCTGTTTTGTATGATGAATACGGCGGTACAGCGGGAATTGTGACGCTTGAAGATATATTAGAAGAAATTGTTGGTGAAATTCGTGATGAATATGATGAAGATGAGCATCCTCCGGTTCATCATGTTGATGAGAACCATAAAATTGTCGACGGAAAAGTATTAATTAGTGAGATTCAAGATTTATTTGGATTACACATTGACGAAGTAGAAGTTGATACAATTGGCGGTTGGGTGATGACGCAAAATCACGAAATTCAAGAAGGACAATTTGTTACAGCAGAAGGATATGAATTTAAAGTTCTAGAAAAAGACGCGCATCAAATTAAGCGTATTGAAATTCGTAAAATAGATTTACAACAAGAAGAAGCAGCAACTGTATAGTTGCTGCTTTTTATGTGTCTCAAAGTTTGAGAGATCAATTGATTTTTGTTTAAATAATTTAATATTCTTAATTATTCGGATGTGTGATAAAATGAAAATTACGTCTTTTGAAGTTAGAGGAGGATGGATATGAATAAACAACAAATCATTGATGCGTACGATATACTTGCCGGCCATTATGAACAAAGTGTCGATTATGACAGTCCGTATAATACAGATTATGAACGACCAGCTATGATGAATCAGTTTCCTGATAATATGAGAGGAATGAGGGTACTTGATGCTGGCTGTGCGGCAGGGTGGTATACAGAACAGTTTCTTAATCGGGGAGCAGATGTAACCGCGATTGATGTAAGTTCAGAGATGGTTGCTGCTACGAAGCGAAGAGTAGGAGAGAAAGCTGAGGTTTATCGATTAGACTTTGAAAATACGTTACCTTTTGCAGATTGTACATATGATAGCATTGTTAGCTCTTTAGCTCTTCACTATATTGCAGATTGGGAACGAACATTTGCTGAATTTGTGAGAATATTAAAGCCAAATGGAACATTTTTGTTCTCCGTTCATCATCCGGCAATGGATATTCACCTGTCAGAGAAAAAAGAATATTTTAAGCGCGAATTGCTTCATGATAAATGGAAGAAAAGCGGTAAATATGTTGATATGTATTTTTATCGCCGGCCACTACAAGACATTATAAATGAAACGCTTCGTCATTTTGAAATTGAAAAAATTGTAGAGCCTATTCCGACGGAAGAATTGAAAAGAAATTATCCATCATCTTATGAAAAATTAATGAAACAACCGAGTTTTTTAATTATAAAGGCAAAGAAAAAGGAATTTTGAGAATGTGATAATATGGAAAATTGTTATCTTGTAAGCTTCTTCAAGTTAAATCTTAGGTCATGTAGCCATAGAATAATAGTCTTACAACGAAGCATGGTATAGCGGATATTAATTGTTATATAAAGTCACAGTAATCTATTATTTGTAAGTATTTTCAGGGGGGAATTATGTATACATATATTTACATGGTTAGACATGGTGAATCACCTAAAATAGAAGAGGACGAAAGAACGCGTGGATTAAATGAGAAGGGGAGGCTTGATACGTATAGAGTAACTGAATTATTGAAAGATGAAGGAGTAGACACGTTTATTTCAAGTCCATATAGCCGAGCTGTGTTGACGATAGAGAATTTAGCTCATTTTTATGGTAAAGAAATATTAGTATACGAAAATCTTAGAGAATGTATGTTTTCAAGTGAAGATAAGATAATATCAGATAAGGAATTGTATCCACTCGTAAAGAAGATGTTTTCCAATCCAGATTTTTCATTACTGGGAGGAGAATCAAATACAGATTGTCAGAGCCGATCTGTGGCAGTATTGAAAGATATATTAAAGAATTTTAAAGGTCATAAAATTGTAATTGGTACTCATGGACTTGTCATGACTTTAATGATGGGATATTTTGATAGTCAATATGGATTTGAATTTTTAATGCAGACATCAAAACCGGATGTATACAAGATGGAATTTAATGACGAACAATTAATTGATATAAAGAGATTGTGGACAGAATGATTTTGAATAATACTCGAAGAAGGCTGAAACTTTATATAACAGCAATATCATGTTGCCGGTCATTGTCAGGTGTGTTAGTAACAGTACAACACAATGTTTTTATGTTCACTGTCTTGCATCTGTGCGGTGTGATAGCAAATTGAGTTGAGTACCAATATACGTACATACGCTCTCAGCTCGGTGCTGTAGCTCTTTTTCGGTTCAACAAACTATAGATCCAAACAAACCTGCAGCAGTCCTTGCAATACATGTGAATGGCAGGTGAACACAAATACACCAGTGCCAGAGATGAGGCATGTTTTTTATGCCTTTTGAGAGATTTTATGATTTCAAGAACTGATTATTAGATTGAATCCTAAATCTAGGATTCTTTTTCTTTGTTATTTTTGAAGTTTTTGAACTAAAATAGAAAGAAAATTAATAAAATTCATCGCTTTCTTACGACTCTGTATGTTATTATGACAACAGACTTTTAGGAAGAGGTGGATACATATGTTACAAGCGTTACTTATTTTCTTACTGCAAATTATTTATGTGCCAATTTTGACAATCCGTACAATTCTGCTTGTAAAGAATCAAACAAAGTCCGCTGCTGGTGTTGGGTTGTTAGAAGGAGTCATCTATATTGTTAGTTTAGGAATTGTATTTCAAGACTTATCAAATATGATGAATATTGTAGCTTATGTCATCGGGTTTAGTGCTGGGTTGTTGCTCGGTGGTTATATTGAAAATAAATTAGCTATTGGATATATTACGTATAATGTTAGTTTACTAGAGCGTTGCGAAGAACTTGTGACCGCACTAAGACATGCAGGATTTGGTGTGACAGTCTTCATCGGAGAAGGAATTAATTCTGAGCGCTATCGTTTAGATATTGTAGCAAAGCGTTCGCGTGAAAAAGAGTTGGTAGAGATTATTAACGAAATCGCACCGAAAGCATTTATGGCTTCATACGAAATTCGCTCTTTCAAAGGTGGATATTTAACAAAAGCGATGAAAAAACGTGCGTTAATGAAGAAAAAAGATGATCAGGCATCATAAGAGAAAAGGCGAGATTTAGGATAGCTTCGCCTTTTTTATATACTATTTTTTTGGCTAGTTCATCATTAGTAGTTTAAGGCTTTGTTTCGATGATTTGTTTTTGGTTTGACTTTTGGATATATAAAATTCATCCAAAGAACGATAAATAAATTATCTGTTTGGAATCGCCATAAACCCTCGTTATTTCTCAAAAAAACCTAAGCTTTAGAAAATTGAGGTTCTAACTTCCAGAAAATATATTAGTGCGCAATATAGGCGTTTTGCCGACAGGTTCCCTAAGATAATTAATTGTTATACATATATTGAAAGAGTAAGTTAGATGTACACAGCTTTTTATGAAAAATATAAAACAAGTGAATTATAATCTCTCAAACCTTATTAAATAATATATAATTGTAAACAGAACACTCACCATTGTTTTGACAGCAAAACAGTCAAATAAGAAGGAGTGGCAAGCTTGAAAAGGAAAAAGATTTTGTATTGGTTTCTATCTATTGTATTGGTGACTTTTCTAGGGCATACGGTGTATGCTGCAGAACAACAAGAAACACTTAAAGTTCAAGAATCAAACGCTCTAAAGGGACAATTCCATCTTGATAATGTAGTGAAAATTTATGTGCCATCCACCTATAATGTAGATCAACCTATTGATAATACTCCCTATGTTAATAAGTCTCTAGAGACATTCTCTAAAATGTTTGGAGGAGCTACCGCTATTGAAGGAACAGGGGCCTGGGTAGGAGATAACAATCAGCTCATTAAAGAAAAAGTCACCATCGTGTATAGTTTTGCCGAAAACTTAAATAAGAAGACGATTAATGAAGTGGTAGCATATGCGAAATCCCTAAAAGAAGAGATGAAGCAATCATCAGTGTCTCTTGAAGTAAACGGGAAGATGTATTTCATTGAATAATGGTTAGAAAAAGGCTTGGAGATCTTATGTCTCCAAGCCTCTTTGTTATTTAAGAATCATAGCGCAGGCTACATAATCAGTGATATTCATGGTAAACAAAGAGGCTAATCCCTTATTCATTAAAAATTAAGCCTTTTCTCTTTTGAAAGCTTTATACAAGAATGTATACATATTTGGTTTAGTAAGTATGATTTCTCTGAATTGTCCTTATTTCTCGTATGAAAATCGCATAGCTGCTATTTAGTCTAATGCTTTATTTTCGTGCAATCATTATCTATTCATGACATATAATGGTGAATCTAAATCTTTATTTCATGAGCTAAGAAATGAAGATGTATAACACTTGGAATGAAGGATTTTTACCAAAATTAGTTTGACATTCATTTTCTAGCTCCTTAAAACAGGTTTTAATTTAATTAACTCGTCATATTAGATAAAACGTTTTTGGTGATTAAGCTTTGATGACGAACGAAAAGCTACGAAATACCACATAACATTAACGATTAATGTAGCTATGCAAAGTCCTAGTAAAATAGGAAATCCACCCATCGTTAAAGCGACTATGAGTATTGCGGAGTTTATAAGCAGTCCTAATCCACAAAAGAATGCCATAACGAATTTCATTACATTCAATCCTACTATATATAGAATTAAAGGGAGGAGATAGGTGGCAAGAGCCATGCCTATCGCTGTCCACATACCCATCGTGCCCAATTTATTAGCACTAGGTCCGGAATTAGCGAGTGGGGAAAGTGAAGCTGTAACCAATAAAGAGCAGAAGAGCAATGCGGAAACTAAAGTCATGAAAATAATACGAGATTTGTTTGTTTCTTTTGTCATAATATGTTTCACTCCTTTCAAAATCGTTCGTAAAATTAAGAGGGTTATAGAATAGTATCCTAAAGTTGAGAACGTCAGCAGTTGTGAATAGCTCCTCCATTATTCATTTAGAGTAAGTATTCTATTTTTATATTATAACAAATATATGAAAAAAAGGTTATTTTTGGATTGATAGTAGATTAATTTAAAACGTGTGAAGATGAAAACAGAGTATGTAAGAACATTACATACTCTGTTTTATATTCAATGGATCTTCATTCCTTTTAACATTTGGTTTCAAAAAATGAAGGAGTGAAAATCCAACCACGCCTAACAGACCAAAAATAATCCAAGGAAAACTCATATCTTTCCAATATTTCGTAAAGAAAGTCCCTGTATAGTTTCCAATAGTAAATCCTAGGGCAAGCGATAGTTGAAAGAAACCAAAATAGGTTGCTGTGTATTGTTCGTTACTAAAGTTTGCCACAGCAATATCCGTATTAGGTAGTACGAGTGTTTCTCCGATAGTAAATAAAATGACACACACCAATAGCCAATATGGATGAAAAGAGATTGGAATGAGAAGGAAAGAAAGTCCCATTAGTAATACACCATACTTTACAAGAGAAAGTGCATGATATTTTTTGAAGAGATATTTAAATGCAATCATAAATAAAAAACCCGTAATGGCGTTTATTGTAATGACGAGTCCTACTAAGTCTTGGTCGCGGCTTATATTATTCATATGAAGTGGTAATGCAACCGTAAGTTGTGTAAACATCGTATAAAAAAACACCATGATGAGTGAAAAAGATAAAAAGAGCTTGTTTTGCACAGCCACTTTTATTCCCGTTAACAGTTGTGTTTCGTGTACAGTAACATGAAAGTGAGATCTAAGAAGAAAGAAAAGGAATGCTAGAACGAACATGAGTGATCCTGTAAATAAGAATGGATATAGTGGATCCCAATGAAGCAATACACTACCTGCAATTGGCCCGATGATTGCTCCTCCATTAAGGAAGAGATTTAAGTATGTAAATGTATCCTTTCTTATATGAGCAGGTTGAGAACCAAAAATAGCACGTGCAGATGGTTCATAGAAAGCAGTTCCAAATCCAATGAATATTGTTGCAAGCATAATAGTATAAAATCCAGAAAATATCCCTAGAGAAAGAAAGCCAATACCTCGTAAAATGGTTCCGGTTATCATCATGATGATATAACCAACCCGATCTGCAAGTATTCCTGTAAATAACGGAAATATTCGAGAGGTAATTGTAAGCGCTGTTAAAATTGTGCCAACTTGCATAGCAGAAAAATGTAAAGAATTAGATAAATAGATAGCTAGAAAAGCCATTACTGCAAAATGACCAAGCGTCATAAAAAAAGTAGAAAATAATACAAAACGAATAGGTAATGAAAAAGATTTCAAAATGTCCACCTCTTTTTGTTAACCTTCTATTTATTTTAACGGTTAACATTTTTATGTTATGATTATACTGAAAATAAGAAAAAAAGTAAACGATGGAAAGTTGGTGGTGATTTTGAGTAGCAACCAAACTGCACCAGAGATGTTAGAAAGTATAAGAGCGTTTTTAAATACATGGAGAATCCCAAATGAAACAAGAAAACCGGTTGATTTTTTTGAAACAGAAGAAAATGTATATTTGTTTATGAATGAACAATGGGATGAAGAGTTACCTTTTGGTTCGGTGGAGGAAGTAAAAAGTTTCCGCGGCACTATTCGAGAGGCGGTTGAACAGCAGAAGTCGTTAAAGCCGTTGTTCGAGAAATATCCATTACAAGTAATGACTGTGGATGGAGAAGATGGGATTACATATCAAGCAATTGGTGAGGAAAAT
Source organism: Bacillus sp. 3103sda1 (assembly GCF_024159135.1). Taxonomy (NCBI): domain Bacteria; kingdom Bacillati; phylum Bacillota; class Bacilli; order Caryophanales; family Bacillaceae; genus Bacillus; species Bacillus sp. 3103sda1. The sequence continues at coordinate 2,638,207 of NZ_JAMYWS010000001.1, read as the reverse complement.
TTATATACATTTATGTTACGGATTATTGCCTCTGCGATTGTAAATAAACAGTGGGGAAGATTGAAAGCTTGTCCGGATTGTAAGTGGGTATTTTACGATCAATCTCGTAACGGTAGTAAACGTTGGTGCGGCATGTACGCTGAAGGAGAAGGGGGAAGAGCTTGCGGAACAATTGCAAAAGTGAAGAGACACCGTGCGAAGAGAAAAGCAAATTCAAGTTATATCAAATAGCCGAAGCTTGCAGTGCTGCAAAGTTTCGGCTATTCTCTTGCTTTCTAAGTTGAACAGTATGCTATGATTTTTTCAACTGTACAAGAACGAGTCCATCTGGTAATGTAATTTCTTTCGTTTCTATAAAATTATGTTTCTTATATAAAGCAATAGCAGGTGTATTTTTTTTACCAGTTTGTACAATATAAGGCGTTGTTTCTTCATGTAGTTGAAATAGATGTTGCAATAGTTCCGTTGCAATTCCTCTATGAAAATATGTAGGTGAAACAACGAGGCGATGAATATCAATAACATCATCCTCATATAGAAATGAAATAAACCCAGCTAAAGTATCATCAATAAAGTATCCATAAAAGATTTCATTACAATTTTGAATATCCAAAATAGTGTCATACAATCGAGGAATTGAATTGTTTTGAATATACTGTGCTTCAATTTTATATGCGGAAATTTGAACTTCTAAAATTTCCGCAGCTTCTTCAATAGAAGAAGGAGATAATTTTCGTATCAAGTGGAGGCCCCCTTTATGAAAAGAGTGAGAATATAGGATTCTCACTCTTTCGTATAACTAGTTCTAATTTTTTACAAGCAATTCATTGGCATATTGACGGGCCCAGTGATCAGCTTCTAATATCTCTTCTAATGAAGGATTAGCAATATTATGGTGAGATTCTAATGCAGAATAAATTGTTTTTTCAATGTCAAAAAATGAAATCTTGTCTTGTAAATATAAAGCATTTGCAATTTCATTCGCAGCATTTAGTACAGCTGGTTTTGTACCACCAACTTTCCCAGCCTCGTAAGCATAGTGGAGGCAAGGAAAGTTCTCTGAATCAGGTTTTTCAAAATGCAAGCTGCCAACTTCTAATAAATTTAACTTTTTGAAGGAAGATGGTAAACGTGATGGATAGTGGAATGCATATTGAATAGGCATACGCATATCAGGTGCCCCGAGCTGAGCGATAATAGAACCATCTACAAATTCTACAAGAGAGTGAATAATGCTTTCTTTATGAATCATAACATCGATTTTTTCATAAGGAATGTCAAATAACCAGCGTGCTTCTATTACTTCAAAGCCTTTATTTAGTAATGTTGCAGAGTCAATTGTTAATTTTGCTCCCATTAGCCAATTTGGATGTTTTAGTGCATCTTTCGCTTTGAGCAGTGCCATTTCTTCGCGTGTGTTATCTCTGAATGCACCGCCAGAAGCAGTTACAATTAATTTTTCAATCTCTTTATTATTTTCGCCATTTAAACATTGAAAAATAGCTGAATGTTCACTATCTACGGGAATAAGGCGACAATGATTTTCTTTTGCTAATTCCGTAACAATATGTCCAGCAGCTACTAATGTTTCCTTATTAGCAATTGCAATATCTTTTTCTGCTTTTAAAGCTTCAATTGTTGGAAGAAGCCCTGCTACGCCAACGACAGAAGTTAAGACAAGATTACTATCGGGGTGCGTAGCAACTTCAATCAATCCTTCTTCTCCATATACAACCTTTGTTCTAGTAGAAATTCGTGAGCGCAGTGTATGTGCTAATTCTTTCGTACTCACACTTACAATGAGCGGCTGAAATGTTTGTATTTGTTGTTCTAACATATCAATATTTTTATTTGCGCTTAGACCGATAATTTGAAAGTGTTCTGGGTGAGCAGCGACTACATCTAGTGCTGATGTCCCAATCGAGCCAGTTGATCCAAGAATTGAAATGTATTTTACCATAATAAATCCTCCGTAGTTGTATAAATCCTTTCCGTAAACCTTTATCTAATTAGACAAAAAAAGGGAAATTCCTGCATAATAAGACAGAAAGTTCTCTTTTGTATGAAAAATAATTATGGTATAATAAGGGAAATTTATAAGAAAAAGCGATGATAGAGAAGAGTACATATTTTGACCTTTACAGAGAGCTGATGGTTGGTGGGAATCAGTGAGGGAAAAATATGGAATGGGCTCTGGAGCTGCAAGCTGAACTGAGTAGGTTATGACGGTTGTTTCGACGTTATTCGAATCGTAAAGAGAGCTATGTAATTATAGCTAATAAAGGTGGTACCGCGGGAGTCCCTCGTCCTTTTTAGGATTGAGGGACTTTTTTGCGTGATAAAGGAGGAGTAGTTGTGAATAAAAATGTTATGTTAACAGGTATTAAACCAACTGGACATCCGCATCTCGGGAACTATATTGGAGCAATTAAACCAGCCTTGCAGCTTTCTAAACAAAGAGAAGGAGAGGCTTTATATTTTATTGCTGATTATCATGCATTAAATGCAGTGCAAGATCCAATGAAATTTCGTGAATATACGAAGGAAGTAGCAGCGACATGGTTATCTTTAGGTTTAGATGAACATGTAATTTTTTATCGCCAATCAGATGTACCGGAAATTTTAGAATTGTACTGGATTTTGGCTTGTCTTACTCCAAAAGGTTTAATGAACCGAGCGCATGCTTATAAGGCAAAGGTTGATCAAAATATAGAAGCAGGGGTAGATGAAGATACTGGTGTAAACATGGGATTATATACGTACCCTATTTTAATGGCTGCCGATATTTTATTATTTCAATCAAACTATGTTCCAGTCGGAAAAGATCAAATTCAGCATGTAGAAATTGCGAGAGATATTGCCTCGTATTTTAATAACGCATTCGGTGAAATTTTTGTATTACCGGAGTATATTATTCAAGAAGAAGGAGCAATTGTACCAGGTCTTGACGGACGGAAAATGAGTAAAAGTTATGGAAATGTTATTCCGCTATTTGAAGAGCCAGAAAAGTTGAAAAAGCTTATTTTCAAGATTAAAACGGATTCATCTTTACCAAGTGAACCGAAGGAACTTGAAACATTATTTATGTTGTATAAAGAGTTTGCTACAGCAGAGGAAGTTACATTAATGAAAGAACGATACGCAACAGGCATCGGCTGGGGGGATGTAAAAAAAGAGCTACTTCGAGTCATCAACCGGGAGTTAGAGGAGCCAAGAAAGAAATATGAAATGTATATGAATGAGCCGCAGTTGCTTCAGGAAGCACTCAAAAAAGGAGCAGAACGCGCAAGAGAAATTGCTAAGAAGAATTTAGCGGAAATAAAAAAACGGATTGGATGTTAATGTGAAAAGGAAAAGATTTGGTTCCTTTTGTCTTATTAAAAATTAGTTGTAGACTGAAAAGGTGTTTTCTGTACATGAAAGCACCTTTTGTTAACATAAAATCAATATATCGCAAAACCTTTAAAATTTCCTTCAGAAGATCTGAAGAAACTTTCTATTCACATAATCAATGTTATCGGTAGTTGTCATGCCTGATTGATAATTTTCTAAATATACAAGGAATATGTCAGCTCACCGTATGTAAGTATATGATCATCGGTAAATCCAAATTCTGTGTAGAATTTCTTACCTGCATCATTTTTAGGGTGTACAGTTAAACGAATGCAATGACAAGAAGGATGCGTATCTTTGATATGCTTTATCAACACTTCTAGCGCAGAGGATCCTAATCCCTTTCTTTGAAATCTTTTATCGATGAAAACATGAAAAAGCCAAAAGTCTTCTTTGCTATCAGGTGTATAGTGTAGATTAAAGAAACCTACTATTTTCTGCTGATTGTAGATCCCATAAGGTTCGATAATTCTATCGTCTGGTCTAATGTATGCCTTAGCAAGAGCAATAGCAACAGGAGGTGTAACTGCAGCAACAAATTCTTGTTGCTCACTATTTACAGAAAGCCCAAGAGCCCCCCGCTAGTTTTCAGAAGTTATTTTTTTCAGGCTTACTTGAGACATGAGTGATAACCTCCAGTTTCTATATTTGATTTTTTGGAAATCAGGTATTATCTAAATCTCATGAAAATGATTAGAAAAATTCAATTAGATCAGCGATGTTCAGTCTATAACATTTTTTAAAAAGGCGTCTAAAATTAATTTATGTAATGATCCCAAATTGGTAGGAAGATTATGAATAGGGAAGAATCGTAAATCTTTTGATTCCTCGTGATCGATACGTAATGTTCCTTCAAAATCACGACAGATATATGTAGCGAGAACACCATATACTTGATCTCCATTTGGGTAAACATTGAAGAATTCTTTCCCAGAAAAATTTTGAAATAGTTCTAAATGTTTAACGATTAAACCTGTTTCTTCATAAACTTCTCGTTTAGCGGCTTCTTCTAGGGTTTCACCACATTCAAGTGCACCACCAATTATGCCCCAACAATTGTAATCACTGCGAAGTTGAAGTAGTACTTCATTATTTTCGTTTAATATAATCACATGTGAACCTATTAAAATGAGTGGACGATTTCCAACTAAGCTGCGCATTTCTTCGACATATCCCATATATACACCTTTTCCTTTGTTCATATTACATACGCGCAAATTGTAAGTATGTTTCGTATGGAGTAAATCCTAACTTTTCTAAAATGGGAGCAGAATGACCTTTTCTTGCCTGACATGTTGCTAAAATAATGCCTTTTTCCTTTGCATCTTGTAACCGTTTATAAACTAAATGCTTATAAATCCCTTGCTTGCGATAAGTAGGTAATACGCCGGAACCATTTAAATAAACTACAGATCCATCATGACTGTATCTATAGTTTGCATAGCCGACAGCGACATTCCCGTCACAGCAAATGATATAACCACTACTTTCACCGCTAGCTTCAATATACGATTTTCGCTGCTGAAAAAGATTGTCTCTTGCTGAGGGAGGATAGTCCCAAATCGTAATGCTTACATCAACAAGCTTTGCGATGTCCTCATCTGTTTTTACATCAATGAATGAGTATGTATTTGGTAAATCTGGAATATGAAAGCTTGATAATTGTAAAGCGACCCCAACGTATTCATCAATACATGCAAATTTATGATTTATTATTGCTGTAATTAATTCTTTTTGCTGCGAAGGAACCCACCAAGAGAATGGTATATTTTGAAAAAAGCGCAATGCCGTTTCTAATGGCTGCTGTGATGCAAAACGAACAACTTTATTGGCTTGAATGCTAGGGATATTTTTATTTTTAATCATAATGAGATCCGTTGTATGAATAAACTCAACTTCATTTGGAATTAGCTGAGCAGGATAATCCCAATGGTGTGCTTCAATTGCATTTTGTATTGTTTCGATATCCATTGTTTTCCTCCGTATATTAATAAAATGTTGGTAGTTCTTTTAACATCACCTCTGCTTGCGAGGCTGTATAAGTTAGTTGAATATTATGTACTGATCTAAAATATAAACTACGCAAGAAATTTTTTATATTTGAGCATAGAATACAATATTCATTGATTGGGAGTCTCGCTTTATATATTGGCAGCAAGTTTAGTTTGATGCGAATCGTATCGAATAGCTGCTTTTGCGAGAAACCGAGGGATATCATAGAAAGAAGAGGGGTAATAATGCGCTCATCCTCATCAAAATGATATACAATGGAATAAACGAATATTTTATTTAAAAGGCAATGGGTTAGTTCTTCGTAATATTGTGGCGGTAATTTTGGATTATGAATAAGGGCATCGAAAGCATCTGACGCATGAGCGATGCTATGTGCCCACCCATAAGGTTGTACATACCCTCGTAAATCAATTTCCTGGTTCATATAGTCTACTAATTTTTCTTTTACAGTAAGAATAGTTTCTTGTGTTAAAAAGTTTGTTTTATTATCTGCACATAATATCAACGCAATTAATAATGTTGTAAAAGAACGTGTAAACACACTATTCGTGTTATCAGAAGTGATGCCACAATATAAATATTGTTCTTCTAAAGTTAGCATAAGTAACTTTTCTAACTGAGCCTCAGGAAAATAATCACGTGAAATAAGGTGAGAAAAGGTAGAGTAAATCAGTTGATCACGTAAGTAGCCGTCTAATGTTCCGATATGCTCTAGCATATGTAAGCTTAATTGATTTAAATCTATATTTTGAGGTAGTAAATATCCGTTTTTCTGAATGGTTTCTAGTAATTGCTGCAACATAATGGTATTCAATGATGCTCCCCCTCGTTATAGCTTTATCGATAAGACACTCTAGTGTCTATCCCGCATTAACGGGCAGTAAGCCCCCACCTCAAGATTCAAAAAGAGACGAGGAAAATAGGTGGGGGATGAAAAAAACCCCACTGATGGAAGTTTCACTTTATAAGAGCCTAATTGTTTAGGTTAATCATTGATGAAGGGTGAAGAAATTCTTTATTATATGGAATCTTTACGTTATAAACATTAAATGTCTAATATTCTACATATTCATAAAAACTCCTGCTCATGCAATAGAAAACATGTTATTTTTAAAATTTTACAGAAAGAGGTTAAGGAATGAATCAATTGGTTAATATGGAACGAGATTTTAAAGTATTAGTAGGAGAACCGCACTATATTACGATTGAAGAAAATAATACAGTTTCCTTTACAAAGGAACAAATTACAGAGGTTGTACAATTTTGGACAGAAAAAGCAACGGATAAAGGAGTTTTACATTTACATTTCGTTATTTCATCAAAAAGTCCAAATTATACATATTATGAAGAGGTGTTTCAGCGTTTACAATTTCAGCATCAAAAAAGTTGTGTTATGGTACTGAAAGATTTATCTGATGTTACAGATGTGGAAGTTCCGTTTACGCTGAAAACAATAGATGAAGTAGGAGAAGACATTTTTAAAACAATTTGGCTGGAATCTATGCAGTTTTCTTTAACTACGAAAGAAACGTTATCTATAGATCAATTATTATATGCTTTTCAAACAGAAATTGGCGACAGATGGAACGAACATTGTTTAGTCGCCTTTCAAGGAAAAGATCCAGTAGGTGTTATTCTGCCGCATATAGAGCCAGGTACGGTAGAAGAAGGGAGATTGTTCTATCTTGGTATTGTCCCGAATATGCGTGATAAACGATACGGGACAAAGCTTCATGAAAAAGCATTATACATTTTAAAAGAAATTGGTGCCTCATATTATGTAGGTAGCACTGACGAAATGAACGATGCCATGAAACGAGTGTTTTCTAACAACAACTGTATACAGTTAGGGAAGATAGAGAAATATACAAGGGTGATTAGAAAAGGATAAATAGAGCTCCCCTTCGAAGTACTAAAGAAATAAATTTAGGGGAGGAATTGCATGTTAAAACAAACATTTAAAAGAATAATTCCTTTATATCCTGAATTTTTATTTCCAGACTGGCATATAGAACACATATCACAACGGCAGGAGAGCGGGAAGTGGGAAACGCTTTGGTTTCAGGTGATAACACCCACAGGAATGTTTCGTGTGAAACAGTTTTTTCTGGATATTATGGAACCAACTTTTCCTGATAGTTGCCTGTGCCAAGCGCAGGGAGAATGTTTTCGATATAACACACTAACATATTGGCGTGGTATAAATTATAAAGGAAATGATAGTTATGTAACTTCTAAGTGGAAAATGCAAATTGAAATTTCTATTGATAATGGAGTTATAGAACAACATCAGATGGAGGAATTTTTGTATGGATTACAGCCATTTGAATTAGAGACAGCAAAACGACAAATGAAATTACCATTTCACCGTCTAAGCTTTCAGGCTCATATGGAAGATAGTGTAGGCGAAATTAATCGTTGTTCTATATGGTGTTCTCCAGAAGAAAAAGAATTTGTATCATTACCGCTTCTAGTTCCGAGTTCATGGAAGCTAGAGTCTGTTGGTTTTGGTAATCGTGAAACACAGTATATATACTGGGATACAAAAGAGCAGTTATATGCGCTATGGGCATGTCGTCATACAAATTATAGTTATCGCCCTGTATCCTCATGGATCAGAAACTATAGTTCCCCGCTAAAGATTGGAAACTGTGAATACTATACGCATCCACAAAGAGGTACAGTTGTATATCAAGATTTTGGAGATGAACAAATTACCTATGTATTTCGAGGAACGCCGTGCACGTCCTTTGGAAAAGTACAAGCAATCTTTACTCTTTAGGTGCAATGTTCGAGATAAGAGTGGAGTATTTACAAGCAGTCGTTAATGAAATTAACATTATTTATGGTTCTGTGGAGCAATATGCTGAACAAGGGATTGGATTTACGAAAGACAAGTTAGAAGAAAGAGAAAATTTAAGGGAGAGGGTCTAAAGAGCGATGAAATCGATTTTTAGAATCGCTCTCTTTTTTTTCTTCACTTGTAGACAGAGTATGCTTTATGTTATAAGACTCTCATCTCAAGATTTTAGGAAGTTGAAGAAGATAGGTGTGGGCTTTCTGGAAATGAGGACGAAGAAATTTTGCGCACTCACATTTTTCCGAGATTGATTGTGCAATGGATACAAGCAAAACCGATTGTTATGAAAAAAAGATGCTAATAGTATTTGTAGTTATTTCAAGAATTGTCAAAACATTTACAAATATATCCACGTTGTTAACACTATAAATAGTAAAAAATCTGTAACTAAGGGAGGGGATAGGGACATGCTACTATGGATATTAGTAATATTAATAATAGTAGGATTAACGGTTATTGGAACGGTAATGGTTGGGAAAACTGAGCAAGAAGATTATGGAACTTCAACAAAAGGAAATATAACGAGACTTTCTATCATTTATCTTTGTTTAGGGGTCATTTTAGTAGTTGGAGTAGCTTCGTATATATATTTTTATGGATGAAAAATACGGTGTAGTAAAAAAAATAAAGAAAAAGAGAGTGCAACATATAAGCACTCTCTTTTTTGTCTTTGATGGGGATTTTTTAGAGATAATCCTCTTCGTTTTTTATCATTTTTAATAAAGTGAAACTTCCATCAGTGGGGGGTTACTGCCCTTTAATGCGGGATAAAGTATGTAAGTTGAAAATGAAAAGTCTAGGATATTAATAATTAATAAATCTAAAAAGTTATAAAAATCTAAAAATGTATTATGCTATAATTAGATAGTGATTATTGGAAAACCAGGGAAGGAATGGATACTGATGATTGAAATTATTAATGTATCAAAGAGCTATAATGGTAGTAAATTTGCGGTAAAAAATTTGGATTTAACAGTGCCGAGTGGAGAGATATTTGGTTTTTTAGGCCCAAACGGTGCGGGGAAATCAACGACAATTAAGATGATAACGGGTGTTCACTCTCTTGATAGCGGGACGATTTCTGTAAATGGAAAAGACATTACAAAAGAGTCGCTTGAAGCGAAAAAGTTATTTGGGTATGTTCCTGATAGTCCCGATATGTTTTTACGCTTAAAAGGGATTGAATATTTAAATTTTATGGCGGATATGTACGATGTTCCGAAAGATGTGCGTCAAGAAAAGATTCGAACACTAGCAGAACGTTTTAGTTTATACGAAGCATTGTCCGATCAAATTCAAAGTTATTCACATGGAATGCGTCAAAAAATTATTATTATCGGAGTTCTTTTGCATGATCCAGATGTATGGGTATTAGACGAACCGATGACAGGATTAGATCCCAAGTCAGCATTTATATTAAAACAAATGATGCGTGAACATGCCGATAAAGGGAAAACGGTATTTTTTTCGACGCACGTGCTAGAAGTGGCTGAAAAGTTATGTGATCAAGTTGCGATTATTAATAAAGGAACACTTCAATTTCGAGGGAATTTAGCAGAAATGCGAGAGCATTTTGAATCTAATGAATCTCTTGAAAAAATGTTCTTGGAGATGACGGAAAATGAATAAGATTTGGATGTTAACAAAAATATTATTAAAAATGAATTATGCCGACATGTTAACCGATAAGAAGAAGCGTGCTGTATATTTATTTTCATTTTTGGGCCTTATGTGTGTTGGATTTTTGTTTATAGGTCCGCTTGCATATGGAATGTATGGGGGATTAAAACAAGTTGGTCAGGAAAACTTACTTATTGGCATGGGGTTAGCGATTGGAAGTATATGGGTGTTTGTGGTTAGTATTACGACAATTTTAACAGTATTTTATTATAATGATGACGTTGAAATGTTATTACCATTACCACTTCAGCCAGCCCATATTATTACTGCAAAGTTTATTACAGTTTTAATTACACAATATGTGATGGCTTCTTTTGTTTTATTTCCAATCTTTATTGTGTATGGGTTGCAAAGTAATGCTTTTATTACATATTATGTATACGCTCTAATTGTTTACATATTTTTCCCAATTATTCCGTTAGTTCTCGCTTCGCTTCTCATGACAGTAATTATGCGTTATACAAATATCGCAAAAAATAAAGATCGAAGTAATATGTTAATGGGTTTATTTACTTTGTTGATGATTGTAGGCATTAATGTATTTATTCAATGGAAAAATAGAAGTGCTGCTTCCGGACAAATGACAGCAGACTATTTTGTAAATAATCAATCTTCGTTTCTAGTAGAAATGACAAACTATTTTCCGACAACATATTTTGGGGCAATGGCGTTAATAGAAAGTGTTTCGTGGAAAGGAATTTTATATTTACTTCTTTTCGCTGCCATTTCATTTGCGTTTTATGTACTGTTTTTCTATGTTGCGGAGCGTACATATTTAAAAGGAGTTATTGGACTTTCGAATAGTACTGCGAAAAAAGAAGTGATTTCTTCTGAGAATTTTAATAAAGCTACTATACAAAATTCACATTGGAAAGCATATGTGAAAAAAGAGTTTCGTATTTTGTTTCGCACGCCACAATTCTTTATTAACTGTATTGTGCAAACATTTGTTATGCCAATTATGTTTTTCTTTATTATTTTTGTGCAAGACGGCAACTTAGCTTGGTTAAATAAATTTGCAAAAGATAGTGAAACAGCAAGTCTTGCGCTTGGTCTTGCCTTTTGTGCAGGTATGTTTTTAATGGGATCAAACGTTATTGCGACAACATCTTTTTCAAGAGAAGGTCGCACTTGGTTTATCAATCGCTATTTACCAGTCAAGGCAGACGGCATTTTCTTTGCGAAAGTATTTACAGCTTGGCTCATTAATACCACTATTTTAGCTATCTTTGGTCTTGTGCTTATCATTATAGGTGGTGTGTCGCCAGTATTTATCTTACTTTGGTTCTTGCTATGTGCAAATGGGTTATGGTTAAACAATTTAATTGGCACACGCTGGGATGCACAAACAGCTGATATTCATTGGGATTCTGAACAAAAAATGTTTAAAGGTCGTTATACTACGCTTTGGAATTGGCTTGTTAATGTATTATTAGTTGGTATTACTGTTGGTGGAGTATGTGCGTTATTTTTCTTATTAGGAATTGGAATGTGGGGTATGTTTTTAAGTATCCTAGTTGTTTTTACTATTGTAAATGTTATTGTATCTCGTAGTTTACAACTGGGTGCTGAACGTATCCTAGCAAATATTAAATAAATTGTAAATCCTCTGTTACTATACAGAGGATTTATTATATGAGGGGAAGAAGTCGCTATGAGGAAAATTGCAATTGTCACAGGTGCAACTCGGTTACATGGTATTGGAGCAGCGGTTTGCAAAGAATTAGCTCAGAAAGGGACAGATATCTTTTTTACTTATTGGCCTCGCTATGATAAAACAATGCCTTGGGGGATGGAAAGAGATGAACCGTTTTTATTAAAAGAAGAAGTTGAAAGTTTTGGCGTACGTTGTGATATGGCTGAGATTAATTTGGCGCAGTCTTATGCACCGAACCGTTTGTTATATATGGTATCAGAACATTTTGGAGAGCCGACAATTTTAGTAAATAATGCTGCGTATTCTATAAATACAAATTATGATTCAATCGATGTGGAAAAGTTAGATTCGCATTATACAGTAAATATAAGGGCGCCGATTTTGTTAAGTACACTATTTATGAAGCACTTTACAAAAGAAAAAGGCGGAAGAATTATTAACCTTACGTCGGGGCAATCATTAGCGCCGATGCCAGATGAACTTGCATATGCCGTAACAAAGGGGGCTATCGAAACATTTACAGCTTCAGTTGCACCTGCTGCTGCGAAAAAGGGGATTACAGTAAATGCGGTTAATCCAGGACCAACCAATACAGGGTGGATGAATGAAGAAATGAAACAATATCTTGTAACAAGGTTTCCAACAGGAAGAGTTGGGGAGCCGAAGGATGCAGCTCAGTTGATCGCTTTTTTAGTAAGTGAAGAAGCAGCATGGGTAACGGGGCAGGTTATTCATTCGACAGGAGGATTTTATCCCGCATTAACGGACAGTAAGACCCCCACCTCAAGATGAAGAAAAAAGCGAAGAAGATAGGTGGGGGCTAACTGTCCGTAAAAGCCCGATTGGTTCAACTAACCATCAGTGGGGGATGAAAAAACCCCCACTGATGGAGGTTTCACTTTATTGAGAAATTTGTGTTTGTAATAAATAATAAAAGGAATTTTTGTAAGGATATAGAAAACTATTTGGGAGGTGAAATTGTAATTTTAGGAGGCTTATTATGAATTTGAAAAAAATATCGATTGCTTCATTGGCGATTGGAGCGATGCTCTCCATTACAGCTTGCGGTACCTCAACAGAAAAAGATCAAGCAAATCAAAGTAAAAAGGAACAAACAAACGCTCAAGAAGAAGCGAAAACAACAAGTGCAGACCAAACAAATACGAGTAAAAATGAGGAGAAGGACTCAAAAACAACAAGTGCAGATGGGAAAACTGAAGCGACATCAACGAATACAGAACAAACGAAAAATGAGAAAAACGGAACAAAAGAAACAAAATCAACAAATGCAAAGCAAAATGCTAGTATGAAAAGTGGAGTAACAGAAGTTGTACAGTTAATAGAAGAAGTGGACAAGCAATTGAAAGCAAATCCGAAACAAGAAACTGTAAATAAACTAGGAAAGCAGATTGCTGATAAATGGGATGTAGTTGAGAAGGAAGTTGAAACAAAACATCCATCCGATTATAAAACAATCGAACAAAATTTATACCCACTAATTGTTGAAATGGAAAAACAAAAGCAGGATTTAAAAAAGTTAAAAACGTTAACTACGAAAACAAAGCAAGATTTAAATCAATTTTTGAATAAGCTTTAATAAAAAATGAAGATGAAATTAAATCTTATCTTATATATAGCCTATGTAATAAAAGGAGAAACGTAGCAGATGTGTACGTTTCTCCTTTTATGATTAGTTGCAACAAATACATAACACAACTTTTTAATAAAAAATATGGTATGTGAGAGATTGGTGCGATTAACGATATAAATATTGTTTTAACGTACCATTTTCAATACAAGCAAGAGGTATATTTTGTTCAGTTCCTTCCTTCATATTTCGTAAAACCGCTACATTGTTATTTATTTCTTCTTCACCGACAATAAGTACATGCGGAATGTTTTCTTTGTTTGCATAGTTAAGGGCACGTTTTAATTTACGATTTGTTAGTTCGAGTTCTATTTTTAAATTTTCATTTGTTCGCAATGTGTGTGCAATTTTTAAACATTTTGCCTGCGTTCCGAGTGGAATGACAAAGATATCGACAGAAGAGGAGGCACGTTCTTTTTGTATAAGCGCAGTATAAATGACGTCTAAACCAAATGAAATTCCAACTGTCGGATAAGATTTATTATCACCTCGAAAGGCACTGATAATATGATCATACCGGCCACCGCTACCAATGCTAGAGGTAATACTACCATCCGTTAAAAAGATTTCATAAATCGTTCCTGTATACATTGTAAGACCTCTTGCGAGAAAAGGAGAAAATACTGTATTAGATTCAACTCCAAGTGCAAGTAAGTATTGCTTAAGTTCTTGGAGTTCAGTAACGCCTTCCTTTACAAGTGGATCAGAGAATATTTTATCAAATTCAGAGAGCTGTATGGATACACATGTTTCCAACGTCTTACATAATATATCGATTGTTTCGTTTTGTAATCCTCGATTTATTAAATCATTTCTTACACCTTCAATGCCGATTTTCTCAAGTTTATCTACAGATAAAATAACATCTTGTATTTGTGATTGAGGGATTTGAATAGCTTGTAATATTCCTGTTAATAGCTTACGGTTGTTATATTGAATAGTTACATCTAGGTTTAATTTGTTAAATATATCGAGTGCCATTACCATTAATTCAGCTTCCGCTATAATGGATTCAACTCCAACAATATCTACATCGCACTGTACAAATTCTCGGAATCTGCCTTGTTTAATTGGACCATTACGAAATACCTTCCCGATTTCATAACGTTTAAACGGAAGACGGATTTCTGGATTCATAGCTACAACTTTTGCGAAAGGAATTGTTAAATCATAACGCAGTGCAAGTTCACGATTGCCTTGATCACGAAGGGTATACATTTCCTTTAAAATTTCAGCACCTCCTCCATATTTATAAGCCATTAAATCGTACATATTCAAAATAGGTGTTTCTAATGGCTTACAGCCGTAAGCTTCAAATGTTTCTTCACAAGTCCGCTTAATTGTATTACGCAGTACTTGTTCTTCTGGTAAATAGTCTTTTGTTCCTTTTACATTTTGTAAGTTCATATTTATCACTCCTTTTTGAAATAAAAAAGCTATGTAGGTATAAAAATACCCACATAGCTTTATAGTCGCTTCGTGGGTAACAGGAATAGCCCTGTACCCACGAAGAAAAAATTCTTCGGATACAAGGCGTTATATATGATGATGAAGTTGGAAAGAAGTATTACGTTTTAACATAAGCAATCTCTCCTTAAATTTTTTTTATATCATACCAAGATTAATTTGAATTATCAAACATTTTTTGGTCTGTTACTTAAGGGCATTAAGCTCTCTGCTGATAAAAGCTACACTTTTTTAAAGTTTGAGGTATGGAAAAGTTTAGTGAGGATGAAAAACCTGCCTCATGTATGAGACAGATTTTTCATGAAGTAATAGATGTAAGTGTTCCATTACTAATTTTAATAAAGTCTGCACCATCAATAAAGATTTGTAATCCTCTTTTTCCAGCGCTAATACTGATTGGATTTAAATTTGCAGCAGATTCGTCAATAAAAAGTGGGTAATTTTTTTTCACGCCAAGAGGTGAAACACCGCCACGTATGTATCCTGTTAATCCTAGTATTTCCTTCATTGGAACCATCTCTACCTTTTTGTTTTTACTTGCAGACGCTAATGCTTTTAAATTGAGCTCTTTATGTGAAGGTATACAAGCCATAATTACCCCAGTTTTATCTCCGCGAAGGACAAGAGTTTTGAAGACTTGTTCTAATTGTAAATCAACTTGCTCAGCAACATGTTTTGCATCTAAATTTTCTTCATCCCACTTATATTCATGTATTGTATACGGAGTTTTATGCTTATCTAATAAACGACAAGCGTTTGTTTTACTACTCATTTTCCACACTTCCTTTTTTGGTTCTTATTTTTAGTATACAAAATTTTGCAAAATAAGACAGGGAAAATGAGAAAGGACAAGAATATGTAACATATATTTTGAAAAGAAAAGAGGGAAAAAGATGTGGAGAACAACAGATCTATATGATGCATATGAAACTGAAGTGGAAGTATGTAAACCTCTGTTTCAATCATACGGAAAGAAAAAGCAGTTTCATGGAAAAATTGCAACAGTGAAAGTGAAAGATGATAATGTACTTGTGAAGCAAGCGCTAGAAACGTTACCTGAGGGTACAGTATTAGTTGTGGACGGAGAAGGCTCAACAAATTGTGCGTTACTTGGTGATAATTTAGCAAACATTGCAAAGGAACGAAATTTAGCAGGTATTATTATATATGGCTGTGTTCGTGATTGTGTAGAGCTTAGTAAAATTGAGTTCGGTATTTTAGCGATTGCAACGATGCCGAAGCGAAGCGTGAAAGAAGGGAAAGGAGAAACAAATATTCCTGTGTCCTTTGGGGGAGTTTCTTGGATTCCAGGAGATTATGTATATGTTGATGAAGATGGTGTGATTCTAAGTAAAAAAGAAATTCACCATGAGTCATGATGTGAAGAAAAGGAAATTCGAAGGTAAATAATGATAGAAATATTTTCAGATACAAATGCACATCAATATAAGGCTTTAAAAAGAGCGTTACAAGAATATTGGTATTCTTAAAAAGCAAATACGATAAATGATAGACAAAAAAATATAAAAATAGTAAAATAGTACAGAATTTTGTAATATTGTGAATTGTATAGGAGCATAGTGTTTCACTAGGTAAAAAAGAGGAAGTTCGGCGGAGTTTCAATGTTACTCCGCTACTGTAAATGAGAAGACTTTTTACATTTTTTATCAGAAGATGCAAAAAGTCATTATTTCATAAACGGGGTACCTTACCTATGCAAATACAATAACCTATGGAGATAGAGGTGCTGTGCATCCGTTGAACGCTTGTTTGAAGCGTGTTTATGCGCGCCCCTTTGAGGGTATTTTTTTATGCGATTTTTAGGAAAGGGGAGGAATAAATAGTATGGCAAACATGAAAAAATGGTTATTCATGACGATTGCATTAGTTTTCTTGTCTTTTGCAAATACCGTACACATTGCCTTTGCTGAAGGCAAAACAGCAACGTTAGCAATTGTTGGAGATTCACAAAAAGGGATTATGCTATGTCCAAAAGAAGTTGCAATTCAAGAGGGAGAAACGGCCTATAGTTTACTGCAAAAAGAAATGGGGAGTAAAGTAACCGCAGAAAACACGAAGTATGGTGTATACGTGAAAGGCATTGATGGATTAATGTCTGGTGAAACGAGCGGCTGGTCTTATGAAGTGAATAACAAATCACCGATGGTTGGTGCAGATAGCTATAAGCTAGAAGATGGAGATGTTGTGGCTTATCGTTTTGTTTTAGACTGGAACAATATGAGTCAACAAACTTTGCAGCAAGTGTTAGATGAACTTGGTACATGTAAGAAACAGCCTGATACAGACAACCCAGGTACGGACAAACCTGATACACCAAAACCGCAAGAACCTATAAAAGGTGATGTAACGAAGAAAGTTGATGAAGCAATTGTAAAAACTGCACAAAAGATGATGAAAGATGGCATAGATAGTGACTGGGTTGTAATTGGTCTAACTCAATCAGGTCAAGAAGTTTCTAAAGAGATAAAATCAAACTATTTACAATCATTAGAAGAGCGTATTAAAGAGAAGGAAAATAAATTCTCTTCCACTGAGTTAGCACGTACAATTTTAGCAGTTTCAGCGGTAGAAGGTGACCCAACAAATATTGCTAGTAATAACTTAATTTCAAAATTATATAACTTTGAGAAAATAGATTCTATTACAGGATATACTTTTAGTTTACTTGCATTAGATACAAAAAAATATGACGTGCCAGTTGATGCGAAATGGAACCGCGATACATTAGTAAATGCAATTTTAAAATCACAGCATACAGATGGCGGCTGGGCGTATATGGGGAAATTAGAGGAACCAAGTGATGCAGATGTAACTGGAATGGTTTTCTCAGCATTAGCACCATATCAAGATCAAGCGGAAGTAAAGCAAGCATTAGATAAAGCGAAGCAATATTTAGCGAGTATACAGACAGATAAAGGTGGATTTACATCCGGCGGTGTAGAAAATGTCAACAGTGTAGCGGAAGTTGTTCTTGGACTTGCAGCAGCTGGCATAGATCCAACAAGTACTACATATACAAAAAATAATTATAATGCGGTTCAAAATTTACTATCTTATCAATTAGAGAATGGTGGATTTAAATGGTTGGCAAACGATACTGAGGAAGATAGTATGGCAACTGAGCAAGCGATGTTAGCGCTTGTTCAGTATAAGAACTATTTAAATGGTAAAGGTTCTATTTTCGATTGGACAAACGCTTCAACACCAACCAATGAAGGGGATAACTCAACGGAAGAGCCGAAACAACCAACTGGTGATGAGCAATCTGTAGCAGAGGAAGAACAAAAACAAGCGGATAAACAGCCTGTTGTAGCTTCAGAAGATCAAACTGTACAAAAGGAAGCGAAAGTAGAAAAACATAGTTTACCAGAAACAGGTATGTCTCGATTAAATACTGCTATGCCAGCTGCATTTGGCGTACTGTGCATTGGCGCTGCATATGTATTATGGAGAAAAAAAGCAGCTTGACAAAATTAGGAGCAAATATTTGCTCCTAATTTTATTACGAAAGGTGTGAGAAATGATGGAAATGATGAAATGGCTTGTGTTGTTTGTTTTCTCACTTAGTTTTATCACTGGGTGTAGTCAAAATGAGGTAAAGACAGATAAAAAGACAGACGCAAAACAAACAGAGCAAAAAGATGAAAAGAAACAGGAACAGCAATCTTCAGAAGAACAGAAACAAGAACAGAAACAAGAAGAAAAATCTCAAGAAGAAAAAGTTGCAGATTCAAAATCTACCGAACAGAATCAAGAGCAAAAACAAAATGCAGAACAATCACAAAATCAAGAGCAAAAAGCACAATCTCAAGAAAAATCTAAAGTTGTAAATGAGCCGAAAGAAACGCCGAAGCAGGAAAATGTACAACAAACAACTGAAAACCAACAGTCTGCACAAGGTCATTCTGAAGGGACTCCTTCACCGGTACAACCTGCTCCAGAGCCAAAAACGGAATCACAACCACAACAAGAGGTAAAGACGGTTACGATATCCGTACGTGATGATCAAAGTACGATCTTAGGGGGAACGGAAGTAGAACTTCAAGAGGGAGATACTGTTTTTAAAGTATTAGCTCGTACAATGAAGCAAAAGGGAATTCAAATGGAATATACTGGTTCAGGAAATGGTGTATATGTTCAAGGGATTAATAATTTATATGAGAAAGATAAAGGTAGCGGAAGTGGCTGGAAATATAGTGTAAATGGTGTTGATGTTAAAATGGGTGCTGGCAGGTATAAAGTGAAGCAAGGAGATAAAATTGAATGGTTTTATACGTTAGATTATAGGAAAGAAGATCGGTAAAGGTCAATGAAACTAGCGTTTTCTTCTATGCATCCGCTCGTTAATTTTCTGTATTATGTAGGGGTGATTATACTATGTATGGTATGTCTTCACCCTGTTTTTTTAATTGGTGCAATTTGTATGATCCTCATATTAAATATCATACAAGGTAATGGAGAAAAAATGAAAAAAATGTTACCAAGTTCACTTTTTTTCGCTCTTATGATTACAATTATAAATCTGTTATTAACACACCGAGGCAGTACAATTTTATTTTATATAGGTTATAATCCGATTACATTAGAATCAGTGACATATGGATATACAATGGCGTTATCATTGTTTGCGATTTTGTTTACATTTGCTTCTTATAATGAAATGATATCAAGTCATAAGTTTTTATATTTATTTTCTCGTATTTCTCCGAAAGTAGCATTGCTTACAATGATTACAGTTCGCTTTGTACCTTTATTTATGAGACGTCTCACTCATATTACACTTGTGCAAAAGACAAAAGGAGTTCAAGTGGATGCGGGTTCTCTGAAAGAAAGGGCACAGAATGGTATGAAGCTTTTGCAAGTATTATTAGTTTGTTCATTAGAAGAAGCCCTTCAAACCGCTGATTCTATGCAGGCACGAGGATTTGGAGTGACAAAACGAAGTACATATATTCGATACCGTATGGAACATAGAGATTGGCTTGTCCTTACTTTGTTAGTAATTTTATTTGTATATTGCCTTTTCGGAGTAAGTATAGGATATGGTGTTTTAACGATTTATCCAAAAGTAGAATCACTCCTTTTGCAACAAAATGATCTGTTTTTGTTTATTCCATTTCTTATGTATATTAGTCTACCGATTTTAGTAGAAGGAAGGGAGTGGTTATGGTGGCGCATGCAGAAATAAAACAGCTTTCATTTACATATTCAGACGAGGAGTCTGCCGCTTTATGTAATGTATCTTTATCGGTTTCCCATGGAGAATTTATCGTGTTAGCAGGACGTTCTGGTTGCGGCAAGACGACGTTATTAAAACATTTCAAAAAAGAACTTCTCCCAATTGGAATGAGAGAAGGCAGCATGTATTATGATGGGGAATCTTTACATACAATACCAGACTTATTATCGGCTCAAGAAATCGGCATGGTATTTCAAAACCCAGAGAATCAGCTTGTGATGGATACTGTTATTCAAGAACTTGCATTTTCGCTTGAGAATGTTGGCTATGAAACAACGGTCATTCAAAAAAGAATTGCTGAATTAATCAGTTTTTTAGGGTTTCAAGATATGTTGCATCAATCTGTACATACGTTATCTGGAGGACAAAAGCAGCTTGTAAATTTAGCTGCTGTACTTGTTTTACAGCCTAAATTGTTGTTATTAGATGAACCGACAGCACAGCTAGATCCAATTGCAGCAAAAGATTTTTTAGGACTATTGAAACGAATTCATGAAGAATTAGGAATTACAATCATTATGAGTGAACATCGTTTAGACGAAGTGGTTCCTCTGGCAGACCGAATCGTTTTTATGGATGAAGGTACAATTGTTTATGATGGAAACCCAAGTGAAGTAATTCTAGAAATGTGGAAAGTAGAAGAGTTACGCCCATATATTCCGCAAATTCCACGTTTGTTTTTAGAATGGAAGGCTGAACAAGTTCCATTTACAGTGCGTGATGCACAGAAACAAATTCGACCTATTTTAAATGAAATTCAATATGATATATCATCGCAGCATACAGAAAAGGTACATGTATTATTACAAGCAAAACACGTTTCATTTCAATATAAAAAGCATGGATCGTTTATTTTACAGGATTTGATGTTGGCGGTTAAACAGGGGCAATGGACAGCACTTGTTGGAAAAAATGGTACCGGAAAATCAACTTTATTAACGCTTTTAGCAGGGCTGCAAAAATGTCGCAGAGGAAAAGTGACCTGGGAAGGTAAGTTAATCCATAAAACAGAAGTAACAGAGCGCTTTAAAAAAATCGGTTATGTATCGCAGCACCCTCACTATCATTTTACACATGATACTGTTTGGGACGAGCTTTTTAGCCGTGCGCAAGAATTATATAAAAGAGAAGCGAATGAAAAAGTAGAAGAAATGCTTCGGAAGTTTTCAATCTTGCATATTCGTAAGCGGCATCCGCATGATTGTAGCGGCGGAGAACAGCAATTAATTGCGCTTTGTACAGTGTTGCTATCAAAACCGAATCTATTATTATTAGATGAACCAACAAAGGGACTAGATCCAGGAAAGAAAGAAGAGCTTGGCGAGTTGTTTCAGCAATTACAAAGAGAAGGAACGACGATTGTTATGGCGACGCATGATATTGAGTTTGCAGCAAAATATGTGGATAACTGTATCATGTTATTTGATGGGAAAATTATTATGGAAGACACACCGGCACGCTTTTTTAGTGAAAACTTTTTTTATACAACGTCTGTTAATCGTTTTATTCGTAAACAACTGCCGTATGCTTTAACATGGGAGGATGTGTTTGAGGCGTGTCCAAAAGATATGTTGGTATAGTTGTAGTCGTTTTTTTAGTGTTGATTATTACACTTTTATTTACGTCTTTTGTGACGGATCAATATTATATATGGTGCAGTCTTTTCTTTTTAATTGTGATTATGTTGCCATTTTATGTGCGTTTCGAGAAAAAAGCTTTTGTTTCGCGTGAAATTGTACTTGTAGCTGTCCTAGCGGCAATTGCTGCGATTAGCCGCGTTCCATTTTCTATTATTCCGAGTGTACAACCAACTTCGTTTGTTATTATTGTATCTGCAATTGTATTTGGTAGTGAGACGGGTTTTCTTATCGGTGCAACAGCTGCGTTAGTTTCTAATATATTCCTAGGACAAGGACCTTGGACCCCGTGGCAAATGTTTTGCTGGGGTATGATGGGTTTTTCAGCTGGACTGCTGCGTCATACGTGGATGATGAAAACATTATGGGGAAGAGTTCTCTTTGGATTTATAGCAGGATTTGCTTTTAACTGGATTATGAATTTATGGTTTCTTATTGGTTTTTTGAAAGAACTAACATGGGATACTTTTATAAAGGCATACATTACAAGCTTTTATTTTGATCTTGCACATGCACTTTCCAATGTGTTTTTTCTTTTGGTGTTTAGCACATCTTGGATTAAAATATTGACACGCTTTAAGAAGAAGTACGGTATATTAGAATGATGAAATGTAACCCGCATTTTCTCAAGTAAATAGGGAATAAGTTTTTCTTATAAGACATAAATATATACAGTAGGATCGCGACTTACATATTCGTTCGCCTTTTGAGACACTTCTTACATGATGTAAGGGGTGTCTTTTTTATGTATAAGTAAGTGCATTTTTAATTAACTATTTAGGAATTAGAATCCAATTCATACTTTGTTTCTCATACTATGGTACTACATTCATAGATAGAAAGATGATACAACAGATGGATGTTGCAATAATGATATATCTATATACTGGTAGTGATAAAGAGAGTGATATTTCAGATTTCCCCCTTTTGTATATAAATTCCCTATCGGAAAATTGAGTAAAAACAAGGTGGGAGATGCGTGATAACTGTTGGCTTGGCATAATCGCTGCAACTAATTAACGTGTGGGGAAAACCCCCATTGCCAGCAGTTGAAATTTATTGCATTAGTACGAAGAAGGGATGTAAAACATGATAAAGAGTATATATGAAACACATTTACATGTAAGGGATTTAGAGAGAGCAGTTGATTTTTACCAAAATAAACTTGGATTAAAGCTAGCGAGAAAATCACCTGAAAGGAAAGTGGCCTTTTTTTGGATAGGAGAAGATAGACGACAAATGCTGGGATTATGGGAAGTGCCAACAGATGCTTCTATTCAGCTCAATCATTTCGCTTTCGAGGTAGAATTGAATTTCTTAAAACAGTCCAAAATATGGCTGGAAGAGAGAGGGATAGAAGTGATTGGAAGCCAAGGAAAAGGGAATCAAGAACCCATTGTCCAAAGCTGGATGCCGGCAGCGAGTGTTTACTTTCTCGATTATGATGGAAATAAGCTGGAGTTTATTTCTTTATTATCAGATGAACCAAATGACCTTGGATATGTACCATACTTAAGTGAGTGGGAAAAAGAAGTTGCTAATCGAAACGTTTAAAAACAAAATTCTAATGGTGTAGAATTTAAAAATATGGAGCTACGGTGTTATAAAATTACTTTTCTATGAATCAATTGGCGAGTTCAATAGGGTTGATCCTTTCTTTAGCATGTTTAACCCACAAAATGTTTAATTATAGACAAAATTCCCTCAGAAACAGCAGGATTGATTATATATAATAAACGTTGAGAATGATTTTCGAAGATGAGGTGTCTATATGATAAAGCCAGTGATTCCAAAACAGCACGGTGCATGGGCGATGCTTCTTATCCCGTTTTTGCTTAGTGCTTTAATTGGCAAAGCGACATGGCAGCACATACCACTTTTTTTAGCATGGCTATTTGTCTATCTAGCAACATATCCCTTTTTGATGTATATGAAACAAAAGCGACAAAAGCGCTATTTACACTGGACGCTCATTTATTTTAGTCTTGCTATTTTGTTTGGTATAGTTCCACTTACATACGAATGGCGTATTCTTTTTTTTGCAATATATATGCTTCCATTATTTTTTGTAAACATTTTTTTTGCGTGTCAAAAGAATGAGCGAGCATTACTGAATGATGTTAGTGCTATTATCGTTTTTTGTATTGGTGGAATGATCAGTTATTATTTCACAATGAAAACAATTGATGAAACAGCATGGCTAATCGCACTTGTTTCATTTTTATACTTTTTGGGAAGTACGTTCTATGTGAAAACGATGATTCGAGAAAAGAAAAATCCAACATATCGTTGGATTTCATGGGGATACCATTTATCACTTGTAGTCGGTACGTTCATTGTGTCTCCTTGGTTTGTCATTGCGTTTATTCCAAGTTGTATTCGCGCTATTGTGTTGTATGGTAAAACAGTAACTGTTTTAAAAGTTGGTGTGTGGGAAATCGTCAATTCAGTTTATTTTTTCATTGCTACTACAATATTATTTCAATTAAAGGGTTGATATTAAGTTAATGAATAAAAAGTAAGCATGATTCATACGTGCTTACTTTTTATTGTTGGGAATTTTTTATTCCTGAGATAAAATATCTGCCGTACTATCGCACTGTTGCAGCGCATGTTGGACAGCTTGTAAAGATTGTTGAATACGTTGACGATTATCTGATTTCTCGACTGTTTGCAAGGCGCTTTGTAAACAGTTTTTTGCTTCATGTAAAGCTTGGCAAGAATCTTGAACATGACCACGTGCATTTTTTTGCATGATTGCACCTCCTTTGGTCTATACATTTGTAGTATGAGCAAAACGAAACAAAATATAATAGTTTTCAAAAAATAAATCCTGATAATTCTTATAAGAATTGACTTTTTTGGTTATATTCATTATAGTGAGGGTTAAAGTGAATATTTTCTTATCCAGAGAGGTGGAGGGACTGGCCCGATGAAACCCAGCAACCGCAATGCAGGTGCTAATTCCAGCAGAACAGTTTTGTTCTGAAAGATAAGAAGGAAGAGATATGTTCCGCTTCTTCTTATCGAAGAGGTTTTTTTATTGCAAAAAAACCGATAATGAAAGATGGACAAAGAGAAGAAAGGAGTGGACATAGCTGTGACAATCGAGAAATATATTACATTGCGAAGTGCAATTTACGAATATATGGAAGAACAAGAAGAGCCGATTACGTTATTGGATATTCAAGAGTATATTGCTTCTGAACATAAAGGGAAATTTGCGAAAAAGATGCTTCAGCAATTTTATTTATTACGGTTACTTGATGAATTAAAACTGGATGGGAAAATTACTTTAGCAGAGCCACACAAATATATAGATGATAAGGGGATTTACTACATAGTAAAAGAGAAAAGAGGGAGTTGATCTCTCTTTTTTTATGTTATAATTTATTTGAAAATTCACTTACTTTTGAGGTATGTAGATAAAAAGACTGTACTATGCAGTCTTTTTATAAGGAAATGGTGCTGAGTGTGTAGTGTTCAAAAATTAAATGTGCCCCGAAAGATGGGCATTCTCGGCTAACAAATAAAAAGACACCATCGCCGAATAGGTGTCGTTGTTTTTGTCGAAGGGACTTGCCCTTTGACATGTATTAGAATAGCATGTGGGCCCACGGAAAGTCAAAAGGTAATTAAAGGAAAGGTATTGTTTACAATGAACATATTGATTGTATACGCGCATCCAAATCCGTCAAGTTTCAACGCTGCTATTTTGAAACATGTGGAACAAGGGTTACAAAAAACAAATCACTCTGTAACCGTTCTTGATTTGTATAAGGAACAATTTAATCCTGCTCTAACCTTTAACGAGACAAAAAAGAGAAGAGATTTAGTGCATGAGGAAGAAACAAGAAAATATAGGGAATTAGTTGCAGAGGCAGATTACTTCATTTTTATTTATCCAGTTTGGTGGTGGAGTATGCCGGCGATATTAAAGGGATTTATTGACCGAGTATTTGTTTCAGGTTTTGCTTATAAATATGAAGGGATAATGCCTAAAGGATTGCTCACAGGAAAACAAGCATGGGTGATTTATTCATTAGATTCTCCTTTATGGTATGTAGCTCTTTTATATCGATCAGCTGAATGGATTGTAATGAAGAAAGGAATATTATACTTTTGTGGGATACGTAACATAAAGCGTTCTGTATTTCAATCTGTGAAAAATAGTAAACAAGAAAAAAGAGAGAAATGGCTGCAAAAGATATATGAGAAGGCGGCAAAATTATGAAAAATAAGGAACAGATTTATAAAATTATGAATGTATTTAAAAGAGAAGATGATTTGTTTTATTCTTATCTTTCTTGTTTATCTAGGATAAAAGAGAATAGCAAGCAATTTTCTAAAGTTAAACAAGAAGTGCGAGAAGAATATCTTATAAGGGGTATTTGTGAGAGAGAAGTAGACATTTTAGTAGAACAAAATAAACAGATTGCAGATTTATATATACCTAAGTTGCTCCGATGGGAATTTTTACAGGAAAATGTCCATTATATAGAAGAGTTGTGTTCGATGGTATTTCAGTTAGAACCTTTATGTTTTTCAGAAGAACAATGGAAAAATATAATTTCGATCATAGAGAAAGAGCTGCCGTAAGACAGCTCTTTTCGTAACAAAAATTTTGAGGATTTAAGTCTAATTTTAGTGTTCTTGCTGTAAATACTTAGCGATTTGTAAATACATATCTCCATATGCAGATTGTATTTCTCCGTTATGATTCGCATTTGATGAGAAATGAACGATAACCATATGCGCAGGTGGATAAATAAATAGGCGTTGTCCATAACTTCCATGTACTTCGAATCCACCATGTTCATTATGGGGAATCCACCATTGATTATGATAAGAAAATGCTTCACCATCACCAACCGGAAGTTCATATTTTTTAATATTCTTAATTTCATCAATGATAGTAGAAGAAATAATTTGTTTTCCATCATATATTCCATTGTCTGAAACCATTTTTCCGAACCTTGCCATATCTCGAGCAGTCGCATTTAATCCTGCGCTGGCTTGTTCCACCCCTGTTTCATCAACAACATAATAAGCATCCTCTTCTGCTCCAATTTGTGACCAAAAACGTTCACTTACCATGTCTGCTAGGGATTTTCCTGTCACAGTACGAATCACCCATCCAAGTGTTTCGGAGGAACCGTTATCATATGAAAAATTCTCTCCAGGAGCAGCAGTTTCGTGTGCTTCTAGTAACATGTCATAAATTTTTAACGGTCCATCATAGTTTTTGCCACGAGGAAGAAGGTTGCTCGCTAAATATAATTGTGCATCTTGATTATCTAATCCAGCTTGTTTAAAGCCGTGAGTTGGGTATTCTACTGAAACCTGCATATCTAGTAGTTGCTGAATTGTTGCCTTTCCAAATGGTGTTCCTTGTAATTCTTTTACGTAACTTTCTGCAGTTATATCGGGTTGTAACTTTCCTTCTTCAATGAGTTCGCTAATGAGAAATCCTGTAAATACTTTTGATAACGAAGCCATACCGTGTGGTTCATTTTCTTTATATCCATCAAAATACCGTTCATATACAACGTTACCATCGTGCAGGACAATAAAAGCATCTGTTTTGTATTTTTCTAATAATTGAAGAACTGTCGTATTATTATTATTTTCATCTGTAATATGTAAATTATCCAGATTTTGCGAGTTAGTTGGGAGAGAAGATACATAATTTGTATTTTTAGCGACAACTTTTGTGGAAGCAAATTCTCGCATATGTGTATACGACCAACGAAGATACGGATCCTTTAACCAGTTTTTTTTTGTTACTATTTGTTTTGAGGAAAAACTTTTATTTTGTTTGAATAACGTAAAGCCTATACAGGTTAATGTAAATAAAAAAATCAAAACGATTAAAATTAGAGGGGATTTTTTGAATCTCATAACAAGCCTCCTTATGCTTTCATTATAATGTATAAGTTTCTTAATAAGCAAAAAAAAGAGAGTAAACATAGAAGTTTACTCTCTCTTATAACATTAAGCAGATAATTTTCCTTGTGTTGTTTGCTTTTTGAACTTTTGTTTTCGCCCGTGCAGAAAATAATAAATAATTAATGTAAATGCAACGATAATAGAAGAAATAAAATACATATTATGATAGCTTGAATGCGCTGCGATAATACCTAGTACGAAAGATCCGATACCCATACCTGTATCAAAAAATGAGAAGTAAGTAGCTGTTGCAGATCCGCGTCGATGGTGCGGAGCGACACTAACTGCAATTGTTTGGAAGCTCGGAATTAAGGTTCCGTATCCTATACCGATAAGTACACCGGCAGCAAGTAACCAAAATGGCGTTTGCGCTTGACTTAAAGTGAACATTCCAATCATAAATATCATAATAGAGGGATAAATGAGAACATTTTCTCCGAATCGATCAAATATTTTACCTGAAAAAGGACGAGAAATAACAACTACAATTGCATATACGACAAAGAAATAACTTGCAATATCAGCCATGCCAAGTTCCTTTGCATAAATCGGGATAAATGAAAGGATACCGCTATAGGAAAAGGAAAGTACGCAGCCTGTGATAGCAATTGGAATTGTTGAAGGCTCGATTAAATCTTTCCATTGCATATGTTTCTTTTCTTTCTTTACAGTTGTTTTTTCGTCAGGAATATTTACTAGTAGTCCGCATAGAAAAGCAAGCATAGAAAATATAGAACAAACAATGAATAAAACTGTAAACGAAAATTTAGAAATGATAGTTAACCCTAAAAAAGGACCAATAACCATTGGTAAACTCATAAATACTCCATAATAACCAAGTGCTTCACCGCGTCGATGGGCCGGGGCTACATCTGTTACGATTGTACCAGTAGCTGTCGTTACCATCCCAAATCCGATACCATGTAAGAAGCGCAAAGCTAGTAATAAAAATAAACTTTGAGCACCGAAATACATTACTGTTGCAGCTAAAAAGAGTGAAAGAGAGATAAATAAAATTTTCTTTCTTCCTAAATCATCGAGCCATTTACCTGTAAATGGTCGGCATAGTACAGAAGAAATTAGAAACACTGTTGCAACAAGACCCATTTCTCCAGGTTTTCCTTTTAGTCCGTCGATGACATATATGGGTAAGGTTGTCATGAGCATATAAAATGTTAAAAAGAGAAATAGACTACTCAAACATGTTCCGATGAAGTCTTTCGCCCAAAGTCTTTGACTTTTCATAGTCATCCCTCCAATTTCTAATCTAGATTACGAATTACTTTTTGTAGTACGTGAAAAGCACGACGAAGTTCTTCATCGTTAATATCTTGCAGTGCTTTTTCCTCAAATGAGTCTACCTCTTCCTGCCACATTGGAATCATTGCTAGTGCTGTTTCTGATAAAGAAATAAGCTTCTCGCGTCGATCCGTTCCTTCTTTTCTAGTGATCCAGCCCATCGATTCCATGCGTGTTAAAGTGCGAGTCATTGTTGGTGATTCAACGTTTAAATATTGGCATAGTTCAGTTTGTGTGCAAGGTCCAGTCTGATGCAATCTGAAGATTACAGCCCACTGTGCACTGTATAAACCAGTTGGAGAAACACGTTCATTAAACTTTTTGGAAAATTTCCGAGAAGTTTGACTGACGACGTGAAAAAAATGTTGTTTTTCGTCCATATATTTCTTCCTTCCTAATTAGTTGCCTAGCTAACTATATCCCTTTTTTTCTGAATTGTCTAGTAGTCTGTGCGCCACGCTTATGTTAAAAGTACGTTAATTTTTAGATTGAGAACGTATATTCCGTATGGTATTATAAAGTTGAGAATTTTCTGACTTTTAAATTATGTGTTATTGATAATTTTGAGGGGGAAAGAGGATGATTAAACCTACAATTATGAAGTCAGTAGTATTATCAAATGGCGAAACAATTGCCTATCAAGAAGTGGGAAGTGGAACAGAAGTATTAGTGCTTATTCACGGGAATATGACATCTTCACAGCATTGGGATTTAGTTATAGAACAGTTACAAGATTCTTATCATATTTTTGCTCTTGATTTACGTGGTTTTGGCTTTTCAACTTACCATCAGCCTATAGATTCATTAAACGATTTTGCGCAAGATGTAAAGCTGTTTGTGGATGAATTGCAATTGAAAGATTTTTCATTGGTAGGATGGTCAATGGGTGGAGGAGTTGCAATGCAGTTTGTTGCTTCTTATCCGATGGATGTGAAAAAACTCATACTAGTTGAATCTGTAGGGATGAAAGGATATCCGATTTTTAAGAAGGATATAAACGGTCAGCCAATTGTTTCAAACTTATTGAAAACAAAAGAAGAAATTTCGCAAGATCCTGTTCAAATTGTACCTGTTGTGGAAGCTTTAAAACAAATGAATAAGCAATATTATCGCACTATATGGAATTTGCTTATCTACACTAAGCATCAACCTGATCCAGAGCGGTATGAAAAATATCTTGATGATATGTTAACGCAGCGTAATTTTGTTGATGTAAATTATGCGCTTGTAACATTCAATATATCAGATGAGCATAATGGAGTTGTAGCTGGGAATGGGAATATTAATCGCATTCAAGTACCAACATTAGTTCTCCAAGGTGATCGTGATTATGTTGTTCCAAAAGCGGTTGGTGAAGAGCTAGCAAAGCATCTGCCAAATGCAAAATTAGTCGTGCTAAAAGATTGTGGACATTCTCCTTTTATTGATTGTCTAGGGGTATTTATAAATGAAACGATTACGTTTTTGGAAAGGTAGTAAATGGTTCCTATCCACTTCCTTTTATGAATAAATAACATATAATGTAGAGTTACGGTTTCTAAAAGGAGAAGTATTATGGATGTTTTTTATATTGAACCAGTTGTATTTATATCGCCAAATGTTCCAAGAGCAACTGTTTACCCATCTATTCGTTATGGAGCTGTGCATATGCAGCCTTTGTTAAATGGAACTAATATGCATATTCAGAAATTATATTTCCAAACATTCCCTCCAGTATATGGAACGAAGTATTATGTAATCTATTCGAATCCAGTACAAGGTGTAGTTGTGCAGCAACCCGCTGTGTATACCCAAAATTTGAAATCATTTTCAAATCATATGCAGAAATATGTGAAAGCTCAAATATGGAACGGCTGAGAGCTAGAAGTTTGGACTTCTAGCTTAATTTTTGTGAAAATTGAGAGTATACGATTTATGGATAAAACAGCTATAATAAAGGATGTGAGTTCAAAGAGGGAGCGTAATAAAATGGGGAGAAGGTATACATTTTGGGTTATGATTGGAATTGTTGCAATATCTGGACTTTCACAAGGAATGTTGTTGCCGGCAATTGCAATGATTTTTGAGAAGGAAGGGATTAGCTCAAGTTTTAATGGTATTCATGCTACGGCATTATATATTGGCATTCTTGTTATTTCACCTTGGCTTGAGAAACCGATGCAAAAGTTTGGGATGAAGCCTCTTATTGTAATTGGGGGCTTTATTGTTGTTGGAGCACTATTTTTATTTACACAAACATTTTCTTTTTGGGTGTGGTTTGTTCTTCGTTTTTTAGTTGGAGTAGGAGATCATATGCTTCATGTTGGGACGCAAACATGGATTACAACGACTGCAAGTCCGCATAAAGTAGGAAAACAAGTTTCCATTTACGGAGCATTTTTCGGTATCGGTTTTGCAATCGGACCATACCTAGCAAGTACAGTACAATATGGTATTACAACTCCGTTTATTGTATCGACAGTTCTTTGTTTAATAGGCTGGTTATTATTGATTCCAACGCAAAATACATTCCCGGATCAAGGTGAAGTGAAGCAAGAAAGTGAATCTTCTTTGCAGCGCTATAAACAAGTGTTGATGATTGGCTGGATTGCACTGCTTGCACCATTAGCTTATGGAGCATTGGAAGCGATGCTTAATAGTAATTTGCCTGTATACGCAATGCGGAAAGGTTGGTCAGTTGAACAAATTTCATTTTTATTACCAGCGTTTGCTATTGGTGGAATTGTTACGCAAATTCCACTTGGTATGCTTAGCGATCGATTTGGAAGGGAGCGTATTCTAACATGGTCGTTTAGCATTAGTACATTAATTTTTCTATTAGCAGCTGTATTTGATGAGTATTATGGGTTTGTATTTGCGTTTATGTTAATTGGGGGTATGGTCATTGGATCATGTTTTTCACTGGGGCTCGGTTATATGACAGATTTATTACCAAGGCACTTACTACCAGCAGGAAACATTTTGTGCGGAATTGCTTTTAGTGTCGGAAGCATTACGGGTCCTGTATTAGGTGGGCTGTTTATAGAGAAAATACAGTATACAAGCTTTTTTCTTGCTGTTATGATCATTATGGCAGTTATATCGATTATTTATATGACATATATGAGAAGTCAATCAATGGTAAGGAAAGTAGAAAGCAGGTAAAACAATGACAAAACAATTAAAAAAGAAAAAATTTGAAGTATTACCAGATGAAACAATTGCACAGTGTTTAGAGAGGATGGAAAAAGAAGGATATACACCTTCCCGTCGAATGGAAGAGCCTATTTTTCATGAGGTGAAAAGGGATGGAAAAACGGTTGTAGAGCCGTGTGGACGAAAAATAGTATTTGAAGGAAAAGTAAAATAAAGAGGTTTTGCGAAGAACTTTCTATTTCTGTTTTAATATTTAAAAATGTTTTTAAAAAAAATGTGCAAATTTAAGAATATACCACATATAATATAGCGAAAGATCTTTCACCATTTTTCACCGAGGGGGCAATCATAATGAAATTTTTGTCTTACCTTACAGCAATTCTGGTGATTATTGGCGGTTTAAATTGGTTATTTGTTGCACTAGATTTTAATCTCGTAGAAAAACTTTTTGGTTCTGTACCAGCACTTGTTGACACCGTTTATTGGCTTTTTGGTCTTTCAGCACTGTATCAAATCTATGACCGTTTTTTTGCAAGTAATTAGCAATTATATAATTATCATTTAAAGTGTTAAGCAGACGTGCTTAACACTTTTTGTATTGTGATTCGTCTGCTTCGATGTTTAGAAAGATAGAAGGTGGAGGGGCTGCCCGTAAAAGTCCGATTTGTTAACCATCAGTGAGGGATGAAAAAACTCCCACTGATGGAAGTTTCACTTTATGAAAAATTACTTGTGCGAACGGTTCCAATACGTCTTAGAATAAAATGAGAAAAACAGTTTGACCGAGTATTTTATATGCGTTATAATTCAGAAAGTTTAAAAATTTATAAATATAAAAGAAAGAGGAGAATGAGATGCATCGAGTATACAATTTTTCAGCTGGACCATCTATACTTCCAATACCCGTTTTAGAGCAGGTACAAAAAGAACTATTGAACTATCATGAAACAGGTATGTCTATAATGGAAATGAGCCATAGATCTACAGCATTTCAGGACATTATAGACGAAACGAAAGATCTACTTTGTGAATTAATGAATATCCCTGAAAATTATGAAGTGCTTTTTATACAAGGAGGCGCATCTTTACAATTCTCCATGATTCCACTAAATTTAATGCACCGAAATAAGCAAGCGGCATATGTACATACAGGTTCTTGGTCAAAAAAGGCGATTCAAGAAGCGGAAAAAATCGGAACTGTTTCGGTTGTTGCATCTTCAGAAAATGATCAATTTAAATCCATTCCAGAGATAAATAGCACACTTTTTTCACGAGAAATAGATTATGTGCATATTACAACGAACAATACAATTGAAGGTACACGTTATGTCAATATTCCTGAAACAGGAGAAATCCCACTTGTTGCTGATATGTCTTCAAATATTTTATCCGAAGAGTATGATATAACAAAATTCGGCCTTATTTATGCCGGAGCACAGAAAAATTTAGGGCCTGCAGGATTAACAGTTGTTATTGTTCGTAAAGATTTAATTGGCTCTGCAAATTCTGCTTGTCCGACGATGTTAAACTATGAAACTTACAGTAAACATAATTCACTTTATAATACTCCACCATCCTTTAGCATTTATGTAACAAAGTTAGTTTTACAATGGCTGAAAGCGCAAGGCGGCGTGCAGGCAATAGAGAAAAGAAATCACGAAAAAGCAGCAATTTTATACAACTTTTTAGATGAATCAAGTTTATTCACTTCACCAGTAAATGCTACGTATCGATCTTTAATGAATATTCCATTTACAACATCTTCAAATGAACGGGATGCATTGTTTATACAAGAAGCAAAAAAGCTTGGTTTTGAAACATTAAAAGGCCATCGTTCTGTTGGTGGTATGCGCGCTAGCATTTATAACGCAATGCCAGTAGAGGGCGTACAAGCGCTTGTGGATTTTATGCATATATTTGAAAAGAAACACAAATAAGGGGATGAAGAAATGTTTCATATTCAAACGTTGAATCAAATTGCTGAAAAAGGGATTGCTACTTTTTCAACAGATACATATAGTGTAGGAGAAACAATTGAGCAGCCTGATGGTATTTTGCTGCGCAGCTATTCATTGCATCATGAGGAGTTTTCTGAGCAGTTAAAAGCCATCGCTAGAGCGGGTGCAGGTGTAAATAACATACCAGTTGAGCGCTGTACAGAGAAAGGAATTGTTGTTTTTAATACACCAGGGGCTAATGCGAATGCGGTAAAAGAACTTATACTTGCAAGTTTAATTATGTCATCTCGTAATCTTGTAGATGGGATTGTGTGGACAAAAGATTTGCAAGGGGAAGAGGTACCACAGCTTGTCGAGAAAGGGAAAAAGCAATATGTTGGTTCAGAGATTGCAGGAAAGCGACTTGGCGTTATTGGACTAGGAGCAATTGGAGCTCTTGTTGCAAACGATGCTCTATCACTAGGGATGGATGTTGTTGGCTATGATCCATATGTTTCTGTTGAAACAGCTTGGCGTTTATCGAGACAAGTGCAGCGAGCATTCAGTTTAGATGAAATTTTTGCAACATGTGACTATATTACTTTGCACGTTCCGTTAGTAGAACAAACGCAAGGCATAATAAATGAACATGCATTTAAAGTAATGAAAAAGGGAGTTCGTATTTTAAACTTCTCTCGTGGAGAGCTTGTTGATGAAACGATGTTAGAACAAGCACTTGAGGCGGGTATAGTGAAGCATTATATAACAGATTTTCCAAACGAGCGTGTGCTACAAATGAAAAATGTCATTGCAACGCCGCATCTCGGAGCATCTACAAATGAATCAGAAGAAAATTGTGCGGTTATGGCATCTCGGCAGCTGCGAGATTTTTTAGAAACTGGTAATATTCGCAATTCGGTTAATTATCCAAATGTAGAACTGCCTTATATCGGAAAGAAACGAATTACAGTTGCGCATCAAAATATTCCGAACATGGTGGGCCAAATTACAGCGTGTTTGGCAGAGCATCATATTAATATTGCAGATATGATCAACCGTAGTAAAGGTTCTTTTGCATATACAATGATTGATATTGATAATGGGATAGATGAGTTTATTAAAGAAGATGTTATTGCAACGATTAGAAACATTGCAGGTGTCATAGCAGTACGGATGATTGTATAAAGTGAAACTTCCAACAGTGGGAGAAATTTCATCTTCCACTGTTGGAAAGCCCGCCCAATCGGGCCTTTATGGGCAGTTATCCTCCACCTATCTTTCTCGTTTCTCTATGAATCTTGAGGTGGTGGGCGTACTGCCCACGAATAGCGGGATAAAGGAGAGATTTCATTGGCAACTATTAAACCATTTCGGGCAATTCGCCCTGTACAAGAGCGCGCAAAAGAAGTGGCTGCTCTTCCGTATGATGTACTCAATAGTAATGAAGCAAGAGAAATTGCAAAAGATAATCCTTATTCATTTTTGCATATTGATAAGGCTGAAATTGACTTAAGTTCATCTATTTCACCTTATGATAACGCTGTGTATGAGAAAGCAAAGAAGAATTTACAACATATGGTTGAAACAAGTGTGCTTATACAAGAAGAGAAAGCATGTTTTTATATTTATGAACTTACAATGAATGGTCGTTCTCAAACTGGACTTGTTGTTTGTACATCAATTGATGAATATATGAACGACACCATTAAGAAACATGAGCGGACAAGACCTGAAAAAGAAAAAGATCGCATTCGTCATGTTGATGTATGTAATGCTCATACAGGACCAATCTTTGTAACA
Organism: Bacillus sp. 3103sda1; assembly: GCF_024159135.1. NCBI lineage: Bacteria > Bacillati > Bacillota > Bacilli > Caryophanales > Bacillaceae > Bacillus > Bacillus sp. 3103sda1. The sequence continues at coordinate 2,602,472 of NZ_JAMYWS010000001.1, read as the reverse complement.
TATCGCGGGAAAAGTGAAATTGCAAATGTAATTGCGAATTGGAAAGCAACGCATAGCCCGGTTTATGAATTTACAGCAGATGATGCAATTAGGCATAAAGCGTGGATAATTCATGAAGAAAGAGTCATTACTACATTAATAAAGCAGTTTGAGGAAATACCTTCTTTATATATTGCTGATGGCCATCATCGCTCAGCATCTGCTGTGAAAGTTGGAATGATGCGTCGCGAAGCATATTCCAGTTATACAGGTGAAGAAGAATTTAATTACTTTTTATCTGTACTTTTCCCGAAAGATGAATTATCGATTTGGGATTATAATCGCATTGTAAAGGATATAAACGGGTTATCAGAAGAACAATTCTTACAAGAAATATCTCAATCTTTTTATGTAGAAAAAGCAAATATAGTACCATATAAACCAGCAGAGCGTCATACATTTGGGATGTATTTGAATAAAGTATGGTATAAGCTGACTGCAAAACCAAATATGTTTGATGCAAATGATGTTGTAAAAAGATTAGATGTATCGATTTTACAAGAACAATTGTTACATACGATTTTACATATTGACGATCCTCGTACAAATGACAGAATTGATTTTGTAGGAGGAATACGCGGACTGAAAGAGCTAGAAAGAATGGTTGATGAGGAAGGGTGGACTGTTGCTTTTTCCATGTATCCAACAACAATGGAAGATTTACTGGATATTGCGGATGCAGGAGAAGTTATGCCGCCAAAGTCGACGTGGTTTGAACCGAAGCTTCGCAGCGGTTTATTTATTCATTCGTTAGAGTAGAAGAGGGGGCAGATTGCTTTCTCTTTTTTTCTTGCATATTTTGTATCAATCTTATAATGTAAAGTCGTACTAACTGAAGGAAAGGACTCGAGATATATGATACATATTTTATTGGCTGATGATGATTTACATATAAGAGAACTTCTACGTTATCACCTTCAAAAAGAAGGTTATACAGTGTGGGAAGCTGAAGATGGAAAAGTAGCACAGTCTATATTAGAGAAAGAAACAATTCATTTGGCGATTGTTGACATTATGATGCCGCATATGGATGGTTATACACTTTGTGAAGAAATTAGAAAATATTATGATATACCAGTTATTATGTTAACGGCAAAAGATCAGTTAATAGATAAGGAAAAGGGCTTTTCTGTTGGAACGGATGATTACATTGTAAAACCGTTTGAACCGGCGGAGGTATTATTTCGAATGAAAGCATTGTTACGTCGTTATCAAATGTTAAATGCAGATATTATTCAATTACATGGAACGACAATCGATCGGAAAAGCTATGAAGTACGTTGTCAAGAACAAACTATTTTATTACCGCTAAAAGAATTTGAGTTACTATCACAGCTTGCAAGTTATCCAGGACGAATTTTTTCTCGGGAAGAATTGATTGAACTTGTATGGGGAGTTGATTTTGCGGGAGATGAACGTACCGTAGATGTACATATTAAGCGATTGCGTGATCGTTTTTCTAAACGGACAGATGATTTTCAAATTAAGACGGTGCGTGGTCTTGGATATAAATTGGAGTTGAAATAAAATGCGATCATTGTATTCACGATTTGTTATAATTTCTATTGTTATTATGTTAGTCAGTAGTATAGTTGGTTTTTTATTATCGAATGTGTATTATCATATTTATTTGAAACCATATAACAGTGAGAAGATTTTAAAATACGCTCAAGAAGTTAAACATTTATATGAAAAGTCGGATGAACATAGTCGAGAGGAGTATTTACAATCTATTTCTAAACTTGGTTTTGAAATTTATGTTGTAGATGATCATAAACAAGGAAAGCGATATGGGAATGCCTTTCGAAAAATTAATGTGAGTAAAGAAACAATAGATAGTGTATTAAACGGACACACATACAATGGTATTTCAACGTACCCTGCACGGTTATTTATAACAGGTTTTTTTGATAATGAGCTTTTAAATAGTATTGGGATTCCGATTCAACATGATGGGACAAACTATGCGCTCTTTATTCGTCCTGATATTCAACAGCAATTTGGAGAAATGCGCATTTTCTTTGCTGCATTAATATGCTTAACCGTTGTAATAAGTATTATTTGTATTGCGATTGCAGCTCGGTTTATTGTACGTCCTATTCAACTTTTTACGAGTGCAACTAAGAAAATTGCAAATGGAGAGTATGAAATAGCACTGCCGGAATATCGAAAAGATGAAATTGGAACACTGGCTGTCAGCTTTCGTAAAATGGCAAAAAGCTTAAAGGATTTAGATCGAATGCGGCAAGAGTTTGTTTCAAACGTTTCGCATGAATTTCAATCACCTCTTGCGTCAATTCAAGGGTTTTCGAAGACGTTACAAACAAATGATATGAGTGAATTAGAACGTAAGCGTTATTTGAAAATTATTGAATCTGAAAGCAGACGTATGTCTAGTTTGTGTAAACAATTATTAACGCTTGCATCCCTAGATAAAGAAGAACAAGTTTTAGATAAGAAAATGTTTGATGCCGGAAAGCAAATAAGAGATGTTATTTTTATGTTAGAGTGGCAATGGCGTGAAAAAGATGTCGCGATTGAATTGGATGTTCCAAGTATACAAGTGTATGGAGATGAAAATTTGCTCCATCAAGTGTGGACAAATTTATTGACGAATAGCATTAAATTCACAGAAAGTGGTGGGACCATTTCGTTTTACGGGGAAGAGAAAGAAACGGAATTGCATTTTACTATCTCTGACACAGGACTAGGTATGAGTGAAGAGGAGATAGAAAAGATTTTTGAGCGGTTCTACAAAGCTGATGAAGCGCGAAATAGAACAATAGAAGGAAGTGGGTTAGGCCTTTCGATTGTGAAAAAAATTGTTGATCTTCATGAAGGCACTATTACTGTACATAGTATAAAAGGAGAAGGTACCACGTTTACAATTCAGCTTCCAAAAGCGTAAAAAGATTCTACAAATTATGTAATGGTTTTGATTTGAAGATACAAATAATAACTAAGTGTACAATTTAGCAGTGCATTACACACTTAGTTAACAACAAAAAAGGAGCTATGAGGTTAAAGATATATAACTACAATTAAGTATTATAATTAAAAGCCTATATCGAAAATTACTAAGTAACTTTCGATATAGGCTCCTTTTATTTAGGTTGCTCTATACGATAGGGGTACCACCACACATCCATCAACTTAAGGATTTAGACTATTTTTGAAGCTAAAAGCACGTTACTATTCTCTTATGTTAATGAGAAAGGGTGACGTGCTTTTTATGAATATGCACCAAAAACAAGAGTTATCTTTATTTGCCGAAGAGTTATATCGATATATGTCTCCCGCTACACTTAATCAATTAGCTATAGAAGCAGGCGGAATGAAACGAAAACGTAAGTGCCACGGGCACCATTTCTTATCTTTGTGTGTATGGTTAAATCAACAAATCGCTACTACCTCTCTTACTCAACTTTGTAGTCAATTAGAAACTTCAACAGGAATTTTATTAAGTCCTGAGGGACTTAATCGACGATTTAACTCGGCTTCTGTAGCCTTTTTTCGAACTGTATTTACTACACTTCTACAAGCTAAAATTGGAGGGTTATCTAAGATTTCTCATTCTCTTTCTGCTTACTTTGAGCGTATTCGTATCCTTGATTCTACAACCTTTCAAGTTCCAGATCGATTCGCATCTACTTATCCTGGTGCCGGAGGATGTAGTCATAAAGCTGGTGTAAAAATCCAACTAGAGTATGACTTGTTGAGTGGAGAATTTTCTGATGTGAAAATTGAACCAGGAAAACGAAGTGATCAGGCGTATGGTGCGACTCGAACAGGCATGATACAAAAGAATGAGCTGTATATTCGTGACTTAGGATATTTTCGTCTACAAGACTTTAAGTCTATTCAAGACAAGCAGGGGTATTATTTATCCCGTCTTAAGTTACCAACTAAAATATATAGAAAAGAGTTCGAAACAGTGGTATTTAAAACAAAATCCTCTCAATTGAAACCGGTATATATACAAATTCATTTAGAAGACATTATGAAACAACTACAACCTGGCCAAGTGTATGAATTACACGATGTATATGTAGGGAGTAAAGACAAACTGCCTACTCGTATTGTAGTTTATAGGTGTACCGAGGAGCAAAAACAGAAACGCCTACGTGACCGAGCTATTCGCGAAAAGAAAAAAGGAATTACATATACAGAGCGCACGAAGCTTTTACAAGGTATTACGGTATATATGACAAACATTCCTACGGAATGGGTTCCAAAAGAGAAAATCTATGATTTATATTCATTACGTTGGCAAATTGAGCTGTTATTTAAAATATGGAAATCTTGGTTTCAAATTCATCGTTGTAAATCTATTAAACAAGAGCGATTAGAATGTCATCTTTATGGGCAACTCATTAGTATTCTATTATGTTCTTCTACTATGTTTAAAATGCGAGAACTCCTATTACGTAAGAAACAGAAAGAGCTAAGTGAATATAAAGCGATGTACATAATTAAGGATTATTTTTTACTTTTTTACCAAGCATTACACAAAAACACCCAAGAATTATCAAAGGTTCTCCTTCGTCTGTTTAACCTCCTACAGCACAACGGACGAAAATCTCATCGATACGAGAAAAAGACAGTCTTTGATATTTTGGGTGTTGTTTATGAGTATACCACTTCTACTCATCAGGTAGCATAGTAAAAAAATTGAAACCCGTCAGGGTTTATTTGATATGCCCACTTTTATAAAATCTACAAAAGATAATAAAAAACTGTATGGAAAGACCGCATTTTGTTTGAAAATATACCTTAAGTTGATGGATGTGGGGTACCACCACATACCTATCAAGCTAAGATTTTAAAGCACTATCTAAATGGAAATTTTGTGTTTTTATAGCACCGAAGTTCATTTTTATCGTTTTGGAGAAGAGTGTGTTTCTTAAATTGATAGAGATTTGGCGAGACCCCAATAAGGCATTTTAATTTAGATGAGCAGGTCGCTAAACTTAATCGGCTATTTCGTATAAAAGATTTAATGGTATATGGAAAATGGAGCTGTATGTATTAAGGCTCCATTTTTATATAGATGAAAAAGTATTATGTTTATCCTGTAAGGGTATTCAATTATGATTCTTTTTGTAATTGCTGAATTCTCTTTTCTCCCCAGTCGTACATCATTTGTAAAATGGGCTGTAAGCTTTCGCCGAGATCTGTTAAAGAATACTCTACTTTAGGCGGGATTTCTGGATAAACTTTTCTTGCGATTACACCATCATCTTCTAATTCGCGTAATTGTTTCGTTAATACTTTATGTGTAATTTTGGGAAATAAATGTTGAATGGTACTAAAGCGCATTGGACCATTTATACCTAATCGATATAAAATGACAATTTTCCATTTTCCACTAATGATGGATAACGTTAATTCTTTCGCACAATTAAATTCTTTATTTTGTATTTTATGTAATACCTCATGACGTAAATCTTGCTCCATGCTTTTCACCTTCCATTCGGTATCCTAGAGGATACTTTCTATCAAAAAAGTGCATTCTTCTCGCGTTTTTATACTACATATATAATGAAAGATGTAGAGCGGAAGTAATCGCTTTATTCTATATTAACACAATTGGATTAGGAGATAGTTATATAGGGGAGGGATTATATATGCAAGAAATGGGGAAGATGACAAAAGGTTTTATTAGTAGCTCTTTGGCAGAGCAACCAATGACAATAAACAGTCGTTATACATTTAGTTTGCCATTGTACACGATAGGAATATTATTCATTGAATTACTTGAAAAGGGCTATGTACAGTTAAATCAAAATGATGAAATAGAAATAAGAAATAATCAAGGTACAAATCGTGTATACGTGAATCAACTTATATTATGTATACAAAATAACAAAAGACGTACATGTAAAGAATGGATGCACTATTTTGGTGAAAAAAGCAAAGTGACAGATGAAATATTTAAGAGCATAGTAAAAGAAATGAAGCAAGAAGGCACAGTTCGGTATAATTCTAAAAAGAGATTCGCCAATATTTTTACACAAATGCAAATTGAATATGTAACGAATGCAAACTCATTTGTAGAGTATATCAAAAAAAATTCGTTGGTTAAAAAAGAAAATAAAATTGAGATGATTATCTTATTATGGAAATACTACTATGCAGCTTATATAAACGAGCAAGAAATAGCTTCTTTACAAAAAGAACAAATGATTTATCGATTTGTAAAACAAATTCAGGAAGGTGTTCTTGAAGGAGCGCAAAGAAATATTTTATTTGTGTAATTGAAAAAGGAAAACTCGAAAACAAAATTTTATTCCGTATGAATAGGCAGTAAGCTCCTAACATTTGTACAGACGTGTAATAAACACGGAAAAATTAAGTTGGTAGTAAAATGAACTGTACTCTATAAAATGGATAGTTTAATAAAAGGACCATGAAAGATTAAGCGTTAAAGTAAAATGTTGATATTTAATCATTGAAAAAGGACTGTAAAATTTAGACAGTCCTTTTGAATTCTTATTGAACTAAAGCATGCGTTAGTTCAATAAAAGCTATTTATTAAATATTCCATAAATAAATGAAAATATTAATACAACAAAATAATACAAATACTTTTTTTAGCCTTCTTATAATACTCCTCTTATGGTAACTCGACTTAATAATCTATTCTATTCCTTAATTTTTTTGGCTTCATAATCACCGTAAAAGTAAGAGTTATCTAAATCATCATATTTAGGAGTAGCAATTATGGTATATTTACCATTTTCATCGACTTCAAACAAATAAAGAAGATAATGATAGGGACCTAAATTATTCTCTTTTGCGGTTTCAACCACACTATACATGATGGCACTTCCTCTAGCACCTCGCGGTGTATTTGAAAACATCCAATTTTTTCTCCCAATTACAAACGGTTTAATAGAACGTTCACTTCTGTTGTTATCGATTTCTAAGTGATTATCTAATAAAAAAGTTTCAAGATGATTCCATTGATTCAAACTAAAAATTGTGCACCTTTTTTACTTTTGTATATATCTACGTGTAATAAAAATAATGAAAATTCCGGATTTTGATAAGGGGTATTTGGATAAAAATATTATGTATTGTTAATTCTAGATACAGAGGATTTGAAAAATCATAATATTATATTTTTTTATAAATGAATTCACGATATAGTTCAAATCCATTTTTTGTGTAAAATTGTTTTGCTGTAGTATTAGCAAGCCAGTAGTCTAGTTCTATCATGTTTATGTTTTTGTTATTTGCGATTTTGTAAATGCAATCTAGTAATTGTGAGCCATATCCTTTATTTCTATATGTTTCTAGTATACTGATTTGATGTATGTATATAGAAGTATACGGTTTTTTGAAAGGATTTCCTGGATAATTTTTAATTTCAATCCATGCATAGCCGAGAGATTGATTAGACTCTTCTAATAGTAAAAAAATAAAATTAGGATTACTAATCACATTTTGAAAAAAATCTTTTACAGCATCATAATGATAAGGATGAAAATGTTGAGGATATAGGGATGCATGTATGTTTTGTACCGGTTCATTTAGTTTTGCAATTATTTCATAATTATTTGTTTCACTAATTTTCATAATATCACCTTTTTCATTGAGGATGTTCAGAAGTTCTTTCTATTATATCTTATTTAAAATTAAAGGATAAAGCTGTTAATGAAACAGCGATGAGAATTTCATTAATATAAGCTAAATGTATGGTATAGTGAGAAAGTATGTTTGCAGTAGAGGAAGGAGATATAAACATGATTACATCTGCGCAAACTCCTTCATTAACAGAGACGATGAAAGAGTGGCATCAAGCGTTAACATATGAAATTAAACATTGGAAAACAATTGGTGGAAGTAAACTATCCATTATAAATGGACGTTTTTTATATACAGACTATGAAAGTAGTGTATATGTATTTCAGCTTATTTCTGAAGTAAGTTTACCAGACGGAACACCAATTCGAATTGAATTTGACGGTGAGGAAGCAACTGGAGAAGTATTATCTGTTCAAGGGTTAGACATTGAAGTGAAACTCAATTGTTATATACAGCAACATATACAAGAAGCGGCGTTATATAGTGAACCGTGGCAACTGTTAGAACAGTTGCAAGAGCGTTTAAAAGAGGTAAGAAAGGATAAACAAAGACGTCAGCGCGTGAAACGGTTATTACGGGGTGATAGTGAGCCAAAGCATATTGTGAAAATGAAAAAAATGAAAAATGAACTTGCATATCGTGCTTTTTATAATGCAACAACATACGTCTGGGGACCTCCAGGTACAGGGAAATCATATAATTTATCGCGAATTATTGCAGCTCATTATCAAAGTGGAAAATCTGTTCTTGTATTAGCTCATAGTAATGCTGCGGTTGATGTATTAATGAGTGAAGTAACAAAGCAAATTGAGAAAAAAGAGAAATGGGTACCAGGAGACGTTATTCGTTATGGTTTTAGTCAAAATGAACAAATCCGGAATCATGAAACGTTACTTACTACGCGATTAGTTGAATCAACAAATGAAGATTGGGAAGAAGAGCGGCTGTATTTAGAAGAATTAAGACAAGAATTAAGACAAAAAATCCTCTCTTATAAAGCAACTTCTTCCGAAAAACGAAGAATGCAAGAAATAGAAGGAGAACTTCGGAAGCAAAAAGCAAAAGTGAAGGAAGTTGAAAAAGAGTATATTGAAAATGCAAAAGTCATTGGGGCGACATTATCGAAATGTGCAATCGATTCACTTGTTTATGAAAGAACATTTGATCTTGTGGTCGTCGATGAAGTAAGTATGGCATATGTTCCGCAAATAGCATTGGCAGCTTCTTTAGGAAAGCGAATTGTCGTTTGCGGGGACTTTCTACAATTACCACCGATTGCTTTATCAAATCATGAGCTTGTGAATAAATGGTTAAAAGAAGATATGTTTTATCATGCAGGTATAGTAGAATCTGTAAACGAGCACAAAAAGCATCCGAATTTATACATGCTGCAAGAGCAGCGTCGCATGCATCCGCATATTTCAAGTTTTACAAATGAGTTTATTTATAAAAATGAAGTGTTCGACCATCCATCTGTTGCAGCGCGAAACGATATTGCAAATTTACAGCCTTTCATGAAGGAAGCGGCAGTTTTAATGGATACAAGTAGTATCGGTGCTTATTCATTAAAAGATGTTGCATCTAGCTCACGTTATAATATTTTTTCTGGACTATTAGCGATGCAACTTGCGTTAATTGGTTTAGTGGATGGAATATCGTCAATTGGTATCGTTACACCATACCGTGCTCAGGCACGTTTTTTATCAACGTGTACCCGAGAATTTCTTCAAAAAACAAAGTTCAAAAATGCACCTGTACTAGCGGCGACAGTTCATAAATTTCAAGGGTCTGAACGTGATATGATTTTATTCGATACAGTTGATAGTTATCCGCAAGAACGACCAGGTGTATTATTCTTTGATCAAAAAAACCATCGACTCGTTAATGTTGCAGTAACGAGAGCAAGAGGGAAGTTTATTCAGTTATCAGATTGCCAATATATGAAGCAAAATCTTTCGCGAAAACAAGCCTTATCTTATTTAACACAGCACTTACAAAAGCGAGGAAATGTGTATGATCGTACAACATCAAGAGCGTTTCTAGAGCGGAAGATTACAAAAAGATTACGTTGGGTTGTACAAACGAGTGCCGAAGAACCGAGGGCATTATTAAAAGACATTGTTTCAGCAAAAAAGAAAATTATTGTATCCATTCCGAATTCAAGCCGTATGGATAAGAGGATTTGGCAAGCATTAGCACATGCAGAAGCAAGTGTTATCCTATATACAGAAGGTGCAATTCCGATAAAAAACGTACAAGCGCGTCGTCAAAACAAGGTGATGCCATTCATTATCATTGACGATGAAATAATGTGGGTAGGTGCTCCATTAACAGCTCATATGATATTTGATGGTAGTCCAGAATTTCCATATATTGCAGCGAGGCTACAAGCTCCGCAAACAATTGGAGTATTAAAAGGATTTTTAGATATAAAAATATAAAATTATTATTGAAGAATCATTATTAGAATAAGATTAAACGAGAATTCCTCAGACGAAAAATTGTCTGGGGTTATTTTCGATGATTATTATTTTGAAAATTCGTAAGATTAATATTATTATATAGTTGAGATAAATAGAAATGAGGACTGTCCTGTGAAAATTGTACATAACCGAGCTATATTACAATTATTATCTGTAAAAGATGCATGTTCATTGTATGCCATTATTGAAAAACACCTAGATATTTGGACATATTTAATAACAAATTACGTGCACACATTAAAACAGATGCTCGGAATGAAAATTCACAGCGGGCTATTGAAAGATTAGGTGCAGTAAAAGAAGGAATTCTGTGAAATGAACGCCAACTTCCAAATGGATATGTGAGATGCTGTTGTGCATAGTATTATCTCAGAAGATTGGCCAAGTGTAAAAGAACAATTAGAAAATAAATAAATGAGTGTAAAATGTAAGTAGGAGGAAAAAGATGCCATATATAGAAACAGAACGTTTAAAAATGATATCTTTCACATTAGAATTAGTAGAGGCTACAATAAAAGGGACTGAGGAGATTTCAAAAATAATACCTTACCAAGTTGCTAATCAATGGCCAATGCCTGATTATGCGGAAATTTTACCGTGGATAGCAGAACGATTACGTGAAAATCCAGATAATAGTCGATGGAGTGGTCTTATTATTCATAAAGAAGATCAGAAAATTATTGGAGATATGGGCTGTAAAGGTAGTCCGGATGTGAATGGGATCGTTGAAATTGGATATAGCATTGTCCCAGATTACCAAGGAAAAGGCTATGCTACAGAAATGACAAAAGGCCTTGTACAATGGTTATTGAACCAGCAAAATGTAACGACGATTAAAGCGGAATGTTTAACAAGTAACACTGCTTCTGCAAGAGTGTTAGAGAAATCAGGTTTTTGTTGTGTATTACAGGAAGAACATATGAAATATTGGATTTTGAAATAGTAGTTCAAGAGAAATGCCTTCTAATCAATTTATCAAGATCTAAATTCAAAAAAACTTAAAATATAAAGGTCCTAACATATTAGTCATAAATAATATGTTAGGACCTTTTATTTTTGGTAATAAGTTTTGAAACTGAATTTGAAATTTAGATAGAAGTCCCATAAACGGTCGTTTTTAGAACTGTTAGTAGTACATATTACATAATCAATATGGATATTTATGGTACGGTGATAGGAAGAGTGAAAAGTAAAGCATGGAGTAAAATAATTAAATAAAACTCATTAACACTCTACGATATGATAAAATTTAGAATGTATGTTTGGTTACTGTTGGATCATTGTAATTTAAGGGGGAGTAGCAATTGAAAGAAACAAAATATCTACAAGTTTGGAACTTAGATTATCTATTCTCAGGTGGAAGTGAATCATCTCAATTAAATGAACATATAAAAGACCTAGAAGTCAAAGTCAATAAATTTGAAGAAAAACTAAATTTTTTTAATACCCCACAAGACGTAAATGAATCAGAAAAATTTGCAGATTTACTTGATTACATAGGAGACATTCGAATTTATATATCACAAGCTAATTCTTTTATAACCTGCCTTCTTGCTCAAAATCCTAAAGATCAACATGCTATAACGTCAAAAGGGAAAATAACAACAATAAATGCTCGTTTTGAATCTGCATTGCAAAAAGTGAAAAATATTTTAGTAAAAACTAATCAATATTTGTGGGAGGACTTGCTTAATACTGATTTTTTAGTAAACTACAAGTTTATACTAAATGAATGGCGTAAAGATGCTAAAATGAAACTTTCAAATGAAGAACAAAATTTAGTGTCAGACCTTATGGTAGATGGGTATCATGCTTGGGGCCAATTTTATAATTCTTTTATGAGTAATATTAGGATTAAAGTTCAAATAAATGGAGAACAAAACAAATTATCAGTGGGTCAAGCTATAAACTTACGTTCACATCCTAATGAAGAAGTTCGTAAAGAATCTCATAATGCTTTAGAAGATAAGTGGAGAGAGAATGAAGAACTATTTGCGAAAATATTAAATCATATTGCAGGCTTTCGATTACAAGTTTACAAAAAGTGTGGCTTAGATAATGTAATAGAAGAATCTTTAATAAAAAATCGTATGAAAGAGGAAACGCTTCATGCAATGTGGTCTGCAGTTAGTAAATTTAAAAAACCATTCACTGATTACTTAAATCAAAAAGCAAAAATGAATGGCTATGAAAAAATGAAATCATTTAACTTTTGGGCACCTATTGCAAAAAGTAATCAAAAAATAGAATATGAAGATGCTGTTGACTTTATATTGGATCACTTTAGTCAATTTGGAACCGAATTAGAAAGTTTCTCTAGAAAGGCTTTCAATGAGGGCTGGATAGAAGCAGAAGATCGTTCCAATAAGTCAGCTGTTGCATTTTGTGCTGGGTTTCCACTTTCGGGGGAATCAAGAGTTTTTATGACATTTGGTGGTACAATTACAAATGTATTAACACTAGTTCATGAATTAGGCCATGCCTTTCATAACCATGCAATGAAATCTATTCATGGAATGAATAAACAATATCCGATGAGCATCGCTGAAACTGCTTCAACGTTTTCAGAGATGATTATCTTAGATGCTGCAATGCAAAAAGCTAAATCTACTAATGAAAGATTATTCTTACTTGATGAGAAATTAAAGCGTAGCGTCATGAATTTTATGAATATTCATTCTAGGTTTTTGTTTGAAAAGAAATTTTACGAAGAACGTAAGGAGGGGATTGTTTCATCATCACGCTTAAATGAAATCATGCAAGAAGCAATAGATGTAGGATATGATGGTTCTCTTGATAATGCTTCATTACATTCATGGATATGGACACCACATTATTATATTACACAATCTCCATTCTACAATTTTCCATATACATTCGGATATTTATTTGCATTAAGTATATTTGCAGGAGCAAAGGAAAAAGGTAAAGAGTTTGAAAGCGATTATTTAAATTTACTTCGGGATTCAGGAAGTATGTCCACAGAAGATTTAGTGATGAAACATTTAGGAGAAGATATCACATCAGGAGCTTTTTGGGAAAAAGGAATAAAATTATGCGTTAAAGATGCTGAAGAGTTTATGAAATTAACTTCTTCACAAGGAAAAGTGTTTCAATAAGTAAAAATACTGTAGGAAATAAAATGACTTAATTTTAGTTAAAAAGAATCATAGGCGTACCCATACTTGTAGGTAATAAAAAAACCTAATTCTTCTGCTTAACGTAGAAAAATCAGGTTTTTTTATTCTAAAAATTGGATTAACGTATAATATACGCGTTTTGTCGGCAGGACCCCATCTAGACCGAATAGTTCTAGCTGAACAGGTTCACTTTGGATTTATCAGTGCTCTAAATGGAATATATGCAACTGTACATACAACAAATGAATTTATAACACAGAATGCTGCAAGTGCATATTGATGTAGATATAATTTTCCGCAATCGTGCGCGTTTGTTGAACAAGAATTAAAAGGGTGGTACATATTATACATGACTAATATGTATCACCCTTTATTTTTTATGAATTTCTATAATTTAGGTCTTGATAAATCAATTTGAAGGCATTTTTCTTACAAAACTATTACGTATTTTATATACTTTTGTTTCAGCGTTCCATTCTTTAAAAAAATTCGCTACAATATAGAAGTATGAGAATTTGATAGAAATATAAGTTGTTATTATTATAAGTAGACCACGAATGTAAGTGTGAAATATAAAAACCTCTTTTTTATTGAAAATCCTTTTATAAAGTGAAACTTCCATCAGTGGGGAGCTTCATCTCCCACTGATGGCTAATTGAATTAATCGGGCTTTTACGGGCAGTTACCCCTCATCTATCTTCTTTGCTTACTCTGAATCTTGAGGTGAGGGTCATACGGCCCGTTAATGCGGGATAGAACTGCTATGAGGGAAAACACCTTCTTTCAAATCAATTCAAATAACAAATTGAACGAACATTCGATTTAACGAATTTTTATATAAAGTATGTAGGAAATACGGGGGCTGTAATGTTATGAAGAAAAAAAGAAGTATAAAAATAAGGGTGGTACAGGCACTCTTATTTATACTTGGTTTAATTATTGTATTTGTAAGCTATGCGGCGTATGATATTTGGCATTATCGTTCTAAGACAGATCAAGTTGATACGGATGCTGCGATTGTATTAGGAGCCGCGTCGTGGAATGGAAAACCGTCTCCAGTATTTCGTGAGAGAATTAATCACGCCATTTCTCTTTATCAGAATGGAAGCGTTAAAAAAATAATTTTTACAGGTGGTACGAAATTTGAAACGGAATTAGAAGAAGCGCGTACTGCGAAAATATATGCATTAAAGCATAATGTAAAAGAGGAAGATATTTTAATTGAAACGGAATCACGTTATACAGAAGAGAATTTAAAAAATGCTCTGCAAATTGGAAAAGAACATGGCTTACAAACGTATACACTTGTAAGTGATCCACTTCATATGAAGCGAGCAATGCAAATTGCAAAGCATCTTGGTATGGATGCATATTCTTCGCCAACGCCAACGTCTGCTTTTCGTAGTCTAGATACAGAGTTACCTTTCTTTTTCAAAGAGCTATGCTCTTATATTGGTTATGTTGCATCCTTGCCTGTTCGTTTTTTAAAAGGCGATTAAAAAGAGAGACTTCCTAATGTTTTTAGGAAGTCTTTTTTGTTTAAAACATTGTTTTTTCATCGGAATAGTGCAACAATTGAAAGGTAGATTAATATGTTTAAGGAAAAGAATGTATATAGTGAAATATCCATTAGTGGGGTCTTTACAGTTCTTTAGTACGTAATAACTAAGGTAGCTAAAGAGAACAGTGTGCATATAATAATTTTAGCATGAAATGGAAAGGACTGATGAAATGGAGTTTGTAAGATCGAGAGAGCAACAAAAGCGATTAAGTAAATTACAACCATATATCACTCAATTCTCAAATAGAGAACCGCAGTTAGACGAATTGTATTCATTTCCTTTTGAAAATATAGAAGATTTAAAAGGAATTGGGTATACAGCATGGACTGTTCCGCAGGACGAAGGTGGGGCAGGAATATCTCTATATGATTTTCTGCTATTTCAGGAATATATTGCACAAGGTGATGGGGCAACAGCATTATGCATGGGTTGGCATCTTGGAATTATACAAGAACTTTCGGAAAATCGCTCATGGGATAAGAAAGTATTTTCTTGGCTTTGCGAGAAAGTGAAACGTGGAGCACTTGTAAACCGAGCTGCAACAGAACGCAATACGGGCAGTCCAACACGAGGAGGAAAACCGGAGACAACAGCTATTCAAAAGGGAAATACTTGGATTATTTCTGGTAGGAAAACATTCACAACAATGGCCCCGGTACTAGATTACTTTCTCGTTTCAGCATCTATAGAAGGGACAGAGGAAATAGGGGAATTTCTTGTCCCGCGTAATATAGAAGGTGTTTCAATTGAAGAAACGTGGGATTGTGTAGCTATGCGCGGTACAGCAAGTCATGATTTAGTTTTAGAACAAGTAGTGATTCCGCGTAAATATTTTGTGGAGATTATTTCTCCGCGTAAGAGGGAAAAGAGAAGAGGATGGCTGCTGCATATTCCAGCTTGTTATCTTGGCATTGCACAAGCTGCACGTCGGTATGCCTTGCAATTTGCAGCAACGTATCAACCGAATAGTATACAAGCCCCTATAGCAACGTTGCCAAATGTTCAAAGATTAATAGGAGAAATGGAATTAGAAATGATGCAAGCCCGTTCTTTCTTATATAGTGTTGCAAAGCAGTATGAAGAAAGTAAAGAAAGTTTGCAAGCAGAGATGGCCGCGGTGAAGTATACTGCGACAAATACGGCAATTTCTATTGTAGATAAAGCGATGCGTATTGTCGGGGCCAGAAGTTTATCTGAAAAAAACCCATTACATCGCTATTACTTACACGTACGTGCTGGACTTCATAATCCTCCGATGGATGATGCGACAATTTCACTATTAGCGCAGCATGCCTTGCAAGATTTTGAAAAGGAAAAATAGGCACTGTTTTTCCTTTTCGTATATAATAAGGGCAAGTGATGTATGAAAAGGAGAATACATATGTTAGAAGTCATCGCAACATGTTTAGAAGATGCAAAACGGATTGAACGTGGTGGTGGAGAACGGATAGAGTTAATTACAGCATTTACAGAAGGCGGGCTTACACCAAGCTATGCATTAATAAAAAATGTAATAGAAGCCGTTACCATTCCTGTACATGTCATGATTCGTCCACATGCAAAATCTTTCGTATATTCTAAAGAGGAAATTGCGTTAATGAAAGAGGATATTCGCATCGCAAAACAACTTGGCGCAACTGGTGTTGTTTTAGGTGTTTTGAATGAAGATAATAAAATTGATGAAGAAAAATTAGGACAGTTATTAGAAGTAGTAGATGAAATGAATGTGACGTTTCACCGAGCAATTGATGAAATGACGGATTTAGTAGGAAGCGTAAAAATATTGCGGAAATTTAATAAGATTACACATATTTTAACATCTGGTGGACAAGGGAAAATAGAAGATAACATTTCTGTTTTACGCGGTATGAATCAAGCAAGCGAGGGACAAATACAAATCGTTGTTGGCAGTGGTGTGACGAAAGAGAATGTGCAGCAATTGCTACACGATACTGGAATTACACAAGCTCATGTTGGTACAGCGGTGAGAGAAGGAAAATCGTGTTTTGGTGAAGTTGTCGTTCAAAATGTACAAGAAATTGTAAAACTGACTAGTTGTTAAAGGAGATATCTAGATGAAAAAGAATGAGATCGTGTCATGGGTTAAAAGTATAGCTCTAGCTTTGGTTATTGCATTTGTTTGTCGTGCATTTTTATTTACACCGTCGCTTGTACAGGGAGAATCCATGATGCCAACGCTAGAAAATAATGAGAGAATGGTTGTGAATAAAATTGGATATAGTCTACAAGGATTAGATCGTTTTAATATCATTGTCTTTCACGGGAATGAAGGTCATGATTTAGTAAAACGAGTAATTGGTTTACCTGGAGATACAATTGAGTATAAACATGATGTTTTATATGTAAATGGTAAGCCAGTTGCGGAACCATATTTAGATGAATATAAAAAGCAACTATCTGGAGGGGAGCTAACTCCTGACTTTACGTTAGAGGAGATAACTGGAAAGAAAACAGTTCCTGAGGGTTATGTATTTGTACTGGGAGATAACCGTCAAGTATCTAAGGATAGCCGAGCATTTGGTTTTGTTTCTGAAAAACAAATTGTTGGGAAAGGTTCAGTGGTATTTTGGCCACTGCAGCATGCTAGAGCATTATAGTAGTTTATAAAAAAAGCAACTAAACTCATTTAGAGTTTGATTGCTTTTTTTATTTTTATTAATAATAAAGATAAAAAATGTATTGTTAGAATTAAGAGAATATTTTATAATTTAAAACATATAATTCATTTCGAAAATCGGAATAGGCGTTCTGAAATACGGAACGGAGGGGACTTCATGAGTTATAACAAAACAGCAGTGAAAACAATGAACATTTTAGAATTATTTTATGAGTATGACACGTTAACATTAGCTGAGATGGTGAGATTAACTGGCATGCCTAAAACATCAGTATACCGTCTTATTGGATCTCTTGAAGAAATGGGTTTGTTGCAAAAAACAATAGATGGTGCATACAAGTTAGGGTTTGTTTTTTTACGATTCGGTCAGCTTGTTTCAGAGCGGTTATCTTTACGGAAAATTGCGAAGCCTTATATGGAAAAATTACAAAAAGAAATTGGACAAGCAGTTAATTTAATTATTCAAGATGGTGATGAAGCCATTTATATTGAAAAAATTGACGGGGATCAACCTGTACGTGTATATACAGCAATTGGACGGCGAGCTCCGCTGTATGCTGGAGCGTGTCCACGTATTTTACTTACATATTTTTTAAAAGAAGAACAAGAAAATTATATAAAAAATACAACACTTGTTGCACTTGCAAAGGGCACGGTTACAGACGAAAATGAACTACGTGATATGCTACAAACTGCAAAGAATAACGGTTATACCATTAGTTATTCAGAACTTGAAAATCATACAGCGGCGATAGCTGCTCCAATTTTTGGAAGTGATGGTATGGTAGTTGGTGGTATGAGTATTTCAGGACTAGAAGCTGAATATGATGAACCAGTAATTATAAAATGGATTGAAAATCTTACTCAAACAACGAAACAAGTATCAATAGAATTAGGATGGAAAGAAAAGAAGGTAGGGGAATAATGAAATTTTCAGCACTAGGTGATCAAGCGATTGTCGTTACATTTGGACAGAAAATCAATATGGAAATTTATGAGCAAGTACAATCTTTATTTGAGGCATTACAAAATGCACCGTTTGTTGGGATGCTAGAATGTGTTCCTTCTTATACATCTGTAACAATTTATTATGATCCCTACACATTGTATAGGGAGAAAAAGATAAATGATTCGCCGTATGACTATGTTTGTTATCATGTGCAGTCACTTTTACAAGGTGAGAATTATAAGAAAATAAAAGAATATGAATATATATCCATTCCAGTTTGTTACGGAGGGGAATACGGTCCTGATTTGGAAGAAGTAGCAAAGTATCATAGGTTAACAATAGAAGATGTAATTCGTATTCATAGTGAATCCACTTACTTTGTTTATATGCTCGGTTTCACACCAGGGTTTCCTTATTTAGGAGGTATGCCGCAGCGGATTGCAACTCCACGAAAACATACACCGCGATTAAAGATTCCAGCTGGATCTGTTGGAATCGGTGGAAGTCAAACGGGTATATATCCACTTGAAACACCAGGCGGATGGAATATTATCGGACGCACGCCGCTTTCTTTATTCCGTCCTCAAAAAGTACCGCCTACTTATTTACAAAGTGGTATGTATTTACGTTTCATCCCCATAACAGAAACAGAATTTCAACAATGGGAGGATGAGAATGTATGAGCATAGAGGTGCTACAACAAGGAATGTTGACAACTGTACAAGATTTAGGAAGACATACATATCAACAATACGGTGTACCAGTTGGCGGAGCGATGGACACAGTTGCACTTAGAATTGCAAATATGTTAGTTGGAAATGCAGAAGGAGAAGCCGGATTAGAAATTACGATTATTGGGCCGAAACTGTTAATTAAGCAGACGACATTAATTGCAATTGGCGGTGCGAATATGGAACCACTTTTAAATGGAAAACGAGTTCCATTGTGGCGCCCGGTATTAGTAAAAGAAGGAAGTATGCTTTGTTTTAAGAAAATTCAGTCAGGATGTAGAGCATATGTAGCATTTGCTGGTGGAATTCATGTTCCTGATGTAATGAAGAGCAAAAGTACGTATATGCGAGCTAATTTAGGCGGATTGGAAGGTCGTGCTTTACAAAAGGGTGATCAATTGCAAATAGGTTCACCTTCTCTTTGGGCAAAACGTGTTATACAGCAGCTTGTAAATGAAAAACGAGATACAACGATGTGGGGAGTAAATTCTAGTTGTTTACCAAACTATCATCATTGTCCGAAGATTCGTGTCGTGGAAGGATTAGAGTTTGAAAAGTTTACGGAAGAGAGTCGTCATTCTTTTTTTACAAAGCAATTTAAAGTTTCCAATTATGCAGATCGAATGGGGTATCGCATAGACGGGGAGCAGGTAACGGTAGAGGGAAAATTAGAGTTGCTATCAGATACTGTGACGCATGGGACAATCCAAGTACCACCTGAAGGACAGCCTATTATATTAATGGCAGATCGTCAAACGACAGGTGGATATCCGCGAATTGCCAATGTAATTTCAATTGATATACCGCTGCTTGCACAATTAAAGCCAGGAGATTATCTTTCGTTTTCGAAAATTTCAGTATTAGAAGCACAGCAGCTATATATAAAACAAGAACAAACAATGTATCTTTTAAAAATGTTCATTAAGCTGAAAGGAGAAAAAGCATGAATATAGTGGATTTAAATTGTGATTTAGGAGAAAGTTTTGGAGTATATAACATAGGAAATGATGATGCAATTCTACCTTATGTTTCATCGGTAAACATTGCTTGTGGATTTCATGCTGGTGATCCTTCAGTTATGCGTAGTACTGTTGCAAAAGCGCTAGAACACAATGTTTCAATAGGTGCACATCCAGGCTTACCAGACCTTATTGGTTTTGGAAGAAGAATGATGCATGTTTCATCAGATGAAGTGCACGATTATATGATTTATCAGATCGGGGCATTAGATGGATTTATTCGTGCATTGGGTGGAAAAATGAATCATGTTAAACCGCACGGTGCGCTCTATAATCTAGCAGCAGTAAATTCAGAAATCGCAGATGCTATTGCAAAAGCTATTTATAAAGTAAATCCAGATCTTCTTTTATTTGGATTAGCAAGTAGTGAATTTTTGCGTGCAGGAGAAAAATATAATCTTCGTGTTGTACAAGAGGTATTTGCAGATCGAACATATCAAAGTAATGGGACCTTAACAAATCGTGCAGAATCGAATGCATTGATTACAAATAAAGAAGATGCGATAAGACAAGTATTGCAAATGGTACAGAAAGGTAATGTTCAAGCTGTTGATGGGACTATCGTTTCAATTGCAGCGCATACAATTTGTATTCATGGGGATGGCGTGCATGCTGTTGATTATGCGAAAAGCATTTACAATGCACTGCAGCAAGCACAAATTAACATTTGTGCACCGTAACACGTAAAAAAGATAGGGGGGTTATATATGGTGAAATTGATTGGAATTTTACTTGTAGCAGTTGGTTTTTTATTTCGATTTAATACATTGTTAGTTGTTATGGTAGCTGGAATTGTAACAGGGATGGTATCCGGTATGTCATTTCACGAAGTGATAAGTTTATTTGGAAAATTCTTTATAGAAAATCGATATATGTCCATGCCAATTTTATTGACACTTCCGGTTATTGGAATTTTAGAGCGTTACGGATTGAAAGAACGAGCAGAAGCACTGATTACAAAATCAAAAGGAGCAACGACGGGACGCGTTCTTCTATCGTATTTTACTATTCGCGAAGCAACTGCAGCGATTGGGCTTAACATTGGAGGACATGCGCAAGCAGTAAGACCACTTGTTGCACCGATGGCGGAAGGGGCAGCGCAGGCTCGTTACGGAAAACTTCCAGAGAAGTTAAAAGAAAAAATTAAAGCGTCCGCAGCGGCTGCAGAAAATACAGCGTGGTTCTTTGGAGAAGATATTTTTATTGCAACAGGTGCTATTTTATTAATGAAAGGATTTTTTGATTCTGTCGGCATGCATGTTGGTGTGTGGGATATGGCACTTTGGGGAATTCCAACAGCAATTTCTGCATTTATTGTAAGTTGGATTCGTTTTCGTCAAATTGATAGACATATAGACGACGTTATGAAACAAGAAGCGAATCAAAATAAGGAGGCGATGTAGCGTGAAATTAATTACACTTGATACAATTTATTATCTACTTGGTATTATTGTTGCTTTTATTGCAATTCGTGTTGCTTTTGATCGTCAACATCCGAACCGTTTTGGTTCTAGTTTGTTTTGGGCGTTGTTTGCTATTACATTTTTATTTGGAAATATTATGCCCTCGTTTTATGTCGGTTGTCTCGTTTTAGTTATGGTTATTTTAGCATCATTAAACCAAGTAACAAAATCAAATGAACAAGAAGCACCAGTAGAAGAGCGTGTAAAACATGCAGCAAAATTAGGAAATAAAATTTTCATGCCAGCTATATTAATCCCTTTGTTTACTATTATCGGGACGCTCACTCTTGGGAAACTCAAGTTTGGAGATATATTTGTTGTGGATCCTGAAAAAGTAACACTAATTGCACTAGCATTAGGTGCATTAGTTGCCCTTGCTTTTGCGATGGCTATTACAAAAGCAAAAGTGACAGAGCCAGTACAAGAAGGGAGCCGTTTACTACAAGCGGTCGGATGGGCCGTTATTTTACCACAAATGCTTGCTGCTCTTGGCGGTATATTTGCTAAGTCTGGAGTTGGACAGGTAGTGGCGGATTTAGTTGGACAAGTATTGCCGACTGAATATCCATTCGTGGCCGTCATGGCATATTGCTTAGGAATGATGTTATTTACAATGGTAATGGGAAATGCGTTCGCTGCTTTTGCTGTTATTACAGGGGGGATTGGTTTGCCTCTTATTGTTCAAATGCACGGAGGAAACCCAGCAATTATGGCAGCGCTTGGTATGTTTGCTGGTTATTGCGGTACATTGTTAACGCCGATGGCTGCTAACTTTAACATTGTTCCGGCAATGTTGTTAGAGCTTAAAGATAAAAATGCTGTTATTAAAGCGCAAGCGCCAGTTGCCGTCGCTATTTTTATAATTAACATGCTTGTTATGTACGTACTTGTATATCGATTTTAAAGGAGGGAGGATTGATGAAAAAAATTTTATTAACAGGATTTGAACCATTTGGAGGAGAAAAAATCAATCCTGCTTGGGAAGTTGCTAAACAACTTGATCAAAAGAGAATAGGTGAATATACAATCGTTAGTAAACAAATTCCTACTGTTTTTCACACATCCTTACAAATGTTAGAATTTTATATTGATGAAGTAGATCCAGCTCTTGTGGTGTGTATTGGACAAGCAGGGGGACGTTCCGATATTACAGTGGAGCGCGTTGCAATTAATGTAGATGATGCAAGAATTCCTGATAATAAAGGAAATCGGCCGATTGATATACCAGTGATTGAGGATGGTCCAGTGGCGTATTGGTCAACACTTCCCATAAAAGCAATTGTGAAGCAACTTCGTGAAGGGGGAATTCCAGCATCTGTTTCCCAAACAGCAGGGACGTTTGTCTGTAATCATCTTTTTTACGGACTTATGCACATATTAGCAAAACAGAAAGATCATATTTCTGGTGGTTTTGTACATATTCCGTTTTTACCAGAACAGGCGAGTGCATATCCTGGACAACCGAGCATGTCGCTTTCTAACATTACAAAAGGAATAGAGCTTTTAATACAAACAGCTTTGGAAGTAGAAATAGATATAGTAGTAGCAGAAGGTACAACGCATTAAGAGAAAATTTCCAAGTTGCTGCATATGGCTGTTATAATGAAAGAAGAAATATACATAGAGGTGAATGTTGTGCAGCATTATGGAGAAGTGCGTTCTATCATTGACAATGCTAAGAAAATTACGGTGTTAACTGGAGCGGGTGCAAGTACAGAAAGTGGGATACCAGACTTTCGATCAGCAAACGGTTTGTATGCGGATGCAAATGTAGAAATGTATTTATCAAGAGGATATTATAATCGAAACCCGAAAGATTTTTGGAAACATTATAAAGCAATCTTTCAAATTGAAACATTTCATCAATATAAACCGAACAAAGGACATAAGTTTATTGCGCAGTTAGAAGAAAACGGAAAAGATGTTGTTGTTTTAACACAAAATATTGATGGACTTCATCAACTGGGCGGGAGTAAACGTGTCATTGATTTACATGGTACACTGCAATCTGCTCATTGTCCAAAGTGTCGTACGAAATATAACTTACAATATATGATTGAACATGAAGTACCGCGTTGTGAGAAGTGTAATTTCATTTTAAATCCTGATGTTGTGTTATATGGAGACACATTGCCTCAATTTCAAACAGCCGTTGAACGCTTGTATGAAACAGATGTATTACTTGTTATGGGAACATCATTAAAAGTACAGCCTGTAGCATCATTCCCGCAAATAGCAAAACGAGAGATAGGGGCAACGACGATCCTTATTAATGACGAGCGGACAGGACAAGAACCGTATTTTGATTATACGTTTCATGAAACAATAGGAGAATTTGTGGATGGATTTTTAGCAGGTGGAGCAGACAAAGCAGAGTAAATGAAACTAAAGCTAAAGAAGTTATGCCAAAGTGGTTTTAAAGGGATATATAGTGCCCAACTAGCGAATGTATTAACCTAAGAGAATAAGAAGCAGTAACAAGTAACGCATGGTTGTTTCTTTTATCCATACGTTACTTGTTCTTTTATTTAGGAATCAATATACAATAAGAGAGTTGCTTATTATGAAAATCGAGTTTTTTATCCCGTAAAAGTCCGATTGGTTCAACTAGCCATCAGTGGGGGATGAAAAAAACCCTACTGATGGAAGTTTCACTTTATATTATTTTTTTAGCGATAAACCATAAACAATCGTTTCACTTGGTGTTGTAATTTTAAAGCCTGTGCTGTAATCTAGCGTCATTGTATTTCCGATATAATCTTTTGTGAAGTCATCGATTTGAATAACAAGCTGTTCGTCTTCAAATACGACATCTTTTGCATGATATTCATCGACAATTAAATCGATATTCACATAGACAGTACAAGTGTTGCCTATACTTCCTTTTACTCTAATAATTGTTTTACCTTCGTTTTGTAATTGTTGCAGTTTTTCTTTTGCTGTATTTGTAACACGAATATTCATGTAATCCCTTCCTTTTCTTAAATTCTCATTCTATTATGGCAAAAATATAATAAACCGGCTACTCGGACACATAAGAAAACCTATCAACTTTTGTTGATAGGTTGTTATTTTTAAAGCTCACATTTATCTAGTGGAATAACTTTTGTTTTCTTTGTAAATTTATAACCTAACCAAAGTATTAAGAAAAGAGGTAAACCAATATATGAAACGAGTACACCGTTCCAATCAATAGATTTTCCCATAAATGCACCGTAGTTTTGACCAAGAATAACGATTAAACATAATACAAATGCAAAGATTGGACCGAATGGGAACCATTTTGCTTTATAGGGTAAGTCTTTTAAGTCTTTTCCTTGTGCAGTGTATGCTTTGCGGAAACGGTAGTGACTAATTGCAATTCCGATCCAAGCGATGAAGCCTGACATACCAGAAGCATTTAAGAGCCATACATAGACCACACCATCACCGAAAAAAGAAGCTAAGAAAGCAACACATCCAACTAATGATGTTGCAATCAATGCATTTACAGGTATACCACGACTATTTAGTTTTCCTAAAAATTTAGGTGCTTTACCTTGGTTTGCTAAATCCCAAAGCATACGTGCTGATGCATACATACCAGAGTTACCAGCAGACAGAACAGCTGTTAAAATAACGGCGTTCATTACTGATGCCGCAAAGGCAACACCTGCTTTCTCGAATACAAGTGTAAATGGACTTACTGTTACATCACTTGCTGCAAGGCTTTTGTCTGTATATGGAATGAGTAAACCAATTACAAGAATTGCTAAAATATAGAACAGTAGAATTCGCCAAAAGATGCTGCGAATTGCTTTTGGAATATTACGTTGTGGATCTTCAGTTTCACCAGCCGCAACCCCTAATAATTCTGTTCCTTGGAATGAGAATCCAGCTGCCATAAATACACCAATGATTGCCATGAAGCCACCGTTAAACGGTGCATCTGCAACTGTGAAGTTTTTGAAACCAACAGGATCTCCGCCCATAATACCGAAAATCATAAGAAAACCGACAATTAAAAAGGCGATAACAGTTACAACCTTAATAAGTGCAAACCAATATTCAGCTTCCCCAAACCCTTTTACAGACATATAATTTAAAAGAAACATAATAGCTAAACAAATAGCACTCCAAATAAGGGAAGGTGTATTTGGGAACCAAAACTTCATAATTAATGTAACTGCAGAGAGTTCAGCAGCAATCGTGATGGCCCAGTTATACCAGTAGTTCCAACCTAATGCAAATCCAAGAGCTGGATCGACAAATCTTGTTGCGTATGTGCTAAATGATCCAGCTACAGGCATGTACGATGCTAATTCTGCTAAACTTGTCATTAAAAAATATACCATAATACCAATTGCAGCATAGGCGACGAGAGCACCGCCAGGACCAGCTGAGTGGACAACACCACCGCTTGCTAGAAATAAACCTGTTCCAATTGTACCACCAAGTGAAATCATTGTAAGATGGCGGGATTTCAATCCGCGTTTTAGTTCGTTATTTGTTTGTGCAGATTGATTTGTAGACGTAGAGGTAACTTTTGTAGTTGCGCTGTTCATTTTCAACACTCCTTTTCTTGTAAGATAGGAAGGAGCGGGGGGAATTAAAAAAAACCGCCAAAGGACTTTAGCGGAGCATTTCAAAAATAGCCACCCCATCATACCTTCCGTTAAGATAGCGCCCCACGTTTACACGGTAACTTTGTAAACGTGACAGTTCTGTTCCTATTCGAAAACAGCCCCAGCATATACTTCCAGAGAAGAAGTATAAACTTCGGCAGCTTTTCCTTTCATTCGGAGTTATTGACGTTCTCTGCGTCTCGTCCGGATTACTAATAAAAGCCGCAACCTCTACCTCATCGGATTGATGAGGATTTTTTCTATTGCTATGATTTTTAATATATCGCAATTGTAATGAGTTTCTGAGAATATTGCAAGGATTTTTTTGTAGAAAAAAAGCGAAAAAGAATGGCTATTTTAGAAAAGCGCTTTCAAAATTCATCCCGGTCCTAAAAAATATGTAATAAGTAACCTCTTGATGAAAAAGGTTATACAATAGTTTCGCATTGTGTTTCAAAAAATCCTTTAAAATTTACAGAAAATTGAGACAAATAAATTTCGACAAAATATATTGTAGAAGAGGAGACTAAAAGAAAACAAGCTTCCCTTTATGGGGAAACTTGTTTTTGTTTGTTATATACAATTTTTTTGTTTGTCTGTTGTGATTGATTACGAGTCGTAATAATCAGTGCAATTGTAACGACAAGACCTGTCACAATATAAGCAAGAAAAATTACGCTTTGATTTACTTTAAAAGTTGTTAATAGCGTACGGATATTGGTGAAAATAATGAGTCCTCCGACAAGAACTCCAAGTAAATGAGAAGGAACAATTCGTACTAGCCACGCAGCAATTGGTGCTGCAATGATACCACCAAGCATAAGAGCAAACACCCAAAACCAACTGACTTGTTCCCATCCAAGAGAAATGAAAAACCCAAGTGTGGCAGCTAATGAAACAGGAAATTCACTCGTATCTACAGAACCGACAACTTTTCTTGCTTCATTACCGCGTGCAAGTAAAACAGGAGTAGTAATTGGGCCCCAACCGCCACCGCCTGTTGAATCTACAAAACCTGCAAAAAGGCCAAGTGGGATTAATTGCTTACCAGACAGGCGTTTATTATTTGTTTGAACAACTTGTTTTTGTAAAATAAATCTTAATAAGATATATACACCTAATACGAATAAAAATACTGAAATATATGGTTTAATTAAATTTCCTGGTAAGTTACTTAAAAAGCAAGCACCTACAAAAGCGCCAATTGCACCCGGTAATGTCAGTCTTGAAACGGTATATTTATCGACATTTCCAAAGCGGATATGTGAAATACCAGATGCGGCAGTTGTAACAACTTCGGCTAAATGAACAGATGCTGAAGCGACCGCCGGTGCAATTCCAAACATGAGTAGTAATGAGGAAGATGTTACCCCATAAGCCATTCCCAAAGCTCCATCAATGAGTTGAGCAAAAAAACCAATGATGGCAAAGATAATTAATTTTTGCATGTTTAATACCTCCGTTTATAATAAAGTGAAATTACCATCAAGGACTGATGGTTAATTGAATCAATCGGGCTCTTACGGGCAATAATCTCCCATCTATCTCTTTTGTCTTCTCAAAATCTTAAGGTCGGGTCTTGCTGCCCAAAAGTAGCGGGATAAAATAAAAAAGGCTCCTTTCTCTAGTGAGAAAAGAGCCTTTGGTTTTCCAATCAGCTTTATCATATTCTAATTTTTTTTATTATAATACATATTAATCATATAAATCAACTATGTTTTAAATAAAATTTTGAATTGCCAGAAATAAACGAAAAGTAATACACTAAAAAGGATAAAGGTAAGGATGGTGAGGAGATGTTACAGTTTGATCATCTTGTTCACGTAATTCAATGCTCTCCAGCTGAAGCAATAAAACAAATGAAGATACTCGGATTTCATACAGTTCAAGGAGGAGAGCATACGAATTGGGGAACATATAATAGTTTATGTTATTTTGATTTGGCATATATTGAGTTTTTAGCAGTTCAGAACAAAGAAGCTGCAAACAGAGCAGAGAACCCTCTCATTCAGCAAACTGTTCGTAAGTTGCAAATGGGGGAAGGGATGCTTCAAGTTGCACTACGTACAGAACATATAGAAGAACTTGCTAAGAAATTCTCTGAAAAGGGATTTCATATAAATGGTCCGCTGGAGGGAAAACGTTTAAGAGATGATGGAACTCTATTAAGCTGGAAAATGCTATTTATTGAACAGGAAGCTGATGAACCTAGATTACCGTTTTTTATTGAGTGGGGTGAATTGGATGAAAAAAGAAGAGCAGATTTACAGAAAAAAGGAGTGATTTCATTTCATGACAATAATGTAACTGGAATGAAAAAGGTATTCTATGCTGTTAATAATGTAAATGAAACAAGCAAACTATGGAAAGAGTTATTGCAAATAGAAATGAGTACGCCAAAAATAGATAAGGAGTGGAATGCTGTATTTCGAAGTTTTTCTCTTGGGAAAATAACAATTCAACTTTGTGAACCAATAGGGAATGGAGTAGTTCAGAATCAATTACAGAACTGCGGGGAGGTACCATTTGCTGTAGAGTTTCAAGGAGACAAGGAGAATACGAGTGTATATCAGATATCGAATGGTATGTACATATTTTAAGAGGAATCAAGGTGAACGAAGTAATAAAGCAATTAGCAGAGCGTACAAATTGGCCGGCAATTGTCCAAACAAAATTTTGGTATAAATCGAAAGGCTTCCAATCGTAATGTTGGAAGCCTTTACGAATAACAAAAGTTGATTGCTTTTTGAAGTCGAAAGATCCCTTCAGTAATATAATTTATATTTACTTTTCCATATGATAGACGAATATAATCATCTTTTGCACCAAAAATACTGCCGGGCATAAAGGCCACTTGTTGTTTTAAACTTTGCATAATAAGTTGTTTCTCTTGAATAGGTTGTTTTAATTTTCCCCATATGTAAATTCCGCCTGTTGGTATAGAAAATGAGAGTTCTTTCTGAAGTGAGCATTGCAGTGCGTCTGCTAATATATTTCTTTTTTGTAATAGTTCATAGCGTAACTGTTGTAAATGTGTTTCAAATGGAACTGTTTCAAAAAATTGTTGTATAAGCCATTGCGGAAAAATACTTAAACCTAATTCCATTTGATGCCGTGCATCTGATAATCGTTCAACAACAGACTGCGGAGCAACGAGCCAGCCGATTCGTAATCCTGGTGCTATCATTTTAGACAGAGAATGAACATAAATGACTGTTCCGTTTGTATCAATTGATTTTAAAGTTGAACATGTTTGTTCTTTATTTTCTAATGTTAATAAGCTAGAAGGGTCATCTTCAACAATTGGAATTCGTAAATCGGCACATAAAGATAGAAGTGTTTCCCTTCTTTTGGGATGAAGGAGTGTCCCTGTTGGATTTTGATAATTGGGATTTAAGAAAATCATTTTAATCCGGTGCTTTCGATAAAGTTCGTATACATCGTCTGGATGAATGCCATGTTCATCAACAGGTAATGGAAAAATACGAATGCCAGCCGATTGGAAAAGGGGCAAGGAATAGCAATGCGACGGACTTTCAAATGCGACTGCATCGCCTGGATTTAATAAACATTGCACAATAAGGTGCAGTGCTTGCTGCGCACCGGAAGTAATCATAATCGATTGTTCAGTTGCATCAATTTGTAAATGCTCCTTCATATATTTAGCTACAATTTTTCGTAAAGGAAGGTAGCCTTGTGGATGATCATAGCTTAATGATTGTGTTAACGGTTGTTCGCGTAAAATTGCTTGTAATTGCTGATGAGGAAACAAATCACATCCAAGTTCACCGTTTGCAAAATCAATGATATTTTCATTTTGCTGCACTTGCTCACGAATGTAGCGAAGGAGTGGTAAGTTAGGCAAAAATGTCCCACCTTCCACAAAACCGCTCCAATTCGGTGCGAATTTCGGCGATACACCCCACATCTGTGTACTGACCCTTGTGCCTTTTCCAGTTGTACTTTCAACAATTCCCATTGCACGTAGTTCATTATAGGCCGTTGTAATTGTACTTCGATTTACTTGAAGCTGCTCTGCTAGCTTGCGCTCTGAAGGGAGAAAACTTCCTGGTGGAAGCTCTCCGTACATAATACGCCTTTCAATATAATCAACAACTTGTTGATAGATCGGGATTTTACTATCTAAATCTAACTTCCATTTCATTTGTAACGTCTCCTTGTTCCTTCATTATCACCATTATAGCAAATTGGCTGGGTGAAAAAACAGCCAATTGGATGGTGTTGCATTGGGCCAATTTTACTATGCTAAATGAGGGAAGGGGAGATTTGGATGAAACGAAGGCAAATGGAATGGCTCCTGATGTTAGTTGCTTTAGTATGGGGAGCAAACTATACGATAGGAAAATACGGAGTGACATATATGTCATCCATTCAATTTAATAGTATGCGCTTTTTAATTGCATCACCAATATTACTACTTATTACTTTTATTATGGAACGTTCATTACGTATAGAGAGGAAAGACTGGCTGAGACTTTTGGTGGTTGGTATTGTAGGGACAACTTTATATCAAACACTGTTTATGCTTTCAGTAAAATATACCTCTGCGACGAATGCTTCATTATTAATTGCAATGTCTCCAATTTTTACTGGGATTTTAGCTGTATTGCATAAACAAGAACGTTTTTCTCTGAAAATACAAATCGGATCTATGCTTTCTTTTGGCGGGGCAGCGCTTGTGCTATTGACAGGGCATACGAATCAGTCTACATATGAATACGCATGGCTTGGAAATATAATTGGATTGGTTGCGTCGATTGCATGGGGCTGGTATCCAATTCTTGCTCAGCCGCTTATTACGAAATATTCTGCGATGCGAGTAACCGCTTGGTCAACGTTATTAGGAATTGTTCCGCTTGTTTTATACTGCATTATGAATGTAGACTCCTTAACATGGCCGAGTGATATGCTAAGTTGGGGGTCGTTAGGATATTCTATTGTATTTGCAACGATTTTTGGACTTGCAATGTGGTACGTTGGGATTAGTAAAATTGGTTCAACAAAAGTAATGGTGTATATGTATCTTGTTCCATTATTCGCGGTTATATTTGCAGCTGTAACGATAGGCGAACAGGTGAACATCATGCAATTGTTTGGTGGGTTTGTTATTTTTGCTGGGTTATACGTTGTGAAAAAAAGAACAGTGAAAAAGCCAGCGCTCAATTTAAAAAAGGTAAGTTAGTATGAAAATGACCACGTCCTAAGAGGAGTGGTCATTTTTGTTTACATAATAAGATTGCTTGCTTCACGGCCCATTGCTGGTGATCGTGAACAAGCAACTGCTGTGCTTCAGAAGAAGATATCCAATGTAAGATGTGATCATTTTCAATAGGAACATGATGTTCTCGTACTTTACTACATATGTAAAAATGGCCATCATTTAGATAGTATACATTTTCTTTTTCTGCATAAAAGTAGCGCTCAGCATTTCCGATATAGTGGTGTACCTCAATTTCCCAGCCTAATTCCTCTAATAATTCACGATGTAAGCATGCTTCTTTTGTTTCGTTATTTTCTATCATACCTTTTGAGAGGACTCCCACCTCTAAATGTACGTAAAGGTGGCGAGGTGAATCGAAAAAGTGTATCCTAATTTCATTTATTTTTATTGTATTATCTCATATGATGATACGAAATTCCGAAAAATGATAAAGGAAAGTGAACTTCAATGGCTAATAACATACATATAAATGAGAAGTGAGAGGACATGACATATGCATATTAGAAAAATTAAGCCTGAGGATTATATTACAATTCATTCTGTTATTAATGATTGGTGGGGCGGGAGACAGATGGCAGATATGCTGCCAAAGCTGTTTTTTGTTCATTTTCAAGAAACGAGTTTTATTATTGAAAATGATAATGAAATTGCAGGGTTTTTATGTGGCTTTTTTTCGCAAACTTTTGAAGATGAGGCATACGTTCATTTTATCGGTGTGAATCCAAAATATAGAAGACAAGGGATTGCGTCAGCACTGTATTCCTCCTTTTTTGATGCCGTTCGTTCCAATGGTCGTCATATTGTAAAAGCAGTAACATCTCCTGTTAATCAAAAGTCCATTCAATTTCATCGTGATGTAGGGTTTAATATTGAAAAAGGAGATAGTCAAATAGAGGGGATATCTGTACATACAAATTATGATGGACAGAGTGGAAGTCGAGTGTTATTTATAAGACATTTATAAATGATGTAAGCAGCAAAACGATATAAAATTGTTATGCTGCTTTTTTATTATAAAATATATACTTTTGTTTTTTCTCGAGAGGTGTTTTTTAGTAAAATGTTGTTCATGATAGTACTTGCAAAACATAATACCAATGTAGTCCGAAGTCGAATTTGCAGTAAATAATCGCACTTTGCGGTATGTGTCATGATAAGTTAAAGAGGATTCTTTCGAACAGATACAAAATTTTTAATAAAAATTAAGATAAAAGGCAATATAAGGAGGGTTGAATTTATATTTCGAAAGGAAGGATAGCAATTGAGTAAAGTTCTATACATTACCGCGAATCCGAAACCAACTGATCAATCATATGGACTTTCAGTTGGACAAGCTTTTTTAGAAGCATATCGTCACGAGGCTCCGGATCATGAAATTATTGATCTTGATTTGTACAAAACCAATATTCCATATATTGATGCAGATGTACTTAATGGATGGGGAAAGCTACAAAAAGGGACAGCGTTTGAAAATCTTTCTGCAGAAGAGCAAAGTAAGATCGCTGCAATTAATAAATTAACAGATCAGTTTGTAGAAGCAGATAAATATATATTTGTAACACCGATGTGGAATTTTAGCTTTCCACCGCTTATGAAAGCATACATTGATACAATTTGTATGGCAGGAAAAACATTTAAGTATACAGAAGAAGGTCCTGTTGGTTTGTTATCTGGTAAAAGGGCCGTTCATATTCAAGCACGCGGTGGTATTTATTCAGAAGGTCCAGCAATAGAAAAGGAGTTTGGAGATCGTTATCTTCGGGCGATTATGAGCTTTGTTGGAATTGAAGATGTACAATCTATTATTGTAGAAGGTATGAATCAAATGCCGGATGAGGCAGAGAGCATTAAAGAAAAAGCAATGGCACACGCGAGAGAAGTTGCAAAAGGCTTTTTTGAATAATTAGAAAAAAACCCACAAATTTCTTATAATGGAATTTGTGGGTTTTTATTTATCAGATAAGTGTGGGGGGAATCGGGATGGATATTGTTTTTACAGAGGATGGGAAACGTTTTAATTATCGCGTAGCAGCTGTATGTATAGAGAATGGAAAGGTTCTTCTTCATCGCGGGAAGGGAGATAACTTTTGGTGTCTACCTGGAGGACGAGTTCAAATGCTTGAAAGTAGTGAGTCTGCTCTTAAACGAGAGATGAAAGAAGAGTTAGAAGTGGATGCAAATGTAAAACGATTAATATGGATTGTTGAGAAGTTTTTTACTTATGATAATCATGAGTTTCATGAAATAGGTTTTTACTATGAAACGCATTTAGAGGATTGTGATATTTCAAAAACAGATTCTTTTATCAGAGAAGATGGTGGACGAGAATTTGAGTTTCAATGGGTTCCACTAGAGGAGATCCATCATTTTAATACGCAGCCTGCCTTTTTAAAAACAAAGCTAGATCATTTACCGCAGTGTGTAGAACATATTGTGACAAATTAAAAGAAAGACGGCTCTGTACTGTTAAGGTTATGTATAATTTCAAATAAAAAGAGACTGCCTCAAAAGGTACATATGTGCCTTTTGGGGCAGTCTCTTTTTGTGAAATCCTATCTTTTAAAAATTGGATATAGGTCAGAGGAGAATAAGAAGAGTATATTATTGTTTTGTCTAGCATAAAAGACATCCGACTCTAAGCTGTACATATGGAAATATAGTTGAATAATAATTTTGGTGAGAAAAGGGAATAGTAAATATAATTTTGAGAAGTAGAAGGGATAACTTCCCATTAAAAAGAGGATAAAAACAAAATTATTGCCTTTCAAATGAAATTTATGTATATTAGTTGATGTATCAATTATTGATGGGTCAATTATTGATACATCAACTTTTTAGGTAGTCTAAAAAAGGGGTGGTAATTTGAGCGATTCATGTTCAAAGGAAGCAATTATTTTATATAAATTACATTTCCTCAATAAAGACATTAGTTCGAAATTCGAAGGTTGTACGGGGATTAGCCAGTCTAGACTGGAACTTTTACATCAACTTTATCTAGTAGATGAAATAAGTCAAAAAGCACTTCAAAAAGAAATCAATATTGACAATGCAGCAATTACCCGGCATTTAAAGCAACTTGAAGCTAACGAAATGATTACAAGACGTAAAAATCCGAATGATAATCGAATAACCCTTGTTAGTTTAACAGATGCTGGTCGGAATAAAATTCACTCCTTTCAAGAGGAAAAAGAGCGATTTGCAACTTCTGTGTTAAAGGATTTCAACGAAGAAGAACGTGATGAGCTTCTAAATATGTTAAATCGCATTCAAAAAAATATAAAAGAATTCTAATGTAATCATTAGACAGAAAAAGGGAGAATTCATCTATGACTAACTTACAAAAAACAAATAATTTTACAGAAATTATCACAGGTCGTCGTTCTATTCGAAATTACGATCCTACTGTGAAAATTAGTAAAGAAGAAATGACAGAGATCCTTACAGAAGCAACGCTTGCACCATCTTCTGTAAATATGCAACCATGGCGCTTCTTAGTAATTGATAGTGCTGAAGGAAAGGAAAAGCTTGCGCCACTTGCTAAATTTAATCAACGTCAAGTAGAAACTTCAGCAGCAATGATTGCTGTTTTTGGTGATTTGAATAATTTTGAAAATGGTGAAGAAATTTACGGTAAAGCAGTTGAACTTGGATATATGCCTTTAGACGTAAAAGAAAGTCAAATGGAGAAGCTTAAAGGTTATTTCTCAACAGTTTCGCCGGAAGTAATGAGAGACACAGTTTTAATTGATGGTGGTCTTGTTGCGATGCAACTTATGCTTACAGCTCGTGCTCACGGATACGATACATGTCCAATCGGTGGATATGAAAAAGATAAAATTGCAGAAGCGTTTGGTTTAGATAAAGATCGTTATGTACCAGTTATGTTAATATCAATTGGAAAAGCAGCTAACAGTGGTTACCCATCAGTTCGCCTTCCAATTGATAAAATTGCTCAGTGGAAGTAATTGTAGAAGATCACAAGGTTTCATTATTTGTGTGATTAACCTTTTATATACAAATACAAGTAGAAAAGTGAGAGGAGACAGTACTATGATTATAATTCATGCTAAATTTCATGTGGATCCAGCAAAACAACAAGCGTTTTTAGATGAGATTCAGCCGCTAATCAGTGGTTCAAGAAAAGAAAGTGGAAATATGTCTTATGATTTGTACAAGGATACCGAAAAAGAAAATGTCTATACAATGGTAGAGGTATGGGAAAATACAGAAGTAGTTGCTAATCACAATAAGAGTGAGCATTTCACTACTTTTGTTGGCAAAGCAAATCAATTTTTAGTTGCACCATTAGACATAAAAGCTTTTGATGGAAAACCGCTACAAGGGTAATAACAAGGAGAGCGTATGAATACTCCCCTACTTAACTTCGTTTGAAGTAGGGGTTTCTAACGTATCGAACACTGCGGAACGCTTAACGTTAGTGGAGTTGACACAATGGTGTGCTATAGACACCCAACCCCTCTATCCCATCAGTCTAGCTTTTGGGACTGCTTATGAGCCTACTGCAAGATTCCTAAGAATCATTAATGCGTCTTCGGCTACTTCTTAGGCTTGAACATTTTACATAGCAGAGCCAATAAGTACCTGCTACAACCTCATACGTTCAGTTTTCAAAGTACAACTTGTACATGGGAAATTATAACATAGGAGTATATGTTTTGCTACGCAAAAAAGCCAATTCATCTCCCGCCTATTTGTTGGTGCTACGCACCTTCACACAAATTGAGGAAGAAGTCTTCTTGGCTAAAATGATAAATTGACGCACTAGTTTGTGAAAATTTATGATACGGTTATAGACAGTTTCCATCGTTTCAATGAAATGTAGGTGGAATTTTTAATTAAGGGGGAAGAAAGATGACAAATTCAAATAATAAAATAGCCAGTATCTATGAAGGCACGAATATAAACAATTGGGGATCATTTCAAAACGTGGAAGAAACAAAGTTATTTGATCCGATTCAAATTGGAGCTTGGTCTCTTCGTAATCGTGTGGCAATGGCACCGATGACGCGTTGTTTTGCTAATGATGAGACAGGGGTAGTTGGAGCTGATGTAGCCGAGTATTACCGGAAACGTGCGGCAGATGGTGTTGGTCTAATTATTACAGAAGGAATAGTAATTAGCCCAAGAGCGAAGGGGAATCCAGGTGTCCCAGGTATTTATACCGAGGAGCAAATTGATTCTTGGAAGTCAGTAACAGATGCAGTACATGAAGAAGGTGGAACAATTATTGCGCAAATATGGCATGTAGGACGTATGAGCCATCATGAACTAACAGGTGGATTCTTACCACAAGCACCTTCAGCTATTGCGGCACAAGGAAATGTCCCACGTTTTCGGAAGCCTTTTGATACGCCAGAAGCGATGACAATAGAAGAAATTCAAGAGACTATCGAACAGTATGCGCAAGCTGCTAGGAATGCGATAGAAGCAGGCTTCGATGGGGTAGAAATTCATGGGGCACATGGGTATTTAATTGATCAATTTGCTTATGAATTTGCGAATCATCGAAATGATCAATATGGCGGAGATTTAAAACAAAGGTTAACATTTATGAAAGAAGTATTGCAAGCCGTTATAAGTGCGATTGGTGCAGATAAAACGCTTATTCGTTTTTCGGCATTTAAAGGTGATAACCCTAGCTACATGTGGGAAAACCCTGAAGCAGCAATTCAAACTTTCGTAGAGATGTTCTGTGAAGTAGGATTAACGATGATTCATCCTTCAACAATGAATTATACGCAAGTTATAGCTGACGGAAAAAACTTACATCAATTAGTTCGTAAATATTGGGATGGTATAATTGTAGGAGTTGGGAATTTAAATCCAAAAGAGGCAGAAGAAGCACTACAAGAAGGTACAATTGATGTAGCGGCATTTGGTAGACCATTGATTTCTAATCCGGATTTTGTTCATCGTGTTAAACATGGGGAAAGTTTAGAGGAATACGATGCAAAGCAGCATCTTGCTACATTAATATGAATAATAATAAAAGAAGAGCACATAAGGTGTTCTTCTTTTATTATGTAAGCAAAAAATATAAGAGAATAGCATGATAGGGGAAAGCGAAAATGAATGAAACGCTACTCGTTATTATTAGTATATTAATATTGTTTTGCTATTCATTATCTTTTTTTACTTTAAAAATATCCAACTTTTATGTAAGCTCTCTATACTTCTTTGATAAACGAATGAACTCTGTTTTATTTCTTTTATCTAACGCTTGATCTATCTCCATCATAATATTCATCTTCTTCTGTGTAATTAGAACACCTTTTAAAAATTCTTCAGCTATTTTAGATGCACCTTTTATATTACCCTTATCATACTATTAAGAACCTCGATAACTCCAGTAGGAGAAGTCGAGGTTTTTAGCTAGTATTGAGATTCAAGCTTATTATTTCTTTTCTTTCACTGATTTCGATATTTGTATAATATATGAACTTCTCTTTTAAATTTCTGGAGAAGTTCGGTATTATCACGGTTTGCATACCTTGTAGCGTTATATGCATCGATAATCACATCAAATTGAATGGAGATCTTTTCTTCTCTATGAAGTCTTTCCATCCATTGTTCAACTGTTTCACCGCGTAGCCGATTTAATGGTGGTTTTAGTTTCTTTTCCAAATTAAATATTTCTTTACGAATTGCATTGTTTGGTGGGCGTAACTTTCGGTTTCGCTTTTGTATATTTCGTTGTTCTAGACCAACAATGATAGGTTCATAGGAAGACATACGCCCAAAGTTGATTTCATGACGCCTTTTAAATAGTTTCCAAATTACATAAATGGCAGCAACTACAATGATAAGAATTGTAATACATTGTAAAACGAACGGATCATATTCTTTTCCTAGAACCTGTGGAGGCGGCGAATTACCTTGCATCAAATTACTATTTAAAGAACGGTCAGTTTGCTTCAGTTCAGCTGCTAGAAATAGTGGGTTTAAAATATATCCTAATCCTAAAGCAATCCATTGAATGACATAAGTGATGCCAGTTCGTACGTAAGAAAGGAAAGGTATGAATAAAAAACTAGTAATCCCAATAGCTGTAACTGATAGTAATCGCATTATTTGTTGATTTCGATTAAAACTTGTCATCCATAATGTTAGGAGTGTATGCAAAATGAGTAATCCTAATTCCCATATGGAAGGAAGTTGCATATGGAGAAATATGGAACCAAAAGACCATAGAACGGCTCCTAATAATTTATGAAAGGGTGAAACATCATCTTTTGCGCACACAAGAAAAAAGAAAAACGGTAATAATACGGAACTTATAGTAGAAAATAACGCCAAAGAATAGCAAACCATGACTTGTAGAATGAATAGTGCTACAAACCATGTTTTTTTCTTTTTACTAATTTTTATAATAGGCAGCAAACAAATATGACTGACTAGAAGAAACGAAACAATGTGTACAACTTCTCCTTTTTCAGTTAATAAAGAAAGAAGGAGGAGAAGAATAAAATCATTAACGTACCGTAGCCATGTATTCAAGCTGTTCCACCACTCCTTCATTGTGAACAATATATGTTGGCTGTGTTGTATAAGGTATAGTATGTTTAGGGAAGCCAAGGAAAAATAGTGTAGACGACCTCACTCTTTTTCGCATCATATAATGCAGAAAACTCTCTCGCGGCAGTAATGTACTATCTTCTGAAATACGTGCAAGTTCTTCCAATGCTTTTGCATAATGTATAGAGCCTTCATTCAGCGTCAAGTGCATAGGCCCATCTTCTGTTAAAATGCTAATAAATAATTCAAAGGGAATTTTCTTTTCTGTTGCAATTTGACAAATGTATGTTGCATAGGAAATCAAGTCTTCTATATTTTCTTTCCATCCAATTCCTCGATCTGAGGCAAGGCATATGCAAATTGTCCAGCTATAATTTTTTACTGCTTCATATTTCTTGGCTTGTAAACTTTGCATTTTGGCAGATGCCTTCCAATGGATGGAACGAAATGATTCTCTTTCATACTGTTTTACTCCGACAATTGACGTTTCATCATGAAAAAAAGAAAAATTTGTTCTATAAGAGCCCAGTAATAGTTGCTGTATTTCTTGTAGTCCAGCAACTTGCTTCGGGGTAGGATAGACAATAATTTCTGTTTTTAATTTATGCATA
This sequence comes from Bacillus sp. 3103sda1, assembly GCF_024159135.1. Classification (NCBI taxonomy): domain Bacteria; kingdom Bacillati; phylum Bacillota; class Bacilli; order Caryophanales; family Bacillaceae; genus Bacillus; species Bacillus sp. 3103sda1. The sequence goes on along the minus strand of NZ_JAMYWS010000001.1, from coordinate 2,562,865 downwards.
ATTGGTAAATGTACTTGAATGATGTGAAAAGGATCACCAATGATGCATTCAAACTGTTCAATTTGAAAAACCCCTCGTTTTGTCGCTGTGAAAGTTAAATCTAACTTTTGATGTGAACGAGCAGGCTGTGAAAATGGAAAAGAAAAGAGATTTTTTGATATTTGTTCTAGTCCTATGCTTGGATGAATATCGAGTGATGGATGTATATGAAAAAAACATTTTCCATTCACCAACGATACTTTTGCTTCATTTTGTAACATAATGGATAGTTGTCCATTCTCTTTAGGAAACAATCTTGTTGTTTGTTTCTTATTTATAATTTGAAAGTATTTCTCTATGTAAGTGATATACCGATAAATAAAGAAAGAAAATACATAATAAAACAGAAGCGGATATACGATATATGGCTGCGGTAAGAAAAATGTGAACAACAGTGCAATCGGAATTGTTAATTTTATGGTATGATTTTGAAATAATAATGGGACGGAGACGAGACGTTGACCATTCATGTTTGTTCAATCTCCACTGGTACATCAACCTCTTTCAAAATCGCTTCTATAATCTCTTGTTTTGTCGTACGAAGAGCGCCTTCCATGGATAAAATAATGCGGTGTTTCCAAATGTAAGGAAGTAGTAATTGCACGTCTTCTGGTGTACAAAATTCTCGATTCCTTAAAAAGGAAAGAGCTTGAATACTTCTTACTAAAGCGAGTGTTCCGCGTGGACTAATTCCGTTTGCGATAAAATCATGATTACGAGTTGCATTAGCAAGTTTGATTATGTAGTCTTCTAAAGGTTCTGATACATAAACATCTTTTACTTTATTTTGTACTTGAATAATGTCATCTAGTGAGATGACAGGCTGAAGCTCGTTTAATGGTTTGTTCTTTCGAAAACGTCTCATCATTTGGAGTTCTTCTTCTGGAGTAGGATAGCCAATCGAAATGGTCATTAAAAAGCGATCAAGTTGAGCATCTGGAAGTGGAAATGTTCCTTGTGATTCAATTGGATTCTGCGTTGCGATTACGAAAAATGGTTTCGGAAGAGGTGTGGATTGCTTTTCAAGTGTTACTTGTCGTTCTTCCATTGCTTCTAATAAACTCGATTGCGTACGCGGCATTGCACGGTTAATTTCATCTGCTAATAATAAATTTGTCATAACAGGACCAAGGCGTAGTTCAAATTCACTTGTTTTCGGATTAAAGTATTCAATACCAGTTACATCACTCGGTAAAACATCAGGAGTGAACTGTACGCGGGAAAATTGTCCGCCAATACTTTTCGCAATTGTTTTTGCTAGCAATGTTTTTCCGGTTCCAGGCACGTCTTCTAATAAGACGTGTCCATCTGCTAATAAAGAAACTAAGAGAAGGTCAATTACATTTTCTTTTCCGACAAATACAGAAGAGATGTTTTCTTTTAACTTATGTATCATTTGTTTCTTCCTTTCTTACAAGTCTTTTTCTCTTAATTTTAACAGAATTTTCTAAAAAATAAAATTATTTTTCGTTATAATGCAATGTTAAGCATGTGCGTAGATGTTCTGATAAAGTAAATAAATAAGTAGCCCTATGTTAACGAGCTACTTACAATTTGCTGTTGTATGATTGAACAAAGTTGTTTTCTTATATTTTGATCGTATATTTTTTCAAAACGTACCCAATCATCGTTGTAGTAAATAGATATGTGAGAGCTGAAAAAGTGAGGATGCTCTTTTACTTCTTCGATTTGTTCATAAAAGTATTCTTCATATCGCTCAGGAGTAGGCTCGTTTTTTTCTTTATATACAAACAGTAATCTTTTATTTGTTGTCAGTAGTATCCCTGGCATTGATGGTCCTCTATGTAAAAATAATGATAAGGAACATTGTGCGTAAAAAAGGATTGTTTCGTTTTCATGGAGTAAGTTTTTTACTGTATCTAGTAATGTTGGCATTACAATCACCTCTTTCTATATATAATGATTATATCATTTAAATAAAGTTCGATAATTTCCGTAGTCTTTTAAATAAAGTCACGGTGTTTATAAAAAAGACACGATGTTTTGCCCCTTTGGATCTGTTTATCTAAAGGGGCGTTTTTATAGTGAAAAGTGAAAAGAAGATCTAAACTGAAAGGCGGATTAAGGAACTGTTGAGTAGTAACAAATGGCTATCAGGACCTAAATCGTAAAAAGTTATCAAAAATAAAGGATGTCACATATTACATATAACTAATATGTGACTGTTAAATGACAATAAAGTCATTTGAAAAATAATAAAGTTGTTTAAAAAATACCAATCATTGTATTCAACAATCGGGCCATATAGTTGAATAAATAAATCCCAATTTCTCAATTATGACACTGAGAGATTGGGATTTTGAATGCTGGAATATCCTTAACGCTGTAAATCCGTGTTTTGCTGGAGGTACCCTGTTAACAGTTTTGTAAAGTTTTGAGCGGTTTTTGATAGATAATGATTCTTCAGCCATATTAAGCCCATAGATGCAGATAGCTCTGTATCTGTAATTTTGAAAGCCTGGATATTGTAGTTTTTGTATTGTTTAATGACGGTTTCCGGAACAATGGCTTCTCCAAATTTACAAGCGACTAAATCTAATAAAAGGGAGATGTCAGAGCACTCGGCAATAATGTTCGGATGTAGTTGAGCTTTCGAAAATGCTTCCAAGATCATATAATGAACTCCCAATCCTTCTGTACTCGGTAATATCAGAGGGTGGTTTTGAATGTCAGCAAGCATAACCTGATGATTAAAAGGCTGCTTTTTATTTGAAGTAATAAAGTAAAAAGGTTCTGTATAAAGATGGATAGCTGAAAAATCATCTAACTCGAGCGGTAATCGTATAATCGCCAGCTCTACAATCCTGTCTCTCACTAATTGACAAAGATGAGATGACTCATTTTGATGAACTTTATATGTAACCTTAGGATATTTTTTGTGAAATTGGTGAAGTAACTCAGGTAATCCGCCTACCGAAAAAGTATTGATACCTATCGTCAGTCTTCCACTTACCCCGTTTCCGACTTCCTTTACCTCCATTCTGGCTTCTTCCATTAACTGAGTCATTTGTAGCGCATACTTATATAAGGATTTTCCTGCTTCCGTCACTTCTAAAAATTTCCCACTTCTCTCTATTAATTTCGTTCCTAATTCATCTTCCATTGTTTTCAGGTGCTGGCTTAGCGGAGGCTGGGAGATATGAAGTCTTTCAGCGGCAGCAGAAATTTTTCTTTCTTCTACAATTGCTATGAAATATCGCAGTTGTCTAATATCCATCAGTGGAAAAAACTCCCTTCCTATATGAAAAACTTAAGTAAAATTAATTTTTTTTATATTTTTCATATACTACATTCTAAGATATCATAATTTTAGATGAAAAGAAATTTCCCGCAACGGCTTTAAACCGCGATGCATTTTTAAGTAAAAAAATTTTGCAGATGTTAGCTAGAACATCGAGATAGGTTAATAAAAGCTTTTCTTGCGGGAAATCTTTATTTTTAAGCCAATTAGAACTAATTTCTATTGGTACTTGGAAAAAATAAACATTTTAATATAAAGGTGAAACAATATGAAGAAACAACATTTTTACGGCGCTTTAAGCATATTTCAATGGTTCTTTTTCCTGCTGGCTACTTCTGTTGCATTACCGATCGTAATCGGGGGAGTATTTCATTTATCGACTGAGGAAATATCCGATTTGATGCAACGAACTTTTTTTGTGGTGGGCATTAGCTCTTTTATACAAGGATGGCTCGGACATCGCTATCCGATCGCTGACGGACCTGCAGGTTCATGGGTCAGTGTATTTGTTATTTTAGCGGGTATGGCGATTCAGCAGGGGGAAAGTACGAAAGAAACATTACAACTTTTAGAAGGTGGTTTGCTGGTTACAGGATTTTTACTAGTTATTCTTGGCATAACCGGCCTGGTTAATCGGCTGCTGTTTTTGTTCACTCCTTTAGTTACTGGTTCTTTTCTTTTGATTCTGAGTCTTCAACTTAGTGGTGTTTTTTTAGAGGGAATGCTCGGAATACAAGGACAGTCCAACCTAGATTATCAAATAGTAGCGATTTCATTTGGCGTATTTGTTCTAGTGATAGTGCTATCAATTAAAGGAAAAGGATGGATGAAAAGTTACTCCGTACTGTTAGGAATTTTATTTGGGTGGTTACTATATTTCTTATTAGGAAAAACCCCCAATACGATTTCCACACCGGCTTCCTTCATTAAATTACCAGACATTTTTGCATGGGGGACCCCGAAGTTAAATGCTGGAATGGTTATAACCTCAATTGTATTTACGTTTATTTTAGTCTCTAATACGATAGCGGCCGTTACGGCTGTTAAACAAGTGGTTCCAGAATCAGGAGAATTCGAAAAACAAACCATTAATCGCGCCAGTTGGGCAGGCGGTAGTACACATGTTATATCAGCTCTTTTTTCGACAATTGGAATTGTGCCATTGCCAGTATCGGCGGGTTTTATCCGAATAACCGAGCAAAAACGAATAATGCCTTTCCTAATAGCAAGTTTAGCCTTAGCAGGTATAGCCTTTGTTCCGGCAATCGTCAACTTCTTAGCTATGCTTCCCGGCCCTATTGCTTGTGCCGCAAGTTTAGCATCCTTTGTCCAAATGATTGGGATCTCGTTTCAATCCCTTTTGAAAGACGAATTAGATCAGCGTCAACTAACTATATTAGGAATCACATTGCTAATCGGTATTGGATTAATGTTTCTTCCTAAAGGAATATTTCATGATCTGCCTACTATTTTCCAATATATTTTAAGGAATGGTCTCATTGTTGGTACGATCATCGTAATTGTGCTAGAACAACTATGGAAAACAAAAAAACATGAGTGAAAAAAATCATATTTAATATTTAATTTTTAAAGGAGTGTTTTTAAATGAGTCACGAAGAATTCATGAAATTGGCAATCGAGTTAGCTTACGACAATACCAAAAACAAAAAAGGAAAACCATTTGGTGCAGTGATTGTTAAAGATGGTGAGATTGTTGCAAAGGGAGAAAATGATGTTCTTAAAACACACGACCCCACTGCGCATGCTGAACTTCTAGCTATCCGTCAGGCTTGTCGCACTCTTGGTACATCTGATCTTTCCGACTGTATACTATACGTAAGTGGGGAGCCTTGCCCGATGTGTTTAAGTGCTATTTACTGGGCGAACCTTAAACATGTTTATTATTCCTATACTGCACAAGAGGAAGAAGAAATTGGATTAGGAACAAAATACGTTTATCAGCAAATAGCTCTTCCAAAGGAACAACGAGACATTAAATTATTAAAGCTCGATAAAAATCATCATGAAAAGAATCCTTTTGCTCTTTGGAAAGAAAAGAATAAATTATATATTTAACGGAACGTGTTTTCCAAGAGAAAAAGCCGCAGAATATAAAAAATTTCACTCCTCAGGTAAAAAGAGCAGAGCAAAAACCATATTAGAATAGAGGAGAATATTTTATGTGGAAGTGGATGATGGCATTTATAGGATGTATTCTCTTGCTTCAAGGTTGTATTTCTAACATTAGTGGAGAACCGAAAAAACAAGAAAAGGAGAAGGAAATCGTGAGCGAAGAATTAAATAAACAGTTGCTTCAAGCAGCAGAACATAGAGAGGCAGACACCATAAGCAAACTCATTAAGAAAGGTGCGAACATCAACACACAGGACTCAAAAGGACGGACTGCCACTATGATTGCGACATATAACAATGATGTAGAAACCGCAAAAGTACTTATCAAGGCAGGTGCGGATGTGAACATCAAGGATGATATGAAAAACAATCCCTTCCTGTATGCTGGTGCAGAAGGATATATAGATATTCTAAAACTTACGATTGAAGCAGGGGCCGACCCGGCGATTACAAACCGGTATGGAGGAACAGCTTTAATCCCTGCCTCAGAACATGGATATGTGGATGTAATAAAAGAACTTCTCATCCATACGGATATTGATGTGAATCATGTCAATAATCTTGGTTGGACAGCTTTATTAGAAGCGATTATTTTGAATGATGGAGACGATAAGCAGCAGCAAACGGTGCAATTGCTGATTGAACATGGTGCGGATGTGAACATTCCAGACAATAATAAGGTGACTCCTTTACAACATGCACGTGAGAAAGGCTTTAAAGAGATTGAAAAAATTTTGTTAAAAGCAGGAGCAAAATAGCCGGATTGTATAAGATTCCAATCAGTACAAGCGATCTGTATTACTACTATAAATAATAGACAATAATGTAAATTCACTACAATCATAAAATGAGGAGACGATAAAAATGAACAAAAAAGCAAAAGCAATATCATCAATACTACTCGGATTCACATTAGTTTTAATAGGGTGCAGTGCTGGTGCTAACGCCCAAGAATATCATAGTAAACAGAAGCAAGAACAAGCTGTTAAAGAGACTAAAAAGGAAAATAAGTTAACCAAAGGTCAGGAAATGGCTAACATTCTTAGTAGCACAGATTGGCAAGGTACAAGAGTGTATGACAAAGATAATAATGACTTAACAAAAGAGAATACAAACTTCATTGGTCTTGCGAAATATGATGTGAAATCAGGAAGATATGAATTTTTTGATGCTATGACAGGTAAAAGTCGTGGCGATAAAGGAACATTCTTTATCACCAATGATGGGAAGAAGAGAATATTAATTTCAGAATCAATGAATTACCAAGCTGTTGTTGACATGACAAAACTAAATAAAGATGTTTTTACTTATAAAAGAATGGGAAAAGATGCTAATGGCAACGACGTAGAGGTATTCGTTGAACATGTTCCATATAAAGAAAAAGAGCTGTCTTTTACTGATCCGGACAAGCAGTTGGACACTACTACAGGAGATATTGTTAAAAACGTTGATGGAGATAAAATTTTAGGTAGCACCCTTTGGAAAGGAACAAAGGTATTAGATGAAAACGGCAATGATGTAACAAAATATAATTCAAATTTTATAAGTCTGGCAAAATTTAATGATAAGACTAATAAATATGAGTTTTTCAATGCTGAAACAGGCAAAAGCCGCGGTGATTATGGCTACTTCGATGTTGTACACGGAAATAAGATAAGAGCCCATGTTTCAATTGGAAATAATAAGTATGGCGCCGCCCTTGAACTTACCGAACTTAATAATAATAAATTTACGTATAAAAGAACTGGTAAAGACGTAGGTGGCAAGGACATAACTATATTCGTTGAACATGAACCTTATAAAGGTGATTTTAAACCAAAATTCACTAAATAGGGCTTGGTATGCAGACAAGAAGGGAATAGATTTCTCCATTCCTTTCTTGTTTCCTTTAACAAGGGAAGAAATAACTAGAATTTCTTTTGTCGAATTTAAACAGTGAGGAAATAAGTGAAATGACGGGAATAGAACAAAAGAGTGTGAAGCTTTCTGCTTAAACTAACTAGCTAATAGAAGCTTCAGTGATCTTCAACAAACGGGCGCGATTGTTGAACAACATAGGTAGAAATGATCAAACTTTTTTATAAAAACTAAACATAAATCTGTAAGAGAAGAATCCATTTTGATCAATCTTTTTTCAAAATGGATTCTTTTTATTTATCGTAAAACTTGGGATTGCGAGGCATTTTTGAACAAACTTTATTTCAAAGCTACACGTCTTGCAGTGATAGATAGTCAAAATAAACAAGCAAAATAAAACCCTTCATTTGCTTAACAGCAGACAAAGGGCAATGACATAAATGATCTAGTAAGAAGGGAATCTGACCATTTCCTTCTTCATTTATTGTAACATAGAAGGAAAACAGCAAACAAAGGAGAACTCTCATGAAAGAAATCGAAAAATACATGATACCAGCTGAAGCATCTTTTTATTGGAGGATTCCTCGTGAGACATTGAAGAATAAATACAGCCCGTCTGTAATGAATGAGAAGCAAGTGAAGGATCTAGAACGCATGTTACAAGAAGGCTTAGTTAAGTACTTTTTGCATCCTGAAGGAAAGCGTAAGGAATGGATTATTAGTCGTCAAGCAATGTATGAATGGTTTGGAGAACCAAAAGAATAAGGAGAAAGGATGTTAAGAATGAAAGAAGAAACTATTTCATTGTGGGGAGGATTCAAAAATACACTCAGGATGATTGTCTGGTTTTGGATCATAATGCTTTTTATATTTGGAGAAAGCTTGTTACAATAAAAAGAAAAACATAGGGTAAATAAGATAATGAAAAGAGGAAAGAGGCTGAATGAAGTCAACGGGAATCACTAGAAAAGTAGATGAATTGGGGCGTGTAGTTATCCCAAAAGAACTGAGGGATACGCTCGGTATTAAAGAAAAATCACCATTAGAGATCTTTGTAGATGGAGAAAAAATTGTTTTACAGAAGTATCAAGCTGGTGGGGATTGTGTGATAACTGGTGAGGTTTCAGAGCGTAATATGTCATTAGCAAATGGAAAGATTACAATAAGTCCAGAAGGTGCAGAGTACCTGGTTAAAGAGTTGCAACAATACCAAGTTAAATAGAGAAATTAAAGGCTCCGCCATACAAGGAGCTTTTTACTATCAATATAATAATTTCACGTATCGTATTAATTACTATATTAAACAATATCACATAACATTCTACATTTATCTCTTATTTCTCTTTTGGGATGCTATTTCCTTATGAGTGAATCATGGGGTACCGCCACACATCCATCAACTTAAGGTATATTTTCAAACAAAATGCGGTCTTTCCATATAGTTTTTTATTATCTTTTGTAGATTTTATAAAAGTGGGCATATCAAATAAACCCTGACGGGTTTCAATTTTTTTACTATGCTACCTGATGAGTAGAAGTGGTATACTCATAAACAACACCCAAAATATCAAAGACTGTCTTTTTCTCGTATCGATGAGATTTTCGTCCGTTGTGCTGTAGGAGGTTAAACAGACGAAGGAGAACCTTTGATAATTCTTGGGTGTTTTTGTGTAATGCTTGGTAAAAAAGTAAAAAATAATCCTTAATTATGTACATCGCTTTATATTCACTTAGCTCTTTCTGTTTCTTACGTAATAGGAGTTCTCGCATTTTAAACATAGTAGAAGAACATAATAGAATACTAATGAGTTGCCCATAAAGATGACATTCTAATCGCTCTTGTTTAATAGATTTACAACGATGAATTTGAAACCAAGATTTCCATATTTTAAATAACAGCTCAATTTGCCAACGTAATGAATATAAATCATAGATTTTCTCTTTTGGAACCCATTCCGTAGGAATGTTTGTCATATATACCGTAATACCTTGTAAAAGCTTCGTGCGCTCTGTATATGTAATTCCTTTTTTCTTTTCGCGAATAGCTCGGTCACGTAGGCGTTTCTGTTTTTGCTCCTCGGTACACCTATAAACTACAATACGAGTAGGCAGTTTGTCTTTACTCCCTACATATACATCGTGTAATTCATACACTTGGCCAGGTTGTAGTTGTTTCATAATGTCTTCTAAATGAATTTGTATATATACCGGTTTCAATTGAGAGGATTTTGTTTTAAATACCACTGTTTCGAACTCTTTTCTATATATTTTAGTTGGTAACTTAAGACGGGATAAATAATACCCCTGCTTGTCTTGAATAGACTTAAAGTCTTGTAGACGAAAATATCCTAAGTCACGAATATACAGCTCATTCTTTTGTATCATGCCTGTTCGAGTCGCACCATACGCCTGATCACTTCGTTTTCCTGGTTCAATTTTCACATCAGAAAATTCTCCACTCAACAAGTCATACTCTAGTTGGATTTTTACACCAGCTTTATGACTACATCCTCCGGCACCAGGATAAGTAGATGCGAATCGATCTGGAACTTGAAAGGTTGTAGAATCAAGGATACGAATACGCTCAAAGTAAGCAGAAAGAGAATGAGAAATCTTAGATAACCCTCCAATTTTAGCTTGTAGAAGTGTAGTAAATACAGTTCGAAAAAAGGCTACAGAAGCCGAGTTAAATCGTCGATTAAGTCCCTCAGGACTTAATAAAATTCCTGTTGAAGTTTCTAATTGACTACAAAGTTGAGTAAGAGAGGTAGTAGCGATTTGTTGATTTAACCATACACACAAAGATAAGAAATGGTGCCCGTGGCACTTACGTTTTCGTTTCATTCCGCCTGCTTCTATAGCTAATTGATTAAGTGTAGCGGGAGACATATATCGATATAACTCTTCGGCAAATAAAGATAACTCTTGTTTTTGGTGCATATTCATAAAAAGCACGTCACCCTTTCTCATTAACATAAGAGAATAGTAACGTGCTTTTAGCTTCAAAAATAGTCTAAATCCTTAAGTTGATGGATGTGTGGCAGGACCCCTAATATCTATTAATAAAAGCAGTTTTTCTCGGATAGTTGAGGGCATCATCCTCAAAGTAGATGGTTATATATACAAATAATAATATTATAATATAACATTAAAAAATATACGCCAAGCCTATGATTATGCATCCGTCTTGCCGTTTTCCTTTAAACAATACCTAAGTTCGGTTTCAGTCTTCGATTGCTTGGTAGACCGTGGTCCAGAAGTCTTGGATAAGATGCGATGAGTCCGGAGTGGACATCCCAACCTGGGTGAACAGGATTCCAGTAAACTGTTTGTCTGGATCAGCGTAAGCTGCAGTGCCGGTTCCGCCATCCCAGCCGAACTGACCGATAGACGCGTAGTCTCCAAGATAGGTACGCACCGCCATCCCAAAGCCCCAGCCGCCTTGTATCCCTTGTCCAAACGACAAATGGACGTTGTTTTTGGCCAAATCGTCTCGGTATACTTGTTGTTCAGGAGTAAGACGGTTGGTGGTCATCAGCTGGATTGCAGGTCGGGACAGGATCCGTTTGGTTCCGTGCATCCCTTTGTTCAACAGCATCTGCAAATACGCGTGATAATCGTCGACGGTTGCGAGCAGCCCACCACCGCCTGCTTGGAATGCTGGAGGTTTGCTGTAACGTCCGCCTGCACCCTCATCCCACACGATGAACTCACCTGTCTGCGGATCGGGGTTGAAGGCAGGTGGAAGCCGGTCAATCTTGCGCTCAGGCACGTAGAAGCCAGTGTCCTTCATTCCCAGTGGATCGAAGATGCGTTCGCGCAGGAACGACTCGAATGTCTGACCCGTGACCCTGGCAACAAGCACGCCGAGCACTTCAATACTGATATGATACTGCCACCGCTCTCCGGGCTGGTAGCTTAGCGGAAGTGCACCTAGGCGACACATAAACTCATCTGGATCGGGCATATCCTGCCCTGGCGTGTCGAATATCCCACTCTCGAAGAACGCGTTCATGATCGGAGAACCCATCAACGTGAGATCCACTCCGAGCCCGAATGTGGAGGTCAATAGGTCTCGTACAGTGATAGGACGCCGTGCTGGGACGGTCTCTTCCAGCGGACCATCGGGCCGTTTCAACACCTGCCGGTCGGCGAGTTCGGGCAGCCATTTGTCTACTGGGTCGTCCAAATGCAGTTTGCACTCGTCGAGCAGAACCATTACCGGTGAAACTGCGATCGGCTTGCTAGTGGACGCCAATCGAAAGATCGTGTCCCGACGCATTGGTGCGCCACCATCATGCCTCATTGTTCCAAGCGCTTCGACGTGCGTCTCGCCGTTTCGGCTGACTAAGGCGACGAGCCCAGGAATCTTTCCAGAATCGACATGCTGCGCCAGTACATTGCGCATTTTGCGCAACCCTGTTTCAGAAAAGCCTTTATTGTTTTGTCCCATTTTGTTCTCCTTTAGTTTAGATTGAGATTTCTAATACATATTGGCAAACAATTATTAGTTCTTCAAATAGAAAAATTCCCCTTTTTAATAATTTCGACAAAATGTATTTATGTATATGGGGTCACCATACATCACTATCAACCTAAGATAAATTTATCCCTAGACGAGCCTAAAACCGAAGGAATGGACAAAGAGGGGACTTATCCCATGGAATTTCTGGCATCTTGTCTTTTGTTAGGAAGATCAAATATGTATGTAAAATTTAATTTCGGTTTTTAGAGAGGGACAATTCAAGACAAGTTTAAGGTCTTCGGTTTTTAGTGTATAGATATTGAGATGCACTTTCAAAGTTTGATAGGGATTTTTGTAATTTGTATAGTTCGTATGTTGGAGAAGGGGTAATGACGGTAAAACGCGGATTTTATACGCTAAGGATATGCAGGATTTCATGCAAGCTACAAGAACGGTTTGAACTGTCAAATGCTGTTGTGGCAGGAATGTATGAAACCTTGCATACAGCAGAGGGAACGGAAATCTGGAAAAGTCTTGGTATAAATAGCTTTCGGGGATTTGGTTACTGCTGATAATATTACGTTATGTTAACTTTACACGTATACAATATTCATTAATCTTTTAGTACTTATCATAAATTTAATACAGTAAAATGGAAATATAAGGGAACGAGAATAAGATGTGTAGGAGGATTCGATGAGACAAATAAAATTTCTGTTTGTTTTAGTAGTAATCCTTATATTAGGAGCTTGTTCTAATGATAAGAGGTTTACCCTTAAAGGTGAGAGTGCAAATTGGAAGGGTACGTACCAAGGCTATACATATGATGAAAATAATGAAGCAAGTGAACTTACCCTGATTTATAAGGGAGATCCTTCAAAAGTCAAAGATAATGTTAAGTATAACTATGAAACCGGTAATGGTGGAGGAAACGGAAATGTTCCACTAACTCAAAAATTTATTAAAATTAAAAAGTCATGTAAAGGTTGTGCTACGACTGATAAAAATGATGTAATAACAATCACTGTAAGTTGGAACGATAAAACAGAAACTTTTAAACTACAATCTAAAAAGTAACTTTCGCCAACGATAATTATGTGAAAACAAAAGTCCCCCAGTTAAACAATCTGGGGGACTTTTAATAGTCTTCTAAATACATTGAATCCCGATAATGATACGTTATGTTAACTTTACATGAATATTTTATACATTATTGATTGTTCGACTAATAGAATAAAATGATTGAAGAAGATAATACAATTAATTAATGGTATTATATGTAATAGATAGTCATTATTAGAAAATCAGGAGGTTTTTATGAAGGGGAAATTAGTTTTAATTCTTTGTTTTACAGGAGCTCTCATATTATCAATTGATTTTATGAAGGATAAAGATTTGCAAAACATAGAAGTATCTGCACAAAATGAGGAAGTATTTTTAAAACAAACAAAAATTAATGGAGAAGATACTTTAAAAGTTATAACAAGAGAAGAACAAGAAGCTAGAGAAAACATGTTAAATGTGGAAAATAAAGATCAATCTACAGTTATAACAAAAGAAGAACAGGAAATGGTAGAAAATATGTCAATTAAGGAAGGATTTATACCACAAAAAGACGGGACAGGGTTCTATTTTGTAAAAGAAAAATAAAAATGAACTAATTCCTTAAAATAATAAATATCTTATATAAAAATCCCATTTAGTAAAATGAACTAAATGGGATTTTTATAAGCTTTTAATTTTAAACATATTAAATTTCAATAATGGGACGTTATGTTAACCTTACATGAATAAGATATACATCAAAAAAAGTTCTATCGAAATAGATCACTCATGATAAAATGGAATTAAAAGGAAGGAGAGTACCTTAATGAAATTAAAGATATTTTTCATAAGTTTATTAGTAATATTAAGTATAGCATGTGTATTCTTTGTACAAAAAAAGGATGTCATTTTTCAAGAAGGAAATCCGATACCATTCGCAATTGCTATGTCAAAGATGATCTTTACAGATAAAAATATAATGGAAGTACAAACTAACGATACTCGCTATACCTATTTAGTAAAACGAGGGGAACTAGAGCCCTATATTGAAATGAGAGAGCAAGATGGATGGGAATTTTTAGAGAGAGATATATACAGAAATTCTTTAGCTTTTCAAAAAGGAAATATGACGGAGAGCGTTCCTTACAGATATTTCACACGGTATTATACAATCATTAATTCCCAATATTAATAGGTACATTGACTTCCGCTAATGTTACGTTATGTTAACCGAGCATGTATAGGATATACATCAAAAAATGTACGACTTATTCTAATTCTTTCGCGATAGAATGTAATGAATCCATATTTTCACAAAATATAAGAGGGGAGAAAACCTTTGTATAAAAAACTTAGAAAACATCTTATATTAGGTTTCCTAACTCTTATCATTAGTGGCTGTTCAATTTCAAAAGGATACGACACACAGCAAGAAGCATTAAAACAAGAATTAAAACCAACAAGTAATACAGAAATAGATAAATATCATGCTTTAGGACGTATTATAAAGATAGATGGAAAAATAGCTTTTTTTGTTACACCTGATAATTATATTTCAATAGCGGATTTAGAAATGAAAAACAGAAAATGGACTGTTAGTGGGACAGCCGGAGGAGGAAATGTAAGTGAGTTAGAAGTACAAGATTCTGGTATATCACCTACGCTTGTAGTTTCAAATGGAAAAGTTATTTTTGGTTATCTTAAAAATCCATCTATTAGCAAGGTATCTTATGAATCTACTTCGGGACATATAATAAATTTAGATAAATACTTACCAAACGAATCAAAGTATAAAGGATGGAGTTTATGGTACATAATCCTTCCTAATAAATTAGACGATGGCCCAGAATCATTAGATTTTATTAAGACTGCTTTAGAGTTTAAAGATATAAACAGAACTATTATAAAATATAAAAGCTGATCATCTAAAAACAACTTCTGATAACGATAATTATGTAAATGAGCTGTCCAAATGGATGGCTTATTTTATTTTTTGCTTAGCGTGGGTTTTTTCCAAAATGCTGACGGTACCCTAAATAGTCAAATTGACTTAAATTTATCCGCATTATAACATCAGATTAATGCAACAATTATTTAATAACGAGGTAAAAAAATGGATAACTATAAGTTGTTTTCTAATTGGTTAAATCAGCTCTTCGAGCAAGAAATACCAAAAGGAATAAAAGCATTCAATTTTAACTTATACGAAGGGGAGGAAGGGACCTACGACATTCAGTTAATTGGTTCAGATGAATTTGATGAAGATGACTCTGATTGGGCTTGCACGGACTATTTTTCTTCTGGTGAAGCTATTTGCTACATAAAAAGAACAGAAGAAATTGAGGATTGGGAACAGGGTCTAAGCTACATTACGATGTTAGTAGAACGTTATCTTAATGAAGGAGAGAACGCTAACATCCTTAAAAATGCATCTGTAATAGGAATAGGCTTTGTGGATGGGGATATAGACATTCTCTACCGTGCTTAATAATGTAATCATAATTATTGAATTGAAAGCCTGTTTCAATGACTTCCTAGTATCGTTGATACAGGCTTTGTAATTTCCATAACGCACTTGTTAGTTCAACAAGAGGCTTCCAATAAAATCTTCTCGTAAGACTTTATTTTGTTCCAAAGTGTCTTATATGCTAACGAATCTGTTTCACATTTGTCTAATTCAACGAAGGCACTTATTAAAGCCTTTTTTGTTTCAATTTCTTTATCGGTTTGACTAAGTATATTTCTTTTATCTCTATACATAATAAGATTTTCTTTAAAATTTTTTCTTGCTTCTGTTAGAGAGTAATCCTCGTTTGGCCCACCCAAAACTTCATCTACATATGAGTCATCTTGTCCATCATCTTCCCAATTACAAAGTTTACATATCTCAAAAATCCCACGTTCTTCTAATGTTGGATAACCACAACACGGACATTTTTCACGTTGCACTTGAATCCCACCCTAATCGTTTTAATCAATTTTAATAATATCAAAATCTTTCATTTCGGGTTAAACATTCTTATTGAACTATTCTGCTTTAGTTGAGTAAGCGTTTTTTATCACTCGTTATAAAAAGAAGTCCCACATCATTTCCATCCGTTTATATCGAAGTTTAAAATAACCCCAAACAACTATCATGCGCTGGGTTCATGAATACGGAAACCTTCTCTATCAAATTTGGAAGAAGAAAAATAAAAGAGTACAACTATCTTGGAAATTGGATGAGACCTATATAAAAGTCAAAGGAAAATGGTGTTATTTATATCGTGCAATAGATAAAGACGGGCATACATTGGATATTCAACTTCGTAAAAAACGAGATTATCAGGCTGCTTATGCCTTTATGAAAAGATTAGTGAAAACATTTGGCGAACCAACGGCTCTAACAACAGACAAAGCGCCGGCATTACTTTGCGCATTTAAGAAATTAAGAAAACAAGGTTTTTATTCAAATACAACTCATTGCACAATCAAACATTTGAACAATCTCGTCGAACAGGATCATAGGCATGTCAAAAGGCGTTTTGCCAAATCCGCAGGATTTCAAAACCTTCGTCATGCTTCACGTACGATAAAAGGAATCGAAACCATTCATGCTCTATATAAAAGAAACCGAAGTCTTGACTTAGACTTCGGTTTTTCAACGTATAATGAATTACACAAATTATTAATCACTGTCTAAATACTTCCCCCATTTAGCAACACCTGTTTATGCTTTTTGAAACTTTGCAACAGAACCATAAAACTTATGGTTCTACTTGTTTAGCGTCTTTTCAACCAAACGATGTGTGTATACGAGAAATGGTCTAATTAAAAAACAAAAAGGAACATTCATTCCTTTTTGTTTTTTTCTTTATAAAGGGACCTTCTTGCATGCTAGATCATCTTGAAAAGCGATAGCTCCATCGACCATCGTTAATACTACTCGAACGTCTTGTATTTCCTTAACTGGTATTTCGAAGAGATTTTTGTCTAATACAACAATGTCTGCTAGTTTTCCCACTTCAAGTGTGCCTAATTCCTTTTCTCTGAATGATCCATAGGCAGGGGATAACGTATAATTTCTCAAGACTTCGGATAGTGACAGACGCTCCTGCGGATTCCATCCTTCTGCCGGTGATCCATCATATCCAATTCTTGTTAGCGCACGGTAAATGCCTAGCATCGGATTTAATTGCACAATTGGATAATCAGTACCAAAAGCCAACATTGCACCTGAATCTTTTAGCGTTTTCATTGCAAAAACAAGGGGCTCACGTTCTTTTCCAATACGTGAAACATACGTTATCCGTTGCTCCTTACTAAGACCCAAATGTTCTGGTTGCATTGATGCGATCACGCCAAGCTTTTGAAAACGAGCGATTTCATCCGGATGAATGACCTCCACATGTTCCACACAATGCCTAGCATCTCGCTTGCCATTCTTTTTCTGAGCTTCCTCAAAAGCATCCAAAGTTAGGCGAATTCCACCGTCACCAATCGCATGAATACGGATTTGAAAGCCTTCTTGATCAGCCTCTACTATCCATTTTTTCATCGTATGTGGAGAAACAGCTGTTTCCCCACAGGTTTCTGGTTTATCTGAATATGGTTCAACTAAATACGCGGTATAACCAGTTAGTACTCCATCAACAAACTGTTTCAATCCCGAGACTCGAAGCTTGTCTGATGCATAAGTATCACGCAATTGTTTCGCACGCTCTATATCACCGTTTAAGGGAGGGGAAAGGTGAATCCTCACAGTTAATTCTCCGTTTTTATCCAGATCACTAAACAATTCATAATCCTGTAACTTTTCCATAGCAGGCGATCCATACAAATCGTTAACCGACGTCACACCCAGCGCAGCCGCCTGTCCGAGAAATCTTTTCATCATTCTCATACGGCGTTCCCTTGAAAAATTAAATGCATGATTCGACACTAGTGCAATCGCTGTCTCATACAAAATACCCGTTGGTTCTCCGTTTTCATCTTTTGCAATAATTCCGTGGGGCGGATTATCTGTATTTCGATTAATACCCGCAATCTCAAGCGCTTTGCTGTTTACCCAGACATAGTGTCCTTCCATATGAAAGAGTATAACAGGACGATCGGGGAGTACGCGATCGAGTGCAGCACGATTGGGAAGCCCCTTGTTGTCCCAATTGTTTGAATCCCAACAAAAACCAATGATCCATGGATCATCTGGTCTTGAATCAGCAAAATCAGTTACCATTTTTATCGCTTCTTCTTCTGAGCATGCATCGGCTAGAAAAACACTGTCCTCTGCAAGACTTCCAAATAACATATGCAAGTGAAAATCATGAAAGCCAGCCATAATCAGTTGATCGGAATAATGATGTACTTTCGTGTTCGGTCCAATAAACGGATTTATTTCAATTTCAGAACCAATGGCTACAATCTTATTATTAATAATGGCGATATAAGCAGGAATGGGCTTATCCGTAAGACCTGTAAAAACAGCATTACTTGAGATAACAATGTCAGCTTTTTGATTCATATTCATTAGTGACCTCCTAAATTTATCAATATTCTGAATTTTATTTCCGTAAAATAAGTAACAATCGCATATGATGCAAGAGTAGATACCGCTCCTAATTTTACGTTATTTCAAATTGATCTCATGGTTCATTTTATAATTTTTTTCAAAAATTCTAGGCAATCCCATTCATAAACAAGATCTTTAGCCAAAGAAACGATCCAGTCCCTTGTAATATGATACTTTTCTCTAGGCCACACTTAATCTTTGTGCTTCTTCAGCTGTAATTTTTTTCGCAAAAAATAGGTTCTATAAACGTACTGCCTTAACATTTGTATCTTTTAAACGTTGGAACTCTTTTTTCATAAAGTATATGGCAATGAGAACGCCTGGAATTTCTGCAGCAGGACCTGCATACCATATACCTTCTACTCCCCAGAATTTCGGGAAAATAAATAGAAACGGGAACAAGAACAGCAGCGTTTTACTTAGATTTATAAATGTTGCCGTCCAGTTTCTCTCTTGGGCTTCGAAATAGCCGGCGATAAGCAAGCTAACGGCATTTAACGTGAACAGGAAATTAAATACAGTTGTTGCCCAGATGCCAAGTTTCTGCAATTCAGGATTACCGCCGGAGAAAAATGACATAATCGGATCTGCAAAATAGATTAGGATTGCAGTCAATATCACGAATAAAGTAACCGTGAAGATGATTGCTATTGTAATCGCTTGTTTAACGCGGTCAAAGTTGCCCGCACCGCAATTATAACTAATAATCGGTTGAAGTCCTATCACCCCCCCGAGCGCTATAAGCGCAAGCAGATTTGTGATATAGCCGTTTTGAATCGTGAAAGCGGCAACGTGCAACCCACCACCGTAGCTTTGCAGTAAGTTGTTGAAGAAAATAATGAGAAAAAATATCATGAACACACTGGAGAAAGATGCAAAACCTGTCCAAGTCACTTCACCGACAGTCTTTCGTTTTATTTTCATGTCTTTCCACTTTGGCTTAAGATTTGTTTTGCCTAGCAAGAAATAAAAAATTAGCAAAACAGGGATTGATTGCACAACGATGTTCGCCCAAGAAGAACCCATCATTCCCATATGAAACTTCACTACTAAAACCCATTCTAAAATTGATGCAACAACTGCTGCAACTAACCAACTGCTCATTGATAAGATAGGTTTTTCATCAATATTGGTTAAAATACTTAATACAACGGCTAATATCGTTAATGGCAATGAAATCCAGAGAGGATGGCTGTATTGCACTGCATATGGAAGCGATGCATCACTTGCTCCAAACAAGGTCATAATTTGATTTTCAAAGACCAATCCAATGAAAGCTAGCAGAATAGAGACAAAGAGTGTAAACCATAAAGTTTGACCCATTATGCTTCTAGCTTCATTAATTTTGCCTTTTCCAAGTCGAAGTGAAATGACCGCACCGGCTCCAACACCAAAAAGAACGCCAAGCATACGAGTAATGACCATAACCGTATATCCGATTCCAATCCCTTCGATTTCTACAACCTGAAATCCGCTGACGAAATAGCCATCGATAACCGCAAACATTCCTGAAATTGCATTCGCCATAATTCCTGCCAAAGCAAACCGTAAATATAGTAAAGGAATACTTTTGGTTCCCAGTGTTGAATCATATACTGGCTTATTCATAATGTCTGCTTTTTCTTTCTGCGATGAGGGACGGTTTCCTGCTAATTCCATGCGCATACCCTCCTAAAAATAATTTATACAGCTTGATTTATAGGAATTTTTCTATTAGAAATCAAGCGTTTAACCCATTTAACTGTAAAGGTTATCGTAGTTACACGCTGTTTATACTGAACACAATGAATTATTAAACATTTTTTAATAAATATGTTTGGGATCTTAAATCTGATTGCTTATGTCGCTATTATCAAGATTACAGTTCCCTCAATATCACTGATTAAAGGTACTTTTATCTATATCCTCTTTTCCACTTACAACACTTAATTCTTTTTGTCTCAGTGATAGGATGACCGCACAAGCAAAAATCGCTAATGTACCAATTACGAACATCCCGTTTGAAATCGCTAATTGTCCGAAGATCATTGGGCCAAAAAATCCACCTAAACTCGCAAATGCATTAACCGTTGCAATGCCGGCTGGTGCGGTTGATTCCGTGAAAAACAGGGTCATAAATGAGAAAAAGGCACCTACAAATCCATACAATCCAATCGCTGCGAAAGCAATCAACATAATCATCGTCAATGCGCTATCAGCAAACCCACACATAATAAAACCTAAAGCTGCAATGAGGAAGCTTGCAATCAAATGTTTCTTATGCTCATTTCTTTTATCAGAACTCCATCCAAAGAGTAACATGGAAGGGATCCCGATTAGTGCAGGTATAATCGTTAACCAGCCAATTTCCATATTATTTGAACTAGTGGCAAATGATTTAATGATACTCGGAAGCCAAAAACCAAGACCGTACATTGCTGTGTAATTAGCAAAATAAATAAAAGCCAACTTCCATACCTTTGAGTCTTTAAACATTTCTAATTTCGATGCTTTATTTACTGCAAGGCTTTGACGTCTTTCTTTATCCAGTTCATTTTCTAGCCAATTTTTTTCTTCCTCTTTTAACCATTTAGCATCTTTCGGACGATTATTTAAGTAAAACAGCGTGACAATTCCTAAAATAATGGCTGGGATTCCTTCGAGAATAAACATCCATCTCCAACCAGCTATCCCATACCATGCAATGTTATCCATAATCCAGGTAGATAATGGGGCCCCTATAATCGTACCAATCGGCAAAGCCATAACGAGAGATGCGGAAGCGCGCCCTCTTTCTTTATTTCGAAACCAATATGTAAAATATAAAATAACTCCTGGGAAAAAGCCTGCCTCAGCAATTCCGAGTGAAAAACGAGCGATGTACAAATGTGTGGCCGATTGTACAAATGCTGTTAAAGCTACTATGATGCCCCATGAAATCATAATTCTAGCAATCCAAACTTTCGCGCCAACTTTGTGCATAATCATATTGCTCGGTATTTCAAATAGGAAATACCCAAGAAAGAAAATACCTGATAATAATCCAAAAGCTTCTGCAGATAACCCTAAATCTGCATTCATTTCTAGAGCTGCAAAACCTAAATTCACACGATCCAAATAAGCAATGACATAACATATAAAAGTAAATGGTAAAATGCGTATCATTGTTTTTTTGATTGTTGTACTTGCAATTGATTGATTCAATGAATTCATATTAAACATTCCTCCTAAAATAACGAATCATCATTAGGCTCTACAGTACTTAGTAAATTGCTTTGGTGAATATACTTACAGATTTGACAAATTTTCTTCAATCACAAACCAGAGAGCATTTTCAGTCAGTTCAGCCTTCATCGTAAATCCAGATAAGGTCCCATGAAGTACTAATCAGATTTCTGCTGTAAAAGATAAATTTATTAGTAGGAGGACATATTTTGGCTTTCGCGTATAAAATCTTTGGTGTAAACGCTAACATTTATATAACTGCCAAATATTTAACATTTAGTATACGAATTCTTTGTTTAGAAAACTACTATTTATGAAAATTGGATTTCTCAAAAACATAATCGATCTGCTTTATACACTTTTCATTCCGTTCTTTGGAGCTTCAGCTTCAATTTTCCCTTTGTAAGTTCAAAATAATTCCTCCTTTTTAATGATTGGACTGATAGTAACACGGGATTTTGTCGTATATAAATAATAAAATTCTGCTATGTGACAATTGCTATTAATTTTTTAAAAATTCCAAAAATATAATGCGTTTAAAACAATCTGTTGGAGACTGTTAAAATAATTCCTTTCAAGTGGGAATTTTTATTGAAAATAAGGGGCTTATCTATCTAAGTAATGATCTAGCGTACGATTAAACGGATAAAATAAAAAGACATTTGAAATATTCTTTTTATTATTCTATTGAAAGAGGGCCTTTGAGAAAGGGGGGTAATATTTTAATAATTAATAATTGTTAAAATATGATATAAAGAAAGTAATATGTATTACAAAATAGAAAGAATTTAAAGGAGTGAATGATATTAATAGAGATTATACAATCCAGACTGTGCAAAACGCTATGCAAATCTTACGTTTGTTCACCGCAGAAAAACGGGAATGGACATTGTCGGAGATTGCTCAAAAAAAATCTATGAGTATTAGTACTACTAAGCGTCTTTTGAAGGTATTAGAAAACTATGGGTATTTGGAGAGAGGTTTAAGAACTAAAAAATATAGACTTAGTCTGTCGATTTTAAAATTATCCGGTATTGTCAAAACAACAATGGAAATTCACCGGGAAGCTCGGCCAATTTTAAAAAAATTAGTCAACGATTTTGGCGAAGCTGTCCATATTGGAGTTTTAGAAGGAACAGAAACGATTTATTTGGACAAAATAGAAGGCTTACATCCAGTCCGATTATCTTCCCACATTGGAAAGAATAATCCAGTATACTGCACTGGATGTGGAAAAGTTATACTCGCTTTTAAAGAACAAACAGAACAGGAAGAAGTCATTAAAACGATTGAATTGCAACAATTTCATCAGTTTAGTTCAAAAACGGTTAGAAATGCAAGGGAATTAAAGAGTCATCTTAGTCAAATCAAAAAGCAAGGATATGCAGTCTGTATAGATGAATTTAGCGAAGGCATAACCAGTATTGCAGCTCCTATCTACGATTATAATGAATCTGTCGTCGCTTCGATCAGTATTACTGGCCCTAGTAACCGGATAGACATTCCACAAATTGTAGAAGGTGTGGTGAAAGCAGGAAAAGACATTTCGAAAAGTCTCGGATATATATATTAATATGATTATGGAATACGAAAGAAGGTAAGGTAATGAAACGAAGAAGCTTTTCATCACTTGAAAATGCATTACGTATACTGGATATGTTTAGTGTTGAAGAACCAGACTTTAGTGTGAAAGAGATTGCAGATCGGCTTTCGATTGCTGACAGTACAGCCCATCGATTGCTGTCCACACTTAAAAAAGAAGGATTCATTGCTAAAGATAATATAAATAGCAAATATCGTCTTGGTATTTCTATACGCGCATTAGAATCAGTTTTAATAAAAGATTTGGCCCTACATAATGCATCTACGTCAATTTTGTATTCACTGGCTAAAAAGGTGAATGAGGCATCCTCACTCTGCATTTTATATAATAATCAAACTTTTTATGTAAATACAGTAGATTCTGATCGCCCTATTTATGACGGATTGACATACGTAGGAAAATCTCAGCCTATCTTAAGTACAAGCGCAGGAAAAGTGTTAATTTCCACTAAATCGGAAGAAGAAATAGAGTCAATTATTTCTATGGAAGCAACACTTAATAAAACAGATAAGCCTCAGTATGATTTAACGGAGTTATTACGCGTTCAAGAAATGGGGTACGCAATTAGTTATAACAACTTTTCCTCTGGATTAACATCAATTGCTGCACCAGTAAAAAATAAGAGCGGAGACATTATAGCTGCCATTGAATTAATTGGTCCTGAGCAACGCATTCGGCCATCTTCTGTTAATACATATGTAAAAAAGGTGATAGAAGCCACGATAGAATTGGGAAAATCTTTAAACAGTAATAATTAATGCAGGACACAGAAAAAGCTTTCTGACTGTTCTAACAGTTAGAAAGCTTTTTCTGTGTCCTGCATCTTTAAATATTCACCGCGTTAATTTGTTGTAATATAAAGTGACGAAGAAAGATTAGGTCGTGAAGACTGTTTCATACAAGAAAATATCCTTTTTGAAGGAAAAAAGATACATTTTCGCTATAATCGGAAAACGCTAGAAAACATTTATGATTGAATATTTCGAAAATAAAAATTGCAAATTGCCACATAGAAGAATGTCTGATTTATAAATGACAAAATGTTGTGATAACATTCAAAATAATAATTATGAAAGCAATTACATTTAAGGGAGAACGATAATGATGATTTCTGAAAAGAAAAAAGAAGTGTTTATGGAGCCTTATATTCGTGTAGAGGATATTCAATCTCAAAAACTTCAAAAACAACTGGATTATATTTTTGGGAATTCGAAATTCTATCAGAACAAGTTTAAAGAATTAGGTATTGAAAGAAGCGACATTAAAGAGTTAACTGATTTAGCAAAACTGCCGTTTACCTATAAACATGAGATCAGGGAAAGCCAAAATGTATTGCCACCACTAGGTTCGCATGCGATTGTCGATATGAAAGAAGTTATTCGTGTACATTCATCGTCTGGTACGACTGGCCGACCGACTTATGTTGGAATCACTAGACATGATTATGGTGTTTGGACAGAAATGCTAGCAAGAGCTGCATATACTCATGGGATTAGAAAAGAAAGCAAAGTTGTTTTCGCAATGGGCCTTTCCTTCTTTGTTGGAAGTTCTTTCAAGGATGGAATAGAAAGGTTAGGCGCCACTTTTATACCGATTGGTACAGGTGCCTCGGATCGAGTCATCAGAAGTATCATCGACTTCGAGGCTGACGCTTTGTTCTGTACGCCATCTTATGCATCTCATTTAGCTGAATTTGTCAGAAAAAATTACAACATGGAGCCTTCCGAGTTAAGCATTAAACTCATGTCTGTCGGTGGAGAGCCAGGTGGGGGATTACCTGAGGTTCGTAAAAAAATTGAACAGGATTGGGGTTGCAAAGTCGTGGAAGCGATGGGAAATGCCGATATGGCTCCCGTGATGTTCAGTGAATGCCAAGAGCAGAAAGGTATGCACTTCATCGGATCGGATTATGTCATTTGCGAAATTATTGATCCTGAAACAGGAGAAGTTGTTCCACATAGCGATCATATGGAGGGTGAACTTGTTTATACAGCTATTGACCGTGAATGTGTCCCACTTGTCCGGTTCAGAACAAGAGATTTAGTTCAAGTCGATACAACGCCATGTAAGTGTGGACGATGCAGTTTCCGTCTGCGCTGTGTTGGAAGAACCGACGATATGTTAATCGTTCGCGGAGTGAATGTTTTCCCATCAGCGATCAAGGATGTAGTAAATAGTTTTAGGCCGAAAACAACAGGTGAAATTCGGATTCTACTGAAAGCGAAGCCACCTTTAGCAGAGTCGCCACTTCCAATTAAGGTGGAGTATTCAAAAGGCTTAAATGAAAATGAAAAAGGCACATTGAAGAAAGAAATCGAATCTGTGTTACGAGCTAAACTATTTTTCACAGCTGATGTTCAACTCGTTCTAGAAGAATCGCTACCGCGTTTTGAAATGAAAGCAAAATTAACCGAAGATTTATATAAAAAGTAAAAAAATAGTTTGAAATGAAAACGTTTAAATGAAGAGGAGATGGATAGAGTGAGCAATATCGTACTGATAGATGGAGCACGCACTGCATTTACAGAAATTTCAGGCACATTTAGAGGGATTTCCGCAACAGATTTAGGAGCAGAAGCAGCCCGAGAAGCGATTCGTAAAGCGAAAATTGCCCCAGAGGAAATAGATCAAGTCGTATTTGGAAATGTCCAGCAGTCCAGTAAAGATGCACATTATCTCGCTCGTCATGTGGGTTTAAAGGCAGGACTTCCCATCCATGTACCCGCATTAACAATCAATCGCTTATGCGGAACTGGTGTAGAAGCCATTTTAACAGCCGCACGCTATATTATGAACGGCGAAGCAAAAGTGGTGTTGGCCGGAGGAACGGAAAGTATGAGTCAAGTCCCGCACGTGATTCCTGGAATGAGATGGGGGAGCCCGTTGGGTGGGCCTACTATAGAAGATTGGGTGTGGGATGGATTATATGATACGTATGGTGGATGTAGTATGGCTGTTACTGCGGAAAATTTAGCAGAAAAATATAGAATTACCCGTGAAGAGATCGACAGTCATGCATTATTAAGTCATGAGCGGGCGCTGGCAGCGATGGAAAAAGGATATTTGAAGGAAGAAATCGTTCCGATAATGGTTCAGGACAGAAAAGGAAGCATAGTGATTGAAGAAGATGAACATGTCCGGAAAACGAGTATGGAAAAGCTTGGTAAACTAAAAGCCCGCTTTATCGAAAATGGCGTTGTGACACCTGGAAACGCGAGTGGAATGGTTGATGGCGCTGCGGCTGTTATTGTCACTTCAAGTGAATATGCTGAAGAAAAAGGCCTGAAGCCTATTGCGAGACTGGTTTCCTGGGATGTGGTTGGTGTTGATCCAAAATACATGGGTATTGGACCAGTACCTGCGATTCAAAATGCTTTACAAAAAGCGGGATTGAGAATGGAAGATTTAGACTTAATTGAAATCAATGAAGCCTTCTCTGCACAGTATTTAGCATGCCAGAAAGAGCTAGGCTTTGACCCAGAGAAAGGAAATGTGAATGGCGGTGCGATTGCGCTAGGACATCCACTTGCAGCTAGTGGCACAAGAATTACTCTTTCCCTTGCTTATGAATTAAAAAGGCGTAACAAAAGGTATGGAGCTTCTGCTGTCTGTATTGGCGGGGGACAAGGGATAGCATCAATTTGGGAACGATTGTAATAGGGCGATAAATTATTTGACAGAAACACAAGTGTGTATTCACGTCAATAATTTTGTGAAATCTTGCAGAAATAGAATGTTGGGATTTTTTTGTTGTTAACTTTTTGAATATTAAAAATATACAGAGGTGCTTAACAATAAAAGTATAAAGGAGTTGGTGAAAATGATCGTAGATTACAAGTTTAGAGTAAGGTGGGGAGATACCGATGCTGCGGGAATTGTATTTTATCCGAACTTTTATAAATGGATGGACGATGCCACGCATGAATTTTTAGCTGCTATAGGGTCTCCATCATCTACTTTGTATGTTGAGCAGCAAATCAGTGTTCCGCTTCTTGAAGCAAATTGTCAGTTTAAGAGTCCGCTATTTTTTGAAGATCATGTGACCATTCGTAGTTCAGTCGTGGAAATGCATCAAAAAGTATTCAAAATAAGCCACATGTTTCTCAAAGATGAAAAGCTGGTAGCGAAAGGATATGAAATTCGGGCTTGGACATCGTTTAAAGAAAAGCCGAAGGCTCATCCAATTCCGAACCATATCCGAGAAAAAATGATGCCTGAAAATGTAGAAATCGTGAAGAATTGAAGCGATTGTTGACAAATAAGAAGAAAATGAATCACTTTTCTACCATTTAATTTAGATGATACTCCTAAAACAATAATAAATTATAGCAAATTCATTATTCATAGCTATAACCTTTTATCTTTATATATTTCATAAAACTTAGAAATGGGGCGTAATTTCATGAAAAGTGTAAATAAATGTGATGTGATTGTGGTTGGAGCCGGACCGGTTGGATTGACAGCTGTGTTGGCGCTACAAAAAAAGGGAATCTCATGCATGATTATCGAAGCTGAACCGAAAGACCGTCCGCGTCCAGGCAGCCGTGCGATCTATCTACACAGTGCGACATTAAAACTGCTGGAAGAAACATCAAAAGGACTAGGTTTCGAATTAGCCAAAAACGGAATTATCTGGCCAGTAAAGCGAACGCTCTATAAAGGAAAAGAAGTATACGTGAAAAATTATGGGGTCACCAACAATCAGGATCCAAATAAATTGCCGCATTTTACTGCGCTTCATCAAGACCATATTGAAAAACATATATATAACGCATGCATTGAAGCCGGAGTGAAGTTTGTATGGGGAGCACCTGTCGCTAAATTAAACATTCAGGACAATGGGGTAACATTAATTACTGAATCAGGTGATGTTTGGGAAGCAAAGTATATTATTGGAGCAGATGGCGCCCGTTCAGTGGTTCGTGAACAGGCGGGCCTTAAGCTGGAAGGGCCACGCACAAATGATACATTCCTCGTTGTGGATGTCAAGGAGGACGAAGAAAATCCCCTTCCTCTTGAACGAATTTTCCATTATCATCACCCAGCAATGGGTCGCCGTAACGTGATGCTCGTTCCTTTTAAAGGTGGATGGCGTGTTGATCTTCAATTACTTGAAGACGACGACGTTGAAGAATTTACAAATATTGAAGGTGTGAAAAAGTGGCTGTCTAAAGTAATGGATCCGAAATATGCAGAGCGCATAACCTGGGTATCTTCTTATCGTTTCCATCAAGTAGTCACTAATTCGTTTACAGATGAAAAGCACCGGGTTCTTTTGACTGGAGAAGCGGCTCATTTATTTGCACCATTTGGTGCCCGCGGACTGAATTCGGGTGTGCCGGATGCGATTATCGCGGTACGCGGCATTGAAAAAGCCCTTAGGGCAGATACGGAGGAAATGCGTCGTGAAGCGATCGGAGCTTCAGCAACAGAGCGTAGAATTGCTGCCCAGTGGAACCGTGATGGATCTACAACCGCGCTCCACCATTTGCAGGGAGAGGCAAAAGAAATTGATATGAAACGAGCAGTCGCTGCTTCACTCACATCCATTGTCCCAAGACTTGGTCGCTGGCTTGATGAAGGTCCGTATGGCCCGAAATTTGGTCCGCCTGAACTGACAACGAAATATTAATGCAAAGAGAGAAGCTAATTCTCGCAAAAAAGCGGATCTGATCATCAGGACAAAGGTAAAAGGAGAGGAACTTAATGGTAGTTATGCTGAGTGAGGAAAAACATGGGACGGGTGCTCGTATAGTGAATGATTGGATAGAACGTTTACTAGCTATTGATTGGTATAAACAGGCAAGTCAACAGCAAGAAGGTGCAGTGGAGAAGGTAAATCAATTTATGCGAACACTGGGTGTCAATGAATATGAAATAAAATGGTTGTCCAAAGATCAAGTGTCCGATGCCATACAACGTCTTACCTTTGAGAGAAGTAGCCTTTGGGGAATTTTAGAAAAAGTACCAGATCAGTTGAAAGTTAAAATAAATGAAACCGGTAATGAGTCATTGCTTGAAAAGGTAGTGGATGTTGTACCAGAAGCAGTATTTCATAATGCTTTTGCAAGAGCTTTCCATACATTTGGTGAAGAAAAAACGGTTCAGTTTCTTGTGGGGCATGCGATGTATGTCAGTATACTGATTTGCACAGCTGTACTGGCTGAAGAATCGAATCTTTTTTTACCTATAGTAGAACTGCTTGAAGCAGGTTACCTGCCACTTGGGCCAGAAGGGAATACATTTTATCTTGTTTAAGACGCATGAAGAAGCTTTATAGAATAAAGGAGTCGTTGTTTGGAAGAGCCTGCTATATATGTTGCTGGTTATATAGAAGCCTTACAGTATCTTATTATCTTTCACGAGATTAGAGGATATCTCCCAGCAATTAAAAGAAATTCTTAATAATGAAGAATGATATGAATGGAGGATATGGAAATGAAGTTAATTACATTTAGCCGCGAAGGTATGACACAACGTGTTGGAGCAATCGTTAATGAAGAAATTATCGATCTGCATGTTGCCTATAAGTCTTTACTTGCATCAGAAGGGAAAATTCGCGCCCAACAAATTGCCGATGCATTTGTTCCGGCAGACATGACTGGATTTTTACAAGGTGGAAGAGAAAGTATGGAGCTTGCCCAAAATGCAATTGACTATGCAGTAGAAAATAAAACCGACAATGGATATAGACTTGTATATGATTTAAATGAAGTAAAAGTTGAAGCGCCAGTTCCGGTACCTGGAAAAATAATCTGTGTTGGTCACAATTATCGCGAACATATTTTAGAAATGAAACGCGAGCTTCCACCATACCCGCTTGTATTCGCTAAATTTGCTAATACGGTCATTGGCCCACAAGATGACATTCCATTTTATCCAATTTCAGAACAGCTTGACTATGAGGCAGAATTTACTTTCGTAATTGGAAAACGTGCAAGAAACGTATCACAAGAAGAGGCCCTTGAGTACGTAGCAGGATACACTATTGCTAATGATGTAACGTACCGCGATCTTCAAAGACGCACTCTTCAATGGCTGCAAGGTAAAACTGTTGAAGGAAGCGCACCAATGGGGCCATGGTTAGTAACATCTGATGAACTTCAAGATCCTGCTAGTTTAGAAGTTGTTTTAACGGTTAATGGTGAGGAACGTCAGCGTTCTAATACTGCAAATTTAGTATTCTCTGTTCAGTACTTAGTTGAATTTTTATCAAACTTAATGACGCTTGAGCCCGGAGATGTCATTTTAACAGGTACTCCAGGAGGAGTAGGAGTTGCACGTGATCCACAAGTCTTCTTGAAAGATGGGGACGTTGTCAAAATTGAGATTGATAAAATTGGTGCCCTTGAAAACCGTGTAACGAGTGTCAAAGAAGTAGCTGAGGTAAAAAAATGATGGCTACTTTAAAGGTTAAAGATTCTGTTAAATCCGTTCAACAATTGCTTGATCAAGTGATTCAAAAAACAGAAGGGCTTTCCGACGATGTACTTCGTTGGAATCCTACTGAAGAAGAATGGTCTGTTATGCAAATTCTTTGTCATCTCGTCGAAGCGGTTCCTTATTGGCTTGATGAAATTGAACAGCTTTTAGAGACTCCAGGTAAAGAGTGGGGGCGGGGCTTGCAGAATGAGGATCGTTTAGCTGCTGTAAAAAAAAGTAAGGTTGACAGCACTTCTTTATCTGATGTTTTAAAAGAATTAGAAGCGTTAAAACCACAAGTAGAACAAACGCTTAACAAATTAGATGAGGAGAAATTAACGATGGAGGCACCTAGCCGAAATCCTCGTTTTGGTACAAAGCCTATTTTATTTATCGTGGATCATTTACTTGTTGAACATACGAGTAAGCATTTAGGACAAATCGAGCGCAATTTATCTAAGGTCAATAAGTAATGGAACAGGAGGAATAGAGAATGGCTGAAAAAATGGATTTTTTTAAAAGTAAAATAGTTCAGGACTTTACAAGAGATATTCGACAATACAATCTCGGGCCACTTTGGGAGGCAATTCCAGAATTGATGCATCATCAGCCTGAGCCACATGCACAGGCATACCTCTGGAAATGGGATTTACTTGAGAAAAAATTAGGAGAAGCGGCACAAATTTTCACTCCTGAGCGCGGTGGTGAACGAAGAGCAATTTATCTTCAAAACCCTGGTTTAGACTATCGTCAGCCGTGGGGATGGGCATCTACTTCTCAAACGCTTTACGCAGCAGTCCAACTGCTTCAGCCTAATGAAGTAGCCCCTTCTCATCGTCATACACAAAATGCCCTTCGGTTTATTACACATGGTGAAGGCGCTTACTCTATTGTTGAAGGCGAACGTATTTTCATGGAAGAAGGAGATTTCGTTATTACTCCGAAAAACCTCTGGCATGGCCATGGCCATGAAGGTACTGAGCCGATGATTTGGATGGATGTTCTCGATATCCCGACAATCTATATGATGGGTGGTACCTTCTTCCAGCCTTATCCTGAAAGAATCGAAAAACCGAAAGTACCAGATAACTATTCTGCACAGCGCTATGAAGGCGGTATGGTTCGCCCAATTTCTGACCGTCATCCTAAGGCGGCACCACTTGGTGCTTATAAATGGAACCAAACATTGAAAGCTATTGAGGGATTATCGCGCTTTGAGCCAGATCCATATGATGGATATGCCGTAGAGTTTATTAATCCA
Source organism: Bacillus sp. 3103sda1 (assembly GCF_024159135.1). NCBI lineage: Bacteria > Bacillati > Bacillota > Bacilli > Caryophanales > Bacillaceae > Bacillus > Bacillus sp. 3103sda1. Next base: position 2,531,027 of record NZ_JAMYWS010000001.1, on the reverse strand, counting down.
TCAAACGGTCAAACGGCGAATCCAAATATTGGGGCATGGATTCAGAAGCTTCCAAAAGGATTTCGTTCAAAAGCTCACCGCCACACGCATTCGACGATTTACCAAGTATTTAGAGGTTTCGGTTACAGCATAATTAACGGCATTCGATTTGACTGGTCACAAGGTGATTATTTTATTATTCCGAACTGGGCAGTCCATGAACACGTAGCGTTAGAAGATACGTTCTTCTTCTCTGTAAACGATTTACCGATTATGGAAAAATTTGATCTTGAGCAAGAGAAAACATATGAAAGCAATAATGGGTATCAGGAAGTAACGGGTGAGTTTAAACCTATTGTTTTAGTATAAACTCTGATATGTTTCAAGGGTTTAGTGTGAAAACTATTTGAAAGGGACATCAAACCTGCATGGAATGTTCAAGTACCAATTATGGTGTAATTCAAAATAACTTATATATGAATCTAATTTTAGCTAGGTGATGATCTTGTTATTAAAAAAACATACCAAGACATGTTGTCTTCAATATAAACAATTGGTAGTAGAGATAGAAAAACTCAGGGGACTAATGGTGTTTACTGCCCTTGAAAAAGGCTTTACAGATCCTAAAACACTAGAGATAAGCCAGAAACTAGATCAACTGTTGAATAGAACTAACTAATTCAGGACTAAATAGAGGTGCAATTGGTTCTGGTGCAAAAACTTCAAGACAATTGCAATTAATCTCTAAATCTTGGACATACTGATACTATTACTCTAAAAGGGGTTCAGCCGAGATACGTGTAAAAATAGGTCATAGAGATACAATATTTACCAAATGATTTCTATTTAGGGTTCCACAACATTCCCATCAACTTAAGAAAAGTAAACATTCCAAAAGCGAAAAAATGAGCTGAATTCTCAAAATAACTAACTGTAGCGAAAGAAAACTTTCACTTAGAGGTTACTTCAAAAACTTAGCTTGATGGCGATGGGGTAGTACCAGCGAAGCTGTTACCACCCGCAATAAGGAAATGTCAAGATTAAAATAAGTTATAATTTTATTACCTCAAACACGTATACCTCCATCCTGTTTAAGATGGGGGTATATAAGGCAGTTAATTTTTTTATAAAGTATGCTTTAACAATCTAAGCTTTATTCCACAATCACGCCCGTTTGGTGAATATCATTCGTTTAATTCAGTAGGCTGTCACCGAAAACGATTGTCATAAGGCTTCGCCAATGCTCTCTTCCTCGATTAAAGTTAGATTTAAATCTTAAGATAATGAATTAATTACATGCAGGATGTTTGTCCGATTAATAGTTCCTTCTTTCGGAGTTGAACTTATTAAAGTCAGTTTTTAGCATTCCGAATACAATACTATCGGTCCACTCATCTTTATTCCAAAAGTCTTGTATAAAGTGGGCTTCTTTCCTCATCCCAATCCTTCTACATAATTTTCCTGATGCTATATTTCGTGCATCCAGATTCGCTTGAATACGGTGAACTTTTACAACTTCAAATAAATAGTTTATTAGTGCAATAACAGCCTCTGTTGCATATCCTTTTCCAGACACAGATTTTGAAAATGTATAACCAATTTCAACAGTATCTTTCATATCTGTGTACCAAACAGATAGATCGCCAATTACTTTAGTGTCCATTAAGACCGCTAAGCTCAAAGCATTTTCCTTTGTTAATTGATTATTATTTAATTTCTTATCAAATTCCCTTTCTTTATCTTCATGGGTCCATTTATCATGCAAAAGATATTGACATGTTGAATCATCATTATAAATTTCATAAACGTCATTCAGATGATGTTTTTCAAAAGTTTTAATCAGTAGCCGGTTAGTTTCAATTTTCACAAAATCACCTCTTTAAGACAAGAATATCAATACGGGTAAAACGGCACAACTTTCATATTCAATTATGCAACAATCTGGCCCGATTGTTGCATAGAATAACTGTAGCTTTTAACTTTATTACTTTTTATAAAATAGAATTTTTTATGCTATGACCGTAACAAAAATGACCCATTTTTTTACTTTCTTGGTATTAAGTAAATCATCCACCTCTTTTTCTATTTTCTTTCCAAACTCTTTGGCTCCTGGATCAGATATATTTATAGTAGTATTTATAGCAATAGTAATAGGTTGGTTCAATACATTAGCCTGTCGAATTGTAAAATCTTTGTATCCTCTTTTCATAAACACTTCATTAAAAATATCACCGTAAATTCTGTCCCGTCTATGCTCTTTTTTTACAATGTCCATATTCTTTTGACTAACATTAATTGTATAAGGTCTAATTAATTTCATCAAAAATAGCTACTACACGGCTCCACCCAGCACTTGCATTAGCAATATTGATAGGAAACGCACATACTGTAAAACCATATGGTTTTGAAATTTTATCAAGGTTACAAAGCTTTTCAATTTGACAATATTCTTTACGTCTGCCTACTAAATGGGCTTCCCAAAACTGTGACTTCCCTTCCTTTGCCTCTTTGGCTGTTACATTAAATGGACGATCTAGACCCCATGCATCTATCCCGATTAGTTTTACCCCTTGGTCGATAAGCCACTCTGTTGCTGATGCAGTTAGTCCTGAATGCAAGTACTCATAACCAGGCTGATGAAAATGCTTGGAAGTTCCAGTGTAAATAAGTATGATGTCATAAGGTTTGATTGAATAATTCATCCTTTTTAGTTCTTGTTGCAAATCATCAATACTAATCCCTTCGCCAGCTTGCTTGTAAGTCATATTAATGAGAACACCATCTCCATAACACCAATTTAAGGGGATTTGTTCAATTGTTTTTGCAGGTTTTCCATTAGATGTAGAACCATAATGATAAGGAGCATCAATATGGGTGTAGGAATGAGTTGATAATGTTACTTCTTCTACTGCCCAGCCTTCCTCATCTGGCCAATAAGACTTATCAAGCCCTAAATACTTTTCTGTTACTGTAATTGAATCTTTATGATCTTTGTAAATAATTTTATGTGCATTTGGCTCAAATTCCCGAGTAGCGTTTGATAATCGATCGCTTAAATCGATAATTATTTTCCCTTTTCCATTTCGTATAAAACTTTCAATCATAACTCCATTCCCCCTAGTTCCTTAAAATTCATAAGCTCTCTAACTTATACTAGAAATTTAATCTATTTTTGATTATATGCAAAACTTCTTTACAACTTTAACCATTTTTGATTGATAGTTTTTTTACCTTCATCTGTATTCTTTAATCGGTATTTACGGTTCTGGTGCAAAAATAGCTTAATAGAAATATAGAATAGCGATATCCTGTTGATTTTAAAGATTAGGCAGCTAATCCAAACAATTTATAAATAAGTTCAAGCGTATTTTGGGCAGATTTCGCCCTTTGGTGAAGTTGCCCTTTTTTTTATCATATGCACAGTTTCGATGCCTCTCAAAATCAAGGTAGCTGTACGAAAAGATTTCAATCCTAACATGGAACGAACTCTCTTCTTTATAAAACGATGATCCTGTTCCACAATATTGTTGAGATATTTACTTTGCCTTATCTGTATACCTTCAGGCATACGTTTCTCTTCTTTTAATTCTTGAATTGCCAATGGATAGGCTGGATTCTTATCTACTGTAATGACGCGAGGCTGGGACACATGGGAAGAAGCCAAGGCTTTCTTGAAAAAGCACTTAGCTGATTTCGCATCTCTAGTTTTGCTTAGGTAAAAATCAATCGTGTTCCCTTCGGAGTCTACTGCACGATATAGGTACATCCATTGTCCTTTTACTTTTATGTATGTTTCGTCAACTCTCCAGGAGTCATCTATTTGCTTGAGATGACCACGAATTCTCTTGTCCAACTCAGGACCATATTGGTGTACCCAGCGCATAATTGTTGTGTAAGCTATGGATAAACCTCGTTCCTCCATCATCTCCACTAAATCACGAAAACTAAGGCTGTACCGAAGATACCATCTCACTGTGGGGTCCCGCCAACACAATGTCATAAAAACCACGCTAAGCAAATCTGCTTAGCGTGGTTTTTGTTAGGATACTAACATACTTCGTAGATATTTCATCCCTCTCTTTTTGTAAAATTTGTTGAACGGTGTATATATTAGGAGGAATCACGCGACATTTATTGAATGTTCTGGTTAATTAATTGTCATATTTAAAAAAAGAGGAGTGTATGTATGAAGCGTAAAAGGGAAAAGTGGAGATGGGTACAGTATCTGATTCGTCTTCTGATTGTGACTTTAGTTGTATCATCGGTTCTGGTGCAAAAACTCCGAGACAATTGCAATTAATCTCTAAGTCCTGTACATACTGATACTATCAATCTAAAAAGGATGTATATCTGTATGAAAAAGCCAACAGAATTCAAGTGGAAACATTACGAACCCGAAGTGATCTTACATGTAGTACGCTGGTACCTACGGTACAGTCTTAGTTTTCGTGATCTCGTAGGGATGATGGAAGAGCGTGGAATATGTGTAGCACATACTACGATTATGCGCTGGGTTCATCAATACGGACCAGAACTTGATAAACGTATTCGTCGACATGTAAGGAGAACCAATGACTCCTGGAGGGTGGATGAAACATACATAAAGGTCAAAGGGCAATGGATGTATCTATATCGTGCAGTAGATTCTGAAGGGAATACGATTGATTTTTACCTAAGCAAAATTAGAGATGCGAAATCAGCTAAGCGCTTTTTCAAAAAAGCCTTAGCTTCTTCTCATGTATCCCAACCTCGCGTCATTACGGTGGATAAGAATCCGGCTTATCCAGTGGCGATTCAAAAATTAAAAGAAGAGAAACGTATGCCCGAAGGCATACAGATAAGGCAAAGTAAATATCTCAACAATATAGTGGAACAGGATCACCGTTTTATAAAGAAGAGAGTTCGTTCCATGTTAGGATTGAAATCATTTCGTACAGCTACCTTGATTTTGAGAGGCATCGAAGCTATGCATATGATCAAAAAAAGGCAACTTCACCAAAGGGTGAACTCTGCCCAAAATGAGGTTGAACTGATTCATAAATTGTTTGGATTAGCTGCCTAATCTTAAAGGTAACAGGATATTGTTGTTCTATATTCCTAGTAAGCTATTTTTGCACCAGAACCGGTTATTTTATTGAAGCTTATTCCACAAACGCACCCGATAGTTCAATACGAATTATTCTTGAACTTCTCTAATACGTTTCCCATTTAAAAGCGCATGTCCGTTTGTTAACTTTTTTACTGTTTGAAAGCCATACTTTTTATATACTTTTTCTATTGATTCATTTATTGGAAAAACCCAAAGTTTTTAAATCCCTCTATTACATATTTATTTTTGGAAAAATAGCCTAACTCCAAATACTAATAATACTGTGCCAGTAATACCCTCTATTGTACGGTTCACTTTTTCTTTTCTTAAAAAAGTTCTTAATTGACGTATTAGAGAGATATAAAGTAAATACCATATTGCTGTCAAAGTCGTAAATGTGAGTCCTAACAAAAGAAATTGGAAGAAATGATTTTGATTACTCACAATAAATTGGGGTAGAAAACTAAGGAAAAATACAGCAGTTTTTGGGTTTAAGATTGCCGTGGTAAATCCTTGTCTAAAACTTTTAACCGTTCCAATATCCCTAGAGTTTATTTCCACTGAACCTGACATATCTTCTTTTTTAGAAAAGGCACTTTTAATTGACTTTACAGCTAAATAAATTAAATAAAATGCCCCAGCATATTTTATTAATGTAAATAGCATAGCAAATTTCATTAGGATAGCAGAGAGTCCTAGTGTAGCCATTATTGTATGAATCATCATTCCAGATACCGTTCCTAAGACGGTCTTTATCCCACCATTTCTGCCATGAGAGATAGTGTTTTTTGTAACTAAAGCAAAACCGGGACCAGGCATCATTATGATAAGGAGTGCTGTAAGGATAAACAACAAATAATTTTCCATGTTCTAGTATTCCCTTTCTGATTTTTAGTTTCTCTTATAGTATAGCTTTTTTCCTTAAAACATTAAATATAAAAAGTGTGATCAGGATAGTATCATAAACTTTCAAGGTGCTGTAATTGAATTTTAGGGGGCTTCACTTGAATAATGTTCTTCTGTAAATGAGCGTTTTAATGGAATATCAATTACAGAAATAATCAATTTTTTTTATAAGAGTATAACTCAATTAAATAAATTAAGAGCGTTTTTTAATCACTTTTTCTTGGAACACTCTTAATTTTCTTTCGTTTATCGAGGATATTAGTATCAACTTGACCAAACATTATCCAAAAACTACATTGATAAAACACACAGCAAAGCTATGCATACATTTTCTTTGAATATCTTCTAAGACTAAGTAATTTTATGAAAATATAATATCTGATTCCAAACATAATTAGAAATAAAAGTAAGTCTATGACCTATTTTTACACGTATCTCGGCTATACCCCAACAAAGAGATATTCAATTAATGCAAGTATTAAGAGAAATACAAGATAGTAAGCGGCTAATAGCAGCTTCAGAACAGAAGAAATCACTTTGGGGTCGTCTATTTGGTAAATAAATTAGATTCTTTGCATGAGAATGAAATAATATGGGATATTAAAAACATTAAAGAAAATATAAACGTGTTACTTTATATTCTTGTGATAAGATTTTATAGTAGTTTACTATAAAGTATTCATATTGATAGGATATTTTTATCAGAAGGAGAGTGGGGATTGTGAGAGAAACCTGTGTTCCGACTGGCGTAGGACTAAAAAACACTGGTTTTGGATATACGTTATCCTTAATAGGTGGTAAATATAAAATAATTATTTTGTATTGGTTATCTGAAAATAAGGTTATGAGGTTCAATGAGTTGAAGCGATGTATTGGGACTATTTCTTTTAAAACACTAAGTGTTATGTTAAAAGATCTTGAGGAAGATGGTCTTATTATACGCGAAGAATTTCCCCAAATACCTCCAAAAGTTGAATATTCATTATCTGAACGTGGTTGTTCACTTATTCCATTGTTAGATATGATGTGCGAGTGGGGAGAGAAAAATAGTTTTCAAGCTCTAGAAGATGTAACAAAATAGGCATAGTGTAAAAAGAAAGTACCTTCTTGGTTTAGAAGGTACTTCTTATTTTAATTTTTATAAAATTTACCTATTACATATTATCAATGAAATTTAAATAATCTTGAGTACTTTTTTCTATTTCACTTACAGATGGCCCAAATTCTGCTCCATAAAATGCAAAGAATGAACGATAATCCGCTTTACAATAGATGGCTGTCGCCTCAAACGGACGCAACACTTGTTCAAGTGTATAATGGTATCTTCCAGCTTCACTATAATCCACATTTTTGATCCCGGCAGATACACCTAAAGCAACTTTACGATTTTTTAATTTATCTCCTTTTGAACCATAAGCCCATCCATAAAGGAAAACATCATCTAGCCACTTTTTTAAGAGAGGAGGACAGTTGAACCAATATACAGGAAATTGGAAAACAAGGTTACCGTGAGTTTCAACCAATTTTTGTTCTTTTTCCACATCTATGTTCTCATCAGGATAAACCTTATACAATTCGTGCACAGTATATTTTTCTGGATATTTTTTTAATTCTTCTATCCATCGCTTATTAACAACAGATGTTTCTAAACTTGGGTGTGTTATGATAACAAGAGTTTTCAATGTTGCTTCCTCCTTAGGCTGATTTCATTTTTATTGTAAAGTCCAATTTGAAAATATGTAAGTACGCACTTTTATTACAGGTACTTACATAAAGGTAAGTACCTGTAATAAAAAGATTGTGTTGATTGAAGAAAAGAAAAAACAGTTAATATTACAGATATAAAAAGAAAAGAAAATCATTAATAATCCATATAAATTGTAATACAAAATAAAAGACGACTTAAAAGGCGTCTTTTATTTTGTAAATATGTTTAATTTTTTATAGGGGCTATAAACTATTTATTTACAGTGTTTTGAATGTAAACAAATATTCAAAAGTTTACTTTCATTTTGATCTTTAAAAATGATTGATAGCGATGTGGTGCGACCTTATTGTAATTAACTTAATTTTATTAATTTTCCAACTTTACACTAAATTGATAAAAATCTTATTTTTTTAATTCCAAATGTTTACACAATTTAATTTATAATGTATTATTTGTATGTATTTATAAAAAAAGGGAGGAATTACCTTGAAAAAATTAGGGTTAACAGCTTTGGCAGCTACAATGGGGATTGGAATTTTTACTGCAACAGATGCAAAGGCATTAAGAGATATCGATCCAATCGATTTTTCTATTAGTTATTCGTATACAAAAGATGTTCCTGGTGATGGTTATAAAATTTATAATGGAAGTCAAAATGCTGGAAGATATGTTGTTAACTTAGAAGATAGCTCTGGTTCTGCTAATGTGAAAACTGTACTTCATAATTCAAATCATGAATCAAGAGGTTCTGGTACTCTTGATAGAGGTACAAGAGCTTCATTCTATAATACTGGAACTGCTGGTTATTATTATCATTTGAATATGAAAAGAACCTATAGTGGTGGAGATATTTATGTAAAAGGTTCATGGTCTCCTGATTCTCAAGACTAATTAAAAAATGTTTCTTTTATAAAAGGAATCTATGTAATTGATTATTCAATTAAGTCAAAATGATTAGATAAATTCATTTAATCATTTTGACTGTTTTCTGTTTTATAGATTAAATGTAATTTTTTTACACCAATTGGGAGGTTATCGTGAATAATATTATTAAAGATAGATTTATAAACAAATATAGTATTGGTTCTTTTATAGCATTTCTTTTGATTGTATTTTTTTCATTCTTTGTATCAAGTAGTATTTTTGAATCTATTTTTTTATACGATTATAGTAAAGGAGATTTAGCAGGTAAAAGTCGATTTTTTTTAGCTGAAACTTATCTTTTCAAGTCATCGACTTGGGAATTAATGACTTTTGATAGTATGTATTATTCTTTATTTTTGTTCACGCTACCTGCAACTTTTCCTATTATTCGTTTTTATAATGAAGGTAAAGGGTATTTTGTTCATGCTTATACAAGGATAAAAAATTACAAGAGAAGTTTATTAGGTGTTATTTTACAATATTCAATTATTTCCGGTTTGTGTTTTGCTGGTCCATATTTATTGTTTTATTTGTTTGTTGCTTGTTTTAATTCAAACTATATTAATAGTCAAATTGGATTATTAAATAGTATAAATTCTTATATTTCTTTTAATAATGCAATTGTATATTTTGTGGTGATTTGTTTTGTAGTTAATTTTATTTTTGGATCTATATATGGTTTTTTTGCATGTACAATTGCATTATGGACAGAAAAAGTTTATTTTATTGTATTAATTCCAATTATATACTATTTGGTGATGTCAAATATTGCTGCGGTATTTAATCTTGAATCAATTTCTCCATTGGTAGGAATTTTATATAATTCTTATAGTGATGTTTCTTTATATCAAGTAATCGTTCCTTTACTAATTCCTTTATTTATAGGAATAGTACTTATTTTTCTTCATTTTAAACGAGGTGATAAGTTTGGTGTATAAATATAGCTTTTTAAAAGCTCTTTTGTTGTCTTATATTTATTACTGTATTATTTATACATTTCCATATGGTTCTCAATTATCACCAAATATGTTTATTAGTGATAATTTGAATTCATTTATACCCTTTTTCTTGTTATATCTGTTTTTTATTAATGATTTTCAAATGTTTTTTGCAAATAGTATGTTCTTAGTGAGAAATAAAAGTTTAAGTAATTCTGTATTAGGAATTTTAAAAGAATTAGTACCTTTAAATATTCTGTATACGTTTGTTTTTGTTTGTGTAATAAATATTGTAAACATTCAACATTTTGGCAAGATTGATCTAATATATAGTATTAAATTTTTCATGTTAATAAATCTTTGTTTTATATTCCTTAATCTAGTTGTTATTATTCCTAGGATTATATGGGGAGGAGTATCTTCTTTTATCAGTGCTTTATTTTTTATTATGTTAAGTATTTTTTCTATTTTGTTTAAAAAAGAAAGTGATGATTTTCTTTTTTTGCCTTTATCTTTACATGCAATGCCTCTTAATACCTTTCAAGATTTTTTAATAGTTATTAGTATATTTTCTCTGTATATCTGTTTGATATTTTTATTTATATTCTTTGTTAGAAGGTTGTATTATGGAAATCAAAAACATATTTCTTAAGATAGTAAAAATGGTGTTTTTAATATTAATATTTTCTAGTCTGCTTTTAAATATTAAATTTACGACTTTAATGGAATATCCTATATATAGTAATAAGTCTATTTTATTGAGTTATTTTGTTAAATTTTGGGGTAATACTCAAATAAAAAATTTAGATAGTTATTATATTTTGGATGTGTTTAGTATTGTAAGGCCTTTTATTGTTTTGTTTTTAGGAGTTGTATTTTCTACTTTTTCTTTTATGAGTACACCGAGTACGTACTCTTATTTTACTTTCTATAGAAAGAGAAGAATGTATGATTATTGTATTTCTGAATCTTATCTTATTATTTTTAATGCTATAAGGTATGTAATGTTATGGGGAGTTTCTATAGTTATATATGTGTTTTATTTTAAGTTTATAGAAAATATCTCAATTTTATTTGATTATGAAATATTGAAGTTATTAGTACTACATATTATTTTAATGTTAATTTATATCTGTAATATGAGTTTTATATGTTTAATTTTAAATATTCTATACTCAAAATTAATAGGATTTATAGTGATAGTAGGAGGAACTCTTTTTACTATTTATCTTGATTTAAAGTTGAAAAGTATAAATATCATTTTATTTGATTATAATTCTTGTTTTATTGATAGTTTTATTATACAAATTTTTATTTTAGTGTTTTGTTTCTTAATTTATAAATATATATATAAATTATATGTATTGAAAGGATGATAGAATTGTCTCATATTATTTCACTATCAAATGTATCAAAAAAAGTAAAAAAACAATTAATTTTAGATGATATTACATTAAAATTAGAGAGTAATAAGACATATGGTTTTATTGGATATAATGGTTCTGGAAAAAGTATGCTATTTAAAGTGATTTGTGGATTTACTTCTTATACATCAGGTCTAGTGAAAGTTAATAATAAAGTAATAGGTAAAGATATAGATTTTATTGAAGATGCTGGAGTTATAATTGAAGCACCTGAATTTTTACCTAAATTAACAGGTTATGAAAATTTATTTTTATTGTCTAAAATAAAAAAGATAATTTCTAAAGAACAAATAATAAATTCTTTAAAATTAGTTGGTTTAGAAGATCATATGAATAAACACGTTGGAAAGTATTCTTTGGGGATGAAACAGAGACTTAGAATAGCCCAAGCAATTATGGAAAATCAGTCTATTCTTATTTTAGACGAGCCTTTTAACGGTTTAGATAAGAAAGGAGTTATGGAGATACAACAACTTCTTTTAGAGTTAAAAAAAGTTAAAACTATCCTTCTGACTAGTCATAATGAAAATGATATAAGTTTGTTATGTGATGTTGTTTTTGAACTTGAAAGTGGAAAAGTTATTAATGAAGAAAGGATGGCTAATAAGTGAAAAACACATATTTATTTTTATTAATAATAGTTATTTTATTACTTTCATCATGCTCTAATGAAAGTAATAAGGATAATTCTCAAACTAATGAGAGCAATAAACATACACAACAAGAAGATGAATATATGAAAAACAGGAAAACTTTTAATATTTCTTCAGAAAAGTTATTTACTTCTATTAAAAATAAAGAAGGGATTAAAAAAACATTTGAAAAAGAAGGTAGTTATAATGTTATTTCAGATAAAAATATAATTCAAGCTGTTTTCCTTTCCGAGTCGGAAAAAGTTTCTAGTGTGGAAGTAACTGTAAATAATCGAAACTTTTACAAAAATGAGGAAGAGAAGAAAATAGTATTAAGATTTTTTAAAGATTTATTCGAAAGTTTAGATATTAATTATGATGAAGAAAAACTATTATCTATATTAAAAGAAGATTTAACAAACTCTGCTGATATTAAGAATACAGATTATAAATATTTTAATTATAATGATCAGGTTTGGTTGAGTATAGTAGGTGTTTTTAATAATGGAGAGAAGAAAGGTAGTCCAACAGGAATTAATATAAATATAAATAAAAATAAACCTGAAGCTGATTAAAATAGATTTTATATTTCTTATTATAATATTTGTAATAAGAGAATAATACGAAGTTTGAGGGATGTATATGAAACAATTTAAGGGAAAACAGGAGATAAAATGGGTTCTAATTATATTAGTAGTTTTCATTGTTATATTTACAGTTAGAACCTTTATCTTTATGCCATTTAAAGTAGATGGGGAATCTATGGAACCAACTTTGCAAAATAAAGATAGGTTATTTGTTAATAAAGTTATAATAAATTTTTCTTCTATAAAACATGGTGATATTGTTGTTATTAAAAAAACAGAAGATCAGATGTATTTGGTGAAAAGAGTAATTGGATTAGCTGGTGATGTAGTGAAAATCACAGAAGGTAAACTGTATATAAATGGTGTAGAACAAAAAGAAGCTTATTTGAATCAAGATGTATTAGAGCAATATAAACAATTAAATTATGCTGAACAAAAAATTCCGGTTAATAAGGTATTTGTAATGGGAGATAATCGTCTAAATAGTAAAGATAGTCGGAATGGTTTAGGTTATATAGATGAATCTGATATAGTAGGTAAAGCTGAATTTGTATATTATCCTTTTAATAGAATAAAATTTATTGAATAATGAAAATTAAGACTGTTTGATTTAAGCTGTTTATAGCGTTAAAAAGGATTTCTATCTTAACGTTGTAAATCCACAAAATCCTGATGCTACCCTAATTAGCAAAGGTTAGTATTTTCGGTTCTGGTGCAAAAAATCTATCAAACTTGGACATACTGATACTATCAATCTAGAAAAGGGATGGTGTTCAGTGTGAATAAGCAAAATTCGTTCAAATGGAAGCACTATCAGCCTGATATGATTTTGCTAACAGTAAGATGGTACCTACGGTACAATCTAAGTTTTCGTGATTTAGTGGAAATGATGGAGGAGCGAGGTCTGTCCATTGCTCACACTACCATCATGCGATGGGTACATCAATATAGCCCTGAGTTAGACAAACGAGTTCGACGCTATTTAAAGAAAACCAATGATTCTTGGAGAGTCGATGAGACATATGTAAAAGTCAAAGGGAAATGGATGTACCTGTATCGTGCCGTGGATTCTGAAGGAAACACCATCGATTTTTATCTGAGCAAGAATAGAAATGCTAAATCAGCCAAGCGCTTCTTGAAGAAAGCCTTGGCTTCCTGTCATTCCGTAACACCTCGAGTGATTACAGTCGATAAGAACCCAGCATACCCTGTTGCTATCAAAGTATTACATGAAGAAAAAAGCATGCCGATAGGTGTGAAGTTGAGGAAAATTCGGTATTTAAATAACATTGTGGAACAGGATCACCGCTTTATCAAGAAACGCATACGTACTATGTTAAGTTTAAAGTCCTTTCGGACTGCCAAATGGATTCTTGCTGGGATTGAAGCCATGCATATGATGAAAAAAGGACAAACCTCTCAAGAGAAGTCTGTCCAAAATCAAGTGAACCTCATTCATCAACTATTCGGTATTCCAGCATAAAAGCGGATTCCGTTAGGAATCTCTTTACTTCTTTATATCTTCAAAAAATGTTTGCACCAGAACCACAATCAATTGATTTTGCTTTGAAAGTCAATAGCTTACTAGGAAAAGATCATGCAAAGGTTGAAATCTTCCCTAATGCTATTCATGGTTCGGTGATGTTTGAAACAAAAGAAAATATTGAACACATTTTTGCTTTCATTGATAGTGAATTAGCATCTGTTCAAAAATAGACAAAAGCAATATACGAGTAAATAAAGAAACGGCTAATGAATTATGAACTGTACCCTATAAGATAGAAAGTTTAATAAAAAGACCATAAAAAATCAAGCACTTAAGAGATGGTTTCGGTATTCTACCGGAGCCCTCTTTTATAGTGTCCACTGGTAACGATTATAATTATAATCTTCCATACAATCCTTTATGACAAGTTGAAGGGATTCAAATGCTTCACAAACTTTATAATTTAATTCATCTTCCATATGTCCAAAAACACCCATCATTAGATTATGGTGTAACAAAAACGGACGTTTTATGTTACACATATCCTCGAAAATCGTCAATTGGTAAATAATGTGTGATAATGACCTAGTTTTTCACGTATCTCGGCTGTACCCCAAATATATCTATTAAAATAGTACCAAAAACCTAGTTGGATTAAAATAAGGAACTTTGTTTTTAGATATGGGATTTGGTACTTAATATGGATGAGTTTTTAACGCTTTTGTTAAAAAAACAAACAAGTACCATAAACGGTCGTTTTTGTTACAAATAATATTTATCTTGCATTTCCTTTTATACATTTGGCTGTATATCAAGCTTATAGGAGGTTAAAAATTTTTAAATCACAGGACGAAAAAAAGCAATAAATTTTTATTGACTTAAATAAACGAAGATTTATGTTACCACAGGCTGATGAAAAATATATTCCTATGGTTTGTTTTTGTACGTATTTCAGCAAAACCCCCAGACCTATTAGATTTGACATTCCGGAAAAAGCATACTATTATCAAAAATAGTTAAAACCTCTTAACTATTAACGTTAAAAAACATTAAGAGGTTTGAAGTTTTTGTCAGGAGTGATTGAATAATGAACCATGATGAAGATTTAAATTTTAAAAAACTCGAGGAATCATCTTTATTGGTGCTTCGAAAATTTACAATGGCTTATACTATGCCATCAGAAGCCAAAGAAGCTAGGATTTCATATTCCCAATACTTAATTCTAGAGATTCTTAGAAATGAAGGCAGCAAGAGTAGTTCTGAGTTAGCTCAATTCTTTAAAATTACATTGCCCGCTGTTACAAATTTATCAAAAAAACTAGTGGACGGAGGATATATAGAACGTATTCACTCAGAATCAGATCGACGCCTCGTATTATTCCAAATCACTCAAAAGGGACTACATTTCTTAAATGTGATGGATCAGACGGGGAAAAACATCATCAAAACACTTTGGGAAGACTTATCTCCAGAAGAAGTAAAGCAGTTGAATTTCATATTCCAAAAAGCATTAGGTGGAAAATAAACATGAACAAACAACAAAGTACCGCGGGTTCATTTATCCCGATTATAATTGCCATTTTTTTAGGTTCATTTTTATCGATTTTAAATATGAGCACAATTAACGTTGCGATTCCTGAAATAATGAGACATTTTCAAACTGACCTTGACTCTGTTCAATGGACAATAACAGGTTTCATACTAGCAACCGGTATTATTGCTCCAATTACGGGTTCTCTAGGAGACCGATATAGTTATAAATATTTGTACTTTTTTTCACTTTTAGGCTTCACATTATTTTCAGCGCTTTGCGCATTCTCATGGAGCATATCATCTCTTATTGGATTTCGTATTCTACAAGGTGCGTTCTGTGGTTTAATTATGCCAGCCACAATGGCAATTATATTTCAAGTGATTGCGAAGGAAAAACAAGCACTTGCCATGAGTATTTGGAGTATTTCAGCAACATTAGCACCAGCGTTGGGCCCAACATTAAGTGGCTGGCTTATTCAAACATTAGGGTGGAAGTGGATCTTTTTAATAAACGTTCCTATTGGAATTATTGCAATGATCTTAACGATGTTACTTATTCCATATTACCGATTACAAACGCCTAAATCATTTGATTTTATTGGTTTCATTACTGTCATTCTTAGTAGCTTTATGTTAATTGTTGCATTCAGTCAGGGGCATCAATGGGGCTGGACTTCATGGGAAATCATCTCTTTATTAGTTGTCGGCATTATTATACTGGGCTTATTTATTTGGTGGGAACTAAAACATTCCTCCCCATTACTCAATATTCGAGTGTTTCAAAATACTCGTTTCACAATTAGCATTATCATAAGCAGTATTCTTACGATTAGTTTATATTCTGGCACCTATTTAATGCCATTATTCCTACAAAATGTTCAACATGCGTCTGCTTTAGACGCAGGACTAATTTTATTTCCACCTTCTATAGCGATGGTAATAGCAATGATTGTTGCCGGAAAGTTGTATCATCGTATAGGTGCATTTTCTCTTATTGTGACAGGTATTATTTTACTTACCATTGGTACTTTTGGACTAAGTTTCTTGCAAGTCGATAGCTCTACTGGCTATATAATTTTCTGGATGACAATACGTAATATTGGAGTCGCATTTTCAACCATGCCCGCTAGCAACACCGGAATGGAAGAAATTCCTTTAAACTTATCTGGACATGCATCTTCTATTAATAATTGGACAAGGCAAAGTTTTGGTTCCCTTGCGATCGGTATATTCACTTCTATATTAGCTGCACGTATGATTGTACATGCAGAAAAGCTACGTGGGAGTGCTATATCCATTCAACAACAAGCCTTTACACTTAGTATTCATGATGTATTTATAATAGCTACTGTTATCGCTATGCTCGGATTACCTTTTTCTTTTTATCTTAAAGCTAAAAAAATAATTGTAACAATATAGGAGGCTAGCACATGACTCAATATATAAACAATGAGTATGTAGAAATGGATTTTAGAGGAGTCAATATAAGAGAAGAAGAGTTAAGAAACTGTACTTTCATTAAATGTCGTTTCAGAGGTGTAGATGCATCAGAGATTTTAACGCAAAATTGTAACTTTATCGAATGTGATTTTACTGGTTCGTTCTTTAATGCTTCTCTCCATAAAGGATCAACATTTGCCAACTGCAAATTTTCTGGAGCGAATTTGTTTGTTTCAAAATTTGAGGAATGCAAAATGACTGGTTCCGATTTTGAGGAAGCAAATTTAGACGGAATAACAATCGAGGGTGGCGATTGGTCTTATACAAACTTTCGCTTCGCGAATTTAGGTAAACAAAAATTAAGGGGCATTCGTTTAGTTGAGGCTGACTTGTATGAATGCAACCTAGAAAAAGCGGATTTACGTGATGTCGATTTGACCGGTGCGCAATTAGGAAAAGTGAAGCTTTCAGGAGCTGATTTACGAGGAGCAACAGTTAATAGAGTAGATTTTAGAACCTTTGATTTAAAAAATGTAAGACTGGATACAGCCCAAGCGATAGCTGTTGCACAATCTTATGGTGCGAAAATTAATTAAATAAATTATATATTATAATAAAAAATTATGTCTGTTACTAAGCAATTGACTTAACTTATAGGAGTGAATTTAAATGCCTAAATTAAAAAAATTACCCCGTGAGAATCAAGAGATGGTAAAGGCACGTCTTGAGGATTTCTTTTATAAAAAATTCGAACTAGACTTAAGTTCAACTGAAGCTGAATATATATTGGAGTTTATGATGAAAGAAATTGGACCACATGTATATAATCAAGCTGTAGAAGATGCATGTAAAACATTGCGTCTTCAGATGGATGTTGTTGAAGAAGAACTTTACGTGCTACAAGTTCCAATAAATTAGAAGTGATACACCCGAGCTACCTTTTTTGCAAAACTGAAAAGGTAGCTTTTTTCATCTCACAAATCCTTAACGTAGGAAAATCAGTTATTCAACTTCCAAAAAATGTATTAACGTGGGTTTTATGACATTTAGTTGGCGGAACCCCATTTAGTATCTAATTGGTATATTTTGTCTTATTCCCCCTTTTCGGGGAATGGGCAAAAACACCCATGATTAGTTTTTTGCACCAGAACCGATAATGCTTCCATTTGAATACATTTTCCTTTTCCATACCAATCACGCACCCTTTCTAAAGTAATAGTAACAGTATGTCCAAGATTTATAGATTCATTGCAATTGTCCTTAAGTTTTTGCACCAGAACCGTATAAAATCCATCTGTAATCAGCCCAATTTTTTATCTGTTAAGAAACTTTGCACCAGAACCAGAGCATGTTTGCATGTTTCACCTTTTTTTATGTACAATGAGAATAAGAGATGATATAGACAGGGAGAGGAAATCCATGTCCACTAAATTAGTAAATTTACGCATTGATTTTGCTTTTAAACAGTTATTTGGGACGAAAGGGAATGAGGAAATTTTAACCGGTTTCTTAAATGCTATTCTAGAGGAATCTTTAGATGTACCTATTACATCGCTACAACTAGAAGATCCACATCTCCATAAATCTTATGAAGATGATAAGTTATCGATTTTAGACCTATTAGCAACACTAGAGAACGGAACGCAAGTGAATATAGAAATTCAGGTGCGACAAGAAGTCGCTTCATAATAGTGCGTATCCATAGGGATACGCTATTCTAGTTGTCGAGAATATTTCCACCCGAAACAGCGTTGCTAGTAATGGCAGGGTTGGTTGCATGAAGGAATGCATAAGGAAGCGATGAACGTACATTCAATCCGTGCTAGGAAAAGATGAGAAAGGTAAACGACAGTGAATCTTTGTAAGCTTCGTTACGATAAATCCAATGAAAGACGTTGATACATTGAAAATGCGGATTAGAAAAGTGGACTTTGAATGTCACTGAGAGACAACCTACATGTCCGCCGGAGTAGAGAAGATACCTTCCCTCATCGTATCTATGTGAAGTGGAACTTGGTAAGCCCTATATAATCTGTACGTTGTACAGTAAGGATGCCGTAAGGCAGAATGACGTTATAGAGGGTATGGGATGTTGGAAAAAGCGAAGGTCGCAAAGTCGAAAGACAACAGGAACTCATAACTGTGCGAATAGCATCCAGGGCATAACCTAATGATGTAACCCGAAAGGGTGCAGACTTCCAACAGGTCTTCAACACGAAAAAAAGCGGAAAGAAACTTCTGCCGAAAGGAAGGAATCTAGTTATGGATACAGCTCACAAGGCGTCGGCTATTCCTTCACTTACAGATTGGTTTACAATCCATTGGAGAGAAATTGAAAGGTATGTAAGGAAGTTACGACAACGAATTTTTCGTGCCAAACAGCAAAATCAAAGTAGAAGAGTGAGAAAATTACAACGCCTTATGCTTCGAAGTAAAGCGAATCTATTGTTATCAATTAAAAGAGTTACACAAATAAACCGTGGGAAACGCACAGCGGGTATCGATGGAGAGCGTATATTGACACCTAGGTCTAGGGTGAAATTGTTTCATCAAATGAGTTGTCAAAATATCCAATTACATAATCCAAGAGCAGTAAAGCGCATACATATCCCGAAGAAAAATGGGAAATTACGCCCGTTGGGCATTCCAACAGTTAAAGATAGAATTTGGCAGAATATCGCAAAAAATGCTCTAGAACCAGAGTGGGAGGAAGAATTTGAACCCGTTTCGTACGGATTCCGCCCAAAGCGTAGTGCACATGATGCCATAGCGAATATCTTTAATAAATTAAACTCCAAAAGTAAAAAAGTTTGGGTATTTGAAGGGGATTTTGCAGGATGTTTCGATAATCTAAAGCATGACCATATCTTAGAGAAAATTCAAAACTTCCCAGCAAAAGAGATTGTTAGAAAATGGTTGGAATCCGGGTATGTAGATAATCAAGTGTTTCATCCTACAACAGCGGGTTCTCCTCAAGGAGGTTTGATTTCACCTCTCTTGGCCAATATCGCCTTACATGGTATGGAGAATGAACTCGGTATTAGATACAGCAAAAGTAATACAAAAAGACAAGGTACTGCCTATAATATTCATGTCAAATGCACAAAAGCAATGGTTCGTTATGCGGATGATTTTATCATCGCTTGTCAAACAAAAGAGGAAGCCGAATCCTTGTATCAAGAGTTAACACAATATCTTGAGAAACGTGGAATTACATTAGCAACAGATAAAACTCGTGTTACTCACGTCACCGAGGGCTTTGATTTTCTAGGTTTCCATATTAAGCAATATGTGAAAGACAAGAATAAATTGTTAATAAAAC
The DNA here is from genome assembly GCF_024159135.1 of Bacillus sp. 3103sda1. Taxonomy (NCBI): domain Bacteria; kingdom Bacillati; phylum Bacillota; class Bacilli; order Caryophanales; family Bacillaceae; genus Bacillus; species Bacillus sp. 3103sda1. The sequence continues at coordinate 2,511,059 of NZ_JAMYWS010000001.1, read as the reverse complement.
CTTCAAAAACAAGCATTCAAAAAGCCAAGAAGAAAATAAAAACAACTTTTCAAAAGTTAAAAGGAAAACCGGTTTACACACTACTAACAAATCTAAATTCAGTAATCCGGGGATATGCATATTACTGGAGACATGTAGTATCGAAAAAGATTTTCTCATCCATGGACTACTTTATATGGGGAAATGTTGTACGGCATGTAAAACGTCTGCATCCAAAGAAAAGTTGGAAATGGATTGTAAAACAATATTTTCGAAAGCCTAAACACAGAGGTCATGATAAATGGGTTCTTACTTGCCCAAAGACACAGTATCAAATTTATAAAATGATTTGGACTCCCGTTGTAAGACATATTGGAATAAAATATAAGAACAGCCCTGATAATCCTGAACTCTCTCATTATTTTGCTAAACGAGATAAAAAAGATTTTGATAACAATAATACGCTAACTCGAATTAAAATCGCAAAGAAACAGAAATATATCTGTCCAATCTGTGAAGAGGCTCTACAAAACGGAGAAGCATTAGAAGTACATCATAAAGTTCCTAAGGCTTATGGGGGAACAAATGAATATAGTAATCTCCAGCTTCTACATATACCATGTCACATCCAATACCATCAAAAACATCCTATCTTTCGAGAGAGAGCGTATATTTACAAGAAATTGAACAAACATATCTCATTAACTCCTCAAGAGAGAATTCAGTTAATAGAATGGCACGTGATTGATGAAGAGTGACTAGCTGTTTTGGATAAAAAGAAGGCTTGAGCCGGATGTTTGGAAACGGACAAGTCCGGTTCTGAGGGGAGAAAGAGTCCGTGAGGACTCCGACTTACCCGACCTTCGAAATACTCATGATATGATCAAACGTTCTTTATATTATTGGAGTAAACTCTATACGTCCCAAATGCAAGAAGGAATGCCATATCGTTCACTTCGCAAAACAATCACCATTAATTTATTAGATTTCATACTATTTTCTAATGATGAATCCTTTCATACAATCGGACAGTTATGGAATACGAACACACAACAAATCTTAAGTAATGACATTGAAATTCATTTCGTAGAGATTCCAAAACTTGTGAGACAATGGCGTGAAGAAAAAGTGAATCCTTGGGAAAATGCGTTTGTTCGTTAGATGTTATTATTACCAGCACATGAAGACGAACATTTAACTCAAACATTGGAGGAAATTGCTATGAATCAAGATCCAATTTTACAAAAGGCAATGAATAAATGGGAAAATATGAGCCATGACTCTTCTTTCCGAACAGCTTATGAAGCTCGTGAGAAGTTACTTCTAGATGAACAAGCCAAATTAGCACATGCTCGTGAAGAAGGTTTAGAAGAAGGTTTAGAAAAAGGTCTGGAAAAAGGTAAATTCCAATTAATTCGTGGTATGCATAAGAATGGTATGCCGTTAGAAGACATTGCGAAATTCACAGGTCTAAGTACAGAAGAAGTCCGAAAGATATTATTATAATGCATGGAATTATAAAAGCTTTTTACTGTTGCAGAATTCATAGAAAAAATCCATGTATTCAGTAACTACATCTAAAGAACCGCTCCTGTATCTATTCAGAAGCGGTTCTTTAGTTCTGGTGCAACAACCCTTTCATACAATCGAACAGTTATGAAATACGAACACACAAGAAATTTTAAGTAATGACATTGAAATTCATTTTGTAGAGATACCGAAATTGGTAAAACAATGGCGTGAAGAAAAAGTAAACCCGTGGGAAAATACATTTGTTCGTTGGATGTTATTATTACCAGCACATGAAGACGAACATTTAACTCAAACATTGGAGGAGATTGCTATGAATCAAGATCCAATTTTACAAAAGGCAATAAGTAAATGGGAAAATATGAGCCATGACTCTTCTTTCCGAACAGCTTATGAAGCTCGTGAGAAGTTACTTCTAGATGAACAAGCCAAATTAGCACATGCTCGTGAAGAAGGTTTAGAAGAAGGTAAATTCCAATTAATTCGTGGTATACATAAGAATGGTATGCCGTTAGAAGACATTGCGAAATTCACAGGTCTAAGTACAGAAGAAGTCCGAAAGATATTATTATAATGCATGGAATGGTTCTGTTGCAAAGTTTCCGAAGATATAAAGAGATGGGGAATATTGTGGACCAGTTTTATGAAACTATTAATAATTCATGTAATGCGTTATACGTCGAAAAAACGAAGTTTGATTGAGGACTTCGTTTTTGTTTGTATATAGCATGAACAGTTTCTATACCTTTAATAGTACGTGAGGCATGGCGAAGACTTTGAAATCCTAAAGAACGGGAGAATCGACGTTTCACATGTCGGTGATCTTGCTCAATGATATTATTGAGGTACTTGATTGTACGATGAAAGGTATTTTTGTAAAGACCTATTTCCTTTAATTTTTTGAATGCGGAAGCTAAAGAAGGGGCCTTATCTATCGTCAGAACCGTTGGTTCTCCAAAAGTTCGAACAAGTCTTTTCATAAAAGCATATGCTGCTTGTGTGTCCCGTTTTTGACGAAGTTGAATATCAAGTGTTTGTCCCTCTTTATCAATTGCTCGATATAAATAACACCATTTCCCTTTCACCTTGATATAGGTTTCATCCAAACGCCAAGATAACAATGTGTTTTTCTTTTTCCAAATGTGATAGATAAGATTTCCATATTCATGAACCCAGCGCATGATAGTTGTTGGATGAATAGAAATACCACGTTCTTTGAGAATTTCAGACACATCGCGATAACTTAAAGAAAAACGACAATAGTAGCCAACGGCTATTAAAATAATATCCTTCTTGAACTGTTTCCTTTAAAATATCCCATCTGTGATTCTCCTTGTTTTCTTTTTCGAAAGTGTAGCTTAGTTTAGAAAACTTTGCAACAGAACCCTCTTTCATTCGATGGTAGATGATATGAGAGGTAACCTCCGCATTGGATTTTCGTAAATGATCTTTAAGAATAAAAAAATCCAGCCATAAAAAAAGAGGGAGAAGGTAGTTTTTATTGAAGTTGTTTATGATTGTTTTTTAACTTGTTAGGGGGGATCGTAAAGAAGATTATTAATCTCTTTGATAATTTTCATCTCACTTACAAACTTGGAGCATTTTGTATTAATAAACTTTAATTTTGAAAGGAGAATCAATAAATATGAGCACGAAAAAACGAATAGGGAATAAGTTATTACTTGTCAGTACAATTTGTGTGATAAGTATTCCTTCTGTTTCATATGCGGAGGAAGTAATCTCACCTAAAAATTCCGCAAGTTCTTCAAGTCTATATGAGGAGCGGAATACGGATATATTGAAAAAAAGTTTATATCCCGATACATATAATAATCCGTTCAACCACCAATTTATTTCGACATTAAAGGAAACAAACACAAACACAAATATAAAAGAAATAGACAATGTTGATGATGAAAATCCTGTTATATCTACTACTCTTAAATTTATCCGTTATATGCATAATGAAAATTATAAATCTGCATTTGATTTAACTTCTCGATCTTTACAGAAGATAATATCTGAAAAATGGCTGGAGAGTTATTGGAAGGGACTCCCGGTGCAATTACAAGCAGGTTCTTTTATGGGAATTGGAGAGGTAAGACAAAAAGAGACCAATTCCGTTCATACAAATGTAGAGATTGGATTAGTTTTTGAACACTTTACTGTACCTTTATTAATTAAATTAGATCCATCTGGAAAAATAGATGATTTTCAACTTAGCATGTCGTTTAGTCCTGTTGCAGAGCGTCCATCATATAGTAAGCCTGAATCATTTGTTGAAAAAGAAGTAGTAGTCGGAAGTGGGGCGTTTCCATTACCAGGAACATTGTCTGTTCCAAAGGGAAAGGGGCTTTTCCCAGCAGTTATTCTTGTTCAAGGATCTGGAGCTAGCGATCAGGATGAAACAGCGTTTGCTTTAAAACCATTTCGCGATTTAGCTGAAGGTCTTGCCTCGAAAGGTATTGCTGTTCTTCGCTATAATAAACGAACGTATGAACATGGATTGAAAACACAATTTAGTCCTTTTTATACAGTTGATAAAGAGACAACGGATGATGCACTTCTTGCGGCTCGGTTTCTTCAAAATGAACCTATGATAGACAAGAATCAAATTTATATTCTTGGTCATAGTCAAGGTGGAATGATGGTTCCGAAAATGATTGAAAAAGATCAAGGTGAAAATATTGCTGGGGCAATTGTGATGGGAGGACCAGCCCGTACGATCCAAGATGTTGTTTTGGATCAATTTGAATATCTTTTTTCTATTGGAGGAATGAAACCTGAAGAATATACATTTTACAAATCGCAATTTGAATTATTAAATGATCCTAATTTCTCTAGTCAGAATCCTCCAAAAGATTTTTATTTAGGATCACCAGTATTTTGGGATTCTGTCCGTAAAATTAAAGCAGCAGAAATGTCAAAAGAACAAAAGACACCGCTTCTTATTATTCAAGGGGAAAGAGACTATCAAGTTCAATCAAAAATCGAAATCCCTCTTTGGAAAGAACAATTAAAAGAGCGAGATAACGTTGATTATCGACTATATCCAAAGTTAAATCACTTCTTTACAGAAGGAGATGGGGAATTAAGTAAACCGGATGAATATTATAGTCCTGCCAATATCCCTGAGTATGTTATTAATGATATTGCTACTTGGGTGCAAGGAAGATCGAATTGAACTACTCGCCACTTAACATCCTTACGGACTGTTTGAAGTGGGAGATTCATTAAGCAATTTCCGCAGAAGTTCTAAATAAGAATCAACGCATATATTTTTTCTAAGTACAGTAACTGGGAAGTTTAATGTTCTATTCGTCAATAGTTATGGAAATTAAAAAAGAAAGCAAAAACAGCTAAACATTGTTTTGGCTGTTTTTGCTTACATAATTTCAGTTAATAACCAGAGTCTTCTGAGGTAAGATTATCGGTTCTGTTGCAAAGTTTTTAAAACTAAGCTAAACTTTTGCAAAACAGAGTGAGGAGAATCATAAGTGGGATATTTTAAAGGAAAGCAATTTAAACAAGATATTATTCTGGTAGCCGTTGGCTACTATTGTCGTTTTTCTTTAAACTATCGTGATGTCTCTGAAATTTTGAAAGAACGTGGTGTTTCAGTTCATCCAACAACGATTATGCGCTGGGTTCATGAATATGGCCACCTGATCTATCAAATTTGGAAGAAGAAAAATAAAAGAGTACAACTATCTTGGAAATTGGATGAGACCTATATAAAAGTCAAAGGAGAATGGCGTTACCTGTATCGTGCAATTGATAAAGAAGGATACACATTGGATATTCAACTTCGTAAAAAACGGGATCATCAGGCTGCATATGCCTTTATGAAAAGGTTAGTGAAAACGTTTGGAGAACCAACGGTTCTAACAACAGACAAAGCACCGGCATTACTTTGTGCATTCAAAAAATTAAAGGAACAAGGCTTTTATAAACATACAACTCATTGTACAATCAAGCATTTGAATAATCTCATAGAACAGGACCATAGACATGTAAAACGCCGCTTTGCCAAATCTGCAGGATTTCAAAGTCTTCGCCATGCTTCGCGCACCTTGAAAGGAATCGAAACGATTCATGCTATATATAAACGAAAACAAAGTTTGCAGCCAAACTTCGTTTTTTCAACGTACAATGAATTACAGCAATTACTCACAATTGCATAAGATTCAGCTGTACTCACCCTAACTTTCTATCTGTTAAAAAACTTTGCAACAAAACCTTTTGAAACCTCTAATTAACGTAGATCAGTTTTCCCTTGAAAACGACCAAATCGATCCCGTATTTTTTTCAATCTTGTTTGGTACTCCAAAATCTCAATTCTTGCTTTTTCAGCTAGAGGTGCAATTGGTCGTAAGTCTTTTAACCCCCAATAATTAACTATTACATCAAGTACTTGATCAAAATATTGCAGCGGCCCATAGTTAGCTTCTTTTGCAATTACAGCCATTCTATTTTCAAAATCAGGCATGACGGCACCTGGCATTTTAAAATTCATAATCACATTGGCTATATGATAGCAATAATTAGGTTCCAATTCCAAATGTGTTCGAATGACGTCTCGATAAAACGCATAATGAAGAGTTTCATCTTTTGCAAGACGGCGTAATAATGTAGCAAGATCTGGATCATGCTTACTTGCAACCTTAGCTACATTATTGTAAAACACCATCGTTGCAAGTTCTTGTAGCGTCGTATACGTCATGGCCTCGATTGGCGTGTGAAAATCAGGCTCAAATCCACCTTCAACGACTGACTTTCTTAATTCATGTAATCGTTTAGGGTTCACGCTTCGAGTAAGTAGTAAATATGTCTCCAACAAATTCGAATGTTGATCCTCTTCTGAAGTCCAAGTATGAATAAAGTCCGTAATAACAGAAAGGGACCCTTTAAAAGTTGCAGATAAATACGTTGTAAACCATGGTAAATTCACTTCTGTTAATAAAGCTGTTTCAATGGCCGTAATTACACCAGAAGGAAGAGTAACTTGACTTTCATCCCAAGGAACTCTTTTAAAGTCCATCCCCTTATCCCATGGTAAAAACTCATGATAACCCCAATCTATCTTCTGTGCTCTTATTTTATGTTGTTCATACATTTCTTTTAAGCGTGGTTCTAATCGGAAATTTAAATCATTTGTTAGCATATGTAAGTGCCTCCTTTTCTTATCATAGATAGTCATTCTATATTTACATTCGTTTTTATCTTTTAAAATTTTCTTCAAATAAATATTATTTTCCTTTTTTTTAGTCAAACATAACAAATTTTGCACCAGAACCGAAAAGACCTCAAATTGGGGTCTTAATTAGTCATTATCAAGGTCTTTATCAAGAAAGGAAGGTTTTTTCTCTTCCTTAATTCCTAATTTCGCTTTTATTTCTGTTAAATCTCTTATTATGGTTTGAGTGTTTAGCCAAGCTGCAATTGAAGCGAAAATAGCCAAAACTAATACAATTATGATTAGAACATTAACAACCATATAGCCACCTCTTAAATGTAAGTTTTTACTAATTTTAGCACAAGTCTATAGGTGATTTTTAAAATTATGCCTAAAACCACAATATTTTAGAAAACAGGCAATTAAAAAGACATATTGTGAGGTATTAGATTACTTTGTAGAAAGAGAGATTGCGGTTGTTTGTAATCGTGATTATAATCGTTGCTATACTACTGATAGGTTAACGCAACAGGAAAACTAATTTCGTAAATAAGTGCTAATAGTTGATAAAATGAAAAGATAGAGACTTTAATATTCATTGTACATACTTTAAACTATTCGTTATTAAAATAATTTTCAAAAATCTCGACCAAATTCAGGGTCTTAACCGTCTAATAGTTAAAGAACAAAAAGTAGGTGATTACAATCTTTAAAATATACAAAAAGAAAAAGAAGAATAAAGAGGAATTTTCTAAATTATTTAAGACCTACCAACATGATTTATATAGGATGGCATATACCTATATGAAAAATTCTGAGGATGCAATGGATGTTGTACAAGAGGCTGCCTATCGGGCATTTCTTAAGTTTGATACGGTAATAGAAACGGAATATGTAAAAACATGGTTGATTAAGATAACAATAAATTGTGCCATTGATTCATTAAGGAAAAAACAAAAAATTTTTACAATAAAAAATGAGGATTTAAATTCTTTGTTTTCAGAAAACACTGACACTTCACTATCATTATTGCTCGAAGAACTGTTAGATCTATTGAATACAAACGAAAGAGCCATTATTTTTTTAAAGTATTATCAGGAGTACACCTTCCAGCAAATTTCAGAAATTATTGACTTACCTTGCAGCAAAGTAAAGTCAATCCATTATAGAGCTTTAAATAAGCTGCGTAGTCATGTCAGGAGGGAAGATATGTATGGAGAATAACAGTAAAACATTATTCGAAAAAATTGAAATTCCTTCTGAGCTGGATAAAAAAGTACGGATTGGAATTGAACGAGCAGAAAAGGAATTAAATCAAAACCATAGTTCAATTTCATGGATAAGTATCCCTCAGAAAAGAATACTATACGCTGTCTCGGCAGTTATAATCTTATTCAGCTTGTTCATTGACTCTGCATTTGTATCTCCTGTAATGGCCAATGTAGCCTCTAATATCCCTTACCTGGGAAGGATTTTTGAATCCAAAAATATTGGTATGGTTGTTTCAGAAAAGTTAAAAGATGAAGGATATAATGTTGGTCAAATAGGAGTTAGTTATAGTCCAAAACCAACTATTTCTATCTCTTTGAATGAATCGGAAGAATACATCAATCAAGTGGAGGGGAAAGTTGAAAAAATAGTCAAGGATACTTTGTATACTAGGGACTATGATAGATTCGAAATCAAAATTTATAGCAATAGAAATGTTGACCACAATGTTGCTGATGTTGGTCCAAAACAAACTTATTTGAATAAGGATATTTATAAAAAAGTGGAAGAGCATGGTATAGAGGTCCTAATGGTTGGAATGAGCCCAAATGAAAAAGTTATTCATGTTGATATACCAAGTAATGAAGAGCGAACAGATGAATTAGAAAAAATAATTTTAGATGTTGCAAAGGGATATGGGATGCAAGACTATACTGTAAAATTCCGTAAGATGGATTTAAAAAAACAAGCTAAATCACAAGAATGGGCGCAAATCATTCCGGTATTGGCAGAGGGGTTGATTGGCAATAGCAAATATAAAGTGGAGGGGATAGGTTATTCAGATTCTAAAGAGCCATTTACATTAATTATTACTTCCAGTTTGAATTCTTCCAATCCTGAAGCGAAAAATTCAGCCAAGGAAATTGAAAATATGGTTAATGATTTAATAAATTCTGATGTGGTTAATGAAAAAATCAAGGGAGAACCATATGATATTTTGATAAAAAGTAAAGATGGAAAGAAAATCAACTAATACAATGAAGGGATGATTCAATAGAACAGTATCGGTTCTGGTGCAAAGATAAAATAAAAGAGAATATAACTCATATATTTCTAGCGGAATTCTATTTTATGCTGTAAGCCCAAACAATCGATGGATGAATTCTTTCTGGTTTTGAACAGACTGATCCCGTAAATCAATCTGTTCTTTTTTAATCATATGCATAGCTTCCACTCTTGCAAGAATGGATGTAGCTGTGCCAAAAGACTTGAATCCCAACATAGAACGCACACGTTTCTTAATAAAACGATGATCTTGTTCCACTATATTATTGAGATATCTAACTTGTCTTATTTGTATACCTTCAGGCATATGTTTCTCTCCCTTCAACTCTTGAATCGCTACAGGATAGGCAGGGTTCTTATCTACTGTTATCACGCGAGGTTTAGAAACATACGAAAAAGCCAAGGCTTTCTTGAAAAAGCGCTTGGCTGCTTGTTTATCTCTTGATTTACTTAGATAAAAATCAGTTGTATTGCCCTCTGAATCAACCGCACGATATAAGTACATCCATTGACCTTTTACTTTCATATAGGTTTCATCGACTCTCCATGAATCATTTGTTGATTTAAGATGATGTCGTACTTTCTCTTCTAATTGAGGTCCATATTGATGAACCCAGTGCATAATCGTTGTATGAGAAATGGATAAGCCCCGTTCCTCCATCATTTCCACCAAATCACGAAAACTGAGGTTGTACCGTAGGTACCATCTTACCGTTAACAAAATAATATCCGGCTGATAATGCTTCCATTTGAATACATTTTCCTTTTCCATACCAATCACACACCCTTTCTAGAGTAATAGTATCAGTATGTCCAAGATTTATAGATTCATTGAAATTTTTCCAAAGTTTTTGCACCAGAACCGTTTTTCACACGTTGATTTATAAATTTTCTCAACATAAAAGTACATATATTTCTAATGGACATATTTAAAACTATAAACTATTAATTTACAATTATTCAAGAACTATACAGTAGAGTTAAATGTATTAACAATATTCTGTAGTAAAGGAGCTTATAAATGAAAAAAATATTTTCTTTTCTAATGGTTGTATGGGTGTGTATATTTATATCTGCTTGTTCCAGTCAAACAAAATCAGAGACAGAAATAAAATCTGATAGCGAGAAAAATGCTATAAAGTCTAAGCACAATGTAAAAGTTAAGGATTATAAGGAACCATTAACACAAGTAGGTGTCAAAGCAGAACATCCGCTCGGAATATTTACCTTAAACCAATTAAGTGAACCTAATACGACGATTGAAGTAGCCCCACTCTATATCCAAGTGGAACGAATTAAAATCGCACGGAGTACAGAAGTAAGTGAAATCGGCAAGTATAACCTGAAAGAACGAGGATTGAATACAGAGGAAATGAACGTGATTCAACTAACAACTACCTTAGAAAACACTTCCGATCAACCACTTGATTTAGGAAAAGGGCCCATAAAAACACTACTTTTAAGTAGCGGGGAACAAGTAGATGTGTATAAAATGAACGCGGATCCTAAAGATCGGAGTTTAAAAGCAAGAGAAAAAATTAAATTTACGCTAATCTGTTTCCTATCCCAAGCTCCAAAGGATCTAAAGAATGTAAAGGTGACTACAGATGTGGTGCGAGACCAAATGACACAAAATGAAATCAGCTCTCCAAAAACTGTAGAAATTAAAATGTAAACAAGAAAACAGCCTGAAGTTTAGGCTGTTTTCATTATCTTATGATTAAAATGAACAATATTCAACAACTGGACCAGATGTACCAGTCTTAATAAAATAATCAGGAGCATAACCAGTGTCAAAATCGCCGCGCCAAAAATCATCATCTACCCAATCCCAAATTTTACTTCCATTGTAGTATTCACCATTAACATAGCAGTATAAATAGAGATTGTGTCCATCTGGAATATCTGTTTCAGTTCGTGTACCATTTATTGTTGGAGTCTTACGAAGGTCTAAACCTGCACCACCAGTCTTTTGAACTGGATACAAACCATCAGCATGGGTTACCGTTTGATTTGCAAATAAAACAGAACCAGCCACTGCAACTGAAGCTATTGAGAATGCAATCTTTTTAAACATGTCTTACCTCCTATTATATTTTATTGTAATAGGGGATTCTCCCCCTCATGCCTATCAAGCTAAAGTGGGTGAATATTCAGTTTTCTTTGGTAAGCATGAGGGGGGTTCCCTAAAAATATATTGCTCTACTATAAAATATACAAAACTGTTGGTAAAAACAAGAATAAAAAGTAATATTTGGTATTTCTCAACTTTTTTGATTCTAGAATACGAGGATTCATCCTATTAATATGACATATTTCCAATGAAAGAAAAAACACTCAATTGAGTGTTTTCCATGTTGATAGCAAAATATGATTAATCAAATCCTTTATTTACATAAATAAAAACTTCAAAAACTCATTTATTATTCTCAAACCAGTTTTTAAACGTTTCCCTTGACTGCTCTCCTAAAATTCGGTTTATTTCTTTCCCGTCTTTGTAATGTACAATGGTAGGAGTCCCTTTTATTTGAAACATACTCCATCCTTGTTTATATTTTCCCAGATTCATAACTTGCATATCAATATTCATATCTTTTGCCATAGGAATTACAATTGGAGAAACCCTTGAGCAATGAAGACAGGTTGTCTGATAATAATAGATTATTTTTTCTTTTTTATTTGAGAGATCTTGCTGTAATTGTTCAGGCGTAATTTGGTTCTGATAATAATTTATCTTTTCTATACTTGTCGTTTTTTCACTTTTCATTTCCTTCTTAGCTATGACAGTAATAACTGCAAATACCAATATAACAGCAGTGATAAAAATAAGCATTTTTTTCATACATTTCTTCTCTCCTTGCTTATTTTAATAAGAATAATACTACAAATAATAATGATAAGAAAAGCTATTAAAGCAAGAAATGGGATCGTGATAAATCCAAACCAATCTAAGTAATCGCCTGTGCAAGGTACTCTTCCACATGTTGCACTACTTGTAGAAAAAAAGGAAACTTTTTGAAGTAAATAATGATATGCAGATATACATGCACCTATGATAGCGATTATCAAACTATAAATCCCAATTTTATAATCCTTTCGTATAATAGCAGCTCCTAACAAAACAACTAATGGATACATAAGAATACGTTGATACCAGCATAATGTACATGGTTCATATTTCATTATTTCGGAAAGATATAAACTTCCAATGGTTGCAATAAAAGAAACAGCCCATGCAATGAACAATAAGTATTCTAGTTTTTTTTCTGTATTATCCATGATTTCAGCCTTTCTTATTTGAGACATATAAATGATTTAACACTTGAAAATATTAATATACAGGTGACTGATAATAACCAGTTTAAAGGTTATTATAAATTATTGATTGATTATTTCGAATAGTTCTGTCAGAAATAACTATAATCTTTATATTGAGAAATTTTTTCATGTAAGGTAATAGGGGTCACTATACATGCCCATCAAGTTAAGAAATGCATTCTTCCCCAAAACGAAAAAAATGAATTGAATGCTCATAAATAACTGTAGAGATATAAAATTTTTGTTTTGGAGATATTTCAAAATCTTAGCTTGATGGATATGGGGGACTGACGGAAAAACGCGGATTTTATACGCTAAGACAGTTTCTAAAAGTGAAATCTCATCTTGGCTACTGTAAAAAAACAACTAGCCCCCCGCAAAAGGTACTAGTTGACGTAAAATTCGATATAGGAAGTTAATTTTAGAAATTATTGAATATAGTCATAAATATTTTTCGCTAATAATAAACAAGTTACTGTAATGAAAAGGGCACGAACATACCCACTTCCTTTTTTTATAGCAAATTTGGAGCCAATGATCCCACCAGCAATTTGTGCTATTCCCATTATGAAGCCATACGCGTAGTTTACTTGTCCTAAACACATAAACATCAACAATGCACCAATGTTGCTTCCCAAATTAAGAAACTTCGCATTACCTGCTGCCTTTAAAAAATCATACCCAATTAATAAAAAGGAAAACATTAAAAATGAACCCGTGCCAGGACCTAGAAATCCATCATAAAAACCAATAACAAAAACAAAAAAAGTAAAAATAATGAAGTGCCGAACGGACAATTTCTTATGAGTGGAAATACTACCCCAATCCTTTTTGAATATCGTATAAATAGCAACAGCACCGAGCATTAGTAACATCAAAGGCTTCAGTATCTCTGGATTCATTAAATGAACGGTCCATGCACCTACTATGGAACCTATGAAAGTGAGTGGAAATAATTTAAACGCTGATTTCAAATCAAGATTACCAGAACGATAAAACACAATATTACTAGTTACACACCCCATTGTCGATGCTAATTTATTCGTAGCCACTGCCCCTGCTGGATTCAGTCCTGTAAAAAATAAAGCAGGTAAAGCAATCAGTCCACCACCCCCTACTACTGAATCAATAAATGAAGCTAAAAAACCAAAAACAATTAAAATAATTAATATCGATGGGTCTAAGTGGAAATCCATATATAATCAACCTTTCTATAGTCACTACTTAAATAGTAACTAATTATTTGCTAAATGTAAATGGTTACTGTAACGTTGAAAATATAGGAAAAGAACAATTGGAGGACGAAAAATTGAACTATATAGTGCAACAGCTCAAAAAATTAGGTTTTAACGAATATGAAGCTAAATCTTATGTATCTCTTGTTAAACAAGGTCCTGTTACAGCCTACCAAGTGAGTAAGGACTCAGGTATTCCAAGAGCACGAATTTATGATGTATTAAGTAATCTTGTTGAAAAAGGAATTGTCATGAAGGAAGAAATAGATGACACCACTCGATATTCACCTTTACCTGTTGAAATCTTTTTGCAGAAGGCTCAATCAGAGTGGAAATCCACTTATGAAGTAATAAGTGAATCATTAAAAAGTCTAGAAACTTCCGAGGAAAAAGCAGACAATCGAGTGATTACTTTAAAGGACTATAAGACGATAATTAGTTATTGTCAGACATTACTAAAAAAAGCAGAAAAGCGTATTGTCATATCGATGTGGGATGATATGTATGAGATGTTAAAGGAGGAACTGGTTGAGGTCGCTAATAAAGTCACGGTACAAGGTATTACGCTACATGTTGAAAATCCCATTAAAAATTTAGAAATCCATCGTATAACACCTTATACAGAAACCCGATCTACAGAACATTGGTTTATTCTGTCCATAGATTCTAAAGAGATGATTTATGGACCATCAATTGAGGAGCGTAGTGTTGCTTTTTATACAGATGACCCTGTTCATATTTATCTATTAGAGGATTATATCTGGCATGACGTGCTAGTGAATCGACTTGTTAGACGTAGCCAAGACAATTTGGAGAATTGGATTACTACAGAGCGAAAAGCATTCTTTATGGAGGAATAAGAAGCATTATCTAAATTAAAGTTCTTTGTTCAACCTGACCGTTGAACAAGGAACCATGTATATTTTATACATGTGAGGTTTACATAACGTATCATTATCAGCAGTAACCAAATCCCAGAAAGCTATTTATACCAAGATTTTACCAGCTTTCCGTTCCCTTCGCTGTATGCAGGGTTTCATATATTCCTGTCACAACAGCATTTGGCAGTTCAAACCGTTCTTGTAGCTTGCATAAAATCCTGCATATCCTTAGCGTATAAAATCCGCGTTTTGCCGTCAGCACCCCATGCCCATCAACCTAAGGTTTTAATATCCCCCTAAATGAAAATTTTCTTTCTCTACAGGTAGTTAATCTGAGAAGTCAGCTCATTTTTCGTTTTGGGGGCATTTATTTTTCTTAAGTTAATGGATATGGGGTTCCGCCACACATCCATCAACTTAAGGATTTAGACTATTTTTGAAGCTAAAAGCACGTTACTATTCTCTTATGTTAATGAGAAAGGGTGACGTGCTTTTTATGAATATGCACCAAAAACAAGAGTTATCTTTATTTGCCGAAGAGTTATATCGATATATGTCTCCCGCTACACTTAATCAATTAGCTATAGAAGCAGGCGGAATGAAACGAAAACGTAAGTGCCACGGGCACCATTTCTTATCTTTGTGTGTATGGTTAAATCAACAAATCGCTACTACCTCTCTTACTCAACTTTGTAGTCAATTAGAAACTTCAACAGGAATTTTATTAAGTCCTGAGGGACTTAATCGACGATTTAACTCGGCTTCTGTAGCCTTTTTTCGAACTGTATTTACTACACTTCTACAAGCTAAAATTGGAGGGTTATCTAAGATTTCTCATTCTCTTTCTGCTTACTTTGAGCGTATTCGTATCCTTGATTCTACAACCTTTCAAGTTCCAGATCGATTCGCATCTACTTATCCTGGTGCCGGAGGATGTAGTCATAAAGCTGGTGTAAAAATCCAACTAGAGTATGACTTGTTGAGTGGAGAATTTTCTGATGTGAAAATTGAACCAGGAAAACGAAGTGATCAGGCGTATGGTGCGACTCGAACAGGCATGATACAAAAGAATGAGCTGTATATTCGTGACTTAGGATATTTTCGTCTACAAGACTTTAAGTCTATTCAAGACAAGCAGGGGTATTATTTATCCCGTCTTAAGTTACCAACTAAAATATATAGAAAAGAGTTCGAAACAGTGGTATTTAAAACAAAATCCTCTCAATTGAAACCGGTATATATACAAATTCATTTAGAAGACATTATGAAACAACTACAACCTGGCCAAGTGTATGAATTACACGATGTATATGTAGGGAGTAAAGACAAACTGCCTACTCGTATTGTAGTTTATAGGTGTACCGAGGAGCAAAAACAGAAACGCCTACGTGACCGAGCTATTCGCGAAAAGAAAAAAGGAATTACATATACAGAGCGCACGAAGCTTTTACAAGGTATTACGGTATATATGACAAACATTCCTACGGAATGGGTTCCAAAAGAGAAAATCTATGATTTATATTCATTACGTTGGCAAATTGAGCTGTTATTTAAAATATGGAAATCTTGGTTTCAAATTCATCGTTGTAAATCTATTAAACAAGAGCGATTAGAATGTCATCTTTATGGGCAACTCATTAGTATTCTATTATGTTCTTCTACTATGTTTAAAATGCGAGAACTCCTATTACGTAAGAAACAGAAAGAGCTAAGTGAATATAAAGCGATGTACATAATTAAGGATTATTTTTTACTTTTTTACCAAGCATTACACAAAAACACCCAAGAATTATCAAAGGTTCTCCTTCGTCTGTTTAACCTCCTACAGCACAACGGACGAAAATCTCATCGATACGAGAAAAAGACAGTCTTTGATATTTTGGGTGTTGTTTATGAGTATACCACTTCTACTCATCAGGTAGCATAGTAAAAAAATTGAAACCCGTCAGGGTTTATTTGATATGCCCACTTTTATAAAATCTACAAAAGATAATAAAAAACTGTATGGAAAGACCGCATTTTGTTTGAAAATATACCTTAAGTTGATGGATGTGGGGTTCCGCCACATGCCCATCAAGCTAACAAAACAAAATACCCCAAAATGAGAAAATAGACACCTTTTAATTAAAAATGTGCAAATTTCTTATTTTGGGGTATCATAAAATTTTTAAAGCGATGGCTAAGTATTGAAAATCAAATCATATTCTAGTCTTTCTCAAATTATTAAAAATATATGGCATAAAGATTAAAAAGAAGCCGAATATCATCATCAAAGAATTCAATGAAAATAAAGCTGGTTGCTTAATCCAAGCTGACCCAAAAATAATTACAAAAGTTACACCAGCACTACGCAGAATAGATTTAAAAGAAACAGAGTTTGTCATCATTTTTAATGTTTTCACTTGTAAATTTTCAATTGATTTATTTATTTTGATTTTCATGTTACTGCCTTCTTTCTAAGAAATAGAGTACATATGATATATATTTGGTTCTGGTGCAAAAATTTCAAGACTCTTGCAAGTAATCTCCTAATCTTGGACATACTGATAGTATGACTCTAAAAAAGGTGCGTGATCAGTCAGTATGGAAAAGGAAAATTTGTTTAAATGGAAGCATTATCAGCCTGAACTAATCTTATTAACAGTAAGGTGGTACCTACGGTACAATTTGAGCTTCCGTAACCTGGTGGAAATGATGGAGGAAAGAGGATTATCAATTGCTCACACAACGATTATGCGCTGGGTTCATCAATATGGACCTCAACTAGAAGAGAAAGTACGACATCATCTTAAATCAACAAATGATTCGTGGAGAGTTGATGAAACCTATATGAAAGTAAAAGGTCAATGGATGTACTTATATCGTGCAGTTGATTCAGAGGGTAATACAATTGATTTTTATCTAAGTAAATCAAGAGATAAACAAGCAGCCAAGCGCTTTTTCAGGAAAGCCTTGGCTTTTTCGTATGTTTCTAAACCTCGCGTGATAACAGTAGATAAGAACCCTGCCTATCCTGTAGCGATTCAAGAGTTGAAAGAAGAGAAACATATGCCTGAAGGCATACAACTAAGGCAAGTTAAATATCTCAATAATATAGTGGAACAAGATCATCGTTTTATTAAGAAACGTGTGCGTTCTATGTTGGGATTCAAGTCATTTAAAACAGCAATCTCTATATTGAGTGGTGTTGAAGCCATGCATATGATGAAAAAGGGGCAACTTGTTTTACTGGACAAGTCTGTCCAAAACCAGAAAGAATTTATTCATAAATTGTTTGGCTTAGCTTCATAAGATAGAAATGAAGAGAAAATTGCTACTCTATGTTTCTAACTAACATTTTTGCACCAGAACCAAATAAAGCATGCGTTAGTTCAATAAGATATTTGTTGTCTATGTGTTAAAATGTTAAAAATGCTTACCAACTTCCAAAAGAATAAGGATCGCAAAATTGCAATGTTAACCTTATTTTTAGATAGTGCTTAAGTTATTTCGGATGATTTCTCGCCCGCACCTGTCTAATCGTCAACTTCGAGTAAGAGGCTCATGATAATCGTTTATAAAGTCATGCACCAGCATAACGGATCACTTCCACCACAATAAGGGCAACAACCTCCTGTATAAGTAATTCTAATTTGATCTGAATGAAGTACATAATAATCAGTAATTGGTTCGACGCCAGGGATCTCTATCCCGCCTGGAATCACTGGCAATATAACCTCCCGCACTGTCATGTCCGACCACTTACCGTTCCAGGAACAAATACTGCACTTTAATATCTCTTCCGAAAAGTTCGGAGCATTTTGGATGACAATAATACATTCTCTACTATAGGTATTACAATTAGGACAATCGTGTACTTTCACGAATCTCCACCTCTCATCAAATTTAAAACTTTTCACGTACCTTCTTTTTATTATTCTTTTTTACAGTCAATTAGTCCTTTTTGGGTGTTTTTGCCCATCCCCCTTTTCGGGGGGATAGACAAAAACACCCTATGACGGTAAAGAAGTATATCTTGTTGACTTCAAATCAAACGACAATGTAACAGTAGGTGGATTTCTTGTTTATGTAGGTATAGGGACTAAATTAAAGACTTATTAACTTCCGAATTCGATAATTATGTAAATGGGCTGTCCATATGGGCGGCTTATTGTATTTTTTGCTTAGCGTGGTTTTTTTCCAAAATGCTGGCGGTACCCCTTCAAAAGGTACATCTTTAGATACATTTTTAGCTTTCATGTATTTAGTGTTAAGTGCCCTCCTTGAATCATCTGTAAAAGTATACCTTTACAGATACATAGAAAACTATAAAAAACCACGTCTGTAAATATCGATTTCTCACTTTACAGACATCTGTTTATTTTATATACCTTTACAGACATAATTGGTATAATTACCAATGAGGTATAGCATATGAAGCATAAAAAATTTGGATATGTCCGAGTTTCGAGTAAAGATCAAAACGAAGAACGACAAATTCAGAATATGAAAGATTTAGGAATAGAAGATCGAGATATTTTCATTGATAAAGAATCTGGAAAAAATATGGAGCGAGAGAACTACCAAATGTTAAAACGTCTCGTTCGTACAGGGGATACCATTGTGTTTGATTCCTTAACAAGACTTGGAAGAAATATGAATGATACATTAGAAGAATTTAGATACTATGAAAAGCATAAAGTGAATTTACAATTTATAAAGGAACCGTATATTAACGTCAATTACACTGGTGAAAGTACAAATGACGTCATTCAGAGCGCAATTCAAAAAGCAACACTTACAATATTATCAGCCTTTGCAGAAAAAGAGCGAATCGATATTAAACAACGTCAAGCTGAAGGAATTGCTCTTGCCAGAAAACAAGGTAAACATTTAGGACGTCCTCCTGTCGAAATAACAGAAAAATTTATTGAAGCTTATAAGGAATGGAGATCCGGTTCAATTACAGCAGTAGGAGCTATGAAAAAGTATGACATCAAACGATCTTCATTTTATAAACTTGCCAAACAGTATGAGAAAAGAATGAAAGAATAGAGAGACAAAATTTTAATTTGTTAAGATAGTAATTGAGGTAGCACCAACATTCGTTAAAATGTGGGTGGGACCCCTTTTAGCAAAACCGGAGTGGAAATGATGAGTATAAATAGTTTTGTGGGATTGATAAAGGACGAATTATTAGAAGAGGTAAGCATAAGAAGTGAGGATGAATTCGAGCCTGTAGTAGTTAAAGATATTCCTAGACTTTGGAAGTGTTTAGGGACAGGTAATTATGCCGCAGTATTTATGCACAAAGAATACAAAGATTGGGTAGTGAAAGTTTACGCGCGAGAAGGAGAAGGAATTGAAAAAGAGTCAGAAGTATACCGAAGAATCGGAAAACATCCTTCTTATTCGAAGCTTATATATAAAGGAGAAAATTTCATAGTATTGAAACGTTTAAAAGAAATTACCTTATACGATGCTATTCATAAGGGGATTAAAATTCCTAAGCAGGTAATCCTTGATATCAATGAAGCTTTAGAGTATGCAAGGGAACAAGGATTAACTCCTTGTGATGTTCACGGGAAAAATGTGATGATGGAAAACGGAAGAGGATATGTAGTCGATGTATCTGATTTCTTAAAAACAAAAGAAGATAGTAAGTGGAGAGACCTAGAAAAGGCATATTTTACATTTTATTTGCCTTTCATTTATAAATTGCCTTTCCCTGTTAAAATACCGTATTTCATGTTAAACATTGTTAGACGTTCATATAGAAAATATAAGAAGCTTAAAAAGAAATTCAAATTGTAAAAGGACCACATACTTATCTTTAGGTTAGATAAGTGAACCACTAGTAAACAAAAGGACCGTACATTTTAGATATGTCTAATATGTACGGTCCTAATCGCTGGATATTTAAAGGTCAATACCAATGGTGCTCAGTCTGAAGAAATGGGTGATGAATCACTTGAAATCGAGAGGATTTATATAAAGAACAAATTTCAAAAACATGGGCTTGGCAAATATCTGCTAAATAAAGCTATGGAAATTGCGATGGAAATTGCGATGGAACGTAATAAAAAGAAAATCTGGCTAGGCGTATGGGGAAAAACTGAAAATGCTATTGCTTTTTATAAGAAAATGGGGTTTGTTCAAACTGGAGCCCACTCTTTTTATATGGGTGATGAAGAACAAATGGACTTTATAATGACCAAAACACTCATATAACTTTTTTGAAAGGTGGATTATTATGTATATTCCAAAATATTTTAAGGTCACAAATGGTGATGAAATTTGGGATTTTGTTCAAAAAAACTCTTTTGGCACGATTGTCACAACAGAACAAGGGAAACCAATTGCCACTCATATGCCTTTGGGGTTAAATAAAAAAGGTGATGATTACTATATTACTGGGCATATGGCTTATGGAAATCCTCAGTGGAGAACATTTGAAACTTGTGAAGATGTGCTTATTATGTTTCAGGGACCGAACGCTTACATTTCTTCTTCTTGGTATGGGCATGAAGAAGTTCCAACATGGAATTATCAAGCCGTCCATGTATATGGTAAAGCAAGCATTTTAGAGAAAGATGAATTAATAGAAGAATTAACAATAATGCTGGAAAAATATGAAGAAAATCGTGAAAATCCTGTTTTATGGGATAAACTTTCTCCTCATCTCTTAGAAAGTGAACTGAAAGGTATAGTTGGATTTAAGATTAAGGTGGGAGAAATTCAGGCTGCATATAAATTAAGTCAGAACCGAAATGAAACAGATTATATTAACATCATTGATAAATTACAAAATGAAGGAAATCCAAATTCGAAACAAATGGCAGAACTGATGGAAAAGAGATTAAAAAATCACATATAAGCCTACCTTTATTCAGCCTTCAGATGCAAGAATTAAAGAACGGAACGGAGCTGTCCATATTGGCAGCTTCTCTTCAGATTGTAAGAGATTGTACTTAAAGTAAACAGGCTTTAGTTGAAGAGTAGAGCACAAAAATGATCAAACTTTTTTATAAAAACTAAACATAAATCTGTAAGAGAAGAATCCATTTTGATCAATCTTTTTTCAAAATGGATTCTTTTATTTATCCTAAAATGCTGGTTTATGAGGTGTTTTTGAACAAACTTTATTTTAAAGCAACAATTATTTCAATCAAATTTTATTTCAAAGCTACATTAAGACTTAAAAAATACTAATTTCCTGTAAGTGTTTTAAAAGATATAAAACAACTGTTTACGGTATAAAAATAGTACTATTACTAAGAGGGATTTTTTACTTCTCCTTAGGATAGCACTACACTACATTAAAAAAGCTTAATTATTATTGGATAAGAGGGTGAAGTGAATTTAAATTTGCAACATTCTTCATCACAAAGTTGTATGAATGGTGCCTAAAACCATACCGCTGGTTAAAGAAAATACATATGTTGTGGACCTTTTAGGATAGATATAGTTATGCAAAAATGATAGCAAGGGGGTCAAGGGAGTGTTTAATGATTTTAAACTTGTGGATGATCGTCCGTTTTATATTCAATTAAAGGATTATTTGAAAAAAATGATTATGAAAGGACATCTGCTGGAACACCAGAAGCTTCCATCTACCCGAGAACTTAGTAAATTATTATCGGTCAGCAGAAATACTGTTCTCACTGCTTACGCAGATTTAGAACAAGAAGGTTTAATCTATGCAATAAAGGGAAAAGGAAATTTTATAGGAAAAGTTAAAACATCCAAAACTCCATCCATCGAACTAAACTGGAAAGAAAAAGTCAATGAAGTCACCTTGTTAGCTGATGAATTGGATTTAATGAAGCACGGTGTTCGCTGGGAAAAAGGCATGATTTCATTCAATAGTATTGCCCCAGACGAAAAGCTTTTTGATGTTGAAAATTTTAAAAGAGCTTTTCTGAATCGAATGTCTATTGAAGGGGATATCGTTTTGAACTACGGATATGCAAAAGGTTATAAACCTCTCATTGATTACCTTCTTCACTATATGGAAATGAAAGGGGTAGATATTTCCAATAAGGATATTTTGATTACGAATGGTTTCACCGAAGGGCTGGATATTTTATTGTCTTCTTTAGCGAAAAAATCCGGTCGTATTATATGTGAAAATCCGACCCATCATGCTGCCTTAAAACTGTTTCGATTACATGGACTTGATGTGCATGGGATTGAAATGAAGGATGATGGTATTGATATTGATCAAGTTGAGAAAAGTTTATCCGAAATGGATTTTGATTTCGCATATCTAATCCCGTCTTATCATAATCCGACTGGAATTGTCACATCCTCAGAAAAAAGGACTGAAATCATGAACCTTTTTTCGAAATATGGGATCCCTATCGTGGAGGATGGATTTAATGAGGAATTGCGTTATTCGGGTTCTCATCTAGCACCCCTATTAACATTCGCCGGGTCCGGCAACAATGTTATCTATATCAGCAGCTTTTCAAAAATTCTTTTTCCAGGATTACGTGTTGGTTGGATTTTAGCAGATAAAGAATTAATTCATTGCTTGGAAAGTGTGAAAAGAGCAAGAACGATTCATACATCTACACTGGATCAGGCAGTGCTTTATCAATATTTGCATGATGGTTATTTCGAAAAATATTTAAAAAAGGCCAAGTCAGTTTATAAGAAAAAATATGAACTAGCTGTTCATGCTTGTCATCAATACATTCCTTTTCAAAGAATGACTGGAGATGGGGGACTCCATCTTTTTATAGAGTTAGAAAAAGGAATGAATTCGCGTACACTTTTGAAAAAATGCTATCAAGAGGGAGTCGTTTTTTCTCCTGGGGACGTCTTTTACACGGATGGAAGAGGAAGTAATACGTTTCGATTAGGATTCTCTCGATTAAAAGAAGCGGATATTCTTAAGGGAATTAAGATAATTGGAGATACACTGAAAAATGAAAGTGGGAGTTGAAAAAAGTGAGAGTTGGCGTAATTATGGGAGGCGTGTCCTCCGAAAAACAAGTATCCCTTATGACTGGGGAAGAAATGATTGCACATTTGGATAAAAGTAAGTACGAAATTGTGCCTATTCAACTAAATGACAAAAAAGAGCTTATTGAAAAGGTAAGGAATATTGATATTGCCTTGTTAGCGCTTCACGGAGAATATGGGGAGGACGGTACGATTCAAGGTACATTAGAAACTCTTGGCGTTCCCTATACCGGAAGTGTCATGTTATCAAGCGGTATTTGTATGGATAAAAATATGTCGAAAAAATTGATTCGTTATGAAGGAATTCAAACCCCGGATTGGGTTCATCTTTCGAATATGGAAGAACTTCAGCTTGATGAAATCGAAAAAGTGGGGTATCCGTTAGTGGTAAAACCTAATTCGGGTGGTTCCAGTGTAGGGGTAAAGATCGTATACGATAAGGATTCTTTACTATCCTCGCTTGAGGATGTATTGAAATGGGATTCTGAAATCGTAATTGAAAAATATATAAAGGGCGAAGAAATTACATGTTCCATTTTGGATGGAAAACTTTTACCGATTATTTCAATTCAACATACGGCCGAGTTCTTTGACTATCATGCGAAATATGATGATGCGGCTACGATTGAAGAGATTGTAGAACTTCCGGTCACAACGCAAAAGCGTGTCGCTGAGGCTGCAATGGCGTGCTATAGAGCATTAAAATGCAGTGTTTATGCTAGGGTTGATATGATTATAAAAGATGGAATCCCATATGTGATGGAAGTGAATACACTGCCGGGGATGACAAAAAATAGCTTACTGCCAAAAAGTGCTCATGCGGTGGGAATCACCTATAGTAAGCTATTGGATATGATTATTGAAACATCCTTACGGGTTAGGAAAAACGAAGGCTTTTAATAGAAACATAATTAACTGTAGTGTTAAAACTTATTGTTGATTCAGGAGCTTTAGACCTAGTGGGAGCATAACTGTTCTAGTCTTTCTGGTATTTTAATAGTATTGGAAAATATGATTTTGGACAAAGAACACTATGTCGTATACAACGCATGATAGCTGTATGATCAATAAATAGCCAAATAGCGCGTGTTTTTCCAGCAATTGCAGCTAGGAGTTTTAATCAAACTTTTTTATAAATAATACATCATAGTGTGATGTGAGGAATTCATTTTGACCAATCTTTTTTTCAAAATGGATTCCTTTTTGTTTATTGTAAAAGTCTCGTTCAATTAGTATGTTTGATCAAACTTTGTTCCAGAGTATTAGGGGGGTTACTGCCCACGAATAGCGGGATAAAGCGAACTTCTTCGAAAATGAAAAAAGTTGCTTATTTTACAAGCAACTTTTTCGTTTTAAAAACTAAAAAGATTGATTTTGCGCTGGTTTAATAAATTGTTCCGGGTTTTCGATTAATCCGCACGCAGCGCATTGTACGCGATATGTAGGACCTTGGTAGGCCATATGAAATGCACTCATATTTTCATTTGTATATTCTTCCTCGATTTGACCAGTTTGTGGATTTAATTTTACTGGTTTTGCTGTTTGCTCAATGATATTAAATCTTGTTCGGTTTGTTTTACAATTTGGACAAAGCATTGGTTCCATATCAACACACCTCCATTGTTAGCATTTGTTGATATGGCGGAGTTTATTCATAAGGAAAAACTCTATAAAGGATTTCTGCATTTTTTGTCAAAATAGTAAGAATGTAAGGGAGGAGAAGAATGTGAAACTTCAAATGAAATACATCATTTTATATGCACAGCAATATGAGGAATGCATTCGTTTTTATCGTGATATATTACAGCTACCGATAAAGAGTGAGCACGGTACATATGTTGAATTTGATACAGGTTCTACAATTTTGGCAATCAATAGTAGAAATGATGTTCAAGAGTTAACTGGTTTATCAATTCCGAAGACGTTATCGGAATCATCTACATTTGAGATTGGATTTGTTGTCGATGATGTTACAGAAACAATACATAACTTAAAAGAACACGGAGTAAAGGTGTTAGTAGAGCCGGTTACAAAACCATGGGGACAAACAGTTTCCTACGTTTCTGATCCGGATGGGAATTATATTGAAATTTGCAGTTCATTAGACTAAAGGAGCGGGAGAGAATGAGAAAGTTTCCTATTTTAGAAACAGATCGTTTGCAATTAAGGGAATTAACATTAGTAGATGCAGATGCGATGTTTCGTTATTTTGTTAAAGAACCTGTTATTCGTTATTTTGGAATGGATGCATTTCAAAATATAGAAGAAGTAAAAAACGTCATTCGGAATTTTAGAGAAAGATATGAAGAGGGATCTGCATTTCGTTGGGGGATCGTATTAAAAGGAACAGATCAATTAATTGGCTCGTGCGGATTTCATTTAATTAATCACAAGCATAAACGTGCTGAAATCGGATATGAATTAGATGAAACATATTGGGGAAAGGGATATGCGACAGAAGCATTACAAGCTATTCTTACATATGGGTTTGAAACACTTTACTTTAAGCGGATTTCAGCTGTTGTATACCCGGAAAATGAATCATCTCGTAAATTATTACAAAAAGCAGGCTTTACGGAAGAAGGGTTGCTTCGAAAATATATGATTCAAAATGATGTCGCGCACGATGCGATTATGTATTCGTTGCTGCAGGAAGAATGGGCAACATTACTTCAAAAAGTACGTTAATTACATGAATATGAATAAAGACAATATAAGACCTAAACCTTTAGTTTTAGGTCTTACAAAATATATCTTTTTATCAAAATTTTTTACAAATTATCAATCTTTATTATAGATGATCAGACTTTTTTATAAATTATCGAACTTTATTTTAAATCTACAACTATATTGGACGGTGTTATATATGAACGATAACCTTACCTTGAAAGAATATTCTTCTGATTATCAATCTCAAATTTTAGATTTAATTCTCTCCATCCAACAAGATGAATATAATATTCCTATTTCAAAAGAAGACCAACCTGATTTAGTTAGGATAGAAAGTGTTTACCAATCCGGAAGCGGTAACTTTTGGATCGCACTTTATCAAGGGAAAGTTGTAGGTACTATCGCTCTTTTAGATATTGGTAATCATCAAGTAGCATTAAGAAAAATGTTTGTAAAAAAGAACTTTAGAGGAAAGACATTTCAAACGGCCAGTCTTTTATTACATAATGCAATTGCATGGGCGAAAACAAAAGAAGTGAAAGAAATATATTTAGGAACGACATTGAAATTTGTAGCAGCCCATAGGTTTTATGAAAAACATCGTTTCGAAAATATAGAACTTAACAAGTTACCTACCAATTTCCCTATCATGCAAGTGGACAAAAAATTTTATAAATACATTGTTTCCTAACTCAAAGACAATATAGAGTATTTCTTTGTTCAATAATCGGGCCAGATTGTGAAGGAATGTACTTAAAGTAACGGGCAGGTTAGTTTAACAAGGAATTAAAAAACATTGAGATGGTATCCCAATGTTTTTTAATTTGTTTAATGTTGTTTATCTAATGCTAGCTTTAGTCCAAATCCAATTAGGATAAGACCTGTTGTCTTATCTTAATGTAAAGTGACAAAAAAGTTGTTTAATTTACAATAAAGTCGTTTAAAAAATAATAAAGTTGTTTTAAAAAATGCGAATCATTCTATTCAACAATCGGGCCGAATTGTTGAGGAATTATAGACAGTAGACATCCTACTTGAATAAGATTAATGGTAAAATTGAGAAGTATGGAAGACTTGATAAAGAATATAAACTAGTTGGTTACAATTAAAAGGGTCTTAATATTAAGGAAGGAAGTGCAAAACTATGGATTTCGAAACAGTTATGCAGGAGCTTGAAGCCCTCGGTAAGGAACGAACTAAAAAAATGTACATATCCAATGGTGCGCACGAGCCGCTTTTTGGCGTAGCTACAGGTGCTATGAAACCAATCGCAAAGAAAATAAAAATAAATCAACGTTTAGCTGAAGAGCTTTATTCCACAGGTAACTACGATGCAATGTACTTTGCAGGTATTATTGCAAACCCAAAAGCTATGAGTGAGTCGGATTTTGATCGTTGGATGGATGGGGCGTATTTTTATATGCTGTCTGATTTTGTGGTGGCAGTAACTTTATCAGAGTCAGATTTTGCACAAGACGTTGCTGATAAATGGATTGCAAGCGGTGACGAGCTGAGAATGTCAGCGGGCTGGAGTTGCTACTGTTGGCTTTTAGGGAATCGCCTAGACAATGAATTTTCCGAAAGCAAGATTTCCCATATGCTTGAAATTGTGAAAAATACGATTCATGATTCGCCAGAACGAACGAAATCCGCTATGAATAATTTTCTATACACCGTGGGGATTTCATATTTGCCGCTACATGAAAAGGCAGTCGAGACCGCAAAGGAAGTAGGTACAGTAGAAGTAAAACGGGACAAGAAAAAAAGCAGTTTCCTAAATGCTTACGAAAGTATTCATAAAGAAATTGATAGAGAGAGGCTTGGTTTCAAACGTAAATATGTAAGATGTTAAAAATTAGCTTAGTATTGGGGTGTTGATCCAAGACGGATTGACACTCTTTTTGTTGAAGTTACTGAACTAACGGGCAGAAGGGTGAAGGAGAATTTAGCTCATAACTTTATAAATACCATTGACTTGGAGTTCACTCCAGCTGTTATGATTTCGAAAGAAATTAGCTGAAAAATTAGGATTCGGAAATCCTGTAAAATATTCAATCTTTGTATAAATAGATCTATTCCTTTATTCCAGAAAAGGGCGCTTTTTTTGAATAAAACTTAGATTTTTAAACGACTTTATTGTTATATTTTTTAGTGTAGTGAAGTATCTTGCATCAAAAATTAAACAACTATATTTTTAACCCCGTCCTAAACTTAGAACGGGGTTATGCTTGTTTGAGCTTTTAAAATTAAAAAACTTTATTGTCATTTTACACCTAATTGGACTTGGACTTTCGGAAACATAAGCCATTCACGCAAATAGTTAATGAAAAAGACGTAAACAAAAAACCAAGTGATAGATAGCACTGTATAAATAACACCCATTATAATAAGTTGTTGTGTTGCCGCTGCTCCTGTTTTTATAAATGGGCGTAAAAATGTTAAGAAGAACATTGCAACCTTGGGATTGAGTACATTTGAGAAGAGTCCTTGTTTAAAAGCTGACTTTTTCATTTCAGAATTATTTTGATTTTCAACACTGGTAACTTTCTGGATATGTGGAAAAAGAAGTAAAAGGGGTGGTAGATATTATACCTGACTAATATGTGTCACTCCTTATTCTTTATGAATCTTTACGATTTAGGTCATGATAAATTTTAAGCGCAACACCAAATAATCATTTAGACAGGCTTTTTAATTTGGTTCTAATTGCCCTTATATATATTTAACAATTTAGTTCGTTTAATTATAACTTTTAAAAAAAATATTTCACACATTAACTACTTCGTAATACTATATAGTAGTACGAAGTGATGCCATTGTGAAAGAAGCATAGGAGAAAGTGAAGCTCCATAAAGAAAATCAGCTGTATCCAATGGGGATAGCTGGTTTTAAAATTATTTAGAAAATCCAGTTGACACTCCAACTACTCGGTGATACAATGTACTTGTAATAAGTAATACTGAATAGATTATTTTCTCGAAAGTTATTCAGTAAAAATGCCCCTTAGTACTCTGTAATACTGAATATAAGTCAGACAGAATAGAGGAGGTAGAGGAGGATCTGAACATGGAAAATTTAACTGAAATGCTGAAGGGTTCGCTGGAAGGTTGTGTGCTGGAAATCATCAGCCGCCATGAAACCTATGGCTACGAGATTACCCGCCACCTGAACGAGCTTGGGTTTACCGAAGTCGTGGAAGGGACGGTCTATACCATCCTCGTGCGATTAGAAAAGAAAAAACTTGTGAATATAGAAAAGAAACCGTCAGATATGGGGCCGCCCCGCAAGTTTTACTCACTTAATGAGGCTGGCCGCCAGGAACTTGAATTGTTTTGGAAAAAATGGGATTTTGTATCATCAAAAATAAACGTCTTAAAGTCAATCTAGCTTCATAAGATATTCTGTCTGATATTTTTGGAGTGTCTTATTCAGCTTTATAAAAAAGGAGGAAAAATAGCATGATGGAAATGTTCAAAAAAATGATTGGTGATAAAAAAGAGTACAAAATGATGATGGCACGGGTTGGAGCCCTGCCAGAGGACTACCAGTTTGTATTTAAGAAAATTCAAAACTACATGTGGAATTTCTCAGCGGGCAACGGGATGGATATGCTACACATACAGTATGAATTAATCGATTTGTTCGAAGCCGGTGCGGCGGAAGGTAGACAAGTGCTGGAAATCACTGGGGACGACGTGGCGTCCTTTGCTGACGAACTAGTGGCAAACGCTAAAACCTATGTCTCCAAGTATCGTGAAGATTTGAATCAGAGTATCATGAAGCGATTGAGAAAAGAATAAATTTAATAAATAATACCGACTGATTAGCTGGTTACAAATGTGAAGTGCTGCCATCGCTATTCAGTTATATTTTTAACCCGGTACTAAGTAATACAGATTATCAGTCAGACTAAATAGAAGAGTATAGGCAATCTAGCTCCGCAAAGCGCTTTTTATAAGGAGGAAAAAAGTATGAGTAATGCAGCGATTTCTGTAAAAGGGTTAAAAAAATCTTTTAAAGACAAGGAAGTCTTAAAGGGGGTGGATTTTGAGGTACGGCGTGGCGAAATTTTTGCACTGCTGGGCTCAAATGGAGCGGGCAAGACGACGACGGTCAACATCCTCTCGACGCTGATGAAGCCTGATGGCGGCGAAATAGGTATTTGCGGCTTTGACGTCCAGCGTCAACCGGATCATGTTCGCCAAAGCATCAGCCTGACAGGGCAGTTCGCAGCTTTAGACGGCATGCTCACTGGGTGGGAAAACCTGATGATGATCGCCAAGCTGCGTGGAGTTTCCAATCCCGCTCAAGTCGCCGACAATCTGCTTGCAAGATTCAGCATGACCGATGCGGCCAACCGCCGGGCAGACCAGTATTCCGGCGGGATGAAGCGCCGGCTTGACATCGCCATGAGCCTGATCGGGACGCCAGCAGTCATTTTTCTCGACGAACCGACGACAGGGCTTGACCCCGAAGCACGGATTGAAGTCTGGGATACCGTCAAGGAGCTTGCCGGCGGCGGCACAACCATCTTGCTGACAACCCAGTACCTGGAAGAAGCCGAACAACTGGCAGACCGTATCGCCATCCTGCATGGCGGAAAAATCATCACGACCGGTACGCTTACTGAACTCAAAGAGATGTTCCCGCCAGCGAAAGTGGAGTACATCGAGAAGCAACCGACATTAGAGGAAATTTTCCTCGCGATCATCGGCAAAAAGGAGGAGATGTAAATGAAAAGCAAAACAGGGGTACTACTAGGGCGTTTAATGCGCAACATCATGCGCAGCCCGGATACGATTATCACAGTGGCGATTACACCGATTATGATGATGTTGCTGTTTGTTTACGTATTTGGCGGCGCCATAGAGACAGGCACGGACAACTACGTCAATTATTTATTGCCGGGAATCTTGCTGATGGCTATCGCATCCGGCGTCGCTTACACTTCCGTGCGGCTGTTTACGGATGTAAAGAGCGGGCTGATGGCGCGTTTCATTACCATGCCCATCAAGCGCTCGTCGGTATTGTGGGCTCACGTATTGACCTCGCTTGTTTCCAATGCGCTTACTATCGTGGTGGTTATCCTCGTCGCGCTCTTGATGGGTTTCCGTTCCAGCGCTGATATCCTAGATTGGCTCGCGGTAGCTGGAATACTCGGGCTGTTTACGCTGGCGCTGACATGGCTGGCGGTCATTCCCGGATTGACAGCGAAATCTATGGAAGGGGCGACAGCCTACTCGTACCCGCTGATTTTCCTGCCGTTTATTAGTTCGGCCTTTGTCCCCACCGAAACCATGCCTAAAATTGTCCGTGCGTTCGCTGAGAACCAGCCCGTGACTTCAATCGTGAATGCGATTCGTGCCCTCTTGTATGAAGGGTCTGTTGGCAACGGTATCTGGATCGCACTTGCTTGGTGCGTCGGCATCATGATCATCGCTTACTTCTTCGCCAGTAAAGCATTTAAACGCCAGTTAGGGTAAGTACACCATCGGTTCGGTGTCTCGTGGCAACTAAATCTTCCGAAATAAAATATATGTTTGGAAAAGCACGGGAAAATTTTCCGTGCTTTAATTATTTGTCATGTTCTCAAGGTAACTATTGTCGATATAACATCTTCATGTTATTCCACAATCGCGCCCGATTGTGGAATAAGAAAGAACATTACATATTAGTCATATAAAATATGTAATGTCCTTAAATTTATTTGTTTTTTATTTAGGTCTTGATAAAACTTTTTTTCAAAATGGATTCTTCTCATTTACCGTAAAATACGGGTTTGTGAGGTGTTTTTGAACAACCTTTATTCCAAAGCAACACTCTACATATATTACTCGTTATAGTCGTACTTAGGGTTAACTTCAATTTTACCCTTGTACTTAATAACTTCGAATATATCTTCCATTTCAGCTTTCTTAAATGTTTTATTACCTACATATATTTCTTCTAGTTTTCCGTCTACCATGACCCTAAGAGCGTTTTTCCTAAAGATTATATACTCTTTATATATGTTTTTGTTTATCATAACTGCTTGCTTATGTTCACCATTCTTTAGTAAGTTTCTATCTATTAATCCTTGACCTACTATTGTGATGCATGAAAAATGGGTGCATATTGGAGAATTTGATAGTCAACTTAATAAGTACTCCGGCATATATTGTGCATATACGGTATACACAATTAATAAGGAGGTTCTGTATGCTGGCATTAGACATTAGAAATTTAAATAAGAAATATCAAAATTTCGGGTTAAAGGATGTATCGTTTCAACTGGAAAAGGGTTATATTATGGGCTTTATCGGTGCCAATGGCGCAGGAAAAACAACCACCATTAAATCGATCTTGAACATGATTCATCTTGATAGCGGCGAGGTACGTATTTTAGGCAAGAACATTGCCGAACACGAGATTGAATTGAAACAGGAAATCGGATACGCATTTAGCGGCATTGACTTTTATACTCGAAGCAAAATGAAGACGTTGACCAATGTAATTAAGAAGTTCTACACGAATTGGGATGATGAAACCTATTACAACTATTTACGAAGATTTAAATTGGATGAAAACAAAAAAATCGTTGAATTGTCGACGGGGATGAAGGTAAAGTACAGTTTGGCCCTTGCCTTATCCCATGGGGCGAAGCTTCTCATCCTAGACGAACCGACAAGCGGATTCGATCCAGCCGCAAGAGATGATCTGTTGGATATTTTTCAAGAGCTCGTGATAGATGGCGAGATCAGCATTATTTTCTCTACTCATATTACATCCGACTTGGAGAAATGCGCGGATTTTATTACCTTTATCGAAAACGGTCAAATTATCAACAGTTCTGAGAAAGATGAATTTATTGCCTCATATCGCCTACTAAATGGTAACGGAAACCAGCTAAATCAGGTGAAAGAAAAGTTGATTTCCTACAAAATAAATTCATTTGGCTTTACGGGATTGATTCACTCCAAAGACTTCGACCCTCCTCCGATATTAAAGCAACCACGCCGAGTCTCGAAGAAATCATGATTTACTTCTCAAGAAAGGAGGATATGTATGTATAACTTAGTGATGAAGGATTTAAAATTAGGCCTAAATCCCATGTTTTTTGTATTACCTGTTTTGACAGGTGCATTAATGCTTGTTCCCGGTTGGTTATATTTTATTGTCATTCTGTATTTTTGCTGGATAACGATACCGATTATGTTTGCAGGATATAGAATTCAGAACGATTTAATATTTACCACTATGATGCCTGTAATCAGAAAAGACATGGTGAAGGCAAGGGTGTTCGTTATTGTCATTCTGGAATTATTGCATATTGTTAGTGCAATTATCTTTGGAATGTTTAATATTCGCTTATATCCGAATCAAATTTACTATTTCTTCGCACCGCACATGGGTTTCTGGGGACTATGTTTTGTCATGCTCGCAATCTTCAACATCATCTTTATTTCCATGTATTACAAGACAGCGTATAAATATGGTGAAGCAACCTTCGCATCCGTTACAGCCGCCATGGTTTTTGCCGGAGTTGCACAATGGCTCGGAATCCAGAATTCTTTTGTGTCTGACATTTTCAATGGTAGCGGTGCTGACAATATGGCGCTTCAAATATCCATCCTAATCGCAGGAATCGTGATATTTATTTCATTCACCATGATAGCTTATCGAATTGCGTATAAGCGATTCCTACAAGTGGAGATACAATGAACATAGCAATTTCGAACACATCGGAAAAGCCAATTTATCAGCAGATTTTCGAACAAATCAGCGCCCAAATTTTGAAAGGCGAATTAGAAAGCGGCTATTGTTTACCACCAATTCGACAAGCAGCCAAGGAACTTCGTATTAGTATCATCACTGTAAAGAAAGCTTGGGAAGAACTCGAACGATGCGGTTTGATAAATACAATAACGGGTAAAGGGTGCTTTGTAGCCGAATTCTCATCCGATGAGATACTGCGAATACGCAACGAAATGGTCATAAAGCAAATGGTTAGCGACATTTCATACTACAAATCCTTTGGTCTTACAATAGAAGAAGTTATTGAGCTTTTGAAGAAGGCTTATACAGTTTAAATCAGACGTTGTGATACGAAATGTGATCTTTTTGCGCAGTAATCCCAAAGAAACCCATCATTTTACAGGGAGCTTTTTGTTTTTGAGTTAGATCAGTCAGGCAACTTTGCTTTGTCTATGGACCATTCAACTTTTTAAAATCTGTTCAACAATCGGGCACGATTGTTGAACAATACAGGTAGAAAATGATTAAACTTTTTTATAAAAGCCAGACTAAAGTCTGTTGAAGAAGAAATCATTTTGATCAATCTTTTTTTCAAAATGGTTTCTTTTTATTTATCATAAAACGTGGGTTTGCGAGGTATTTTTTGAACAAACTTTATTTCAAAACTACAATTCGCTCTATTTTGAAATTTTCTCCTTCTTTATCTTTATCTTCATAAATGTAGTGAATATATGACAAATACTCCAGTCGTCGAATTTTATAGTTATAAATCAAGGTACAATTTCAAAAACAGTACCTTG
Source organism: Bacillus sp. 3103sda1 (assembly GCF_024159135.1). Classification (NCBI taxonomy): domain Bacteria; kingdom Bacillati; phylum Bacillota; class Bacilli; order Caryophanales; family Bacillaceae; genus Bacillus; species Bacillus sp. 3103sda1. The sequence continues at coordinate 2,476,513 of NZ_JAMYWS010000001.1, read as the reverse complement.
GTTAAAATCAGTCACTTTCATAGAGCCATAAACGCCTAAATATAGTCTGGTTTGATCCAGATTCGTTCCCAAACTAACATAATAAGCTGATTGAGACCCAAAATTATAATCGGTTTCAATAACACTAAAATCATTTAGTTTACAATCTGTACTTACCCTGGTATAAGCTAAAACCCCTCTAACCGGAGGTCGAGATTCTTCATGCCGAGCAAAATCGGTAAACACAACGCTTCCCGTTAAATTTGGGATTCCATTCCCCATATATGGCTGGACTCCTGTAAGTGCAGTTCCTCCAAACTTGTCTGGTCTGGGATCTTTATGAAAATAACTAGTTAAAGGTTGTAGACGCCTCACTGAAGTTTTTACTGTTTCATTGTAATAAGCAATTGTTTTCTCATCCAAAGTCGGATTCGCAGAACAGCTACTTATAAACGCAGTAGGAAAAGCACCTTCCCACCCCCGCCAACCAAAGTTAATAAATCCTTCTTGGTCAGGGTTAGATCTCATTAAAGAAGCTTGAATAAGCTGAGTAACCGGTATTGGTTTATAATGTACGAATGAAAAAATCGACTCTACCAAATCCTGTCCGACAATCCCTACATATTTGATATACTGATTATAAAACCTTTGAAATGAAATGCCTGTTATATTACGAACCCCTTTGGCAATTACCGTAAGCGATTCCTGGATAGGTACGGGAAGTTCATTAAAACGTGTGACCACGGGTGGATTATTGATAAATGTATTCTTAACTACATCAATTTCAATTATTTTACCGAATATTTCCATATTATCCTGACTTAAATTAAATGGATCATAGCCTGCTCCACCATCACCAGTTGTTAGAACAAGTTTTCCAGTTTCAGGTGAAAAGTTTAAGCTATTGACACCATTATGATTAAAAAATGGTCTTCTTATGTTAAGTAATGTCCGTCGTTTTTGAGGTTGACCATTCGATTGTAAAATCCATTCTTCAACTGTATCAATATGATCATATTGAGTTTCTCTATTTGTCCACCTTAGGTTTAAAGTTCTGGGATCACACGGGTTAGGCTTAAAATGTTCAGAAAGAGCACCTGGACCTTGTGTTCCAGCTACTGAATAATGAAGATAAAACAGACCGCTATAATAAAATTCTGGATGAAATGCTAGCCCTAGCAATCCACGTTCATCATATCCACTACCAGAAACACCTTCCTCAGAAGTACCTAATTTTATGACTCGCGGGCGAATATCTAAAAAAGTCTTGATAACTCCGTCTCCTATGTAAAAGATCTCTCCTACCTGGGTTGCAATAAATAGTCGTTCAATTGAATCACCCGGAAGTATAGTTGTTTTCAAAACGGTGGGTAAATTTATCTTACTTACAATAGGTCGTAAACGAACCTTAACTTTTATCAACTAATTTTACACTCCTTCTTATTGTTTTCTTTTATAAGAATATGACTAGAACTGTTCTATTAGTATCAAATTAGGGCCGGGGAATTAGGGGAATTTCCTTTTAATATTGGTCCGTTTTTGGTAGGTTTTATGTGGATATTAAGATGAACATATGGAAATTTCAAACTGTTTATATTACTCAACGCAATTGTAGATGGTGCTTTTGCATTTATATTGAATGGTGTTATTAAAAAGATAAACTATTTACATTAATTCGATTAAATAAGTTTCAATTTTTCGTTTATTTCTTTTGTAAGGAGTTTTTACTGTATGGATTTCAGTACATTACTGAAAGTAAAAGGGAATTTACTTAATAATATTATGAATTAATCACTTAAAGTAACGGGTGCTTATCTTCAATAATCGGGCGCTTTAATTGAGAAAGAATCACAAAAATTATCAAACTTTTTTATAAAAGGATGGTTCAATTGAATATAAAAAAGCGTGTTTTAATCAATTTTTTTCAAAACACGCTTTTTCTATTTGTTCTTTTATCAAGGTTTATTAAGTTAAGTTAATCAAACCTTATTCCAAGGCTACAATAGTAGATTCATATTACTGCCTTTATTATATAGGTTTTTTATTGATTATTCTAACAGTTGTGGAACTCTAACCCGCTATTTTATGTTTTTTACATTTCTTAGATGTAGTGAAATAGCGTAGCTACAATGAAACTGTAACCAAAATGATTGTGGAAAATTGCTTATTTTACACTTACACCACATATGGTAGTCTGATAATAACAATATTATCCAATAAGAGGGCTGAATTAAGGTTCTATAAGTAATAAAATAACAATTATAAGGAAGGAGGATTATCGCATGAAAAAGTATTGTTTCTTGTCTATCCGCAATATGCTGATTTTGAAATAGCTCACGCATTATTTTTGCTTAGAAAAGTGGGTAAAGAAAAAATTACTACTGTTTCCGTAGATGGGTTTGATTTAATTCTTTTTTCTGGAGGAGACGGTGTTCGTGAAATACTAGATGAGGGAATTGTTAGTAAGATGTTAATGAACACCTTTAGCTTACACATTTCCATTGTCTCTATATGTGCTTCCGTCATTTTGTTGGGCAAAGCAGGGATACTTAACGGTAGAAAATTTACGTGTCTTCAGCATACATATGAGAAAACAAAGTCCTGTTTGAAGCATTAGTATATACAGGAACAGATATTGCAGTTATAATTGTAAATTAATGGATTTTTTGAAAGAAAAAGAAAAATTAGATTCAACAGTCAACTATCCACCACTTAAACGCTAACGCGCTTTGAAGTGGGAGCTTAGAAAAAGCCCTGGTTGTCTAGCCTTAGTCTTTTATAGACTCCGTTCGTAGGTTGCATACCCAAGAATGATTCCCTAGTTCTTGGCTCTATGGTGGCTCTGTAACAGTTCTGATTGGGAAGGAACGGTCAACCACAAGCCTTCTTGTATAATAAGTTGCTAACACCTACAAACATTGGCGAAGGGAAACAAACTCTTAGGAGGGACAAAACATGCGTGTATTTGTCAAGAATTTACGAGGAGAACCACTTATGCCTTGTAGTCCTCGTAAGGCTCGGCTTCTTCTCAAACAAGGAAAAGCAAAGATTGTGGGATATACACCATTTACCATTCAGCTTCAATACGCTACTGGAGAAACGGTACAACATGTTACAGTCGGCGTTGACAGTGGTGCAAAGCATATCGGCATTGCGATTACCACTGAAGACAAAGTGTTAGCAAAAGGAACCATTGAGTTGCGTCAAGACGTCAAAGAAAACCTTACACTAAGAGCTACATTACGCAGAGGTAGAAGACAACGAAAAACAAGATATCGCAAAGCACGTTTTCTCAATCGGAAAAAGAAAGAGGGCTGGTTACCGCCATCGATTCAAAGCAGAGTGGATAACCAAATTCATTGGATTGAAACATTCCGCTCGTTATTACCATCTCCAAAAGTGATTGTCGAGGTAGGAAAATTCGATGCACAAAAGCTCAAAAATCCTGATATACAAGGAACAGAATATCAACAAGGGGATGCTTTTGGCTTTTGGAATACGAGATATTATGTATTCGCAAGAGACAATTACGCCTGTCAAATTTGTAAGAAAAAAGGTGGTATCTTGCATACGCATCATATCATCGAACGATGCAACGGCGGATCTAATATGGCAGATAATCTTGTAACTGTACATGAGGAGTGTCATCAAAAATTTCATCAAGGGAAACTCAAACATAGTTTCAAGAAACCAAAACAATATAAAGAAACAGCTTTTATGAATATACTGCGTTTGCAAATCATGAAACGTTTAGATTGTGACATTACGTATGGCAGTTGCACAACACCGAAACGAAAAGAGTTAAGTTTAGCCAAAACACATATAAATGACGCTATTGCGATCACAAATCCAAAACGGTTACAAGAATATGACCAAAGTGGCGAATTTCGCATCAAACAATTTAGAAAGAAAAAGCATTCTCTCCATGAAGCAACTGCAAGAAAAGGAAGAAAAACGAAAAATACAAGCGCAAAGCGAAATAAGAAAAATACATCACATGTAGATGGAATTCATTTAGGTGATAAGGTGAAAGGATTTGGGCAAATAGGATTCGTGACGGGGTTTACAGGGAAAATGGTGTACGTACAAGATATCGATGGACACTATATACAAAATCCGTCTAAATCTTATAAGCAGATAAAGATATTGGATATAGAATGTATCCACCATAATACCAACTGGTTGTTTTTACAAGTGAGTTAGGCTGTACCTAACCGAAATTCATTCCCATCTTACCGTTGGGCTACTACCCGTTACATGTTTGAAGATGGGGACTTCTTTCGGAAATAGGTTAAAGTTTTGTAAGGGAATAATCTCTTAACTGAAGAATCTTATTTAAGAAAATCTCAACAATGTAAATCAATATAAAATAGTAATAAGGAAGAAACAGGAAGGATAGATGGAAAATGGGGAATTTTTCAATATTAAACATTGTTTCAATTATTCTTTTCTTCGCTTTAATACTGTTATTTTTTATTTCGCTTGGTGCATTTATACGTTCACGACTCGTCAATCAATCTAGTCAAAGAGCTTCTTTAGTTGAAATTGAGAAGAAATTAGATAGAGTTATTGAGATGTTGGAGGAAAAAGAGAAAAATTGACAACATGCTTAATAAAACAAGTAAGAAAATATATGAAATTAGAAAAGAACAAGTAATGTGGATAATGCTTATTACTTGTTCTTATATCGGTAATATAAATGCTGTCTGAATGTTTAATTTATAATAGTATTATATAATTCTAGAGCTTCTTTTACATTCAATCCATTTTTTACGATGCCATGAATAGATTGAATCATAGCAACTGGATGATCGGATTGCCAAATATTCCGTCCCATATCTACACCGATTGCTCCTTCTTGCAGTGCGTTGTATGTAATTGTTAGCACTGCTTCTATTGTATCTAATTTTGGTCCTCCAGCAATAACGACTGGGGCAGGACATGTACTTGTGATTTTCTCAAAGCCTTCACAGTAATACGTTTTAATAATATCAGCGCCCATTTCAACACATACGCGTGAAGCTAGTGCTAAAAAGCGTGCTTCTCGTTTTTGAAGTTCTTTTGCTACTGCAGTAATTCCTAATACGGGCAAACCGTAATCATGCGCTTCAGATACAACATTGGCAAGGTTTGTTACAGTTTGTGTTTCATAATCAGATCCTACAAAGACAGATACGCCAACTCCAGCCACGTTATGGCGCAGTGCCTCTTTTATTGGAGTAACAATTGTTTCATTAGCAAGATCCTTTCCAACTACAGTGGCACCACCTGACACACGAAGGACCATTGGAGTTTTACAATCTTCCGGTATACAAGAATTAAGAATACCGCGAGTTAAAAATAGGGAATCTGTGTATGGGAGTAAGCTTTTTACTGTTTCATGAGGCTGTTCTAAACCGTGAATTGGTCCTAAAAAGTATCCGTGATCAACTGCCAACATAACTGCTTTTCCGTCAGGTAAAATAGTATTTAAGCGATTTTGAAATCCCCAAGTCATAGGATATCACTCCTTAATTACATTTTGGATTTTCTGTTTGTACAGTATCTTTTTCTTGCAAGTGAGGCGATTTAATAAAGAGCGCTTTAAAATTTTGAGAAGAACGATTGATGAGATAGTGGGATTCATGAGGACGAACTTGTAAGACATCGCCTTGTTTAATAGGAACTTTTACATGATTAATATAGAAATCTATTTCACCTTCTAATGCGTAGAAAATTTCTTCACAAGTTGTATGATAATGGTTTTGAAAATCTTGCCCTGGTTTAATGACAACAACACCTATATCAATATTAGGTCCCTTCACTAAATATTTTGGTCCATTATCACCGAAGCGATAAGAAAAATCTTCTTCATTTACTTTTAGCATGCTTTTCACTCCTTTATGTAACAATTTACAGAGCGCCAGGTGCAATCCACATATGAGAAGTAAATCCTTGATCAGCTAATTGTAGTTGCTGCTGATATACAATTTTCCAGTTTTGATATAATTCTTGATACTGTTGATGGTTTTCGATATTTGGTATATACGTTGTTTCCCATTTTACAAATTGTTCAGAAACGGCTTCCATTGAATGATAAATACCAGCACCAACTCCTGCAACTATTGCTGTTCCTAAAGCAGCAGCTTCTTTTACTACTGGAACTTTTACAGGAACACCTAATACATCAGCTACAATTTGACACCATAACTTTCCTTTTGAAGCCCCCCCAGCAAAAACTACTTCTCTTGGGAAATGTCCTGTTAATTCTTCAATTAATTTTAAATTTCCATATGTTACAAAAGCAGCACTTTCTTCAATTGATCGAAACAGTTCTTTCTTCCCGCATTGTTCAGAATCTAAGCTTAAATTTATAAAAGAGGGAGATGCATGGCGCCAAGAAATATAGTTCATGACATTAGAAAAAATCGGAATGATACCGTGTGATCCAACTGGGACATGCTTTGCTTGTTCCTCTAATAATTCGTAAGCATCGATACCTAGTTCTTTTGCTCTTTGTTTTTCTTCTTGACAGAAAGCGTCCCGAAACCAGCGCATAACAAGGCCGGGAAAAAAGGCAATTGTTTCGTATTGCCAAAGAGTAGGAAGAACGTGACAATTTACACGAATGCGAGCATTTGGATCTGGTACAGGATTGTTTACATTCACTTCTTGTTGCCAAAAACTTCCTCCGCAAATGAATGTTTGCCCGTTTTTGACAACTCCAGAACCGAGAGAAGCCATTTGCGCATCTCCACCTCCAGTAACAACAGGCGTTCCCTCGAATAATCCAGTTTCTGCTGCGCTTTGTTTTGTTACGTTTCCAATAAGAGTTCCGGCTTCATTTATTTGTGGTGAGAGCACAGAGGAAAGTTTGCATTGGGCCACTAATTCTGGAGCCCAATTTCTATTTTGTAAATTGAAAATTCCCGTTGTACATCCATTGGAAGGGTCAACTTGTAATACGCCGCACAGTTTATATAAAATCCAGTCATTTAACATGGTAATAGAATGTACTTTCTTATAAATCTCTGGTTGGTGTTCCGCAATCCATCGTAACCTTGGTAATGCACCTAGAGCGAACGTTTGCCCTGATACCGTATATAGATTATGCTCAATGTGAGGGTGTAGTTGTTTAAGTTGTGTAACTTCAGCAACAGCACGGTTATCAACATTTGCACACGCCCAAATTTCAGTACCATCTTTGTCATATAAAACAAATCCTTCGCGCATACTTGTTGCACTAATTCCTTGAATAGAAGAAGGAGGAATACCACTTGTTTGTAGTACATCTTTTGTACATTCTTGAATAAGTTTCCAGTTTTCCTTTACGTCAAAATCCATTGAACCTGGGTATCGTGGGTTTTCTATGTGAACCCATTCTCGTTGACTAACAGCAAGTTGATTACCTTGTAAATCAAATAAAACAGCTCGGATACTACCAGTTCCGGCATCATAAGCTAATAGAGCAGCCATTATATTCCACTCTCCTTTTCCAATAAAGAAAGGGCAGTTTCTTCATCGATAATCAATGTATGAATGTACCTGCCTTTCAATGCCCCGTAAATCGCATCAACTTTTTGTTTACCGCCAGCTACTCCAACGACGTGTTTCATATTCCGAAGTATAGAAAGAGGCGTACCGATAATTCGTTTATGATGAGATAAACTTAGGATGTCTCCATCGATGGTATAAAATTGTCCTAGAATATCACCAACACCATGTTGATTTCGAATATATGTCATTTCCCGAAGGGTCATTTTTTCTTCTTTTAAAATAGTCGCATCAGAAGATAAGCCGCCAATTCCAACAACAGCAGTATTTGCGAGCGATGCAACATGCAACATGTCTTTCACAGATGGTTCAGATAGTATGCTGTCTGCCATTTTTTGTGTAGAAGCTAAAAATGGAGAAGGGATAATATGGAGATTTCCATGTACTTGATTAAGGTAATTTTGTTTTTTAGGAAGATAGTAACTTACGCCGCCGGTTAACGTGACCATAGAAATATTCATAGTTACATCAAAATTAATATTGTCCAGCGTTTTTGAGATAGTTTCACCCCAGCCAATACCGAGTAAATCGCCGTGTTGTAAATGTGTTTCTAAATATTGCGCAGCTGCTTTACCTAATGAATCAGAAAGATTATCTTTCGGCGTTGGAATAATGAAAGCATCTATTAGTTGAAACGCTTTTACAAGCTCTCTTTCTATACTTAAACAATGTAAACCAGTGCCTTTAATATGAAATGTAACGATTCCTTCAGTCCGTGCTTTTTCTAATAAACGGACAACTTTGTTCCGGGATATATGTAGTAATGAGGCGATTTCTTGTTGGGTAAGGTGATCTTTGTAATAATACCAAGCAGCTTTTGTTAACAAATTTTCTTCAAAGTTCAGCTGTGTCATGCTTTTCATCCTTTCAACAAATGACCGATGTTTAAACATATGTAAGTATATTTTTATTTATACCGTCTGTAATAGGAGGTTTACTTGAGAAAAATAAGTTCTAGATATGAGGAAAAGGATATACAATGCTACAAAACAAGTAGAGCAAAAAATTAACGGTTGAAAAATTGTTTCCTGTTAAAGGTAGGTGAAAGAAGCTTGGAACAAGTTCCTTTATTGGAAGTTAAAAATGTAAAAAAAGCATTCTTACAGCAACCTGTGCTAAAAGGAATCAATTTAACAGTAAAGAAAGGGGATATTTTCGCATTAGTAGGTGGTAACGGGGCTGGAAAGTCAACGTTAATGAAGATATTGACAGGGTTGTACACTTATGATGAAGGAGAAATCAAAATAAAAGGGAGATCTGTTACATTTTCCAATCCATCTGAGGCTCATCGAAACGGTATTTATTTAGTTCCGCAAGAACCGCTTATTTTTCCTAATATGACTATTGAAGAAAATATTTTATTAGGCATGAGGCAAAGTAAAAGAGAGCTTCGGACGAAATTAGATGTACTCATGAGGCAACTTGGCTGGAATCTAAGGCTGGGTGAGCGTGCTTCATTGTTGCCTATTGCACAGCAGCAATTAGTAGAAATAGTTAGAGGATTAATAAGAGAGGCAGAGATTCTTATTTTAGATGAACCTACATCGACGTTAACAGAAAATGAAATTAAGAGTCTATTTGTTGTGATGAAAAATTTGAAAGAACAAGGAATTGGCATGATTTATATTACTCATAGGTTTCCAGAGATTTTTGCAATTGCGGATCAAGTAGCTATTTTACGAGACGGCGTAATTTCTAACCAAGGTAATGTAAATGAATTTACTTACGATATCCTATTACAGGGACTACTACCAGAAGATTATCAGCAAATTCAAAAGAGAGAGAGTTTATATAACGAGACAGCGTCGTTAAAGCAAGTATTACAAGTAAATCATTTATTTAGTCATAGATTTCGAGATATTTCATTAGAAGTAAAAGTAGGAGAGATTGTTGGAATTGCTGGTGTTGTGGGAGCGGGAAGAACGGAATTAGCTGAAGTATTATATGGTATTACATCTGCAACCGAAGGAAACGTTCTATTAGATGGGAATGAAATTACAACGTGGTCAACAAAAAAGAGAATTGATGCAGGAATTATATATGTACCTGAAGACCGAGCGAGGCATGGGATTTTTTCAATTGCTTCTGTACAACAAAATATGACCTCTGTTCTCTTATATCGTTTAAGTGCATTTTTTTTAAATCAAGAAAAAGAAAGCGCTTTAACGGATGGGTATATTAAAAATTTTCGAATTATGGTTCACGATACAAATCAAAGCATAGAGTCTTTATCGGGAGGAAATCAACAAAAAGTAGTGTTAGGGAAATATCTTGCTTGTCAGCCTAAGCTTATTATTTTAGATGAACCAACACGTGGTATAGATGCAAAAGCGAGATTCGAAATATATGAAACAATTAAAGAACTAAGAGAAAATGGTTTAGCGGTATTGTTAATTTCCTCAGATTTAGAAGAAATCATGAATTTAGCAAATCGTGTGTATGTAATGCGAAATGGTAATATCGTGTCACATTTAGAACAGGAAGACATTTCATTGGATCGTATTACACGTTCTGCTTATGGGGGAGAGGAGGTTTCAAATGGATGAAATATGTTACATATATATTGAAAATGCGTGAAACCTCTATTGTAGGGCTGTTATTTCTTTATATTATCTTTGTTAGTGTAATGAACAAAGATTTTCTTCAATTGGATTCTTTTTCGATTATTTTAAAATCAAGTCTTATTTTAATTGTTCTCGCAATTGGTCAATCATTCGTGTTATTCACTAAAAATATTGATGTCTCGATAGGATCGATAATGGGTTTATGTGCTGCTTCGTGTGGAATGTTTTTGACCAGTGGAAATAATCCTTTTAGTGCAATTATAATTACATTTTTGCTCGGTGCGTTTATCGGAATTGTAAATGGCGTAGGTGTGACAAAGTTTCATGTTCCAGCAATTATTATGACACTAGGAATGCTAGGTATTATTCGAGGTTTGATGATTATATATACAGAAGGGAAATGGATCGAAGATATTCCAAATGACTATAAAAAATTGTCTTCCGTAACATGGTTAGAGATTCCGATAACAGTTTGGTTCATCGGACTATTATTAATAGCTGCTTATCTTTTCCTAACAAAGATGTCGTTCGGAAGATATTTTTATGCGGTAGGAGATAATAAAGAAGGTGCAAGACTGATTGGGATTCCGGTATCGTTTGTGCAAATTTTAGCCTTTATGATTTCGGGCATTACTGCTGCAATTGCTGGATGTCTATTTGTTATGAATATTGGGTTTGTACCGAATCAAACAGGAATAGGAATTGAACTGCAAGTAATCGCTGCTGCGGTGCTTGGTGGTATTAGTTTAAAAGGTGGTACGGGATCAGTTTTTGGTGCAGCTTTAGGAGCATTGTTTTTAGAGGTGATTAGTAGTTCATTAGTATACTTAAAAATCCCAGCCTTTTGGAACAACGCAATTTCAGGATTTTTATTATTACTTATTATTATTCTAGATAGTGTAGTACAGAAATGGAGGAAACAGAGGCAGAGGGAGGTGGAAATATGAAGTCTAATCACTGGCTCTTTTGCTGGGAGGGAGCACTCCTTCTTTTGTTATGTATGGAGTTTATCGTTTTTAGCTTATTAAATGTAGATTTTTTAAATATAGGGAATTTATTGTTTAGTATTAATGATTTTATTTTTATTACAATAGCCGCGATACCGATGACATTTGTCATTATGACGGGAGGAATCGATGTTTCAGTTGGGGCAGTTATGGGGCTTACATCTATTCTTATCGGTGTATTATGGATAAATGGGGCATCTATTGGTATTGCGGTAATAATTGCTCTTATTATAAGCGTATTAGCTGGTTTTTTAAACGGTGTTATTATTCAAATGACATCTGTTGAACCGCTAGTTATAACATTAGGAACAATGTTTTTATATTCGGGTATCGCTCTTGTAATTTCGGGTGGATCTAAAGCAACTGGATATGAAGGAATTAGCGGATTGCCAGATTCATATGTCCAGTTTGCAAATGGAATATTCTTAGGAATTCCTAATTTATTTTGGTTACTCCTTATTATGACTGTTTTATTCTCTATTCTGCTGTGCTATACAAAATATGGTCGATATGTAATTTTAATAGGCATGAATGAAAAAGCAGCTAAATATTCTGGAATTCAAACGAAGCGAGTTGTTATTTTAGCATATATGCTTTCTGGTCTAGGCGGTGGATTAGGTGGAATATTTCTAACGGCTTACTTTGGTTCAGCTCGAGCGGATTTAGGAAACGAAGCAATTTTACCAGTCATTACAGCAGTTGTATTAGGCGGTGCTCTTATTACTGGTGGAAAAGGAAGTATTGTAGGAACTGTTCTTGCAAGTATTGTTATTGGAATTATGCAATATGGGCTACAGATGACAGGATTAACAAATGAGCAATCCAATGTTGTAATCGGTATTATTTTAATTCTCTCTGTTATGGTACGCCATTCCAAGATAAGATACTTCTTTATCAAAAAAATTGTTTCACATAGGGAGGAAACAACATGAAAAAGAAGATAAGTGTATTCATCATTTTATTGGTGTTTGTTGTTTCTATGATGGCATGTACAAATACAAAATCAGATGGGAATAAATCAAAAGATGTGAAATTTGCCTTTATTCCTAAATTAACTGGAGTCGGTTTCTTTACATCGGGCGGAGAAGGCGCAAAAGAAATGGCGGATAAGCTCGGTGTAAATTTAAAATACGATGGACCTTCTGAGGCAAGTGTATCAGGACAGGTAAAATATATTAATAACTTTATTAATCAAAACTATGATGCGATTATGGTTTCATCTACTTCTGTCGACGGTTTATCACAAGCTTTGCAACGTGCAAAGAAAAAGGGGATTACAGTATTAACATGGGATTCTGACGTTAATCCGAAAGATCGCTCTTTCTATATAAGTCAAGGAACACCAGAACAATTGGCCAATTTGCTTATTCAAATGACTGCTTCACAAATTGGTGATAAAGGAAAAGTAGCATTCTTCTATTCTAGTCCAACAGTAACAGATCAGAATCAATGGGTTACAAAAGCGAAAGCAATTATAAAAGAAAAATATCCGAATTGGGAAATTGTGACGACCCAGTATGGGGAAAACAATGCTCAAAAATCACTAGCAGTAGGTGAAAGCATTTTGAAAACATATCCAGATATTAATGCAGTCATTTGCCCTGATGCAACTGCATTACCAGCAATGGCACAAGCTGCAGAAAATTTAAAAGTGGATAAGAAAGTTGTTATTACTGGTTTTTCAACACCTAATGTCATGCGAGATTATGTGAAGCGTGGTACAGTTCAACAGTTTGGCTTGTGGGATGTAAAACAACAAGGTGCACTTGCAACCTATGTTGCAAATGAAATGGTTGTAAAGGGTAAAAAGTTAAAAGTTGGTGATAGCTTTGAAGTTCCTGGTATTGGAAAAGTGAAAGTGGAACCAAATTCGATTCAAGGATACGATTATGAAGCAGAAGGAAATGGAATTATTGTATTGCCAGAACGGGTTGTGTTTACAAAGGATAACATTGAAAAATATAATTTTTAATAGTGTGTTTTTAAAGAAAAATTAATTATAATGATGAATATTTTCAAGTGAAGAGCAACCTAATATGGTTGCTCTTTTTTATGAAATAAAAATGAAACTTTTTTGAAAATCGAGAGAATATAGAGTGAAAGCTTTGAGAAAGGAGCCCCGATGCGAGTGAAGTAGAATTACAAGAATGATTGCTGTCCAAAGGGAAAAATAGTTGTAGACTGAAAAAGGGGGCTAGATATAGAAACAAAAGGAGCAGATGCAGCCCCTTTTATTTCTTATCATAAGGCTCTGTTAAACTAAAATGTTGATAAGTGAATATGAACAATGACTGTCTAAATTTCACAGTCATTATTTTTTTAAATCCTTTCTAATTGTTTCTTTCCATTTATTGATGTTGTTTATTGCATTTTTTTCTCCACCATTATATAAATCTTCAATTGTCATTGACCATCTTCTATATATACGTTTTCTTTTGTGGTTTGGCAGTGGATTGGTTATTTTACCTACTTTTGAAACGAGTTCCCTATTTTTTCTAAGAATATAACCAGTATCCCAATTATTATCATAAGCTCCAGTGAATAAGTTTATCAAATGATTATATCCATCTTTAGTATAGTTAGATGGGTGTTGAATCATATAACAAGAAACAAGCCAAAAATGTAAATCATATAATTTAGAGTCGTTATGCTCCCAAACCAGTGGGAATTGAAACATCTCGTAACAGGAAAGTCCATCTATTTCATTTGCTCCACATTCAATACATTTACCAGATTCCATTATTGTATTATTGTCAACCATTGTCGTTAAATCCTCCACTGATATACTTGTTCTTTTTGGGTATGTGGTAATTTATCAATGTGCTTAAGTAGATTACTAAATGCTTTGCTCATTCTTGCTTCCTCCGCGAATGTTTGTTCTTATAACAAATATACTAAGGATTCGAGAATGTATTAAATATCAACACTATACTTTAACAGAGCCTATCATAAAAACGGACAATATTTTATCACCATTTTTACCTTTGATTGTCCCAAAAGTATGATTTTCATTTATTCTCTAGATTTTTATGTTTGCTCATGAGTTTCTCGGTATATTCAATCGATTTTCCTCTAGGAACAGAAAGGCATTTCCATTTCTCATTTTTAAGTAACTTCCCTACATATACAATTTGGCCAATATGATAGGAATAATGTGATATTTGCCTTTCAATAGCTTCAATTACAGAGTGAGCCTCTCCGCGTATATGAATTGTCTTTTCTAAATCGTTTTCTTTCAAACTATTCAATGCTGTAAATAAAACTTTCCATCCTTGATTCCATGCCTCATATAAGGCTGCTTTAGAGGGAAATTCCCCAGTAAATTCATCATCACGGTTTCTAGTTGATTTTTCCCCATCTGTTGTTAAAAAATCAGTCCATCTAGAAAGCATGTTTCCCCACATGTGTTTGACGATAATGGCGATACTATTAGATTCTTCATTCGGATATATATGGAGTTCTTCATAACTTAATTGATCGATAGCATCTTCGCCTAACTTTTTCATAGAATGAAATGTTTTTAATACACAGCGTAAATACTCTTTTTCAATTCCCATTATAAACACCTACCTAAAAAATACTTTTATAAAGGATTCGATATTTACCTGTTGTAACCTTTTATTTGAACGTAGTGGAATATAAAGTTCTTAACAGCCCTTTCTTTCATAAGGAAGGGTTGTTTCGTTATAAGTCGAATACAGTAATGTTGCAAGAGAGGAGTAATCATATGTTATTTCAACAAGGAGAGCTATCTATTCGATACATAACGGAAGATGATGTTCAAACATTATCAAACTGGTTATCAAATCCTGAAGTTTTACGTTTTTATGAAGGGCGAGACAAACCACAATCAGTAGAACAAGTTCGAGAGCGTTATATAAGTAGTTCTGAAGATAAAGAGAAAAAGTGTATTGTGGAATATAAAGACCGAGCTATTGGCTATGTACAAATGTATCCTTTAGATGCAGAGTGGAAAGCGTTATATGGATATGGTAAGAAAGAGAATGTATGGGGGATGGACCAATTTATTGGAGAAACAGCATACTGGAACCGAGGAATTGGTACAGAGCTTGTGCAAGCTGTAATTACATATATCAGTAACAAATTAGGTGCAGTCGCAATTGCGATGGATCCAAGGGTAAGAAATGAACGAGCAATTCGTTGCTATGAAAAGTGTGGTTTTCAAAAAGTGAAATTGTTGAAAAAACATGAATTACATGAAGGAGTATTGGAAGATTGCTGGATGATGGAGTATAAAAATGAGGGGAGAGTTGGTTGATGAAACAAGCACTTATAGTAATTGATGTGCAAGAAGGAATGTATACAGCAGGTGTGCCTGTACATAATGGCTCTGGCTTATTGCAAAATTTACAGGAAGTAATTCAAAAATGTCGTACACATGATATACCTGTTATCTATGTACAACATAATGGAACTGAGGGTCATCCGCTAGAAAAAGGAACACCGGGTTGGCACATTCATTCTAAAATTACTCCGATGTCAAATGAGGTTGTAGTGGAAAAAGAAACACCTGATTCTTTTCATGAAACAAATCTTCGTGCAGTTTTGCAAGAAAAAGGAATTAAACATCTTTTCATTTGTGGACTGCAAACCGAATATTGTGTAGATACAACCGTTCGCCGTGCCTTTAGTGAAGGGTATAAAGTAACACTTATTCATGGTGCACATAGTACGTTTGATTCAGAGCAATTATGTGCAGAAGATATCATTCAGCACCACAATAAAGTGTTAGGCTGGTTTGCGAATATAGTAGATGTAAAAGATATAAAGTTAAATTAGAAACATAGTATGTAGAGAGAAATATTTCATAATCTAAGTGTATTTTGATGAAAGTTAAGCCACCATTTTTAGAGTGAATTGTGGATTTAAAACAAAGTTCAACCGTTTATATATGAGTGCAGTGACATAACTAGGAGGTTTCCACTATGACAGCTTTCTTTGAACCTATGGCGTTCCAGCTGAAAACCGAACGACTTGACCTGAGTATGTGGGAGGAATCCGATGCAGCCTGGTTGAGAAAACTAATTGGTGAACGTGGTGTGGACATGCCGACTCTTGACGCCGCCCGTAGCCGGATTATCGAGATGCGCAAGAGAGCAGTCGAAAATGGCATTTCCCTTCTCACTATTCGCCGCCGAGACGAAGGCGATTTCATCGGATACTGTGGCTTGATTATCGGTCGTTCCACACTTGAAGAGCCGGAGATCGCATATGAGCTGTTCCGCAGCGTTCACCGTAAAGGCTATGTGACTGAGGCAGCATCCGTGGTCCTGGACGCTGCGATTGCTACCGGGCGCAACAGGCTTTGGTCGACTGTAGGCGCTTGGAATTTTGCGTCCTTCCGAGTGCTAGAAAAGATAGGATTTGAGCGGCACCACAGCACGTGGGACGAGCGCGGTGAGATAGTTTGGAACGTACGCGATCTTTAGAGATTTCGACCTTTTCCGAAACTATGGAAAAGGAGAAAAGGTCATTACTTTAGGGGAGAATCCAGATACAGGTAAAAGGGCTGGTTTATAACCCAAATAGTGACAAACTATAACCAATACGAAGCATTTACTCCTGCTGAAGTAGTGACAAAAAAAGGTGGCTGGACAAAAATCTTATTGCACTAACTGAGTGCTTATCTTGAATAAGATTTAAGCGACGATCTTCAAGAATCGGGCGTGGTTGTTGAACGACATAGGTAGAAATGATCAAACTTTTTTATAAAAACCAAACTTAAATCTGCTTAGAAGAATCCATTTTGATCAATCTTCTTTCAAAATGGATTCTGTTTATTTATCGTAAAATTTGGGATTGCGAGGTATTTTTGATCAAACTTTTTTTCAAAGCTACATAAATCCCTAGAGATGATGCTTATTTATAAGTAAATTTAGTTTTTCATTAAGTCCTTACACAGTTCTTCTCGCCGAAATTAGTCAATGTCATGCGGAGTTAAAAAGTAGGAGGAGTAATTGCAAAGATTACTACTGCTTTCTCCTTATACGGATTTTCCCATTTATGCTTCATATAAGATGGGATTTTTACACTATCACCTGTGTATAAAGTTAATGTTTCTTGATTTAAATTTAGAGTAACAGTTCCCTCTAAAACAAATGCGATTTCTTCACCTTTATGCTCTATTAGTTTTTCGGAAGAAGAGGCTTGAGGTAATAAAGTCATAAGAGCAAGTTCAAGGGCTCCCGTTAAATCTGGAGATAGTAATTCATATGACAAATGTTCACTTTCAGGAAAACTAATCTTTTTTCGTTGGTCAGCTCTTACAACTAAGCTTTGTGCACTTGTATCTTCCAAAAAGAAATTAAACATAGGAATATTTAATGCGTTAGATATTAATTTAAGGGTTTGCAAGGATGGGTTTGCAGATCCTTTTTCGATTTGACTTAACATAGAAGGTGTGACATTGACGAGTGTTGCCAGTTCTCGACTACTCAAGCCTTGTGCTTTTCGGTATTCTGCTATTCTTTGTCCGACATTTATATCATTCATGTTGATTCTCCTTGTATATGAATTATTAAAGATTTTTATTAAATTTAATTTAAATTTATTAATATATATTTAATTAATTTCGTTTGTGTGTTAAATTTAGTTTAATTATAATAAATAAAATTAAATTTTAAAATGCTAACATCTAACATTAATTAAATAAGGATAAAGAAGGGAGAATTCACAAATGAAGAAGTATGATAGCACAGCTATACAAATCTTAAAAGAAAAGCACCCTTTACTAAATCAACTCGTTTTGACGGAGGAAGTATTTTGGGTCAATCCTAATAAAGAAGAGTTTGAAACCGGAATTAAAAAAGCACCTCTTACTAAAGACGATGTAAAAGATGCTGAGGAAAGATTAAAACGTTTTGCACCGTATATTGCGAAAGCCTTTCCTGAAACAAAAGATACGAATGGGATCATTGAATCTCCTTTAGTGACAACGCCTTCTATGAAACAACATTTAGAACAAGAGTATGAGCAGCATATAGTAGGGAATTTATTACTAAAATGTGATAGTCAGCTTCCGATATCAGGATCTATTAAAGCAAGAGGCGGAATTTATGAAGTTCTTAAACATGCGGAAGATTTAGCTTTAGAACATCATTTATTAAATAAACAAGATGATTATTCCACTTTAGATAGTGATCAATTCCGCACGTTCTTCTCGCAATATTCAATCGCAGTAGGTTCAACAGGGAATTTAGGGCTTAGTATTGGCATTATGAGTGCAAAATTAGGATTTAATGTGACAGTTCATATGTCCGCTGATGCAAAGCAGTGGAAAAAAGATTTACTTCGAAGTAAAAATGTCACAGTTATTGAATATGCAGCGGATTATAGTAAAGCAGTAGAAGAAGGAAGAAGACAAGCCGAAGCGGATCCTATGTGTTATTTCGTTGATGATGAGAATTCAAAAAATCTGTTTCTTGGATATGCTGTAGCTGCTTCTCGCTTGCAAAAACAACTGCAGGATCAAAATATTGTTGTTGATGCTGACCATCCATTATTTGTTTATTTACCATGTGGTGTCGGCGGAGGTCCTGGCGGCGTAGCATTTGGTTTGAAATTATTGTTTGGTGATCATGTACATTGCTTCTTTGCGGAACCAACTCATTCTCCATGTATGTTACTCGGTTTGCTGACAGGTCTTCACGATGAAATTTCTGTCCAAGACTTTGGCATTGATAATGTGACAGAAGCTGATGGCCTTGCGGTAGGAAGAGCATCTGGATTTGTTGGAAAAGTAATTGAACCGTTGCTAAGTGGCTGTTACACAGTTAGTGATCAAGAATTATATAGACTATTAAAAGCTTTTGTCGATACAGAAGGAATCAAGTTAGAGCCGTCAGCATTGGCAAGTGTATACGGGCCGGTTCAGTTGTTTAAACAACAGCAATATATACAAGAAAATCATCTACAAGAAAAAATGAAACAGGCAACGCATATCATGTGGGGAACAGGTGGAGGAATGGTTCCACCTTACATTATGGAAGAATATTATAAAAAAGGATAAATAGCTTATAAAATCAAGAAGATTTTTTAAGTAATCTTTATTGTAGATTAAAGTAACTTATTTGTATGAGTACATCACTTATCTAAAGTGGTGTACTTTTTGTTTTTATAAGTTTCTTTATGTTTTCATATATTGCCATAACAAAACTGTAGCAATAATGGTTTACCATAATCTTAGATTCAGTTATAATGTAATTGTTTGTAAAATTTTGAAAATTCTCACTGGCGGGGAGGAATTAATTTGAATACATCTCAACTATCCGAACGATTTAAGAACTTTGCCCAAATTGAATGTAGAGGTTCAAGTGAACTGTATGAGTATTTATCTATAAAGATTTCAGAAGATGATGAATTAATGGAGTTATGTGCAAATTCTCGAGAAGGGCAACCAGTTCCTAATTTATTTTTAGGAACTGTTCATTATCTTTTGTTAAAAGGAAAAGAACATGTTTTAAAAGAGTATTATCCAAGTATGACTAAGCATCCGAGAGAAATAGAAGATTCTTTTATTCATTTCAAGGATTTTTGCCGAATATATAGAGGCGAAATCATTTCTATCTTAAAAAACAAGCTAGTACAGACGAATGAAGTAAGACGTTCTGCTTATCTATATCCAATTTTTTGCTATATTTACAATGTTGTAAAGAAGCCCTTATCACTAATAGAAATTGGAACAAGTGCTGGTCTGCAATTGTTATGGGACAAGTATAGTTATTCATATGGAACAAATGAGATTTATGGAGATAAAGATTCAAATGTCCATATAACATCTGAAATAAAAGGAAATCATACACCACCATTTCTTTTAGCTAGTCCTCCAGTAGCTTCAAAGGTAGGATTAGACTTACATATTAGTGATTTAAACGATTCAGAAGACTATTTATGGTTAAAGTCGCTTATTTGGCCTGAACATGAAGAAAGGTTAGCGCTTTTTGAAAGTGCAGCTAAATGCCTTATCGAGAATCCAGTAAAACTTGTAGAAGGGAATGGAGTGGCATTACTTACAAATGTTGTAGAAAAACTTTCAAATGATAATGCTATTTGTATTTTCCATACTCACGTTGCAAATCAAATACCAGAAGGTTCTAAGTATGAACTAATAGAAAAAATAAAAACGATTGGAAGTAAAAGAGATGTTTTTCATATTTACAACAATATGTGGGATAGAAAACTTCATCTTGATTATTTTTTAAATGGTATAGAATATAATCAAACTATCGGAGAAACAGATGGACATGGTAGATGGTTTGATTGGGACTTGAAGTAGATTTTTACTTAATGTATTAAGGAGAAAATTTTTATGGCTAAAATCGCCATGAAGAAAAGATCTTAGTAACTATTGGAGCAGAACATTGTTATTACATTCAGCAGGAATTAACTAAGATAGGCATAAACGTAATTTTCCCGATTGAAATTAAAATTAGTAACTACCGATAACTATAACTTACAGTAACCCCAAAAGTGATTCTGTGTAAGAACACTTTTGGGGTTATTTTTGATAAAGGGCTATCGCCGGTCTGTACGTACTCTGGAACTGTCATGTTGGTAATACATTTGAATATGAACGAAATGAAACGAGTAAAATATGTTAAATAATTGTGTTGATTATAGTAAAAAAACTTGGTATGGTTATACATTGTTATAGCTAATATGGGAAAAAGAAAAGGAAAGCGAAATCAAGATAAGGATTGCTATTCTACTGTGAAGGATTTTAAAGGAACGCTGTTTTTGTATAAATAGAATATTAACTATAAATGAATATTTTCAATATAAGGTACAAGGAGATAATAATATGAAAGACAAACTAAGTACAATCCCCTCATTATCTTCAAACTCTGTTTATTTGGGTGTTTTGCTAGCTGTAGTTGGAGGGTTTTTAGATGCTTACACTTTCATTAGCAGGGACGGAGTATTTGCTAATGCACAGACAGGAAATGTAGTACTACTCGCTATAAGAGCAGCTAATGGGGAATGGGGAAGTGCTTTGCTTTATATCCCGCCTATTTTAGCTTTTATATTAGGTGTTTTAATATCAGAAGTAGTAAAGATTCCTCATATAAGGCATTTATTACATAGTTATAGACGCTCTATTCTTATGCTAGAATGTATTGTTTTAATCATTGTAGGTATCTTGCCAAAAAGTATACCTAACATAGTGGTAACAGTATGTATTTCGTTTGTATCATCTTTACAGATCTCTACTTTTAATAAACTAGACAAGTGGGCCTACAATTCAACGATGACAACAGGTAATCTTCGAATTGCAACGCAGGCAGCATATTTAGCATTCAAAGAACATGATCAGGAAGAGAAAAAACGATTTAAAGAATTTCTTGTTATCATTTTTTCTTTTATATTTGGTGTACTGTTAGGGACTTTTTCCACCACTCATATAGGGATCAGATCTATTTGGATTGCATCTGGAATTTTAGTGATTGCTCTTATTTTGTATCATAAAGATAGAGGTTATTGGAGAAAATCCTTAACGTTGAAATAAAAAAATTTGAAAATGCTGCTTTGATAATCCCTCATGTGGAGTGCAATACGTTGGTAACATTTAAATCGTAGATCGGTAAAAAATCCTGAGAAATAATGGTTCTCAGGATTTTTTCAATTGAATTTAAGGTTAGTAACTACTGACGACTATAACTTTTTCGTTATTTCTGATGGAGTATTATCGTAACTAGCTGTGTGAAATGTATTAGCAGATGTTGTTGTATATTGTATGGAAGTAGAGAGAATGATGCAAAAAGGTTATATCATTTCCGTTTTTTCGCATCTGTAACATTCTGTTCTTCAGCAAACTCTGTTCCATAAGCTAGCGATCGGTGGAAATTAATATCTTTTCTATTGCTTGTTTGCTGAGTAGAAATACGACTGAGTAAATAACTATGAACAAAGACTTCTGCTACTGTAACTACTATTGCTGATAAAATACTTCCCCAAGCAATTTGCATATAATTATCTAGAAGTACGCTGCCGAAAATCCATACACTCATATAAGTGAAAAGAAAATCAACCATGATTGCAGCGGTATTTCCCACCCGTGGTAAGAAGATTAGGTCTCCTAACATATACGAGGCAATCGTGATAAATAGACTGAAGGAAAAGATGTCAACAAATGTTGCATCAAAGAAAAAATCCAAGCCAATTGCAAAAGCAATTATGCAGGATACAAACTTTATAAGCAGAATAGTAATATGATTCATCATCTGAACCTCTCTTTTTCTATTTAGTTTGAATGAAAATAGGAAGTTTATGCATGGAAATTTAAAGTTCAAATTGTAAGGTGGAGTTAAATTAACAATGTATCATTGTAAAAAAGATAAACACCTAATTCAAATACCTAAATAGGAGGAAGATAATGACTCAATTATTAATCAATCCGATGTTCTTAGTACTCATTCTGTTTCCGGTTGTTACGGTAATTTTAAGTGCAATCGCTTATGTAGGGTTAAAAAATTTATTTGTTATGCCCTTAATCATTTTTCTGCTTTCAATAGTCTTTATGATTATGTATGCAAATGAAACATTTCTCTATTGGATAATTTTATATTCAGCTTTATCAATATTGGTTGGGCTTTTGTTCAAATTTATTTTGTCTAAATGAATTTAGTGATTTGAACTGCTGTTTAACTTTAAGTTGAAGGATTTTTGAATGAACTGAAAGGAAAATGAAATATTATTCTCAAAGGTAGAACTGATTTTTAAAAGTAAAAATTTTTATCACCTTTCATTTATCTGAATGTTAAAAAAACACAAAAAATGTTATATTAAAAAGAGGAAATTAACATTTTTAGGTAAGGAGGGATAGAGATGTGGATTACTTCAGAGGTAGAAATTCCAGATGAATTATTTGATAAACTCGAACAAGGGAAATTGGTGGTATTTGTTGGAGCTGGAGTATCTATGAAAGGTAATTCAAACTTACCGAATTTTGATGACTTAGTTGATTATATTGCGAACGCTCTATATGTAGAAAAGCGTGAGGAAAATGAACCGCACGATTATTATCTTGGAAAAATTGCGAAAACGAAAGATGTTCATCAGATTGCTAAGAATCTTGTTCATGTAGCGTATTCAAAGCCAAATCCATTGCATGATTCTATTTTACAATTATTTGCAGCTGATGAAAATGTTCGTATTGTAACTACAAATTTTGATCAACATTTTACAACTTTACTCGAGGAATCGAAGCGTAAAGTAAATATATATTATGCTCCGGCACTTCCAACTGGAAGAGCTTTTAAAGGATTGGCATACATTCATGGTAATGTGGAACAAGAAAAAGAAAATTTAATCTTGACAGATGGTGATTTTGGAAGGGCTTACTTAACAGAAGGATGGGCAAGGCGGTTTTTAGTAGACCTATTTTCTAATTATACCGTTTTATTTATTGGTTATAGTCATAATGACCCTGTTATGAAGTATTTAGCAACTGGATTACCACCTAGTACGAGAAGGTATGCCTTTGTTGCTCATGGAGAAAATACATATCACTGGGAGCATTTAGGGGTTAAGCCGATTGTATATCCGAATAAGATGCAAAATCATCAGTCATTAGCAAAAGCAGTACAGCGATGGGCAGAGCTAATGGGTGATAATTATATTACAAAAAGAACACGGATTCGTGATATCGTAACGGTTCCACCATCTTTAGAGCAGGAGCAGCTGTCTTATATTAAACAATCTGTAAAAAAGATTGAAACACTTCGATATTTTGTAGAGTTTGCAAGAGACTACGAATGGGTGGAATGGCTAGAAAAAGAGGGGCAGTTACGGAATTTATTTTCAGAAGAAGCTGATACTTCTGAGAAAGATCAGTTGCTTGCACAGTGGATTGTTGATCATTTTTTATTAAGTCATCAAAATGAATTATTTCAGTTAATGTATAAAAATAATACGAAGATATCTGCCTTGTTATGGAATACGATATGCACGTTTTTAGTAGATATGGAACAACCGATACATACGATTTCCTTTGCAAAATGGCTTATATTATTGTTAGAAAAGGCGAAAACAAAAGAATTTTTTATTGGCAATTTGCCTTCTTTACTTCATAAATGTACGTACCCGGAGCATAAAGAAATTATGGTTCTTTTACTAACTTGTATATTAGATGGAAAACTGAAATTGAAGCGACTTCGGCAATGGGAACAAGAGACGCAAGATGTTGTAGAGTTAGCGGAAACAAATCACCTGTCAGCTGCAACTTTTTCAAAAATGCAGCACATATGGGAAGTGAAAATAAAGCCGCATCTTTCTTATTTTGCTATACCAATTTTGCAGATTGGATTAGAAAAATTACAGAGATTAGCTCTAAAACAAAAGACCCTTCAAATCCATGATACAATCAGTGAATTACGAAGTGCAATCGAACCGCATGAGCAAGATAGCCAGCCGCGTGAATTTTCTTTTTTAATTAATATTGTTAGAGATTGTATGAATTATATTTGTGCACATGATGAAAATAAAGCAAATTTTTATATTGCTTATATGCTTGAATTTGGAAACACACTGCAAAAGAGAATTGCAGTGCATAGTATGAACCATACTGTGTTCCGAACGCAAAATGAAAAAATTGAATGGTTATTACAACATAAATTGCTTATTGAAGACTCTTGCAAGCATGAGGTATTTCAACTGTTAAAGAATCATTATGAACAGGCATCTGAATCTTCAAAACAAAAAGTGTTAAAAAACGTAATGAAACACTTTGAAGTAAAAACTTGTTACGCGGCTTGTAACTTAATAGATTGGCTTTACATGTGCGCTCCAGATAACGAGTCTACGAAACAAACATATGAATTTATGAAACAGAAATTCCCTCATTTTTTATCGAGAAAGTATCCCGATTTACAAGAAGAGCGGACGTTACAGCCGATTACATGCAATTTAACAGCAGATGGTTTGTTGCATATGAGAGAGGAAGAAATGGTAAGGCAAGTTCTTCAATATTCACATGAAGGATTGTTTGAGAAACATCATTTTTTAGAAATGCTTTCCAAGGCTTGTAAAACAAATGCACAATGGAGTATTTCTCTTGCATATCAATTAGTTAGATATAAAGAAGTGAGTAAAGAAGTATGGTTTGTATTAATGAGGGAGTGGCGCAATAATCGAAAATTAACAAATGAGCAAATACAAGAGATTTTACCATTGTTACATCAATTTGTACGATATGCTACTTATCAATGGCTTATTAGTAGTTTTCTGTATGAAAAGAGCAATCGGTTAGAGGAATTTCAAGAAGACACAATTCGAGCAGTAAAGCAGCTTGCTTTTTCGTTGTTCCCTCATGTTATGAAAGGTGAGCAAGGAGGAAGAAAAGAGCAAACGGATTACTACAATGAGGCTGTTCAGCATCCGGTAGGGAAAATAACAGCAGTTTTATTAAAACTTCTTGCATATGAACATCTATATGATCGAAATATACATGCTTATTTGTATGTATTTGAAGAGCAGATGCGAAAAAAATCATACTACGTAAATGTTATGCTTGCTAGGCTCACAGCTGATTTAACATTTCTCTATCATATCGAGAAGCAATGGTGTAGAAAGCATATGATTCCTTATTTAGATTTGCAGAAAAATGAAGAGGAAACAAAGTATGCATGGGCTGGGTTTGTAAATACTCAAATTAATTTGCCTTTATTTATACAAACAAAGAAATATATTGCTTTTGCTGTTCGCCATTTACATTTGTTGAATGAACAAACACAAGAAGTATTTATGAAGTGGCTGAGTCTCGTCTTTCTAAAGTGTATTTTATATTGGGATGAACAAATAGATTGGTTATACACTCTTTTTATACAGGGAGAAGAGCTAGAAAAAGTAAAGTTTGTCGGAAATGTATCTTACTATGTAAAAACATTAAGTATAAAAGAACAACAAAAGTTTTGGCAAGACTGGCTTGCAGATTTTTTAGTAGAACGTCCCAAAATGAGTATAATATTAGGGAAAGAATATATCATCTTTCTGCGGTTTGTGTTACACATGGATGCTATTGCTGAAAAAGGGATTGAAGCTGTTTTATCGTATTTTTCTATATCTTCACTGCATAAAGAGAAACAAGAAGTGAAATATTTGTTCAAACAGATGCTGGAAAAAAGTGAGCTAATTCATCAAAATCCTAAAGTGTATGCAAATTTATTTTTCGTTTTATTAACAAAGCTAAATGATGCAGAGTGTATTGAAAATGAAATCATTAATCTTCAGAAAATATTTGATGAAACAAAGCTTGAAAATACACTATTTGAATGTATTCAAAATGAGATGATGCGCATCGGATTGATCAATCGAAATGCAAATGATTCACATTTGTTATTATGAAACATACGATGCAGTGTGAGTAGAATTTTTAAAAAATAATGAAAAAGTGTTGACATGGTTAAAAATAACACTTTATAATACAAATCAATACTTAATAAAAATAAAGCATTGAAGGGAACATAGTAGTGTTTATCTCCCTGTAACAGAGAGCTGATGGTTGGTGGAAATCAGTACAAAGGTAAACGTGAATTACAGTCCTGGAGCATCTTTTTCGTAGTAAAGGCAGATGTCTTTATAAAGGAAAAGACGGTCGATATGATCGTTAACAAAGAAGAGAGGTAGACATATTTGTCTACAACTAGGGTGGTACCGCGATAATAATCGTCCCTACTGATTGAATCAGTAGGGATTTTTTGCATATATGCGGACCTATATGACAATAAAATAATAAGCGCGATGATAGGAAAAATAGTAGTGGTTGTTTCCCTGTAACAGAGAGCTGGTGGTTGGTGTGAACCAGTACATAAACAAACATGAATTACAGTCCTGGAGCATCTTTTTCGTAGTAAAGATGATGTCTTTATGAAGGGAAAGACGGTCAGTGTGATCGTTAACAAAGAAGAGAGGTAGACAATTTTGTCTGCAACTAGGGTGGTACCGCGATAATAATCGTCCCTACTGATTGGATCAGTAGGGGTTTTTTGTATATTTTTCACAAGGAATCGTTACCAACCTTCTTTTGTTACAAATATTAGGTTCAGAAAATAGGGAATTTTCAATCCCTTATTATAAATTTTCAAATGATACAAGGAGGAATTTTCAATGGGAAATCATGAATTAGAACAATTACGTAAACAGGTGGATGAAATTAACTTACAACTTCTGCACTTATTAAATGAGCGTGCAAAGGTTGTTCAAGAAATTGGTCAACAAAAGAAACTGCAAGGTACGAAACGCTTCGATCCTGTTCGTGAGCGTGAAGTACTTGATATGATTGCTGAACATAACGAAGGGCCATTTGAAACATCTACAGTGCAACATATTTTCAAAACAATTTTTAAAGCAAGTTTAGAATTGCAAGAAGATGACAATCGTAAAGCATTATTAGTTTCACGTAAAAAGAAACAAGAAAACACAGTTGTTGATGTAAAAGGTGAATTATTAGGTAGCGGTGTACAAACATTTATTATGGGACCTTGCGCAGTTGAAAGTTTAGATCAAGTTCGCCAAGTTGCTCAGGCAATGAAAGAACAAGGTATAAAATTAATGCGCGGCGGTGCGTTCAAACCGAGAACATCCCCTTACGATTTCCAAGGATTAGGAATAGAGGGTTTGCAAATTTTACGCCAAGTAGCAGACGAGTTTGATTTAGCAATCATTAGTGAAATCTTAAATCCAAATGATGTAGAAATGGCGCTTGATTATGTTGATGTGATTCAAGTAGGCGCTCGTAATATGCAAAACTTTGATTTATTAAGAGCTGTTGGAAAGGTAAATAAACCAGTATTATTAAAACGTGGTTTAGCAGCGACAATTGATGAGTTTGTCCATGCAGCAGAATACATTATTGCACAAGGAAACGATCAAATTATTTTATGTGAGCGTGGTATTCGCACATACGAAAAAGCAACGCGTAATACACTTGATATTTCAGCAGTACCAATTTTAAAGAAAGAAACACATTTACCGGTTGTTGTGGATGTAACACATTCAACAGGACGAAAAGACTTACTTCTTCCAACTGCGAAAGCAGCACTAGCAATCAGTGCAGATGCAGTTATGGCAGAAGTGCATCCAGACCCAGCGGTTGCATTATCAGATTCCGCACAGCAAATGGATATTCCACAGTTCCATGCATTCATGGAAGAGTTAAAAGGATTTAAAAATAAGTTATCATAATTAAATAGATATTGCGTTGAAAGGAAAACAGTAGCATTTATCTCCTTGTTACAGAGAGCTGATGGTTGGTGGAAATCAGTACAAAGGTAAATGTGAATTACAGCCCTGGAGCATCTTTTTCGTAGTAAAGATAGAAGTCTTTATGAAGGGAAAGACGGTCAATATGATCGTTAACAATAAAAAGAGATAGACATACTTGTCTATAACTAGGGTGGTACCGCGATATCATCGCCCCTACTGAGCTGAATCAGTAGGGGCTTTTTTATAGGGTGAACTTCCAGTAGTGGAGAGGCTACATATAAGCTTTCGCTGTCTAAAAGTAGCAGGATAAAATCGTAAAGGGGAAACAAAGATGAGATATATAACAGCTGGAGAATCACATGGTCCGCAGTTGACAGTTATTTTGGAGGGTGTTCCTTCTGGTCTTTCTTTAACTGCGGAAGATATTAATATAGAGTTATTAAGACGACAAAAAGGTCACGGCCGCGGAAGACGTATGCAAATTGAAACGGATACTGTTGAAATTGTAAGTGGTGTGCGTCATGGCTATACGCTTGGTTCGCCAATTACATTAGTTGTGAAAAATGATGATTTCAAGCATTGGACAAAAGTAATGAGCGCTGAACCGATTTCTGAACAAGAAAGTAAAGAAATGAAACGAACGATTACAAAACCACGTCCAGGGCATGCTGATTTAAATGGAGCAATTAAATATGGTCATCGTGATATACGTAATGTATTGGAGCGTTCTTCAGCAAGAGAGACGACTGTGAGAGTAGCGGCAGGAGCTATTGCAAAAAAGATTTTAACAGAATTAGGAGTAACTATCGCAGGGCATGTGCTTGAAATTGGTGGTGTGAAAGCCAAGCAAGTTCCACATGTATCATTAGCAGAGCTGCAGGTTATTTCAGAAAACTCACCTGTTCGCTGCTTAGATCAAGAAGCAGAGCAAGCGATGATGGAAGCGATTGATACAGCGAAGAGTAATGGAGATTCCATTGGCGGAATCGTTGAGGTAATTGCTGAAGGAATGCCGATTGGTGTTGGGAGTTACGTTCATTATGACCGGAAATTAGATGCAAAATTAGCTGCAGCCATCATGAGTATTAATGCGTTTAAAGGTGCTGAAATTGGCATTGGTTTTGAGGCATCCTGGCAACCAGGGAGTGCTGTTCATGATGAAATTTTATGGGATGAAGAAACGGGTTACACACGAAAAACGAATAACGCTGGCGGGTTAGAAGGCGGGATGACAACAGGTATGCCAATTGTTGTGAGAGGTGTTATGAAACCAATTCCTACATTATATAAACCACTGGCAAGTGTAGATATTGACACAAAGGAAACGTTTCAAGCAAGTATTGAACGTTCAGATAGCTGTGCAGTACCAGCAGCAAGTGTAGTAGCAGAATCAGTTGTTGCGTGGGAGCTGGCAACTACATTAGTAGAACAGTTTGGGAAAGATCGTATGGATCTTATTAAACATAATATTGCTCAGCATAACAAGTACGCAAAAGAATTTTAAAAAGGAGGGATTTTCGTGAAAGTAAAAGAACAATTAGGAACACTGCAACCATATAAACCGGGTAAATCGGCAAAACAAATGCAAGAAGATTATGGTTTTCACTCATTTGTAAAATTAGCTTCAAATGAAAATCCATTTGGCTGTTCACCTCGTGTTATGGAAGGGTTACAAGGAGAGTGGAATGAACATGCTTTATACCCAGACGGGGGAGCGGTTGAACTCCGTCAAACAATTGCGGAAAAACTACATGTTAAAAAGGAAGAAATTTTATGTGGAAGTGGGCTTGATGAAGTGATTCAAATCATTAGCCGAACGATGCTTTGTCAAGGAGATAATGTCGTTACGGCTGGAGAAACATTTCCGCAATATCGTCATCACGCAGTAATCGAGGGGTGTGAGGTGAAGGAAGTTCCGTTGCAGAATGGAACTTATAACTTAGATGAAATTGCGTCAGCAATCGATGGGAAAACAAAGATTGTTTGGATTTGTAACCCGAATAATCCAACAGGAACATATGTAAATGACCGAAAATTACGTGAATTTATGAGGGAAGTTCATAAAGAAACATTGGTTGTGATTGATGAAGCATATTATGAATATGTCACAGCGAGTGATCTTCCAGATACAATTTCATTACTAAAAGAGTATAAGAACCTTCTTATATTAAGAACATTTTCAAAAGCGTATGGATTAGCTGCATTTCGAGTTGGTTATGCAATTGGGAATGAAGCAATAATTGAGAAATTGAATGTCGTTCGCCTTCCATTTAATGTGTCAGCACTTGCACAAAAAGCAGCAGTGCTTGCATGGAACGATAAACAGTTTTTACAAAAGACAATTCGTGCAAATCGAGAAGGCTTGGAGCAATATGAAAGATTTTGCAAAGAAAATGAAATTTCGTTTTATTCGTCTCAAACAAATTTTATCTTTCTACCGTTAGAAGATGCACAAACAGTTTATGAACTTTGTGCACACGCTGGGTATATCATTCGTCCGTTTCCGAATGGTGTTCGGATCACGATTGGCACGAGTGAGCAAAATGAAGGAGTGATTGCAGTGTTAACACAACATTTTAATAATAGTAGGTCTCGAGATGAGGCGCATGTGTAAAAAAGTTGTATTAATTGGAACAGGACTAATTGGCGGTTCACTTGCTTTAGCAATTAAGCGAGAACATAGTGTAACCATTACTGGTTATGACATTCAAAGTGAACAAGTAAAACGTGCAAAACGATTGAATGTAATCGATGAAGTGGGAGTGGACTTAAAGACAATGTGTGAAGAAGCACATTTAATTATCTTTGCATCTCCTGTCGAAGAAACAACAAAGTTGCTTAGAAAACTTGCTTCATATCAATTGCGTGAAGATGTTATCGTTACGGATGTCGGGAGTACAAAAGGAACAATTATGAATGAAGCTGAGACGTTACTAGAAAACGGTATTACGTTTATTGGTGGGCATCCGATGGCAGGATCTCATAAAACGGGTGTAGAAAGTGCGAAGGCACACTTATTTGAAAATGCCTACTACATTTTAACGCCAATGAATACTGTTCAGACGGAGAAAGTCGAACAATTAAAGGATTGGTTAAAGGGAACGCGTTCGCATTTTCTTGTGTTAAATACAGAGGAACATGATTATGTAACAGGTGTTGTGAGTCATTTTCCGCATTTAATTGCTGCAGGCTTAGTTAAACAAGTAGAAAAACATGCGGGTGACAACCCATTGATTCATATGCTGGCAGCTGGCGGTTTTAAAGATATTACCCGCATCGCTTCTAGTAGTCCGAAAATGTGGAGTGATATTGTAAGACAAAACCGTACTCATTTATTACAGTTATTAGAGGAATGGATTATGGAAATGAAGCAATTACAGCATACAGTCGCAGAAGGAGATGCAGAAGTACTACACACTTACTTTGCGAATGCAAAAGAATACCGTGATTCCATGCCTGTTCGTAAAAGCGGTGCGATTCCTGCTTATCATGATTTATACGTTGATGTTTTAGATAAAGTAGGGGCGTTAGCGCATATTACAAGCATACTTGCAAAGCAAGAGATTAGTATTACAAACTTGCAAATACTAGAAGCGCGTGAAGGATTACTCGGGGTGTTACGTATTAGCTTTCAAACAGAAGAGGATCGTATGAGAGCAACGCAATCTTTACAGCATGAACAGTATCAAACATATGAAAATATTTAAATGAAAGAAGGTGCCGTAACAAATATGAAAACTGTACAAACAGCTATAGAAGGTTTGCAAGGAAAGATTATTATTCCAGGTGATAAATCAATTTCGCATCGTTCTGTCATGTTTGGCGCAATCGCCCACGGAAAAACAACGATTAAAGGTTTTTTACCAGGAGCAGACTGTCTAAGTACTATTTCTTGTTTTCGTGAGATGGGTGTATCGATAACGCAAAACGGAGATGAAGTAGAGGTAATTGGAACAGGAATTAAAGGATTACAAGAAGCAGAGCGCGTACTTGATGTTGGAAATTCTGGTACAACGATTCGTTTATTGCTTGGAATATTAGCGAATACAAATCTTCATTTTTGTTTGCAAGGTGATGCTTCAATTGGAAAACGACCAATGAAACGCGTTACAAAACCGCTTAGTCTAATGGGAGCAACAATTGATGGAAGAGAAGACGGAACGTATACACCGCTAACGATACGAGGAGGAAATCTTCAAGCGATTGATTATATTTCACCTGTTGCAAGCGCTCAAGTGAAATCTGCTATTTTATTAGCAGGCCTTAGAGCGCAGGGTGTAACAAGTGTTACAGAACCTCATATATCACGAGATCATACGGAAAGAATGCTTCAAGCATTTGGTGTACAAGTAAAACGAGATGGAACAAAAGTTTCAATAGAAGGTGGGCAACAGCTAAAAGGTACGAACATTCATGTACCAGGAGACATTTCATCGGCTGCGTTTTTCCTAGTAGGCGGTGCCATCACTCCGAATAGCAAACTTACATTAAAAAATGTTGGAATCAATCCAACAAGAACAGGAATTATCGATGCTCTTACAAAAATGGGAGCAAAGTTAGAAATTGAACAATATGATACAGATGCTGCAGAACCTGCTGCTAATCTTATAATTGAAACATCAAAGTTAAAAGGAATTGAGATTGGCGGCGATATGATTCCAAGATTAATTGATGAAATTCCAATTATCGCTCTTGCAGCAACGCAAGCAGAAGGTATTACAATTATTAAAGATGCACATGAATTAAAAGTGAAGGAAACAAATCGAATTGATACCGTTGTAGAAGAATTAACAAAATTAGGGGCGCGTATAGAAGCAACGAACGATGGTATGATTATTTATGGGAAAACATCATTAAAGGGAAATACCGTAAATAGTCATGGTGATCATCGGATTGGAATGATGCTTGCAGTGGCTGGATGCATTGCTGAGGGAGAAACATTAATTCAGGATGCGGAAGCTGTTGGAGTATCGTATCCGGGATTTTTTGAAGAAATTGAGAAATTGAAGTTAGAAACCCGGTAGATTGATATAAAATCTATCGGGTTTTCATTTGCAAAATTTATGTTTTCTGATTATTATGTTATATTTTATTGTGCATGTGCAGTTAGTAATACGATGGAGGGAGAGCGGGAGCATGGAAGTAACTCAATTATTAGAAGAACAACATCGAGAGGCAGTCAGACTATCTGAATATGCCTTTCAATATAAAGTACCAGAAGATCAAATTGAAAAACGTCTTCAGCTTTTTAAAAAGTATCATCAAATATTTGGGATATTAGAAGGAAAAGAGCTTGCCACAAAATTACACCTAATTCCGTTTGAAATCTTTTTAGGTGAAGAAAAGTTCAAAATGGGTGGAATTGCAGGAGTAGCTACATATCCAGAGTTTAGGCGAAATGGGTATGTAAAAAAACTGTTAAAATATGTATTAGAGACGATGAAACAAGATGGTTATAGCGTTTCAATGCTGCATCCATTTTCTGTTTCTTTTTATAGGAAGTATGGATGGGAATTGTTTGCGAATCGCCTTGTTTGCTCATTATCAAAAGCTGATTTAATCATGAAAGAACACGTACCAGGAAGTATAAAACGTTTTAAGAAGGAATCACATTTGAAAGAGGTTGAAATTGTATATGAGCAATTTGCAAAAAGATATTCTGGTATGTTAGTTCGTAATCAGGATTTCTGGTTAGATTTTGTTTATGGTGATCTGCATGCAGCTGTTTATTATAATCAAGTTGATGAACCTACAGGTTATATACTTTATAAAATAGAGAGTTCTAAGATGAAAGTAGAAGAATTTGTGCCATTAAACAGTGAGGCTAGAAGCGGTTTATGGAATTTTATTTGTCAGCATGATTCGATGATTCAAGAGCTTGAAATGATTGTTCATGAAAAAGAACCATTGCTGTTTTCACTGCAAGAGCCTCGTGTTAAGGCTGAAATAAAACCTTACTTTATGGTTAGAATCGTAGATGTTGAGCGTTTTATTAAGCAATATCCATTTGCTTGGGAACATAACGAGGAAGAGCTTATTTTACATATTTCTGATTCATTTGCACCTTGGAATAATCAGACAGTCTTATTACGAGATAAAGAGGTAGTTATGGTAAAAGAAGAAGAAGCTATAGCATTGAAAGAAAAAGGCGTACACCTAAATATTAATGCTTTGTCTACAGCTCTTTTTGGCTATAGAAGTCCATGGGAATTAAATCAAATAGGTATCATTTCCGGAACAGAAGAAGACATAAATCAATTTGAAAACTTGATTCCTTCCCAGCAACCATTTATTTATGATTTCTTTTAATTGTTGTAAATAGATAAAGAACATAAAAAGTGCTATGTGAAAGTAGCGCTTTTTATGTTCTTAAAATTAAGCAGTTCATCAATATTTTCTATATATTGAAGGAATGTGATGGAAATGATAGATGACTTGTGGATGTGTTACCGATAAGTGGATGGGTGGATATGGCCAGATGAATGGCGTTACAATTCCTACAACGGGAGTTGCCGTATGAATAGCGGCAACGTGAACGGAAGGGGTTACTACAGGAGTACCAGTAACAACCCTTGTTGGAAAGAGGTTCATAATATGTTCACTCCAATGGATCATGTATGAAATAGTATATTCATTTGTTTGTTTGAAATGTGCAGGTGAATTTTAATTAGGATTGTAAAGGTTCTTTTTCTTGTTTGTAATCTCTACCTTCAGGAAGTGGTTATTTCACTTTTACTCCATCGATAAGAGCATTCAATTGTTTACAGTTCATTAAAAAAAATGCTATGTACTCATATCTTCAGTTTGTATTCTGAATATATATAGCGCCCGTTCAATTCCTATTTATTTTTAATAATATTTATTTTATAATAATTATAATTAAATTGTATTTCTTATTTGGAGGTGGCGATGAAAAATTATAGATTTTATTCATTTTGGATAGCTCAAACAAGCATCTCATTAGCTGATGTCGTATACATCATGGTCATTATGACTTATATTTATCAGAAAACAGAATCTGTATTATTCGCTTCTTTATTTCCTTTTTTTAAGGCCCTTACAAGATTAATAGCTGGCTTGTCAGCACCACTAATCCTACAAAATACTTCTATGTCAAAAACACTTGTAAACTTACAAATTACTAAAACCATTTTGATCACTTTATTACTATTAGGATTTACATTCTTAACTTCTCATATTTATATTTTATTCGCTTACATATTGATACTTTCTTTCGTAGAAGGATGGGGGAGTCCTTTATTAATGTAGTGTAGTGCTTTCCGAGAGGAAAATAAAAAATCCCTCTTGGAAATAGCACTGTTTTTATACCGTAAACAGTTGTTTTTTATCTTTTAAAACACTTACAGGAAATTAGTTTTTTTAAGTCTTAATCTACCTCTGTTTCAATTAATTCAACATCGTCAGATGTTGAATCCCCTGCAAGCTTTAATGCTTCTTGATAAAACTTCTCCGAGTTGACATTTTTTGTTCTTTTGTCGTAAACAGAATCCCAAGGAATACCTGTTGCTTGTGCATGTTTTACAGGGTCATACTTTTGCCCTGTTTTAAGCATCATATAAAGGATTTTGGCAATCTTGCCACACATATGCCCAATTGCTGTTTTTCCATTCATTTTACGCTCTACAAGACGATGATAATAGGAGCTGAATACGGACGGTTGTGATTTTGTCGCAATGATAACCATTGCCATTTGAAAGAGAACTCGACGTGCATCTCGAACACCACTAAAGGTCATTCTCGTACCCTTTACTGATGTCCCTGATTGTTTATTTTCAGCCGAAACACCAAGATACTTTTTGAACTCTTTATATGTATTAAACCGTTCAA
Organism: Bacillus sp. 3103sda1; assembly: GCF_024159135.1. NCBI lineage: Bacteria > Bacillati > Bacillota > Bacilli > Caryophanales > Bacillaceae > Bacillus > Bacillus sp. 3103sda1. Next base: position 2,440,362 of record NZ_JAMYWS010000001.1, on the reverse strand, counting down.
CATCACCAATGGCTCCGATAAGGGCACAAGCCCAATTATCGCTCATAAAAGGGAAAGAGTATAATAACTCTGTATAAGGGTGAGCTTTAATACCTTTGCTTGAATTTCCGTGAAGTAGTTCTTGAATGTGATTGTCAATCCCTTTAATACTTTCTTCAATACGTAACGCTTCTTCAATTACCCAATTTTGTCTTCCAACTAAATGAGGGACATCAATTGTTATAGACTTTGCTGTAACTTCTGCTAGTGCCTTAGACGCCTTCGTAGCTATTCGCTTTGCACCAGATTCAATCATTGTTTGTCGTAGTTCTTCCTGTGTGGCTAGCTTTAGATCTTTACCAGTAGGATACTTCAATACGAACTTCATCACAGAAGTGGTACCAAGCTTTTTAAATGCTACTTTGAGGTCTGGGTGCGTAACAGTTAAAAGTTGCTGCACCTGATTTTTACGCCGTGTTAACTGAGTATTTAATAACCATCGATCACGGGTTAACGAACGAAAAATAGATTGAGTTACAGAAGCTGGTTTAAGTAGGCTAACCCCTCTCATATGAGGGTGTAAAGTCTTATGCCATCCCATATAGGACATTACCCTTGCGTCTACCGCATCTGATTTTTCAGTAATTCCTAAATGCTTTTCGCGGAAGTCTTTTACTGCGGAATTTTCCACTAAGTATACATCAAAATTTTCGTTCAAAAGGACTTGTTGAAGCAGATAAGAGTAGTGACCACCTGTTGGTTCTAGTAAAACTAGGAAATCCGCCCTATGAATTCCTAGTTGTTTTTCCATTTGTTCTAAGGCTTGTAAAAACTGTGTCATTCCCAGGCTGTCCGCATTAAACTTCATTGTTTTTGCCCGTTTCCATTCACGTCCCTTTGGGTCTAAAAAGGTTTGGAAGGGGATACAACTAGCAACGTGAAAAGAGGCACCAATGTCAATTCCCACAAATAACTGGTACATTATCCTCTTAGTTTCTTTTTCTTTTTCTTTGGATTCCTCTATAAAACTAAAGGGTACTACTGTGTTTTCACTCATACGTAAATCCTCCTAGCGATATATACATCTGACTGTCCAATTTTCCGTTAGAGCTTAATGCCCAATGTAGTATGTCAGGACTATAACGCCAGATGGTAAATCTCACATTAAGTAAAGAGGTCTGGCCAAGAACCAGCCCCAAATTATCAAAGAGTTTCAATCGCTAATTTAATTAAATACTATATACGTTTTTGAATTTCACTTGCATATAGTCTTTTAAATTTCTAAAAGAAAAATTCTTTATCTAGTATCCTATTCCCTGCCTAATTCACAGAATTTTTTTATCTTTTTTGTTTAATTTGTTATAATGAGTGTGTGCAGTGACCTTTTAAGGTGTTTCCGACCATAACTGGATTGGGGCTAGCATTATATATCCTAGACCTCTTATATGCAATTGGGGCACTCCACTACTTGTGGGTACAAGGCTCTGCACACCTTAGATAAATCTCTTATCTGTTTAACTAATTTACTGGGATAATGAGTTTACTACCAATAAAAACCTTTGTCTATATTCATTGTAAACGAACCTATTTTCTTATGATAAGTAAGAAACATAGAAAAAAAGACCCCTTTTTGAAGGAGTCTTTTTTTTATGTACGCCAATGCTCCAAAACTCTTTTAAGAGTTACTGCTCGAAAGCGTACCCACATTAAAAAAAGAGATGTATTGGCATTATTATTATAACTCACTTTTTATTCTATTGCCTAGTTCTAGTTGTTAGCACTATCATTGGAATAAAAGGCATAAAAAAAGACCCTCTTGTACAGAGATAATAAAGTTGTTTAATTTACAATAAAGTCGTTTAAAACATAATAAAGTTGTTTAAAAAACGCCAGTCATGTTATTCAACAATCGGGCCATATTGTGGAATAAGATTAGGAGGGTAGTTAAAAAGCAGGATGTATATTTAAAAATGTAGAATCTCAACAGAGTTATAAGGATTTTTTTGAAACTCTAACTATTTAGGGAGGAGATTACTTTGAAACGAATTGACTTGCTTTTAAACGTGCTAGATTCAACATTCGATAAAGAAAGTTGGTATGCACCGTTTAAACATGCTATAGAAGGACTTACAGCCGAACAGGCTATCTGGAAACCATCTGGAGAGGCAACTAAAACCATTTGGGAGAACGTTAATCATCTCATTTATTACAAAGAGAGACTTGCTGCAAACTTGGAAGGCCGTGAATGGACACATAATCTCGACGGTGATGAAACCTTTTATCTTACCAATCAATCTAATGATGATAAGGAATGGAAGAAAGTCGTTGAACGTTCTGAAAACGCTCAAAGTAATTTAAGACAGGTATTGAGTGCAATTTCCGAAAAAGAGCTTGAGCAAAATTCACTTGAGGGGAAATTACTGGACATCATGCTTCATGATGCTTATCATACAGGTCAAATTATTCAATTAAGGAAAATACAGGGGTCATGGCCATCAAATCGTTGACTGAACGTTCTAGTTATTCCATTAAAGGGCGCGATTGTGAAACAACATAGATAGAAAGGATCAAACTTTTTTATAAAAACCAAACTTAAATCTACTGGAAAATAATCTATTTTGATTAATCTTTTTTCAAAATGTGTTGGTTTCTTCTATTATCTAAAATGAGAGGAAAGGTTTTAAAAGGTGACCGCCAGGGTTTAGAAATTTACTACAGCATTAAATATCCAAAAGCTGAAGAAATTATGGGGTTATTAGGTCCTATACAATAGATTTTTGTTTTTATTAATTACTAATGTTGATTTATAATAAAGTTCGATAATTTATAAAAAAGATTGATAATTTAAAACAAAGTTTGATAAAACCCTGTATAATAGGGTTTTTCTTTTGACCCTTTAACTTCATCTGGAATGTTCAATTAAAGGGCCAGTTTGTAGAGGATTTTAACAGGTTTTTTTAGAGTTATTATTTAAATAAGGATTTTGAAGTCTTTTGGTGAATATTAAATGTTAATCTAAAAGATGGAGGTTGTTGTGATGTTGAAACTGTTTCAATATAACTGGCACGTTCGTGATGATTGGTTTACATTGTACGAAGACATACCGGATGAAGAACTATTAAAGAAACGGGTCGGTGGGTTCGGCAGTATCCTACATACCCTATTTCACATTGTAGATGTGGAATATATGTGGATCTTAGGTTTGCGAGGTGAACCAGTGCCTGAGGAGCCATTGTTTGAAGATTATGCTAGCTTACAAAAAGTGAAAAATCTTTCAGCTCAATACCACGAGAAAGTGAAGCCATTTGTGACATCTTGGACAAATGAAATGGATTCTCGGAAACTTTCAGAAACTGATTTCAATGAAGAACCGATTAGCTCTAGAGACGCACCAATCAGGCGCCGAGTCATTGAATGTACACACGGAGAGATCATACGTCATGTCATTGTCCACGAAATCCACCATATCGGCCAGTTATCTATATGGGCACGTGAAATAGGAAAGGAGCCTGTTTCCGCAAATCTGAGAGGAAGAGGGCTATTCGATAATTAGACTGCCTTTGCCAATTTCACAATCGGGCGCTTTAATGGCACAAGGATCAAGAAATGATCAAACTTACTTATAAACGAATGGTTTAATTGAATATATTTAAAGCGTGTTTTGATCAATCTTTTTTTCAAAACACGCTTTTTCTATTTACTATTTTATCAAGATTTATAGAGTTAATTTAATCAAACTTTTTTCAAAGCTACAAAAGGATTATTCGTAAGTAAATCGAAGTTAATCAGAAAATGTTTTTTTAAAAAAATTTAGCATCGGGTAATTTACCAATATTGCAAGGTCATAAAAATATTCGAGGAGGATATATGGGAAAAATAATTGCAAACGTGAGCAACACATTGGACGGTATTTTTACGGGACCGAAAGGCGAAGAAAGTAACATGGTAAGCTGGGCGATGCCTGGCATCATGGATGCCACAAATGATGCTTTAGAGATGTTCCAGAAGGCTGAAGCAATCTTGATGGGTCGAGTCACATATGAGGGTTTTGCAGGTTATTGGCCGTTTCAAGAGGGAGATTGGGCTAACGCTATGAATAAGACTCAAAAGTTTGTAGCAACAAATAATAGTGAGTTTACGGAAGTTCACTGGGGGGACTACGATGATACAATTTCTCTGCTTAACTCTGATGTAATGACGAAAGTAAAGAAGTTGAAAAGAGAAATCAATGGTGATATCATTGTTTCCGCGAGCGCAGGTCTTGTTCAGAGTTTGATTAATGCTGGATTACTAGATGAACTACGAATCATCATTCATCCGGTCATATTGGGAAGTGGCAGAGGCTACTTCGAAAACATTAAATCACGTCACGACTTGAAATTGATATCCACCAAGCTTTACGAAACAAGTGGTTCAATACTGATGAGGTATGAGATCATCAAATGATAGCTATTGGAAGCAAGAGTAATCTTTTCGGAAAAATTGATCAAAATGAATTCCACAATTATGAAGGATGATTTATAAAGGAGTTTGATAATTTTGTATGCTTATTAAAGTAAAGAGGGCTTTACTTTAATAAGGTCTTTGAAACGATCTTCAGCAATCGGGCGCGATTGTGGAGCAATATAGTTAGGAAATGATCAAACTTTTTTATAAAAGAATGAACCAACTGAAAATATTAAGAGCGTGTTTTGATCAATCTTTTTTTCAAAACACGCTCTTTTCTATGATTGTTTATCAAGATTATTAGTATCAATTTGATCAAACTTTATTTTAAAGCAACAACTAACTTCAAATAATACAATTAAAAGTAAAATAATATTCCATTTGAGAGCCAGAACTAAAAAAAGACGCCAGACATAGCGTCTTTTTTTAGTTTAGGATACCTTACTTAAGTTAAATAGTTTGGAAAGATTGAATCTACTTGCCAAAATCCTTAGTGGGAATAATCATTCTTGATAGAATGTAGGCAGTAAAAAATAATACATATCTCAGTTAGGAATCTGTTTGTAGAACTTTGTCCTGTCCGTAAAGATAAATTTGTTGTCACTGATGCAGTTCCATGGCAAACATTCGATTTATATAAGTATTCGGAATTTTATCTGCCTGATGATTTAGAAGAAAATAAACGATATGAAATTGAATCTATAGATGGAATGAGTTTACTATATACTGCAACTGACTTTTACAGGTTAAAAAACTTTTGAAAAGCAAATCGGTTTAAGAAAAAATTGCTGACATTTCCGGTGATAATTCTGAATTTTTTTATTGTTAAATAGATTATGTGGGGTTCCGCTTGATATAATTATATAAATATATAATAACAGAGGTGTGGAAATGGCAAAGTTGTCTAGTACAAAATTAGAAAGGTTAGCTGTAGAAGCAATAAATGTGCTTGCGAATAAACCAGATGCTCTACTTAGAGCGAATATTCCAGTAGGAGATAAAGGAATATCGTTTGACGGTGATATTGAAGTTTTTAAAGATCATTCAGAATCTGTAGGATCACTAATTGGTAAAGTGCCAGTACAAGTAAAAGGAACGGAAGTAAAAGAGTTTACTAGGGGAATTCGAACATTTTCAATTGGTTTGGATCATTACCAAAATTACTATAACAGTCATGGTGTAGTATTTTTTGTGGTTGAAATAAAAAGAAATGGGGACTCAAAGATTTTCTACAAACAACTGTTACCTACTGAAATCAACGAAGTTCTTAAAAAGTATGGAGAAGAAAAAGGTCAAAAACAAAGACGCATTGAGTTGAGAGCTCTAAGTGAAACGGATTTAACGAGTGTATGTAGCATGTTCTTGGCTGAATCAAAAAAACAATCAATCATTCTTATTGAAAAAAGTCCCTTTAGTCGAGAGGAATATCATTCATTTGAATTAACAAGTTTAACATACAATCCTACCAAAACACCGACAAGAAATATATTCGAGCATGATTTTACTATGTATGGTATACGTGGTGAACTCTCAGTCCCGCTTAATCAAGGTCGCATAGAGACTCTTTTACTTGAAATGCAGGAAAATGTAATGATAGATGGGTCTACATATGAATTACAAGTAAAGGTAACAGAAGAGTTTAATAAAGTTATCCTACTAGTTGAAGGTTCTTTGGAAATTTCATATGAAAAAGGATCTACAAAATTCAATTTTAAAATTATAAAGTTGCACTCGCTAGCGAGTCAGCTAAAAGTATTACCGTTGCTACTACATATTTTTTCTGGAAATACCATCACATTTGAAGAATTAAAGTTAACGTTCGATATTGGGACAATGAAGAAACGTGATGAGACTCAAAGGGCCTTTAAGAATCTGCATGCTACGTTTTTGACTTTGAAGGAAATCTATCAACAATTAGAAATTAATGAGGAGACTCCATTTGGAGAAGAAGGTACGAATATTAATCGATTTGTTGATCAAATTAGGGCATTTAATAAGATGATACAAGAGGATGATATATCGAATTTCAAAATTGAAAATCCTAAAGAAGCAAAATTTGTAGTATTTAATATTGGTTCCATTAAAATCATCTTATTCTATAATCCATCAGCAACGCCAAAATTAACAAATGCATTTTCAGAACAGATTATAGACGGGCGAACACATGTCGCTTTTGATGATGCAATCTCATATTATACGCCTTATGTATTATTAAATTCGTCAGGGTTGGCATTTGGGGCAAATGTAAAGAAAGAAGTGATCAAAGAGTCGTTTAATCGCATAGATCCATTTGAAAACCCAGAACTAGCAAACTATACAAATCATTTTTGTTTGTTGTGTGTGACCGCATTCGATCTAACAGAGGACGTGGAATGGCTTGAATTAGCAGAGCATCTGTATAGTAAGTATGCAGGGGAATACATAACAGATGCGATTGTTTTCATTAATCAACTTCAGATCAAACTACGAAGAGAAGGTGTTATTTCTGAGGAAGATAGCAAGCAACTATTTACAATTAAGCAGAAGAATGCGGAAAATATAGAGATGCAGTTTTGTACAAGCGTATTGTTAGGTAGTGCTCTTGAATCAAAAATATTATTTGGGCAGTTTGAAAGTGACAATCAGGAACGATATAAGGAGTTTCCGATATACAAACTCTATGAACATCTTTGCATATCGATTGGTGCCGTTTAAAGGTTGTAGATTTCGTTTCTAAATTGAGTTTTTTATTTGCATGAAATGATGAAACGTACTGAAAATCAGTAAAGAGAGGGAGAGGATGATTTGTTTACAATCGAGAATTTCACATGTTCTTTAAAAAATGATCTTCAGGAAACATCCGATGAATTAATACAGAATATAAAAGAGACAATAGGGCCAGATTGTTGAAGAAAATATCTTGAAATTAAATCAAATAAATAAACCATTTAGGAGGTGACAATCATTAATGAAACAACAAGAACACGTTATCTTTCGTGAGGTTCAGCGACCACAACAAATTTGGGTATGGATACTCATATTGGGGATCGCCACATTGATGTGGTATGGACTCATTCAACAAATTATCCTTGATACCCCGTTTGGAGATAAACCAGCTCCCAATGGTGTATTAATTGTTTTGTGGTTGTTTTTTGGGATTGCCTTTCCTGTATTAATGCTTGGGGTATTGAAACTGATCATTGAGGTCCGTGAAAAAGGTCTTTATGTTCGTTTTGTTCCTTTTCATTTTCAATATAAGCAGTACCTTTTCAAAAATATACGTCACTATGAATGCATTACTTACAGTCCACTAAAACGATTTGGAGGATGGGGAATTCGTTTTAACCTTAAGGGTGAAAAAGCCTATAACATGAATGGAAAGAAAGGTATAGAGTTAAAGTTGAAATATAACACAGTGGTAATCGGCACTCAAAAACCGGACGAATTAAAAAAAGCATTGGACTCGGCACAAAAAGCATAATGAAAATTAATCTTCAACAAACGGGCGCTTTTGTTGAAGAACTTTTTTGAAGTAGATTCCCAAACTTGGAAATCTACTTTCTAGATATTTGTATAATTGTAAATATTATATATCTTTATGGAAAATTGGTTTACTAAGGAGGTTGTTATATGAGTTACAAGAACACACTTATTACCATTTCAGAGGATTCAAAAGCTACTTCTGCCATAGTACCTGTCACCAGAAACGGAAAACCTACTATTGCTTCTATTGAATATGATTTAATTAAGAATAATCCTTATAAATTTACACAAGAAGATGTGCAATTTAAAACTTATTTAATCAAAAATCAAATAGAAGAAGAAAATACAGATGAACTGCGAAAACAATTTTTTTCAAAATCTATGGCTTGCTTCAGAGCTTCTCCTTTAGTGAAAAATTATGGTTGGGGAATACACTATAACGATCAAGGGGAAATTTCCATTTATGATGTTAAGAGTGAAATATATAACCAATTGCTTAATCAAGATAAGATTACTAAATTAAAAGGTATGCGTTCGAAAAGAAAATAAAACAGTATCTTATTATAAATATCCTTTATTAAAGTAAACGGTGCGTTAGTAAAATAACTTAGAGGATATTTTTGCAGCTCTTTCGCATTTTCAATCTTCCACAATCGGGCGCTATTGTTGAATAAAACTTAGATTTTTAAACGACTTTATTGTTATATTTTTAAGTACAGTGAAGTATCTTATATCGAAAATTAAACAACTATATTTTAACCCCGTCCTAAATTTAGAACGGGGTTATGCTTGTTTTAGGTTTTAAAATTAAATAACTTTATTGTCTTTTTACAAAACGAATATTAAATCATCCTCCGACTCTTGAAGAGTACATTAAAGTAGTATCTCGTTTAGATAATTACTCCAAGAAGATAATCGCAGATATTGTTAATGAAATAAAACATAAAAATCCTTCAAGATTTGATGAATCAGCAGGAACCTTTCTTCAGTTGATATAAAAAGTAATTTTCATCTTAAACAAAACTTTCTATGTCATTTATTGAGTTAGCACCACAAACTGGAACCATTTGTGGTGCACAGCAGCTTTTTATTAAAGTCCTCTGTCTACCTAGATATTAAAAAAGGTTCTAGTGAAAGTTCCAGGTATATGAAATGTATCTCCACCTCCAGTAAGAGTAACATTAGAGTACGTTACGGATACTAACACTCTTCTTTGCCCCCCTGGGCAAGTTAAATCTGATGGCGGTGGATCGAGTTGAAGTAACCCTTGAAATGATCCATTTTTACCAGAGGTAAAATCACCTGAAGCCATTACAGTTCCAGTTTCGTCTGTTTTTTTGGGGTCGGAAGGAAAATTCCCACCTTTATTTCGGCACGCATAAACAGCAGATGCACTAGCCGAGGCTGTTACTGTGATGGTAACGTTAGCCCCTAATCCACTAAATTTAAAATTAATGTCTAGTGATCCGTCGCTGTTTGGTCCTGTTGCACTAGCAGAGTTGAAATGTGGTCTTGGCATATAAAATCACCTCCTTCTATACACAGATTATGAAATAATAGTTAAATAGTGTGGACAAGTGTATTTAGTTAAAAGTACATTTTTTCAAATCTTATTTTGGGATGATATGTTTATGGCAGAAGGATTTATATGAGTAAGGAATAGAGGCAATGCTTATAAGGCATCGCCTTTTATTGTTTGATTTATGTAGAAGATTGTGAAGTATTGTACTTAAAGTAACGGGTGCAAGAGTTAAAGATCCAGCTGCCAATGCACCGTTTCCAGCTGGTTCATAGCCCTTGAAGGAAGCTAATACAAGATCCACACCCTCAGCCATTTTTCCGCCAAGCTGATACATATTGTCACTTCTGAATTTTTCTACTTTTTTACTTACTAGTCTCATACATTCAAAAAAGAGAATTGAATAGATTAATAATATAACTCAGCTATGCTGAGTTTTTGTTTAATACAAAATGTATAATGCAAATTTAAAGGTGTTTTCAATTTACTGAAAACACCTAAGTTTGGAAATTAAAATTTAATACTAATATTAGCGGATTGGTATCTTTAACTTTTTAATCTGCATCTCTCCGTCAATGATGTTAGCTTTATAAAAATTAAAGTTATCCCTATTATTTTCCTTACATTTATTTCTAATAATGTTTATGACTATAATTTGGTCCTCTATGGAAGTTTTCATACCAAAAATAATTGCTTCTAGGTCCTCAAACTTATATTTTAATTTTCTATTTTGGGGTTTATCAAATGTATTTAAAGAACTATGTAATAAGAGCCTATATTCTCTTTCATTTTGCCAATCTGACGTTTTATTTAAATATGGGGTAAAGAAATTAGACCAATACTCTTTCCTCCATTTTTCAATAACTCCGTCGTGTAAATAATTTGCTAATTCGCTTTTTTTACCACTTGAATCCGTATACGTTTATAGTTCTTTTTTTAAATTCCCTATATACAAAGGGTTACATTCCGCTTACCATTGCCATTATCATAAATATCTTTTTATTTTTCCTTGCGTATTCGTATCGTATAAAAATTGAAGAGAGAAATCTTGTTACACTATTTGGTGAACAATATAAACAATATCAGTCCAAGACTTGGCGAATTATTTCGTTTCTATACTAGAAATTATAGGAGAAAGTTCAAAATTAGTTACTAAAGTCATTTTGCCTTCTTCAGCTAACGGGTGCGTTAGTTCCAGAAAAAATAAGCTGATTCATATCTGTTGTTCTAATTTTCGTTATTCCATTAAAGGGCGCGATTGTGGAGCAATACAGGTAGAAAATGATTAAACTTTTTTATAAAACCAAACTTAAATCTGCTGGAGAAGAATCCATTTTGATCAATCTTTTTCAAAATGGATTCTTTTTATTTACCGTAGAATACGGGTTAACACGATATTTTTAATCAAACTTTATTTTAAAGTTACAGTTAACATTAAATTTTATACATTGTTCATAAACATAATAAAAATAAGACTTAGATTAATTAGAATGTAATTGTATGAGAGGGGCGCATTTTATGAAATATTGTACTAAATGCGGAAATGAAAATAATGATAGCAATAGGTTTTGTGGACATTGTGGGGAGGTTTTTAGTCATAAAATAGTTAAGGAAAATGTTATGAGTAATTCAAATAATGGTATCGAAATTTTCTCTTTAGTTAGTTTTATAACTGGATTAATATGTTGGTTTATTAACTTGTGGGGGATTGTTGGAATTATAGCTATTGTATTTTCAATATTGGGTTTAAATAAAAAAGTGATAGGTGCTAGCAAAGTATTTGCTATTATCGGAATGGTTTCTGGGATAATCAATGTTTTATTAAACTTTATAATAATTTGTTTTATCAAGTAGGGTTACCGTCAGGAAAAGCCATTTTCCTGACGGTAACCCATTTAGAATTCTTTGATTAAAGGGATAAAGCATCCCATCTTTTTTATAAACGTCGCAACTTTATTCAAAACTTCGCGTCTTTCTTGTAAACATCGCGACTATATTTCAAATCTACATTTGAAGGAGTCTTTTTTTTCTATGTACGCCAATGCTCCGAAAATTCTATAAGAGTTACTGCTCGAAAGCGTACCCACATTAACAAAAAAGATGCACTGGCATTATAATTATATTTCATATTGTATTGTATCGTCTAATAGTTTTCTAGACAGCTGATTATTTTATTAAATTTATAATCCTTTGTTTAGTTGATTATTCTTATTTTTAAGGTCCTCGATGCTTCACATCTGCGGATACGCCTCCCGCTATGGGCTATGTCCTCCTCCAAAACTAATTAATCCCTTATATAATTCCTCTGTTTTATACTCTTTCGCGTATAGTATGTAGTCTTTTATTTTTAACTAATTTATTCTGAAAAGACTACGGAAAATTCTATAGTTCCCCAAATTGTTTTAAAGGAAGAGCTCGTGAAAGCTAATAGCTTGTTAAGTATTTCTAATCAAGCGGTACAAATTGGCGGTTATACTCTGACAGGACTTATTGTCGTAAAAATAGGACATATTCCTACTTTACTAATAACGGCTGTCATGTTATGGATTTCTATCGTTTGTTTGTATATAGCAATTCGCTCTTTTTATGATCAGATAACACAAAATCATGAGGCATCCAAATGGACCCTTATGAAGGAAGGGTGGATTTACCTTTGGAGTAACTCAACCTTGCGATTGGTTACGTTAATGGATGTAATTGAAGGGATTGCAGGTCAAATATGGGTTGGTGCGATTACATTGGTTTATGTAAAGGAAGTACTTCACAAAGGAGAGCAATGGTGGGGTTACATTAACGCTAGTTATTATATCGGTACAATTGTAGGAGGGTTTATAACAATATATCTAGCGAAAAAGATTCAAAAAAATCTTATACTCAGTATGGTAGCAGGATCTTTTTTATTTAGCATTCTTACTTTGTTATATGGGCTTAGTAGTATTCCTGTCTTATCACTTATACTCTGTATTGCCATGGGGCCGGCATATCAAATACGGGATGTAGCACAGCAAACTGCATTTCAAACAAATATAGAGGTGTCATTACTTCCAAAAGTATATGCATCTCGTAGCGTGCTGCTATCAACGATTTCGAGTCTTTCTATTTTTATAATTGCCCTTATAGCTGAATACCTGGGTATCAGAATGGTTTATATATTTGGAGCTATACTTATTTGTATTTCGGCTGGACTATCTTTTGTTTTACTTAAAACAAAAAACGAGAAAATGAATGTTCATAATACAATTGGATAGAGCCGAGAAAATATGAATTTACAATGTAAAGGAAATCCTAATTCCTCGTTTATAAAACCGAGAAATTGACAACGGAAACGACTGAGCGTTCCGGCACAAAAGCCAGAAACAAGGGTTGGGAGGCTGCTGTTTCGACTATTGAGATGGCAAATTTAAATCGCCAACGCCCGTCTTTATAATAAAGTGAATGGATAGATTTCTTCAGATTATCGGCACCCCCATTTCATTGAGAGACTTGAATGGGGGTATTGTCGTGTATAGGGCAAGTTTCAAGTTGAATATGTTTCTTCCATATCTAGCTTGTCAGTTTCTTTAAATTCGTGGCAACAATCGTTAAACATTACTTAATATTAAAGAGCGAGAAGCAAGATTCTAATGAGAGTGTTCTTTTCATGTAAAGAGTGGCTGGGCAACAATTGGATAGAGCTTCCCATTTAAGGCAAAGGAAATCGCTCGTGTCTCCTCAGATACAACTAGTGCAAGAGCATCGCTTTGTTCCGTTACTCCCAGCGCGGCACGATGCCGTGTCCCTACTTTCTTTTTCCCTAGATCTTTTATCGTTAAAGGAAGAACGTTCGCTGCTGAAACAATTTCATTAGCCCGGATTAAAACAGCACCGTCATGAAGAGGATTTCCAGGATAAAATATGGACTCCAATAGAGTTGAAGTTACAGCAGCTCCTACCATTGTTCCTTTTTGAATGATGGCATCAAGTGGGTCGCGACGTTCGACAACAATCAAAGCGCCATGCCCCTGTTCAGATAGATGTTGAACACAGCTAGATAAGTCTTTGTACGTGTCAGTATAAGATGATAAATAACAATTTAGATAAAAAGAAGCGGCTATTGATTGAGTATGTAAAAAATTTCCCTTAATCTCTTGAAGGTTGCCTAGTGTGCAATAATTTTCATTTCCCAGCATGTTTAAGTTATGTTGAAGTGCTTGGATAATTTGTTGTATATTTTCTGCAATCCGTTGTTTCATAGGTGAAAAATCGCAATCTGTATGCTTCATGTGCATATACCTCCACTTGTTATTTATGATAGTGTGTAGTTGCTTGAATTAGCATCATCGAACGGTAAATTTCTAAGCAACACATCTTCTTTTTTAGGTATGGTGATACCTAAATGCCTATATCCTATCTTCACTAATTCATACTTCTTAACAAGGAGGGACTTGGCAGGAAGTATCCAGGGATCTTCAAATCATATCTTGTGGGTTCCATTCTTGTTCAATTTAGTGTAGTTGAAGATAGTATCAGTAAGTTATTCGGTTAATATAACTTGTTAATTTTAACCGAATCATTCAATGAGGTTGAAGTAATCGCGGCCAGCATTAAAGGAGGAGAGGCATATAAGAAAGAGACAGGAAGAGATTTAGGAGCATGATTTTGGATCGGGATGTCTACTTGATTTCCATTAATTTTATATACAATATGTTATGATTTAATAATTTTAATCATCGGAAGCTGACCTTTTCTTCTAGGTGACAATTTTTTAGTATCTCTTTTTGCTTAAGAGCTTCATGGGGAAGTACTTGGATATATTTTATATATTTGATTAAATTAGATATTTTCGTCTAGAAATAATCTTTTGATTTCGATGTGCCTTTTAAAGTCTGCTTCAAAACTTATGAATTATTGATCTGTTTCATCAAGTCCATTAAATTTCAATGTCATATCTCCTTTCCCTCATTAATATAATTAACTTTTCCTCATTAATAAGTATTTTTAGAATGAACCAAGTTTCGATTAAGTATAAAAAGTTCATGTGTATTTATAATAACACTATAATGATTACTCTAAAAGTGAAGGCGGCACCTGTGAAAGCCATCAGTATCGTCATGTTAATTCTACTCGCTTCATTAAAAAGCGAGTACGTTCTATGATAGGATTCAAATCTTTTCAGACAGCCAAAAAGAACAGATTGATTTAAGGGATTAGTCTGTCCAAAATCAGAAAGAATCCATCCATCAATAATGGGGATGCTATTGCGAAAAGAGGTGAGGAAAATGTTCCGAGTTATGATTCAGTTATTAATAATTTTTCTTTCTTCAATTTTATTATGTGTTGCTTATAATGTTTTTCTTATACCTAATAAAATTCTTAGCGGTGGGTCACTGGAGTCGCAATGATTCTAGGACATCTGTTCCCTTTAAATACAGGGATTATGATTTCTCTTCTAAATTTACCTATTTTTATCCTGGGATATTTTAAACTTGGAAAGAAATTTATCTTTTACAGTATATTTTCGGTTGTTACAACAACTATCTTTATGCAATATATCCCAGTTTATAAGATAACATCCAATCCTCTTCTTGCTTCAGTATTCGGAGGAGTTTTTGGGGGAGTTGCTATCGGATTAATATTTCGATCTTCAGGATCAACAGGCGGATTCGACATCATTTCATTCGTAATTAGAAAAAAACGCGACATTCCAGTAGGAGCATTGGGTTTCATTCTAAATACAGTGGTTATTGCAATTTCTGGTTTTATTTTTGGGTGGGAAAATGCGTTATATACTATTATATTCATTTATGCAACCGGGCGGCTCGTTGACGTAGTTCATACTATCCAATTAAAGTTAACACTGACTATAATTTCATCGAAGCCAAATAACATCAAACAAGAACTGCTTCCTCATTTTAATCGGGGAATGACAATTTGGGAAGCGAAAGGGGCTTTTACTGACGAAAAAAAGGGAGTTATCATGATGGTAATTACTCGCTACGAGTTATCAGATGTAAAAGATTTTATTCGCAAGATTGATCCAAAGGCTTTCGTAAATATTACACAAACAGTCGATGTGGTAGGGGTATTTCGAAGAGAATAATGAGCTGGTCATTTATGCAACCTAGAGCCGCATATAAGGATAGGAAGAATTTATCTCTGACGGTATGTCTTAGATCTTATAAGCATTGTGTTTATAATTATAGAAGCTAAGTTATTTCCATAAGGAATAAGGGCTGCACTTGAAATAATTTCACCCTAATCTATTTTATGCCCATATACAATACCTACTGACATAATTGTATTGATTTCATTCTCATCATAATCCCAACCAACTGAAGCTGAAAGAGCAATAAGTCTAGGTATTTCTTCTTTACAAAATTTATATATTTGAAACTTAATTTGACTCTGCACTACAAATCCCTCCGCCTTCTATAGGTCTCAATACATGACAATTCCATTTTATCAATAACTTTTAAAACTTTAATATCCAAAAGCTAGATAAACAAAGCTAATAGAGTAATTTTATATTTAAGACTCTTTAGTAGCGTAAAGATGAGTTAATTGTTTACTTATAATAGTTTTCTTCATATCAATAACTTTAGCTATTTAATTTTTTGTTATTTGTGGAAAAGATACGAAAAAAAGTTTTGAAAAGCTTTTTATAAGAAAATAGAGGAGAATATTTATAAATAGACTCATATTTCCAAGCATCAAAATTAGAAGTTTTGTGTTGTATCTTTAAACCATTGGAATCATTTCGATTGTTATGATAGCTCATACATTCACATCTCCTTTGATGGTATTGTCTACGCGTTTTGAACAAAAAGTTATGCTTCCTGAGCTTCTTTCAGAATAGTAATATACATTTGTAGGAAGAGAATCGTATTTAGACGACATTTAATATATAGGATAGTGAAGTGGAATTTATGAGAGAAAGACGAGGAATTGCTGCAGAAAGCTCTTTGATTTCCTTGCAGAAAATGAATCTATCGTTGCTATTCATTCAAGTTCTACTATATAATAGCAATAGTCTAAAATAAGTGAGTCGTAAGCTGCGACTTTTAAGGCAATTGGCGAGAAAACGCTGAAAACAGCGGTATTACTAGGAGGAACTACATGATTACAGTAAGTAACGTAAGTTTACGTTTTGCAGATCGTAAGCTTTTTGAAGATGTTAATATAAAATTTACACCAGGTAACTGTTACGGTTTAATCGGAGCAAACGGTGCTGGTAAATCTACATTCTTAAAAATTCTATCCGGTGAAATTGATCCATCAACAGGAGATGTTCATATTACACCAGGTGAGCGTTTAGCTGTTTTAAAACAGAATCACTTTGAATATGAAGAATTTCCAGTTTTAGAAACAGTTATTATGGGGCATACACGTCTTTATGAAGTAATGCAAGAGAAGAATGCGATTTACATGAAAGAAGATTTCAGTGATGAAGATGGCATGCGTGCAGCTGAGTTAGAAGGCGAATTTGCTGAGTTAAACGGTTGGGAAGCAGAATCAGAAGCTGCAATTCTTTTAAAAGGATTAGGCATTGGAGAAGACCTTCATGCAAAAAAAATGTCTGAGTTAACAGGGGCAGAGAAAGTAAAAGTATTACTTGCACAAGCATTATTTGGTCAGCCAGATATCTTATTACTAGATGAGCCTACCAACCACTTAGACTTAAAAGCGATTCAATGGTTAGAAAACTTCTTAATGAACTTTGAAAACACAGTTATCGTTGTATCCCATGACCGTCACTTCTTAAACAAAGTATGTACGCACATGGCTGATCTTGACTTTGGTAAAATTCAACTTTACGTTGGTAACTACGACTTCTGGTATGAGTCTAGTCAATTAGCATTAAAATTAACACAAGATGCTAATAAGAAAAAAGAAGAGAAAGTAAAAGAATTACAAAACTTTATTGCACGTTTCAGCTCGAACGCTTCAAAAGCGAAGCAAGCAACTTCTCGTAAGAAATTATTAGATAAAATTACATTAGATGATATTAAACCATCTTCTCGTCGTTATCCGTTCGTTGGTTTTACACCAGAACGTGAAGTAGGTAATGATTTATTAACAGTAGAAGGCATCTCAAAAACTATTGACGGTGAAAAAGTATTAGATAACGTGTACTTCACTTTAAATAAAGGTGATAAAGTTGCATTTATCGGCCGCAATGATATTGCGATGACAACATTATTCAAAATCTTGATGGGTGAAATGGAGCCGGATAGTGGTTCATTTAAATGGGGTGTAACAACATCTCAAGCATACTTCCCACGAGATAACTCTGAGTTCTTCAAAAATAGTGAGTATAACTTAGTAGAGTGGTTGCGTCAATTCTCACCACAAGACGAGTCTGAAAGTTTCTTACGCGGCTTCTTAGGTCGTATGCTATTCTCTGGTGAAGAAGTAAAGAAAAATGTATCTGTTTTATCTGGAGGAGAGAAAGTGCGTTGTATGCTTTCTAAAATGATGTTAAGCGGTGCAAACGTATTAACATTTGATGATCCAACAAACCATTTAGACCTTGAGTCTATTACAGCATTAAACAACGGTTTAATGGCATTTAAAGGTACAATTCTATTTACATCTCATGATCATCAGTTCGTTCAAACGATTGCAAACCGAATTATTGAAGTAACGCCAAGCGGTGTTGTTGATAAACAAACGTCATATGATGAGTATTTAGAAAACGAAGAGCTTCAAAAACAAGTAGCAGCGATGTATAAAGAAGCAAAATAAATGCTAGCATCCCCTTATATGGAGGGGATGCTTTTTTATGTTTTATGGAATAGGTAAAATTGATGCTGCATAATAAGAGGAGTCTTTGCTTTTTTAAAAGAATAGATAGTAAATGTTTTAGAAAGTTGAAGGGAATGAAATGCATGAAAGATTTGAAAGAAAGTGCACAACGGGTACAAAATAAATTGTTAGAGCTAGGATATGCAAATCAAGTAATAGAATTACCAGAAAGCGCAAGAACTGCTCAAGAGGCAGCAGAAGCAATTGGCTGTAAAGTTGCGCAAATTGGTAAATCGATTATTTTTAGGCTCAAAACGATTGATAAACCACTGTTAGTTGTCGCGAGTGGAACAAATCGAATTAATGAAAAGCAAATTACGAAACAGCTAGATGATACATTAGGAAAAGCTGATGCTGATTTTGTACGTAAGCATACTGGATTTGTAATCGGAGGTGTTCCGCCATTAGGACATACAGAGCCTATTATGACATTCATTGATGAAGATCTTTTGCAGTACGATGTGATTTGGGCTGCTGCAGGGCACCCGAAAGCAATATTTCGTTTAACACCTGATGAACTAGTACAAATGACAAAGGGTCAAGTAATTTGTATAAAGTGAGCTATTAAAATGGAATGCACATTAAAACAATAAACTACCTGTTTCTATATTCAGTGGAGGGACAGGTAGTTTATTGTTTCTTAATTTCACCTTTCAATATGTCACAAGTCAGGAGGTCAAATCGTTTTAAGGGTAAAGGGGAAATTAAAATGAAACATATTGTTATTTTAGGCGGAGGCTTTGCTTGTATTATTTGAACAATTGAATCCAATTGAAAGAGCAATCTTTATACTCCGTGAAATTTTGGAATATGACTATGAAACAATTGCTGAAATTGTACAAAAAAAGGAAGTGAATTGCCGTAAGATTTTAAGTAGAATGAAAAAAATGCTTCCAGAACTTGAAAAGCACATTGAGGTTGAAAATGTAAAGGTAAATCATGAACAAGTTATCACATGTTTTATAAATGCTATTCAGCAGGGAAATACAAATCAAGTTATGGAAGTTCTTCGGGAAGATGCTGCTTACTATGCAGATGGCGGCGGAAAAGTAAAAGCTGCAGTAAAACCTATATACGGTGCAGTGCGTGTAAAACAACTTCTTATTTCTTTAGCAACTAAATTTCTTACGAATCAAGAAGACTACTCTATGATGCAAATAGAAGTAAATGGTTGGAGTGGAATTGTAATAAGAAATCATATAGGAATACAGGCAGTACTGAGTTTTGAATTTGAAGGAAATAAAATTAAATCCATTTATACTATTTTAAATCCTGATAAGTTAAGACATTTGCATATTGATACGCATTCAGCCAGTTAAGAAATGAATTATATTACTAGGAATTGTTAATGATGGTTCATTTGCTTTGCGAACTGGATATGATTTAATTTCACATACTGTATGGAAAATATAATTTTATCCGTATTAAAGAGCAATAAGTCCTCTACTGATGAAAGTTTCACTTTATTATGAAAATATAAAAGGCTTACATTCTTTATAATAGAATGTAAGCCTTTTACCATGTTAAATTCGTTTATCGTGCCAAAAATTTAATGGGAAATGTTCATTTTCATTATAACTATCAAGCTCATAACCTTTTTCCTTTAACCCTTTAATAATAGCAGGTACAGCAGAAACAGATTGCGGATGAATATCGTGTAAAAGAATGATTTCATTGTTTGATTTTGCACCGTCAAGTACATGTTGTACAATTTGAGCAGAAGCAGCATCCACTGGTATTTTATTATATTTCCAATCTAAAGAATCAATTGTCCAGTCCCATACTCGCAAATCATTTTCAACGACTTGATTTCGTTCGGCTTCAGTAAGACCTGGCATTGAACCGTATGGTGGACGTGTTAATTTTGGTGCATATCCAATAATATTGGCAATTAATGCTTGATCCTCTTTCATTTCATTTACGTAACCGCCTTGTTTGTACAATTTATTATAGTTATGAGACATACTGTGCATCCCAACATAGTGTCCTTCTGATATTTCACGTTTTACTAAATCGGGATATGCTTTAACATTGGAACCAACCAGGAAAAAAGTAGCCTTCGCATCGTTTTGTTTTAATATATCCAATAATTGAGCTGTGTACTTTCCTGGTCCATCGTCAAAAGTAAGATAAGCAACTTTTCTAACTTGACCATTATATTGTTCGGGTGCTTGCTTTGGAGCCAGTGAAGTTTGTATTTCACTTACTAGCTGAACTGATTGTGAGGAATCTTCTGTACTCGCATTTACAATGTATTTTGCTCCTCCGGATACTCCATATATGCACGAAATTCCTACGCACATAATAAAAGCTCTTTTAAATAAGGTTACAAGAGATGGTTTGCTACGCATACATGTCCTTCTTTCTATTTCTATAATTCCATTCCATTCCATTCTATTATATTAGTAATTTTATGTATAGTGTTGTAAAAAAATATGTTTACATACATGAAAGGGATTTATGGAGTGTATGTGAGATTTTTTTGGTTTTTATTTATTAATTGGATAGTAAAATCATATATTATTTTTTAGAATCTACAAAAGGTTGGAATGGAGGGGGAGAGGTTCAATTGTTCGAATTTCGTACGTTAATTACTTTATCATGAAGAGAGGATTGTTCGCTCAATATAGAGACGAACATCCTCTCTTTTTACTCATACTAAAATATAAACTGTACCTTTTAACTATATTTCATTCTATTTTGGTAGAAACATATAAAGTACCATAAACGTCTGTCTTTGGTACTCATACTACAGGTTCTTTATGTAACAAGGGAGAGCATTTGCGTACAAAATCTGCGAAATAATGGCGCTACACCTATTAGAGGTAGCGCATTAACAATGTTCAGTTATATGAAACCTAAGAAAAATTCTTGTTAACTAATATGTTAGGGAATCACCTTATAGAAATAGCTTGATGTGTTTATCATAGATGCAAAAATAGTTCCTAGCCCTAGGAAGGCTTTAAGCTTGATGATAAAGGCTTTTTCAATATGAATGATAGCAAAATTGGGAATTTCCAAAGAGTATAGTGCGTAAACCAAGCGGTTTTACAGGAGAAATTAGTTGGCATGGTTTTTGCTTTATATAAATGAGGAGTAAATAGAGAAAGGAGGAAGGAAATAAATTACCGACTACTCTCCTTTGGTGGTGAGAGTCTCAGGAAAGAATGACAATGATTCAAGTGTTCCTCTCTATTGTTTCAGAAACTATTGTCGGATTCGTACTTGGTTTGCTCGGCGGAGGTGAATCAATTCTTGTTGTTCCTCTTTTGCTTTACGTTGTTGGCATGAAAGATCCGCATGTGGTAATTGGCACGACAGTGTCAGCCATTACCATAAATGCCTATGCAAATCTTATTCCACACGTACGAGCTGGCACAATGTGCAGTGGAAAGTGGCAATCATTTTTGCTGTACCCGGTGCCATGAGTGCGCCTATTATGGCACTGCTTGCAGATTTAGTGCCATTACACGCCAAACAGTAGTATTATCCTTTTCATTTGCGGATGGTCTTGGAAGTATAATTTTTCCGACAGGTGGTACACTGATGGCCGGATTGGCAATTGCGGGAATGCCTTGGATAAAGTGAGCGAAATGGATTCTCCCTTTGATTTTCATTCAATACTTAATCGGTTTATTAGCAGTCATAATCGCTCATTTTATATTTAATATAGGACAGGCAGTAAGTCCTTAATTAAAGGAAATAAAGCACCAAAATGGAGTTCTTGTTACCGATACACAAACAAAATAGATAGAATGACTCATTACATGCGGAGCTAATCAATCAAACCATTGCTGTTTAACATTGGCGGTCACTGTTTAAGAAAAAATGAAATGATACATGTTTTGGAAGGGAATTTCAAATAACTTAAATTCAAATTTTGATGAAATTGTCTTAAGATGTTTTTCTTAATCTTGAAAAGATTTTTCTCAATTGTGATAGGAAATGGGACTGATTAACCTATATAACGGTTATGAAAATAGTGACTTTACAGAATATTAAAAATTGGTATGGAAATTGCTTATAAATATTCATGAATAAGAGATTAGTATAACGAGGAGGTAAGTGATGTATAAAACCGTTATTCTAGGGACTGGCCCTGCTGGGTTGACCGCAGCAATCTATCTAGCACGTGCTAACATAAGTCCTTTAGTCATTGAAGGGCCTGAACCAGGGGGGCAATTGACTTTGACGACAGATGTTGAGAATTTCCCTGGTTTTCCTGAAGGGATTATGGGGCGAGAGTTAATGCAGAACATGCGTAAGCAAGCTGAGTGTTTTGGAGCAAAGTTTAAAAGGGGATGGGTTAGAAAAGTCGACTTTTCTAATAACCCTTTTACCTTAACGGTGGAAGGAATAGGGGAGCTCAAAACGCAATCTTTAATCATTGCAACGGGTGCTTCTGCGAAACTTTTGGATATTCCAGGAGAAAGGGAAAATATTGGGCGTGGGGTAAGCACCTGTGCAACGTGTGATGGATTTTTCTTTAGGGGAAAGAAAATTATCGTTGTAGGCGGCGGAGATTCAGCTATGGAAGAAGCAAATTTTTTAACGAAGTTTGCTTCGGAGGTTCGTGTTGTTCACCGCAGAAAGGAGCTTCGTGCTTCCAAAATTATGCAAGATCGCGCCAAAAATAATCCGAAAATTACTTGGAGTTTAAATTACATTCCTGAAGAAGTTATTGCAGGAGAACGACACGTTACTGGCTTGAAAGTAAAAAACAGCGAAACCGGAAAAAATGAAATTCTGGAATCTGATGGTATTTTCATAGCAATCGGGCATAAACCGAACACGTCTTTTTTAGGCAATCAAATCAAAACGGACGATATGGGATATATCATCGTGAATCCTGGTACAACAGAAACAAATATTCCCGGTGTATTTGCATGCGGGGATATTCAAGATCATAAATACCGCCAAGCAATTACTGCTGCAGGAAGTGGTTGTATGGCTGCTCTGGATTGCGAAAGATATCTTGATGCAAGAGAGCGATCAAGTAGTGAAGACAATCAGTATAACATTGAGAACAAAATATAGGGAGGAATGTAATTATGAAAGAGATCAAAACAAGACAAGAGTTTGATGAGGCGATTTTATCAGCAAAACCAGTTGTTGCCAAATTTTATGTTGAATGGTGCCCAGACTGTCAGCATACCGATTTATTCATGCCAATTGTGGAAGAAGCGTATAAAGAAAAAATAGATATGATCGCAGTAAATCGAGATCATTTTCCGGAACTATTAGAGAAGCTAGATGTGTACGGAATCCCAAGCTTTATTGCTTTTCAAGAAGGGAAGGAACTTAATCGCTTTGTAAGTAAACTTGGAAAAAGCCAGGAAGAGGTTGAACAGTTTTTCAATCAAATCGTAGAGGCAAGTGGAAAATTAGTATAGATAATCATTTACTAGTATTTAATTGGGAGGACGCCTATCTAAAAAGATTTCGGCACTGCTTCCAAACACATCCAAAACTGAAACTCTAATAGAGCCGCTCTACTTTGACATTTATATTTAACGATAATCATGGTTACAACAATCTGTATCACCCGCATTAATCTGAAGCCAATAAATATTGAGTAGTCACTCAATATTTATTGGCAACATATTCAAAATCACCGATTTATTCCGCATTAAAGGGCAGTAAGACCCACACTGATGGAAGTTTCACTTTATCACAGATGCAAAAATAGTTCCTAGTTCTAGGGAGACTTTAAGCTTGATGATAAAGGCTTTTTTAATATGAATGATAGCAAAATTGGGAATTTACAAAGAGTGCAGTGTGCAAATCAAGCGGTTTTACAGGGGGATTTAGTTGGCATGGTTTTTGCTTTATATAAATGATGAGTAAACAGAGAAAGGAGGGAGGAGATGAATCGTCAACTACTCTGCTTTGTTGGTGAGAGTCTCAGAAAAGAATGACAACAATTCAAGTGCTCCTCTCCATTGTGTCAGGAACTATTGTCGGATTCGTACTTGGTTTGCTCGGCGGAGGTGGATCAATTCTTGCTGTTCCTCTTTTGCTTTACGTTGTTGGTATGAATGATCCTCATGTGGTAATTGGCACGACAGCGTCAGCCGTTGCCATAAATGCCTATGCAAATCTTATTCCACATGCACGGGCCGGCCACGTGCAGTGGAAAGAGGCGATTGTTTTTGCCGTCTCTGGTGCTCTTGGTGCCTATGCGGGATCAACTATCGGAAAGCTGATACCTGGTAAACAGTTGTTGTTTCTTCTTGCCATTCTGATGATTGTTATGGCTGTAAAAATGGCTATGCCAAAGAAAACGAGGAGTCAAGCAGACGATCTTAAAAATCAAGTAAAACTGCCACAGCTGATCATCATGGCTATTCTGGTGGGACTGTTATCCGGTTTTTTCGGAATTGGCGGTGGATTTTTGATTGTTCCCGGTTTGATCTTTGCGGCGAAAATGTCGATGATTTCTGCAATTGGATCTTCCCTGGTGTCGGTCGGTACATTTGGACTTACAACAGCGGTAAGCTACAGCTTATCCGGGCTTGTAAACTGGTGGATTATGTTCGCGTTTGTTGGAGGTGGAGTTGGCGGCGGGCTGGTGGGTGCCTGGCTGGCGGCGCGCTTAAGTAAACAGCAACGCATACTCCATTATGTATTTTCCGGTGTGGTTATGTTGGTCGCCATCTACATGTTGATTATTAATGCCGAAGTCTTAGATTTATGAGTTGTTTTACTAAAATTGAGATGAGGTGATTCGAATAGAAAATGTAAAGAATAAGACACATTACAAAATTTTGATTGTGGGCGGTGGGAGTGCCGGAATTACGGTTGCAGCCCGTCTTCTGCGTGAATCACGCCTCCTGAGTGGACACATTGCTATCATTGATCCGACGACGAAACATTATTATCAGCCGTTATGGACGCTTGTCGGAGCTGGCGAAGTTGATAAAACTGTCACGCAAAGGGAGGAAGCGTCCGTTATTCCGAGCGGAGCGGTGTGGGTGCAGGATGCAGTTACTACATTTCAGCCAGATGAAAATGCTGTTATAACAGCATCTGGAAAGAAACTGCACTATGAGTATCTAGTTGTTGCGGCCGGGATTCAAATTGACTGGCATAAAATCAAGGGGTTAAAAGAAAGTATTGGAAAGAATGGGGTATGTAGTAATTATTCCTATGATTATGTTGATAGTACATGGGAAGCAATCCGCACCTTCAAAGGGGGAATTTCTATCTTTACCAATCCGAACACTCCGGTGAAATGTGGTGGAGCCCCTCAAAAAATCATGTATTTGGCGGAAGATTATTTCAGAAAATCAGGAGTGCGCCCACAATCTTCAGTTATTTTTGTTTCAGGCAACCCATCCATATTCAATGTGAAAAAATATGAACAGGCACTAAACAAAATAATTGAGCGAAAAGAAATCGAGACATGGTTTATGCACCATCTCATTGAAATTGATGGTGAAAAAAAACGAGCGACATTCGAAAATTTGAACACAAAAGAGCGCGTAAATATGCAATATGACATGATTCATGTGGTACCACCGATGAGCGCCCCTGATTTTATCAAGAACAGCCCACTTGCGGCAAGTAATGGTTGGCTGAATGTAGACCAATATACGCTGCAGCATCAATACTTTGACAATGTATTTGGCATTGGGGACTGCACCAACCTGCCTACGTCGAAAACGGGGGCTGCGATTCGTAAACAAGCGCCCGTACTTGTGCAAAATTTACTTCATCGGATGCGTGTCAAACCAATGGTTCATAAATATGACGGCTATACATCATGTCCGCTTGTTACCGGATATGGACGGCTTATACTGGCTGAATTCAATTATGATTTACAGCCGCAAGAAACCTTCCCTATCAATCAGGCACGCGAGAGGTTCAGTATGTATGTGTTGAAGAGAAACTTCCTTCCCGTTATGTATTGGAAGGGGATGCTTAAAGGTATCATGTGATCATGTTTCTGATGGTTATAACAAAACAAAATCAAAGTAAGCAAGCGTTTAAAAGGAGGATGACTTATGCTACTCAAATACTTTTATGATGAGAAACTAGCTCAAGCTTCATACCTTGTGGGGTGTCAGGATACCGGTGAAGCGATCATTGTTGATCCGTCACGTAATATAGAACCTTACATAAAAACGGCAAGAGCTCATGGCGTGCGGATTGTGGGTGTAACGGAAACACACATCCACGCGGACTTTTTGTCTGGTTCGCAGGAGCTAGCTTCAAGGCTTGGAGCCACATTGTATTTGTCTGACGAAGGAGGAGCGAACTGGAGATACGAGTATGCATCTGGGTATAAACACTGTTTTTTGAGAAATGGAGATGTGTTTGCTATTGGAAATATCAATTTTGAGGTGATGTATACACCAGGACACACCCCTGAACATATATCACTTCTCGTAACAGATGGCGGTATATCTACCAAGGAACCGATTGGCATATTTACCGGAGATTTTGTGTTTGTCGGTGACGTGGGGCGTCCTGATTTATTAGAAAAAGCCGCAGGGGTACACGGTTCCTCAGAAAAAATGGCACGCATGATGTATCGGTCTTTACAGCAGTTTAAAAACCTTCCTGACTACCTGCAAGTATGGCCGGGACATGGAGCGGGCAGTGCCTGTGGAAAAGCGCTAGGAGCAATCCCATCGTCAACCATCGGCTATGAAAAACGGACAAATTGGGCATTGCAATATGATAATGAGGATCTTTTTATAGAAGCGCTGTTGGTTGGACAGCCGGAGGCGCCCCCTTATTTTTCAATGATGAAGCGGTTGAATAAAGAGGGAACGCAGCAAATCCAAAGAATAGCGGTACCGTTTCGTATGAAGATTTCGATAGATATTGTACAAGAATGGACGCAACAGGGAATTGTCATTGATACGCGTCCAGCCAGTGAATTTGCCGCTAAGCATATACGGGGCGTGATTAATATCCCTTATAATAAATCATTTGTAACTTGGGCGGGATGGCTGTTGGATTATGATCAACCTATATATCTTCTAGCAAGCAATGCTGATGTGGAAGATATTGTGAATGATCTCCAGTCCATTGGATTGGATCGCATTGTTGCAACGATGGAATCATATGTCATTGAGCAGGCAGACGAGGCTGATTCGCGTGTGATGAAGTATGAAGAAGTGACAATGGACAAGATAGCTGGCGTTCTTCATACAGAACGCATATATATACTTGATGTCCGAAGCATGGGCGAGTGGGAGGAAGGCCATATTCCGCAAGCAAAGCATGTGATGCTCGGTCATCTGCAGGAACAGGCACACAACATTCCGCATGATAAACCAATTTTAGTTTATTGCAAAACTGGCGGAAGATCTGCTATCGCTGCAAGCCTTCTGCAAGTTCATGGTTTTAAAGAAGTACAAAGCCTTGTGGGCGGTTATGAGGAATGGATGAAACAGAAGAAGATGCTATCCACTAGAGATGCTTAAATGCAATCTTTGGATTTTATCATACATGCGAAAATATTTACCATGATTGCAAATTTGCTAACACTTGAAATGAAAGGGTTTTCAAGTGTTAGCATCGCAGTATTCGGAATTCAATCAAGAAATTCTATAAAAATAAGGCGATTTTATAAGGGAAATAAGTTGGCATGATAATTGCTTATATAAATTACGTAAAGAGGTAGGATGCATAAGCAAACATGAGAAGGAGAGATACTTGATGAAATATAACTTTGACCAAGAAATCTGTCGCTTGGGCACTGACTGCGAGAAATGGGATAGTCTTGAAAATAAATTTGGTGTAAAGGATGTTATTCCGATGTGGGTGGCCGATATGGATTTCCAGTCTCCGCAGCCTGTTATCGAAGCGTTAAAACAGCGGGTGGAGCACGGTGTATATGGCTACGCACTTAGATCAGACTCGTATATGGAATCCATTGCTGGCTGGTTAGAAAGAAGACATCGATGGTCCGTTGAAAAAGAATGGATTACCCACAGCCCAGGCATGATTCCGGCCTTATCGTTGGCCATTCAGTCTTTTACGAAACCAGGGGACAAAATTATTATCCAACCGCCTGTATACCATCATTTTGCCCGTGTAATCGAAGCGAACGGCCGTGAAATTGTAAACAACCCGCTTATGCTTGAAAATGGGCGTTATTCCATGGATTTTGAAGATTTAGAGGCAAAGATAGATTCAACGGTAAAAATGTTGATTCTTTGTAGTCCTCATAACCCAATCGGAAGGGTATGGAGCAAAGAAGAATTGACGAGATTGGGACAGCTTTGTATGAAGCATAGCATTCTTGTTGTAGCAGATGAAATTCATTTTGATTTTGTTTATAAACCACATACTCACATTCCTTTTGCGTCTATTGCAGAAGAGTTTGCGAATCACTCCCTTACCTGCATTGCGCCAAGCAAAACTTTTAACCTGATGGGTGTGCAGACGGCAAGTATTATTATTCCAAATCAGCAACTGCGCGATAGGTACGATCAAGAACTTCATACATTATCCATTGGTTCGCCAAACATATTTGGCGTTGTTGCGTTAGAGGCTGCTTACCGCTATGGAGAAGAATGGCTGGATCAACTCCTTGAATATTTGCAGGGGAATTTGGAGTACACTCTGAGTTACTTCAGCAACAACATTCCGCAAATCAACGTCATCCAGCCAGAAGGCACATACCTTGTATGGCTGGATTGCCGGGAATTGTGTTTTTCAGTTAAAGAATTGGATGAATTTATGTTACGTAGAGCAAGAGTTGCAATGAATGAAGGATACATCTTCGGTATGGAAGGTGAAGGATTTATGAGGCTCAATATTGCTTGCCCGCGTTCGATGTTAAAAAATGCGCTGGGTGAAATAGAAAAAGCTGTCGCTTCTTTGTGCAAGGCTTAGTGAGTTATTTCATGATAAAATGGTTTTATTATTCCATATAACGTTATAGCAAAGGAGGATAATATGGCAGGCTTTATTGGCATACAGCAATTTATTCAAGACTACGCTGAGAACACGGCAGAAATCCTTGGTTTGGATATAACTGTGCTTGATGAAAAGGGCGTTCGCATTAGCGGGACTGGCTATTATAAAGAGCTCATTGGCAAAGCGGCTCCGGAAGGCTCCTTTTTCAGAATGATATTAGAAACAGGAGAGCCTGGAGTGATCTATGATGTAAAAAAAGATGAGTCGCAATGCCTGAGTTGTAAATTCGTGAATCAATGCAAAGAACTCGCTACCATCGGTTTTCCTATTGTAAAGCAAGAAAAAACAGTTGGCGTCATCGGCATGATTGGTTTTTCCCATGAACAAAAGGAAAAAATGCTTATAGAAGCAGAGAAGCTGATACAGTTTTTAAGCAATGTCAGTATATTGTTAGTCAATAAATTAGCAATGCTGGACCTTAATAAAGAAACGGGTTGCAAAATTCAAGAGGATATCCCGACCCCTCCGAAAGCCATTTCTTTTGAAAACATTCTTGGTAAAGATTCTGGGCTTCAAGATGTGATTAAAAAAGCAAGACGGATTATAAACAGCCCATCTACTGTCCTGATTAGGGGAGATAGTGGTACGGGGAAGGAATTATTAGCCAAAGCGATACATTTTGAAAGTAAGCGCCGAATGCATTCATTTATAGCTGTCAATTGCGCCGCCATACCTGAAAGTTTGTTGGAAAGTGAGTTGTTTGGTTATGAGGGGGGATCATTTACCGGCTCAAAACGGAATGGGAAAATAGGGAAATTCGAATTAGCACACAATGGAACCATTTTTCTTGATGAAATTGGGGATATGCCCCTTTTTATGCAACCAAAATTATTACGGGTTTTACAGGAAAGAGAGATTGAAAGAATCGGTGGAAAAAAAGCAATCGGGATTAATGTACGGGTGATTGCGGCCACTCACCGAAACCTGGAAGAAATGGTGCAGAACGGAACCTTTCGCGAGGATTTGTACTATCGTCTCAATGTCATCCCCCTCCATACTAAACCTTTGCGAGAGCGGTGTGATGATATCGCCTTGTATCTCGAACATTTCATTCATAAACATTGCAAGATCATGCAAAGGTATCCAATGAGACTTGATCCCATGCTGGAACAATGGCTTATACACTATGACTGGCCGGGGAATATACGGCAGCTAGAAAACGCTGTAGAATATATGGTCAATATGGCCGAATCAGATATTATCGGCTTCCATGATTTACCTGACTATGTATTTCAAAAGGATCATCTCTCAGTCGAGAGTAGGGGATTGAGTTTAGAACAAATGATTTCAGAATATGAAAAAGACGTGATCCAGAGCTACTTCCTAGCTGAAAAATATCGAAATGATAAAGAACAAATTGCTCGGGAACTACAGATTAGCCTGTCTACTCTTTATCGCAAGTTGGAAAAATATAAATTATGTTAACTTCATTAATAAGATAACTATTTTTCTTGATTAAAAGTTAATTGAAATTCAAGAGGGAGAGTGCTTATATCATTTTCTCGCCTGTATTTTCAGAGAGGGGTGAGGACAAAAGAAGGAGAGACATCTTTTCAAATAACTGAAATTTCTAAAAATTGAACAAGAGAGATAAACAGCCAGATACGCCAGCATACAAATTGTATTTGAAATATGAGTAAATAGGGGGTCATGCTATGGGGAAATTAGAAGCAGAGTTAAGTAACGTCCTTGAAAAGCGAAATTCAGACGGATCATTACAACGGAAGCTGAAATCTAGACATTTAACGATGATGGCTATTGGCGGCGCTATTGGAACGGGATTGTTTGTATCCAGCGGATCAACGATTAGCACTGCAGGGCCGGGAGGAGCGCTTGCTGCATTCATTCTGGTCGGAATCATGGTTTATTTTGTCATGAATAGTTTGGGAGAGCTATCGGCCTTCTTACCGGTCCCAGGGGCCTTTGACATCTATGCCTCAAAGTATGTTGATCCTGCGTTAGGCTTTGCGTTAGGTTGGAACTATTGGTATACAACCGCGATTACGGTTCCTGCGGATTTGGTGGCCTCTACCCTTATTATGAAGTATTGGTTTCCAAACGTATCTTCTCTTTTGTGGAGCGCACTATTTCTGGGGTTGTTGCTAATCTTAAATGTTTTATCAGTCAAGGCATTTGGGGAAAGTGAATACTGGTTTGCCAGTATTAAGGTCATCTCGATCATCGTGTTTCTCGTTATTGGGGTTGCCATGATTTTTGGGATTATGGGAGGACATGCGGTCGGGCTCAGTAACTTTACACAAGGAGATGCTCCTTTCCATGGCGGGCTTATATCTATCTTTAGTGTAGTGCTCGTTGCCGGTTTTGCATTTCAGGGAACCGAAGTGATTGCGACGGCCGCTGGTGAAACTGATAATCCATCGAAAAACGTACCAAAAGCGATTCGTTCAATCTTTTGGCGAATCCTCATCTTTTATGTGTTGACGATTTTTGTTATCGGCTTGATTATCCCTTATACAGATCCGAACCTACTTAAATCGGGCGTTCAAAATGTTTCTATCAGCCCATTCACACTCGTTCTTCAAAGAGCTGGGTTGGCATTTGCTGCTTCCGTCATGAATGCCGTGCTCCTTACGTCTGTTTTATCAGCAGCGAATTCAGCAATGTATGCGTCTTCACGTATGCTATGGGCGTTGGCGAAAGAAGGAAAGGCACCACGCATCTTTGCGCAGCTTAACCGGAAGGGAATTCCCATGTGGGCTCTATGCACGACGGCGATTTTAGGACTTGTCTCCTTTTTGGCTTCCCTTTTTGGGAATGGTTCGGTTTTTATTTGGCTAGTAAATGCTTCTGCTCTTACCGGATTTATCAAATGGTTCGGTATTGCCGTCAGTCATTACCGTTTTCGTAAGGCATATGTGGCACAAGGAAGAGATTTAAATGAATTGCCGTTCAAAGCCAAATGGTATCCGCTGGGTCCAGTTATTACGCTATTATTTTTTGTAGTTTTTATTTTGGGACAGAATCTTTTTTCCGGACATCAAATTAGCTGGGCAGAAATTCTGGCGACGTATATTGGTCTTCCTATTTTCTTGCTTCTCTGGCTTGGTTATAAAATCATTAAGAAAACAAAAGTGGTTCCTCTTATGGAATGTGATTTTGAACGTAAAGAATCATAGGGAAAGCTGTATGTAATGTACAGCGCTTATTTTCAGAGGAACATGAAACAAAATTTCGTTTAAATGAGATTATATTAAAAAAAGAGGTGGTTAATATGATAAAAGAATCAATCGTAACCAAAGAAGCTCCCAAGGCTATCGGTCCTTATTCACAAGGTATTAAAGCAGGAAATGTAGTGTATACTTCAGGGCAGCTACCAATTCATCCTGAAACCGGAGAAATGCCTGATACGATCGAGGAGCAAACAAGGATGTCATTGGAGAATCTCAAGCAAGTTATAGAAGCGGCGGGAGCAAACTTACAGCAGGTAATAAAAACAACGGTTTTTTTAAGTGATATGAATCATTTTGCTGCGATGAATCAAGTATATGGAGAATTTTTTTCGAGAATTATCCGGCTAGAAGCGCGATTGAAGTTGCTCGTTTACCTAAAGATGCTTTAATTGAAATCGAAGCGGTTGCTATGATTTAATGATGGTAATTGAAAAGAGAACGTCAGATTGATATTCTCTTTTCTTTAATTTATATATGGCTAGTCTTAAACAGAGAATACAGGAGGAGATTTAATATGAATTTAGCGCAATTTCCCAGACGGCGATATACACCAACATATACACCCATTGAGAAATTACATCATTTTTCTGAAGTGCTTGGGGGCCCTTCCGTTTATATGAAACGAGATGATTCACTTGGGCTGACGGCTGGTGGAAATAAAACAAGAAAACTAGAGTTCCTTGTTGCCGATGCATTGAAAAAAGGTGCGGATACATTAATTACATGTGGAGGCATTCAATCAAATCATTGCCGTTTAACACTGGCCGCTGCCGTTAAAGAGAAAATGAAGTGTATACTTGTATTGGAAGATGGGCTTTTAACAAATTCTGAGCCAGATTTTAATGGTAACTATTTTCTGTATCATTTACTGGGAGCTGAAAAAGTTAAGGTTGTGCCTAATGGGACGGACTTGATGAAAGAAATGGAGAAAGTAGCTAAAGAGGTAACGGAAGAGGGATATAAACCTTATATAATTCCGGTTGGGGGATCGAATGTCATTGGTGCAACGGGATATGTTGCCTGCGCTCAGGAGATTTTGACACAGTCCTTTGATCAAGGAGTTAATATGAATGCTGTCGTTTGTGTAAGCGGTAGTGGAGGAATGCATGCAGGTTTGGTGACTGGCCTTTATGGAAATCAAAGTAAAATACCGGTAATCGGAATAAATGTAAGCAGAGGAAAAGAGGAACAAGAAGAGAAAGTTTTTCAGCTTGTTAAAGAAACTTCAGCACACATTGGCATACCAAATTCAATCCCTCGTGAGGCTGTTACGTGTTTTGATGAGTATGTAGGACCAGGTTATGCTTTGCCTACGCCTGAAATGGTGGAAGCTGTCAAGCTCATGGCAAGAACAGAAGGGATTTTGCTGGATCCGGTATATACAGGTAAAGCAGCAGCGGGACTCATTGATTTAATACAAACAGGCATCTTTAAGCCGGACGATAACATCCTATTTGTGCACTCTGGCGGTGCCTCAGCGTTATACGCCAATACTTCGCTCTTTGCCCATTCAGCTAAGCTTAATTAAGAATAAATTCAACTAGATTTTTTTTCGCTTTCTAAATAATTAATATAAACTATTTAAAAATTTGCATACAAATAAATCCTATCGGGTTTCGATCTTTTTATTTAAGCTACA
This sequence comes from Bacillus sp. 3103sda1, assembly GCF_024159135.1. Classification (NCBI taxonomy): domain Bacteria; kingdom Bacillati; phylum Bacillota; class Bacilli; order Caryophanales; family Bacillaceae; genus Bacillus; species Bacillus sp. 3103sda1. The sequence continues at coordinate 2,406,404 of NZ_JAMYWS010000001.1, read as the reverse complement.
TTATTACGAAATACGGAATAGTTATATATGACCCCCAAGATATCAAAGACTGTTTTCTTCTCGTAACGATGAGACTTTCGTCCATTTTTATGCAAGAGATTGAACAAACAAAGGAAGATCTTTGATAGTTCTTGGGGATTTTGTTGTAGAGATTGATATATAAGTAGGTAGTAATTTTTGATGGTATAGACTGTTTTATATTCACTTTGCTCTTGTTTCTTCTTAATGAGGAGTAGTTGATGTATTTTGTACATAGTAGAGGAACAAAGAAGAATGCTAATATGATTTTTTTATTTATCACGTTTTGAATACATACTTTTCTAGTTGTCTTTGAAAAAAATAAGTAAGTTGCGATAAATTCAATAAAATCAAGGGAATGAGTGTAAACTTCTATACAAAAGTTTACATTTTATTTATTTTGTTTCACTAGTTCATTTGATGATGATTTGTTTAGGAATCTTCACAGTTATCTTTCTTGGTTATCATAATATGTTTTATCTGCGTATTTTTTATCATTTCCTTTTAGATAGGCTAGGATTATTTTTGGATTTTTAAGTAAAGCCCAGTCTCCATATTTATCAAATCTTCTGCATGAAGTTATCATTCCATTTTTAATTGTACCGAATTTCTTATTATTTTGTTTTCCCCATTCTTTTAACCGTTTAGCGAAATCTGCATCTTCTGCCATAAGCATGTTTTCATTAAATCCGTTGATTGCCATAAAGTCTTTTCTATAGCACCAAAAAATCCCTACAGATATAGCTCCATACTTAAAAGATAAGGGGATTATTATTAATATTGCGGAAACGAATATTCCTAAAGATATTCTTTCAAACTTTCCAGTTACTCCGCCGCCAATGTATTTACCTGAAGCTAAATATTTGTCTGTATTAGACAACATAGACTCTGTCATTTGGCTATCAGCATCTATAGTGATGATTATTTCTCCGCTAGCTATTTCGGCCCCTGCATTTCGGATCTTGGATAAGTTTTTATCGTTATTTTTTAATGTAATACAGTTATACGACTTTGCTATTTCCTCTGTTTTATCTGTGCAACGATTTAAAACAACTATGACTTCAGTTTGATCTTTATATGCCTCTGATGCTTTTGCAATTGAATCCAAACATTTTCTAATGTACTTTTCTTCATTGTGTGCAGGGATTATAATAGAAAACTTCACATCTTTTTTTAAATCGACTCCGGAAGATTCGTTTGTTTCAGTCATAATACTCACCCCTTTTTATAAAGTGAATCTTTACTATATATAACATATATTAACATTTACAGAGTTGTATTATCGAAAATGAAAGTAAACTATTAATAAAAAGTTTACATTGTCTTTTAATCTCTAATAAAAACCTTATGTTGTTAATTCATCCATATTTTATAAATCAAACATATATAATTTCACGTACCATAAAAAATATGTAAATTAAATTTCAGAAATAGGTATACTAACATATCATAAATCCTTCTACAACTAAAATGAAAACCTTCAGCTAAACTGAGCGGTTAAAGAGAGGGAAGAGTGCATGCCACCGTAGTCTAATAAAATATAGTTTTAGTAGACAGCAAGCTGTATAGGATCATTAAGAGTTTGTCCGAGTTAACTTAAGATGTACCTATACAAATGTGATAATTTCAAAATGAAGATTTAGTTGCAATCAGTGGGAAATTTGTCATTCTTTTATTAATGGTTGGCTGTACCAAGAGGAATTTTACTGCCTAAACAATGATTAAGAGGAGTAACATTTTGGGTACATATTTTTTGTAATTTCACATACCATATTTTCTTATAAAAAATAGGAAAAAAAGAAATAGACGTCGAATATATCGTAAGTGTTAGATAAAAGCCAGAGAGAACCAAAAAATAAAAACGAAATATGAGGGATATATATGAAAATGGGGCCAATGGAGGCAGCTAAACAAGTTCTAGCATCTCAATTTCCAACATGTGATGCGGCTCTTTTAGGAGGAAGCATTGCAAGGGGAGAGGGAACGAAAACTTCGGATCTAGATATTATTATTTTTGATGGCAAGCTTCCGTCTGCATATCGTGAATCTTTCATAGCTCACGGGTGGCCTATTGAGGTGTTTGTGCACAACTTTACATCTTATAAAGATTTTTTTGCGAGTGATTGTAAACGTGGTCGTCCTTCTTTGCCACAGCTTGTTGTGGAAGGAATTGTGTTAAAAGATACAAAGGGCATCATACCAGCTATAAAAAAAGAGGCGCAGTACCTATTGGAAAAGGGGCCAAAACCTTGGACAAAAGAAATGATACAGCAGAAACGTTATTTTATTACAGATGTGTTAGACGACCTTATTGGTGCAGCAAAACGAGAAGATGAATTGTTTATCGTAAGTCATCTTGCCACTCTCCTTCATGAGTTTATTTTACGAATGAATAATTGTTGGATGGGACAATCGAAGTGGTTTATGAAGACATTGAAGAAATATGATGAACAGTTTGCCGAAGAGTTTGTAGCAGTGTTTGAACAATTTTATAAAACAGGCGAGAAAGAGCAAGTGATTGTATTTGTGAATGGTATTTTAGACATGTACGGAGGAAGGCTCTTTGATGGTTTTTGTATTGGGAAGGTTGAAAAGTGAGGAGCAATTACAACAATGAATTTACCAAATATTCAATTAAAGGAATTAACATTAGATGATATAGAAGACCGCTATCAATGGTCATTAGATAAAGAGGTAACGAGATATTTAGTAGTTCCAGATCAATATCCACCATTCACATGTGAAGATACAAGAAGATGGATTGAAATGTGTATCAATCGAACAAATGGGTATGAACAAAGAGCGATTTGTTCTGAGGAAGGTGTGCATATTGGGTGGGTAGACTTAAAAAATTTTGATAAAGCAAATAAAAATGCAGAACTAGGAATTGCGATTGGAGATAAGCGATATTGGGGACAAGGATATGGGATAGCAGCATTATATCAAATGCTGCAAGTTGGCTTTGAACAATTCAAATTAGAAAAAATTTGGCTGCGAGTAGATGCAGACAATACGAAAGCAATGAAAAGTTATGAAAGAGCTGGATTTGTATGTGAAGGATTAATGAGAAAAGATCGACTGAGACGAGGAGAATTTGTTAATCGTTATCGTTTTAGTATGCTGAAAGAGGAGTTTATGGAAATGCTACGGAGTGATAACAGTATATACTATCAAAAATAATAAAGTATCTATTGAAGTAATAAATACATGGCCAGAAACATTACATTTTAAACAATATTCGTATTCTATTACATTGAAACATACAACAGAATTTCTAGACTCTATTCCGAAACATTTACCTTTATCTTTGTAGAATAAGGAGGAACTTGAAATGAAGGGAACTACTTTAAATGTAGAGAAAAATAATGGTTATTTTATTTCAACAAATAAAGATTTGTTGCAGATTGATATAATTCATAGTTTTCTCAGTAATGATTCCTATTGGGCAAAAGGAATGCATAAAGAATTAGTTGTAGAAGCGATTAGAAACTCGCCGCTTTGTTATGGTGTATATGATAGCGAAACGAATCAACAAGTAGGTTTTGCAAGAGTCATCACAGATTTTGTTCGCTTTTCTTGGTTAGCAGATGTCTTTATTTTACCTGCATATAGAGGAAAAGGATTAAGCAAGTGGTTAATAGAGGTAATTGTAAAACATCCAAAGCTGAAAGGCACCCGCTTTATGTTAGTTACACAAGATGCTCATACGTTATACGAGCAGTATGGATTTGAGAAAATTACAGAACCAGAGAAATTCATGATAAGAAAGTTAAACATGGGAGTTGTTATAGAAAGCTATGGATTAGAGTTATAATACAAAATACATATAATAATATTATGTAAACTTTAAATTTTTAATGACATAAAAGGAAAATATCTAATTTTGCATAAAAGAAGGGAAGTAGCATAATGATTAGAATCTTAACTGAAACTGATGCGGAAAAGTATTGGAATTTACGTTTAGAAGCATTGCAGAAAAACTCAGAGGCATACGTTACTACATATGAAGAAGCCATTCAAAAGAAAGAACCAATCAAGCAAGCGGCACAAAATTTACGAGCAGAAGGTAACTATACGTTCGGGACCTTTGATGAGGAGAATAAATTAGTGGGAATTGTAACACTATTAACAGAATCAAGAGCAGCACTCCGCCATAAAGGACACATCGTAGGGATGTATGTAAGTTCTCAAAGCAGAGGAAGAGGGTATGCACGTAATCTAATACGCGAAATCGTGAAAAAGGCAAAGACTCTAAATATAGAACAAATTGGTTTATCGGTTGTTTCTGACAATATTGGGGCTAAAAAATTATATCATTCAATTGGATTTGAAACGTATGGTGTAGAAAAAAAGGCATTGAAAATTGGTGAAATATATCGGGATGAAGAATATATGGTGTTATTTTTATAAGAAATATACATAAAAAAGTGAAGTAGATTCAATTGGCTCAGCTAATGTTTTTATAATATTAAAAAATTGAGAGAATAATAGATATCCAAGCAAACTCTATCTCTATCACATGTTTTAAAATAGAGGTAGAGGAGGTGACTAGAATAGTTCGAATTATTGATTACCAAGCAACAGAGCCGATTCGTAAGATAGATGAAACAAAAGCTTTTAATATTCCACAATCTCCAAAAAAAGTTAAATTAGCAGAACTACGTGTTCATATTCCGCGAAAACATGTGCGCGAAAATCATGTGGAACTGATTTTCACTGTTGGTATAAAAGGGATTACTGGTATCGCTCAAGTTGTGTTTAGAATTTTTCGTGATGATCAAGAGATCTTTGTGTCTCAACAAGGGATAGAATCTAATGACTCAGAACAATTTTATATCGTAACATTTCAAGCTATAGACAAGAGTCTAAAACCTGGTTCTCATATGTATCGTGTAACTGCTGAGAATATTACTAATAATACAACAGCAGCTGTTGTCGGACCACTGTCTTTTAGTGCTTTAGCTATAGCAAACGACCATGATCGTGATGAATAATATATAATGAATATAAATTGGGATATTGTGTAGGGGGGGGCTTCTCCCTTCCTTTTGGTAATGAAAGCAGGATTATAATAAAATTATTATTATCAGTCCTCATTTCCGTCGACTATGTCTTGGATTGGAATGAGTCTTGTTATAGTTGGGCTGATTTTACATAGTTATGTGACGTTTATGGAGAAAAAAGAGGAAAAAATAACAGTTTGAGAAGATGATCTTAAATGGTCATCTTTTTTATATTGTATAAAAGAGAGGTTATGTATGAAAACAACCATTCATACTCTCTTTGTATTTTGAGGTGTTCTTTTAGTTTTCGTTAAATATTAAGAAAAATATGATAATATGGAAATGGGATATACAAGAAATTATATTTCCTATATAGCATGGAGGATTTTTTATGAATATAAACGACATAATTGCAAGAACAAAAATACCAAATACGATTCATACAATTGCAAATGATTTGCGAAAGTTAGGTGTTACAGAAGGAATGACAGTTATTGTACATTCATCTCTTAGCTCAATTGGCTGGGTAAGCGGAGGGGCTTTGGCTGTAGTAGAAGCTTTAATGGAAGTTGTTACAGAAGAGGGAACAATTATTATGCCAACGCAAACGAGTGATTTATCTGATCCGAAAAATTGGCAAAGACCACCTGTTCCAGAAAGTTGGTGGAAAATTATTCGTGACAATGTACCCCCGTTTCATCCAGAGACAACACCAACGCGAAGTATGGGGAAAGTAGTGGAATGTTTTCGTACTTATCCAAATACAAAGAGAAGTAATCATCCTTTACATAGTTTTGCAGCGTGGGGAAAGAATGCCGAACAAATTACCGAAAATCACAAGCTTTCTCCTAGTTTTGGGGAACAGTCACCTTTGCAAAAAATGTATGATTTAGATGGATATATATTGCTAATTGGGGTGGATCATGATTCAAATACATCACTTCATTTATCTGAAGTTCATGCGCAATATCGAGATAAAGTACAAATTGGGGCACCGATTATTGAAAATGGAGTTCGTATATGGAAAGAGTATGAGGAATTCGAATATGATTCTGATGACTTTGAGCCGCTAGGAAAGGCATTTGATGAAACAGGAGCGGTTACATATGGAACGATTGGAAATGCATCATGTAAATTAATGAGACAACGAAAAGTCGTCGATTTTGGAACAGAGTGGTTTTTAGAGCAAAAGAAAAAGAAGTAAATATATAAGTAAAGGATGGAGAACATGAAGGGAAAAAAGGTACTAATTACAAGTGGCGGCTGTTTAGAAAAGTGGGATGAGGTACGAGGACATACGAATTTATCGACAGGAAGAATGGGAAGAGTTCTTGCAGAAGAAGCTTTGAAAGCAGGGGCTTCGGTTATATATTTACACGGCTATTTTGCAGAAAAGCCTGAAGCGAATGATAATCTTTCATCCTATTCTTTTGAAGGGATTGTTGATTTACAAGATAAAATGAAACAAATAATTACAAGTGAAAAAATAGATATTGTGATTATGGCAGCGGCTGGCTCAGACTGGATTGTTGATAAAATTGTCGATCGAGACGGAAATGTAATGAATGAAATAGGTAAGTTATCAAGCGATATGCCGCCGGTTATTCATTTTAAGAAAGCTCCAAAGGTATTAGCACAAATTAAACAATGGGATCCGAATGTTGTATTAGCTGGATTTAAATTAGAAAGCGGTGTAAATCAACAAGAATTAGTAAATAGAGCACAAGCTCGAATGAAAGGTTCACAAGCAGATTTCATGGTTGCGAATGCTTCGGATGCGCTATATACCTATGAAACGAATCACTACATTATTTCCAAAGATGGTGAAGTGCAAGTGTGTAACGATAAAACAGATACAGCAAGAAGTCTTATTCATAAAATTGCACTGATGCATTCTGAAAAAGAAGAAGCACTCATTCATTATTGATGGATAAGTGGGAACATATGTATATGTTATGAAAAAATGCTATAGCGTATATTGATCGAAATGAGAGGACGAGAGGATGGAAAATTTATTAAAAAAAGCAATCCAACTGCGCAATGAGAAGAAGTTTGTTCAGTCCAGAGAGATATTGTTGAGTTTAATAAACTTTACGCAAAATCCGGAAGTTTTGTATCAATGTGCATGGACGCATGATGCGATGGGAATGGAAACGGAAGCAGTTCCATATTACGAGAGAGCTATTGAACTAGGACTAGAAGGAGAAAGTTTGCGAGGTGCATATATCGGTTTAGGAAGTACATATCGGTGTATTGGGGAATATGATCAAGCGATTGCTACATTAGAGTCGGGAATAGAACGTTATCCAGATGATGATGCCATGAAAGTGTTTTTATCGATGGTAAAGTATAATATACAATCTCACGAAGAGGCGATGAAACTCCTGCTAGATGTGGTGGTGAAAACAGAAAATGTAAAAACATATGCAAAAGCAATTACATTTTATAAAGAGCGGTTAAATGAAACCTTTAAATAAAATGGTAGAATTACAAGTAAATAACTACCGGCCGAAAGGTGCAACATTCAGTCGGTAGTTAAGAATACTGAATAAACAGCGTCCTTTAAGAGTGCTGTTTATTTCGGAATGATTACAAATGCATTTGGAAGATATCGCATTCCCACGGAAGTTTCAGTTGCGGGTTTAAGCTGTAATTCTCCTTTATAAATCATCGTTGAAGAACCTCCACCGTCTAAGGCAAATGCATCTATACATCCATATTTTTGGAACAGGGATACCATATCTCTCATAGAAGCACCACGATGATTCTTGTTCCAATAAAATCTTCCGTCTGTTACAATCATTATTACATTCCCTTGTGAATCTTGTCCGATTCCTGTTCGAGGTGCCCAGCCATATGCTTCTTCAACTTGATCCGTCACCATATCTTTTCCGTCCACAACTAGTTGCGGTCCGAATGTGACAGCTTGTGTTACGTTCATATGTTTTAACTCATTAATGGAGTATGTTCCTGTAATGAATTGTCCTTTGTTTGTGAATCCACAAACAACATTACGTGCATCTCGACTAAATCCAGGCTCCGAACGAATAACGCCATCAGAAATTGCAATCCCTATGACTTCTCCGCCGCGCCCAACACCTCCTGGATCTTTAAATCCACCTGCGTTGATACCTCCAATAGCTCCATTTTGTTCAATGAGTTCAGATAATGGTTGTCCCTGGTTATGATATTTGGAACTTACTAAATGAATGGTAGTCGGATCGTTAACCTTCATTATTTTTGCTGTGAAATGTGGATCTTCGAGCGTTTCAACAGTTACAGATAAAGGGTGTTTTTTACGCGACAACGAAAAATTGGGAAGTTTTGATTTTTGGGTGGACGGTGCATAAATGGCAGTGTTCAATTGCTGAATTTCATTTTTTGACAAAAGCAATCTTGCGAATTGCGGGTGTTGTGATGACAGAATAGATCCTCCGATCATTTCGCGAAGTTTATGGCCAGCGCTTGTACCGTACAACCAAATCACTCCTCCTGCTAGGACAATGAGGAGTACGAGACTTATTCGTTTTATTCCCTTTTTTATCCGTCTTTGCATATGAATACCTTCTTTTTTCATAGTATGTCACATTTGTTATTTTTCAACACAATTAAAAAACTGGTAAGCATAAAGCTTACCGGTTTTCGTCGTAAAAATTAGAAAAATATGATAAAATGAAAGGGTAACTCATGGTCAGGGTGGTTGTTCCATTATCACTTCTCTAATGAAGGGAGGTGATAATTTGAGCGAACTTTCGTTACTTTTGCAAGGTGGTCTCTTTCTCATTGCATTGTTGACGTTTGTTGTGTTATTAATTGACAAGCTCAAAAAATAACAACCCACTCTACGCCAATAGAAGGTGGGTTGTTCAATTCGTAAGAAACAAATAGGATAATGAATAATCCACTCTGATGAGTTATATGGGACTAGTGTGTTGCCGCACACTAGTCTTTTTCTATTCATATGCTAATTTGATTTATTTATGTGATTGTATCGCTCTTTTCATTGTTATTATAGCATAATCCTGTTTATGTAAGAAAGGAGACCGTATGTTCTTATTTTTGTAATCATATCGCTTGTTTTTTAAGATTGAATTCCGCTTGTTGTTTTAAATAATCCATTCATATATTCTTTTAAACTCTTTTTGTAAAACTCTTGATTGATTGTATCATTTACACCAACAATTGGCGACGGAAGGTCATATGTTTTTTGAGAAAGGTGAACAACGACATCGAACACATCAAAGAGGCGAATAAAACAGAATAATCCATCTTTGTCACTTAATAAGATAAAATAATGATTTTGGCAATCGGTATTTAATGTGTTCCACAATGAACTTTTGCTTAAATCTCGTACAATATTTCTATCTTTTAATTCGATAAAATCTACATTGAATAAAATATTAGAAATGGCAACTGCATCTGGATCATGAAAATAGCCATCTATTGTATGTACAGCAAATAAATAAGCCATTTTCAATAAACTCATTTTATATTTGCGATTATCAAGCAGTAATTCGCGTTGAATGGAACCGGAAACTTTTTTTACTCGTTCTTCTTTCCATATTTCATCATGAAGTGAGATATCATGTCTTTGACATAGTTTCATAATAAGGGAATTTGAAAATTGAAATTCGTCGGTATCAGTTTCATCATTTGTATATTCTTCATCATATATATCTAGAAGAGGGGAATCAATTTGATGTTTAAGTTGATCAATTTTATACTGTATTAATTTATGGCTAATTAATGGACGATCTACATTTGTTACTATTCTTTCATGACATGTTTCACACACTGTATCGATATAGTAATATCCACATAACATTTCTGGAATAACATATTGTTCTATACATTGTTTTTCTTTTTCTCTACATATACTACATACCGTCATACCTATCACCTTTTAGTTGAAAATTTTTATATGTCTTTATTGTAGTGTATTTATTTATGTTTTGGAATAAAGAACGAAGAAATAGCATGTAAAATTTTGTTTTGATTTGTTACAATGAGAGGAGAAATTTTAAAGGAGGCTTTTTTTTGAAATCGAAAGCTCATTTTTGGACATTAGAAGTGCTGATGGTTGTAACGATTATTTTTATCTGTACAAAAATTTCGTTTTTATTTCAGCCAATAGGTATTTTTATCTCCACATTGTTTTTCCCTATTTTAATTGCTTTATTTCTTTATTTTATGTTTAATCCAGTTCTTGTTTTTTTAGAGAACAAGAAAGTGCCACGTAATTTGGCTATTTTGTTACTGTATATATTCCTTATTGCATTAATAGCTGTTGCAGTTGGTTTTGTGGTCCCAACTCTTTCCCATCAACTTATGGATTTAGTAAAGAATATGCCAACTTATATTCAGGTGGGGAAAGAATACATAACAGATTTATCACATCATAGGTTATTTGAATGGCTTACATCACAAAATTATGTTTCACTAGATGTATTAGAAAAGAGTGCCCTTAATTATTTGAAAGAGATACCAGATACGCTTACATCGAGTGCGACTGTATTAGTTGGTATTATTACAAACGTTGCATTAATTATTTTCACAGTTCCATTTATTTTGTTTTATATGTTTAAAGATGGACATAAATTTCCTGGAGCAGCAGTTCGTTTTTTACCAGAGGCGTATCATGAAGAAGGGCGTCATGTTTTAAAAGAAATGAATGAAACCCTTGCTGCATACATTCAAGGTCAATCGATGGTTTGTTTATTTGTTGGGGCTTTCACATTTGTCGGTTATTTAATTATCGGAATGCCATATGCTTTTGTTTTAGGAGTTGTGGCAGCAGTTACGAATATCATTCCAAACTTAGGTCCGTTTATTGGGGCGGCACCTGCGGTTATTGTTGGACTATTTGTATCACCGATGCAAGCGTTATGGGTTATTGTTATCGTAACGATTGTTCAGCAATTTGAAAGTAATATTCTATCACCGCGAATCATGAGCGAAAAATTAAACATTCATCCGTTAACGGTTATCGTGTTGATTCTTGGTGTCGGAAATTTTGCAGGAATTATCGGGATGATTTTAGCTGTACCAACATATGCTGTGACGAAAACAGTCGTTTTAAATGTAGTAAGGCTATTTCAATTGAAAAAAAATAAGAAGTAGAAAAAAGACCAGTTACGTATTGTAGCTGGTCTTTTCATGTTTTATTACCAATAGTATGATTTTATTCCAGTAGTAGATTTTGCAAACTATTTTTCTGTATGTTACAAACTTGACAAAGATAATTTTTAATAGTGCCGTATTTTTCTATAATTTCATTGTAAATCTCATCTAAATATTCACACCGTACCTCTAACATTGGTTTTAAACGTTCGGGTGAGATTTGAAAAGATTCATCCATCTAATAATTTTTTTGACTTTTTTCATAGCTTTCATGAATATATCTCCAGTTACCTATAATGAAATTCTTTTAAATACTTATCTTCGTTTATTTAACATCCTCACACAAGATTATGATTTGTTATGCAGAGTCTATCTCCACAATCCAAACCATAATTCGCTGCTTTGACAAAATCATTACAAACATCTCCTTTCATCGTTATTTGTTATTAAAAAATTAAAGGTGGTTATAAAACGAAATTTGACGATCTTTTACTTCGTCCATGATCTTTTGAACACATTGTTCATGTTCAAGTTCTTCTTTAGATAGACGGGTTTTTTGAATCGTAATCGTTAAAAAGAATACATGAAATGTCATATACTGTTTACTCCTCTCAAGTGTATAAATTTGTAAGAAGGCGAAAATCGCACAAAAAAGCCACAGGAAGACAAAGTGCTCCTGCGGCAAGGCGTGAAAAAGCCACAGGAAGGCATTCGACCTCCTGTGGCAGAATTATTTAAATCATAATAAAGGCGATTTTCAATTCTCCATATGGGTGGTCGAATATATATTTGATTGTGAGACAGATGCAACATAAACACTTATTTTCATCATTTCATTCGACCTCCTTTGGAAATTTTTTCTTACTTAAGTAAGTATATACAATTAGGTAACTTTTGTAAACCTTAAAATGTAAAAATAGGGTAAAAGTTTTGAATTTTAATGAAATTGTACAATTTCTAAGGGAGATGTTGTGGTGTATAACGAACTATTAGTGTGAGGAGGGATGGAACAACTACTTTTAACATTTTAATAATAGTAACCTTTTCTTGCCTAAGACAAAAGTGAATAATTGGAAAAATATAAATTGTAAGTAAAAAATATGTATAAAAGAATACACTTGTAGAAGGAGGGATGGGGATGAAAGGTTGGAAAGATGACGTTTTTAAAATACTTGGAGTATGGTCGCTACTTGGTGCTTATATCATTTTAACGATGACTATGCGCTACTCATGGTCTACGCTGTATCAAAGTTTAGCTGTAATAGGGGTACCTGTTATTGGAATAGTGTGGTATTTCGCGATAAGAAATTTAATGTTTGCGAACACGTTGTTTATAAGAGGCATGCGTGTAACCTTATATCTCGCTTATGCGTGGTCATGTTGGATGCTTCGAAATATTTACGGTGTAGAAAACGAAGAAGTATGGCTCTCAGTTAGTTGGTTACTTCCAGCATTATATCTTTATGTAACCGACAAAAAAGCAGAATGGTATGTGCTTGGAGGCGGAGCATTACTTTTCTTTTTATCAACGATAGACGAAATAACGTGGTTTGCTGTTTCAGATAAATGGCAATCTATTATAATAACTATCGCTTCGCTAATATGGTACCGAATTGAATTGAAAATGCCGGGGCGTTATTTATTTTACACAACTAGTTTATTAGGATTATGGATGGTGTACCTTGAAAATTTATACGAAGGAGGAGAGCCTAACTATTTGATCAAAGTAGTGTGCGCAATCCTCATGACGGTCATGTACTTTATTATATTTAAAAAGATAAAAGAAGGAAATGTATATAAAATAACAGCTGGTGCAATCTTAACGGCGTGGTCATTATATGCATTGATAGACATAACCAATCTATTTACAAATTTAACTATGAATATCTCTTATATATTAATGGGACTTGTCGGTTTGTTTGTCGTAATTTCACAACAATTTTTTACTTGGCAAGAAAAAAAGAATCAAACACAAACAAATCCTCGAAAAATCGGAGAATATGTGCTGTATGTTTTAGTAAGCTCAATAGGAAGTGTTCTTTTCCTTGCAAGTCTTTATTTTATTTTATGGGAAACATTAAGAGAAAGCAGCGTAATCATGATTGTAAGCGCTACGCTCAGTGTGCTTGGAATATGGGGATATAAAAAAATAACAGCAAAATTTTTACGTGTTTTTTTATTTGTTTTCGCTATCATGGCGGGAATTACAACATTTGTAACAGATCATCATTACATATGGGGAGTGTTGTATGCTGGTTGTATTTTTGCGTATTGGATGTTCGCAAAACATAAGGCAGAACAACATAGTTTATGGTGGTTATTGGAAGGAATTATACTTAGTGAATGTATGAGAGGTGCGGACTTTTCAACAAGTATGGGCTATCTCGTACTCATTCATATCGGATTTTTCATTTTTGCGATTGCACGAAAAAATGAATTTTTATTACGAAATAGTGTTGGGTTTGGAATGATGTATGTATTTTTCTATTTGTTAGAGAAATACGAAGGTGCAGATTCTTGGTTTATTGTAATCGTACATGGTGGATATACATTACTTCTTGTGTTAGGCATGCTATATGTAAAGGATTCTGTAATTAAACGGATTGGTATCGTTATTTATTTGTTTACGAATCTTATTATGTATGAAACAAATTATATTGGAAACTATGGATTGAGTTGGATGTTATTTCTTGCAGGGGTTGTATTGTTACAAACGAAAAAACAGCAAAAACAAGAGAACATTGTAAAATATAACATAACATACAAGAAAAAATATATATGGTTAGTAGGTATACTTTCTACTTTTATTTTATTAGGTACTGTTACACAGCAAGAATGGAACTATTATAACGGTAATACCGTGTTACTAGAATTAGAAAATCCAGTTAAGGAATTAGGAAATGTGAAAAAAGCCTGGTTTTCTTTCAAAATAGAAGCGGAAGCAAACGAAATGATGCTGAATCGTGAAATACAAAAAGAAACAAAAACACCTGTGTTTATAAAATTGAAAAAAGGACAGGGAGAGAGTTATCGAATAGATAAAATAAAGCTTAATAACTACCCGAAAGAAAAAGGTATCTGGATAAAAGGATATATGAACTATGGGTATGTTACGATAGGAAGTACACGTGAAGTTCCTATTACCCTTGTAAAAGGGGAGGGGCTGTATGCAAAAGTGCAAATTGCAAAGAACGGAAATAGCAGAGTAATTGAAATTCAGTGAAAGTAAAATGTGCATGAGTGGGAACAAGGCATAAAAGGTATTTTTTCAGACTGTGGAGAAAAGTTTCTCTACAGTCTGTTTTTGGCTATTTTGGATTACCCACATGTCTTTCCAAAGGCATGGTATGCCTACTCTTACTTGATCTGTAAGGTTACCAGTTAAATAATTTCCATATTATCTTAATTTCTTTGACTCTTCGTGAAGTATAGCTTGGCTGAGGACTACAAAATCAATAAGAAATTTAATCTCCTGGTCATTATATTTTTTGAATAGTTCTCTCATGGATTGGCTAAAAGAAGTGAAGAGAGGAAGAATCTCTTTCTCCACTTTTTCAAGATTTACATGAATGATGACACGTCTGCGGTCGTTCAAATCTTTATCTCTGTACACATAATTAGTTTTTTCAAGCCTGTCAATTACACCAGTAACGGTCCCCGTCGTAAATCCAGTCATTTCGGCCAGCTTGCCGGCAGTCATAGGATAGTTCCGTAAAATAACATCCAGGCATTTGTGATCCGTTGAATTCAATCCCAGTTTTTCAGCCATATTTTGATGGAACATGATTGTTTCCGTGCTGAAGTTTCGTAATTCCTCATTAAACAATTCAAATAATTGTTCCCTCGACAGATTTTCTAGTGACATTTTAATAAACCTCCGCATATAATATTTTATCTCACGAGATAAGATATTTATAAAACGAGATAAGAAACCTATTTAATATATTATATAAAAACAATACCAATTCAATGCAAGCAAATAATTTGTAGTCGTTAGGCGCGGAAATGTCTTATATGAGTGGGAAAATAAACTGAAAGGTGTTTTTTATGAATTCACTGAAAGAAGTTCTTACGCAAGAAAAAGAGATTACGATTCATACGCTTGCAAATTACATGAACCAATATACCCGTAATAATTGGAAATCCGTATTGCAGGAAAATCAATTGGAGTTTCAGGATGCATTTGATAAGTCAGGGGAATTTGCTTACGGTGTCTTCGGACGTAAGTTGTTCGGACCTTTGATCAAAGAAATTGAGCGTGAAGGGTTTGTCTTGGAGTCGGACCATTTGGCTTCTTCCGTAGAGTATTGGGGGCCGACGGTACTCTGATGGGAAGCTTGGTCACCCGTGTCTTTCACGATCATACTCAGTTTCGTATACCCCGTTCACCGGATATTATAGCACTTGAGAAGACGGAAAGAAGCGAGATTGTCGAGGCATTTTCGCGCGCTTCCACCCGTATCACCAAATATAACGAATTTACTGGTACATTTTTAAGCGAAAAAATTGACAGTGGCGAACAAAAGGACCCTGGTTGGGAATACAGTGTTGAGGTCGGATTGGGGGATTATCTTGAAATCGATAACCCCGAAATGAGCGAGGGAATGTTTGATCACGCTCTTTCTCTTTGGGGACGCAATAACTGGGAACTAACGTCAGTCGTTCCCTATCAGGGACGTCTAATCGCATTCTTTAAACGTCCTGTTTTCGGAAGAGAGAAGACATGAAGATAATCACAGTAGTTAACGACTTTCTAAGAGGTAGTACCATGAGAATTAAAAACTTAGTCGTTGCTTCAATCAATAAAAACGAACTCTCCGTATAGTCTTGCTTATCTGCAAAAATCATCTCTGTGAGTAGATTGCGCTTGGGCACACGATTATTGGTTCTACCTAAAATTGTATCCTTTCCCCCGGGTATCTTCTCCTCCTTGACGTACTGATATCTGGAGGTTTTTGCTTATTTTTCTTGAAGTACACTTTAGTCAAAAAGCTGTGACCCTTGTCGTTCCTTTTTCAAGTAAAAGGTCAAAACTTAAACACAGGGTCTTCAACAATCTGACCCGATTCTTGAATTAAGAGAGACTTTTTGCTCCACTAAATAAAATAGAAAAAAAGATAATGTTCTATATACATTTTGTATTTGATTTAGTAATCATAACATCACTTATCAGTAGTCCATATATCTAAGAATCCACAAAAATACCATCCAGGTCAATTCTGAAGGGTATTCATATTTACATAATCAAGTGTTATCGGAAGTGGCTTATCTTTTTTTGTATTCTTATTTATTTCAATTATGGAAAATTAATAAAATATTCTGTTCAATAATTAGTAAACAATTTACAATGATAATATCAAAGAACAAGGAGGTAATTTACATGAAAAACGTGAAGATTCAAACCGTACAAACATATAAGGGTGAAACACTTTCTTAAATGTAAACGCCGTACTCCCTTATATGTGTCATTCCAAAAACACTAAAAAGGGGTAAATTATGAGTTTTCCAGTTAAAAAATTTTTCTCCTACTACAAACCGTATTTAAAGCTGTTTTTAACTATATTGGCATGCGCCTTAATCGTATCTTCAGTGTCTTTGGTGTTTCCTTTACTTGTTCGGTATATTACGAAGGACGTTCTTGAAGGGGACTTGTCAACCGCGCTAAGTAAAGTATTATGGATCGGCGGGCTGATGCTTGTCTTGGTCGCAGTTCAAAACATAGGGAACTACTTTGTGGACTATAAAGGTCATGAAGTAGGTGCGCGGATGGAAAGTGATATGCGTAGTGAGCTGTTTGCACACATGCAAAAGCTTTCTTTTAGTTTTTACGACAAGGAAAAGACAGGCCAGCTCATGTCTCGGATAACAAACGACCTGCTAATGATTTCTGAATTTTATCATCACGGTCCTGAAGATTATGTGAAATATATAGTTCGCTTTGTAGGAGCGTTTTTCATTTTATTCTTTATTAACGCTCCATTAACGATTGTCGTTTTCTGCTTTTTGCCAGTGTTAGGTGTCTTTTCTTTATATTTTAACAGGCTCGTGAATAGGGCATTAAGAAGAAACAAAGAACGAATAGGATATATAAACGCACAGGTAGAGGATAGTCTAGCAGGAATCCGCGTAGTAAAATCGTTCGCCAACGAGCACGTTGAAATCGAAAAGTTTAACCGGGAAAATAAACGGTTCCTTAATAGTAGAAAAAAATTCTACAAGACAGAAGCGAACTTTTACAACGGAGTACAAACTTTTATCCAACTGATTACAATTACAGTGGTCATTTTTGGAAGTGCCAAAATCGTCAACAATACGTTAGATTTAGCGGATTTGATTACGTTTCTACTGTATATAAATTTTATGATTGAGCCAATTCAAAAACTGACTCAAATGAATACGCTATTTCAAGAAGGAATTACCGGTTTTCAGCGCTTTATGGAAATCATGAATTTGAAGCCGGCAATCGAAAATAATCCGAATGCAGTGACTCTGCAAGCAGTTCACGGTGAAGTTGAGTTTAAGCAGGTTTCCTTCCGTTACGAAGACCATTTGACCGATGTCCTGGTAAATATGTCACTTCAAATACACCCAGGGGAGTTCGTGGCGATAGTTGGTCCGTCCGGCGTGGGGAAAACGACGTTATGCTCACTCATCCCTCGCTTTTATGATGTGACGGAGGGGGATGTGTTAGTAGACGGTATTAACGTTCGCCATATCGACCTACAGTCCTTAAGAAAAAGTATTGGAATAGTACAGCAAGATGTTTATCTCTTCGCAGGAACGGTAATGGAAAATATTCGATACGGCAATCCAGCAGCCAGTGATGAAGAAATAATGAATGCAGCCAAGCATGCAAATGCCCATGACTTTATCATGAACTTGCCAAACGGCTACCATTCCGAGATTGGACAACGAGGTGTTAAACTTTCTGGCGGTCAAAAACAAAGGGTAAGCATAGCGCGAGTTTTTCTAAAGAATCCACCAATCCTCATTTTAGATGAGGCAACAAGCGCACTAGATAATGAGAGCGAAAACATCATCAAAGCATCGCTTGAACTGTTAGCAAAAGGGCGTACAACGATCGTAATTGCCCATCGTCTTTCCACTATTCGAAATGCCCAACGAATTATCGTAGTAACGAAGGATGGCATTGTGGAACAAGGTACACACGATGCGTTACTTGCAAACAATGGGGTGTATGCAAACTTGTACGCCAAGCAATTCGAATTAACATTATAATCTATTTACTGTCTCATTAAAAAATGTTTTAGACTATAGAAAAAAGTAATAAAAAGTCGATTTCCTGTAAAGAAAATCGACTTTTTATTTGGTGCAATCTATTTAATGTGTAAAATGTCTAGAATTTTATTTAGTTCTCTCATAGAGAGTGAAATTGTTTGATAACTATATCTATTTTCGTTGAATTAAGAAAGATGTATATGTTAAAATGAAAAAATGACCATAGGGTAATGCTGGTTTTATTTCGATAATTACCCAATATAATTTTATCAAAAAACAACTGTGTTTGTCAAACTTTTGGTCAAATTATTTTTCTCGATAAGGAGTGACAATATGGAACAGTATGAGCAAGAATGGAAGAGAGAACAGCAACGAGTAGAGGAAGTAATAAAGAAAATTAAAGAGGAGATAGATGTTCTTCAGCAATATGTGAGTAGCGGGAAAAAAGAGGTAGTCAATATTCGAAAAGACTTTTGGAATGATGTAACAGTTAACTTCGATAATGCTGAAGAGGCTGTTGAAACTGCAGCGAGTATAAAGCAACAAGTAGAGTTGTTATCTGAAAGAGAGCGCAGTCATTATCATGCAGATAGGCAGCTTAAGATGCTAAAACGACTAGAGCAATCTCCGTATTTTGGGAGAATTGATTTTTTAGAAGAAAGTGAAAGAAGTACTGATCAGATTTATCTTGGGATGCATTCTTTTTTTGATGAAAGCACAGAACAATTTCTTGTATATGATTGGAGAGCACCTATATCCAGTCTATATTATGATTACTCGTTGGGAGCGGCCGTGTATAAGGTGCAAAATGAAATTATTACAGGAGAAATCACTTTAAAGAGACAATTCATCATTCGTAACAGTCAAATGGAGAGTATGTTTGATACAGGAGTAACGATTGGTGATGCATTATTACAAGAAGTGTTAGGGAAGAATGCGAATACACAAATGAAAAGTATCGTTGCTACGATTCAGAAAGAACAAAATCTAATTATTCGTAACGAAACGAGTCGTTTACTTATTGTGCAAGGAGCAGCAGGAAGCGGAAAAACATCTGCTGCATTGCAGCGTGTGGCTTATTTACTATATCGATATCGAAATACATTACATGCGGATCAAATTATTCTTTTTTCTCCTAATTCAATGTTTAATAGTTATATTTCGACTGTTCTTCCTGAATTAGGAGAAGAAAATATGAAACAGACAACATTTCAAGAATATTTAGAGGAGCATATAGATAAGAGTTTTGATGTAGAAGATCCGTTCACACAAATGGAATATGTACTTTCAGAGATAGAAGAACGAGAATACTCAGTACGTATGCAAGGAATTCGATATAAAGCAAGTGCACTTTTCGTGAAGGTTGTAGATAACTATGTGACGTATTTGAGACAAGATGGAATGATTTTTAAAGATGTTAAATTTCGCGGAAACTTATTAATGTCGAAGGAAGCAATAAAAGAGAAATTTTATTCTTTTCCTGTTTCTATGAGAATTCCGAATCGAATAAAGTTAATTTCTGAGTGGTTATTAAAAGAACTAAAGAAAAGAGAGCGGCTAGAACGAAAAGAACTTTGGGTTGAAGAAGAAATACAACTGTTAGATAAAGAAATGTATGCTAAAGTTCATAAGAAACTTCAACAAGAAAAACAGTATGGTGATAATACATTTGATGATTTTGAACGTGAACAACAAATGTTAGCTGCAATGATTGTGAACGCCCGCTTTAAACCACTTCGTAAACGTGTGAAGAGACTTCAATTCATTAATACGCCTGCAATTTATTTACAGTTGTTTACAGATTCGTTGTTTGCAAAGCAATTTACAGATAGTAATAGCCTACCACCAAATTGGAAAGAAATATGTGAAGAAACGGCAGAACGTATACAGCGCTTTTATATGGCATATGAGGATGCGACACCTTATTTATATATAAAAGATCAGCTGGAGGATTTACAAAGAAGTACATCTGTAGAGCATATATTTATTGATGAAGCTCAAGATTATTCAGATTTTCAATTTACCTTTTTGAAGCAATTATTTCCACATAGTAAAATGACGATACTTGGTGATTTTAATCAAACAATACATGCACATGCGACTGAAAATGGATTTTCGCAACTATATGCTTTATATGGAGAAGAAAAAAGTGAACGCATTGAACTTACCCGTAGTTATCGTTCGACGAAACAAATTATTGAATTTACGCGGCAACTTATTTCAGGGGGAGATTCTATTGAACCTTTTCAACGTGAGGGAAGCAAACCAGTTATAACAGTAGTAGACACCGAAGAGGAACTGCATCAGAAAATTGTAAGTCGGATTAAAAATTTGAAAGAAAATGGTCACAAAACGATAGCAGTTATTTGTAAAACTGCTCAAGAAAGTAAAGCAGCATATGACATACTGCAGCAATATATACAAATTCACCTTATTGAAAAAGAAACAGCTTCGTTTAGTTCGGGGATACTTATCGTACCTTCTTATTTAGCGAAAGGTGTAGAGTTTGATGCGGTTATTATTTATAATGCTTCACATAAACAATATAGAAGAGAAAGTGAACGTAAACTTTTCTATACAGCTTGTACACGTGCTATGCACGAGTTATATATTTATTATTTAAATAAAATCAGCCCATTTTTATCAACAGTCGAGGCAAATACTTATACGCAGGATAAATAAACCACATAAACAGAGGTCATGATTTATAGCATGATCTCTGTTTAGCTTACATTTTTTTATGACAGCGGAACAGTTACATTGTGTTTCATTCATAACAAATGGCGTGTTTTTGGGGATGAAATTTCCGCACATAAGACATAATAATAGGTAAGAAATTCCGATTAGAGTAAAAAGTCGCGGTGTCAACTGCTGATATAGGATGATTAAAATGTGGAAAATGATTGTTTCCTATCTTCCAGAGTGGAAAGTTTTCGGGCAAGCTTTTATCGTATTTTTCATTCCGTATGTAATTTCAAAAATTTTTAGTTGGATTCATTCGTTAGAGGATGAGGAATGAAGTGGATTGTTATATTGAAGAGCAAATATCAGATGTAGTGAATACTTTTGCAATGAAAAATTTGTCCTTCTTTTTGAAAAATAAATTTGTATGGAGTGATATGGAAAATCGAACCATGTCCTCTCTATTGTATATGAGGCCTAACCTTCCATATCAACAGACGTAAAAAAGCATCGGGTTTATCATCGTATTGAACGTATGTACATACATTGATTTCTGGAAATTTAGACAACAATGCTACATATGGAAATTTACGAGCATACACTCCCTCCATAACAAATACAACCATTCCTAACCAAGCATATCCATTAAAGGTGTCAATTTGTAAGGAAGAAGGAGTATGTGGCCGTAAAGTTTCACCTAGAATAGGGCAGTGATTGATTTCATTCATTAAATTCATAAAATGATCTCTTTTATTTATATATACCTAGTTTGAGTTTTAAGAATGAAATGGCCCAATTTTTTACCCCCACATTAACGAGAAGTAAGATCCCGATATAAGATTCTAAGAAAACAAAAAAGATAGATGAGAATAACTGCTGTCATAAGCCCAATTAGTTGAACTTTATCTGTGTCGCTAGTTTTTATTTTGATGAATATGATTTTAGATGTGCTTAAAGCGAGCGTTACCATCCTCATTTCTGTCACCATTAATAGAAATAAGAGCAACCTTTATACCAATTTCAATATCTTCTCCTAATCTATTCTTCTAATCTATTCTTCTAATCTATTCTCCTGCGAAGATTTTAATCCAAACGGATACTCCAAATATTAGATATTTTTAAACGCTTAACTCAATTGATTAAATGAACGCGTTTATCAATCTCCGTAAAACCACAGACGTTTCTTCTATCTTGAACTCGATTTCGCTATTGCAATAGCTTTTATCCAATGAAAAATTGATTATATGTAATAACATAAATTTCTTTTTTTAGGAAATGATTATAGTTGTGAACTGTTTAATTTACACGATTGAATACTATAGAAAGCATGGTACTAGGTTGCTGGATGTACATTAAGTTTTCAAAGAGAAAGAGTGATGGGAATGAGTGAGCAGAAATCAAAGATCAAACAAATGAAGAAAACAACCAATACATATGAAGATAAGCAGGAAGTTAGGTCTTTTCAGGACTCAACAGAACATTTTACAGGCGATTTCACCGCAGATTTGGAACTTGTAAAGAAAGAAATTAGTTATAACTCAGATGTACACTTTCGGGAGTTTAACATTGGGCGTACAGGTATTCAGGCGGCAATCATTTTTGTGGAGGGTCTGTCGGACAAAGAGCTCATCGACACACACATTATGAAATCATTGATGCTTGATTTTTATGAAGAATACAAACAGGATTCATCTTATATGAAAGGTACAGTTTCGAAAGAGTTTATTAAAGAACAAATCCTTCCCATTAGTGAAGTAAAAGAAGTTCATGATATAAAAGATTTAATGTCAAAAGTGTTGACAGGTTCAACGGCACTTTTGATTGATGGATCATTAGGTATATTAATTCTTGATACAATAAAAGGGAGAACGCGGAATATCGAAGAACCGATATCAGAAGTATCGGTTAGAGGTCCACGAGTAGGCTTCACAGAAATTTTAAGCGATAATACCGCTCTTTTGCGACGTCATGGTGAAAATGAAGGCCTATCATTAATAAAGTTTCAAGTAGGAAAGCGGGCAAAAAAAGAACTAGCCGTTGTTTATATGAAAGAAATTGCTGACTCGGCATTAGTAGAAGAAGTTAAGAGGAAAATTCAGAAAATTGATATTGATAATGTACTGGAATCAGGCTATGTAGAGCAGCTCATCGAAGATAATTATTTCAGTCCTTTTGCGCAAGCGCAGAGTACGGAGCGTCCTGATCGCGTTATCGCCGCACTAATGGAAGGTCGGGTTGCGATTTTATTGGACGGGACACCTTTTGCTTTGATCGTTCCAGTTACATTTAGTATGATGATGCAATCGCCCGAAGATTATTATGAACGTTGGATTCCTGGCACGCTCATCCGCCTATTACGCTTTGGAGCAGCAATCATTTCTCTTTTTACACCTGCCTTGTATATTTCCTTTATCTCGTTTCACCCTGGATTGATTCCGACCAAGCTAGCCGTTTCCATCATAGGAGGACGGGAAGGTGTGCCGTTTCCTGCAATTATAGAAGCATTGCTTATGGAAGTAGCTATCGAAATTTTACGGGAAGCCGGACTACGTTTACCAAAACCAATTGGCTCGGCGATGGGGATCGTCGGCGGACTAATCATTGGACAGGCTTCGGTAGAAGCAGGGATTGTTAGTCCCATGATGGTAATCGTAGTAGCTGCAACTGCCATTTCCTCATTTGCTCTCTCACCTTATAGTACAGCGATTCCACTGCGCATTCTTCGCTTTGTAGCCATGTTTTGCGCTGCCATGTTTGGATTGTACGGGGTCATTCTGTTTTCCCTCTTCTTATGCAGTCATATGGTGAAACTAAAGAGTTTTGGCGTACCTTATGTCAGTCCGGCTGTTCCTTATCGATTAAGTGATTGGAAAGACTTTTTGGTTCGCATGCCATTTCAAATGATGAAACGTCGTCCGAAGATGCTAAATCCGAAAGACCCCATACGAAAAGGATAGCTTACTTTAAAAAGGAAGTGACCAGTGATGATTACTAAACCTAAAGATCAAATTAAGACGTCACAAGCAGCTGTTATTCTTATTAATTATGTACTTGCAGCAGGCATTCTCACCTTGCCTAGAACAGCTGGGGAGAAAGTGAAGACACCAGATGTTTGGATAACTGTTATTTTAGGCGGGATAATTGCGATGATTGCAGGATTGATTATGGTCAAATTAAGCCAGCAGTTTCCCGAAAAAACATTTTATCAATACAGCCAAGACATTGTAGGAAAATGGGTAGGTGGGTTATTGAGTCTATTTATAATAGGTTACTTTTTTATCCTTTCTTCATTTGAAGTCAGAGTGCTAGAAGAAGTAACGAGTTTTTTTTTACTGGAAGGAACTCCTGGCTGGGCTATTATCATGACATTTATGTGGACGAGTCTTTATTTGATGTTAGGCGGCATAAACCCAATGGCTCGTCTGTTTGAAATTATATTCCCAATTACGGTCTTCCTTTTTTTGTTGACTGCCTTTATGAGTATTGGAATATTTGAGATAGATAATCTTCGTCCGGTATTAGGATTAGGAATTATGCCAGTGCTAAAAGGGATAAAAACAACAACTCTCGCATATTCAGGATTTGAAATTATGTTGCTCCTTTTGGCGTTCATGCAAGAGCCAAACAAGGCTGGCAAGGTTGTTTTAGTTGGAACTCTCATTCCTTTAATTTTTTATGTTATTACAGTTGTGATGGTTATCGGAGCATTATCCGTCGATGGAGTGATAACGAGAACATGGCCAACGATTGATCTCATGCGAAGTTTTGAAATTCCCGGCTTAATATTTGAACGTTTCGAATCTTTATTACTTGTAATATGGATTATGCAAATCTTTTCAACCTATACAATCTGCTATTATGCTGCTGCTTTGGGGCTGGCTCAACTCTTTAAAAAGAATATTCATTCGTTTATGTATGGGTTACTTCCGATCGTTTACATCATTTCCATCACTCCTAAAAATACCAATGATCTATTTAAATTGGGGGATATGATTGGTAATGCTGCTTTGTTTTTATTCGGTGCATTGCCACTGCTTCTTCTCATAATCTTCAGATGGAGGAAGAGAAAGAATGAAACAAATTCTTAATCATGTACGGTTCCTCCTGATTTTACCGTTGGTTCTTTTACTTCTATCTCTTACAGGGTGCTGGAGCAGCCATGAAATTGAAGAGTTGGGTTTCGAGGTAGGTTTGGCATTTGATAAAGGAAAGGAGTCGACTGTTGAGAAAAAACTACAAAAACAAGGCGGGGGGTATCCGAAGAAGAATATTATAACATCGACCTATCAATTCGTTGAACCGCAATCATCAAGTGGAGGAGGGAAGGCTGGATCATCGCAACAAAAATCTTACAAGAATGTTTCTGAAACCGGAGATTCTCTCCACCAAATGATTCGTGAAGTTTCATTAAGAAGAGATCGGCCTGTAATTTTTCACCACACGAAAGTGATGGTTATTAGTGCTGATCTCGCACGCACGTTTAGTTTGAAAAAGTTACTTGATGTTTATCTTCGTGATAATGAGATTCGACCGAGCTGCCTCATGTTAATTAGCAAGGGGCGAGCCAGCAAGACGCTAGAAACAGATGAGCCAGGAGAAATTCCGGCGCTTCGTTTATTTGGAATTGCAGATAATCAATACAGAACATCAAGGATTTTACCTCCTGTTCCGCTTGCTAAATTACCAGGCAAAATGCAATCAGAATCCAGTTTTCTGTTGCAAAATGTGGTTTCGTCAGATGGGGAAGTGAAATTTTCGGGAGCTGCGATCATTAAAGGAAAAACAAAAAAATTGCGTGGCTTTTTGAGTGAAAAGGAATTGGAAGGCTTAACATGGATATCTGGAAAGGGGAAAGGTGGTTTGGTGAAAGGTGTTGATAAAAAAACAGGACAGCTGATTATGTATGAGGTCGCATCTATGAAAAGTACGATTACCCCTCACGTTAAAGGAAACAAAATCTCTTTTGATGTAAACATGGAATCAGAGGGACGGATATCTGAAAACTGGGTTGCTTCGGGTACACCTTTTAAAAATCAGTTTATAAAAAGGGCAGAAAAAGCCGCTACGCAAGAAGTAGATCGACTAGTGAAGCATACACTGAAAAAAATTCAAAAAGAATATCAGGTCGACGTTGCTGGATTCGGAAACAGATTAAAAATTGAGTATCCTAAAACGTGGGAAAAGGTTAAAAAAGATTGGGATAAAACATTTAGTGAGGTTCCAATTAAATATAGCGTAAAATTAACTATTAAGGATTATGGCGCGGAAGGGTCTTAAAAGTGAGATTCCTTACTCAATAGTTTTTTATCTATTCATGTTAAGAGAAGTAAGGCTTTGCAAAAAATCAATTAAAATCAACATTAGTAAACATTAGGATTAACAACCTTTTGGGAGACTATTTCTCTTTTTAAAAACAGAAAAGAACAGTGAATGTAAACATCACTGTTCTAACTTTTATAAATTGGGATTTTAGCTCTATTGTTACACAGACTCCATATACACTAACAATTTATCTACGTTGACAATTGTCTTTCCATTTACAGCGGCATGACCTTTTCCGAGAATAAATCCACGTTTATTTCGAATAACTTCATAATATAGGTCTAATCGATCACCAGGCTGAGCGGATCCTAAAAATTCTACTCCTTCTAGTGATGAGAGAAATCCTAACCCAACAGTATTTTCCAGGCTGACAAATGCTCCGAGTTGTGCAATTGCTTCAATAATTAACGTGTGTGGCATTGTCGTTTGTGATTCTGTTATAAACCATTCATTGCAACTTACATTTTTATAACCTTTTACCGACTTGCCAGATTCCATTTCAACGATATGATCAACCATTAAAAAAGGATATCGGTGCGGCAGTACACTTTGAATGTTAACTTTGTTCATACGTTACCTCCTGATTATATATTATAAGTGTAGTTTCTAAGTCAAGATAAGAGGAGGGTAACTGTATCAGCTATGGCATGATTTCCTTTATTCCTTTTATAAAAAATAAACCCCTGCTTCGAAAAAGAGAGCAGGGGGAAGGTAATTAATTTCTTACTAAATCGGCTGCACCCTCACTAGAAAAAATACCACTATTTTTAATGTTGTTAACTACTTGTTTTAACTTTTCTTCATTTTGAACAAGGGCAATGCGAACAAAGCCTTCTCCATGCGGGCCAAATGCATGACCAGGTGTGACAACGACATTGGCACGATCAATCAATGCGTATGCAAATTCTAAAGAAATCCAACCTTTTGGAATTTCTGCCCATATGAACATACTTCCAGCTGGTTTTTCAACATGCCAGCCTGCTTCAGCTAGTCCATCAATAAATGTATCTCTTCGTTTTTGATAGATCGTCCGGTTTGCTGCGCAATATGAAGCACCTTCTCGTAAAGCAACAGTTGCGGCTTTTTGAATTGGAAGAAAGACACCGTAATCGATGTTTGATTTAAATTGTTTAAGTGTTTCTACAATCTCTTTATTTCCAATCATATAGCCAATACGACTACCAGCTAAGCTATAACTTTTAGATAGAGAGTTGATTTCGACACCAACATCTTTTGAACCCGGAACGGATAGGAAGCTAATAGGCTTTTGTCCATCATAATAAAATTCAGAGTAAGCAAAGTCATGAACGACAATAATATTGTATTCTTTTGCAAAAGCAATAACATCAGTAAAAAATGATTCTGTTGCCATTGCCGGTACAGGATTACCAGGAAAGTTTAATATCATCATTTTTGCTTTTTCGGCAACTTCTTTCGGAATCGTATGTAAATCAGGAAGAAAAGCATTTTCTTTTTTTAATGGCATAAAATACGGAGTTGCACCTGCCATTGCAAGTCCTGTTGCATATGCCGTATAACCTGGATCTGGAACAAGGATAATATCATCTGGATTAGCAAAAGCCATCGGTAAATGAACAAGTCCGTCTTGTGATCCCATTAATAATAATACTTCGTTATCAGCATTTAAAGCGACATGGTGATTAATCTCATAATATTCTGTCACAGCATTGTGAAATTCTTGTGTACCTGTCAATGTATATCCATAATTCTTTTTTTCATTTGTTGCACTTACTAGTGCTTCTCGTACAATATCAGCCGGAGGCATATCTGGATTTCCGATACTTAAATCAATAATTTCATGACCTTCTGCAATTTTCTCTTTTTTATAGGCTGCTAATTCACTAAAAATTGAGGATTGGAATGCTTTCATTCTTGTTGCTAGCGTGTACTTCATGTATAACCCCTCCTAAAAAATACTACTATTTTCATTAAACTTTGTTTTTAGTATTCATATTCTTTTACTTTTCTGAAAACACACATATTTACATTTTAACATTTTTTTACGAAAATACAAAACTAGCAATTAAAACAAAATTTCATTCACTGTATTATTTTTATAAATAATAATAAAAAAATAATATAACCCCCTCTAAAATTTACACTAGAATATAGATTCCTTATTTGGATATATAATTCAAAAAGTAAGGTTACTTCAAAAAAATCATTAAACACACCTATTACAATTTTTTCATAACATTTATTACTCCTAATAACTAAATTTCACAAATCAGGAAACAATAGAAAATGTATATTTACAAAAGGAGAAATAAACATGAAGCAAATTCCTATTGGTGTATCAAATCGGCATATTCATGTGACAAAGGAAGACTTGGAAAAAAATTTTGGAAATGGCTATGAGTTAACAGTAGCAAAAGAACTTTCTCAGCCAGGAGAATTCGCCGCAGCAGAAACAGTTACCATCAAAACGGAGAAATCAGAAATTGCGAAAGTACGAATTCTTGGGCCAGTTCGCAAATTTACACAAGTGGAGATTTCAAAAACAGATGCACGGAAGCTTGGAATTAATGCTCCTATTCGTTCATCAGGAAATATCGATGGAACACCTGGTATTACTGTAATCGGCCCGAATGGTAAAATTCAAATTGATAAAGGGGTAATTGTTGCTGAGCGGCACGTTCATATGACATCAGAAGATGCGGAACATTTTCGAGTGAAAGATGGGCAATATGTGAGTATTAAAGTAGGTGGAGATCGAGCGCTAATTTTTCATCAAGTATTAGTTCGTGTGAAAGATACATTTGCACTAGATATGCATATTGATACGGATGAAGCGAACAGTGGTGATATTAAGACAGGTGACTTTGGTGAACTACTTTCATAATAATGAAAGCCATCTCTAACATGAGATGGCTCCTACATATTTGTTGTTTGAGAAGTATTTTTACTCGGTTGTTTTTGCTGTGATAATGAAACTAAAATAATAAGTAGAGAAATGACACCGAAAATAAGTACCATATATTGCAATCCGATTGTATCTAAGAAGAAACCCGTTCCGAGTAAGACAATTTGGAACATTACACGCTCAAACATATTCCGGAATGAAAATATACGCCCATGGTAGCTTTTATCAATTTTCGTCTGGAAAATCGTTGACATAATAGGAAAGAAGCAGCCAACACTAAATCCAAACATACCGAAAGATACAAGTGTCATCCATTTTATATCA
This sequence comes from Bacillus sp. 3103sda1, assembly GCF_024159135.1. Lineage (NCBI taxonomy): Bacteria > Bacillati > Bacillota > Bacilli > Caryophanales > Bacillaceae > Bacillus > Bacillus sp. 3103sda1. Next base: position 2,376,812 of record NZ_JAMYWS010000001.1, on the reverse strand, counting down.
CTAAAAAAGAGAGATAAGTGTGAGAAAGCAATACAAAATGAAAAGATATACAGTAACTTATATGGTGAAACGTGTTCTGATAAACGTTTAATTACAAATGCACCGAGCATAAACGATAAACCTTCAATTGTATAAATAAATCCTTTAATTGTTGTATCATGCTGCATTTCACTAATATTAATAACCATTAAATTAAAGCCACCGATAAATAAAAGCGGAATAATACTTAAAATTAGAGCGCGAAATGCAATAGGGACTTCTTTTAAAATGTGAAACACTTCTATAAAACTTGTATTTTGTGATTTCTTTTCATTCGTTATATCTGTTTTCATATCTTCAAAGTTTAATAAAAAAGTAAAAAAGAATAATAGTGCGTAAGCAGCCATTGAAAAAGCATACATATATTTTAAACTCATTACAACAAGAAGGATTCCGCCCAGCGAGGTACCGACAATACGAGCGATTGTTCCGATGTTCATATGAATTCCATTCATTTGTAATAATTCATGTTCCTGAACAATAAGTGGGATAACAGATTGTAGTGCAGGGAAATAAAAGGCTGCAGAAATTTGAATGGCGATCATAAATAAAATCATAAATAAAATACTCTCGTAATGAATAGCGAAAAACATAAAAATAACACTTAATACACGACCAAATCCTGCATATAGAAGTACTTTTTTCTTAGAATATTGGTCAATAAACCTTCCTGCCATGGGACCAACAAGGACTCCGGCTAATAATCCAATAAACATAATAACGGATTTCATAAAATCAGATGGAACATGCTTTTGCATGAATTCTAGGTTACCTAGAATTCCAAGCCATAAACCTACCCCAGCAATAAATTCACCAGTTAGAACAATCCATACGTTTTTATTACGCCACATAGAATAACCTCTCAGTCTTTAATAGTAGTGAAACTCGTATATAAAACCTCCTTTTTCCATTTCATCTTATAACTGTATATTTTGAGTTAGGGTATATATTAAGGGTTTGAAAGAAGAATTTCAATTTTTTTGATTTATAAGTTATTTCCGTTACAAATGGACAGATTAAAATAGATTCATTTAACTATTAATATATAAAATCAATAGGGAAATAAGGAGATAAAGGCGTATATAAATATGATGAATGTATACATAGGAGGACTAGATGTGATAAATAAAAATTAGTTTTTGCAGGACTTTAAAACTGTTCATATAACTTTATGAAGGAAAAGGGGATTAAAGGGGCTGATGTAAATGAATAATGAAAAGTTAGTTGTGAACCAATTTGGTCAAAATGCTACGAAATATGTAACGAGTCTAATTCATGCAAAGGGAACGGATTTACAATTTCTCATTGAAAACGTTAGAAACAATAAGAATGGTCGCCTTCTTGATATTGCGACCGGTGGAGGACACGTTGTAAATGCATTAGCTTCTTTATTTCAAGATGTCGTTGCATTTGATTTGACGGAGAACATGCTAGAGAAAGCAGAACAATTTATTCATTCAAATGGACATACAAATGTTTCATTTGTACAAGGGAACGCAGAAAAATTACCATTTCCAAATGAATCGTTTGATACCATTACGTGCCGCATTGCTGCACATCATTTTACCAACATTGATCGATTCGTTACGGAAGTACATCGAACATTAGAAAAACATGGTCTGTTTCTTCTTATTGATAATGTTGCTCCAGAAGTTGAAGAATACGATGTTTTTTATAACTTTTTAGAGAAAAAGCGTGATCCAAGTCACCAACGTGCTTATAAAAAGACAGAATGGATATCGTTATTAGAAAGAAATGGTTTACAGGTACAATCATATACCACTTTTGATAAAGAATTTAAGTTTGAATGGTGGTGTGATATGATGAATGTTCCTAAAAATGAAAGAGATGAATTAACACACTATATGATAAAAGCTCCTAAAGAAATACAAGAATGGTTTCATATCACAATAGAAAAGAATGAAATACAGTCTTTTTATACAGAAATGACTTTGTTCGTTGCTAGAAAATCATTTACCTTAAAAAGATAATTCATACTTGCGGGATTTGTAGTAGTCGATATACTTGGTAGAGTAAAACATATATAGTAAGGAGCAACAATAATGATTCGTGTACGTATTGAAGGAACAGAAGCTGAAGTTATGCAATTTTTAAAAGATATGCCTGAGGTACCTGGATATGAAAAAACACATTCTCGTGAACCCCGGAAAGGAAATAATCCGAAGTATACAAATAGCAAGAGTGTTTTAGCGTATTTAACATATAAGCAAAAAGAACAAATAAAATAATAGACTACAAAATAACCAAGCCAATTTAGGATTGGTTATTTTATTTCGCATGAGAAAGAGAAAAACTACACTTATAGCTTATTAACTTGATGAATAGCCCATGAGAGCATGAATGCAACATGTTCAAGTGTAAATACTGACCTGTTATAAAAATGTTTTAGACGGAGCATCGTTGGTCTAATTAGATTTCCCTATTCCTATTTTTCTACTTTAGTAAAATAAAGATTTAGACTGATGACTAATTTTCTTTCATGAAGAAAATTTTTATTAAAACAAAGTATTAGACTAAATAGTAGATATACGATTTTTATACGGGCAATAAGGACAATTCAGGACCTACATTCACTTAAATCGTGACCCTAATTGGCCCCCCCTAGTAACCCTGTTGATGATAGTTATCGGCAGAGAGGATCAACTTGTAACTGGAAAATGGTGGGTGTTGATTAATAAAATAGCAGTTCGGGATAGTAATAGGTATTATGATGCTGAAGAACTAGAAACGTGGTTTAGAGATTTCTCGGATTGAACTTACAAAGAACCACCTATAAGCTTGATTATGTGAACAAGAAACCCCCTCCAGACCGCTTAGCTGGAGGGCTTTTTTATAAGCTTCTAGTTACATTGACTGCCGATAACTCATGTTATGCCAACTTCACATGTAGACGTTATACAAATAAAATCTTTAATTGCTTCTTATGAAATTATGGTATATATGGTATTTTTTACAAATAAAGTAAATGTGTGATTGATAATGAAAAAATTAAGAAAGCGGAGAGTGAAACATGAAAAGCAGTAAACGAATTCGAAGTCTAGATATTTTACGAGGAGTAGCAATTTTAGGGACCTTAGGAACAAATATTTGGATTTTTGCACATTTAGGGGATTTGAATTATATATTTACCTTTACTCATAACAAGTGGTGGTTATCAGGTGACGCCTTTTTACGAACTTTATTTTTAGCTTTAATTAATGGCAAATTGCTTGGCTTATTAGCCATCATGTTTGGCGTTGGGTTGGAATTAAAATACCAGCAATCGCAACGGTTGAACCGTCCTTGGCCAGGAATATACATATGGATCTCCTTAATTCTACTTCTCGAAGGATTTCTGCACTTTACCTTGGTGCTGGAGTACGACATTTTGATGTCTTATGCAATGACCGCGATTATTGTCTCTCTTATCGTCAAAGTAGGAGAAAAAACGATGCGAATAACGATGATCAGTGCTGCAGTGATTCATGCCTTCTTTATATTAATTGTTTGCTTAGGTGTACTGGGACATCAAGTAAATAGTGAGTCATTTGCAGTACCTCAAGAAGTCACTAAGCTTTATCAAAGTGGATCTTGGTTGAAACAGGTTCAATATCGACTTAACCATTTTTGGGATTTGCGGACAGAAGCAATCTTTGTTATTCCCTTTAATATTTTTCTATTTTTAACAGGTGTTCTGCTGATGAGGAAAGGAGCTTTTGCGAACGATGATAATGGACGGAACATTCGCAAAAAGATGATGAAGATCGGACTGTCTCTTGGTTTACCTCTAAACTTATTGCTGTTTATTCCCGGAGGTTATTTTGATTTTCCAGTAAGGTATGTATTTGCTCCGATTCTGTCGATTGGATACATGGGGGCAATCAGCTTATTGGTTGAAAAATTCCATTCCTTTTCATTATGGAGCTTCCTAGAAAGAGCAGGTAAGATGTCCTTGAGCTGCTATGTATTACAAAATATTTTGTGTTCAGTTCTGTTTTATGGTTGGGGCTTGGGGTTTGGTGGGAACCCCAACTCGTTTACAGTCATTTTTGTTTGGATATTAATCTGTTTGCTGCAGCTACTCTTTGCTACTATATGGTTAGGTTACTTTACCATGGGACCGATGGAAACAGCACGCAAGCATCTAGCTAACTTACTAATAAGAGAAAAAACATCGAGAAAAGATTTGCAGGCATAAGTGTTCTATTTAAAAAAGGTTTTAGACTAAATATCGTTGGTCTAATTTGATTTCTCGATTCTTGTTTTTCTAATTTAATAAAATAAAGATATAGACTAATTGCTAAATGAGCCACTTGTATCTTTGTCATGTATGATTTCCTAGCGAGAAGTCACTCCAAATAACGCTGATTATGTGAATGGAAAGTTCCTTCATTACTTCTGAAGGGACTTTTAAAGGTTTTACGATACTTTATGCTAGCAAAAAGTGCTTTCATGTACAGACAACACCTTTTCAGTCTACAACTATTTTTTAGCAGCCTAATACTTTTTCTATAGTTTAAAACATTTTTTTAATGAAACAAATAAAACGAACACAGAATGCATAAAAGACATATATTATTTTGAAAAGAAAACAACTTCTGTTTGGAATAGGTAAAGGATGTTTATCATGCTTGAAATGAGTTACCAAGGGTTAACAGGTGAAGTAATTACAAGATATGATCGAGAATATGAAGAAGCTAGACAAGAGTGGAATCAAGCAATTCAAAAATTCCCTTTAGTTATTGTGTATTGTTATACAAAATGGGATGTGAGTAATGCGATTATTTGGGCAAGAAAAAATTGCATAGAAATCCGGATTCGATCAGGTGGACATCATTATGAAGGATATTCTATTGGAAATCGTGTTCTTGTTATTGATATAAGTAGAATGCATCGCATGCAATTGAATGAGAATAAGCATACGTTAAAAGTGCAAGGCGGAGTAAAGAATAAGCAAGTCTATGATTTTATTTCTGCGAAAGGGTATCCATTTCCTGGGGGGACTTGTCCGACTGTAGGGATAAGTGGGTACACATTAGGAGGCGGATGGGGATATTTGAGCAGATACCTTGGACTTGGATGTGATAGTTTACTAGAACTGGAATTAATAGATTATACAGGGAGATTGATTATTGCAAACGAAAAGTCTCATAAAGATTTATTTTGGGCAGGCTGCGGAGCTGGTGGTGGGAACTTTGGTGTTGTTGTATCCATGACATTTAAACTCCCAGCAAAAATAGATAAGGTGACTTTAGTTGAAATATATTGGCCAGATGCTTTATTAGAAACACACAGAGAATTTCTGTATAAATGGCAAGAGTGGATAATTAATCTAGATAACAGAATTACGCTTGGTGCCAGTATATATAATTCAGAAACTGAGGAAATGGCGATTTATGGACGAGGAATATTTTATGGTAAGCCAGAAGAAGCAGAAGAAATTTTACAAATGTTAATCAACATAGACGGCGTAAGAATGAATTTAGAATATATAACATTTTTTGAAGCTATTACAAAGTTACAATCATCTTATCCGGAATCAGAGATGTTTAAGTCTACAGGAAGATTTGTGTATCAGGATTATGACGAACAGGAGATTAATGCCATTGTTGACCTCATTCAAGAGAGAGCAGCAGGAAGTATTTTTGCAGCAGTAAGTCTATATGCACTTGGTGGAAAAGTAAAAGAGGTGCCTAAAGAAGCAACAGCATTTTATTATCGAGATGCCAAGTATATAATGGGGATTCAAACTATATGGGAGGATGCAAAATTTGCAAAAGATAATATCAATTGGATGGAACAGAGTTTTAAATATATAGAATCAATAACAGAAGGATCATTTGTGAACTTCCCTTATAGTGGTTTGAAAAATTATGAAGAAGCTTACTATGGCAACAATGCTAAGAAATTACGGAAAGTGAAAGAGAAATATGATCCGTTAAATGTATTCTCGTTTCCACAGGGAGTAACGGAATGTCATTAATAATGATTTAAAACAGAGTTTTCGTTCCAAAAAGTATGTTCAAAAGTCAATATACTAACTATGTAATTTCGTAAAGAAATAGCGACTTCAGTGCATAGTTCTATAAGAATGTAGCATAACTAATGATAAATAATTCCGCATTTGTATCATGTATAACTATATTTATTGTTATAAGGAGGAAATAACTTCATGTCATTCATATGGTCATTAATTGTTGGCGGCATTTTAGGATGGTTTGGTGGCTTACTTATTGGAAAAGATATCCCTGGTGGTATTATTGGTAATATAATTGCCGGCATCATCGGCTCTTGGATTGGTACAGCTTTATTTGGAAAATTTGGTCCAGTTATTGGTGGTTTTTACATTGTACCAGCTTTAATTGGTGCCCTTATACTTATCTTTATCGCTAGCTTTATACTTCGCATGATAAAAAAATAAAACAAAAGGATTGTTTACTTTCGTAAACAGTCCTTTTTCGTTAATTTTGTGTAATGTTAATAAATCTGTTATGCTAGGGATATACCATTTGGAGGTGTCAACATGAAAAAATTTACAGTTAATTTTCATCAAGAAGATAATGCACAAGCAACAACTGTTTATAAGTTAAATGAAGATGACTTTAACAAAGCAACAGAAGGCGGAACTCGTCATCTGTTTGATTTAGATACAAATGTTGGCTTTTTTGTATTCTTTGATGCAGAAGATGCAGAAGGTAATGAGCAATATTTAATGCTCCAATATGAAGGTGATCAAGAAGAACCAATCGCTTGCTACGGTTTCGATTTAAAGCTGTTTTATGAATTTGTAGCACTGTATTTAAATGATCTTGAATTCCAAGGTGAAACAGATGAAGAAGAGGAAGAATACGGTCCAATTCATCATTTAGCGCACTTGCTGTATCATATTGTAGAAGATGGAAAAGAGATTGAAGCTTAATTACATAAAAAAGGCTGTTCCTTATGCGGACAGCCTTTTTGTTTTGTCTTGTTTAAGAATATAATTTATAAAGAAATATTGGCCGGTGCCACCAATAATAAGAAATACGGCACAAATATTAAATAAGAAACTCCCGCTAAAATGTTGTAATAATAACGCTCCAGCTGCGGGACCAAGCATTCGTGAAATATCCCAATGCGTACCGTAAATAGAGAAATAAATCCCTCGCATATGTTCCGGTGCTAATTCTGAAACAAAACGTAACAAATAATTTAAAGCTATACTTTCTCCAGTTGTTAAAATTAGTAGTGTGAAAAATAGTAACCATAGTGTATGGGAGTAGGCGTAACCAATCGCAGAAATCGTATAGCAAATATAAGAAATAACAATAATTTTTTGCATAGAAAATTTCTCCGCCCATTTTACGACTCCTACTTGCAAAACGATCTCCATAATCCCTTTACATGTAGCCATAAAGGTAAAAACAAACATAAAATTAGTGAATAATTCCTTTTCAGCATAAAGACGATAACTCGTTTCCATTTGTGCGTAGAAAAAACTAATAGGCAGCATAAAAACCATAAGTACAAACACGCTATAATGTTGTGAAAGAAAATGTTTCCATTTCACAGGCGTGTTTTTTGATTCATTATGTTGAAGAAGTGGAGCTGTCTCTGGGAGCTGCGTCCATACAATAAACGAATAGAGAAATAAGGCAGCAGCCTCTAAGATAAAAAGAATGGTCGGATCATCTTTGTAGAATAGATATCCAATTGCTGGACCAATGATGGCTCCGATGGCTCCAACTGTTTGAATGAGAGCAAATACTTCAGCTTGCTTTTCTTTCTCTGTCACATCAGCAATTTGTGCGCGTTGTGCAGGGATATAGAGAGAACGGCCTAGACCATTCATAATGTAGAAGAGAGCAAAAGGTATAACGGATTCCGCAAAAATGAAGCCAACCATAGCGCATGCTTGTAAAAGTAGTCCAATTAGAATAATTATTTTTCGTCCAAATCGATCTGTAATGCTGCCGCCAAAAAGTGTAAAGACAATTTCGCTAAGCGGTTGTAATCCAAAAAGTAACATAGTAAACAAGGCGTTTCCGTTTAATGCTTTGTTTACATATATAATAAAAATGAGTGCGAGCATTGCTCCAGTTGTACTCGTTACCAGTTCTCCAAATAACCGAATCCATATAGGTTTACTATAACATTTTACGAATGTCATCATTTCATTCTCTCCTTTCTATATGGAAATTCTATGATGGAAAGGAAAGAGGAAAAAGAGTAGAATGAAGCAAAGAAATTTTTCATCTTTTAGGGGGGCATGTATGATAATTTTGGATCATTACATACGGCTTTGGCTGCAGCATGCCAAAGGAAAAGAACTTGGTGAAAACATAGAAATATCTCTGCAAGACATTTCAAAATCATTATATTGTACAGATCGAAATAGTAAATTCACAATAAAAAAACTAGAAGAAATGCAATGGATTAGTTGGTCTCCAGGACGCGGAAGGGGAAATCGGTCTAAGCTTGCTTTTCTACAAGAACCTGAAGCACTTATTTACGAAAGAGGAAAAAAGCTTGTAAAACAAGGAGAAGTTAAAAATGGAAAAGCCTTCATTCAAACATATGCAGAGTATTTTCCGTACATATTAAAACAATTTCAAACATGGATTGACACACTTTTTGGATACCATATTGAACAGTCACCTAAAGGAAGAATGGATGTTTTACGATTAAACATGCGTATAAACCCAATTACATGTCTAGATCCTATGTATGTTACGCTTCGCTCTGAATGTCATATTGTTAAGCACGTCTGTGATACGCTCGTTCATTACAATGAAATGACAAATGAAATAGAACCTCGTCTCGCTTTTTATTGGGAATACAATCATATACATAAAATATGGACATTTTATCTTCGTAAAGGAGTGCATTTTCATAATCAAAAGCCGTTTACTGCACACGATGTCAAGTATACGTTCAAACGTTTTTTAAGTACAAAAGACAACCCTCATCTCTGGATGTTGCAAGATATTGAAAAAATACATATTGTAGATGAATATACAATTGAAATTCATTTACAAACAGAAAATGAATTATTTTTACATATTTTAGGCGGAGAACATTGTTCTATTATTCCTGAATTACAGGAGAAGGAGAATGATCAATACATATTAAACGGAACAGGTCCATTCAAACTTCTTAAAAATGATGATGCATTACTTATTTTAGAAGTAAATCATTTGTATTTTCGCGAGCGCCCATTTCTTGATCGTATTGAACTTTGGTATTTCCAAGATATAAGTAGTCATAGTGGTTATGAAGTATTGTTAGGTTCTTTACACCATGATAGAAAGAGCGTTAAAAAAGAAACGTCTCAATTAGAAGCGAACGTAACATACATTACACTCAATACAAAAAAGCAAGGTCCAATGCAACATATAGCCTTTCGGCAAGCTTTAAAACAAATCATCAACGGCGTGCAAATATTAAATGATTTAAAAGGTGAACGTGGAGAAATAGCAACGAATCTGTTATTAGGAAAAACAATCGAAATAAATAAAGAAAGTTCAATTAAAGAGTTACTAGGAATTAGTGGGTATAAAGGAGAAACATTATATTTATATACCTTTCAGGATCAAGATCATGTTGAGGATTCACATTGGATTCAAAGGGAATGTGCCAAGTATGGAATGAAGATAGAAATATCTTTTTTAGATGCACATGAACTTCTTACACCTCACATAATACAAAAAGCGGACTTGATTCATGATAGTGCTACGATAAGTGAACATGCTGAATTAAGTTATTTATATCTATTGCTAACTACAAATAGCTTTCTTCATCAGCATAGCTCCTTCAATTTAAACGAGAAATTAAAACGTGTATTTAAGGAGCAAGATCCGAATGTGCGTATGCGATTTTTAGAGGAAACTGAACAGGAGCTGCTACAACATATTCATGTAATTCCTTTGTACCGAAATTATATGACGATACATACGCATGAGGGAGTGCAAAATGTAGCAATAAACTCCCAGGGCTGGATTAATTTTTATCAAATATGGTTTAAGCATACAAATAACGTAACAAAGTAGTAAAACAAAGTAGTAAAACAAAGTAGTAAAACAAAGTAGTAAAACAAAGTAGTAAAACAAAGTGCCCATAACCCATCATTTCTTCGACCGTCATACGATGAAATGGTGGGTTTATTCATTAGATAGAGCGGATAAAGGTTAAGCATATCAATGATTTTAGTCTATTTTTCATAAAAATGGAATAATGTATCTTTACAGCGTAACAATGTTATGTTACATTGAATAAAAAGAAGGGAGAGCAAAATTTTGAGTCAGGACTTAATTTCGAAAAAAGATTTGTTAGAACTTACTGGAATCTCCTATGGTCAGCTATATAGGTGGAAAAGAAAAAACTTAATACCAGAAGATTGGTTTGTGCGAAAATCAACGTTTACGGGGCAGGAGACGTTTTTTCCTAAGGAAAAGATTTTAGATAGAATCGAAAAAATTCAGACGATGAAAGAAAATTTGTCTCTTGATGATTTGGCGGACATGTTCTCACCAAATGTGAATGAGATTTGTTTAACAAAGGAAGACATTGTACAACGTGGGATTGCTTCAGAATCCGTTGTACGTTTTTTTATAGAGCAAAATCAAGAAATGACTAAATTTCGTTTTGCAAAAATCCTTTTTATTTATATTTTGGAAAAGGTACTTCAGTCTGGAGAGATAAGTCTTGAAGAAGGAAAATTGATGTTACATGTTTTAAATGAGCACTATGAAACGATGAAGAACAAACATGGTGAACTTATTTTTATTCGAAAGTTAGGTATTTCAACATGTTTCTTACTTTCGAGTGTAGAGGATTTATATTTTGATCAGGGTACTAAAATTGTTATACGTTTACCTTTAGTGATTTGTACAGAAGAATTAAAAACAAAGTTGTTATGATGGAGGGAAAGTAGTGAAAACTGATGACTTATTAATTAATGGACATGGAATGTCGAACGGAGGGCAGTTTCGCAATGTACAATTAAACGGAAGAGGGACTGTAAATGGGGATTTAGAATGTGTGGATTTCGAATGTAACGGTTCTGGTCATGTAAATGGAGATATAAAAGCTGAGACAGTAAAAATAAGTGGTTCCGGAAAGATAAATGGAAAAGTAGATGCTCTACAAATGAGCATTGAAGGCAGCGGCAGTATACAACAGGCAGCGGTTGTAAAGAAAATAAAAATTTCCGGTAAAGGAACAGTCGGAGGAAATGTATTTGGTGAGGACATGAATATTCACGGTAAAGCAATCATTGATGGGAATTGTGAAGTAGATACATTCAAATCAGAAGGACAATTTATCGTGGGTGGCTTATTGAGTGCAGATGATATTTTTATTGATATGCACGGTGAATGTAAAGCAAAAGAAATAGGCGGTCAAACGATTAACATAAAATATAGGAAATCCGCTTTAAGTTGGCTCTTCGAAACAATGTTTACTACTCGAATGGAAACAGAGTTAATAGAAGGGGACAATATTATAGTTGAGTATACAAACACGAACACAATTCGAGGTAACAATGTTACGGTTGGACCAAATTGTAAAATTAATCTTATTGAATATAAAGGGGTTTGTCAAATCGATAAAAACGCTAACGTAAAAGAAAGTCGAAAAATTTAAATTTTTAACAGAAAGGGAAAGATAGCATGAAAGAACAGTATAACCTTAGTTTAAATGGTTCTGGTAATTCATCAGGTGGTATCTACAAAAATGTCAAAATTCGCGGAGAAGGAACGATTTTGGATGATATTGATTGCGATGTGTTTAAGACGTATGGAACGAGTGAAGTGCAAGGAAATGTAAAAGCACACATGATTACTGTGTTTGGAGAAACGAAAATTCGTGGAGATTTGGATTCAGAAAATGTGAAAGTTAACGGTAATCTTGAAGTTGGTGGCCCGACAGAAGTGAAACGTACAAAAGTACGAGGGATGTTTGACATTGGTGAAAATTTTACTGGTGAAGAGGTCGATGTAACGGGTGGAATAAATGTGAAAGGTAACTTAGAAGCAGAGAATTTCATATTAAATGGAGGTTTTACAATTACAGGTATGCTGAATGCTGGAAATATTAATATCACTATAAGATATGAGCACAGCAATGTAAAAGAAATAGGAGGCGAGAAAATTACAGTTCGAAAAAAATCATCGTTCTTTCCTTTCTCGAAACACGGAGGATATCTTCACGCCAATATAATCGAGGGAGATGAAATTTATCTTGAATATACAAAAGCTGATGTTGTTCGAGGTAACAATGTTACGATTGGTCCAAAGTGTGAAATCAGTGTGGTAGAATATCACGAAAGTTACAAAAATGCAGATCGATCAATTGTGAAAGAATATAAACAAATATAGTGGTACATTGAAAAACTTGATTTAAGAGCTATTTTTTTCGCGTCTTACCTCAAGATTTAAAGGGAATTTTAATGAAATTGATGAAAAGCACTCCCTTCATATGAAGAGAGTGCTTTTATTTTAATGATTCAGTAACCTAAACTGAAATTATTCTTCAATAATCTCGTATTCTTCATCTGCTAATAATAAAATTTGTAACTTCTTACCTTTATTATGTACTTCGATTACATCATATGTTCCTAAATTTTTCACTTTATTTGCTGAAGCATTTACCATTCCTTCAACAGAGTCGATTAAAATATCTTCTTCAATGTAGGTTTCAGGTAAAGACATATCTTCAGTTTCTAATACACATGCATATAAATTTTGTAAATCAGTAGCTGTTGGGTTTAATTCCTCAACATCAATTATAGTTTTTACTTCATCTACATGCTCTTCTCTTGGTTGATATACTTTAATTTTTGCCATGTTTTATTCTCCTTTATTTCTTAATCTAAGAGGCTATATATTATTATAACGTTTTTTATGAAAAACATGAAATAGTAATATGGCCATAAATGAAAAAACGTTTTTTTTATTTATATTAGAAAAAATTCATTGCTGTTTTTCTTCATGAATACAATATAACAGAAATGTTTTATATAAGATTTTTCGCTTTCTTAATCCATGTATTGCATATATAATTTAAGAGGGACTAATCGAATTTATGTATATTTATAAAAGAATTGAGGTTTAACGAACAATGACAATAAAAATCATTACAGATAGTGCGGCAGATTTACCAAAAGAGTTGCTTCATACTTATGATATAGAGGTAATTCCGCTTCGTGTATATGATGAACAAGAGAATGAATTTTTAGATGGAGTAACACTAGATCCAATAGACTTGCTTCGAAATATGAAAGAAGGGAAAGTATATAGAACATCATTACCTTCTTTAGAAACAATTCAAGAAGTATTCACTACATACGCAAAACAAGATGTAACATGCATTTATTTAGCTTTTACTTCTGAACTTTCTGGTACGTATCAATCTTCTGTTCTTGTAGGAGAAGAAGTAAAAGAAGCCTATCCTAATTTTTCTTTAGACATTATTGATACAAAATGTGCGTCAACTGGCCAAGGACTTGTAGTATTAGAAGCAGCAAAAATGGCACAAAACGGAGCAACAAAAGAGGAAATTTTAAACCGTATCGATTTCATGACGGAACATATGGAACACATATTTACTGTTGCAGACTTACAATATTTAGTTCGTGGTGGACGATTAAGCAAAGTAGCAGGATTTATAGGTGGCTTGTTAAATATTAAACCTATTTTAAATGTAGAAGATGGAAAACTCATTCCACTTGAAAAAATACGTGGCCGGAAGAAAGTGTTTCAGCGTATAGTAGATATTATGGAAACAAGAGGGAAAGATCTTAAAAATCAAACAATTGGAATTTCACACGGTGATGATTTAGAAAGTGTAAACATACTAACAGAAATGATTACTCAAAAATTTGGATGTAAAGTATTTGTAGTAAATTCAATTGGTGCAGCTGTTGGAGCTCATGCTGGTCCGGGAACATTAGCTATATTTTTCTTAAATGAAGTGTAAAAAAGAAAATGTCTCTTAAAATAAGAGGCATTTTCTTTTTTATTATGAAAAATTACTAATTTCCAAACTCTTATATGTTAATTATATTTTATGTGAGGATGGGAAAATCCTGAAAATTTTTTCATGGTATGTGCCGTGATGTTTTTACTTATTTCCAATTTGCTGCAAACAATCGAGCTAATAATGAAAGTTGATACTACTTATTCGTTGAGAACGAATAGTTCTATTCTTTTTCTTTAAAAAGGAAATCAACTTATTAAAGAAATGAACACATTCTCTTTACAGCAAGAAAAAGGGAACATAAGTAGAATTAATAATCGTGGATTTGATGTATTGCACCCAAAGAGCACAAAATCAGTAGAATGCACATATAAAAATACAAAATAAAATATTATAATTATTTCATTAAAAAATAATTATAACCAAATCATCTACTAAACAATAATTATCACGACAAAACATTGAATTTATTATATAATTTTAACATAATAAATATTAATATAATAACGTTTAAATTTTATTTTAAGGGTGTATGTTCATGAAAAATATTGATTTTATTCTTGAAAGCGATGAGGCATTAAAACCATCAGAACGACTTATTTTATTACTATTAGAAAAACATAGAATATTATATACGAATGATTTACTTGTTTTGTCGAATTTATCATATAAAACATTAGTAGACTCTTTAACAACACTTGTTAGGAAATCTTATATAATCAAAGAGAGTGGAAAAGGGCGTAAACAAAATAGATATAGTTTAATATAAAAAGATTATTGTAAACTACAAAACAGGAAGTGCTCACAAAATATGCTCTTCCTGTTTTATAGTTAAAACTCATCCTCATGAATTAAATTCCCTGCATCATGGTCTTTCATTAATCTCTGCTTCAAATAATTTTCTTTTGTTGTACGATCATCTTTATGACCAACAGCTGCTGCGATGATATGTGGTGGTACTTGTTTATAATCATATAAATATTGAACATAAAAATGTCGAAAGAAATGAGGAGTTATTTTTTCATTTTTTGTAAATGATAAATTAGTTTCTTTTATGATTTTGGTGATATATTGAGACAAATAATTTTCTTTATATGCTGTATGATTTTTTGTTTGAAAAATGGTACCACCATGCTTAATACCTAACTCAGTTGGCAAACGGCGACGGATTCGAAAAGCGATTATCCGTTCAAATACAACTTTGTTAATTGGTACAATTCGTTCAGAATCACCTTTCGTATTTACATATAAATAATAACGATTACGCAATGTATCATACTCTAAATCTTCCCACTTCGCATGTGCAACTTCCGCAATACGTAGTCCAGTTGTTGCTAATATTGAAAGCAGAGCATAATTGATAGGATTATTTTTATAATATGACAGCAATTGTTTTACTTCTTCATAAGATAATTCTCTTCTTGGTTTATGTTTTTTCGTTATCGTTGTACTTAGTATGTCAATATATAGAGGCTCTTTAATGTATTCAATTTCATATAACCATTTTAAGAAGGACCGAGTAATTCGTAGTTTTCGACTTATCGTTGCTGGTTTATATGCTTCGTTAGATTGATAGGAGATTGCATCTTCAGCAAGCCACTTTTGATAATTACGAATATGTCGTTTTCTTAAATTTATCCATACTTTACCCACATTGAAATTCTCCACATCCATTTGTAAAAATTCTATATGTTCTCGAATAAAAAAATAAAACTGTGATAAATCTCTAGAATAGAGAAGACGAGATGTGTCTTTTACTCGTTTATTTTTATCAAAATGTGTTTGTCGATTCAAATAATAATATAAAATTTCTTCATCAGAAAAACCCGCATATGAATATGTATGTTCACGTTCATTCTGCTCTTTTCGATCCTCAGCTTGTTTTAAAAAATCTTCATTCCATATTGCAATCGTATTTCCGAATTTTTCTTTACTATTTTTATTGTGTAATAACGAATTATGATTATAAATTGGTAATAAATTAAATTTCATGTCATATCAAATCCTTATGTATTTCTTATGTAGTTTTAATGAAACAAATTAAAGTGTACCTATAATTTATTTTAAAGTGCATTTATATAAAACACAATATTAATTGTAAACTATAGAAAATCACACATTTTCTATGATTTAAAATTGATTTATAAATTTTATTTTTCGTGAGTTGAATTAAAACAATACACATTTTATTTTTAAAATTAAAAGAAATTACATTTGTTTATAATATAATTATAATTTTTTATTTAGCTATGTTATAATGAAATTACATTTTATTTCGTTATTATTTTAAATTATATTTTTATATAAAATATAATTAGATTTAAATAGAAAGGATTTATTTGCATGTACGAGCATACATATGAACAATATATGGATACAAATGAGGTAAAAGAGTATTTACGTATTACAAATTTCACATTTAAAAAATTAATGAAAGAAAATAAATTAACTCCAATTAATAAAGATACTTGGCGATTAGATGGGAGTTTTTTGTTTCAAAGAGAAGAGGTTACTGTATTACAATCACATTTACATACAGAAGGAATCACATTAAACCAAGCAAGTAAACAGTTTCATGTTAGTATGTATCAATTATGTAAATGGATCGAAGAAGGGGAGTTATCCTATACAATTCAAATACATCGAAATAAAGAAACAAAATTTGTACAAGAGGAAGAGGTAAAACAATTAGCTGAAAGATTAGATGACGCCAATGCTCTTTATACATATTCTCGAAAATATAATGTTGTTTTATTTCAAAAATTTATACAAGGAAATACAATTGCTCGTATAACGTCTATTCCTAAAAGAGGAAATATTATAGTAACAGATGAATTTGGAAATGATATGACACTGCAAGAGGCGAAAGAAAGTGGCTTTTTTCCAGCATATCAATTATCAGATAAACCGAGGAGTCATCATCAAAAATTTGTAAAGTTTCGTTTTCTAAAAACACATCATTTACGAAGTGATATTTTTCAGCGAATGGATTACTTATTGCAATATGTATCTCCACGAAATCTTCGAATTTCCGAAGAACACAATTTTTGGATCGTTGAAATTCGCCAATCACTCATTCAAGTTCCTATGCAGTTTCAACAAGAGTGGATTGACTCTCTTATGCCATATATAATAGAAGGAAAATTAGCAAAACGTCTAAATAATAGTATTTACTTAGACAGCAATAGTGTTACGAAAAGCATAGTATTATCTTCATCTGAGTATCAGTCTATCTCAAATATTGTAAATGAAGAAAAGATTTCAATAGAAGAATTTATTACTTCAGCAATTCGAGAAAAATTGGATCGGCATATAATGAAATATTAAAAGACTTATCATGTAGATAAGTCTTTTAATATACAAAAATTTTTAAGGTATCTAAAAAACGGCCTTTCAGATTCCTTTTTTAGAGGGTTTTATATAAGTGGTAATGATATTGTACCTATAATATATGAAATTCTATACAGAGGCTCAAAGAATCCTTAGATTCATTTGGATATATTTAGGTCCTATTTTCCCACATATAGTTTACATAATAATTTTATGTGTTAGAATTTTGAGTGAAAAAGAAAAGGATGTCTTTCTGTAATTTCGTGATATTGTTTAATTTCATTTGTGATTCTTTGTCTTCCTTTTTCACTTGTGTGCCAAGTATCGCGATTAATTTGTCGTTGATCTTGCAGTGGAAGAACATCTAAGATTTTATCTTCCGCAGCATATAGTGAGGCAAGTAATAAAAATCTTCGACAGAAAAAACTTTTTCCAGCAAGTAATACATTCCTTATTTCTTGATTATTGATTATGTTAAACGCACTTTTTATTACACTTTCTACATTAGAAAAATCTCCTGTAATCGGTTGGATTTTCTCATGAGGAACTCCTAGTTGAATTAATACTTCTCTATGATACTCAAATTCATTTGCTTGTAGAAATATATTAAAAATAGAAGGAATGAAAATATGTTTTACAATTTCTTGAGAGCAATGCTTTGCAACAAGTTCATTTAATTCTAGGAAATGACCGGGATGATACAGCATAATGTCTGTTTCTGTAAACAAGTGCTTGCGATCTATAAAAACTAAATCACTAATTATAGAAAAATAGTTCATCATGATAGATTCCTCCTAAAAAAAATAAAGCCCTTTAGAAATTCAATATTGATTGACTAAAATCCTGTATGAAGGTCCGACAAAAATAGTTAATCGCTGTTGTTACAAATCTTTGCGGTAAAAGAGTAAATAACATTTTTTTATAAACATTGATAAAGAAAACATTATGTTATTATTCTGTTAACTCATTTAATATATATTGTGCAGATGCTTACAGTTAGGGGGCAAACGATGAATATTCAAATTGTATTATTTGATGGTTTTGATGAACTAGATGCCATAGGACCATATGAGGTATTAAAACGTGCTAATGAGTTCGGAGCAAATTTCGATGTGAAAATGGTTACATTAAATTTGAATTCGGTGACTGGGTTTTATGGCCTAACAGTCGAAGTGAATGATTTTCTTAGTGAAGACAATTGTCCAGATATTTTAATTGTACCTGGTGGTGGGTGGAATCATCGAGGAGAAAAGGGAGCAAAAATAGAAGCGGATAAAGGTATATTACCTGAATTCATCGCTAAATTTTATCAGCAAGGGGCTGTTATCGCTGGTGTCTGTACGGGCGGAATGTTGATGGCTGTTTCAGGAATTACAGCAGGACGGAAAACCACTATGCATCATCTTGCTAAAAACGAAATGGCATCATACGGATGTGAAGTGCTAAGTGCCAGAATTGTTGATGATCATGATATTATTACAGCAAGAGGAGTAACTTCAGGTGTCGATTTAGCTATATGGCTCATTGAACGCTTTGTAAATTCTGAAGTAGCTTATTCAGTCGAAAG
This sequence comes from Bacillus sp. 3103sda1, assembly GCF_024159135.1. Taxonomy (NCBI): domain Bacteria; kingdom Bacillati; phylum Bacillota; class Bacilli; order Caryophanales; family Bacillaceae; genus Bacillus; species Bacillus sp. 3103sda1. Next base: position 2,357,920 of record NZ_JAMYWS010000001.1, on the reverse strand, counting down.
AAGACTAGAGTATGAAAAAAGAGGGACAGTATGGAAAAGGATTTAAATCCTTGAATAAAGAATTGAATTTTTAGGAAAAATCAGCACTTTATAATAAAGTACTGATTTTTTTATTTATAATCTTGAAATTAAATGGTATAATCTCAATAAAAAGTGTAATATTACACTTTATTTGAAGGGAGAGGATAAATTGAAAAGAGGTAAAATAATAATTTCTTTAGCCATATACACTACCTTACTAACTGTATCAGTACATACGTATAAGCAACAACTTACTCAGCCTGTTATAACAGATTCAGGACGATTACTTCCGACAAAGGTTAAACGAATAGAGAGTGTTGACGATGAAAAAAAGCTGCAACAATTGGTTCGAGATGCAAATACTTCAAATGAAAAACTCTCTATTGCTGGGATGCAGCATAGTCAAGGCGGTCATACATATTATCCAAATGGCACTGTTTTAGATCTGAAAAGTTATAATAAAATATTGGAGTTCAATCCGAAGCAAAAAAGAATAAGAGTGCAGAGCGGTGCAACGTGGAATGACATTCAAAAAATTATTAATCCATACGGCCTTGCCATTCAAGTTATGCAATCACAAAATATCTTCACCATCGGTGGTTCTTTAAGTGCAAATGTACACGGAAGGGATATTCGGCATGATGCACTTATAGATACAGTTGATTCATTTCGTTTATTAATGGCAGACGGCGTAATTAAAAATGTAAGTAGAAATGAAAATGCAGAACTATTCTCTTTAGTAATAGGTGGATACGGTCTATTTGGAGTCATTCTAGATGTAACACTAAAGTTAGCAGAAGATGAACTGTACCAAATACGAACTAAAACGTTAGATTATCACCAATATACTTCTTATTTCAAGGAGCATGTTGAGGGTGATGAACAAGTGAGGATGCATTTAGCTCGTATTTCTGTCGCGCCAGATTCATTTTTACGTGAGATGTATGTGACAAATTACGTTCTCGCTACGAATCAAGAGAATCGAGAACAATATATTACTTTAAAAGAAGAAACAAATGTTGTACTTCCAAAGTTTTTTCTTGGATTATCTAGGTACAGCGACTGGGGAAAAACGATGTTTTGGAATATCCAAAAAAAATATTTTGAACGTACGGATGGATCTTATGAAACTCGTAATAATGTAATGCGATCAGATAGTGCATTCATGGAATATGAAAATCCGAATCATACAGAAATTTTACAAGAGTACTTTATTCCTGTTAATCACTTTTCTTCGTATATAGATGACCTCAGAAAAGTATTAGAACAAGAAGAATTAAATCTTCTTAATGTTACTATTCGATATGTGACAAAAAATGATAGTGCAGTTTTGTCATACGCGAAAGAGGATATGTTTGCTCTTGTACTTCTTATCAATCAGGGACGATCTGAAGAAGAAATAGAAAAAACAAAAAAAGTGATACAGAAAATGGTGAATGTTACTTTGCAACATGATGGAAGCTACTATTTGCCATATTATCCTTATACAGAAAAACAACAATTGCAAAAAGCTTACTCACTTACAAACGAATTTTTTCAAAAAAAGAGGGAATACGACCCACAAGAACGGTTTGTTAATCTATTTTACAAGGAGTATGGTCAATGACATATACAAGATTTGTAGTTTCACAAAGTCTCATTATGATGGCAGGAAGTATGGTGTTTCCTTTTTATGTATTACTACTAAGAAACGTTGGCAACAGTTTTTCACAATTTGGCTGGGCATACGGTTTATTTGCGTTAACATCAGCTCTTGTGTACCCTCTGATTGGTAGAATCTCCGATCGATTCGGTGATAGAAAGCTCTTAATCATATATTCTTGGTCAATGGCTGTTTTGATGCTATGTTTTCCAATTGCTACAGATGTTTGGCATGTATATATTTTGCAAATTATGATGGGGTGTTTAGGAGCTGTGCAGAAAAATACAGAAAAAACATCGCTTGTACGAAAGGTAGAACGTCAAGATGCTGGTTATGAAATTGGAAAATATCACATATGGACATCCTTAGGAGCAGCAATAGCTATTATTTTAACAGGATACTTAGTTGATTTTTTAACCATCGGAACTATTTTTTATGTCGCTTCAATTCTATATATGATAAGCGGTATCGTAATTTGGCGGACAAATAATCAAACCACATATAACCGATAACATATGTTATCGGTTATATGTGGTTACATAAAAGTTTAATTTACATTTAAATGCTGTAAAAACAAAGTAGCTGATACGTAACGCTTCGCTAACCTTTGTACATAAGCAGTATGAACAGATAACGTTGCAATAATAATTGCATTTCGAATTGCTTCGCGTTGTTCTTTGTTTATATGTTCAATTTTAGCTGCTAATTGATCAGCTTTTTCTTTAATTGTTTGTTCAATAGTACGAATCGTATTCGTTGTATTGAATTGAACGTAACCTTGTTGATTCAGTTCTTCAAATAAAGAAGAGTAAAAAACATATAATTGAATAGGATTAATTAAATCATCAGTACGATCTGCAGGATCATTCACAATAAGCTTTAACAACTTTCGAATGGACTCAAAATCGAGTGCTGTTTTTAAATCTTCTACAATAAATAATAAGGCTGCTTGTTCAATTGAATATTTTTTTCCTTTTTGCGGAGAACCGATCATTTCTTTTATATCGCGTTTCACCCAGTTTTGCAGTGCTGTAATAGAAAAATTAGTGTTTTCAATTTGATTTCCAAGTGCGACGATTTCATTTAAAGAGAATCCAATATCAATTTCTTCTATTTTAATAAGCTTTTCAAAAATAGGTGCTAGTGCAGTTGTAAGAAAGGCCGTTACACTTTGACCACTCTCAATATCTTCTTTATGCGACTTTGTCCAAGCTTCTTGTAAAATTGCAAGAGGCTTTTTTGTATTCCACCCTCTAAGAGAAAGGAGAAGCATTGCCATTTCGTTTCGTGTGAGATGAAATGTTTCCATCTTTTCACCTCCGATAATATAAAAGTTCTTATGAACTTATATTATGTATTGTTTTATATAAAGTCAATTGTATTCTCGTGATTTTTCTGGTAGTCGAATAAAGTTAATAATCATAAGAAATAACTCTTGATTATTATTACAAAAGTTCATATAATAAGTTCATAAGAACCTTTCTATTAACTTTAAGGTTCATCTATCTTTTTCATAGTTTAAGAGAAGGATAGATACTATATACTTATAGTAGAAGGAGAATGAATATTATATGTTAAAGAAAATCGTTACACTATTGACTGCATTTATGTTTGTCTTCGCCGCTGGTAGTTTTATTTCAGTAGATAGTGCTTATGCAAAAACTTACAAATCTGGTCAAAAATCTTATACTCCAAGTTCAGGCCAAACACAAAAATCAACAGTGGATTTAAAGAAAAAAGATTCTAATGTAAATGCAAATAAAACGACAGGTTCAAAAACAAAAGCAACAAATACAGCACCAAAAAGCAATAAAGGAAGCTTTATGAAAGGTCTTTTAGTTGGTGGTATTGGTGGTTTATTAATGGGTAGCTTATTTGCTAACATGGGAGCTCTTGGTTCTGTATTAGCATTTATGATTAATATGTTCGTAATGGCTGGTATTGTAATGTTAGCGGTTCGCGCATTCAAATATTTTAAAAATCAACGCAAGAAACAGGTGGAAGAAGCAGCATGGAAACGATAAAAATTTCCGAACAAGAGTTGATTAATGCACTCTGTGTATATATTGCACAAAAACGTCAAGTTCCCCCGGAACAAGTACTTGTGGAACTGATGTACGATGACGATTACGGCTTCTCAGCTGAAGTAGAAGTAAATGGACGTCAGCAAATTTTAATTCAGGCAAATTTAATCGAGGCACTTCGCTTATGGCTTGATATGGAATATCATATTAATCCGTTTGCAGCAAGATTACAGCTTGAATTAGATGATGAAGAAGGTATTATCGCTTTGGCGAATTTAAATGATTCATATGAGTAATATAAAAAATAGCTGTTGAGATGTAACTATTCTCAGCAGCTATTTTTTTGCTTTAAAGAGAAAATATACGTTATAAATTGATGGTAATTTAGGATACTGCTGTTTTTCTCGTACATACTAACATAGTACATAAAAAAGGAGGGAATATAATGGATTTTCAGCAACAAGGTTCAACATATCAATCATTACAACATTATAAAGAAGGATTAGGAAAGTTTACGCAGCAAATCCCAGAAATCGCTGAAGCTTACAACGCTTTTACACAAGCTTGCTTCCAGGAAGGAACCTTAACAAAACGAGAAAAGCAGTTAATCGCATTAGGCATTAGTTTAGCTATGCAAGATGAATATTGTACAATTTATCACACAAAAGGTTGTATGGATCAAGGGTGCTCTGATAAGGAAGTACTAGAAGCGTGCGGCGTTGCATCAGCATTTGCTGGCGGCGCTGCAATGAGTCAAGCTGTTACACTTGTACAGGAATGTATGGAAGAATTACACCGACAGAAGCATTGAAAGATCGAAAAACTCCTTCTCATGAAGGAGTTTTTGTTCATTCATGAAAATGAATCATAGGAACTTGTTAATTATGGTGCATGATTTTCATCTAACGACTGAATGAAAGTATCTACTACTTTATTAAAACGGTCTGTTTCTTCTAAGAAAGGGCAATGACAGCTATCTTCGAAAATGATAAGCTGAGAGTTTTTAATATGTTTGTGTAAATGTTCACCTGCTGCAACAGGAATAAGTTTTTCTTCTCTCCCGAAACAAAGTAGAGTAGGAGTGGTAATTTGATCTAAGTAGTGTCGATAGTCCACAACAGATTGGTCAAATAAAACAGCACTTGCTATAGACTCCGGAATAGTTGTCACTTCTTTTAACATCCACTCAAAATCTTCTTCAGAAAGAGGTTTTTTGAACATTAATGGTATAAATCCTTTCAAAAAACCAACTCGATCCATTTGAATTTCTCGCATTATATGAATAAGAGCAGGGAAATCAAAAGCTCCAATCGGAAAATCGGGCCATTTAAAATCCGAAGCTAGTTCATCTACGATAACAGAAGCTTTCACGTTACTTTCTCCGAACTGTTTCAAATATTCCCAAACAATAAATGCCCCCATAGACCAACCAACTAATACAACGTTCTCAAGAGATAATTTTTCAATAAAAGCATGTAAATCACGTGCATAGTTTGCAATGGTATGCCCATATTGTGCGTGAGAAGAACGGCCATGACTTCGCAAGTCCAGTGAAATCGCGCGGTAGTTTTCACTAAAATAAGGAAGTTGTTTATGGAAAAAGCGACTGCTCATCCAAACCCCATGTACGAATATAATCGGCGTTCCTTGACCTTGATCTTTATAATATATATTCACATCATTATCAAGTTTTATATAAGGCATGTACATAAACCTCCTTTTCACAGAAAAAATAAGTTTATATATTCAAAAATATGCTTTATTTCAGTTATGTATTCAAAGCTTCTTATGATAATTCAATATCATCTTTGGTATTTGAACAGAATAATTTTACACATTGGCACAGAAATCTTGAATTTACATGTAAATTCAAAAGAAAGCTTGATTATTTATAAAAAAAATTCGCCTAAAATATTGTCATATTCTGTCCTTTAAGATATCCTTTTGTAGAGAGGTGAAATCATGGAAAAAGTACTTATTTTCGGGCATAAAAACCCAGATACAGATGCAATTTGTTCTGCAATTGCATATGCAGAACTAAAAAAAGAATTAGGAATGAATGTTGAGCCTGTTCGTTTAGGCGAAATTAGCGGTGAAACACAATTTGCTTTAGATCATTTTAAAGTAGAAGGACCACGTTTTGTTGAGACAGTAGCAAACGAAGTGGACAACGTTATTTTAGTTGACCATAACGAGCGTCAACAAAGTGCTAATGATATCGAATCTGTTCGTGTATTAGAGGTAATCGACCATCACCGTATTGCTAACTTTGAAACAAGCGATCCTTTATACTACCGTTGCGAGCCAGTTGGTTGTACAGCTACAATTTTAAATAAAATGTACAAAGAAAACGGCGTTGCAATTCGTAAAGAAGTTGCAGGATTAATGTTATCTGCAATCATTTCAGATTCTTTATTATTTAAATCTCCAACTTGCACAGATCAAGACGTAGCAGCAGCTCGTGAACTAGCAGAAATCGCTGGTGTTGATTCTGAAACATACGGCTTAGAAATGTTAAAAGCTGGTGCAGATTTAAGTGGTAAAACAATGGAGCAATTAATTTCCCTTGATGCGAAAGAGTTCCAAATGGGCGATGCAAAAGTTGAAATTGCACAAGTAAATGCTGTTGACACAAACGACGTTCTTGCACACCAAGCAGAATTAGAAAAAGTAATCTCTGCAGTAGTAGAAGAGAAAGGTTTAGACCTATTCTTATTCGTTGTAACAGATATCTTAACAAATGATTCTGTTGGCCTTGCAATTGGTAAAGCAGCACAAGTTGTTGAGAAAGCATACAACGTAACATTAGAAAATAACACAGCTACTTTAAAAGGTGTTGTGTCTCGTAAAAAACAAATCGTTCCTGTTTTAACAGAAACATTCCAAACTCTATAAGAGAAGCTTTGGACGAAAAGGAAAGAACAAGCCGATATACAGTCTGCTTGTTCTTTTTTTGTTTTTAGGAAGCATAAAAATTCGGATATTAAGGTCTGTTACTTTAATGTTTCATATTGGAAAGATGAAAATTGGGTAGGAAGAAGAGAAAAACCTGATGTTTTTATCTGTGAATGAAAAATGCTATGATTTTATTGCAAATTACTATTTCATATTTTAAAAGTAATAATGAAAAAATGCAGCAGATTATATAGGATCGAAAGAGAAAAGAGGTAAGAAGGTAACAATGAAAAGATTATGCATCATTCCATGTGGGAAAAAGAAGATTTGGGATAAGTACCCTGATGAGGGGCCGACAGAAGCAAGAGAAGTGTACATTAGTCCATTCGGAAAAGCGTGCCAAGCGTATGCTTCTCAATTTTTTACACACTGGGTAATTTTATCCGCAAAGCATGGATTTTTACTGCCAACTGATATAGTGAAAGAAAACTATGATCTTGCTTTTAATTCGAAAAGTAGTGAGATTATTAATATAGAGCAACTAAAAAAACAGATGATGGATAAAGACTTGCTAGACTTTGATGAAATTGTTCTGCTTGCAGGCAAGAAGCATAAAAAAGTAGTGACAAAGCTATATCCAGAAGAGATTATTTCTTATCCATTAGAAGGCTGTAAGGGGATTGGATATATGTTGCAGAGGCTCAAGAAGGCGGTTGAAAATCATAACGAGATTCAGTAACAGTTAAAAGAATTTGATTTATGAGGGAGATTAATAATTAGTTATTGAAAAATAAAGGGGCATTAGGGATCCCCCTTTATTTTAAAGAGAATTTTCATTAAGATCATAACTATATAAATCCATTTTAATGTTCCAACACATATGTCACTGCTATACAAAACACAATATGCCCTGCACTCGCTTGCTCCTTTTGTTTAAAACATGGCATGTGGCAGAAAAGGGCCCTGACCGCTCCTACGCACGGCCAGTCGCTCACGCCCTCTCATAAAAAGAAGAGCGATTTTATGTTTTGTATATATATAAATGTTAGTTATAGTTTACTACTTGCTTCATAAGGTTTCTTATCTCTTTAACTGGTGGTTTTTTATCGTATATATCAATATGTGAAGAATAATAATTTAAATTTCTAACAAGACCTTTTCCGATTTTTTCCTTTAGGAAAGGAAATACTTGTCCAGTGTAGTCTTCGAGAGATTTACAATAGTATTTTTCATCCAAATAAATGCTATATTTACATGTTAGCTCTACTAGTGGATTACCTTCAGAATCATATACATCTTTAGATTCAATAATGTCTATTAGTGCAAATCTATCATTAAGATAAACTTTTTTCTTCTTTTTAGGCTTATTAGAAAGAATAAAAGCGATACCTATTGCGTTAATCAAGATGTTGCCTCCTATAAATATAAAGTGAAACTTTAATCAGCCCTCATTACGGGCAGCACATCTCCCAACTAATTTCTTTGCCTTTGCTGAATTTTGAGGTGGGGGTCTTACTGCCTATTAATACGGTATAAAAAAAGATACTAATAAAATATATCGATATGTGTTAAATGTAAAGGGATAAGGTGGATTTAGATAACAATGGAAATAATCATATCAAATAGCGAATGATAATTTTGATATTAGTCATTTTTTTATTAATATTATTGCTAAAAATGGTTTTCTCTAGCTTTACATGAGTTGTTAATAATTATTCGTAAGCATGCGAAGTGTTGGAGAGAAGTAGAGAGTACAATGACTTTTGACTAATGGTATAATACTAATAAATGAAAGACTAAGAAAAGCAGGTGAATTTTTTTTGTTTACAAAAGCACAAGAACTTTTAGCTTCCTATTTTGGCTACTCGTCATTCCGTAGAGGGCAGGATGAAACAATTAAAAATATATTGGATGGAAAAGATACCGTTTGTATTATGCCAACAGGCGGTGGTAAATCTATATGTTACCAAATTCCAGCACTCGTATTAGAGGGCACAACATTAGTTATTTCTCCGCTTATTTCACTGATGAAAGATCAGGTTGATACTTTAACGCAAAATGGAATTCCCGCTACATATATTAATAGCTCTATTTCAATCACTGAAGCCAATCAACGCATTCAACTAGCAAAACAAGGGCATTATAAATTGTTATATATTGCGCCGGAGCGTCTTGATTCTATTGATTTTGTTGATCAACTAATTGATATGAAAATCCCGTTACTGGCAATTGATGAGGCACACTGTATTTCACAGTGGGGGCATGATTTTCGCCCAAGTTATTTACATATTCAGCGTGTACTTGATTATCTTCCAACGCAGCCAATCGTACTCGCATTGACGGCAACGGCAACGCCGCAAGTACGACAAGATATTTGCAGTACTTTAGGAATAGCAGAACATAATACGATTATGACGACTTTTGAACGAGAAAATTTATCGTTTTCCGTTGTAAAAGGACAAGACCGTGATGACTTTTTGTCAGGATATATTCGTCAAAATAAAAAAGAAGCGGGTATTATTTATGCAGCGACACGTAAAGTTGTCGATCAACTTTATGAAAAACTAAATAAAGAAGACGTTTCTGTAGCACGTTATCATGCTGGTATGAATGATAACGATCGTAATGAACAGCAAGAACGTTTTTTACGAGATGAAGTAAATGTAATGATTGCAACATCTGCATTTGGAATGGGAATTGATAAATCTAATATTCGATACGTGATTCATTATCAACTTCCGAAAAACATGGAAAGTTACTATCAAGAAGCTGGACGTGCTGGACGTGATGGCTTAGATAGTGAATGTATCCTACTTTATTCTCCGCAAGACGTGCAAGTACAGCGATATTTAATTGACCAGTCAACAGGAGCTTCTCGATTTTCTAATGAACTAGAGAAACTGCAACATATGACAGATTACTGCCATACAGAAAATTGTTTGCAATCATTTATTTTACAATATTTTGGCGAAGAACCAAAACAAGATTGCAGTCGCTGCGGCAATTGTACAGACGATCGAAATAGTGTCGATGTTACAAAAGAAGCACAAATGGTACTATCATGCATGATTCGAACAAATCAACGTTTCGGTAAGCAAATGATTGCGCAAGTATTAACAGGGTCAAAAAATAAAAAGGTAATTGAATTTAATTTTCATACGTTACCGACGTATGGATTGCTATCAAATCAAAGCGTGAAAGAAGTTAGTGAGTTCATTGAGTTTTTAATCTCTGAGGAGCTCATTGCAGTTGAGCATGGGACGTATCCGACATTAAAAGTAACAGCAAAAGGGAAAGAGGTTCTAGTTGGTAACCAGTCTATTTTCCAAAAAGAAAGAGTAGAAACAAAGAAAATTGTAAAAGATCATCCACTATTTGAAGAATTGCGTCATGTGCGTAAAGAAATTGCACAAGGAGAAGGAGTGCCACCGTTTGTTATTTTCTCTGATCAAACATTGCAAGATATGTGCACAAAACTGCCAAAAACACTAGAAGAAATGCTACAGGTAAAAGGTATAGGTGAGCATAAACTGGAGAAATACGGTAATATATTTTTACAAGTTATCGTAAACTTTCTTGAACAGAATCCTGATATAGATACGATGATTACGACAGAAATTGTAACAGAACGAAAGCAATCGAAAAAGGCAATGAAAAATTCTCATCATGCTACATATGAAATGTATAAACAGGGAGATACACTTTCTCATATCGCTGAAGTACGCGAACTGTCCATGCAAACTGTAGAAAATCATTTAATTCGTTGTTTTGATGAAGGGATGGAAATAGATTGGCCAAGCTTTGTTCCGAAAGAATATGAATCTATGATTGCATCCGCAGTAGAGCGAGCTGAAGGTGGATTAAAAGCTATTAAAGAACAGCTTCCTGATAATATTAGTTATTTTATGATTCGTGCTTATTTACAAATGAACAAATAACAGAGTGATAGCGAGGGATGAGAATATGCATTATGTTTTTGTATATGGAACGCTGCGAAAAAATGAAGCAAACGCTCATTTTTTACAAGATTCCATATGTATTGCAAACGAATCTTGGACATACGGTTCATTATTTGATACGAATGAAGGGTATCCAGCGATGATTCATTCAAAGGATAAGAAAGTATATGGGGAAGTATATAGAGTAACAGATGCTGTATTAAGAGATTTGGATAAATTAGAGGAATATACAGGGGACTCTGAACAAGATCTATACAACCGAATTACACAAGCTATCTATATAAACGAAAAGATATTAGAAGCTTATGTATATATAGCACAAAAGCAAGATATACTGCAGCATCAGATTGTAGAAGGTGATTGGGTATCCTATCGTAAATTATTATATAAGGATAGATAATGGAAGGAGAGGGAGAACCCTCTCCTTTTTTCATAAATACATACAGAAAGATAGAGGAAGCATGCCAATGATTTAATCAGAACAACTAAAAAAAACAAATGCCTTCACCAGAATGGATTAAACAGTTAGTGTAGTTATTTTATAATTCGTGCTTATATACAGAACAAATGATAATTTGTATGAAGTCATTTCGCTTTACATGATATGAATGATTCGTATAGAATATAATCGATCTTTATTTCATGTCACTTCTAATTTATCCAGATTTTTAATACGCTAATGAATGAGAGAGGTTTGAAAGGGGCGTAAGGTATGAATAAACTAATATTTAAACAATTTGCGATGACAAGAAGTTATTTTATTAAAAACGTAGAATCACTTTCGAAGGAAATAGTAAATGTGCAGCCAGACGGTTTTAACAATACGATCCAATGGCATATTGGCCATGTATTAACGGTTACTGAACAGTTTATGCTCGGCTTTCCACATAAAACGACGCATCTTCCTGCAAATTATATCGAATTATTTGGAAACGGTACAAAGCCAGCTGATTGGAAGGGAGATGTACCTACCGTAGATAAACTCATTGTTGAGTTGAAAGATCAATTAGTTCGTCTTCAACAAATTCCTGCTGAACAGTTAAATGAAACGCTGGAAAAACCATTTATGGGACTTGGAACCTTTGGAGAATTAGCCGGCCTTACATTAATGCATGAAGCAAATCATTTGGGGCAAATTCAAGCGATGAAGCGCATTATTGAACACGCGGGAATAAAGAACTAACAAAATCAAAAAAATAATTTGATGACTTTCAAAAGGAGTTATTCTCAGATGAGATAGCTCCTTTTGATTTTGCAAAAGCACTTATAGGATTCTTTTTGATTTAGACAATTTTTTAATTGAATTTTACGTTAAACCAAAAATACCGTGAGAAGAAGGAGTTGAATGACTATGATTCAAGCGAAACAACTCAATTTTATTGTTGAAATCATGAAAAATTTTAAACATCCGTGGTTTATTGCAGGGGGATGGGCTATTGATTTAGGAATAGGAGTAGTAACGAGAACACATGAAGACATAGATATTTGTATTTTTAGAGAACATGCTGAAGAAGTCTTTACATATTTCTCTGATTGGGACATTTATGTAGCAATTCCGGGAGAGGGACGAGTCGATCCATGTTTAAACTTAGAAGATATAGCTCTTCCAAGATATGGTTTACATCTATACAAAGAACAAGATTTCATCGAGATATTATTAACAGATAAGGAAAATGACAAAGTTTTATTTCGAAAAAATAAAAATATATGGATGGATTATAAGCACTTTGTTCATGAAGATGCACTTGGACGTAAATTTATTGCCCCTGAATGGCAGCTGCTATTTAAAGCAAAAGAGGACAGAATAAAAGATGAACAAGATGTTAAGGCATATATACCATATATGAATGAACAACAAAAGTTATGGTTAACGAGTGCGCTAAAAGAACAATTTCCTTCGTTAGCATGGATTAAAGAGTTAATATAGGTTTTTCTTAGGAAATTTCCTCTAAACACTTGACTTACAGGCTTCATTTTTAATAGAATTAATCTTCGACTGAAAATTTCAACGAATAGGAGGGAATTACGAACATGAAGGAAATATTTGAACTAGAGTTAGAGAAATTAAATAACACGCTTTCGCAAATTAATCAGCAATTGCATAAGCTAGAGAGTATTCCAGTTTATCATGGAGAAAACTTTACAGAACAAGTGCTTGAAACTATGCGAGAATCTAGCCGGCAAAGACTTCGAATCGCCAGTCAGGAACCTTATTTTGGACGCTTAGATTTTCAAGAAGAAGGAGAGCTGCAGCAAAAACCTGTCTATATTGGTAAAGTTGGTGCTTCTGATGAAGAAACGCAGCAACCAATCGTCGTTGATTGGCGAGCGCCTGTTGCAAGTATGTTTTATTCATTTACTGGAGGAGAGGATGTAGCTTTTTATGATTCTCCAGAAGGAATCGTTGAAGGGATCGTTCACTTAAAACGCAACATTGCTATTCGGAAGCAAACATTAGAACGAGTTGTAGATACATATGTCAGAGGAAGTGATGATCTATCACTAGCAGATGATTTTCTTCTCTATCGCTTAGGAGAAAATAAAGATAATAAATTAAAAGATATTGTTTCAACGATTCAATCAGAACAAAACGAAATTATTCGTGCGGAAAAAAATGTTCCCCTCATTATTCAAGGTGTTGCAGGTAGTGGGAAAACAACAATTGCCTTGCATCGTCTTGCTTTTTTAATTTATCAATATCGTGAGCAGCTTCGCGCTGAGAAAATGATAGTTTTTGCACCTAACAGCATATTCCTTGATTATATATCCAGCGTATTACCAGAGCTTGGTGTTGGTGATATTCATCAAACTACATTTCAAGATTGGGCATTACATACTTTAGAAAATAGCGTTTCTGTACAGAGCACTGATAAACAATTACAACAAGCATTCTCTATTCATAAGGACAAAGATGAGATAGCGGCTGGTAAATTAAAAGGATCCATGGAGTTTCAAGTGTTTATCAATCAGAGTCTGTGCAACTACGAAAAAAATATCGTGCTAACGAAAGATTTTGAGCCTTGGGACTATTCAGTTTTACAAGGAGAGGTAATTCAACAGTGGTTTGAAACAGAATATAAACACTATCCGATAGGAAATCGAAGAGATCGAATTGTCGCTCGTATGAAGCGGTGGATTGAGATGGAACTCAAGATGATTTCGGACACAAATAAAAAGAAGCAACTAAAAAAACAAGCAACGCAAAGGCTTAATAGCTATTTAAAATTTTGGCCGAAGATGACTGCGCTATCCTTTTACAGTATGTTAATGAAACAAGAAGATATTTTAAACGTATTACCAACTGAACTTGTACAAGAAACGGCAAAAAACTGTCGAAAAAAAGAGGTTGCACTAGAAGATTTAGCGCCGCTCATCTATATTCATCACTATTTAGAGGGGATAAAAACTGGGCAAAAATTTCATCATGTTGTGATTGATGAAGCGCAAGATTTTTCCCCGTTTCAGCTTTCCATCTTAAAAGAAATAACACTTGGAAACTCCTTTACTATTTTAGGTGATTTATCACAAGCTATTCATGAATATCAAGGTATTCACGATTGGCAACAGTTTCAAGAAGTATTTAATCAAAATACCCAGTATTTCGAATTAACGAGAAGTTACCGCTCAACAAAGGAAATTATTCACTTTGCAAATGAGGTCATTAAAAATGCCAATATTCCAGTAGGGCTTGCCAATCCTGTTTTTCGCAGCGGCGAAAGTGTAAAAATTATCTCGACAAATAATCAATTTCAATCTGTTTTAACTACAGTGAAGACCATGCAAGAACAACATGTAAAAACGATTGCTATCATTGGACGAACTGAGGAAGAGTGCCGTGAGATATACGGAAAACTCACAGAAGCTGGTATTTCTACAAATATAATAGAAGCCAATCAAAGTAAATATGAAGGCGGTATTTCAGTCGTTCCTGTCTATTTAGCAAAAGGATTAGAATTCGACGCAGTACTACTTATCGATGTAGATCAGGCTCACTATAAACAAACAAAACAAGATGCTAAATTGCTGTATGTCGGATGTACTCGCTCTCTACATGACTTACGGATTTTTTATTCAGGGACATGTTCACCTTTAATTCAACAAATTCCAAGAGAATTGTATGAAGAAAGGATAGATGTTTAATCAAACTAGAACAGAAATTAAAAAGATGTAGCGCAAAAAAGTACTTTATACTAGTACCTTTATGGCTACATCTATTTGTTCTGAGATATTAATTTTTTCACACCATTACTTTTACCAATAACAACTATTTGAGCCATGTTAATGAATAATCCTGTCTCAACCACACCTGTTAATGTTTTCAAAAATTGATGTGTTTCAATTGGATTTGTTATGAAATCAGGAAAAGCACAATCTACAATAAAATTTCCATTGTCTGTTATGTAAGGTTGATTATTTTGAAGACGTAAAGTAGTTGTACAGCCTAATAATGTGCGGATTCTCTTTGCTGTATGCTCTGCTGCAAAAGGAACAACTTCAACAGGCAATGGAAATTCCCCTAAACGGGACACTAATTTAGATTCATCTGCTACGATAATAAGCTGTTTTGATGCAGTTGCGACTAACTTTTCGCGAAGAAGTGCACCGCCGCCGCCTTTTGTTAATTGTAAATCATCACTTATTTCATCCGCTCCATCAATAGTTAAATCAAGTTCATCTACTTCAGATAAAGACACTAAAGGAATTTGTAGCTCTTTCGCAAGTTGTTCTGTTTGTTTAGAAGTAGGTACACCACGAATTGCTAAACCTTCTCTTACAAGTTCTCCTAATTTTTGTATTGTCCAATACACAGTTGAACCCGTACCAAGTCCAATTGTCATACCTTCTTTTATGAAATCAACAGCGTATTCACCAGCTAAGCGCTTTGTATGCAATATAGTACCTCCTTATCGTACAATTATTCAGCTGGCCTTGGTCCCGCATCCATTCCGGAAGTCTCGACTGTTAAAACAGGGCGTACTGTCATATCTGCATTCACATACACTTGACACGATAAACGTAAGTAATCTTCTACACCTTTTTCCGCAAATGCACGCTTTTCAACCCGGTTAGGTTCACAAAAATCACCATCTAATATTTCTACTCGGCAAGTTGTGCATTTTGCTTTTCCACCGCAGCGGTGAAGAATACTTACACCGTTATCTTCCAACGCTAATACTAATTTTGTTCCGACTTCCACTTCAAAAGTTCCTGTTCCTGGAACGGTTATTTTTGGCATTTTATCTCCTCCTTATATAAAATGTTAATAACATAATTATCACCTTGCCATGTATAAGGTAAACATAAGACTATATAACGTTTCATTAGTGAAAAAATTACTTTGAAAAATTCGTAGATGCCGTAACTTTTTTCTTTGTTAAATCGTTTATTAAGTAAGCGCGCTTAAAAGGAGTGATCACTTTGAATACAAAGAGAAAGATGATTTCACAATCCGATTCGGATATTCAACAATCAAATAAATCTGTTATTGTTAAACATTATGCGGAACTAAAGCGTTATTGTACATTTTTAACACAAAGCACATGGGACGGAGAAGATCTTGCGCAAGAAACGATATGTAAAGTATTGAAGAAATATACAAATGCGGAATGTAACCAAAGTATTTGTTTAACGTTGTTATACAAAGTGGCTCGTAATCAATGGTTGGATCAAATGCGAACAAAAGCACATGAAAGAGAAAATGATCAAGAAGCTTCTTATGAACCACATGCAAACGTTGCTGAATTATACGCTTTAATCGAAACAATGCTATCTTGTTTAAATGAAATGCAAATTGTCATTTTTTTATTAAAGGATGTGTTTGACTACAGCTTAGCTGATATCGGGGCCATTACTTCTATGTCAGAAGGGGCCGTAAAAGCTTCCTTGTTTCGAACACGTAATAAATTAAAAATGATAAAAGAAGAGGAAGGTTTTGTATCTTCAAAAGATATGGAAGAAGAAATTGAAATACTTGTAAAAGCAATTCGGCAACAAACACCAGAACTATTGGTAAACCTTATACCAACACTGAAATTTTCAAGAATCTCGCTACAACAACCATTAATTTTATTACATCAAAAATCTTCTTACAACTGTTTCTCATGTGCTGCTTAAACTAAAATGCTGGAGGGATTTTTTATGAATACAATTCCTTATGTTATAGAGCAAACGAAACTTGGAGAACGTTCGTATGATATTTATTCCAGATTATTAAAGGATAGAATCATTATGATTGGTCAAGAAATTAATGAACAAGTCGCCAGCAGTGTTGTTGCGCAGTTGTTATTTCTCGCAGCAGAAGATGCAGAAAAAGACATATCTATTTATATAAACAGTCCTGGCGGTTCTACTTCTGCTGGTTTTGCGATTTTAGATACGATGAATTATATTAAACCGGATGTACAAACCATTTGTATCGGTTTAGCCGCTTCATTCGGAGCGTTATTGCTGCTGGCAGGAGCAGAAGGGAAACGCTTCGCTTTACCAAATAGCGAAATTATGATTCATCAGCCACTTGGCGGAACGCAAGGGCAAGCAACTGAAATTGAAATTTCTGCAAGGCGGATTTTGAAGTTAAAAGAACATATTAATCAAATTATTGCTGATAAAACAGGGCAGCCAGTTGAGAAAGTAGCAAGGGATACAGAACGAGATTATTTTATGAGCGCAGAAGAGGCAAAAACTTACGGTATTGTAGACGGAATTATTGGTTAATACTGAAAAGGGGTTGTTTGAACATTATCGTTCAATAACCTCTTTTTAGATTGAATTTTCTCAATTAATGGAATAAAATGAAAATATTATATATTCTTCAGTATTAATATATAAAATACATATTATTTAAGGAGCTTATAATGCAAAGGAAAAGATTAAGAGATTTAGATATTAATATCGGAAAATTGAAACCAGGAACATTTAATGCAATTACCGATGTAGAAGGCGTAATCGTCGGTCACAAAACAATTTTACACACAGATGTTTGTTCAGGACTTACTGTTATTCTACCTAACAACGGAAATCTAGCTGGGTCGCATTTTCCAGCAGGATTCTTTTCTTTTAATGGAACTGGAGAATTTACTGGAAGCCATTGGATTGATGAAACAGGTACTTTAGTAACTCCTATTGTTTTTACCGGCAGTCATTTACTCGGTTTAGCGCATCATTTTCTTTCGCGTGCTACAAGAAGAATTGAAAATTTAGAACCTTTTTCAAATGGAACAGTGGCAGAGACTTGGGATGGTTGGTTAAGTGATTTAGAAAAAACCTCCATGACATATGAAGATTTAGAAGAAGCGATTATACATGCCAAATCTGGTGTAGTTGAAGAAGGAAATGTTGGTGGCGGTACAGGAATGATCTGTTTTGAATTTAAAGGCGGAATCGGTACCGCTTCCCGAATTGTTGAGTGCGAATCAGGTACTTATACAGTTGGAGCTCTTGTACAAACTAATTTTGGTAGAAGAGAAGATCTTATTATTAATCATAAACCTGTTGGAAGCATATTAAATGAAATGGAAGTACCATTACCATGGGGGACTCCAGAAAATGCAGGCTCACTTCTCGTTACATTAGCAACGGATGCTCCATTATTGCCTTCACAATGTGAAAGAATATCAAAAAGAGCATCGCTAGCAATGGCTAGGTTAGGAGCCATTGGAGAAGAAGGTAGTGGAGATTTTTTCCTGACTTTTTCAACTGGGAATTGCTATTCTTATGATAATGAAAAAGCTTATCCTGTCGATATGTTTCCATCAGAACAGCTAGATTTTATTTTTGAAGCGGCAATTGAATCTGTTCAAGAAGCAATTATTAATTCTATGTGTATGGCAGAAACCATAACAGGACAAAAACAAAGACAAGTGCACGCATTGCCGTTAGATAAGTTAGTACAAATTTTAAAATAACGAATTCTATGTATGTTTCCTCATAATCAAAACAGTTTTATTTGTAAGAAACACGAAAGGTACATATACACCAGGTAGTGTAATTTGATAGAAAGAACTTGTTAAGAAGGGGATTAACATGAAAATAGAAATAGTTTTTGAAGAATTTCCAATTTTAGAATCTATGAATCTAGTATTAAAGAAAATTGAAGATGTTCATTTACAGGACGTATATGCAATCTACAATAACGATAAAGTGTTTGAATACTGCGGAATTATACCGAAACATAATATGAAGACGGTAAGTAAGATGATTCAACACTTTGAGAGGGACTATATTAAACAGAGTAGAATTAAATGGGGGATTTTTCGAAAGAATGAAAGTGATACATTAGTTGGAATCATTGAAGCAATGGATTTTAATCGAAAGGTCAATATGGTTACAATCGGATACTTTTTAGCAGAAAAGTATTGGGGAAAAGATATTGCACCTGAAGCGGTTCATGCAATCGTAAAATTTTTATTTGAAGACGTTCATATAAATAGAATTCAAGCTGAAGTTATGCCGGCAAATGAGATATCAAAGAAAGTGCTTTTAAAGAATGGATTTATAAAAGAAGGTTTATTAAGACAGGCTACATTATGGTCCGGAAAGGGAGTCGTCGATTTAGAAATATATAGTATTCTTCAAGAAGATTATAAATGATATAGACAAAATTACATTCACTTAGTTTATGCTTTTCTTAGAGAAGTAACAACCTTCATTTAAGTTTTTTACGATAATAAAGTGAAACCTCCATCAGTGGGGGTCATACTGCCCGTTAATGCGGGATAAACCTCTATCAATCATTTTTCGCCTATCATTGCATTGCTAGCAAATTAGAGAAACGGAAAACCTCCAAAACGAAAAAAAAATTAATTCTCATAATTAAATTTTTTGTTTTGAGGTATCTCTTTTTTTGCTAGCTTTATTTTGCTGGCGGCTACCTCTTGTATGAAAAAACAATCATCATTTATTCCTAACGTTCGTAATAAAATAGTAGAAGGACATTCATGTTAATGGGAGGAAAAGGAATGCACCATAACGACCGGAAAAGGAAATGGAACAACTTTTCCAAGACAATTCCGTACTCTCTTTTAGATGTAAAAAATGAATTAAAGAAAAAAAGTGAAAAAAAGCAACTTTTCGTTAAAACATGGAAATTAACAAAAGAAGAGACAATGTTAATTCACCAAATTAAAGAGCAAACAAGACAACACAACAAAAATAATGTGACGCGAACACATGCTTATTATCGTTTTTACCTCCAATACCCAGAAATACACTGGGCGTTGCTTGGACATATGGTATCGCGTAATGGTGGTTGGAATATGACAGATTTAAAAGGGGAGTTATATACAAGGCTATTGTCAGAAAAGGATCAAGTCACCTTCTTTTCTTTTTTAGAACGAGGCAACTGGTTAATCTTCCAGGATGTATATCCGCAATTTTTATTGTACGAACAAAGTGTGAAAAGATCCGAAAGACTGTTTCATCTTCTGCCTTATTTCCATGTATCAACGTTTATGGAAACGATATGGAACCATTTTTGGAGCACAGGTGACCGCTATACGTTAGCTATTGCCACCGTTATTAATGAACAAAGCTATTTAGAAAAAAGAGTTATTCAAAATGAACGTTTTAAAAAGACTGTACTGAATAGTATTGGATTCAAACTGTATGATTTTTTCCGCTTTAATCATATCCTTTTTCCATTCTATAAAGATGAGACTAAACAAAAAATATTGCTTTTCGGCGATACAATGAAACATTTCACCTCCCTGCATGAGCGGATTTTACTCGGAAAACGATTATACTCACTACTGTTTCGACATGAGAACGTTTTACAAAGAGTAGTAAATTGGGCTCATGATCATCCTCATACTGGTTCACGAAAAGACTACTGGCCGCATTTATTTTATGATGTAAATGAATCATTCTCTCGTGCATTTTATGAACGTCGAATAAAGAACTGCCAATTAAGAAAAGGTGCAAATCGTTTATATAGCCCGCGACTAATATACGCATGGAAAGATCTTCATCATGAAGAAGCGGAAAGTGAAGACTGGTTTGAAGACTGGCGCATCATGGACTATTTAATCGATAAGGGAGAAATGGCAGATGGGAAGATTTATAATGAATACTGCAAAACGCTTGAAAAAATTGAATTTGCCATTCTGGTCAAAAAAAATGTCTTGCTCCGAGAAGAAGAAGGGGAGGAATAACTCTCAGGCTTTTGTAGCCACTATCATTTTCTCTAGTTTGATCGGAACATATTTAGACCTACTGTTTGTCAGTAAACAAATGTATGCCTTTCCAACAAGACCATTCCCACATATATTTACAATCAATGTCGTGTTTACATTATTGATATTACCAGTATTTACCATGTTCTTTTTACAGATTGCAAGAATGTTACCTTCATTTTTAAAAATCCTATTTATCACTTTGATTGGACTTTGTATGAGTATTTCCGAACGGTTTGCGGAGCAGTTAGGATGGTTCACTCATAGCGAAGCATGGCATCATTCTTATTCTTTTTTCGGATACACAATATTCATGATTCTTATATGGAAGTTTTATCGTTGGTTTCAATAACAGGAAATTGTGTTAAAGAGATCTAAAAAATAAACAAAAAGATTGTTCGAAATCCTGTATTGGAATTTAAATAGGGTTTATTAAAAAACTATCCGTTCAATGAAGGGAATGGATGATGTTATTAAGTTAACGAGTGCTAATTGAGCAACCATATTTATTTCCAATAACACGCGTTATGTTGATATTACATGTATAATGGATACATAAAAAAACGCTGACTTTTTATCATCAGCGTTTTTTTTATATAAGAGGTTTTTGAATTAAAGTAGCAAATTCTATTTCATGGACATGCCCGTCGTCTAATGTAGTAGTTCCTTTAACATAGTGTACATGTTTTCCGTCGCCAACTGGGATGGCAGGACCTGTTTCTATTGCAACCTTATGATGATGATCAAAAAAGTCAGTATTAACCATTATTATATGTACATGACTATCTCCTTTTGGAATTACTTCACTTGTAAATCCAGCAAAACGATGATTATGCCTGTCGTTTCCTTCTTCTGCCAGTTTAGTACTAGCAACAAATTCATGTACATGTGTCTGAACCGTATCTGGTGCTTTTCCTGCAGATACTATAGCTGGTTCTGTTACGTTTTCATTATTCGTTTTTGTGCTAGATATATTTTCCGTTCTAGGTATATTCTCCGTCCTAGATGTATTTTCCGTTCTCTGTTTCCCCCTACCTGAAAATTCTCTATTCATAAAGATAATGCCTCCCTTTATATAAGGTTATGGTACATTTTATTATAATTAGTAAGAATATATGTTAAGAAAATCCCTTCAAATTTTATTCTGAAGGGATTTTCTTAACATGTTAGATAAATTGACTACCGATGACATTCGTGTAACGGTATTATGAATCATAGCGGAAGAAAAGGAATAAAATACAGTGTAAAAGTCTGTTGTTTTTCTAAAATTTGTTTTAGTATAAATAAGGGCACCAAAAAATAGAAAGAGGTGTCAAAATGTATGGAATAATAAATTATGAGGTATTTTTAATTACAGGAATTCTTTTAAATCTAATTCCTGGTACAGACACAATGTATATAGTGGGAAGAAGTATTTCACAAGGCAGAAAAGCAGGTGTTTATTCTGTTTTTGGTATTATCACTGGCTCTCTCGTTCATACCTTGTTAGTTGCTTTTGGATTATCCATCATACTTACAAAATCTATTATCTTGTTTAATGCTATTAAAATCATTGGTGTTATCTACTTAGTATATTTAGGAGTTAGAATGATTATTGATAAAACGAATATAAATTTTCATTCTACTGCAACTAGTAAACTGAACGTTAGAAAGATATATGTACAGGGACTTTTGACAAGTCTTACGAATCCAAAAGTTGCTTTATTTTTCATTGCATTTCTCCCGCAATTTATAGATACAAAAGCTTCTAGCCCTATACCTTTTATTATTTTAGGACTTACTTTTACAATCACTGGATTATTGTGGTGTCTATTTATTGCTTATTTTTCTTCCTATGTTACAAAAAAACTAAGAGGAAACGAAAAGGTAGGAACTGTTCTGAACAAAATAACAGGAATCATTTTTATCGGTATGGGGCTGAAGTTACTTCAAGCAAAAGCTCCTCAATAAGCAAACAAAAGCCCCCTTTTAGAAAAGTTATATAAAAGTTTAATTGGATATAAAAAGCCTCTTTAGAAAAATCTTAAAGAGGCTTTTCTTTTGAAAGTATTGTATCTAAAAATCTACTTTATTACGTTCTGTAAGTATTATAAATCGCACATCTAATCTAATATTTTATATCCCAACTTGATCTATAAGATTTTGAATTTGTTCTTTTGGAGTATTTGTACATATACCTCCGTGATAACAAATTACTGATTCAATATCTAAATCTAAATATTTCTCCAGAGAAGAAAGAGCCTTATTCATATCTAATGTTGTTTTCTCGACAGGTCCTTGTAAAGAACCATTTACACATATCATAGCATCACCGGCAACAAGAGTTTTGCTTTTCTTTAAATAAAGGCTAATATGCCCAGGGGTATGTCCAGGTGTATAAATTATTTGAATCCCTCCACAATAGGGAAGTTCTTGTCCATCTTTTAAAGTCTGATCTACTTTCGATTTAGGAGGATTCATATACAAGAATTGCATTTCCTTAGGAAGAGATGCCCACGCTTCTTTGCTCATACGTTCAGGATCTGTTTTCATAAGTGGGAATATTCCTTCGATATATGGCTTATCAAGTTCATGCGCATACACATCGATTTGATGAGTAACTGCTTGTAATATTTCAGGAAGGCTTCCAATGTGATCTAAATCTTGGTGTGTTACAATGACCGCTTTTAATTTTTCAAAAGGAACCCCCACATCATTCATAGCAGTACGGATTTGATCTAACTGTCCAGGCATACCAGTATCGATCAAAACAGCTGTTTCTTCGTCCCACATAAGTGTAGGATGCAAAACGAAACCTTGTATTTTTAATTCAAGCATTGATACTCCATTTGAAATCTTCATGGATTGAATCCCCCTTAATAGGTGTGTTTGGATTATTATTAACTCCTACATATATTATTTATCACACCCAAAAAACCTAAGTCAATAAATAAATATTTAATCATAACATAAATAAATATTTTTGTCAATACTCCGAATTGATCTTATTATTAGATTCAATCAAATAGAGAGGAGGAGTTCAAAATTGTATAAAGAATATAAAAAGATATTTTAAATAAGGAGTTGTTCCTGTGGATCTTACATCAAATGTTACAGCGATTGTTTTAGATTTAGATGGTACTTTATTGAATTCGCAAAAAGAAGTATCCAAAAGAAATTTACAAGCTATACTCGAATGTTATAGAAAAGGAATAACTGTTATTTTTGCAACAGCAAGACCCCCGCGTTCGGTGAAAGCTTTTCTTCCTCAGGAACTTCAAGAGATAGCAGCCATCGTGTATTACAACGGTGCTTTAATTATTGATAACACATCAGAGTACAGACAACATTATCCGATTGAATCAGCTATTACAAATGAAATTATTGAATATGTGATCACTCATCATTCGGATGCGTGTCTGTCTATTGAATCAGAAGATACGTGGTACAGTAATAGGTCATTAGATTATAGTAAATCTATGAATACAATTGTAAACCCAATCGTAGTTTCTTTACATGAATTTAAAAGAATCAATGCTTCAAAATTATTAATCTCAGAATATCCGTATTACGAGAATTTACACAAGCAATTTGAACATAAAGTAAACACGGTGTGTACCGATTCAGGAACGTTAATTCAAATTATGGCCAAAGGCGTTTCTAAGAAACAGGCTATAATGGATCTTTGTGTTCAAAATCATATTCCGATGAACAGCATAATGGCATTCGGTGATGATTGGAATGATTTAGAGCTTTTTCATGCGTGTGGTTTTCCAATCGCTATGGAAAATGCAATACGTGAACTAAAAGCAATTGCATATTTTGTTACTAAGTCTAATGATGAAGACGGTGTAGCTCAAGTATTAGAAAAGTTAATTTGTACCGTCAATAATAGTTAAAAATGATCAAACTTTTTTATAAAAGATGGATTGAATTAAAAATATTCAGAGCGTGTTTTAATCAATTTTTTTAAAACACGCTCTTTCTTTTTGTTTGATTATCAAGGTTATTAGTATGAATTTGATCAAATACTATTTCAAAGCTACAAATTCAAAAATTTCATTTTTTTGTAAAAAATATAGCTTGAACACCATTGACCAGGGAGGTTAACAGAAGTACAATGTGATTGACTGATGTGGTCAACTGCAATTTTTAGAATGAAAGAAAAGAGGGCTGCCCCTATGTATTCAAAATTTTTGAACCTGGATAAGGAAAAACAAGACCGCATAATAAATGCTGCGATAAAGGAATTTGCCCAGAAGGGATATGATAAGGCATCGACTAATGAAATCGTCAAGGAAGCGGGGATATCAAAGGGGTTATTATTCCATTATTTCCAAAATAAAAAGCAATTGTATTTATTCTTGTATGAACATATGATCGATATTCTAATGGAAAAAATTACAGAAAAAATAAATTGGGATGAAAAAGACATTTTTGTCCGCTATCGGCAAATCGCATTGCTGAAAATTGAAATATATCAAATTTATCCCGAAATGTTAAATTTCGCTAAGTCGATTTATAAAGACTCCTCCCCCGCAGTGAAAATTGATATAAACCGCAGGGCGAAGGAATTGTTCGAAAGTTCCTTTAATAAATTATTTTCCGATATTGATCTTTCTAAATTTAAAAAAGGGATTGATATCAAAAAGGCGATCAACATTATTAATTGGACATTGGAAGGGTTCGCCTATCAAATGCAAGAAAAAGCATTGTCCCTATCCTGGGAGCAAATCGATAGCGAGGAGACAATGGCAGAAATGGAAGAATACTTGAAAATACTAAGAAATTCTTTATACGAATAAGGAGGTGATCAATTATATACAAAATTGGTCATTTCGCATAACTGATGGAGGAGAAAAAGGGAGGTTTTATAAATGAACGTAATAGAAATTAAAAATCTAACCAAAACTTATGGCAAGGCGAGAGGAATATCCGATATTAGTTTTAATGTTGAACAGGGTGAAATTTTCGGGTTTATTGGACCTAATGGTGCTGGGAAGTCGACAACGATTCGTACATTATTATCGCTCATTTATCCAACGAGCGGCAGCGCCACGATTTTTGGGAAAGACTGTATTCAATTTGCTCCAGAAATAAAAAAGGAAATTGGCTATTTACCATCAGAAATTTTTTACTATGACAATATGAAAGTAAAGGACCTATTAAAATACTCAGCCAGCTTTTATAAAAAGGATTGCAGTAAGAAAATCAAAGAGTTAGCAGAAATTATGGACTTGGATCTCAATAAAAAAATTGATGACCTTTCTTTAGGAAACAAAAAGAAGGTTGGGATTGTTCAAGGGCTGCTCCATGAGCCTAAACTCATTATTTTGGATGAACCGACGAGCGGGCTTGACCCATTAATGCAGCAAAAATTCTTTGAACTATTAGAGGAAGAGAATAAAAAAGGTACTACGATTTTATTTTCGTCGCACATCCTCAATGAGGTTCAAAGATTATGTAATCGTGTTGCCATCATTAAAGAAGGTAAAATCGTAACTGTAGAAAAGATTAGTACGTTACAAGAGAATAACTATAAAAAGTTTAAAGTTGAGACGAAATCAGCCCTAGACAAGAATTACTTCCAAATCGACGGGGTCAATAAATTAGAAGTTCACAATAACGTAACTAGCTTTTTATTTAAAGGTAATATCAATACGGTGATGAAAAAAATCGCTGAAATTGAAATCGCGAATTTGTGGATTGAAGAGCCGGACCTTGAGGAGATCTTTATACATTATTACGAAAAGGAGGCCTAAGAAACTATGAATATCTTTATGCATGAATTGAAGGCTTATCGAAAGTCTACAATCATATGGTCGCTATCGTTAATTGTAATCATTATTATTTTTATGTCGATGTATTCTTCATTTGCTGAGGATGCAAAGGGTTTTATGAAAATATTAGAAAATTATCCAGAGGCGATAAGAAATGCAATCGGGTTTAATCAAGAAAATTTTTTTACTATTTTAGGATTCTATAGCTTCCCATTATCGTTTATTACTCTTTGCGCAGCAATCCAGGCGATGAATCTCGGCACTTCCATTGTCAATAAGGAAGTGCGTGAAAAAACAGCGGACTTTTTGCTAACGAAGCCTGTTACACGTACAAAAATTTTGACAGCCAAGTTATTGGCAGCACTGGTTTCGATTGTCATGACGAATATCTTTTATTTCGCTGCAGCTAGCTTTGTGGCATTACAAGTCAAGACAGATGATTTTAGCTTAAAAATTTTCTTTTTGCTTTCGCTTACAATTTTTTTCATTCAGCTGATATTCCTATCCTTAGGAATTATCATTTCCGTTATTGTTCAAAAGATCAAATCCGTGCTGACCGTCTCGCTTGCTACCGTCTTTGCTTTCTATTTTGTGGGAATGTTCAGTGATACGACAGGTGATGAAGTGAAACGTTATTTTTCGCCGTTTAAATATTTCGACACCACCTATATCATTAAACATTCCAGCTATGAAACAACATTTTTGATTGTTGGTGCAGTTATTATTATTCTTGCTATTGCAGCTAGTTATGTTGTCTATATCAAGAAGGATATCCATGCTGTTTAAGAATGCTAGCTTTGCTTGCGGAAAGCTAAATGGAGGGGTTCGGTCATGAATATATTTTTAAAAGAATTGAAGTCTCATCGAAAATCGCTCATATTTTGGAGCATCGGTGTCTTCCTTATGGTGGCATCAGGAATGACTAAATACGAAGCGTATTCGACGTCGGGCCAATCAATAAATGATTTGATGGCAGATATTCCAAAATCGCTGCGGGCTGTATTAGGTTTCAGTGATTTGGATTTAACGAAGGCCAGCGGCTACTATGGTATGCTTTTTCTCTATTTATTATTAATGGCAACCATTCATGCAGTAATGCTCGGAGCAACCATTATTGCCAAAGAAGAACGGGATAAAACATCTGAGTTTTTATTCGTAAAACCAGTATCTAGAAGTAAAGTTATTACAGCAAAGCTATTGGCAGCTTTCACAAATATCGTAATCTTTAATCTCGTAACATTCGTTTCGTCCATTATTCTTTTAGGGAAATACAGCGATGGTGAGGCGGTTAATGGTGAAATCGCAATCTTAATGGCGGCAATGTTCATTTTGCAGGTTTTATTTATGGTTATCGGCAGCGCACTCGCTGCTGTAAAAAAGAAACCAAAAACAGCTGCATCAGTAGCTACTGGAATCCTATTATTTACGTATATGTTATCAATCATTATTGATTTGAATAAGAATATGAAAGGCTTAAGATATTTTACACCATTTAAATATTTTGAAGCAAAAAATGTAATGTATGGTGGTGGTTTAGATGTAATCTTTGTAGTAATTTCACTAATGTTGATTCTAACACTTTTGGTTGTAACTTATGTATATTATAAAAAAAGAGATTTGAATGTTTAGTAAAAAGACCGTAATTTGCGGTCTTTTTTTATGGTTATCAAAATCAACAATGGAATTTAACAGAACCTATAAGGAGTAACGTGAAAAAAGACAGCCTATGAGCTATCTTTTTTCATACTATTTAAATCGTCTTAAAACGAGAAACTCCCACCATTTCCACGGCAGTAGATTTTTTAATAGAATCATTAACTTTACTCCTTTTCCAATTGGATAACGTAAAGTTGGATGCTGTGATTCAGCAATAGCTACTATTTTCTCAGCGACATCTTTCGGATTTTCTAAAGTTTCACTCCCATTATGAATATGTTGTTCAATTTTCTTCATGTATTCTTTGTAGGGGGACTCGGATTCAGAAGTAGCTTCCGCGAGTTTTTGTCCAATTTCCCAAATATTTGTGTTATATGATCCCGGCTCAATTAATGAAACGTCGATCCCAAACGGTTTTACTTCTAAACGAAGGGACTCACTCCAACCTTCGAGTGCATATTTTGAAGCAACGTAAGGGGAGAGGCCAGGGAAACCCATTTTTCCACTGATGCTACTAACATTAATAATTTTCCCTCGTTTTTGTCTTCTCATAATTGGAAGAATAGCCTGTGTTACTGCGATAGCTCCGAACACGTTTGTCTCAAATTGTTTACGGTATTCTTCAATTGGAATTTCCTCCGCAAAACCACCGCTTGCGTAGCCCGCATTGTTAATAAGAATATCTATCCGTCCAAGGTTGTTTATAAAAGCTGTAAATTTCCCAATAGATTCTTCGGAAGTTACATCTAACGGATGAATTTTTATATTTTGTTCTATATGCAACGATGTAGCTTTTTCAATCAACTCTGTTTGTTTTTCAACATTTCGCATCGTAGCAATTACAAGATAGCCATTTTTAGCAAATTCTAATGAAGTGTGGAGCCCAAATCCACTTGATGAACCTGTAATAATCACGATTTTTTCTGTCATTTGTTTCTCTCTTTCTATTAAAATTAAGTTTAATTTCATCATGTCGAAAGGATAAGGAGAAATTCAATAGCTTAGTAAATAGACAAATACACACATTTGTATTTTTGGTAAAAAGTAGATTTCAAAGGAATTCACTTTTTATGTCGGAATATGCGCTTACCAGGGAAATAATACGAAAGTGTTTTTATTCCCTAAAATAATCTAAACAGTATAGACAAACTAGTTTTTATAAATAAAGCCCGCCCATATACATTTCCGTTAATGTATGTACAATATCTTCAAGAGAGAAATCTCGTTCATTTCGAACGATTTCCCACAAAAACATTTCATTCGCAAAGAACCAACTTCTCGCTACTAAAAAACAGTTCAAATCTTTACGTGCTAAACCGCTGTTTTGTGAATACGTAATATCTTGAACAATCCGCTCAATAAACCGTTCTCGAATAGCGCTCCATCTGTACCGAACTTCGTCAGAAGCACCGATTGCTTCTTCAACCACTTGTAATAGTTGTCTTTCCATTTCCGCCATTTGTAAAAATGCACGCACTTGCTGCTGAATCATACTACGAGCTTCTTGCTTCGTTACTGGTTGAAAGACACATTCTGCGATTGTATAAAATTGATTCATCACATCATCCATTAATACAATAAGTAAATCATCTTTATTTTTAAAGTATACGTATGCTGTCCCGTATCCTGTTTCTGCCTTTTTGATAATCTGGGAAATTGTTGTTTTTTGAAATCCATGTTCAATAAAGACTTCACGGCCAGCAAATAATAGTTTCTTTTTTGTTTCAAGTGAACGTTGTTTTCTAGCTGAGAAAACATCTTTGCTCATATGTACCACACCTTTGTGTTGAAATATCAGAAAATTTAACTTTATTCTAGGTGAAACATTTATTAAATGTCAACTGACATTATGTCATTGACGTTATGTCAATTTTGGTGATATATTTTAACTAATTAGAATTGAAAGAAAATTAAACAGAAGGTGATAGAATGCATTCAAAACCATTTGAACCATCTTACGAGCATGCTCGTCAATGTGACATTTATGATGAGCTTGCATCGTTTCAACATGAGTTTTATAAAAAAGAAGGAACAATTTATTTAGATGGAAACTCACTTGGGCTTTTATCAAAACGAGCTGAACAATCTTTATTAACATTGCTAGATTCATGGAAACAATTTGGCATTGATGGTTGGACAGAAGGACAGCATCCATGGTATTTCTTATCCGAGCAATTAGGAGAATTAAGCGCTCCACTTATCGGTGCTTCACCTGAAGAAGTAATTGTAACCGGCTCCACGACAACAAATTTACATCAAGTTGTCGCTACGTTTTATGAACCAAAGGAAGGGAAAACAAAAATCCTTGCTGATGAATTAACATTCCCATCCGATATTTACGCATTGCAAAGCCAAATTCGTTTAAAAGGGCTAGATCCTGCTGAACATCTTATTCAAGTGAAAAGCAGAGATGGAAGAATGTTAAATGAAGAAGATATCATTGCAGCAATGACAGAAGATATTGCGCTCATTGTACTTCCGGCAGTGTTATATCGAAGCGGGCAAATTTTAGATATGAAGCTTCTTACGAAAGAAGCACATAAACGCGGTATTCATATTGGCTTTGATCTTTGTCATTCCATCGGTTCTATTCCGCATCACTTTCAAGAATGGGATGTCGATTTTGCAGTTTGGTGTAATTATAAATATTTAAATGCCGGTCCAGGTGGAGTTGGTGGCCTGTACGTTAATAAAAAGCATTTCAATCGTTTACCAGGATTAGCAGGCTGGTTTAGTTCCCGAAAAGATAAACAGTTTGATATGGAACACGAACTTACGCCAGCCGGGCATGCCGGTGCATATCAAATTGGAACACCACACGTGTTAAGTGTTGCACCGCTTATCGGTTCTTTAGAAATTTTTAAAGAAGCGGGCATAGAGCGATTACGACAGAAATCTCTTCATATTACACGCTATATGATAAACCTAATACATCATGAATTAACAGATATGGGCTTTACACTTGGTAATCCGTTAGACGATGAAAAAAGAGGCGGACATATTTATTTAGAACATAAAGAAGCAGCACGTATTTGTAAGGCACTAAAAGCGAATGGAATTATTCCTGATTTTCGCGCACCAAACGGTATTCGTTTAGCTCCTGTCGCTTTATACAACACGTATGAAGAAGTATGGAAAGCCGTACAAATTTTGAAGAAGATTATGGTGGAAGAGCAGTATAAACAATTTGAAAATAAACGAGAGGTTGTGGCATAAGGATGAAAGAAAACAAGTGGATTGATATTTCTCAACCTCTAAACAATGATATTGCCACTTGGCCGGGCGATACGCCTTTTTCCTATGAAGTGTCATGGACAAAAGAACAAAGTGGATCTGTTAATGTTGGTAAAATTTCAATGAGCATTCACACTGGAACACATATTGATGCGCCGTTTCATTTTGATAATGATGGTGAAAAAGTAAGTGATCTTGATATTAACGTCTACATTGGTCCTGCTCGAATTATTGATGTGACAGGTTATAAAAGCATTGGAGCAAAAGAGTTAAAAACGCATGATTTAGAAGGAGTAAGTAGATTATTATTACGGACCTCATCAAAAACAAATCCGCACGTATTTCCTGAAACAATTCCGTATTTACGTGCTGATCTTGCACCTTATCTGCATGAAAAGGGCGTGCGCTTAATCGGTGTAGATGTCCCATCTGTTGATCCGCTTGATGATAAAGAGCTAGCAGCACATCATGAGTTATTTAAACACGGTATTCATATTTTAGAAAATGTTGTTCTAGAAAATGTACAAGACGGAGACTACGAACTTATTGCTCTGCCGCTTTCGCTAACAGATGCAGACGGTAGCCCGGTTCGTGCTGTAATAAAACCATTATAAAAATAGCCTATACTGCATAGAGAGGATGTACACATATGAAAGAAAATGAAAAAGTAATTATGGAGAAGGGGATTCATACAGATTTTCGTAATAACATGACATACGGGGAATATTTACAATTAGATAGTTTACTATCTAGCCAAAAACGACTCTCTGATCATCATGACGAAATGTTATTCATCGTGATTCACCAAGCAAGTGAGCTTTGGATGAAATTAATTTTACATGAATTAGAAGCAGCTAACGAATCAATCAAAAACGAAAAACTTGCACCTGCTTTTAAGATGCTTGCACGTGTTTCAAAAATTCAATCGCAAATTATTCAATCATGGGATATTCTTGCCACGCTCACACCAGCTGAGTATATTGAATTCCGCGATTCACTTGGTCAAGCATCCGGATTTCAATCTTATCAATATCGAATGATTGAATTTGCGCTTGGCTATAAAACACCACATGTTCTTAAAATCTATGAAAAAGATGAAGAATTGCACGCTCGTCTACATAAGGCGCTTCATACACCGAGTTTATATGACGTTGCGATTCAAACTCTTGCAAAAGAAGGATTTCCAATTAACCCAAATGTGCTTCAGCGTGATATTACGCAACCATATGAAGCAGATGCAACAGTAGAAGCAGCGTGGTTAGAAGTCTACTCAGATGTAAAGAAATATTGGGACTTATATCAATTAGCTGAAAAGCTAATCGATATCGAAGATTGGCTGCAGCAGTGGCGTTTCCGTCATATGAAAACTGTAGAACGTATTATCGGACATAAAATGGGAACTGGCGGTTCTTCAGGCGTTTCTTATTTAAAACGTGTGTTGGATCAATCCTTCTTCCCAGAGCTTTGGAATATCCGGACAAAATTGTAAAAGAAAAGTCGGTAGCTATTATCAGTTACCGACTTTTCTTTTTAATAATTATTTCATGGTATAGTAAAGACTAGTAAAAAAGTCTTTATTCGGAGGAACGTATATTGGATTTTTACGCATTAGAAAATATGCTCAAAAAAAAGAAAGTACATTCATTTTTAATTCACCAACGTGGTGAATTCACTACAAAGTACTATAAAACAGAACAATGCGCACATAACTTATACAAAATCAATTCTATTACAAAAAGTATCGTATCTACTCTCATTGGAATCGCCATTGATAAAGGTTTTATAAATGGTATACATAGTCCCATAATAGAATGGATTCAAAATATACCAAAAGAAAAGCAAGACCTGACTATATATCATTTATTAACGATGACAACAGGTGAGGAGTGGCAGGAATTTGGAAACGGTGTTGTTTTCCCAAATGATTTTGTCGAGTCTGATCATTGGATAGATTATATTTTAAAGAAACCAATGATAAATCGGCCTGGAACAAAAATGAATTATAATTCAGGTTCCTCGCATCTATTAAGTTATATTGTACAAAAGGCAACTAACATGACGACGGAACAATTTGCAAAGGTACATCTATTCGATCCTTTACATATTACCGACTACGAATGGCAGCAAGATCCACAGGGAATTTTTGTTGGCGGCTTTGGCATGAAAATGAAAGCAGAAGACATGCTGAAAATTGGCTTATTATGTCTACAAAATGGATATTGGAACGGACAGCAACTTGTATCTTCAAGCTGGATTGAGCAATCCCATCAAGAAAGATTTACAACATATGAACATATTGGGGCATACGGTTATCATTGGTGGGTATTAGATCAAAACAATTTCGACATGCCCTACCATACATATTTTGCGATGGGATATGGCGGACAATATATTATCATTGTTCCTCAATTAGAGTTAGTTACAGTCATTAGTAGTCAAATGCCAAAGCGGGGCTTAGTACCGCTTAAACTGTTTATAAAACATTTACAAGAAACGTACTAAATTAACTTAGCACAGAATGAATGTTTGCAAAGGATAAGTTGGGGGATGGATATGAACAAGTTATTTACAATAGACTGTGGTGAAATATTACTAAGAGAGTTTAGAATTGAAGATGTTGATGCTATTTATGAACTTACTTCACAACCTGAAGTTTATGAATTTTTGCCAGATTGGCGTTCAACAAGAGAACAACGATTAAACTGGGTTACAAATTATGAGGTACCATCCAATAAAGAGTTTTTGTCAGCCGTACCTAATATCGGTGGTCAAAATTATTTGAAGTTAGGAATTGTATTAAAGGAAACTGGCAAATTTATTGGTTTCTGCAATACAGGTATCAAAGAAGAGCTGAGTGAACCAAACCGAGAAATCGCTTTTGCTATTTCAAAACATTACAGAAATCGAGGGTACACAACAAAAGCAGTAAAAGGATTGGTAAAATATTTGTTTGAGAATACAGATGTTGAACTACTAAATACCATTGTTCTTCCTCATAATGTAAGCTCGAATAAAGTAATTCAAAAATGTGGTTTTCGTTTTAATGGAAATATGGAGATTGAAGACCAACAATATTATCATTACATTCTTCACAAAGAGGAATGAAAAAGTACTAAATAATATAAAACCTTTTACTACAAACATTTCATATTCAACAAACGGGTGCTTTAGTTTAAAAAAGAGTACACAATAAAAATAGCCTGTATCTTTGATTACTAAGTAATCGTAGATACAGGCTTTATTTTTCGGTAATTAACTGCCCTTATATATATTTAAAGAAATTCTAACCTTTTTATACAAATTGCATTGTAAAACGACAAATCTACTTACAGAACTTGTACAATGCTTACACACGATTGTAAGTCCATGTTTTTTGATACATTTGATTGCATGAGTAATGTTTTTGTTTTAGTGTATTCTGCCAACGTTCCGCAATGCTAAGAATACACACTTCTGTAATTATTCATTCTAAACATGAATTTTTAAAACAACATCAGTTCATTTGTAGACTCACTCTATATAATGCTTGTTCTTCTGTTGCGGTATTTTGTTTTTTCTTATCTCGGCGTTTCTTTAAAAAGAATGTTTAAAAATGTTTCTGTTTTTGTTTCAAATTCTACATCAACAAATACTCCAAATTCTTTTCCGTTCTTCTCTCGCAACCACAACTTAAATTTTTCAACTGATACATTTGCCGTTTTTGGTTTTCTTCCTATGTGAAGA
This sequence comes from Bacillus sp. 3103sda1, assembly GCF_024159135.1. Classification (NCBI taxonomy): domain Bacteria; kingdom Bacillati; phylum Bacillota; class Bacilli; order Caryophanales; family Bacillaceae; genus Bacillus; species Bacillus sp. 3103sda1. The sequence continues at coordinate 2,322,838 of NZ_JAMYWS010000001.1, read as the reverse complement.
TAATCGATAATATCAGCTTGTGGGTATTTTTCTTTCGTTTTTTGCACTGCAAGCTTTCCCCATTTTGCGTATGGAGGTTGAGCATGAATGATTGAAAACGGTCTGTATATAAATAAAGCTACTGTAACAAGTCCGATACATATAATTAAACGTGTATATAAAGGTTTCATATTAAGCTCCTTTATCCCGCTACTTTTGGGCAGTAAGACCTCCACCTCAAGATGCAGAGAAAGGGAAGAAAATAGGTGGAGGAATACTGCCCGTAAGAGCACGATTGGTTCAACTAACCATCAGTAGGGTATAAAGCCCCCCACTAATGGAAGTTTCATTTTATAGCATTTTCTATAGTGTTTACACTTAAGCGAATTCATATGAATTTGCCTTTTTTTGTCTTCCTTACATAAAACCGCATCATTTACAAAAAATAACCTTGAAATCATCGTCATATTCAAGGAGGTTGAACTATGCATCGTAAAGCTTTCTTCAAAGTACCGCTTTTACTCGTTACATTTGCGGCCGCTTTGTTAGTAAGTAGTGTTCATGAGAAGGAAGTAGGGGCTTTTTCTAATCAAGTCATTCAAAAAGGAGCCTCTGGGGAAGATGTAATCGAACTACAATCAAGGCTCAAGTATATTGGATTTTACAATGGAAAAGTAGATGGTGTCTTTGGATGGGGTACATATTGGGCACTTCGGAATTTTCAAGAAAAGTTTGGGTTACCGGTTGACGGACTTGCAGGTCCAACTACAAAACAAAAACTCGTTAAAGCTACAAAATATGAAAAACAACCAAATAACACAGCAAATAAACAAAATAACAAACCGGCGCCAAATAAAGGTACAAATGTTCCAAATGGATATTCACAAAACGACATTAAAATATTGGCAAATGCTGTATACGGAGAATCTCGCGGTGAACCTTATATCGGACAAGTTGCCGTAGCAGCTGTTATTTTAAATCGCGTCAGCAGCCCGTCTTTTCCAAATACAGTGGCAGGTGTGATTTATGAGCCGCGTGCCTTTACTGCTGTTGCGGATGGACAAATTAATTTAACACCAAATGAAACAGCAAAAAAAGCTGTACTTGATGCAATTAACGGATGGGATCCATCTGATGGCGCGATTTATTACTTTAATCCAGATACAGCAACAAGCCAATGGATTTGGAGTCGTCCGCAAATCAAAAAAATTGGAAGACACATTTTTTGTCGTTAGGAGGTGGATGAGATATGTTTAGAGGTTTCATTATCGTTTTATTAACAATTGGAGTTGTAGGTACAGGATATTGGGGATATAAAGAGCATCAAGAAAAAAATGCTGTTTTAATTCACGCTGAAAACAACTACCAGCGGGCTTTTCATGATTTAGCGTATCAAGTTGATTTATTACACGATAAAATTGGGACAACATTAGCAATGAATTCACGAACATCATTATCACCTGCATTAGCTGACGTGTGGCGTATCACATCTCAGGCGCATTCTGATATTGGCCAATTACCACTTACATTGCTCCCGTTTAATAAAACAGAAGAATTTCTAGCAAATATCGGAGATTTTAGTTATCGTACAGCTATACGCGATTTAGATAAAGAACCATTAAATGACCAAGAATATAATACACTCCAGCAGCTATACAATAATGCTGCAAATATTCAAGATGAACTGCGCAAAGTACAGCATCTGGCCTTAAAAAATAACTTGCGTTGGATGGATGTTGAACTAGCCCTTGCTTCTAATAATAACCCAGCCGATAACACGATTATCGATGGATTTAAAACTGTGGAAAAAAATAGTCAATCTTACTCAGAAAAGCGTTTTGGGCCAACGTTTACAAGTTTGGAAAAAGAAACAAAAGGCGAGACGCACATATCTGGTCCAAAAATTTCAGAAGATCAAGCAATAAATATTGCAAAATCTTTTCTTAGCTTAAAGGGAGATGAAAAGATTTCTGTTGAAAAAAGCAGCAAGGGAGCAAAACAAAAATTTTATAGCATTACTGTGAAAGATCCAAAGACAAATAGTGAAACGAATATGGACATTACTGAACAAGGTGGATATCCAATTTGGGTCATGAGCAATCGGGAAATTAAAGAACAAAAAATGAGCTTAAATGAAGCAGGAGAAAAGGGACTTTCCTTTTTAAAACAAAATAAATTCAAAAATATGGAGTTATATGAAAGTTCACAATACGACTCTGTCGGCGTTTTCACATTCGTAACTAATCGGGACAACGTACGTATATATCCAGAGTCCATTCAAATGAAAATCGCACTCGATGACGGTTCGATTGTTGGCTTTTCGGCAAAAGACTATTTAGCTTCTCGTAAAGATATAAAAATTCCAAAACCAACACTATCGGCTTCGGATGCACGAAAGAAAATCAATCCGAATTTGAAAGTTATGGAAGAGCGTGAAGCAGTTATTGTAAATGACTTGCATAAAGAAGTACTATGTTATGAATTTTTAGGAACACTTGGCAAAGACACATATCAAATCTTTATTAATGCCAATAATGGCACGGAAGAAAAGGTGAAAAAACTACAAAGTGTAGAACAAGTTTATGATTAATGAATAGGAGTGACACCTTTGAGAAAAATCTTTTATTTTTGTATCTGTTTGCTTCTATTAGCGAGCTGTAATACAAAAAAGAACAATAATGCAGCGAGTCCAAGTCCAACTTCGAATGCTAAATTGATTTCAACAAAAAACGAAACAAATCAAGATGTTACATATAAATCAGATGAAAAAGTGGCGGATCACTTAGCAAGGTTAGCATCGAGCGTACCGGGTGTAAACGATGCAACAGCAGTTGTACTTGGAAGATATGCAGTTGTTGGAATTGATGTTGACGCAAAACTAGATCGCTCTCGAGTGGAGACAATCAAATATTCAGTAGCAGAGAGTTTAAAACATGATCCACTCGGAGCAAATGCAGTTGTTGTAGCAGATATCGATACGTATCAGCGCTTAAAAGAAATGGGCAAACAAATAAAGGAAGGAAACGCAGGAAAAGGAATTCTCGATGAACTCGCAGCAATTGTCGGGCGTGTAATGCCGCAAGTACCAAATGATGTATTTGAAAAGAAACAGATCAATCCAACTAAAGAAAACGATCAACAATTACAAAAAGGCGAACAAAGTGAACTAAAACAAGAACAAGTTGATCAATCCAATCAAAATTTAAAACGATAAAAATAATCCCCGTGTTATATAGCACGGGGATTATTCCTTGGAAAAAAATCGAATATTTTATTTATTCATAAAAATATTATATGATTTTGTATAAAAGAAAACATACGTTTTTGTAAATGGAGGAATATACGTCATGCAAATAAATGGATCTATTCAACTCGTTCCATATACGGAAAAATTTAAAGAATCTTTGCAAACATTTACTTTACCTGAAGAACAAGTGCAATTTACAGCCCATCCAATGGAATTACTCAAAAAAGTAGAACAAGATCCAACTCGAAATCCTATTGTTATTTTAGCTGATAACAAGCCAGTCGGTATTTTTGCGTTGCAATCGGGAAGTCGTGTACAAGAATATACAAATAAAGAAAATTCTTTACTGCTTGTTTCATTTTCAATCGATTACACAGAACAAGGGAAAGGATATGCAAAACAAGCGTTATATCAGTTACCACATTATGTAGATTCATATTTTCCGAACATAGAAGAAATTGTGTTGGCAGTCAATGAAAGAAATATTCCCGCTCAAAAATTATATGTAAAAGTTGGATTTGAAGATAGAGGCCATCGTAGAATGGGACCAATTGGACCGCAATTTGTTTTATACTTACCAGTCAACAAACCACTACTTAAACGCTAATGTGCTTTAAAATGGTGAATCTGTAACAGTTCTGATAGGGAAGGAATAGTCAATCAGAAGTCTTCTTGTATGAACCATAAATGTTATGATGGGAATTAGAGTTTTGATATATGGAAGCTTGATGTTATTGCAAGTCTAGATATAAATTAACTTCTGCTTAATACCCATTTAATGCTAAAATAGTAAAGTGGTGGCTTCTTTCGAGACAGATACTAGGTAGAACTTATTGGTGTAAAAGAATCAATTAATTTTGGAAAGTCCTTTAATTTTTTAGTGCGAACGTAAAGCGTACATGAAATTCCAAGGACATTCGCACCTGAATTTTTACGATTTATGATTAAATTTTATGATTTTCTGTATAAGTTTCTTTATTCAATAAAGAAACTAGTGTATTTTTGAACGGGATTTACGCATTTATGCGTTATTTTGAACAAAAATCGCAGTCGCATCCCTCGTGGATGCGTGGATTGAAATTCATTTTTAAATTTCATAATATGGTAAACCCCTTGTCGCATCCCTCGTGGATGCGTGGATTGAAATTGAGTATTTGAAAAAGGAATGGGAAGGCGAAGAGTCGCATCCCTCGTGGATGCGTGGATTGAAATAGTTCCTATAACACTTGATAGTGAGTGGTTCAGGTCGCATCCCTTGTGGATGCGTGGATTGAAATAATTCTAACGCAGTGCTAATACGGATTAACGTTGTCGTATCCCTCGTGGATGTGTGGATTGAAATCATGCTAACTTTTGTGTATAAGTAATTGGTTGAAAGTCACATCCCTTGTGGATACCTGAATTGAAATAAGACAAATACTGGAGAGTTTGAAAATTAACATTAATGCACCTCCAATAATTCCATATAAATTTAGGGAAGATACATTATTACTAGGGAGGGAATAAAATGAATTATATTGCCCACATCCGTGAAAGCGACAATGAAATACAAACTGTTAAGGAACATTTATTAGAAGTGAAAAATTTAGCAGAATCCTATGGAGAAAAGCTTGGTGTAAAGCACCTAACCGGTTTAGCCGGGATACTTCATGATATAGGGAAATATACGAATGAATTTAGAGAATACATATTAGAAGCTGTTAGTAATCCTGATACACCACCTAAAAGAGGAAGTGTAGACCATTCAACTGCAGGCGGAAAGCTTCTATACGAGCTTTTTCATACAGCAGGGAACATCACTCGTTATAAAGGAATAGCAGCTGAAATTGTTGGAAATGCTATTATCTCTCATCATGCCTACCTCCAAGATTTTTTTAGCCCAAATTTAGAATCTAACTATTTAAATAGAGTTCGAGATAAAGAACTAACTGAATATCATATGACGAAGCGCTACTTTTTTGAACATGTTATGAGCGAGACAGATTTTTATGCGTATGTTGACGAGGCAGCTGTTGAATTAGAGAGCTTTTTAGCTAAAGAGCCCCCAGAACATAGCGAAAAACAATTGATGTTTTTGACGAAATTTATCTTCAGTACTTTAATTGATGCTGACCGAACGAATACAAGATTATTTGAAGAAAATAAAACCTATGAAATACTAGATAATTATGAAGAGTTGTTCAGCGTATACTATGAAAAAATTATGGGAAAAATTAATTCATTTAAAGAAGAGGAAAGTACCCCTATCAATCATCTAAGAGCAGAGATGTCAGATCGGTGCGATTGGTTTGCCGAGAGGCCATCAGGAATATACACGCTATCTATTCCAACTGGTGGCGGCAAAACATTAGCAAGTTTGAGATATGCTCTAAAACACGCCAAACTGTATAATAAAAAACATATCATTTATATCGTTCCCTATACAACTATAATTGAACAAAATGCAGAAGAGGTTCGAAAAATATTAGAAGACGAGACCAACATTTTAGAGCATCATTCAAATGTAATCGAAGACATGAACGATGATGATGAAAGTCAAGACGGTATTATGACTGTACAGCAAAAATTAAAGTTAACTAAGGACAATTGGGATTCTCCTATTATTTTTACAACGATGGTACAGTTTTTAAATGTATTTTATGCAAAGGGAACTCGAAATATTAGGAGACTGCACAATTTAAGTGAATCTGTTATTATTTTTGATGAAGTGCAAAAAGTTCCTATTTCCTGTGTATCCCTATTTAATCAAGCATTAAACTTTTTAAAAATATACGCCCAATCTAGTATTATTCTCTGTACTGCTACTCAGCCGGCACTAGACTTTGTTGAACATAAGTTAGAAATCGATACAAATGGTGAGATGATTGATAACCTAGAATATGTTATTGACGCGTTTAAACGGGTAGAAATTGTTGATAGGGCAACTGATCAAACGTTCAATAATGATAAGCTTACTAATTTTATTCAATCAAAAATAAGAGAAGTTCAAAGTGTTTTAGTTATTTTAAATACGAAATCCGTTGTTAAACATCTATATACCCAATTAAAAGACAGTGAAATATGTATTCCAATTTATCATTTAAGTACGTCGATGTGTGCTACACATAGAAATAAGATTTTAGACGTAGTAAGAGAACATTTAAAGAAAGGCAATAAAATCATTTGCATCAGCACTCAGCTTATTGAGGCTGGAGTAGATATTAGTTTTGAGTGTGTAATTCGTTCTTTGGCAGGATTGGACTCCATTGCCCAAGCTGCAGGTAGATGCAATCGGCATGGTGAGAAGGAAATACAAAATGTATATGTTATCGATCATGAGGAAGAAAAATTGGACCGTCTAAAAGAGATTAAAGTTGGAAAACAGGTGGCAAGAAGAATTCTTATCGATATTAGACGAGATAAAACAAATTATGGCGGACATATTTTATCCAGACAGGCTATGGAAAAGTATTTTAGAGAGTATTATATGGAATTTGAATCGAATTTAAATTATGTTATACCAAAGCTTAAAAAGGAGATGACTGAGTTATTGTCCGCAGCAAAAGGGAATAACACTTACTATCAAGCCTATCTTCATAAAGAGAGAAAGCCGCTTCCATTATTTATTGCAAACAGTTATAAAACAGCGGCAGAACATTTTTATGTAATTGATAATAATACGGTTTCTGTACTTGTTCCTTACGGCGAAGGAAAAGAGATTATCGCAGAATTAAATAGCAATGTAACAATTGCTAATCTTACAAAATTATTAAGGAAAGCTCAACAGTATACGATAAATCTTTATAAATATGAACAGGAGCAGTTAATAAAGAATGATGGATTGGTCAGCTATCTAGATGGGAAAATTTTAGCGTTAAAAGAAGGAGCTTATGATACAGAATTTGGCCTCAACCTTGAAAACGACAGTCAGTTTGATATAAGCATGTACTAAAAAAAGCTAATCTAAAAGACATATAATATCTTTTAGATTAGCTCTTTTTAAATAATATAGTACATTTTTCAATCCACGCTTATAAAAGTGACAATTTATTGAAAATATTTACAAAATAATCTATTATTTAACTACAAAGGAAAAATAAAAAAGGAGGTGGCATTATGAGAAATTCAATTGAATTTGAAGTATATGGTAATTACGCGTTATTTACCGATCCTTTGACAAAGATGGGGGGCGAGAAACTTTCCTATCAGGTTCCTACATATCAAAGTTTGAAAGGTATTGTCGAGTCTATATATTGGAAGCCAACGTTATTAATGATAGTCGATGAGATTCGGATTATGAATCCAATTCGAATGGAGTCAAAAGGAATTCGTCCAATTGAATACGGTGGAGGAAACACGCTTGCCAATTATACTTATTTAAAAGATGTGAGATATCAAGTTCGGGCACACTTTATTTTTAATCCGCATCGCCCTGACCTATCTTTTGACCGTAACGAGCATAAGCATCATAATATCTTGAAGCGTGCTCTTCGTGCTGGAGGGCGGAGAGATATTTTTCTCGGCACAAGGGAATGTCAGGCCTATGTGGAGCCGTGCGTATTTGGCGAAGATAAAGGATTTTATGACGATTATGGAGACATTCATTTAGGTACTATGGTTCATGGTATTAACTATCCAGATGAAACAGGAAAAAATCAACTGGAAGTGCGTCTATGGAATCCAGTTATGAAGAATGGTATTATCCAATTTATAAGGCCGGACCAGTGCAAGCACGTACGTAAAATTATGGATATAGATCCGAAGCATTTTGATGCTACTAATATTGAAGCAGCAGACGACCTGTTACAACAATTAGAACAGGGGTGAATACATGAGTTGGTTATTGAATCTATATGAGACTTATGAATCTAATTTAAATCAAGTTGGTGTAATTGAAAAGAAATATAACGGTCAGGAATTCACATTGCTGCCTATTTCTCACACAACACAAAATGCACATATTGAAGTACAAATTACAGAAGACGGTGAATTTCACTCAGCAGATGTTATCAATAAAAGCGATGCTAGTACATTAATTCCATGTACGGAAGACTCAGCAAATCGGGCTGGTTCCAAAATAGCTCCTTATCCACTTCACGATAAATTAAGTTATGTGGCGGGAGACTTTGTAGCGTACGGTGGGAAAATCAAAAAAGAAGAACCTTTTGCATACTACATCAAACAATTGGAAGAATGGGTAAACTCCCCATATGCCAATGCTAAAGTGAAAAGTATTTATAAATATTTAAGAAAAAAACAATTAATTCAAGATTTAGTAGCAGAAAAAATTCTCCATTTAGATATTAATGGCCACTTAATAGGCTCATGGGATAAAAAGTACGAGTCTTTGCATAAAGAAAAGCCAGCCCTATTTTCAGTTCTTAGCGGCGAACAAGAAAGCGCTTTCATTCGATTTAATATTTACTCATCGAATGAAGTTTTAACGAAGGTGTGGAGAGATAAGGACATATACAAGTCTTTCATTTCTTTTTATAAAGACTCACTAGGTGATACAGACATTTGCTATGTAACAGGTAAATCGTTACCGAGCACGGATAAACATGCTAATAAAATAAGAAATGCAGCAGATAAAGCAAAATTAATCTCAGCAAACGATACAAGTGGTTTCACGTTTCGAGGGCGCTTTAGTAAAAGCGATGAGGTTGCAAGTATTAGCTATGAAGTATCTCAAAAAGCACATAATGCCTTAAAATGGCTGATTAATCGTCAAGGAAAGACAATTGATCAGCGAGTGTTTCTCATATGGGGGAATGATGAACTTGATATTCCGGATTTTACAGATGATACATTTTCAATCAAACCAGTACCAATTGAAAAAAACAAAAAAATAGCTTTTACTAATCAGGAATTTGCTCATGAAGTTTCTAAGGCTTTAGACGGCTATAGAAATGACTTATCAGTTCAGTCAAATGTCAATATTCTAATCATTGATTCTGCAACTACAGGTCGATTGGCAGTACTTTACTATCGTAATATAGATAAAGATATATATATAAATAAATTAAAGAAATGGCATTCAACTTGTGCATGGCTCCATCGATATCAAAAGGATGAAAATGGGGAATACGTACAGTTTTACGGTGCTCCAGCTACGCGAGATATAGCCTTTGCTGCTTATGGACCAAAGGCTAGCGATAAAGTGGTCAAAGGATTAATGGAGCGTATGCTTCCGTGTATTGTTGATGGTAAGAAAATTCCTTTGGATATCATCAAAAGTGCCTTTCATCGTGCTTCAAATCCTGTAGCAATGGAAAAGTGGGAATGGGAAAAAACACTTACTATTACATGCGCATTAGTAAATAAAATGGAGGGATATAAAGTGGCTTTAGACTTAGAAAATAATGACCGTTCCTACTTGTTTGGTCGCTTATTAGCTATTGCTGATGTTTTAGAAAGACGAGCGTTAGGCACAGAGGAAACACGTGCCAGCAATGCGATTCGTTACATGAACTCTTTTTCTAAGCATCCTGCAAGAACATGGAAAACTATTCAGGAAAGTATGCAACCTTATCAAGTAAAGCTCGGAATAAAAGGATTATACTTATCAAAATTGATAGACGAAATAGCATCTAGAATTCATTTTGATGACTTTAACAATAAACCGCTATCTGGTAAATATTTATTAGGTTTTTATAGTCAACGACATGATTTGTACCAAAAGAAAGAGAATGTAACGGAAGAAGAAAAATAAAAAGGGAGTGTGGATCATGACGACATTAGACCATAAGATTGATTTTGCTGTTGTATTATCTGTTACGAAGGCGAATCCGAACGGGGATCCATTAAATGGAAATCGACCAAGACAAAATTATGATGGATATGGTGAGATATCCGATGTATCCATAAAAAGAAAAATTCGAAACCGCTTGCAAGATATGGGAGAAGCTGTTTTTGTTCAAGCAAACGATAGAAAGGTAGATTCCTTTAACAGCTTGCGGGAGCGTGCTGAAGCTAACCTAAAACTAGAGAAGATCATGAAGTCTAAAGAAAATTCAAACGATGAGTTTGCAATGATTGCATGTAAAGAATGGATTGATGTAAGAAGTTTTGGACAAGTTTTTGCATTTAAAGGTACGGGTAAAGGAACAGGTGTCTCTGTTGGTGTTAGAGGACCAGTATCTATTCATACTGCAACGAGTGTTCATCCAATTGATATCACGAGTATGCAAATTACAAAAAGTGTGAACTCCGAGCCAGGAAAGGACAAAGGCTCTGATACAATGGGAATAAAGCATCGCGTGGATTTTGGAGTGTATGTTTTTTATGGTAGCATTAACACACAGCTAGCTGAAAAAACGGGTTTTACAAATGAAGATGCGGAAAAAATTAAACAGGTACTTGTTTCATTGTTTGAGAATGATACATCAGCTGCCAGACCAGAAGGAAGTATGGAGATTCATAAGGTATACTGGTGGGAGCATAACTCTAAAATAGGCCAATATTCCTCAGCAAAAGTGCATCGAACATTAAAAATCGAAAGTGGCGTGGAAGAACCAAAAACATTTGATGATTATACAATTGCTTTAGAGAAATTAGAAGGCTTAAAGGTAGAGGTTATTGATGGTCTATAATGATGAAGATGATTTTCTAATGTTATCTGGTATTCAGCATTTTCAATTTTGTAAGCGTCAATGGGCGCTCATTCATATTGAACAGCAATGGGAAGAAAATGTAAGAACGATTGAAGGGCAACATCTTCACCATAAAGCTGATCAACCATTTCTTAGAGAAAAACGCGGGAAGAAACTCATTGTTCGAGGGATGCCTGTAAAGTCAAGTAATCTTCAAATTACAGGTGTTTGTGATGTGGTAGAGTTTATTCAAGATGATAGCGGTGTTGAAATAAATGGGGCTGAAGGAAAATATATTGCTTATCCTATCGAATATAAACGTGGAAAACCAAAGAAAAATGATGCAGATTTATTACAATTAGCAGCACAAGCTATGTGTTTGGAGGAAATGTTGCTTTGTGAAATAAACATGGGATATATGTTTTATAATGAAATAAAACATAGGGTTGAAGTACCTTTAACAATTAAGACTAAAGAAAAAGTTAGATCCATTGTCGCGGAAATGCATGAATACTATAAACGCAAACATACACCTAAAGTAAAAACAGGGTCATTTTGCAAAAGCTGCTCCCTTCAACATATTTGCCTGCCAGAACTAATGAATAAACGGTCAGTGAAAGGTTATATTGAAGGGAAGATTAAGGAATGAAAAAGCTGCTTAATACATTGTTTATTACTCAACCAGATGTATATTTATCATTAGATGGGGATAATATCGTACTTCTGAAGGAACAAGAAAAGCTAGGCAGGCTGCCACTTCATAATTTAGAGTCTATTGTCTCCTTCGGTTATACCGGTGCAAGTCCAGCGCTAATGGGCTATTGTGCAGAAAGAAATATTTCACTGGTATTTTTGACGATAAATGGAAGATTTCTTGCAAGAGTAATCGGGAAAAGCAAGGGTAATGTAGTTTTAAGAAAGAAACAATATTCTATGTCTGAAGATGAAAGGGCATCAGCAAAAATTGCTCGTAATTTTATTACAAGTAAAATCTACAATAATAAATGGATTGTTGAAAGAATGACAAGAGATTACCCATTGCGAATCGATGTAACTCAATTCAAAGAAGTATCTCAGCATTTATCATCTATCATTCTTGAAGTGAGAAAATGTGAAAATTTAGAAACATTAAGAGGTTGGGAAGGGCAAGCTGCCATCAGCTACAATAAATTAATTAATCAAATGATACTACAACAAAAAGAGGATTTTTATTTTCATACTCGTTCTCGAAGACCACCGTTAGATAATGTTAATGCAATGCTATCATTTGCTTACACATTACTAGCAAATGACATGGCATCCGCATTAGAAGGTGTTGGATTGGATGCATACGTTGGTTTTCTACATCGCGATCGACCTGGAAGAGTTTCCTTAGCTTTAGATGTAATGGAAGAACTGCGTGGTGTTTACGCCGATAGATTTGTTTTGTCACTAATTAACAAAAAGGTTATAAATAAAGAAGATTTTTTGAAAAAAGAAAATGGCGCTGTTATTATGACAGATGAAGCAAGGAAAAAATTTTTGACAGCTTGGCAAAATAAAAAGCAAGAGAAGATAACACATCCATACCTAGGTGAAAAGATATCATGGGGATTAGTACCGTATGCACAAGCCTTATTGTTAGCTCGTTATTTACGTAATGATTTAGACGAATATCCACCATTTTTATGGAAGTAGGTGCAGCATTTGCTAGTATTGATTACATATGATGTAAGTACAGTCACTAGTGCAGGGCGAAAAAGACTACGTAAAGTCTCGAAAGTATGTCAAAATTATGGTCAACGTGTCCAAAACTCGGTATTTGAATGTGTTGTAGACGCAACCCAGTTTACTACCTTAAAAATAGAGCTTGCTACTATTATTGATGAAGATCAAGATAGTCTCAGATTCTATCGTTTAGGTAATAACTATAAAACTAAGGTAGAGCATATTGGTGTAAAAGAATCAATTGATTTAGAAAGTCCTTTAATTTTTTAGTGCGAACGTAAAGTGCACATGAAATTCCAAGGACATTCGCACCTGAATTTTCACAATTTATGATTGAATTTTATGCTTTTTCTGTATAAGTTTCTTTCATTTAATAAAGAAAATAGCGTATTTTGAACGGAATTTACGCATTTGTACGTTATTTTGAACAAAAATCGCTGTCGCATCCTTCATAGGATGCGTGGATTGAAATTACTGCCTAGTACACAAAAAAGGGGATGAATGATGTCGCATCCTTCATAGGATGCGTGGATTGAAATCAAAAACTTGCGATCATTTGTTGACGAAATGTTTGTCGCATCCTTCATAGGATGCGTGGATTGAAATACTCATAAGCTGTATTTCTTTTGTCATCACATCGGTCGCATCCTTCATAGGATGCGTGGATTGAAATGTAACTTGTAGCTATTAATATGTATGCCATATTCGTCGCACCCTTCATAGGGTGCGTGGATTAAAAAAGGAGATAAGTTACAGAAAAGGGTAATTGTTTCATGGTGTATATAATGACAGCTGCCATTTGCATACTTTGGTTTTTCCAATGATGTACGTATCTGAATCTGAATGGTTATAATACTGATTAAATTAATTATTATTTGAGTCTATACCAAAATCTGTGCTTGACGATAAATATATAACTTTCTCGTTCCTTTACATACGATAGAATCAAGGGAAATATGATCATGTCTTTTAGGAGAAATCAAGAACACGCTTTAACGTAGATCCATTATATTAATACCTTTTTACAAAAATGCTTTTACTCTGCATATGTACTTACTCGCTTATTTAGATTCTTGTTAAACACTCATGTAGACGTAGTAATTTTTGATTCACCATAATGCTTAATTTTTTCACAATGGCTCTGAAAGATATAATTCAACACCTATTTTTTAAACTCTCTATTAAACTTCCTGTTTATTGTACAGACATTTTCTGATATAAAAGTAATCATCTATTGTCAATTATTATTGAGTTTTTTGTTTACTTTTTGGCATGAGTAGGCTTAAGATGTTTTGTAAGCATGTTATTGTTTAGCTGATTGTACATATACAAAACAGAAAAATACCAGTATTATATAGAAGCTAGAAAGAAAGCTGAAAGGGATTGAGAATTGTGAAGAAACTTGATGTACTGTTAATGGTGCTCAGCGTCCTGTTCCCAGTTGCAGGTATAATGAAACAAATTCCTCTACAATTATCATTATTTATGGGAGGATTATTGTTTTTAACTAGTTTTGGAAGTTATCATGCAAAACGAATGCATTCACGAATATTTAGTTGGGTAGCTTATACAGCATTTATCACACTCTTGCTGACTATTTGGAATCAATTCGTAACAACCAGCTCCTTAGTAGCAAACGCAAAAATTGCTGCATGTATTGCTGTGATCCCGTTTTTATTCCGATTCCGTACATATGCCATTACACTAGGATTACTCGCATTATGGGGCGCAATGTTATGGGATATAAAACAAGTACATTCATTAGCGGTTCTAGGGCGGATGATGAACCTACTCACAACAGAACGATTGTATTTACTTATTCTAGTAGCAGGATTTTTAATTGGCGGATTACTTGCAAATGCACTATATCGTGATAACAGTCGTAACGGACAAGACAAAACAAGCATATTTAAACAAAAAAAGAAGCGAATGAGACCTACATTTAAAATTCGTATTCCGAGTTTACCAAGAATTAAATTTAAAATGTTTAAGTTCGGTAAAAAATCCTCCAAACAAAGAGAAACTCGTCCGTATGAACGAAACTATGAAGAGAGAACACCAACTTACCATACAACACAAACAGAACAACATAACAATACTGGAACAGGACATGGACAAACGAGAATGGAACGAAGAAAAAATCGTTATAATGCATAGAGAATATGTTTGTACAAATATAAAAACCCGCAATTTCCCTTCATACAATTGATGGGGCATTGCGGGTTTTTACTATATAATAATTAATATATCAAATATATTACTCATAAAATCCCTTGATTTGAAGAGGTACTTGAATAAAGTAAAGTTTCCGCTAATTACATACTTAGAGAAATGGTAATGAAAATACACTCATAAAGGAGAAACTATGCTCAAACACTTACAAAAAACAATCGAACATTTAACTGAAGAAGAAGCAAAAGAGGTGCTCTTCAATTTACTCTCACAACTTCACTCACTAGAAACACATTTTAATAAAGAAACATTAACTTCACTTACAAATACACCAATAGAACTAATTCAACAGTACATACAAAAGACTGATATTACGAAAAGTAAGCATGTTCATATCGCTTTTGGTGATTCAGCAGCAGGTTCTTTAAAACACGCTCTAAAAGAAGCTAGCATTCAAGAAGAGTATGTTTTGTTATTTTCCGATGCTTTTTCTGTTGGGCCTCTTTTTCACTTAGATCAAGAGGCAGGACAAATTGCTCGTCAGCAATGGCTCCAGGAAAAATTACCGATAGAAGGCTACTTGTATGAAGAATATTTGCCAGAAATGAAAGTAACTTTAGAGAAATTATATGCGATTCCGTCTCATATTCCGATTACAATTTGGACAGGGAACAATGCATATGAACATATAGGACTTATTTTTGTTTTATTTTTACTAAAAGAGGCTACTCATGATATATATGTCGTGAATACAGCTGATGGTTTTGATAAATTATTCCGTACACCAAATTTGGATTATACAGTACGCCATACCGCAGAACTTGCTCCTAACAGATTAATGGCAATACGCGAAGCATATAAAGAGCAATCTCCTTTAATAAAAGAAGAGCGACAAGTACTTGAAAATGAATGGAAAGCATTACGCGAAGATTACGAAGTTTTACGTATTTGGGAGAATAATCGTGTTGTTTCTGTTTCAGAAGATTATATCGATCATTTCATCGTACAATGTGCAAAAAGTTTAGAAACTGATGGTTTTACAGATCAATTTTATAAAGCTTCTCGATTAGTCGGAGAAGTTTTAGGACGTTTTGAGCAATGCGTAGGTGATGCTTTTATTGAATATCGCCTGAAATCATTAATACAAAAAGGGATTTTTCATATGACAGGGTCTTTACATTCCATGAGGTCTTATAGCGTACGATTAGCACAGCCAGAAAAATGAAAGCGAATAAAAGGATATATATATGTGAACATCTCCTTTTATTATTTTCATATAAAAAGTAATATACGATTGCAATTTTCTGAATTTTTTTAAAAATTAAATGCGTTATAATGATGATTAAAGGTTACGTTTACCAAATATTTCTGAAGATGAAGATTGTAGAAAGATCTTCAAGAATGAAATGAATGGTAGTTATCAAACAGCTGCTACACGATTTGAGGAGAAGAATAATGGTATATTTACGACAATTATTTTATTTTGGTTATCAACAAGCTCTTTCATGCGTTTTTCCTGTACTGATCTTTTTGACACTTGCTCTTTCAAAACTGATCCATATTCCTGGTCTATACCGTTATGATTTTATCTTACTCATCTGCCTTCTCATTCAATATGGAATGTATAAAACCAGGTTAGAAACAAAAGACGAGCTCAAAGTGATTACCGTTTTCCACTTCATTGGGTTAGCATTAGAAATATATAAAGTACATCATGGTTCTTGGTCCTATCCAGAACAAGCATGGACAAAGGTAATGGGAGTGCCACTTTATAGTGGTTTTATGTATGCGAGTGTTGCTAGTTATATATGTCAAGCATGGCGCAGGCTACACTTGCAAGTAGAAGGATGGCCAAAAGCGATATGGACGATACCACTGGGAGCAATGATTTATTTCAACTTTTTCACACACCACTTTATGTATGATTTCCGCTGGATTCTAACGGCCTTATTATTTGTGGTCTTTTTTCACACTTATGTGCATTTCTCTGTGCAGGAAATTACATATAAAATGCCGCTTGTTCTTTCGTTTTTATTGATTGGTTTTTTCATTTGGATTGCAGAAAATATCGCAACTTTTTTTGGAGCGTGGCAATATCCAAATCAACATGGAACATGGAAACTCGTTCACATTGGGAAAATTAGTTCATGGTTTTTACTCGTTGTCATTAGCATTATGATTGTGGCACAACTAAAACAAATCAAAATCCAAAAAAGTAATAGTTCTTCTTACCATAACTATGATAGCTAAAAGTATGTATGAATACTAAACAAAAGAGGCGATCTGTTTTGAAGAAAAGAAGAGTAATAGCCTTTTTTACATGTATTGTAATAATTGCTTTTGGAATAGTGATTGCTGTATTTAATAAAATGAATAATGAAAACGACTTAGATTGTAGAGCTAATGCTGTTCAAATCAAAGCTGTTGCGGTAGATGATAAGAATAAACCTGTATCTAACGTGAAAGTTTATGAAAATTCAATCACTAATCAGGAACGAACTGTTACAAATTCACAAGGAGAGTTTCAATTTTACTCCAGTGTTTGTGGCAAAATTACTTTACTATTTGTTACTCCAGATGGAAATACATACACAAAAAAATATGATAGGGAAGATGTACCTAACATAGTAAAGTTAGAGTAGTGAATTATATAAATTAAAAAGCAAGGGGTGTGCATATGAACATCTCTTTTTTTATTTCCACATAAAAAGCAATATTCAGTCGCAATTTTCTCAACTTTTATAAAATTCAATGCGTTATAATGGTCATTAGGTGCTATGGTCACCAAATATTTCTAAAGATGGAGGTTGGAAGTATGTCTTCAAACAATGAAATGAATCGCAACACATTGCCTGAGATACAATTAACTTCATCAAAATTTAAGCATGAAGCATATGACATTTACAAAGAGTTACGTGCATCTCATCCTGTCTATTCGGTATATCCTCAAAATTGGCTTATTACAAGATATGAAGATGCAGTGAGTCTTTTGAAAGATGCACGATTACTGAAAAATGCTGAAAGTGTGTTTAGTAAAGAAGAATTTGAAGCCTCTTTTACACTAAAAAATGGAGAATTTTTGAGAAAACAGATGCTGAACTCTGATCCACCTGACCATAGTCGCTTAAGGTCCCTTGTTCAAAAAGCTTTTACTCCGCAGATGATTTTACAGCTGAAAGATAGTATCCAATCCATTGCTGATGCTTTACTAGATAAAGTAGAACACCAGCACACTATAAACCTCGTAAACGATTATGCTTTCCCGCTGCCAATTATTGTGATTAGCGAGATGCTTGGTATCCCACAAGAAGATCGAGATAAATTTAGAGTATGGTCACATGCGGTTATCGATTCTCCAGAGACGCCAGAAGCTATTCTTGAAGTCGATAAAAAACTAGGTGAATTTCTTCACTATTTACAATATTTAATAGATAAAAAACGAGAAAATCCTTCAGATGATTTAGTAAGTGCATTAATACAAGTAGAAAGCGGAGGAACAAAATTAAGTGCTCCAGAATTAAGTTCGATGATTATGCTGCTTATCGTTGCTGGACACGAAACAACTGTCAATTTAATTACAAACATGATGTTAGCGTTGCTTGAGCATCCTGATCAGTTGCAGCTTCTGCGACAAAATCCTGATTTAATTGATTCAGCAATTGAAGAATCATTACGTTTTTACAGCCCTGTTGAATTAACGACTATGCGCTGGGCAACGGAACCATTTACATTACATGGTCAAAACATTCAGCCAAAAGATGCGATTATCATTTCATTAGCTTCTGCCAATCGCGATGAAAAGATATTTCCAAACGCTGATGTTTTTGATATTACAAGAAAAAATAACCGTCATCTTTCTTTTGGACATGGCATTCATTTCTGCCTTGGTGCGCCGCTCGCTCGTTTAGAAGCGAAAATTGCAATTCCTACCTTATTACACCGAATGCCTAATCTTAAAATAAAAGGAACAAGAGAGGACATAAAGTGGAGTGGTAATTATTTAATGAGATCATTAGAGGAATTACCATTATCTTTCTAGACAAATGAATACGAAACAGTATGACACCTCTCAATACTGTTAATACTAAGCAAAAAGGAGGTGTCATACTATGGCTCAAGATGTGCTTTGTGAAGTAAATAACTGCCAGTACTGGGGTAATGGAAATAAGTGCAATGCAGATTCTATTTATGTAGTAAGTCATACAGGAAAACAGGCATCTGATAGTAAAGAAACAGATTGTAAAACATTTATACCAGAAGTTTAATTTTCTAGGGGTAACCACAATGTAGGTTACCCTTTTATTATTTATATTATCGATAATAAATATCATTTTCATTCATGTTTTTATACATTTTTTATTTAAAGAAAATTAAAGAGGTCAACTAAAAGGACTAGTTTCTCATTTAAATTGTTCCATTCGATTTTATAAAATAGATGAATAAGAGAATTCATATCTCTAAATGAATCTCATTTTTACAAAACAGGCATGGATTATTTTTTGATAATCAAGAGAAATATCCTTTATAACGTCACTCAAATCATGACGTTATTTGTGTTTAGCGCATATTGATAATTTTATTATAAGAAAAAAACATTTAATCCTTGACCTGAAATGCGTTTCATAAATTATAACTAAGATATTGTTGAATACGAACAAAAATATACTCATATATGAAAACGATATCACTCGTTATACAGAAACGAAAGCAGGGGATCGAATGAAACTTATTGCAATTGATTTAGATGGAACTCTTCTTACATCAAAGAAAGTAATTAGTGAAGAAAATGTTACCGCAATTAAGGAATGTCAGGAAAAAGGACATGTTGTAATTATTTGTACAGGGCGCTCTATAATAGATGCCCAAAAACTTTTGCAAGAAGCAAATCTAAAATGTCCAATCATTGCCGAAAACGGTGCAATTTTGTATTCAAGTAACAAAATGTTGCAACGATATCCAATCGTAACTGAACATGCGAAAGAAATTGTTGATTATCTAGAAGAAAGAAATATATTTTATCAATTGTATACAGATCAAGGTGTATACGTTCCAGAATATGGAGAAGAAAGCGTTCAATTTGAGATGGATTTTATAATAGAATCTGATTCACATGCTGATAAAGAAGAACTGAAACATATAGCAGCTTTATATTTACAGCATACTGAAATTAAAAAAATTGCAAGTTGCAAACCACTATTTTCAAAGCAAATTCATATTCATAAAATACTACCATTCTCGTATCAGAAGGACAATTTAAAGTTATTAAAAGATCAATTCATCAATAATAAGGAATTATCAATTACTGCATCTTACTGGCACAATCTTGAAATCAATCATATCCATGCTCAAAAAGGAAATGGATTATATACGCTAGCTAACTATCTTGGTATATTAAGAGAACATACTATTGCAATTGGTGATGGTTTAAACGATATGTCTATGATGGAGAAAGCTAACATATCTATCGCAATGGGCAATGCAGTAGAAGAAATCCAGGCAATTTGTCGTTACAAAACACTTTCAAATGATGACCACGGTGTTGCTTATGCCCTTCGACGCTATGTCTTAAATAATATAAATAGTTAATGACGAAAAAGAGAGCAAATTTTGTTGGAATTTGTTCTCTTTTTTTTGTTTTTATCCACTTTTCTCCTCAATTCTATTAAAAAACAAAAAATTTCTAAATAACTCTTCTTTTTCTATGTACCTTGATGAATATAATTCGTATAATAAAAAAGCTAAATAAATTAAAAATTAGACATAATTAAAAAATTAATATAAATACATTTAAATTATATATAGAGGTAGAGGTGGGAGTATATGTACCGACTTAGGGAACTTATTAATATTAAGGAAATACAAACAATAGCAGAACAATTTTATCTTTTAACACATATTTCACATCAGCTTCTTGATTGTAATGGAGAGGCATTCTTTCATTACGGCATACAATCCATCGATTTAAATTTACATATAGAAATTCATGTCCCAATTATAATAAATGAACACACCATTGGAGATTTCATCATTTTTGCTCCTAAAAATAAAGTTGAGCCTTGCACAACATATTTCAAATCCCTTGCAGCGTTTATGACCGATATCGGAATGAATAAATTGCAGCAACTTGAGGAAAATCAGTCGATACCTGCTAAAAATATATATACCATTTTACAAAACATGCCTGTTATGGTGGACGCATTTGATGAAGAAGGAACTTTTGTTGTATGGAATAGAGAATGCGAACTAGTAACGGGTTATAGTGCAGCTGAAATTATTAAAAATCCTCACGCATTAGAGTTACTTTATCCGGATGAAGTATATCGAAAACAAATGCAACATGAATTTTCCATACGGGGTAAAAATTTTCGAGATTGGGAAATGACACTTACTTGTAAAAATGGTGATAAGAAAACGATTATGTGGTCAAACATATCTGAGGAATTTCCTGTCCCTGGATATAGCTATTGGGCAGTTGGTGTTGATATTACACATCGAAAACAGATTGAGGAGGAGCTCATACAAAAATCCTCAGAATTAGAATTAATTTTCAAAGCACTTCCAGATTTATGTTTTTTAACAAATTTTGATGGAACAATCGTTGACTATAAAGCAGGCTGCCCATCAAAGTTTTATGTACCTGTCGAACAATTTATGGGAAAAAAATTTCAAGATGTTTTACCTTCAGATGTCGCCGAGCAGCTGAACGAAGCAATTGCAAAAATACAACAGAAACATTCTATGGAAATTATAGAGTATTCCTTACCAATGCATGATAGTACTTATTTTTTTGAAGCGAGATGTTTGCCACTTTTAACAGATAAAGTTATGGTTATGGTTCGTGATATTACAGAGAAGAAAAAGACAGCAGAATTATTAAATAAATCAGATACATTAGCTGCGGTTGGTCAACTTGCTGCAGGAGTTGCGCATGAAGTACGAAACCCTCTAACTGTCATTAAAGGATTTATACAATTATTACAAACTCGAGAAAGACATGATACAGAATTTTTTCGACTCATGATTTCTGAAATTGAGCGAATCGAATCTATCATTCATGAATTTTTATCAATCGCTAAACCTGAGATTACTTCTTTCGAAAGGAAGAACCTTTGTTTTATATTAGAAAATGTTGTGTCATTAATTAACACAAAGGCAATTATGACAAATATTCACATTGCATGCCAATCAAATCCTGACTTCTTATATATTGATTGCTGCGAAAATCAATTAAAGCAAGTATTTATCAATATTTTACAAAACTCTATTGAAGCAATGCCAAATGGAGGGGAAATCATAATTACTGCTAAAAAAATAAACGACAATGAGGTAGTTATTTGTATTTCAGATGAGGGACTAGGGATTCCCGAAGAAAGGATTATAAAACTCGGAGAACCTTTTTATAGTACGAAAGAAAAAGGGACAGGTCTTGGTCTAATGATTAGTTATAAAATTATTGAAAGTCATCAAGGAAGAATTCATATAGCAAGTAAAGTTCGAGTAGGGACATCGGTTGAAATCTATTTACCAATTTCTCAACCTGTTTAATATAAGATATATTTTTGTTGCTTCAATTTGCAGACATATTAAACGGATAACGCAACAAAGTGAAAATATTTCAATTCATTTATTTAAAATAAATCTGCAAAACAAGAGTAAAAGAACCTTCTATTTGGTAAATTCTTTTACTCTTATTTTGTATGTAAATAGAACTTCGAGTGATTATGCTATCATTTTGTCGTATGGTGTTCCTTTTAGATGTCATGCCAATATATTGTTTTTTCGATTATTACAATGAAAAATTATACAAGGTTTTAGAAATCCAAATATTAATTAATAGACAAGAAGAGGATATATAAAGAAGAAGTATTTATTATGTAAGTGTACTCAAAAATGACGTATTACTTCGAGGGTTCTTATTACTACAATCGAAAAGTCTTTGGCTAAAAAACTCTTTTACCTAGTGATGTTGTCCAATCTTTTTCCCCTTTTTTTGCATTAACTAGTAGTAGCTTGGAAAGGAGAGAGGAGAGAATAAAGATGGAGAACAGAGAATTTAGGCCTAAATTATATAAGCCTACGGATGAAAAAAATCTGAATATCCCTAGTCGAAATAAAAACGAACGGAATAAAGATTATGATATAGAAGTAAGCATTATTATTCCTTCCTATAATAAATACCCGCTAAATTTATTAACTTTATATTCTTTAAATAACCAAACATTTGACCTTTCGAAAATGGAAGTCCTCTTTATCGATGATGCTTCAACTGATCAAACCTTACAAATGGTACGAAAGCATCATTTTTCTTATCATTTTAAGTATATTAAATGCCAACGAAATCTTGGCAGAGCGAAAGTTCGAAACGTTGGAATGAAATATTCAAGAGGGAAAGTTCTTATATTTTTAGATGCAGAAATGATTGCAGAGCCTGAATTTGTTGAAAATCATTTTAATTATCATCAATCAATGGATAACTTGGTTTTATCAGGAGCTATGTATTATAACGCGGTATATTCTTGTATATTTTCGGAATTTAGTCAAGAACAAATAAAAGAAATATCCACTATGGCAAAAAACGACCGAGTGCTCTACGAACGAATTGAAAACTATAAGCATTCCAACATTTCTGCTCCTTATCCGCTATTAGAAAGAAAAGATATTGATACTAAGCTTTATAGAGAATTAAAGGTTAAGACGCCTTCATCACATTGGTATAATACAATACAAGAAAATTTTGATGCACAATTAAATGGATTTCATTTTCCGTGGATGGCCTTTTTAACCGGAAATGTTTCCGTACGTAAAAAATTAATTGAACAAGTGGGGCCATTCGACAAAGAGTTTATAAATTATGGTTATGAGGACTGGGAGTTAGGATATCGCTTGTATAAGGCTGGAGCTAGATATTTAGTTAGTAATACTGTTACGGCTTATCATCAAGAGCATCCTGTCGGAGAAAGCAGATGGAAAGAAGCGACGGGAAATTACCACTTATTCACGCTAAAACATCCTGACGTGGATGTTCTTATCCTAGGTCTAGAGCTTGCCCGAATTACAGATTTATTAATGATGAACAAAGTATTAGGCGAGTATAAGTTACTCGTTCAAAATCACCCAAATGATTCACTATCTTTTCAAAAAAAGTTCACTGAAATTCTAGAGACTATTGCACTTTTGTTAAAGATTGATATTCGACATATAAATATATTAGAAGCAGCCGGTTTTGACTTAGAGCAGAAAAATGAGCTTCTATCGGATATCAATAAAATAAAAAAACTAAGAAAGTATAGCAATTTGGTTTATGTCGTAGAGAAAATTTTTGGAAAAAATTACAATAGAGTGGGTTTCCTAAAATAAATCGCAAAGTTTTAATCGTTATTTTATACACTTTCTTTGTCTAAGTTATCTATATTATGTTAGGAGTGGGAACGTAAATGGTTTCAATTATTACTTGTACAATAAGAGAGGAGTATATAGAGAACGTTTTCAGAAACTATGAACAGCAAGTATGGAGAGATAAAGAATTAATTATTATTTTAAATAAGGATACTATGGATCTAAATAAATGGAAAAAAAAGGCTGTTAGTTATCATAATATCCGTGTGTATCAACTACATGAACAGGCAACTTTAGGCGATTGTTTAAATTTTGGAGTAGAAAAATCTAAATATAATCATATAGCCAAATTTGATGATGATGATTACTATGGTCCATATTACTTAGCTCATGCGATGCCCGAATTTAAAAATACAGAAATTTCCGTTTTAGGAAAAAGCTCTTATTATGTTTATTTTAAGAATAAAAAAGCTTTGATGTTAGTATCAAATACAGAAAAAGCATTTACTGATTCTGTAGCAGGAGCTACTCTAATCTTTAAAAAAGAAGTATTCAAAAAAGTTCAATTTGAAAAAGTAAATAGAGCTGAAGATTATTTTTTTATAGACAGCTGTAAAAAGAATGGTTTTAAAATCTATTCTACTGATAAACATAATTTTGCTGTCGTACGCCATGATACGGAGAAACACACATGGAAATTATCTGACGAAGATTTTATGCAGTGGGGGGAAATGATCGCTAATACAGATGATTTCCGATCATTTGTTGAACGTTCTAAATTTCCATATAAATAGTCTTTAGGGAGAATGGTATGATTCCTATTATAAATCTAATAATAAAAACATAGAGATTTCTTCATCTCTATGTTTTTACTTTTGATTCTGTTAAACGATAGATAATGTTAATAATTTAGCAAAAACGAGAGATTTAAACCTTCCTTGCTAAGCTAACTTGTCAGTTAATTTAACAAGAAATGCAACAACACTATTTAACAGAGCATTATTTTAAAACAACTTACTAATAAATTTTCAACAACTACAAAGTAACTAACATATATGGTCTCAAGTTTATAAATGTGCTTTATCTAGACATCAAGTTAAATGAAATTCCAATAAAGTGAAACGTCTATTTGGAAAAGACAAACAGAAATTTTCTTATTTCTATATCTACTTTAAAAATCGATTATCCACTTTCTCATTTAATTTTAATCTTTCTTTCATGGTCTTTTCTTTTTTTGTGGTTAAAATATAAATCAACAATTACTTTACATAATCACAGGGAGAAGGGAATGAAAATGTCAAGAAGTCTATTCAATCAAATTTTTCATTTATCTATAAAAATTATAGGGTCTTGTATTATTGCATTTAGTGTTACAATGTTAGTGTTGGATTTCATGGTAGGAGATCGAATAGTATTTAAAGGACTGAATAAAAATCTTGGTTCTTTTGCAGAATATGGAGCGATCGCAGCAGGTTCTTTATGGTTATTTCGTAATATTTGGTTATATTTTCATAAAAGAAAAATAACGGTTGCAAAATACACAAAAGAACTTTACATGTTATTAAAGCAATATCATACGTTTATCGGATATGCAGTTTTTTCAGTTGCTACTTGTCATGGTATATATTTTTTAATGGTAGGCAGCAGTCATATGATTCGGATTTATAGTGGAATTTTCACCTTGATAGGATTAGTTCTTGTTGCGATAGCAGGGATTCTATTACACAAACTAAAAAATAAGAAAAAATATATAACGTATCGAAAAGCTCATCAAATTGTTGCCATTTTATTTGGAATTGGATTACTCATTCACCTTGCCGTATAGGAGTGATAGTATTGCAACGTATTTTAATTATCGAAGATGAAGAAAGTTTAGCAGAATTTTTAGAGTTAGAACTAAAATATGAAGGATATGCAGTAGATGTTGTGTATGATGGACGAAAAGGATTAGAAACCGCTCTTAATCATAATTATGACATCATTCTTCTTGATTTAATGCTTCCTAATCTGAACGGGATAGAAGTATGCCGTCGATTGCGTGCAACAAAAGAAACACCTATTATTATGCTAACAGCTCGTGATAGCATCATGGATCGTGTAACCGGATTAGATAGCGGTGCAGATGATTATTTACCAAAACCTTTTGCCATCGAAGAATTATTAGCAAGAATGCGTGTAATTTTGAGACGAAATCAAAAAGAAGAACATAAAAATAAACTCCTTTTAAGATTTAAAGATTTAGAGCTCGATGTAGAATCTCGAACTTTGCACAAAATAGAAGAGATCATTGAATTAACAAATAAAGAATTCGAGTTGCTTATGATGTTTATGAAAAATATTAATCGTGTATTGACGAGAGATATGCTTTTGGAGCAAGTCTGGGGATACAATGCAGTGGTAGAGACAAATATAGTAGACGTATATGTTCGTTATTTACGTAATAAATTGAGTAGCCAAGACAAGGAAGATTACATTCAAACTGTCAGAGGCGTAGGGTATGTGATGCGATGATGAAGCAATTAAAAAAACACATCCGAAATCTTCCTATAAAATGGAAATTAACACTATGGTCAAGTGCATTATTATTTATCTTGTTCTTTTTATATAATATTTTACAGTTTGTTATCATTGACCATTGGACGCTAAATTATGAAAAAAAACAAATTGATAGGCAAGTAAAAGAAATAGAAGCCTATTTCAATAACGAGAATACAAATCACACAGCAAATACGATTGAAAATAGCAAAGAGTTTCTTGCAAGTATAAATGATAAAAATCAAATGATTCGAATTTTGGATGCAAAAGGAAAAGCGCTTGTCACTGTTTCACGCGACTTTAATCCGAACTGGGTTGTTCCAAAGAATGTCGATCAATCAGAAACTTCTATGACAAGGCATCTTGAAGATAAGGTACTTGTGCAGCGTATGCCTATTACAACACGTACATTCACTGGCACAATTGAAGTTGGGCAAAATTTCGAAGCTTTCGATCATTTAATGAAGCTGATTTTTCTTGTTATGGTAGCTGCTGGTATCGGCGGATTATTACTTAGCTTTTTAGGCGGTACAATTCTTGCAAAGCAACTTTTATTAAGTGTTCAAGCTATTACAGATACGATGAACAAAATTAAGACAAATGGTTTAAAAGAAAGAGTGCCGATTCACGAAAATAACGATGAATTTGCCAAGCTTGGATTACTTTTTAATGAGCTGATGGACAATTTAGAAACTTCCTTCATGCAACAAAAACAATTTGTTGAAGATGCATCCCATGAATTACGCACACCACTTGCGGTTATACAAGGACATCTCTCTATGTTAAATCGTTGGGGAAAAGACGATCCTGATGTCTTGCAAAAATCTCTGAATTCGAGTTTAAAAGAAGTGGATCGTCTCAATAAGCTTGTATCAGAGTTATTAGAATTATCCCGAGCAGAATCAGAACAAATATATCCTGCTGCAGCCGAGCCTGTACATGTAAATTCAGTAATAGAACAAGTCACACAAAATTTCGAATTGTTGCATGCTGACTTTCAATTCGCTAGACAGCTACATGCGAATCAGGCATATGTCTCTATTCCTTCTTCTTATCTCGAACAAATTTTAGTCATCATACTAGATAATGCTATAAAATATACAAAAGAACATGAAAAATACATTTGTTTGCAAAGTAAGGTAGAAGAAGATAAAATTAAAATCACCATTGCAGATCATGGAGTCGGAATACCTGAATCTGACCTACCATATGTACTCAATCGTTTTTATCGAGTCGATAAAGCAAGAAGCCGGAAACAAGGTGGCAATGGATTAGGACTTTCCATTGCCAAGCGTCTTACAGAAAAATACAATGGACGCATCATGATAGACAGCAAAGAACAAGAAGGAACAAAGGTTACTTTATCGTTTTATTGTGTAAAAAATATATAACAAAAGCGGAAGATATCGTATATATCTTCCGCTTTTGTTATTAGAAACTAGCATAGGAATTTTTAAGATACAAAAGAAAAATGAGAAAAAGATGAGAAAAATTTAAAGAGTATTTCATATAGCTCGTGTATACTGTGTAAATCAACAATAATTGATAACATGTTTAATTAATTAAGGAGAGACTGATATGAATTACACAATATTTCACTGGATCAATAGTTGGGCAGGATCGTCTGCTTTTCTAGATAAAGGGATGATATTCATTACAAAGAGCGCACCCTATATTGCAATTATTTTCATGCTTTCTTTATGGTTTAGCAACAAACAAAAAGAAGCCGCTATTCGTAAGCAATATACAGCTTTGTATACGGTTCTTTCTCTTGGTATAGCATTACTTTTAAATGCTGTGATTCACTTAGTATATTATCATCCACGACCATTTATCACATACCATGTACACCAATTAGTACCACACGCTAATGATTCTTCGTTTGTAAGTGATCATGCTGTACTTGTATTTTCTATCGCATTTACAATGCTTTTACGTGGAGAAGCTTGGAGAAATATCGCTTTACTTTGGGCTATATTGGTCGGGATTTCACGTATATATGTTGGTGTCCATTACCCAGCAGATATTATAGGAGGAGCCGTTTTATCTTTCGTAACAAGCGCTTTAGTCATCAAATATACAAGTAAAATAGAACCTTTGGCACATCTATTGTTTCAAATTTACGCTAAAATAACAAAACGAATTCCGTTGTTATCTAAGTATAATCACACAACTTGAAGTGTTCACCGCCTATCAATATAATATGTCCTATTTGTAGATTAGAATACAGATAAATGGTGATAATAGTAATACTGTACATCAATTTAAAGGATGATATTATGATTTATATCTATACGGACTATGGCGGAACACATACAACTTCACTAGCAGCAGCGTACCATCTGAAAAAGTTACCGACTGATCGAAAACTTACAAAAGATGAAATATTAAACGTTGATTATTTTAATAAATTAAAAACCTCTGATATGGGGAAAATCATTTTTCATGGACGCGATGAAAATGGAGATCCTGTTTATACGGTTGGCCACGGTGCATCTAAAGTTGTCGTTCCAGCTTTAAAAAATTTAAGTGTACTATTACAAGATAAATATCAAAACCATGAAAAAATTGTGTTCTCTAATACATCACCAACTGTTCCAATCGCTATGACATTTGGTGGTTTATTTTCAAGAAGATTAAAAATCGATTTTATTGGTGTACCATTATTAGTTTTCGGCGCAAAACAAGCCTGTAATAATATTATCAGGCTTGTAGAATATACGAAACAAGCCGGAAGACTAACAAATGAAGATGTTGTGATATTAGAAAATGAAAACTTTAAATAGTTTATAACAAAAAGGATGGCTAACAACATATTAGCCACCCTTTTTACTATAATATCTCAACTTTTTTTCGAATCACAATCTTGTCAATGTCCTCTTCTTCATCACCAACATATAAACCACGTTCTTTCAAATACATCTCAAAATACAAATCAGCTTCAGCACGCTCATCGTAGGGCTTCACTGATAAAACAAATCCCATTTTATGTTGTTCTTCCAATTCAACCGTAGAAATATAGGCGGGGATTTTATTACGTAAAAATAACTCTTTAACTGGAATAATCATGTCTTTCATTAACTTTGATAAAAGATTCATTTCAAATTCAAAATTAAAGCGATCAATGCTAGATAAATCTGCAAAAACAACCCCAATAAAACCAGTATTAAAAATTTCTTGGTAATCTTCCTCTTCTATCTTTCCATTGTAAAAATTCTTTTCAATTAAGTAATTTTTAAAATAAGCAACGCCTTCAGACTCTTTAAAAGGTTTCGTAGAAAGAACGAAACCGATTTTCTTTTGTTTATGTAAATACACGCATGATAAGTAAGCAGCAACATTATGTTCAGCAAAAAGAGAACTTGTTGCTTGTACAAGACCATCTAATACATGATGTGCAATATGTAGTCGTTTACGGGAAAAATAATATGATTTTTTTTGTAATTCCAATGTATCGATAAACACAGAGCCAATAAAGCCTGTATTTGAAATGGTAGGAGTATGCTTTTTTCTTCCTCTGCGTTTATTTTGAGCCAATGTAATCCATCCTTCCTAATACCTATCCGATAGGGGAGAGGGAGTATAAAACGAACATTTGTTCTTATATTAATATTGTACTATTTACTGGTTAAAAAGTAAATGTTTAATCTTTAAAAATAAAGTGAAACTTCCATCAGTGGGAGTTTTTTCCCACTGATGGAAAGCTCTCACCAATCGGGCTTTTACGGGCAGTTATCCCCACCTATCTTGAATCTTGAGATGGGGGTCTTACTGCCCGTTAATGCGGGATAAATAAAAAGATGCCTCAAAAAGGCATCTAAATTAAGAAAAGGGGCGAGTAATCACCCCTTATGAATAATGTATATTTATATTAAGAAATAGAGACAATTTCTTCTGCATCTTCGACGTCTAAATGACAATCCATTGTACGTACATCTTGATCTTCATGGCTTCCAAAATAAATAGTAATTTTCATATGTATCGCTCCTTTATTTTAGGAATACCTAAAATAATCATTTATTGATTTCTATTATATACCACTTTACATATTCGTACAATCTTACCAATATTAAAAAAGAGTTTATTCAATATCAAGAATATTGATATAATAAAGTCATCTATATTGAAGGAGGAATTAACATGCAAAAAACACTAAAACCATTTTCAAATGAAGGAAGAGGAGTGAATATCAACTAACGCAAGATAACACTCCTACTTCCAAAATCATCATAAAAAACGAATGGTAGAAAGTAGGAGAACAATTGAAGAAACAAACTATCGCGTCACATAACATTGGAATTTTATTTTGGGTACAGTTTTTTGGAACGATAAGTTTTTTGCAGCCGGTAATGACACTTTTTTATATGGAGAGAGGCTTAACAGCAGCAAATATATTTGTTGTACTCATGTGTTGGAGTGGGGCCGTACTTGTTGGAGAATTGCCAACAGGTATTTTTGCTGATAGGCTCGGTGCAAAGTTGTCATTTTTAACAGGATCTATCATAAAAACGATTAGTATTTCTATCTTATTATTTGCAGATAATCTATGGCTATTTTGTCTATATAGTTTATTGAACGGTTTTTCGGTTACATTTTTCTCTGGCGCAGACGAAGCATTAATTTATGAGTCATTAAAGGAAACAAATGAACATCATTTAATGGATAAAGCCATGGGGAAGATCCAATCAGCAGGCTTTATTTCAATGTTAATCGCTGTAATCTTCGGTTCGTATTTCGCTAAAGATTTACGCGAAGAACAATTTACACTTTTAATTGTACTCGGAATATTATTTCATCTGATAGAACTTGTTTTATTACTTTTTATTAAAAGCCCAAAGAAACTGTCATCTTACCGAGAAGAGTCTTTTTCACAAGTAATCGAAGGAATAAAGGTTATTCGTGAAGCACCACAATTACTCGTTATGTTTTTAAATGTCTCTCTTGTATTCATTCCGGCAAGTGCAGTTTATGATACATTTAACCAACCATTGTTCACGAATGCAGGCCTTCCTGTATTTGCAATTGGTATTATGTATGCTTTAGCTGCCATCCTTGGATACTTTTCTTCAATATCAATCGGATGGCTTACTAGCAAATTCTCACGTATAGTTTTAATGAATGCAACAGGTGGTTTAGCTGTTTTAGGGCTGCTTTTATCAACGTTTTATGGAAATACACTGTGGGTCGTATTAGGAGCGTTCTTTATTTTACGGTTTGTACGTGCCATTCGATATCCGATTTATTCGCAGCTTAGTAATGACATTATTCCATCCCATGTACGAGCAACAACGATTTCGTTACTATCTATTCTAGATTCGATATTAGATCTTGCTATTTTCGGAACACTATCATTTTTAGCCGTTCATGCATTACCATTTGTCTTTGCTGGCTGCGCATGTATTGCATGTATCGGAACGTTTTTACCGATTAATGGTGTTAAAGCAGGCGTTGAAATACATCATTCAACGAATCGAAATGTAGAGTAAAAAATGCCCCACAAGTTTTCAATAAACTTGTGGGGCTGTAAAAAATAAGGAAAAACAATTATTTTATCCCATTTTCGGGGGAAGTAAGATCCCATAAAATCTCGATTTGGCGAGCTTTCCATTAGTGGGGAACCACTGATGGAAGTTTTATTTTATATCAAGGAGGGAAAGAAAATGTTAAATATACAAAAAGCTAACCTAGATGATATGCAATGGGTTAATTTTCAATATAAAAAGGCTAACTTTGTACCGTCACATTTAGACAATGAAGAGATTGGAATTGCATATTTAAATGGCCAAAAAGCCGGCTTAGGAAGGCTAGTAAAAATTGATAAAAACAACTTTGAAATAGGTGGAATATATACGTTAGAAGGCTATAGAGGAAAGAAAATTGCTGATAGTATCGTTGCATTTCTTATTAAAGAAGCTCGGAAACTTCAAATTCAAAATGTATATTGCATTCCATATGAACATTTACAACCTTTTTATAGTAAACATGGATTTAAAGAAGTAGTAGATTTAGCTGCGGTTCCTAAACAAATTATAGATAAATATAATTGGTGCTTAAAGCAATATGATATAAAAACATTGTTAATGAAATTATAGACTTGAGAACACACATAAGCTGTGTTTTTTTGTTTTTCGAAAAAGTACGGACAAGGAAAACATATTTATTCCTTCATAATCTCTCTCTAATATTCCAAACGATTTGCTGTATACTCGTTTCTTGATATTGATATATTTATATCCCTTATTTTATTTCGAAAAATTTTTATATTCACACTCTTAGAATTATTTTTACATAACCCTAAATTAGGCATTTGAACAAGTTACAATACCTAATTGTAGGTCATATTTTGTTGGTGAGTGCATTCACAATAATCTATCGTCTTACTTATTGCGGGGCGTATTTTCATTATGGCTCGCTAAAAAAATACATGGGGGTTATGAAATGAATAATTTTCAACAAGAACTACAAACGTTAAATCTAAATGATTATCAAACTGGAAATGTCGTATACTGGGATAGCCAAATTCCTTCTCCATACTATATTGATGAGGACTATACTCGTCGTTGCGGAGGTTGTGGTCGTTGCGGAGGGTTTGGCCGTTGCGGAGGGTTTGGCCGTTGCGGAGGGTTTGGCCGTTGCGGATTCCGTTGCTTTGGATGCTTTGGATGCATTGGATTTGGATGTGGCGGTTGCGGCGGTTGTGGCGGTTGTGGCGGTTGCGGCGGTTGTGGCGGCGGATTCTGCGTGGACGGAGTATGCTTTATTTAATTCCTATTTTTTAATTGAAACTTCAAATTCAAAATGTATATTGCATTCCATTTGAACATTTAAAACCTTTTTATAGTAAACATGGATTTAAAGAAGTAGTAGATTTAGCTGTGGTCCCTAAACAGATTATAGATAAATATAATTGGTGCTTAAAGCAATATGATATAAAAACATTGTTAATGAAATTATAGACTTGAGAACACACATAAGCTGTGTTTTTTTGTCTTTCGAAAAAGTACGGACAAGGAAAACATATTTATTCCTTCATAATCTCTCTCTAATATTCCAAACGATTTGCTGTATACTTGTTTCTCAATATTGATATATTTATATTCTTTATTTTATCTCAGGAATTTTTTATATTCACACTCTTAGAATTATTTTTACATAACCCCAAATTAGGCATTTGAACAAGTTACAATACCTAATTATAGGTCATACTTTGTTGAAGAGTGCATTCACAATAATCTATCGTCTTACTTATTGCGGGACGTATCTTTATTATGGCTTGCTAATTATTTACACGGGGGTTATGAAATGAATAATTTTCAACATGAATTACAAGCGTTAAATCTGAATGATTATCAAACTGGAAATGTCGTATACTGGGATAGCCAAATTCCTTCTCCATACTATATTGATGAGGACTATACTCGTCGTTGCGGAGGATGTGGCCGTTGCGGAGGATGTGGCCGTTGCGGAGGATTCGGTCGTTGCGGAGGATTTGGATGCTTTGGATGCTTTGGATGCGGTGGATGCTTCGGATGCTCGTTGTTCTGGTTTATTTAATACTGATTTGTTAACGGAAATTTTACTTCAAGAAAAGTGTTGCCACATGATTTTTGTTGTAGAAACACTTTTCTTGAACCGTTCTTCACTTTCCATTTGACATAAGAAAAAATAGGATACATAAAATTGTTATGACGGAAGTTATCACGCTCATTCAAGAACAATGAACAGAGAAGGAGGAGTACAATGACAAAATTAAACGCTTCTACACGTTTAAAAATGAAAAGAGATACTTTTTTTCTCTCTGATCCAAAAGGAGAAGTGTATTTTAGAAATAATGCCAGTTCATTCCGAATGGAAGGGACGTCTATCAACCAATGGATTGAAAAACTGATACCAATGTTCAATGGAGAATACACATTAGGAAATTTGACAAATGGCTTATCTGAGCCATATCGAAAGCGAGTATTTGAAATAGCAGAAATACTGTACCAAAATGAATTTGCAACAGACATAAGTCAAGATCATCCACACCAATTACCAGAAAACATTCTCCAAAAGTATGCATCTCAGATTGAATTTTTAGATAACCTCGGTGTTTCAGGTGCATATCGTTTTCAATCTTATCGCCAAACGAAAGTATTAGTTGTTGGCTCTGGTTCTTTTTTTGTTTCTCTTATTTCCGCATTACTTGAATCTGGGTTACCGAAATTTCATATGATGATTACTGACCGAGTATCAACCAATCAAAGACGAATAAAAGAATTAATAGAACATGCCCAAAAAACAGACCCCGAGGTGAGGGTCGAAGAAATTTTTCCACAAAAAGAAAAAGTAAATATTTTAAAAAGGGCTTTGCAACCATTTCATACAATTTTGTATGTATCACAAGAAGAAGACATAGAGGAATTAAAAATCCTTCATTCCATTTGTAAAGAAGAAAAAAAGATATTCATCCCTGCCATATATACGCAAGGAGTCGGATTAGCCGGGCCACTCGTTCACCCAGAAAGTGATGCTTGCTGGGAATCAGCTTGGCGACGCATACACAAGTCTGCATTTTCTAAAAATTCTCAAGAACACACTTTTTCTTCTACACCAGAAGCAATGTTAGCAAATGTAATTGTATTTGAACTGTTTAAAATGGTTACAGATGCAACAAAGTCCACGCAAACGAATCAATTTTTTCTGTTAAATTCAGAAACATTAGAAGGAAACTGGCATTCATTTCTGCCTCATCCCTTAGTAACTGAAAAAATGGGAATCGAATGGATAAAAGATTTTAATACAAGAATCAAACAGAACGCAAATAAAAATGAATTGAATGAATCTACTCTGGACTTGAATTACCTTGTATCAAAAGAAGCAGGGATTTTTCATATTTGGGAAGCAGGGGACTTAAAACAACTGCCATTGGCTCAATGTCGTATTCAAACAGTTAATCCGCTGTCGGAAGGACCTGCTGAATTATTACCCGATATGATTTGTACAGGTTTAACA
This sequence comes from Bacillus sp. 3103sda1, assembly GCF_024159135.1. NCBI lineage: Bacteria > Bacillati > Bacillota > Bacilli > Caryophanales > Bacillaceae > Bacillus > Bacillus sp. 3103sda1. The sequence continues at coordinate 2,287,297 of NZ_JAMYWS010000001.1, read as the reverse complement.
CATGTGGAAGCAAGATACGAAGCTGGATTAGCTGGAGTTGAGACTTATATGTCACAAATGGCTAGCTTACTTGTTTCAAAACTTCCCGAACATCAACAAATAAAGAACGGTATGATAGATTCTCAGGAATATGTAGGAGTTGGAACAGGGAAAACAATCGAAGAATGTGTTTTACGAGGATTACAAAAGTGTTTAAATAAAGAATTTTATAAGAGACAGCAGCGCCAAAATATTGCCGTTTCTCGAATAGAGTTAGATGTCATAGACGATGAGCGTTGCCGCTTTTATTTGCAAGCACTTACCACTCTGCAAGGAACACCTACAATCGCTTTTGGAGAACCCATTTTCGATTTTCCTGTTATATGGGTCGGCACGAATAATCGTTGGTACGGAAGTGTAGGATTCGATATAACAATAGCATTACGAAATGCATTACAGCAGGCACTTATAGAAGCACAAAATTGTGATGATTGTCTTACATCACAAGCATTAGAGTCTTCATCAGTTTTATTACCAGATAAAACGCCATTACATTTCGTTATTTCTTCTTACGAAGACAAGACACAATTAGAAATATTACAATCTGCTGAACAGATACTAAAACAGAACGGAAAACGGCTCTGTGTATTTGAAATAACGCTAGAAGCAGTCTGGAAGGAGGAATTGGCAGGAATATTTGGAGTATTATTGGGAGAGGAGGAATCCCAATGAGCACCTCCATTTTAATTATTGGAGAGGGACTATTGGCAAATCACGTATATGAAGAATTATCTGTCCAATATGAAATCAATCAACACACTGATTTTGATCTAAAAATACCCGCAACAACTGATTTAATTCTCGTATTACACGATACTTGGAATCCTTCTTTTCATAAAGAAGCAGAAAGTATACTTCAATCAACGAATATTCCTTGGCTGCGAGCCTTCGTTTCATTCGGAGAAGGAATAATCGGTCCACTAGTTCGGCCTGGCACACCAGGATGTTCCCAATGTGCAGATATACGCCGTACTTTCGCAGGAAATGATTCTAAAGAGATGTGGAAGATATTGCAGAGCCTAACAACAAAAAAGGAAATACCTCGAGACACATGGGCATCAAGGAATGGATTATTACAGATGACGCATATTTTGCTAGAAGAAGTGCGGTGCATTTTACAAGATGATCATGCACGATTAGAAGGACACATGTTTTTCGTTAATTTACAAACATTGAAAAGCTCATATCATTTTTTTCTACCTCATCCTTTATGTTCAAATTGTAGTCAAATGCGTAATGATTCATCAAATTTAGCCGAGATTTCATTACAATCAAGCCCAAAGATTAACATAAATGATTATCGTTGTCGTTCAATCTCTGAACTGAGTAACGTATTAGCCAAGGATTATCTAGATTATGAAACTGGGTTTTTAAATGATAAAATGTATAACCTTACACCTCCATTTGCCGAGGTAACTGTAAATCTTCCGTTTCTCTTTGGAAATGAAGTAACAGCTGGCCGTACCCATTCATATGCAGCGAGTGAATTAACCGCTATTTTAGAAGGATTAGAACGATATTGCGGTCTAGAACCTCGAGGGAAACGTACAGTTATTCAGGACACATTCCGCAATTTAGATCATCAAGCACTTAATCCCCTTGAAGTGGGTGTACATGCAAGAGAACAATATATGCAGCCTAATTTTCCATTTAAACCGTTTCATCCAGATCGTCCAATGAATTGGGTATGGGGTTATTCATTTTTGCAAGAACGTCCAATTTTAGTTCCAGAACTACTTGCTTATTATAGTTTAGGCGGTAGAGATGGTTTTGTTTATGAGACTTCCAATGGTTGCGCATTGGGTGGCAGTTTAGAGGAAGCGATTTTTTATGGCATTTTGGAAGTGATTGAGCGCGATTCATTTTTGCTAACTTGGTATGCTCAGCTTCCTCTCCCGCGTCTTGATCTTTCTTCTGTCAATGATCAAGAGTTGCAGTTAATGGTCGAACGAGTGCATGCAGTAGGGGGATATGATATACATTTATTTAACTCGACCATGGAGCACGGAATTCCAAGCGTCTGGGCACTAGCAAAAAACAGAAAGGAGAAGGGAATAAATATTATCTGTGCAGCTGGAGCTCATTTAGATCCGGTACGGGCAACGAAAAGTGCAATATATGAATTAGCTGGCATGATGTTAACGCTTGATAAGGAATTTGAGGCGAATCGCAAGAAATATGTACAGATGTTCCATAATCCTTCCCTCGTGAAGCAAATGCCTGACCATCCTATGGTATGCGGTTTGCCAGAAGCGGAAGAACGGTTTCAGTTTTTGCTAGATGAGAATTGCCCGTTACAAACATTTACCGAGGCATTCAAACAGAAAACAAGACATGCGGATTTGACAGATGATTTAAGAGAAATGCTTCAGATGTTGCACCAGTTAAATTTCGATGTGATTGTAGTAGATCAGACAACACCAGAAATAATGCGAAATGGATTACATTGTGTGAAAGTACTCATCCCAGGAATGTTGCCAATGACATTTGGGCACCATCTTACGCGCTTAACAGGTCTAGAGAGAGTATTACGGGTACCAATGGAAATTGGGTATACGAAGCAAGCGCTAACGTTTGAACAACTCAATCCACATCCGCATCCGTTTGCGTAAGCGATGATTAGGAGGGAGAAGGATGGGTTTAGAGACATTTTTGAACAATTTACATTTTAATACCGACGAATCAGCATCTTCGACTTGGGAAGTGGATTGGGAAGACGGTCCACTTTCATATAAGCTTTATCGGGACTTACCGGGAATTCCATTATCTTCAGAAGTAACACTGTCACTTGAAAATCTCGAAGTATCAACAGAACCTAATCTTCGCGAAATCGGTCACTTTCTCTGGTACGTATTTGGGATTACTCAATTCTGTCAGTCAACCTTACCGACACCAGAAATAAATTTTATGCAGTCGTATCGGAGATTTGTTCCCTCGGGCGGAGGCTTATATCCAAATGAATTGTATATATATTTAAAGACAGAAAATGTGCCTGTTGGAATTTATCACTATGATGTAGCGCACCACCGCTTAGTGTTATTAAGAGAAGGTCATTTTGATTCATATGTAACGCGGGCACTTGGGAATAGTTGTGACATATCCACTTGTTTTGGTGTTGTTTTTGTATCGACAATGTTTTGGAAAAATTTCTTTAAATACCATAACTTTTCTTATCGTCTGCAAGGATTGGATGCAGGCGTGTTAATCGGACAATTGCTAGAAGTAGCAAACCGATTTCAGTTCACATCAAGCGTGCATTTTCAATTTCTAGACCGGGCCATCAATCATTTACTTGGGTTATCCGAAAAAGAGGAGAGTGCGTATGCAGTTATCCCTCTATCGGTAAATTCTATAACCCCACAGTTTAATAATGATGATGCTGCTACGAATAAAGAAGTCTCTGCTACTCAATTATGCGAAGAATTACCAGTTATTCATCATAATCACTATGTCCGATCACGAAAGATTGCAGAGTATCCGATGCTGATTCAAATGAATGAAGCATCTATGCTTGAATCTACACGATCGTTTCAAAAAATCAAGAGTGAAACGAATAAAATGCGTGATGGTCAAGCGTTAGTTCTTCCCCGTATAAAGCGAATGTCGTACGACTTAGCATCAGCGTGCCAAAATCGATTTTCACCGGAAATGGATTTTACTTTTAGGAAAATGAGTCAAGAACAATTGACTAAGTTATTATATGAAGCAACTGCTTCCTTTGCCTATCAAAACGATTTGGATACAAAGCACGAAGAACTCGCATCCCGTGTTTCCCTATACGTATGTTTATTTGGTGTTGAAGGTATCCAAAGCGGCGCTTATCATTATGATAATAATGCTCATACATTACGACAAGTACATCTTGGAGATCATCGACTCTTATTGCAAAGCGGGATGACATTTCACAATGTGAATTTATTCCAAGTACCACTTTGTATACATGTAGTAGGGGATAGAACTCATCTCAAAACAGCACTTGGCTATAGAGGATATCGCATTCAACAGATGGAAGCAGGCATCCTTGTACAAAAATTATTGTTAGCAGCTTCTGCCCTGGGGCTAGGAGGACACCCGCTTCTTGGATTCGATGCCAACTTATGTGATGAAATTTACAAGCTAGGTTCAGAAGAAAAAACGAGCCTAATCCAGATCCCAATTGGTTTCCATCGTCAACGTCCTTGGTTGAAAGGGAGTTTGCATAGTTAAATAGTTATAAATTAAAAATAACCTAGTTTATAAGGAAGGAGTATCAGATAGCTTGAATTCAATTGAATTCAAGCTTTTTAATGCTGTAAAAATGTTTGCATCAGAACCGTAAAAATTCCTTTTTTACACGCTGTGCACTTTTAGAATCTTACTTTACAAATCCTTAACACTAAGTTTATTTCGGCAACATAATAATTTGATAATTTTTAATAGAATTAATATTTTGTAAAAATGTGCCGAAGGAGTGTGGATGATGAAGAAGGAATATTTGTCGATAAAAATACGGCAAATTAGTATTGTATGGTTGGTAGTCTTTTATGTTGTAAGTATGCTAGCATCAACTGTTTCTTTGCCTGTATATGCGGCTGAGTCTTTATTTCAAACAGTAAAAGAAGATGGTTTTACCGTTGGGCCTGGTGTTGTGCATAAGAGTCTCACTCTTAAGAATGAAACTCATATTGAAGCGGTAAATATGATAGAAGTAGACCCGAGCAATCCTCATATTAAGCTTGAAGTCACTTCTCCGAAAGGGAAGGTAGTGGCACTGGATACGGTGCGTAATCAAGCGAAGCAAATTGACCGCGAAGGAAATCGGGTAATCGCTGGCTTCAACATGGATTTTTATAATACCGATCCGAACTATGCAGGTGTACCAAACGGATTGCAAATTACACAAGGAGAAGTGATAACTGCTCCTGTAAGTACGCAATCAGCGCTTGCTGTAATGGCAGATGGAGACATTAAGATTGCTAAGAATCTTAAAATGACAGGTACTATTTTGAATCCTGCAAACGGTCAGGAGAGAACGGTTGATGGAGTGAACAGACCGCGTACAGATTCTGCTTCTAACAACCTGTACTTATATACTTCTAAGTTCAACTCTACTACAAAGTCTGCTGGCGCAGGAGTAGAGGTTGTGATTAATCCTTCAAACACGAAGCTCGAGGCAAATAAAGTGTTAACCGGAAAAGTAGAGGCTGTCTATGAAACAAATAATACAGCTATTCCTGACGGGAAGTGGGTTCTTTCTGCGACAGGCGATCAAGCAGCTTGGGTGAAGGAAAACTTTTTTGAAGGAAAAGAAGTGCAAATCAATATACAGTTCAATGAGGGTTTTAACAATGCAGTGCAAGCAGTTTCTGGCGGTGCTGTGCTTGTAGAAAACGGAAAGCCTACTGAACAAGCTTTAAATGATGATAAGGATCGTCATCCGAGAACGTTTGTTGCTTCTAAGCAGGGAAAGCTGCATGTAATTACATTTGACGGAAGACAGCCGACATATAGTGACGGTGTAACTTTGGCGGAGGGTGCCAAATATCTTGCTGAGCTTGGTATGGAAACGGCCATTAATGTTGATGGTGGCGGTTCTACGACATATACAGCCAGAATGCCAGGGGATCAAACACTTTCTGTTTTAAACAGTCCATCTGACGGCTATGAGCGTTCTAACTCTAACTCTTTAATGATTGTATCAACAGCGCCGGTTTCAGATCTTGCATATCTTGTTCCGGTACCAAAAGGACCATTAAAGGTTCTTGTAAATGGAGGGATTGATTTTTCTGCAAAAGGGCAAGACCAATATTTTAATGGTGTGCCTGTTGATACACAAAAGTTAACCTTTGCAGTAGATGATGCAATTGGAAATATTTCCTCAGCGGGTAAGTTTACTGCAAGTAATACAGTAGGACAAGGAAATGTAAACATAAACTTAGGAGCTATTTCTCAATCTGTACCTGTAGAGGTTGTAAATGAACTTTCCTCAATTAAGATTTCACCAAATCCGGTTATTGTCAATCCAGGGCAAAAACAAACTTTTCATGTAAAAGGGTATGACCAGAGCGGAAATGAAATCATCGTTTCACCAAATCTCCTTAAGTGGGAAGTGACGGGGAATATTGGCACCATATCTCCTAATGGGGAATTGACAGCTGCAAATGAAACGGCGACAGGATCTGTTATTGTTTCCTATGGAAGTACAAAAGCGGAAGTCGCGGTAAGCGTCGGAAAGCCTCCTGTTGTGATTGAGGATTTTGAAGACCTAAACGATTTATATGTTTCCTCGGCAAGAGCAAATATTGTAAGTCTGGATTTAATGAGTCGTTCAAAGCCTGTAAGAGTCGGCACCCATTCTGCAAGGCTTTCCTATGATTTTACTGGAACAATTGGAACGTCTGCAGCTTATGTGAACTTTAAAGGTGCAGATGGAAATATAGGACGTGAATTAGAAGGAAGACCTTCTAAGCTTGGATTATGGGTATATGGAGATGAAAAGAACCATTGGCTCCGTGCGGTTATTCAGGATGGCAACGGTAAAAACATTCCGCTTAGTTTAACGGGTGCAGGAGAGTTGAACTGGGAGGGATGGAAGTACGTATCAGTAGATATCCCATCTGATACAGTAACTCCAATTAAGCTGCGTCAAATTTATGTTGTGGAAACGAGTAATAGTAACAAAAATAAAGGAGCCATTTATTTTGACCATTTGCGTGCAATTTACTCTGATACTGGAGAGGATCTAATAGGGCCCGTCTTTTCTGATGTGTCTCCCGCAAAGGGAAAGCGCGTCTATACGAATACACCTGATATTTCAGCAGTCGTAAAGGATGAAGGAAAGGGTGTAGACACTGGTTCCCTTAAGATGATGATTGACGGCAACGTTGTACAGCATCAATACGATGCAACAACAGGCAAGATTTCTTACAAGCCTGCTGAGCCATTAGCAGATGGAGAGCACCACGTTGTTATTGATGGCATGGATATTGCAGGAAATCCTGCGCTGCCAAAAGCAGACTGGAAGTTTGTTGTGTATACAGGAGATGATCTGGATAAGCCGGAGGTTACTATTATTTCTCCTGCGGATGGCATCACAACACGTACAAACCAGCCGCGCATTGCTGCAAAGTTGTTTGACGAGTATAAGGGAATCGATGTAAGTAAGATACAAATGACGATTGATGATAAAGATGTTCCGTTCCAATACGATGAAGCGAGCGGAACCGTGTATTATATGCCTAGAATTGCATGGGAAAACGGAACAAATCATAAAGTAAAAGTAACCGCAGTGGATAAAAGCAATAATGAAACGGTAAAAACATGGTCATTTACCATTGGTTCGCCGCTCGGACAGCCTAAAAAACAAAATCATTTTCAAATGAGCGTTATCGGTGATGGCGGTTATTATACAGCAGGACAGGGACAAACGGCAGCGGATATTTTGCTTCGAGAACAAATTAATCGGATTAACCAAGAGCCTTCAGAGCTTATAGGGTATACGGGAGACATCGTAGAAAATGATACAGCCGAAAATTTTGCGACAGGTCTTGCAAATATGAATCTCTTTAAAATGCCGTATATTGTAAGTATAGGAAACCATGAAATTTCCGGTACAAATTCGCGCTTAAACTATCAAAAAACGTTTGGTGAGCCGACATATATGTATGATTATGGAAATACGCGCATCATTGGACTGGATAGTGCAAACGGAGGTCTTACAAATTCTGATGCATCACAATGGCCTTGGCTGCAAGAAGTGCTAGCAAACAATAATAAAAAAAATGTACTTGTGTTTATGCATGTACCGCCAGATGAAATTAGCGCAGATGGAGAAGACTATAATACAGGACACGGATTTTCCAATCGAGAAGAAGCACAGAAGTTTTATGATATGATGGGTGCCTACAAACAGCAGAACCGTAATAAAAATATTGTAGTATTGAGCGGCGATCTTCACGCATATCAGCATAAAAATGTACAAGGTGTAGATTATATCATTTCAGGCGGAGGTGGAAAGTATACGCATATCCCTCCGGAAAAAGGCGGCTTTTATCATTACCTCAACTTAAAGATAAAAGGTAATACAATAAGCTGGGATGTTATTCCTTTATTAGACTCCATCAGCTTCAATGCAGATTCCGTAACGGTAGAAACAAATGCGAAAGTGAAACTGGAGGCAAATGGCAAGTTTATGACGAGCACGAACACCCCAATTACGCTTCCAATTGCACCGCCATTCAAGACAGAATGGAAATCGAACAATGAAAAGGTTGCCTCTGTAGATGACACAGGAACCGTTACAGCTTTATCTCCTGGAGAAGCGGTAATTACGGTAAAAAGTGGCTGGCGAGAAGGACAAATAAAGCTTATTGTGCCAGATTCTCCTGCAAAAGCTGCAGTGATATATGCAGCGCAGTTGGCGAATGGAGATTTAACTACACAAGAAAAAATTATGGATGCCTATAAAGCTATTTCTTCTGCGGAAGACCTAGTAAAAGCATTGCCAAATAGCAGGGAAAAAAGTGACTTAATAAAAAGAATAAGCATACTTAAGGAAATCGTTAATTTAAACCAGCGTATATACGAAATTCAGTCAGCTGCATATACAAGCGCTGAATCAATAGATCAAGGAATTACCAACTATGAAAAGGTAGATGCGCTCATGAAGGTAATTCCGGATGAAACAGAAAGAAAGCTTGTGAAGGAAAAGTTGATACAAGCAGAAGTGCCGATTGTACAAGGTATAAAGGTGGTGTTGGAGCAGCAAGATAAAATGAACCGAATGAAAGATACGTGGCTTCGTTTTGTAGTCACACATGGAATTCATAAGTTCAATCCAGCCGATGAATCTGGTATGCAGCAAGTATATGGTTATATTAAAGATATTGTAAAAGAACATGCGACAGAGCAAGAAATAAAAGCTGCAATTCAAAAATATATGAAACACGATAAAAACATCTAAAATAGTTAGTTTCAGATACTATACGCAAGTTACTTTTCAGTCTTTAGTATTTTAAAGACTAAAGCTGTTTAAAAGAATATCCAAGAAATTTAAGAAAACAGCCGGCTGCATATATGCAGCCGGCTGTTTTCGTTCAGACTTATTCAATACCGTACTAATAAAAACTGTAGTTTTTGAGACTTTTGTTTGCAATATTTATTTTATCGGCAGTATTTCTAACAACGATTAGGATAGGTGTTTAGCATTCTTTGTTACTTCAATTTTACTGTGAGCGTACTTCTTATGAAGCCACTCATAAATAATTGGAATGATAATAAAGCTGTTAATTGTTGATGTAATCATTCCTCCTATAACCACGATACCTAATGTTTGAGAAATAACCGTATCTGTACTATGAGAAAATGCAAGTGGTAACAAAGTAAGAATTGTTGCCGCTGCTGTCATTAAGATTGGTCTAATCCTTGAAAGACTACCATTCAATACAGCTTCTTTAATAGGCATTCCTTCTTTTCGATTTCGTTCGATTTTGTCGATTAATACAATTCCGTTCGTTACCACGATTCCCGTCAACATAAGTACGCCAATTAAGGCTGCTAAGTTCCACTCCCCGCCGAATAACATTAGTGCAATTACTACACCACTTAAGGCAAGCGGAATGCTGAGGAGTACAGCTAACGGAGCTCTCCAACCTTTAAATACTGATGAAATAATCAGTAACACTAACAAAATGGAGAACGATATAGCGATGGACATATCAAAAATCATTTGTTTGACTTGTTCTGATATACCCCCAATAGAATAACTCACACTATTCGGAAGCTTCATGTTTTGCAGTGTTTGATCCACTTGGTTTGAAATTTTGCTAATGTCATTTGAAGTAATTTGAGCTGTAACGGCAGAAAATGGTTGACCATCTCGTTCACTGATTGTAGACGGAGATGTATCTTTTGTAATCGTTGCTAGCTGGTCAAATCTTACACTATTTCCGTCTTTCGTTTGGAACGTTTCAGCTCCTAATGAAGCCATTACATCACTTGGCGAAGCATCGATCTGAACCTTTGAATCCTGTCCAGAAGCAATTTGATCTAGATATACGTCTACTGGAAGGTTCTTGTGATCAATGGTAATCGTTGCATCCTTCGCCTGTGCCATATATCTGTTTACTACTTTTAGGATATCGGCAACATTTACACCTTGTTGTTCAATAGCTGAACGATTTAAAGTTACTTTATATTTCGGTAATCCATTTGTTAAATCTACTTGTCCATCTACGCTTAATCCAGGTATTTTTGCTAACTCCGTTCTTACCTTTTGAGCCGTTTGATCGAGTGTAACTTGGTCTGCACCAGTCAGCAATAGTTTCATTTGTGAATCATCACCGGAGATATTTTGACTAGTTACGGTATAGGCTACTTTATCGGAAAGATGCGGCAATTGAGATTGTAAATTTTGAATAACAGAATCGGCATCCTTGTCATTTTTCAATGTAACAGAGAGATTCGCGACATTTGGACTTTGAATAAATCCTCCTCCTTGGTCGAACACATCATCACTTTGAGGAGTCATAGTGGAACCAAAGCTAGACGAATACGATTTCACCTTCGGATTTTCTTTTAAAGTTTGTTCCACTTTTTGAACTTCTGCATCTACCTCTGGTAATGTACTTCCTTTTGGTAATTCTACCTTAACGGCAATTTGACCAGATTTGGCGCTTGGCAAAAAGTTAATAGGAAGGAAGGCAGCATAAATGACTGCGAACACAAAGATAATTACAGATCCAAACACCATTGCTTTTTTATGATTTAGAGCAGATTGTAAAACTGGCTTCATCATCGGCTCTATGCTTACTGATTTTTTATTGGATGGAGCACCTTTCCAGCCCATGAATGCTAAAGCTGGGATGACGCACATCGCAACAAAGAATGAAGTAATAAGCGCAATGACTACTGACCAAGCAAATCCACTGTAAGATGCACTGATCATACCTCCTACCATGGTGATTGGTATAAATACTGCAATAGTTGTTAAAGTGGATGCGAGAATCGCAGGTAACATTTCCGTTACCGCAGATCCTAGTATTGAGAGTAAAGATTTCTCTTTTGATTCTTCTCTTTTACGGTACATGTTATCCAAAATGACAATCGAATCATCCACAATTCGTCCCATCGCTACAATCAAACCGGAAACCGTTAAAATATTTAACGTGATACCCATAGATTTTAATATCGCAGTTGTTGCCAATAAGGAAATCGGCAATGAGATTGCAATGAGCAAAGTAGATCGAACATTACGGAAAAAGAAAAATACACAGATCATAGAGAATACACAGCCGAGTAATCCTTCTCGAACTAATCCGAATAAGGAACTGTTTAACTCCTGTTCGCGATCCAATAAGGTTTGCATTGAAACGTCACCATTTTTAACAGGTGCAAGATTTTGTACTCGATCTTTTACTTGTGCTGCTACGTCTGTAATATTAGCAGAAGGTGTTTTAATGACGTTTAGCACTACGCTAGGTTGACCATTTGTTCTAGACATGGTCTTCACATCATTTAAGGAACGAGAGATATCCGCAACCGCTGATAAAGGTACAGTTTTTCCTTGTGCGTTTTTAATAGGTACATTTTTAAGTTGTTGTTCATCTAGTGTTAATCCATCAAAGCTTACTGGAATGGATAATTGATTATTTTGCATTGTTCCTTTTGGCAAACTTGGAAGAGATGTAGATAATGATTTATTTACATCATCCAGTGTTAGTCCGTTTTTTTCTAAATCCTTCGTGCGTACGTTTAATACAAATCCATCTTTTGCTCCGCCAAAGACGCTCACATCTGAAACACCTGGTACGGATTTGATTTGTTTTACAATGTCTTGTTGTACGGTAGAGCGCAGTTCTTGTTCATTAAATTTAGAGCTTGTTAAGCTATACGTTAAAACAGGAAATGAACTTGTAGTTACTCTCGTCACAGTTGGTTTCGCTGTAACAGTAGGCGGTAACTGTGCATTTGCCAACGCTTTGTTTACTTCGTCTTCTGCTTTCTTCATGTCAAAATTCATAGGGAAATACAAACTCATAAACAAACCACCGTCATATGAGGTTGTCTCTACGTTTGCTAATCCGTCTACAGTTTGTGCAGCACTCGCAAGTGGATCTGTAATCTCTTTCTTGATTTGATCTGCTTGCTCCGCAGGAACACGCATACTTACTGTAAGAGTGGTGTTGTTAATTCCTGGTAGATAGTCACGTTGCATTTTGAAAGCAGAAATGCCTCCCCAAGCCAATATAATGAGAGCACAAACAATCATTAATATGCCTCGTTGCATCGCTCCCTCAACAATCTTTTTCATTTTCTTACCTCCTCGTTTCATTCATGTAAATAGAATCAATCACAAGTGACAAAAATAGAAAATATAACATTTCTCTAGTAATCAGAGGATCTATTTCAGCCTATTTTCCTCATTTTTTCTTAGCTTAGGCCTCTATAGCTATACTTAGCTAAAAAGGGGATATGTTCTGTTAATCTCTTGTACATGTAGAACACCAATTGTACTAAAGGCTCCAATTTTTTTGAGAACTGCATAACCAATATACTTGTCCCATATGAAACAAGAGCACCGCCAATCACATCTGCAGGATAATGGACTCCGACGAATATACGGGAAATGCCAACAATGATAGCCCATACTAATACGGGATATTTCCACGAATCGTTTCGTAGCAACAGCGTACATGCTATAGAAAATACTAATACCGAATGATCACTTACAAATGAAGAGTCAGCAGGATGCGATATTAATTGATGAACATGATGTGCCACGAATGGACGTGGATGGTAGTAGACAAGGTGAAGGATTGCGTTTATGGACAATCCAAGTAAGCAAGAAAAGACAATGTATATAGCTGTATACTGTTTCTCTGCTCTTTTTTCTTTGTTTGCAGTAAACCATAGAAATAACATAAATGCGATTACGACATAAGGGACGCTATTAGTGATGAATATCATACCTCTATCTAGAAAAGAGGAGCGACCGGCCAAATCGTTAATCCATTGAAATATTTCATAGTTCATATTGTTCAGCTCCTTATTTATAGGTTTTGGGTGTCTTATGTAGAAAGATAAAAACGCAAGCTCACCAAAAAACGTGTATTCTGAGTGTATCGTGGGAAACTGAACATCCTATGAAAATTACATTAAAAATGGATTAAAAATGAAAAAGCACCTAGAGTTTAGTGCTATAGTGGTTTATAAATGAAAATAAAAACAAAAAAAGAATGAGGCTCGGAGGAACGACATGGAACATTTTATATCATTATTTGAACAGCACAGTTATATTATTTTATTCACTGTTATTTTGATTGAACTGCTTGCGATTCCGATTTCGGCTGAATTCTTTATGAGTTTTGCCGGATATTTTGTGTTTCAAGGAAAAATGGATTACACTTTGGCCATTCTGACAGCTATTGCTGCTGGAGGAGTCGGAATTACAGTTACATACTGGATCGGAAGGTTAGGAGGCTATAAACTGATCGAGAAGTATGGACGGTATATTCACCTTGGACCTAAGAACTACAAAAAAGTAGCTGCCTGGATGGAACGATCAGGCAGTAAATTGTTGGTAGTTGCTTATTTCATTACTGGGGTTCGGCACTTCACAGGATACGTATCTGGTATTTCAAGAATGCCCTATCGAACCTTTTTTGTTCCAGCATATATAGGGGCAAGCTTATGGGCAATTAGCTTTATTACACTAGGTAAAATTTTAGGGCCGCGCTGGCAGGATTTTCATAAATTGGCCGGACAATATCTCATCTACATTGTCCTTGGACTCGCTATCGTTATCGGAGGGTTACTAGTTTATAAATTTTACAAAAAACAAATCAAAAACTTTTTCGTACGACTGCTTAATCGGCTTATTTCTTACTTTCGAACCATTCGAGCAACGGAAGTGTTCCTTATCAGTCTTACACTAGTCTTATTAGGAATGATAACCTTAATGTTGGGAATGGCACAGGATTATTTATATAATGAGTTTACTCAGTTTAATGAGGTTACTATATATATTGTTCATTCTATACTTCAAACAGGTTGGACAAATAGCATGAGCAGATTCCTATCGTTGCAGTCACCTATCGCATTTAGTATTCTCATTATTATTACGATTTTAGCCATTTGGAGAAAAGGAAGGAATAGATGGCTTGAAGGCCTCTTACTTATCGTTTCCATACTTGGAGCGCATATGTATCATAATGCGGTCACACACACACTGTCTTATTTTCATTTTATTGGAAAAGAAGCGGCAACTCGTTCTTCTACTTTTCCGGATGAAAAAGCAACAATTACCATTATTGTGTATGGCACCTGCTTATTTCTAATGGTACGTCATATGAAGAATAAATATATACAATTTGTTCCCCCTCTTCTGGGTATATTGCTTTTACTATGTATAGCAATTGCAAACATTGGGTATTCTCATATACTTCCAAGCGATATCGTGGGTGGATATGTATATGGCGCGGTGTGGATGTTCTTGAATTTCTTGCTATTTGAGATGTTTCGCCTTATCGTAAATAAGCAAATTTAATATTCAGTGCATACAGGAATATGACAGACAATGAATGTAGAAAGAAGAGGAGATTATGAACAAACGGATTTTAGTTGTAGAAGATGAAGTGCAAATAGCAAGGGTACTACAGTTAGAACTGGAGTATGAAGGGTACGAAGTATTAGTAAAATATGATGGGAAATCAGGATTAGAAATAGCCTTACACGAAAATTTAGATCTAATCTTGCTAGATGTAATGTTGCCAGAATTGAGCGGTATAGAAGTGTTACGACGATTAAGAAAGGCTGGTATCCATGTACCAGTAATCCTTTTAACAGCTCGAAATACAACATTAGATAAAGTTATGGGCTTAGATCAAGGGGCAAATGATTATGTTACAAAACCGTTTGAAATGGAAGAACTTCTTGCGCGGGTACGTTCAAGCATTCGTTCAAACACCATGATTACAGCTGGTGTTCCGTTAAATGAACAAACACCTCTTTTATCCATTGCTGATTTGTCGATAAATATGGATACGAGAGAAGTGACAAGGAACGGGAAATCCATTTCACTAACTCCAAAAGAGTATGATTTATTAGTATATTTACTTACAAATAAAAACAAGATTGTAACACGTGAAGGTATTCTTACTCATGTTTGGGGATATGAATACGAAGGAGAAACGAACGTAATTGACGTGTATATTCGTCATCTTAGAAAGAAGATAGACGAGGAGTTTTCTTCTCCGTTAATTCATACGATCCGGGGAATAGGGTATTCCATAAGGGAGAAATAAGATGAAGATCACGACAAAAATTAATTTGTTAACGACAGCTTGGCTATTTTGTATATTACTCATTATAAACGTTGTTGTATTTTTTGCTTTTATGAAAACGACTGTAAATATGGAAGAAGAAGTGCTGTTTGAAAAAGCGAACGATATTATACAAGAACTTCATAAACAAAATACAACGACGCTAACAGAAGACAAATTAAAATCATATTTAGTCGAGCATTCCTTCATTCGGATTATAGATCCTGATTCTCAAGTGATTAGCCAAGTCACGGATGATAAACATTTATCTAATATAGAAGCTAAATTCTCTAAAAAATCTGAGTCACAGTTATACAAAATTCGAGAGGAACAAATCTTAATCACTCGCGTTCCCATTACTTCGGATAATCATGTTGTGGGCACATTGGAGATTGGCGAGCGATTAACCGGACTTGAAACGAGAAAAGACATTTTATTATCTATTCTTATCGCTTGTTCCGCTATCGCCATTATATTATCTCTTCTCAGTGGAAGATGGTTGTCAAATATTATTATGCGACCTATTTCTAATATGATTAAAACGATGGAAGATATTGAACAAAGTGGTGTTCCAAAAACAATAGCTATTCATAAACAAACAAAGGATGAACTTGAAAAACTGGCTACAGCGTTTAATCTTATGATTAAGAGGCTACAAGAAAACTCTGAAAAACAGAAACAATTTATTTCAGATGCCTCTCATGAACTAAAGACTCCTCTTACAGTCATTAGAAGTTATGCCAATTTAGTAAGAAGACGAGGCATCCAAAACGAAGAAATGACAATAGAAGCGATTGAGGCAATCCATTCAGAAGCAACTCGAATGCAAAGAATGACGGAAGCGTTATTGGATTTAGCAGCATCAGAAAAAGAAACTGTTTTAGAAATAAAATCATCTGATTTAGTATCACTATGTCATAGCATTCTACAGCAATTTAAAGATGTTTATAGAAGAGAAATTACACTCCATTACGATCAAGCACCTATCATGGTTAAAATGGATGAGCTGAAGATAAAACAAGTCATCATCATATTGCTCGATAACGCTATTAAGTATAGTTCTGACAAAATTGAAATTTTCTTGGACAAGAATGAAAATCATGCTGTGATACGAGTAAGCGATTATGGTATCGGTATACCGAAGGAAGAAATAGAGCATATTTTTGAACGATTTTACCGGGTAGATAAAGCAAGGAGTCGAGAGACAGGAGGAACGGGATTAGGACTAGCTATCGCAAAAAATATTATGAAACAGCATAAGGGAGAAATCAAGATACGAAGCGAGGAAGGAAAAGGAACAGATGTGGAATTACTTTTACCTGTTTCCTCTATGAATGAATAAAGTAGTGAGACTAAAAAATAATAGTGAGGATAGATTTTAGAAATCTAAATCATCGTTTTATTTGGTTTCTTTAATTTCTACACTTTTTACGTTTGGTCATCTCTCTGATGCATCATGGTAGATATTTAGGTCTATGGTTGCCTGCATTTAACATGTTGTAATCGCTGCATTATTGATGATAGGCATGTGTATTTAAGGAGGATTTTTTTAACGAAATGAAATTGAAATTACAACTAACTCGCGCGTTTTTTATTAGTCTTTTGTGCGCTATTGCATTTGGGCTCATTGCACTGCTTATAAGTGACCAAAAAATTGTTGGATTTGACAATGCTGTCATTTCTTTTATTCAAGGACTGGAATCTCCAACACTTACAAGTATCATGAAGTTCTTTACTTTTATCGGGTCGGGATTACCCGTTGTTTTTCTTACGTTAGCTATAATCCTTTTTTTATATAAGGTTTTGCACCATCGAAGAGAATTGATTTTATTCGTGTGGGTTGTTATTGGATCGGCACTTCTAAATTGGATATTAAAGATGATATTTCATCGTGCCAGACCGACTATTCATCGCATTGTTGATGCGAATGGATTCAGTTTCCCTAGTGGTCATTCGATGGCGGCATTTAGTTTGTACGGAATCGTCACTTTTTTGCTGTGGCGGCATATCAAAAGTTCATTTGGTCGTGTTATTTTAATTTTAATTAGCGCAACAATGATTCTTGCTATTGGCGTAAGTCGTATATACTTAGGAGTTCATTATCCAAGTGATGTACTGGGAGGTTATCTAGCTAGCGGATCGTGGCTTACCACTTCAATCTGGGCATATCAGTTATATGAAGAAAGACGTTATAAAGCAACACAAAATTAACATGAAAGTCGTTAATTGATGCAGGAATTCTACTGTCCGTTAGTGCGGGATAAAACAATTGAATAATAAAAATCAATGGCTAATTTCATTTACCGTATTTTTACAATTAATAAAACACAAAAAAGAATAAACATGTGGATTAACTCCTATTCATTCAAATAGAGTAGAAAAGAGTAGTATAGGACATAATTACATTTGAAAAGACGTTAAGGAGATGATTCAGATGGAAAAACAACCTACTAATAATAAAAAAACAAACATTAAAAAATTAAATACTGAAGAAAATGCTATTTACAGCGATCCAAAAGATGCAAGTAATATGCAGCCAGTACCACAGCCGAAAGACTATGATGAAATAGAATATTAATTAATTAGCAAAAAGAAACCGAAACGATATTGTTTCGGTTTCTTTTTCAATGTACTGTTCACTTAAAAGAGAATTTTCTTATTTTTAAGCTACTCAACAGATAGTGATAATTCAATAAGGGGTACCTTCACATCCTCATCAAGCTAAAAGATTTCATAGCTTACAAACAAAAAGAATGATATTCTATCCGTAGACTATTTGTAATAATTTCCTTTTACTTTTTGGTTTTAAAGAGAAATGTATCTAAATCTCTTTAAAACAAACGAAAAATTTTAAAGCGGGGGACATAGGACCATGATTCAGTATAAAGATAATCACATAACCATCTTTCAAAGCGCTCTTTATCAAACAAACTCAGTTATTATAGAAACTGATAAATTAGTATTAGTAATAGATCCTACTTGGTTACCTAATGAAGTAAATGAGATTCAGAACTATGTTTATAAAAATAAAAAACATAAAGACGTTTACTTACTCTTTACACATTCCGATTTTGATCATATTTTAGGTTATGGTGCGTTTTCTCACATCAAAGTAATTGCAAGTAAGAAATTAAATGATACCCCCGACAAGCAATCAATTATCAATAGTATTAAAGATTTTGATGATTCCTATTATTTAACAAGAGAATATGAAATAAAATTTCCAAATGTAGATATTTCAATTAGCAAAGAATATGAGGAATTAGAAATAGGAGACATAAAATTTTATTTTTATCATGCTCCAGGTCATACTGAAGATGGCATTATTACAGTTCTCGAACCATTTGGTATCGTAATAGCTGGAGACTACTTATCTAATGTGGAGTTTCCGTATATTTATCATAGCAGTGATGACTATTTAGCAACTTTAGAAAAATTCGAATCTATAATAGAGAAATATGACATTAACATCTTAATACCGGGACATGGTGGATTTACAAATGATAAAACAGAGATGAAAAAGAGAATATCCGAATCAATTGATTATATTTTACAAGTTAAACAGTTACTACTAGAAGACAAACAAGAAGAAACATACGCCCTCATAAAAAAATATAATTATCCAAAAGCAATGAAAAAATTTCATGATTATAATCTTACCTTGTTAAAAAAAGAGTTAGCATTATAAAGTAATCTCTTCTTTTATTCCAAGCCATATAAAAAACACTCAAGAGTGATTAAAGGGATTAGTCCGTCTGTTCACTCTCCTACAGAAAAACCGATGAAAATCTCATAGGTATGGGAAAAAGACAGTCTTTGATATATTAGATGTCATTTAAATTTGTATCAAGTTTGACGATTAAGCACCTTAATTTTTAAAAAAGTGAAACTCGTTAAACTTTCCTTACATAAGCTTAGCTTAATCGTGATGTGGCTGTCCTCCAATAATCATATTAGATGACAGCTTTTTGGTGTTATTCCTGATTATCAGGCGGAAGAGAAAGAAAGACTAATGAACCAATGAGTTCAACTGAAATGCTAAAATCGTCGTTAATTGTAATTTCTACACATGCAACTAACGGTAACGTAATGATGATTACGTTACCATCAATTGAAACCCCTGGTGTACATGTGTCGTAGTCACTTATAGAAAGCTCTATTTCTGTCTCTGGAGCAATTAAAATTTCTAAGCATATATTCATGCATTGTTCGAATGAATAAGCTATTGTAGACCTCTCCTTTCCAAATAACCCATAATTCCTATGTAGATAGACACATAAAGTAGCGTTTATAAGAACAAGAATGAATAGAAAAGTTCACGATATGTTGGCTATCTTTTTAATTACATCTTTGAAGGTAGTTCTCATACCATTCTATTTAAATGTATACCCTCTTGATTGGACATGTTATCTATTTATCAAAAATAATGTACGTAGTAAGGAAATGATTGGGGAAATAATCTAGAGTAAAAAACACTATATAGGCTATCTCCTTAAAATGAAGAACAATAACAATGCTTCTTAGATGGTTTGCTGTTAAGAAGCTACTTAGTTCATAAGGATAAAGATCGGCGAAAAAATCATCTTAACATAGGTAATTTATTGGAGGTTTTATCATCTCTTATGTGGAATAAAATCTTATCCATACATTACTAATTTTTTAGGGGGGAATTGTAATGAATTTTAAATTAGCCTCTGTAACACTAGCCACAGCTTTAACATTCAGTGCTCTCGCAGGAAACACTGTGTTAGCACAAACAAAAACAACAAACAACTCAGCTCAAACGGAAAAAAATTACTTGATTGCCTTTAAGAAAGATTTACCAAGCAATTATCAATCTATTATTTCGAATGCAGGTGGACAAGTTATCCGCGCCATTCCTGCCATCGGTGCTTTAGAAGTAAAGTCGAGCAATGCTTCCTTTTTAGATAATTTGAAAGGGGTTTCTTCTATCCAAGCTGCGAATCAAGAGATTGTCCATGCTTTAGATAAAGAAGAAATAAGTCCAGCAGCAGCGGACGGAATGCCCGTAACCGATATCCCGCAGCCAGAAAATATAGATAGCTATTGGGACTATCAATGGGATATAAAAAATATAACGAAAGACGGCGCATCCTATAAGATTAATGGTGGAACTGGAAAAGGAGCAACAGTTGGTGTAATTGACAGCGGTATTGACGCGAATCATCCTGATTTAATAAAAAACTATACCGGCGGCCAGAACTTTGTACCAGCTGGCGAAGACGAAACTGAAACAGGCGATTCTGCTGATGTAATGGATCGCGGGGGACACGGAACTCATGTAGCAGGATCAATTGCAGCGAACGGTAAACTAAAAGGGGTTGGACCAGATCTTAAAATTCGTTCATATCGTGTTTTCCCTGAATCGGGCAGTGCACCAACAGCTTGGATTGTAGACGCTATTGTTGCTGCTGCAAATGATAAAGTAGACGTTATTAATATGTCTATCGGTGGATTTGATAGCTTGAAATACTATTCTAAAGGACAAAGATATAACGATGTTGCCGATGTTCTTCTTTGGAAACGTGCAATTGAGTACGCTGTACAAAAAAATGTAACAGTCGTAGCTGCCGGTGGAAATGAGTCATTGAATATGAATGATAAAAAGATGGTAACTGATTACTTAAATAAGGAATACGGATCAGCTGACCTTATTTTTAAAGGTCCATCCGTTGAAACTCCTGGTCAAATTCCGGGTGTAATCACTGTATCTTCTTCTAATCAATGGTCAACTGATAAAATTGCATTCTACTCTAACTATGGAAACAGCTTTATTGATGTAGCGGCACCAGGCGGTGATAATGGTCCTACATATGCTGAGACAGGCGATTTAAACCAGCGCGATTTTCATTATCGTGCATTAAGTACATGGCCAACATATTTAGAGCCATATTTTACTTCAAATCTGCATAACTACGCTTTACTTCACGGGACATCAATGGCTTCGCCAAAAGTAGCGGGGATTGCAGGGGTTATTAAAGCAGCTCATCCAACATACTCTCCTGCACAAGTCGCAAACTTAATCAAGCAAACAGCAAAAGATTACGGTAAACCAGGACAAGATGCTTTATTTGGAGCTGGTGAGGCAAATATTTATAATGCGTTATCAAATATAAAAAAATAATCTAGAAAATTTAGGATACTGATACACTTCTCAAATGATTCTATTCCTTCAGACATTACATTTATTATAAGTCCGATATAACCTTAATACGGTTAAAATCGGACTTTTTTACGTGAAAACAAACTTATTAATGTGGTTTAATTAGCGAATTTTAAATAAAACTTTATAAATTTGTATACCTCATCCAACCACTCTCAGATCGTTCCGCATTGTACTTACCGTAAGATAAAAGCTTCATCGCCGAACGATTAGCTGCATGAAAAACTAAGCTCAGTTTCCACTCCTCATCCATTTCATCAGGATAGGCTGTGGATTCGTAAACATAATAAGCCGCCATAATGCAAGGGATTACTTGCTTTGGCTCAAATTCATAAGTATTTGCATCATCAACAACCAAATCAATGACACTTCTTTTTCCAGGTTGAATTTCTTTTCGGAGCAACTTCTTTACCGTCTCTGGTACTAATTCTAATATCTCTTCCCTCATGGTAGTCATTTTTTAGGTCTTTCAGCACGAAGTATCGCATCATTTGTTGGGGTGTTAGGTACATAATTCCCATGGCTGTCGATGCTGTGTGCTTCCTTATCGTATTGTCCATTGGCATTATGTTTCTTTGTTGTGAACGGGTCTTGATTGTGTCCCATGATTGTCACCTCCAATAAGAATAGTATGTGCTAACAAGTATATATTTTGCCTAAAAGAAAGTTCACAAAAAGTGGAAACAAGAGTTGTACATCTCATCAATTCATAGTGAATTTACTTAGAAAGAAAGGAACAATTTTATCTGTATCAAATTGTTCCTTTCGTACAAAATAGGTACAAACTTAAAAAAGGAGGATCATTTATGACGAACCGAAATGATAATCGAGAACGCAAAAACAAATATCCTAACAACTTAAAAAACGATACTGAATTCTCCAAAGATGTAAATATTAGAAGCGAAGTGACGAAAAAAGATTTAAATAAGTAATGGTTTGAACTATTAGATATGAAAAAAGCTTGGATTTAATCAGATCCAAGCTTTTTCATATAACAAAAATTCAGTCATACTTCTTATAAAATAGAACAAATTTCATTTACCGTATTTTGGTAAAAAATAAAAACAATTAAATACATAAAGAAAAAGAATACACAAACCATATTTCATGAAGGATGTGTAAATCATTATTGAATATAAAAGAAAGAGGGGAATTTCACCATGAAACTAACACCAGAACAGCGTATTCAATTGCATGGATTTAATAATCTTACTAAATCATTAAGCTTTAATATGTATGATATTTGCTATACAAAAACAAGAGAAGAAAGAGAAGCCTATATAGAATACATAGATGAACAATATAATGCAGATAGATTAACAAAGATTTTAAAAAACGTATCTGACATTATAGGTGCACACGTATTAAATGTAGCCAAACAAGACTATGTTCCACAAGGAGCAAGTGTAACAATTCTAGTTTCAGAAGGCCCAATTGTAGAAGTTCCAACTGAATCATTTAACGAATCACCCGGACCTCTTCCCGGATCGGTCGTCATGCAGTTAGATAAGAGCCACATCACGGTTCATACGTATCCTGAATATCATCCCAATGAGGGGATTAGTACGTTTAGGGCCGATATCGATGTGTCTACATGCGGAGAAATTTCACCACTTAAAGCATTAAATTACCTTATTCACTCATTTGATACGGATATTATGACAATTGATTACCGAGTGCGGGGATTCACAAGAGATATAACAGGTAATAAATTATTTATTGACCACGAAATAAGCTCAATCCAAAATTACATCCCAGAGAATGTAAAAAATTTATATGATATGATTGATGTTAACGTATATCAAGAGCATATTTTTCATACGAAATGCAAACTAAAAGAATTTGACCTAAACAACTATTTGTTTGGATATACACAGGAAACATTATCTATAAACGAACAAGAGGAAATTACAAGGAAATTAAAAGTGGAAATGGATGAAATATTTTATGGAAAAAATATAAATCATGGCTCAATTGAAGAGAGTTCAAATGAATGAGACATCCAAAGTGGCAGTTAAAAAGCAGGGAAACAATCCCCTGCTTTTTTGCTTTTAGTTATGAAAAAGGCTTTTCGCTCTTATGGTCAGTACTCGAAGTATTAAAGAAAGGTGTTCTTCATTTTTTGTCGAAATTGAAATTTGGTATAGATCCAATAAAGAAAGGGATAAAAATGAAAAAATGCGAGCAATTAATTTCATGGGTAGAACATATAAAAGAACGAAACCATAGCTCCGCAGCAGCACTTTTTATTATGAAAGACAATAAAGTTGTATTGGAGCATTATAGCGGAACCCATTCTAATACAAAAAATAGCCCTCCTATTACAGCGACTTCACAGTTTAATGTTGCTTCTGCAAGAAAGAGTTATTTAGGACTTGCGATTGCCTATGCAATTTATGAGGAGAAAATTAGGAGTTTAGATGATTATGCTATAGATTACTTCGAAGAATATGATAAAACTTTACTCGGTAAGACAACTTTAAGACATTTAGTAACACATTCTCACGGTTTACATATGAGTGACAATGGAATCATTTATCGAGAGTTTCAACCAGGAGAGGAATGGGCTTATAGAGGCGTTAACATCGAAATGATGACACATCTAATCTGCAAATTATACAATAAAAGTTTTCCAAAATTGCTGAGAGAACGAGTCTTCATACCTGCAGATTTTAAGGAAACAGCTTGGCAAACAACAGATCATGAAGATTTAGTAAAAGTAGTAATAAATCCAAATGAAGAAGCTGTATGTAAGATAGGGGTATCAGATGATGGAACAGAAACAAATCTTTTTGTCTCCGCTAGGGAATTCGCTTATTGGGGAAATCTTCACTTAAATAAAGGGTATATGAATGGAAAACAAATCGTACTGAAAGAAGTCATTGAATTAGCAACACAAATACAAAGTCCTGATTATAAAAATAAAGATTTACCGCAGAACGGATTATTTTGGTTTGTTCAGAATACACCAGCATTACAAAGTGAAATCGGTGAAAGAGTTCCAAAAGGATCTTATCAAATATTAGGTGTGACAGGACCAACAATTTTAGTTATTCCTGAATATAATGTCGTTGTCGCAAAAATGTATAACAAAAGATATAACTATGGAGGAGAGAATTATCTTTACTACTTACGAGAATTTAGCAATAGAGTTGCCGATATATTTGCTCACTAAATGTTCATACAAACTGTTACTATAGGGGGCACCATATCAAAAAAAAGAAAATTGTACGTTTAGACACAATTTGGACACATTAATACTTTTTTATAGGTTTTTTGTCTCGTAATGGCCATAATTTAATTAACTCCATTTAATTTTTCCATAATAAAGATGACATAATTCTAAACCCTAAAGGGAAAATTTTATTAATGAAAAGCTTTATGCAGTAAATTTTATAAAAAAGGTGATCGAATGGAATTGTCTAACGAAAGCAAAACTTATCATGCTGGAGATATTGTCTATGTTTTTTATCGCAATCCCCACACTCAGGATGTAGCAAATGTACAAGCCGCAGCTGTTGTAAATAACCCTAATACTCCTAATGAATTAGCATTGTTTCTTTATGAAACTTATTATCCACTTTCACATGAAATGGCTGTTTATTCTACAGAAGAAGAGGCAAACCAAGCTTACAACTACTATTATGGGGATGCTTCAGAAGGGATGCTAGAATGAATAATCCATTCATGCCTAAACTTGTATACTTTGAACCCAAAGCACTGGATTATCCATTAGGGAGAGAGCTTCATGAAAAATTTGCAAAGACGGATGTTGAAATTCGGCATACTACTTCTCATAATCAAGTGAGAGATCTCCCAGGAGAAAACGATTTTCAAAAGTATCGGGTAGCAAAATCTACTCTTGTCGTGGGCGTTAGAAAAACACTAAAATTTGATACCTCAAAGCCTTCAGCAGAGTATGCTATTCCGTTTGCAACAGGCTGTATGGGCCATTGTCATTATTGTTATTTACAAACAACAATGGGAAGTAAGCCATATATCCGTACCTATGTAAATGTCGACGAAATTCTAGAAGCTGCTGACAAATATATAGAGGCACGTGCGCCTGAACTGACAAGGTTTGAAGCCTCCTGTACATCCGATATTGTGGGAATTGATCATTTGACCCATACCCTCAAACGCGCAATTGAACATTTTGGAGAATCCGAGTATGGAAAATTGAGGTTTGTTACAAAATTTCATCATGTAGATCATTTACTTGATGCAAAGCATAATGGAAAAACAAGATTTCGGTTTAGTGTAAACGCTGATTATGTTATTAAAAATTTTGAGCCAGGAACTTCTCCACTAGCTAAAAGGATTGAGGCAGCTGGAAAAGTAGCAAGAGCAGGATATCCCCTCGGATTCATTGTTGCTCCTATTTATCTTCATGAAGGTTGGAAAGATGGATACTATCAGATGTTTGAGCGTCTTGATGCTGAATTACCCCCTGATGCACGTGATGATATCACGTTTGAATTTATTCAACATCGTTTTACAAAGCCTGCTAAGAGAGTGATTGAAAAAAATTATCCAATGACAAAATTGGAATTAGATGAAGAGAAAAGAAGATATAAATGGGGAAAATACGGAATTGGAAAATACATTTATCAAAAAGAAGAAGAAGAAGATATAAAGAATTATCTTTATTCTTATATGGAGAAGTTCTTTCCCAATGCAAAATTAGATTATTTCACATAGAAGAATAATAATTAAGTAGAGGTATTTAAAATAGCTCCACATATTTTCCACAAAGCAGGAAAATACTAATACTTGATTTAATACTTTAATTTCAAAGTATTAAATCATAATTACTAACTGCGATACTAGGAGGACGTTACTATGAATATTCGTGAAGGATTAATTCCAACTACACTAGGTACAGCAGTTACAGCTGCGGGTTATGCCCTTAAGCAAACTCGTGGGTCTAATAAGATGATTGCAAATACAGTATTTGGATTTGGTTTAGCTCACGTTGTTTTAGGTGTAATTGATCTTGTGGAACATCGTCGTTAGAAGATAGGGCAAGCACCTTTTGATGCTTGCCTTTTTAATATCGAAAGTGTTTATTAATTTTTAATTTTGTTTATTTTATTAAGGTAATCCAAAAATTAGCTACATATGTATACGAAAAGGATTTTGTTATCTAGGTTAAAGGAATGGGCTCGTTCCTTTCAAAAGTTACTGACTGCCAAAGAAATATTAAAAGAGCCCAATATGCCTGCTTTATCCACTTTTTATGAAGCGTTAGTCAATTTGAAGTGAACCCAAAATGTAAGGCACTCTTTTTAAAATATATATAAGAGTATTGTAGAAAAAATAATTAAGAAGCAATCATAATTACTTACTTAATCCGTTCCAATAAAAATCAACAATTTGTTGTGCTAAATCTTCTATATCAGGGATAAGGGGATTTTGATCAACATCTTTGTAGTCTCCAACGTATAGTAAAGCAACAAAGGCGTGAGCACTTAAAAGCGTGTGCCTTTTAGGGATCTCCCCTTCTTGTATCGCTTTATCTATGGTTTGTGCCAAAACTTCATACATTTTATCTTCTGCATCTTGCATTTGTTTTAAGTGCTTATCCGACAGGGAAATCTTTGCATCCCTCATAAAGCTTTTTATATCAATGTCCATTGTAGCGGTTAAATGGATTTTTGCAACATCAAGTAAGCGCTCTTTAAGAGGCTTATTTGTCGAAAGAATCGTATACATATTTTCTCTAATTCGAACCATCATTTGAACCATTGTATCAGTAAAAAGATCAGCCTTAGTAGCATAATAATAGTAAACGGTTGCCTTTGTCACATCACATTCTTTAGCAACATCATCCATAGAAACAATTTGATATCCTTTATTTAAAAATAAATTTGTAGCAATGGTTACAATTTTATCTTTTGTAGATATAGTATTTTTATTTTGACGTGGTCTTCCCAAGGGACGCTGTTTGTGTTCCAATTCTATTCGCTCCTGACTTTTCAAAGTTAAAACTATTATAGCATATTTATATAATAGTTCTTGATTAATTAACTGACTAGTATATATAATTAATGCAAATATTTAGTTAGAAAGGGGGATATTTATGAAAAAACATCCTCTATATACTTGGGGACAATTGGTTGGGGGACCAAAAGCAAGGTGGATTACTCTTTTGGTATGGGTCTTATTAACCTTGGTTTTATCATTTACATGGCCAGCAGTTAATACAGTTGAAGATGAGACGGCTCCAAATCTTCCTGAAAGCGCTATGTCACAACAAGCTAATCGTTTAATTAAACAGGAGTTTCCTAATGATGCTGGAAACCCCGCGCTTATCGTTTGGCATAGAGACAAGGGTTTAGAAGCGAATGACTTTAAGGCAATTCAAGATACTTACAACCAGCTTAAAAACACACCATTAAAAGGTCAATCCATGTTACCGCCATTTGATACAATGCCACAGCAAACATTAGCAAAGAGTGTTTCAGAAGATGGTACGTCTCTAGTAACTCCTGTATTTTTTAACACAACAGCAGGGACAGATATTCTTCAAGAGAATATGAATGAATTGCAGCGTGTTATAAAGGATACTTTGGCAGATGATCCTTTTAAAAGAAAAATTTCTGATTCTGGTCTGCATGTTCGTCTCTCAGGGCCAGTTGGTATTCAGACTGATGCAGTAAGCTTATTCAGTCAGGCTGATGTAAAATTACTTGTTGCAACAGTGCTACTTGTTTTAGTTTTACTCATTCTTCTGTATCGCTCGCCACTTTTAGGAATCTTACCTTTAATTGTAGTTGGGTTTGCTTATGGGGTAATTAGTCCAACTTTAGGATTTTTAGCAGATAAAGGATGGATTACTGCTGATGCACAAGGAATTTCAATTATGACTGTACTTTTATTTGGAGCTGGTACTGATTATTGTTTATTTCTTATTTCAAGATATAGAGAGTTTTTATTAGTAGAACAAAATAAATTTAAAGCTTTGCAACTTGCTATCAAAGAATCGGGTGGGGCAATTATTATGAGTGCTCTTACAGTAGTAGTTGGATTAGGTACCCTTTTACTTGCTCATATTGGTTCTTTCTATAGATTTGCAGTACCATTTAGTGTTGCTGTGTTCCTAATGGGGATTGCCTCATTGACGCTTTTACCCGCATTACTAGCTATTTTTGGGAGAGTAGCATTTTTCCCATTCATTCCAAGAACAAAAGAAATGAATGAAGAATATGCTAAGAAAAAAAGGAAAACAATTAAGTTAAAGGAATCGAAAGGGTTCTTAAGTAAAAAACTTGGAGACCTTGTTATTCGTAAACCATGGACAATTATCCTGTTAACACTATTCTTATTAGTTGGGTTGGCTTCATTTGTTCCACGTGTCCAATTTACGTATGATTTATTAGAATCATTTCCAAAAGATATGCCTTCACGTGAAGGATTTGATTTAATCTCTAATCATTTTTCACCTGGTGAGTTAGCACCTGTACAAATTGTTGTTGATACAAAAGGAAAAGATGTATCTGTCAAAGAAGAATTAACAAAACTTTCTTTTGTAGATCAAGTAACAGAACCAGTGCAAGGAAAACTGAATAATCAATTACAAATGTTTGAAGTTTCAATAAAAGATAATCCGTATTCTATTGAGGGGATGAATAAAATCCCTGAGTTAAGAAAAAGTTTAGAACAGGTAATGAAAAGTGCTGAAATAAGTGATGCTAATAATTACATATGGATTGGAGGAGAAACGGCTACATTATACGATACGAAACAAACAACTGAACGTGATCAAAATGTGATTATTCCTGTTATGATTGGTATTATTGCATTATTATTACTTGTTTATTTACGTTCTGTTGTGGCGATGATCTACTTAATTGTAACAGTGGTATTATCATTCTTCTCTGCATTAGGAGCAGGGTGGTTACTACTTCACTATGGTATGGATGCTCCTGCAATACAAGGGGCGATTCCTCTATATGCATTTGTGTTCTTGGTAGCATTAGGAGAGGACTATAACATATTTATGGTTTCTGAAATATGGAAAAACAAAAGAAGCCAGCCACACCTTGAAGCAGTCAAAAACGGGGTAGTTCAAACAGGTAGTGTTATTACGTCTGCTGGTTTAATCCTAGCAGGAACGTTTGCGGTTTTAGCTACACTACCAATCCAAGTACTTGTTCAATTTGGTATTGTTACAGCAATAGGAGTACTACTAGATACATTCATTGTAAGACCACTTCTTGTCCCTGCCATTACAGTGGTTCTAGGACGATTTGCATTTTGGCCGGGTAAGCTTTGGAAGAAAAAAGAGAGAACAAAAGTAGATGCTTGAAAATATTATAAAATTAAAAAACCAAGGAAAATTAATTTTCCTTGGTTTTTTATTAGAAATAAAATATGTATACAAAATAAAAGTAGTATCTAAATACTAATTACTTTTCAAATTTTCGTTTTTGGGTGTTCTTTGTCTTCTATATCAGTTTCAGGCATTCCGTACAATCCATTCATGGCTTGTTCTACTGGTTGAAGTCCAGTTATTGTAGTCTCAGACTTTAAGTTTTTTGAATTGTTACTCTTTTCTTTTTTAGAATGTGGAAAATTCATTTTTATACCTCCAAACACTAAATTTTTTAAAAATAAAAAGCGTATGAAAGAGTTTGGCAGATAAACAAATGTATTATCTGTCAATTGAATGAACAATTATTTGAGCTATTAATGTAATAGCATATACATAGTATGTTATCTTTTCTAGAAAATATGTAAGATGATATAGTAAGATTTTAATTTAGATGTGTATTTAGGCCTCACCATATAAGTAAAAGTATCTATATTAGAAGATACCTTGTCTTCTGCAATAAAATCGTATATATCTAAACAACAAAAAGACACTTGTCAATGAAGTGTCTTTTTGTTGCGAAAGAACAATAAAGTCATTTTTATATGAAAGATAATACTCTGTATTAATTTTTATTTCAATATCCGTATTTCGCGTAGCATTGTGGTTATAATAAACATCGTTAGACAATCATTAAAAAGAATTGAAATAAGAAAAGAGAAGGAAGGATGATATGAAACATTCATCTGTTAATCCATGGCTTGTTGTCTTCGGTACAATCATTGTACAAATAGGCCTTGGAACGATTTATACATGGAGCTTATTCAATCAGCCTTTAGTGAATAAATTTGGTTGGAATCTTAACGCTGTTGCTATAACCTTCTCAATCACTAGCTTTTCTTTATCATTTTCAACTTTGTTTGCGAGTAAATTACAAGAGAAATTGGGAATTCGCAAACTCATTATGATAGCCGGATTAGCTCTAGGAATTGGCTTGATGCTTAGCGCACAGGTTTCCTCATTACCAATGCTTTATGTGCTAGCAGGTGTTGTTGTAGGTTACGCAGATGGTACAGCCTATATCACTTCACTATCCAATTTAATAAAGTGGTTTCCAGAGCGTAAAGGTTTAATTGCTGGTATTTCTGTCTCTTCATACGGCACGGGCAGCTTAATTTTTAAATACATTAATGGAAAGCTAATTGATTTAGTTGGCGTATCACAAGCGTTTTTCTATTGGGGCTTAATTGTTGCAATTTTGGTAGTAATAGGCGCGTGTTTTATACATAAAGCCGCTGAACATGATACAGTTCAGGAAACAATGAGCCATGATTATACAACAAGGGAAATGCTACGTACAAAAGAAGTTTATATGTTATTTATCATGCTATTTACATCATGTATGAGTGGCTTATATTTAATTAGCATGGTAAAGGATATTGGTGTTCAACTTGTAGGGCTTAGCGCGGCAACAGCAGCTAATGCGGTTGCTATGGTCGCTATCTTTAATACGGTTGGTCGAATCATTTTGGGGCCGTTATCAGATAAAATCGGCCGTTTAAAAATTGTTTCGGCAACTTTTGTCGTTATAGGTATGTCTGTTTTTGTTCTCAGTTTTGTGAACTTAAATTATGGTATCTATTTCGCCTGTGTAGCAAGCGTTGCTTTTTGCTTCGGTGGAAATATCACTATTTTTCCAGCCATTGTTGGTGATTTCTTTGGTCTAAAAAATCATAGTAAAAACTACGGTATCGTGTATCAAGGTTTTGGTTTCGGAGCACTCGCAGGTTCCTTTATTGGTGCACTTCTAGGTGGATTTAAGCCAACTTTTATGGTAATTGGCGCATTATGTATTGTGTCATTTATCATCTCTATTTTGATTAGACCACCTAATCAGCAAAAGGAACAACAAAAAATTTATCGCGAAACAGCGTGAGTATGTTTAATATTTATTACATTCTAAAAAGAGACTCATTTAAGGTTTAAAGACAAAAGAAGAGGGGTTTACTTTTCATTAGAAAAGCAAATCTCTCTTCTTCATTCATACTTCTAAATACATATGATTTTTAAATTTGATTAATGTGAATTCACATACTCTCTAGATCTTAACATAAAGATCTAAGCTAGGATCTGATCCGCGTTGATATGTGAACAAAAATAAACTTCTGAATTTTCATCATTACACTCAAAAAAGGCGTATCCAGCAATTATGGATTTAGTAAATAAATAGATTAAATTTGATTTTAGAGATGCAGTTACAGGCGAACAATTGGTACAGTTCTTATGTAATGCTATGAAATTATAAATAGAGTATGGCATATAAAGAGAAATATAAGGTAGTATAAAAAATAAGATGTAAAAATTTTAAGAGAGGACAGAAAATATTATGATGGACCAATACGAATTGAAACAGGAGCTACAACATATCAAAAATAACAATTACTCCGTCCCGGAAGATGTAGATGCATATCCATATGCACAATGGATGCTTGATTATATCGGATCATCCGATGCTGAGCTGCGTGATGAATTGATTTACAGTACGCTCGAACGATGGATTAAAGGCGAAGTATTTAGACAAAAAGAGCTACGCGGACTGCTGCTGCAGGCACTAAGTCCTGATTATTTATTTTACAAAATCGGTGAAAAGGAAACAGATTCTGTTTTTAAGCGTGCATTTTCTATTCTAATTCCACCACTTATTTTATCTGTTCATGAAAAAGAACTGTTATTATCTGAAGAACAGCTGTATAGCGTCGCAGAACAAGTTCTTGAATATGTGTACCTTGAACAAGATGTAAGAGGATATGTAGAAGGGAAAGGATGGGCGCATTCCACAGCGCATGCTGCAGATGCCCTAGACGCTTTAGCCCGTACGATACGAAATCGCGAATTTTCGCACGCAATCCTTGCTGCTGTTCGTCATAAGATTCGTCTGCATGATTACTTGTACATAAACTTTGAGGATGAGAGATTAGTGACAGCAGTAATGTCTTTATGGAACCAAAATATCTTGGTACAAGAAGAATGGAAAAACTGGCTTTACAGCTTTACGATAATTGAAGCAGCCCCAGTTCCTCAAAATGATATATTAGTACAAAATATTAGAACGTTTTTAAGAAGCTTGTATTTCCGAAGTTTGGAACAAGAGGGAAACTCTGCGTTTACGATTGCTGTGTTGGAAACTTTGAAAGAATTGAAGAAATTTTAATATAGAAAAATGTTGGAATTCCGTTAGCAAGTGTTACTCTCATAGTGTTATATAAAACATAACTGGATTGCTGGATCGGATTATTCGAGCACAAGTGGATAGATATTGGGAATGGTCTAGTAAAATTGTGTATTTAGATCCCTAAATGTTTATTTTGAAGATACTTTATGATTAGGTACATAAAATTAGTTTTTCTCACAATTAATAAAATCGAGGTAGAAGAAATGAAAAAACTTTCAGCATTCATGTGTATTTCCCTACTCTTACTAGGGGCATGTGAACAAAAAGAAACGAATACATCTAAGAATCAAACAGAAAAGCAACAAGAATCCCATACATCGAAACAAACAGAAAAACAACAAGAGTCTCATGCATCAAAACAAAAAGATGTATTTGCAGCTACTCGAACAGCTTTATCAGCAAAGACAAAAATGAATATATTCTTACCAACAGAAATCCCTCTGTCTAATGAAAACAAGTTTTTATCTGCATACACAGAAGGTCAAGATAAAAATTACACTGTTACATTTTTTGAAAGCAATAGCCCATTACCTGTCGATTCCGCTGCACTTTCGGATTCTAATCAAGCTAAGCAAATTGCAAAACTTTTTGTCCAACAGTATGAGACAAAGGAAGAAGCGGGTAAAAGTTTATGTTCAACGTTTGCATTAAATCCTGATTACGATAAAGGTATACCAAGCAATGATGATCCTAGCGGAATAGATTTAGGATATGGAGTCAAAGGTTTTACCGATGGGGCAGCAGGAACGATGTATTTGAATGCTGTTAAGGATCATTGGGCAATTTTCGTAAAAAGTCCATCGGCAAATAAAGATGACAATATACCTGTAGCAAAATCCATAGTGAAGCAATTAGAGAAAGGGCCACTACCAACTCCAGACTCTTACGCAGTTATAGAAGTGGATACGAGACAGAAACAAAACCGTGTATATTGGCAAAATGGAAATACTTTATATGGGATAGAAACAAGCGGCGCTATCCAAGATGCATTATCTATTGCTGCTCACTTTGAGTCTACGTCTAAGTGATTAACAAATGTATTTGCTCAATTAAGTGGATAAAAGGATCTAAAAAGGTCATTGACCTCTAATCAATTTAGTAAATATATTTCTGGGATAAAAAATAACCAATTGTTTATCAAAAAAGAGCCTTAATTATTAAGACTCTTTTTTTGTGTATTTAGCATAGCAGTGTAAACAAAATAATATCCATGTAGAAAATGAAAAGATCATCAAGCAATAAACCTTCACAAAGTGTTGATGTAAATAGATATGAACTTATCGATTTTTGATGAACTAGAATTGTTTTCTAAAGAGTTACAACGATATATGTCACCTGATGCCTTAGAGCAATTAGTTAAAAATGTAGGATTTGTTAAACGAAAAAGTAAATACCGCGCACAAGATTTAGTGGCCCTATGTATTTGGTTAAGTCAAAACATAGCTCATACTTCATTGACACAATTTGAACTTATCTTTAAAACATGGAAATTATTTTTTCGTATTCATCAGTGTAATTCTGTAAAATTAGAACGACTAGAATGTCATTTATATGGACAATTAATTAGCATCCTTCTTTGTTCATCCACCATGTTTCAAATGTGTCAATTACTCCTCATCAAGAAGAAACGAAAATTAAGCGAATATAAAGCGATTTATATCATAAAAGATTATTTTCCACTTCTTTATCAGGCTCTACAAAAAGACACCCAAGAGATATCAAAGATACTACTTCGTCTGTTCAATCTTCTACAGAGAAATGGGCGAAAATCCCATAGGTATGAGAAGAAAACAGTCTTTGATATCTTAGGTGTAGTATACAAATTTTCTATTTCTCACAATCATGTAGCATAATCCAAAAAATTGAAACCCGATAAGGTTTATTTGGTATGCAAATCTTTAAAGAACTTACACTGGATCTTTAGAAAAAAGAAAAAATCTCACCTGAAATTAAACTTATATAATCTTAGCTTGATGGGCATGGGGGCCGCCCACATTTTAACGAAAATATATGCTAAGCAAACTTCGACATAAAATGAGCCGAGTATAAACTTTTTTATAAAAAAGTTTGATCATTTCAATGAGCCTTATTCCACAAAAGAACCCTTTACTTTAAGTACAAATCTTCATTTAGTAGTAATATCATATATCCTCATTCCTGTTTATTATTCAAATATTTCTACTAAGCTGCTAAACTTTAGGGGAAAGTGATGATTGGACAGGACCGCCATAAAAAAATCGAAACGTGATTCTAGTTGCTCCTTTCTAGTTGGCTAGAAGATAGGAATTTTGCATACTCTAATGGATTAAGGAATGCCCGGTCAATCGTTTGTTCATCACAAGACCATAATGACTTCTTTCCTGGCTTAATATTACATTCAAAAAGAAATAAAGAACCTTCTTTATCAATCCCAATATCAATGCCCATTTCTCCATAGCTGCCATAGGTCAATTCAAGCTTTTCAAAAATGTTGAAAAGTAATCTCTCTAATCTAGTTTTCAAACTACATATTTCTTTATCCGAAAATCCTAATTTTTCACGAAAGAATTCCTCAAATGGGTAAATAGATGACTTTGTCTTTGTGTTCGTAACATGTGAGTTTTTTGCACTGACACGGACTGCATGGGACACACATTCTAATTCACCCTTTCCGTTTCGTTGGACATCACATCTTAAGTCTAAAGTGCTGTGTTTATATTGTAATAAATCAATCGACTTTTGGACTATAAACTCATTACCTGCATAGAATGAATGTATGATCTGTATCAATTCTTCTAATGTACTTGCAGTCCCTTTCTTTAACTTTCCTTTTATAAAATATTTATATTCATAGCAGTTAGTTTTTTTGGTTACGTATATTATCCCGTTTCCATTATTTTGTCTGAATGATTTTAAATAAAGACTTGAAGTATCTTTTAACATATTAACTAAATCACTTTCATTTTTATACAATATTGTTTCAGGCAGATGAGGACGTATTTCTTCATATTTATATAATTCTTGGAAGGAATACCATTTATTATAAAAATGATTAGAGTTTATTTTTGTTATACTCATTTTTTCGATCGTTTCCCTGACTTTTTGTACATCTTTATTATTTTTGGATTCTCCTCTCCGGTTGTAATATACATCAGGAAATGGGAATTCAGCAACAGTCCACTTGCTTGTTTTAATATTATAATAGACCCCCTTAATTTTTTTTTTGTTATATTCCACATCTCTTTCTGAAAAAAAATACAGGTTTGTTTTGGCTATATTATTCATTTTTTGGAGCCTGTTATTATTGCGGCCTACTTTTTGTTTTTTTAATAAGTTTATGACACTCCATGTAACATGTACGCCAATAAAGGGGGAGTTGTTATCTGACTCATATTCATTCACTTCCATATTTATCACCTTCTTATATTAATAAGTTTATGACACTCCATGTAACATGTGCACCAATAAAGGGGGAGTTGTTATCTGACTCATATTCATTCACTTCCATATTTATGTTTAATCTCTAAGCTTATATTATAGTTTTTACTTTAAACCGCAACGGCACCTGTCCAACTAAAAAGAAATAATTCTTTTGATCCGCAGCAGCTTCTCTTAAGTACTTTTTTGTATTTATGGAAATTTTACTCTCTCTTTTTCTTAAACAAAGATTCTGGCTGAATTTTTTACCAGTTACTGAAATAACAGCAGGTTGTAAGCCGTTACAGATAAAAACAGAACTACATAAATATATATATAATTTTGTGAAAGGATGTTTAAAAAATGTGCGTACCTCACATAGAAAACCTTCCAAAACCGATAATTGGTGTTTTTATGAATTCTAAGACTAAACTATTTAAAAAAGGTCCCTATAACGGTTACAATTTACTAAATAAAGCAAATGAACGTACTAAGGCTACTTTATATTTTTTTACAAGAAAAAATGTTGACATAGATAGGAAACTCATTAATGGTTATGTTTATGACAAAGAAAATGGCCAATGGATTCAAAAGGTTTTTCCATATCCTGATGTTGTATATAATAGAATTGTGCAAATGGACAACATGAAATACAAGTATATTAGAGATAGTTTTCGAAAAGAGAAGGTTATCTTTTTAAATCCAGTCGCACGTTTAGATAAATGGGACCAGTATAAGATTTTTAACGAAAATTATACCCTTAAAGAATATCTTCCTGACACAGTCTCTTTTTCAGAAGAAAATTTAAGGACAATGTTAAACAGGTACAAAGAGGTTTATGTAAAGGGTACTGTGAGTGGACAAGGCAGACATGTAATCCAAGTTATCCAAACCCTTGATAATAAATTTCAGTGCAGATATTACGAAAGTGAATTAATAACATATACTACTGATAGTCTGGTCAAAGTTATAAAAAGATTAAAAAAAAGATTAAATGGAAAAGAAGCAATCATCCAGAAAAAAATTGAATCGCTAAATAGAAAAATTGATTTGAGAATAGAGATACAAAGAAATAAACACAATAATATTGAAATTGTCGGAGCAGCAGTCCGTGTTGGTGATAAAAAAGTTCCTATCCTAAATACACGTTCTCAGCCAACGATATATAATTTAGAAGAATTCTTTTCGGAACAACTGTATTATTCAAGAAAAGAGTTGCAAAGTTTACAACAGGAATTAACTACATTAGTAAAAGCAGTTTTTCTGACTTTAGAAGAAAAATACGGAACTTTCGTTGAAATGGGTATTGATATAATGTTAGACCAAAACCATGATTTGTACCTGATTGAAAGTAATTCTACCCCAGGACGTAAATCGCTATATCATGGATGTGGTTCAGAAAGCGTCTCTAAAGCGTTCTCTAATGTTCTGGAATATATAAAATGGTTGACCCAGGATAAATTGAACGGTAGCTAAATGACATACAAGGATACCACTTACCTTTTTCACAAAAAAATAACATAAAAAACCTCCAGTTATTGATGGAGGCTTTGAAAGAATTGAAGAAATTTTAGTATAGGTGGATAAGAGCACTGAACAAAAACATTGTCCTCTAATCGACTTAGTAAGTATATTTCTGTTATAAAAAGTAATCTAGAAAAAGAAATATCTATTATTTATCAAAAAAGAGTCTTAATAATTTAAGACTCTTTTTTGAGCATTTAGCATAGCAATATAAAATAAATAGTATCCATAGAGAAGATGAAACATCATCGAGTACATAGATATTATTCCTTACATTTTGAAATTATATTTCATAACACCGATAAAATATTGAAATTATATTTCATTGATGTTATGCTGTAACCAACAAAAGAAAGCGGTTTCAAAAAATGAATGAGGGTGAGAATTATGCTAGAAAATTTAACAACCGAAACACGTAATAAAAAAACAATGAATTTAGACGAAATGTCAACAATTGATCTTTTAACAATCATGAATGAAGAAGATGCACAAGTCGCAGAAGCAGTGAAACAAGAACTTCCACAAATCGCAAAAGCAGTTGAAGCGATTGTTGCAGCAAAAAGAACAGGCGGCCGCTTAGTATATATAGGTGCTGGAACTAGCGGACGTATTGGTTTGTTAGATGCGGTTGAATGTCCTCCAACATTCGGAACAGATCCAGAAGAAGTAATTGGATTAATCGCTGGTGGTGAAAAAGCCTTCATTAAAGCAGTAGAAGGTGCAGAAGACAGTAAAGAATTAGGTATTCAAGATTTAAAAAATATTAATCTAACAAACAAAGATATTGTAGTAGGAATTGCAGCAAGCGGCCGAACTCCATACGTTATTGGTGGATTAGAATATGCAAATTCAATAGGCGCACAAACAGTCGCAGTATGCTGTAACAAAGGATCAGCAGTAGGAAAAGTCGCAAACATTGCCATTGAAGTAGTAAACGGACCAGAAGTATTAACTGGTTCAACTCGCTTAAAAGCGGGCACATCACAAAAATTAATTTGCAATATGCTTTCAACAGCCTCTATGGTAGGAATCGGTAAAGTGTACGGGAATTTAATGGTTGATGTTCAACTAACAAATGAAAAGTTAGTAGAGCGCGCAAAGCGTATCGTGATGGAAGCAACATCTTGCGATTATGAAACAGCTGAAACCTACTTAGTAAAAGCAGATAATAAGCCCAAAATCGCGATTATAATGATTTTGACAGGACTTTCAAAAGAAGGAGCAATGAAGAAATTAGAAGAAAGACAAGGATTTGTTAGACAAGCATTAAAATAACCGAAAAGAGGGAGACATGATGAACAAATATCATAGCATGGCATCTCAAATTTTAGATGCGGTTGGTGGTAGCGCAAATGTTTCAACATATACAAACTGTATGACACGTCTTCGTGTTACACCTGTAGATCGTGATTTAATTAATGAAGAAGTATTAAAAAAGATTGATGGGGTTCTTGGTACTGTTGATGATGAAACATACCAAATTATCCTTGGACCAGGTGTTGTAACAAAAGTAGCAGAACAATTCGGCATTGTGTTAGCAGAGAAAAAAGGACAAGGTGGTTCTTCAAAAGCTTCTTCTGCAGAAGAACTACAAGCAAAAAGTGCAGACATCAAAGCAGAATTAAAGAAAAAGAATAATACACCTTTTAAAAATTTTTTAAGAAAAATTGGAAGCATTTTCATTCCTCTTATACCAGCATTCGTTGGAGCAGGGTTAATTGCTGGTATTGCTTCTATTCTATTAAATAATATTACAGCAGGCAATTTAGACAAAGAAACTTGGGGACAATACGTAACAGTTTTAAATGTGATAAAAAATGCACTTTTTAGTTATTTAGTAATTTATGTCGGCATTAATGCGGCAAAAGAATTCGATGCAACGCCAGCACTAGGTGGAGTAATCGGTGGTATTACCCTTTTAACTGGCATGACGCCAGAAAATCCAATTCCTAATATCTTTACTGGTCAGCCGTTATCACCAGGACAAGGTGGAGTTATTGGGGTATTATTGGCTGTTTGGATCTTAGCATTTGTAGAAAAGAAATTACGTAAAGTGATTCCCGATGCAATTGATATTATTGTGACACCTACAATCGCATTATTAATAGTAGGACTTGTAACCATTTTCTTGATTATGCCGTTTGCAGGTTTCGTTTCAGATAACTTAATTGGTGCTATCAATTGGGTATTATCACGCGGTGGTGCATTTGCAGGATTTGTACTTGGTGCATCATTCTTACCACTTGTTATGTTAGGATTACACCAAATATTAATACCAATTCATATTGAAATGATCAATACAACAGGTATGACACAATTACTTCCTATTCTTGCGATGGCAGGTGCTGGGCAAGTTGGTGCAGCAATCGCATTATGGATTCGCTGCCGTAAAAATAAATCTTTAAGAAATGTAATCAAAGGTGCACTCCCAGTAGGAATTCTCGGGATTGGGGAACCGTTAATTTACGGTGTTACACTACCATTAGGCCGCCCTTTTATCACCGCATGTATCGGTGGAGGTATTGGAGGAGCGGTCATCGGATTACTTGGTAACGTTGGTGCAATTGCTATCGGACCATCTGGTGTAGCATTAATTCCTTTAATTGCTGGTGGAGTATGGTGGAAATACGTCATTGGATTATTTGCAGGTTACATTGGTGGGTTTATCGTAACCTATTTTTTTGGTGTACCAAAGGAAGCGATGACGGAACAAGAATAATATATCTTAAAAAGTACGATTAGACTTTAGGTCAATCGTACTTTTTTTGTATAATAAGAACAAATGAAAAGGAGCTGACAGAGTGAAAGTGAGCAGTATTCAATCTCAAATTGAGTTAGTTTTGAATGAATTACCTGTATCTGAAAAAAAGGTAGGAGAATACATTCTGCTACATGCTAAAGACGTCACAAATATGACTATACATGAATTAGCAAAAGCGGCAGAAGCAAGTAGCGCAGCTGTTATTCGCTTTTGTCGTTCTTTAGGAATATCAGGATTCCCAGCTTTAAAAATGCGTTTATCTGCAGAAGTAGAACACATTCGACATGTAGGATATTTAGATATTGAATCAAACGAAGAAGTGCAATCAATTATTGAGAAAACGGTCTCTAATACGGTACAAACATTTCATGACACTGCTAGTCAACTAGAACCAGAATCTATTGAAAAAGCAGTAGATATATTACATAATGCAGATGTTATCTATATTTACGGAGTAGGAGCATCATTCCTTGTCGCTGAAGATGCTGCACAGAAGTGGAATCGCGTAGGAAAAAAAGCATATGCTATTTCAGATCCTCATGTATTGGTAATGACAATGGCAACACAATCAGAAAGCGCAGTATTCTGGGGAATTTCTTACAGTGGAGAAACAAGAGAAGTGATTCAGTTAGTGAAAAGCGCAAAAGAATTTGGGATGAAAACCATTGGTCTTTCTCGTATAGGAAATAATAAACTTTCACAAATGGTTGATGTTTCTTTATTTACAGCTCGTGCTCCAGAAGCTGAGCTTCGTAGCGGTGCAACAAGTTCTCGTTTTGCACAATTATTTGTAGTAGATGTAGTATTTTTTACATATGCCTCTTCTCAATATGAATTTACAGTAAAACAATTAAAAAAGACAAAACAAGCGATTCAGGATCTTTATGATTAATAAAAGGTGCGAAATATATAGTTTTTTATAGTAACGGCAGCAAAGTATTCGAGATTCAAATTGTTAATAAAGAAAGAAGATGGGTCTTATTGTAGACATTCATCTTCTTTTTATTTATACCAGACATTTGTCAACACTCACTGCTATATTTGTTTTTTAATAAAACAATTAGTTATCTTTCTTTTTTCCTATGTAAAGTAAGTGAGAAGATACTCCTAAAACGTGAGGATTGGTTGCTGTTTCTTTTAATAATTCAATAAGTTGAGTGAACTCATCTTTTCCACGATTTTGCCAGTATTCCCATTGCTCTTTTGATAAAAGAGTACCTATGTTAGATGAACCGATAAGATTTAATGTCTCAAAGCCATAAGACTCCATAAAAGGTTTTATGTCTTCAATATTAAAGTAATAAGCTCCTGTAAATCGTCCTTCGTCACTATGATTAAATTCACCCGTACGGATGAATTGCTGAATGGAGTCCATGTTATCATTCGGTTTCCACGTCTGAGGATATAGCAGCGATGAAAGAACATGCTTAATTCTTGGCATAAAAGCTACGTAAACAATCCCATCGTTCTTTGTGACCCTATATAATTCTTTAATTGCTAAATTACGGTCTTGCTCTGATTGTAAATGATACATAGGTCCCATCATAAGAGAAGCATCGAACTGCTCGTTTTCCAATAAAGTAAGACTTCTTGCATCTGCAGCATGAAAACCATCAAACCGGTCAGATAAACCTAGTTCTCTTGCTTTATTTTCACCAACCTCAACTAATCTAGGCACAAGATCAGTTAATGTAACTCTATATCCTTGTTCAGCCAATTTCATAGCATATTTACCAGGTCCGGCTCCATTATCTAGTACTTTCCCTGTCTTAGGTAAATATTTTTGTATATAGTGCCAATTAACCTGAAATTCTAATGGTTCACGATCAAGACGTCCCCACTCATCAAAGGTAGAATAATACTCAACAACTTTATTTACCTCTGTTTTCAAAGAGTTTTTCATATTCATTATTTTTATCGCTCCAATCAATATGTACTAATTGATATATTTTCGATTTAAAATTTCAAAGTCCTTCTAACAACTCAAAACTCCAATGTCCTTAATTTTTACAAACATTTTCTTCAGCAAAAAGGGGAGTTATAGAAGTAAAATACAAAAACACCTAAACTATGAATGAACTATGCTACAAATTTAAAAAGAGAAGCTAAAGAGAGGGGGGATGTCTAAGCTGGCAATAGGCTGGCTGATTGTGGATTGAGTCACATGAAGATTCCGTGCAGCTATAGTCAGAGAACCGTGTTTTGTACCTTCAACAATATAGTAATTATTAAACATTAATGGCTGCATCCCTTTTCTAATATTAGTAGCACTTACTTACAAATTAAAATCTTTAATTTTATTTAATTATAATTTATAAGTATAATCAAAACGGTAATAATATTTATAAAATTTAAAATACTTACAATATAGGAGGGGGTAGAATGTCATTACAAATACCTATTTGTTGGTCAACGAGTTTTTTCTAGTTTTATAGACAGTACATAATAGATATTATGTATGATTTATTATTTGAGCGGAAAATAAAATAGCTAAAATTGAAAAACCTAACTAAACCACTTGATTCGTTAGGCTTCTTTAAAAATATTTTTAAAAATCGATATTTTCTTTTATAATGTTCAAACCAATTTGTCCATCTGTACGTTTACATAGAACGAAGGGATAAAAATTCAGACACGATTACAAAAGGAGGGAATCAAAAAACGTGTAGGTGTCTTGAAGATTTATCATGCAAAAAATTTTTAACGAGGTGAAGAAATGTTAAAAAAAATGAAATTTAAAAGTGTATTGGTTGTAGCTTTGATGTTTGTTATTATTCTTCCGACTGCCATTTTTGCCTCAGTTACTGAAAAGAAAAGCCCTATGGCAGAGGAGAGCTTCGATGGCAACATCACTAACAACTCCCTTGCTGTAAGTCCCGATGAGCAGATTGCGATTGTTTCAGATAGTCGCGAACAATCCATACGTATCTATGACCTTGCTAAAGGCACTTTACGAAAGGAAATCGATGGCTTTGTCACACCGAGAAATATCGTGTTCATTAACAATGGCTCAGAGTTCGTCGTCTCGGATAGTACGCTTGGCACTTTGCGCTTCTATAACACAAAAGGCCTAACCTTAAAGGATGAAGTCGTAGTCGGTCCAGGTGCATTCG
The DNA here is from genome assembly GCF_024159135.1 of Bacillus sp. 3103sda1. Classification (NCBI taxonomy): domain Bacteria; kingdom Bacillati; phylum Bacillota; class Bacilli; order Caryophanales; family Bacillaceae; genus Bacillus; species Bacillus sp. 3103sda1. The sequence goes on along the minus strand of NZ_JAMYWS010000001.1, from coordinate 2,243,435 downwards.
GCACTGCTGTCAGCCCTGATGGAAAAACGCTATACGTGAACAATCAGGCACACAGTTCTGTAACTGTCGTGGACCTTGAGAAACGCAAACCAACTGCGGTCATCACTGGTTTCGCCCAACCACGCCAAGGTATTACAGTCTCTCCGGACGGAAAATATGTGTTTGTAACAAACTTTAAAGGAGATAAGGTGTCCGTAGTTGATGCAGCCACTAAGAACATCGTACGTGAGATTACTGGTTTCTCTATGATTCGTGGAATCTCCGTGAGTGCTGATGGTCATACATTGTATGCCGCAAACAGCGGTCGTGACAGCATTTCCGTGGTGGACATCTCTCTAGGACAAATCGTCAACGAGGTAAAAGTTGGACATGAGCCATACGGTGCAGCCTTGTCACCCGATGGTAAATTGCTTTTCGCAAGCAACAAGGCAGACAATACTATCGATGTGATCAACGTCTCTGATAACCGTGTGATTAAAACAATCAGTGGTTTCACAGAACCCCGTCAAGCAATTGTCTTTAACCGGGAGGGAGAACGCGCTTATGTCCTTAATCGGGATCTTTCCATTTCCCGTGTGAATGTAAAAGACTTATCCATCACCGATACGATCAGTGATAAGTCAAACAAATACAAGCTTCAGGTGTTAGAATCGGATGGAATCGGAAAATATTTAGCAGATGATCAAGGAATGACACTTTATTACTTCACAAAGGATGAACCAGGAGTAAGTAATTGTAAAGGTAAATGTTCTGAAATTTGGCCTACATTCCATGCGGAAAACATAGTGGCTCCTAGTGGATTTAATAAAAGCGATTTTGGAACCATCACAAGAGAAGATGGACAGAAGCAAACAACGTATAAAGGCCATCCTCTTTATTACTATTTTAAAGATACGCAGGTCGGTGATATAAATGGACAAGGCGTAAATAATGTCTGGTTTGTTTTAAATAAAAAGATTTTTGAGAAATAAACAATTGCTTCAAGTAACATAATCCGTATAAGCAAAAACCTCTTCGAAACCAAAAAGAAGGGGTTTTTGCTTTATTTTAACTTGATAGATTTTTGTCATTTAAGTGTTGAGACAACAAACTGAAGCATATTGAGGAAGTAAAACAAAAAGTTGCGGAGATGATTAGCAAATGAAAATAAATGAAATCGAATCAACTAAAAATATGGAGTACCTTCAAGAATTGAATCCAGAAAAAGATATTAGCGAACTATTTAAAAAAGGACGACGAATTGGTATATATGGTTCATCATTTGATCCTATCACAAATGTTCATTTGTGGACTGCTTCCACTGTGGCACATCGTAAAAAACTAGATTACATTATCTTTTTACCTTCTACAAACAAGCGTATCGATAAAAAAATACAAACGACCGGTGATCACCGTGCTAAAATGATTAGTTTAGCCATACAAGATAACCCGAAGTTCATTCTAGACACTCATGAATTAAACGTATTACCAGGCAAACATTATACATACTATACAATGAAGCATTTTAGGACTATATTAAAAGAAGCAGAATTGTTCTTTATCATGGGTGCAGACCTTTTAGTAGATATCGCTGATGGAAAATGGAAGATGGCTGAAGAATTAATAAGTGAAAATAATTTTATCGTTATGGCTCGCAATGGTATCGATATGCTCCAAACGATTAGTCGATCTGCTCTCCTTCGCAATTATGACGATGGTAGGTTTCAATTAATCGATAAAGGATTAGCTATGGAAATAAGTTCTACATATATACGCGAAGAATTTTCTAAAGGCGGCGAACCGCGTTACCTTCTCCCAGATAGCTGCTACTATTACATCAAAGAAAAAGGTTTGTATCAATAATAGGGATTACATTTCATATAAAACTCTAAAAACCGAAAGGGAAGATTTTGTAATGACAACTCTACAACAAAAAATCATGTCGGACTTAAACGTATCAGCAGTAATTGATCCTACTCAAGAAATTCGTAAAAGAGTCGATTTTTTAAAGGAGTATGCACTTAAAACAAGAGCAAAAGGCTTCGTTTTAGGAATTAGCGGTGGTCAAGATTCAACATTAGCTGGAAGACTCGCTCAACTAGCAGTAGAAGAACTGAGAGCCGAAGGGCATAATGTAAAATTCGTAGCTATTCGCTTACCTTACGGAGTTCAAAAAGATGAAGCTGATGCACAAGCAGCGTTACAATTCATTCAAGCAGATGAAGAACTTGCATTTGACATCAAAACTACAGTTGACGCTTTTGCAGAGCAATATAAAAAAGATGCAAAAGAGCAACTTACAGATTTCAATAAAGGAAATGTGAAAGCTCGAGTTCGAATGATTACACAATATGCAGTAGGTGGTCAAAATGGCCTTCTTGTAATTGGTACAGACCACGCAGCAGAAGCTGTGACCGGTTTCTTTACTAAATACGGCGATGGTGGTGCTGACATTCTTCCGTTGTCTGGATTAACAAAAAGACAAGGAAGAGAACTATTGAAAGCTTTAGACGCTTCAGAAAGATTGTATTTAAAAGTTCCAACAGCTGATTTATTAGATAATAAACCACAACAAGCAGATGAAACCGAGCTAGGAGTTACTTATGATGAATTGGATGATTATTTAGAAGGTAAGAAAGTAGAAAAAGAAGTAGCAGAAGCGATTGAAAAACGATATTTAGCTACAGAACATAAACGACAACTTCCTGTAACTATATTTGATGGTTGGTGGAAGTGATGAAAAGCTGCGGTTATTCCCGCAGCTTTTCTTATTTATCCTGCATGAAAATAAAGATTAGATCTCTAATTTTTATTTTTGTATGCCGTCAATCATGAGTTTATTTTTCAAAATGATTTTATTGAATATATAATCATATCAATATAATAAATTGATGATGTAAAATCGTTATTTTTATCATTTAAGTTAAGTAAAAATAAAGGCTTTAGCATCTTTCTTATAGTTGCTAAAGTTTTTATTTTATTGATTATCTTTTTATTAACGGTAGACAGAACATTTATTCTTTCAAATGATATAGAAGAAGATATACTCAATTTTTATATCTGTTGAAAGGGGATACTGTTAATGTGTAGAAAGGTCAAAAAGAAGTCTAAATACACGATGGAAAAGGCAGAAATGATTAAGTTATATTTAGAAGGTTCTAGCACATCAGACATCGCAAATTTAGCTAATGTTTCTTCTAGATAAGTTCGCATGGTCCTAACAGATAACAATATTGAAAAGAGAGCGCGTGGAAGCTGGAAGCGTAAATATGATTTAAATGAAGATTATTTTAAAATTTGGTCTAACAACATGGCATATATTTTAGGTTTTTTCGTTGCTGACGGTGTAATAGCCAAAAACAGTCACACAGTTAGTATTTCTCAGTTACTAAAAGAAAAAAAGATTTTCTTATTGAATATCAAAAAAACAATTCGATTAGCAAATCCTGTGAAAGTATCGGAATCAAAAAAACAACATTTCAAAGTTGGATAAAAAGCGATTTAGAATTTAAAAACCAATTTGAGCACCTGACCGAAATACTCAACAAAGTTCAATGATTGATACTAAACAACAAAAAAGATTAGCGCGTTTATAGAGCAATATAGCAAACGCAATAATCTTTTTTGTATTTCATTGTTCACTCTTAAACCTCAGAAGGGAAGCCGAGATCAAAAAAAAGAACTTACTTAATTATAGTTGATTTATTTTTTACAGTTAACATAATATAAATTATAGGAAGTTGTAAAATGAGAGTGGTTTCATATCTCTAAATCCAAGTAAACTATATATTTTGAGACGGAATAGGGGTTTTTGAAACAATCTATAGCATGTTCAAATAATCATTTGAAACTCCATATTTCAAATGAACCATTATGATTTCATTCAGTAAAATTTATCACAGCACACAGCTGGAGAAATTTTATGCTAAATGATCAGAGCCATAATTTATATTTATATTGCACTTAAAAGTTTATTTTCTAGCTTAGTTTCAATTATACATTTAATATTGATATCTTATTTTCTGAATATACACAGAAATATGTTTTATATAAAAATGTGTCATAATTCCAACTCTAACCTATTTTTCCTTTACTCAAATTTAATCATTTTCAGTTAACATAATATATTTATAAAATATAAAAATCCTCCCTTATTTTAGGAAGAATTTTAATAAATGACTTGTATTCTATTAGATATAATTTTTTCTACAAAATCCGTATTTACTATCTTTTCTGTTTGACGAATTAAATGTAAAATGCCACTTTTTCGATTATGATAAATCACTTTACGTTCTTCATTTCGATATATTTGCACCAGTATTCCCAGTGTATCAACATCACCTTGTTGTACGTTATAACTTTGTAGCAAGACATCATTACAAATAATGTAAATCACATGAGGATTATTTGTCACGCTCTGTTTATTTCCAACAAATGTGATGGTTTGCTTGATTCAATATACTGGCTGTCCATAATAATGACATTTCTCCATGATTTTTATGATTACAATTCACAAAAAACGCCTCATAGTCGTCAAATACAATCTTTTCAGCAATTTGAAATGTATTTCTTGCTTTTCTAATGCTTTCTCGCAATGGTTGTATGCAGGAAAATGCTTTTTCATTTGCAATTAAAAACTTTTGTTTCGCTTGTGCTGCTGCATATTCTACTTTAAGTAATTCATACAAATCACGCTCTTCTACATAAAGAACTGTATCAAATTTTGATAAATAAGCTAAATATCAACCTTCTAAATCCTCTGTAAGACGCATTTCTTTTGCGATTACAATCTGTGACTAAGATAGGAATATCTTTCGTATGTTCAAGAAATAACGTTGCTTTATGCTGATAAAAAGCTTTCTCGTGAGAAGAAATAACTGACGTATCATATAAGAACACATGGTCTTTCTTTAAAATACTATCTATACTCTCTTCAATGTCTGTAATGAAGTGTGTTTATTGTTGGATAAAACTTTTTAGTTCTGAAGATGTCACTCTGCTGCCTCTCCCTTCATTTTATGGAAATACCCAATAACTTCTTCAAGAACTTGTTGGTTAGTTTGTTGTGCTACATAAGGTAAAGTATACTGATTCATTAACTTTTCTAGTTTTCCAAAGTTCACAACATTACTTCGTTCAATCATATAAGGATCTAACCCAAGAGCTTCAAATTCTTTATGATAATCAATTGTTTTATCAAAATATGTTTCCAATGTTTTTTCATCAATTAGGTACAATTTATAGAGACGAATAAGAGTTGCTTTGTGCGGCGCCTGAAAACGGCTCATACAAAGAAGAATCTTTGTTAATGTAGTTTCAAATTCATTTTCTGTATCCGTATAAAAAGCATTTAACTCATGTTCATCAATTAATAGAACCTATGCAAAATAATCAGCTTTTTGTTCAAATTGATTTTTATCAAGGCCTACATGAATAATATGTAATTGCTGCTTAAGCTATTGAAATGAAATAAGATGATACAGTTCATGAAGCAGACTAAAATTTTGATAAATTCGAGATTGATACGTATTCACATAGCAAATATACTTATCCGTATTTGTAGAACGAATAAAACCACCCAAAGACTGATTTTGAATTGGTGCTTCAATGAAAAAATGTTGTGTAGAAATATATTTTTTCGCACCTTCAATCATTGTCCAGCCTCTTGGGTGGTAATGCTGCAAATACTTTTTCATTAAATTTTCTACTTCAGACTTTATCTTTTGATTTTCTTCTAAAATTTGCGGAAGATCTGCAGACGAAAGCTCAGGCATGTGAATCACCTCTATCATAAATTTCAAGTAAGTCACAAATTTTTGTTAACTGAGCTAACTCTTCTTTTCCTCTCTCTGACAACAGATTACCGGCCGAAAAAGCGAAATCCCTCTCCTCTAGCTCTTGATAAAAACGTTTGTTCATGACCTAAAGTATTAGCCAGTTTGGCCGCAAAATCATAAATACCATTCATTCGTTTTCCATTTAGATAGTCAGAGAAATTTGACTCAGACATGTTCATACATTTCGCTAAACGTTTTCTTTTTAAACCTTCTGCTTCAATATATTGATTCATATTACGAAAAATAATAGATTCTGAATGCCTCTTCCTCACTTCCGTCCTAATAGTACACTTCTTTATATATGTTTATCCTATCTTTAACGCACATGAAAAATCCATTTAAAGAAAATTCTTGTAAAATTCATTTTCATAAACAATTAATTTCCCCAATAATTGATCATAAAAATACTCTTTCCGAGTTTATTCTCAAAAAGAGTATCAATCATCCAATATTAACCTGGTTTACTTATTTTCATTTTTTGTGCTGATGGTGGACAAGTTAAATTGTGCTCGTGAATTTTTTTATTAATGATTTCAACCATTGCAGCAAACTCTTCCTTCTCCATGCATGTATGCAATTTTTCCTTTAACGCATCAATTTCTTTCGAAAGTTCAATCCACCTCGGTAATATATGATTATCTTTCATTGTCTTATATAGTTGTTTTTCTGGATTATAAGAGAGACTTTTATCAATTTGTAGCGGCTTTCCTTTTCCTACTAAATCATCAAATACGCCTTCTTTTTGAGAACGTTTAATAATAGAACTAATATGATCTTCGTACGTATATGACCAAACTTTCTCATCTTTCACTAAAATTTCTTGTTTCTTTAATGCCTTATCTATTTCTTTTTCTCTATCCTTCATATGTTTTCTCCTCCCTTTTTATTATTTCATAGGTATTTTAAATTGTTGTAAGGATACTAATCCTTGAGCAAACTGTCTATGCCACCACAATTCATCGTGACCACCAGGGAATTCAACATAAGTGCTTTGATACTCTTTTTCTTTAAGTACTTCTGATAATCTCCTATTTGCTTCTAACAATGGTTTATTTTCTAACTCCCCAGCACTCATATAAATATGTAATGGTAATGTGCCGCTTCTTTTAAATTGATTTTCGATCCAAGGGTGTGATTCTGCGTAATCTTCGTTTTTCCAATGTACAGAACCAGACATTGATAAAACGTTTCCAAAGAGATCTGGATATCGCAATGCTGTATAAAAAGCTGCTAAACCACCGAGACTGAATCCGCCAATTGTTATATGATACGGATTTGCATTAACATGATACTTTTGTTGAATCCACGGAAATAGTTCTTTTGCTAAAAACATATTCATTTCCTCGTAAAATGTGAGTTCTGTAAATCGATCTACATGATCAATGCCAATTAGAATACACGGTGGAATTTCCTTTGTATGTATAAGATGATCTAGTGTTGCAGTTGCTGATAACGTCTGCAGCATAGAACTGCCATCAAACATGATAAGAAGGTCATAAGGAGCTTGTTCAAGTGAGTAATTATGCGGAGTATATATCCAAAGTTGTCGTTCATTCTTTAATATAGAACTATGAAACTGATGTGTTTCTACTTTTCCTTTTGGAATATGAGTTTGTCGCTTAGTTTTATCAATTTGTGACGATAGGCCTAACTCGAAAACAGATATTGGTCCTGCTTTATGCCCAAATATTTTAGAATTCAATGGATCACGCTTATAATTTTCACTTCGTTTTACCCAATCTTGTTCAAAGTCATCATTAATTGAAAAATAATACGTCGAAGCAAACCTATTTTTTGTTCGAAATGTTTTAAACCATATGTTTGTATGTAAAAGCTTATTCATTTCATTGGCCGTCAAATCCCACCCAGGAAAACTGCCAAATACATATGCATTTTCGGTTTGTTCATCACCTAACCAAATATATGTAACAAGATGGTACTCATCATCAATTGGGCAAGTCTCCACAATAGGTGTTTCTTGTTTCTTTATGCTCTCTAAAAACAATGTAACAGCAGCAGGATTCCCTAGATTTAATTGCTTCGCCAAATCATACATAATTGGACTCATTAGTTTCTTCATTTTTTGCCTCCTTTCCTCTGTTCAACTCAATACTTATTTCAGTAACAAGTGGGTTGTTTCCTCGTTATTTACTATGGATATAGTGTATTTTTTGTGAACAAATTTTATATTTAAGACTAAATAGAATAAAGTATTCGACTATAAAAACTTTACAAACCAAAAAGGTGTTTTCTAGACGTGAAAACACCTTTTTAACATAAATCCAGTTTCAAGAATTTAAAGTGTACTAACCCAACATGTTTCTATGTCATGCTCTTGAATTTTTTTCATAAGTGTTTGTACGGCAGCATCCGGCATGACTTTATATCTTTTTAAATTTTCTTCAGTAGGTATCATCCAATAAAAATCCAGATGAGATTCTCTAGATTTAGGAGGTGTTTCCGTGTTTAATTTATCACTGTTAACTTTAAAGACATGATTAATTTCATAATGTAGTGTGTCTCCATCTTTCCACTGATTTTCAATTACACCAAGGAATTTTTCGATTGAACAAGCTGCACCTATTTCTTCTTCCCACTCTCGTATAAGTGCATTTTCGACTGACTCACCTAATTCAATATGTCCTCCTGGTAAAAAAGAATGATGCCCCTTAAAATGTGCTACCAAAAGCTTTCCGTCTTTTATAAGTACACCCCTGACAATATGGTGAAAGCGAGTTCTCATACTTTGGCCCTCCTTATTTACTCATCAGATATTAAATTCTAATGTAGGAAGTCAAATTCCTTTGCCGGTTGAATATAGATGACATCATTAAAACTATTTGGTTTTTTTGTTGTAAAAATACGGTAAATGAAATTAGATTGAACGTAAATTGTTCAATCTAATTTCATTACGCTCTTATGCTTTTCATTAAAATCACCTAATCATGACCACGATTTCAACTTTCTCCATCTAACAAAATATTAGTTTACTTAATCCATTGTTTTAGGTGCTCAAATTGATTTTTTGCATCACTATAACCAAGTTCATATAAATGAACTAATCTTTCTTTATTCCGTTCTAATCCACTTGCAGGTAACTGAACACTTGGTTGTATAACAAAGAAATTCTCTTTTTGTTTTTCTGAATAGAGATAAGATATAGTATTATTATAGATTTCATAATGCTCAACAAGACGATTTGCCACATTAGGATAATGTCGATACAACCATTTCGCAATAGACGATAGCTTATTCCGTTGTTTTTCAAATCCTGCTGGTTTCGTCATAATAACCACATTTTTTTGAAATCCATCAGCCTGCGCTTTCTGAATCGGAATTGGGTCTGTAATCCCTCCATCTAGTAACTGTTTATCATCATATTCAACTGCCGGAGCAATAAATGGTACAGAGCTTGATGCACGAATAATTTTTAAAATATCATTTCCGTGTTCATGTTTATTGTAATACACAGCTTCGCCTGTCTCACAATCAGTTGTGCCAATAACAAACTGTTCTGCCCCGTTTTGGAATGTGTGAAAATCAAATGGAACAATTTTGTTAGGTACTTCATCAAATAAAAAATCCATGCCAAACAATTCACGTTTTCGTAAAAAATTTCGAAATGATATGTAACGTGGATCGCTTACAAGTTCCGTGTTTACTTTCTTATTTCTTCCTTTTTGACGAGATAAATACGTAGCAGCCATACAAGCCCCTGCTGAAACACCTATCACATAAGGAAAATACAACTCTTTTTCCATGAAAAATTCTAATACACCTGCTGTATAAAGTCCTTTCATTCCTCCGCCTTCTAAAACTAATCCAATATTGTTCATATATTGTCCCTCTGTCATATTTCAAATTAGTAGTGTATAAAAAGTTCTTACACAAATATATTAGCATAAGATATTATGATGAAGTATTAAATTGTTTCATTGCAATTGAAAATGAATTCTCATATCGAAAAGTAAGAATCTGCTTTTCCGTTTCATGTTACAATAAAAGAAACTCATTCTATACATAAAGGAGGACTTCATAATGGGTTTATTTAGTGGCATTTTAGGAAATGCATCTGATGCAGATATAAGCAGCGTAGAACGTGATTTACAAGCGATTATGTTAGACGATGAGCAAGTAGAACACGCTTATAAGTTAATTCGTGATTTAATTGTATTTACAAATCGCCGAATGATTTTAGTAGACAAACAAGGTATGACTGGTAAAAAAACAGAATACCATTCTATTCCATATAAAAGTATTACACAATTTAGCATAGAAACAGCTGGTCACTTTGACTTGGAGGCTGAATTAAAAATTTGGATATCAGGTATGCATGATCCAATTACGAGAGAATTTAGAAAAGACGATAGTATTTACAGCATTCAAAAAGCACTTGTAGCCTACACAACAAAATAACAATATTGTATTTTTATACAACATAGAAAGTATTTACCCCGTATATTTTGGAACGATATACATAAATTTTGATTAAAAATACAAAAAAGACTATCTATCAGAAGATAGTCTTTTTTGTATTTTATCAAATTATCTTTTTGATATTTTAAATAATCTTGTTCAGCTATTAAGACCAACGTAATTTATTATTTACTAAAAAAATATTGTAAAAACTTTTTTAATGATACTTGTCCAAGCCATATCTATTCTATTCCATATAATGATTGTAGTTAGATGATACTAACTAATAATTTAAACCCAATTTGGAGGGATATTGGAATGGATGATTTAAAAAAAATGATTTCTTCAACACTTAATGAAAAACAAAAGAACGAACTATTCAATATAGTACTTTCAGATGTTTTAAATAGAAATGATATAACAGATTCATTTCTAAAAAATTTACCCTCAGAGAAAAAAGCACAAATTAAAAAAATCTTTTCTGAATTACAAAATCAAATTAATAACATTTTAGACTAAAAGGAGAGAGTTTATGTCTGGAGTTTGGTATCCAAATCAAGATAAAAAATGGAGTGCATTAGATTCTTCAAAGCCTCATCCATCCTTCAACGATCCAACAATTTCAGAAGAAGCTAAGCAAAAAAATAAAATGTATCAATTGTCTGAAGAATATATTGCGATTGTTGACTCTGCTGACGTTCAAGTTACTACCACAGATACAAAAGTAGCACTATCGATTCAAGCAGCATTACAAGCAGCAATTACTGCTATTATAAGTATATCTATTGCAGATAGTGAAAAAGCTGATAAAATAGCACAAGAACTTTTTCAAAAATCAGCTATTACACAAATCAATAGACAACGTACTATTATTAGAAATTCTCGAAACGTTTCAGTAACTACTACAGATACTGATATAGCAGTAAATATTCAAATCCTTCTTCAAATTTTAGTAGCTTTATTAGTTAAAGTAAATATTTTATAAAAAATAATTTAACTTTCCTATCATGGTTCACAATTTAAAATTCAATATAAGAATCCATTGATTTTTAGGCGTTGTGTAAAAGCGTCTTCCAAGAACCCCCTCCAATTGGGGTTTTTTTATAGTTGAAACTTTTTTTAATCAGCTAAACCGCTGCAAATACATGACACAAAAGGATATTTTTTCACTTGTTAGATCCAAAAAATTATCAACATTAGCTATAGATATTTATATGGTTCTCCTTATTAAACTAAATGGATATAGTTTAATAAGGAGCTTGTCAATTCAAATTTAAATAAATGCTAACTGTGGGACAAAAAAGTAGTCATTTTAAACTTCAATTATTATAGGAAGAATCATTGGCTTTCTTTTTGTATGTTCATATACAAATTGTCCGAGTGTTTCTTTTATATTTTTTTTAAGAACATTCCATTGGCTAATATTCGCTTTTTGTGAATTGTTGACAGTTGTTACAACCAGTTGATTAATTTGCTTTAAAAAATCTTCTGAATCGCGCACATATACAAATCCACGAGAAATTGTGTCTGGACCAGAAATCATTTTCCCATCTGTTTTACTGAGAGTTATGACTATAACAAGCATACCATCCTCTGCAAGCTGTTTACGGTCACGTAAAATAATATTTCCAACATCACCAATACCCAATCCGTCTACATATACATTTCCTGCAGGTATTCGTCTAGTTTGATAAGCAACTTGGTTCTTTATATCAACAACATCACCATTATTCATAACAAAAATATTATCTTTCTCAACACCAACGGACTCTGCTAAAAGGCGATGATGATGTAACATTCTAAATTCCCCATGAATCGGAATGAAGTATTTGGGTTTCATTAAAGTAAGCATTAATTTTAGTTCTTCTTTATAAGCATGCCCAGAAACGTGCATCCCCGTTGAACTTCCTGTTCCATAAATCACATTAGCTCCTAATAAAAATAAATTATCTACAATACGCGAAACATTTCGTTCATTCCCTGGTATAGGAGTTGCAGCTATAATAACGGTATCTTCAGGCAGAATATCTACCTGTCTATAGTTTCCACTAGCTAACCGAGCTAAAGCAGCCATTGGCTCACCTTGACTACCAGTACAAAGAATAGCGACCTTTTCTGGCTCCATTTGGTTGATTTCATGCGCTTCTATCAGCATTCCCTCTGGAATATTCAAATATCCTCGCTCCAATGCAACAGATACTACATTCACCATACTTCTTCCAAGCAAAGCGAGTTTTCGATTTGTTTTACGTGCTGCATCTACCACTTGCTGTACGCGATTCACATTAGAAGCAAAAGTGGAAAGAATAACTTTTTTACTGGCCTTGAGAAATGCCTCTTCAATATGTTCACCTACAATTCGTTCTGACGGAGTAAATCCAGAACGTTCCGCATTTGTACTTTCAGAGAGTAAAGCTAAAACACCATTACTTCCAATTTTGGCCATTTTATGGATATCTGGATATTGATTATTTACAGGAGTCAAATCAAACTTGAAGTCACCTGTATGTACTACCGTACCTTCTGGTGTATGAAAAGCAATGCCAAGACAGTCCGGAATACTATGATTTGTTTTGAAAAAAGTTAGACTAATTTGTCCAAGTTCAATTAACGATTCAGAATCAATAACAAATAGCTCTGTTACATCTTGAAGTTTATGTTCTTTTAATTTAACTTCAATTAAACCTAACGTTAAATGTGTTGCGTAAATTGGCACATTCAGTTGTTTTAATATATATGGAATGCCTCCAATGTGATCTTCATGTCCGTGTGTAACAACTAAAGCCCGAATCTTATCTTGATTTTCCTTTAAGTATGTAATATCAGGAATAATCAAATCAATTCCTAATAAACTTTCATCGGGAAACTTCGATCCACAATCAATGATCACAATGTCATTTGCATACTGTATAACATACATATTTTTTCCTATTTCCTTTATGCCGCCTAAAGCAAAAATGGATAGTGTATTTTCTGCTGTGCTCAAAATGAATATCCTCCTTTTTTAAATTTTTATTCCCTATTAAAAATCTATTTGTTTATATATTTTCCAACACATACAAATTTATTATCTCTTACAAAACGAATAAGTATATTATTTACTTCTTTAACTGAACATAGTTAAAGGTGCTAAAAGGGGCATTCAAGAAGCTAGGAGGTTCTAGAATTATGAAAGCTGTGACTTATCAAGGACCAAATCTTGTCGAAGTTAGCCAGGTAGAGGATGCAAAAGTTGAAAAGAAAGATGATATTATCGTAAAGATTACCTCAACTGCTATTTGTGGATCTGATTTACATTTGTATCAAGGGAACATGCCATTACCTCCAGGATATATTATTGGCCACGAACCGATGGGTATTGTAGAAGAGGTAGGACCTGATGTCACCAGGGTCAAAAAAGGAGACCGTGTTGTAATTCCTTTCAATGTTTCATGTGGGCATTGTTTTTATTGTCAACACGAAATGGAGAGTCAATGTGATAATTCAAATCCTCACTATGATTCTGGAGGATACCTTGGCTATACAGAGAAATTTGGTAACCATCCAGGTGGCCAAGCTGAGTATTTAAAAGTTCCTTTTGGAAATTTTACTCCGTTTGTTATCCCTGAATCATGCGAGCTTGAAGATGAGTCATTGCTTTTTTTATCCGACGTTCTTCCAACTGCATATTGGAGTGTAATAAATGCAGGTGTAAAACCTGGCGATACTGTCATCGTTCTTGGATGTGGCCCTGTTGGATTGATGACTCAAAAATTTGCTTGGATGAAAGGTGCTAAACGTGTCATCGCTGTTGATTACTTAGATTATCGTATAAATCATGCCAAAAAAATGAACAAAGTTGAGGTATTCGAATTTACAAAATTCCCTGATATGGGAGAGCATTTAAAAGAAATTACTCATGGGGGCGCCGACGTAGTTATTGATTGCGTTGGTATGGACGGAAAAAAATCACCTCTTGAATATCTTGAACAAAAATTAAAACTACAAGGTGGCACTCTTGGTCCTATTCAAATTGCTACGAAAGCTGTTAGAAAATGTGGAACGGTGCAAATAACGGGTGTTTATGGAGGAAACTATAATGCATTTCCTTTAGGAGCATTTTGGACTAGAAATATAAATCTTAAAATGGGACAAGCCCCCGTCATTCATCTTATGCGGGAACTGTTTGAAAAAATAACAAATAACGAGTTTGATCCAAGAGAAATTATTACACATAAAATACCTCTTGAAGACGCAAGTCATGGTTATCGAATTTTTAATAATCGTGAAGACGATTGCATAAAAGTCATTTTGAAACCATTGTAGCTTTGTAATAAAGTTTGATAAAAAGGACACAGCTAATCTTTATTAGATAGCAAACAAAAAAGAATCCATTTTGAAAAAAGATCGATCAAAATGGATTCTACAGTTTTGATATAGATGTGATTTTTATAAAAAAGTTTAATCATTCTAGGATTGGACATTATATAATAGCAAAAATGAGTAGTAGATATTATCACTATCTAAAAAAATGTTTTATTGCTTCAAGTTGTATTTTATGATTACATTCATCACAGCAATATTTCCCTCTCGGATTTTCCTTGAATTTCTTATATTTTTCAGTTCCTTCATATACCCGAAATACATTTTTACAACAAAAACAAATAACCTCATAAAATATCATGTACTTCCCCCCTTCTCAGGGTGATACATTGGAACGTTAAAAATTATTTTTAAATATATTTTAACTATCCTATCAAGTTCCATTACTAAATGTCATAAAACATCCTTAAATTCCGCTCCAACCATTAAAGTTAAAATTTATTTCAAATAAACGTAACCACAGCAAGTGCAAAGCCGTCATATCCTTTGGAACCAACAGTTTGAAGTGCTGTTGCACTCACGCGTGGCTCAGTAGCGAGCAACTCATAGAATTGTCGTATCCCTTTTACACTCTGATCATCACCTGAATTTTCTAGCACTGCACCATCACGTACAACATTATCTCCAATAATTAAAGTACCTGGACGAGAAAGTTTCAGTGCCCATGCTAAATAATACGGATTATTCCGTTTGTCAGCATCAATAAAGATGAAATCAAATGGCTCATGTTTTTCATCAACAAGCTGCTGTAGTGTATTTAGCGCTGGCCCAAGACGCACCTCCACTATATCACTCAAATTAGCAAGCTTAATGTTAGAACGAGCCACTTCTGCATGCTTTGGGTCTGCTTCTAACGTAAGAAGACGACCATCTTTAGGTAATGCCCGCGCCAGCCAAATAGTACTATAACCACCTAACGTACCAATTTCTAATATAGTGCGTGCTCCTTGAATTTGCGCAAGCAATTGCAGGAATTTCCCTTGATTCGGGGAAACATCGTGCGCGGGTAAGCCAGAATCTGCGTTAACTTGGAGTACCGTATCAAGTACAGGATCAGACGGAACTAGTAAATCTGTTATGTAGCGATCTACCTCAGTCCATTTATTAGATATCCCCATATAAACTGTCCCCCTTGCAGTTCAACTGCTTAATTTATTATCTATAGAACTGTTACCATCCTAATCGATCACGAAGAGAAGTAATATGTGCAGTATGATGACGACCATGCCATGCGTAAAGCCCAATCGTTACACCTAATTTATTAGATCCTGATTCAGGATGATTAAACGTTTTTTCAAAATCATTATGTTTCATAAATCGCAGTAAAGAAACCCATCGCGTATGTAATGATTCTAAAAGTGATAGAGATACGTCTATTGGTAATGTAGAATCAGGAAGCTCTGCCCATTTTTCTTCCATATACGGTTTAATCGTTGGATTATTTTCCGTCAGTGCCAATTTAAACCGAATATAACTATTCATATGACTATCTGCAATATGATGAACGACTTGGCGCACTGTCCATCCACCAGGACGATACGGCGTATCAAGCTGATTTTTATCTAAGTCTTTTACTGCTTGTGTTAATTCAATAGGAAGATTTTCAATTTGTTCTATCCAATTCTCTATTGTATCTTGTGTAATGTTCTCTTCATAAGTGAAATGACCGATTGGATAACGTAAGTCCATAGTTGTATTGCTCCCCTTCTTTGTTTTAATTAGAATGTTTCCAAATATAATGGATAAAATCAATTTTTTGGCCGTGTAACTCTGCTGTATTTTCATCAATTGAGATGCGTGAAAAAAGGTTCTTTTCTAATACTTTTTGAGAAGCAAAATTATTATTTGTTGTTTTCGCATGAATTTTAGTAACATGATAGTTTGTTGCTTCATCTAAGAGGAGTTTTACAGCTTTAGTTGCAATACCTCTTCCAACATATTTTTCGCCTAATCGATAGCCAAGATACCCGAATTCTTTATCTTTCTCAATATCTACTAAATTGATTCTCCCGACAATTGTTCCTGCCTGATTTCTTATTAGGTGAAAATATGAAATACCTTCAAGTTGTTCTTTTAATAATTCATAAAATATCTTTTGAAACGTTTCATATGTATAGTAATCTTCACCACGACTAGGCAACATCTTTTCGAAAAAAGACCGGTTACTACATTCAAAAGCAAACAATTTTTCTGCATCTTGTTCCTTTAACTTTTCTATGTAGACTTCCATTCGATAACCATTCCTTTTCAACATCAATCAACTATATACATTTGCTATTTCGTCACAAAATCCTGCTGAAAAAAAAGGCTACTTTCCTCGACTCATAAATATAGCAAACAGTACTTTTGGATGAAAAAGATGTAAGGGACTGCGAATTAAATTCATAACATTAACCAATCGAATATAAATTTCCGGATTAAAAGCAGAAAGACGATATACCTTTTTGGTGTACCACTGTTTAAATGGTTGCATAAGAGGTCTGTCCCCTTTAATGTTCGAAACGCGAAATGCTTCTGTTGTAGTCATTTCCCACGGCGTTGCTATCAACTCCGAAATACTCTTATGAAATTTGTAGGTGAAATCTTTTTCGAGATGTTTATTTTCCCGGAGACATCTTTCCAACTCTAAAGCTTCCATTGCAGCGACTGAAATCCCTTGTCCAAAAACGGGATCAAAACGGCAATGAGCATCTCCAATTACTAAAAAACCTTCCGGAACATGTCTTATTAAGTCAAAGCGGCGACGCACTTGATAAGGAATTTTATGTATTCTTATATCCGAAAGAGGCTCTGCTATTTCAAGAAAACTTCGCACATCAGGGACCGGTAATTTCTGAGCATAAGCAAAAAATTCTTCATCAGTTTGCGGAGCACGCTCATTTGCGTAACCGCTAAAAGTTACATAAAAACGATCGTCTTCAATTGTTTGAATAAGAGCACCATAAGGGTTTTCAGGAAAACTAGGAGAAACAAGAAGGTTACACCAATCTAGCCGTTCTTTTGTTTTTAAACGAAATACTCTAGTAGCATAAAATAGTTGAATCCATACTTTTTCCTCTTTAACCTGTATACCATGTGTTTGTAACCACTCTACACTCTTTGACCCAAACCCGCTTGCATCCACAACTACATTTGCATGAATTTCTTCTTCTGCACCTGTTTCAAGGTTTTTCACTCGTACTCCGTATACTTTATTATGCTCTTCATCTATCAAAATTTGTTCAACCATCATTCTATATCTAGTTACAATATTAGCTACTTGATCAATTCGTCTTTTTAAATGCCACTCAAACATAGGACGGCTTTGTTGAACCATGGTTAAATCTCCTGTAAATTGTGGTTTCCAACAACCAAAATGATGCCACTTCACATCTTGTGTAAAATTACTTACAATACTTTGATCCTCAATTAATTGCGAAATAATTTGAGGAAATAATTCCTCAATTGCTTCTTCTCCGCCTTTTAATAAAACATGTGGATGATAACTTTGCGGCACTCTCTTTCTAGGAGTCTTTTCCGTCCATTCTTCACCTATTTCTAAAATTATTACTTTCTGAAAAGAATGAGATAAAGCCTTTGCAGAAAGTTTTCCAGCAATGCTGCCTCCAATTACAATCGCGTTCTCCAATATGTTGCCCCCTATCTACCTTTTCACTATTTCTCTATCAATTTTACTACTTTAAAACCTCTCAATGGGACATAACGGATTTAAAAATCCTGTATCATAATATTAATACAGGATTTTAATTTCTAGTGATATTTCATTCATCTTTACTTTTCATAACAAGAATCGCATGCGCAAATAATCCACAAGCAATCCCAATAAAAATTCCGATGTTAGGCTTTTCTAATAACATTCCACCTGCTAAACCTAACATAAAGAATCCCCCATAAAATAACCTTACCATTTCCTCATATTTTTTCATGTTCCTTCTCCCTTAAAATACACCAGTAAATTGTAAGGTAAGAATGAGAAGTCCAAGGGCCCATACATAATACGCAAATGTTTTTAAAGAATGATGTTTTAAATATTGAATCATCCATGAGACGGCAATATATCCAAAGAATGCTGCAGATAGTGTACCAACAATAAGTGACGTGTTAGAGATTGCTTCTGCTTTACCTTGAAAAACATCGACTAACTGTAAAATAATTGCCCCAACAATTGCAGGTGTTGATAATAAAAATGAGAAATAGGCTGCTGTTTCACGATCTAATTTTCTCCAAAGTGCTGCGACGATTGTCATGCCTGAACGAGATATCGCTGGAAAAATAGCAAATGCTTGAAACGAACCAATAATAAATGCGTCTTTATATGTTATATTGTCCATCTTCTTCCGTCCGCTTTTTTGTTTCTCTGCCATATATAAGAATAAACCTGTCACTAAAAATTCCCATCCAATCGTTATACCTGTTTTTGAAATCTCTTCAAAGAAATCTTTAAATAGTAAACCAATTACAACCGCAGGAATTGTTCCAATAATCAATAAGTACGTTAATTTTGAGAATGGATTTTTTATTAAATAGAGAAATTCTTTTTTATAGTAAATAAAAACTGCTAATAACGTCCCTATATGAAGCATCGTATCTAAAAAGAGCCCTGCCTCATCTAAACCAAAAAGGTGCCTTCCTAAATACAAATGACCGGTACTGCTAATTGGTAAAAACTCTGTTAAACCTTGAATAATTCCTAGGATAAAGGCTTCTAACCAATTCATGATTGTCTCCTTTCAAGTTTGCTTGTACCAGTATATGTTTGTACTTTTTTAGTTATGTAAAGTTACTCGTTTTTAATAGATTCTTATACCAAATGAAAATAATGTGATTTAGAAAGCAAAGTGATAACAATTGACAATGAAGAACCCATAAAGATAATATAAATGCATAGATAAGAATATATGTTCGTTTTGTAAAAATGAACAATTCTTTGTATTTAATAAAAGGAGTGAATAGAAAATGGAAATCTCAAATCAAAAAATTACTACCTTCTTAATGTTCCTTGGAACAGCCGAGGAGGCAATGAAACATTACACTTCTATATTTGATCAATCAGAAATCATAAGTATTTCTCGTTATGGAACGAACGAAGCCGGCGCGGAAGGGACTGTGTTACATGCTACATTTTCATTAAAAGGACAACAATTTATGTGTATTGATAATAGTAATAAAGATGTACATCAATTTACTCCCGCCATGTCATTGTTTGTCTCTTGTGATACAGAAGAAGAAATTGATCGAGTTTTTAATAAGTTATCTGAGGATGGCGCGGTACTAATGCCATTAACTGCTTCTCCTTGGAGTGCAAAATTTGCTTGGGTCCAAGATAAGTATGGTGTTTCTTGGCAATTAAATCTTGTTAAATAAAGTTCAATCAAAAATCTTTCAGAAACATTTTTGATTGAACTTAAAGGAATGACACGCTCATAAAAGGTGTCCAAAAGCTATAATAGCGTGTCATTTTTATAATATATTTTAATTGATTATGAAAAGCTTTATGTACGCAGCTATTGTACATATCAGAATAATGAAATTATTTCCAAACCAGCCGTAGTTTACATAATACTCTTTGTCCTGATGCAACAAAAAGTAAGGCATGTAATTTGGTTCTTGAAACCCTTGAGAGAGTAAGGTAGAATTAAGATGCAGTAGAAATGAAAAGACCTCGTTTAGAGAATTAACACATCACAGCGATCGTAAGTTGCAACTTTTTTGCAGAAATGAAAAGACCTCGTTTAGAGGATTAAAAACTAGTAGAATATGTAAATATACAGAAAACAAAAAGAAGCTAATCATCTACATATAGTAGGTAATCAGCTTCTTTTTGTTTTGCAATAGACTTTTTCAGTTGTAGCTTTGAAATAAGGGTTGTATTTTAATCAAACTTTATTTCAAAACGGTACGACTTTTTTTCTAAACAGTTACACTTTATTCCAAATCAATAGTGGTAGTAAACGAGGTCATTTATAAGTATTGTGTAACAAACTATATAATAAGTGAGTATCCGAAATTTAAAAACATATTATAACCAACTATTTCAATGCTTCTAACATTTCCTATAAAAGTTTACCGAATTACAGTTTATTCATTAAGCCTTGGTTGCGCAAAACCCATTCTGCACATAGACCAATTAAATGCTGTTTTTTGAATTTCATCACAAATGTCCCACAAGTTATTTACTAAACGTAATTCAACATTACGTTTAAACAGTTCTTGAAATAAATCAACTACTTCTAACTTAGCAATCGGAATTTGTGTTGTTTCACTTACATAATAGCCAGCAATCTCATCTTGAAGTGTGAATTGTTTTATATCAAATTCATACAAGTATAATTTAGTATTTTTCATCGTTTCAAACCATTTGTTTTCAATCACTACTACATGTGAACATGATCTTGATGATATATATGTTTGCTTGTCGATTTCAGATGTATTTGATCCAATATGATAGCAAACGCGTGGACAATTTCTAGGCATTAAAAAGTTAGGTAAACGTTTATCATCGATTGCCCATACAAGTCCCTTCTTTGGATCTAAGTCCGTTCTAGTAGGTATTCGGGGCTGAAACACTTGTATATGACTCTCTTCACTTACATGGAATATCCGCACACGATTCCCTCCTTAAAATACATTACCTTGTCCTTATCCCTTGTTTTCTTAATTTGAATACAATATAGCTCGACAAACCATATTTCCATATAGCTTGCCTATAATGAAAACGCTAATAAGTGAAAATTTGAAATAAAGTCACGATGTTTCTAAAAAAGACGCGAAGTTTTGAACAAAGTTGCGACGTTTCTAAAAAAGATATGATGCTTTACCTCTTCATAATCAAACTTAATTTTAAAACTACACTTTATTTCAAAGCTACAACTGAAAAAGCCTATTTCATAATAAAAAGAAGCTGATTATCAACTATATGTAGATGATCAGCTTCTTTTTATTTTCTATCGACATGTTCTACTAGTTTTTAATCCTCTAAACGAGGGTTTTTCATTTCTACATAAATAGGGAGTGATTGGAATGGCGAATTATAGTATTGGTATTAATCCTCTAAACGAGGTTTTTATATCTACTGTATCTTTATTTTACCTAATTCTACCAAAAACTTCAAGAGCTAATACTATTATTATACAACTGGATTATTATATAATTTTTGAAAAAAGGTGCCTTTTAGACACCTTTTTCCTATATATATTTTTTGTTGCATTTGTGTAAATGGACTGTGATGCTATATTTCTATCTAATCTATCTTAAATCGTCAATAAACTGAAGTAGTACCTTATTCATTTCTTGATATATATTCCTCACGCCCAGCTCATTATTGTTAAAAAGAACGAAAAGCTGTGTTCGCAGCATCCTAAAGAATGTATCCTCTAATTCTGAAACATCATTGATTGGTAATTCTTTATTGACGTGATTATATATATCTTGCTCAGAACATCCTTTCCACCCATGGGCAAAAATAAGCTTATTACGAAGCTCTGCAAGTTTATCTAAGGCTTTAGATGTATTGAGAAATATTTGTAATTCGCTGTTACCTTGCTTGATATAAAAGTCTATAATTGCTTCCATTGAAAAGCGAGTAAGCGGGCGATCTAATTCCACACGAACGCCTTTATAATTTTCTAGGAAGTTCAGTAAATTCTTCTGTCCCGTAAGCCAAGATTCATTTACGTATTTACCTTTCTCCTTTAAAGCAATTTCTAGCCTATCTTTTAAAATTAGTTGCAATGATTCTTCGTGAAAGCGGAACACACGTCCTACCACATCAATAAATTGTCCTCGTTGATATAACATCCACATGTTCCAATATAGTTCAGACATCATACGGCTTATATTAGAATCTTTCGAATCATTCAAGTCATAAATTTGATTATAAAGTTCTTCAACCACACGTCTATACTGAGGACCGTTATCCCATACTTGCTGAATACTTTCTTCTGCCTTTTCAAAGTCAAAAGATGCTCTTGAATGAGCATATTGAAGTAATTGTTCAATGTTATTAATAGAGTGCTTTGCTTCAAATTCCTCAGAGTGGCTCTGAATCATTTTCAATGCTGCATAATAATCGTAGTTCTCTATATTTTCCCTTATTGTATCTATGTAGTTCTGCTTCATAAGAATTTTACCAATTTGCAATTGAATAGGCACATTTGAATTATTGGGCAGATAAAGAATTTCTACCTTATTTTTCAAATACTTCATGCTATTTAATAACAACATTGTACTCATAGCAGGAGTCCCGCTTGTAATGGATACGTATACTTGATTGGTTGAACTCAAGTTGCCCGCAACGCGTCCTATCTCCGCTTCATAAAATTCATTCATTACATCCAAATCTGCAGGATTTTGTTTAGTGAATCGAATGATAGGTTTTTTTAACCCATCCAATAAATGCTTGAATTGCGGACTTTGTTTTAAATCCATTAAATAAGCTTGAAGTACTTTTGCCACATGAACAGTATCTGTAAAATGCGGCATTTCTTGATCCGACGTGAAGAGAATGATTTCATGAATCTTTTCTTTGTTACGCTTATTAATGCGTTCAAGTGTCTTTTCAACTATTGGGAACATTATCTTATTTTTATAATCCTGATAGTTTTCAGAGATGTATTCACTTATTTCCCGAAATCTTAATTTATTTGCAATAATATCTGTAAATGTTTCTCCAAGTATTTCGATAGGTTCTTTAAAATATAAATCACGATTTCCTATATTGAATATAACTACATTTTTCATGGTTTTCCCTCCATTGCAGCTATTCTTCAAATCCATTCCCGTCAGTTAGTACGAATGTTTGTCGGGAGTTTCTGAAAACTGATAGCACTTTCTGTAATCCCACTCTACACTCTCTTAGTTATACTAATGTACCAGCGGGAATCCACACCTTATATTTTCCTAGTCCAAATACCGTTTGTTTTCCTATATGACTAAAAGATCCACATTGCAAGTATGGAACTAATTTTTTCAGGTCACCTTGTAATTGAAACATACCCACAACGCCTCCAAGATTCATGCTCTTTTGTTGTTTTGCTGAGTACCTATGCCAGTCTTCCCATTTCCCCTCTGCATAGCTACAATGTATGGAGTTAATAATATCATTAAGATCTTCTTTGAGTAGTGGATGCTTTATCTCGCCATATAACTTACAAAGGTATTGCGTACGCCGTACACACGTCTGTAAAAACACTTCTGCATCCATATCACGTATTACGTATCCAGACTTTAACAGACGTGTAGGCGTTTGAATTTGTATCATAACTTGGCTGATCTCATGTGTAGGCTCTTTCCATCCCCACCATTCCACAGGTAGCTGATCATCTTTTAATTGACTTGAGGTAACCCGAGTAACAAAACCTGCTTTAGAGACATGCTCTACTTTACTAATATGGAATTTGATTCGCTTTGAGCCTATACCATATTGCTTTCCTATAATATCTAATGTATCAACAAAATATCGAGCGTAAGAACTGTTTTCACCAAACAAGATAATTTCTAGTTGCTTCTCTTGTCCTTTGCTCCAAAATTCTTCATTAAACACAGGTGCTTCAACAACTAACGGCGGCGAGAGATAACGTGTCTGAAAAGCAAGTTCTGGTGCAAAAACTGCGCTTATTGGCTCGAATATTGAGCCATACGCACAATTTAGCATGTAGGAACATTTCTCACACGACAGGTTTGGATATATACATGTTCGTTTCCTAATCTCTCTTCCCCACATTCCGCGAAAGATGGATGAGGAATTTTTCGGCATTGCCCCGCTATCTAAAGCCTGTATTGTAATCCTTAACTTTATTGCTTGCAGTTTGATTTTTACTAAAGAAGAAACCTCTATGTTAGCCATAATAAAGCTCCTTTATTGCTAAAAATAATGAAAGAGATATTCCATAAAAAGAGATATCTCCTTTTTTAAAGATAGTTTGGTAGTTTAACGGGCAGCGCTAATGCGTAAGCATATTGAACAACATCTTTATTGAAAGAAATATTATTTAGCATTCTTCCATAGTATGGCTTCGGTTCAGTTGTTACAAATATTGAACCAGGTATAATGCGGGTTAAAGGTTTTTTAAACAAGTTCTCTGACTCTGAAATACGTCCACCGAGTTTTCCATACTTTGTTTCAAGTTTATACCATCCAGAGATTGGATCTTCTTTACTCGGGACACCATAACTCAACCACACAACAGCATCAGCTCCATGAGACATTGTATCTAAATCGAATCTTTCAAAGATATCTATCACTTTAAACTGACCATAGCCAAGGTTCTTTTTTCTGCCATATCCTGTTAGTGAAATATACAACATAAGTTTCTGTAATAACTCTAAATTATTCTCATTTTGGACTCTTACAAATATTGAGATACGATTCGTACCCTTTAATAAGGTGCTTTCTTCTTCAAATAACCCATCCGTATCTAAACTTCTTCCGCTATCTCGGCTTATAGTATTATGAACTTGAATTACAGATTTATAAGTTCCTTCTACTTCGTTTGAGAAAGAAATCGGGTTTCCCTGTAAAAAAGCATAGAAATCTCTTTCGTGAATTAATTTTAGATTTTTCAGTCTTTTACCCCTTTTAATGTTCTCTATTTTCTCCTTCTTGGACTGCTCCTGTCTCTCAGGTGGAGGAAACAGAGGGCGTGGGAAACTCCCTTGGATAAAACCATCAGATAGAACAAATAAAGGTGCATCCTGAAACTTAACTAGCCAGTCTAATAGGGCTTTCTCCCCAAATAAATCTCTGTAAGCCCAAGCTAAATGCCCAAACAAAATATCGCTTTGCCATGGAGTCATGAATGGACTTTCTAATTCTAAACATATCTCATATAGCTTCATATGAATTCACTCCGATAGCTTTTATTTACTTCCTACTTCCTTTATAAAATCAATCTTCTCATTTACGTCATGAGGAATGAACTCCAAGTTCTTAAATGACACCTGTCCATAGCCACGGCTACCAGAACCACCAAGATAATCCGATTCCAACAGCTTTAGACCCTGCTTAATAAAGTTAATTACTTGCTCTTGGTTATCTTTGTCATAAATCTTCAACACCATCTTTAAGTCAAATTCCGCCCCTTCAGGTACACGTTCAAATGTTCTCGGCTTATCAGCAGTACCCGTAGTGCGAACAATAATATTTTCTGTTTTAATTTCTGTATAAAACATACCCTTTGAAGCATTAGCATGCTGCAGGCTCTCTCTAGATTCATTTGTTAACTTAAAATCACGCACTAGCAAACGTGTTGGCCCAAGTTTGTGATGAGAATTTTTGTGTGGTCCAAAAACTCGACATACTAGACATGTCTCATGTGCACAGCCACAAGGTTCACCTGCAGCACGAGGATGAGAGCTCTTAGGCTTCCTACCATATACGCCTTCTAGAAGTGATCGAAGCTTTCCTTTTACAGAAGAACCTGGTATATAGGGCAGATCTGTTAACGGCTGTCTTATAATCGGATTATCTAACCCGCCGATTTCTATTGAGTCCTTTGAACCGCCAATTCTAAGACCCGTCTCACATTTTATTATACCTGTGATCTCGATAATCTTTACTACTTTCATCTTTTATTCCCCTCCCTATCAGTTTCCTGTGAAATAAGCTATTACACTTTGAAAATGACCAATAAAGGCTAAAAAGTGTTTATAACTTTTAAGGGCTTCTTCCGTATTTCTTTCCATAAAAACTTTAAACTGAACTGGAAGTTTTTGATCTTCTTTATTTACAACATAATTAGCTAGCGGAACAACAGGATAAAGTCGATGTCTCTCCTCTTCAAATGTACGCTCATCCTTAAAGAACGGTTCTAAGCCTTTTATTAAACCATAGAATCGCCGGATTGAGGCGCGTGTCATTCCCTTCTGGGCAAGTTCCTTCGCAATAGTTTCTGCCCAATCCATATATAATTCTTTTCTAGGCTTTCCGTTTTCATCAAAGTACCCGTCTTGAAGATAAGTTTGCCAACTAAACGTATTGTTTACGCTCATTTTGATTATGCTCCTTCCCTATAGAAACTACTTAATCGGACAATAGTCCTCATATATTCCCAAGTCCAGTCCACTTTATCATCATAAATGTTCTGAAGTGACTTCGCCCAATGGATAGATTCTTCATTATCCATACTCCATTGATTCGTCACAACATCTAAAGAATCAATTAAGTTACGGCGGATTGAGTAGTGAAGCATAGGAACAAATTTTAAATATTCGTTCTCACCTTTTTGCTTATACATCTGATACATATGGCTAAAGTTAACAAGTTGATATAGGAAAGAAGAAGATAATTTCTTCTCGTTCCACCAATTTGCTATTCTAATAGCCTCGTCACGAATATCTTTAAAGCTACTCCACTCCATTGTAGTACCAATGAGACTAACCTGGTTTCGCCCATTATCTATGCCTTTCCTTATCCGCATACAATTAGGTTCATCCTTTGCTGCCTTTAATAAATCTTCTACTTGGTGTGAAGCATGCGTTATAGAAAACTTCGCTCTAACAATATCAATACCAGCAGATAAACTTACTTGTGGGTTTAAAACGTACTGACTAAAATTTTTCCTAACTTCTTCAGCCACAAATAATATCTCACTCCATGGACCAATTAGGAAGAGATCATCTCCACCAGAGAACACCGTATATGTCAAATGATACTTCTCCCAAAGCCATTTATTCATACCACCAGAGAAAAACCTTTCTAAGAGCTTACTTAACGTTACTATGTGAGAGAATGTATATGTTCTCTGCGATTCGCATTGCTCGTCTTCTGGAATCAAGCCTACAGAAAACAACATTCCCAAATTATCGACGTCAGCTTTTAAATACCCCAATAAGTCTCTCCCCTGTCCCAGGGTAGCAATTTGGCCGAATGTCAAGGGAGACCTTACCTCTAATTTATCATTTGGGTCTGCATGTTTCTCTAGAGTTTCCTTTCTTTTTTCAGTTAGAAGAGGTACATAATTAGCTACCCATTTTCGTTGAAATGGAATATTTACACCTAATACTTCTACTTGATTCCATACTTGAAGAAAGTACCCTTCCTCTAATGATCTTGGAAGTTCGCTCAATACATCCACTGATACTTTTTTTCCTAAAGAAATCATACCTTCGTTTCTCTTAAACAGCAGATATTTAGCCTTTGGCAGAATACGACCTATCTCCTCGTCTAGGAAACAAGCTTGACAAAATCCTTCTGTATTCTTTACATGTTCAAAACGTGGAAACTTACGACAACTTGCACAAGGCTCTGATTGTTCATTAGAATGATGAATAAAAACATTTTCACTCCATTTTCCTTCTTCAGAAGTCAAAATGTTAACAAATGGTGTTCCTTTCACTTTCTGAATTTCTTGATAAAGTCCATTTAATATATGTGGGAATGATTCATTTACATCTTGTAACTGAACAGATTTAGAAGCTGTGTTCAAACATATGAACCCATGGTAACGTTTATAATAGTAGTGGTTTATTTGATGTTGCCACTCCTGAATTGAATATGATTCTGGGAGGATGGCGTAGAAAATTCCGCCTGCTGAAAGAAGTAGATTAAACATTGGCATTTTTGCTTCGAGCAGCAATTCATGAGCTGCCGAGTCTGCCAACAACCCTAGAAGAAAACTTCGTGCACGTAAGCGTTTCGCAACCTTACCCGCACCTATATGAGCAATGTCCATTAAATATTTTTGAATACCTGATATATCACCAATTACTAACCGGAATGATGTACCTTCACCACATGCAACTATAAGTGCAGCCATTAGACGAAAATGCATTGCTAGTGAAACAGAATTTAGGTCTCTAGATACTGGTACTGCAGCTAGCCACTTGTCTCCCCAATCTAAAAAATGAGCAAGCCTGGATTCTAACTCATTTGGAGCTTTCCTAATCCATCTCAACCAAGAATTCGCGATTTCTTCCCAATGATCCGCTAAGTCACTAGTAGTGGGTTTGCTGTAAGATGGATAACAAACGGCTTCTTGCCATGGTTTTGGTTCATAATAAGAAAGTTGGGAAGCAGTATTGCTATTCATAATTCTGAGTTGGCTAAACACGGATACTAAGGGCTCCATTCCCTTATCTACTTGTTCACCCAGCGCTTTCCATACATGTCCAAACGATTCTATGTCTTCCCAAACGTCAAGCAACTTTTTACCCCACTCTGTCTTTTGGAGCTCTTGCTTTATTTTCTCCCCTTTACTAGCTTTATACTGAAAAATCCGTTCATATAAAGCTAGTATCAAAGCATTCTCAACGCATTGTAAGGGTCGATCATTGTGCATAAAATCCCCCCATTTCTATTTTTTTCATGTTCTGTTAATATATATGATATATAGTTTTAATACCTCAATCAAGATTTTCCATATGAAAATATGAAGTATTTAAACTAAGTAAATATTTATGCTTGTAGATTGTAAACGAACTAGGAAACGCTAAGGCAACTCAACATTTTCATAAGTGACTTATTATTAGAAAATAGTATACAATCGTAGTTGCGCGAACTTTCAGACTAAATCCGACAGTAGGCATTACTACCTAAAAAAATTAAAAAGCCTTGGAAAGGGTAGTCATCCCCAAGGTTTTCAACACAGTTACTTGACACACTATTGATTTTTCCCTTAAAACAAAAAACAAGAATCTTTTCCCACTTACTCTCACTACTTTTAGCATGTTGTCGCAAAATTTTCTCCATCACTTTTTATACAGTTAATTCAAAAACACGATAGACTAACGCTTGATGAACATACTCCCACCGCAAGAATAGAAGGGCTCTTCACTCCTTAAACTGAATTTGTAAGGTACAAAGTCTCAGGTTTTGTATATGAATTAATAAACAGGATGATTTTTCCTTTTTATTCAGATTATAATGAAATTATTATATACGAAAGGAGCCATGGTATGGACAATGAATCTCTTTCAAATTTATTTGACGTTCAGACCGAGTTGTTTATTCCTATAGAATCCCATGATAGAAAGTATTTAAAAACACTAAAATCCTCGACTGAATGGAGTGAGATAGATCTATATGAGAAATATCAAACGTATTTCTCTCCTGCAATCTCTTCCTTTTTGTACAAGGATACGAAATGGTTTCATAAACAAATTGATCAGGATGCAGAATTGAGCTTTGCAGGGTATTCTAAAAATGAACATGATACCCAGCTGCTAGAGATAAAGGTTGAAAAAGCAGAAATTGTCCTATTTCCTCAACAAGCATATCTTCTCTTAAGACTACATACTAAAGGCAACATCCATGATATTACGAAATTCAATAGTTGGATTACAACTATTCGCAGCAGTCAAAGTAATGTATATATCCGAATGAAAAAAACTATATGTACACTTTTCGACTATATAAATCTCATATTGAATGAATTACATTTCAATGTATCTTCGCATGTTGGTAAGGTTTTTGGTTACAGCCTACTGAAAACAACTGATAGCTCTCTTGTTAATGTTCAATTGAATACATACCTCCCTGCATTAAAAGATTTTTTTGAGTTAGACCCTTCTGATTCGTTCATAGAATCGGAGCATTCAGATGTACTTCAGCGGTTCCAATCTCGGCTTCAAACTTTTTCCTTATCCGGAGGTATGGTGCTTGTAGATGAGAATATTTTATTTAATCAAGAATTCTATGGGGAATATCATCACACCATCTATAGGGACATTGCCTTGCTTGCTTTATACCAGATGGACTTCCTAAATAACTTGGCACTTCGGTTGTCAGATGTTAGAAACTTAATTTACCATCGAAAGCAAATATTATACCTACGTATGTTATTTTTAGAATTTACAAACAAATCTTGGTTTTCTCATATTAGTATGCGACCATATCCGCAGACTTTACGAGACTATTGGCAAAAGCAGCTCCAAATACAAAAATTATATGATGATGTAACAGAGCAATTAGATCAGCTTACAAACTTTGCTCAGCAAGATCGTTCTTGGTGGCTGACAATAGGTCTCGGCACATTAACACTCCTTTCTTGGCCGGGGCTTTTTATAAAAAACTCTATATTCAATACTTGGTTCCCAGATATTCCATATTTGAGCACTATACTAGCCATTTTCTTACCTGTTGCTATTATTATCGGAGTAACTTGGGATCGTTTTAGAGGAATAGCATTTTCTTTGCGTTACTCTATAAGTGAATTCTTCTCCAACAGGCAAAAATATAAAAAAGGGAGTAAAAAATTAAAGAAATACTTTAACCGTAATAATATAGATTTATAAAAACGAACATACAAAAACATGCTGCCAAGTTCTGGTAGCATGTTTTTTATACTTTGAAATGTTTTTTATTCAAGTCTTCACCTTAGATTAATGTAGCTTTATAAAAAAGTTTAATCAAAAATATGCTATAAACGTTGGTCTATCAACACTTTTAATATTTGTTTTTGAAAAAAGATTGATTAAAACCGTAGGTCGGCTACATTTCAGAACACGTATTTTATAATAAAGTTCGATCAAAAATGTGCTAGAAACATATTTGAGTGAAGTTAATGACACGCTTATAAAAGGTGTCCCAAAGCTATAATAGCATGTCATTTTTATAATATATTATAATTGATTATGAAAAGCTTTATGTACGCAGCTATTATGCATATCAGAATAATGAAATTATTTTCAAACCAGTCATAGTTTACATAATACTTTTTGTCCTGATGCAACAAAAAGTAAGGTGTGTAATTTGGTTCTTGAAACCCTTGAGAGAGTAAGGTAGAATTAAGATGCAGTAGAAATGAAAAGACCTCGTTTAGAGGATTAACACTAAGTTAGACTTGAGAACCTATTACGACAAAACAATATGGTTTTATTGGAATCCGTGAACCGCTTCCGTAGAAATGAAAAACCCTCGTTTAGAGGATTAAAAACTAGTAGAATATGTTATAGAAAATAAAAAGAAGCTGATCATCTACATATAGTAGGTAATCAGCTTCTTTTTATTGTGCAATAGACTTTTTCAGTTGTAGCTGTGAAATAAAGGTTGTATTTTAATCAAACTTTTTTATAAACGGTTAAACTTTATTTCAAATCAATAATTAACTTACTCAGCAACATCTTTTCTCTATACTGAACATTTTTATTAATCTTTGTTTTATTATCAAGACCTAAGTCGTAAAAAGGCATATAAAATATAAGTACTACTAAGGGCTCCAACTAAAATGACCTCGGCGCAATACCGAGGTCATTTTTCACAGAACTTTTTATTTAAAAAATACTTTATCTACATTATATTTTGCTTGAAGTTCATTAATAATATATGTTTCGTAAATTTCTCTTTCCATTGGATCCTCTACGATACAAGCATCAATTCGATATACTTCATCTCTATAGGCTTTAATTGGTGAAACATTGTCTTCAAAATGCTTTTTAATTCTTTGTCTTAATTTACGTGCTTTTCCAACGAATAAGAGCTCGTCATTAATATTATAAAACATAAAAATGCCACCCTTATCTCTCGGAATTAAATGAAAATCAATAAACCCGTTAATCGGAGTAATTCTTGGTTCATCACCTTTTATTACTTGCTTACGCTCTGTAATCGTAACTTCTGGTGTTGGTATCTCAATTTTGATCACTATATGTCACGTCCTTTTTTTGTTATAAAGGAAAATAGTATCACAATTATGTAAAAAAAACCATTATAATGTTATCCCATGTAAATATACTATATGTGGGCTGAACAGAGGGCTCTCTCTTTTCAATGAAAACTCACGAATTATTTGATGAATAGAATCTCAGGCCTCAGAAACGTTCATATAACGTTTTTGCTTTGCTTCACCTCCTCTACTTTGCGTTTGCAAGCTAACAATTTGATAATTAGTTGTTATTAAAAATAATATAAGTATGTAATGATACCTCTTAAAGTAAAAAAGATGCTATCTAGCATCTTTTTTTAATTTAACTAACTATTTAGTTATATTTTTAGCTAAATTACTTTTATTTTTTCCATATAACATATAAATAACTAGTCCAATAAGCATCCAGATTATAAAGCGAATCCATCATTTGAGATTAAGAATAAGTAAGAGTTCGTCATTGCAATTCCAAATGTATCCGCTTAGCTTCAAAATAAAGAACCTGAATAAACCTTTTCACATCAATACGGGGAGGTGATGTTGGCTCATTATTCAATTCCGTCATCTTTCTCCTTACGGTTGTAAAATCAAAAAACCTAGAAGCATAATTTTCGAACTTCGGGTTTAAAAAATCAGTAAGTCCAAGGGATGCTAAATGGTTTAATGATTGGTAAATTGCCCTCCGGATCCGTTGTTTAGAGGCTTCAATAGATCTTTTTAATTCAGCCTCTTCGATTGATTCTCCAAGTTTTGTTTGAGCTAAATTCATAAAAATCTCTCTTAGAGAGGGAAAACCTTGTTCAAATGTTTTATCTTGTTCATATTTATATAAATAATCCAACATGTCCATTAAGTCTTTACTTCCGCTTTCGGTAGCTATCCCTAATTCGGATAGAAGAAAATGAATGGAATCTCGAAAATGGCTGGAAGTACTTATATGTTTTTCATTACGGTATTTTTCCTGCGGACTTTGATAGCTATCTAATTTAAGCACTGTATTGAGCGATTCGTGAATGTTTTTTATCGATTTTTCCAATTGGATTCGTTCGATGACTTTTTGAACGACTGTTAATACTTCAATCCGGTTAATCGGTTTGATAATAAAGTATTCAACACCAAGCAAATACGCTTCAGCAATCAATTCTTTTGATTCTACTTGAGAAACCATGATAATTTTTCCTTTGAATGACGGTTTTATTTGACGAATCGTTTTTATCCCATCTTGAATCGGCATTAACAAATCGATAAATAAAATGTCTATATTTTTCAAGATTAGCATTTGTTGATCTACCAATGAGCCATTCTCAGCTTCTCCTACAACCTCTCCAAGATCTTCATCCTCGATAATTTGAGCCAACATTAAGCGAACCGCTTTCTCATCATCTACTATATAAAAATTCATAGAATCACCCTTTTCTAATTATGTGATCAATCCCTAATCTAATTATAAAAATCGATCCTTTTCCTTCCGCTCTGTCCTCAAACGTAACATCACCTTCAAGTTGTTCGACCATTTCTTTTACATACGATAGTCCGATACCTGTCGATGCGTTACCAGCAGCATCATATTTAGAAGTAAACCCAGGTTCGAAAATGGACTCTTTATACTTTGAGGAAATACCAGGACCGTTATCTTCAATTCGAAATTCCACCAAATCATGCTCTTTATTAATGTCAATTTTGATGGTTCCCATATCTTGGATAGCTTCTACAGCGTTTGCAACGATATTGTTTATAATTGATAAAATTGTGTAAATATGATAGTGAGGGTGCACACCATCAATCTTGTATACAAATTGGATGTCTTTCTCTAGTAAACGGGCGTATTTCTCGTTTGCTCGTACAATAATGTTTACCAATTCATATATGGACATATAATCAGTAAAACTTTCATCAGAAATCAGCTTTGAAAGTCCAGCAAAAATACGTTGATTATCCTTTTTAATATCATGGACTTCACCAGCGATTTTCAATGCATGCTGTCGTAAATCCTCAACCTGAAAGCTCATCTGACCATTCTCTAAAGAGTCTAAACTTTTATATAAATCATAAGATTTTTTTGTTATATTTTCAGCATCTTGCAACGTTTTTTTTAAATGAACAGCATCTTCATATAAATTGGAAATGAGCATGAGCATGTGTTCATTTTGTTTTTTAATTTGCCTCTCCCTTGACTGTGCTTCATACAGTTTCATCATATTGAAAAAGCTTAAAACGATAAAACTGTGGGAAAATGCGACAACGATTATCTCATATAGTGCCTCTGGTGTAATAGTTGTTTTTAATGCAAAATATTGAATCATTAATTCCACACAGTCCGATAATATTTCGATGATGAAGCCAATAAACCCAATCATCAATGGTTGGTGATGAAACCGTTTGATTTTTGCTAAATAAAAGAGACAAGAATAAGTAAAATAAAAGAAAAAACTAGGATATTGGATATGAAAGGAAGATATCCAATCCATATTCTCCTGTGTGATGAGGTCTATCAGGATACGAAATTCTACAACTACCATTCCTGTTAAAAAACCCGGGAAGAATACTGGAATTCGCCGAAATAATAACAAAAAAAAGAAAAATGTTGGTGCACCAAAGCTCATTCGAAACGTCTCATTAAAGGGGAAAAACTTTATTTCACCTGCTAAAGGTACTGTGAATATCATCAGAACCAGAATATAAATGTCTTTTTTTACCAAATTGTTGAGTTTCAAGATAATCACTTCCCAATTTTGACTAACAATCAGTATACAAACCCGTTGATATTAATACAACACTTACTCTATTTTTTATAAAAACTAAGTATCAAATCTAAGATGAAAAAATCGAAAATTGAGAGTATTCTTGATATTCCCCGACTTTATAAAGGGAAAGTACTATGTAACGCAAAAATGCTCAGACACATTATACGGCCTGAACATTTTTGCGTTTGTTCTGACACCGAAACACCCTTGATGTTTTTTAGAAAATACTTAAATCCCATTCTTTTGCAATACGTTTCAATAACATAACTCCTGGTAAACTATTCCCATATTCATCAATAGCTGGTCCATAAATACCAATACCACATCCATCTGAAAACGGCAGTTCGCTCTTTAGCCTTGAGGGGACGAGTGTCATAATCCCTCCGGACACCCCACTTTTAGCTGGCAATCCGATGAAAGCAGCAAATTTGCCAGATGCATTGTACATTCCACAAGTGAGCATTAAGGCTTTTGTTAATCTAGCTACTTCTTTAGGTAGGACTTGTTCTTTACGAATAGGATGATATCCATCATGTGCAAGTATGAGTCCTATTAAAGCTATATCCTCTGTATTTATTTCTATAGAACATTGTTTCAAGTAAACCTCTAGTGCTTCCTCCACATCCGATTCTAAAAAACCATTCTCCTTTAAATAATGTGCTAAAGCTCTATTTCGATGGGCTGTTTGCCATTCAGACTGAAACACTTTTTCATTAATGACGGGACGCTTCCCTATCATTCTTTCGATTAATGCGTAAAGAGTTTCTAATTTTTCTTGTGCCGATGTTCCTGGCAGAATCGAAGCGACTGAAATCGCTCCGGCATTAATCATAGGGTTAAACGGCTTTCCAGGTTTATGCATCTCTAAACGAATTATCGAGTTGAAAGCATCTCCAGTTGGTTCTACATCAACCCGCTCTAACACATAAGTAATACCTCGGCTTAAACAAGCCGCTATAAAGCCGATTACTTTTGATATGCTTTGTAAGGTGAAAGGTACGTCCCAATCCCCTGACTTTATCATTGTTCCATCTGGCTCTACTATACAAATACCTAATTGCGATAAATTTATCTTTCCTAAAGCAGGAATATAACTGACGTTTTGTCCTTTAACAGCATAGGTTCGATAATGTGCTATCCATTGATCTAAGCAAGCTTTCTTTTGACTCTCAACTGGAACGCTATACTCCTTTATCATTTAACCATATTCCCCCGTCCTATTAATTTTATACAGTATAAATTTTTCTTTATAATGAATAGACAAAAAGTGCAAAAAACACTGTCAAGACGGTCACCTTTCTTTATAGATTGATAGGTAATAGCATATAACCTAACCAATTATAAGCTATATTGCTCTCAAGGGTAATTAAATGTGGCCAAATCAAAGACAGCTGTTTTTTCTTATTCTATCGATATAAGCAGCTAAACATATAGACCTGTGATGTTTGAGAAATCGTTTTTAAAGGAATCGACCAGTACTTTCGCTGTTTTTCAGGTCCCTCTTTTCAAGATCTTAATATAGTTGCAATATATTAACACCTTTTACTATTCTGCATCTGTTAGTTAACAATTTTTTTGCACTAGAACCAAGAAAGATATTCAGACATATTGCAGCCCGAATATCTTTCTTATTACATACTTTTCTTTTCTGAAGTTGAAGCATCCTGATAATGCTCCCAACATTCAACGTTTTCAATTCCTTTAATGCTGTCTTTATAAAAAATAGGATCTTTACCAGCTTTTTTCTGTTTCATGTAATCATGTAACGCAGCAAAGGCTGTTTTTGATAGTAATGTAATAGCAATTAAATTTATAATAACCATAAAGCCCATAAATAAATCCGCTAAATCCCATACAAATTGGATCTTTGCAACAGAACCGAATACAATCATGGCTAACACGCTTATTCGGTATACCATCAACCATACTTTACTATTGTTTAAGAATCGAATATTTGTTTCTCCGTAATAATAGTTACCAATTAACGCACCGAATCCAAATAGGAAAACAAAGATAGCAAGACAGCCTGACGCCCAAGAACCGATGTGTTCACTTAATGCTGCTTGTGTAAGTGCAATACCATTTAGATCTGGTTGTTTGTATGCATCAGAAAGTAAAATAATAAATGCTGTGCTTGTACAGATAATCAGTGTATCCGTTAATACGCCAAATGCTTGAATAAGTCCTTGTTTCACCGGATGGCTTGTTGTTGCCGTTGCGGCAACGTTTGGCGCACTTCCCATACCAGCTTCATTTGAGAATAAACCACGTTTAACTCCATTCATGAGCGCTGCGCCGATTGAACCGCCTGCTATTTGTTTAAAGCCAAATGCGTTTTGAACAATAAGAGAAAGAACTTCCGGCATTTTTGTTATATTCGTAACTACAACAAATAATGCAACACCAATGTATAACACCGCTAGGAACATTACCTTGTATTCAGCCATTTTTGCAATACGCTGCACACCGCCAAAGATAATCGCAGCGAAAGCAATTGCCATGATAATCCCTACAGTTAAACGATCTGTACCGAATGAGTTCTCAAAAGCAAGTGTAACGGTATTTGATTGGACAGAATTGAATACAAGACCGAAAGTAATCGTAATTAAAATGGAGAATAATACTCCCATCCAACGTTTGTTCAATCCTTTTTCCATATAATAAGATGGACCGCCGCGGAAACCATTTTTATCTTTTACTTTATATATTTGCGCTAACGTACTTTCAACAAAGCTGGATGCTGAGCTAATAATAGAAATAATCCACATCCAGAATACTGCTCCAGGACCGCCTAATGCAATCGCAATCGCAATTCCTGTGATATTTCCCGTTCCAACGCGAGCGGCCATACCAATACAGAACGCTTGAAATGGAGAAACTTCGTCTTTAGAACCAGCTTTCCCTTCCATTAACACACGGATCATTTCCTTTAACATTCGAAACTGTACAAATTTCGATTTAAATGTGAAATAAATTCCGCAAGCAACAAGCATAACAATTAACAATTTAGACCACAGAAAATCATTTGTTAATCCCAATAGATCCGACAAAAATTGTTCCATATCATCACCTCATATTAAAATTTAGTAGCCTCTAATCCATATAAAATAATTTTAATTTTCCGGCACGACTAAACTCGTCTCATATACACATGTAACACAGGTAAAAATTTTCTGTGAAAATGGTATTTCCTCATTTATACGAATCTCCGTAACATGTAACCGTACAGCTGACATCTTAAAGGGCCTGACGCTTCTACATGTGAATGCTCTAGCTCCTCCTGCAAAAAAATAGTTTTTATCCTAAAATGTGGCTGCACCATCATACTTGTTCCGTATGCCGGATTTTTAAATTGGACTTATATAGATCCTTTTTGTCTCTTTTTATTATTTGTACAGGTAATTAAACAAATTTTCCGAAAATACAAATAATTTTAAGCGCTTTCATATTTGTTCTAGAATAATGTCTCTTTAGTTTATAAATTAAAGTTTCTTAGAAAAGCACTTGACTGCTCTGGTATTCCCTTCTAAATCAATACATGATATCAGTAGATCTACTCCCTTCACTTGTCTTCAAATTTTCACACCAGAACTTTCATTAATTTATAATCAACACTACAGAATCTCACCAAAAAATACATGGTTTTACAAAAAAGATTTTTTAAATATCAGAAAAGTGATTTTGGTGCAAAAACTTCAAAAAATTGCAATCAATCTCTAAACCTTCAACATACTGAAATTATTATTCTGAAAAGAGTATGTGATTAGTATGGAAAAATAAATCTTGTTGAGCTAAAGGTTGCCTTATTTGAGGAAGTTAGTAGAAGAGTCGAATACTAACTAAGGGAATTGACTATTTTAAACTGAAATTAGTTTAACGTTGAAGACCCACGTTTTTCTGACATATCCCACAAAGGATTCAGCATGTTTGTATCATTTTAAACAACTATATAGCAAAAAAATATAATAAGCCGATGATTCCTTAGTGTAGGAATCATCGGCTTTCTTCATGACGAAATTACTGACTTAGCGTACGAAATTAGCGTTTTGTTGGCGCTATCCCATGCCCATCAAGCTAAGAAATTAATTGTTCCCCAAAACGAAAAAAATGATCCAAATTCTCATAAATAACTGTAAAAAGGTAAAATTTTCGTTATGGGAGTGTCTCAAAACATTAGCTTAATGGGTATGTATGGTGACACTCTACTAAGAAAAAATATTATTTCCACATATTACAGATTGTAATTGTGATTTTTTAATTTATACTTTTTGTATAAATTTAAAAATTTGTATTATCAATGATAAATTATACAAAAATAATAACTACTCAGCTATACCTTTAATTTAGGAGTTTCATAGGCGGAAATTCGGTCTATTTTTTTGTCTACAACACAAACATGTGCGATACACTATATCTTGTGATAAAACAAGTAAACATATTTTTTAGTAAATGTTTCTAACCATCTTATATCTTCATGAGGTGACTGAATAGTTACCAGAAATATGTATATAAGTTACGGATTAGGGTTAAATTTTTAGGAGGTTTAAATGAGAAAAATATTACCAGGGGCCATTTCATCTCATACCCAGTATGGGTATTTAAAGGTACCGAAAAATGTGAGAAGTCAGTGTCCTAAATGCGGTAAACCAAGTGAATTTACGTTAAAAACGAATTTTTACCAAGTTACAAAAAGAGGATTATTCGCAGAAGGGCTTTGTTTTGAATGTCAAAAGACATCAGAATTTGTGATTATGTTTAATGATTATCCGGATCAAATAAATAAAGAAGTAGAAGTGTATATTTATAGTCCTTCGGATTTAAGAGATCCTTTAGATCAGCTCGAACGCAATAAACATATCCCTATAGACCTTGTTAGGGCATATCGCTCTACTTTAAATGTCAGTCAATCAAAAGATAATTCTGCTACTGCAGTACTGTCAAAACAAGTTCTTGAAAGTGTCCTCAAACATTTTCTTGGAGAGAAAAGTAATGGACAGTCTCTTTCCCAGCAATTTGAGCAATTGCCAAAATATATCGATTTAACTAAACCGATTCAAGATGTTGGCAACCTCGTTCATCCGGAAAGTCCTTTTCATGGGATGCTTGAATTGAAACAGGAAATTGATGATGAAGCAGTAGCTTTGTTAACAGAATTATTAGAAGTCCTTATCGAATATTTATTTGTGTTGCCTGAAAAAATCGAATCAGTACATGATAAGATTGAACAGAAATTTAAAAAGGTGTAGCATGTACATTTTAATGTTTTTATACGCTAAAAGATTTTCGAAAAACAATAGCATGATTTCAATTGGGATTTTAATTTAAAGATAAGTTTTGAGACACCATTTAAGCTATTTTTAGCTTATTTTACTTAGCGTATATTTTCGTTAAAATGTGGACGGTGCGCCATTGCCATCAACCTAACAAAATTAAATACCCCATAACAAAAAAATATTCCACATTCATATGTGATAAAAAAAGGATAGATAAAATAGAAACCTTATCTATCCTTTTTATGTATTACAAATACTTAAGTTTGCTACCTCTTACAGAAAAAAACTGAATCAGTTTTTAAATGAACATAGTAATAAATAATGATAATAGGTATAGATGAAGAAAAAACAAGGGACCTTTACATCTGTCCTTTTACTTCTTATCCCCGAATCTGTCCATTCCCACGAATCACATATTTTGTGGAAGTCAATGCAGATAGCCCCATCGGTCCCCGCGCGTGCAGCTTTTGCGTGCTGATGCCGATTTCTGCGCCGAAGCCAAATTCAAAGCCATCAGTAAAGCGGGTCGAAGCATTATGGTAGAGCGCCGCGGCATCGACGGACGTGAAAAACTTACTGACGTTTTCCTCGTTCTCTGTAATGATCGCTTCGGAATGCATGGAACCATAAGCATTGATGTGGCGAATCGCTTCTTCAACAGAGGAAACGATTCTGACTGCCAGCGTAAGAGACAAAAACTCTGTTTCCCAGTCTTCTTCTGAAGCGGGTACAAGAGAAGAATCAATTGCCAATGCTTTCTTATCTCCACGAAGCTCCACTCCTCTTTCCTTCAAGAAAGAAAACAGCTCGGTACCGAATCGCTGCGCCCAATTCTCATGAAGTATAATTGTTTCAATAGCATTGCATACAGACGGACGCTGTGTTTTGGCGTTTACGATAATATCGAATGCCATCTGTTTATCTGCTGTTTCATCAATGAAAATGTGACAATTTCCCGCACCTGTTTCCAATACAGGAACAGACGCTTCTCTCACTACAGTATCTATCAACTGCTTGCCACCTCTTGGAATAAGAACATCCAAGTACTCGTTCAATGTAAACAGCTGCTTTGCGCTGTCTCGTGAATTGTCTTCAATGAGCTGTACGCTTTCTGGAGGCAAGCTCGTTTGTTTGAGCGCTCGATGAATGACAGCGACGATGGCTTTGTTGGAATAAGCGGCGGAAGAACTACCACGCAAGATCACTGCGTTGCCTGTTTTCAAGCAAATTGTGGCCGCATCCACCGTCACGTTCGGCCTCGCCTCGTAAATCATCCCGACAACACCGAGCGGTACGCGCATCTCCCGAATAGACAAACCATTCGGCCGTTCCCATGCAGCTACACATTCTCCGACAGGATCGCGCAAATCAATTAGCTGCCGGATACCCTCTGCCATATCAATAATGCGCTGTTCATTCAGCATGAGGCGGTCGAGAAGAGAGGCAGACATTCCCTTCGCTTTACCTTGTTTGATATCCCGTTTGTTCTCCTCCAAAATATAGGATGTCTCTACTATCAATTGCTCAGCGACAGCCGCCAGTGCCTTATTTTTTTCATTAGTCGATTTGGCCACAAGCTCTCCAGCAATCTTTTTCGCTTTTTGTCCCTTTGCCAACACTTCATTCATTTTCGTTTCCCCCTTTTAAAGATTAAAAAGTATAAAATTCAAGACGTGTCCAACTCCGCCAACTAGGCACAGCGCCTTTTAGGGCGAAGGACCCTGTTTTCTTCACTTGAACGTGCCATTTAAAATGAAACCCAATTATCCCTATGAATGACCTCATAGCTATGCCTTTCGCCTCGCGCTTGAATGTCATGGCTCTGCATACCTTTTAGCTCCCGCAATTCCTCTGCACCATATCTGCATTGTCCTTTCCCTATCACGCGTCCTTGTTGCGTGATGACCTCCACAACTTCACCGGATTGAAAGATTCCAAACACACCGGTAACACCGGCAGGCAGAAGACTTTTTCCACGCTGAATGATGGCAGCGGCTGCTCCGGCATCCACTTCGATTTGTCCGCTGACAAGCGAATGCAGCGCAATCCATTGCTTGTTCATCTTGATCGCTTTTTGAGGCGTATTGCCGATATATGTTCCATCACCTTTACCCTTCAAAACATCTGAAAACTTCTCTCGTCCACGTCCTGTTCCGATGAATACACTCACACCGAGAGATAGTGCCGTCTTTGCCGCATCGATTTTCGATTTCATGCCGCCGGTACCAAGTTTTGAGCCAGCATCTCCAGCAAGAGAGGCGATTTCTTCCGTAACGGCAGGGAGAAAGTAATACTTTTTTGCGTCCGGATTTTTCTGGGGATTCCGGTCATACAAACCGTTCACATCCGTAAAAATCATGA
Organism: Bacillus sp. 3103sda1; assembly: GCF_024159135.1. Taxonomy (NCBI): domain Bacteria; kingdom Bacillati; phylum Bacillota; class Bacilli; order Caryophanales; family Bacillaceae; genus Bacillus; species Bacillus sp. 3103sda1. The sequence continues at coordinate 2,200,884 of NZ_JAMYWS010000001.1, read as the reverse complement.
GCATATCCGCCGAGACGAGCCCGCTTACTAAAGCTGACAGCATGTCATTATCCCCAAACGTCAGCTCCTCCAAAGAAATAGAATCGTTTTCATTGATTATAGGAAGAGCGGAACGGTTTAGTAGCTCCGATAAAGTGGCGTAGGCATTGCTGTATTGTTCTTTTCTGGAAAAATCGCTTCTTGTCAGCAGAAGCTGCGCGGTAACAATCCCATATTTGCGGAATTCTTCCGTATATGCCTGCATCAACAGACTTTGCCCGACAGCGGCGGCAGCCTGCTTCCCTTTAATTGTCACAGGTCGGCCGGGATACCCGAGAGCGGAAAAACCTGCGGCGACGGCCCCAGATGTAATCAGCACGATTTCATGTCCTTCCTGCTTCAGTCGCGCCAAGGCGGCAACGTGATCTGAAAGCTGTTCGCCAGAGATGCCGCCATGATTCGCTGCCAAGGAACTGCTTCCGATTTTTACGACAATTCGTTGTTTTTTCACTTTTGTACCCCCTAGTCTAAAATAAAAGTTTTTTATAAATTGTGCTGCTTCTTTTTTCAAATGGAGAAAAACTATTCTTCTACCACGTGCAATTTGCAGCAAAGAACCTCTCACCAATGATGCCTATCTCGCAATAAAGAGCCAAATAAAAAAGACCGCTCCGCCCTTAAAAAAGGACGAAACGGTCATTGTTCCGCGGTACCACCTTCATTGATATAAATCTATATCCGCTTGTCGCCTGTAACGCAGGCATACGCTTAAACTTTCGTTTAAGACTCAGGGATAGGTTCGATAATTTCTATACGAGGAATCTTTCAGCCTGCGGATTCCACTCTCTTGCGCAAGAAGACATATGTACTAGTTCCCTTCAACGATTTTCACTTTAATTTTTATATAGTATGCGATATAACGCATTTTTATGTCAAGAGATATTTTAGAAAATAAGGAAAGAGAGTGCTACGTTTATATTCTCCAAAATTATTTAAAATGTTATTGAGTGGTATATAACAAAAAATATTAAATTATAGAAAATGTACTTGTTTAGTGCAGAATAAAAGTGATTTCTATATATTTTTTGTATTGCAAAAAGTAATGTACTCTCTTAAAATGTTTTTTTATACGAATCTCGATATAGTTTATAATGTTTATTTCTTATGTACGGGATATCGTTATTTTTTTAGAATAATAATTTCAAACCAATAAAATTTATACTAAAAGGAGCAAGAGCGAGTTATTATGAACAAACAAATAGGATTCATCGGATGTGGAAACATGGGTATCGCTATGATAGGTGGAATGATTAACAAAAATATAGTTTCTTCAGATAAAATAATTTGTTCAGATGTAAGTGTCATTAATTTAAAAAATGCTAGTGAAAAATATGACATAACTACAACTACTGACAACAATGAAGTAGCTAACAATGCTGATATTTTAATTTTATCAATCAAACCAGACCTATACTCATCAGTAATTAGCCAAATAAAAGAGCAGATAAAAAACGATGTACTAGTCGTAACTATTGCTGCAGGAAAAAGTATTAAGAGTACTGAGAATGCTTTCGGCAGAAAGTTAAAAGTTGTTAGAGTAATGCCTAATACACCTGCTCTTGTTGGAGAAGGAATGTCTGCGTTATGTGCTAATGAAATGGTTACAGAAAAAGATCTAGAAGACATACTAAATATATTTAATAGTTTTGGCCAAACAGAGATAGTAAACGAAAAATTAATGGATGTTGTAACATCTGTAAGTGGTTCTTCTCCAGCATATGTATATATGTTTATAGAAGCCATGGCAGATGCTGCTGTACTAGATGGTATGCCAAGAGCTCAAGCATATAAATTCGCAGCTCAAGCTGTATTGGGTTCTGCAAAAATGGTACTTGAAACAGGAATACATCCAGGCGCACTTAAAGATATGGTTTGTTCTCCAGGTGGAACGACAATAGAAGCTGTAGCAACATTAGAGGAAAAAGGCTTAAGAACAGCTATCATTTCAGCTATGAAACGTTGTACTCAAAAATCTGTTGAAATGTCCAGTTTAACTAGTAAGTAAGAAATTACGTTTAGAGGTAACATCACATTCATCAATTTAAGCTATTTTAAAGTTAAAAGCCTGTTACTATTTTCTTATAGGGGTACCGTAACATGGCCATCAGGCTAAGAAATCCTTTTCTCCTCACAACAAAAAAGAATCTTACTTCTTATAAATAGTTGTAGAAAAGGAAATTTTTCGTTATGAATTATTTTATTTTTTAGGCTGATGGGCATGTGGTACTACCCCACATCCATCAACTTAAGGATTTAGACTATTTTTGAAGCTAAAAGCACGTTACTATTCTCTTATGTTAATGAGAAAGGGTGACGTGCTTTTTATGAATATGCACCAAAAACAAGAGTTATCTTTATTTGCCGAAGAGTTATATCGATATATGTCTCCCGCTACACTTAATCAATTAGCTATAGAAGCAGGCGGAATGAAACGAAAACGTAAGTGCCACGGGCACCATTTCTTATCTTTGTGTGTATGGTTAAATCAACAAATCGCTACTACCTCTCTTACTCAACTTTGTAGTCAATTAGAAACTTCAACAGGAATCTTATTAAGTCCGGAGGGACTTAATCGACGATTTAACTCGGCTTCTGTAGCCTTTTTTCGAACTGTATTTACTACACTTCTACAAGCTAAAATTGGAGGAGTATCTAAGATTTCTCATTCTCTTTCTTCTTATTTTGAGCGGATTCTCGTCCTTGATTCTACAACCTTCCAAGTTCCAGATCGATTCGCAACTACTTATCCTGGTGCCGGAGGATGTAGTCATACAGCTGGTGTGAAAATTCAACTAGAGTATGACTTGTTGAGTGGAAAATTTTCTGATGTGGAAATTGAACCAGGAAAACGAAGTGATCAGGCATATAGTACGACTCGAACAGGCATGGCACAAAAGAATGAATTATATATTCGTGACTTAGGATATTTTCGTCTACAAGACTTTAAGTCTATTCAAGATAAGCAGGGATATTATTTATCACGTCTTAAGTTACCAACTAAAATATATAGAAAAGAATTTGAAACAGTGGTATTTAAAACAAAACCTGCTCAATTGAAACCGGTATATACACAAATTCATTTGGAAGACATCATGAAACAATTGCAGCCTGGCCAAGTGTATGAATTACATGATGTATATGTAGGGAGTAAAGACAAACTGCCTACTCGTATTGTAGTTTATAGATGTACCGAGGAGCAAAAAAAGAAACGCCTACGTGATCGAGCTATTCGCGAAAAGAAAAAAGGAATTACATATACAGAGCGTACGAAACTTTTACAAGGTATTACGGTATATATGACAAACATTCCTACGGAATGGGTACCAAAAGAGAAAATTTATGATTTATATTCACTACGTTGGCAAATTGAGCTGTTATTTAAAATATGGAAATCTTGGTTTCAAATTCATCGTTGTAAATCTATTAAACAAGAACGATTAGAATGTCACCTTTATGGGCAACTCATTAGTATTCTATTATGTTCTTCTACTATGTTTAAAGTGCGAGAACTCCTGTTACGTAAGAAACAGAAAGAGCTAAGTGAATATAAAGCGATGTACATAATTAAGGATTATTTTTTACTTTTTTACCAAGCATTACACAAAAACACCCAAGAATTATCAAAGGTTCTCCTTCGTCTGTTTAACCTCCTACAGCACAACGGACGAAAATCTCATCGATATGAGAAAAAGACAGTCTTTGATATTTTGGGTGTTGTTTATGAGTATACCACTTCTACTCATCAGGTAGCATAGTAAAAAAATTGAAACCCGTCAGGGTTTATTTGATATGCCCACTTTTATAAAATCTATAAAAGATAATAAAAAACTATATGGAAAGACCGCATTTTGTATAAAAATATACCTTAAGTTGATGGATGTGTGGTACTACCCCTATATGTAATACATACTATTTCTCTAATTCTTTGGTTGTTCAATTGCCCCAGCTACATCATAATAACTAAGTTCAAGTTCTGTTTGTTCACCAAGAGCAAGTTTTGCAAGTTCAGAACCTAAGTAAGGCCCTGCTGTTAACCCAGAAGCACCCAACCCATTTGCAACTAGTATGCCTTCAAAGTTAGGTAATGCGCCAATCACAGGAAGAAAGCCTGGTGTAAATGGTCTATATCCGACTCTCGTTTCAAGTACCGTGCTATTTGATAAACCTGGAGCAACCGATAATGCTTTATCGAATACCTCAAGTAATCCACCTGCTGTTACTCGGTAATCAAATCCAGTATCATTTTCATGTGTTGCACCTACTACGACACGACCATCTTCAAACGCAAGAATGTACTGGTCATTTGGCGGCATAACAACAGGCCAACTTTCTGTATTTATTTCTGGCATATGGAGATGAACAATTTGCGCTTTTTGGAATGTAACTAAGAAATTAACACCAAGCGGCTGCAATAACTCATTTGCCCAAGCACCAGCAGTTACGATAACTTGATCAGCTGTTAAAGTCTCACCATTTACTTCAATACCAATAACTCGATTGTCTTCATGAACTAATGATGCATCTCCCATGATACATACAGCACCTTGTTTTTTAGCTGCATTCAAAAGAGACTGACGAAGCGCTCTTCCGTTCACACGAGCAGCACCACTAATATGTACAGCGCTATATTCTTCTGATAACGGTGGAAATAAGCTCTTTGTTTCAGAACTTGATAGACGAGTAATTTCACCGATTTCCGGAGCATCCTCGCGTCGTTTATATGCCCGCTCTTCCATTTGATCTAATTTTTTCTCTTCTGTATGAAGACTGATCGCACCTACACGTTTATAACCTGTATCCGTTTCGCCATCTGCTTCTAATTGTTGAATTAAAGAAGCATAGTAACGAGCTCCACCTTTTGCGATTTGGTACCAAGCTTTATTCCGACGCTGTGAGAGCCAAGGACATACAATTCCCGCTGCTGCATCAGTCGCCTGTCCTAAATCTTGGCGATCGACCAATGTAACATGTGCTCCTGCTTTCGCAAGATGGTAAGCAGTAGATGCTCCAAGAATTCCAGCTCCAATTACAATATACGTTTTCATTCATAACACCTTTTCTATTTTGTTCTTTATAGATCCGATATATAGCTAAACCATCAATGTTAGTAAAGTTTGAATCATATTCAGTATACTGGACAGGTACATTTTTTCAACCTTTCCATTAAGGTAGAAAGCCGTAAAATATATAATTTCAAATTAATTTTGCATAAAAGGTATAAATATCGCTTATTTTTAAGTTGTCTTTGACTTTTCACATTACTATACCTTGCTTTTGCTAAACACTTATTACAACATTTTATCTAATTTCATTGAAAGGGTAAAATTATAACAATAAAAAACCATCACAAAGGTACGCTCTTAGATGATGGTTTTTTATTGTTTGGTGTGGGGGAAATACCCAGTTTGAATAATAACAATTAATATTAGTTTTGTAAGTATTTAGCCGTTTACAATTTCCCCACCATTCACGTGTAGAATTTGCCCTGATATGTAAGATGCATCATCGGAGGCCAAGAATACATAAGCAGGTGCCACTTCAAACGGTTGGCCGGCTCGCTTCATAGGAACATGGTCTCCAAATGTGGCAATCCATTCTGGAGGTAAGGAAGATGGAATTAATGGAGTCCAAATTGGTCCTGGGGCCACACCATTAACTCGAATCCCTTGCGAGGCCAGTGACAATGACAGCGAGCGTGTAAATGAAACAATGGCTCCTTTAGATGCAGAGTAGTCAATTGCGTCTTGATCTCCATGATAGGCACTAAGGGATGTTGTATTTATTATGGAGCTTCCTGAATTCATGTATGGTAAAGCAGCTTTCGTAATAATAAACTGCGAAAAAACATTTGTGTGAAAGGTGCTTGCTCGTTGATTCGAGTCTACATTAAGTAGACCGTTCCTTATGTATAGTACACCGGCATTATTCACCAAAATGTCAATACGACCAAACTGGTGAATCGTTCGCATTACAGCTTGTTGGCAATGCTGCTCATACCCAATATCACCTGGAATGGTAATGCAACTACGGCCGTACTTTTTGACATAGAACTCCGTTTCTTTTGCATCGCTGTGTTCATTTAGGTATGAGATTGCAATGTCTGCACCCTCTTTCGCAAAGGCTACAGCGACGGCTCTCCCAATTCCACTATCCCCACCAGTTATAAGCGCCACCTTATTTATAAGCTTACCGGCTGGTTTGTAATTGGGGTTATCAAATATAGGTCTGGGTATCATTAATGATTCAATGCCAGGTTTACTTTGTTGTTGAGGCGGGAAACCCATCACATACACCCCTCTCGGCTTTTTTCTATAATGTATATGATATTCAAGAAAATATATCCTTTTCAAAAAATTAAATGGAGGAAGTGAGGGTGTAAATTACAGCGACTGCAGCAACAGAACCGGAGCTGGATTCACCTACCAAAAATTCTCCAGGTCCATAAGGATTAAAAGTTTGTCCTCCTCTTGCGCTATACCCAGCCCATATTTTTAATGACATTCCATTTGCCAATTCTGTCATATTTGTTTTACTGAGAATAATCGCTCCTGCATCTCGAAGCTTTTTCACTAAATACGCATCTTTTTGACTCACATGATTTTTTAAAACGAGCATACCAGCACTTATATGCATTTTATCGCCTTTTGCAATCCGGTATAAATAATACATAACAAGTTCTCTTGATGTGAACTTACCATTTTCCATTGCTTCTTGAATCATTGTAATTGTTAGTTCTTCTACATTCATAATTATGTAAATGAAATTCCATATAGTGAACCCCTTTGTTGAATTGTAAAACATAATTTATGTTCGTTATCAAATATGAAATTCTCTCTTTTCCATAAAGGTAATATAAAAAGTATACCTCTCGTATTTCTCATTCTTTTCAGCCTTATCTATGTACAAATCCTCATTTTATAGTTATATTATGGTTATTGAGTTGTTACGAAAATACAACCATCGCTTTATTTTATATCCATAAACTGTATGAAAATCCATTTGTCATAATGAATTTTATTTGGAAGGAGGTTTGCAGTTTATACGTGAGGATATAAATACCAGTTTTTCTTTACTTAAAATAACTGGTGAAAATATAGGAGGCGACATAATGTTTCGTACAATTTCAAACTTTATGAGAGTAGCTGAGATCAGAAACAAAATCCTTTTTACTTTAGGGATGTTAATCGTTTTTCGGATTGGCACATTCATTCCAGTTCCTCATACTAATGCTGAGGTATTAAAAATACAGGATCAAACAAATATTTTAGGAATGCTCAATGTATTTGGCGGAGGTGCCTTAAAAAACTTTTCAATTTTCGCAGTTGGCATCACACCGTATATTACAGCTTCCATCATCGTACAGTTATTACAGATGGATGTCGTTCCTAAATTTGCAGAGTGGGCAAAGCAAGGTGAAATGGGTCGTAAAAAATCAGCTCAATTTACCCGCTACTTTACAATTGTTCTTGCATTCATTCAGTCGATAGGAATGTCTATTGGCTTTAACAATATGGCAGGTGGACAATTAATAACTGATCCAGGTTGGAAAACCTACTTATTAATTGCTACCGTATTAACTGCTGGTACTGCGTTTTTAATGTGGCTAGGTGAACAAATTACTGCAAATGGAGTAGGCAATGGAATTTCAATTATTATTTTTGCAGGACTTGTGGCAGGAATTCCAAGTATTATGAATCAAATATACTTACAACAAATTCATAATGCTGGAGATCAGCTCTTTATGCATATTATAAAAATTGTATTAATTATTTTAGTCATTTTAGCAATCATCGTTGGTGTAATCTATATTCAGCAAGCAAATCGGAAAATTCCTATTCAATATGCAAAAGCTTCTACTGGGAACAATCCGTATCAAGGAGCAAAAAATACACACTTACCTCTTAAGGTAAATAGCGCAGGTGTCATTCCAGTTATCTTTGCTTCAGCATTTTTAATGACGCCGCGGACAATTGCACAGCTATTTCCAAACTCTGCAGTGTCCAAATGGATAAATACAAACTTGGATTTTACACATCCAGTTGGAATGTTTCTATACATTGGCCTCATTATTGCTTTTACATACTTTTATGCCTTTATTCAAGTAAATCCTGAACAAATGGCGGAAAACTTGAAAAAGCAAAATGGATATGTTCCAGGTATCCGACCAGGGAAAATGACAGAGCAATACGTAACAAAAATCTTATATCGCTTAACTTTTATTGGGGCAATTTTTTTAGGAACCATTTCTATTTTACCAATTATATTTACAAAAGTTTCTGATTTACCCGCTTCTGCTCAAATCGGCGGAACAAGTTTACTCATTATTGTCGGTGTGGCACTAGAAACAATGAAAACGTTAGAAAGCCAGCTCGTGAAACGCCACTACAAAGGATTTATAAAGAAAGTAAATTAACGATAAATACAATAAAGGCCTATCGTAATGTTATGTGATATCAAATCCATAACGTTATACGATAGGCTTTTTATTTTCATAAAAATGGCTTTCTTTTGAAATTAATCTGCTAATTCACAACTTAATCACGGATTAGGTAAAAGAATTATCACATCTCTTTTTTCAATAGCTTCCCTTGTCTCCAATACAATTCAAGTGTGGATCGATTCGCCATAAAAACACCAATCAAAATGAAACAAGCTCCAATTCCCATTTCTGGTTTAATTGGTTCACCTAAAAATATATATCCTGTTATAACAGCAATTAATGGCGAAACATAAAGCCAAGTAGATGGAAATACAGGGTTGGTTTTGGATAATAGCCAATAGTATAGGCCATGCCCACCTATTGAACCTATAAATATTAAATACAGAATCGGCCATTGAATGTTCCATGAAGTTAAGACAGATAGATTCGGATGTTCTAATAAGAGAGAACAAACAATTAGTAACAGACCTCCATACAACATTTGAATGCCATTAATTAAAAACGGTGAGACATTTGATAAATCTGATAAAAGTTCCTTTGAACGGATCGTACCCATTCCGTAGAAAAATTCTCCTACTAATATAACAAGGCAAGCAATGCTCCACATATAAGAAAATTGCTGCTGCAACCCTGGTAAAGAAATACATACTACTCCTATAAGAGCCAGTACAAGGGCAAAAAGTTGTTCCCTTCTCAATTTCATTTTCGTTCGTTTCGTTTGAAGCAATAAAATCATCATTGGACCTGTAGCGGAAAGAACAGCTGCTAATCCCGATGAGATATACTGCTCTGCCCAATATAAAGTTGCAAAGGTCATAAATGTAAGACAAAAGCCAGCAAATATAATTCTTTTTGTTAAAAGGTATGGTATGACTTGTTTCCGTTTCACGATAAAAAACATGATAACGATTATACCGGCAAAAAAGAAACGAATCCCCGCTGAAAAAAGTGGTGGTGCGCCTGCTGCGATTCCGATTTTAATCGTTAAAAATGTCGTCCCAAAAATAATACAAATAAGAAGATAATTAAAAATAACCATAATGCTTCCTCCCTTTCATTGTTGAAATGAGTATAGAGGAAACAGTGTATAACAGTACATCAAGCTATATAACAGTTGTATGAATTTTCTGTTGATTATAAAGTTTTTTTCAGTTTAAATGAAAATAAAAAGAAGATTAGGTGAGATAATGAAAATTGTACTCCGAAAAGAATCTAATATACCGTTCTACCAGCAAATCTACGAGCAAATCGTTCAGCGTATTCAAGGTGGTATGTTAGCAGATGGAGACCCCCTTCCTTCTCTACGTATCATGGCAGATGATTTAAAAATAAGTGTATTGACGGTTCGGAAAGCATATAAACAGCTTGAGACAAAAGGTTATGTATACATACAACCAGGAAAAGGGGTTTACATAAGGGGAAAAAGAAATACTCCTCTAAACATACATGCTGCTTATGACTGGCAACATATGAAAGCTGTTAATGTGATAAGGTCTCAATATATTATCAATCGCCACAAAAAATTTTATGATTTTTCTCAGGCCATTCTCTACCCACGTCTTTTACCTAATCCGTTTCTATCAGGCGAAATGCAAAAAATACTAGACAGAGACAAAATGATTTTGGCCACATACGGACCTGTACAAGGTGATGAAGAACTTCGCATGGAAATTAGCAAATATTTAAAAGACTATCAAAGATTAACAGCCGATCCTGCTCATTTATTAATTACAAGTGGTGCCCAGCAAGGCATTGATTTAATTGCTCAAACATTATTAAAGCCTGGGGACACAGTAATAGTAGAAAGTCCGTGCTACGGTGCTGCAATTGATGTGTTTGTTAACAAAGGAATCAACGTTATTCCTGTTGAGCTTGATGAACAAGGCATCCGTTCTGATTTATTAGATGAGGTGTGTCAAAAGAATAATCCAGTTTTGTTATACGTGAATCCTGCCTTTCATAATCCTACTGGAATATTAATGAGTGAACGAAGAAGAAAAGAGCTTATAGAACTAGCAGAATTTTATCATTTTTTTATTATTGAAGATGACTCTTTTGGTGAGATCTATTTTAATGATATTGAGCTTCCGGCTCCTATTAAACATTTTGATAAGAACGGTCATGTCATTTATTTAAAAGGATTCAGTAAAACGTTAGCACCAGGGCTTCGTATTGCAGCATTAGTCGCAGAAGGGCCTGTATTTGATTGGTTATATGCTGCGAAAGCATTAATGGATATAGGTAGTCCACTAATAACGCAAAAAGCCATTCTACCTTTTTTGCGGACAGAAAGAATGAAGAATCATTTAGAAAAACTACGAACTGCCTTACAAATGCGTCGGGATGCTACGATAGAAACACTTGCACCCTTAACAGATATACTTCATTTTCAAATACCACAAGGTGGCTTTAACTTATGGATTTCCCTTCCGGACTCAATGGATTCATTTGCATTACTTAAAAAAGCAAATGAAGTTGACGTTTCTTTTTTACCAGGAACAGCTTGCTTTGTTCACGAGTCAAAACACGAGTATATGCGTATCAGCTATTCTATGCTAAATGATCAAGATTTAATTGTCGGACTACAAAAACTACGTGAGATAATTTTCGATTTTCAAAAATAGGCATAATTATATTCCTTATTCTTTAGAAATGTATTGACGCAGTACCTTTTCTAGCACTTCACGAGTAACCGGTTGAGTTTGAGCAGTTAATTGATATCCGATACGACCATTTGGCTCTGCAGTTACTTGCTGTAATGTTTGAATGTCATGAATCCCCTGTACTCTTAGATGCATAAATAATTGCTGTTCTGTCATTTTGGCGCGTTTTAAATTGTTCTTTAAAAGCTCTCCATCTTTAATAAGAACGATATTATCACCATTTAGAAATTGTTCCACCTTTCGTGATTTCATTTCTAAATAATGAATTATAAGTAAAATCCCAGAAAATATACATGTAGCGAGTATAGTTGGTCCTATTTTCTTATTTAACACTGGTTCTACAATAATTCGCCCAATAGATACAACGATAATAATTTCAGCTCTCGTCATTTGACTAAGAGTTTTACTCCCCGTTAACTTTAAACCGAGGATACCTGTAACGATTAGTATGATGCTTTCAAAAACAATATTCATACAGTCCATTCCTTTTACAGCAATTTACACACAGTATTACCATTTTCAAATTAATCTTAATCCTGTTTATGAAATATAAAAGAGTATGTTTAAAACAAATTGTTCCAAACATACTCTTTTTCATTTAGAAGGAAACTCTCTTATTCCTCTTGTTTATCCAATTTTGTTTCAACAATTTTTAATCCACTGTTCTCTCCATTTTCAACCACATGTTTCAAAATAGATAATTTATTATTCCAAAATTGTTCGTAAAATGAAAGCCACTGCTTTAATTCTTGTAAAGGTTCTGGCTGCAGCTGATAAATTTTTTCTCTCCCTACCTTCTTTCCACTAACTAGCTTTGCTTCTGAAAGAATGTGAAGATGTTTTGTAACAGCTGTACGACTAATCGGAAAATGAGATGTTATTTCTGAAATAGGCAATTCTTTTTCTGCCAGTAACCGAAGTACCTCTCTACGAGTTGGATCAGCAATTGCTTGGAATACATCATAAGTTTCTGCTGATGGAGACATTTAGCCTTCAATAACCTTTTTAAGTTTTTCATTAACAATGCCAGTCCAACCATATGCCATTCTCTCGCGAATAATAGCACTTTTCTCATTCGCTTTCGGAAGAATAAAGTCAGGGTCTTTCCAACCGCCATGAATGAGTGTAAATTCTGTCTTATCTCCTAAATCTTTCAAAATAAAGGAAACAATCCAACCGTCTGTATCCCACGCAAACGAAAGGTGATGAGGCGCATCTATTTCTAATACTTTACATGGAGATGGACCAAAAGGTGATTGAATATGAAATTCATATCCTACTTCTGGCTGAAAATCATTTGGCATAAACCATAATGCAATACCTTCTGCAGTTGATACTGTATCCCATACTTTTTGAATAGGTGCTTCTAGCACAATAGTTTGCTTAATGTCTTGTAATGTATTCATATTACTTTACCTTCTTTCCTAAATTCAAAATAAAACCTTTTGGTTTCACTTCCATAGAATATAACACCTTATGGTTGCATGTCAATGTTAATTAACCTTTTAGCAATCATTTGAATATTGAAGACGATTGAAATAAATAAAAAACCCGTATGATTACGAGTTTTATCTATTCTTTCCTAAATCAATGGAAATTCTTTATAAAGTATGTTTTACATGTTCCTCAAAATATTTTCCCCAATCAGGCTGTCTTCCATCTATATCTTTAAATCCATATTCTCTTGCTAATTCCCATGAACTAAGCGCTTTACCTGTTTTCTTATGTACATTAGGATCACTCGCTAAAGCAGCAATTGCTCTTCCAATAAAAAATGGTGTTTCTGATGCAATGAAGTGCGGATCTTTTTTTGCTCCTTCTTGCCAATTTTCTTCTGTGACACCGAATATATCTAACATAGCTTCAGAACGTAAAAATCCTGGACTGACTGCAACAGATGTTATGTTGTAGGGAGCTAAGTCTCTTGCCATTGCTTGTGCTAAATGAATTGTCGAAATTTTAGCGAGACTATAATACAAATTCCCTCGATACTCATAATCAACACCATCTGTAATTTCAATAACAAGCCCTTTCTTATTTTTCACCATAAGCGGGACACCGTAGTGACTTGTTATCATATGAGAATGTACAGCAGTTGTTTGTATTTGGATTCCATTATCTAAATTATGCTCCCAAAATGGTACATTCCATTCTGTCAGCGGATCGCCTCCCCATACATCATTCACTAAAATATCTAACTGTCCATTCTGTTCTTTTTCAATCTTCGCAAATAAAGCTGCAACATCTTCTTTCACCGTATGATCGACGCGAACTGCAATTCCTTTTCCACCTTGTTTCGTTACAAGTTCAGCCGTTTCTTCAATTGTCTCCGTTCTTCCCATGGATGATAAATTTCCTTTTGTACTTCTTCCTGTCACATATACAGTAGCACCGGCTTCACCAAGCATCATCGCAATGCCTCTTCCAGCACCGCGTGTTGCACCAGCTACTACTGCAACTTTTCCTTGTAGTGATTTCATAAATGTCTCCTTTGCTTAGTTTTAATTACATTCAATTTCAAAAAACGAACATCTTTCCTCTTCATTCTGCCATCTAATTTCTACATAAACTACCTTTTTTCAATATTTAGCCCTTAATGTAACATATTCTTAATTATACACATGAAAATGTGGTAATATTTGTATGCAACTCCCAAAGTCATCATTTCTAAAAAAAGTATATCAAATAAAGGAGAAGTTGATGAAATGAGATGGAAAGTACGACGAGATCGAGGATATTGGTATATGATAATTGGAGCTACCTTATTATGTAATGTACTCCTTTCTCTTCCGCTTTGGCTAGATAAATCATTAACCTCTGTGGATTGGTTCATCATTTCGAGCATCCTCTTTATATTTGATTTATTTATGTTATGGATCATTTTCGGGATTCGCTATGAATTGCGAGAAAAGAGTTTATATGCAAGATGCGGTCCTTTTTGGTGCAACGTTCCCTATGAAAATATTACAAAGATTCATCCAACTGATGATATGCTTATGGGGTTTCGCCCAGCGGCTGCACTTCACGGTGTAGAAATTCACTATCCAAATGCCATATTTGGCAGTGTCAAACTATCACCAGAAAATGAAGAATTGTTCATACAAACCTTACTTGCTAAGTGTCCTCATATACAAAATAGTGAAATGAAACATTTCTAATTCAACAAGTAGTTACTCTTACGACACAGGAGGATGTATTTCTTTATGGGAAATCATTTTTTTCTAACTGGCAAGCCGAGAGTAGGTAAAACTACGGTTTTAAAGAAAATAATAAATGCACTTGGAATAGAAAATTTTGGAGGGTTTTATACCGAAGAAATCGTAGAGAACTCTAATAGAACTGGTTTTAAAATTATCTCCCTTGACGGAGAAGAATCAGTGATTGCAGATATTAATTCTAAAAGCGATATTAAAGTTGGCAGATATGGCGTAAATGTTTCCGAATTTGAAAGTATAGCTATTCAGTCTATTCAAAATAACGCAAAGAAGATTATAGTGATAGATGAGATTGGACCTATGCAAATCGCATCTCCAAAATTTCTATCTACTATTAATCAATTTATGCAAGGTCCTCAAACTGTGTTAGGAACAATATACTATGATTCTCATCCTAAAATAGATGAAATAAAGGCTAATAGTGAAATGACAATTTATGAATTAACGCAGAAAAATTATAATGATGTGCTTACTAAAATGATATATGAATTACGAAAGACAAGCCTTTTTCAGCCTAAATAAGCAGTTAAAAATCATTAATATATAAATATTAATTATGAATCTATATATTTTTAATTCTTGACTTAAAATATAAATCATGATTATAATAACTCATATTAATTTCATAGCATTCGGATGAACCATACAGGAGAAGATCTTTTGATCTACCGATGGGGCAAAAAGCTGGTCGGACAGCTTTGAAACTCTCAGGTCTTGTATTCAAGTAGAACTGTATGGGGACGAATCTCTGGAGAGACTCCCTCCTATTGCATAGCAAAAAGGAGGAAACAGAGCACCGAAGGAGCAAATCTGCTATTACAGCGGATAATCTCTCAGGTAAAAGGACAGAGACAAGCAACAGAAAATACCGATTCCCGAATCGGTTTATTTTTCTATTCCTTGTATCTCCAGAGACCATTTCGTTTATATGAAATGGTTTTTTATTTTTTGTAAAGGAGAATAAAGATGGAAACAGTAAATCAAGTTTTAGAAGTAATCAATCATTACGTATGGGGGCTACCTACACTGTTACTGCTTGTTGGAACAGGAATCCTCCTTACCGTACGCCTACGAGGCTTACAATTTGTTAAACTATTATATGCACATAAGCTAGCATTCGGAAAATCAGAGGACAAATCTTCTAAAGGAGACATTAGCCATTTCCAAGCATTGATGACTGCTATGTCAGCCACAATTGGTATGGGGAATATCGCCGGCGTTGCAACAGCAGTGTCTATTGGGGGACCTGGCGCAATATTTTGGATGTGGATTACCGCCTTGTTTGGAATGGCAACAAAATATTCGGAAGCGATTCTTGCGGTAAAGTATCGCATTCATGGAGCTAACGGTGAATACTCTGGTGGCCCCATGTATTACTTAGAACGTGGACTAGGAAAGAAATGGCTAGCTATATTATTTGCTATTTTCGGAACAACAGCTTCATTTGGAATCGGAAATATGGTGCAATCCAACTCTGTTGCTCAGGCCATGAAAATTAATTTTTCCGTATCACCTATTGTGACTGGAATTCTAATGGCGCTTTTCATCGCAATAGTCATTTTAGGCGGAGTCAAAAAAATAGGAAAAGTAACTGGTTACTTTGTTCCGATTAAAGCTTTCTTTTATATACTTGCTGGACTTATAATTATTTTTTATCATATAGATCAAATTCCAGAAGCATTTCAGCTCATCTTTTCAGGTGCTTTTAACGGCACTGCAGCTGCTGGCGGTTTTGCCGGAGCAACTGTTGCTTCAGCTATTCAAATTGGGATGGCACGAGGTGTATTTGCAAACGAAGCGGGACTTGGAAGCGCACCAATTGCAGCTGCTGCTGCGAAAACGGATTCCCCCGCTAAACAAGCACTCGTATCTATGACTGGTACGTTCCTTGATACATTTGTCGTATGTACGATTACTGGTCTAGTACTTATTACAACAGGCGCTTGGAATTCTGGTAAAACAGGTGTTGAAGCGACGACATTTGCATTCCAAACTGTATTTGGAAACGCCGGAAGTATGATTCTTGGCATTGCAATTATTTTATTTGCTTACTCAACGATGTTAGGCTGGTCATATTATGGTGAAAAATGTGTGGAGTATTTATTCGGCCGTAATGCTGTTCGATACTACCGTTTCATTTTTGTTGGTATGGTCGCATTTGGAGCAAATTTAAAACTAGGACTTGTTTGGACGTTTTCTGATATTGCAAACGGACTAATGGCAATCCCAAATTTAATTGGTCTTATTGGATTAAGCGGGATTGTTGTTACAGAAACAAAGCTCTTTTTACAAGGAGAAAAATCGAATAATTCTAACAATCGGATTGCAAGTTAATCAAATTGAAAAGGCTATATAGTGTTTATTTATTCACTATACAGCCTTTTCGTATTGAACCATACTTCATGTGCATATCACCTAGAAACAACACAAAATATTTTAAAAATGTAGAGTAGGATTTTCCTAGCAGGTATAGAAGTTATAAAGTAATTAAAAGGGACAATCACCTCTTAGATTAATTCCACTGTAGCATATCCAAAGATTCAATTCTTATTTACATAGATCATAAAATTAGGAGGCATACGATGACACACCTTGATTCGTTACATCCAATTGTTGAAAAGATAATCAACAATATCGAAAAAGTGATGGTCGGAAAACGAAAAGAAACCATTCTTACCTTGACAGCTCTTTTAGCTGAAGGTCATGTGCTATTAGAAGATGTTCCAGGTGTCGGAAAAACAATGCTGGTACGCACCCTTGCTAAATCAATCGATGCCGATTACAAACGAATTCAATTTACACCTGATTTACTACCGTCAGATGTAACAGGTGTTTCTATTTATAATCCGAAAGAGCTACAATTTGAGTTCAAACCAGGACCAATTATGGGGAATTTCGTACTTGCTGATGAAATTAACCGTACATCACCGAAGACACAATCCGCCTTACTGGAAAGTATGGAGGAAGGCAATATTACAATAGATGGTATAACTAGACCTCTACCAAATCCATTTTTTGTAATGGCCACACAAAACCCAGTTGAATACGAAGGAACATACCCTTTACCGGAAGCTCAGCTTGACCGTTTCTTATTAAAACTAAAAATGGGTTATCCTACAGCAGAAGAAGAATTTGAAATTTTAAACCGTATGGAAAAAACAAATCCACTCTCCCATTTACAGGCTATTATTACAATAGAAGAATTGCTGAAATTAAAGCAAAGCGCACAAGAAATATATATAGAAAAGGCAATCAAGCATTACATCGTAAAACTCGTCAATCAAACTCGTTATTATAGTTCTATACAGTTAGGAGCAAGTCCCCGAGGTTCTATCGCTTTAATGAAGGCTTCACAGGCTTATGCGTTCATCCACAACAGGAATTATGTTATTCCGGATGATGTTAAATTTTTGGCCCCGTATGTTTTAGCTCATAGACTCATTCTAAAAATGGAAGCAAAATTTGAAGGAATAACAGGAGAAAAAGTCATCGCAAAAATTGTCGCACGAACTTCAGTGCCGACTCAAAGGACGATAAATCCTTGATGAAAAAGCTACTACGAGCAGTTTATAACATTGGAAAGTTATTGATAATTCCTTTATTCCTTGTCTTAACATTTTTATATGCCATGATACACGGAGGATTTGTAAGTTGGTTTTTATTTTATAGCACTCTCCCTTTTGGCTTCTATTCAATGCTGCTTCCCTTTTACGCTTTGCGGGATGCTGAAGTAAAACGCACAACAAATCAAAAGGAATACATAGCCGGAGAACAATTTCGAAGCACTATTATAATAGAAAGAAAAATCCCTTTTCCCTTACTTTATTTAATTATAGAAGATGAACTTCCTCCACAATTTAAAAATTATAAACAAGCAAAGGCTGCCAAAGTAATACTATTTCCAGGATTCAAACGAAAGATTTCGTATCAATATGTAATTAACACAATCCCGAGAGGAGAACACACTTTTTCAAATGTACGTGTAAAAACCGGCGATATATTCGGTATTATTGAAAAAGATATCATGTTTTCAGTTCCTAATACATTTTTAATCTATCCTCAATATATGAATATAAATTATAAACAATTGGAAAATCATTTCGAACAAGGAGCGCTCTCAGCAAACATAAATTTAACAAAAGATTCTACAGTCTCAGTTGGTGTCCGACAGTATAAACCTGGTGATCGCTTTTCATGGATCGATTGGAAAGCAACCGCTCGAAAAAATAATATTATGACGAAAGAATTTGAACAACAGCGGAGTCAAGATGTCATGATTTTTATGGATAGAACTCCATCTCCCCTATTCGAGTCGATTGTTACGTTTACAGCCTCTCTCGTCAGAGCTATCTTAAAACAGAATTCACCAGCATCATTCGTATCTGTCGGAAAAGAACAGACTGTTTTCCCTTTGCACAACGGAGATACGCAGCTGCAACAAATCTTTCGTCATTTAGCAAAGGTGCAAGCAGACAGTATATTCCCGCTCTCTCAAACTGTAGAAATGGAATTAAGAAAAATGTATCAACCAGTAACAGTTATACTCGTGACAAGTGATCTTTCTCCCGACATTTTAAAAACAGCTGAAGGTTTGGCATTAAAAAATAGAAGGCTGATAGTGTTTGTCGTGAAAGAAAAAGCGAACCAATTCTCAAATCGTGAACTAAGTATATTAGAAGCACTGCAAAAACGAAAAATATTTGTAAAAGCGGCTTATGATAATCGTTATACAAATGTGTTTTTTGATTGAGGTGAACAAATGATGACACTACGTACAAAAAAACAATGGGATATAAGTAGATTCCTCATGTATTTATGTGGGTTTCTTATTTTACTAGAGTGGTTAAGACCACTTATAGGTGTTACGAGTATGGAGAGATTAGATATTTTTGCAGCATTTATAGGAATTTGCTTCTCTCTCTCCTTTTTACAAACAAGATGGCAAATTCCAGTAAAAATTGCAGTTATTTTATTCATTATTCATTCCCTATATTATAAAGGTACTTTTATTAATCCATCTTGGATGACATCATTCTTTTCTGATATTTTCCAAAATATCACTCTTCTCTTTCAAGCAAATTGGCAAGGTCTTTCCGCAGTTTTTCGCACCTGTTTATTTTTTCTATTGCTCTGGTTTTTATGTTCTCTCATCTCTTATTGGATGATTCGTCAAAAACATGGACTGTTATTTCTTATATTGACTATTATTTATATCACGACTTTTCATAACTTACACTTATACAACGCAAATCATGCAATTATTCGCACCGTTGTCATCGGTTTTTTTATGCTTAGTCTCCTTCATATCGAACAGATAAAAGCGCATGAGCACTTACGACAGTATTCCAAACTGATATCTAAATTACATATACCACTTGCTATATGTATTGTATTATCCGTAGCCATCGCATATTTTGCTCCAAAGTTTGGCCCTCAATGGCCAAATCCTATTACTTTTTTAAAATTCGATACAGCTGCAACAAGTAAGAAAGCTGAAGTTTCAAAAATCGGATATAGTGTAGATGACTCTCAACTAGGTGGCCCTTTTAAGCCAGATGATACAATTGTTTTCACAGCACAAACGCAAAATAGTCAATATTGGAGAGTAGAAACAAAAGACTTTTATACCGGAAAAGGCTGGGAAGTTTCTGAAGCACCAAAAAAAAATTCTTTTAAGAATAAAAACAACGTAGTGAAATGGTATGAATCGAATATAAAAACGAGTACAGCTGTAGCAACAGTTAACATGCAAAAAAGTTATCCTCATCTTATTTATCCCGCAGGATTAGTGTCAGTTGAAGCTGTTTCAGATGTATCATTCAGCGTTGATCCGTTTTCAGAAAAAATTTATACAATGAAAGAAGGATCTTCTACCTCTTTAAACAAATATAAAGTGACTTATGAAATTCCTCAATTTTCCGTAGAAAAATTGAAAGCTGTAAAAACGGATGAGAGTATGGAGACAAGTCCTTATTTCATGGCAAAATATACACAACTTCCCGAATCATTACCACAACGAGTAAAAGACTTGGCAATACATCTTACAAAGGATAAAATCACTCGATATGATAAAGTATTAGCTATCGAAAGTTACTTCGTAGACAATTCCTTTGTATATGAAACAGAACATGTTGTGGTACCTGGCAAAAACCAAGATTACGTAGATCAATTCATTTTCGATACGAAAAGCGGATACTGTAATAATTTTTCAACGTCCATGATTGTATTACTTCGTTCTGTTGGTATTCCCGCGCGTTGGGTGAAGGGTTATACCGAAGGCACTCTTGACGATACAATAGTTGATTTAGAGGGTGATAGCGTCTATAAAATTACTAATAATGATGCACACTCTTGGGTGGAAGTATATTTTCCAGGATACGGCTGGGTCCCATTCGAACCAACAAAAGGATTTAGCAACCCGTATAACTTTACAAACGACGCTCCGGCTTCCGGTTCACAAAATAGTGAAGTGATTAATCCTAACAATGAACAAATACAACAGCGAAATAATGAAGCGAAACACAAAAATCTAATAGAAAATACCGAAGAATCCTCTACCAAAAAGATGACGAATTCTAAAAAAGACTTTTCTTGGTGGTACTTATTCCTCACTATTATATCAATAAGTATAATTAGCTACATTCTCTTTACTACTAGAATGAAGTGGCTTACATTTTTCGTGATTTTCCTCTATAAATACCGAAAAGGTAATGCTGTTTATCCAAAGGCTTACGAGGCACTCTTAAAACAATTTGCGAGAATAGGTATTCCCCGCAACGAAAGCCAAACATTACGTGAGTACGCACTTCGTATAGATACGCTTTACAACTCAACTGATATGCAACAACTTACTCTTAGTTATGAGAATGCTATGTATCAAAAGGGACAGGCCGCATTGGAATGGAGAAAATCTGTTCGATTATGGGAACAACTCATGAAAAAAGCAGCCTCTCTGCCTAAATCAAATGACTTCGATGTAGTGATTTAATTTTGATAAAATAAATGGAAAAAATTTGATTTTAACCATATTCATTGTGGGCTAAAAGGCATATGAGCTACTTTCGAGTGGATGAACCGAGGCATCAGTTTACTACTGTATGGTAAGGTTTAGCTATTTTTTGAACTCTTCCTAATTTAATTATAACATATAAAAAATGGTCAATATAGACTATTTATTCTCATTTACTACTGCTAAAATCAATAGAACATTAATGGTTAGGAGAGATGTAGAATGAGTTCTTTGGTTTTCGGTTTTCAGGAGATAGAAAAAACACAGCTTTTGCTCGTTGGCGGAAAAGGGTTAAATTTAGGGGAATTATCAAAAATTGAAGGAATACAAGTACCAGAAGGATTTTGTGTCACAACAGTGGGATATCAAAAAGCCATCGAACAAAACGAAACGTATCATGCTTTGTTAGATCGACTAACAACGCTAAAAGTAGAAGATCGAGATCAAATTGGTGAAATTAGCAGGAAGATTCGACAAATCATTATGGAAGTAGAGATTCCTTCCGATGTTGTGAAAGAAGTTACTCACTATCTCTCCCAGCTTGGTGATGAACATGCTTATGCAGTGCGTTCTAGTGCGACTGCTGAAGATTTACCACATGCCTCTTTTGCTGGTCAACAAGACACCTATTTAAATATCATCGGCAAAGAAGCAATCATGCAGCATATCAGCAAATGTTGGGCTTCCCTATTTACGGATCGCGCGGTAATCTACCGTATGCAAAATGGATTTGACCACAGTCAAGTTTATTTATCCGTTATCATTCAAAAGATGGTTTTCCCACAGGCTTCAGGAATTTTATTTACTGCTGATCCGATTACTTCTAACCGAAAGTTGCTATCAATCGATGCCAGTTTTGGACTTGGAGAAGCACTGGTCTCTGGCTTGGTATCTGCCGATTGTTATAAAGTACAGGAAGAGGAAATCGTCGATAAGATGATATCAACCAAAAAATTGGCTATCTATGGACTAAAAGAAGGCGGAACAGAGACACAGCAGATCGATCCTAATCAGCAAAAGACTCAAACACTTACTGAACAACAAATTTTACAACTAGCACGCATAGGAAGACAGATCGAAGCTCATTTTGGTTGTCCACAAGATATCGAATGGTGTTTAGCTGATGATACATTTTACATTGTCCAGAGTCGTCCAATCACGACTCTTTTCCCCATCCCTGAAGCGAATAATCAAGAAAATCACGTTTATGTATCTGTCGGTCACCAACAAATGATGACCGATCCCATAAAACCACTGGGATTGTCATTTTTCCTGTTAACGACTCCTGCTCCTATGCGTAAAGCTGGTGGGAGGTTGTTTGTTGATGTCACACATCAACTGGCTTCATCTATCAATAGAAACATTTTATTAAATGCCATGGGACAACACGATCCGCTCATGAAAGACGCACTTATGAACATTATTGATCGAGGAGATTTTATAAAATCGTTACCAAATGATAATAAAGCACCAAATCCCAGAAGAGGCAATACAGATATGCTAGCACAAATCGAAAGCAATCCATCAATCGTTTCTGATTTGATTAAGCGTAGTCAAACATCCATAGAAGAGTTAAAACAAAACATCCAAATGAAATCAGGATCAGATTTATTTGATTTTATTCTAGAAGATATTCAGGAATTAAAGAAGATTTTATTTGACCCACAAAGTTCAGCTGTATTTATGGCTGCCATAAATGCTTCATCATGGGTCAATGAAAAAATGAACGAGTGGTTAGGTGAAAAAAACGCAGCAAACACGCTTTCTCAATCTGTACCAAACAATATTACTTCTGAAATGGGTCTAGCACTATTGGATGTCGCAGATGTAATTCGTCCTTATCCAGAAGTAATTGATTATTTACAACATGTAAAAGATGATAACTTTTTGGATGAACTGGTTAAGTTTGATGGTGGACAGGAAGCTAGAGACGCTTTCTATGCTTTTCTCAATGAATACGGAATGCGATGTGCCGGAGAAATCGATATTACTAGAACTAGATGGAGTGAAAAACCAATTACACTTGTCCCCATGATTCTGGGTAACATCGAAAACTTTGAGTCCAATGCTAGCCATCGGAAATTTGAGCAAGGGCTACAGGAAGCTTTGAAAAAAGAACAAGAGTTATTAGATCGATTGAAGCAATTACCGGATGGTGAACAAAAAGCCAAAGAGACAAAACGAATGATCAGCCTAATCCGGAATTTCATTGGTTATCGTGAATATCCAAAATACGGCATGATTAATCGCTACTTCATTTATAAGCAGGCTTTACTAAAAGAAGCCGAACAACTCGTAAAAGCGGGCGTTATTCGTGAAAATGAAGATATATACTATCTCACTTTTGAAGAACTTCACGAAGTTGTACGCACAAATAAACTAGATTACCGGATCATCAGCAAACGAAAAGACGAATACAAATTATATGAAAAACTTACTCCCCCACGTGTTATCACGTCTGATGGTGAAATCATTGCAGGTGAGTACAAACGAGAAAATCTCCCAGCCGAAGCGTTTGTAGGTCTGCCAGTTTCTTCCGGAGTTATAGAGGGAAGAGCACGTGTCATTTTAAGCCTAGAAGATGCTGATTTGAAAGATGGAGATATATTAGTCACCTCATTTACAGACCCTGGCTGGACACCATTATTTGTATCCATAAAAGGTCTAGTCACCGAAGTCGGTGGACTGATGACCCATGGAGCAGTTATAGCACGCGAATATGGCTTGCCAGCAGTTGTCGGAGTGGAAAATGCTACCAAAATGATAAAAGATGGGCAACGAATTCGTGTGCATGGAACAGAAGGGTATATCGAGATATTGTAATTCCTGAATAAATCTAGATTTAATTAGTAGCACCGCTCCAGTGGATACTAGAGCGGTGTCTCACAATCTTTCAATTGGGACAAAAAATTGAAGCCAACTTTTTCGGTGGTGCATACTTAAAAATGATAGTTACCGATCCAACTCCACTCAATACATTAATATGGCCGACTTTCCAAATGTGGAGATCGGCTTTTTTATATAAATTTGTGAATGCTATCACTTAAACTATAGGGTACTTTTTTGGAGTAACGAAAAAAGTCCAATTTCTCAATTTTAATACTGAGAAATTGGACTTTTTAATATTATAATTTCCTTAACGTTGTAAATCCGCATTTTCCTGACGCTACCCCTTATAGTTCTTTAAGTAAGGCTTATGGTTTTTATTTATCTTCAAATAAAGTGTAACTTATTTCTATTTATAACTATAAATAAACACCCCTTAAGAATTATAATTTAAACTGTTTTAGTTTTAGTGAATCATAGGACTTTTCACGAAGATAATCATTTCCCCCATTACCCTCACCATCAATACCCTAAAAACTGCTCTGCCTGATTTGATTTTAACATAATACTCCAATTGGAAATCCCTTATTCTAAAAAATTGACAAAATAAAAAAGATCGCCTTCATTAACGACCTTCTTGTGTCAATTCTTCTTCAACAAACATGCCCCGTTAGTAAAAGAGAGATTGTTCATATTCAACAATGACATAGTATGGGTTCAAATACCATTGAATCCAATTTTCTTAATAATTTATCCTTTTGTTTCTCATCTAGATTCTGTACGGATTCAATCTGGCGATGTAGTTTTTCTGAAATCGGTTCAAGTAAATCTGAATCAACAACAACAGCATGTATCTTTTGTTGTACGTTGACGCAAACACTTATGTAATGCTCAGCTAGTTCCATATTATTAATTAAGAGATCACCTACTGTTTTCCCTTTTACATATTCCATTATAATCGCTTGTCTACTCTTTATTTCTGTGACTTCTAGTACCTTTGGGACGTGAAGCCCACATGAATAAGCGTATTCTTGTTTCTTTGCTTCGTATAAAGATTCTGTATTTGGAAAATGTTTTTTAAACACTTTCACAATTTTATTATCACAAAGATATATCTTTGCTGTATTCCCTATAGCTATTGGATTACCTAGGTTCAATTATTTTCTCTCCCTAAAGTAAATTACAATAATACCCTTCACTTTATCTAATACATTCGATGAAATTATTGTGAAGTCCCTCTGCTACTAAACTGCCCCTCCGTTTGAAAGAGGGGCAGTTATCTATACTTTTCATTCTGTAACAGTTACTTCAATCGGCTCAGCTACAATATGCCATTCCTTCCCAAGCATTTGGAAAGTATGCATCGCAAATACATTCACTGTTCCGGGCTTCAATGCTTGAATGGTACTGCCTTCAATTTTCACTTTGTCTTCTCCGCTGTTCACAAAGATAGTAGTAGGAATATTCTCTCTTTTGTCCTCGCGATAATTTACTTTGGACTTTATGTGTATAGTCGCTGTTTTTCCTACTTTCAGGTTTACTTTTTTATTCGGGATTTCCAAACGAATCGGCGCATCCGTCAGCCACTGCATATAGTCCGTGATCGGTCCGACAACGCCGGCCTGCAAGGCTTCTCCAAACGGATTCTCGTCCCTGAACGTCCAATGCATATTCAGAAATCCGCGCTGACGCATATATTGGATAAATTCCGGATACAGGCTACCGTAGCTTGCATTCAATGTCGCGTTCATGCTGGCGCCGTACTGCATCATCTGCTGAGCCTTCTTCAGCTTACTGTCTAGTGTGGAAGGAGGGCCAGCGGAGTAAAGATAGCCGGTTCCGACTTCACGGTTGAGACTGCGAACGTTTCTGATATGGTTGGCATCAAAGCTTTGAATCACTACGTTATCAATCATTCCAGCTTGCTCAATTTCCTGCATCACTTGCTTCTCGATGCCGCTCGCCTTAAGCTCGACAAGCAGAACCACATCTTTCCCCTTAAAACCATTCAAAAACTCTTCAAAGGTAGGTACCTTTTCACCTTGGAATTCGGGACTGAATTTGATACCGGCATCCAATGTGCGAATCTGTTCAAGCGTTAAATCCTTTACATAGCCCGTGCCGTTCGTTGTTCGATCCACATTATAGTCATGCATAATTACCAACTTTCCGTCCTTCGTCATCTGCACGTCCGTCTCAATCATATCCGCACCTAATTCATAAGCTTTTCGATAGGAAGCCATCGTATTTTCAGGCGCAAGGGAAGGTACGCCACGATGTGCCGCCACGACCGGGCGCTGCACAAGTGTATTTTCTGGATATTGTCCCAACGCTTCAATGGAGGCTTCAGGTTTCCCTGTCACAATGCCGTCCACTCCAAGATGAATGAGCGTATGGGCGGCTTGCACATCCTCTGCTCCGCTTCCCCAAACGGAAATTGCGCGGCTATGTAAATAATGGACCGCATCAGGGCTCAGATTTTTTTGCGGCATTACCGCAACCATCGCATCGCTTTCATGAATGTCACGCACGAAAGCGGCCATATCATCCTTATTGAAGGATGACTTGGTGTAACGAAGGGCACCGCGAGCTGTTTTAATGAAGCCGCGCATTTCTTTCACGATGGCGGGATTGCTGGATAAAATCTGAAAATCCTGCGTCTGTGTTTCTTTCATGATATTTGCGAGACCTTCAATATCCGCATGTTCTTCCACCTGAACAACCGGAATGAATTTGCCTTTTATGTTTTCTAGAGCTTTTTCAATAGGAGCTCCGTCAACAACCCATTGCCCCTGCACGTTCCGCTTTGCCTGCAGGAGAACCGAAGATGCGCCTTCTTGTGCAACAGATTGCGAAATGATCGTAGGGGGATTCACGATATTCGTTTTCGCTTCTTTCGGAAGAAAAGCGTTCGTTTTCGCTAAAGGAGGAAGTGCATTCGGATATTCATTCACCTTTACATTATCAAATTGAACCGTCGTACCATTCGCTTGAAAGCCAACATCCCCGTTTGCCCATTTCCCAGCTTGATCCGTATCAATCACAAGCTGCCCATCGATGAACTGCTGAACACGATTGCCACTTGCAATCACTTTGATATGATATGTCTTATTGAGAGCCATATTTTCCGGGTAAAAATTCGTTTCCGGCACGACCCACTGATTGCTTTCATTCCGAATGGCGAACTCCAGCCCGTTCATCGCCGTAGTGCCTCTACGCATAGCGGATTGATAATACGGATAAGAATTGGGCTGTATACGATACATCAACGAAGCCCATCTGCTGTCTTCCACCGCGCTTTGAAACGTCATATCCGCTTCAAAAACGTAATTCCCTGATTGATCTCCTAAAGGAATCACTACTCTGGCAGGGGCGGTAGAAGAAGGAGAAGATAATACTAGCTTGCCGTCTACGACCTTGGCATCTCCCTGTACAAGCTTCCAGCCGGCAGGCAGTAACCCGTTGGCGATTTGGTCGAAATTCTCCTGTGTGAGAGTTTGCTCCGCGGCATGAACTTTTGTTGAACTGTCAACCGGAGCCATCCATATACTTCCGAAAATACTTGCCGATACTAAAACAGTTGCAAATTTTTTTGAATTTCCCGTGAATTTCGATGTCATCACTAGTCTCCTTTTTATTTAGTAGAAACATTGTGACTGATTGGCGGGTATTCTTCTGTATTTCTAATAGATAGAGTGAGAAGAAATATATACGTTTCCTATGAAAATATTACCAGATGAAGTTAAATATGGGATTAATGTTTTGCAAAGATATTGTAAAGATAGGACATGAGACTGAGATGTAGCTTTGGAATAAAGTTTGATTAAAAACTTCTTACAAATCCGCTTTCTATGGTAAACAAAAAGCATCCATTTTGAAAAAAGATTGATCAAAATGGATGCTTTTCTAGTAGATTTAAGATTGGTTTTTATAAAAAAGATTGATCATTTTTTACTTATGTTGTTCAATAATAACGCTCTATAATTGAATAACTGATGGTTTTCTTACAGCAAGTTTACGAAGATTACAGTAAATTAGTAAAGTAAAAAAGAGAATATCCAAATTAACATTCTCTTCTTGAGGTTTACCCGTTTAAAAAGAAGGTAAGTTATTTAAGTTATTTTCTTTAATACCATCAGGTTCACTACGTATAATATCCCTGCCATACTTATGAAATACGTCCACATGAGCTAAATTCCCTGATTTTGCTTCATCAAGAGCAGTAATGTAATCTAATTCTCTTCCACTACTTGTTTTAAAAGCAATAATATCATCCTCATCATTTTTACGAACTGCAACAATTTGTTCTACTCCTGAATCGACTTCCTCAACTACTTCCAATTGAGCTTGGTCTTCCCCTTGTTGTAAGTATTCATTATAAATTTTTTGAAAGTCTTTTTTATCCATAACACCCACCTCCAAAACATTTTATTAGTATGTTCGGAAGCTATTAGTTTTATGTACTATGATCCTTAACAAAATGAATTATTTTTACAGTTTTTCATACTTCCATTCCATAAATGCGAACCTATTCCAGCTTTTCAGTTCTTATTCAACATAGTGGCCCAATACATAAAGATCGAGCACAATTCTTGCTACAGAATTGCGCCCTTTAATTAAACAACATTGCTGGCGTTTTTAAATCTTGAATTGAGAAATTTTCATTTTATTATTTTGGGGTAATTCTGAATTCTTAACTTGATGGCAATGTGGCAGTACCCTAACTACAAGTATTTTCGATTATAGCTCCTTTATTTGCTTCGTAAGTTCTTTGAATCTTTTATCAAGTTCCATGTACGCTTCATCTTTAAGAGTTAAAAAGCTTAGTTTTCCTAAAACTTCTTGTCTTTCTGTTTCAAGCTTTAAACGTAGTTCAGCGAGATTATCTCTTTTTTGAGATGTTTCTTTTAATTGCTTTTGTATGCTATTGTTTGAAAACACCAGTCTACTATTAGTCGTTTTTTCAAGAAAGTACCGATCATGTGAAACAACAAGCAGTGTACCATTATATTGCGCTAACGTATTTTCAAGCTGTTCACGTGAAGGTAAGTCAAGATGATTTGTCGGTTCATCTAAAATAAGCACATCTTTTTCATCTAATATATACGCCATTAGCTTGCACTTTACACGCTCACCCATACTCATGTGCTTGATTGGTTCTATCCATTGAGAAGATTTAAATCCTAAATGATTCATTAAACTTTGTGCTTTTCCTCTTTCTTCAAAAGTCTCTTTATAAAATAACTGTTCTGGTGTTTTTTCAAGTGGTAAATCAAATACCTCTTGTGTTAAATAACCAATGTTTGCAGATGGTGAAATCCATACTTCGCCTTCAAACGTTTCCTGTCCCATAATCACCTTCAATAGTGTTGTTTTCCCACAACCATTAGCACCTAGTATTGAAATCTTCTCACCATGTTGAATTGTAAAATTAACTTTCTCAAATAATGTTCGTTCCTCAAAACATTTTTTTAATTGTTTCACTTCTAAAAAACGTTTTCCTACCTTTTTATTTGCTTCAATTGAAAACTCTACAATAGGGTCTGGCTTAACACGTTCTATTTTCGTCTTTTCAAGCTCTTTTTCAAGACGCTTTTGTTTCGACTTTACTTGCGCATCCATTCGCTTTGCCTTTACACGATAATATTCTTTAATGCCATCTTTTTTTGTCGACTGTGCATGTGCTTTTTGTGACCATGATGATATTTCCTTCATTTGTGATTCTATACGTTCGATGTTTTTTTGTTGCTTTTCATATTCGCGCTGCTGAGTGAGTCTCTTTTGTTCTCGAACTTTCATATAACTCGTATAATTCCCTTGATGCTCAATTAGTTTTGTATCTTCTATCGACCAAATTCTCGTTGCAACAGCATCTAAGAAATATCGATTATGTGATACAACAATGATTGTTCCACTTTTGCTTTTTATCTGTTCAATGAGCAATTCTGTACTCTGCTCATCTAAATGATTCGTCGGTTCATCTAACATTAGAAGGTTTGTACCTTGCGCAAATCCTTTTGCAAGTCGGACTTTAAGCTTTTCTCCACCACTTAACTTATGAAAATCGTTTGTTGGTACTCCCCATTTTGAAAGAAGTTCAGCTTCTATCGCTGTTACTTCATTAGATATATATGCCTCTTTTTCTTGTTCAACATATGCCATTGTTACGTTCATCTGTTGCCATTGAAGTTTCCCTTTTGTTGGCTCTATTTCTCCATTTATCAACTGTAACAAAGTGGATTTTCCAGCACCATTTTTTCCAATTACTCCAATGATATCTCCCTGTTTCACTGTAGTATTAATTTGTTCAAACAAAGTATTTTCCATTATTTCCAAACAGACATCTTGTATTTTTAAAAGTTCCTTCATACCATCTATTCCTCTCTTTAAAAGGAGAATAAAAAAAATCCTCCCAATTAAATTTGGCAGGATTAGTCGTTTAAATTATTTATACCCAAATAAGCTATTTTATTAAATAGCTTTACTTCCTTATGAACAATGGGTAGACTAATCCTATTTTTTATAATTTGAAATATCCAATTTCAACATTTAAAAATAAGATTAGTTAATCATCGTCCACCCATCATCCTTTCTGTCATTAGTAGTAATATTGTAGCATGGTAATGTTTTATTGGTAAATAGTACAAAAGATTGGTTTTAGAGAAAAGGAGTATTTTCCTCGTTTTGGAGTTATTTTCATATCTTAGCTTGATGGCCATGGGGCGATACCTGTAGCTTTGAAATAAAGTCGTATTGTTTATAAAAAAGATGTACCGTTTACAAAAAAGTTGCACCGTTTTATTCCTTTTCGATTAAAGAATTCTAAGTGAGTTTTAATCAAACTTTTTTATAAAACGGAATGTTCATTCAAGAAGAAAAGAATCCATTTTGATTAATCTTTTTTCAAAGTGGATTCTTTTTGGTTCTCACTAAATAAGGGTTTGCAAAACATTTTTGAACAAACTTTATTCCAAACCAACAATACCCCATACATATCCAGCTAAGATAATTTTGTATCCATTTTTAAATTTAACAACATTTGTTTTATAATTTACAAATAGGGAGAGTAACATCTATTATTGTTCCTCTATTCACCTCACTTTCAATACATATTTTGCCTTGATGCATTTCAATAATTTTGTAACAAATCATTAATCCTAAGCCAATCCCCTCTTCTTTAATGCTATAAAAAGGTTCTCCAAGGTATGGTATACGCTCTTGAGGAATCCCACATCCTTGATCAATAAATCGAATATTTATTTGATTATTACCAGCTTTATTAATTTGAATTAAAATTTCTCCTCCCGTTGGCATAGATTCAATTGCATTTTTTAAGATATTAACGAATACTTGTTTTAATTGATTCCCTTCACAAAGTATTAGTGGAATATTAGAGATAACTTCTGTCTTAATTTGTATATTATTCATTATTGCTTGGGGCTCTAGTAGCATTACAACTTGATTCATTAACATACTTATATCATTAGGGTGAATTTTCACCGCCTGTGGTTTGGCTATTGCCATAAATTCATTCGTAATGCTTTCAATTCGATCAATTTCTGATGATACTATATTTATATAGCGATGATTATTTTCATTTTCCATTGTTTTTAATAATTGCATAAATCCTTTCATTGCAGTTAAAGGGTTTCTAATTTCATGAGCGATTGCTGTAGCTAATTGACCTACAACAGCAAGTTTTTCAGATTTTCTTAATAATTCTTCCGTCTTTATTCGTTCGGTAATATCTCGAGAAATACTTAAGAAAACTTCTTTTCCGTTCAACTTGAATACACGAATACTAAATTCAGTCGTTATTTTCTTTCCTGTATGAAAAACATATTCATCTTGCAAAGTAAAAGAATCTTCCCCTTTTTTAATTTTTTCAATTAATCTTTTTAAAAGGGGAGAATCCGTAGAAACAAGATCAGGAAATGGTATACTAAGAATTTCATCTCTACTTAAATTAAACCTTTCACACCCAATCGCATTTACTTCAATGAATCGAGTGGGTGTTCGATTTTTATCCAATTCTACTACGTATACCGCATCCGCCGCCTCTTCAAATAATACACGATATTTCAATTCACTTTCTTGCAATTGTTGATATAATTGATGTCGTTCTTTTTCTGCTTGTTTTCTTTCAGAAATGTCCCTACATATTGCAGAGAGAGCCATTATATTCCCTCTCAAATCTAGAATAGGTGAAATCGTTATACTTACATCAATTAAATCCCCATTTTTTCGTTGTCTAATGGTCTCTAATCGAGTAATTGTAGATTTTTCAGACAGAATATTTTGAATGATTTCTATCGATTCATCCATTAAGAAATCAGGTACACAAGGTACTTTTTTACCGATAGCTTCTTGTATTGGCCAACCAAATATCGTTTCAAAAGCTTTATTCGCTTGTAAAATATGCCCTTCTCGATCAGTGATAACAATCGCATCTATGTTGTTATTTACAAATGACTCCAGTAATTCTTTAGTCGTTTTTAATTCACACTCCACTTTTTTTCTCTCTGTAATATCAATTGCAGAACCAACAACTTCAATAACTTTTCCATTTCGCTTAATTGGCCTAAGTGCGATTAGAGCAATGGTTTCATTATCTGGCCAAGGAATTTCAAATATAACTTCATTTCCCTCCCATGCTTGTACATAATACTTCAGTAATTGAGGAACGAGATGGGGAGGAATAATGGAAGAATCGATAGTACGTAAACTTTTTCCTACCACTTGTTCAGAATGAAATCCAGTTTGATAATAAAATTGTCCATCACACATCGTATGTATAAAGTGCGTATCTACTTTAATAAATTTAAAAATCCCTCCTTGCAGTTCATGGACAGTATCTTTAAGTTCTTGCTTCGATCCTTTTAATTTTTGATTCGTTCTAAATAACTCTTGTGTTAAGGAATATAATTTTTGATAAGCTTCCATCAGAAAAAGTCCGCTTAACAGACCCATACTTGTAAATAATAAGTTTTGAATGTGAAGCATTTTAGATATTACAGTCGGAATGAAGAATTCGCCTACCAATCGAATCATAGCCATATAACAAATCAGATAAAGAAAGCTAGCTTTAAATGGATGTAAGTTTTTGAAATATGTTTTAAAAATAGTAAATATAATGCCTATTCCTAATAATGCGACGATATATGGTACATAATATCCATCCATATAAGTAACACGCATGATAAAAATACTAAGTACCGTAATCCAACCGGCAGTGCGACCAAAGTAAACAAATGATAAAATGAGAGGAACAGCTCGAAGATCATAGTAAAATCCCATGTATTTAAAAGAAAAAGTCATCAAAATAACAGCAATGATTGCCCCATATATTTTTTCCATGAACTGGCTGGATTTCATTACAAACACTTGGATGAATATAATTGAACTAACTAGGAATGCAAAAATAAAAAGATTAATAAAAAAGTCTTTGATAAACATATAGTGTCCCTCCTTATATGAAACAAATTCGACAAAAAAGGAGAAAATCCTACAAATAAAATTATAGAAATAGAGGGACAGTTCCATTTTGCTAAGTCTATATAGGGGTAGCCTCTTGGATCCTTCATAATAGGAAGCGCGAATTTAAGAGAAGTAGGTTGTCCAGTTGAAAATGTACCTTATCTTTTTTTATATTTTTTAGGCACAATCCTTATTAGAAGATTGCGCCCGTTTGTTAAAGATCGATTAACTTATTTTAGCTGGTTATTTATTTCAGAACATTTAAGAAGCATCTTTATAAGGTATAACGTCAGGAACTTCCGAATTTATTATATTAAAACTTTTTTCAAAAAAGATCCAAAAGATTAATCATATAGTTATTTAACTAATGCTGCTCTCAAATTAACACCATATTCCAAATATCCCTTTAAACAGGTCAACATATAAACCCCACCCTCTTTAATTGAATATTAAATTCACTATAATTGTTTAATTACCCTTACATACTTCTCATGCCATTTTTCCCATTCACCTTTTGGAAAGTCCATATATTGACCATCCAGTAATGTACTGAATATATCTAGACATACATGCCATCCAGCTAAATCTTTTGAAGTATGATCACTCAGAGTAGGAATATATTCTTTTAATACTAATAAACAACCATCATCTTTTGGAAATAATTCGAATCGAACCCAACCTTCTCCCCATTCATACTGCAAGTAGGACTGTTCTTTGAAATCTATAATCGAAATATCAATAGATTTCCCCGTCCCATCGTTCATATTGAACTTAATCATTCCGCCTTTTCGAAGGTCTACAACTTGTAAGTTTGGCATCCATTTTTCCAATTTCCCATTTTCAGTTAATGTGGCCCAAACCTTTTCAACTGAATGATGTAGTGGTCGATTATATGTGGCTACATATCCATCCTCAAACTTTTCTACAACTGCTAGCATACATTACTCCTCCTCATCTAATAATTGTTCTAGCATATCAAACTTGTCTGACCAGTACTTTCGATAAGGTTCTAACCAGTTATCAATTTCTGCAAGGGGCTCCGCATTCAAATGGTAAATATTTTTTTGGGAATCCTTAATGATTATCACTAGCCCAGCTTCCCTTAATTTTCGAAGATGTTTAGAAACCCCTGGCTGGCTTAATTGTGTACACTCAACTAATTCTCCAACAGACCTTGGGCGTTTTCTGATAAGATCTATAATTTTTCTACGGTTTTCCTCAGCTATTACTTCAAACAAACTTGTGGTGTATTTTTTCTCACCCATATTCATCACATTCCTATACGTTTTATAACCACTTAGTTATATTACCGAATGGAAATGAACGAGTCAAATAAGTTGATCATAATCCAATTAGATCGCACCAGTTATTCCACAATCTGGCCCAGTTTGCTTTATAAGAAAAAATCCTACATTATCAAAAATCCAAATATAAAACGAAGATTTTGTGCAAATTGCTCGGTTTCTTCGTTTTTGTGGTGTATTTCTTTTTTAGCTTGATGGTTATGGGGCGATACCCCACATCCATCAACTTAAGGATTTAGACTATTTTTGAAGCTAAAAGCACGTTACTATTCTCTTATGTTAATAAGAAAGGGTGACGTGCTTTTTATGAATATGCACCAAAAACAAGAGTTATCTTTATTTGCCGAAGAGTTATATCGATATATGTCTCCCGCTACACTTAATCAATTAGCTATAGAAGCAGGCGGAATGAAATGAAAACGTAAGTGCCACGGGCACCATTTCTTATCTTTGTGTGTATGGTTAAATCAACAAATCGCTACTACCTCTCTTACTCAACTTTGTAGTCAATTAGAAACTTCAACAGGAATCTTATTGAGCCCTGAGGGGCTTAACCGACGATTTAATTCGGCTTCGGTAACCTTCTTTCGAAGTGTATTTACTACACTTCTACAAGCTAAAATTGGAGGATTATCTAAGATTTCTCATTCTCTTTCTGCTTACTTTGAGCGTATTCGCATCCTTGATTCCACGACCTTTCAAGTTCCTGATCGATTTTCATCTACTTATCCTGGCGCCGGAGGGTGTAGTCATAAAGCTGGTGTAAAAATTCAACTAGAGTATGACTTGTTGAGTGGAGAATTTTCTGATGTGAAAATTGAACCGGGAAAACGAAGTGATCAGGCGTATAGCGCGAGTCGAACCGGCATGATACAGAAGGATGAACTATACATTCGTGACTTAGGATATTTTCGTTTACAAGACTTTAAATCTATCCAAGATAAGCAAGGATACTACCTATCACGTCTTAAGTTACCAACTAAAATATATAGGAAAGAATTCGAAACAGTGGTATTTAAAACAAAACCCGCGCAATTGAAGCCGGTATATATACAGATTCATTTGGAAGACATCATGAAGCAATTACAACCTGGACAAGTGTATGAGTTACACGATGTATATGTAGGGAGTAAAGACAAACTTCCTACTCGCATTGTGGTGTATAGATGTACGGAAAAGCAAACACAGAAACGCTTACGTGATCGAGCGATTCGTGAAAAGAAAAAAGGGATTACATATACAGAACGGACGAAACATTTACAAGGAATTACAGTATACATGACAAACATTCCTGCGGAATGGATATCAAAAGAGAAAATTTATGATTTATATTCATTACGTTGGCAAATCGAGCTTTTATTTAAAATATGGAAATCCTGGTTTCAAATTCATCGTTGTAAATCTATTAAACAGGAACGATTAGAATGTCATCTTTACGGGCAACTCATTAGTATTCTATTATGTTCTTCTACTATGTTTAAAATGAGAGAGCTCCTGTTACGTAAGAAACAGAAAGAACTAAGCGAATATAAAGCAATGTACATAATTAAAGATTACTTCTTACTTTTTCATCAAGCATTACAAAAAAACACCCAAGAATTATCAAAGGTTCTCCTTCGTCTGTTTAACCTCCTACAGCAAAACGGACGAAAATCTCATCGGTACGAGAAAAAGACAGTCTTTGATATATTGGGTGTTGTTTATGAGTATACCACTTCTACTCATCAGGTAGCATAGTTAAAAAAATAAACCCATCCGGGTTTATTTAGTATGCGTACTTTTAAAACATCTGTAAAAGGTAATGAAAAACTACTTGGAAAACCTTAACTTTTATATAAAAATGAATCTTAAGTTGATGGATGTGGGGCGATACCCCATCGCCAATTGGAAATATTTTCAGATGTGGCGGTTCATTCTCTGAATCGTTCACGTACTCCTATAAAAGAAAGGAAATATTACACCAGGTATTACCCGATACAGAGATCATTTCGAAGATCCGTTATATCAAAAAAGATGGCAGCACTTATTTTGATGCTGTTAAACATATTGATTTAGAAGGCATGGTTGCTAAATCAGTCATAACCCATAAAGTCCAAAAGTTTGTTTATCTCGAACCAAAGATACAGGCGAAAGTAAAAACACGAAATTGGACTCGCAAGGGATATTTACGAACGCCAACATTCGTCGATTTTTTCCTTTAAATGTTCTAGTTTCCAAAAACCATTCAGTTTCATAACGGCAACAAAAAAGAAGCAATTGGACATTGCTTCCTAAAATTAAAAAGTATCTAATGACTACGTGTATTTTTCCTTGTTTTGATACTCGCTCCTAATTCACTTGAAGGCATTAAGTGCGACCTTGGCAGCCTGTGCTATAAGTTCATTATTATAGGTAGCATTCTTAGTATCATGGGTGGATAGAATCGCGATAATGATGGGATCTCTATTCGGCGGCCAAACGATAGCAATGTCGTTTCGCGTTCCATAGTCTCCTGCTCCGGTTTTATCGCCTACCTCCCAGCCTTTAGGTACGGCCGCACGGATCAGTTCGTCTCCAGTAAGGTTCCCCCGCATCCAATCTGTAAGAATTGTACGCTTATCATTCGAGAGCACGTCATCGACCGTGAAAGCCTTCAGGTTGGTGGCAAGTGCTCTTGCTGTACTTGTATCACGGATGTCTCCTGGGATGGCACTGTTCAAATCAGTCTCGAAGCGATCAGCCTCGGTGACATTATCGCCGATCTGCCTCAGTGCTTTTTCGAATCCATTAGGGCCGCCCAGTTTCTGCAATAAAAGGTTCCCTGCGGTATTATCGCTGTAACGGATAGCAGCATCGCAGATTTCCCTAAGGGTCATCCCCGTATCCACGTGTTGCTCTGTGATCGGCGAATACGTGACCAGATCATCTTTGGTGTAGGTGATTACCTCGTCAAGTTTGTCAATCGAGTTTTGTTGCAGCACTGCCCCTGCAGCCAGAGCCTTAAAGGTGGATGTATAAGCAAAGCGTTCATCAGGTCGATAGGCTACCGTGCGATTTGTGCCAGTGTCGATAGCATAGACCCCGAGCCGAGCATCAAACTTTTTCTCAAGTTGTACGAACTTTTGGCTAATCGCATGACTTGTACTTTTTGTTTGCTCTACTTTTTCTTTTGCTTCCGTCTGCTTTGATTCTCCAAAGAGGCTTAAGCTTACAAGACTTAAGCTTAATAGTCCAAAACACATCCCTTTTTTTAACAGCCTTACACCTTTCAAAATGATCAGTCCTCCCGTATCCTAGAGTATGTGATCTTGGTTCAAGAATTAAATGTAATTACAGCCTGATTCTATCATAATAAACACGGTAAAACAGTGCAATATGTTCACAATGTTTTTATTCGGTAATTCGGAATATTCACCAAACCATTCCACCTTAATAGTGATAGAGGGGGCAAGCTGCGATATACCGAATTCTTCTACCCTTTATTCACAAGTTAAAGCGTATCTGATGCCTTTTCACTCAAGAGCGAGATAAAACCGCAATCAACCTTTGTAACTTTCATTTACCCTTTCTTACTAAATAGCTCAACAAAAAATACATCATGCTAATACATAAAATCATAAATTCATATATGCTTCCTAATGCTCCTATAGAAATAAAAAAAGTAACAAAAAGACAAATTCCAAGTACCAAACAGAATCCAAAGTAAACGACTCTCCATACATTCCGGTTTAACCAAAAAGAACCTGCTCCAGTTATTACGCCGACTATGAGAAGACCAATAAGAATGACTAAAGTAAGCCTATCAGTTGCTGATGAATCAATTTCGGAATGGAGCGCTTTCCCTAAGGAAGTACCAAGTAAATACAGAAAGCCATATCCTAACGTAACAATGATCGTTAATATCCCTAAGACAACCCCGATTGCTTTTGATAATCTGTATTTTTCCATCAACACACTCCCTATAGCGTAAATTTAGATTTAAATTTTAAGAAAGATAAACACCGTTCTTTTTATAAGGACGTACCCCAACCTATTTTTTATTATTTATTTTAATATTCATAGAGTCCTTTCCTTATGCAGAAATCATGTAGACAACTGTAGGGAGATAAAATTTTTGTTTTTTGGGGTACTTCAAAATATTAGCTTGATGGGCATGGGGTGATACTCCTAATACTACTTTCCGACATTGCGGATTACTTTACATTTAGGTCACTATGTAACACAATAAAAATAATAAGCAAACTATACCTGTAAGGATTATTAATTTATCCCATTTACAATCTTGTATCTCAAAAAATAAGAATCACATCCCTTTCGATACCGACTTAATATTGGATAAGCAATGGATAAATGGAGGAGCTATGAAATACGAAATCATATTGTTCGATGTTGATGATACACTGTTCGACTTCAGTATATCAGAAAGAAAGGCACTACATAAAACTTTTGTAGAGTTTGGATTGCCTACGGGATTGGCGGATTATGAAGCTAAATATAAAGAGATTAGCAATGTATTGTGGAGAGATTTGGAACAAGGGCTTACTACTTTGCCAAAATTGGGAGTAGAGAGATTTAGGAGATTATTCCTTGCACATGAGCTTGAAATCAATGCAGATACGTTCAGCAATGTTTATCTTGAATATTTGGGACAGGAAGCGCATCTTATGCAAGGTGCTGTAGAATTATGTGACAATCTTACTGGTTGTCGGCTGGCCATTATAACAAATGGATTCACAAATGTGCAGACATCAAGAATTGGGAGCTCGTCTCTCTGTAATACGTTTGAGCATATCATTATTTCTGAAGAAGCTGGATTTCAGAAACCTGATAAAGGTATCTTCGATTATGCGTTTTCTAAGCTGCAAAT
This sequence comes from Bacillus sp. 3103sda1, assembly GCF_024159135.1. NCBI lineage: Bacteria > Bacillati > Bacillota > Bacilli > Caryophanales > Bacillaceae > Bacillus > Bacillus sp. 3103sda1. Next base: position 2,161,065 of record NZ_JAMYWS010000001.1, on the reverse strand, counting down.
TACAGATAAAGCTAAAGTGTTGATTGTAGGCAATTCTTTGACTTCCGATATTCATGGAGGCATAAATTACGGGATTGACACTTGCTGGTTCAATCCGCATCTTAAAGAAAACCATTTAGGAATTAAGCCGACTTATGAAATCCGTAAGCTAACGGATCTTATAGAGATAGTATAGTCGCTTAATTTTGATATAGAAAAATAAAAGCCTTACTACACTTTATATTATCAAGACCTAAATCGTAAAAAGTCATAAAAAATAAAGGGCGATACATATTAGTCATGTATAATATGTATCGCCCTTTTAATTGTTGTTCAACAATCGCGCCCTTTAATGGGATAACAAAAATAGGGCCACGGATACAAATAGGCTTATTATTTTCAACTAACGCACTCCGTTTGTTTAAGAAAAGAATGTCAAACATCACTTTCTAGCCATATATAATCTTACTTCTTGTGGAACAACTATTTTACCATTTTCACTTTCGATATAGTCTGCAACACTTTCTAAAATAGCTTGTTTCTTCTCATCGTTAATATCGTGAAAATCTGAGTAGGATTGAATTAATTTTAGATACTTTTCCGTAGTATATTCGTCATCCCATCGGTATATCTTAGTAACTGGCTTTTCAAATAAATTATTGATTTGTATTTGTGAGATGCGAAGGTTATGTAGGTCTTCAGCTTCCTCCGTGGTCATATAAGTATCAAGCTCAGGAGCATATTCTCGATAAATATTTCTTATTTGAATTAGCATTTCAGTTTTTGGCTCAATAATAGATGACATATGCCAGAAAATAGCTATTTTTTATGATTATTTTTATCGAAATCAAGAAATACAAAATGACATAATAGAAAAACTGATGAAGCAAGTATTTACTGGAGGTCGTACAAGGTATAAGGATTTTCTCTATCATAACTGCAAGAGACAACTTTCAGTTATTAATGGTTGATACCAGTTATACGAGCTTGCCCATCCTTGAAAAACAAGGCTTCCTATTTAGCCAAATCGACTCCCTGCATGTCACCAAGCTTCGAGTAACTATTAAAGGGTGTTAGGCACCAGAAAAGGACATTTGTCCCTAACGGTGCCTGACACCCTTTATTAATATTCTGCCTTATTAATTGAGGTTTTCCAAATTTTGAATGGTATCATGTAATTTCCTGGCCGTACTTGTTTCATTGGTATCGCTCGCTCCTCGAATCGTAACGCAAGTTGTTCGTAAATAAACTGATCGTCAAATCCAATTCCAGCAGCTTCTGTTTTTGTACACGCATAATAGATTGATGTTAGTCTCGCCCAATAGATTGCTCCGAAACACATCGGGCAAGGCTCGCAGCTCGTATAAATCTCACAATCTGTCAATTGGTAGCTATTTAATTCTTTACAGGCTGCGCGAATCGCCTGCATCTCAGCATGTGCGGTCGGATCGTTCGTTGCTGTCACTTCATTACGGCCAATTCCAATGATCTTGCCTTTTCGCACAATAATGGCTCCAAACGGGCCACCGTGTTCTGTCATAACATTTTCAAGGGCAATGTCTACTGCCATCTTCATAAATATTTCTTCTCTCACAAACTCCCCCCTGTTCATAAAACATCCTTGCTGTCGCTCTTACGAAATATCTACTTTTCAACAAACGTCTACTCGATGCGTACAAAATGAACGTTTTGTCCACGAACGGTATCAGGCACCGGAAATGGCATTGGAAATGGATTTTACTGCTCGAAGGATTCCCCCATATCCCGTGCAGCGGCATAGATTACCAGACAGTCCTTCTAGGATTTGTTCCTGGGTTGGGTGAGGATGTTTTTCTAACAATGCTTTTGTTGCTAAAATCATCCCAGGTGTACAATACCCACATTGAAAGCCGCCCTCTTCCATAAAAGCTTTCTGTATCGGATCGAGTTCTTCTTCACCGTCAAGTCCTTCTATCGTTACGATTTCAACATGATTTAATTGAAACGCCATCACTAAACAAGAGTTAACCATTTGACCATTCATTAAGACAGTACATACACCGCAGCGGCCGATTCCGCAGGAGATTTTGGTTCCAGTCATTTCAAGATCCTCGCGAAGAATATCGTTCAGACGGCGTAAAGGTGGGACCCCAAGATTTACCGATTGATCATTTACTTTAAACTGAACCTCAATGATTACGTCCAAATTCTCCCCTCCTTTTCCACTGCCTGTAAAATTTCCTCCCGTGAAACAGGAATTCGGTTACACCAATACCCAATCGCATCATGAATCGCTTTGGCAATCGCCGGGGCAACCGCCACTGTTCCAATTTCTCCAATCCCCTTTGGTCCGAATGTGTCTCCTGACTGGACAGTTTCAATGGCGTACACGTTCATATCGGGAGGAACATCGCAAATCGTCGGAATTAAATATGTGTCAAAATTCTCAGTTACGTACTTTCCTTTTTCCATTGGACAATCCTCCGTTAGCGTGTAACCAATGGACATCACCCCGCTTCCTTCAATTTGACCGAGATACCCCATTGGACTAACGACCGGGCCTGCAGCGATCGCTTGGTCCAAACCAAGCACAGTAACCTTCCCTGTTAATAGGTCAACTTCAACTTCAGCTGCAACAGCTGCAAAAGAATAAAGGTAGCGTCCTTTTTGCACGGTATCATTGGATTGTGGATAAGGGAATTCAACCGATACCTCGATAGGTTCATTTAATTGACCTGCTAAATTAACATAAGAGACGATCAACTTCGACTCCCTCCATATTCCACCTGGACCTAGACACAACTGCTGTTTTGGAAGTCCCGTCATTTGTGATGCACGCTGAAGAATTTGACTTTCAAAGGATTCTCTCATCTTCTCAATGGCTAACCAAATCATGGTTGTTGCCCTTGATGCCGTTGTCGAACCGGAATGTGGAACCTTCTCCGTGTCCCCGATTACAATATTGAGATCATCACTTCCACATTTAAAGGCTTTCATAAGTAAGGTTTCAATGACAGCCAATACCCCTTGACCCACCTCTTCTACACCAAAAGCTGCTTCAATTTTGCCATCCTTACTGATTGACATGTACCCTGCCCCTGGGTCCGGAATCCCGTGACCCAATCCTTGGCCGAGAATGGTTATCGCAATCCCTGCACCTCTCCTTTTCCATTTACCATTATCCGCTTTTTTCATCCGTAAAATGTTAGACTGTTTGATGGCATCCAAGACTTCTTTTGCTCCATCCGTTGGTGCAATGGTTTGATCAAGAGCACCTAATCCGTCTAATCTCTTAATATTTTTTTCTCTCAATTCAATAGGGTCCATCTTTAATTTTTCAGCTAACCGATCAAGCTGCCCTTCGAGTGCAAAAACAACTTGGTTGCTGCCAAACCCTCTAAATTCTCCTGATACACCGTTATTCGTATAAACAGATACGCCATCAATATTGATATTTGGAATCAAATAAGGTCCGACTGTATTTTCAACCGCACACTCTAATACTGCAAGGCCGAGTGTCGCATATGCTCCCGTATCAGCAATGATAGTAGCTTCATGCGCTAAAATATTTCCATCACGATCCACACCTGTTTTCATCTTAATCCGCATCGGGTGCCGCTTTATTCCTGACTGTATCGACTCCCTCCGATTTTGATGGATTTTTACAGGATAGCCCGTGTAAAGCGCGAGCAATGCCCCATATGACTGAACATTTAATTCATCTTTTCCTCCAAAGGAGCCGCCCATCGGACTTGAGACAACCCGTATTTTGGTTTCATCGAGATTTAAAATTCTCGAAAGCTGAAAGCGGTCGCAGTAGCCATGTTGCGTCCCCATGTAGACGATGATCCCGCCATCCTTATCAGGAACTACCACTCCTCCTTCCGTTTCCATATAAGCATGGATTTGCCTTGGAGTATCATACGTTTCTTCAATAATAAACTCGCAATTTTTAAAGCCTTCATCCAAATCTCCTTTTTTAAAGGATGAACGGTGGAGGATGTTTCCCTTTTCATGAATTTGAGGTGCTGACGGTAACAGCGATAGCTCTGGGTCATCGACTACCGGGAAAACTTCATACTCCACTTCAATTAACTTTAAGGCTTGTTCGGCTATCTCTTTGGATTCAGCGGCTACAGCCGCGACAGCATCACCGATAAACCGAACCTTATCATGGCATAGGACAGGCTGATCCGGGTCGAGAATACCAAACCCATTTAACCCAGGTATATCCTTATAGGTTAAAACCCCATGGACTCCCTTCAGTTTTTTCGCCTTTTCTGTATGAATGGCTATAATCCTTGCATGTGGATAGTGGCTGCGCATAATCTTTCCAAATAACATAGTTGGAAACGTTAAATCAGTAAGATACTTTAAGGTGCCTGTTACTTTTTCTACTCCATCAGGTCTTACCCGCCAGTTTTCGCCTGATGATTCACGATTAAGATGCAAGCACTCCCCCCCCTTAAGATAACGATTCGGTTAGACCGGCAATTAATAGATTAGCAGCAACTAATTTAAGATAGTGAGAGGAAGCAAAACGGTCTGTTAGCGGCTGGAATTCTTGGAGGATTTGTGCATGTGCTTTTTGCCATAACTCTTCATTTGGCACTTGATTTTGGAGCATGCTTTCACATGTTAGTAAACGGGAAGGAACGATGACTCCTCCACCAACCGCAAGTCGAACATATTCTATTTTATTTCGTTCATTCATTGCGAGTGTACCGGCAACCGTCAAAAGGGAAGGTGTAAAGGCTTCACGCCGGCCAATTTTTTTATAAAAGGTTTTAGTTTTTGGGGATTTTGGTAAATGAATTTCCGTTACAATTTTGGCTGAGGAATTCTTTAAAAAATTGCCTGCCTCATCGGTTATATAGTCGGATCCATCAAACCAAGTAATAGTTGCACCCAACACCAGCAGGGCTGGAATGATATCTCCAAAGCCGCATGCGATATTCCCGCCTATCGTACCTTGATTTCGTACCGCTGGAGATGCGACATTTCGAGCGGCCTCTGCTAAAATCGGCCAGTACTTCTGGATATCAGGGCGGCTGCGGCAGGCTGCTAAGGTGGTGAATGTACCAATACTTAAGGTTTGGTCAGCTGACAGCTGAACCTTATTTAATGCATCGATTTTTCCAAGATGAATGATATGATTGGGAAGCTTCTCCCCCGATTCCCAGCGAAGCTGAATCCATGTTCCTCCAGCTATAAAAATGGCCTCTTGGCCAAGTTCTTGTTTTAATTTCCATGCTTCTTCAATCTGTTTTGGAATCCAAATCTTTGGTGAAAAAGTGATCTTAGTGTTCCCGTCCAACTTGAAATCACCTCTTCCAGACATTTTCCTATAACATAAAATATTAACCAAGTTTAAAAAAAAGAACAACTTACTTTCTGGGAACCTTCATTTTCTAGTTAATAGCAAGAACAAAATCGCTAACGCGACTTAAATCACGCCCCAAGTGAAGATTATTCACTTGGGTCTTTTCTCTCTCTTCGCATTGTGCCATTACAAAAAGGTCATACTACTTCCACTTCTTCATCCTCTTTTAAATCATAATGAAACTCTTCCACAACATATTCAGGAACCTCATCTTCTTTTCCGCAATAAAAATCATTGTTTTTATTTTCCATTTAAATCAAATGTATCATCTTCTTCCAACCATTTCAAAAAACCTTTATTCAATTTACCCTGCTCTTTTATTAAGTTATTATTTTGTACATGGTATTGCATATTTGATCAAAATTGCGAAGTATAGAAGTGAAAAGATGATGAGTAAAGAGGAATAAAAATCCATATATATTGAAAAAACGCCCTTAAAGGGTAGTCTATCCAATTGAACAAACATCTTATCGATAGAATGATTTTTTCCTCTTGTGTAAGTGTCAACATTTTATTGGTTCTTACTCAATTCCAACGCCTTAGTGGCAATGCCATCCGAAGTTAATCGGTACATGCCGAGCAAAACTGGATTAGCCTGAACCAAACCTTCATGCATTAAATCTTTAAGCGCCTGATTTACGTCGGATGGATTGTCACATGCTTTTGAAAGCTGACCAGCAATCTGTATTGGTGTCTGCCAATCAGTGGTTAATGCAAGTAACACGGATCGTTGATTTGGGGTCAAGTTCATACTTACCTTCTTGCTTTTTATGGTTATCATCCGAGAACCAATTATATTATATGTTACCATTTACTAAAAAAACGAACAATTCGAGAACAATGTGCAATTAAAGAGCAGCGTATTCAATAAAAGGACGCTTTTCTTGTGCGAAATGTTTCTAGCTTAAATTGAGAATGACTACATTACTCAGATAATGGCTAGACAGTTCTTGCCGGAACTGAAGGGTTATATCGAAGAGTCAAATGATGAGGTAACGTCTTGAAGGGTTCTCTCTTAGTCGAGTAGCATTGGATTTAGTAAGAATGACATTGTTATCAATATGAACGCTCGGGATGCCGTACATGTCATCGACGGTTTGCTCTATCATGAAACGGATTTGACTATCGAGGAGCATTATACGGATACGGCTGGTTATCAATACCTTTTTATAAAAAAGTTAGAATTATAATGTGATCTATCATATGTGGCTTTAAAACAAAGTTTGATAATTTATAAAAAAGTCTGATCGTTTAAAATAAAGATTGATAATATGTAAAAAAGTTTGATCAAAATCCTGTGTTGATGTGCAGGGTTTTTTCTTATTCAGCAATCGGGCCAGATTTTTGAGGAAGAGTTGCCGATTTTACAGAAGGTAAATTAGTTTAAGATTAATGGTGGTGAACCGTATCATAAGTAATTGAGTTTTATTGTTCAAGTTTTACCATTTAAATGGCATTCATTATTTAATTTCCATTCAAATACCTCCCGATGTTTTACAAGCAGTCAATCGTATTAAAAGGCCGACATATACTAGTTTGGAGAATCAAACATTGTATATGTCGGCCTTTATTTAATGGTCATTAATGTTTAATCGTTTTCATGATGTATGAATTATCCCCATAGGTACTGTATTTTGACGACCGTTCCCCTTTTAATTCTGGAATGCTGTAAGAACGATCGGCTATCATCCACTCTATAGAATCCTTAGCATTTACGGTTACCTTTACATGTAACTCTTCGGCTTGACCTAGAACGTAATTGAATTCAAATGGCGATTCCTTTGTGAATTCTTTTTGCTTCAACTCCACTTCTTTTCCATTGATGGTCAGTTGAGATACATTCATCTTTGAAAAAGACTCCATTAACAATTCTTCAGCATTACGATTCGTTTTCAATTGGTATTCTATTGTCCGCTTGGCACCTTCAACCTTATCAGATAATACCGTCACACTAGGTGCTTCCATGCTATATAAATCAGCCTGGGTATAACTTGCATCCCAGTTTAAAATAGGAAAAAATTCTGACGTATGGCCTTTCTTCACATTTTCATTAATATAATTCGATGTATATTCATCTAATGGCTGACGGGCCGCCCAATATGCTTTGTTTGAATCTGCATCCATAAAATAAGCAATATCGCTTGCTTGTGGATGTTCTGCTGTCGGCATGTTGTTTAGGTTGATACTGTTAGTGATCATGACCAATAATCCTGTAACTAAGAAGATGGATGGTATCACCCAATTAAATTTTATTTTTAGGGTGGTGAAAATAGATACCAGCATGGCACCTAAAAGAGAAACAAGGACCATGAGCACACCAGCCATATGCATGGATATGAGTCCTTCAAAGAGATAAATAACTGGTGATAGAATAAGAAATGCCGGGATGGCAAAACCAGCTGTAACAAGATAACTCTTCCATGAATGCTCATCTAAACGAATCAAAATATTGACGCAGATTAGAGCAAATAATAGTGGCCACGCAAACACATAACTGCCTGCTGGGAGCAGAAAACTCGAGGCAGCTAAAAGGATTAACCAAAGAAATAAGGCACCCATCATTAAGCTGCCTGTTTTGATTTTTTTATGAGCCAACCCATAAAGGATCGTCAAGAAAGCAAAGATAATAATGGAAAAACTGATGAGGTAAAGGGTACCAACCGTCTTATCGGTTCCCATTAACCATTCTTGATCCGTAAAAATAAAGGTGAGTACGGACCATAATCCTGATCCGATGGCAAAAGACCCGATGATGCCAATAATGAAAACAAGAAAACCTGCAAATGTTCCAAGAAGGGATAGTTTCTTAAGCCAATATCCATGTACGGCCGTAACGGCAAAAAGAATAACCGCCAACAGCATAATCGGAATGACAAGTTTGTCTGAGTAGGTAATCATGTTGGAACCCAAAATGTTAAAGAAAACTTGATTCCCTTCATGAGTTTGAGTGAGGTCGACGTTTCCAAAATGGGTAACAAGATGTAACATATATTCGCCGTGATGCTGGAGACTTTCTAAACTTAGCTCTTGAAAGTTATCGCTGGTTGTATGATAATGGCTAACCCCATCACCAAAGGCAAAATTTAATCCTTTAAGACCGGCTTCTTTAAACACGCTGAAATCAGTATCATTTGGCATTTGCTTATATAAACTATAAAGGAAGGAATGAGCGACAGGTGTGTAAGTACCTTGAACGAACTCCTTAACTAGCCAACTATTGTTATCACTTGTTTCAAACATAAAAGAGGGACCTTCGTTTCCCCGTGCCTCAAAGTTTAACACTAATCCGACATCATTTACCCAAGGATGTCCCTCTACAAATGCTTTTGCTCCAAGTAATCCATTTTCTTCTCCGTCTGTTAAGAGTATAATGACATCGTTTTGAAGAGGTGCCATTTCCTTTAAGGCCCTTACTGTTTCTAAGATGGCAGCCACTCCGGCCCCATCATCGGCTGCACCTGGTGATCCTGGTTCAGAATCATAATGTGCAACAAGCATAATCGCTTTTGTAGAGTTCGTTCCTTCTATTTTGGCAACAATGTTTTCCACTGTGCCGCCTACTATCCATCTGCCAATACTATTTAAAGAATTGGCTTTTTGGATTTCAGGATTTAATCCTAACTCTTCTAAACTGTGAACAAGATAGTCTCGAACTCTGTCATGTTCTACCGATCCAAGAGGATGTGGTTTTACAGCAAACTCTTTTAAATGGGAGAGTGCTCTCTCTGCAGAAAACTCATTTGCTGAACCAGTAGTTGGTACAACCTTTGGTGGCTGAAGTTGTAATAAACTCACAAAAATAGTTCCAATAAGAATAGCTACAACAGCAATGAAAATAAGTGCATTTTTTTTCGTGTCTTCACGAGCTTGTAGCTTCGTTTGGGTAGATGGCACTGGTTCCAATTAAATTTCCTCCTTAAAGTTGAGAAAAATTTTTTCTAGCGAAGTATAAAGTGTAAACAATCAACCAGGGACGATTTTAGATAAAGCAAGTAAATTCAAGTTTTGGCAGCTTCCTTTTTTCATGACTGCCGTATTTCCGTTATTATTCTTGGTAGTATAAGATTGAATTTTGTTCTTTTGGAATAAGCGTGGTGGTTTGTTCTGTTCTTTGCCTTGCTCTTGGTTTGTTGATACCTGCATTATATAGTCTCTATATTTATAATGAGATGATGAAATAAAATATACCTAGTTAAGTATCTTATTTAAGCAATCGGGGGCAATTCTCTAATATGAATTGTGCCTTTTCTTTTGGTATAGGGCGCTTTAACGGAGGAAAGATCACAAAAATGATTATACTTTTTTATGAAAGATAAATAGTCAATCTCAAAAGTGGAATCCATTTTGATCAATCTTTTTTCAAAATGGATTCTTTTTCTTTATCGTAAAATATGGGTTTGTGAGGTATTTTTAATCAAACTTTATTTCAAAGCTACATCATAGTAGACATGTATTTAAAGAATGATTTAAAAATGGCTAACGATTCAAAGTCGTTAGCCATCATCTTCTGCAATCGCGCCCTTTAATTGAATAACTAAAATCTGACCTCACTCATAATATCACTTAAGGCTTATAGAACTAACGCATGCGTTAGTTCTATATCAAAAAAGGAATTTTACAATAGTAAAATTCCTTAATAAAGCCCCCCCTATAATGGAATAACTGTAAAGCTAATGAAGCTTTTTTAAAAGCTGCGTTTCCCTGCCCAAGCTCCTTGCATTTTACTAAGGAATACAATTTGCCCAATATGATATGCGTCGTGCATTGCTAAACTCTTCAGTTCAAGCACTAATGAATTATCTTCTCCTGGGATCTGTCTATACAAATCTTCATGTTCTGATTTTGCTAGTATTTTTTCAAGTTCACGATGAACATAAAAGTATTCTTGTTTTGTTTCCTTCCAATTTTCTAACGTCTCAGTTGGTAATCGAAATGTAGATTCATTATTTTCTGCCTGTGGTTCATTCGCTGTTTCACCAAGAAATCGCATCAGAAATCTCTTTTCATAGAAAAGTAAATGACAAACTAATTCCCAAATGGAATTCATTGCCCCATCAGCTGGTTTCCAAATTGCCTGTTCAAAAGTGATATCCTCTAGCACTTTTTCAAGTGGTGGAAACCAGTCTTCTTCATCTAAGCAGCTTGCCCATTGCTGTAACAAAAGTGTTGTTACATCCATTTTCTATTCCCTCCAATTTAATCCCTTTACTAGATAATCCCGTTGGTCAAAATTCATTTGCGGCTTGTTGTAGAGAGGTCACTAATTAAGTTGTCATGCCAATTCCTTTAACTTCTTTCTTGATAAAAGTAATTTTTTTCTTCCAGCATAACTACACAATTAATTAATTTATATAATTCCTTTTAAGATAAAAAAAATCCTTTAATTATTCAACTATCCTGCCAGTTAGCTTAAGTACATTTTTTCACAATCTCTTATAAACTTTAACATAGATATCCAATTTTCTTAAAAGGTGTTGTTCAACAATCTGGCCCGATTGATGAACAACATTATTTAGAATAATCAATTATTTAGGATATAATTTTCCTTGAATTAGATGGGTATGGGGGTTATAACCCCATCACAATGTCTCCTTTTTCTCTTTTTGGAACCAAGTCTCTAGCAGCTCTTGCTCTCTTTCTCGTGATATCCCTGTTTTTCGTTCTGTATCCTGTCTCGCTTTCTCCCATTGATACACATCATAAACAGTATCTTCAAGAGGTCGGAAGGAAAGTCCAGCGTTAACAGCTTTTTCTATACTGATGAAAAAAGATCCTTTCCACGGTTCTGTTTCTCCTTCTAACGGGAAGTGTTCAGGAATCCATAAAGGCATTTCCGTCCATGGTTTTACTTTGTGCTCCAATATAAACTGTTCTTCTGCCCACACAAATTCGGTATCGCTGTTTGTGACAGCTTTACAGGTGTTTAATAGCTCTTTCATAGTCAATTCATAATTCGGACCTGTTACATTAAACGTACCTTTTTTTCTGTTTTCTGCCATATTGAACACCCATGTTGCTATATCTTTTACGTCAATCAATTGAACAGGGCGATCTGAACGTCCCGGCACCAATACTTTTCCACCTTGTGCCACACGCTGAACCCAGTACGGAAGCCGATCCGTATAGTCAAACGGTCCGACAAGCAGCCCTGCTCTTATATGCAAAACACGCCCTGGCCAATGCTTTTCTGCTTCTGCTTCACAAAGTACTTTCAACGCGCCGTAATACTCATAGGGAGAAATTTTCCCCTCCTCAACGTCTTTCAACTTATCATCCGGCGGCATGGATTGTAAATGATAATTTTCCGTAATATTGAGGGGAATCCAATCCTTATAAAGAGAGATGCTTGAGATATATGTATAATGTTCGACGTTATCCCCAAGTACAGTCGCAATTTTTTTGATTTGATGCGGAGCAAATCCGCAGGTATCCATTACAACATCCCATTTCCGGTTTTCTAGAAGTGAGACATCACCGTCTCTATCACCAATTAGCTGCTCAACCTCAGGAAACATCTCTTTATTGGTACCGCGATTAAATAATGTAATTTCGTGACCTCTTTTCAATGCTTCTTTTACAAAAGCTTTTCCTAAAAAACGAGTACCTCCTAATATAAGGACCTTCATAGTTTTCCCCCATTCACTTTATTAGAGTGTAAAAATACCTTTCATTTTACATAACGGTTTTCCTTCTTAAAAAGATACGGAGAGTATAAAAAATGTATTCCCTTTTATTAATTGAACATAATATCCTCTTATTAATTTAGTCTATTTAACTTTATATGTAGCAAGGCTTTTTTATTTGGATTTCCTTAACATTGAAAATGCTACAAATCTGTTTCCTTAATGAACATGTCGGTTTGAAATAAAGTTGTACTGGTTATAAGAAAGTCGTACCGTTTATAAAAAAGATGTACTGTTTGTAAAAAAGTTTGATTAAAAATCCTGCTTGAAATGCAGGATTTTTCTTGTTCAACAATCAGGCCATTTTGTTGAATAAGAATTCTGAACAAAATTGGATATTTATGTTAAAAAACTAGTGTGAGATTGTGAAAGAAATGTACTTAACTAACGTTGCAGGAATATTGAATATCAGAGAGAATTTTTAGGTGGAAGAAGTGGTTTACATCGTGAGTGGAAGAGAATGTTATTTGTTCGTTTTAAATATAAAAGAATTTGTTTGGAGGGGAATTTGTAATGCAAAAGATACTCATTCTGGGTGCAAGTGGTCTTGTAGGAAGAGCTTTAATAGATGAATTTACTGATGAATTTGACCTATATGGAACGTATTTTTCTTCGTTAACTACCCTCCCTAATGATAAGCAATTCCAATTAGAAGTTCAGCAACTCGATAAACTGAAAGAAATTATAAGGACAATTAAACCCAACATAGTGATTTCTTGCCTCAGAGGGGATTTTGATCAACAGCTCCTGTTTCATAAAGAATTAGCTATGGAATTACAAAATAAAAGTAGCCGTGTTTATTATTTTTCTACCACAAATGTATTTGATGGAGATATTTCAAGACCCCACACAGAAACAGATATACCTATTGCCGAATCAGATTATGGGAAGTTCAAAATTGAATGTGAAAACATGCTAAAAGAAACTTTGAATGAGCGAGTGATAATTATCCGAATCCCAGCAATATGGGGTAAGGATTCACCAAGATGGAATTTAATCACTGGAAGCATAAAAAATAATAAAGTGATAGATGTGTACAGCAATCTCGTATGTAACAATCTTTTGGATGTTCTGTTAGCAAAACAATTACGATTTATTATTGAAAATGATTTAAAGGGAATATTTCACTTAGGTTCAGTGGATACGATGACTCAGAGCCAATTTTTTGAACAAATTATAAGTAAACTCGCAAGTGAAAAGAAAATATTACGATATCGTTTATATCAGGATAAAGTCGACACTTGTTACTTTAGATTAAATTCAAATCGTGATGATATCCCAAGCTCACTACAAAGTAAGAATCAAGATATTATTTCTTACTTGCTGGAATAAATGGGAAGTATGATATTGAGCTAACGTATGCTAAATTCGATAAGTACGATCCAGCTTCAACAGCTTTTGATCTTCAACGAAAGTAGCTAGAAGCTAATTAATTATTCAATTAAAGGGCGCGATTATGGAGTAACATAGGCAGAAAATAATCAAACTTTTTTATAAAATGAAAAGTTCATTTAAAATGTAAAAGAAACCATTTTGATCAATCTTTTTTCAAAATGGATTCCTTTTTGTTTGTTGCAAAATACACGTTCTATTAATATGTTTAACCAAACTTTATTTCAAAACAACAGAACAATCTATATACGTTTCATTTCATCGATAATCTTACATATCCCCTCTTCAATCATTTCTTCCTTTACGTTTGATACGTTTAATTTCAATATTCTTTCTCTCGGAATAAAAGATAAATAATTTTTATCAATCGAATCTAGTAATACATTATTTTTTAGTAGCTTTCGAATAAGTGGCTGAACGATAACTTTCTTAACTAGCGTAATGTGTGTATGGACACATGGAAAATGTGCGTCGTGGTATTGAAACAACTGGTTGTTCGTACTACTCCATTCTTTCAAAGAAGCGGCTAACCTCTCGGATCTTTCATAATAGGAAACGCGAATTTTTTGTTTATGTCGATCAAACATCCCGCTTTTTATGTAAACTTCTAAGGCTGCTTGGGAAATCATAGAACTATCAATATCTAGTAATTTTTTATATGTAAAGAAAATTTCCGTTAAACAATTAGGTATGACAGCAACACCAACTCGGAGTCCAGGAAAAATAATTTTGGAGTAACTCTTCAAATAAATAACATGAGAGGAATCATCATAACTGTACATCGGATCCGCTTTAGCATCTCTTTCTAAATCTGCTAAATAATCATCTTCCACGATAAATACATCATATTTCTTCGCTAAACGGACAATAGCCTCCTTTTCTTTCTTAGAATACGATGTACCTAACGGATTATGAAACCGCGGCATTGTATAAAAAAATTTAATATCTTCTGTTTGAAATATACGTTCTAATTCGTTTAAATTTATCCCTTCCACTGTTCGTTCAATTCCCCTAACAGGGATGTTGTGCGTTTCTAAATACTCGATAAATAAATGATAACTCGGTTGTTCAATTAAAATCGTGTTCTTTTTATTTGGAAACGGGATAGAAGTTAACAAAGATAGCGCTTGCTGTACGCCAGATGTAATAAAAATATTCTCTTCATTCGTAAACACTTGATAGTTTGTTAATTGCCTTTGAACAACCTGAATTAACGAAGGCAACCCTTTCGGAGTCCCATATATAAATAGATCATTTTTGTATGTATCAATTGCTTTATTAATGCAATGCTGAAAATCTAAATATGGAAAAACATCTGGATCAGGTGCAGATGTTGCAAAATCTATTACACTACTATGGCTTGCATGATCTTCGTTCGTTTTTTTCACAACATAGTATCCGCTTTTCAAAACGGAGTATATCATATGTCTTTTTTCTAACTCTTGGAGTGCACGAATAATTGTACTTTTCGTGCATTGATAACGCGTACTTAAAGATCGAATAGAAGGTAATTTATCACCTTCTTTTAATTCTCCATTTTGAATTAACTTTTCTAAATCATTAAAAACGATTAAATATTTATACACGCTTACACCTCTATATATTTTTGTACCGGTACAGATGGTATTTATTTGTATTGTAGCATCCACAAGAAAATATTACCATTTACGTATACTGGCCAGTAAGAAAATTCATTACATGAGGTGTAAATATGACACAAATAAAAAAGGCATACGCCGCAGCTGTTCTTTATACATTCATAATTGGTTTTTCATTTATGTTTGTAAAGTTAACTCTTACAGTCACGGGGCCACTTGATACGTTAGCTCATCGATTTACCGTTTCTTTTCTTATCGCATCTATTCCAGTAATATTCGGTTTTATCAAATTAAAGATTACATTTAAAAACATGCTTACTATTTTACCAATAGCAATTCTATATCCAGCTTTATTCTTCACTTTTCAAGCATTTGGATTAGTGTATACATCGTCTTCTGAAGCAGGCATTATTCAAGCTACTATTCCTATCTTCACAATGGTATGTGCCTCTTACTTTTTGAAAGAACGAACAACAATTTGGCAAAAGCTCTCACTTCTTTTATCTGTATCTGGTGTCATCTATATTTTTGTTATGAAAGGATTCGGTTCTCATACTACTAGTTTTACCGGCGTTATACTCATTCTCTTATCAGCATTATCATCAGCTGGTTATAATATCCTAGCACGAAAAATGACAAAACAATTCCGATTAATCGATGTAACGTATATGATGACCGCAATTGGTTTTGTTTTCTTTAATACACTGTCTATCGGAAATCATATTGCTGCTGGAACTATGAACCTATATTTTCAGCCCTTTACAAGCCCATTATTTCTAGTTTCAATCTTATATTTAGGAATCCTTTCCTCATTATTAACAGCATTTCTATCAAATTACGCTTTATCCATTATGGAAGCATCAAAGATGAGTGTATTCAGCAATGTATCAACTTTAATTACGATGTTCGCTGGTGCAATCTTCTTACAAGAAGATCTTGCATATTACCATATCATCGGGGCAGTCATGATTATTCTCGGTGTATTAGGTACAAACTTTTTAGATGAAAAATTCATGTTAGCGAAGAAGAAAAATGTTAGTTTGTAAAAGAAAAAGCCTGTTTTGAATATCATCAAAACAGGCTTTTAACAATATTACTGATATTTTCTGCAATAAGAAACTCAATAACAGGTAAAGTTATCATCGATAATCCTAATAAGAGTAATAAAAAAATGTATGAACATTAGGTGATATTTTAGACAATGTTCTTATATAAAACCTAACCGTTCGTAAAATCAATGTCTTCAAAATAAAAAACGGAGAAAAAATACTCTCCTTCAAATAAGTCCATATTATAACCGAATTGTTTCGGATTATTTTTGTGTACCTTAGACGTAACAATATAATACGTTTCATAACGTTATGCGTAATCAGAATTCTCTCGTATTTTTTAGATATTAGTAAAGTGTAAATTTGTATTTTCAAAAATTAATTAGCCAGATTTTTTAGTGGAAGATCTTGATAAAGAATCCATGAATTGTTTTTTAGTAAAATGGTAAGTTCGGTGAGTGTAATAAACTTTCGCAGTAGCAAGATTATCACAAAGGGAACACTTAATTTGAAACGAAGCTTTGCTAACATGGGGAGTTTCTAAAAATAGTAATGTTTCTTTCATATGTGTAGTACAAACCCACATAATTTCACCCCTTCATTAATTTTTTACAGTAACAGTTACTCTCAAAGTGAAAAATGAAAAAATCTTTACTTTGTGGAGTGCACTTTCTTCTTAAGATTATCCGCCTTAAATAAAACGCTTTCATTATGATTTATAGACTAAATTCTTCATTAAAAGAATTTAGCTTTTCACAACTTCTTCAAGTTGAGAATACAGACCATCTTATTCGAACATTATTCATTATTAGCTGGACCGTTCTTCCAACCAGTCACCAATCGTTGGATAAGTTATTTTTGAAGCTTTACTTCCAAAAGCAATAGATGTATGCCCAACAGGTAAATTTATATATTGTTTATCTCTACTTGATATGTGATTCATCAATGCTTCTACTTGATGTGGTTGAGCAATAATATCGATTTCACCTGATAAGTTGAGCACATTAGCAGTGATTGCCTCAAGTTTAACCTGACGACCACGAATAAATAGTTCCCCTTTAATCAGTTTGTTTTTTTGATAAAAATCGCTAATCCACTGATGATAGGCTTCACCAGGAAATGGAATGCCGTCGTTTAACCATTTTTGCAAAAGCTTAAAGCTTTTTACGAATTTTTCATCTTCAGCACGATCAAAAAGACTAACATATGGCCCATAAAAGTTTGCCATCGGTTTGAGTAATTTGTTTCCAATGTCAATCATTTCAGGTGGAATATTACCGAGTGTTTCGACAACTTTATCAATATCAAAATACCGCTCATCTAGCATAGCACCGTATAGACCAGTTTCTTCAAAATCAAAAGGAGTTGTCAAAAAAACAAGGTTACGAATTGGTAATTCAGGGTGAAGCGCCGCAAATATTGATGTTATAGTACCACCCATGCAGTAACCAAGTATGGATACCTCATCAGCATTCGATTTTCGCAATATTTTACGAACTGCACGTGGGATGTAATCCATAATATAATCATCTAATTTCATATTTTTATCTTCACGGCCAGGTGTCCCCCAGTCAAGGAGATAGACATCAAAATTACGATTAACTAAATATTCTACTAAACTGCTACCCTTTGTTAAATCCATAATATATGGTTTATTAATCAGTGCATAAATCAACAAAATTGGAATTTTATGTTTTTTTGGTTGATCAGAAATATATCGATAGAGCTTCGTTTTATTCCTAGTCCAAATAACTTCCTTCGGTGTTGGACCTACTTTTGGCTCGGCATCTAATGTTAACACTTGAGTTGCACTTTTTACACGTCTATACATCTGTTGATACTCCTCAGGTATCATTTCGATAAACTTTTCGTATTCTTTTGTCATAAGAACACTCATGACTTCACCCCTTACAAAATTAATTTATTAATAATAGACTTATGGATTTGCTTTTTCTGTATCACTTTTATACAGTACCTTTTGTACTCATATCTGTTGGTGATTTTAATAAGATTATGATTTGATTCAGTTTCGTATCAAGGCTTTTCATATCCTTTTTTAAATTTGCCATTTCACGTTGCAATTCCGCTGAATCTCCTTGATTATCCTGAGTTTCTTGTATAAATTCTTCTAAATCATCAACCTTTGCATCTATATTGACAATCTGAGAGGAAATATGTGCAAGGTCATCTCGTGTTGGTAGATTAACAAATTCATAAAAACGTTCTGTTGTGTCATTCATCATTTTTTTGAATTGAAGATTCATCTCCAACATCTGTCCTATCCCTTGAGCAGGAAACTCTTTAGTCACTTGCTCATCCCAAAAGTTGCTATACCGGGAGTAATTATCTTTCCAAATTTGATAAAAGTTAAAGTTTTGGGCCACCTTTTCTCCTCCTATTACCTGAATAATTTATTAGTTGTCATATATTTATAAAGATATTCCCTTGATTCTGTTAAGAGTTTACAAGTACTTTTTTGAATTCTTCCGTTAGAAGTGGAACCACCTAAAATAAATCACCAACAATACCATAGTCTGTTATTTTTTACACTTTTTGCTCAAGAAGTTTTCGGGTATAGATGGTTACCCATTTCCTTGGCAGCAGTCCCACAGATTTAGCCATGAATTTATTTTTAAAGCCCGGGATGATTACCCTTTTATTCTTCATTAACCCTTCAAATCCGCACTTGGCAACCATTTGCGGATCCAACATGTTCTTATTGAACACTTTCGTGCCTGCTCCGGCGAATTGCTGCGTGAGCGGTGTTTTGGTAAAGCCGGGACATAATACGGAAACTTGAACCCCGGTTCCTTTCAGTTCTTCCGCAATCGCTTCCGAAAAGGATAAGACGTACGATTTGCTTGCTCCATACATCGACATCCGTGGAACTGGCTGAAAGGCCGCTAGTGAAGCCACGTTTAAAATTTTTCCTTGCTTTCGTTTCACCATGTCATCCGTAAAAAGTCTAGTTAAATACGTAAGCGAGATCATATTGAGCTGCAGATATTCCATTTCTTTCTGAATATCCATTTCCGTCATGAGCCCGAACCCGCCAGCTCCAGCATTATTAATCAAAATATCGATGTCAATTCCCTCGTTTTTCAAATGGCGATGCAAGCTCTCTACCGTTGTAAAGCTGCTCAAATCGCCGGCAAAAGTATTTATTTGTATGCCATAATCCTTTTTAAAATTCTCGGCTTGTTGTTCCAGCAACGTTGCGTCTCTGGCCACTAAAACTAAGTTATAACTATGGCTTGCGAAAATTTTAGCAAATTCCAAACCGATTCCTTTTGTAGCACCTGTAATTAAAACAGTTTCTGTTGACATCTGTCTCCTCCCCATGTATTATTTATCCAGTTACGAAATAAGAAAGCGCTTTATCCACACCTTAAACGCCAGATTCAGAATCTGTTACGCCAATGCTAGGACAAGTACTCGTCTCCCTAATACTTCGATTTCTTTCACAGCTTTCTCGTGACCCTCTATTCGACGTGAACATACTACAACGTTTGCATCCTCTTCTGCCCACGTGAGTATCATTAACTTCCATTAACCGCCCTAAACTATTACCACCTTCAGTAACTATTTCTTCCTGTCCTGTTAAATCAAAAAATTGTTTTGATGACATTCTAAACCCTCCTTTATATCGAGAATATTCTAAAATTTCCAAATATTATTATTGTTTTGATTATACTCATAAATTATAATTAAATAAAATTAAAGATTTTAATTTGTAAGTAAGTATTACTAATATTCAAAAAAGGGGTACGGTCATGAACATTGAGCAATTACTATATATTATTGAGGTCTCGAAGCACAGTTCTCTGACTATTGCAGCGCAGAATCTTCATGTGACCCAATCCACAATCAGTCAATCCATTACCAGCTTAGAAAAGGAGTTAGGGATTAAAATTCTTAATCGCTCCCGTGGACACGGTGCTGTACCAACAGATGAAGGTAGAATCATTCTAAAACTCGCCTACGAAGTACTGAAAAAAATTGAAGAAATTAAAGAGACATCCAACTCATTCAATTCCTTGGATGTGGGGGAACTAAGATTATCTTCTTTACCCGGATTGACGACGTTTCTGGTAAAAGCTATAGCTGCTTTTAGACAAGAATATCCACATGTGAATGTGGAGGTGTCCGAAAAAAGTGGATCTGCTGTGATTGAAGATATTCGACAGCATAAGACCGACATCGGACTAATTACATATTCAGCCGATTTGAACATAAACATGGAAGGAATAGCTTTTGAAACACTATTTGAAGGGCAACAGAAAGTATATGTTTCTAAGCATTCTCCCCTAGCGTTTCTTGGTACCATAGCTCCGCATGATATACTTGATCAAACTCTCGTTACATATAACGGTGAATTTATGCAGTATTTTGTTCAAGATTTCTTTACCAAATATAAGCCCTTAAAAATCCTATTTACATCAAATAATATGGACGGAGTTCTTCAAGCCATCATTGAAAGTTTAGCTATTACATTTGCTCCTGATTTCGTAATGAAAAATTATCCCCCTGTCATCAATGGTGATATCATTCCGATTGATTTGATGAATCATAGGACTGTAAATATTTCTTTAGGGTTGGTTCGATCAGAGAATAAACATTTATCCACTTTCGCCAACAAATATATTCATTATCTAAAATCCAAAATTATTAAGAGTTAAGAAAGAAAAAAGAGAAGCACCTTCGTCACATGTGAACGACTGGCTTCTCTTTTTTACGAATCTATCTTTTAAAATTTGGTCACATCTACAGGTTCAATTCCTTCAGCCGCGCAATGGTCATGGTATTTTTTCAGGAATGACTCAAAATTATCTCTAGCAATAATTTCTCCATTCTCACCTAAATAGTCTAATGTTCCTTCAACAATATTAAGCGTAATAACTTCTTCATCTCCTACAGCCTGAGGTGTATGTGAGGAGCCAGCTGGTTCATAAACGACATCACCAGCTTTAGAGATCCAAGGATCCTCAAGATATCTCCAAGAACCTTGGACGGTATAAACAATAACTGTACCAGGATGAAAATGAGCGGGAAGCTGCATAGCCGCAGGAACTTTTAATAGCGTAACCGTCTGTCCTGTCACCGGATTGGCTTTAAGCAATTTAAATTTTGCATCTCCAAAATAAGGAATCCAAGGCAAATCGTCTGGACAAATATTATTGGCATGGAATGCCGTTACCTCTTTTACACTTTTTACGTTACTCACTTCTATCCCCTCTTTCAATTTTTTGAAATTCGCATATTGATAACGTTTACAATAATGAGTTAATTGAATATTGCGAATTTATTATTTTTAGTATATTTATAATTACCAATTAAGTAAAATTATTATTTTTAACATATAATTAAGTTTTATTAATTTAGCTATCAACTTGATAGTTACTTAGCGCCAAGTCCCCCATCAAGAGTCAATATTTGTCCTGTACAATAATCAGAAGCTGCTGAAGCAAAATAAAGGACTGCTCCTACTAAATCATTGTCTCTACCTAACCTCCTCACTGGAACTTGTGAAGCGATAATCGGGCCAGCCTTATGTACAAGTGTTCCCGGTATTTCTGGGTTATTCATTCCAGTAGTGAAAACTCCAGGAGCAATGGAATTCACATGCACTCCATGGCGCCCCCACTTAACTGCAAGATCCTTCGTTAAAGTCATAACTGCACCCTTACTTGTTGTATATCCTACAGAATCTACAGCTTCTGGGTCAGTACCTTTAAAGCCGATTGAAGAAGAAATGTTAATGATTTTTCCGTATTCGTTGTCTATCATATGTCTTCCTACAGCCTGACACATTAAAAATGTTCCTGTCACATTTGTATCGAGCATAGATTGCCATTGTTCTAAAGGCATATCCGTAGCAGGCGTTTCAAAAACCGTTCCACTACTGTTGACTAAAATTTCGATTTTTCCAAAATGAGAAACTGCTTTCTCCACACCTTGAACGATAGATTCAGGAACTGTTACATCCAATGATACGGCAAGTGCTTGTCTTCCTAACGCCTCGATTTCTTTCACAACTTCTTCGCAAACCTCTATACGACGTGAACAAACTACCACGTTTGCTCCGGCCTCAGCCAACGCCAGTGCCATTACACGCCCTAACCCGCTACCACCTCCAGTAACCATTGCTGTCTGTCCTGTTAAATCAAACAATTGTTTAAATGACATTCTACATTTCCTCCTATATTAAGAATATTCAAAATTTTTAAAACATATCATGTTATTGATTATACTCATAAGTTATAATTAAATAAAATTAAAAATTTTAATGTGTAAGTAAGTATTACTAATATTTAAAAAGGAGTACAGTCATGAACATTGAACAATTACTATAAATATGGACGGAGTTATGCAAGACATCATTGAAAGTTTGGCTATTACATTTGCTCCTGATTTCATAATGAAAAATTATCCCCCTGTCATAAAGGGGGAAATTCAGTTATACAAACTATTTTACTTCATCTTCTACTTCAATATGATCATCAGAGTAAGTCTCAGACATCTTCTCTTGACAATTCCAGCACTCACTGCGATTTCGCTCCATAATGGCTAATTCTTCATGACAATGTACACAACGATCCATTTATGCAGCCTCCTTTTCATATTTACTTATTTCTTTCCCTCCTCGATCCATCAATGATTTTTAAATACTTACTTGCTCCTCTGCTTTTATTGTTGTGTGGCTTTGCTTCGCGGGACGTACAACAATCAAAAACAATAATCCGATAACGAACATACCTAAAGAAGTTACTTGAAACCCATAACGATATCCCATTGCCTCAGTCGCTGCATATTGGATAAAATACCCGAATACGAGCGGAGCAATAATACTTGTTGAACTTGCAAGAGCAACGTAGGCCCCTTGTGCTTTTCCGATGTTTTTGGGAGAAAAAAAGTCCATCAATATTGCAGGTGCGAGTGAAAGAATGACATAGGCGAAACCTGGAGCAAGGGTGAAGAACAGGATGGATATAGCAGTTGAATTCACGGCATTTGCCATATATACACAAAGAGCAGATAGCACCATCATGGAACCGGCAAGATTTACTCGTGCTTTACGAATATCCCCAGTTTTACGATAAATCCGATCTGATAGCATAGAAAATCCAATTTGGCTAATGGCAGCGAAAAGAAAAGGTAACGACACGGCTAATTTTAATGTTTGATTATCAAAATGTTGAACTTTAGTAAAGTATGCCGGAAACCATATCGCTTGAACAGACAATAACCAATAGGCACACCCTCCACACAAAATGATAAAAACAAAATTTTTAGACAACAGATGCGGAAGAAACTGACGCCAAGAAACCTTGGAGAGGGTTGATGAATGCTGCTCCTCTTGATGAAATGAAGGCAACCCAATTTCTTGTGGACTTTCTTTACCGAAAATGACCCATAAAACTAGCACAATAAGTCCAACAATCCCCATGGCTATAAAAGCAGATCTCCATCCATATTGATTGATCAAGGAGATTAATAATGGTGAAGCAATTGCAGGCCCAATTGTTGCTCCACAGAGAACAGCGCCAAAGCCTATACCATGTCTATGTTTCGGGAACCATTTTCCCACCATAGCCGTTGATAGAGCAGGGGCTGCGCCTTCGCCTGCTCCCAAGAGCATCCTTGTAAGCACTAGCAGAGACAGACTAGAAACAAAAGGTGTAACAAATTGAACAACCAACCATGTAAGTGACATCCAAGTTAACATTTTTTTCGTGTTTTTGGAATCAGCCATGCCCCCAATAATGATAGAGGAAAAGGTGAAGAACCAAAAGAACGAACTTCCCACCAATCCCCATTGTGAAGGGCTTAAATGTAACTCTTTCATTACAGGAACGGAAACCAAGCCAATGACAATTTTATCAACTTGGTTGATCATACCAGAAGCAACTAGAAATAATAATATTATCCAAGAATATTTTGGGGTGTTCAATATAAAAATCTCCCCTTACCTTAAGTTTTCTACAATACCACCAGCTGTTTTTCCACGTACGGGAATACCACCGCGACCTGCTTTACCTGTCTTCTCATCAATAAACATGGCAAAATCAGGTGCAATTTCTCGGCTGTTTGGCATCGTGAGCCACAATCTTAGTAAATGACGTTTGCGTTCCGGTTCTTCGTAGTCTTCGTATACAGTACGTGAATGAAGAACGGTATAATTATTAACAAATTGCATATCCCCCGGTTCCAACATCATATCAATATGCATGTTTTCATCATGAAGGAGGGAATCCATTAAGTCATATGCTTCCATTTCAACTTGTGACAAATGGATACCTGTTTTCGCTTGTGCTGATTCGACATATCCGCGATTATATCTGCAGCTCAATTTACCTTCGTAATAACTAAAGACTGGTGATGAATATACTGGGGATTCTCCTGGTGCTTCCTCACCACGACGATCCAAGAAGTATGGACGATAAAGAATTCCAAGATACTCTGGGTACTTCTCAAGAATTTCATTATAAACAGCCATAGAACTTACGATACTACTGAACCCTCCAGATTTAGCTTTTCGAAGACTTAATAATCCGACTACGTCAGATCCATCTGGGTGAAAGGGAAGATGTGCATTCGTTTGGTAACCGCGTACATTTGAATCATTAATGTTGAGACCTTGATCAATGACATGTCCTAAGAGGTCACCTTTTGCGTTTTGCGTTACCGGGATGCCCAAGTGAACTCCAAGACCCCAATAAATGATGCTCGCTTCTTCATCCGTATACCTTTCCATTGGTAATCCACGAATTAATAGAAACCCCCTACCATTCTCTAGCTCTTCAACAAAGTAAGCAATTTCGTCAGAGAGATCCGAAATCGGGAAGTCCTCCTTGTTAAAATTAGGTGCTTTTAAACCCTTTTGTTTAACAAGAAATAAAGCGTTTTCAAGAGATTCGATTGTTTTCTCGGACAAATAATAAACCCATGAATCATCTTTAGCTAGATCAATACCTTTCCACGCTACCGGTCCTTGAATTTTTTCCTTTAAAATGGACGGCATAGGTACTCCTCCTTCCTTTTCTAATGCAACTTTTAAAGTTTCTCATTTGTTTTCTTAAGTAACTCCTTTAAAAACTCCACTTATCTAGGAAGCTTGTACTAAACCAGCTTATCCTGACAGAACCAGTCATTTATGTGCAAGTTTTGATGAGATAACACTGCAACCTTTGCTTCATCGGTTATTCCTAATGTGTATAGAATTACTGCAAGCCTTCCTAATGATGAAAGTGCTCTCATAAATATGATAGCTTGTTTCCTAATAAAAGAGCGACTCCATCTCCCTTCTCAAATTCTTTGTCAGATAAATTATAACTTTTTAAGTGCTGTCCCCCTCCTTTACCTATATGAAAGCGCTTAAAATAACAACTATTACGATTGTATTAATTGTTACTTAATTCATTATATTCATAATTTTCAGTTAAATAAAATTAAAATTTTTAATTTGTAAGTAAGTATTACTAATATTCAAAAAAGGGGTACAATTATGGACAGTAAACAATTACAACATATTGTTGTAATCACAAAACACAGCTCTCTATCTACAGTAGCATAGAATCTTCATATGACCCAATTCACGATCAACCAGCCCATTGCCAACTTAGAAAAGGAATTAAGACTAAAAATTTTTAATCGCTCACTGGCATACGGTGCTGTACCAACCGGTCAAGATAGAATCATTCTAATCTAATATTTGTAAATCTCAAGGAAGCAAAAGAGACAGCCTACTTACTCAATTCCACGAAAGTAGAGGAACTAACAATATCTTTTTCCCCCGAATTGATGACATTGCTGGTAAAAGCTATAGTCGCTTTTAGACATGATTATCCATATGTAAATCTGCAGATTCAGTGCTTCAAATTTTATTATGCCTCTCTCCTCCTTCCCTCAATAAAGTGAAAGTGGGGGCTTTCTTTATCCTCCACTGATGGAAAGCTCTCACAAATCGGGCTTTTACGGACAGTTATTCTCCCCTATCCTCTTCGCTTCTCTCAACCTTGAGGTGGCCACGAATAGCAGGATAAACGAGAATAGGAGTGCGCTCATCCTCTTGAAGAACCTATTCGATTGTACAAGAAAAATAAAAGACTGATACGTTTTACTAAGGTATCGAGCCTATTTTATTTACAAAATAGCTTTTTTTATTTTATATTAGTAGTACTTAATTACAAATTAAAATTTTTAATTTTATTTAATTATAATTTATCTGTAGAATCAAAAATAGAAATGACTTAATATTCCGAAAATTGACTTTCAAGTTTGGTCTTTTACGGTTAAATCAAAACAGGAGGTTGAACTATGGACTTAAAGTTATCTGGAAAAAAAGCACTGATTGTTGGAGGAAGCCGAGGGATTGGTAAAGCTACTGCTCGCCAATTGGCTCTAGAAGGTGTAGATTGTACGATTTGTTCAAGAAACGAATCCTCACTAAAAATCGCTGCAGAGGAATTAGCTCAAGAAACAAACAGAAATATTTATCCAATTGTGGCAGATACAACTGATCCTGACTCTATCCTAAATTTAGTTGAAAAATCAGCAGCAGCAATGGGAAGCATTGATATTTTAATCAACAGTGGAGCCCGTGTTGGCGGCTTTGAGCCAGAGGATTTTCATAGTATTAAAGATGAACTTATTTTGAAAGATTTTGAAGAAAAGTATATGGGCTATTTTCGTTGTATGCGAGCTGTAGCTCCTTATATGATAGAAAATAATTGGGGACGTATTATAAATATAAGTGGTCTGGCTGCTAGAATCGGCGGCAATTATTTTAGTTCCGGTCCACGTAATGCATCTGTTGTCCATTTAACAAAATCCGCATCATTAGAATTAGGAAAGCACGGAATTAACGTCAATGCTGTTTATCCAGGGATTGTCGATACGGAAATGTTTAGAAACCGAGTCACTAATGAAGATGCTGTGCGTCAGATGGCAGCACTCAATGCACTCGGCCGCTTGATTACAGTAGAAGAAATTGCTAATGTCATTACCTTCCTAGCTTCACCTTTGGCGGCATCGATTACTGGTGATGTCATTTCAGTAACCGGCGGAATTGGAGAAACCGTTTTTTACTAAACAGCTAGAATTGATATTGTAACTGTATCGAAGATTACCAATAATAGTGTATTTAAAAAACGAGCCTCGCTAAAAGCTGAGGCTCGTTTTTTTATAACTTTTAATCTTCATCTACCCAATTGTATATTTAGCGGTATTCAAGAACTTGTCAATCTTAGAGACAGTTGATTCAATGTTCTTAGAGAAAATAGCCATGTGTGAAAAAAAGCCGTGGACCATACCGAGTTCACACGCATATTCAACTTTCACACCAAATTTTTCCAGACGTTCAGCATAAGCCATTCCTTCATCCCGAAGCACATCATTTTCTGCTGTAATCACGATTGCTGGCGGGAGACCACTTAAATCTTCAGCAACCAAAGGAGCAGCGTATTCATTATACCTGTCCTCATCATTCCTTAAATAATGATCCCGGAACCAAATCAGCTGTTCGCGATCCAGACCAAATCCTTTTGCAAATGTTTGATGGGATTCCGTATTAAATTCAAGATTTGTCGCAGGGTAGATTAAGACCTGTGCAGCGATGTCGGGACCTTTTCTGTCTCTCGCCATCATAGTTACTACTGTCGCTAGATTTCCACCTGAGCTATCCCCTCCGACTGCCAATCTAGTAACATCTCCGTTAAAGGAGGGCCCTTTTTCATAAACCCACTCCAATGCCGCATATGCGTCTTCGACCGGAGTCGGGAACTTATACTCTGGAGCAAGACGATAATTTACAGATACAACAATACTAGCCGTTCTATTTGCTATCATTCGGCAACTTGCATCCATCACTTCAATGTCTCCTAGAACCCATCCTCCACCATGGTAGTAAATAAATATCGGGAAGGGACCTTGCCCCTCCGGTATGTATACCCTACATTTGATTTCTTCGTCTTCGCTTACCGGTATCATCAAATTCTCTACCTTTGAAAGTGGATCTAATTTTACAGCAGGGCGCGGCGCATTAGAAAGCATTTCTCTTACAGTCTTAGGATCCATCTCGTGAATAGGCGGCATCTGATTAAATACTTGTAAATATTTTTCTGCTTGCGGATCTAAATTTACCAAGAAACATCATCCTCACTTCCATTTATTTTAAAATTAACTCGGTTAGTTCTTAAACCTTTATTCCAGTCCTAAAGCCCTCACAATCACTTCATTATTAAAAAACATACAATGGTGATTTTATTCACCTTATTTCGATGAATAAAATCACCATACAATTTAATATAAGAGATATTGGTGATTAACATTACCACCAGCTTTTTATCTAATTACAGGTGCTCCTCCGATATAAAACTCGAAATCTGGGGCAATTTTTCGGCCATTTGGCATCATGAGCCATAATCTTAATAAATGACGTTTGCGGTCATCTTCTTCATAATCTTCAAATAATGTACGTGAATGAAAAACCGCATAATTATTAACGAATTGCATATCACCTGGTTCCATCATCATATCAATATGAAAGTTTTTATCATGAGTAAGGGAATCTATAAAATCAAATGCTTCGATTTCCTCTTTCGACAAAGAGATACCTGTTTTCGTTTGTGCTGATTCGACATATTGGCGAATATATCTGCAGCTCAATTTACCATCGTAATAGCTAAAGATTGGTGATTGAACTACCGGAGATTGACCTTGTGCTTCTTCCCCACGAAGATCATGGGCGAATGGACGATTAAGAATTTCAAGGTACTCTGGGTGCTTCTCCAGAATTTCATTATAGATAGACATTGCACTAGCGATACTGCTTAAACCACCAGATTTCGCTTTGCGAAGACATAGTAATCCGACCACATCAGCGAGATCTGTGTGATAGTCAAGATGCACATTTGTTTGGTAACCTCTTACTTTTGTATTATCATTAAAGTCTTTACCTATGTTTTTGATATGCCCTAAGAGGTCCCCAGTTTTGCTTTGGATGATCGGCAGTCCCAAGTGAAGTCCGAGACCCCAGTAAATGATGCTTGCTTCTTCGTCAGTATACCGTTCCATTGGCAACCCGCGAATCAATAGAAACCCTCTCCCATTCTCCAGCTCGTCAACAAAGTATTTGATTTCGTCAGCGAGATCAGGAATCTGGAAATCCTCTTTTCCAAAATCAGGTGCTTTTAACCCCTTTTTTTGAACATGTAATACAGCTTTCTCAAGTACAGCAATCGTTTTCGCGGACAAATAATAAATCCATGAATCATCTTTAGCTAGTTCAACACCTTTCCACGCTGAACGCCCTTGAATTTTTTCCTTTAAAATGTTCGACATCAATAATCCTCCTTTATTAATTTGGTTATTTTCTAACTTAAGATGACTGAATTTTTTTAGCGTTAATAATGAAGAAAAGAGAAGCATCTTAATCGCCCTTGAACCCGGACCTCTCGCTATCTTTTAAAACGTTGATAGCGTTTACGTTAGTTTTATGACTGAATATTTTGAATTTTCTTTTCTTTATTATACTTATAACTATAAATTAAATAAAATTGTTATTTTTAATTTATAAATAAGTTGTATTAATATATACCGTCATTCAACCTCACAAACTAACCCTTTCAAAAAACTAAATAATAGATTCATTGACCAAATAATCAATCAACATAGTTATAATCTTCTTTTCTCAATTTAGCATATTCACTAACTAAAAATATCCTTCTTTGAAGTTATAATTATACCTTTATTTGCTGTATGTCTTTTAAATACTCACTTGCTCCTCTGTTTTTATTGTTGTGTGACTTTGCTTCGCGGGACGTACAACGATCCAAAACAATAATCCGATAACGAACATACCTAATGAAGTAATTTCAAACCCATAACGATATCCCATTGCCTCAGTCGCTGCATATTGGATAAAATACCCGAATACGAGTGGAGCAATAATACTTGTTGAGCTTGCAAGAGCAATGAATGTCCCTTGTGCTTTTCCGATGTTTTGTGGAGAAAAAAAATCCATCAATATTGCGGGTGCGAGTGAAAGAATGACATACGCAAAACCTGGAGCAAGGGTAAAGAACAGGATGGATATAGCACTTGAATTCACAGCATTTGCTAGATATACACAAAGAGCAGATAGCACCATCATGGAACCGGCAAGATTGATTCGTGCTTTACGAATATCCCCAGTTTTGCGATAAATCCGGTCTGATAGCATAGAAAATCCAATTTGGCTAATGGCAGCGAAAAGAAAAGGTAACGACACGGCTAATTTTAATGTTTGACCATTAAAATGCTGAACTTTGGTAAAGTATGCCGGAAACCATATCGCTTGAACGGACAATAACCAATAGGCACAACCTCCACATAATACGGTAAAAACAAAGTTTTTAGACAACAGATGCGGAAGAAATTGACGCCAAGAAACTTTAGAGAGGGTTGATGAATGCTGCTCCTCTTGATGAAATGAAGGCAACCCAATTTCTTGTGGACTTTCTTTACCGAAAATGACCCATAAAACTAGCACAATAAGTCCAACAATCCCCATGACTATAAAAGCAGATCTCCATCCATATTGATCGATCAAGGAGATTAATAATGGCGAAGCAATCGCTGATCCACCTGTTGTTCCTAGCAGAACAGCACCAAAGCCTATACCATGTCTATGTTTCGGAAACCATTTTCCCATGATAGCCGTTGATAGAGCAGGGGCTGGGCCCTCGCCTGCTCCCAAGAGCATCCTTGTAAGCACTAGCAGAGACAGACTGGAAACAAAAGGTGTAGCAAATTGAACAATCAACCATGTAAATGACATCCAAGTTAACATTTTTTTCGTGTTTCTAGAATCGGCCATGCCACCAAGAATAATAGAGGAAAAGGTAAAGAACCAAAAGAAGGAGCTTCCCACCAATCCCCATTGTGAAGGGCTTAAATGCAACTCTTTCATTAGGGGAACGGAAACCAAACCAATCACAATTTTATCAACTTGGTTAATCATACCGGAAGCAACTAGAAATAATAATATAATCCAAGAATATTTTGGAGTGCTCAACGTATAAATCCCCCTTATTTTTGCCATCAAGGAAAACCTTTTCCTGAAATCTGAAAAGGTTCTCCCCATCACATGAATTAATTGGTGTTCTTATGAAACGGTTTATACAGGTAAGACTTTCAGGTTTAAGCTCAATTACTTCAAGTTTTCTACAATACCACCAGCTGTTTTTCCACGTACGGGAATACCACCGCGACCCGCTTTACCTGTTTTCTCATCAATAAACATCGCGAAATCGTTTGCAATTTCTCGACCATTTGGCATCGTGAGCCACAATCTTAATAAATGACGTTTGCGTTCCGGTTCTTCATAGTCTTCGTATTGTGTACGTGAGTGAAGAACTGTATAATTATTGACGAATTGCATATCACCTTCTTCCAACATCATATTATAATGCATATTTTCATCATGAAGGAGGGAATCCAGTATGTCTAACGCTTCAATTTCGACTTTTGACAAATGGATACCTGTTTTCGCTTGTGCTGATTCTATAAATGTACGGACATATCTGCAGCTCAATTTACCATCATAATAACTAAAAATTGGTGATGTAAATACTGGAGATTCACCTGGCGCTTCCTCACCGCGACGATCAAAGATGAATGGACGACAGAGAATTCCAAGATACTCT
This sequence comes from Bacillus sp. 3103sda1, assembly GCF_024159135.1. NCBI lineage: Bacteria > Bacillati > Bacillota > Bacilli > Caryophanales > Bacillaceae > Bacillus > Bacillus sp. 3103sda1. The sequence continues at coordinate 2,129,316 of NZ_JAMYWS010000001.1, read as the reverse complement.
GGGTACTTCTCCAGAATTTCATTATAAACAGCCATTGAACTTATGATACTACTGAACCCCCCAGATTTCCCTTTTCGAAGGCTTAATAATCCGACGACATCAGATCCATCTGCGTGAAAAGGAAGATGCAGTTTCGTTTGATAACCGCGTACATTTGAATTTTCTAAGCTAAGACCTTGATCAATGACGTGCCCTAAGAGGTCCCCATTTGCGTTTTGCGATACCGGAATGCCCATGTGAAGTCCGAGACCCCAATAAATGATGCTCGCTTCTTCATCCGTATACCTTTCCATTGGTAATCCACGAATTAATAGGAACCCCCTCCCATTCTCTAGTTCTTCCACAAAGTACGCAATTTCGTCAGAGAGATCCGGAATCAGGAAGTCCTCCTTGTTAAAATTAGGTGCTTTTAGCCCCTTTTGTTTAACATGAATTAAAGCGCTTTCAAGGGATGCAATCGTTTTCTCGGACAAATAATAAACCCATGAATCATCTTTAGCTAGATCCATACCTTTCCACGCTACTGGTCCTTGAACTTTTTCCTTTAAAATGGACGACATAAATACTCCTCCTTCAATAATATGGTTAGTTTCTTACTTGACTTCAATCAATTGTCTTAACTCTCTACGCAAAATTTTCCCTGTTGCGTTTTTAGGTAACTCTTTAGAAAATTCCACTTGTCTAGGAAGCTTGTACTTCACCAGCCTATCCTGACAGAATCGGATAATGTCATTCATGGTGACCTGTTCATCATTGACTACGACATAAGCTTTTACATTTTCTCCGTATTCTCCATCGGAAACTCCGATTACGGCCGCCTCTACAACAGCAGGATGTTGATACAGAACTTCCTCTACTTCACGAGGATATACATTGTATCCACCAACAATAATCATGTCCTTCTTGCGATCAACGATGTAGATGTATCCTTCTTCATCCATTGTTGCTAAATCACCAGTGTAAAGCCATCCATCTATTAAGGCAGCTGATGTAGCTTGTGGCATCCCTAAGTATCCATTCATTACATTTGGCCCTTGAACTACTAATTCTCCGACTTCTCCTCTCGGCACTTCTTTTCCGTCCTCATTGACAACTTTGCTTTTGACGCCTGGTATATCTAGACCGATAGATCCTGGCTTACGGGTTCCCTGTAAAGGATTAATAGCAACGAGAGGAGAAGTTTCCGAAAGGCCATACCCTTCCATGATAGAAACGTCATACTTGTTTTCAAATTTTTGTAATAGCTCGACCGGAATCGAGGCACCTCCAGAGATACACACGCGAATGGATAAGAAATCTTCCGCAGTAGATTCAGGCAATTGCAAGATAAAATTGTACATCGTAGGAACTCCAGCAAACACTGTTGCCTTTTTTTCTCGAATGGTACTGATAACATCAAGAGGACTGAATTTAGGTAGAATCAAGACAGTTGCCCCGCAAGCAATTGGCGCATTCAGACAAATAGTCATACAAAAAACATGAAACATTGGTAGAACAGCTACTACACAATCTTTATCATGGAGTTCAATTAATTCTGAAATGGCATCTGCATTCGAAGCCAAGTTCAGATGAGATAACATCGCACCCTTTGGTTTCCCTGTTGTTCCTGATGTGTATAGAATAACTGCAAGGTCTTCTTGATCAATGAAAGGGTTTATGTAAACATTATTGCTTGTTTCCATCAGATGCTCCCATGTCCATTCCTGCTCCTCGGCTTCTGTATAAATAACTAGCTTTAGATGTTCCAATTGTCCCTTTAATTCTGCCAACTTTGGTTCTACGGATATGTGCGCAATAACCGCTTTCGCTTGACTATCGTCTAAAATGTAGTTGATTTCCTCTTTGGTATACAAAGGATTCATCGGAACAACAAATGCACCTAGTCGTAAAATGCCGTAGTACGTAATAAGAAATTCAGGACTATTCCCTAATAAAAGAGCTACTCCATCTCCCTTCCCTATTCCTTGGGCAGACAAACCAGCAGCCAATCGATCCACCTGCTGATTTAGTTCCTTATAAGTAACACTTTTATCTCTATAGATATAAGCGATACTGTCTGGGAAACTACTTGCACTTCTTTTCAGATTTTCGTCTAAATGATAACTCATTAAATGATTCCCCCCTTTACCTCACATGGAAGTGTTCGAATAATCACTATTGTGAATATTCAAAATATTATTACAGTAAGTATACTCATAAATTATAATTAAATAAAATTAAAGATTTTAATTTGTAAGTAAGTATTACTAATATTCGAAAAGGGGGGCAGCCATGATGGAGGGGGTTTCAACATTGCACAGATATGTAAATAGATCGAAATTATGTCGACACGCACGGACAAAATGTTGTCACGTTTGCCTTTTATATTTGTTTGATTTTAAGCTGATGCCACGTTTCAAAGATATTGACTTTCAGAAATTGTATTGACATGAAGCGGGAATGAATGAGGAATCCCCTCACTTGCAGCTCGTCTTAAGTAAGCCCTTTACCTTAACTGGGATTTGATTCGTCAACAGTATGAGCAAATCATTAAGTTTACGACTGCTTTGTGATTAGGTACCGCATCAGCGAAAACGATTTACGAGGGATATCAAGCTCTATGTGAGTTGAGGAAAGCAATTAAGACCATTTTTTTATGTGATTATCTACACTTTGAGGAAGTCCGTAGAGAGATTAATGAAGGACTTAACACCGTTGAACATTGGAACTCTGTTAACAACTACATCTTTTACGGAAAGAATAGTGAAATTCTCTAGAAAATCAAGGAGTGTCTGGATGGTCACTCCAATTACTACAAAATCTACAATCATGTAAATCCGTATGAAACATTTAAATGAAATGAAAAAAGGCTAGCTTTACTAGCCCACATTATACTCATATATAGTATGGAATCTAATTACTTTTTATGTAAAAAATTCCACTAATACATATTTACAATTTTAGAATGTTCAGTCCCGAATAATTCCATGACTTGATCCTAGCATTACTTCTTTCCCATTTTGATTGCGATATACTGACTTTATTTCTACCTTTTTAAAACCTTCCATTTGTTCAACATTTGTAAGAGTTATTTCGCATGTAATGGTATCTCCAGTAAAAACAGGTCGAATAAATTCACTTATCATTTCTCTTGCGATGTAATTTACATCACCACCAATTTTCGTCCCTATACTTGCAGTTAATAAACCTTGCACCATTAAACGACCTTTTTCATCACGTTCAATATGATGCCTACCTTGGTCACCTGAAAAACTTCCGAACTGCAAAACATCGTCTTCAGTAAAAGTTCTTTCCCATGTAAAAACGTCACCTGTTTTAATAACCATATTTCCCTCCTATAGTTTTGAATATTCTGTATTTTTAGTTTAGCACAAAAATGAATGAATGACCACTCACTTTTAATGGTTTCACTAAATTACATACATTAATTTATTAAGAAAAAATCCTGCATGAAACAGGATTTTTAATCATCTCTTCTACAAATTATTAAATTTTATTCAAAAGCTGCAATATTTTCTTCTACTCTATTTAACCATTCATTTATTAACGAATGGAATAAAACATCCTGCTCAATCTGTAAGTTATGTCCCGCTTTATCTAAAACAGCAAAAGTAGCACGAGGAAATTTATCAAGAATCTTCCAAGCATCCTTGTAGCCTGTTACTGAATCCTGTTTTCCCAATAAAAAGAGGGTTGGTTTTTCATACAGGGATAACTGACTATCCACATCAAATGAAAAAGCATATTGCTCCATTATTTTTGTTAAAAACGCCTCATCTGCTATTTTAATACCTGATATAATCTCTTCAAGATAACGTTGCCAATTATTTTCGTTTAGTGCTACAAATTTCAAACTGAAATTCTCACGTTCCTCCGTACTTAACTGAGATAAAAACTTTTCATCTCGATAAATAACGGTATGCAGAGGAAGCTGTCTCTTGTTTATATCTGGGATAATCAAAGGGCAAATAAATGCTGCTCCATCTACTTTGTCCTTTCTCTTAGATATAACTCCTCTAGTTATGTAACCTCCGTATGATTCACCTGCGATTAATAAAGATTCATCTGGAATAATCGTATCTATAAATTTTATTACAAGATCTAACATGTCGTCTGAGTTTTGAATAGATTCATGTCCCTTTGTTTGTCCCATGCCTGGTAAATCCAAATAAATTCGTTTCCAGCCTTCTCTTTGTAAAAAAATAGGTTCCATACAACCTGACATTAACCTATGGTCAGGAGAAAAACCATGAAGCATGATAATCGGTTTTCCAGAACCATAAACCTCATAATGAACTTTTACATCCCCTATTAAGCATTCCATTATAATCCACCCCGAATTTTCAGTATTTTAATTACTATCAATAATATAAAGGTTCTATCTTTCCAAACAATTAATCTCATACTTCTTATTGCTAAATAAAAAAATTTTTTCTTTATCTCCCGTATACAGTTTACATAATATAATTATATAATACATATTTTTTATTAACTACGTGTTTGCAAAAACATTTCTAAAAGCTTTTTTATTTCTTCTAAAGAACATCCCTGACTAGATACTTCATATATAACACCATTAAATTTCGCACGATATTTTTGATCATAATTTTCAAATCGTCTAGGGAAAAGTTAATGAAAATATAGAAACCGACTATTTTTATACATCCCAATGTCTATATTTATTTATCTCACTCTTTTTTCTAAATGTATCTTCTAAGTCAATATCGAGTTTGTTAGCAAGATCAAAAAGATTCCATACCACATCGTATATTTCAAAACCTAACTGTTCCTTTAGTTCATTTATATTATCAGAGTCAGGTTTGGAAGAGATTTTTAAGACTTCTTGAACGACCTCTCCTATTTCTGTAACCAAAAATAAGGTTCTTTCTTCAATCGTTGAGTTCTCAAAACCTTTATTTTTACTAAACTCTCTAACTTCTCTTTGTAATGCAGATATTTTCACTTTACCAATCCTTCCTATTTTGAAACTCTCCAAAATCTATTTTGGAATTTAACTGTATTTTTCCTGTACTAGCTAATAATAAAATATTTATTGTAAATTAAAATCTCAACATCTTGTTACTCTCCTTCAAATAACTCCAACTCCCTCTCCAAAAATTCCATTAACTCTTTAATTGTTTACGGTGAAGAATCAAAGCGAATACCTGCCGCTTCATACACTTCTTTTACTGATTTTGTACTTCCTAAAGATAGCGCTTCTTTATAATTAATTAAGGCTTGTTTTGGATTCTCTTTATGTTGCTTATACATCTGGCACCTATTTGTGCAATTGCGAAAAGGAGATTCAAAAATATGTAAAATATACAAACGTCTTATTGCTAACCAGTTTTCATAACCTTTCCAGTTTACAAAGTCAAAGTCATATGTTCTTGCAAGTTCTTGAAGATTTCCCTTTCTTTCCACATGTGTATGATTTGGATTTTCATACATCTAATACTGAAATTGCATTGAATCTCTGCTTGTAGCAGAGATTCAAATTGCGTTTGTAACGATTCTAAAACGATAATGATGAAATATTCAGTATTATCTATTTAAAAGACGCCCTTTCATACAATATTCTTCGCAACAAGTTTCAAATGCTCAGCAAGAATAATTTGTTTGACTGATTCCTGCAAATCCTCTGCCATCACTTCTTCAATATGTTCCAATGCTACTTCTAATATACTGCATTCCATTGTTTCAATATTAAGCAGAGAATAATGATTATTTTTTTTTATCACTAAATATCTATGATTCTCTGTCACTAGTAAAGCACCTAACTGAATCCCTAGTATTCTGTTATCTTCAAATTTCATGTACACTCCTCCCATCTATAAATATTTTACAATAAAAGGATATTAAAAGGTGCAAAAAAGGTTCCTAATTTTTTCAGAGAATCTTGCTTTTTTGCTGATACAGTACTAATAACATAAAGGGAAATAGGTAACCAATTAATCGACTACAAACTATTAATTAGCAATGAAAGGACATTTTCTTACATATAAAGGACTGGAAATTTGTCTAATTAAAAAATCAGCAATATCACCATTATAAATCTTTATACCCGGTATATCTGTCAAACTCTCTTTTATTCTGCTAGTAGCAACTCCTTCTACTACAAATGGTAAACGTACAATTGTCCAATCAAGATTACTTTTTAACAACAGGTCTAATTCTTTATACTTATTTATCCCAAATAAAAAACACCTCTCATTTCGAGAGGCGCTTACCATTAAGATACTAAATCTTCTCCAATAATTTTTACTTCTGTTTCTAACTCTACGTTAAATTTAGATTTTACCGTTTCTTGCACATATCGGATAAGTTTTACATAATCACTCGCTGTACCTTCGCCTACATTCACCATAAATCCAGCATGCTTAGTAGATACTTGGACATCTCCTATTTGTTTCCCTTGCAACCCGCTATCTTGAATTAACTTACCAGCAAACATACCTGGAGGGCGTTTAAAAACACTACCACAAGAAGGATATTCTAATGGTTGTTTTGATTCACGCAAAAATGTCAATTCATCCATTTTTTCTTTGATTATATTGTATTCACCTTCCTGTAAATCAAATGTCGCTTCTAACACAAGATATCCTTTTCTAGAAATGCAACTGTTTCTGTATTCTAATTCTAAATCATTTTTATTTAAATTAAGAATTTCGCCATCTCTAGTTATAACTAATACACTTTCAATAACATGTGATACTTCGCCACCATATGCTCCCGCATTCATATATACTGCTCCGCCAACTGTTCCTGGAATTCCACAAGCAAATTCTAATCCAGTTAGATGATTTTTCAATGCAAATCTAGAAGTATCAATAATGGTTGCCCCGCTTTGAACAATTATCTTATTATCTTTCAATGAGATATCAGTCAATTTAGTTAAATTCAGAACAATCCCTCTAATGCCGCCATCCTTAATAATTATGTTTGAACCATTACCTAAAATAGTGAAATCTATATTATTTTGATTTGCATATTTTATTACGTTTTGTACCTCTTGATACGTAGTAGGTAAAACAAAATAATCCGCATTTCCACCCGTTTTAGTGAAAGTGTATCGTTTTAACGGTTCATCTTTTTTAACTTTATTATCATCTAATATGTTCAATAAATCGTTGTATACTTTATCCATTTTCATAACCTCTTTACTAAAACTTTTTCCTATCCATTATAATATATTTAGTTTCAAAAGAAAGCTAATAACTAATTTTGTTTATTTTTTAATTATTCACTTTTGGTAACTCTAATGATTAAATAATCCATAATTACATCAACATTTTTAAATATTGCATGAAACCTCTCTCTCTTAACCTTGAATTTTCTCTAACTTTGTAACCCGTACCTTTGCAGGATAAGATTCAAGTATTTCACTACACTCTATTCTAACTTTATCACCCGTTTGTAATTCCTTTTTTATACTTGGATTATTAAATTGCAAAATAGCGTCAGCGGGAATGCTCCATTTTAGCCTTTCTTCTAAATTTTTTCTGTCGTTATCTGTTTTAATATTTTTCTCGTAAATAAAAAACACAGTATCTCCCTGAAGCAAGATATAACCATCTATCCCATTAGAAACTGTATTATTATCTATTTTCGTTGTAGACTTTTTTATTTCGTTACCTGTAGCTGTTTTCCAAACTAAAACAATCATGAAGATGATTACCAAAAATAAAATCGTACCAACTGTTTGTATACTTTTTTTCATTTGCATCTCCATCACCTAAAATGCTTTTTCTAAAAAATCCATTAACAAATAGTTGAGAAAACCTACGCTTTGATTTCTTTAAAAGAATGCAATAAAAATGCAACTATATATTCACACGCTTTCTCACAAGCTAACATTTTAAATACTCTTTGCTCTTCTACTGTTTTATCATTCGCTTGATCTGAAGCAGCTTTTAAGCAAAGAAATGGCTTGCCATTCACATGACAAACGTAAGAAAATGCAGCAACTTCTTGATCCACCGCAAGTGCTCCGTAAACTGTCCGAAGCAATTCTCTCGTTTCCGAACTACGAATACGTTGATCGCCTGAAATGAAGGTACCATAATGAGAGGTATAAACTAATTGCAACTTTTTCATTTCTTTAATCAAATGTTTCGAAGGTTGAATACACGCTGCTCTGCCCGTATATAAATCAAACGGATCTGCTCCAGTTCCCGCACCTGTTACATCATGTTGCATAACTTTAGTGGCGACAACAATATCACCGTTTTTCACCTTATTTGATAAGCTTCCACAAATTCCTGTCATAAATAGTCGTTCTGGTTGAAATTCATTAATAAGAAGCTGAACACAACTTGCACATTGGACTTTACCGACTCCGGTTATGACAGAAACGACTTCAATCCCGTTCATATTATGAAAATGAAATTTCCAAGCCGCTCGGTCTTCTTTACGATAACTTGGATAATATTTATGTAAATACGCAAGCTCTGGTTCCCATGCTGCAACGATAGCGATTCGATTCATGGGTATCATTCCTTTCTAGTATTTATGTCAATTCCTAACTGTATTGATGCTCTAAATTCCCAGATTAGAAAAACCCTATTCTCGAATTGGTGACAAAAAAACGAAAATAGAGTCCCTACTATCAACAGTTCGTTAAATTGTTACAACCTTATCAAAATGTGTAGTATCTCCTTCTAGCTGTATATTATAATTTCCATCTTTCATTTCTAAAACAGTTAAACTTGTACCATATAGAAAAGGAGGGTCCCATAAATTTGTAATAGATTTACCTTTGACATGCATAAGTAATGCTTTGAGAAACACAGCATGCGTAACAATTAGAATGTTTTCATCTTGATGATTTGAAATAATAGTATGAAATATAGACACGACCCTATGTACGAATTGCTCAAACGTTTCTCCAGCAGCTGGTTCATATTGTGTTGGATTTTCCCAAAAGTTCTTGTATTGTGTAGGGAAAGATTGTTTAATTTCTTCATGTGTTCTCCCTTCCCAGGCACCCATATTAATTTCTCTTAAATCTTCGTGTAATACGAGATTCGTATCATTTTGGCCAATAATAAATTTAGCTGTTTCTATCGCTCTATTACTTGTACTCGCATAAACTGTATCAAACTTTATATCTTTTAATGATTTACTTAAAGAAATTGCATTATTTATTCCTTCATTAGTCAACTTAGAATCTTTCCAACCTTGCATTCTATTTTCAACATTCCATTCTGTTTGGCCATGTCTCGTTAAATAAATTTTCATCTTTCAGAACCCCCGCAATTTTCTATCAAAATACAGTATCATTTATTTTTAAGTTAATTAAAGCCATTCAATATATTTTTAAGTAATCCTCTTTTAAATAACACTCTCTACGTTTTCTTTCCCCTGATTGGTTAATAAGTTAGTATGTTTTCGAAACAACTCTTGAGCTACATTACTAAGTATTTTAGAATCGATTTCCCTCCACCTTTCAGGATCAGTCACATAATCCACACTATATATTTCTTTTGACAAATTAGCACAAATTACATAACTTGAATATGGATGTGGATTCTCCCTATTATTATCAGCGTCTGATAAAAACCTTTTCATTAATACCTTATTATTTAAAGGATGGTAAATTAATTCTACTAATTTTGCTCGATATTCTAAATCTACAGGAAGAAGACATGGGAAGTCTTCATAGTCCGCTAAGTGTTGCGCTTCATGAGCAAGATAAGAGTATAAAAAATCCGGCTTATTTAAAACTTTTTCATACCTTTCTTTTACACAATATAAGGCATTTTTTGATGCCCATCCTCCTGCTGCTCTCCCACCAAAGGTAGCGAAATGCAACCAGCTCTGCATAATAAAATCTGACATGAAATATACAACAACCTTTTTAGATTTATTTGGCAGGATAATTTCATACTCAGCCTTCTCTTCTTTCCTCCAAATGTATGGCCCCCTATAGGGTGGAGTAACTCCTCCAAGAAAGTAAAATCCTCTTGCTTTAAACTCTTTAGCTAATATTTCTTCAATAGAATCTAGGTCATTTGTAGTTTCAATTCCTGGTAACAACTCTATAAGGTGTTCCGCTAAGATACTTTCTGCTTCTTCTTTATTTTTTCTATTTGTTAAGACGGATATAAAGTATTCGTAATATACTCTAATAACACTTCTAATCCAAGTATCTTTTGTTTTATATTGAAATACTTGTTTTTCAGCAAAAAAACGGTTGTAGTATTTCTTTTTAAGCTTTCCCAAACCAATATTATTATCAATACTTTGGAGATATTCATAAGCTTTATTAACATTTCCTTGTAAACAATAAGAATATAGTTTTTGTTTCAATGGTAATTGAACTCCTATCTATTCTATTTTTTTGTAAACTCAGAAACTAGGTCTTAAGAAGAAATTAATAATCTCATCTAAAATTGAACTTATATAAAGTGAAACTTCCATCAGTGGGGGTCTTACTGCTCGTTAATGCGGGATAAACTTAGATTAATGACGATGTAGTGCTATCCCAAAGCACACTTTACTCATCTACTAAATATTATAGACATATCATCGGTGCGTCTCTTCCAAATCATATGATCACACCCCTCACCCCAATAATCTTTCAGTAAATAATCAGGCTCTCCAAATTTCTTCTTCCATATCTTTTGTGCATTTGTATATCCACTATCCAAACAAAATTCTTTAATATCCCTATTCAACAGGGTGAGAAACATTGCATTTAGAAGTAATGTTCCGATACCACGCCTTTGATATTCTGGAAGTACAAATACAGTTCCTATCTCATATAACTCTTTCAGTGCTCTATCTGTGCAAATGTTAATCAGTTGACTAGCTGGACCATATTCAATTGTACCGATAACTTTATTACAACTTTTATCAACAGCTATCAAAAAATATCGATTTCTCCCATTGCTATCAAAGTCACATTTCAAGTATTGTTCCTTACTTTCAATTTCCTTTTCTATATCATCAACCAACTCTGATAAACCTTCTTTAGCAAACGTATCTTTAATCGTTGTACTAAAAAATTGATTTAGCTCTTCAATGTCCTCAATTCGTGGTCTCCTTATCTCAACATTACACACCGGAAATCACTCCTAGTTTTCTAAAGTTTTATTTGTAATTGATCTATATTCTTTATTAAACAGTTCAATCCTATTTCAAACTAACTCTTAATTCATCAAACCAGCGAGCACAAGCAATTGTTTCTTCAGGCACTCGTTCATGACTTTCTATGTACCACCAAAATGAAAGGATACAGTGACATAGTCCCCACGCTATGATTCTTTCTTTGTCTAGTTGGAGTTCCTCCACTAATTGTTCTAGCATATGCCGAATATCTAGTTCCCAACTTCCTGTTAACAAGATAGAATTTATAATTTGGTTCATTCAATACGATCTCTTTATAAAAAATGCTTATAGCCATCACATTTTTATTCTACATAATAAAAAATAATCCTTTTCCATTACGTTACGTGAAATTTTATTATGCAACATATTAAATAATCGGTTGATTACACTGCGAATTCTTCTTTCCCAAGTGATCATGCTACAACTGCTTCAGTAATTACTGTAACGATTTGGCTATCTAGTAGAGGAAATAAGTTTATGTGGGTCATTTTTGGAATGTAAATTGTCTTTTCGAGAATTTGGGTTGGTGCACATTATCCTCTAGATGTATTGGCCGGTATAATCCTTGGAGGTATGTATTGCACTACTTGCCCACTATCGCATTATAAAAATGAATCTTATGAAGAAAATAACGAAATATCCCTTATTCTAAAAATAGAAACAGTCAGATTTCCTGGCTGTTTCTATTTTTATCACAAAAAAATTTATCTTCTATCTAAAAAATAAAATGGAGATACATTATTTACACTTTATGTAACTCTGATTCTTTATAATGTTTTTCCACCCTATTTAAAGTAATATCACGCTCTTTATCCCACACCGAGTGCCATTCAAATGTTCCGGGTTCAAAGAATAGAGGAAACCTTTTTCTGAACCAATCTTGCATCGGTAAATTTAGCGCATCTTTTATATCCACCCATACTAATTCTCCTTCAGGTGGATCTTCAAGTAGCTTTCCTTCAAAAGATGTAGCAAGATAATTAAATACCATATATCTTAATTTCATATTCGGCTCACAAAACTCGGATATCCCTTTAAAAATGATGTCTTTTACAATTAAACCTGTTTCTTCACGTACTTCTCGAATTGCTCCGTCTACAATACTTTCAGGAAAGTCGACTTTTCCACCTGGAGCAATGAACCCAGGAAACCCCAAACGATCTGGACGATTCATTAGTAACACTTTGTCCCCATCTTGCACCATACACATCGTTAACATTTTACATTCGAAATTATTCATCCAAAAACTCCCTCTCTTATGTAGATTCGTTGTTAGAAAATGTATTTCGAGATATCCCTTATTATTTTTTTCGTGCTAAATACAACGCAACAAACTGTGGTTTTTCAATTATGCCACCATGTTTTTCGATTACGTTACGAATACTATGAAACAATTTTTCTTTTATATCTTTTTGAAGCAAGCGATGCGCAGATTGTGTATGTAATAGTGCAATATAATCGTTACTTATATATATATCAGTCCACGTATATGTTTTCACAACTAAATCTTGAAACAAATTATGCTGCATTGTAAGACCTTTTCGTTCTTCAATTAGTTCGTCTGGCGTTGATAACTTATTAGGGTGTAAATGTGATGCATACTTTTCATAGCAAGCTCCAATCTCTCGAAAAACATCTGTATTAGGTTGTATGTGATATGTCCAAAAGAATGCCATTTTCCCATGATTACGTAACAAACTCGCCACTTTCGGATAGCAAATTTCAGGATTAATAAAATGAAATGCAGTTGCGGAAAATGCAAGCGAATATTCATAATGTTGCGGAGTCCATTCTTCAAAAGCGCTTCGATACACTTGGACGTCTTTTTCATATTTGAATTTATCAGCTGTAAATTGAGCTAGTTGCTCTCCAAGCCCAACACAATCAATACATTTATATCCTAGTTGAACAAACCCCTCCGTCGCTTTTCCTGTACCGCAGCCAACTTCAAGAACGGGAGAATATTTTTCAATTTTTGAATAATTGATAATATCAGCAAATAGTTCTCTTGGATAAGTTGTCCGTATTTTTTCATATTCGTAGACAATATCATCAAAGGTATATTTTCTTTCTTCTAAATGGTGATTCATCTCTTCGTCCCCCCTTTAATTTTTCACCTTGAACAATTCAATTTTCCATATAGTTTCATCTGCAATTGTACCAATATTAGAATGAAAATTCGTTATTTTCATCCTCTCATATTATGATAATATTTTCTACAAATTAGTGTATATGATGAAAGTAGCAACTTATCAGCGGGATATTTATCAATAAACAGAAAAACCTGCCGCATTCGATTCGTGGCAGGTTTTTCTGTTTATTCTTGGTCGGAAACAAATACCCTATGAGACGCAAAGAAATTTGTCAAATCTCTTCCAGTTGATTTCTCCATAATTTGAATAAAATCTTTTGTCGTACTCACACCAAATTTCTTTTCGTTAAAGTAATCTTTCATCGCTTTGTAAAAGACTTCATCGCCAAGTTCAAGACGAAGATCATTAACTGTTCTTGAACCGTAACCATAAATCATACCATAATATGCTCCAATCCCGCCTTCTGCAGCACGTTCAGCAAATGTTGAAACAGGATACGAAATATGATAGTCACCGACAGGTTCCGCTTTTAGTTGATCAAGTTCTTTGCCATAGAGCGCTGCTGCAAAACTAGCAAATGATTCATCAAGCCACGGTTCATCGTTCTCGTTATTTCCTATAATGCCGTAAAACCATTGATGCCCAATTTCATGCGCAGTAACATGTTTGACCCATTCTTGAGAAGGATTACCAGCGATACTTATCATCGTTAATTGCGGATATTCCATTCCGCCAAACCAGCCTTCCATGCCAACGATATCTAGTTCTGGCCATGGATACTCTCCAAAGCGGTCACTGTACAACTTGATGCTCTCAACCCCTGCCTCAACCATAGAATCAGCGTATTTTGCCTGTTCATCTGTATAATACACATTAATATTTACATTATTTACTTTCGTTTGTTTTACTTTGTAAGTCGTATCCATTTCTATTGCAAAATCGCGAACTTGTTTAGCTTTATAATGATGCGTTGCTAAATTTCCTGAAATACCTGGTTGCCCCACTTCCGTTCCTGTCGTTGCAATGACCTGGGCTTTATCAGTCGTAAGTGTTACATCAAAATCTCCAGTTAAAGAATAAAAAGATTCTCCATATGGAAAATAAGCATCTACATTCCAGCCCTCTTTATCGTAAACTGCCAGAATGGGAAACCAGTTTCCAAGCGAAACAGTGTTTTTATTCCAACCAAAACGATCTTGTTGTTCCGGTACATGAACTACAAACTCCATCGATACAGTAGATTTTTGATTATCGGGAATTTGAACAGATGAAATATGCATTGCAGTACTATCAACAGTATATTTTGCTGTTTTCCCATTTACTTTTACATTAGAAACAGACATACTTCCGCCATTTTCTTTAAATGTTTCTGCGTTTCCCCACAAGTTAAAATAAAGTTCGTTTAGCTGCGTACGAGTATTGTTCTTAAAAGTGACAGTCATTTCCCCTTGAATAGTATGATTGGTAGAATCATAGTTAACGTTCATTTTATAGTCTGGATTGGCTGGACCAAATATATCTTGTCCGTGCTTGTTCATGAATTGCGACTGAAATGGTGTCTTCAGCTGAACAGGAGATGTAACTGCCGGATGGTATGCTCCTTTTACAGGGGAATCCGTTTCCGCAGCACTTATAGTAAGTCCAGGAGAAAATAATATCCCACCCACAAATGTCGAAGCTGTCACCCATTTTGCAGTCTGTTTTACAAAACTTTTCATAAAAATCCCTCCACTTCCATTTTTCACCACATAAATTCGATATAAATGGTGAAAATCCCTTCAATTTTTATTTAAAATCACTTAAGAAAGTTATCAGGGGAATTTTTAGCACTTTTTCACATTTTTAAAGTGTTTAAGATTCCAAGAAAAAAAGGCGGTCTCTTACTCTCGTAAGAAATGCGCCTTTTTTCTCATTCTATTACTTTCGACATCCTTTTATACTCTTACACTTTCTTTGCCTTTTTCAGCATAACTCATATCACCAACAGATTCGACTTTATATTCTCCATCCTTATAGAGAATTTTAGTTACACTTGCATTTTCTAATCCAAGTTTTGTTTTACTACTATCAAGCATGTCTACTAATGCCATGATCGCAATTCCATGAGATATAACTAAAACGGTACCTCCACCATTTTTGGCAGTCTCTTCACTAATTTTATCAATTTCTTTTTTTATACGAGTTGAAAAGGTTTTCCAATCTTCAGCTTGCTTCGTATGGTCTGCTGCTGCAATGAAATTAACAATTTTCTCAATAGATAACTCCATTAGTTCATCTACTGATGTAACTCCAGCAGCATCTCCAATAACTTTCCACATAATTTCATTCTTTTCGCCTTCAAAAATCCCAAAATTCAATTCCCGTAAATCTTTTCTTTGTTCAAGTTTTAACTTTGATTGCCCGCTATATTTTAATACTAAGTTAGCAGTTTCAATTGCGCGGCCACTATCACTACTGTAAGCATCATCAAAATGAATACCTTTTAATCCATTTCCTAAATCTTTAGCTACTTCAACACCCTTCTCTACTAACGGAGAATCTGCCCAACCTTGCACACGCTCACTAGCATTTAACATTGTTTTACCGTGTCTAGTAATATATAACGTAACTATATTATCTTTATTTCTATCTAATTCGTTACTGTATTTTTCCATATTGTTCATTAATTTCTCCCCTTTAGAATATTATCTATCTGTTTTAATTACTGAATTTAATGGACACAAAAAGGTAAACCTAAGCTGCCAAATTCTCTATTGCTTGAGGAGTTTTATAACTAACTCTACTATGTATTCTCTTACAATTATATCACCCCTCGGTATATTGAAATAGTGCTAGACTTTCTATTGTGTACGATATATTAAAAATATCATAAAATTACTCGATACAAGTGCTATCACACGGACACTTCATCCTTAAAATCCGTTGTAAGGACTTAACTAATATACTCATATGACTATACTAACTCCATACATCTAATCATAGCTGTGGCTTTGAACTTAAGTCGGGGTGTTTTAAATAAAGTCACGACATTGGTAAAAATGTTGCGTTGCTCCCTCCCCTTTGGTTATGATTACCAATGGAAGGCGTTTATGTCCAAAAGAAGGAGATTACCTGAAGTTGAAAAGTAGCTTGTATTTAAAAACACAAAGAAAAATTTAATTTCTATAAAATTAATTAGAAATTTATTTTTATATCGTATCCTTTCAATATAACTTGAAAGGATAATCCTATGAGAAAATTATTTAAAGTATTAAAGCATATATTTGTTATATTAATTGCCTTTACCTTACTCGTATCAGTATCTGTTTTTATTTACCATAACTATCAATTAAGCAAAGAAGCTGCATTAATTAAAAATGAAGGAACATTAATTAATTTTAATAACAAAAAAATTAATGTATATAATGAAGGAAACGGTGAGGATACATATGTATTTATGTCTGGCTCTGGGATTGCTGTTCCTGTTTATGAATTGAAAGGACTATATAGCAAGTTTTCAAAAGAAAACAAGATTGCTGTAATAGAAAGAGCAGGTTATGGATACAGTGATGTTTTTCACGATGATAGAGATATTGATACAATATTAGAACAAACTAGAGAAGCGCTAATTAAAAGTGGAAATAAACCTCCGTATATATTAGTACCACACTCTTTATCAGGTTTAGAAGCGATTTACTGGGCGCAAAAATACCCAAGTGAAATAAAGGCAATTATTGCTTTAGATATTGGTTTACCTCAGCAGTATGTAACTTATAAAATAAGCCTAGTTGATTCATTAAAAATAAAAGGAATGAATATTTTAACGAAAATTGGTTTTCAGCGACTCGTTCCTTCTGCTACTTATAACCCCAAAGTGATTCAGCAATCTTTTTTAACTGAACATGAAAAAGAAATTTATAAAGCACTATCATATAAACAAGCTTTTAATGATGATATGGAGCAGGAGCTGTTACAGAGTTACAATAACGGTAAAAAATCAGTTAACCTACCGTTACCAAAAGAAACACCTATTTTATTTATAGATGCGATTGCTGATCAATATAAAAACTCGAAATATACAAAACAACAAAACAAAGATTATGAGGAGTTTGCGGATCGACTATTAATAGCAGATGTAATAACACTTAAAGGTACGCACAGCATTTATTTATACGCACCTGATGAAATATATAATCTAACCATGGAATTTGTTAAAAAAGTAAAAAATGAAAGGCCTAAGTGATGAAAGGATATAACATTTTAATTGTTGAAGATGATTTGATGATTGGTGATTTATTGCAAAAAATTTTGCAACGCGAAGGGTACAATGTTTGTTGGAAGAAAGAAGGAAAAAATATTATTGATATAATCCATGAGATAGATTTAGTCATAATGGATATTATGTTGCCAGGTGAAGATGGCTATCAAATTACAAAGAAAATAAAAAATCTCGGATTAAATATTCCAGTTATTTTTCTTTCCGCTCGAAATGATATGGATAGCAAACTCCATGGCTTGACAATCGGTGAGGATTATATGATAAAGCCTTTTGATCCTAGAGAGTTGTTACTAAGGATGCAGAAAATGCTAGATAATCAATATGGTACTTTTACGCAAATTAAACATTTATATATTGACGCAGAACATAAAAAGGTTTTCAATAATAACTTGCATAATGAAGTTGTTTTTACGGCGATTGAGCGTAAAATATTCTTCTATTTATATGAAAATAGAGATAGAATTTTAACGAAAGAACATTTCTTTGACTATTTATGGCAACTTGAAGACAGAAATCCAAATATCATGAATGTACACATAAAAAAAATTAGAACAAAAATCAATGATAAAATGGGTGAGATTATTGAAAATATATATGGAGAAGGGTATAGATTGAATACCTATATGAAGAAATGAAATTGAAGAAGAAATACCAGTTATTGTTATTTTCTGCTGTTATAAGCGTACCGTTTTTATTACTATTGATTAGTATCCTTATGTCAGTAATTTATGATAGGGCCTTTAAAATGAAAAATAATGGCATTCCTTTTCATGAATCTTTTGCATATCCTACAATGCTAGTCGTATTTTTTTTATCACTTTTGTTATTAGCCTTTTTATTTTCGAAATCGATTAACTCACTATTAAATAAAATAAATATATTGAATAAAACTATTCGAAATTTAGCTAGTGATAAAAAGATCCCCAATAAATTAGACGTTAAAAGCGATGATGAAATAGGAGAACTAATTAGGTCAGTAAATTTATTAATTGAAAGAACTACATATCGAGAATTAGAACTTAAGCAGCAAGAGGAAATGAAAAAAGAACTTTTAAATAAATTAAGACATGATATTAATACATCTTTAACAGCCGTGAGATTACAATTATTTTACTTAGAAGGTCAATATAATGATCAAGCACCCATACTAGAATCTTTATATCAACAAATACAATATATTGCTGAATTAACCAATGAATTTAATTTACAATCCACTGATACGTTAGAGAATTCTTATATTTTAAATGATGAAGTGAATATACATGATTTATTAGAAATCATGGTTAAAAAGTGGGATTATTTGTATAATATTCATGATATTGAATTAATATATAATCCACTAAATAAAGATTTGATATGGACTAGTAATGCTTTGTGGTTTCAAAGGTTATTTGATAACATTTTCCAAAATACGTTAAAACATTCAAAAGCTAAAAAACTTGAAGTAACCATTGAAAATAGTGTTGTTTCTATTAAGGATAATGGAATTGGTTTCGATATTAATAGCAAAAATGCGGGACTAGGATTAAAAATAATTGAAGATATATCTAGAATGCTCGATTTAAAATATACTTTACAATCAAATAAAAATGGGACTATATTTTCTTTTACAACAATCGAAAAAAATATATAATATAAAGCACACTTTTCATTACTATTTTGTGACACAATATAGTCTGAGTTTGAATATCTCCCAATTGAAATGTTTAATTAAATTTTTTTATAAAAACCAAAATTAAATCTGCTGGATCATTCAATTTGGTTGATTTACCAAGTCTTCCCCTCTTCAAAACATACACAAAATAGGTTCTGCAATCTTAATTAATACCTTGTAACAATAAAAAGAGCGAAATCCTGCATTATCAATGCAGGATTTCGCTTTTTTTATAAACGATCAGACTTTATTCTAAAGCTACAGCTATCGAGATTTTTCCGACAACTGTTTTTATCAAGAAAACATGTAAGCAATTAATGCTCAGTTAAGCTAGAAACAGGAACCTCTTGTTCATTATTTGGTTGGTTGAGAGGATAAATTCTAGCTGTTTCATTATTTTCATCTACATTTTGAATGTAGATTTGCTCTCCATTATAGGTTACATTAGCCATAACTGGTGAAGCAGCAATTTCTTGTGCACGTTGTTTGTTCATGATCATAACCTCCTTTTTCTTTTAACAACTATAATATTGACTTCAATGCCCTCAAATATTCTTGTTATTTCATAATTAAGTAAACAAGAAGCTAATTTTAAAAATATAGTTGTTTAACTTACGAGAAAGACTGTTAAAGAGTAGAAGTATATGTTATGGCTTTAAAATAAAGTTACGACGTTTCTATAATCTTTTAATAATAAATTAGTTTAAAATAAAAGACTACATACTATACGCGAAAGAATATAAACAGGGGAATTATGTGCAAGGGTTTGATTGGTTTTGGAGGAGGACGAAGCCCATAGCGGGAGGCGTATCCGCAGATACGAAGCATCGAGGACCTTAGAATAAGAATAATTAACTAAACAAGCGATTATAAATTAAATAAAAATAATCAGCTATCTAGACAAATGTAGCTTTGTAAAAAAGTTTGATCATTAAGGAAATATGAAATAAACTCTAAATTTGTATAAGTAAGTGTAAGCATCAAATATTCCCCACCTACAAGTTATAAATAGCCCATGATATAATCTCCTTACATCCTACATGTTTAACCAATAATCCCGATGGCAAATTTAACTTACTCATCGGGATTTTCTTTAGTTTGTATTTTGGTTCAAAAGGTGATCCTTAGACGCTTACTTAAGCAAATTGTGGAATACCACGTATTCTCATTTTTTCTATTTTATAAATTCAACGTCCGGGTAGTCTCCCGATGGGGAAAGCAGCAATGGTTGAGGTTCCCCCTTTAGATGAAGATCAAAAAAGGCTGTAATATAATTTCGCTGTGCAGTGATCATTTGATCGGGATCGGCTGTTCCGATACTTTGTTGAATTATCCGTGGCGAAATACCTAGCTTATTACGGAGCTGAGGAAGAAGGAACTGATAATCCGTATAGGTGAAATGGGCTCCTTTTGGTATACTAAGATCCAGTTTCCAGCCACTCGAATGCTTCCAGAGCAATTTTCGGCTCTTCGCTGTAAGATGGGAATCGACCTCGTCTTTGTCATTGTACCCCGAGTTCATCAGCATGAAGGGGCGGTCCAGCCCATACTGTGCCACAGGGAGTGGATCGTCGGGCATATAGCCTATCGTTCCATCCATGTCGATCCCGGCGTCGACTCTGTTATCCTCATACATCACTTCCACAGCAGTAGCTCCCCCGGCGGAATGTCCAAATATACCGATTCTGGAAAGATCCATTGCTTCCCGAATCCCCTTGGGCAACTCCAACTGTTGATGATCTGAATCGTGACCTTCATGGATAAGCTTAAGTTGGTCTAGAACATACCGAGTATCTTCCACTCTGACCTTCAGCATCTTTAGTATAACCTCTTTATTTGAGGACGGTAATTTCTCCGTTACCACACGTCCATCAGGAAATTCGACCGCAGATGCCTCATAAGTGTGGTCGACTGTAACCACTATATATCCTCTACTGGCCAATTCCTCAACTAATATCGTACCGAAGTTTCTTGGAACCGTCCCTCCCGGTGAATATACAATAACTGGCCACCCTTCATCGCTGCTCGCCACAGGGGCGTCCACCCATGCATTGGTGTCAATACCAGATAGGTCAATCCGCCCAGGATCGACTCCGATCGTTGACAAAATGTTTTCGTCGTAATGTTTTGCCGCCCCGGGCTGCATGTACAAGGCTTTCTGCTTGCCCTCCCGCTCAGCGGGATACCATATACTGATCATCAATTCCCTCTTCCTGTCAGTCTTCCAGGGATCGATCCGATCTTCATCTGTCAAATGCATTTCAATCGTCCCTACAGGATACGTTCCGGTTGGTTTTGGCAGGTTCAGCTGAACCTTCTCTCCGGTATACCCTTCATTACTTGGAGTCGGAGACTCCGAACTTATGAATATTCCAACCAAAGCAAGGAGACAGAAAACAAACACAAGCACAGCGAGTTTTACCACGGAGCCAGACTTTCCATTAACCATTCTACTGATGGAGTTGACAGTCAGTACATAGTAGACGGTATAGATCAGGATAAATACAACGACGCAGATGAGGATAGGGAGCATTAGACTAGTCCCTGTCATATTGCTAAACAATCTTTTCAACAAATTTAAGATTACGAAATAGTGTGCAAGTCCGATCACCAACGGCAAACCAAAGATAAATGCGGTCTGTTTGACGATGACAGTTCCAATATCTTTGCCACTCACGCCAATTTTTTTGAGGATGTCGTATCTAGGTTTATCAGCTGTGGCCTCCGTCAGCTGCTTGAAATAAATCATGCTGCCTGTCGCCATGACAAAAACCAATCCGAGAAATCCCAATATAAAGACATTAAAGGCTGCTTCTTCTATTCCAAGACGGTATTCGGAATAAAATGAGGACAATTTTGATTCTGGCGTACTTATGGCTGCAAGCTTGTCGGTTGTATTCTTCGTCGTCTTTTGCCCCTCTACGACATATCCAATATAGTGAGTCGGTGAAACCTGTTCCCTGATTTTTTGGTAGGTACCATCATTCACCACAATCATCACATCCGGATAACTCCAATTGATCACTCTTTCTTCCGCCATACCGGCAAAGTCAAGAGTTATATTATCCTTGGGCAATTGAATAGTAATGGTCTCTCCCTTGTAATCCGAGAATTCATAGTCCGTGTACATCGGTCGGATGGCAATGACTTCGTCATCATCGATTGGCGCAAGAGTGGGGAAACGCAAAGCCTTGGCAACCCGATTATATTCATTGATCGAAATTACCTTGAGCGGATTTTCATCTGCTTTCATTACCCTCTCAGACAAAATATCTGAGTCGGAAGCCTCCCCTTTTGTCTTTAGGATCGGTATCGTCATTTTCTTGCGAACCGGATGTGCTTCATCTTCACGTATGATGTTATCCACGGTCTGGTCAAATAAATTGTCCTGGACGATATGCATATAGCTGAAAGGGGCTGCCAAATTCACTGTTTTCTCAAATGAGTAGTACATGCCAACACCGACACTGAAGGCGCATAACGCAGCTGTCGACAACAGAGAAATGACACTTAATGAACGGGCATTCCCTTTAATACGGTACACCAAATTCGATGTACTAATTAAATTCATTCCCTTATAATAACTTCTTTTTCTCTTCTTTGCTGTTTTCAACAATACAATGATCAATGAGGAAAACAACAATACCGTCCCAACAATAATGCCACCCACCATAATACCCAGATTGGTAAGGATATCTTCGTTGGTGGAAAAGTCACGGAATCCGAACACATACCCCACGACCAGGCAGAAAATAGCTGCGATAGCCGAGACCTTAGATGCTTTGGGTTCCTGCTCTCCTTTTTGTTCCGCTTTAAATAATTCTATCAATTTAAATTTAAAGATCAATCGATACCCCTGAATGGACGTAATTAAAATAATCACCATGAACACAATAAGGGTATTAATCAACGCTTGCAGGGAAAAGGTCATCCCCACTTCTACTGTCGTTCCCAGCAACTTAATTAAAATCATGGTAAACAACTTGGAAAATAAAGTGCCGAACAAAATACCTATGACTAACACGGTTGCTCCAATAATAAGATTTTCATAGAACAACATTTTCCCAATGGTTTTTTTGGGTAAACCGAACAAAGAGTATAGCCCAACCTCTTTCTTGCGCTTTCTCGCAAAAAAGTGATTAGAATATAATGTAAATACTGTAACGAATAAAATTAAAATGATGGATGCAAACATAAAAATGGATCGCATGCTTTGCGAGGATTCAATCGTATCTGCTATTTCCGTGCTGTACTGAAGCGAAACGAAAATATAATAAATTACGACGCTCAAGAGCAAGGAAATGAAGTATACCAGGTAGTTTTTAAAGTTTCCTTTGATATTCTTCTTTGCGATATCAAATAAGGTCACTTGAGCCCCCTCCTAACGCAGTTAATACATCCAATATTTTTTTGAAAAAGTCTTTTCGAGATGAATTTCCTTTCACTAATTCCGTAAAAATGCGACCATCTTTGATAAACAGTACGCGTTTACAATAACTTGCCGCAAAAGTATCATGCGTGACCATTAATATCGTTGTCTGATCACATTCATTCAGGTCTTTCAGTATCTCTAGCAAGTCGGTCGCTGCTTTGGAATCTAATGCACCCGTCGGTTCATCTGCTAATATCAAGCTAGGCTTTGCGATAATTGCCCTCGCAGCAGCTGTACGTTGTTTTTGTCCACCTGAAATTTGGAAGGGGTACTTTCCTAATATTGAACGAATGCCAAATTGATTGGCTACTTCATCTACTCTTTGCTCTAATTCCTTAACGTTCATTTTGGCTAATGCTAAAGGTAGCAATATATTTTCCTTTATAGTCAATGTATCTAAAAGATTGTAATCTTGAAAAAGGAAGCCGAGTTTATTACGCCGGAAACTTGACAATTGTTCTTCATTCATCTTGGCCACGTTAGTTCCGTCAATGATGATGTCACCGGATGTGGGCTCATCTATCGTAGCCAATACATTCAGTAATGTCGATTTACCGGCACCCGACGGCCCCATAACGCCGACGAATTCACCTTCCATAACGGTCAAATCTATATCTTCCAACGCTGTAAATACATTCCCTTTTACACCATATACTTTTTTTATTTGTGTTGTTTCTACTACAGTTTTCATTTATAAAAGCCCTCCATTTCATCTGAGCTATTTGTTTTATTTTATAACAGACAATCATAAAGTAATCTTACAGATTGGTAGTCCAACCTTACATTTTTGTCACTTTGGAACAAGAACAATTCTTAACATCATTCCTTCTTTGTCTGTTTAGTGGAAATCAATTACAATGATGTTATGTCATACGCACATGTCGGGCACACGTTACAAAAGGTGCATTCATGATTGGTTTTGGAGGGATGAAATGAGAATAATGATTGTGGAAGACGATCCTATCATTCGCGATATGGTAGGAGAAACATTAGAAAAATGGAGGTTTGAAACCGTTAAGGTCGTAGACTTTGAACATGTCTTGCATGTATTTCTTAATGAGAATCCTCATCTAGTAATCATGGATATTAACTTGCCTATCTTTGACGGGTTTTATTGGTGCAATAAAATCAGAGAGGTCTCAAAAGTACCTATAATCTTTCTTTCCTCTCGTGAGACACCAATGGATATGGTGATGTCGATGAATATGGGCGGAGATGATTTTATTCAAAAACCTTTTCATACGGATGTATTGGTAGCAAAAATCAATGCACTGCTTCGAAGATCTTACTCCTATTCAGAAATACCGTCCAATGTCATTGAACATGATGGAGTCTTATTAAACTTGAAGGAAGGGAGCATCACTCATGGGAATCAGAAAGCGGAGCTTACAAAAAACGAATTTATCATTCTGAATACCCTTATGCAGCATAAAGGAACAATCGTAAGCCGAAATAAAATCATACGTAGTCTTTGGAAAGATGAAAGTTTCGTGGACGAAAATACGTTAACTGTTAATATTGCCCGTCTGCGCAAAAAACTTGCGGGACTCGGGAAGGAAAACTACATTACGACCAAGAAAGGACAAGGTTATATCATCCAATGAATTTTTTAAAATATTTGTTCGATAAGCGATTTTTCATTCTGTTTTTTATCGTCCTAATGGTATTTGTTTCATTGATGATACTTGTCAGTGTCAGTCCGAAGCATGTTGTTAGTAATCTAGTCTACATCAATATCGTATCCATTATTTTTGCTATCCTTTACATCAGCGTTGGTTTTTTTTATCATCTATCGTTTTACAAAGATTTAGAAGTTCTCATCAATAGTGAGCAGGAGGAAGTCATCGCGGCATTACCTGAACCGAAAAAATACGAACAAAAGCTCAATTTTCAACTTCTTAAGAGGCTGAATAAGAAGCAGGCGGCTCGTATACATACCTTATATGAGGAAAAGCATGATTATCAGGACTTCATCATGTCTTGGATCCATGAGGTAAAGCTTCCGATTGCCGCAAGCAGGCTCCTAATGGAAAATAGTGCAGGAAAAAGCGTCGACCACCTTATAGATAAATTTGAAGATGAGCTTGATAAAATTGACAAATATGTCGAGCAGGCACTTTACTATTCTAGAATCGATTCATTTTCAAAGGATTACTTCATTACCGAAATCGAGTTGAATGCTATGCTGAAGGAAAGTATTAAAAAATATTCCAAGCTTTTTATCAGTAAACGCATTCACTTTACATTGTTTGATGAACTTCGATTTGTCCAAACCGATCGCAAATGGTTATCCTTCATTCTCGATCAGATTGTAGCGAATTCGCTTAAGTATACCGATGAAGGTGGGGAAATTTCATTCAATTTTGAAGAGGATCAACTAGAAAAACGACTGCAAATCCGAGATTCGGGGATCGGGATAAAGCCAGAAGACATCGATCGAGTTTTTGAAAAAGGATTTACTGGATCTACCGGAAGGATTCATGCCAAATCGACAGGGATGGGACTTTACCTTGCAAAGCAATTAGCTTTGAAGCTAGGTCACAATTTAACAATCCAATCAACCGAAGGCGAATACACAAAAGTAACAATCCATTTCCCGAAAATCCGCAATTATTATCAGCTGTAAATTAAGGATGTAGTTCCCATCGAAATGTGAACCATTTCTACATTAGATGGTTTTACTGGTATGGGGTTTAAATCACCTCTTTTCAGTACCTTATTAAAGCTTCGCGTTGTTTCAGACTACACTCGATACTTTTAGTGAGATCTGAAAGACAGGTCTATGGCTTCAATTTGTAACTTTTTTTTATTTGCCGTAGTCTTTTTACAATTAAATGTCACTATATAGGGGTACCGTCACATCGCCATCAACTTAAATTAATTAGTACCCCATAGTCATCAACCTAACGCAATTAAATACTCTCAAAACGAAAAAATGCACTATTCTTTCTATAAATTCATAGGAAGAATGGCGTTTTTTTGGTGGACATTACAGATGATGATCAGACTTTTTATAAAAGAATGATTCAATTAAATATATTGAGAGCTTGTTTTGATCAAACTTTATTCCAAGCCAACATATGTAACACATGAAAGAACTTTTTTCTTTTATATTCTATATACAATCAACTTTTCTGTTTTTTGTACAGTACATTATTTCTTGCTCCTACTTCGATTTATATTAGTATTCATAAACACAAACTAAAAAGCAAACTCTCTGTATCGAAGAGTTTGCTTTTTAAAATTACATTTGTTTCTGAGACTGTAGTCCTTGAATATACGTCACAACCTCAGGATTCACAAGTGAAGATAAATCTCCAAGTTCTTTTCCTAAATACGCTGCTTTAATAACGCGGCGCATCACTTTAGAGTTACGTGTTTTCGGTAAATCTTCGACCACATGAATATCTTTCGGACACAATGCTTTCCCGATATGAGAGTTTACTAGACTCATTAATTCTTTTTTCAATTCTGGTGTAAACGAAGTGCCCTCGCGTAACACGACAAAGCAATGACACACTTCACCTTTCACTTCGTCAGGAACCCCAATTGCTCCAGCTTCTACGACATCATGATGTTTTACGAGGATGGATTCATACTCCGCAGGTCCAATACGTTTTCCTGCAATATTTAACGTATCATCAGAACGACCTGTAATGATATATTGTTCTCCATCATATAATACCCAATCACCATGCACCCACTTATTTTCGAAACGAGACCAATATGTGCTTATATAACGATTATCTTCTTCCCAAAAACTTTTCGTCATACCAACCCAAGGTTTTTCTAGACATAATTCTCCGACTTCATTTTGAACTGGTGCCCCTGTTTCATCTAATACAACAGCGGCCATTCCTGGCAGTGATGCATTAAAACTAATTGGTGCAATCGGTTTAATAAGGACGTTTCCGAAAATACCTCCAGAAATTTCAGTACCACCAGAATAGTTACAAATTGGTACTTTTCCTTTGCAAACTGTTTCAAAAAGCCACATCCATGGGTCTGGATTCCATGGTTCGCCTGTTGAACCGATTACTTCTAAACTTTGCAGTGAATGTTTGTCCACCCATGTGTCACCTTTTGCCATTAATGAACGAATTAATGTTGGTGAAATACCAAGATGCGTTACTTTATAACGATCAACCATTTCCCATAAACGATCTGGCTCTGGATAATCCGGCACTCCTTCATACATAACCATTGTTGCTCCGTTAATAAGAGAACCGAATAGTAGAAACGGTCCCATCATCCAGCCCATATCGGTAATCCATAGTACGCGATCACCTTGTTTCACGTTCATGCCAAAACTAGCATCAAACGCCGATTTTAACGGGAACCCTGCATGCGTATGCACCGTTCCTTTCGGCTTACCTGTTGTACCAGATGTATAAATAAGCATAAGCGGGTCGTCGCTTTTCATCTCTTCCGCATGAGTAAATGGTTTCTCTTTTTCAAGAACGTTCCATGAAATATCATAATCATGCGGTGTAAATTCGTTCCCAGCATGACGGACAATTACTACTTTTTCAACACTTGGGCAATGCTCACATGCTTTATCCACTTCATCTTTTAAAGAAACTGTTTTACCGCGGCGCGCAAATCCATCTGCCGTAATAATCATTTTGGATCCTGCTGCTTGTACACGCGTCATAACTGCATCTGAAGCAAATCCTGAGAAAATAGGAGAAATGATTGCGCCGATTTTCATCACAGCTAACATTGCAACCACTGTCTCTGGTATCATCGGCATGTAAATTGTTACACGATCTCCTTTTTCAATTCCTAAATGCTTAAGACCATTTGCAACGCGGCTTACCCAATGATCTAACTCTTCATATGTAAAAGATTTTGATGTTCCATTTTCTCCTTCCCAAATGAGAGCCTTTTGTGCTTTCGTATCATCTTCTGCAATCCAGCGAGACAGTGCAGATTCTACGACATTACAAGTTCCATCCACATACCACTGTGCAAATGGAATACCGTTTGCCAAATCTAACACTTCTGTATACGGACGCATCCATTGGTAGCCTACAGCTCGCTCTGCTTCTCCCCAAAACCATGCTGTATCTTCAATAGACTTATTATAAAATGTTTCATAATCATCATAGCCCAGTGATTGCATCCATTGATATAAGCGTGTTTTTGCTTTATATTCTTCTGTTGGAAACCAAACTGCTTGCTTCACTATTTTTCCCCCCTTATTTTTTGGAAAAGAAAGCCCTTCAAAAGGGCTATTTCTCTTACTCGCATAGACAAACAAAGCATTGACTATTACGAACTTGATTCATTCTACTTACCTGCAAAATCTTCCACTGAGGGAAGTTTCACTTTATACTGGATAAACTGGGTGTTTTCGATCTGTAAATACTTGATATTTGCTCATATACATTTCAAAACGTTTCTTTAATTCTTCACGTAATTGGTTCGGATGGACAACACCATCAATTACCATTTCTGATGCAAGACGATAAATATCAATATCTTGCTTGTACTCTTCACGTTTTTGAGCGATAAAGCTTGGACGCTCTTCTTCTGGAAGTGCTGCAATTTTATTTGCATACACTGCGTTTACCGCTGCTTCTGGTCCCATTACTGCAATTGATGCTGTCGGAAGTGCAAGGCAGCAATCAGGTTCAAATGCAGGGCCTGCCATCGCGTATAAACCAGCACCGTATGCTTTTCGTACAACGATAGAAATTTTCGGTACAGTTGCTTCGCTCATAGCAGAAATCATTTTTGCACCGTGACGGATAATACCAGCACGCTCTACTTTTGTACCAATCATAAAGCCTGGTACATCAGCTAAGAATAAAAGTGGAATGTGGTACGCATCGCATAATGTAATAAATTTTGCTGCTTTATCAGCGGAATCGTGGAATAATACGCCGCCTTTCATACGAGGCTGGTTTGCAATAATTCCAACTGGCATACCGTTAATACGTGCAAATCCAGTAATAAGTTCTTGTGCAAATAATTTTTTCACTTCAAAGAAAGAGTCTTCATCAATAATACGTTTAATTAAATCCAGCATATTAAAAGGTGCATTTTGATTTTCCGGGATAATTTGTTCTAATGTTTTTTCAAATTCTTTCGGTTCTTGAGGTTCTGTCATTGGAGCTTTTTCTAAGTAGTTACTTGGAAAGTAAGAAATATATTGACGTGCTTTTGAAATTGCATCTTCTTCTGTTTTGCACAGGACATCTCCGCAACCAGATACAGAGCAATGCATACGTGCGCCGCCCATTTCTTCTAATGTTACTTTTTCACCGATTACCATCTCAGCCATACGAGGTGAACCAAGATACATGGATGCATTTCCTTCAACCATCATTACAACGTCACAGAAAGCAGGAATATATGCACCGCCAGCAGCCGATGGACCAAATAGTAAACAAATTTGCGGTACTTTTCCGGATAATTTTACTTGGTTATAGAAAATGCGCCCTGCGCCGCGTCTTCCTGGGAACATTTCAACTTGGTCAGTAATACGTGCACCAGCGGAGTCAACAAGATAAAAAAGCGGTACACGTAATTTTTCAGCTGTTTCTTGAATACGTAAAATCTTTTCTACTGTACGAGAGCCCCATGATCCTGCTTTTACGGTAGAATCGTTTGCCATTACACAAACAGTACGCCCATTTACTTTACCAGTTGCGGTAACAACTCCATCAGCAGGTAAGCCTTCTTGTTCGCAGTTTGCAAATAACGCATCTTCTACGTACTCACCGTTATCAAACAAAAGCGCCAACCGATCACGAACAAACAGTTTCCCTTTTGCTGTGTTTTGCTCATGATATTTCGGTGCGCCGCCTTGCTTTATCGTTTCTATGCGTTCTTCTAATGTACGAGATTGTTGTTTTTGATCTAGCATGTTCATTCCCCCTTATAAATCGGCTTCCGTTTTTCACGAAATGCTTGTAATCCTTCTAAGCGATCTTGCGTATGAATCACTCCTTCATACGCTTGCTTTTCCATTTGTAAACCAGTCTTTAAATCTACTTGCATACCATTTGTAATCGCTTCTTTCGCAAGGCGAACAGCAATTGGGCCATTCTCTGCAATTTGCTTTGCAATTTCAATTGCTTTTTCTTCTAGTTCATCAGCAGGAACAACATATTCTACAAGTCCATATTCCTTTGCTTCTTCAGCTGAAATACGTCTTGCTGTATAAATTAATTCTTTTGCACGTCCAATTCCAATTAAACGCGGAAGACGCTGCGTACCACCGGCTCCTGGAATAATCGCAAGCGATGTTTCTGTTAAACCAAGACTTGCTGTGTCAGAAGCAATGCGAATATCACAAGCAAGACTTAATTCTGTACCGCCGCCAAGCGCAATTCCATTTAGAACTGCAATAACAGGTTGTGATAATTGTTCTACCATATCCATTGTAGAGCGAATCATCCCAACTGCATCGCGTACTTGTTCTTCATTCATATTCGCGCGTTCTTTTAAATCTGCACCTGCACAAAATGCTTTTGCACCTGCACCCGTAATCATTACGACACGGACATCATTATCTTCGTTAATACGACTAAGTGTCTCTTGTAATTCTTCTAAAAGAGCAAGTGATAAAGCATTTGCTTGTCGTTCGCGATTTAACGTTACTTTCACAATATGAGGCGTTACGTACTCAACTGAAATATTTTGCAGCTGTAACATGGGATCACCTACTCACTGTTTTATGTTGCAAAGCACGGTATACATGACTCGGAATCTGCATATCGAGCTTGCTTTGAATAAATTTCGTTGCTTGTAATAACTTTTCTTCATTTACATTTGTCTGCACGCCCATTTTATGAAGCATGTGGACTAAATCATTTGTTGCGACATTTCCAGACGCACCTGGCGCATACGGGCATCCGCCAAGACCACCGCATGAACTATCAAAAGTTGTAACACCGCACTCTAATGACTTTACAACATTGGCAAGTGCCATGCCGTACGTGTTATGAAAGTGCATCGCAAACTTGGAAGAATCATATTTTTTGAGTAAGTGCTCTAGTACACGTTCTACTTGTACCGGATTTGCTACCCCAATCGTATCTCCAAGTGATACTTCATAAATACCGTACGAAAACAATTTGTCACAAAGTTCATCTACGGCATGAACGTTTATTTCACCCTCATACGGACAACCAAACACAGTAGATACGTAACCACGTACCGTTTTCCCAGCAAATAGCGATTGTTTCGTTATATCTTCAATAACAGAAAGTGCTTCATCAATTGATTTATTAATATTCTTCTTATTATGCGTTTCACTAGCAGATAAAAAGACGTTCACCTCATCTACATCTTGCAAAAGCGCCCGTTCCAAACCATTTTGATTTGGAACGAGAGCTGCATATGTAACATGTGGTTTCCGCTCAAGCATTGTAAACACATCTTGTGCATCTGCTAAAGCAGGAATCCATTTAGGGTGAACGAAAGATGAAACTTCAATATAAGAAAGACCTGCGTCTGCTAACATATGAATCCATTTCACTTTATCTTTTGAGCCAACAATTTTCTTTTCATTTTGCAAACCATCACGCGGTCCAACTTCTTTAATAGAAGCAAAAGAAGGTAGTTTCAATCGATTACACCCCGTTTCTAATTATTCAATTTCTACTAATACATCTCCCTCATTAACAAAATCGCCTTCTTGCACAAGAATCTTCATAACTGTGCCAGATTCTTCTACAGCGATTGGAATTTCCATTTTCATAGATTCTAAAATGACGACATCTTGATCTTCCTCTACTGTATCTCCTACACCCACTACAATTTTCCAAACGTTTCCTGCCATCGATGCATACACTTTTGTCATCATTATTTCCTCCTTTAAATTTCGTAACTTTTATTTTTTCACAAGCTGTTTCGTGATAAAGCTTGTTGTGTAAATACCACTTTGGAATACTTCATCTTCTAGTACTTGCAGAAGCATCGGCGTATTTGTTTTAATACCTTCTACTTTCAATTCTTCTAATGCCACTTGCAATTTTTGAATTGCATCTGCACGCGTTTCACCATGTGCAATTATTTTTGCAATCATTGGATCATAAAACGGTGTAATTGTTACACCATCTTCTAAGAAATGATCGACGCGAACTGATGTTGGAAGAGAAAGAGACGTGATTTTCCCCGGTGATGGGAAAAATGTTTTTGGATCTTCCGCATAAATACGAGCTTCAATGGCATGACCATTGCGTTTTACTTCGTCCTGCGTAAACGAAAGTGTTTCGCCTGATGCGATGCGTAGTTGTTGCTCTACTAAATCAAGACCTGTAATTTCTTCTGTTACTGGATGCTCTACTTGTAATCTCGTATTCATTTCTAAGAAATAGAAGTTTTTCTCATCATCAACGAGAAATTCAATTGTCCCTGCATTCGCATAACCAAGTGCTTTCGCAGCTTTTACTGCAACTTCTCCCATCGCCTTGCGCGTTTCTTCATCTAAAAATGGAGATGGCGCTTCCTCGATTACTTTTTGATTACGGCGCTGCACAGAGCATTCACGTTCCCATAAATACACCGTATTCCCCTGTTTATCAGCAAGCACTTGAATCTCAATATGATGCGCATTTGTAATCAATCGTTCCATATACATTTCTCCGTTTCCAAAGAAATTTTTTGCACGCGTTTGATTACTTTCAAATGCTTGAGTGAGCGCTTGTTCAGTTTCAATCACTTGCATACCAATGCCTCCGCCGCCAGCGGATGCTTTTAACATAAGTGGATAACCAATTTGACTCGCAATTTCTTTCGCTTCTTCAACTGTTGGAATGCTAGTTGAAATACCAGGTACAATTGGCACTTCAGCTTCTAGCATTGCTTTACGGGACTCAATTTTGCTTCCCATCTTCGCAATAACATCTTTAGAAGGACCAATGAAGACAATTCCTTCTTCTTCGCAGCGCGCTGCAAATGTTGGATTTTCTGATAACAGTCCATAACCTGGATGAATTGCCTCTACATTTGTTTCTTTTGCAATTTCAATGATCTTTTCAAGGTTTAAATAACTTTCTTGTACGCGCGGACCACCAACAAGATATGCTTCATTTGCCATTTTCACATGAAGTGCAAACTCATCAGCTTCTGAATAAATCGCAACTGTACGAATCCCAAGTTTTTGACACGTCTTTATAATACGAACAGCAATTTCACCGCGGTTCGCAATTAATATTTTTCGAAACATAGTGACCCCTCCTATTAACGACATCCTAAATGTCTTGAAATAACGAGACGTTGAATTTCAGAAGTACCTTCACCAATTTCTAATAACTTTGCATCACGAATATGACGCTCTACTTCATACTCACGCATATATCCGTAACCACCATGAATTTGAACCGCTTGATTTGATACACGGCTTGCTGTTTCAGATGCAAAAAGCTTTGCCATCGCAGCTTCTTTCCCAAATGGCTTATCATTGTCTTTTAACCAAGCAGCTTTATGTACCATATTACGTGCTAATTCAATTTCTGTTGCCATATCTGCCAATTTAAATTGAATTGCTTGGAAGTTTGATAGAGAACGACCAAATTGTTTACGCTCCTTTGCGTATTGCAATGCACGCTCAAATGCAGATTGAGCAATCCCTACTGCTAATGAAGCAATGGAAATGCGGCCACCATCTAACGTATATAAAAATTGTTTAAATCCTTTATTTACATCCCCAAGGATATTTTCCTTTGGTACACGAACGCCATCTAAAACAATCTCACATGTATTCGAAGCACGAACACCCATTTTGTCGTACGGACTAGAAATTGTTAATCCTTCGCTATTTGTCGGTACGATAAAAGCAGAAATTCGCTTCTTACCACTTTCCTCAACACCATTGACAGCGGTTACAATAATCGTATTCGCATACTCAGCATTTGTAATCCAGCACTTCTCGCCGCTAATTACATACTCATCGCCATCTAATACCGCTTTCGTTTGTGTTCCACCAGCATCAGATCCAGCATTTGGCTCTGTTAATCCAAATGCACCAAGTGTCTTACCAGATGCCATTGGAACTAAATATTTTTGTTTTTGTTCTTCTGTACCAAAATAATAGATAGGAGAAGCGCCCAGTGAGATTGTTGCAGCATAACTTAATCCTGTACCACCACAAGCGCGGCCAATTTCTTCAACTGCTAATGCATACGATAACGTATCGCCGCCAGAACCACCGTATTCTTCAGGGAATGGGATTCCTAACAAACCAAGTTCGCCCATCTTTTGAAACGTTTCATATGGGAATTCTGCCGTTTTGTCGTAATACACCGCTTTTGGAGCGATTTCCTTTTCAGCAAAGTCGCGCACCATTTCTTTGATCATTTGTTTTTCTCTAGTAAGAGTAAATTCCATTTGTCACACCCCTTATCGAATTCGCTATTTCGACAGCGTGCGCGTATATAGTACAAATCTTGCTTCGAAAAAAGAATGAACAGTAGTAAGATAATTGCTATAATTCTGTCATAATTCAATTGTAAAACAGAATCTGTACTAATGCACGAAAAAATTCCTACATTGTTCTACAACAACATAGGAATTAAAAGGTCGAATTATGTAGTTTTTTGTTTAATAATCTCTACCTTTTCCAGAATCTGTGATTTCCACTAAAACTTCTGGATATGGTTCAAAATATGTTTGTCTTAATAAGTATGTTTCTTCAAATCGAAGTGCCCACGATTTTAAAATAGCAAGAATACTACTTAATGGTATTTTCTTTTCTGCATACTTACTAAGTAAAGAAAGAAAATGATCTTTCTCTTCATTCTTCAATTTATTTTTAAAATAGCCAAAAATATGCTGACATACGTTTATATTTGATGTATACCGCGGTGTACGCTTTAACAACTCATACAATGTTTTTTCGTAGTTTACAAATACTTCATCAACCGGACATTTTTCCTGATTAGCAATGATACGCCCTAATTCTTTTTGCTTCGTTTGATTATACGCCATGAATAAGTATTTATAATCGGATTGAAATTCAACTAAGGCTTTCATGTTTTTCTTTTTCTTTAACGTTTTAAAATGAGCAATCGTAAATAACTGCGTAAAAAAATGTTCACGAATAATGAAATTCGACAATCTTCCTTCTTCTTCAATTGCTAAATGCGGAAAGGTTGCTAATACTGCACTGCCAAATAAACCGGCGCCCTTTCCCTTTGTTGGTGCTTTTCCTACCCCAGCATATATTTTTACATCACGAGTTCCGCAACTTGGAGAACGATTTTTTAAAATAAAGCCATCTACATCAGGTAGAGAAGATAAAAATACATCTGAAAACTGCTGCATTTTCTCCGTTAAATCATCTCCTGTTGATGGCTGCACTAATTTTTGTATCCCATCTTGTTCAACAATACGAATCGTTTCTCTTGGAATGCTAAGTCCAATCTCCACTTCTGGACAAATTGGAATGAATTCTACAAACGGCTGTAAATTACGCACTGTTGCATCAGAAATCTTGTCACCATTATAACGGCATGCTTCAAATTCTAAACATTTACTTACGACAACTGTTGGTTTTACAAATTGCCTCATATTATTACCTCCGAGGTGTTAGCCCGTATAAAATGAATTGAACCGTAGACTCGATCTCAGCATCATCATCCCATTTTTCTTCTGGTAGTAATAAAAAACGGGTTAAAATTAAACCAATAACAGGTGATAATGTAAACCGTAATACTGCCGGCTTGGGAAGTTCAATAATTTGTCCCTGCTTCTGAAAATGATCAACGATTTTTTCAAAGCGAGAGTAAATTTCTTTTGCTAGTAATTGTTGAATTTCATCTTTCAATTCAGGATGAAACGGTACTTCTTGAATTAAAATTTTCAGCATCGGAAAGTGTTTTCTCGCAAATTCAAAGCGATTCCGAATGACAGCACGTAAAAAATTTTCATATGAATCATACGTATTTTCAAATATTTCTTTTGCAAAAGTTTGCACAAAAAACGGTGCGGCAAATTTCGTTAACGTTGGCATCACAACAGCAAACAACAAGTCTTTTTTCGTTTTATAGTAGCGGAAGATCGTTCCTTCCGCTACACCCGCACGCTTAGCAATTTCGCTCGTTGACGTTGCCGAATACCCTTTTTCACTAAACATGTCCACTGCTGCTTCTAAAATGCGCATTTGCCGTTCATTACGCTTATCCGTCCCTGTGGCAGCAATTAATTCTTCTAACCAATCCTCTTTCATGATAAACTCCTTTTATTTCCATTATATTCTTCTATGCTTCTTCAAAGCAAATACGTTACCTACTGCAAACACAATCGCAAATAATAATAAAACTCCAAGATCAACAGCAATTTCACTAAATCCTTGATTTCGAATCATAACTTGCCGCATCGCATCTGCACCGTATGTTAAAGGAAATAACTTTCCTAATAGTTGTAACCACTTATTCATAGACTCAATCGGAAATAAACCCGAAAAGAAAATTTGCGGTACGATGACCAATGGAATAAATTGAATCATTTGAAATTCATTGTTTGCATACGCTGATAAAAATGTTCCAAGTGTTAGTGCTGTTAATGAAAGCATACATGTAATAAGTAATGTGAGCCAAGGTGAACCTGCAACATATAGATCAAGAACATACACAGAAAAACTAACAATCAGTACGGATTGTAAAAACGCAAAGATACCGAATCCAATGATATAACCCGCAACAATCTCCCAGCGCCGAATTGGGGTCGATAATAATCGTTCCAAAGTACCGCTTAAACGCTCTCGAACGAATGAAACTCCTGATAAAATAAAGACAAAGAAGAATGTAAAGAAACCAATTAATACCGGACCTAATCCATCAAACATCGTAAAATCAGCTGAGCCATGTAAATAAGAAACATCAGGCTTCATAATCGTCGGTTCTTTTTTCTCCATACTCTTTTGCAAAACTTGCATGACAGCACGATTTTTCGATGAATCGCTACCTTCTAACGTTATTTTCATCTTTCCATGATCTACAGTAACTATCGCATCAATTGCTTGATTTTCTAATTCACTACGTGCTTTTTCCTTATCATACTCATAAAAAGAAGCATCTTGCTTTTTCATTGATTCTACAATTGGTGCTGGTACATCAACTAAAGCAATATGAGGCTTGTAATCTTTTTGTGTGAATACAAGTGAAAGAAGCCAAAGAAGTAGCATCGGTGCTCCGAACATAAGTGCAAGCGACCTTTTATCTCGGAAAAACTGACGAATAATGCGGATAACAACTCCAAATACTCTCATCACTCCACCGCTCCTTCCAGTAAAAAGACATCCTCAATACGTCCCGATGTTGTTCGTTCTTTTAATTCAACTGGAGAACCCGTTGCGATTAACTTCCCTTCACGAATTAAACCAAGACGTTCACAAAACTCTGCTTCATCCATAATGTGCGTTGTAACAATAATTGTTGTTCCTTGTTTTTTCAGTTCATAAAACTTTTCCCAAATTGATTTTCGAAGAACGGGATCAATCCCAACAGTTGGTTCATCTAAAATAAGAAGCTTTGGTTCATGCAACAGTGACATGGCAAGCGATAAACGCTTCTTCATTCCACCTGAAAAATGCTGCACTTGCTTTTTTGCATCCTCAGATAACTGAACAAGCTCAAAAACTTCAGAAATGCGCTCCTTCTTTTGCTTTCCTTTTAATCCGTACATTGTCGCGATGAAATCAGCATTTTCATAAGCAGATAGTTCATCATACAATGCATCAGCTTGAGCCATATAGCCAATTTGTTTCATTCCATCCAAGTTTGGCATAACCGTTTGCAGTGCTGTTACTTCTCCCGATGTTGCTTCACTAATACCAGCAATCATTTTAATAAGTGTCGTCTTTCCCGAGCCAGAAGGGCCGACTAAACCAAAAATTTCAGCTTCCCCGACAGAAAATGAAATATCTTGAATCACTTGTTTCTTTCCAAAGTACTTGGAAACATCTTTAAGCAATACTGCCTCATTTGTTGGAGACATAAACTTTCCTCCTCTTCAAATTTATGAGTGAGTACTCACTTTTATTTTAAACTGATACTAATATATGTCAAATGTTTCTTTTAGTTGTTGGTTAAATACATCCTTTCCTCTTAATTGCTCATTATTGGCATGTTAAGAAGCATTTAAAGACATAAAAAAACACACTATCTTTTCCAGTAGTTTCACAAAAAGAATAGCGTGTTTCTTTTTAGAATATCGTTTTTTTATTAATTCATACGAGCTTTTCTACTTACTGTACATACAAATCTCATCAATTTTCTATGAACTGATGGAAACAACGTAAAAATAATATCCATTGTTCTTCGCACTGGCATTGGACAAATGATTGGTTTATTTTTATGAATGCCAGCTAATGTAATTTTTGCGAGTTGCTGCGGGGTCATCATTTTTTGCTTTTTCAACTGTTTTGTAATAACTGATTTATCAATATTAACTGCTTTTGCTGTATTAAAAATAGGAGTATCAACGAATGTGGGACATAACGTGCTTACTTTAATACCGTATTCTTCTGCTTCATAATGCAAAGATGTGGTTAAACCTACAACAGCATGTTTCGTTGTAGAATAGGGTGAGGATATTGGAGAGGGGCCAAGTCCTGCTGCTGATGCTGTATTAACAATATGACCAAAACCTTGCTCTTTCATAAGATTATACCCAACTTGAGTTCCGTAAATGACTCCCCATAAATTAATGTCCATGATTTCTTTCCAGTCTTCAATCGACATATCATATAATTCGCCATACATAGCAATACCAGCATTGTTAAAGAGATAGTCTAATCTACCAAACTCTTTATATATATCCGTAATTGTTCGCTCCACACTTTCAAAATGTGTAACATCTAAGTACACATACCTAGAATTGATTCCATTTTCGTTAAGCTCAGCCTCTACGATCTGTCCTTCTAATTTATTAATATCTGCGATAATTACAAATACATTTTGAGATACCAATTCACTACAAAGCGCCCGTCCTATCCCCAATGCACCACCCGTTACTATAGAAACTTTCCTACCTTCCCCCATTATAACTCCTCCTTCATGCACCATACCTTATACAAAATTAATTGCTACTACCTAATGCCTGTTGTATAGGAATCGATCTATAGTCGAAGCATATTCGTCTGCAACAATTCTAGCACCTGTGCTATTAAAGTGCACGCCATCCATTGTGAAATGAAGTCCTCGTTTTTGGGATAGCTGATCGATTCGATTTGGATTCTTATAGAAGAGGACATCTAACATAACTCTCATAACTTTGGTGCTGATATAATCTGAACTTTTAACTTTAGCAAGATGTTCTTCAAACACGGATTGCATATTCAGAAATCTTACATTTGGATACTGACTAGAAATCGATTGAATAATGGTAGACAAATGCTTTATTTCTTTATTCGGCACACTCGTAGTATTTTCTCCAACTAATGCTGGTGACACTGTGACCACTTCTTTTGAAGAGGCAAGAACTATTTCTAAAACTTTTTGGTAATAATCTTTAAATTCCTCATGATCTTTTGCGATGGGTTGTGCTTGAACACTTAGTAATTTAGCATAAACATCATTAACTCCAATCCAAAGAAAAGTAAGCTCGTAATCGGTCTCTAACTTTGATTTAGTTAGTCGTGAATGTAAACTTTTTATTGATTCCCCTGGTTTACCATGATTAACGAATTTATCAGCTACAAACTGTTCTTGTAGAATTTTGACGAAAGAAACTCCTGGTCGCCCTTCAGTTAAACTGTCTCCGATTAAACCTATTTTCACCTTAAATCCCCCTAATTTTCTTTACTAATAGCTCCTAAGAAGATAGTAACTGCCTGTTTAAAAATAGACTCTAGGGAACTGAATTCTTGTGTATTGGTGAGTTGACATAAACCACCCAGCCATGTTCCTAACAATACGGTCCATTCATCTATATTCCCATTTTTGAATTCTCCTTTGTCTACTCCTTCTTGAAAGATGGAGCGATAAGAACCCATCGGAATAATAGATAAATCATATAGCTGTTTCACCGATTCAGGACTTGAATTTGGATTGGAAGCCAATTCTTGCCCCGCTTTTAATAAAGGTGTTTGATAATTGTAGAGGACATGTATGGCCATACCGTACAATTTCT
Source organism: Bacillus sp. 3103sda1 (assembly GCF_024159135.1). Lineage (NCBI taxonomy): Bacteria > Bacillati > Bacillota > Bacilli > Caryophanales > Bacillaceae > Bacillus > Bacillus sp. 3103sda1. Next base: position 2,088,679 of record NZ_JAMYWS010000001.1, on the reverse strand, counting down.
CTGTTGCTGAGGAATAGCTAGGTTCTACCATCAGCCATTTATCATGCCAATTTTGCATCGTTCTTTGCGCTAAAAGAACAAAAAGCTTTTCTTTATTTTGAAAATGATAATAAATGTGTCCTTTACTATAACCAGAAGCTTTTGAAATATCTGCTACTGAAGTTTGATTATAGCCTTTTTGAGCAAATATTTGCGCTGCCTTTTCCATTATGTCTTTTCTTGCTTGTTCACTGTCATAACGTCTTTTGTTCACTAAAATCAAACCTTCTCACTGAAATTGAACGATTGTTCTAATTTAATTATACATATATTTCCTTTACAAACAATATGTGTATGATAATATACAATATTTTTTATTTTTCTCTCCAAAATTTTAATTATAAAACTCTTGTTACATGCTTGTTTCATTCCAGAAAAGTCACGCAAGTAAAAATAGACTCTGTTTACACAGAGCCTATAATGGATAATTAATTTTTTGGAAATTATCTTGAAAATAATTTTATTTTCTCCTAGTTATTGATATAACTTAAAGTTATTTGCAGTTATTTGGGCATTAGAAGGCTTAAAATCTCCCTGCAACTGCAACTCATATATCATATTACCATGCTCACCTTTTAGAAAATATTGCCCAGTGTATTTTTTATATAACCCCCAATTCGTATCATTTTTCACAAAAGATTCAATTAATTCTGGAGCAGGTTGCTCTCCGACTTTCTCCATTCGAATCGCCCCATCACTCAATTTCTTAGGCTCTAAGACAGGTTCTGTTCGAAACCAAGATTGCTCTAACTTCTTTGACTTATCATACTGATATGCCATAATAAAACCTTGTACTTCATTCCCATGTTCATCTCTAGTATCTTTAGAAGGAACACGATAATACAACACTACACCAGGTCCTAAATCCTTAGCATATGATACTTGAGTTAATGTTGTCGTTCCTGTGTTATCTCGATATTCATACATAGATGGTAATAGTTTCTTCACATTTTTATATGCTATATTTACTTCTGTTTCATCATTTTTTGCGCTTAAAATAGATGTTTCGTCTATTTCATTTGTAACAGGTTCTTTCTTTTCAAATACAAGATAGGCTGCTTTACTTTCATCATTTTCATATGTAACACCTTTTGCGGCAATGAATTGTTCTGGATCCTTTCCCTTTATGGAAAAGATAGGTCCTGGTGGTACTTCATTTGAATCTCCCGTTTTCTTAATTTCCCATTCTCCGATTCTTTCTACCTTACCAATTTGTCGTTCGAGTTGTTCCTTTGGAGCAATTTCACCTGTTTTTACATAATAAAATTCATTTAAAACAATGTACCCATTGCTAGCTCTGTTTTGTTTGTCCCGATCAGTATACTGTGTGTCTTCTTCTTTTTTAGCTGCCTCTTGCTTGTCTACCTGCTTTACATTTTCAACATTTGCATCACCCTTTAAATCCTTCTCTTTATGAGCAGTCTCATCAGCATTTACTAATGAGATTGCGGAAAGAGTTACTACAGCAGCAATCCCGAGTGCAGACCAGCCATATGATTTTTTTTGGAATTTCTTAATCATAAAAATCCTCCTCTTTAAAATTTTCTTATTTCTACTTAAATTCGCCAAACTGGGCACTGGATAATAATGTGAGAAGCGTTCTAAAAGACTAATAATAGTATGGCCATATGCGATTTGTTCGCCTTCCCCTAAAGACTTAAGGGCAAGTGCATCACAAGCGAGTTCTTGATCTTCTCGCATACAGAAGTAGGCATACCAAAGAATCGGATTGAACCAATTTAAAATTAGTAAACTATACATAAGCCAGTTGAAACCAACGTCTCTTCGTTTGATGTGGGCTAATTCGTGATGAAAAATATGACGGAGTTGTTGCTCATGAAGTTGATTGATATGTACACTTGACAGTAATAATCTAGGTCGGAAAAATCCCAAAACGGTCGGACTTACGATTTTCCCAGCTAAAAGTAGTGGTATACCACGCTGCACAGACATGCATTTCTTACAGTTCTCGAAAATTTTATTAACCTTTTCATCTGTAATCGCAGGTTGTTTTTGTATATAGTGGTGTAATCGTCTATTTATAAAATAAGTTGTGAAACTTAATACGATAACACCTGTTAACCAAATGTATAAAGAGATCGTATAAAAAGAAATTGGCTTATCCTTTTTCTTCTCACTATGAATTGCGTCTCCCTGACTTTCCTTAGTTGTTTGTGACTTCTGAAAAGCGTTGCGCTCTTCTACTGCCACTTCCTTTGAGTCAGACATATCCATTGTTTCTTGAGTGCGTTTATTTTCAGAGGAAACAACAGAGTGATTTTGAACTGAAAACGCTGTTTCATAACTATATGAAAGAACTGAATAAATACTATAGGAACTCTCTGGTGACCATGGTAGTAGTAGTCTTACAATCAACACCATCCATAGTAGATAATTCCACCTTGGAGTTAGCTTGTTTCTCAGTAAAACTTTGACACATAAGATAACTACCACTAATATACTTGCCATCATCGACGTTTCTATTACCCAGTCAAAAAAGCGTGGTAGGTAGATGTTTATAAACATATCTATCATTTTTACCTATCCTTCCTAGGATTCTCTTATCCAAAATACCTTTATATAATTAAAAATCTACATAAACTGATTATTTATATTCCCAATACTCATCATTCTTTTCTTCTCTCAGCTTCACTTTTATCATCAAGAATACGTTTTAATTCATTAATTTCCTCTTGGGACAATTTTTCTTCCTTTAAGAAATTCACAAGTAATGGCTTCAACGCCGCACCATAGAAACGTTTAAGAAAAGATTTTGTTTCCACTTGCAAGTAATAATCTTGAGAAACTAAAGGATGATATGTATACATTTTCCCAGTTTCTTGATGAGAAGAAATTGCTTCTTTTTGCACTAATCTGTTAATTAATGTTCGAATTGTTTTTGGACTCCAATCCATTTTCCCTTCAAGATTTTTAATAATTTCATTTGCTGTTTGAGGCGCTTTTGACCAAAGAACTTTCATTATTTCCAACTCAGCTTCGGATATTTTAGGTATTTTTTTCATATTTTACACTTTCTCCTCCCTGATATTACACTTGTAATCTTATAGATTATATTACAAATGTAGTCCATTATTGTCAACCATATTTTGGCATAAAATGCATTCAATTCTCACTTTATAGTGACAGCTACTTAATTTATATAAGATTTTCGCGATATACATTATTCTTTCTTCAACTTAGGGATAGGCTCTAAGGCACCATTATTGATTGACCTTCCTCTCCCAGCCATGAAAACATTTTCATCCTCTGTGGTGCAGCGCTTGCGCTTCACCGATCGCTAACAGGCAGTTATCTGCAAAAAACAACGTAATTTTTGTATTGATTTAATGGCTCTACACGAGGTAAAATTTGTAAAACCAAGATCATTAGGAGGAAGGTAGAGTGGTAAATGAAATAAAGAGTTACCTTGACTATCCAATGGTAAAAATTCCAGGGGGAGAAATAGAATTAAGAGACGATAGAATAAAAAGCAAATGGAAAGTTGAAATAAGACCTTTTCTTCTTGCCCGGTATCCTGTAACTATGGATTTATACTATGCTATTACAAATAAATCACCTAATTCTTTTGACGGAGATCTAAAACCGGTTGTGAATATTTCTTGGAATGATGCAATTTCTTTTTGTAATCTACTTTCACAGAAAGCTGGACTGAAAGAGTGTTATTCTATAAGTAATGATGGTGAAAACATTATTTGTGATTGGGAATCAGACGGCTATCGACTTCCTTCAGAAGCAGAGTGGCAATATGCATGTAAAGCAGGGACTACTGGTTATAGATACGGAGAGCTTGATAAGATTGCCTGGTATAATGAAAATTCAGGAGGCAAAATCCATGAAGTAGGAAGAAAGAAACCGAATGCTTGGGGTCTGTATGATATGTTAGGTAATGTTTGGGAATGGTGTTGGGATTTATATGATGAACAGGTGTACGGCTCCTACCGAATTTTCCGAGGAGGTAGCTGGGCTGAAGAGGCCAGAGGATGTGGGGCTTCGTGTCGTCGTCGTAGCCATCCGTCATTTTGCATAGACGACCTTGGATTCCGTCTTGCCCAGTCTTTTTAACTTCTACAAGCAAGCCAACTTTCGAGATTTTACAACTCAACTAAAGGAGCGCTAATTTTAACATCTAAAAAAGCCATTGGAATTAGTAAACATAATTCCAATGGCTTTTTCACTTTACTACGTTACAGAGTAAACTCATGAAAAATTATGATTAACTACGTTTTTGTCTCTTATTTGATGAAGGTACTTTCATGGAACCTGTTTCTTGCGTAGTAGTTCCTTGACCTTCGACTTGTGAAGAACCAAGGCCTGCTCTGGAAGGATCCTGTTTAGTTTTTCGACCCACTTTGCTCACCTCCACCGTTACTTTTTGCTTAGATGTTAGAAACTATGCAGGACAAAGTAAAAAACTCCCTTCCCTTTTAATAAACTGCTTTTTCATCGTTTCAAACAGGAAAGTCATAAACGCTGGTTGTATATATAAAGTAATTAATCCCTTTATAATTTGAAATTAACTGAAACTGGAGGAATTTTTAATGAAACATCCAGCATTACAAACGTATGATTATCACGTATGGGCAAACAAAAGGCTATTTGAACACTTAAAAACATTACCAACAGACGTTTGGTCTACAGAAGTACAAAGTGTATTTCCCTCTATTTCACAAACATTTGTACATATGTATATCACTGATACAATCTGGCTAGGTACTTTATTAGGCAAACCTTTTGATGAAGTAAAGGCATCAGCAATACATCTTTCAGAAAAAATAAAAGGAACTAGTATGGAAGAAATGGAGCAGTTATTTTTGAATTCCTCTGAAGACTATCAAGCATTCTTTGCTCATCAAGAAAACTTAGATAAAACCGTTTCTCCTAAACACCCTCAGTTTGGGCAATTGGAAACGAATGTTTTTGAATTGATACAGCATGTTGTGAATCACGGAACATATCATCGCGGAAATATAACAGCTATGTTAAGACAGTTAGGTTTTACAGGGACTTCAACTGATTATATTTTTTATTTGTATGCAGTGAGTGAATCAAAGAAATAATGTTTATTTTGAACTTTTCATAAGTAGAAATATAAGAGAGGCTATTTTAACGAATATGTCTAAAATATAAAAAAAGTTACTCCCTTAAAGCTTTACAAAATGTAAGGAGGAATAAACATGGACTCTAAACAGAAAGACTATCATATTGAATATCAATGTCCTAAAGGAGTTGTGTATTACAGAAAAGTTCAAGCGAATGATATTGAAGAAGCAAAATAACAAATATTAGCTCAACAACCCGACATGAAAGTTGGGGCTGTTAACCTTATTGATTCTGATTGAACTCCCCCCACCTACCGCTTCACACTTGAGGTAGGGGTCTTCTCGCTAGATATGATAAACAAAAATAGCTAGAGTTGAGGTAGATAACTACTACAAGATCTAGCTATTTTTTGCTTCGTTCACATAATTGATGTTAACGGAAGTTAATAATATTATTTTTCAACTTGCTTTATAAACGCAGATACGTTTCCTAAACAACAAGAACCTTGAGGATTATTTACCTCGCATCCACAACGGTTTGCTTTCATACGCATTGATATCTCTTGTACCGCTTGGCTCTTTCCGGTTTGTTTTATTTCTTCACGAATACGTGATCGTGTCCAATTAAAACAGTAACAAGCAGGCACGTCTTCCTCTATATCTTTTTGAAAAACAGGAACCTTAAGATCGTTTTTAATAAATACTTGTTGTTCTTCATTAAAGTACACTACATTACATTCTTGCTCTGAACAAAAATAGTATGTTTTATCTGACTCCAATTGAGCTAAAGCATTAGCATTCAGCAAGCTTTTTAATGTAATCAATCTAACTTGTTTTCCCTTCGTTTTGCATAAAGGACAAACAACATCGCTCGCTACACTTTTCGAAGCACCGCAGCAGTCTCCCATTTTACATGGAACCTCCTTTTACAAAAATTTCACCACCAAACCAAAGTGTATATTCGTATCTATCAGATATGATACTTTAAGAAACCTTTGGACAAGTAAGTGATTTTCCATTGTCTTTGGATGTGATACTAAGCATGTATGGTACAGCGACATGCGACCAAGCTTCAGGTGTTGGGGAATTCGATATATATTCTGGCGCACACGAATGCAGCATCGGAGTATCGATGCTACCACCTGGATCCATTGAAACTACTGCCATTTCTTTTGGTAATTCTAATGACATTGATTGAGTCAAACCCTCAATAGCAAACTTGGAAGCACAGTACGGTGCAAGTTTAGCTTCGCCAGACCTTCCCCAACTAGAGCTAATGTTGATAATGACACCTCGTTTATTATGAATCATAGCTGGAACAAATGACCGTAGCACATTGACTACACCATTCACATTGATATTCATAACATTTGCAAATTCTTCCGAAGAAATAGTCCAAAGCGTTGCATTTTTATTAACGATAGAAGCATTATTAATAAGTAAATCTGGTGCACCGTATCGCTGAAGAATATATTCTTCCCAAGCTCTAACAGCCTTATCGTCCGAAACATCAACGGATTGAAAATCATGTTTGTCGTCAAATTGACTCTTAATTTGTTCTATCTTGCTTTGAGAACGGCCACATCCAACAATCAACCAACCTAGTTCAGAAAAACGGTCAATTAATGACCGACCTAAACCTTGCGTTACTCCAGTGATTACCACAAGCTTTTTATTATTTTCTCTACTCAATTAGTTTCTCTCTCCCTTCTAACATTTTGATTCTTAAATTCATTTTACATTTTTTCAATTATAGATACTTGCTACATATTGACTAAATTCCCTCCAACTTTAGTAGTAATTTAAATATTGGCATCAACTGACTTAATAAACTAAACAAAAAGAGATGCTCTAAAGATATAAGCATCTCTTTTCATCTCAAACATATTTAAACCAAAGACTTCGTCTCCCGCAATACTTCAATAAAATACTCCCAGTTATTCAAAACAGAAGGAATACTTACATGCTCATCTGGCGTATGAACATGAAACATATCTGGTCCAAGTGAAATCGCATCTAGTCCTGGAATTTTCTCCATAAATACCCCGCACTCAATTCCTGCATGAACCGCAAAGATCTCTGCATCTGTACCATACTTTTCTTTATGCACTTTTTCAAATAAACTGCGAATTGAAGAATTTGGATTATATGGCCACTCTGGGTACTCAGATTCTTTTTCAAACTGAGCTCCTACTAATTCTGCAATATGCTTAATTTCATTTATAATATGTTGTTTTAAGCTTTTTACAGAACTTCTTACTTCGTTTCTTAATTTAATTTCATTATGTAACGTTTCAACAACACCTAAGTTTGTAGAACTTTCCACTAGTCCTTTTATATCCATACTCATACTTTGAATACCATTAGGGATTAAAAATAATGAAGAAATAAGCTGTTTTTGCGTTTTTTGTGCGAATACCTTCTCAACTGTTTCTTCTAATTTCGTAAGTGAAACATACACATCTGGGTCTACAGCACGTAGTTCTTCTTGCAAAATGCCTGTCCACTCTTCCACTTTTCCCTCTACTTTTTGCGCATCACTTGCAGAAAGTAAAATCGTCGCTGCACTTTCGCGCGGAATCGCATTCATTTTTAATCCGCCATGAACTTCATTTATAAAAAATGAAACTTCATTCGATACATCATGAAGGACTCTACCTAAAATTTTATTTGCATTTCCTCTTTCTTTATCAATTTCCATACCAGAATGTCCACCTTTTAATCCTCCAACAAAAAGACGATACGGTAATACGTTATCTGGAATTTCTTCCCAAACAACAGGAATTGTTTCAACTGCTTTTGCACCGCCCGCACTACTTACTAACAATTTATGATCTTCTTCTGAATCAAGGTTAATAAAGATTTTACCGCTAAAATGCTTAGGATCAACCGCAAAAGCGCCGCCCATCGTTGTTTCTTCTTCTGTCGTAATGACTACTTCAAGAGCAGGATGCGGAATATCTGTTGCATCTAATAAAGCTAAAGCATATGCAACAGCAATCCCATTATCTGCCCCTAACGTTGTATGATTCGCATACAGCATATCCTCGACAATTCGTAATTGAATTGGATCTTTCTCAAAATCATGAACAGTCGATTGATTCTTCTCACATACCATATCCATGTGACCTTGAATAATAATTGTTGGCACATTCTCATATCCAGGTGTTGCCGGTTTTTTCATAATGACATTTAACGCATTGTCCTGCACAACTTCTAAATTTCTATCTTGTGCAAACTTTACTAAATAATCACTAATCTCTTTCTCGTTACCAGATCCTCTTGGAATATTTGAAATTTCTGCAAAATGATGGAATACAGGATGCTTTATTAATTCTTCTAAATTCGTATACATATGCTTCGCCTCTTTCTACTCATAGTAAAATAAAATTCTTATTTTGCCTGCTTCTTCTTACTTTGAAACAATAAACAGTTCTATATAAGTATTGTACCACTTTCAATTGATATATCATCTATTTTCATTTCTTGAATACTTCCACATAAAATTGTGCACCGTATAATCTATATGATGAAAAATGGAGTAGATGCTATGCCTAAAATTATATCGGTTGGAATTTGTCCCCCTCCTCACATAATCAATCAAAAAACAGTCGTCCACTTTGCAAAAGATTTATTTGGAGAGGCTTTTAAAGATATAAAACGTTTATTACAAGTATTTGAAAACGGACAAATAGAAAAACGCCATATCGCAAAAGAGCTATCTTGGTTTGAAAATGATCATACATTTGAGGAAAAAAATAATGCGTATATAGAGTGCTCCATTAAACTCGGTGCTCAAGCAATCGAAAACTGCGTAACCAATAAAACGTTTTTGAAGCAAAATATGAAACTAGAAGAGATTGAAGCATTGTTTTATATTTCTTCTACAGGACTCGCAACCCCAACTATCGATGCGAGAATTATGAATGTCTTACCTTTTTCTTCACATACGAAACGGATTCCTCTTTGGGGACTTGGGTGTGCAGGCGGAGCAGCAGGGTTAGCACGAGCTTTTGAATATTGCAAAGCTTTTCCAAAAGCAAAAGTCCTTGTTCTTGCTGTTGAATTATGCAGTCTCACATTTCAGCGCAATGATTTGTCCAAAAGTAACTTAATTGGAACATCTCTTTTTGCTGACGGTGCAGCATGTGCTTTAATAGCAGGTGATGAAGTGGATATTTCAGCTATGTCTTCTCTTTCTATTCTTCCTTCTTATATTGATTCACAATCTACTCTTATGAAAGATAGTGAGGATGTAATGGGATGGGACGTAAGAAATGAAGGATTGTACGTTATTTTTTCCAAAGATATCCCAACTATTATTAGTACATGGTTTCATCCGAACGTAAAAGAATTTTTAATGAAAAATCATACTCAGCTTAGTGATCTTTCTCATTTCATTGTACATCCTGGCGGAAAAAAAGTACTAGAAGCTTATGAATATGCGCTAGGAATAGACGCACGGAAAATGCAGATTTCTTTTGATATACTACGTGAATATGGAAATATGTCGTCTGCTACTGTATTGTATGTGTTACAAAAATATGTACAGACTGTTAACAAAAGCGATGAACTGGGGTTAATTGGAGCACTTGGACCGGGTTTTAGTTCAGAGTTAGTTCTTCTACGCTGGGAGAATATTCAATGATTTTTTTTATTATTTTCAGTCTGATTGTAATGCAACGCCTCATAGAGTTAGCAATTGCAAAACGAAATGAAAGATATATGAAAGAAAAAGGAGCACTAGAGTTCGGAAAAGCGCATTATAAATATATTGTATTTCTTCACGCTTTCTTTCTCATTTCAATTTTTTTAGAGGTTACAATCTTTCATCGTCAACTTTCACCTATTTGGTACATACTTCTTACTTTTTTGTTTTTAGCTCAATTCCTTCGCGTTTGGACGATTGTTTCTCTCGGTTCGTATTGGAACACCAAGATTATTATTTTACCAAACGCTTCTGTAACAACAAAAGGTCCTTATAAATTTATCCGGCACCCCAACTATATGATTGTAATCTTGGAAATTTTACTTATTCCACTTTTATTTCAAGCATATATCACTGCTGTTGTTTTTAGTTTCCTCAACTTAGCTGTTCTATCAATCCGAATTCGTGAAGAAGAGAAAGCACTAATAGAAATAACAAATTACAAAGAAGCATTTCAGCATATTTCACGATTTCGCCCATAAAGAAAGAGGATGTGTCTACACACCCTCTTTCTTTTTTTCCTTGCGTATATATAAATCACCAACTTCTATTGCATGTCCATATTAGAGTGATATATGCTTCGGAATTTCTCCTTCTGGCACTTCTCCATCCATGCTCAAATAATAATGTCGAATCGGTTGTAAATTATCATCTAATTCATACACAAGCGGAATGCTTGTAGGGATATTTAACGTTACAACTCCATCATCAGATAAGTGATCTAAATATTTTACAAGTGAACGAATTGTATTACCGTGCGAGGAAATAATTACTTTCTCACCACTTTTTAATACTGGCGCAATTTCTTCATACCAATACTTAAGCACTCGTTTTTCTGTATCTTCTAGACACTCTGTAAGAGGAAATTCTCCTTCTTTGAGATATTTATATCTGGGATCTGAAACTTCATAACGCGGATCATTTTCCGTAAGTGCTGGCGGTCTTACATTTGTACTTCTGCGCCATATATTTACTTGTTCTTCCCCATATTTTTTAGTCGTTTCATCCTTATTTAAACCTTGCAGTGCACCGTAATGCCTTTCATTTAAATGCCACGTTTTATAAATAGGTACCCAAGCGAGATCCATCTCATGAAGAATAATCCATAACGTTCTAATTGCTCGTTTTAACACGGAAGTGTATGCCACATCAAACGTATAATCATTCGCCTTTAAAATTTGTGCTGCTTCTCTTGCTTCCTGTAATCCTTTTGCAGACATGTCAACGTCCATCCATCCAGTAAACCTATTTTCCAAATTCCATACACTTTGACCGTGACGAAGAAGTACAAGCTTAATCATGACGATTTTCCTCCTAACAATAACAATTTTTAAACTTACAATTGTAATCATGCTGTTTCTTTTCATTACTCCTATAAGGCACTACTCTCACACCGTTATTTTTATTGTTTTACATAAAAGCAATGTAAGTGCTATCTTAGTTTCAATTTAGATAATTCGGTGTCAGAAAGATTGCGATGTTTGTAATTCATTAGTTGAATCTCACCTGTTAGTATGTCCTGAACTTTTTATGCACATAAAAAAACATGATTCCTTTATTCAATTTTGTTAAAAATACCGAAAGATGTTATCGGGCTTTTAGATTACTGACTTCCGATAGAATGTTCCACATTATATGACGGAATAGAAAATGATAGATAAAAGCAGACATAATCGGCTTTATCTATCATTTTTTATTACTACATATAACCTCATTTACTACTACAACATGTTGTAGGTATCGATTTAAAATAAAGTTTGATTAAAAGTCCTGTATGATATGCAGGACTTTTTTGTTCCACAATCGGGCCATTTAATTGAATAAGAATCTCAAGCAAAAATATTTTTGATAACATTGGTATGAAGTTTGTGAAGCATTACATTTAAACAAGTTATCACTAATGTTATAATTTATCTATGTCAATACATTTAAAACTACTCATTAGTGGAAAACTGCGAACGGAAGATTATTTATATTAGTGGAGGTTTAGATGATGGACTTGAAGTCAGGGATTTCTGAAATTATTGGTATTAAAGCCGATGATATACCAGCTTCAATCGAATACAGGATAATAGAATCCATAAAAGAGGATGGATATAAGAGACATCTTATTGAGTATAACTCCAATGGAGATACAGTCATTGCCTTTCTTTTAATTCCCGAAGTTCTTAATAATAATCCTGCAATACTAATAAATCACCAGCATAACGGCGAGCATCATTTAGGGAAAAGTGAGGTATGCGGATTAGCTGGTAATCCATTGCAGGCTTTTGGACCGGAATTAGCGAGAAAGGGATTTGTTGTTTTAGCACCTGACTCGATATGCTTTGAAGAGAGACGGAAAAATGCGCAGGGGATAGTACCTCTACCAGGCGATGAGGATTTTTTTCAACATTTAAATGAAATGTCTTACCGCATCTTAAAGGGTGATAATCTGATGAAAAAAGTACTGTTTGACGCTATGAATGGAGTAACTTTGCTGTCTGAACTTACTTTTACTGATAATAAAAAAATTGGCACACTGGGGCATTCTTATGGTGGAAATACCGTGCTATTCTTGTCTGCGTTAGATGAGCGGATTTGCTTTAGTTGCGCAAGTGGAAGCGCGTGCACCTATGAGAACCGAATGCTAAATGATGTAGGTATTGAACTGGCAAGCGTGATTCCGCATTTCAACAAAAGCTATGATATATTTGATTTAGTACACTGTATTGCTCCAAGACCGTTATTGATTGTCTCTGCGAATGAAGACAAATACTCGAGGGATGCAGACTTTATTGTTGAACAAGCCCGTCCATCATACGCAAAATATTGGGCTGATAATAAATTATGTCATAAGAGATATAATGGTGGCCATGGACTGACAAAAGAGAGGTTTGATTACATCGTCGAATGGTTGTGTATGAGTGCCGGATACACCGCATTATAAGCATTATATGAAGATATTTTACTTCACATTCTTCTTATTATATGTAACAAAGATATTAGCTTGTTCAAGTAAACAAGCTAATAGAAACATATTGTTATGCCATTAAAGGGCGCTTTTCTTTAGTAAGAGGGCGTCTTTTTGATATGCCCCTACACATCAAGGGATTAGATTTTGTTAAGGTAAAAAAAGATTGTGAATATTTTCACTTAAACTAACGGGTGCTTTAGTTCAATAAGCGCAAGCTGTCTCTTCAGCCTTGAATAGTATTGTCAATCTTCAACAATCGGGCGCTATTGTTGAATAAAACTTAGATTTTCAAACGACTTTATTGTTATATTTTTTAGTGTAGTGAAGTATCTTACATCAAGATTAAACAACTATATTTTTAACCCCGTCCTAAATTTAGAACGGGGTTATGCTTGTTTGAGCTTTTAAAATTAAATAACTTTATTGTCATTTTACATCTTCAATAATATATATATTTTGAACGATCTTAGAATTAGTTATGGTATTCTAATAGTAACTTTGTTAAAAAAGGGGAAATTATCCAGTGAAAAAATTATATTTAATTTTAGGGCTAATTGGTACTGTTTTTCCGTATTATTTTTTTATTCAGTTCCTCAGGGATAATGGACTTGATTTAGGTTTATTAATAGAATTATTATTTACTAACACGATATCAGCCTTTTTTGCAGTTGATTTTTTAATCTCATGTATTGTTTTCTTGATATTTATGTTCAATGAATCACGAAAGTATAACATTAAAGAAAAATGGATTTGTCTTTTATCTCTGTTTACAGTTGGGTTATCTTTAGCTCTACCTTTATTTTTGTTTTTTAGACATTCTTATATTAATAGTAAAGATGAAGTATAAATTAGAAAATAAGCATGCTCCAGCTAAAATAAGTAAAATGCTTATTCAAGTATCGGGCGCGATTGTGAAACAACATAGGTAGAAAGGATTAAACTTTTTTATAAAAACCAAACCTAAATCTGCTAGAGAAGAATCTATTTTGATCAATCTTTTTTCAAAATGGATTCTTTTTATTTATCGTAAAATTTGGGATTGCGAGGTATTTTTGATCAAATTTTATTTCAAAGCTACAAATTGAGTAAGCAAAAAATCCCGCTTTCAAGCGAATCTTTGTGTCAATTGATGGTCTATTATGTTGTGATTTGTGTTGTCAAAAGTTGTGTGATTTCTAATTTTGTACTCCAAAAGAGAACCCGTTATGTAAAACATTGGCTTTTTATTTGACTAAAAATCAACAATGAAATTTAACAGAGCCGAAAACAAAAAAGCCACTTTCTGTTAGAGAGTGACTTTGTATGAGTACGATTACTACATGTTACAGGGCTAGTATGTAAGTAATTACTTAAATGCATATTGCCTTATTTACTGGAAGAAGAACCCTCGTTCTACTATTTTCTAATCAGTCTCGTTAAAGCCATCCCAAGAAATCCAACACCCATTCCTATCAACCATCCAATTTGGGAACTTCCTAACAAAGAGCCCACTCCTCCACCAAGAAACATGCAGCCAACGAATACTAATCCTCCAACGCCCCATTTCTGCCGATCCATAATTCAATCACACCCTTTTAATAAAACATATGCTATTAGCTAACTAACCTTTCCTGAATATGATATGTTAATTATTTTGCTAGAGGTGGTATAGTTGTTTGGCTTAGGATCAGCAATGGTCAGGGAATTCAAAAGATGGAAATTGACGGCTTTGAAGGGATTGTAGGAGGTGAATTTAACTTTTAAGTATCATAACTTAAGAGTTGTGGAACAAATTCTTCTTCAACTAACCAGCTAATAGAAGCTTGGTGATTTTCCGCAATCGGGCGCTTTTGTGGAAGATTAAAGATAGAAAACGATCAAACTTTTTTATAAAAACAAAACTTAAATCTGCTAGAAAAGAATCTATTTTAATCAATCTTTTTTTAATGGATTCTTTTTATTTATCGTAATGTATGGGTTTGTAAGGTGTTTTTTCTCACACTTTATTTCAGATCAACAGTAGGTCATCTTTAACAAGGGCACCCATTTGTTAAAGAAAGACTTGCTAAAAGATTAATTTAAAATAACTAAGAGTTGGTACTATACAATTTGAATCATACATGCTTTCAAGCTCTGATTTTGTTACCCATTTAATATCGCTCACTTCATCTTTTTGAAGTATGGTTTCTGTAATTTCAAAGCTTTGGTTAAAAAGCCATACATCATAAAAGTCATTGTAAACATCCCTACGTTCGCTCTTTATCAGTTTTCCATTAGAACGAGACAAGTTAATTCCGACTTCTTCTTTCACCTCTCGTACAGCACACCATCGAGACTATTTTCGCCTGCTAATATAGAGCCACCTGAACATTCCCATAGATTAGGATGAGGTTTATCAGGATGTCTTTTCGTTAGAAGAATTTCATCCTTTTTATTCCTTATCCAGACATGGACAACTATATGATAATCACCAACCGCTAACGGAGTACCACGTACATGAGTTTTATTTGTTTTATTTCTATTTTTATCGTAAATATCCCAAACCTCCATAAATGCCCTCCTAAATTCAGTGGTTCAATTAAATATCGTGGAAAAACTCTACAATCTTTTGTAAAATCCTTCTTGCACTAACCTGCCCCGTTAGTTGAAGAAGCTTAGAAATGATACAGAGAAAAGAATATAACTTTTTTTACTTGTTGTGGTAAAAGATGAGGTCATTTAGAGGTCTTATGAATAAAAAAAGATACACCACTAATAGTGAGTGATGTACCAATACTTATACAATGTGGAACATTCCATTTGAGTCATTAAAATTAAAGGCTAGATTATCGTTTTACAGAGTAAGGATACTCATGTTTCATGATTTATATAGCTTCAACTTATCTTCCGCGATTTTTCTGTCCCGGCTTTGCACTGCGTTTCTTCTTGCTTGGTTGACCGTAACGCGATTTTTCTGTTTTCGTTCCTTCTTTTCTATCACGACGTCCTGATTGTCCAAATTGTTTCTTCTCTTTAAACTGTTTCTTTTCTTTTGGTTTTTGTGATTTTATTTCTTTTTTCACAGATTCTTGCTCGTTAGGCTGCTCTAATACTTGTCGTTGTAATGATGCGTTAATTCCTTTTTCAATTTGTTGTAAATACATCTTATCTTTCGGCGCAACTAATGTAATCGCAAGTCCACTTCCGCCAGCACGACCTGTTCGACCGATACGGTGAATGTAACTTTCTACATCTTCTGGGATATCATAGTTAAATACATGAGTAACACCTTCTACATCAAGTCCTCTTGCTGCTACATCTGTTGCGATTAAATATTGACTTTCAGCATCTCGAAAACGTTTCATGACACGTTCACGTTTTGCTTGTGATAAATCACCATGAAGTTCATCACAGTTATAACCGTATCCCTTTAACGCTTCGTACAGTTTTGTAACTCTGCGTTTCGTACGACAGAAAATAACTGCTAAAAATGGTTGATCCCGTTCCATTAATTGACGCAGCGTATCTTGTTTTGCTCTGTCTGTTGTTTCAACAACGCGCTGTTTAATATTATTTACTGTAACTTCTGCACTTTGAATTTTTATAATTTCAGGCTTTCGCATATAGCGCTTTGCAAGAGATTGAATTTGCTTAGCCATCGTTGCAGAAAACAACATTGTTTGTCTCTCTACAGGTGTTTGTTCAATAATTTCTTCTACCTCTGGTAAAAAACCAAAATGCAACATTTGATCCGCTTCATCTAAAACAAGCATAGATACATGCGATAACTCCATTGTCCCGCGGCGTAAATGGTCTAATAATCGTCCAGGTGTCGCTACAACAATATGTGTATTTCCTTTTAATTTCTTCATTTGCTGTGAAACATCTTGTCCACCATAAACAGCAAGCACATGAATATCCTTTACATGCACAATCATTTTTTGAATTTCATTTGTGATTTGCAGCGCTAATTCTCGTGTCGGAGCCACAATTAACGCTTGTACATGACTGGACTGTGGATTTATTTTTTCTATTATCGGCAAAATAAATGCTAATGTTTTTCCCGTTCCTGTTTTTGCTTGTCCAATAATATCTTTTCCTGCTAGAACTACTGGGATTGCTTTTTCTTGAATCGGAGTCGATTCTGCAATTCCGTTTTCTCTTAATGTATCATTTAACGTTGTGCTAATTCCTAATTCTAAAAAACCTTTCAAATCGATCACTTCTTTTCACTATTTTTCATATCAAATATTGATTGTACCATTTATTTAGCTAAATATGAAAAACAAAAACGCACTGTTATTGTATTTATTCAAAATAAGATTACATTTACTCTATTTTTAGTATGTAAAACAATCCCTCTCTTCAAAACGTGTTAACGTTTAAGTGAGGGATTGCTGGCAATTGGATTATATTTTCGTTTACTTTTTTCTCATTTCTTTTTGTATGTTTCTTAATGCTTTTTTAGAGCCTCGATCTATATCATGTTGTAGCTTTCTCTCTTTATAACTTACAAACAACGTATTTAAATCATAGCCTTCTGGATACAACTCTGCTGCTTTCAATTCCAGAATAACGCGTTTACAATTCACCTCAATAAACTCTTCTTTGTATAGTACTACAATATTATTGAAACTATCTTTTTTCTTGTATACAATACCAAAATCATTGTGATCTAATAACTTTATTTTGTCTCCAACCTTATACTCATAAGTTTCTTTCGTTTTCACCACATTCACTTCAGGCTTCTTTATTTTATTTTCTTTTACTAGCTCTAAGCTATAATCTTTATTTTCCATATAACACTGTGCTCGCTCCAAAACATGTTCCCCTAAATTCATCTTTCTAGAAATCCAAAGTGCGTTACTATCTCCAGATTCTCCAATAATTAACTTATACATCGGCTCTAATGTTTCATTATTAAATTGCATAGCCGCATTCATGAAGTCACCATGAATTTCTGAGAATCGTTTAATTTCACCATAATGAGTCGTAGCGACTGTCATACATCCCATATGATAAAATTCTTCTAAAATGGCAATTGCAAGTGCGGCACCTTCATTCGGTTCTGTACCACTACCAATTTCATCAAATAATAACAATGTATTATTGTTAGATATTCTCATAATTTCTGAAATATTTTTCATATGTGAAGAAAAAGTACTTAAAGCATTTTCAATACTTTGATTATCACCTATATCTACAAAAATAGAATCAAAAAGGGCAATTTCAGTCTCTTTATCACCATGAATATGAAACCCTGACATTGTTGCTAAAGTTAATAATCCAATTGTTTTCAAGACAATTGTTTTCCCTCCAGCATTTGGTCCCGTAATGACTAAACTGCGGTATTCTTTTCCAATATCAAAATTTAATGGAACAATCTCACCTTGTAAAAGAGGATGTTTACATTCAACTAGTTTTATATATCCATGACTATTTAATTTCGGTGCTATACCATCAATACTCTTACTAAATTTAGCTTTCGCGAAAATCATATCATATTGACTTATAAGCTCAATATTAATTTTTATATCACTAACATTCTCAAAAATCATTCCTGATAAAGTCGCTAATATTTGATACTCTTCTATCGCCTCTTCCGCTTTTAAACTCGCTAACTCCCCGCTTAATTTTGAAATAATAGCAGGTTCCATAAATACTGTTGAACCTTTAGAAGAAACTTCTACAATTGTTCCTGCAACTTGATTTTTATAAGAAGCCTTAATAGGAACAGTGTATCGATCATCTTTTTTACTAATAAAGAATTCTTGAATATACTCCTTATTTGCACTACTTTTTAAAAATTTATTTAATCGCTCTCCAATCTTTCCTTCTGTTGTTTCAATTTGATTTCGAATTCGTTTTAATTCTTTGCTTGCAGCAGAATCAACGCTATTCCCTTTAATCGAAAAATAAATCTCCTCCTCAATATTTGTGAACTCTGCCATAGAATATGCGTAAGAACTTAAAACAGGCGCAAAAAATGCTTTACTTAACATAAACCCCTTAATTTTTCTACATCCTCTTAAAAAATCTGATATGTTAACTAATTCTGCTGGTTCCAAAATCATTCCTTTTTCAAGCTTTCCAATTATGTTCTCTATATTAGAAATCCCTACTAATGGAACGTGACTTTCTGTATTTAATATTGCTTTTGCTTCAGTCGTTTCATTTAATCGATTTTTAACTACTTTCACATTAGAGCTTGGTTGTAGCTTATCTAATAATTGTTTTCCTAATCCACTTACACAATATGATTTTACAATTTCCTTTAATTCGTTATACTGTAATTTTTCAAATGTCATTGTATTCATTTCTGTTCTCCTCACTATGATTTAATAATTGAATCATGTATGAAGATACCTAATAATAAAATTTCAATGAGTTTCTATAAAGTGAAAATAAAAAAAGCTACGGGGATACCGTAGCTTTACATACATTTACAAGACAAGTGTAAAAACAAGTATCTATCATTAAACAGACCTATTTCAAATAAAGGTCTAGGTCTTTAATAATAAATACCGCTACATGCTTTATAAAGTGTTGTAGGTATCTTCATAGGTAACTTAAATAAATCCATGACCAAATACAGGGTATAAATTGATATAAAAAATACCCTTCATCATTAGATTTATTTAATTAAATTTTTCCTATTTGGATACTACTCCACTCACAAAAAGCACCTCGTCTAATTTATTTTTTATTCTCATTGAAATCTAAATTATGGAATTATTATACTATATGTACAAAATCAAGTAAAGATACATAATATCACCTATAAAGCAAATCTGCTTCCATGAAGGTTCTCATTTCGAAAAACAATTTCCTTATTTTATTGTAAGTTGTACTTCAAACTCTATAATAGATTCCTCGTTTTCACCTATGCTTTCTACTATAATTTTATCAATAGTGAATCGCATGGTATCTCGAAGTGGATGAAGATTTTTTATAACGTCAAAAGCTTGTTCTTTATCACCTTTTTTTCCTACAGTAACATGAGGAAGAAAAGGAATTTCTTTGTGAAGAAACGGTTGCAGAAAGTCTGTATACAACTTATTATGCAACTCAATTATATCTTCTTTTCCTTCCTCTATAAGTAAAAATAAATACTCTTCTGAATAAGTTACAACTGGATTTAACGTAATATGAAAAGAATTCATGTTGCCTACAATTGTTTCTATATGTTTTTTTAAACACTCATTTGGAACTTCACTCACAAAAGGAAATACTAGCGTAATATGAGGTGAAATCAAACCAAATAAAGGGTCATGTTTCCTTCTTATCGCTTCAATTTCTTCTAAATCATTATTACTCAAGAAAAGTAAAATTGTTCTCTCCATCGTAATTACCCTTTCTTCCTAAAAAGAGCTGTCCAAAGAAATGATTCTCCAAATACTTCATTAGGTTGCCTAATTTCTTTCATTTTGCGCAGTTCAATGATCTCAAAATCTTGAAAAATATCGCGTAGTTTTTCTTCTGAATATGCAATTCCTCCCTGCAAACTCCACCCTCGATATACATCCCAATCTGATATTTCCGAACCATTTTTTTCATCTAATTCTCCCGTGGCAAAGCATGTTAAACCGAAAAATCCGTTTGGCTTTAATGCTCGCTTCACTAACTCGACATAATGGATTCTCCGGTGAGGTGGGATATGATGTAAACAGCCAGAATCATATACGAAATCATATTGGTTCTCGACCTGTAAATCAAAGATAGACTTACAGATAAAACGCACTGATGCCCCTTGCTCAGCCGCTCTTTCTTCTCCCCATTTAATCCCTTCTTCTGATAAATCAACTGCATCTACTTCACAGCCCGTTTTTGCTAAATACAAAGCATTTCGACCAGGACCGCAGCCTAATTCCAACACTTTTCCTTTATGAATCATATTTCTATCAAAATAGCAAACTAAATTTTCATCCGGCACATTAACAAAGAAAGGTACTTCTTTATCGCGATCGGAATAGAAATTATTCCAAAATGGTTTAGGGGATCTTAATAGAGAATCTAACATAGTAACAATATCATCCATAGTATGTAAAGTTTCATTTCTCATAATCAAATTTCACCTCTTACAAATTATGCTTATAAGATAATTATACCAAATCCCATTCGAATTTACCGTCTATTCGGAATTATCCCAAATAATTTGAAACTACTATTAATTAAACAAATTTATATTTTATTAACTTTTAATAGCTGAGTTTTTGGGGTATAAAAACACCCCTTTAGAAAATCAAATCTAAAGGGGTAAAGCATTGCAAATTTATCTCACTGTTCGCGGGCAGTAAAACTCCCACCTCAAGATTATAAAAAAATCCTACTTTTCCGTAGAAAGGTTACTTTCCATTGTAATCAAGATTTCTTTAAGTTATCACTGCTTAATTAATAAATAAGTTGCCTTAGTATCGAAATTAAACATCCAGCTTAAAGGTAACACCTATTTGAGAAGCTTGCTGTCCTCCTTTAAATCCCCAATTATCAAGAGATAGTTCGTGTAGCGTTATAATTATGGCACTCTTGTCGATTTTCAATATATTTGACACTTGTTCTGTTATTTCTTTTAACAATTTAGCTTTTGTTTCTTTCTTGCGTCCCGGCAAGATTAGAAGCTCAATAAAGACCTTTTCTTCTTCCCATCCATCGGGCATAAACCAATCACTTTCATCTATTTCAAAAAACTTTACAGGTCCATCATTAGCAGGCACTTTAAAAACATCTTTAAGTATCTCTCTTACAGTAAAAGCAATCAATTTTTTATCTATTCCATTTCTTTTTTTTAAATAGATTTTTACTAATGGCATAAAGACACTCCCTACATTTCTTTTATTGTGTAGCATATGTATGAATAATTCGTTTGTAGTAACAAAATATCCTTGGTATGTTTTTCCTTCATCTTGATTTTCATCTTTGTATACTTTATTCATATGAAGTTAACATACTATTATCGGTAGCGAGCAAACTGTAACCCCTTCCCACATTTAGGTTTGTTTACTTTCTTTTTTCTTTTAATTGTAATTATAATTATTACGGTACGTGAAATTACTAACTATTATCTCCATCCCAAATTAAACAAGCGAGCATTGATATACCAATGCTCGCTTGTTTAATTCTTAAATTTCTCTTTCGCTGCACGCATCTTCACTTGTAAATCATAATCGACAGCGTTACGAATATTACGTTCTACTGCTTCCATTTCTTTTTGGAATCCTTTTAGATAAACAGTAAGCTCTTCTTCTTTCTCAGAACGCTGCGCTGATGGAATTTGTGCAATGAGTGACAACATATCTACTAAGTCTTTCATTAAGAAAGTCTCAAGTTTATGTTGCTGTTCAAACATACGATTTTCTTGATAAAACGGAATAGCATGTAAAACAGAGATTGTCACATCATCAATACTTCTTTGCAATGATGGATTCACTGAACGTTTGTACATTTCAATATGTTTTAATGCGTCTGGATAACGATCATAAAAGTATAACTTGTAAAACGAGAAATCTTTCGGTTTCGATAATTGTTGTGATTCCTGTTTCAAAAATTCTTTTACTTTCATCGTTGTCATTTCCATATCTTCACTTGTAATTTGCTTTGTTGTTTTTACATTGTAATGTAGTTTTTTCTGCTTTTCCCTCGGCAACATTGAAAAAACCTGCTGCTTTGTGCGTTGATTAGCTGTGCAAAAAAGAATTGTAAATGCTTTTTGGCTACTGCTTCCTTCTGTACGAATCCAGCGGTAAAACAACGGATTCTGTGTAAATTCTCGTAAGAATGGTACTGTGCTGTGTGATAAGCGTGCTATTGAGTCTGTCGCTCGTTTATACGGCTTTGTCCATGATAAATAAAACTTTCTTCCAAAGTAAACAAGTAAAATTACTGCAGTAAGTCCTAACAAAAGAACAATACCTATCAGTGTCAAAATAAATTGAAAGAAATCCATGATTTCACCTCCTCTATTGCAGCTTATTTAGTTGGACGTTGAATGAGCTTCTTTTTCATTTCATCATTGAACGAATCTAGTTCTTTTACAAACATTTTACTTGATTCGATAATTCGCTCTGATGATTTTTCAGACGCTTCAATCGCTGCAAAGACGTTTTGGAATGATTCACGAAGTTTCTCCATGCTGATTGCTGGATTTTCTAATAATTTTGTCGTTTCTTCTGTATTTTGTTTCAACGCTTGTGAGTTACTTAATACCATAGATTCAATTGCTTCGTTTGTTGCATTCACTGCGTCAATTGTTTTCCTTTGGTTCGTTAATGCCAATTGAATAGCGGCAGATACGGTTACAACGTTTTGTGTCATTGTGATTGCATTTCGAATCGCTTCTGTTAATTTTTCATTGTTCTTCTTAATAATATCAACAGAGGCAATAGATTGCAGTAAGACACTCTTTGCTTGCTGCATGTTACGCGTACGTACAAGAATTTTTTCTAGCGCATCATTAATTAACGGAACATCTTTATATCTCTCTGGATTTTGTTTCTCCACTTCCAACATATCCGCAAGTTTCTTACCTAAATATACTTGTTTATCAAGCGCATAAATCTTTGCTTGAGACTGTTCTTTTAACATTTCTAAACCAACACTATCTTCTTTTAAATTATCACGACCAACTAATAGTGACTTTATAATTTCTTCGATTTGTTTATCAATGGATTGATATTTGTGAACATACGTTTCCATTGGATTTTTCTTAAATACTTTAAACATAATTCGTTTCATACCAGTTGCTTGTAATGAATTCGGATCTAATTCCGATACAACTTTACGTAAATCAAGCAACGTGTTAGGAATATCCTCATTTTTCCCATTCATCATTGCTGTTACTGGACGTTTTAATGCCGTTAATGTTTGTCCTGCATCGCGTTGTTCTTTATCTCCTAAATCAGCCAGTTGTGACAATACTTTTGAAAGATCTGCATTATGCTCACTATTTAACTTTTGTACATACAAATCTGCCTCTTTAT
Source organism: Bacillus sp. 3103sda1 (assembly GCF_024159135.1). NCBI lineage: Bacteria > Bacillati > Bacillota > Bacilli > Caryophanales > Bacillaceae > Bacillus > Bacillus sp. 3103sda1. Next base: position 2,064,982 of record NZ_JAMYWS010000001.1, on the reverse strand, counting down.
TTAGTGCAACTAATTCATCCTCTTTAATTACTGTATCTACGATTACCTCCATATTATTTTGTGAATCTACTGATAAGGTTTCTTTCTTTTGCAATTCCGTCAACAAAATCGCTCCTTTATATGCATACACTTATAATTATGGTTAGGGTACCATATCTCTAAACAATTTATATTACATTCATTCCCTGTTTTATATTATAAGTATACCTTTTGTATTTTTGATTGTCCTCAGACCTAAGGCTGAGAAACATCCATTCTTAAGTCGGATTCTTTAGTTTAGAGGCTAACACTTCCTCTTGTATATTCTTTTCAGCTATTTTTCCGCATTACATAGGCACCCATCTTAAAAGGCAATAACACTGTTTCAAAGTTCTCCGCTTCTTCGACTAACTCAAAAAACTTCTGTAATTCTTCCGCATGCGAAGTCGCATTATCGATGACGATGATTCCTTTAGGCATTAAAATACGTTTTAAATCTTCCCACCACCACATATATTGTGTTCGTTCTGCATCTAAAAAAATAAAATCATACGACTTGTCTATCTGTTCTGATAAAAATGCCCCAGCTTCTTGATTATGGATATGAATATAGTTTGTGAGGTTTGCTTTTTGGAAGTTTTCAATTGCTTGTGCAACTCGTTTCGATGAAAGTTCAACTGTTGTGACAGTCCCATTAGTTTCCTCTGCGGCATTGGCAAGCCATAATGTAGAAAATCCATTGGACGTTCCAATTTCTAGAATATGTTTTGCTTCACAAATTTTCACTAAAATAGATAAAAACTGTCCCATTTCTTTAGAAACATTGCGCAGCTTTTCTTCTCTCGTTTCTTTTGTGCAATCATGTTCTAATCCGAATGCTTCAAGGTTTTGCAGTAACTGTTCTACTTCTAGTCTCATGCATAATCCCCCTTATATACACCGCATATGGATGATACTGAAAGTGATACGTAGATCTACTTACAATTATATACCATTAGAAAGGCTTTTTCCTGTGTCAATTACTCACGACTGAAGTCACGAGCTTGTAACTACCCAGAAGTGCAAACGTCTTGCGACTCCTTCCTTAGAGTGGTGTTACATCGTAGGCAGATTGACCCCTACCCAACAAGAGAAGTCATGCTTCTTTTGTTACTTCAACGATGTACTCAATTCCTTTTCGCTGAAGATTCATAGCTCCAATTCTATCGTCATTGGATGTGTAATCGCAATTTTCACAACAGAAAGTATGTGTTTTCTTGTTGCGGTTTGCCTTCTCCGTATGCCCACACTTAGGACAAGTTTGTGAAGTATATCGCGGGTCAACCGCAATTACTTTAGAGCCATTCATTAGCGCTTTATATTCAAGCATTTGACGAAGTTGATAGAACGACCAAGAAACAGAAACGTATCTATTTCTCACCCGCACTTTTTCTGTTGCATTACGAATTCCTGTTAAATCTTCAATTACAAACAACGTACTTTCTCCATATTTGGATACGAGTGCCTTACTGACAGAATGATTAACATCTGTCATCCAACGGTTTTCTCTATCTCCAATTGCTTTTAATCGTTTACGAGCAGAAGAAGTTTGTTTCTTTTGTAATTGTTTTCGAAGGTGTTTATATTTCGCTCTTTTGTGCTTAATTTGTTTGCCATTAAAGAAGGTGGTGCATCCATTTGAATCATACGAAGTAGCAACAAAGTTTATACCAAAATCAATACCCACGACTTGTTTGATATGGTGTTCAGACACTTCACTTATTTCTTTTGTCATGGGAATATACAAAAACCAATTGTTATATTTGTTTACTAATTTTGCCGTACCAAACGACCAAGAACCATCGAAGTACTGTTCCATTCCTTTCGTATCAAATGGTACTTTGATACGTCCTTGAAGTGTATTAACAGAAAACATGTCTTTTGAAAGTGAATAATCGCGATTCCATACAAGGTCGTATTCAGTTTTTTTGAACTGAACAAGTGACCATTTATGACCATTACTTTTAGCTGATTTGTATTTTGCAATGACAGTCTTTAAAACAGATTGAGCCATTTGAGAACGTAGTCCGAAGTGAGAACGCAACTCATTATATGTAGATTCATGTAAGATTTTTTGACTTAACTTTTTTGTTTGAAAGATGATTTGGGATACGAAATTACACCCTTTTTTGTAGGCAAAAGTAGTTTCTTTTAACAACAGAAGTTGATCATGGGTTGGATTGATTTTAATTTTTGCTGTAACTGTCATCTTCATATGTTTCACCGCCTTTCACTAGATTATAACTCTATTATATTTTAGTGAAAGAAAACATTCAAAAGATTCTACTTAATTTTAGAAAGGAGGAAGCACAGGGGACTGTTTTGGCTTGCGCCAACGCATATTCCTCTCATGACTGAAGTCGTAGGAGGAATGTGTAAAATCATGAAGTTTATACAACCACACGCACTCTCTAATAAACTGCGAAAAGAGTAGAATAAGCCAATAACATGTAAATGGTGATACAATTACTAAACAATTGTATCACCATTTATCCACCACTCATATTAATCTCTCATACGTTTCCTAATATCTGCTGCCACCTTAGTAGGATTATCAATTTCAAAAACAACATACTTGTATTTTTCGTGCCCTTCTAATTCGATCATTACGAGAGGAACTCTGTTTTCATAAGAAAGAAAGTACCACTCATCGGCGTATTTAAAGCTTCCTTCAAAGATATGAAGAGCAGAAATAGATGTTCCAGGCATCCGAAGCATCCATTGCGGAGCATCAAAATAATCAACATATACACTTTTAATAGTATGAAATGGCATTTTTAAGGATAGTTTCAACGCAAAAAAACCAGTTATTCCATTCAACTTCAAAACTACACCTTCATCATCAAAGTGTACTTCTCTTCCCATGTTCTCCCTCCTAACTTTTTCATACCGGTTCCACCTCCTAAATCATACCATTTCTATTCCAAAAATGTTCAAAGATACTGTCAGAATCCAAATTTAAATCGATTCTCTAAACTGCATATATGAAACCATTTTCGTACATACATTCATACTTTTGAACGATATAAACAGCAAATAAAAAACATATTATACTAGTGAACTACCCTCTACCTACACTCTGCTTAGAGATGGGGGCTTCTAAGGTAATCGTACCTAACGATACGAAATTTACTTAGCTACCGAGCCTGTTCCATGCTCTGTATATAATTATGCTAACATTCGCAATCCTTCACGTTTGATATTTATAGAAGCATTCCAGTCCCTGTCTGCCACAAAACCACAATCACAGTGGAATGTGCGTTCAGAAAGAGGAAATATCTTCCGCATAGTTAGATATGGGATCATCAATCACTTCTCTACGATATTTCACGGCCAGAACAAGATGATAATACAGTAAGAACACTGAATGATTAGTGTAATTTCATTGATATAACAGCCTTTCACTTATCTAAGACTGATTATATCACCCCCAAAAAAAAGGAAACAACTTTAGACTACACCTAATCAAAATTCATCTCCAACTTTCACTGGTACTATCGCACCTTCACGTTTAGAAGTGGGAGATGAATTTCGGATGAAAGTTAAAATCTACAATTTATAAGGAGTGATCTATTATGTCACTTAGCAATATATTAAAAAAAGAGATTCTTAGTTGGGAAGGTGTGACTGAAAAGGCGCATCGATACGGCGGGGTTGAATTTAATTATAAAAATAAAGAATTAGGTCATGTTCATGGAGACACATTAGCTGATTTGCCATTTCCAAAATCAATAAGAGATGAGATTTTAAAGCAAGGATTAGCTCAGCCTCATCATATTTTACCTAATTCTGGTTGGATTAGTTATCACATGAAAAGCGAAGATGACCTTCCTTTACTCGTTCACCTCTTCCGTTTACAGTACGACAGAATCGTAAAAAAATTAGATAACAACCAAATGTAAAAATATAAAAGGTATATTAGCTCCAACTAATATACCTTTTATACTAAATCCATATATCATCTATTCTTCCCTGCTAATTATGAGGCGGAATACATCTTCTTCTTGATCAAATTCCCCTGCTTCAACAAAACCAAAACTTTTATATAATTGACGAGCAGCATGGTTTTCTTTATGAACTGTTAAGCGAATTTCTTTGCACTGCTTATATTGCTTTATAATCCAATTCACCATCTCACATAGCGCCGCTCGACCGTACCCTTTACCTTGATGTTTCTCATCAATGATAAAGCCATTGATCCAATACATATCATTAGTATTCTCTACATAAGCATACATCACAAAACCAACCATTCCCCGCTCTTCTTCAAAAATTGCAAAGGGCAGATAGTTCACATTATCACCATCTGGTTTAATATACACCTTAGCGAGTGATACTGCTACAGTAGGTACAAAATGATTTTGAACATCTTTTACTTTTAATTTTAGAGCCTCTTGCCAATTCTCTCTCGTCACTGCTCCCAATTGCACTTTCATCTTATTCCTCCATCTTTAATTTAGTCCTACATTTCTCTACTGTTTAAAATTCTCCTTCTTTTTTCAAATGTACTATATGTACCCTATCAGCTAAAACAAATTATTTAACAATAATTTTACATATATTTCCAAACAAACCGCATACTAAGTGTAAATTTAGTTTGAATAAAGTGAGGACCATTATATGATAAAAACTCCTAAAGCTATTATTGTTATTTTTGGCGCAACAGGTGATTTAGCAAAGCGTAAATTGTTTCCTTCTATTTATAGATTGTATCGTAATGGAGAAATTTCTGAAGATTTCGCTGTTGTTGGTGTTGCAAGAAGACCTTGGTCTAATGAAACATTTCGTGAAAATGTCAAACAATCTGTTAACCACTTTCCAGATGATGATGGAAATCAGGAGACATTTGCTTCCCATTTCTATTACCATCCTTTTGATGTAACAAACGTATCTTCTTATCAAGAGCTTAAAAGTTTGTTAAGCACTCTTGATGACAATTATAATACGAATGGAAACCGCATTTTTTATTTAGCGATGGCACCTGATTTTTTTGGTACAATTGCCACAAATTTAAAGTCAGAAGGATTAACTTCTACGGAAGGATGGATTCGTTTAGTTATTGAAAAGCCGTTTGGCCATGACTACGAATCAGCCGAAGAGCTAAACAACCAGCTTCGCCAGGCGTTTACAGAAGAGCAAATTTATCGAATTGACCATTACTTAGGAAAAGAAATGGTTCAAAATATTAAAGTAATTCGCTTTGCTAACGCTATTTTCGAACCACTTTGGAACAATCAATATATTGCTAACGTTCAAATTACTTCAAGTGAAACATTAGGAGTTGAGGATCGTGGACGTTATTACGAGTCCTCAGGTGCTCTCCGTGATATGGTTCAAAATCATATGTTACAAATGGTTGCTCTCCTTGCAATGGAACCGCCCATTAAATTAACAGCAGATGAGATTCGAAGCGAGAAAATAAAAATTTTTCGTGCTTTAAGATCACTTACTGAAGAACAAGTCGAACAATATTTTGTTCGCGGACAGTACGGGTCCGGCATCGTAAACGAAGAAAAGGTGATTAGCTACAAAGAAGAAAACGCGGTAGATCCAGCATCTAATACAGAGACATTTGTCTCTGGTAAGCTCATGATTGACAACTTTAGATGGGCAGGGATTCCTTTTTATATTCGAACAGGTAAACGTATGCAAGAGAAATCGACTGAAATTGTCATACAATTTAAAGACTTGCCAATGAACTTGTATTTTAATAAGGAAAAAAAGACTCATCCTAACTTACTAATTATTCATATTCAACCCGATGAAGGAATTACACTGCATTTAAATGCCCAAAAAACAAATAGCAGTGTTACATCAACACCAATTAGATTAAGTTATTGTAATAACTGTGCAGATAAAATGAACACACCCGAGGCATATGAGGTTCTCCTATATGATTGCATGCGTGGTGACTCAACTAATTTTGCGCATTGGGAGGAAGTGGCCCTTTCCTGGAAATTTGTTGATGTTATCTCAAATGTTTGGACAAACAAAAAAGCTGAAAACTTCCCTAACTATGAGTCTGGATCAATGGGTCCTAAAGAATCTGATGCTTTATTAGAAAAAGATGATTTTCATTGGTGGCCAACTATAACAACTCGTTTTAAAGAAGAGAACGACAATGAAAATATATGATATAACAGCACCTGTTTTTGAAGGGATAACTGTTTACAAAAATAAGCTTGAAAACAACCAAAATTTTCGAAAGTAACAAACACTCCGTATAGAGTTAGATGTTCATAGCGGTATACATATTGACGTACCTCTACATATGACCAATGAAGGAAAAACATTCGAAACAATTTCATTAGAAAAATTAGTAGGATCTGCTAAAGTTTTTGATTTAACAGCAGTTGAAAATACAATTACAAAAGCCTCTTTAGAAAACATCGTAAATTGAACAGAGGAAAAATTCGTTGCAACAAAAAACACTCATCAATCATAATTGGATGAGTGTTTTTACTTACTTCTGTAAAGCACTGTTCTATCGAAACAATACTTTATGCTTTATTTGTTTGTAACCAATGTCGGTATTTTTCGATAATTATAAATAAAAAATCAAAATTCTGCTAAGATTGGAAACTTACCCTGGTTAAATTCAATAGGAAGTTCTCCTCTTACCATAAAATGCTTATTTGATTCATATAATTTCAACTTAAAATCTTCGACTCCTAATTGATCTGGAGAAAAATAAAACTCTATTGTATGAAACGCTTCCGGAATTACTGCACATAATTCATCTAAAACAGGCATTAATTCACTTATTACTCCGTATAACTTCAACACGCCATCTACAACTTCGTATATAAGTATAGATTTGATTTCCTCTGAAAAGTAAAGCTTATCGTTCCACTTTTCATCGTACATATGTAAATAAAAAGAAGATTGATAGTGAAGTGGTGCAAAAACTCGCGAAAGACATTCTTTATTTTCAAATACATCTTTTATAAGCTGCAAATCTTCTACATCAAAAAAATCTAATTTTCGAATAGCCGATAACTGTAGTTCATTCTTTTCATACTGCATAGTGGATATATATTCTTTCACTGTTTGAAAACCAAATGATGTATACAGCTCTGGTGTTTCTGTAAATAAAAATGAATATGTATACTCTTCATCTATGCTTTTCAATGCTTCACACAACAAGTGCTTCATTAAACCTTTATTACGATAATCAGGATGTGTCATCACAGACTGAATGCCAGCTGCTTTTATACGCTCTCCCCCAACCATCATTGGCATTGAAAACATAGATACATTTGCAATTGCTGTATTTTCTTCAAATAAAGTAAACGGAGCGTAAGTTTCATCCCAAAACCCCTTTTTATAAAAGTCTTGAAATGTATGTACTGGAATGTGAAATACTCGTTCGAACAACCCATATAATTGTTCTCTTCGTTCATTTTCAAACGCATAGTTAACACAAATTGTAAGATTATCCATGTTGTTCCTCCACTTACAAATCACTACTTATATTCCCCTTATTTTTTAACATAAAATGTAAGAAGTAAAATAAAGAATAAATTTTATCTTACAATATATTATCATAATTTTTTAAAAAAAGTTTATGTTCACAAAAATATAATCACCACTAATAAAAGTGGTATAAAAGGATATTCCAATATATTTATATCAGGTTTTTATTTCGTATTTCCTCATTGTTTAGTTTAAACAGTATTTTAGATTGAATGTTATTTTTCTAATCCTCAAGTATCATTTCCAACAAATTCTTAACAAAATTTAAATCTTACTTCCATATTTAATACAGCTTCTTCATACTATTCTTCTTAAATTAATTAATAAAAAAACGAAAACAATTTTATTTTTTTGATTTTTACATTTACTAATTAACATTAAAATCTTACAATAACCCTTAAGATATTTCATTTACATTCCATTTAGAAAGGAAATGTACATATATGTATCATTATGTAATAGACATATAGTAACTTCATTTTATGTCGTGGACCTCCTCTTATATATTACAGCTATAAATATATAACTCAGGAGGAATTACTATGAAGGACACTTTTTACCATTTTATTAAACAGGCGGATAAGCCTTTTCATGGGTGGGACTTCTCGTTTTTAGCAGATACCGGAAGACTAAGCACAGAACCTCTGCCATGGAGTTATGCAGCAAATGTATTACACTATATACAAAAAGTAGATAGCATGCTAGATATGGGGACTGGTGGCGGTGAGTTTTTGTCTTTGTTAACCCCGCTTCCTGCTAGAACTGCAGCAACAGAAGGCTATCCACCAAATGTAGCTTTAGCAAAAGCAAAATTAGAACCTTTAGGTGTCTCTGTTTATCCAGTCGAGGATGATACATGTTTGCCTTTCGCAAACAATCAATTTGATTTAATTACTAATAAACATGAATCATATTGCGAATTAGAAATAAGACGAATTTTAAAACCAAACGGAATTTTTATTACACAGCAAGTTGGCGGATTAGATAATTTAGAATTAAATCACCTGCTTCACGCATATAATGAAAGTGAATATAGTTATTGGAACATGCAGTACGCCTCTTCACAACTAAAACAAGCTGGCTTTCAAATTCTTAAGCAACAAGAAGCATTCCCGTATCAACGCTTTTACGACATCGGAAGCATTGTGTATTATTTAAAAGCAGTTCCATGGCAAATCCCTGATTTTTCAGTATCCAAATATGAAGATCGCTTACTTTGCACTTATAACTCCATTCAACAAAATGGATATATTGAAGTAAAAGCACATCGATTCTATATCGTAGCTTCCTTATAATGCCTCACCTCTCCAAGCAAGTTAATCCTGCATGGAGAGGCCATTTGTTAAAATAGCCAAAAATGTTACCATCACTTGCAATATTTCTCATTTCGTTGTAAAATGAAACGGTAGAATACAATATGCAGACAAATCCACTTCACATATTATCAAGCATCAATAGGGATGATATGCGTTCCTTATGGGTTTTTGATAATATGTGAATTTTTATTTTCTTAGAAATAAGACGGATCATATTATATTTATTTTTTTATTTTTAGGAGGCATTTACCATGACATTAACAGGTAAAGTAAAATGGTTTAACAGCGAAAAAGGTTTCGGATTCATCGAAGTTGCAGACGGAAACGACGTATTCGTTCACTTCTCAGCTATCACTGGCGACGGCTTCAAAACTCTTGACGAAGGTCAAGAAGTTAGCTTCGAAGTTGAAGAAGGTAACCGCGGACCTCAAGCTAAAAACGTTGTAAAGCTATAATTTAGACAATAAAAAGGTTGTTAACACGAACGGTTAACAACCTTTTTACTTATACAAACAAATATTTCACATAAAAGGAGTGATCTCATGTATCGTAACAAAAAGAATGACGTTGCAGAAGTAGCACCAGAAGAAATCCCAGTTTGGGAATGTGAGTCAGAAGAGTGCTTAGGATGGATGCGAAAGAACTTCGCATTTGAAGAACATCCGAAATGTCCTTTATGTGGAAGTGAAATGAAAAGCGGAGAACGTTTATTGCCTCGATTGGGATAAACCATAGGTTGCCCCTTGCAAGATGTTCTCTGCAAGGCTTTTTCTTTCATCTCTCCTAAATGATGATTCAAATGATTTCCAAGCTATACATAATTGCTAACAGCTATTGAACCCTCTTCCTCCCTTATTATCACCAGCATAAAATACATCATATTACTAACTAGATGAATCATTGAGTATTTTCTATTTTCCCTTATACTTCATTACAACAAAAAGCAAAGTAGTTTATTTACTACTTTGCTTTTTTGTTGTGCTTACTCCTTTATCCCGCATTAACGGGCAGTAAGACCCCCACCTCAAGATTGAGAGAAACGAAGAAGATAGGCGAGGGATCCACTGCCCGTAAAAGCCCGATTGGTTCAACTAACCATCAGTGAGGGATGAAGAAAACCCTCACTGATGGAAGTTTCACTTTATGTGGCTCTTTTTCCTACACAGCACTTCCATTCCCCCTTCTATATCGTATCATTGTGGATTATCGTACTTGAATAAGCTCCCTTTTCTATAGCTTCTATTTATTTGTATATTTTACCTAGTTTATCAAAAAATAAGTTTAGCTTAATAATAAAGGAGTGAGTACGTTGTTTCGAAAAACAGCCGGTGAAGTACTAGTCGATTTACTAATCGAATGGGGCGTTGATCACGTATATGGCATGCCTGGTGATTCCATTAATTCTATTATCGAACCTCTTCGTAAAGCACAAGATAAAATTAAATTCATTCAAGTTCGTCACGAAGAAGCAGGTGCTTTAGCAGCTGCTTCTTATGCAAAATTAACTGGAAAACTCGGCGTATGTATGGCAATCGCAGGGCCAGGTGCAATTCATTTACTAAATGGATTGTATGATGCCAAATTAGATCAAGCGCCCGTCCTCGCTATTACCGGCCAGATTGAGTCTGATTTAATTGGAACTGGTTTTTTTCAAGAAGTAAATTTAGAAAGAATGTTTGATGATGTCGCAGTTTATAACCAGCGAATCATGTCAGCTGAGCAACTGCCAGCTGTTGTAAATCAAGCAATTCGCATGGCTTATACAAAAAAAGGTGTGTCAGTTCTTACAATTCCAGATGACATTCAAAAATTTGAGGTAGATGCAAAAGCACGGATTACAACCTCTTCTTTCACGATGCCGGAGTTATTTCCGCAAAAACATGATTTAGAAAAAGCAACGGCTGCATTAAATGAAGCAGAAAAGCCTGTTATTCTAGCAGGAAAAGGGGCAAAAGATGCAAGGGAATCTTTGCTTGCTTTTGCAGAACATATTGGAGCTCCTATTGTGTTAACACTTCCAGCTAAGGGGATCATTCCAGATGAGCATCCACTTTGTATTGGTGGTTTAGGTTTAATCGGAACAAAACCTTCATATGAAGCGATGAAGAATGCCGATACACTCATTATGGTCGGCACTTCTTACCCATTCACAGGATTTTTACCAGACAAAGCAAAAACAATTCATATCGACACAGATCCAGCACAAATCGGAAAGCGTTATCCAACCGATATTGGTCTTGCTGGTAATGCTGATAAAACCTTAAAATGGCTCACACAAAATATTGAAAAGCATACTGATCACTCTTTCTTAGAACATCATCAAGAACTGATGAAGAAATGGGAAGAAAGACTGCACAATCAAGAAAACGACACTTCTATTCCAATTAAACCACAAAGAGTAATGCATGCTGTGCAGCAAGTTGCACACGATGATGCTATTTTATCAGTAGATGTAGGCAATGTAACAGTTTGGACAGCGCGCCATTTCCGTATGACAAATCAGCGCTTTATTTTATCAAGCTGGTTAGCAACACTTGGCTGCGGTCTTCCCGGCGCAATTGCTGGGCAGATTGCGTATCCAAATAAACAAGTTTTCGCAATTTGCGGAGATGGTGGATTTGGTATGACGATGAACGATTTTGTAACAGCTGTGAAATATAACCTCCCAATCATTGTAGTCGTATTAAACAACCATAAAATCGCTATGATTAAATTTGAACAAGAAGTAATGGGAAATATTGAGTTTGGTACAGAACTTACAAATCCAAACTTCGCGAAATATGCTGAGGCATGTGGTGGAATCGGTTACCGTGTGGAGAAACTCGAGGAATTAATGCCTGCTTTTGAAAAAGCTGTACAGCAAAATAAACCATGTATTATAGACGTTATCGTTGATGTCAATGAAGCCCCTATGCCGGCAAAAATTACATTCGCACAGGCAGCTGGCTATACAAAGCACATGCTGAAAGAGTTATTTGAAGAAGGAAAAATTGATTTACCTCCTTTATAAAAATACAAATATAAAACAGCGGTTTATTTTTCAATAACCGCTGTTTTATTGATATCTATCCTGTTATTTCATTAAAAAGCCACCAAAAATGGTTGTTTCTTTTCATCCAAACAATATAAAATACGCTCTTTGAAATTTGTCCATGTTACCATTTGCAATGCTTCTTCAATAGAAAAGTACCCAACTTCTAAACTTTCACTACTTGTTGTAAATTGTCCACCAACTGGCTTTCCTAGGAACAAATGATTGCAAATACATTGTGAAACATTTTGATACACTCCGCAATATTTTATAATTTCAATATCAATTCCAGTCTCTTCTTTCGCTTCTCTAATAGCACCTACTGGAATTGCTTCTCCTTCTTCTACTTGACCACCAGGGATTTCCCAGCCTCGCATTGGACTTTTTAAAAGTAAAATTTCATTTTTATCATTTAATACGACCGTTGCAGCCGTTACAATATGCTTTGGATAAGGCATACATCCCCCTCCTTTGTAAAAAACAATGAATTTCTATACACAATGAATAGGTAGTACAGACCAAGAGCTGACAAGTGTGATTTGTTTCCCCTCTATACGTAACACTTGTTCAGATGGGTTTGCTAAATGTTGTAATTGAGGGAATATTTCTTTTACATAATGTTGGTGAGCTGCTGCATTTTCCCATAAAGACAAAACAATGTAACGGTTCGAAGAAAGAGATCTTCCAACAACTCCTCCCATCATTCCTTCTATTCTTGCCATGCCTGGATTCCAAACGGTTTCTTGCATATGTAAAAATTGCTTTTCATGCCCTTGCTTCACATCACATATCGCTACTCGGAAGAAGGAACTATACTCCAGTGCTTCTACAAATGAGGTATCCTTTATGTCAAATAAAGATTGATATAGTTCTGTTTCACATGATGTATACGTACCTTTTTGATTGCTGCTATGAAAAATCGTATCATGTGTTTCATTCATAAAACTTTGATACATTTTCATATTTTCCCAGCAACCAACTATATAAGCCTCTGATTCATTCCATCCCCCAACTTGTCCATGAAATCCTTCTAATTCTTTCAACTCTCCCCATTGCTCTTGAGCAGTTGAAAATCGTTCCTTTTTTTCTTCGTCAACTTTACAATTAATAGACTTAATTAACATACTCGTATCCCCCTTATTTTCTATAAAAACCTTAATGTAGTTTATCTTTTTCTAATCACATCACTAAAATCTTATAATTTTATTTTAAAGAAATTGAACAAAAAAATCAAAATTATAAGAAAAATGCAATTACAAAAAGTAATACAACATAATAGAAAAAAACAAGGGTCAAAAATCCCCTTGTTTTTTCTACTCAATCAAATGTAAGTTCTATTTGAATAATCTCTGATCGACTCCCAAGTCTTAAAGCTGGTCCCCAAAATCCAAATCCCGAGGAAACAATCGCATGAAATAAATCTTTCTGTACATATCCCCAATCTAATTCGTACATTCTTCTTGTAATGATATGATTCGGCGCCATTTGTCCTCTATGAGTATGTCCAGACAATAATAAATCAACACCTGATACTTCAGCTTGCTTTAATTCAAAGGGCTGATGATCCATTGCAATGATTGGAAAACTCTTATCTACAGCACTCATTAACTCCTCAAAACTTTTACGATTTCGGTCCGTCTTATCTCTTCTTCCTACAATATAAAAACAATCTTCAATTTTTACAACTTCATCTAATAATATATTTACATCAATCTTATCCATTTCCTGCAAAAACTCCGGAATAGCCCCGCCGTAATATTCATGATTTCCTAGCACCCCATAGATGCCAAGCGGAGCATGCATTTGTTTCATCACTTGTCCCATATTCTTTTTTATAAAATATTCTGGATGATCGTCAATAATATCTCCTGGCAAAAGTATGATATCCGGTTTCATATCATTTACATGATCAACCAATCTTTGAAGGTGCGACAAGCCAGACAGTTTACCGAAGTGCATATCTGAAGCCATCGCAATTCGAAGTGTCTTACGATTATTAGCTTTTTTAGGTACGTGAATCTCGTATTTTCGAACGATTGGACTATACGCATTAAATGTTCCATAAACAAAAATAAGAACAAAAATAATAAGAACGATTAATCCAGTCCAAAAAATAGATTGTTCTTTCGGAATAGAGAACCAATCTAAAATGAATACCGTTACATCCGCTATTGGTAATAGTATGACTGCATATTGTACGACTGCAAACCAATAAGAACCAATTGTTCTAAGTGGTGAATCAAATTTAATCAATCGATCTAGAATATACGCGTATGAAAATAATCCAACTATAATCGCATAATATCCCCAAGATTGAACTTGAAAGGTCGTACGAATCCAAACCCAGCCATTCCATCCAATATAAATCATTAACAGCGTATATAGCGTAAATAAAATAATAATATTAAATAAATTTCTCGCTTTCAAAGTATCCCCCTCTTCTATATGTTTCATTATAACCATTCATTTACGATTGTTTACATACTATACATTTATGAATTAACAGTTATATCTAATGAGAATTTTATTTTGACATAAAAACTTTTATAATTCCACTGATACGCAGCAAAATTAAAAAGAGACTGATTCAGAATTTTTTATGAATCAATCTCTTTTTAACTTTCATTTACAATTTCATATTTCAGCTGAATGGATAAGCATCAGAACTCAAATAACGTTCTTTTATAATTTGGCGATGATGAAGCTCATGACCAGCAATAATGCTTGCCAATGCACGAACCGTTACTTCAGAATTATTTGCCACCCCTCTTTGTAACCAAGCTTCTTCATCTAAACTTTTAAGCAAATGCACGGTAGCTTGACGAACAACTGTTAAATTCTCAAGAAGATCTTGCATAGATTGCTTATCAAATGCAGCTCTTAGAACATACATATCATCGTTATATCCAGGAAGTTCTGCTGTCTCGCCTCTCGCTATAGAAAGCAGTCGATATCCCATAATACGTTCAGTATCCGCAATATGACCGATTACTTCTTTTATACTCCATTTATTAGGAGCGTAGCGAAAATGTCCCTCATCATCAGAAATATCCTTCAATAAAAGGTTCGTTTCCTTCACTTGCTCTTCTAATATATGTATGATATCTCCCTCTGGTAATAAGTTTATGTATGTTGAATAATACGGATTATATTCATTTGCTTCCGGTCTCTTTTGCATCTTGATCATCCTTTTTATTATTTTTAGAAAATAAAGTGGAACTTTCCTTAATGAAACAAGTTAGAAAAATTTATTATTATCTCCTTATAATTGTAATTCACTTCCCCTCATCATTTACAGCCATTATAAATTTACACAATATTCTATCCCCTTTACTATTTTAGTAGATTCTGCCATGATTTTCATCTCTAATAAAATATAAAATGGTATAATTTTCATTTAAAGCTGAGTCAAAGCTAACACTACATAAATAAGAACTAGTTTTAAAGAAGATTGACATTCCTGATTTTATTCCTTTTATTGGTGAATATGACTTTGAAATACGAGGCGAATTTGGATTGGGGACATTCGGTTACAAATTACGTGCAGGTCAAGAAACTGATGCGTATGCTGGCGCTGGAAAAGTTGATGGTGGAATATTTACTAAATTTAGTAAACCTGGGGGAATAATAAACATGTTTAAACAAGCAAGATTTATTAAAATTTTTGGGTTTTCAGCTTTATTTATCTTGAGCCTTTGTGCTCCTTATGGATTTTGGAAAAAGTTTACTCTTATTACTTTTGTACTTATACTAGCCTCCTTATCTTTTGGTACTACAAACTTACTAGAATGTATAACTAGTAAATTTAAAAAGAATGGAGGTAACTAGATTGTAGAAAAATTGCATAAAGGTAATACGACTGAAAGTAAATTAGTGCTATTTGAAACATTGTTAGAAATGTAAATACACATAAAACCTCTGTCAAATTAAAAACAGAGGTTTTATTATATAATTGTTACAGATTTACTCCAATCGAACCATATTTATCTATTTCACAACAAACCTCGTCTTACTACATCCATCTTTCTGCTTCATTACTTCAAGCACTGCTGGCATAGCGTTTTTCAATTCTTGTACGTGTGAGATTACACCAATAAAGCGACCTGATTTTTGAAGATCAATTAAAGCATCTACTGCTTTTGTTAACGATTCTTCATCTAATGAACCAAAGCCTTCGTCAATGAACATCGTTTCAATCGAAATACCGCCTTCGTATGATTGAATGATATCAGCCATACCCAGCGCTAAACATAGAGATGCGTTAAATTTTTCACCGCCGGACAATGTTTTCACATCACGTGTTTGCCCCGTATAAGCATCATACACATCTAATCCTAAACCACTTTGACGATTTCGTTTTTCCACGCGTTCACTTCGTTTTAAATAAAACTGTCCGTTTGATAGTTTACGAAGTCGTTCATTGGCTACTTGAACAATTTGCTCTAAATATTCTATTAAAATGTAACGCTCAAACGAAATGCGGCTTTCATTGTCACCTTTCATAACTTCATATAAATCAACAAGCTCTTGGAATGCCGCTTCTTCTTCATGAATTTGTTCATCAATGCGGCAAATATTTTCATGCAAATCGGAAATATATTCATTGGCACTTTTTGTACGCTGACGCTGTTCTTTTATGATATCAAGCTGAATTTCTAGTTCTTTCAACTGTTCTTCTAGTTGCGTTAACTCTGTCCATTCTTTTCCTTGTAATTGCTCTGTTAATTCTTCAATTTGTTTTGTTAATACTTCAAGCATAGAGTAGTAGGATTGAATGTGTTGTTGTAAATCGTTACGCTCTGCGTCTGATAATTTAGCCTCTGTGTATGCCTGCTGACTCACAAAACCACTTGCTTCAAGTTCTGCCATAAAACGTGCATACTTTTCTTCTTTGTTCTCATTTCCTTGTGTATATTGTTGCTGCGCTGCTTTATATGCTTCTTCAACACGAATTTTTTCACTGGTGCAACGCTGAAATTCCTCTTGTGCTCTTTGCCATGATTCTTGCAGACGACGAAGTAAAGAGGCTTTTGCTTCATACGCTTGTTGCCACGCTTCTAATGTTTGCATCTCTGCTGGAATTTTTTCTTTGTCATTTTCATACGATGTTCGCAGTTGAATCGATTCCATTTCAGAGCGATGCAGTTTTTCTTCTATATCACGTTTAGTTGCTTGCAACATATCTAATTCTTCTTCTAGCTTTTGAAGCTGCGATGATAATTGTTTACGTTCTTCTTCACTTTCTTTTAATTCATTTACTTCTGCAGCTAGCTGTTTTCCTTGTTGGATTAACGTTTGATACGCATCTGCTAACTCTGATACAGCGTACCCCCGAGCCTGTACTTCTTTACATAATTCTTCATATTGACCTTTATAAAAATTACATTTTTCTTCTATTTGAACGTGTTGCTTTTCAGCTTGTACTTTTTGTTCACGAAGAATATTTAACTGTTCTTCATTAATAGACACTTCTTGTTCAGTTGCTTTGTTTGGGTGAGAGGTACTACCACAAACCGGGCAAGGTTTACCATCATGTAAATGAATCGCTAACTGACCAGCTTGTTCGCTTAACCATGATTTCTCCAACGTTTCATACGCTTGTTGAGCCGCACTCATACGTTCTAATACACCTTTTCTTTCCCTCTCATACTTTTGCACTTCTTGCCACACTTGATATGCGTCTTTTAATACTTTTGCATCTTCACGCATACGACTTAACTGTTCTACTTTTGCTCGGTATTGCTCAAGTGCTTGTTCAATCTGTTTTAGCTTACCTGAAAGCTGTTGCTTTCGTGTACTGCTGAATTCTTGCTGTTTCTCTAATTTACTTACCTCAAGCTTAAATTGCTCCATTTGTTTTTCTGATGCCGCTAATTTTATTTTTTTATCAGCAAATGTGGCGATAACCTCTTTTAACTCTTCTAACATTTGTACGTTTCGCTTCGTTTCTTCACGAACTGTTTCATTGTTTTTTTCTTGTTCGTACTGCTGCTCCGCACGCTCATAAGCTAATACAAATTGTTCTTGTTTGGCAGCAATTTGTTTCATATATTGCTCGGCTTGCTGAGCACTTTGAACCGCTTCATCATACCACTGTTCAAACGGTAATAACCGGCTTGCTTGCTCTGCACGTTTAAATTGTTGTTCTTTCACTTCAATAGAAGAACGTTCCTGTTGCAATGAGTCATAACGATTTTGTTTTGTTTGCAAATCTTGCAATCTATCATTTAAAGCCTTCGCTTCATGATACCCTGTTTCCGCTTCTTTTAATTGCTTTAGCTGTATTGATTCTTGTTTTTCTAATTGCTTTTCTTGTTTTTCATAAAAAGCGATTTCTTGTTGAAGTGCTTCTACTACTTGATGTGTATTTACATGTTCTTGATTTGCTAATATTTCAAGCAGTGCACCGTCCCGCACCGGAAGCTTGAAAACGTTACGAAAGTACAATTCTCGTTCTTTTTGCTTTTCTTGCAGAACATCTTTCCATTCTTTACGCTTTTGATCTAATAACTCTCGCATTAATTTATATCGATCCGTTTTAAAAATACGGCGTAAAATTTCTTCTTTATTTTCTGTTTCAGATGTTAATAGTTTACGGAATTCACCTTGTGGAAGCATTACAATTTGACTAAATTGATGCTTACTAAGACCAATTAAATCTTCCACTTTTTTGTTTACATCCGTCACATGGAAACGATCTACACAAGGAATTTGTTCGTCATTAACGACTTCATAAAATTCAATCGCATGACCTGTAATCGTTTTGTTGCCTTGTTTTTTATGACCAAGTTGACGCTTTATACAATAGGTTTTTGCTTTTAATTGAAATAATAATTCAACGCTTGTATACACGTTATCATCAGCAAATTGACTACGAAGCATACTCGTATCATTGCGTTCTTCTCCACTCGCTTCTCCGTACAGCGCATAACAAATCGCATCAAAAATCGTTGTTTTTCCTGCACCTGTATTTCCAGAAATCGCAAAGATTCGATGTTCACCTAATTCTTCAAAATCAATTGTTTCCTGCTGCTTATAGGGACCAAACGCTGTCATAATAAGTTTGATAGGTCTCATGCTCTCTCCCCCTCTCGCTCATGAACTGTCTTTAATACTTCTAAGAAGAGACGCTCTTTTTCTTCCGATAACTCAGTCCCTTTCATTTCTTTATAAAAAGCTTTCACAAGGGAAAGATCATCCATTTTATGACGTGAAGTGACTGTAGTATTTTCATTCGCCAGCTCTTTTCTTTGCATAACACGCTCTACATGCATCGCATTTGGATAAACAGAACGAATCTTTTCCATTGGCTGCAATACAGGATTTTCATCTAATAATTTCACAAATACGTAGTCTTCACAAACAGGATGTTGCAACAATTCATCAATTTTTGCTTCAACCGTTCTCATTTTACGTTGCGGTGTTAATAACCGTTTCTCAATTGTTATTTCTCCTGTTTCATTTAATTCAACAATGGAATATCCTTTTTTGTGATGCTCTTCCGAAATCGAATACGCGAGCGGCGAACCCGCATAACGAATTGTTTCATTACGTACGTAATGCGCTTGGTGTAAATGACCAAGTGCCGTATAATGGAAGGCATCAAAATAATGACTGTTTACATATTCTGCTCCGCCAATTGATAATGGCCTCTCAGCATCACTTGTATTTTCTTCCGCTTCCCCAGACGCTGTTACGAAAGCATGTCCGATAAAAACATGACGCGCCTCTTTATCCATACTTTCCGATAACTCATTCATAAAAATACGCATCGCATCATCATGACTACGAATATCATCATTTTTCATCACATGACGAACAATGCTCGGATCAACATATGGAACCAAATGGAAATGCACTTCTCCGTATGCATCATTCATGATAACAGGCTCATATGGATATTGAAATTGCCCAATAATATGCAGCCCTTGTTTCTTCATTAAGCCGCTCCCAAAATGAATACGGTCTGGACTATCATGATTCCCAGCTATCGCAAGTACTGGCGTTTGTAATTCAATCACAATTTTTTGTAATACTTCATTTAATAAATCTACTGCTTCTGTTGGCGGAATTGCGCGGTCGTATAAATCTCCTGCAATAATCACGGCATCTGGTTTTTCCTCTTCAACAGCTTGTACGAATTGCTCTAAGACATAACGCTGATCTTCTGTCATATAAACACCGTGAACAAGCTTTCCTAAGTGCCAATCGGCTGTATGAAAAAATTTCATCTTTCCCTTCCTTTCTTTTTATTAGTTCACAGATTGAAGTGAAATAAGCTGATATAAAAGCGTCGTCTTCTCTTCTGTCCATTCCACTTTTTTTACAACTGCACTTCCAACAAGTTCTTGATTTGTTTTATACACTGGCAATATTTCATCAACTACAAATAAATGATACCCTTCTAAAATTAACTGAAATATATTATCTTCTATATGTAATCGTTTCTCTGTTTCGTTTACAATAATCTTTGTATGCATTTCAAATTTCATGCGAAAACACCCCTTTTTTATGTCTCTATTTTAATAGTATAGCGGGCATTACTGATTGACAAGAGAATCAGTAAGAAAGGTAGGACTTCCCTAATGAACATTCCCTCTACTTACAACATTATAACTGCAATATATCTTCAACTTCTCATTTGTAGTATGAGAAAAGTAATAAAAGAATATGAAAACTCCCGCCACTTATCTCCTTTAAATCTTGAAGTAAGAGTTTTCCATGTACCATCTTCAACAAACACCTTTAGAACTGCTTTTTTTCAATATGTTATAAGAGCCCCTTCACATCTGCGAATAGCGAGATAGATGCAAATAATGTTGCTGATGCTTTTGTTAACATTTTAATTTTTAATACGGTATGTGAAATTAAATATTTATTTAAAATAAAAATGCCGTTTACGGCACTTTTATTTTTGTAAATAATCCTTCATTACAACGTACAAAACAATAAATAATAATACTGTTGTCAAAAGCCACGAAAGAATCGCAACGTAATCATTTTGATTTAATGCAAAACTAATCGCAATTGTTAAGATAAGGACCGGGAATACAAATCGTACTTTATCTTGTATAGTATCATGCTGTGCATCTTCTTGATGAAAATAGAAAGTTAAACCAATCATAAGAGAAGATAAAATAATGACCGATAATAACAAAGGCCCTGACATTCCGATCTCCCCTTTCTTTTCTTTCCTTTCTAAGGGCACATTAGACATTCTATACTTATAATAAATAAAGCTTATAAGCGAACTTAATACATATGACATATTAGCAACAAAACAAAAAATTCAAATACAGAAAATGTATTACCCATATTTATTTAAACCTTTATTCTAAAAAATTACAAATTATATATTTAGTAAAAATCTGTTCAAAACAATATCCGTTAGAAGTTGTATATTCCTTTTTCTCTAATGAAAATCCTCTAAAAACAACTCGTCAAAATATGCCAAGTTTTCATTTCATAAATTCTCATGCTTTCCTTCTTTACATATTTTTGATTGTTTACCACTTTTTTATTTTAAAAGACATATTCTTTCAGTCTAAAAACTTTAGCATAATGATACAAAAAAACACGAAACAACGCACTACTTCTCTTCTATTTTCTACAGTATACTCATTTGCTCTTCATTTTAAAACAAAAAAAGACATGCAATATGGCAGGATTCAAGAAATAAAACAAGAAAGATATACACAAGAGCTCATCTTTCATAACGATTCAGGAGATCGCTACATATTTTAATTCGTTGCTACAATTATCACCATAGATGCTCCCGCTCTGTCTTCTTATAAAATGTCTATTTGTTTAGACACTTAAACATTTTGTGTCCAATCCATCCTTGCTAATATACAGCATTTGAATTGGCACAGTTCTTGCAAAAATAAATATATGATCATAAAGGAGGATATAGATAATGGAAACCAAATTTGCAAATATAAGAAAACAAAACTTTATTACAATAGTAGAGGTGAACAATGCCCCAGCAAATGCTTTATCATCTGCATGCATAGCTGAATTACGCTCAATCTTTTCAATGCTTGCTGAGGATGACGAAACAAGGGCTATTATTCTAACAGGTGCCGGACGTTTTTTTGTAGCTGGTGCCGATATTAAAGAGTTTGTTTCTGCACTAGGAGATCAAGAGAAAGGATTAGCAATGGCAAAAGCAGGACAAGCACTTTGTGACAAAATAGAAGCCATGAAGAAGCCAGTCATTGCTGCCATAAACGGTCCTGCTCTTGGCGGTGGATTAGAGTTAGCTATGGGATGTCATTTTAGAATTACATCAGATACTGCTATTCTCGGTTTACCGGAATTAAAACTTGGATTACTCCCAACATTCGGCGGTACACAACGCCTTAGCAGAATAACAAATATGGCAACGGCTTTAGACTTAATTTTAACTAGTAAACAAATAAGCGGAAAAGAAGCAGCCAATCTCGGTCTTGTTCAATTGGTTGTTTCCCAAGAAGAATTATTACCAACTGCTCTCTTAATTGCTCAATCCTTTCTCGAAGGAAAAAGCATGACTAGTGTCACACGTGCCGTAGAATGTATTACACAAGGATATAACGAAAATATATCTGAAGGCTTGAAAAGAGAGCGCGAGAAATTCTCTGAATTATTTTTAACTGATGACGCTAAAGAAGGCATTCAAGCTTTCATCGAGAAGCGGAAACCTAACTTTATACATTTATAAAAGGAGGATATGTTATGACTGATCAAGTTCTATTTTCAACTAACGAAAATGGTGTAGCCACTATTACGTTAAATCGTCCGAAAGCACTAAACTCACTTTCTTATGAAATGATAGGACCGATTACACAAAAGTTAAAAGATTGGGAAGCTGATGATCAAATTCATCTTGTCATTATAAAAGGCGCAGGTACGAAGGGACTTTGTGCTGGTGGTGATATCAAGACACTTTACGAGGCTCGTTTACATGAATCTGCCATGAAAAAAGCAGAGCAATTTTTTGAAGATGAATATAAATTAGATATGCTCGTTTATAAGTTTTCTAAACCGATTATCGCATGTTTAGATGGCTTTGTTATGGGCGGAGGCGTCGGACTAACTTCCGGAGCGAGCCATAGAATTGTAACTGAGCAGACGAAGTGGGCCATGCCAGAAATGAATATTGGCTTTTTCCCGGATGTCGGGGCTGCCTATTTCTTAAATAAATCTCCAGGGTATATAGGACGTTACTTAGCATTAACAGCTTCTGTTATTAAAGCTCCTGATGTACTATATATAAACTGTGCAGATTTTTACATGACAAACGAAAACTTAAATGCTTTTCTTAACCGTGTCGAACATATAGATTGGCCTGTAAAAGACATACATACAACATTGACACAACTGGTAAATGACTATTCTGAGCTTCCTGTTAACGAAAGTGAGCTAGCGTCATTCCAAACAGACATTAACAATCACTTTTCTTTTCACACAGTTGAAGAGATTATACATTCATTAGAAAAAGATGCTAGCCATTTTGCAGCTAAAACAAAAGAAACAATTTTATCAAAATCCCCATTCTCCTTAAAGATTACTTTAAAACAACTAATTGATGGAGAAGAAAAAACGTTAGAGGATTGCTTTAATACTGATCTTGTACTTGCTAAAAATTTTATGAAACATGAAGATTTTTTCGAAGGAGTACGTTCAGTTGTCATTGACAAGGACCAAAATCCGCAATATAAATATAAGAAATTAGAAGATGTTTCAGACGAGGTTGTGAACAGCTTTTTCAACCTTTTAAGAAGCTAATTATATCAAGTGAAGCTTATACATTTTATTTCAAATAAAAAAAGTGTCCAATACCATGGACACTTTTTTATATTCTTCTTAAAACCAGCGTTCTGTCACTACTTTTTTACGTGTATAAAATTGTACACCATCTTTTCCATTTGTACCTAAGTCACCGTAGAAAGAAGCTTTATTTCCTGCAAATGCGAAAAATGCCATTGGAGCTGGAACGTTTACGTTTACGCCAATCATCCCTGCATCGATATTATCACGGAATGTTTGTGCGTGTTTACCACTTGACGTATAAATGACTGCACCGTTTGCAAATTTTGATTGGTTTGTAAGCTTAATTCCTTCTTCTAAATCCTTTACTCTCACAATGCTTAATACTGGAGCAAAAATTTCATCTTGCCAAATTTTCATATCTTGATTCACACTATCAAAGATTGTTGCTCCAACGAAATACCCTTCCCCAACTTCTTCATTAATTTTACGGCCATCTACTAATAAAGTAGCTCCATCTGCTACACCGCTATTAATATAGCCTAGTACACGCTCTTTATGAGATTCACGAATTAATGGACCTACATAATTTTCTTCATGGAAACCATCACCGACTTTTAATTTACGCGTTTCTGATACAAGAACATCAATGAATTCATCAGCAATTTCATCCACTACCGCTACAACAGAGCATGCCATGCAGCGCTCTCCACTGCTCGCAAATGCAGAACCAATGACACCTTGTACTGTCTTTTCAATATCGCAGTCCGGCATAACAATTGCATGGTTTTTCGCTCCTGCAAGTGCTTGTACTCGTTTTCCATATTTTGTTCCTGTTTCGTATACATAGCGTGCAACTGGCTCAGATCCAACAAATGAAACAGCTTGAATATCTTTATTTTCTAAAATGCTATTTACAACATCTTTTCCACCTTGTACTAAGTTTAAAACCCCTTTCGGGAAGCCCGCTTCATAGAATAATTCTACTAGTCTTTCTGCTAAAAGCGGCGTTCTTTCAGATGTTTTTAATACAAATGTATTACCGCAAGCGATTGCTAATGGGAACATCCATAGTGGAATCATCATCGGGAAGTTGAACGGTGTAATACCCGCAACAACTCCAATTGGGTATCTCCAAATTGAACCATCAATTCCACCTGCAATATTTGGAAGTGCTTGCCCCATCATTAAATTTGGTGTTGATGTTGCCAGCTCTACAGCTTCAATCCCTCGCTGCACTTCGCCAGTTGCATCTTTTAATGTTTTACCATTTTCTAATGTAATGATTTTTGCAAGCTCATCTTTGTTTTCTTGTAAAAGTTGTAAATATTTATATAGCTGTCTTGAGCGATTTGGAACTGGTACTTTAGACCATGTTTCATATGCTGCTTTTGCAGCTTCAACAGCACGATCCACATCTTCTTTTGGAGAAAGTGGAACATAAGCAATTATTTTCCCAGTCGCAGGATTCGGAACAGCTTCCACTTCTGTGCCAGTAGATTCTACCCATTCACCATTAATATGATTTTTCACGCGTTTAATTTCTGTTGTAATCATTGTATTCGCTCCTTTTTATTTTTTATATTTGCTAGTATTCATTGTTATTTATGACTAGAGATTAATTGTTCACTTACCTTTTGATATAAAGCAGCCATGTCTTTTTCACCATATCCCGCTTTATCAGCTTCATCATACAAATTCAAAAGCATTTCACTCACTGGTAAGTGAAGCTCACCTTCTTTTGCTAAATCAACTGCAAATCCTAAGTCTTTCTTTAGTAGATTTACAGTAAATCCTGGTTCATAGTTTTCTGGCGCAATAAAGCTTTTATAATTGCGCTCATAAATTCTACTTTGTCCATAACTCACATTTAAAATATCAAACATTTTATCTAAATCCATATTGTTTTTCTTTGCTAATGTCAGAGCTTCACTAACACCTGCTGTATAAAAACCAATTAATAAGTTATTAATCAATTTTACAGTTGTACCACTATCAATTTGCTCACTCACATGAAATATATTTGCTCCCAATACTTCCATCACTGGTAAACCTTTTTCATATACTTCTTTTGATCCACCAACCATAAAAGTTAATGTGCGGTTTTCCGCTCCAATTACTCCACCGCTAACCGGTGCAGCCAAGAAATCGACTTTTTTATCCTTCGCAGCATCTGCAAGCTTTTTATTTAGTTGCGGAGCTACTGTGCTTGTATCAATTAAAACAACATTCGAATGACTATTCTCAATTAAACCTTCTTCTCCAAAATAAACAGCTTCAACAGCTCGCGGTGACGGTAAACTTGTAAAAATCAAATCACATGTTTCTGCTAATTTTCCAATTGATAAACCGATGATTCCCCCTTCTTTCTCGAAGGAAGCTTCAGCATCTTTATTTAAATCGACTCCATATACCGTATAATTTGATTTAACTAAATTTTTAGACATCGGAAGACCCATGTTACCTAAACCGATAAAACCAATCTTTTTCATACTGCTCTCCTCCTATTTAAACAATATATTTCCCGCGATTTATAATCGTTTTTGCGATTTCTCTCTTTTTCGTAAACAAGTTCGTGTATAGAGGTACTGACAGTTGACGAATTTCATCTAGAATGGCGTTTCTAGTTTGCTCTTCTTGCACCGCTGCAGAAAGAAGAACAATTGCTGCTGATTCTACTTTTCGATATCCTTCTTCACAAAGCACATCCGTTATAAACTGTTTTGTACGTTCTTTTTCTTCACCATTTTTACTGATCGCTTTCTTTGTACGTAAAAATGCCGATTCCATTACATATACATCTTTCAACATGTCTGCTAACACGCGTGAATATTCTTGTTCTTGTTCGATTTTTAATTCAGGAGTTTGAGATAGCGTTTTCAAAGATTGCTTCAATAATTGTTTCGATAATAAAATATAACGATGATTTCGTTCTATATTTTCAAATGTGTCTTTATCTACTTGGTCCCCTAGTTGTTTCGTTTGTTTCATTAACATTTTCGCGACTGTTAAGCGGTTAATTTCATTCGTTCCTTCAAATATACGGCTAATTCTAGCATCACGATATAATCGTTCTACTTCATATTCTTGCATATAACCATAACCACCATGAATTTGTACCGCTTCATCCACAATATTTCCAAGTGTTTCTGAAGCATTCACTTTGTTGATCGCACACTCCATTGCAAACTGAGACATTTTCTGCATAATACCTTCATCACTCTCATGAATTGCTTCATCAATTACGCCTGCTGTTCGATAAGCTGCACTCTCTGCACCGTATGTAGCGATAATCATATTTGCAATTTTCTCTTGAATCATCGTGAAATCAACTAATTCTGTTTGAAACTGTTTTCGTTCTTTTCCGTATTGAACAGATAGGCCAATTGCTTGCTTTGCTGTTCCAATATTTCCGAAAGCAAGTTTCAATCTAGCAAAATTGAGAATATTAAGAGCTACGTGATGTCCCTTTCCTACTTCCCCTAGTACATTTTCAGCAGGAATGACGACATCCTCTAAAATCAGTGTCGCAGTTGAAGAACCTTTAATACCCATTTTCTTTTCTTCTAGGCCAATCGAAACGCCTTCACATGTTCTTTCGACAATAAATGCTGTCATTCCTTTATTTGTCTTTGCAAAAACAACATATACGTCAGCCATATGAGCATTTGTAATCCACTGTTTTTCACCATTTAATGTCCAAGCTGTTCCTTCTTCATTTAAGACAGCACTTGTTTTTGCACTTAATGCGTCAGATCCAGCATTAGGTTCTGTTAAAGCATAAGCTCCAATCCATTCGCCTGATGCAATTTTAGGTAAGTATTTTTCCTTCTGCTCTTTTGTTCCGTAATATATATATGGCAGCGTTCCTACTCCAGCATGAATATTAAAGGAAACACTAAAGGCTCCTGCATATCCCATCTTTTCCGCCACAAGTCCAGAAACTGCTTTCCCTAATTCAAATCCACCATACTCTTCTGGAACCTCTATACTCAACAATCCAAGTTCTCCAGCCTTTTCAAACAACCTGCGGGAAACTTGATAATTGTGCTGCTCGATATTTTCAATTTGAGGAACAATTTCCTGTTTCACAAATTGTTCTGTAGTTTTTGCGATTAAATCTTCATCATCTGAAAAATCCTCAGGTGTAAAAAAGGTTGTCTTAAGCTCCTGATTCAGCGAAAAAAATTCGTTCCATTGCAACTTTGTTTTCTCCATCTGTATCCCCCTATCATTTCGGTCTTCATTTTATTTATGTGCAAAATCTATGCCAATCTAAAAACTTGATAGAACAAGGGCAAAATGAAAAGAAAACGTAAAACTGTCTAGACAGTTTTACAATTGATATAACAATTGTTTAGATTTTGAATCTTGACAATTTATTATAAAGGGTCGCCCTAGAAATCCCTAACAATGCCGCTGCTTTTGACTTATTTCCTTTTGCTTCTTTTAAAACGCGTTCAATTAATCCTCTTTCTTCCTCTTCACGTACTACTTTCATCGCTTCTTGTTTTGCTGGTAAAGACTGAATCATAGGTACTAATTTCTTTTGCTCCATATCCCGATAATAAAATTCTTCTGGTAAATCCTTAGCTCGTATATGTGCATCATCTGATAGTGCAAATAGCCTTTCTAACACATTGATTAATTCCCTGACATTACCCGGCCAATTATAATGGAACATAAGGCGTAATACTTCTTTATCAAGTGTCTTTTCTTCGGCACCATACATTTGACATAACTTTTGTAAATGTTCTTCGACAATGAGTGGTATATCTTGTTTTCGAAAGCGAAGCGGTGGAATATGAATCGGAATAACATGAAGACGATGATATAAATCCTCCCTAAAAGTTCCTTCTCTAACCATTTGTTTTAAATCTTTATTTGTCGCTGCGATTAGCCTGAAATCAACAGGAATTGGATGTGTACCACCTATTCTTTCTATTTCCCTTTCTTGTAAAACACGCAAAATTTTTACTTGCGTTAATAGAGACATATCGCCAATCTCGTCTAAAAATAATGTTCCATGATTTGCAAGTTCAAACTTCCCTGCCTTCCCATTCTTTTTCGCACCTGTAAAAGCACCTTCTGCATAACCAAACAATTCAGATTCTAGTAAATTATCAGGAATAGCAGCACAGTTCACACTAATAAATGGACCGTCTTTTGTTATACCGGTATCATGTATAGCACGTGCAAATTGCTCTTTACCAACACCGCTTTCCCCAGTAATTAATACTGATGCTTTTGATCCAGCTGCTTTTCGAGCCATTTTTTTCGTTTCAGAAATTGTTTGGCTTTCTCCAAGAATATCTTCAAATCGAATCTGTTTCTTTTTCGGTTTAGAAAACGTTGGTTTGATTGTCCTATCCTTTTGATCAAATCGTTCTAGTATTTTATAAATATCTGAAATCCCTTCATGAATAAGCATCCCTACAGCACCTATCACTCTTCCATGCTTCCAAATCGGCATCCGGTGCACAACTAGATTCTGTCCTTGCAGACGGTGCACTTGATTTCTTTCTGGTACTCCTGTTTTTAATACAACTGGAAGCCGCGTATTCTCAATTACATTTTCAGCGCGCTGCCCAATTGCTTCTTCTTTCGTTACACCAACAAAGCGACTATACGTGTCATTAAACATTTGGATAACTCCATTTTCATCCACAATTGCAATACCTTCGTATGCAGTATCAAAACAAAGTTTAAACCACTCTATCGTTTGATGTGCACATTTGATTTCTTGAACCAAATCTTTATGAAAGGCTAATAATTCCTTATTACTGAACACTCCTTTAAGCTCTTTGTTTTCCTCACAGGTAACGTAAAGTGGAATATTCTCTAACTCGCTTAATGAAAACTCTTCCCTTACGTTATAGAAAGAATGTCTCAGTATAGTAACAATCGGTTCATCCCACTCTGAATGATCCTCTAACCACTTTACACAATCGATTAGTTTAACAACCCCAATCACATGATTATTTTCTAAAACAGGGAGTTCTGCGCTCTCTGATTCAGCTAGTAGTCGTAATGCTTCTCGAATTGTATCATCTTTCCTCAAAATGTACGGGTCCCGCTTCATCCAATTTCGAACAGATTCATATTTTGCGGCCATCATAACTGAATTTCCCTTCCTTTAGAATGTCTATACTCCTCTTTTCCTATCTGGTTAACACGCTAATGCTTTTCTACCGTGGAAAAAATATTATGATAAAATGCAACTACATAAACGAGGATTTCGTTTCTTTTTCGTCCAAAAACTTTTATCAATCTCATTCTTACTGCCCGTTAATATGAAAAAAAGCGATGATTCATTTCACATCAAGCAGGTGTTTTTGCTAAAGATGTGTATCATCGCTTTCTTATTTTATTTATTGCCCATCAGATAAGACGGTTTTTGCAATTCCCTTATCTAACTCTTCAAAATCATGGTACGAAATTGTTTCATACAATTCACTTCTTGTTTGCATATCAGAAAGCCCTTCTTTTTGCGATCCTTCCTCTTTTATGAGATGAAAAATACGCTCATAAGCTTTTGCTGCTACGCGAAGAGACGTCACTGGATATATGACCATTTGATAACCGATATTGGCAAACTCTTCAGCAGTATAATACGGTGTTTTTCCAAATTCGGTCATATTAGCAAGTAAAGGTACTGTTACTTTCTTTGTAAATAAACGAAACTCTTCTTCTGATTGCAAAGCTTCTGGGAAAATAGCATCTGCACCTGCTTCTATGTAAGCAATTGCTCTCTCAATCGACGCATCTAACCCTTCAACTGCACGAGCATCCGTACGAGCTACAACAACCATCGATGGTGCTACTTCTTTTATAACTTTAATTTTTTGTTGCATTTCTTCAATGGAAACAAGTTTTTTCCCATTGAGATGTCCACACTTTTTAGGGAGTTGCTGATCTTCAATTTGGACAGCGGCTACATTTGCTTCCACCATTTCTACAGCAGTTCTCGCTACATTTAACACTCCACCAAATCCTGTATCAATATCGACAAGAAGAGGTAAATCCGTTGCTCTAACAAGATCTCTTGCTCTTTCAGCTACTTCAGTAGATGTTACAATACCTAAATCTGGTAAACCCTTACTTGCTGTATAAGCAGCTCCCGATAAATAAAGAGCTGAAAATCCAGTATTTTTTGCAACAAGAGCAGCCATCGCATCATGTGCACCAGGAATTTGCAAGATTTCAGGTGCTTCTACTAAAGCTCGGAATCGATTGGCAAGTTCTTCTTGTGTTGACAGTTTATTCACAACCCAAGCCATTCTTATTCCCCCTATACTTAAATTAAGAAAAGATCTACAAATTCATTTACATTCATATTTTCTAATTTTTCTTCATTCAAACAAGCTTCATGAATTTTTTCTTGTTGTTTATTAGAATAATGAACAGCCATATTTGCAGAGAACTTTTGAACAACTTTTGGAATTGCTTCATCTCTACGGAAACGGTGACCTAATGGATATTCACATTCTACGTTTTCTGTTACTGTACCATCTTTAAAATGAATTTGAACAGCGTTGGCGATTGAGCGCTTGTTCGGATCAAGGTAATCTAAACTGTATTGTTTATTTTCAACAACAACCATCTTATTTCGTAATTCATCTACGCGAGGGTCAGAAGCTACTTCATCCTCATAATCATCTGCAACAATGTCACCTTTTAATAAACCGATTGCAGTAATGTATTGCAAGCAATGATCGCGGTCAGCTGGGTTATTTAATGGGCCCTCTTTATCAATAATACGAACTGCTGATTCGTGTGTCGTAATTGTAATACGGTCAATTTCATCTAATCGTTCTTTCACTTCTGGATGTAATTTCACTGCACATTCTGCAGCTGTTTGAGCATGGAATTCTGCTGGATATGATACTTTAAACAATACATTTTCCATTACATAAGAATCTAAACGTCTTGCTAATTTTAGTTCTTGCTTGTTAAACAATACATCTTGGAAGCCCCATCCTGGTGCAGATAATGCTGTTGGGTAACCCATTTCACCTTTTAATGCAGTAAGTGCAAGATGAACACCACGGCTTGTTGCATCCCCAGCTGCCCATGACTTACGTGAACCTGTATTTGGAGCATGACGATATGTACGAAGACTAGAGTTATCAATCCATGCATGAGACAATGCGTTAAAGATTTCTTCACGCGTGCCACCAAGCATTTTAGTAACAACTGCTGTCGTCGCTACTTTTACGTATAACACATGGTCAAGACCAACACGGTTTAAACTATTTTCTAATGCAAGTACACCTTGAATTTCATGTGCTTTAATCATCATTTCAAGTACATCTCTTACTTTTAATGGTTCTTTTCCTTCTGAAATACGAACGCGGCTCACATAATCTGCAACAGCTAAAATACCACCTAAATTATCAGACGGATGTCCCCATTCTGCTGCAAGCCATGTATCGTTATAATCTAACCAGCGAATCATACATCCGATATTAAAAGCACCACGTACTGGATCAAGTACAAATGATGTTCCCGGCACACGTGTACCATTTGGCACAATTGTTCCTGGTACAACTGGTCCTAGTAATTTCGTACACTCTGGATATTGCAGTGCTAAAATTCCACATCCAAGCGTATCAAGTAACACATAGCGCGCTGTACTGAATGCTTCTGAACTTGTAATCTCATCATTTAATACATAATCCGTAATCTCTTCTAAAATTGCATCTTTTTGTTTAATTTCATTTGTTTTAATCACGCTATTCTTCCCTTTCTGTCGAAAATTCGTTATTATTAAGAATGGGTGTCGGTCAAACACCCACATGGCGGGCGGCCTTAACAACTCCCCAGTTGTTTTTATTTGCTAAGCACATGTCGCTCGCCGATATAATTTACACGTGGGCGGAACAATCGATTATTTGTATGTTGCTCAATCACATGCGCACATAAGCCTACCGTTCTTGAACTGAAAAAGATTGGTGTATACAGTTGAATTGGAATACCTAACATCCAATAGACTGGAGCAGCATAATAATCTAAGTTTGGATAGATTCCTTTTTCCTTCTCCATAATCTTTTCTCCAGCTTCACACATTTCATATAATGTATAATCGCCTTTCACATCACATAACTGTTTTAATGCTTCTTTCATCATAAGCGCTCTAGGATCTATCTTTTTCATGTAGACGCGATGTCCAAATCCCATGATTTTTTCTTTGTTATACAGTTTCTTTTGCAGTAATTCTTCAAATTTCTCAACAGTACCCGCTTCTAGCAGCATGTACATTACTGCCTCATTTGCGCCTCCATGTAAATTACCTTTTAAAGAAGCAACTGCTCCGGTTAAGGCACCGTATAAATCTGATTGTGTCGACGCAATTACTCTAGCCGTAAAAGTAGAATTAGGCATCTCATGTTCACTATACAGAACAAGTGATTTATCAAATATTTTTTCTTCTAATTCAGAAGGCTTCTTGCCCGTAAGCATATGGAAGAAGTTCGCACTATAAGATAATTCTTGAATTGGTTCAATCGGTTCTTCATTATTCAAAATTCGATAACTGTTAGCTACTATATTCGGCACTTTACTTAACAATTTATAAGCACGTTTTTTATTCACATCTAATGAGCGATCATCAATTTCATTATCATAACCAGAGAGTGCTGAAATTCCCGTACGTAACCCGTCCATCGGATGCGTTTGTTTTGGCAATGCTTTTAAAACATCAAAAACACCAGTAGGAACTTCATATTCATGCTTTAGTGTTTCTTCTAATGCCGCTTTTTCATCTGAATTAGGAAGTTTCTCCTCTAATAAAAGATGAACAATATCTAAATAACTTTTCGTTTTAGATAACTCAATCAGATCATACCCTTGAATAACGATTTCTCCTTTTTGTGTATCAAGAAAAGAAATCTTCGTCTCTGCTGCAACTACCCCATCAAGTCCTGGAAAAAAATTTTTTTCAGCTCCCATTTTATCTTCCTCCCATCCAAATAGATCTTCATTTACATTTCTGTAAGCCTTTCCAAGATTGCGCAAATATATTTCTCTTATATTCTCTTCTAGTTATTTCATCCGCTAATAAAGAATACTTATAAGCAGCGTACAAGGTTTTCTATGTTTAGATTGTTCATATCTAATAGTTTTAAAAGAGTTGATAAATTAGGAAATGTTCCAAACAAAGAATTTCTCATAAACTTGATAATCTATTACTGAATCATAACAATACAAACAACCACCGAAGAAACTCCTACAATTCGAAGAGACAATGTATCTAGCTTCGCACTTAACACCTCCCCGTGTACTCAAACAGACAAAGGATTTCATCGTTTCCAAATATATTTTCTGCTCATTGTTAGGTTTAAAGAATTCCTTTTGAAAAAGATAAAATCAACATCATATCTTCACCTGTTTTACACTTACTTTCTATTCAAATATATCAGACTTTTTTAAAAATTACAATTTGTTTTATTTTCTGACACAATAATTGCATTTGCATCTAACTTTTTGGAAATAGTGAAAAGAAGCATTTACCAGCAGAAATCATTCACCTTCCACACCATCATTTACAACTAAAAAAAGGATAGCAACACGCTATCCTTTTTACTTGTATCTTCTACTTTAACCATGAACCAACAATATACAAATGTTGATTTTTTTAGTTTTACATAAAGTTATTATCTTTTATATTAGCATTTTTGATAACAAAATTTACATTCCGTAGTATATAATTAAAAGTAAAGGATGGGAGAAAATGAGGACATATACTTTTACTTTACTAATAATAATTTTATTTTGCTTAACTTCATGTAGTCCGCTTAGCAATAATAAGGAATACTCTGATGTAAAGACAATGAAGATAAATAATAGAGAAGTACCATTTAATCAAAAAATTATCAATATTATCAACCAGAGAGAGACTGATAACGTGAAATATGCTATGGTTGGGAATATTGAACCCAATTATACCATTCATGTCAAAAATGACACATATAAAATTTTTGACCTAGATAACGAAATTGTACTTGTAATAGCTAAAATAAAAGAGAAAGACAATAGGTATACTATTACAAAAAATAATTACAAGAAACTAGTAAAATTAATCAACACATAACAAGACCTCTTAAAGAAGTGATAACTTATTCTTTAAGAGGTCTTGTTATAGAGGATCACTATAGCATTTCTGGAAAATCGTACAGCCTTCCCAGATTGGTGTTGTGACCCCTATAGGTTTATTCTTTTTCTACAATTTGGTTAAAATCTTGCGTCTGGTTGTTTAATTCTTTTAAATACTTTTGCTTGTATTCATATGATTTTGCCTCGGCTGGGATATTGTATAGCTCGTCTTTTACTGTAGTTTCTTCAAATGATGGATTAATGTACTCACCAGTAAGGGCATTCACGTAAACAGCATTTGTATTATCAATATTTAATTTATACGCCGGGACTAAATCGGAATCTAGGGCGCCCATTGTAGCAGAATAAAACACTAGTTCTGCACTATTTACATTCAACTCTTCCGTTGCAATTGTACCTCCAGTTTTCAAATGCCTTGGTGCTTCTGTACGAAATTTTCCGATTGCGTTTCCCAGCTTCTGGATAGATCCTTCTTTAACCCTTGTTTTATTAGTAACTTCTTTTACATTCCGTTTATAAAAGTTAACACCATCTGCATCATACCCTACAACGATGGCTTCTGCTCCCGGTCCATCAATATAAGAACCATTGAGTTTTTGAACAAATGTAACTGTATACCCCGTTACAATTTGAAAGCCTTCAGGAGTTTCTTCTGCCATAGGAAGAACTTGTTTAAGAACAAGGTCGTTTCGGTTTCCTCCATTTTTAGAAATAAAATTGTTAATTTCTTTTATGACCTCTTCTGGTTCCTTACTAATCGGCTTGAATTGTATATCACGACTAAATACAAAGGAGTTATTATCGTATAACTCTACTGTTCCTTGTTCACTACTCAAGACATCTAGTTTCTTTACTGCTTTCTTAGTTGTTTTATAATTATCACCTAGTAGATTATGCAGAATTTCTTTCTCGTTTATCTCTTCAGGTTTAACCTTAAATTTATATTTATAATTTTGTTCCAAAGCCTTTAGTTCTTCCTGTGTAGTATCCACGTGTAGAGAATTTCCGGATTTCAAATAACCGCTAATGTCTGTAGAGCTGTAGCCGCTGGTAGTACCTTTCCAACGATATACATCTGATGTCCCCATAATATCAGATGTTGCACCAGTTTTGATTCCATGCACGAAATCACCTTTATTATTATTGTGACCAATAATAGCCCAGTCATATTCTGAATACATTCGATTTGCATTCATCCATGCTGAAAACATAGTTGTTGCTGTATATCCACCTGTGCCAAATGAACGATCTATGAAGTTATCAATAATAGAACTATCTACTCCATCACTAGAAACATTATGATATGTAAAAATATGATGAAGGCCGTTTGTTAATTGTCTTCCCCAGTTAGTCTGATTAGCAACACTACACGCGGCAAATATCATCCACTCTGCATCTTCATTTTCATAATCTGTGTATCCTTTAATATCACCACCAACTCGATTATAATTTGCTACAAGATTGTATTCATAACCTGTTGCATTTGGGTTTGTCCCTTCGCTAAGTACCAATTGCCCAGTAGAATTACCATGTCCTGTAAAATAGAGTATATCTGATTGGTTTCCGAAATTTGTAAAATCAGTGTGATACACTGCTCTATCATACCATTCAGCTGTCATAGACCAACCAAGGGAACTCATTCGAGATTTAAATTTATATGCATCTCCATTATTTAAATCTGCATTCGTTCCATAATAATCGCCAACTCCTAATACGGTAAATTCGTTCGCTGCTTCAGCTGAAAGCGGGACTAAATTAAGACTAATCGCTCCGGTCATAATTACTGCTAATACTTTTTTGCTCCAACCTTTCCTACGCATTATTCTTTCCTCCATAATATATTTTTAGTTTTATCGATTGGCTAAAGAATTTTTAAACCTTATTTTATATAAGTATAAAATATCTCCATATAGATATACTGCAGCTTCAAGATAGAGTTTGTTGAAAAATACGCTCAAACAGTTGGAAATACGTTAAATTGTAAAACATTTTTTAAATTGCTAAAAATATATGTTTATCTCAGGTAAAAAACAATGATTGTTATAAACGATTCAACTTTATCTTAAGGACACAGATAAAAAGATGACTTGCCATTTTTATATAGATAATCTCGATAAAACTAAAATGATTATATTCTAAAAATTCAGAATAAATAATGGTTTTGGAAAAATTTTCTTATTCCCTCATTTCACTAGTGTCTCGTAAAGTGAGACAGAAAATTTAATTTGTTTCTTTTGTGATTCAGAATCAAAAAAGTAAACACTTCAATATGCAGTTTACATCACAAGAACCAATTCCCTCCACATAACCGCCCGTAGCATTATCTGTATATTGCCATAACGAGGTAACCATACGAAATCAGCTTTCACAAGATGATTTTCAAAAAAAAAAGATAGCATCATGCTATCCTTTTCACACTTTTATACTTGTAAATTCTACTTCAACCATGACCCAACAATCGGATATTGAAAAGGTCGACCTTTTATCGCACGAACGATACCGACGATTGGAGTAATTAAAGCAATTAACCCAAAAATAATTAAGAACGGAATTCCAATTAATACCCAAGAAAAAAATACTGAAATAGCAATTAATACACCTATTACAAAATGAAATATGACTGCTTGTAATGATAAACTTTTAATTTCTCGATCTGAACTAACAAGAAATATAATAAACGGAACTAATACAGGTGCAAACCAAGTACTAGCATGAATGAATATTTTCAGTCCTTTATTCTCCATTTAAAAATTACTCCTTTTCATTCGCATTTTCTTTATTATGTAATATTTTACATTTTATTCTATAATATGTGAATGAATCCTGAGACTGATTTATATTCATTCAAAAGTTGGATAATTTACTCTGACTTTAAACCGATATTAGCTTCTATTAGCCCTCTTTTGATTACCACGAGACCAGACAATGACTGGGATAAGCAGTAATGAAAGGATACCTCCGGCAAATGAAAGTGTTGCGTAACTGGAATGAGCTACGACCATGCCCGATAGTGCTCCCCCTGATGCCCCCGCCAAAGCAATCAAGACATCAACAGATCCTTGCGTCTTTGCGCGATTGGACGGAGTAGTTGCATCCACGATGAGCGCAGTGCCGCTAATCAAGCCAAAGTTCCAACCAAGCCCAAGCAAAGCGAGCGCGATGATGAGTACTAACATGGAATCAGCAGGTGCAACAGCTGCCAAAACACCGGCAGCAAGTAGAGTGGCACCAGAAGCGATTGCCATTGCAGTACGTCCAATCTTATCTACGAGGATACCAGTCATAAGAGATGGTAAGTACATTGCACCTATATGAAAACCAATTACCAGTCCTACCTCTTTCAAACTATGTCCATGATGTCCCATATGTACAGGTGTCATTGTCATAATTGAAACCATGACAATTTGTGTTAAGACCATGATTGTGGCACCAACAACGATTCCTCGTTTTTTTATTGCTAATTTACTTGATTTTTCATCTGAAAGATTACTCCCGTCCGTTCTCTGCACATCTGCAATTGCTTTCGCAACAACGAGAGGGTCTGGGCGAAGTAGAGCTAGAAGTACCAAACCGGCAAGGATATAGGCTGCAGCTGCTAGAATGAACGGACCGGCTAGAGCAGGAACTTTAATCATTATTGCGAATCGACCCATTACATCAACCAAATTTGGCCCTGCGACAGCACCTAAAGTGGTTGACACCATTGCAATGCTGATTGCTGTTGCTCGCTGTGTAGAATTTGCTAGGTCTGTACCTGCATAGCGTGCTTGTAAATTTGTAGCAGTTCCAGCACCATAGATTAGTAGTGAAGCAAAAAGAAGTACAAGATTATTAGTTAATGCTGAAATCACCACTCCGATTGCGCCGATACCGCCAGTCAAAAATCCTGTCGCGAGTCCGAAACGTCGTCCAAAACGCTGAGAGAGTCGCCCTACAAGTAGCGCTGCCCCAGCAGAACCCAAAGTGAACAACGCAGCCGGAACCCCTGCAAAACTATCTGTACCTAGCATGTCTTGTGCAAGGAGTGCACCGACGGTTACGCCCGCTGCAAGTCCTGCACCACCGAAAATTTGTGAAATGACAACTATAATCAACGTCCGTTGATATAACTGTCGTTGTTTTTTTGGAGAATCAATGTAACTTTGTAACCAAGCCGGTTGATTTTCTAAAGCTTTTGAATCATCAACTTTCTGCAGCATCACTTAGGCCACCTTTCCTAGGAACTGACTTTGCAAATTGTATAAGCCAATTGTTAAAGTCTTCTTTCCGATAAGGTATCAATACTAATCTCTCAGTTTCAGAACACAAGCTAAATTGTCTCAAATTAATTCTCCTAACCTCACATTTTTTACACTTATTTATTGAACAGAAAATTCCAATAATAACAATTTACCATATTACTTCAATACCCACTAATATTCATTTCACTTTAATCAATTTTTCTGCTATTTTATTTCTCCTTTATATTTATAATTCTAAAAAAAACGATCCAATTTTGTTCCTTGTTTTAAATTTAAGGTTACACAGACTGCTGCACATATTCCATATACCTAGACATATTTCAAAACAGAAAAGCAGGAAAAGTGATGACTTCTTATATAAATTACACCTCTCCTTCTATCCAATTCGCTCAAGATGTAAGTAAAAGTAATTTTTTCACAAAGGATGCGCAAAATTATATAAACGTGTTAGGGATTAAACAATTAAATACATTAGATAATACATCTTTACTAGACATTTTTTTAAGCGCGGATAATGTTGTAGAGCCTCATGTACACCAAAATGCCGCTGAACTAGTTTATTGTATTTCTAGTGCAGCTATCGTTTCCTTACTTAACCCATTTACGAATCAAATTCTTAATTTCCCTATAAAGCCAGGTCAAGTTACTAATGTACCGCAAGGTTGGTGGCATTATGAAATTGCCACTGTAGACAATACACATTTATTAGCCATTTTTAATGCTCCTACTCCAGAAGCTATTTTTGGATCAGATATTTTAAGATTAACTCCATCCAACGTAATGGCCCATACTTATTGTCTTGATGAACAACAATGGAAGCAAGCAGTAGCTCCTATTCAATCTACTACTGTAATTGGTCCTCCAAAAGACTGTAATCAAAGTCAACATCGAAATACAATTCATCATATACCTAACCAAAATCAAACACATCCCCAACATCCATCATATTATTATCAATCACAAATTCCATATCAATATTGGGGATATTGATATGACAAACTACCTTTAAATTCCATTTTCGATGTATACTTTTGCAAACACACCATACTTAACTGTTAGTTGTCCAATTTCTTTATAGTTTTTATAAGCACAATAATAATGTAAGTAAAAAAAGCTGACTCTCATGAGCCAGCTTTTCTCATTACATTTCTGAAATCCACATTCCATACCCCGGATACACTGCATTCAACTTCGCGAATGTCTCATCGCACCATGTTTTTGAATTAAAATCACCAACTGCAATGCGGTGATTTCCATCATCTAGACACTGTACCCAAACACCATATCCTGGTAATATTTCTTTAATTTTTCTCAATACATCTGCAGTCCACTCAACAGAATCGAAATCCCCTACATAAATACGATAGGACTCTGTGCCTATAAAACATTCTAACGGCTTGTCCCCTGTTAATAGGTTCACATCAACTTTCCCAATCCCTTCAACATAACCATTATCACTGTATTGCCACAAGTCACACGCATAATCAGGTTTTACTTGTGGTGTTCCGTCATTTGTTCCATAACGAGGTAACCATATGAAATCTGCATTCACATTTTGTAATCCGTAAGATCCGTACATATAGTGCGATACATATAACCCTACCTTCCATCCAGCCTCCTTACATGTATCAATAAAGGTCTGCGACGCTTCTGCTAGATTAGCAGCTCCGCAGCTTGTTAAAGTATCATTCTCAACATCTAGAACTAGAAATTTAGCATTTAGGCTTACTCGGTTCATAAAATCTTTCGCCTCTACAATAGCATCTGCCACAGATACATAGCATCCGTAAGCATAAGCTGCATGGGGAATACCTCGTGCTTCTAAATGTTCCACATGGTCTGTATATATCTCGTCTATTTTTCGGGAACCATACTGCACACGGCAGATTGCTAAATCAATGTGCTGGGCAGCTATATCCCAATTTATATTTTCATTCCATTTTGAAATATCTATGATATATCCCATGATTTATTTTCTCCTTTTACATTATTGTATTCGATAGCTTGTCTCATAATCTGTATGAACACTTAAAATAACAGCAAGTCCTTCCAGTTTTATCACTATCTCAGTATATCCCGCTTAATTTTGTTCTTCTTTTTTCATCAGGACACATCATACTTTGTAAGTTGTTCCATTCAATATATTTCTCCTCCTTTCACACTACTTTTCTACTTCAATTGCAGTTCTTTATATATATAAAACGCCACGCTATAATTTGGTAAAACAATTTTGCTGTTCTATATCCCTCAATGTAATATCATATTAGAGGTAAATATTATGCAGAGTTTAAAATCTTTAAAACGAGATATAATTCTCTTTTTCCTTTGTTTGTTTTTAATGCAGTTCTATTCATTTCAAAGATTATTATAGACAATGACCTAAGCTGGATACGCGCACTATTAACATTAGCATGCCTTTACGTTTAGTTATCTAGTGCAATAAATATTAAAAGTAAGAATTACAAGACAAAATAAAAAAGCACCCGTTATGGATGCCTTTTTAATTTCGTCACTTATATATATTAAGTATTACTGTAAAACGATGATTTCCATGAGGTACAACTTGATGAATCTCAACGTATTGCGCTTCAGACTCTCGACGAGTATCCTCATTCAACTTCAATAAAGCCTTAGTCAATGTTTCTCCTTCATGAAGTTTTAACTCATCATAACCTTGTTGTTTAATCATCCATCCCACTCCTTTCATTAATTTAATTTGCATTTCGACTAAAAGAAATATTCATCAAAACGAAAGGAAATGTTGCAAGTCATTCCGAGATGGTGGTTTTACATCTTTTAAACATCGCATTGATGTAACTATGCTTAATGAGATGTAAAACAGTATGACGAATGCGATTATTTTCACACTCGCCACACTAGAATATGTCTTAATTTGTTTTAATTAACTTCAATAATTCAAGTAAGGGAATCTTACCACCTTAATCGCGGGTTCCTACCGCCCATGCCCGTTCAATTTGTTTAAATTTAATCTCATGAATTTGATCATCTTTCATTTTTGGAAAAAGAACAGCGTATCCTGCTGCATTCCGTTCCTGTCTATTCTGCATCTGAACTCGTAGCGCTTTGTAGTTTTTCAATTCCTTTACTACTAACCTACGCATCTCTCTTTCATCGATGTCCTCGAAAAATGACATTTGTTCCATACGATACGCTTCCCCTCCTGCATAACATCTCTCCATCTGCACATAGTACAAACAGGCGACTCCGTATTTGCAGCTATTGCCACTTTTCCATTGAGAGCAGTTAGCTTTTGCTAGCTGCTCTTTTCAATGTAACTTCTTCAAATTGTAATTAGAGCTGCTAAATTAGCTTTCTTTACATACATGCACTCTTTAGATCCACGTCACATAATGTAATGTAAATCCGCTGGAATATCTATAACAACCCCTCATAGTTTTTTTCCTCACCAAAGGAGGAATAGATCCATGGGTTTTGGAGCTGGTTGTGGTGGCTTCGGCGGCGGCTTCGCCTTACTGATTGTGTTATTTA
The DNA here is from genome assembly GCF_024159135.1 of Bacillus sp. 3103sda1. Taxonomy (NCBI): domain Bacteria; kingdom Bacillati; phylum Bacillota; class Bacilli; order Caryophanales; family Bacillaceae; genus Bacillus; species Bacillus sp. 3103sda1. The sequence continues at coordinate 2,022,524 of NZ_JAMYWS010000001.1, read as the reverse complement.
TCTTATTAATCATAATCGGTTGTAGTTGTTTTGGAGGCGGTGGATTTGGCTGCTGATGCTAAGAGAAGGCACTCAATTCGAGTGTCTTTATTTATTTGTCCAGTACTTTCCCCTTACTTCACTACAAAATGAAATTTTTGTTTTAATCCCTTCGCAATTCCATGAATAAATTACAGTCGAACCCTTTCGAAGAATGAATCATATAGTGATTTAAGCAATCCCTGATAAAGTAGGTGAAAATATGCCGTCTGTTGTTGGGAACTTAGTCGTTCAAAATAGTAACGGTTCTTTTAACTTAGGAGACTTCTATAATGTATCTCCGAAAGAAAATACGAAAGCTTATAACGGATCCGGTTCATCTAACGTTGCTTTTGTTCTTAATACCTTTAACGGTATAAGCGGTACGAATACATTTGATTCAGATGTAGCTGATCAAAATCAAATTGGAACAGCCTAAAATTATTTATCCTTTTCTCTCCACTGCAAAATATTTCAAATCCCTTTTATACTACAGCTAGTTTCAGCTAATTTTAGCGAAGCGACCCCATATTTCTTTTGTAGAGCAGTTAGCTTTTGCTAGCTACTCTTTTTATTGAACTTGTACCACTTTCGTTTTCCTTCATTGCGATAATCCTCAAACGGATCAAATTTTACTGACATGAATAAGTTTCCATTAAACAGCTATTATTTTTTATTATTATTTACTATAAATTGTATTCAGTTCCATACGGAATCGTTGAAAAAGATATTCCATATTGTGTAATATGCATTGGGTAATAATATTGCAATGGATAATAAGGTTGCATACTTTGTTGCATTTGTTGCGCCTGTTGCTGTGCTTGTAATGTTTGTTGAACAGCTTGAATTGTACTTTGCGCTCCACTAGACGTTACACTAGCACCATACCCAGCAGGAATTCTCATTTGGTTGTTAAGATAAGGATAAAACATTATTATTCAACTCACTTTCGTATAAGTGACTACAAAATATGTTATGAAGATTAATTTTGGAAAGTGTTAAGTAAAACGAATTATCTAATTCGTTACCTCCCTACCAAATAACGCTTTTGTTATAAAACTTAACACTCGTATCCAATAACAAGAGCTGTCGTTCCTGTAATTGGTTTGATTATTGTTCCCGAATAATTATCTTCGCAATATCCCGTAGTTTGGTGAATATAAATATTATCTTGTTTTTCATATATTGAACCATCAGACAGCTTTGCAATTTGGTCAATCCATTCTTGAAATACTGTCAAACCTGTTTCTGCATTGCTGCTATGTTCGTTTACATGTTCAGCAAATCCCTCAGCAAACTTCCTTTTGTATTTGACCTTAATTTCTTCATCATAATTATTTGGATTATTGTTAAAAGCGATTACTAACATATCAATCGGTAGTTTAATTACCACATTATTACCGCTAACCTTTGCATATTTCATTTCCCGTTCTCCCTTTCTCCCAAATAAGGATTTTGTTGGAACCTTACATATATTTCTTTTTCGTTATATAATAAAAATATTAATATTCTAGGAGTGTTAAAAATGTCAGAAGCCATAGTAATTTGTATATATATCGCTTGTGGGATAAGTGCTGCATTCGGTTTAATAAAAGAATTTAAAAAAGAAAAGAAAAAGTATTCTTTAATTTTATTTGAATTTCTAATTTTAATAGCAGCTACATTTATCCTAGCTGATATCTTGATCTAAACTACATAACTTAGGTACTGGAGCAGTTAACCTTCGCTATCTGCTCCTTTGACTAAAATAACGCTTTTGTTTAGTTTTAGCTTTCAGAATCAATCTGAATTCCGTCTTCTTTTTCGATTTCTTCCCATAGTTCCTCAAGTGTCATATCATCAAGAGATTTCTTTTTCATTTCTTTCATTCTCCTTTTATATAAAATTCAAAATTAGTACTACTTCGCCCCCCCGATTCCACGTCTTTGTCGTTCCCACCCAAAGACCTTCCTTCTGCCATTACCGCTTTAATTTCGAAACATACGAGCCGCTACGGTCAAACATAATGCTAATCTCTATATCTGGAATGCCTTGCTCATTCAACTTCCGAACAAATTCCGGCGTCAATCCTGCTGGCGTATTCTTCTTTAGGCCACGTCGATTTCTCTCTCCAGAATCAAAATACCGCCCCAACTGGAGTAATTCCACGCCAGTTGGGCAAGTAGGACAAACAGTGACATTAAAACTTTCTTCAGATGATTTGTTATATACGCATCGTCTACATTTCTGCTCAATAATGTCTCCAATTTCGTATGTGAGTTTTGTACGTTCCTCTTTTGTCAGTTTCATGATGGTCACCTACAAGACAGCTTCGAGAGCCATCCCTAATGCTTGTGACTTACCTTGAAATTCAAGACGGATTGAGCACTCATTTTCCAGTTCGGTATGTGATATTTGAATCAGCTCGTGTAACTTCTTGATTTCCGCCCGCTGTTCAAAATCTGTTTCAGTGATGGCGTTAAACTCATTTTTCAAGGAATTGTAATCTTCCTCGAGATCACGGAATTGCTTCTGATAAAATTCTGTATATTCTTCTACCTACAGACGAAGTTTTGTTTCTGCAACCAACTCTTTCTCATGTTATAAAAGAATTTCATGAACCTAAGACTTCTTCCGGAAAACGATTAATTGTTCTTCCTGAAATTACATTACATGCTCTAGAAGAACAACTTGGCCGAATTAATACGGACAAAGAACGCTATAGTAGTGGAATATAATGACTTCGAATTAATCTGTTTCACATCTAACAAGCATCCCTGCAATTTCAAAAGTTTGACACATTTGTAGAAAAAGCTTATAAAGAAAAGTGAAGTCCCTGATATTCGCTTCAATAATCTTCGGCACACTCACATAACATTCATGCCAAAACAAGGTATTCATCCGAAGATTGTCAGTGAGCGATTAGGACATAAAAGAATAGGCATCACATTGGATACCTACTCTCACGTTGTACCAGGTATTCAAGAAAAAGCTGTAGAAGATTTTGCAAACAATCTATTTCAAAAACACTAATGTTTGCAAATACGAGTTTTGCATAAAAATACTAGCAAATTCGTCTTACATTGAAAGGAGTCAAAAACATGAAAGAAATCAAGTCTGAACGAGAGTTTCGCGATCTTATCGCAAAGGAAAATCCAGTAGTGGTTAAATTCTTTACAACATGGTGCCCAGATTGTGTACGTATGGATAACTTTATCGATGATGTAATGGAAGAGTTCAATAAATTTGAATGGTATTCCATTAATAAAGATGAGTTCCCAAGTATCGCTGAGGAATATCAAGTAATGGGAATCCCAAGTTTATTAGTGTATCAAAACGGTGAAAAACTTGGACATTTACATAGTGCAAATGCAAAGACAGAAGAGCAAGTTACTGAGTTTTTAGAAGTATATTAAAATGGTATAAATAGCATACAAAAAGCGCTTAGGTATATCTAAGCGCTTTTTTTTGTCTTTTTTATGAGCGAACTTTTTTTGCCCTTACGAAACAATGTTCTCTCTTCCTCAAAAAGCTAAAAGTACACAACAATGTTTGTATAGACCCACACGACTTTCATTTGATACGCTTATACATAGAGAATCTTTGAAAGAAAGGTGAGTGAGAAACATGGAGTCACTTTCTAACAAAGCTGCTGATAAAGGGGCAATACTAAGCATTGCTGCATATATTTTTTTGTCAACCATTAAAATTGTAATAAGCTACATAGCTGTTTCTAGCGCACTACGTGCAGATGGTCTTAATAATTTGACCGATATTGGAGCATCACTAGCTGTTTTAATTGGATTAAAAATTTCTCGAAAGCCTCGCGATCTTGATCACCCATATGGTCATTCACGAGCTGAACAAATCGCTTCACTCGTCGCGTCATTTATCATGATGACTGTCGGATTAGAAGTTATTGTGAATGCTGTTCAATCCTTTTTCAAAGAAGAACAAACGACACCCAATTTATTTGCAGCTTGGGTTGCTTTATTTTGTGCCGCTGTTATGTATAGCGTATACATATATAATCGCAAAATTGCAAAGGAAACAAAAAGTAAAGCTCTAGAAGCTGCAGCGAAAGATAATTTATCTGATGTTCTCGTAAGTCTTGGGACAGTTGTTGGTATTTTGGGGTCACAGTTTCAAATGCCTCTTCTTGATCCAATTGCAGCACTTCTCGTTGGTATGATTATTTGTAAAACTGCATGGGACATCTTTAAAGAAGCATCACATATGCTAACAGATGGTATTGACCCGGACAATATGGAAAAATACATTGAAACAGTAAAAACAATTGCAGGCGTCGAACACATTGTGGATATTCGAGCGCGAATGTATGGAAATCAAACTTATGTTGATATTACAATTAAAGTAGATGCACACATGGATGTAAGTGACAGTCATCGTATTACCGATGAAATTGAAGAAAAGTTGCAACTCTATCACAATATTTGGTACACACATATTCATGTGGAACCAATGCAAAAAGAACCTATGCTCACATAGGTTCTTTTTGCATAAAGTGAAGCTTTCATCATTACCTCCTGCGATTGCTTACTATCTTGATACAGAAGATTTACTATCCGCTGAGTATGGGATAAATGTTTGATGAAACATGATACACAAAACAAGCCAACTTCCCCCAGCAGCCCAACCTGCTAAAATATCAGACGGATAATGTACCCCTAGATATATACGACTGATAGAAATTGAAAAAATAAGAAAACAGGAAATGAAAATAAGTAATATTTTTTGATGCAATTGTAGACGGTGTTCGGTAATCGTAATATATGCAATAAACCCAAGAAATGTAACAGCATTCATCGAATGTCCGCTCGGAAAACTGTAACCTGTCGCAGTAACAAGTTGTGATATATCAGGCCTTGGTCGTTCATACCATAGTTTTAACATATAGTTCATATAGCGCGAACCGTAAAAATTTATCATTAACAAGATCGCTGTCATATATCGTCTTCGAATCAAGAAATACATAAGCAGAATAAACAATACAGGAAAATATACCTTTTTTGATCCAATATAAGACATCCATATAAAGTAAGAAGTAAGATATTCATTACGAAAGCTTTGTATATAATTACTCACTGCATTATCAAACTGATCAATGAAAGGTGTTTGATAAGAAAAAGACAACTCGATAAAACAAATGAGCAAAACAAATAGTAACGTATATAAATGTCGATATCTCTTCATCTGCATAACCTCACTATATAGAAATGGAGGGGATGTCTTATTTTCCCCCTCCACTTCTTTTTTATGCATGCATTATCGAGAAATATAATTGTTAATTTTTTGCTGCATTGTTGGAATGTCTTCACGCTTCACTGTGAAACGTAAAACTTTTTCGTCCATCTCTAAAGCTTCAGCAAATAATCCAGCAAGGCCTCGTGCTTTTCGATCTACTTCCATCACAATTTCTAGACTATCGTACGAGCGCGGTATGATAAGCATCTCTAATTCATCGAGCTTTCCGTAATATTGTCCAGATACAGGAACAAATTCAAATTCTTGTGCAAATGGTACGTGATCACGCAAACGATATGGAAGTTCTTCACATTCCGCTTGACGAAGACGAAATCCAAGATTTTGGACTGCATCTAACACACTTTTTAACAATATATTTGGAAGTACTTGAATATAATCACGGTCACTCGGGTCAATACTGCGTTTAATATCTAGACCAGTATGCACCCAAACGGTTTTCATACCAAATGTTAACGGTACTTCAATCGGCATTGGAAAAGAAAATGGGATTTCTCGTTTTTCGTTTATTCCAATTGTAATTGGAGTTGTTAAACGAACTTTCTTTAAATCATATGTTGAACTCATTTTTTTATCATCCACTTCACGAATATATGTAGTCGATAACGTTAAATAAATACTATCAATTTCTTGTTCTACCGATCCACCAGTAATATGTACAACCCCTGTAATTTCTTCCCCAATGAGCCACTCCTCTTGTGTTAACATAGTATCAACTTTTGCACTACCAATACCAACACTTGCTAAAAACTTTTGGAACATGTATTCCCCATCCTTTCTATTATACAACGCACATCTTCTATTAGCTCTTGTACACTTTCATAATACGGCTCTTTCATTTGCAGCATCCGCATGATTACATCACAACTATTTACTGATAATGTTAATTCTTTATACCAAGGCTGCTCTTCTTTTGAAGATTCATAACTAGAATACAACAAAAACAAAACAAAATGACCTAAGGCATAAAAATCACTACGATAATGAATTTCACGCATATACGCTTGTTCACCTTTATAAGATTGAGCACGTTCATCATGTTCACCAATAAATCGAGCTAATCCAAAATCAATGATAGATATATCATCATCTCTCATTAAAATGTTAGGAATTCGTAAATCCCGATGAACGATACCTTGACTATGAAAATAGGAAACAATATGAAGCACTTTATATAAAATAAGAAAAGTTTCTTTCTCTGTATACATTTCTCCATCTCGAAAAATAAAATCCTCAAATGTTTTCCCACACATTTCCTCCATCACAAAAAATGGTTCTTTTCTCCATATAAAACTATGAAAGAAACGAGGAATTGCATGGTGCTCTAACTGCTGTAAAATGGCTTGTTCGTATGTGAACGATTCCCTTCCTGATGCATACCTCTGTTTACTTTTTCGAAGCTGTTTTAATACTTTGGTCTCACCAGACAGCATGTCAGTAACAAGATATGTAAAACCATAACTTCCCATACCAAGAGTACTCTTAATTTGGTACCGCTGTGCAACGACAGTATCAATGGACAGCGGTCGATCAAACCATGTCAATATTTTACGAAAAGTCATCAGCTACTAGAGAAAAAACTATGGCTTTTATGTTTTCTTTTATAATGGTGATGTCCATATTCATGAGATGGGCGACGCTTGTGATAATCGCTACTAGAATAAGAACGATGTCTATGATGATAATCACTACTGGAGTAAGAGCGATGCTTATGCTTATTTCCTAGTAAAGAATCAATAATTTTTTTGATCATCTCTTCACCTCTTCAAAAAATTTTCACTTTTATTATACCAAATACAACACGATATAGTTATAGCTGTTTTATAAAGTGAAACTTCCATCAGTGGGGATTTTTTTCATCCCCCACCTATCGTCTTCACTTTTCTCAGAATCTTAAGGTGAGGGTCTTACTGCCCACGAATAGCGGGATAAACACGGACAAGCCATATACGATATAAAAAACGACGAGTCTGTCCCGTCGTTACTTTCATTCATCATCTTCATCAAATATTTCATCAATCATACATTTTTCTAACAAATAATCGAACGCAATATCTGCAAGATCTTCAATTTCTTCGCGCTTTGGTACATACCCTCTCACAATTAATTGCTCATAAAAAAATTCCGCAATTTCTTCCGTATCAATCACGACTTCTATTTCCTTCATGAGCATCACCCCTTTAATTCTGTTTTATGAAAAAAAATAGAAATTATGTATAAGAATAGAAAAACATTTTTCTTTTCATACTAGATATGTAGGTTATATGCAGAGAAACTTTTGCATAGGATGTAGTACAAGCTATATAAGGGAGGAAAACGCAATGAAATATAAAGAAGAAATGACGCATGCAAAAGAAGAGTTCATACATGATGATGAATGGGTGGACAAGCTTATTTCTATATTTATTATATTTTTAACGATTGTAGGCATACCATATACAGCTTATATTCTCTTTCAATTCCTTCTCTCTTTCTAGATTATTTTTTCTCAGATAATTTGATTAAATAGTTACGTACAACTTCCATCACAATCTTATATTCTTCATCTTGAAATGTTTCATATAATGTTCTGTAATCATTAAAAATATCTAATAAACCGTCGATAATTTCTTTTCGATTCGTTTTTATACTTACTTTTTTCGAGTTATTAATAGACTTTAATTTACCTAGATCAAGCTTATTCATTCCCGCCTTATCTTGCTTTAACCTCTTTAAAATTGCATTTGCTGTTTGTGCATTCGCAATAAGCGTCAAATCTGATTCATCCGCTTCTAGCCACTCACCATCAGTAATACGTGATAATTCATAAATCGTGTCTTCCCAAGCATCATTTTTATAACGCCATACTTCCGTCCGGTATCCAACAACACGGAATACATCTTTTTCATAGCCTGTTACTTGAACAAGATCGCCAAATGTAAATTTATAGCGCAGTTCAATCCATTCTAATTCGCCATCTTTCACCTCTTGTTCTGTCACAAGCTGCAGTGTATGTTCTACGTAAAATCCATCGTGATTGTTCACTTCATATACATAAACACCATCTAGCATTTTTATATTTATGATTTTTCTACTTTTATTGGCTCGATTTTTTCTTCGTAAAACTCCTTGAAGATATCCGTATCCTTTAATTTTGAGTAGAGCTCCAGCATCTTCTTTATACCCTCTGAATCAGCAGAATATTCATTCATCTTTACCCGTATCACTCCTTAATATAATTATAAAACATAAAAGAAAACCCGTACACACAGAATATGTACGGGTTCAACTTACTTTCTCATTATCATTTTTATCTTCACTTTTACGTTCTTGTTCATCTTCTAGTTTAATTTCTTGTGCCAATTCAAGGAGAGCTTTTGCTGCTTTACGAGCATCAAATTTTCCAATTTCTTTGTATTTAAAATTCATGATGCTTCTCACCTCTGCCGATATGATATGCGAGACATTTTGTCTGTGTTCTTTGTCCCTATCGGTTTTCTATCGAGAGAATGGAAAATGTAAATCAAGAACTAAAAAACATAAAAAATAAGCCTCTTGTAGGAAGCTTATTTTTAATCTATTGTTTAGTTTTTAAGATCACCTGATTTAATTAAGGCTTTTTCAACTTCATCACCAAAGGTGTTTCTTTAATAAATCATTTTATTTATTTTTTTAAAATGACTAATCATTTGCACTTTTACGGCTTTTTCCTCCTATTTCATCCTTTCAACCAATATAAAATATCTTTTATTCATTTCACTAAATATTATATGACATAATTAACTTCAACTGAGTTTGAGCGGTTTCTTTAATACCGAAGACCCAATGTCTACTAGACATTGAACTCCCCCCACCTACCGCTTCGCGCTTGAGGTTGGTGTCTTCTCACTAGATATGATAAAACGGTATAAGATTTCATAAAACAGAAATAATACCGGTGTATGTAGTAATTATTAAATTAAAGAGGAGAAATGAATATGCCTACTAATAAGTGGAATAATTCCAAAAAAGAGTCAGCATCAAGAAAAAGCCAAAACATTGATGAATTGAATGATACAGAAGAAGTAAGCATGCAAGATAGAGATGGTATTTCAATTTATTGGGGCGACGAATGGAATATAGAAAAAGGTGAAGAGAAAAAGAAGAAGTAATTTTCGAGGGTTATTCGTAAAGAAGAATCCTTTTTACTTCAACAGAGTTTGGATTAATTGGTAACTTTCGGGAATTTCACCTAAGACCGCTTATAAATTGGAATAAACTGTATATGATTAATACTGTGAGAGATAATAAATGAAGTTTTAACCAAAGGGTTCTATCAATTTCAATAGAGCCCTTTACTTATTTTAGACTAAGATAAGTCTTAAAACGTCCTTAATACTCAGTGCTGCACTCTCCACATTATATAATTCAACAGTGAATCTCTAAAGTTTTCTAAGAACCATTCCGAAATCTTATCAATTTATAACCACTCAATTTCTATTGTAGCTGCTTCTCTCGGTCTTGTCGTATCATAATTTGCTTCTGTATTACTACTGAACCATATCTTTTTTATAAATTTCTTCAAAAAAGTATTACATGATTCTGCTTTAAGCTCTTCTAATTTATCTAATTTTTTAATAGCATCTTGCAATCTTTCCTGTTCTTCATCCGTATTAGATAAATTCTCCAGTCTAATATCAATAAGCTCTATTTGTTGCCTAACTTGTTTGATTTGTTCTTCGTTTTCTTCACGCATTTCATAAAACTCAGTTCTCGTAATCTCTCCATCCATCCGCATTTCTTTAAGATTCCGTTGACGTTTATTAAATCTATCTATTTGTTTCTCTAAAGACTCTCTTTGAATTAATAGTTTCTTTTCTATCTCTGTCGTATCAAGAGATTTCAACATTTCCAGCTCTTGTTCAAAAGCTGGTTTCATTTCTTTAACCTTTTGTAATACAAATTTCTCAATTGGATTATATTTGAATCCTCGATCCCTACATTTATTATTATCAACTTTATAGATACATGATTTTATATAATCCACATCATTTCCATCACATTGAATATATCTTTTCCTTTTACAGCAATTACAGTAAATTAAGCCTTGAAGTTTTCTTATAGATTTCGCTTTGTTAAAGAAATTACCAGTCGTATTTTCTGCCAATATCTCCTGCAATTCTAAAAATGTTTGCTTGCTTATAATCGGTTCATGAGCATTTTCAACAAATACTTCATCAACCACCCTACCGTTAACTCGTCTGCACGCTTGAACAACTCCATAATAAACGACGTTTCTTCTGATTTGACTAACATGTGCTGATGTGAGAACTTTACCATTTCTGCTTCTCCATCCGAAAGTATCTAACTGTTTTGCAATTTCGTTAGCACTAACTCGTTCTAATGTCTTTTGAAAGATAAAGCGAATGATTTTAGCTTCATCTTCAACTATCTCTAATCGTTTTTCTTCATTCTTCTTGTATCCCAAAGGAATTTGATTTGACATCGTCCATTTCCCTTGTTCTGCTGCTGCTAATCGTCCTCTTCCCAAACGTTTACGAATTTGTTTATATTCAAAGTTTGCCATCATCGCTTGAAAGGAGAACAGCATTTCATTGCTTTCCTGTGACAAGTCAATTGCACCTTGAGGAGTCAAAATTTTGATGTCATGGAGAATCAACATTTTCTTAATTTCTTCAGCATGAGCGTTATCACGAGAAATTCTGTCTATGTCCATTACAAGGAGAGCGTCATAATCATCTAATCTGCTTAATAGTAAATTCAATTGAGGTCTGTCAGTATTAACTCCGCTTGAAATTTCTTGATAAATGTCGTAAGTTAATTTCTGCTGTTTTGCAAGCTTCGTTAGAGCATTTCTATGGTTAGATAAAATTTCATCTATGTTTAGTTGCTCTTCGTTTCTGGATAAACGTAAATAAATTGCGGCTAATCCCATTTACTTCACCTCTTAGTCTATGTATTGGGAATGATTCCACATTATTAAACGAATAAAAATAGAAAATTAATATTTGTGACTTTACCGACTGTACCATATAACGTAATCACGACTATATCTCCTATATTATATTTGGGCTGCTTTTTTCTCGTCATTTTTCTCTCTCCTTTTAAAGTCGTGATTTTAAGTATGTGACGCTAACAGTATATGCGCCTCACTACGAAAACGCTTATCACATGAGTTTGTATAATTGAATATTTTTTTATAAAGTGAAACTTCCATCAGTGGGGGTTCTCCATCCCCCACTGATGAAAAGCCCTCACCAATCGGGCTTTTACGGGTAGTTATCCTCCACCTATTATTGTTTTATAATAAAGTTTGATTAAAATGACCTCTTCCTTTATCCGTAAAAGATCAGTTTTTATTTTTTGACAAAAGGATGATGTAACATATGTAGGATTTTTAAGAATAAATAGCTCCCTCAAAAAAGAGGCATACATTTCACGAATAATAAAATCGTTTAAAACGATGGTGTTGGATTAGAATTTGAATCCATAAATTCTATTTTCCTATTTATCTGTAAAATAGTGGTATAAATAAGTAAAGTATGAATTGATTTTAGAGGTGATTATTACATGGGTTCAAAAGAAACACCAAAAGAAAAAAGAGAACGCTTAAGACAAAACGAATTAAAAAATAACCCTACAGGTTCTCTTAATGAAGGATTAAAAAGAGAAGAAAATGGTAATTTAGTTGATTTATCTGGTGGTATGGGTTGGAAAGGTACAGGTTTATTAATTTTAGTGTTAGTTTTAGGCTTTATTATATACAATTGCATTTTTCGTTAAAAGGAGAAGGTTCGTTAGAAGTTAGATGATTACTTAATTAAGTAGTATACCCAAAATATAATATTTAAAATTCCTAAAATTCACTTTACTTCCTTTAGGTGGGGGTCTTACTGCCCATTAATGCGGGATAAAAAAAATACACTCCGCTATTGGAGTGTACATAACACAAATTGAAAATGATTAGTGATAAAATGGCCTATGGATAGACATTTCACTCTATCGTTCTTGCATATATAATTCCCATGCACGATCAAAAATGGCCATGCTTTCTAGTGAACCGCTTAATTCCAAATATGAACTAATCTCATCATAATCCTCCGATTGTTTTGGAAAACTATGGTCCTCATACATTGTTTCTGCCAAGTCTGATAGTTCATCTTTCAGTAAAGAAGCACGGTGCTTCATCATATAGTGATAAAATGACTTTTTCAACAATATTCCCTGCCTTTCTAACTTGGCTACATTATACAAGGCCAACAAGAAAAAAACCAGCATAAAAATGCCGGTTAAAAATCAAAATAATTTCGCTTTAGTAAACGTGGACGCTCCATAAGCTCTGTATAAGTAACTTGTTTTGGCAAATCTTTTGTATAAATCAAAAAGAGCTGATCTTCAATTTCTTTCACAATATCCTCTGATTGATAATGCATTCCGCAATTTTGACATGCGATACAAGGTGTTTCTTCAATTGCAACTGTTTTTGTTCCGTCTGGTAATTCCCAGTATACAGTGTTTACACTCTCAATTGCTTCCTCACCTTCACACCACACACATCTCATACTGCATCTCCCTCAGTTTTCGTGCTCTCCTCTAGTTTTGCCATTTGCGCTTGATATTTTTTATCCTTCAACTGGTCACGCTTGTCACGTTTATCTTTTAATGAAGCATGTTCTGTACTTGTTTCGTAATCTTTACGGCGATTCATACGCTGCAAACCTTCTGGTACAAGGTTAAACTTCTTATCGCTCATCAGCCCTGCGATTCCAACATCAGAACGTTTTTCTTCGTAAGTTGGATAAATTTCTTTAAAGTATCCTTCCGCTCTGCCTGCCACATAATTCTCTGGCTCTGGATACGTTGTAATTACACCTTCAAAGTTACGAAGAACAACTTTATCAGCACTTTGTGAAATAATGTAGTTTGGCTGAACGGCAATTTTACCACCGCCGCCCGGTGCATCTACAACAAATGTTGGAACTGCATAACCAGACGTATGTCCACGTAACCCTTCAATAATTTCAAGACCTTTGGAAACTGGTGCGCGGAAATGACCAATTCCTTCTGATAAGTCACATTGATAAATATAGTAAGGACGCACGCGAATTTTTACTAAATCATGCATCAATTTTTTCATAATCGGTACGCTATCATTAATACCTGCTAAAATAACAGCTTGGTTACCAAGTGGCACACCTGCATTTGCAAGCATTTCACAAGCAAGTTTTGATTCTTCCGTGATCTCAATAGAAGTATTAAAGTGTGTATTTAACCAAACTGGATGATATTTCTTAAGAATATTGCAAAGATTTTCTGTAATACGCTGTGGAAACACAACAGGAGCTCTCGTTCCAATACGGATAATTTCCACATGCGGAATTGCACGTAAATTCTTTAAAATGTACTCTACAATATTATCGTTAATAAGAAGACCATCACCGCCAGAAATTAAGACGTCGCGTACTTGCGGCGTTTCGCGAATATACGCAATTGCATCGTCTAATTGCTTCTTCGGAACACCCATTCCAATTTGTCCACTAAAACGACGGCGTGTACAATAGCGACAATACATAGAACATTGGTTTGTTACTAAGAAAAGAACACGGTCTGGATAACGATGTGTTAATCCTGGAACTGGTGAATCTTCATCTTCATGAAGCGGATCTTCTAAATCATACTTCGTTTTATATAACTCCTCTGAAATCGGTACAGATTGCATACGAATCGGACAACGTGGATCATCTGGATTCATAAGAGATGCATAGTATGGTGTAATGTTTAATGGGATTGTTTTTGTTGAAATTTTAACACCTTCTTCTTCTTCCGGTGTTAAATTGATGACTTTCTTTAAATCATCTAATGTTTTAATTGTATTTGTTAATTGCCAAATCCAATCATTCCATTGCTCCTCTGTAACATCTTTCCATAATTCAATCTCTTTCCAATGACGTTCTGGTTTATATACGTCGTGTAACATTGCAATTCCCCCTTTTTTTCAAACGCTCGCTATTTATTAAAGCAATAATCATGCCAATTATAACTATTAAATCTAAATTTCTATTTGTCTCTACTAGTACAACCTTTGCTATTACACGTTTCTTTACTATAAAAATATCATTTTATACAAAAACAAAATAAAATAATTAACAGAAAAAACTAAATTTTCTTTTACTTTCTATATATGTAAGTGCTTATTTATTGGTGCAAATGCACAAAAGCTGCCAATTATTCGGCAGCTTTCGCATTTTTATTTAATTTATACTGCAAAGTTTGTCTTGGAATGCCTAACAACTTTGCAGCTTGTAGAACATTTCCTTTCGTTTCTAACATTGCTTGTTCAATTAATTCTTTTTCCGTTTCATGAAGTGCCTCCCGCAGCGGTAATATCGGCTTTTTCTGCGGATGCGGCACTTGTCGAAACGAACGTGGTAAACAAGATAACGTGAGTGTTTTTCCTTCTGTAACAATGACCGCATGTTCTATCATATGCTTTAATTCACGCACATTACCTGGCCAATGATACTGAAGCAATTGCTTTTTCGCATCTTCATCTATATCGATCACATGCTTTGTATATTCCATGTTATAAGCCTTCAGAAAGTGCGGGACTAACAATAAAATATCTTCTTTTCTCTCGCGAAGCGGTGGAATAAATAAAGAAAACACATTTAATCGATAATATAAATCCGTACGAATTTTATTTTCACGAAGGCACTCATCCGGCGGCTGATTCATTGCTGTAATAACGCGTACATCAACCTTTCTTGTTTTGTTATCACCGATGCGGCGAATGACACCATCTTCCAATACCCGAAGCATTTTTGCTTGTAAATCTAAAGGCATCGAATTTAATTCATCTAAAAATAACGTACCACCATCCGCAAGCTCAAATAACCCTGCGCGTTCTATGGCACCTGTATAACTACCTTTTGTTGTTCCAAACAGTAAACTTTCAAGTAATGATTCTGGCAAAGCAGCGCAGTTTTGAGCGATAAATGGATTATTTCTTCTTTTCGAAGCTTCATGTATCGCTTGAACAAACAGCTCTTTTCCCGTTCCTGTTTCACCATAAATGAGTACGTTCGCATTAGTGGTAGCAACCTTGTGTGCAAGCTGTTTCGTCTGCAAAAAGCGCTTATCATTCGTTATAATCGTATCAAATGCTACATGCCTCTGCTGTGTTTTTTTCGCTGGTGATCGCCTCATTTTTGACTGCAAATCAGCAATACTTTCTGTCAGCTTTTGAATGGTAGAGTAATCTTTTGCAATCTCAACAGCGCCAGCAATGCGCCCTTCTATAAAAATCGGAAGCGTTGTATTTACCGTATAAACATCTTTCCCACTTTGATTTTGATATCGCTGCACTTGATGTAGGATTGGCTTTTTCATTTGCAGTACCTTTAGTAATGTACTCGTTTCTGGCGTTAACGAAGGAAACGCTTCCAATAAATACTTACCAAGTACATCTTCTACATTTGATCCGTCATGTTTTGCTGCTACTGTGTTATAAAAAATCGTAACCCCATTTTCATCTACTGCATGAATAGCTTCATCAATACTACTTAAAATCGCTTCAATCACTTCTTGTGTTGAAATCGCCAGCAACGCATTTCCCTCCTTTGCTAAAAAATCAGCAATATCGTGCCGAATTTTTAGCACCTACCGGTAAAATGAAACTCCCATCAGCAAGGGCTTTTCATCCCTAACTTATGGAAGTTGAATAAATTGATTCTTTATGAACCTTTATTTCTATTCTGTAATGTCTATTAAATACGAGATAAAGTGAAACTTCCATCGGTGGGGGTTTTTTTCATCCCCCACCGATGGTTAGTTGAACCAATCGGGCTTTTACGGGCAGTTATCCCCCACCTAGCTTCTTCGGATTCCTCACAATCTTGAGGTGGGGGTTCTACTGCCCGTTAATGCGGGATAAAGTGAAACTTCCCTCAGTAAGGGGCTTATTGTCCGTTAGTGCGGGATAAATCTTTTACCCAAACGTTCATATCCTCTAACTTATCAAAAATATAACAGTTATTCGCCAATCTGCCTGTGTACGTATATCCAAGCTGATAAAACGCTGCATTCATACCAAAAGAAAGCGACCGTGCAATTGTATACGAACAAAAAATAGATCTATCTCGCAGCTCTTCTTCTAACTTCATAAGTAAGCTTTTCATGAATCCATGCTTTCGATACTCTGGTAATGTTGCGCAATTTGTCAACTCCGCATTTCCTTCTTTTAGATTCATTTCTGCTGAAGCTGTGCTAATAATCTTCCCTTCCATTTCATACACGTAATAAATCGTATCTTCCTTCATCGTTTTCACGATATAGTCTGCTTCGTTCAAAGGTGTTGGATAAACCTCAAATACTTTTCCAAATACGTCCGCAAGCTGCTCTGCATCTTGTTCCGTCGCTTTTCGCAAAACAAACTGTGCTGGTATTTCCTTTTCTATTACTTGCTTCGCAATTACACCACTTATAATTTCATCTTCCTTCACCCACTGCACACTATTACGGCGTTCATCATCCCGATATTTCACCATAAAATATGCATCATGGCCTTGGAAGTATTGAGGAATACTAGCTTCAAGCATAAAGCCAAGAGAGAGCCACGCCGGAACGTGCTCTCTTTTTCCTTTTATAATTAATTTAGTGAAAGAATGAGAGTTTGCGAGTTCTTCCACTTTACGCATTACTTGCTCAACATTTCCTTTATAATGATCAACGCGAATACGCTTATTAAAATAATCTAATGAGCATTCTAATGTATAGTACTGTGTCTGTTCTGCAAATTCTTCATAATATTTCATTCGTCCACCTCGCACCAGTCTAGTAATGTACATGCAATAATCTTTGCCGCCGCAATCATTTTGTCAATTTCAATATATTCATCTGGATAATGGGCAACTTTCGTTTCACCTGGACCAAACACGATAGTTGGAATATTCGCAATTTGTGTAAATAAACCACCATCTGTTCCCCATGGCGATGCCTCAACAATCGGCTCTGTGCCTTCAATATGCACAAAATTGTCCTTCAGAGTTGTAATAAGTGGATGCTTTTCCTCTAATTCACCTGGAACCCAGCGTGCGCCAAACCATTCTACTTCTACTGGGTGCTCTATGAACCATGGATCTACTTTATTTAATTGTTCTACCCAATTTTCAAACTCTATTTTTGCACCCTCCATACTTTCATTCGGTGCAACACCGTATCTGCCTTCTAAAGTAAGGAAATCAGGAACAGAACTCGGCCAACTGCCACCTTCAATTTTTCCAATATTAATCGGAATCGGAATTGGAATTCCTTTATATAACGGATCTGTAATCCTTTCATTTCGTTTTGCTTCTAGCTTTCTCATATGCTCTACAACAAGCATACTTTTCTCAATGGCACTCACACCTTCATAGCGCGTACCACCATGAGCAGCTTTCCCTTTTACGAATAAACGAAACCACATTGAACCTTGTTGTTTCGGGAAAAATTTCATGTTTGTCGGCTCTGGGATAATTACACCATCCGCCTCGTAACCTCGTAAAATTGCCGCAAGCGTACCTGCGCCGCCGCTTTCTTCTTCTATTACACTTTGAAAATATACATCTCCTTTTAAATGAATCCCCGTTTCTACAATTGCTTCCATCGCCAGCATGAGCGCAACATTTCCGCCTTTCATATCTGTTGTGCCGCGTCCATATATACGATTCCCAATTTTTTCTCCTGCATATGGATGGTGCTCCCACTGGTTCAAATCTCCTTCAGGTACAACATCAATATGCCCATTTAAAATCATTGACTTTCCGCCGCCGCTTCCCTTTAATGTTGCCACTATATTCGGACTATCAGTAAAGTTTGTACGCGGTGAAACGAAATATGGATGATCTTTCATTTTCGTAAATGAAGGTTCCCAAATATCCAAATCTAAACCAAGTTCACGCAATTTTTCAATCACAACTGCCTGCGCGCCGCTTTCATCCCCGCTCGTACTTTTCTCTTGAATTAAACGTTTTAATAATTTCACACTCATATTTTCATGAGTTTCAATATATTCACACACTTGTTTTTTATATTGCTCCAATTATTACATCCCCTTTCATTCAATTACTAGTAAAGATGGACTCACATGAAAAGCAGCTTCTGTGCATTTTTTTACATCTTCTACTGTGTATGGACTCATCAATTCTTGCAGCACTAAACCTTCTGGCGTTACTTCCATTACTGCCATGTCTGTAATAATTACATCCACACATCGTTTTGACGTAAGCGGAAGTGTACACTCTGAAACAATTTTCGCATTCCCATATTTATCAACGTGATTCATCACAACGACAACACGCTTTGCCTTTTGTGCTAAATCCATCGCCCCGCCAATACCTGGTACACGCTTACCTGGTACAATCCAGTTTGCTAAATCTCCGTTTTCACTTACTTGCAATGACCCGAGAATTGTAATATCAAGCAACCCTTTTCGAATCATCCCAAATGCCATGCTGCTGTCAAAATAACTAGCCCCGTCAATAATCGACGTTGGCAATCCAGCCGCATTACATAAATTTTCATCCTCTTCGCCCTTTACTGGTGTCGGCCCCATACCAACAATGCCATTTTCCGCATGAAACATAACATGCATATCATCTGGCAAATGATTCGGAACAAGAGATGGAATGCCAATCCCTAAATTAACAATCATTCCGTTTTGAATTTCCTTTGCAGCGCGCTTTGCAATTTTATTGCGAACCTCTACTCCCATGCCCATTTCCAATTCACTCCTCCCGATGGAACAATATAATCAACAAATACACCAGGCGTTATAATCTCTTCTGGGTTCAGTGCCCCAAGCGGAACAATTTCTTCAGCCTCCACAATCGTAATATCCCCAGCCATTGCAACGTGTGGATTCATATTGCGTGCGCTTTTATCAAACACAAGATTACCAAAAGGATCTGCTTGTTTCGCAAACACGATGGACACTTCAGCTGTTAATGCTGTCTCAATTAAATATGTCTTCCCATTTATTTCAACAGTTCGTTTCCCTTCTTCTACAATCGTATCCATCCCAACATCAACAAGAACACCACCAAGCCCGACACCGCCAGCTCGAATTCGTTCTGCTAATGTACCTTGAGGAGAAAATTCAATATGCAGTCTTCCTTCATTTAATTGTCGTCCTGCATTTGGATTTGAACCGATATGCGACGTAATTAACGACTTTACACGCTCATTTGTCACAAGGCGGCCAATTCCCACATCAGGAAAACCAGTATCATTACCGATTAAATGTAAATCGGAAATTCCTTTATCTAAAATTGCTTGAATTAAAGAGGGAGGAGAACCAATACCTCCAAACCCTCCAAACATAAGTGTCATCTCATCATGAAAATATGGCATAACATCTTGTATTGTTTTTAATTTCCCAAATGTATTTGTAATAGTTGTCATACGATACTATGCCCTCCTTTTTGAACTATTTCCTCTACACTTTTCGCAAAAATATGAAGTAATTCGTCAAGCTCTTCATATGTAGTAGTAAGCGGCGGCGCAACTAACAATGCACTATCTTCCTTGCCTGCTTGTCCTGATACAGCTTGATATAAAAGAAGGCCATTTTTCGCCGCAACAGAAATAAGTTCAGATGCTTTTGTAAACGGTTGCAATTCTACTCCAATCATCAAACCTTTCCCGCGTACATCAGCAATAATTGTCGATTCTTGCTGCACCTTTTGCAGTCCTGCGATTAAATACTCTCCTTTTTCAGCAGCCGCTTCTGGTAAACGATGCTTCTCCGTATATTCAATCACCGCTAAAGCTGTCGCAGCGGAAAGTGGATTTGCACTCAATGTATGCCCACTCATTACAGAACGAGAACCGCGCAGAATTGGTTCCATCACGCGATCACTTACCATAGTTGCTGCCATCGGTGTATAGCCAGCTCCTAATCCTTTACCTAGCGTCATAATATCCGGCTGAACACCCCAATGTTCCATTGCAAACCACGTACCAGTACGGCCAAGTCCTGTCATGACTTCATCAGCAATAAATAAAATATCATAATGCTCACAAATGTCCTTAATCACCTTATAATAATCCTTCGGTGGTACAATTGCTCCCCCAGCTGCACCGATAATCGGCTCAGCAATAAATGCCGCAATATGCTCCGCCCCAATACGTTCAATTGCTCTCTCTAACTCTGTTGCACATGCAAGTTGACATGTCGGATACACCTTTTGTACCGGACAGCGGAAACAATACGGTGCTGGCAATGTCGGATAATCTTCCAAAATGGAAACAAAGCGTTGCCTACGCAGCGGATGTCCAGACAATGATAATGCTCCCATCGTAATTCCGTGATAACTCATCCAGCGTGACAAAATTTTATTTTTCCCTTGAATACCGCGCTCTTGAAAATGTTGAATCGCAATCTTCATTGCCGTTTCATTTGCCTCTGTACCGCTATTAACGAAAAAGCTCCAATTCAAATCCCCCATATTTAAATCGCTAAGCTTCTTCGCAAGCTTCTCTGCCGGCTCACTCGTAAACTGCGAGCGATATACAAATGCAATCTCCTCTGCTTGCTGCTTAATAACTTCTGCGATCTCTTTTACGCCATGTCCGATACTTGCCGTAATTGCCCCTGACGAACCATCAAAATATTTATTACCGTTTTGATCATATAAATATACACCTTCTCCATGCGAAATCATCGGATAAGGTTGACCAACAAGTGGTTTAATTAAGTAATCGCGCATGACGCTTCCCCCGTTTCTTCGACTCATATGTAAATGTGAAAAAAATCGACTTTTCTCTCATAAAAAAAGAACTCTCTGCCTATGCAGTGAATCTATTAAAAAGTCATTATTATAGAATATAAAAATAAATGCATAAAAATTAAATAGAAAGAAATTTCAGAAACAAAAAAATGTAAGTAAACAATATTCTCTCTACATCCCCCTCCTACACAAACACAACCAACAACTAAAAAATCCCTCTTACTCCTCTCTTCTAAAATAACATTCGAAGTGAAAACATGCTGCTAATGTGTAAACTTCGACATTCCTCTAGTAAATCTCCTTCCTTCTTCTTCACTTTATATCGTATACTTTCAAATAAATTTAGACAAAATTCGATAAAGAAAATTCTTCCAGCAGACAACGATTTCTTCCTTTAATTCTTGAAATAGAAATCGGATTGCTTCTTAGGACAAAATATAAAAAAACCTATGGCAAAGAACCATAGGGTGGTATAGCAATCACATTTAATCCCCTAATTCGGGTTTTTCTTTTTCATCGCAGTAATACTGAACCGATTAAAAAGCCCAGATTTGTGTTAATCCCCTAACCCGGGGTTTTTCTTTTTCATAGCACCTTCATTTTGCTGTAACGACTACAAAATACGATAAAGTTTCCCCACTTCTTCTTGAAATCTTTCTTTATTCAATTGCCAATATGGTGAAACAGCTTTCCCTTTTAAACTATGAATTCGTTGAAATATTTTACATTTTTTCACTTTCATTTTATTGTTGAAAATAAAGAAAAAGAGGCGATGAGTGCATGAAGTTAATTGGCATGTATAGTAGCTCCTACTAGGAATACTTTTTTAGGTGATTTAAGGTAGACGCAATGGTTGGAGTATCACTTATAAAGCCTACATATCCATCCGGCCGAATGACTACAAGTCCATCCTTTTCAAATCCATATTGCTCCTTAAGAAATTTAATATCAGCTTGATTAGTTTGTACAGCTGTCACTTGGTAAAAGTTATAAGGAATGGCTTGCTTTTTCAGGGAAAAATCCAGGTTTGCGTACAATGTTTCGTCATTAGAAAAAAGCAGGATAGTAAGTTCTTTACCACTATTTAACTCAAACAAACGATTGACTCCATCTACGTAACCATCTGGAGAACGATCTCCGGGATATATTAACTTCTTCTTTCTTAAGTTATTTGATAAAGAACGATTTTCCATGTGCCCTTCAACAATCCGACTATATCGGTAGTTAATAGCAAGTTGAGATAACATATTCACAATTCGAGATTTTACACGTTCATTAGAGGTAATTCTTGGGGCTACTATATTTCGAATCAATTGCAGTAAACGGCTTTCATTCAGAATCATTTTGGTTGCTCTTTCTGTTCCATTAACAAGGGATGACCAAATAGGTTCTCGTTCTTCTGTATAAGTATCCAGTAAAGAGGGAGAACTTTGGTGCTTCAAGACATATGTGATTTTCCAAGCTAAATTAAAAGCGTCTTGCATTCCAGTATTCATTCCTTGTGCTCCAATCGGCGAATGAATATGAGCTGCGTCACCGGCTAAAAAGATTCGACCAACACTTCCGTTCTTAACTTTTCGTTGATTGACTCTAAATGTAGATTGCCAAGTTGGACTATGGACGGTGGTGTTCTTCGGACCGACTTCATTAATAATCTGTTGAATTTGATCTAAACGGATGTCTGCCTTCTGATTATCAAAGTGGTCAATGGAGATCATTATCCGATGTTGCCCATTCTTCATTGGAAAATAAGCCGTAAATTTTCCGTTTTTTACAAAAGCATATAATTCATCGTGCGGTAAATCCCAGTTCACAGTCAAGTCTGCTAACGCAAAATTTTGATCAATCGTAATTCCTTCAAAGTCCATATTTAAGCCATGCCTTACTACACTATGGGCCCCATCACATCCTATTAAATATTTTGCTTTTATAATCGATTCTTCTCCCTCAGAATTTACTATAGTCGCTTCAACACTTAATGGGTCTTGCTTGAAGCCTGACAATGTCGTTTCCCACTGCACCTCACCACCAATATTGAGGAAGTGAGAGTATAGTATGTCTTCTGTAATGTTCTGAGGAATCATGAGAACAAATGAATAAGGACCTCGTAATTTTTCTCTAAAGTCTAGACGTGCTAATGAAATATTCTCAGAACGGGCGTTAAAAACATACGTAGGATGTCCGCGTTCTACAAATTCATGAGCAACTCCCATTCTTTCTAAATGCTCCAATGTCCTCGCCATAACTCCAAGTGCTTTTGTTTTTGTTGAAATTCCAGAGGCTTTATCAATAATTTTACAATCCACACCAAAACGTCGCAGCTCAGATGCAAGTGTAAGGCCTGTAGGTCCAGCTCCAACAATAAGTACATCTACTTCAGTAAGGCGTTCACTTTGATTACTCATCATGTCGTTCACTCCTTATTAACAAAAAAGATTTAGTTTTAAAGACGTTTACACCATGAAAAGAAACTATAAACAACACATTGTTTATAAAAATTATACCAATTGTCATGAAGGATTCAATAAACAATAGTAACGACTATGTCGGTTAAACAACAAGCTTAATTGTATTGTCAAATAAAGTGAAACTTCCATCAGTGGGGGTTTTCTTCATCCCAAGCTGATAGTTAGTTGAACCAATCTGGCTTTTACGGACAGTTATCCCCCACCTATCTCCTTCACTTTTCTCTGAATCTTGAGGTGATGATCTTACTGTCCGTTAATGCGGGATAAATAACTAATGAAACACAGAAAAATCAAAAGTGTAGGATTAAAAGACAGCATATAAAAACCATCCAATTGAAATGAAATGGATGGTTAAAATTTAACGTATTTCCGAAAGAAGTCCCCATCTTCAAGCGCGTGACGGGCAAAAGCCCAGCGGTAAAGTGGGGATGAATTTCGGTTAGGCATAGCCTAACTGATTTGTAAGAACTGCCAATTGTTCGTATGGTGTATACGTTCCATATCTGACATCTTCACTTGCTTATAGGATTTAGAAGGATTTTGTATATATTGTCCATGTATATCTTGTACGTATACCATTTTTCCTGTAAATCCTGTCACAAATCCTACTTGTCCAAATACCTTTACTTTATCACCTAAATAGATTCCATCTATATGTGGTGTATTTTTCTTGTTCCGTTTTGCACTTGTATTCTTTGTTTTCCTTCCTTTTCTTGCGGTTGCTTCATGCAGGGAGCGTTTTTTCTTTCTAAATTGCTTCATTCGAAACTCACCGCTTTGGTCATATTCTTGTAACCGTTTTGGATTTGTAATCGCAATGGCATCATTTACATGTGTTTTGGATAAACACAACTCTTTTCGTATCAGTGTTGTGTAACTGCCATACGTAATTTCACAATCTAAGTGTTTCATGATTTGCAAACGCAGTATATTCATAAAGGCCGTTTCTTTATATTGTTTTGGTTTCTTGAAATTGTGTTTGATTTTCCCTTGATGGAATTTTTGATGACATTCTTCATGTACCGTTACAAGGTTATCTGCCATATCTGAACCGCCACTGCATCGTTCAATGATATGATGTGTATGCAAAATGCCACCTTTCTTCTTACAAATTTGACAGGTGTAATTGTCTCTTGCGAATACATAATATCTCGTATTCCAAAAGCCAAAGGTATCCCCTTGTTGGTATTCTGTTCCTTGTATATCGGGATTTTTTAGCTTTTGTACATCAAATTTTCCTACTTCGACAATCACTTTTGGAGATGGTAATAACGAGCGAAATATTTCAATCCAATGAATTTGGTTATCCACTCTGCTTTGAATTGATGGCGGTAACCATCCTTCTTTCTTTTTCCGATTGAGAAAACGTGCTTTTCGATATCTTGTTTTTCGTTGTCTTCTACCTCTGCGTAATGTAGCTCTCAGTGTAAGATTTTCTTTGACGTCTTGACGTACCTCAATGGTTCCTTTTGCTAGCACTTTGTCTTCAGTGGTGATCGCAATGCCGATATGCTTTGCTCCGCTGTCAACACCGATTGTAACGGGTTGCACCGCTTCACCTGTGGCATATTGTAATTGAATTGTAAACGGAGTGTATCCAATAATCGTTGCTTTTTCTTGTTTGAGAAGAAGCCGTGCTTTACGAGGACTGCAAGGCATGAGCGGTTCTCCTCTTACATTCTTGACAAATACACGCATGTTTTGTCCCTCCTAAGAGTTTGTTTCCCTTCGCCAATGTTTGTAGGTGTTGGCAACTTCTCGTGCAAGAAGGCATGTGGTTGACCGTTCCTTCCCAATCAGAACTGTTACAGAGCCACCATAGAGCCAAGAACTAGGGAATTATTCTTGGGTATGCAACCTACGAACGGAGTCCACGAAAGACTGAGGCTAGACAACCAGGGCTTTTTTCAAGCCCCCACTTCAAAACGTGTTAGCGTTTAAGTGGTGGGTAGTTGACTATAAGTTTATGAAGAACATAGGGACTGTAAGGGGTCATTAATAAATAGATTTGCCATTTGTGTTTAGCTATAAATTGAGAGGGATAAAGTAGTTCATCCTTTAGCCATTGTGTTAGCAATCCAAGATTCGCTGTAGATGGCGTTTTTTTGTGAAACTTTTGATTCAAGATGAGTTCCATTTATTCGCTGAAGAACTACAACGATATCTATCTCCACATATCCTTCAACAACTCGCGCAGGAAACAGGTTTTGTTAAACGTAAAAGACGTTCTTTTGTTAATCTCACTAAACTGCCCTTAGCGCAGCTACGGCTTTATTGAGCAAACTAATATCTTACGTTTATCCTCTATACGAGGTTTCTTCTCTTACATTGTCCCCATAGTTACTGTGAACCATTTTGGATGGTAATACGTGTTAATCCTCTACACGAGGTTTCTTTTCTTACATGATCGACCTCGTATGCATGCACCATGGTCAAAATTGTGTTAATCCCCTAATTCGGGGTTTTTCTTTTTCATTACCAACTATCATGAAGAGCTTATGGCGCTTTCTATTGTGTTA
The DNA here is from genome assembly GCF_024159135.1 of Bacillus sp. 3103sda1. Lineage (NCBI taxonomy): Bacteria > Bacillati > Bacillota > Bacilli > Caryophanales > Bacillaceae > Bacillus > Bacillus sp. 3103sda1. The sequence continues at coordinate 1,996,511 of NZ_JAMYWS010000001.1, read as the reverse complement.
ATCCCCTAACTCGGGGTTTTTCTTTTTCATAGCACCTTCATTTTACCTAAATCTCCCAACGCCTGCAAGCGCCAAATTTCATGGTTTGTTCTAATTCTCATAAACACGATATACATTATGTTATCTACAGTCTGTTTTTTCACCAAACTATTATATTAATAATAGAAATAAACATTCTAATCTCAGTTGTTTCAATAAAAATAGGTGAAAATATGCTATATTAGAAAAATGACATAGTTTCTATTAGTTTTATCCTTTTTACAGCCATGTCATTTCGTTAAGTTGGTGAAATACTAATAAAAAAACGATCTCATTCTACCATAAGATCGTTTTTCTTCTATTATATATTACCCCACTACAACTTCTTCTCTTTTTTCTGTTTTACTCGTTAAATGTTCTATAATGTGACGAGCGATGTGAACGCCGCAAGCGCTTGCTTGTGCTAATCCGCGTGTTACGCCAGCACCGTCTCCGCCTAAGTATAAGCCGGAAATTTCAGATTCGAAATGTTCGGTTAGTTTTGGTCTTGCGGAGTAGAATTTCGCTTCTACGCCGTAAAATAATGTATGTTCAGATGCAATACCTGGTGTGACGTGATTCAATGCTTCTGTCATTTCAATTAAACTTTTCATTGTATTGTATGGCAATACAAGACCTAAGTCACCTGGTACTGCTTCTTTTAATGTCGGCTCAAGGAAACCTTCTTGAATACGCTTCGGTGTAGAACGACGACCTTTTAGAATGTCTCCGTACTTTTGTACCGTCACTCCGCCCATTGAAATACGGTTTGCTAGACGTGATACTTCATGTGCGTATTCGTTCGGCTGATCAAATGGTTCTGAAAATTGATGTGATACTAAGAGCGCAAAGTTCGTGTTATCACTGCCAAGCGCAGGATCTTTGTACGCATGACCATTCGCTGTCATAATACCGGAGTGGTTTTCAACAACAACGTGACCAGACGGGTTACTACAGAATGTACGTACTCGCGTTCCGACAGATGTATTAAATACGAATTTCCCTTCATAGAGATGCTTGTTGATCTCCTCCATCACAATGTTTGAAGTTTCAACACGAACACCAATATCAACTTGGTTCGTGTTCATTTTTAAACGGCGCTTTTTCATAATTTTTGTTAACCAAGCAGATCCGTCACGTCCTGGTACAATTACTACTTTTTTCGCAGATAGCATTGTCCCGTCTTTTAAAACAATGCCGCGTACGACATGTTCATTCTCTACTTTTTCAGTTACAATGTCGTCTACTTCTATTTTAAATTTCATATCGATTTTCTCTTTTAAATATTCGAAAATACTTTTTAAAATTTCTAAGTTTTGTTCTGTACCTAAGTGACGAACTTGTGCACGCAATAGTTTTAATCCAGCTGCGTAAGCGCGTTTTTCGATATCACGAACTTCATCTGTTAATGGATCTGTAATTGAAGTAGTTGCCCCGTGTGCTAAGTTAATTTCATCCACATATTTGATTAAATCCATTACAGTCGATATAGATAAATAGTCTGTCATCCAACCACCGAATTCACTTGTAATGTTAAATTTCCCATCTGAATATGCTCCTGCACCGCCAAAACCATTTGTGATTGAGCATGCTGGTAAACATCCTGCATGATCTTTCTTCCCAGCAGCAGGTGGACATTTCGTTATTTTCTTCTGAAGAATCGGACAATTACGACGATAAATATCATGTCCTTTATCAATTAACAGCACTTTTGCATCTGGCATTTTAACAATTGTTTCATAGCAAGTAAAAATTCCAGCAGGACCTGCACCTACAACAATTACATCATAGTTCGTATTCATGTATTCATTCCCCCATTGCATTCCTTAGAAAACCCTTACTAAAAGTACCATGTTCTATTTGGAATGTCAACGAATTTAACGAATTATTCACAAAATAACAACGTTAATGTTCGTAAAAAAACTATTTTCCCTCTATTTTTTGGTTAAATAAGGATTTTACAAAAGAAAGAACCGATTAATGTATAATTAATCGGTTCACCATGACGCTCTTTCTAAATAACTAGAAGCGCACGCAACTAGCTCCAATGATAATTAGTAAAATGAATAACACAACAATAATCGCAAAACCAGAACCACAGCCTCCACAGCCATAACCACCGTAGCCATATCCACCACAGCCATAACCTGGATATCCTCCACCATAACCCCACATAGTTTTTCACTCCTTACATCCATTTAAAATAGTTTACATTGTCAAAATATGTAGGACAAACCTCACTTTGTATGTGTGTTTGCCTAGAAATAAAAAAAATCTCCAGCTTAGCTAGAGATTCCATCTACTGTCATTTTTAAATATAGGATTACTGGTAAAGATAAAGTGAAACTTCCATCAGTGGGGGTTTTTTCATCGCCCACTGATGGTTAGTTGAACCAATCGGGCTTTTACGGGCAGTGCTTCGATTTTCTCTGAATCTTGAGGTGGGGTCTTACTGCCCGCGAATAGCGGGATAAAAAAGATAGTGTGAAAAATGAGTTAAATTCAGTTTGTGCACCCAACTGTTGTTGATTGCTTTTATTTTCTTATAGACAAATTCCGAACATTCTTCTGACATAAATTCAGCAATGTTCAACGATAATTGTTCAAGTACTACACTCAATCAGCTTTTCTAATGAAGAGACAAAATTAATAACAGTGGAAAAACGCAGCAATGTGCTGCGTTTTTCTTTATTAATATCGTATATGATAACAATTTACATCGCTTGACTTTCAGAAGAAAATTCACTCTTATCGTCTTGATCTAATAAACTTCCATTAATTTTCTCAGCTTCTATCATATATTCTGTATAACTTCCACTTCTTACTCCCCAAAAATAAAAAACAAGTGCTATCGCTGTAATAAGAAGCATGTCCCAACCATATGGTATTATATTCATTCCGCCAAATTTGTAACTTCCAAGATAGGAAATCGTTACCATACATAGTAAATATACAATTAACCAAATGCTCGAACGGAACTGATTTTTAAACCCACGCCATTTATTTTTATATTGATAATAAAAATAAATCGGTAATCCAATTGCCATGATGAACAATACCTCACCTGTTAGCGGCCAGCGTGCCCAATACAAAGTGAGCGATGCAAAAACAAATCCGCACGGAGCAATAAAATTAGCTCCTTTTAAACGAAATGGACGATATAAGTGACCCGCTGTACTCCGTAATGTCATAAGTGCAATTGGTCCCATAATGTAAGAAATCAACGTGGCAACTGAAATAATCTCGGCTAAAACGCCCCATCCACGAAATAATATTAAAAAAAGAAAACATATAAATAAGTTCAAAATTAAAGCTGGACGAGGAACACCATACACAGGGTGTAAAACACCTAATTTTTTAGGAAGATAACCATTCTTCTCCATTCCATAAACCATACGAGCTGTGGTTGCAGTATAAGTAGTTCCAGACCCAGATGGAGAGATAAACGCATCGGCATACAGTAAAATAACTAACCAATTCATTCCGAGTGCAATTGCCAAATCAGCAAACGGAGAATTGAAATTCAAATGATTCCACCCATTGGCAATTACCGCCGGATTTACTGCTCCGATGAAGGCAACCTGCAGTACAACATACACAACTGTAGCAATCAAAATAGATCCGATGACTGCAATTGGAATAGAGCGATTCGGCTTATTCGCTTCACCAGCCATATTGATTGGACTTTGAAATCCATTAAAAGCAAATACAATTCCAGAAGTAGCAACTGCCGTGAGTACACTTGCCCATCCATATGGTGCCATCCCTTGTGAAGTTGTAAAGTTACTTTCTTGAAATCCGACAAATAACAAGGTACCAGCAGTAATTCCAGGCACAATAATTTTAAAGATTGTAATCCAAGAATTTGCCTTTGCAAAAAGGTTAACTGTCCAATAATTTAGGAAAAAATATACGAAAAGTAATACAGATGCAACTAGTAATCCTTTAGATGTTAATACATTATCTTGTACAAGCGAATGTGTCCAACTAGCCCATTTCCACGGCCATGTACTCATATATTGTACAGAAGCAATAGCTTCTACTGGAATCGTAGAAGTAATTGCAATCCAATTGGCCCATCCTGCCAAAAATCCAACCAATGAACCGTGGGAATATTGCGGATACTTTACCATTCCTCCTGTTTCAGGAAACATAGCTCCAAGTTCTGCATAAGACAATGCAATAAATAAAATAACGACCATACCAATCATCCAAGAAAATATAGCAGCCGGCCCCGCAATTTCTGCAGCTCTCCAAGCTCCAAATAGCCATCCTGAACCAATCATGGAACCGAGCCCCGTCATAGTAAGGGCAAACGTCCCCATCTTCCTGTGCATAGAATTCATCCCAATCTACTCCTTTTCTATTATAGAAAAATAAAAAGCACTTGATAAAAATATCAAGTGCTTGCCCAGGCGCGCGGCTCATAAATCCATATGCTTCCTCATGGTAATCCATGTTGCGCCAGTTACATATGGGAATTAAATTCTTTTTTTAATATACAATACTATTAGAAAATTAACAATAGCTTTAATACATTTTATTTAACACAAAAACAACATGTAATTATTTTTTGATAATAACAATTTATTATCTTATCTTTTCAAAATATAAAAAAACGCAGTTAAAGCATTCATAAATCATTTATTTCCAAAAACTTAATGTTTACAAATGCTAATTTTGCACAAAATATTCGTTAACTTTTACCAAAAAAATCAATTGTAACAAAACTTTTCCCTCTCTCTTCAAAGAAATAATCAGCAGTTATCAAGTACTTATGACATTTGTACATGCATATAGTTGTAATAATGATGCTAGAGGAGGGAAAATAAATGAATCCATCTGAAGTAGAAAAGTATGCGCAGCAAGCTGCAATGTATGAGCAACTTGCCTGTTATTACAAATATATAAATCCACAAAAATATATGGAATTATATTTGAAACACTATAACGCTATGAAACAATTTGTACAGGCTTACGAGCAAAGCCGGATATCACTACCACATTCAAGCGAACAGTCATTACCATCTCAAGTTCGAATCTTACACGCTTCTCCTGATGCACCCACTGTTGATATTGTCATAAATGGACAAAAAGTGGTGAAAAACATTTCGTTTAAGCAGCATAGTCCATACCTTTCACTTACACAAGGACAATACCGCATTGATATCGTACCTGCCGGTGATGAAACTCCAATCTTTTCAGCTCTCGTTCCTGTAATGGGAAACCATGTATATACCCTTGCGGTAGCTGGTAATGTTGATAAACTTCAACTGCTACCTCTCATTGATAATACGCCTCTACCATATGGTCAAGCAAAAATACGATTCGTCCATTTATCTCCTGATACCCCCGAAGTAGATGTAGCTTTAAAAGATGGAGAAAAACTGTTCGAAAAGGCTGCTTTTAAACAGGTAATAGATTTCTTGCAAGTAAGTCCTGGCGTAGCAGATATAGAAGTATCAGTTGCGGGAACAAAAAACGTTGTATTAACAATTCCCGAAGTGAAAATTGAGGGAAATAAAATTTATACAATTGTTGCACTTGGTTATGCAAATAAATCACCAAAGTTAGAAACAGTATTTTTAACAAATTAAAAAGTCTACACCGCTATCGCCGTGTAGACTTTTCTTTTTATCCCGCATTAACGGGCTTTCCATCAGTGGGAAATCCCCCCTCCCCCACTGATGGAAGTTTCACTTTATTCTATATCGATTTTTCAAAAGAAATATGAAATTCTGTCCATTCTTCTGTTGACTTACATGTAATAGACCCTTTATGTTTTTCTACAATTTGCTTACAAACAAATAGGCCAATTCCAGTTCCTAACTTTTTTGTCGTTACAAATGGTTCAAATATTGTTTCAATATTTTTTGGCGGAATCATCGGTCCATTATTTTTAATAAAAATATGTATTAGTTCTTCATCTTCACACACATCAATAACAATTTTCTTACTTTCTTCCATTCCTTCAAGAGCGTCAATGGAGTTCATTAAAATATTTAAAAGCACTTGCCTAACTTCACTTCGATACCCGATAAATGGTATTGGATACGGCAGATTTTTCTCAATAGAAACATTTGCATTCACTAAGCTTGGATATAAGAACTGGATAATATCATGAAATAAATCATTCAGCCAAAACCGCTCTGCTTCATTCCAAATTTCTTTTTTGGAAACAAGTAAAAATTGAGAAATTCTAAAATTTAGTTGGTCAAGCTCATGCGAAATAATATCTAAATATGGAAGATGCGGTTGATCTGATTGTAACAGTTTCACAAACCCCATAATAGAAGTTAGCGGATTGCGAAACTCATGAACGAAACTTGCTGACATTTGTCCCAAAATTGTCAATCTCTCTTTATGTGTTTCGTTAATGAATTGTTGCTTTTCTTCCAAATTTTTCGATATAATTTCTGAGTATTTCAAAACTGTATAATAGATTAGACGGTCAAAACAAGTATGTATTTTCCCCATGATTGGTTTCAATTCACGAGCACTCACATCTAATTCACACATTGCCTCAAACAATTCATTCCGTCCTACATTCGCATTATAGACAAAATCTCCAATATTTGCATCTGCCTCCGCACGCTCAATGGCGATTTTCTCGCATAACAGTCTAATATGTTCAATTTCTTTCTCTTGCATAATGAGTTCCATCATTAATGTTAATAAATTTTCTCCATTTTCAATGATTTCTTTTTTAAATGGATCATTTGCTGAAATAATAATTTTGGTTTTCCAGTTCTCTATGAATTGTTGACTATTCTTTTTTAAGTACGTACAAAACATTTTACTAATATCCTTATCGATTGGAAAAACCCCCATTCCCTCCATCTCCATACGAAAAATACCCTATATATTTTGAATATTAACACAAAAAACAAATTTCGTTAAGAGAGTAATGTCACATTTTGTTATTTCATGTTGATAAAATTTTAAAATTCAGTACGTGAAATTATTTTTTGCATCCTTTTCATTTCTTTCGTACAATAGAAATAGGAAAGGTGTGAAAAAAATGGGAAATAAAAATGTGGAAGATTATCTTCAAGAAGGCATTCATGGACAAAAACAAAACAAACCTGAAGAACGCAACATGTTTTTAAGCACATTGCGTGAGCGTGTGGAAATTGCGTTAACGATTGGGCAAGTCATGCAAACAAACGTATATACAGCAGTAAAAGAAAGCATGGGTTCTTCTCAAGGATTAACATTGTATGTGAACGGTAGCATCGCTTACCCACATTTATCTAAATACATTAAATTAGCAAATGAAAAACAAGTACCGTTTACAATTGTACAAAATAAAGATACAAACACACCAATTGGCCTTGTACTCGCGCATGATACAGCAGTTGAGAAAGAGCATATTTATGTAGAAGATGAAATTTACAAGCAAGAGATGAACTAACAAAAATGCACCTGACTAGAAGTCGGGTGCATTTTTATAAAGTGAAACTTCCATCAGTGGGCACATGCCAGCAGTTATCCCCCACCTATCCTTTAAATCTTGAAGTGGTGGTCTTGCTACCCGCGAATAGCGGGATAAAATACTTTACCGTAAATAAAAAACCTCACCATATGGGCAAGGTTATGAACTTACTTGTTCTTGGAGTGAAACATGTTGTTCTGTTACTTCTACAGGCTGCAGCGCAATTTGCTTCGTCACTTCAATTTGTTTAATGTAATGACCATCTAATTCAACAATACGAAATTTATAATTTTCAATGTCGACAATATCACCTTGTTTAATTTCAAGATGTTCTGTTAAAATCCAGCCGCCAATTGTATCGACGTCTCCATCGTCAATTGAAAGCTCTAATAATGCGTTGACTTCACTAACAAGCACTTTTCCTTCTAAAATTGTTTTCGTTTCGCTAATGCGCTGAATCTCCGGCTTTTCATCCGTATCAAATTCATCCTGTATATCACCAACGATTTCTTCTAATATATCTTCAACTGTTACAAGTCCAGATGTTCCGCCGTATTCATCCACTAAAATTGCCATATGTGTGCGTTCACGCTGCATTTTCACAAACAAATCATGAATAGCAATTGATTCAATAATTTGAATAATCGGACGGGCATACTGTGCAACGGTTTCTTTATTTGTACCATCATGTTTCACAAAATCTGTAAAAATATCTTTAAAATTTACAAAACCAATAACATGATCTTTATCGCCGTCAATGATAGGATATCTTGTATACTTCTCATTTGACATCAATTTCATTGCTTCCTTAACAGATTGCCCTTTTCCTAAAATTACCATTTCTGTGCGTGGAACCATAATTTCCTTCGCAAGTCGATCATCAAATTCGAAAATCTTATTTACATATTTATATTCTGATTGATTAATTTCACCATTTTTATAACTCTCTGATACAAGCATACGTAACTCTTCTTCAGAGTGTGCTACCTCATGTTTATGCATTGGTTTTAGTCCAAACATTCTCGTAACAATACGTGCTGAACCATTTAATGTCCAAATAAATGGATACGCCAGTCGGTAGAAAAAGATAAGCGGTCTTGCAACTGCTAAACTAATCCCTTCCGCCTTTTGAATTGCCAATGTTTTTGGAGCTAACTCACCTACTACGACGTGAAAAAAAGTAATAAACATCAAAGCTAGAAAAACAGATAAGACGGATTCCACCGAGGGAGGCACTTCCAATCTTGCAAAAATCGGATCAAGCATACGTTTAACCGTCGGTTCTCCTAGCCATCCAAGGCCAAGTGCTGTCACTGTAATTCCCAACTGACACGCTGATAAATACTCGTCTAAGTTTGTAATGACTGTTTTTGCAGCAGTTGCACGTTTATTTCCTTCTGCAATTAAATAATCGATACGTGAGCTCCTAACTTTGACAATTGCAAATTCAGACGCAACGAAGAAGGCAGTTAAGGCAATTAAAACAATCACCATACTTATACTAAATATGTCCAAATACGTTTCCTTACTCACTGTGTAAGTAAGGAAGCCACCTCCTAATAGTTTTATTCTAAAGAAAGGACTTCTCTAACAATCTTACAAGTTTCTACACTAGCAATCTCCTTGTATACATTATATGCATACATAATAAAGATATTTACGTTTATGATAACGAAACTTATACTCTCCGTCAAATAAGAGAAACAACTGAAATTAGACAACTTTTGTTCATTTTCGAGATGTTTTCTTTCTTACAATTTTATTTTTGTGAAAAAGCACTTTCTTTGCCGATTTCTCACTTCTTTTGTCAAGCATGCAGGGAACGAACAAACTATCACGAAACCTTCTAACAACAAGATTTGGGAGGGATTATTGTGGAATATAAAACGCCGATGATTGCAAAAAAATTAGGTACTAGTCCAAAAGCTGTCATCCGTCTTGCACAGCAAATTGGATTAGAATTAAAAAAGAATAAATTTGGACACTATGTTTTTTACGAACAAGATTTACAACAAATGCTCGAATTTCAACGCTCTGTACCAAACCAAGAACATGAACCATCTTCCTATCATGCTGCTGAAGCAGCACCATCCAATGAAATGCAACAATTTATAACGCAATTAAAAGACATTTCCTTGCGCTTAGATCGGCTAGAAGAAAAATTACAAGAAAAAGCAGATGATGTGGTGAATTATCAATTATTACAACACCGTAATGAAATGGAAGAAATGCACGCAAGAATTGAGCAATTAGAAATGACACTTAAGCAAAAAGAATCAATTTATATGACGCCAGAAGTAGCAGCAGCAAAACAGGAAGAAAAACCGAAGCGTCGTAAAATGCTTTTAAGCATTTTTGGATTTTAATATATCATAATAAAAAAGACGATGTTCTTTATAAACATCGTCTTTTTTATTATGATAACATAGCTTTCATATCTTCTTCTGCTGTTGTAATTAGTTTTAAGCGAAATGCCTCTTGCAACACTTGCAGTACACCTGGTGATATAAACTCCGGCGCTTTCGGACCAATACGAATATCTTGAATACCAAGGCTAAATAACCCAAGTAAAATCGCTACAGCCTTTTGCTCAAACCAAGACAGTACAATGCTGACTGGTAGCTCATTCACTTCACATTGGAACGCTTCCGCTAAAGCTACTGCAATTTTCACTGTTGAAATTGAATTATTACATTGTCCCAAATCAATAAAACGCGGTATATTCGTTTCAGGTACAACGCCATAATCTACATCATTAAAACGAAATTTCCCGCAAGATGTCGTTAAAATAACTGTTTCTGCTGGTAATGATGTTGCTAATTCACGATAATATTCTCCACCTTTTCCCGGCGCATCACAGCCAGCAATTACAAAGAAACGTTGAATCTTACCAGCTTTCACAGCATCAATAATTTCTGGTGCGAGCGATAATACCGTCTCATGATGAAATCCTGTTATTAATTGTTCTTCTGATTCCATTTGTACATCTGAAAGCTTCAATGCCGTTTCAATAAGTGGTGTAAAATCATCATTTTCAATTTTACGTACCCCTTCTAACCCTGCAACGTCATAGGAAAAGAAGCGATCTGCATATGTGCCTTTAATTGGCATAACACAATTTGTCGTTGCTAATATAGCTCCTGAAAATTTTTCGAATAAGCGACGCTGATCATACCAAGCCTTTCCGATATTCCCTTTTAAATGTGCATATTTTTTCAACTGTGGATAACCGTGTGCTGGCAGCATTTCAGAATGTGTATAAATATTGATATTTTTTCCTTCTGTTTGCTTTAATAACTCTTCTAGGGCAAATAAATTATGCCCTGTAACAACAATCGCTTTTCCATAGGCACGATTTTGTGTAATTTGTACTGGTTCCGGCACTCCAAAATGTTCAGTATGTGCCTTATCAAGTAGTTCCATCACGCGAATAGCAGCTTTTCCGACTTTCATTGCCATATCTAAATGTTCTTGTTCATTAAAGTTCGAATTTGTTAACGTCATGTATAACGCTTCATGTGTTACTGCATCTACAAACGGATCTGTGTACCCTAGTTGCGCTGCATGAGTGCGATATGCGGCAATTCCTTTTAAAGCAAAGACGATAATATCTTGCAAGCTTGCAATTGTTTCGTCTTTACCACAAACTCCAATCACTTTACATCCACCGGTAGGCGTTTGTTCACATTGATGACAAAACATCATTCCCATCCCCTCTCTAGCAATCTTTACAATGTAAGCGTAATACACATCGCTATTGGAAGATGTGATGATAATCACATGGAATGATGCAATTTTGTGACAATCTTCATCTTGTTAACATAATTTTTTTACTGTTCTCTTGGATTAAAACTTGTGCATGTGCATTTCCTTGAATCACATCACGAAACTCTTTTAAAGAGTACATATGAGTTAATCCTTTCATAACATGAATGCGAACCGGTACACCTTGCAGTTTATCATTAACAGCAAACGAATCATCAATTGGCTCGATTGGAAATCCTAATGAACGTAAGTACATATACATCCGCTTTGTTACAACCGCAATATACCACTCTGCTTTTACTTCTAATGCATGTATAAATAAAATCGTCGCAAGTTGTTTAAATTGTCCACGACCGCGAGATGTTTTTGCAATACTTAATTTCCCAATTTCGTACACGTTTTTTAAATCTTTTATATATTTATTTTTAGAAAACGGGTAAAAAAACTCAGAATTTGATTGCTCAGGTACTGTATAATTTATACATTCAACAGTTCCGATGTAATGATTTTCTTCTACCAATAAAAATCTTGAAGGTGTTAAATTTCGTTCTACAAACATTAAGTTTCGTTCTTCACAAAAATCTCCCCATAATTGCTCGAACCAAAAATGTTCTTCCTTTGTTTGAACACGTTGGAACATACTCCCCCGCCTTTCTCATCACCCTTTACTTTTTTGTTAGCGCTTTCACCATATATCATATAAAAAGGAAACATGCTATGCAAGAAAAACTATTTCTTTATTTATAGTTTCCATATATGAATCATCATTCCTGTATTACTTTTATATTTATATAAAAAATTTACAAAAGACATGACAATATTAAAAAAAAGGAAACATGTTACAGACCGGGAATGACATCCTCACCTCAATATTCAGAGGAAGCAAAAAATGAGTGGAGATAAGGTCCCTACTAATAAAAGTTTCACTTTATTCCCTTATCTCCGCTAACCAATGCTGAAAAATATTTAATAGTTCTTTTTTCCCTGCTAGCCTCTCTTCTCCCTTTTTCGTTTTATACGGATACAATTGTAAAAACACACCACAACCTGCTTCAATTTTTTTCGCATGCATATTGCTTCCTGGATATACACATATGACTTCATAAATCGCACGGCGATGAAATAATCGTTTTCCATTCTGCTTTTCTACATATTTAATTGACCAATATTTGTACATCTGTTCGGTTGCTTTCGTATTTCCAACTGGTTGAAAAATGTTATACATCGGACTATACTTCACTTCAATAATAATAGATGATTGATATTCATAAGCAGTTTCTCCTCTTTTATAACAATCAATACGGATATCCGGCTTTTTTGTGTCTTCTCCATTATAAAAATGACTATTTTTACTAAGCGCAATAAGCGGATGTGTTTCAATTAAATCATTAAAAGCCACATGCAGCTGCAAATCTTTATTGTCTAACACAATTGTTGTTCCATCTTGTAAACCGTCTAAATAAAAATAAGATTGAATTTGCTCTGCAATTGACAGGGAATCAACAAAACCAATCTCTTGTAAAATTGCAATAACAGTAAAATACGCAAAGTACTCATAAATTAAAAATGTCGGCTTATAAACAAATAAAAACGATGGTTCTAATTCATTGCGATGCAGTGAGAACTCAAGTTGATGTAATAATTGATGATATACAGGAGGCAGCGAATGTGTTGTAAGTGTAACTTCTTCCCGAATCCCTCTCCAAAACGGCGTATATAGAAGATATGAAAAATATGTGAGTGTACTTTGCAAAATTGTATAGAGAACTTTATATTCTTGGATTTTCATTGCCATTTTGCGTAGGTCAGTGTCTTTTAACAAGTGGATGTTGCGATATTTTTGTTTATCTCGTTCGGTCACAGATCCATTTCGTTCAATCGTTTGTAAAATAGTATGCACTGCTTTTTTCTCTTCTCTCCGCGTTTGTTGTGCACTCTCTAGTTTCTGAATGGTTTCGCGTAAAAATGAATCAATTTCTAATAACTTATTATAAAATTGATTCGTTTTATATTTCACATAGCCATTTTCTTTACTATGCTTTTGCTCCCTAAAGCAGCGATTATACCATTTTGCATATGGCTTTTTCTCATGTGTAATGATGCTTTTTCTTGTTGGTTTTCTCTCTCTCATCTCCCATGTATACTCTTGTTCAAAATTTGTTTTTTTCTGCACTTCATAATATAACTGCTTTACTTTTTTCATTTTTTGCGGCAGTGCACGGAGTATGCGCATATATGAATAATCTTCAATATCTGTAAACGTAACAAACGTCTTTTTATAATACCCACGATCTAAAATAATTCCACCTAGCACAGACTTTACATATTGCTGAATTAACTCTAGCTGATCATCAAAAAAGTTTTTCGGAACAATTTGAAATGCTCCATAAAATAATTCTTCTCCAACCTGCACTTCAAAATGATATACACCACAGCGCCATGGATATAAATAGTCTGTTTTACCATGCTCATACAGTAAAACAGTACGTTGTCGTTCATTAAGTTCATATTTCCATTCCATATGTTGCTTTTGCCCTTCATATACTTTATTCCAAATAAACGTAATCTTTATTGACTTTTGTGATTGTATATGTAGCCGGAGCGGTTTTAATTCTTGAATTTTGTACACACACGAAGAAATTGTAAATGGCGAAGTACAAAGTTTATTCAATACAATATGCTCACCCTTCTCTTCTGCCCCTACTATTATTTTCAGCACAAAAGGAAGCCTCTCCCCTGTCTCTATAATTTCTGTTTCACACGCACTCTCATTTAACATATCCGTACAGCTCCAATTCTCGCCGTTTCTGCTTCATATACATTAGAGAATGTTCAAAAGTTGATACACGATTTGCAAGTGCTGATTGCAGCAATTGTACAAGAGACATCTCTTTTTTTCCCTCTTCACGAAGCAATGCACCAATTGTCGCTTCTGTACCGCGTAACTTCGTTAAAATACGTTGTTTTATTTGCAGGTCAAATGCTTCTTCACGGCTTATTAACAAAGATCGGCCTTCATCACATGGAATATTGTTCAAATAAGATGCAATTGCTGATGCAACGCGAAAAGAAATTCCTTTTGAAGTATCGTGATGAAATAACAGTTGATGCATTTTATCTAATAACTCTAATTCTTCATCTGTAAATACATCAAGCATTGCCTTGCGATAAACCCAGTTCATTCGAAATTCTAATGCAGAAACAGAAAATGCAAACGGAAGATGTAGCATTTTTTTCTCCACCATACTCATCTCACAAAATGGAATTTTTTGAAGTAATACAACATTTACACGATCTAATAAACGGTCAGATAGCTCCTTTGTTGTTTCATCAAAATTAACTGTACCAATAAAAATGATATTATCACCAATTTCAATTTGTGCTGGTATATCCTGTTCTTTTTCATTACAAGCTGCATACAAAGATAAAATACGATTTTTCCGATCTAACTGCAGGAGAGATAAAAAAGGAGTAAACCAATGCTCAATATACGACATATTCATTTCATCAAATACAATCATATATAATTGATTTGGGTTTTCAGCTGCTTCCAAAAGTGTTCGTACAAGTTTTGTTTCACTTTCCATGTACGTTCCATTTGAATGTAGATAGCCTAGTACATCATGAGGTTCTTGATAGGATGGTGACACCGGAATCCAAATAAAATTTTTCCCAAACGTTAATCCGAGTGCTTCCGCATAGGTTTGCACAAATTGTGATTTTCCAATACCAGGCATACCGCCTACTATTGTTAATAGATTTGTTTTTACACAAACATGAAAATTGTAAATATCGCTCTCATCAATATATAATTCTTTTTCTGCGATAATTTGCTTTACATATTGTAAAAAAGAATGTTCACGTTCATTCCATTCGTTTCCTTTCTCTTCTTTACATGTATCGATAATTTCAATTTGTTTTCCACTCTCTTTTACTTGCTTTTCTAGCTGTTCATACACTTCTGTACGAACAAAAAACAAGCTATTCTCGACATTCATCTCGGCATATTGCACCCAATCGTCTACATCAAGGTAACGAACATCCCCCCTCTGCTCCCGATATGTAATAGCACTAATCGAAGGCTTCAAAAATATATTCCCATATATCCGTCCTTCATACCATAACAACTCTGGCGTACCAAAATCATGCGGAAATTTTGGTATCAAAAATGAAACATATCCTTTTCCAAGTTTTCTTTCAAATGCTTCTCTCGCCTTTGGAGCTGATAATTTAGGAGAAGGAATCACTTTATAGGAATTTGCTATTTCTCGTTCTTCAGCACGTATTAATTCCACATATAAAGCGCCTCCTGTATAAGAAAGACGAAATAACAACAATTGTTTTTCTCTTTTTCCTTCTTTTATACTTGCAAAAAACTTTTCATTTTGTTTATTTTTATATAAACCCTCAAATATATAAGAACGTCCTCCAAAAGCAGCTTCAATTATATTTGGAATTGGTGAAAGACAAACGACAAAAAACGAGCCTTTCCTATCCTTTTGCTCTTCTACAAATTTTCCAACAAAACGCATATGCTGCAATCTTTTTACAAAGCTTGGATGAAGAGCTTTCTCCAGTTTCATCTCACTCACCTTCTTTTTTCGATGCTTTTATCATTGTATGAACAATAAAAGCAAACTAGAAACAAAAAACCTGACGCTTATCGTCAGGTTAAATGAAAGCCTTCTTTTTCTTGAGAAATTGCATTGTGAGCAATCCTCATTTTTGTTAGTACATAACGTAATGTATCTTCCGCATTCTCATCTCCGTGTATATGCATATTGGCTAAAACTTCTACAGAACACGCTAAATTCTCTACCGCTCCGCGCAGTTCGGGATGTCGATTAAAGAACGATTCTTGCACTAATAATTTTTGAACGTCTTTTGCTAACTCCGCAATTCGCACCAATTTTTCCGTCTCTTTCATAACAATCCCTCCTACACACCGTATAAACTAACTATTCTGCCAATTACTAAAAATCCCTGCTATTTCTATAAAAATGATACATAAGAAACTACGTAAACGAAACAAGTTGCTATTAAATAAATCATATTCACCAATAAAAAAGGACTTATGCTCACACTTTAGCATAAATCCTTTTTTTGGATTGATATGTTTACATTCCAATCTTTCCGGTAGCTAACATATAAATAGACGCACACGCTGCAAGTAAAATGACAATCATCACATATTGTTCGCCACGAGTAAAACATCGATTCCCTTTTTCTTTTCTTGCAGCGACATACACGATAAGTCCAATACCATATACTAAAGAAACAAGTAATAGGTTTTTCAATCCAGCTGCATACACAAGCCAGAAACCATATACTGATGCCATAATAGCAAGTATCCCATCTTTCAATCTATTTCCTTCATATGCTTTTGTAATCACTAATTTCAATTGATATAGTGCTGAAAATACATATGGAAGTAAAATCGATGTCGATGCAATAAAATACATAATCTGATATGTGGATGCTGAAAATAACACAATAATAAATATTGTTTGGGCAACACAGTTTGAAATCCATAATGCCATATGTGGTGTATGATTTTTATTCGTTTTTGTAAATACCTTTGGAAACACACCGTCTTTTCCAGCCACGTGAGAAATTTCCGAAACGAGTAAAAACCAACCAATTAAAGTACCAATAAGAGAAGCAATTAATCCTATGTTAATAACAAACGCTCCCCATGAACCAACGACATGTTCTAGTACCTGTCCCATTGACGGCGTTTCAAGTGCTGCTAATTCTTCTCGTGGCATCGCCCCTAGCGATAAAACAGAAATTAAAATATAAATACTCATTACTAGCAGTAAACCAAATACAGTTGCTTTACCAACATCACGGCTACGTTTTGCTCGTCCAGATAAAACAACTGCCCCCTCTACGCCAACAAATACCCAAAGCGTAACGAGCATCGTGTTCTTCACTTGTCCAAGTACAGAAGATAATGAGACTGTACCTTTCCCCCAAAAGTCATGCGTAAATGTATCCCAACTAAACGCAGTAACCATAATGACTATAAATAATAAAATTGGAACAAGCTTACCAATTGTCGCAATAAAGTTCATAATAGAGGCTTCACGAATTCCAAGTAAAATAAGAAAATGAAGCGTCCACAATACGAGTGATGCACCGATGATTGCCGGGACATTATTGCCGCCTTTAAAAATTGGGAAAAAATATGCTAATGTGTTAAATAACATCATAATTGTTGCAACGTTACCTAATATTCCAGCAATCCAATATCCCCATGCGCTGTTAAATCCAATATACTCTCCAAAGCCAGCGCGTGCATAACTATAAATACCGCCCTCAAGTTCAGGCTTTCGATATGCCAAAGATTGATATACGAGGGCAAGTGGAATCATTCCTAGTGCTGTAATACACCAACCAATTAAGGTAGCACCGCTGTTTGCTCCTACTGCTAAATCGTGCGGTAAACTAAATGCCCCTCCTCCAACCATTGTTCCTACTACAAGTGCGATTAATGGAAAAAATCCTAATTTCTTTTCTATTGGTATCACCCCGTCTGCAATTTCTTGATGCGTTCATTCCGCTCTACCAGGCATTCATATTATGAGTCATTTATATATCAAATACGTACCCTGAAAATGACGAACCGTTTCATTTTATATTCTTTCAGAAAAACATTACTTATTCTAAAAGAAAACGAGCAAAAATGGAATACTTTTTCGAAAAAAAGTATAAGTATGCACAAAAAAAGTCGTTTCTTTTTGTATAAACGACTTTTTTAAGGTTATATTTGTAAATTATGTCTATTTCAATAGTCCTTCTTTTTGTAAAAATTCATGTGCTACGTTCTCTGCTGCTTTCCCTTCTACATTCACTTCATAATTCATTTTACGCATTTCTTCATCAGTAATTTTCCCAGCAAGTTTGTTTAGTGATTTTTCAATCTCTGGATATTTCTTTAACGTTTCTTCGCGTAATAATGGTGCTCCTTGATAGGGCGGAAATAAACCTCTATCATCTTCTAGTACTTGTAGACCATATTGCTGTAATTCACTGTCTGTTGAATAAGCATCAATGACATTTACATCACCAGATTGAACCGCACTATAACGCAGCTTCGGTTCCATTGTTTTTAAATTTGGAAACTGTATATTATATAGCTTTTGTATTCCTTTATATCCGTCTTCTCTATCTGCAAATTCAAGTGTAAATCCAGCTTTCATTTGAGAAGAGACGTTTTTCAAATCAGAAATAGTCTTTATGTTATACTGCTCCGCTATTTGTTTTGGTACCGCTAATGCGTATGTATTGTTATATTTCATCGGTTTTAACAGCTTCATATTATATTTCTGCTCCATGCCATTTCGCGCCTGCTCATATACTTCTTGACGATCTGTACTTTTTGGCTCTTCTTTTACGAAAGTTGATAATGCTGTTCCTGTAAATTCCGGATAAATATCAATTTCTCCGGATTTTAATGCTTCGAATACAAAAGATGTTTTTCCAAAACCTGGTCTTGTTTCTACTTTTAAATCGGTATCCTGCTCAATTAATTGTTTATACATCTGAATTAAAATTTCCGGTTCTGAGCCAATCTTACCAGCAATTATGATATCTTTCTTCTGTGTACTCCAAAGAAAAGGTGCAATTGTGATTACGGCTACAGCAACTATTGTAATCACTGTTCGCCTTGGTGAAAATCTTACATGCTCGATTATGCGTAGTACTCCATCAAAGAACAATGCTAATAGTGCAGCTGGAATAGCACCTAACAAAATAAGAGCATAATCATTTCGATCAATTCCAAGCAAGATAAACTTTCCTAATCCTCCGCCTCCAATTAAAGCAGCTAATGTCGCCGTACCAACAATTAGTACCATTGCTGTCCGAATCCCTGCCATAATAAAGGGCCAGGCAAGTGGTATTTCTACTTTCCATAATCGTCTCCAACCATTCATCCCCATCGCTCTTGCTGCCTCAATTAGAGATGGATCTAGTTTGCGAATACCTGTATATGTATTTCTTAATATAGGAAGCAACGCATAAATAACAAGAGCAATTATAGCTGGAACCTTTCCGATACCAACTAATGGAATTAATAATCCAAGAAGCGCTAAGGAAGGAATGGTTTGCATCACAGCAGAAGTACCAATAACCCATTCGGCAATGCGTTCTCGTCTTGTTAACAAAATTCCAAGCGGAACCGCGATAAGAACTGCGAAAAATAAAGCAATCAACGAAATTTGCAAATGTTCCAAAAGAGCACTTAACAGTTCTTGTTTACGCTCTTGCATCGTTTGTAATAATGCTGACACTGTCTATCCCCTTTCTTTCATTTGATTTACTATGAACGATATGTTGACTTGTTAATGTACCAATATATGTACCGTTTTGTTCGATTGGTATTTCTTTTTCATGTTCTAAACGAAGTAAAGCATCTTGCAAGGTAACTTCAGTCGAAAGTGGGATACCGCCAACTCGTTTCCCTTCTTGTGCAAATATGGATACTATATCCTCTACTTTTCTATTATCATACCAAGATGATAATCGCGGCTTCCCAATAAATTCTTCTACAAATACATTTGCGGGATTTTGTAAAATCACTTCTGGCGTATCAAGTTGGACAACTCTTCCATCTTTCATTATACAAATGCGATCACCAAGCGATAACGCTTCTTGCATATCATGTGTTACGAAGACAATTGTTTTTTGAATCTTTCTTTGCAAGGCTACTAAATCACGTTGCAGCTGCTCACGACTTAAAGGGTCAAGTGCACTAAATGGCTCATCCATTAAAACAATTTTCGGATTAGCAGCAAGTGCCCGCACAACACCAACACGCTGCTTTTGACCGCCAGATAATTCATCTGGCATACGTCCCCTATATATATTAGGATCTAAACCAACCATTTCTAACAATTCATCAACACGCTTTTGAATTTTCGATTTACTCCATTTGCGCATTTCTGGTACAACCGCAATATTTTCTGAAATTGTCATATGCGGAAATAATGCAATTTGTTGCAAGACATATCCAATATCCCATCGTAATTCATGAATGTTATAATCCCGAATGTTCTTTCCATCAATAAAAATGGCGCCTTCTGTTGTTTCGATTAATCTATTAATCATTTTCATTGTCGTTGTTTTCCCGCATCCACTCGGGCCAATCAGAACAAAAAATTCTCCTTTACGAATCTCTAACTGTAGAGAGTCTACTGCTTTCGTTCCATCATCAAATGTTTTTGAAACACGTTCAAATTGAATCACATACACAACTCCTTTTTCATTCTCTCTTCCATTCTCACGGAAATTCGAGCTATTTTCAAATGATTTGTTTTTTCAAAAATAAAAAAGAGCTCTATTTTGAGCTCTAATGATCCACTAAAATTGTTTTCATAATAGCAACATATTCACGTATATATGCCTTTTTCTTTGAACGCTTTGGCGTTGGTGCAGCAAGCGATTCCATCCTCATCCCTAAACGATTTGCAATAATTTTTGTTCGGTATAAATGATAAGTGTTACTTACTACAACCGCATGCTTCACATCATATAAATCTATAGAAAACTTTATATTTTCATATGTACTTGTAGAACGATCTTCGAGTAAAATCCGTTCATTTTCAATACCGTTTGCCATTAAATAACGGCACATACTAAGTGCTTCTGGAATATCCTCGTCGTCTCCTTGTCCACCAGATACAACTACTTTTACTTTTGGATGCATCCGTAAATAACCTAGCGCTGCATCTAATCGATATTGCAGTGATAATGATGGTTTATCTCCAAATAATTTTGCACCTAAAACTAAAACATATGGCGCTGTACGACTTACTTTTTCATTGGCAGTTTTCTTAATGCGGTATGTCATATACACAACGTATAATGGCGGCAATAACAACAGTAATAATAAAAACCATTTATTCATATAGCAGTTCTCTCCCTTTCTTTTTATTATATAAAAGAAAGGGATTATGCAGAAGTACTTTATCTTGTGGTCCGCACTTGATTTCAACAAATAGCAATGTATCATATTATATATATATATATATATAAAGATTTATAGAGATTGAATTTAAAAGCCTGTATCTATGATTACTAAGTAATCATAGATACAGGCTTTCTTATATATAAACCGTATTTCTTGTTGAAGAATCACACCCGTTAGTTTAAGTATAATAATTCACAATCAAACTTCTAAGTTCTTCCTATTAACTCTTACCCACATGGAACGCCATTTTTTTAGATAATCCATAATGTTCACATGATTTAAAAAACACCATCAAAATAATGGTGTTTTTTGTCCATCTGGGAGTAACAGAAAGAATTGCTTAGCAAAGTTTAGGTAGCTAATAGAAGGGAGCGGCTTAAAAATGCTAATTTTTCTCCATAACCATTTTTCAAGGGTACCCCTTAAAGATCAGATCCATCTTTCAGTAACACTCGTGTTATTCGGGACTATTTCTGACTGCGCTGCATCTCCTGCCTCTCCATATAACTGCGCATCTGTCGCATATATTCGGGTGCGTCCATCGGATTCCCAGCAATCATTTCAATGATACAGAGTCTTTCGGCACGTTCCTTTTCAGCTTGGGTTATAGCTTGATCAAGCTCTCCATAGGTCCGGACCGTAACGGTAAACGCGTTGCCTCCAAAGACTTCGGCCAGCTTAGTGTAAGACCATCGAGGAATTTGGTTGTACTTTTGATCCTCTGTTTTGACATTCAAATATTTCTCAATCGTATAACCATCGTTGTTCAAGACAAAGATTATAGGCTTGCAGCCGTAATAGAGCATGGAACTGATCTCCTGGGCTGTTAGTTGCAAGGAGCCGTCACCTGTAAACAGCAATACCCGGCGTTCCGGCGCAGCGATAATGGCACCGAACGCCGAGGGGGTTGCGTAACCGATGGATCCCCAGCCTCCTTGCCCAATATATGTTACATTGCTCGGCAGTCTCACCTCAGCCATTCCATTGTAGAACGTTCCTGTCTCGGCAATCACAATATCGCCTTCTTTCAGCATGCGCTGAAAAAGGGGATAATAGCCGGCCGCCATTAGAGGCTCTTCAGCACTAGCTGTGACTTGATCGTAAGGGAATAACAAATTTCCCGCCAAACCTTGACCTATGTAACCCACCTTCTGCACTGCAAGCAGCATGTCGGCTGCAAAAACATTTGGATATTCCGCCTCAGCGACCTTGACCATGTCCGGTTGAATATTGATAGTCACCAGCGGGTTCAGCTTTGCGGTAAAATTCGCGGTGTTGGTGTCCGCCCATAACATCCCGACCGCAATGATACAGTCTGCATTTTCCACCGTACTTTGGACTTCAGAACTTCCGAAAGAGCCTAGGTACATTCCGATATAATTTGGATGGGTTTCGTCGAATGCCCCCTTCCCAAGCATCATCGTCACAATAGGCACGTTCATAGCGTCGGCCAGCCGCCGAACTGCTGTCTGAAGGCCAAAGCGCATTGTTTTGACATCCACCAGGATAACCGGCCTGTGAGCACGCTCTAGCAGCCGACGGACGTGATCCGCCGCAGCCTGAAGGGTTTTTAGGTTGGACGTTGGACGCGGCGGCATCGGCTCTTTCCGGGCAGTGATCGGCTTATTCACTAAATCATCTGCCACAACCAGATATACCGGCTTTTTCTTTTCCTTAGCAATGCGAATCGCAGCCGGAATTTCAATCTTGGCGTTATCCGGCGTAAGCACCGCGGTATAAACCGTAATCTGCTCATACATCTTCCGGAAGATACTAAAATTTCCATCCATTAGGGTGTGGTGCATCAGCTTATGCTCCTTTTGATCTTTCTCAGGAGGCGCACCCACAATGTGAATTATTGGCACATGCTCGCTGTTGGCTCCCGCTATCGCATTGCAGGCGCTGAGCTCCCCGACCCCGAAGGTCGTAATAAGAGCGGACATGCCTTTGATTCTTGCGTAGCCATCCGCAGCATAACCCGAGTTTAGTTCGTTCCTTCCATTTATAAACCGGATGCCGTTATACCGCTCCAGAGCATCAAGCAGTGTAAAATTATAGTCCCCTGCGACGCCGAAAATTTCGGTAATGCCCTCCATCTTCAAGCAATCGAACAAATACTGGCCAACTGTTTTTTGAGCCGTTCCGGTTGATGAGCCAGAACCGCCCTCCGCCATCATGTTGTCCATCGCTCACTCACTCCTTATCCATTTCTTGGGCTTGTTCTGTGTAATAGTACCCTTTTAATAGTTCCCTTTCATTGAACAGCTTATCCGGCATGCGGAGCGATGAGCGATCTTCTGTGCGTTATATCCTTTAATTATTTTGTTCAAGTAATAGTAAAGTAAGGCATTGACGAAATGATATTATAAAAAAAGATAGTAGGGATAATCAATCCTTACTATCTTTACTGTTGATATTTATAAGTCTTTAAATTAAATCCTCGATGTTTCTAGCCTTGACGCTGCCCTGCATTTTGGGCATTGCGTGCTTTCTTTGAAGAAGTATGATCCTGCGTTTGATTTCCTTTATGCTTAGCAGAACCTAATGCTTTTGTTTTTCCCATATCATTTCACACCTTTTTTAGAATGTTACATCTATAGGATGTGTATTAGATTCGCTACTATACAACCGTTTTATTGGTAATATGAACTCGTTCCTGTCGCTGCATTTTCACATACAAAAATCCCATACACGCTGCGCCAATTAATAATATGCTCAGTGCATAAAACGGAACCATAACACCAATTTGGGACACAAATGTTGTAAAGGCAAGAAGAAGAATGACGCGTACTCCTGTACCAACAAACCGAAATAGACTGTCCACACGGCCAATTACTTCGTTTGGAACTTGTTCCATCATGAGTACATTGCGTGCAACACGTGTACCAGCATTTCCAATCGCCATAAAAATAGCAAGACCATATAGTAAAAAGACTGATGGTTTTATAATCATTACGGTAATTGAAATTGTATAAATGAACATCGTTAATACAATTGACACTTCTGTTTTTACATATTTCATAAGAATTGGAATTCCAATTCCTGCAAGCATTGCACCGATACCGTACATCATTCCTTCCGTACCATATACGGATCCACTTTCCTTTAACACATCCGAAATGTACACAGGCATTAAATAGTTTGTCATCATGACACCGATAAACGGCATATATGTCGCAAATAGAAACCAAAATAATTTCTTTCTTTTCTTCATAAAATGAACGCCTTCAAAAATTTGCTTTGTGAATGGTTGTTTTCCGCTTTCTGTACTCCGTCTTGTATAAGGAATAAATGATAATAATACAAATGCGCCTACATACGCTAACATATTGATAAATAAAATCCATTTCACAGCAACAATTGTAATCATAAAACTGGCAACCGCACCAGCGATAACTTGTGTCAATTGTCCTTGTATTTCCATCGTTCCACTTAATGATTTATAATGCTCCGATGCAAACACTTCTTGATTAAAGGCGAAAATGTTCGGATAAAATACTAAATAATAAAATGAACCTGTTATATACAGCACAATATAATGTATTGTTTCATAAGAATGACCTGTAAATCCCCAACATACCATAATACTGACAGCAATTGCTCCAATGGCTTCATTCACTAAGAGTAGCGTTTTACGAGAAAAACGATCAATACAATGTCCAATAAACGGTGTACACAAAAACATAACAAGTGTGGATATAATCGAAATATAACCAAACATGGTATTTCCACCTGGTGACGTTACAAGTAGCCACGAAATCGTAATCATCGTAATACCGGAGCCAATGGCAGATAAGCTATTGGCTCCAAGAATATAGTACAACCGAGAATCACGATAAAGAGATGACATATTAATCAGCTCCTAACTGTTTTTTCAGTTCTGGAAAGATGCTCATGTATACTCTCAATTCTTTTAATAAATCCGCAATCAGTGGTTTTGCCTCTTCACCTAGTTCTTCGTTCTGTACATGAAGACTATCAATAACAACTTGTTTCGGAATGACATTTGCATATACCCCTCTTGCAACAATACGCATACTATTTAATGCGTTTATACCGCCTTTACCGCCGCCTGCAACTGCAAGAAGTCCAACCGGCTTATGCATAAACTCGCTGCTTCCAAGAAAATCAAATGCATTTTTCAATGCACCGCTCATCGCATTATGATACTCAGGTGTGCATAGTACAACACCATCTGCTTCTTTTACAAGTTTCTTTAATTTTGTTACTGCTTGTAATTCATATTGAGAATTTTCTCCGTTATATAATGGAAGCGCCTCAACAGCTAAATCATATAATTCTCCTTTATAAGCCTCCGCAATATGCTTTGCAATGACGCGAGTTTTACCAGATTTACGTGGTGTACCGTTAATTACAACTAGTTTCATGATTATTTCTCTCCCTTGTTTGAATTTCTATATTTATATTATCAGAAAATTACCTCTTATAACCCGTAAGAAAGACGGAAAACGATTGAGAAAATAGTATGAAAAAATAAAACAGGAATTCATACTTTCGTATGAGTTCCTGTTTTATTTTAATTAATCCTTCCTATACAACACCGTGCTTTACCGCATACAGGGCCGCTTGCGTTCGATCATCTACATTTAATTTAGCAAGAACATTTGAAACATGCGTTTTTACGGTTTGTTCTGTAATATGTAGCTCTGCTGCAATTTCTTTATTACTTCTCCCTTTGGCAATTTCTCGCAGCACTTCTTTTTCCCGCTTCGTTAACATAGATAAACTATCTTGCTTTATCTCAACTGTTGCTGGGCGTCCTAATAAAGCAGGGGTTATTTTTGGATGGAAATTAGTATTTCCTTGATGAACTGCAATAATTGAAGCTACAAGTTGATCCGGTTGTACTTCTTTTAATTGATATCCATCTGCACCTGCTTCGAGTGCCGGAAGAACATAATCTTGTTCTGAAAAACTGCTTAACATAAGTATTTTAATAGATGGATCATATTGTTTCATACGCTTCGTCGCTTCGATTCCGTCCATTTTCGGCATCGATACATCCATTAATACAACATCAGGTCGTTCTTTTTGAATAAATTGCAACGCTTCTTCTCCATCTCCCACTTCACCAATAATATCAAATTCTTCTTTTGTTTTTAAAAAGAAAACAAGACCTCTTCGTACAATATGATGGTCCTCTACAAGTAATAGTTTTATTTTCAATGAATTTCCCCCTTCAAATGGGTAATTGAATCCCCAGTTTCGTTCCTTCTCCAGGTTTCGTTTGAATATGAAACTTTCCTTTCATTAACTCAATACGCTCCTGCATATTTTTTAAACCAAGCGCAGAATCTCTTACTTTTTCTTTCATAAATCCTACTCCGTCATCCTCAATCTGAAACTTCAACATATTATTTTCTATTTTTAAGTGTACAAATACTTTTTCGCAAGATGCGTGTTTTTTACAATTATGGAGCGCCTCTTGGCTAATACGCCATAGCATTTCTTCCATTTCATCGCTTATCGAAATAACTCCATCAATTCGCATAGTTACATGGATACCAAGTAAATTCCCATAATTCTGAATCGCTTCAGCAAGGCCCTTTTCTAAACCCTCAGGCCGTAATTGCCAAATTAATAATGTCATCTCTTGCAGTGCCTCTTGTGATAACTCTCCTATATACATCAACATCTCTTGTAATTCTTTATTTTTCGTCATATCAATCGTTCCTCTAGCTGTTAACATAATTGAAAAGAGAAGTTGTTTGACAGAATCATGTAAATCACGTGCTAATCGATTTCTTTCTGCAATGACTACATATTTTCGTTCTTTCTCAACCAGTTTAATACGTTGAATTGTTGTCCCGATTTGAAAGGAAATGGCTTCTAATAAAGCTAATTCTTCTTCTGTAAAGTGCATTTTATGAGGAGAAGCAACATTTAATAATCCAAACTTTTCTTCTCCTGCTTGAAGCGGAATCGTCGCATGATGAGTAATACTCTCTGTTTCTCCCCATTTATTTTCAATCGCATCTTCTATTCGCTTACATTCAATAATATTTGTTGCTTTTTGCAAACGTCCAGCAACAAATCGATCAATACACCAACAATCTCCTTCACACATTGGTTTCTTTTCTTCCCATGTAAGTGCTGGTGGCAAATTTGTATCAACAAGCATTCGATGCGTTCCTTTTTCATCAATAAAAAAAATCCATCCTGTTTGTAAATTCATAACTTGCAATAGCGTATGTAGTACCTTTTCTAACATTTCCTGCAAATCAGTCGCTTCATTTAATAACTCGGCAATTTCTTTTAACGCTTGTAATCGATGCATTTGCTTTTCATTTTCATTCATGTTCATCACCATTTCCCATTATAACATCAAGAAAATTCTAAATACTACGAATGGAGGGAAATTTCTATCACCAATTAAATCTTGAAATAAAGGATTTTACTACTCATAAATATAAGAATTAAAAAATCACATCTTTCTTTCATATAAAGGAATTAGAAGGAAATATAAGGAAGATATACAGAGGAATTGCTATCAATGAAAATTTTTGTACGCTAAAACAGGGTAAGAAAGGTGCGAGAGAATTGAGTTTATTAAACAAGTTAATTAAACAAGCTAAAAATCCACAAGGTTTTGTCGGTTCAACTATGCTATGTATCATGAATGTAGTTCATACAAATATGACAAAATGGACTTTAAGTAAGATTAAAATGAAAGAACGTGTGACAATATTAGATATAGGTTGCGGTGGAGGAAAAACAGTACATACTCTCTCTAAAATGAATCCATATGGAAAAGTATACGGTATAGATTATTCCGAAAAAGCAGTAGAGAACTCTATAAAAATGAATAAAGAAAATGTGAATTCAGGGAAAGTTCTTATAAAAAAAGCAAGCGTATCTTCTATGCCTTTTTCAAATCACCTTTTTGATATGATTACTGCATTTCAAACACATTATTTTTGGCCAAATTTAGAAAGTGATGTAAAAGAAATATTTCGAGTATTAAAACCAAATGGCTATTTTGTCATTACGGCTGAACTCTATAAAATAAACTATCATATGACACAATTTAAAACAAAAGAAGCTATAGAAAAACTACTAAAAGAAACCGGCTATAACAATGTGGAATTTCATGAATATAGAGGATCGATTTGTATAGTTGCAATAAAATAACGAAACCGCCAGAATCCCTATTCTTCTGGCGGTTTTTTCTTCCTACTTTACTTCAGCATTTAAACAAGACTTAAAATGCTGTAATGCAAACTCGTGCCCTTGTTCATTAAATGAGGCAACTGCTTTTTCGTATACTACGATACGAAATCCTTTGTTATAAGCATCCACTGCTGTATGTAACACACAAATATCCGTACAAACACCTACAAGATGCACTTCTTGTACCCCTCTTTCTCGCAATTTGATTTCTAAGTCCGTTCCAGCAAAAGCGCTGTACCTTGTTTTATCCATGTAGTATACATTTTCATCATCTTTGTATTTTTCATATACATTTTGCAATTCACCGTATAAGCCTCTTCCTTTTGTACCCGCTATATTATGCGGTGGAAATAATCTAGCCTCTGGATGATAAGAATCATTTTCTACATGTTTATCGATGGCGAACACAACATAATCCCCAGTTTCAATATGCTGCTTCGTTATTTCTACAAGCTGCTCTTCTATAACTTGCGCTGGTTTTCCGCACGTTAGGGCCCCATCTTTCGCTACGAAATCATATGTATAATCAATATTAATAAGTGCTCGTTTCATCTTTTCTCTTCCTTTCGTTTCACAGTAAACAATAGAAAACGCGTTATAACGACGCCTTATTACATATTCGACATTTGTAATGAAAATCCCTATAAAGTGAAACTTCCATCAATTTTTTTTCATCCCTCACCTATCTTCTTCGCTTTCTCCGAATCTTGAGGTGAGAGTCTTACTGCTCAAAAGTAGCGGGGTAACAACAAAAGAAACCTGCTCCTAGAGCAGATTTCTTCTTATTGTGCTGGTTTATTTTCAAACTTCGCCTGGGCAAAGTTGATTACTTTTCCATTCGGATCATTATTTTCATACTGGATTGCTGCTACGGTATGAACACCTGGTTGTAGTGTCTCTTCTTTTAATGCAATTGTCGTTTGTGTTATTTTCCTTACTTGATGCTTTTCTTCAAATTGTTTATCAACGTATACATATGTTTCTTTATCCTCTTGGAAATTCGAAAGTTCAATTTCCACTTTTTGGATAATCGTATCTTTTTTGATAAATACTACAGGCACATTCCCATTTTCTGATGTACCATCCGGAGTAATAACTTTCACTGTTCCTTCACCAACTGAAGTTACTCCTTCTGGGAATGAATATTTGATTTCTTGCTGCGCATTAACAGTTTGTTCTTGTTGTGTTTCTTCCGTCACTTTCTTGTCTTTTGTTGCTCCGCAGCCCACTAACAACATAACAGATAATCCAGTGATTATGAATTTTTTCAAAATCCATTCCCCCTGTATCTTAATGTTAATTTATTATCTAAACATAACTTTTAAATATATACATTTATTTGAAACACTTTCATAATCGAAGCATGTTATTTACACAACTAACTGTACCACACTTATCCCTCTATTATCATCATTATTTTTCCAAGAAATTTTTAGTAAATCCTTTTCAGCATTCTTTATAACCTATTAATTATATATTTCCTTCATTTCTACATGAAAAATAATCTTAGTCCTTACAACTAAGATTATTTTAACATTTATCTCTATTAATAGGAGTCTTACTTTATTTGATAAATTTCGTAATTTCCGCTACTTCTTTTCGAGCTAACTTTTTCGGCTGATCCTTTGGATGGCCTAACGAAATAACCATATTAATTTGTTTATCAGATTCGATTTGTAAATAGCTTCTTAGCTCATCCTGTGCTAATAACACCGGTCCTGTCATTGGACATGTACCAAGACCACGAGCATGGGCTGCGAGCATTAAGTTTTGTGCAGCTAAACAGCTGCTTTTAATTCCTTCTTCCTCCCAAATAGACTCTGGAACAAAATCAATCGGATCAAAAATCTTTTCACGAAACTTAGACTGATATGGCGTTGCTAAACAGATGATTAAAACAGGCGCATCTGAAAAAGCTGTTGCGTATGGTCCAAAAGAACGAGTCAATAACTTCGCTGCTTTTTCTTCTCCTTTTTCTGTAGCCTCTTCTGCTCGTTTATGTAATGCATTCCATGTCATTTCTTCTATGTCTTTGATTTTGTCACGATTCATGATAACGACAAATTCCCACGTTTGCGAATTTGTATCACTCGGTGCATATCTCGCACAATCGATGATTTCTTCAATATCCTCCACAGAAACATCTTGCTCTGTAAATTTACGAACGCTACGGCGCCCATGAATAATATCTTTGAATGCTTGATAATCCATATAACTCCAAATCCCCTTTTATAACGTTTTCAAAATCCCTACTTGTCTGATTATATCATATAACAAAAAAAGCTGGACATGTTCCAGCTTTTTAAGCATTTATTTACTTTTAACACCTAATAAAAACCATTTTTATTGTATCCCGCATTGACGGGCAGTAAGATCCCCACCTCAAGATTCAGAGAGAAGCAAAGACGATAGACGGGGGATAACTGCCCGTAAAAGCCCGATTGGTGAGAGCTTTC
Organism: Bacillus sp. 3103sda1; assembly: GCF_024159135.1. Taxonomy (NCBI): domain Bacteria; kingdom Bacillati; phylum Bacillota; class Bacilli; order Caryophanales; family Bacillaceae; genus Bacillus; species Bacillus sp. 3103sda1. The sequence continues at coordinate 1,965,670 of NZ_JAMYWS010000001.1, read as the reverse complement.
CATCAGTGGAGGATGAAGAACCCCCCCACTGATGGAAGTTTCACTTTATGTTAGCAGTATAAACACTTTCTTTATACGCTGCCTGCAACTTTCTTATAACTCGTTGTTCTTCCGTTTGATACCAATCTTCTCCAATTTGCGTTACTGGTACAATTTCAATAGGTGTAGCTGTAAAAAAACACTCCTCCGCTTCATATACTTCTTGAAGAGAAAATTGGCGTTCTTCTACAGGGATATTCAGCTGCTTTGCTAAGGAAATAACGTGATGACGTGTAATTCCATACAAAATAAATTGATTCGCAGGGTGTGTAATAAGAGTTCCATCTTTAACAATAAAGAAATTAGAATGACATCCTTCCGTTACAATACCATTACGAACTAAAATTGCTTCATAATAGCCTTCTTTTGCAATTTTATTTTTAATCATGATATTAGGAAGTAAATTGAGAGATTTAATATGACAACGGTGCCAACGTATATCTTCCGTTACTGTCACTTTAATTCCATCTTCCATAAGAGTAGTTGGCCTCGGAAATGGTACGATATTTGCGTAGTATGTAGGTTGGAGATTTAATTCGAACAAGTGATTTCTAGGTTGTACACCTCTCGAAATTTGAATATATACATTCCCATCTTCTTTAAATTGATTTTTCTCAATCAATTGCTGCAGTTGAGAAATAAGTTCTTCTTTTGTAAATGGCGGTTCTAATTCAATTTCCTCCATAGATTGGAAGAAACGATCTAAATGGAGATCTAATAAATGAGGCTTCCCATCATATAAACGAAATACTTCATATACTCCATCCCCAAACTGTAATCCTCTCTCTTCTAATGAAATCATTGGTTCTTTCTCTTTCGTATTCACGATGCTTCCATTAAATAAAATCCAATCTTTATAAACACTTTTCATAATCTCTCGCCTCCTCTTCATAAGTACTTCCATTGTACAACTTAAATTACTTAAAAAGTAAGAATTTTCACTCTTTTATACAACAAAAAGCTTCTCTACATTTATTGTTATTCTTAAGAAAATTATAAAATTAATTTGTAAAAGATAAAATTACAGTAACGTGAATTACTCCTCCCTTAAATGCTAACACAATCTACAAAAGGACTTGCTCATAACATATATATATACATAAAATATTAGACGCGAACCGTTTAAGGTATCTAATTCTCACGGTTTTTATCTCTTAAAAAGGGGGGGATTAGCTTGGGGTTTCTCGAAGGATATAATAGTTTCAGCGGGGCATTTTCGCCTTTAATTGTACGTTCTATTCATTTTTATAGTCAGAATTGGAAGCAGCGATTTCACAGGAAACAGCTCCAAAAACTGCGAATGAATAAAAGAAGACGTTATTATCTCAAGCAATTATCATAACGGAAAGCTTCTTTGTACATTGAAAAAGTATAATTTTCTACTCACAAAAACTAGGGGCCCCTGTAAAATACAAGGAACCCTAGTTTTTTGGTATACATCCCATTTTAAAGATTTATTTGACGAAATTAAGATAAAGTGAAACTTCCATCAGTGGGGGGTTTTCTTCATCCTCCACCTACCTTCTTTGCTTTTCTCTCAACCTTGAGGTGGGGGTCTTACTGCCCGCAAATAGCGGGATAAACAAAAACCGTCTTATGAAAGACGGTTCCTATCATCCCGTTTCAACCAATTTAAAATAAAAATATAAGTTTGATAGTGAACATATCTGATACAAAATAAACAGAATAGAATTCCCATACCAATACAGCTATATAACAAGCCTAATTTCAAAAAAATTGCAATTGGTGGTGGAAAAAGAGTGACTTTTTGCAAAGTATATAGTGCAAGAAACAATATTGAAAACAAAGGGAAATATTGCCATTCATATGGTGTACGCTTCTTGTTCAATATATTTTTCACAAGTAATTGAAATAACTCTGCAAATAAAAAACAGCCTAGAACTGCAATAAGCGCTAGCGTCATTCCCATACACTTCCCACCTTATTTTATAATGTACTGATAAAATAACACATCTTGCCACTCATTAAACTTATAGCCAACTTCTCGAAAACATCCTACATATGTAAATCCCATCTGTTCATGCAGCTTCACACTTATGTCATTCCCCTTTGTAATCCCAGCAATAATAGTATGATGCCTCAATTCCTCTGCTAATTGAAGTACGCGCTCTATCAATTTTTTCGCAATACCTTTTCCGCGCGCCTGCTTTTCCACATAAACTGAAATTTCTACTGTTTGCTTATATGCCTCTTTTTCTCGAAATGGAGATAAAGAGCAATACCCAAGTACGATACCATCTTCTTCAGCAACGATGATTGGATACATTTCATTATGTGTATCAAACCACATATTCATTTCTGCTAATGATTTCTCTTGCAAATCAAATGTAGCGGTTGTATGTACAATTGCATCATTATATATATGTAAAATAGCTCTTACATCTTCCCTATTTGCGCTGCGAATTTCCATTTCTTCGTCTCCCCCATTACAGTTGCTTTATATAAACATGATTATTTTGTTGAAAGCCAAGTTGTTCAAAAAATGCTTTTACCCTTTCATTCTTATCTATAAGTGTGATTTCAATCTCTTCCACGTCGTCTCTTTTGACGATTTCTTCAAACGTATAATAAGCATTTGTTCCATATCCGTATCCTTCATAATCATGATGAATGAGAAGATAAGATAAAATCGCTTTATTTTGTTGCAAAGTGTAATCAATAATCCCTACGTATGTATCGTCTGCTTTTATACAATACACTACATCTTGAACAGGTAGATTATGAGAAAAAAACATTTCTTCTATTACTAGCCTTGTTTCATCTATCACCTTTTCAAACGTTAACATAACTATTTCACCTTCATTCTTATTATTATTGTATCAAGTAGGACAAGTATTTATGAAAAAAACCTTAAGATAACAATGTTATCTTAAGGTTTTCTATTTATACTAAGCTATAAGCACGCTTTGTTTCTTCATGGAACACATTTGTATCATATTTATGCTCAACAAAAATTTGATGCCATACCATAAATGCAAGTACTGTCCAAATTTTACGGCTGTAATCGCCTTTATCTGCACAATGTGCTTCTAATAAGTTTAATACGTACTGCTTGTCGATTAAATGCTCTGTTTTGCTTTCTTTAATGATATTTACAGCCCAATCATGCATTTCATCTTTTAACCAGTGACGTATTGGTACTGGAAAGCCTAGCTTCTTACGATCCAATACGTGATCCGGTACAATACCGCGTACTGCTTCACGTAAAATTGCTTTTGTTGTACCGTTTGCAATTTTTAATTCTGTTGGAATTTTAGATGCAACATCAAATACTTCTTTATCTAAAAATGGTACGCGAAGTTCTAATGAATGTGCCATTGTCATTTTATCAGCTTTTAATAAAATGTCGCCGCGCAGCCATGTGAACATGTCAATGTATTGCATTTTGCTTACATCGTCGTAGTTCTTAATATCATCATACAATGGCTTCGTAATATCCATGTAATTAACACTCTCATTGTAGTGCTTCATAAGTGCTGCTTTTTCTTCTTCACGGAAAATTTTCGCATTTCCATAGTAACGCTCTTCGATCGGTGTACATCCGCGCTCTAAGAAGCTTTTTCCTTTGAACCCTTCTTTTAATGCACCACTTAACGCTTTTAACACACGTTTTCCTGGGCTAGGGATGTAAGAGAACATTTTTAAAGAGTTTGGCTCACGATAAATGTTATATCCGCCAAACAGCTCGTCTGAACCTTCACCAGAAAGAACAACCGTTACATGTTTACGTGCTTCTTTTGCAACGAAGTACAATGGTACAGCTGCTGGATCCGCTAATGGATCATCCATATGCCACATAATTTTTGGGAATTCATCCATAAATTCTTGCGGTGTTACGAATACGCTATAGTTTTTTACACCTAATTTTTCTGCTGTTTCTTTCGCTACGTCAACCTCACTAAAACCACGACGATCAAAGCCAACAGAGAAAGTTAATAGATTTGGATTCATTTCTTTTGCAATAGACGCGATAATCGATGAATCGATACCACCAGATAAGAATGAACCTACTGGTACATCACTGCGCATATGCATTTTCACAGAATCGTATAATACGTCACGAATTGCTTGAATATGCTCTTCTTTTGTCGCATCAGATGCATTGAAATATGGTTGCCAATAACGACGGATTTCCATCTCTTTACCAAGCTCTTTTACAAAGTAATGACCTGGCTCAATTTTGTTAATATCCACTGTTAATGTTTCAGGCTCTGGAGCATATTGATACGTAAAGTAATGTTGTAGAGAAGCTGGGTTAACCCCTTTATCTTCCATCACATGTAAGATACTTTTCTTTTCAGATGCAAAGAATGTTGTATCCTCGTGCTGCGCAACGTAAAGCGGTTTAATACCGAAATGATCACGCGCACCGAAAAGTTTTTTCTCTTCGCGATCCCAAATCATAAATGCAAACATACCACGAAGGTAATCTACACATTTTTCTTTCATATGAGCATATAATGCAATGATTACTTCTGTATCAGATTGTGTCGCAAATGTTGCACCTTTTTCAAGAAGCATTTCGCGAAGCTCTACATAGTTATAAATTTCACCATTAAAAATAATTACATAACGATCATTTTCATACGTTAACGGCTGATGTCCTGCCTCTAAGTCAATAATACTTAAACGGCGGAAGCCAAATTGTACGTGTTCATCACGGAAGTACCCTTCATCGTCTGGACCACGGTGAAAGATAATCGTATTCATATTTTCAAATTGATGTTTTTCTTCTGCCGAAAACTCTCTAGGGTTTTCACATAAACATCCTACAAAACCACACATACTTTCTTACCCTCTTTCGGTTTTCATTCTTTTTCTATACTACTAACCCTATTTATACTAGCACAATCATAACAATATAGCGACAAAAAGTACAAAAAACCGCTCCTATTCTTATCCTATCCTTCATCAACTTTCAATTTCTTACGTAACTGAAAAAACCACACTCACATTTAGGCATTTTGGTCATATGATATTTCAGATTTATCTTTAGGAGGGGAAATTATGAGTGATGAACAAAAGCCTTCACGTCCGCCATTTCGAAGTTACTTAAAGCAAATTGATGACTTTTTCGAACAAACTCCGCTTCGTGATGTTATTGCAGATATGAATCACTTTTTCCAAAAAGGAAATCGTTTATTAACATTTCCTGTTGATTTATTTGAAGTAGGAGAAGACCTTGTTATAAAAGCTGAACTTCCTGGTGTTCAAAAACAACAGATTCAAATTGAAATACAGGGTGAATACTTAAAAATTTCCGTAAAAGAAGATGTCTTAGGAGAAGAAATAAAAGAATCACATAATTATTATCGCCGCGAACGCGCAATGTCAGAAGCTTCCCGCATGATTAAACTACCGTATACGATTAATAAAAAACAAGCGAAAGCTTCTTATCAAGATGGCATTTTAGAAGTTCGTGCACCAAAACTTCCGCAGCAACATGATATTTTATCGATTGAATAAAAAAGGATGCCCATTCGCATCCTTTTTTACTGTGTTAAACGCTTAATATCACGTAGTATATCCTCATATGGTGTATTTTTAATTCCGCTATATTGCTTCACGACTTTCCCGTTTTGATCTACTAAATAAAATGATGTCCCATGAACAACTTGATCTGTATTGTCAGGCTTGTCAACAAGCATTTGGAAGTTTTTCTTTGCAAACTTTTCAATGTCATCTTGCGTATACCCTGTTAGAAAATTCCAGTTCTTCGTATCATCTGTGAACTTTTGTGCAAATGCTTTTAAATCTTCGGGCTTATCTACCTCTGGATCAACACTGAACGATACAAATTGAACATCTAGTTTTTGTTCTTTCGCCAACCTTTGTAATTTCGCCATATTAGCTGTCAGTGGTGGGCATACCGTTTGACAGTGTGTAAATGCGAAATCCGCTACCCATACTTTTCCTTTTAAATCTTTCGTACCAAACTTTTCACCATTTTGATTTATGTATTGAAAACTTTCAACATCCCAATTTAATGGATCTCGAAGTTTTGATCCTGAACTGCATCCAGCTAAGACTAGTAAGCAAAAAACAGTAAGAATACCAATCCATTTTTGATATTTCTTCATTCTAGAACACCCTTCTCTCTTTCAAAATATAACATTTCTTCTATCCTATGCTAACGAACAGTAAGAGTCCGATTTATAAGATATTTTCATCAATACGGAACAATCCTACTAATGAAAGTTTCACTTTATTGTAACAAAGGTAAACACTACAGGAGAAGTGTTTACTTCACTTGTTCACTAAATCGTACTAATTTTTCAATAGCTTCTTCTTTATCAAATGTGCTAAACCACCTATAATCTTCGTCATCTAAAATACGATAATGCTGACTAACAATATTTTGCTGTAAGCAGAAAAGCCCTCTTTTCTCAATTTCCTTCCACCATACATGTCCACCCATCGTTTTTTCTTTTTTATATTCAATATGGTGATGAGAGACTGTTTGAACAACTTCAAGAGCAGATCCCCCAAACGCAGACTGTAACACTTCGCTGTCTTGAAACAACGCACATACCGCAACAACAGTCGTCCACGAAGGTAAAATGCGTTCCTTTTCAATTTGAACAAGCGTCTTTTTGGAAAGACCTAAAATCTCTGCCATTTCTTCTTGCGTATAATTATGTTCTATTCGAATAAGTTTCATTCTTTTCGCAATTGTCAGTATCACTTTCTCTTTATTCATGTGAACACACCTCTGTTTGCTTTGTAAAGATTACCTCGTTGTAATTTTACACTTTTTTAATAATTAGTCAATTTCATTTACTTCTTTCCTTTACAACATTTCGATACAATAGAACTAAATAGATTTTATATGAGGTGATGCTCATGTGTGGAAAGCGTTATGAGAACATGGATAATATTAGTACCAAAAAGCCAATAAGGGAATTTTTACGGTGGAGAAAAGAACGTAAACAAAAGAAAAAAGACTCCACTTTCGTTATAGAACAATCGCCTGTAAAACAAGCTACATTTTTACGTGCGAATGCACATAAAACAACCGTTACATGGATTGGCCACTCGACATTTCTTATTCAAATGAATGGACTTAATATTTTAACCGATCCTGTATGGTCTAAAAAAGTTAAAGTTGTACCACGGCTTACAGATCCTGGACTGACGCTTGAAGAACTTCCGCCCATTGATGTAGTACTTATTTCTCACGGTCACTACGATCACCTTGATTTCCCCACGCTTCGTCAACTAAAATCGGATGTACTATATTTGGTACCAAGTGGTTTAAAAAAGTTATTTTTACGAAAGAAATTTTTCCATGTTGAAGAATATAACTGGTGGGAACATACAGTAATTGATAATATACATTTTCACTTAGTCCCAGCTCAGCATTGGACGAGAAGATCATTATTTGATATGAACTCCTCACATTGGGGCGGGTGGGTCATTGAAAACAAAACAACAGAAGAAACCATTTATTTTTGCGGCGATAGTGGATACTTTCGGGGTTTTAAAGAAATTGGAGAACGCTTTACAATTGATATTGCCCTCATGCCAATTGGAGCCTATGAACCCGAATGGTTTATGAAAATATCGCATATTTCTCCAGAAGAAGCGGTGCAAGCATTTTTAGATATAAAAGCAAAACATTTTATCCCCATGCATTACGGTGCATTTCCACTCGCAGATGAAACGCCAAAGGAGGCGATTACAAGACTTCGCAACAATTGGAATTTACGAATGCTCCCATGGGAACAATTGCACATTTTATTTCTTGGGCAAACGTATATAGCTACTTCGCCTTCCATACAAGAAGAAAAAATAAAAAAAGAAAATACGCATGTATAACACATTTACAAAATCAGAACATTATAGTATAAGCATTCGTATCGTGCGTATTATTTCTTTTGCACTATACTAAAAAAGCTACTTGAATGTGATCAAGTAGCTTTTTTCTATTCTGCAAAATAAGAAAATCCAATTGCTCCAACGCCTGTATGTGTACTAATAATAGGTGTTGTGAAGAAAATCTCTGATTGTGTAAATCCACTAATTTTTTCAACTGCTTCTTTCATTTTTTGCGCTAACGGTAGTGCTTTCGCGTGAGGAATAGCCACTGCTTTTACTGTTTTACCAGCTACATCCTCTTCAAATATTTTCGCTAATGTTTTTACAATTTGTCCTTGGCTACGTACCTTAGTAATCGGATTGTAGACTCCGTCTTCAACACTAGCAATCGGCTTAATATTTAATAAAGATCCAATCATTGCTTTTCCTTTACCAATACGACCACCTTTTACAAGGTTTTCTAAGGTATCAACGACAACAAATAGGCGTGTGTTTTTTCTAACTTCTTCAACACGTTTTAAAATATCTTCTAAAGAACGACCTTCTTGCGCCATTTTTGCTGCTTCAATTACTTGATAAGCTAAAGCATGACTAATAAATAAAGAGTCAATTACTGTTACTTTTGTATCTGTCATCGTCGCTGCACTATTTGCTGTTGCAACTGATCCACTTAGGCCATTTGTTAAGTGAATCGAAAGAACTTGGCTGCCGTCCTCTCCTAAACGATCATACATTTCTACAAATGAACCAACCGCTGGTTGAGATGTTTTTGGCAATTCTTCCGATTTTTCCATTTCTTCAATAAACTCATCTGGTTGTAAATCTATACGATCTAAATAAGTTTGTCCGTTCACAGAAATTGATAATGGGATAACATGAATATCATATTTTTCAATCACATCTGGTGATAAATCCGCCGTTGAGTCTGTGACAATTTTAATTTTTTGCATATTTTACTTCTTCCCTTTCCACTACGCTCTCCCTGTTATTATACTAGTATTCCCATTGCTTTCAACAGTTTGAGATAATTTTCCGACAAAATCCTCACTTTTTATGACTAAAAAGAAAACGACAGAGCGCATTTACTCTGTCTCGAATTTTTCTATGCATTTTTTTCTAACGTGTTTGTTTCATATACATTTGAATAATCATTCCATTTTAAGCAACTTCGCAAATATTCTCGAAATGAGTACGAAAACCTTGGTTGTTTTTGTTTTTGAATTTTGGAGATAAAGAGCTGAAGACGCGACTGAATTTGAAACGCTAATGGGTGCTGTGTTTGTAGCACAGGGATTTCGACCACCTTTACGCATTTTCCTGTTGGATGAGTAAAATAAAAACTCTTCATAATCACGATATCAATCCTCTTTTTTTTTTGATTTATAATGTTAGTATAAACCGACAAAGACAAAAAGTTTGTCTAAATTTTGGAGAAGCATTAATTTTTTTCTTCTTTATATTGTATACGCTTACATTAATAGTATAACAAAAAAATAAAAAAAGTGCCCGTCATAAAGAGGCACTTTTCGATGAGGATTGCAATTCTCGTTTTACTTTTCTTTTATATACAATTTTTGACATCGTAATACTTAATTCATAAATTACTAACAATGGAATTGCTACAGAGAAATCTGAAATAAAGTCCGGTGGTGTAATGCATACCGCAATTACAATTAATATAAAATACGCGTATCTCCTAATCTTTTGTAGTGCTACTGGATTTAAAATCCCAATACTCGTTAAAAACATGGTTACAACGGGTAATTCAAAAATCACAGCAAATGGTACGGTCATGTTCATAACAAAAGAAAAATACTTTTCTGTTGTAAACATTGTTTGAAACATTTCATCACCAAGACTAACTAAAAATTGCAGTACAAATGGTAAAATAATAAAATATCCGAAACATAGTCCACCAATGAATAATATAAATAATCCTGGTACGTATAAAAGTGTCATTTTTTGCTCATGCGGAAGCAATGCTGGCTTGACAAATAACCAAAGCTGCAGGGCTGCGATTGGAATCGTACATACAATCGAAAACACAGCCGCAATAACAAAATATATCCATAAAATATCGCTCGGACCAAGAACTGTTAGTTTCATATGTAGATCTTTGACAATAAAACTATAGATCTCTTTCGTATAAGAAAAACCAATAATAAGGAAAAATAAAAATGTTACTGCTGTAATAATGAGTCGTTTCCGCAACTCACCAAGATGGTCTACTACGCTCATTTCGTGATCGTTCATATCCTCACCCATTTCCTTGGTCACTAGAAAAAGATGCAAGAAACTCTCTCACATCTTTTATCCCTCACAACCGGACGTATGAACCCGTCCAGTTTAACTAGCAATCAGCAGGAAATCCCCCTTACTGATAGATGTTTCCCTTCATTTTTTCTCATCTATATCATCATGCAAACCTTTTGCAGATTTTTTAAATTCTTTTAAGGTCTCTCCAAATGCTCGTCCAATTTCCGGTAATTTTTTTGGACCAAAAATAATTAATGCTATAATTAAAATTAAAATCAATCCTGGAAACCCAATATTCGGCATACTGCTTCCCCCTTATTTTCACTTAATTTCATTTTGTCAGAAAAGTTTGTAAACGTCAATGTATCCATTGCCTTTTGTCAAAAAAAATTGAAAATATAATTTTTATACAATTTTCATTTCCTATTTCTTTTGTATATGATATGGTGAAAGAAACTGCACTCCTCATTTTACTACGTAAGAAAGGAGTCGAAACATGACTCAAAAGATGACTCGAATGACTCAGTTTGTTAAAGAAGAAATCGCAAATGCAATTACACATGGCATCGGCGCCATTTTAAGTATCCCTGCGTTAATTATTTTAATTATCCATGCCTCAAAGTACGGAACAGCATCGGCAATTGTAGGGTTTACTATATACGGTGTGAGCATGTTTTTACTTTATTTATGTTCAACGCTATTACATAGTATCCATCACCCAAAAGTAGAAAAGTTATTTACTATCTTAGATCATTCTGCCATCTATTTATTAATTGCTGGCACATATACACCATTTCTACTCGTTACACTACGCGGACCACTGGGCTGGACATTACTCGCAATCATTTGGACACTAGCAATCGCCGGAATCGTCTTTAAAATCTTTTTTGTACGTCGTTTTATTAAACTATCAACTTTGTTTTATGTCATTATGGGCTGGCTCATCATTGTTGCCATTCAGCCGTTATATGAAAGCTTAACAGGTAGCGGCTTCTCATTATTATTAATTGGTGGAATTTTATACTCTGTCGGCGCCATCTTCTTCTTATGGGAAAAGCTACCATTCAATCATGCAATTTGGCACGTATTTGTATTAGGCGGAAGTGCGATGATGTTTTTCTGCGTGTTATTCTATGTATTACCTGTAGCATAAAGTGAAACTTTAATCAGTGGGGGATTCTCTTCCCCCCACCTAACTTCTTTGCTTTTGCTGAATTTTGAGGTGAGGATATTACTGACCTCAAATAGCGGAAGAAAAAAGGTCTCAGCTTTTATAGCTGAGACCTTTTCTACTTATTTTTTTAACTGACCCGCAATAATATCTTGCGTATATTTTGTTAATTCTTTAATATCCATATTTTGATATTGTTCTGCTGTAATTGGTTTCGAAATTGTGACTGTTGCATGCGCCGGCTTCATTCGATTACCGTTTGCTTCAAACATTTTATAAGTTCCGTCCAATGTTACTGGTAAAATCGCTACACCTGCTTTTACAGCAAGATGGAAACTACCAGCTTTAAATTCTCCCATTCCATTTCCCTTACTACGAGTTCCTTCTGGAAAAATAACGATAGAATGTCCTTGCTTTAACAGCTCAATTCCATCTTTAATAGCTTGTAAAGATTGACGGCGATCCTTGCGATTCATAAATACACAGTTCATCAATTCCATCCATGTTGATACAAGTGGAAATTTTTTAATTTCCGCTTTCGAAACAAATCCAATTGGCTTATTTAAATAACCTAGTAAAACAGGAATATCCATATCACTTTGATGATTACTTACTACTAGCACTGGCTTATCTTGTGGTACATTTTCAAGTCCATTCACTTGTACTGTTGATCCAGCTACATGAACCATCTTCTTGCCAAACCAATTTGTTGTTTTATATACCAGACGATCTTTTTCTTGCGGCGATAGTGTATGTAACTTTCGTTTTATACGCCACATTCTTGGCGTAATACCAATTACTATTAAAATTAAGTACAAAATTTTAAAAAACGTTTGAATCATATAGAACCCCCACATATTGTAATTCCGTACTTCATTATACTAGACAAACGAAGGAAAAAGAAGAAAAAATGTCCAAACGACAAGCGCTTGGACATTTTTTATAATATGATAGATTAGAATTGTTTTGCTAATTCACGTGCTTTTTCAATTGCTTGTTCTTTAATTTCAGGTGCCTGTGCAGGATTTGCACTCATACCTTCTACTGCAATATATTCTACATCCGTTACACCCATGAAATTTAACATCGCTTTTAAGTGGTTGCGGCCAAAATCCATTGCTGCGTATGGTCCTTCAGCGTAAATGCCGCCTGTTGCTTGAATATGAAGCGCTTTTTTGTCTTCTAATAAACCAACTGGACCATTTTCAGTATATTTAAATGTTTTACCTGCAATTGATAAGTTATCTAAGTATGCTTTTACAACTGGTGGATAGCTTAAGTTCCACATTGGTGTTACAAATACGTATTTATCTGCATGCATAAATGTTTCTAAGTTCCCACTCATTGCTGCAACTTTTTGTTGTTGGCTTTCACTTAATGTTTCAAAGCCTTCTCCTGCCCCAAGTTTCCCCCAAGCAGCAAGCACTTCACCATCAATTGCAGGTACGTTTGTATGGAATAAATCAATTGTTACAACGTCATCTTGTGGATTCGCTTGTTTGTAAGCTTCAATAAATGCTTCTCCTACTGCCATACCAAATGATACTTCTGCTGGATTTGGATTTGCTGTAATAAATAGTACTTTTGTCATGTTTATTTCTCTCCCTTTTTTCTCTTCGTTAATATCTTCAATTCAAGATTTTTTGTTAAAAAATAAATTACTTACCTTACATAAGTAATGATATATAATTACTGTTTATCTGTCAATAAAAATAGTTACTTTTTTTTCGTAAGTAAATAATCATATTGGGCGAGACTTTCATCAGTGAAAGAAATTCATCACTGAATTACGGAAAGCTATTAACAAAGGGATCTGACTGCCTATAGCGGGATAAAAAAGAGCTACCTCACTTATGAATGAAATAGCTCTTTGTCCATCACTTTTGAAACACATGTTTGACTTTCTCAGCCGGAATACTACTTCCACCTCTACCTTTTACATCTTCAATCATCATTGCCACAACCATATTTGGAGAATTTGCATCAAATGCAACAAACCACCCTAACTCTTTACCATCTGCTTCTTTTGATTCTTTTAATTCCGCTGTTCCTGTTTTTCCAGCAAGCGTAATACCATCTAATTTTGCAATCTTACCTGTTCCTTCTGGGTCATTCACAACTTTTATTAAAGCATCTTTCAAAATATCACTGTTCTCTTTTGATACCACGTTTTCCTTCCACGCCTTTACCTGCTTTTCATCTTTTAAAAGATGTGGAGATGGAATATTCCCCTCATTCACAATTGGCGCATAAGATAATGCAACGTGAAGAGATGACATTAAAACTTGACCTTGACCATACCCTGTATCAGCAAGTTGAATATCATTTTTTATACCATCTTTTGCGATCTGCGAAGTTGCAAATCCATATTCAATCGGTAACTTTTCACCAAACCCAAATTTCTTCGCTTCTTCCATAAACTTATCTTTACCAATTTTTAATGCTTCCTGTGCAAAATAAATGTTATCGGAATAAATCATTGCTTTTTCAAAATCAACTGGATTGACATCTTTGACACGCGTTACATAATAGTTACCCCAAGAAGAATCTTTTGCCCATTTTAAACCATCAATGTTAAGAGATTCTTTTGGATTCAGTACTTTTGTTTCTAGACCAATGGCGCCTGTAATTGGCTTAAAAACAGAACCGGGTGCGTATACTTGTGTAAACCGATTTGTCATCGGATTTTTCGGATCATTATTCCAAGCATCTCGTTCTGCTTTTGCTGACTCTCTTATCATAGCGTTTGGATTGTATGATGGACTACTTACAAGAGCTAATGTTTCTCCTGTTTGTGGATGCACTGCTGCACTTGAACCCGCTTCGCCCTTCATTTCTGCATAAATTTTTTGTTGTAAACCTCCATCAATCGTTAGTGTAATATTTTCGCCATCTTTCGCTTCTTTTTTAGCAAGTTCTTTTAATTCTTTTCCTTTCGCATCCGCAATATAAACACGTCCGCCTTTTTCACCGCGAAGTTTATCTTCAAAAACACTTTCCAGACCTGTTCTTCCAATAGGATCATCGGCTTTATATCCTTTGTCTGCTAATTTCTTTAAATCCTCTGCATTCACTTTCCCCATGTAGCCAGTTAAATGTGCCGCAGCTTCTCCTAAAGGATATGTACGAACATTCACTGTACGTATCGCTACACCAGGCATAGATATGTAATCATTTTCATTTGCATCCTCTGGTAAAATAGAAAGTGGAACATAGTAGCCTGGTTGTACCCATTTTGCTGTTAATTTCTTTTCGATATCTTCAACCGGCATATGTAATAATTTTGCTAATGTTTCTTTTGTTTGCTGTGCTGATTCACCTAATTTTCCAGGCACAACTCCAACTTCTGAAGCTTTCCCATTCGTTGCTAATCCGCTTCCATTCCTGTCATAAATTTCACCACGCTTTGGCGAAAATGATTGAACAAGTACTTTATCATCTTGTTTCATAGTTGGAAAAATAAATGATGGATTCCAATCAACTTTCCAGACATCCTTATCTCCATCCTTTTCTTTCACAAGCTTTGCATCATTTTTAAACGTAATCTTCCCGCCGATTGTATCCATGCTTACTTTGAAAGGTACATTCGCATTGTTTTTCTCATCTTTTTTGTCTTCTTTTTTCGTTACTGCTTCTACTTTTAAATTTTTCACCGCAATTCCTGTATAAACGTTTTCATATTTTTTTACAAAATCTTCTTTTGTAATCGACTGCTTTGCCTCTTTCGATAACTGTTCATACATTTCATCAAACTTTTGCTCATTCCATGCTTTTACATATGTATCCATCGCTTGCTCTGGCTTCTCTTCTTTTCCGCAGCCTACTATGAATAGCATTGAAAAAATAAAAAGCATTCCCCATATCTTTTTCACATTTTCCCCTCCTTTATATTTCGATACTATCATACTATAAAAATCCAATTTTATAAAATTCACCCAATAAAAAATCGACGCAATATGCGTCGTTCTTTATATTATCATTATAACATTCAGAAAATTTTTATATAAGGATTTGTTTTTACTTTTCGTTTTCTTAGTATAAAAACAAAAAGGAGAGGACACAAAATTGTGGAGTGTACTTAGAAAAGACAACAACAAAAGAAGATTGGTATGTAATACACCAATCTTCTCTCCCACTTTATTTTCATTTACCATACACATGATAAGCATACGTATATGGATTTTTCTCATCTGTCACGCCTTGTTCTACAGATATTTCTTTCCACTCATCGTAATTAATTTCTGGAAAGAATGTGTCACCTTCAAATACTTCTTCAATTTTCGTAATATACAAGCGATCTGCAAATGGAAGAACTTCTTTAAAAATCTCTGCTCCGCCAATGACAAAAATTTCTTCATTCA
The DNA here is from genome assembly GCF_024159135.1 of Bacillus sp. 3103sda1. Lineage (NCBI taxonomy): Bacteria > Bacillati > Bacillota > Bacilli > Caryophanales > Bacillaceae > Bacillus > Bacillus sp. 3103sda1. The sequence goes on along the minus strand of NZ_JAMYWS010000001.1, from coordinate 1,950,004 downwards.
TTTGCTCGTCCAATTTCTGTACATCATCAATAGAATGGATAACTTCGCAGCCTTCCATTTCATAATTTTTGTTACGAGTTAAAATAATGTTCGTTCTACCAGGTAAAGGTCTTCCAATTGATTCAAACGTTTTTCTTCCCATAATAATCGGATGGCCCATTGTTACTTTTTTAAAGTACGCCAAATCTGCTGGAAGATGCCAAGGTAATTGGTTTTCTTTACCGATTAGACGATTTTTATCCATTGCTACAAGTAATGAAATCATATGTATCCTCCTATCTTCGCTTACACAGCTACCGGTGCTTTAATTGCTGGATGTGGATCGTATCCTTCTAACATAAGATCGCTCATTTCAAAATCAAAAATAGATTTCACATCTGGGTTTAGCTTTAACGTTGGGAATGAACGTGGTTCACGTGCTAATTGTTTTTCTATTTGTTCAAAGTGATTTGTATAAATATGTGCATCACCAATTGTATGAACAAACTCACCCACTTCTAATCCACACTCATGCGCAATTAGATGTGTTAATAAAGAATAACTAGCTATATTAAACGGAATACCTAGGAAAATATCACCGCTGCGTTGATATAGCTGACAAGATAATTTCCCATCTGCCACATAAAATTGGAATAATGTATGACAAGGTGGTAGTGCCATACTTGGTACATCTTCTGGATTCCATGCAGACACGATTAAACGGCGGGAATCTGGGTTTTTCTTAATCATGTCAATTACATCTTGTAATTGATCAAGCGTCTCTCCAGCAGTTGTTTTCCATGCACGCCACTGTTTCCCGTACACATCTCCTAAATTACCGTAACGCTTCGCAAATTCATCATCTTCTAACACCTTTGTTTTAAACAATTCCATTTGCTCTTCGTATTGCTTATTAAAGTCTTCATCTTGCTGTGAACGTAGTCCAAAATCTGTCATATCTGGACCTGTATACGCATCGCTCTCAACCCAATTTTTAAACGCCCATTCATTCCAAATATTATTATTATGCTGCAACAAGTAACGAATGTTTGTGTCACCTTTCATAAACCAAAGAAGTTCGCTCGCTACTAAACGAAACGGCACACGTTTTGTCGTAAGTAACGGAAAACCTTGACTTAAATCAAAGCGCATTTGATACCCAAATACAGATACTGTCCCTGTACCAGTGCGATCTTCTTTTCTCGTACCGTTTTCCATGACGTGACGGCACATATTTAAATATTCATACTCTGCGTGTTTCATCAAGTAACCTTCTTTCACAATTGCTTTATGTAACATTATTTTTTCCTATATGGAGTTTATCATATATGCATTTGAATTTCACACGGCCTTTTTAGTAAAAAACTCTTTCATACAGAATACACGTACAGAACACCGTATTAAAAAATTTTTTCATCTTCAAAATCTGACATACTTTTGTCAATATTACCCATAAAAAGAAAAAGGTTTTTCCTATCCTTTTCAAGAAACTATAGTGCGGAAGTAAATAATATATGAGTGGAGGTTATACTATGCAAAAACTTGAACTGCCTCTTACAAGTAAATTACATACGACAATCAAAAACATGATGAAAGATTTAAACGTTCCTGGAGCTGCAGTCGCTATTGTAAAAAATGGAGAAGTAGTATTCTCAGAAGGTTATGGGTTCCGTGATACAAAAAATAAAAAAGCAGTTACATCAAAAACATTATTTGCAATTGGTTCATCGACAAAAGCATTTGGTACACTTTCTTTAAGTTTACTCGCACAACAGCAAAAATTTAATTGGGATACACCTGTGCAAACTTACATTCCAACTTTTTCACTTCATGATCCGCTAGCAAGCGCACAAATTACAGCTCGTGACCTAGCATCTCATCGTACCGGTGTCAGTCGTCATGATACATTATGGTATATCTCTTCTTTAACTCGACAAGAAATCGCTGAAAAAATTTGCCACTTAGAACTAGATGCACCATTTCGCTCGGCATTTTTATATAACAACTTAATGTATGCCATGATTAGTTATATTGCTGAAAACATTACAAATCAAACATGGGAACAATATGTCACAGAACATATTTTAGACCCGCTTCAGATGGAACGTACGAACTTCTCTGTTACCACTTCACAAAAATCAGATGATCACGCACTTCCTTACATCGAAAAAGATGGGAACATAACAGAAGTACCTTTCTGTAAAATTGATACAATTGGTGCTGCTGGATGTATGAACTCTAATATAGAAGATATGGCAAAATGGGTATTACTTCATTTAAATAAAGGAAAAGTTGGTGAACATGAACTTATTATGCCGGACATGCTCCAACAAATGTATACACCGTATATCCCAATTCCAGATGAACCAATGTTTGCTATGCCGGAATGCCCATTAAACAGCTACGGTCTCGGCTGGTTTATTAGCGCCTATCGCGGACATAAAGAAATCCATCATGGCGGGAATATCGATGGATTCTCGGCACTTGTATCCTTTATGCCAGAACATAATATTGGGCTTGTCGTGTTAACGAATTCCGGTCATACGTTACTTCCATCTTACCTTGCGCATCAAATTTATGATGAATTACTTGGATTAGAACCAATTGATTGGCATAAACGTGCAATAGAAGATACAGCTAAATTTAATGAAATAATGAAAGAAATGAACAAGCCGCTACCACAAGTAAAGGAAACCGTTCTTTCACATCCATTAAAAGATTATATCGGAACGTTCGAACATCCTGCTTACGGCACAATCGAAATACACAAACGAAATGAAACTCTATACTTAAAATTTGCCTCATTTGATATTGAAATGAAACATCATCACTATGATATGTTCAGCACGAAATGGAATGTTTTCCAAATGGAAATGAACATATTAATTTCTTATGAGATGAATACAGCAGGTGAACTAAACGAGCTTAAACTGCACCTACCAGCAACGTTAAGTACAAAGCCGCTACTGTTTACGAAAATAGGAAAATAGAATTTCTATTAGTAAGGTTTATTTCCAAAACAAAGAGCGCTGACTTTTGTGCAGCGCTCTTTGCCTTTAAACAATCCTATTTGTAATTCGGCTCATTACATAGTAAGAGATGCAAGTGTTTCAGATATTCAATTTACATCTCCATATTCGGCGCATATGCAACTTCTAATATGTAACCGTTCGGATCATAAAAATCAACTGTATAATATCCTTCTGAATACTCTTTCATTTCTATTGGTCCGCGAATGATTGTGGCACGAACATTATGTAAGAAATGTGCTACTTCATCAACTACAGACCGATTCATTGCCTGATAACAAATATGCCTTGGGCCTAACGTTCGCACAAGTTCCGCACCAATCTCTTTAAAATATATTTCTGTTTTCCCTGTACTAAAAGCTGTTTCATTTAGTTGTTTCCAGCCAATAATAGAAAAAAATTGACGATAAAATTCAATAGATTTCTCTAAGTTTGCGACCCAAAATTCGATATGGTGAATACCTGGTTCAAACGTTTTCTCCGGCATACTCCCCTTGCTCCCTTTCCTACCAACTTTCTACTTCGAATGTACGACAGTTACAATTTCTTTTGGCACATTCACAATATAATTCGGAGATTCAGCCTGTACCGTTTCTATTACATCATAGCCCCAGCTTACCCAAATCACTTCTACACCAATTTTCTTACAAGATACAATGTCACGAAGCTCATCCCCAACATAAATCACATCGGAATTTTGTAGTTTATTTGCTTTTAAAAATTTCTTTATCACTTTATCTTTTCCAAAAATATTATTAGAACAAAAAACATCATGAATAAAATTAATTTCATTATGACGTAAAAATTCCCGAATATGCTCCTCAGCGTTCGAGGATACAATGACAATTTCAAAGCCGCTCTCTTTCAACGTCTGCAAAACATCTCTTATTCCATCGAACAAAGTAAGATTTGAGATCGATGGTTGATATAATTTATAAAACTCTAATGCTATCATAGGGATTTTATACAGAGGCACGTGAAGCAATTTACACCTCTCAGGAATTGATAACTTCCGCAATGCTTCAACATCCTCTTCTCTTACCTGTTTAAAACGGTGTTTCTCTGCTATTTCATTGAAAATAGGAATAAAGATATCTTTAGAATCCACTAACGTACCATCAAAATCAAAAATAATATATTTATTCATTACGAATGCTCCTTGTTATCGTTACTTTTATATTCTTTATATTTATGAATTCTCTTTCAAATTGATATTACCTTTTATTTACTTTCTCTTTATCTACAAAAAAAGAACAAGGTATATATCCTTGTTCTTTTTTCCTATGAAAGCCATTGCGGCGGTGTATTCGTATTCCAATAAATATCACCAAGCTCGTGATGTGCTATAAAATCATCTTCATAACGATGATAATGAAAATTAAAATAATAACCATCTTGCGGCGGATGATCTCGTCTTACGTGAAACCGCAGTAAGTCACCCCCTGTTTTTGTATCATAAACATGAAAAATCTTTTCATGTTGCCCACCAGCTGGCTTTTGTGAAATTGCTAAAGACTGTAATGAATCTTTTGGTGTATCGTTTGCAAGTTCTGCAATTGCTTCTTCTATTTTCGGCAATACAACACCTTTAAACTCATCTTCAATTACTGGCCCAATTTTCGATCCAAATTTCTCCATTGATTGCCGCTCTGCTTCATCTATCGCATAAGAGAGAAATGCTTCTGAACTTATCTCATTTTGTTTTTCATCCAATGTATACGGTGTTCGCTCTAGATTTTGCTGTTTTGTAGGCTTGTCCGTTTTTGCATTATCAAGCAGTGCAGAAGGAGGTGTTACTAATCCAAATGTAAATACAGTAATTAACGCGACAAGTGTCTTTTTCATCCAATTTGGCATTTTGCATCCCTCCCTTTCTTTGCTTCTGTTTTTATCCCGCATTAACGGGCAGTAGGCCCCCACTGATGGAAGTTTCACTTTATAACTGTTTCTCCCATTATACAAAATGATGCCAATTTTTGCACTTTATAAATGTATTAACGTTAATATTATTTGTAATGATTTGAATATGGAATAGTAAGATTTCATACAATAAGTATTATTCTTTGATTTTACTAGGAGGTTTTCCTTTTGAATCTTGATTTTCTCTTTTCAGCAATAAGCATTTGTGTTCTCATCTATTTTATGTATGTGTCAATTACGGATTAAAAAAAGAGCTACATAGCTCTTTTTTGTTAATGATAAAATGACGCTAATTTAGCTCTTACAAACATTTATCCCTCACCTAGCTTCTTTAATTGCTCATAGTCTTGAGGAGGAAGTCTTACTGCCCTTTTGTGTGGAATAAATAAAATCCACACTGTTATTATGATCGCAACTCCTGCACAAATTCCAGCAACCATGACGTAAAATTGCGCTAGTGTAACAATTCCATACACAAATAAAGCTGGCAAAAATAAATATCCCTTCGCTCTCTGTGAAAGCCATAGTTTTTTCCCTTCTGAACAATATAACTGTAAGAATAATTTTCCAGAGAAAACTTTCCATATATCACTTGAATAACGAAATATTGCAAATAACGCAAACAAAATAACGATTGCAGCAACCCACCATGGTGTAAGCCAAATCGAACTTGCACTAACAAGAATGATACGAATGTAAAAACCACCAGCATCACCCGAACGAAAATATTCCTTTAAAAAAGCTTCAATGATTCTAGCATCATTGCTATTTCCTATTAATATACGTTTAGAGCGCGGAAATAACCACGGCTTCGCTGCGTTTGTAGGTTTTTGTACTTGGCCTCCCAGTGTCATAATTTGCTTTGTCCATCTCATTTCTTCTCCTTTTTCTTTTTCAATTTCTTTAAAGAAGAAGCGATGGTAGTGCAGTTTTTCCTTTACTAAGAAAAAACTTATGGTAAAGAGAAGCAAAAAGAAAAAAAACGTATAAAAAGACTGTTGTAGTACGTATCTACACGTTATACCTATATATACAATCCCTACAAAAAAGAGAATATTTTTTATGATCATCACTTGCCACTGCTTATGGAATCGAACATCAATATAACGTTTTAGCAGGACAAGTGTGAAACGAAAACAAATCAAAAATACAAAACAGAAAAAAGCTTGTACGCCAGTTCCCTTTAAGCTTTTCAAAAAGATTGGTAGAAACAGTATGGTTATAAGTGCACTCGTGAAACAAATACGGAAAAAAGAATAGATCATACCATATTTCATCATTTGTTTTATATGATATGGAAATTGAATTAGAAACAAACTATCTGCTTGTTCTAAAAATGAGCGTACACTTCTTGAAAATGTCGCTACATAAAACACAAGAAATCCGACAGACCAATATAATACATCTTCAGGTGTCGGTCCATTCTTCCAAAGTGAAGCATAATATATCCAGCTAAATACAAGTGCTGGAACAATTAAGTATAATGCGATGGTCCAATCGACAACAGAGCGTACTGCTTTCCACTTTCGTTTTACCTCATGAAACAACCTTTTATAAAATAGTTTTCTAATCATGTTGTTCCCGCCTTACAATCACATCAAAACAATCTAACAATGTGCCTTCTGGCATGTTAGCAAGTGTTTGAATACTATGTAAATCTCCATTTGCAAATAAAGTTCCTTCTGAAATTAATAAGAAACGCTCACATATTCTTTCTGCTGTATCTAGCACATGTGTGCACAGTAAAATGCCCGCACCACGTTCCTTTTCTTTATACAAAAAATTGAGAAAATCACGAGTTGCTGTCGGATCCAAACCAATAAACGGCTCATCAATAATATAAAAGTCTGGCTCTGTTAAAAAAGCTAAAATAAGCATCGACTTTTGTTTCATTCCTTTTGAAAACTTCGATAGATACTCATGTTTATGCTTGTCCATCCGAAACGTACGTAACAACTCTTCTGCCTGTACTTCCCAGCTTCCTAATTCAACATCCTTGGCAGCCATCAATAATTCAATATGTTCCCATAATGTTAAGTAATCATAATACGTCGGATGTTCAGGTACATATGCATACGGATTCTTTCTATTTCCAAACGAAATTTCCCCTTCCATATGCGCTAATAATCCAAGAATCGATTTTATTGTTGTACTCTTTCCTGCACCGTTTGCACCAATTAAAGCAACAAGCTCACCTTTTTCAATTGAAAAAGCAATATTATGTATCGTTTGCTCTCCAGCTTCGTATCCAGCCGATTTTATATTAACTTGCAGCAAAGATATCCCTCTCTCTATATAAAATTACAAAAAATTCCTATGAAAATAATAACATATTTTTCAATGAAAATACTTTTTAAGCTTAAACGTAACAAAGATGCAATTCATCCCGTATTAACGGGCAGTAAGATCCCCACCTCAAGATTCAGAGAAAAGCGAAGAAGATCGGTGGGGATCTTACTGCCTGTAAAAGCCCGATTGGTTCAACTAACCATCAGTGGGGGGATGAAGCCCCCCACTGATGGAAGTTTCACTTTATATGCAGGAAAACAATACTGATAGTAGAATATTTTATATTTTGAGTTCAAAATAATTTTTTGTTATTCAACCTAAAACACTTCTAGCAAACAAAGAGAAAGGGTATATACTATGACAAATAAACGAAGCATCGAAGCTATTTTCATCGACCGTGACGGTACAATCGGCGGTGATACGACGATTCATTATCCTGGGGAATTTCAGTTATTTTCATTTACTAAGGTGACTCTAGATAAGCTAAAAGAACAAAATATACAATTATTTTCTTTTACAAACCAACCTGGTATAGCTGATGGCAAAGCAACAAAGGAAGACTTTATTGAGGAATTAACAGCATTCGGTTTTGACGACATATTTCTTTGTCCACACAGGCATAATGATGGTTGCCTATGTCGTAAACCGGAAACAGGAATGCTTCTTCAAGCGGCGAAAAAACATCATCTTGACTTAACAAAATGTGTTATAATCGGCGATCGCTGGAGTGATATCGTTGCAGGTATAAAAGTCGGCGCAACAACAATTTTAGTACAAACAGGTGCTGGATACGACGCCCTGCATACATATCGTCATAAATGGGCGAACATGGAAGCTAATTATATTGCAGAAAATTTAGAGGACGCTGTTTCTTGGCTCTTTACACATCCTATATCAAAATAAAAACAGCAATGCCATTTAAAACGGCATTGCTGTTTAAATACTCTATTCGCCCTTGCATACCTCAACGATGAAAATACTAAAACGATTTCTCTATGAAATGCTTGTCTCTATATATTCATATGTTATGAGACTGAATCGTCCTATGCTTGGTTATGTATCACTAGTCATATATGGATTTTTACAAATTTAATTCATAATGAAAATAACGACTATCTCTTATATAACCGTTCTCTACATATAAACGCTGCGCTGTTACATTATCAACCTCAGTTTGAAGTTTTAGCCCTTTTGCGTCTGTCTCCAATGCAAATTGCTCCGCTGCTTTTAGCAGTTGTTTCCCTATTCCAGCTCCTCTCACATCTTTTTGCACAAATAAATCATTTAAAATCCACAACTCTTTCATAGAAATGGAAGAAAAAGAAGGATATAGCTGCGTAAACCCTACGTACTTCCCATCTTCTACTGCTACAAAAATAATTGATTCGTTTTGCTCTAAACGTTCATGTAAAAATTGTTCTGCTTCTTCTATATTAGAATCTTGTCTATAAAACATACGATACTCATTAAATAATGATGCTACTCCTTGTAAGTCTTCCATAGATGCTTGATATATTTTCACTTCTCTTCGCTTCCTTTCCAATAGTTCTTCATTAAATCCGTTGCCCAGTTCGGTTGTTTAATTTCTTCCCTTGGCAAAAACTCTTTCATAACTGGCTTCATATCTAAAATAGGGGTACCATCAATCGCATCTAACCCTTGTACAACTAATCGTTTTCCTTCTCTTCGTACTATTTTTACAATCGTAGCACCTAATTTATTCGGACGATTTTTCCCCCGCTGTGCAAAAATACCGATTTTCGGATACTGTTCATTATTACGAGGATGTCTTGCCGTATACTGAATGTTAGCATCTGTCACTCTATCAAAATAAAAAATAACTTCAATATGTGAAAATTGTTCAATCCCTTGTAAACTTTCTTCTGTATACGGCTCTATCAATTCAATAATAGATTCTATTTCGCCCCACAAATCATCTTCTATATTGATTCGTTCATTATGTACAAAAGCGATCGGTTGTAACGAAAACATCGTATCCCCCCCTTTTTGTAACCACTTACATTATAATATATTTTCTGAATACTTTCCATGAATAATACATTTGTTTACATAATAATATTATGTAAACAAATGAAGAGAAAGCACTTAACTCTCTCTTCTTTCTGAATATTATACAAGACCTGTTAAACTATACGTGCCAATTACAACAAATACCGCAACAGTTTTAATAATTGTAAGTGCAAAAATATCACGATACGATTGTTTATGCGTTAATCCCGTTACTGCAAGTAATGTAATAACAGCTCCATTATGCGGTAATGTATCCATTCCTCCTGATGCCATCGCAATAATACGATGCATAACTTCTAATGGAATATCAAATTGCTCTGCAGCTGCAATATATTTATCAGACATTGCACTTAATGCAATTCCCATTCCCCCAGAAGCCGATCCTGTTATACCTGCAAGCACATTTGTCGTAACCGCTCCATTAACAAGCGGATTCGTAAAAGTTGTTGAAATACTATCACGAATTCCCCCAAATCCTGGGAGCGCTGCAATTACGCCACCAAATCCGTACTCTGCACCTGTATTCATTGCCGCTAGTAATGCTCCGCCAATACTTGCATTTAACCCAGTTTGAAAATCTACAAATACACGCTTCCAATTTAAAAGAATTGTTGTTACAATGCCAATTACAAGTGCTAATTCTACTGACCACACCCCAAGTACTCCAGACAGTTCTACTTTCCCAAAACTTTTTAAACCAATAGATGCAAAATCAAAACCATTTGGATACCATTTTGGAATAGCAATTGTAAAAAATTTGTTCATCACACCTACTAAAATAAGTGGAACGAAGGCAAGCACTTGACGAAGTGGTGTAATATCAACCGTTTGGATTGACGGTCTTACGTTTTGTTCCGCTTCGATGGATGCTGCCATTTCAGCATTTCCATCTTTAAATCCATAATACCCTTCGCCTTGCGCTTCTGCTTTACGACGGCGTCTTTCCAAATACACCATACCGACTATGAAAACAAAAATAGCTCCTGTAATTCCTAAGAAAGGACCGGCATAAATATCTGTCTTGAAAAAGGTTGTCGGAATAACATTTTGAATTTGCGGTGTTCCTGGAAGTGCATCCATTGTAAAGGTAAGAACCCCAAGCGCAATTGTACCAGGAATCAAACGTTTAGGAATATTTGCCTCACGAAACAAATTATCTGCAAACGGAAATATAGCAAATGCCACAACAAATACACTGACACCACTATATGTTAAAATAGCTCCCATTAATACAATTGCAAGTATAGTCCGTTTCACACCAACAATTTGGATAATTGTCTTTGCGATAGATTCTGCGATTCCTGACATTTCAACTACTTTTCCGAAAATCGCTCCTAGTAAAAATACAGGGAAATATAATTTAATAAAGCCAACCATTTTCTCCATAAAAATATTTGAGAAAAAAGGTAATACATAAGTCGGCTCTGTTAACAAAACTGCAAACAGAGCACAAATCGGAGCAAATAAAATGACAGAAAATCCGCGATATGCTACAAACATTAGCATACTAAGTGCTAATAAAATAATTACTAATTCCATACGTTCCTCCTTTGTAATTTCCAAGGAAATTTTTATAGAATTTTCAGTTTATTTAACATAAATTGATTTTATCCCGCATTAACGGACAGTAAGACCCCCACCTCAAGATTCAAAGAAAAGCGAAGAAGATAGGTGGGGGATAACTGTCCGTAAAAGCCCGATTAGTTCAACTAACCATCAGTGAGGGATAAAGCCCCCATTGATGGAAGTTTCACTTTATTCTTACACAATTTCTTCGCGATCTACAAAGTTATAATCGTAGCAAATTCGATATAATTCAATCACTTCTTCATACGAAGGAATACGAGGATTGTTACTTGGACTCCCACTTGCAAGCGCATCCTTCGCCATCTTTGCTATAACCAGTTCAAATTCATCCTTATGTATTCCATACTCGTTCATATTTGGAATACGTAAATCTGTACAAAGATGCTTTATTTCATTGACAGTAATATTTGCAAACTCTTCATTTGATAACGCTTTCAAATCAGGTCTGATCTTACGCCCAATATCAGAAAGACGTTTCACTGTATAATCTTTCGTAAACTCTAATACTGCTGGAAGGAGCATCGCATTTGATAGACCATGAGGAACATGAAACATTGCCCCGATAGGACGGGACATTCCATGAACTAGTGTTACAGACGCATTTGTAAAAGCAATTCCCGCTTCCATTGAGGCAAGCATCATCTGCTCTCTAGCTTCTACATTTTGGCCATCTTCATAAGCAATACGGAGATATTTCATAATCTTTTCAATTGCTGAAAGTGCAAATATATCAGTAAGAGGTTGTGACAATCGAGAAATATATGCCTCTATCGCATGACATAACGCATCTATTCCTGTTGCAGCTGTTACATGAGATGGAGTAGACATCGTTAATAATGGGTCCACAATAGCTACTTGAGGTATAAAACTTGGGTGCTTAATCATCATTTTTACATCTGTGCTTGTATTTGTAATAACAGTTGCACTCGTAACTTCAGATCCTGTTCCAGCAGTCGTTGGAATAACAATAAGAGATAGAGGTACCTTTGTTATCGGATATTGATTACCAGCGTATTCCCCAATGTTCCCTCCGTTTGTTGCGATAACAGCAACGGTCTTTGCAACATCAATACAACTTCCTCCGCCAAGTCCTATAACAAGATCGCATTCATTCTTTTTACAAACAGATAATGCTTTTACTACATGCTCATCTGTCGGCTCAGTATTCACATCAATAAAAGTCACAACTTCTATTTTTTGTGATGCTAACATTTTCTTACACCTTTCTACATAACCAAGCTCATTCATAATAGAATCGCTTATTATTAATGCTTTCTTACCATACTGAATAGCTCTTTCTCCTAGTTTTTCTAATGCATTTGTTCCATATAAGACTGTCTCAGGCACTCGAAATTCTGAAACTCCTTGCAAATATACCCCCTCCTTCTTTTTTCATCCCTAAACTAGCTATGCTAGAAAAAACAATTTACATAACAAACTACCTTTACAATTCCACTTCGCAACTAAAATCCCTCTTTTAAATCCCAAATATAGTCATTTTTTTACAACATCTCTATACAAAAAAAGACAAGGTGACGACCTTGTCTTTCCAAACAAATCTAATCAATCTATTACTGTTCTAACACATAATGAAACCTCTTTATATGTTCTACATCTTCAATAATATGAGTAGCTCCCGCTGCCACTAATTCTTCTTTACTACCATATCCATACATTACTCCGATAGAATCAATTCCAGCTTGCTGCGCTCCAATTATATCGTGCTCTCGATCGCCTACCATAACCACATGTTCTTTCTTTAAATCATGATATGTATGTAAAATATGCTGAATAATGTCCGTTTTTGCAATACGCGTACCATCTAAATTACTACCGACAATCTCTTCAAAATAATGTGCAAGTTGAAAGTGCTCTAAAATTTGTTTTGCAAATATAGTTGGCTTAGACGTTGCCACAAATAAACGCTTCCTTGCATTCTTTAAATCTTTTAAAACACTAGGAATGTGTTCATATACGTGATTCTCAAACATTCCCTTATCTTGAAAATATTCACGATAATACGTTACTGCTTCTGCTACTTGTTTTTCATTCATTCTATATATGCTAGCAAACGAATGTTGAATTGGCGGGCCGATAAAAGATAGTAATTTTTTATCATCTTGCTCATCTATCCCCATTTTTCTTAACGCATATGTGACCGAGTTTACAATACCTTCTTTTGGATCTGTTAATGTGCCATCTAAGTCGAATAAAAAAGTTGTATACATTTATTCCCCTCCGCTCGGTTACTGTAATATATTTTCATCCCCATCCCCTTACCATCCTAGCTACAATCTTCACTATTTTACAAAATAATTATTTAAATGTAAATATTCTGTTAACAAACTACCCACAAGCCGCCATCTAACAAAAAATCAAGATGTACAAAACCCTTCTCATCATGTATGATTAGATTTATTTTCCAATTTGTAATAGATGGTGAATACATATGACAACAAAATTAATTTTTATAGTAGTTTTTACAGTTATCATTCATGCAGTAGAAACAAGTTCTTATAGTATCCGCCTTGCAGGCATTCGCTTAAAAAAGATTGCTGTTTCCTTATCTGTAGTTGGAATCGTGTTACTTGTTGCGAGAACATCTAACTTACTCCAAGCTTTTTTGCTTGGCGGTATCGTCGATCAAGCAAAGCAAGACGCTTCTATCAATTTAGAAGGAACTATTCGTCTTATTTTATTAGCCGCTTCCATCGGTACATTACTAGCCATCTTTTTGTATCCGACTCTGACAAAACTATTTAGCTATGTGATTAAAAACTTTGAAACAGACGGTTCTTTCATTCGCATGATGAAAACAAATAACATTCAAAAACTAAAATACACAAAAAAATATGTCCGTTTTCCAAAATTGGAAATGATTCATCGGATGCGGATTGGCGGTATCCCAAAGCGAATTATGCTCATTAATATGTTTGCTACTGCTATTTATACAGCAGGTGTTCTTTCTGCTTTATACGCCTCTTTTTTAAATCCAGCTTACGCAACGAATGCAAGTACGGCTTCTGGTCTCGTTAACGGATTTGCAACAATCTTATTAACTGTACTATTAGACCCACGAATCGCTCTATTAACCGAACGAGCTCTCCAAAAAGAGAACGGAACAGAAACAATGGGAAAAATGTATGGATGGCTCATGATTTCCAGGTTTTTAGGAACATTACTTACCCAAGTACTTTTTGTACCAGGTGCTAATTGGATATTGTGGATTATTTCGATTACGAATTGAAAGTAAAGTTGTAAAAAAGGTTCTTCTTAATTATGTAGAAGAACCTTTTGTTTTTTAATAATTACGCAACAAATCACTTACTCTTACAAGAGAATATCCCTGATTTTTCAGTTGTGAAATAATAATATCAGATGCTTCTTCTGTCGGAATTCCATTAAGGTGAAATAACACAATATCCTGTTCTTTAATACTTCCCATAACTCGGCTGACAATTGTCTCAACCGACGGTTCTTTCCAGTCTATTGTGTCTAAACTCCAATAAACCGTGTAAGGATATTCCACTTTGCTAGCAGCTTCTAAAACATCTTTATTCCAATATCCATAAGGAGGTCGAAACAGGGAAGTCCCTTTTTGTCCAAGTATAGTTTCAAAACATTTTTTTGTTTTTGCTAACTCACTCATAATCATAGGAATGGATAGTTTAGTTAAATCTGGATGACTATAAGAATGATTACCTATTTCATGCCCATCTGCAAGTATGCGTTTAGCCAATTCTGGAAATTTCCCAACCCAGGTTCCTGTTAAAAACATGGTTGTTTGGATTCCATGTTTTTTTAAAACATCTAGAATTTTTTCTGTTTCCTCAGCACTGTCACCTGCATCATATGTGAGTGAGACCATTTTTTCATTTCCAAGACCCTTCGAAATAAGCACTGAAGAAGTGAACTTGGCTATTGCTTTTTGACTGTCTATCTTCAATAGTTGCCCTGCATAAATCAAGTCTGAGTGCAAGTTATTGTCCTCTTTTAATTGTTGAACTGGAATCTCAAACTTTTTGGAGATACTTCCTAATGTTTCTCCATGGCAAATCGTATACAAGTTAAATTGATCTGAGGAAATAGAAGATTTTTCGTTCTTCTGAGATGAAAGTTTTCTTACTTTTAATAAAAATCCTGCATCAATAGCATCAGAAGTCAATCCATTAAGCAATTTGAGACTTTCTATTCCTATATCGAATTCTTTAGATATACTGAACAGCGTATCGCCATTACGTATGGTATAGACTTCAAATCCACCTTTCTGAAAGGTTTTTCTTTTTTCCTTTACTAACTGATAGGATTTCTTTTTCCCTTTGAACAAGCCTTGCCGAGTTAAGATATCAATCATATACTCAGCTCTCTTTTGATAGGAGTGGTTTTTAACTGCATCCATTCCGTTTTTCTTTATTTCCCTTCCTTTTTCAAGGTTTCCTAAATATTCCTTGACAATATTGATTGTTTCTTCAGGGGAACGAGATATAAGCAAATCTTTTCCGGGGATAAATAGACGATTTATTTCTGGGGTGTCATTTGTTAATAGAAGACTACCGGATGCGAGAATTTCGTAGGTACGTTGAGTAAGTTGCGTTGGGAGATTTTGCAGGCCTAAAACGATTTCAGCTGAACTATACACTTTATTAGCATTTGAGTAATGAATATATCCCCGAATCCAATCCTCTGGAATATCCACACCTAAAACCGGACCCATTTCATCCCAATAGTTTCCATAAAAATCGATTCTAATATTTTCTTTCACTAATGGTGTGATTAAATTTTTCATAGATTCATGGCGGTAATGATCAGGAAAATAACTAAGCTTTTTAGGATAAGCATTTGCAACAATCGCCACAGGCGCACGGAATTTCTCGTCTGCTTCCACAGGAAAATGAACACTCTCATGGTATCCAAAATCTAAATGTGCGGCAGGAATTCCCCGTTTTTCGTAATACCCCACCCTGTCTTTGCAAATAGTGAAAACAAAATCTGGTCTCGTTCTTTCGATATACTGTATCGAAAAAATTTCTGTAGATGTAGGATCCTCAGTTGCCCAGTAAACATGAGGAACATTAGCTTTTTCCACACTAGCGCGAATTTTTTCTTGTTTTTTTAGGCATGCATTATCCGGCCCCCAGCCCATCGTAATAATTAAATCGGGCTGAAAATCAGAAATCAGTCTATCCAAATTTTGATCATCAAGGAGTCCCGAAACTTCCACTACATAGCCTGCATCGCGAAACCCATTTGGTAATCCGTAAACCCACATTGGATGACTTTCTAAAAATAAGATACGCATTTATGTCTCCCTTCAAGAAGTAATTAATTCGTTATAAATAAGGCGTAGTATCCTTCAGCATCTCCGGAATGGTCACAAACTGATACCCTTGACTAACCAAATTATCGATAAGCACAGGAAGGACCTCTAATGTTCCATCCAGCGGCAATAGATTGAGTGAATGCTGTAGTACAATTGAACCTGGTGATACATCTCTCATGACAATCGAAATGATTTGCTCCATTGGTAAGCCCATCCAATCGAGCGTATCTACCGACCATAGGATTAACTTTAAACTTAAGTCGTCAATGATGTGTAGATCACTATTTGTAAAGAGCCCAAATGGAGGCCGTACGATTTCAGCCTTATACCCTGTAACTGAAGTGATTTCTTCATTTGTCCGTTGTATTTCATTTTTCAACTCAGATGTAGTTAATTCTGGAAACTTCAGATGGCTCCAACTATGATTTCCAAGTGCATGTCCCTCCACAACGATGCGTTTTAACATTCCCGGAAACAATCTTATTTGTTTCCCTACAACAAAAAAAGTAGCTCGTACATTCTTTTTAGATAGAATATCTAAAACTTTTGGTGTATATACATCATCAGGACCATCATCAAAAGATAGAGCTACTTGTTTCTTATCTCCTACTCCTTTATGATAAATTGTAGGTTTCAACATCGAAGAAGTATTGGTTATTACATAAACTCTTGAAATCTTCTGATTCTCCCAAACTGTCATTCCTAATTTTTGAGCTACTTCATATAAGGGAACACACATTTGTTCCTCTATTACCATTAAAGGGGTACAGAGGGACCCTTGCTGAAAACTGTTCGTTCCTTTCATAACAAAGCAGCCGTCTGATTGAAAGTTAAATAAACCAAGAAATAACGTTTTCGTGTAAAAAAACGCGGCATATTTTTTATTATCAAAATCTACAGCTGCACCTGTGTGTTTTAAAAAAAGTGCAGGAACGAGGATACTTCCATTTATGATCCAATAATCTGTTTCTATCGGTTGGCCGTCAACGAAAATTGTCCCATTCTCTACTTTCATATCATTTCTCCCTTTTGAGGTATGAATTTAAATTTTTTTCTGTTCAAATGACAATATATCTTTGATTTCTCCATGTTAAGATTAAACTTCTGGATAACGGTCAATTACCTCTCTATGTGGTGAAAGGAGATTACTTACTGTCACAATTTTTAATCCTTTATCCTTTATCGCTTTTAGCATCTCAGGCAATGCCTGTACAGAAGATTCTGTAGGATGAATGAGAATGAGGAAACCCCTTTTTACGTTGGTTTTAACTTGATGAACCATTTCTTCCGGAGGCGGCATTTTCCAGTCCTGTGTATCAATTGAGCTCAAAACAGTATACATTCCTTCTTTGATAGCCGTTCTAATTACTCTCTCATCAAACTCACCGGATGGAGGAGTGAAAAGCTTAGGTCTTACTCCAAGTTCCTTATAGATTACTTGATTAGTCTTCTTCAATTCCCATTCAATATATTCTAGTGTCTGGCCTCTCATATCCGGATGTGAATAGGCATGACTTCCAATTTCATGTCCAGCATTCTTAATCTTTCTTGCTAGCTCAGAAAATTTATGAGTCCATCCACCTTGTAGAAAAAAGGTAGATTTACATTGAGCTTCCTCCATAATATCTAACAAAGTGGGAATATTTTCATTTCTCCATGCTACATTCACCATGATAGAAGCCATTGGTTTGTTAGGATTCCCGAAAAAAATAGGTGCTGGCGGTAAACTTGAAATAAGAACCTTTGGTGTAACCTCCTCATAAACAAGCAATGATTCATCCCATTTTCGATCTTTTATCATGTTATTTAGTGATCTTTCTACATTTATCTTAAGCCCATTATAAGCGGGGATTATCATCTCACCTGAAACGAAGTTGGCGTCCATAGGCTCGCTATCAAACTTTTTCTTCATCTCTATAATTCTGTTATAAAAGTCGGCAAATTGGCTCTCTAAACTCATGTACATTTTCTATTCTCCCATTCAATTCAATAGATCTCCTCGTTATCATATGATTATTTCACGGTTCCCGTACCAGCTTTTTCTATGCATGAACACATCTTCAATTATTTTGCGTGCTTGTCCTATACTATATGTTTCTAAAAACATAATATATTTATGAAAAACTTTTAAAGGAGAATAAGAATGCGCATTTTATTCTTAGAAAGCAGTCAAATTTGGACAGCCGGCCTTCCAAAAGGCTTTGTTGATGCAGGGCACAAAGTCATGATATCAGGCCCATTAACGCAGAAAAATATTCCTCATATGATAGAAAGCTTTCAACCTGATCTTGTCATTACAATAGGCTGGGGCGTTGAGCATACAGATGAAAAGCTGAAATGGATAAAAAAATATTTGCATGAAGCTAGAACTCCTCTTGTTTATTGGGCCGTAGAAGATCCTCAATTTACTACTACCTGGTCCCTCCCTCTTATTAATAAAATACAACCTAGCTTTGTATTTACCATATCTCCTGCAACAGTCGACTATTACAAACAACAAGGGATTAAAGCAGCATATATGGATTTTGGCCACCACTCCAGCGTTCACTTCCCGGTAGGTGCCATTCCTCAATATCAAGCTTCAATTGCAGTCGTAGCTAATGCTTATCCTGATGTATTAGAAAAATATCCTCAGCATTTCCGCCATCATGTAATAAACACTTTAATACGTCCCCTCCTTGCTGAAAATATACGTATTGACTTTTGGGGCAGACATTGGGATAAAATGAATCCATTCCTTGGTATGGACATACCTAAAGATTGGATTCATGGATATGTACCATACAATGAAGCGAATTATGTATATAGTTCAGCCAATATCATTCTAGGTTTACAAAATTACCCCTCACAAGTGACCCAAAGAACTTATGAAATACTTGCATCTGGAGGTTTTCTGTTAACGATGGATACACCAGGAGTAAGACATCTATTTCAGCCGGGACATGATCTTGTTGTTTCTTCATCACCAGAGGAAACCGTCAAGTTAGTAAAATATTTTTTAGAGCATCCCGCAAGTTGTGAGAAAATTAGGGAGCAAGGTAAGCTGACTGTCAAAATTCATAGCTATCAAAACCGAGCTGAATTCATGGTTAACGTATTGACCAAAGAAGGAATAATAAAACCGGAGATTATTGATTCGAAGGAACAAGGTGAAATCTATTATTATGAAAACTTTACTGAAGAAAAATACCAATTGTATATCGTTAGTCCCTCTGACTCTCTATGGAGCATTTCACAAAAATTCGGGGTCACAATTAGTGACTTAAAAAATTTAAACAGCTTAGCAAATGATGAGATCTTTGTTGATCAAGTGTTAAAAGTCAGAGAGATTATAGATACAACACAATTTTTGGTTCAGTCAGAGAATAAAAGCACTCTTGGAAATCCTCAAGCAACACAGTGGATTAAACCTATTTTTCAGGCTGCTAAAGAACATAACATTCCCAGCAATATCCTCTATAGCATTATGATAGCCGAGAGTAACGGTAATCCAAATCTAGTTTCCAAAACCGGAGGAATAGGATTAATGCAGTTTCAGATTGAAACAGCCAATTTATTAGGAATTAACCCTTGCAATGCATTCGAAGCAATCTACGGAGCAGCCCGCTATCTACAAGAATTATATACTGAATTTAAAGATTGGAAACTAGCTATTGCCGCCTATAACGCTGGACCAAATATGGTAAAAAAATACGGGGGGATTCCGCCATTTGAAGAACCTCAAAATTATGTTAAAAAGGTCCTTTCATATTCTAAAGCTGTCAACTTCGACAATCTGTAATATAGTAACATTATCCTAAATATGTATTTATACAAATAAGGTTGATTAAGAAACCTCACTTTACACACAATTTCATTTCCTAAAAAGATTTATACAATCAATTGAAATTTTACACACTGTCATTACAAATTCACAGCAGTTTCTCCATAACAAATCCCCGGTACATTATTTTACTGAAAAATATAAAAAGTGAAGTTTAGGTAGTATTCTTTTACGACGACCTATGCTGTTTAACAATTATAGAAAAAAAGGAAAGGAGTGGGGAATCCACTCCTTTTATTACGACACACTGCTACTTTTTTATTACGACAACCTATGGTTTTATCACGACTTTTATCCTTCGTAGTTCTTAAATAAATCTGATAAATATTTATTATTTTCTTCCGCGATGTATTGCTCAGCTTCTATCAAACGGACTACCAGCTCAGCTTTCGTTAGACGCATGTATTGACGATAAACATGTTTTAGATTTCTATCTGTTTTTAAAAGTTCAAACTCCCTAAATGAAGATATGCTTCCTCAAAGAATTCTTTTTGAGAATCTGGATTATCTTCACTTAAACGTTCAAAAAAACTTCCGTGTCAAAAAAAATCTGGATCCAAAGATCCAGATTTTTTCTTTCTTTAATCGCGTTTTTTGCATTTTTTGTTTTTTTCTATTTGGTCGCCTTCTTCTATTTGGTCGCCTTCTTCACCTGCGTTTTTTGCCAAACTATCCGTTCCGCCTCCCACTGCATGTTGCTGTTTGGTATTAGAACTTTCGATGGCAGCGTTGGTTCCCGCTGCACTGTCATCTCCACCACCACTGGCCACTTGAGTAGCACTAGCCTGTTCCTCACTGGTTTCATTAATTTGATTATTGATGATAAGTACAAATTCTACTTTTTCATCCGAATTTTCTTTTTTCATTTTATGCGGCTCAATCTGATCCTCACTAATTCCTTTATTTATCGCTTCGCCTCCAGCGCCCACCGATTGTTGCTGTCTGGTATTCGATGAATCGATTGCTGCATTACTTCCTGCTGCACTGTTTTGTCCGGCTCCACTGGCAATTTGTGTTGTATTCGGTGCAAATGTAATCTGATTATTAATGACAATGACAATTTTTTGTTTATCAGCAAGATTTCCCAAATTAATTTCTTCTCCATCTTTTACAAATCGAAACGTGATTTTTTCATTGTTTCCCATGTTCTCACCCCCTTTGTAATATTAAATGCTAGAGAATGATAATGGATTGGACAAGCGTATTTTTTTTATAAATATGTGCAACCCTGCCCACAATAAAGGGTGTATTACCAGGTTCCGTTATTTTCCTTGTTTTTGGGTGTGAGGTGGGGGCTAATCGTGTGGGGGCTAAACCCCACGAACGTAACGTAACTAAATATGAAGTAAGCTTATTGCTTTAGGCGATAGAATTTACCTAAATTTATAAATCGGCTAAATGTTGGCGGAACCCCCTAAATAAACAAGATACATTGACTTCCGCCTTCGAACCTTATGTTAACAGCCCCAGTCGGGGCTGTTTTTTTCCTTTCCATACGTATACATGTTTTTTTATGAGGACTTCAACAAATGTAGTAATAAAGTAGTGATAAACATAAATAATGTAGGTTTAAAAGTAGTAATAAAAATAGTAATAAAACCACAAAAAAAGGTGCGTCAACCGAATCGTTGATACACCAGTAAATTGCATTGTTAAACAACATAGGTCGTCGTGTAATAACACTACCTAAACTTCAATAACTGTAAATTCAGTATTACATATTAACCGGGGATTATTTCATATATTACGGTACTAACCGCGTACAGTCTCTTGGAAATGCGCTTGCTTCACGAACATTCGATAAATTTAAAAATTTATATACAAGTCGTTCTAATCCAATCGCAAATCCACCATGCGGCGGACATCCATAGCGGAATGCATCGATATAGGATTGGAAGTTTTCTACGTTTAATCCCTTTTCTCCAAAAGAACGAACTAACATATCATAATTATGAATGCGCTGCGCACCTGATGTAATTTCTAATCCTTTATACAATAAATCAAATGAGTCTGTGACAGAAGGATTCTCTTGATTTGGCATTGTATACATCGGGCGCGTCTCTTTCGGGTAATGGGTGATAAAGACGAAATCGCTATTATATACTTCTTTTACATACTTTCCAAGCAGTTTTTCTCCTTCTGAGTCTAAATCGCCTATTGGTGATTCTTTTCGATACTCTCTTTGTAAAATGCCTCGTGCTTCCGTAATCGTTAATTTCGGAATTTCTGTAATAACTGGTATGTCAATTTGAAGCAACTGCAACTCCTTAGCACAACATTGCTGCACTTTTTCAAACATATACCGAAGTACATCTGTTTCAAGCTTCATTACTTCATAAAAGTCTTCAATAAACGCAAGTTCGACGTCTAAGGAAATGTATTCGTTTAAATGACGAGATGAATTATGATGTTCAGCACGGTACACAGGTGCCACTTCAAAAACACGTTCTAATCCACCCGCCACCATCATCTGCTTATAAAACTGCGGTGATTGTGCTAAGTATGCATCTTTTTCAAAATATTGAAACTGAAATACGTTTGCTCCGCCTTCCGCCCCTTGTGAGACAATTTTCGGTGTGAAAATTCTCGTAAAATCATTTTGAAGTAAATATTCGCTAAAAGCATGGGCAAGCATTGATTGAATTGTAAAAATCGCTTGCACTCGTTCATGTCGAAGTGACAACGTTCGAGAGTTTAACATTTGGTCTAAACCAACTTGCAGTTTCTTTTTATTCACTTCAAATGGAATTGGCTCTGTACTGTTTAGAAGCTGTACATCCTCAACTAATAATTCTACTCCAAGTTCCGTTTTATCTGTCTCAATTACTTTTCCTGTAACTTGCACAACACTTTCTACTTCTACCTTATATCCAGCCCATTCTTTTTCAAGTACACATTGCATGACGCCTGTTCGGTCACGGAGTAATAAAAAGCTTATATTTCCGAGATGGCGAATTTTCTTCACCCATCCTTTTAACACAACTGTTTCATGCGATGTACATTCGCTAATAAGCGACCGCTTCGTTTGTTGACTCATACATTCCGCCTCCTACTATTAATTGTATGATTGTATGTTTATTATTATCGTTATCATCATCATCCACGGCCGCTCACCTCCTTTCAAAGAATACAAAAATCCGCCCCTATATAAGGGACGGATTTAACCGCGGTACCACCCAAATTGTCACATTGACCACTTTTCGCCTGATAACGGTAGGTGCCGTTTACTTTTACTAGTTGTTCACGTTCAAAATAACGCTCACAGGTGTCTTTCCATCACGCTGCATCGCAATCTTCTCAGCTACCGATTGCTCTCTGTAGATCAGGTCACGATGTACTTTTCCTGCTCATCGCTTTTTATATTTACGGAATATTCTATCCTTTCGAATGACGAATTGCAAGTTGTTTTTCTTTATTTTTTTAAAAGTAATTAGAAGAACTATCTCTCTTACTCCTTCTACTCATCCGATATCATCTTTTAATTTATAAACTTTCCCCACATATATCAAATATACTGCTTCACATACTTTTTAATACTTTTTAACTCTGGATCGTCCTCCATTACTTCTGCAAAATAGCCGCTTTCATCTTCTTGCAGTACACGCTCTAATTCAGCAATTGCTTCTTCATTTCGATTTAATACAACTAAATAGCATGCTTTATTATATCTTGCATTCAAATGGGACTCGTCAATCGATAATACATCATTCATGAGCCGTAACGCTTTTTCCGTATCACCGTTTAAATGATGAGAAACACCGAGCCCAATATATAGTTCATCCTCTTCTGGGTGATGCTCTAATCCTTTCTCCAATACAGCAATCGCTTCCCGGTAACGCTCTTGCTTATTATAAAGAGCACCTAAATACATAAAACTACCACTGATCATCGGAACATCCTCTGCTAAAGCGCGGAGAATTTGCTCCCCTTCTTCTTCCTTGTGTAAATCAAGTAATATCGTGCCCTGCAGCATTCGAATCGGTGCGTCCATCGGCCGTTCTTGCAAAATGCGTTCCGTTTCACACAATGCTTCTTGCAGCCATGTCTTATTTTCATTTGCATATTCTAAAAGTAGCATAACAAGTTGATGTGCAACTTCATAATTCCAATGATTTTTGAGCGACTTACGCAATACTTCTAGTGCATCATCAATGAGATTAGCATTTACATAAAAGTGGGAAAACCGCTGCACTGCTGCGTCGTTTGTCTGATCTAGGCGGATTGCAGTTTCATAAAGATCAATAATAGAAGTGATAGAAAGAACATCTTGTGCACGCTTTCGAATACGACGATACATTTTTGTAAAAAATGCTCCTGTTTGTTCCTCCTGCTCCATCTGTTTAATAAATTTTTGTTCAAGTGCAGAAGCTGCATACATAAACGCAGAGCTTTTTTCTTCATTTGATATTTTCAAATCAGCTAAACTATCACTTATACTTTTTCTTTGCGTTCGCAACCCATCTACATACGTTGCATACACTTCTTCATTGTGAACATTTTGCATAATAAGATTTTCAATAACATGTAAGCCTTCTTTTTCGTGTGCGGCAAGTAATATTTTCGCATAATGATGTAATATCTCTTCATGGTCATTTTCCTGTGCAAGCGCCTGTTCTACATAAACACGTTCTTTCTGCCCATCACCAGATGCACCGTACACATATGCAAGACTATTCAAACGCCATGATTCAGAAACAATACCTTTCTTTTTGTTTAAAGCCGCAATCAGCTCCTCATGACGCTCAACTTTTACTGATATATTTGCTAAATGTTCCATATTTACTAATAGAGGTGCATATTTACAGCCTTCAAACATATGATGCTGCTCTTTTACTATATCTTCCTCAACAAAGTAAATTTCAGCTAATTTCAAATGAGCAATAGCGAACGTAGAATCTCGTTGTACACATTTCAAATAAGTCTTCTTTGCTTCTTCCCATTCCTCCAATGCTTTATATGCTTCTCCCAGCCTAAAATGAGGGAATGTATCTTCAGTCATCTGCGCCGCTCGCTCATACAGCTGAATGGCTTTTATATAACTTCCAGCTGACTCCTGTAATATGCCTAAATAGCATATATAATCTATATTACTACTATCTTTTTCAACTAAAGTATTTAAAAACGAAATCCCTCTTTGTAAAAATGGTGTATCCTCCAGCTGCGTTACATATATTTCTAGTGCATCTCGGAAATTATTTTGTATACAAACAATTCCTTCTTCCGTTATCGTTAAAGCTGATTCTATTTCCCTTTGCTCTATATTTTGATCCATAGCCGCATTCCATAATATTTTCCCGGCATTAATAAGGAAGTCACTATCTTCAGCAAACTGTTCTTTCAAGCTAAAAATATATTGTTTTCCAGCTTCATAGCTCCCTTGTTTCATGTAGACTTCACTTATCCCCAGATGACAAGGCACATCTTGCTTGTCATATTGAAGCCCTGTTTCATACATTTTCTGTGCTTTTTCATATTGCTCTCGTTCTAAATACAAATCTCCTAATTTCGCATATAATACAGCTGACTGAACATCATTTTGCATTCCTTCAAGTAAAACCTCTTCTGCTTTTCTTTCATCGTCTAGTTCTGCTTCATAAATATCAGCTAACATGATATATGGCAACGGGAGCTGCTGATCTAATTCTTTACCGATACGAAGTCCACGGATTGCTGATCTTAACTTTCCTAATTTATAAGCACACCTAGCACGTTCGCACCATACATATCCGTCGCGTTTATATTGTTTTAGCAGCGTATTAAACACATCATATGCTTCTTCGTCCCGGTCTGCATCCATTAAAATAAGGGCATGATTAATGAAAACAAAACGATCTTCGTGGCGACTCACTGCAATGAACGAGTACTTTAAAGCCTTTTCTACATCATCTAAATACATATAGCCAATTCCCATATAACTCCAAGCTACCGGCTGGTCAGGATCTAGTTGGAGCGACGCACGAAAACTTGCAATCATATCGTGAGAACGAGATTCATCCATCGCAATGCGCCCTTGAATGAAGTGATAGAATGGATTATCGATTTTATGCTTTACCTGTTCTAATACTGTATATGCTTGTTCCAATTCTTCAATACGCACAAAGCATTGCGCGGCATGAAGTTTCACATAATCCGATTCCGGATAAGCATGTAAAGCACGTTCGATACAGCTATATACAAACTCCTTTCCATCCTGTAAATCTAAATGCTTAATCGTATATAGCCATGTGTACGGATTTTCTTTATGCTCATGTAAAAATTTTAACAAAGCTTCCACATCGTCATGTTCGGCAAATTCCATTTGATCTGTTAACGAAAAAATACGACGAAAATACAAATCATCATCTTCACATAAAGAAGAAAGGAGATCATTTTTCTCTTTTGGAACAATCGCGATGGATAAATAATTTGTATTTAAATACTGCTTCGCAAATTCTTCATATGTGACAAGAATGCGCTCTGCAAAATTTGGATCTTGAATATACAAAACTTGCAACTGATCGTTATAACCGACTAACAATTGTACATGTGAAACATGATCTATATCGACACTAAGCAAAATCGGAACATTAGCATCGATAAATTTTTTATACATGTCCACTGTACCTACAAAGAAACGACTTTTATAACCAATCGATTCTACATATTCAACTGTTTTTGACAACTTCGACCCTATTCCATCAAAAGTATGCTTAGCAATTTCATCTTGCGTTTCGTGCTTTCCAAAAAGCTTCAATATCATTTCTATGCTTGCAGGCACACAATAATTATCTTTCTGCACGACAGGTGTAATCGGTAGCATCACTTCTTTTTTCTCATCAAATCGTAGTGTGTTATGATAAGGTGAATCTTTTAAACTATTCTCACTTTCTAACAATGTTTGCAGAGCAGTCCAATCACCTTTCGTATAATAGATTTCTGCCCATATTTGTGAGAAATACAATTGATAACTATGAAATGGCAACAACTGTTGAACTTCATGTAAAACTCGACTCAACTCATCATATGATTTTTTATCATATAATCTTTTCACCTTTTCTAAATAAAAGAACGGAACTTGTGGAAATTTCCTCATCGCTTCCGTAATGATTTGTAAGGATTTTTCATGTTCTCCTTTCATGGAATGCAACTCGGCAAATAAATATGTTGATGTATCTGCACATTCCTCACAATTCATTCCTTTTCGAAACACTTCTTCTGCTTTCAGCCAATCGCCTTTAAATAAATAAAAGTAGCCCCACTTATCAAAAATAGGAATCTCACTTAACTCTTCTGCTTTCTTCATATATGTATATGCTTCTTCATAACGGCGCATTTCAAGTATGCAGCGTGCCAATACAAAATATGCTTTGGCAAGATGCTCTTTTTCAACAGTTGTACCTTCTTTTTGTAATGCCTCTTTTAATAAATCCTCTGCATCTAATGATTTTCGTTCATCAATTAAATCATCACAAAACCAAGTAAGCGTACGAAAGCTATTAAAATGACGATGTGCATATCTCACAACAAATCTACTATAAGACGGCATCAAGCCTTCATCAAACAATTGAATAAGTGTATAAAAATCTTCTTCTGAAGAAATTGTGCCTAACCACTCTTTCAAGTATGAAAGGGATTTTTTCGATCTTATTTCCTCAATTTCTTTTTGAATTTCTGATATACCATTTAAAAATTCCTTCTTTTTTACATATACCCGTAATTTCTCAAAATCTCGCATTTTTTCACTCCATTCTCTCTTCACGATTTTACATACAACCTATATAAAGTACAATCTTTTTCTCATGATTGTTTTAAAAGAAAAAACAGAGCATACACTCTGTTTTTTCTTATTTTATCCCGCATTAACGGACAGTAAGACCCCCACCTCAAGATTCAGAGAAAGGCGAAGAAGATAGGCGGGGGATGAAGCCCCCTACTGATGGTTATCACTTTATATTTCGTTCGCTCTCAGATTAATCAATACCTTCTTATTTCCTACTTGAACTTGTTCTGCATTTTGTAATGATTCATTAAATAGTAATTGTTTCATGAGTAAATTTTCTTGTAGTAATGCCTTATACTTCGTTATTACATACTGTAATTCTTCGTCACCATTAACTTCAATGTCTACCCGCAAATTCACTGGTAAATTCAATTGTTTTCGATATTCCTGCACAGCACGAATAAATTCTCGTGCCATTCCCTCCTGCAGCAATTCATCCGTTACATTCGTATCCATCATGACAGTATATAATCCGTTCGTAGCATCAGCAAATCCTGCTTTCGGCACTTTTTCAACAAACACATCGTCTAATGTTACTGTGACAACTTCTCCAGACAACAATTGACATGCTCCCTTTTCATCCTTTATAAACACTTTTACTTCTTCACTAGATAAATTTTGCAGCCACTTACTTACCGTATTGATTTGCTTTCCGAATTTAGGTCCTGCTTGTTTAAAGTTTAGTTTTAACCGATATGACATATAACCCGCTTCGCTATGTTCAACTGTAACTTCTTTCACATTAAGTTCATCCATTACAATCTCTTTATAGGAATCCCAATCCATTTCTTGCTTCGTATACTCAAATACAACGAGTTTTGCTAATGGCTGTTTTACTTTTAATGTATGTTGATTGCGAATGCTACGTCCGAGCTCCACTACTTGTAAAACAGCTGCCATCTCTTTTTCAAGCTGTGCATGAATTAACGTTTCATCAAATACTGGATAATCTGTTAAATGAACGCTGCTCCCTTCTAAATTTAAATGAATATCCTCTGCTAAAAATGGTGTAAACGGTGCAAGCAGCTTACTAATTGTCACAAGTACTTCATGTAGCGTATCATATGCCGCTGCTTTTTCAGCACTCATACCTGATGCCCAAAAACGACTGCGGGAACGTCTTACATACCAATTGCTTACTTCTTCAACTAATAATGCTATTTCACGAGCTGCTGTTGTAAATTGATAATCTTCTAAAGCCACGCTCACTTTTTGAATCGTACTATGCAATCTTGATAATACCCATTCAT
This sequence comes from Bacillus sp. 3103sda1, assembly GCF_024159135.1. Classification (NCBI taxonomy): domain Bacteria; kingdom Bacillati; phylum Bacillota; class Bacilli; order Caryophanales; family Bacillaceae; genus Bacillus; species Bacillus sp. 3103sda1. Next base: position 1,921,017 of record NZ_JAMYWS010000001.1, on the reverse strand, counting down.
CCAATTTTGTTTTCTTTGTACTATATTCCTGTTTTGGATTGTATCCATCTAAATCCGCGTACAATACATAAAAACTATATACATTTAACAACGTATCTACTAGCTTCGACTTTGCTTCTTGTACAGTTCGTTCTGAAAATCGCTTCGGATTCCACGGAGCACTATCTACAAGAAGGGCCCACCGCAACGCATCCGCTCCAAATTTCTCTACTAAATCTACTGGGTCTAACGCATTCCCTTTACTTTTTGACATCTTTTGTCCATTTTCATCTAACACATGTCCAAGTGATAACACACGCTTATATGGTGCTCTGCCAGTGTACAGTGTAGACACCGCAAGTAAGCTATAAAACCATCCGCGCGTCTGATCAATTCCTTCAGCAATAACATCCGCTGGAAATTGTTCTTCAAATAACTCCTTATTTTCAAATGGATAATGATACTGTGCAAATGGCATCGAACCGCTATCAAACCAAACATCAATAACTTCCGGCGTCCGCTTCATCGTTTCGCCGCATTTAGAACATTTTACTTTTACTTCATCCACATATGGCTTATGCAGTTCAATTTTTTCATCTACAGCGTCAGTTGCATAACGTCTTAGCCCTTCAATGCTTTTCGGTGCAAATTGATGATGACAAGCTTCGCATTCCCACACATTAAGCGGCGTTCCCCAATACCTGTTTCGGCTAATATTCCAATCAACCATATTTTCTAAAAAATTACCGAACCGTCCATGTTGAATATGCTCTGGGTGCCATGTTACTTCATTATTATTTTGTAAAAAGTTCTCTTTTAAAGTAGTCGTTCGAATGAACCAACTTTCATTTGCATAATAAAGTAGCGGTGAATCACAGCGCCAACAATGCGGATAACTATGCTCATATTTCTCTTTATGATAAAGAAGACCATGCTCAGCTAAATAGCGAACAATATCAACATCACACTCTTTTACAAATTTCCCTTGTAAAAAAGGAACGTCAGATGTGTATTCTCCTTTCTCGTTTACAACATTCACAAATGATAAACCATGTTCTTGGACAACTTTATAATCATCTTCCCCGTAAGCAGGCGCGATATGCACAATCCCTGTACCGCTATGTGCAGTGACAAAATCAGCACTCACAATACAATGACCATTTGCAACTTCCGCAAACTGAAATGGCGGCACATAAGAAAGCCCTATTAATTCACTTCCCTTGTGAACAGATAACATTTTATACTCTTGCTGCAGTACATCTTTCGCTAACTCTTTCGCAACAATATAAACATTTTCTCCCTGCTGCGCTCGGACATATTCCATCTCTGGATGAACCGCTAATGCTACATTAGCCGGAAGCGTCCACGGAGTTGTTGTCCATCCGAGAACATACTCGTTTTCTCGACCTGCAATCTGGAATTTAACTGTTGCACTTAAATCCTTCACTGTTTTATATCCTTGCGCGACTTCATGCGAGCTTAATGATGTTTGGCAGCTTGGGCAATAAGGAGAAACGCGGTGCCCTTTATATAGCAACCCTTTTTCATGAATTGTTCCAAGAATATGCCAAACGCTTTCGATATAAGAATTACCTAGCGTGATATACGGCGCATCCATGTCAACCCAATAGCCAATACTCTCTGTAAACTCACGCCACTGCTTTTCATACGTAAATACACTCTCTTTACACTTTGCAAGAAATGCTTCGACACCGTACTTTTCAATATCATGTTTACCAGAAATACCAAGCTGTTTTTCAACTCCTAATTCCACCGGTAATCCATGTGTATCCCATCCGGCTTTGCGCAGCACTTTATATCCTGTCATCGTTTTATACCTTGCGACCAAGTCCTTAATTGTCCGTCCTAGCGCATGACCGACATGCGGAAGACCATTCGCAGTTGGCGGTCCTTCATAAAAAACGAAAGATTGTGCACCTTCACGATTTCGAATCGATTGCATAAAGGTATCCTGTTCATTCCATTGCTTACGAATTCGCGCTTCTCTCCTTACAGCTAATTCTTTCACATCTACCTTCTTCATCTACAATCACTCCTTATGAAATAATTAAAAGTACACAAAAAACCCGTCCCTATCATTAGGGACGGGTTTACCCGCGCTACCACCCTACTTCTATTGATTAACCGTTCAATCAATAGCACTCAGCAACGTACAATCATACGCGTTCCTTGTAACGGTAGACAACCGTTCGAACTTACTATGTTCAGTTCGACTCCTCGGAGATGATTTTCAAATATAAACCGAACACCGGCTTTCAGCAAAGCACCGGCTCTCTGGGGAACAGCGATATATTTTACCCTTTCTCGTCATCAGATTTGTATACTTTTATTAACAGTTATTTTATTCCAACGCAACGCTAATTGTCAATTAATTTAGAAAAAACTATCTGAATTCTATTTATGCCTTTAATGTTTACCTTTACTACACTTTTTTATTCTAAACATATATCAGAATGCTTAATGAATATCAGAAGCTGGCATGGTTAAGCTATTGAAAGACCCACAGATGTTTTATCGTATGGGAAGCTATTAAGTCAATTATATCTAAAATATTAGGATTGAAAAAGAAGAGGTGGTGTTTTTTATGTCAGATTTTTCAGAATCAATCGAGTATGAAACAGGTACGTCGATTCAAACTTTCAACATTATTGAAACGAATGCTACTGCTGATGGATATGAAGTTCTATTGGATATTGATTTAGACAGTGGTTACGAATTAGAAAAAGTAAAAATGAAAATTACCTTTGAAGAATTAGCAGGATACGAAACAACTGATATTCATGAAGGAGTAAAATACGCTTTAGGATTTTTTTCATGAATGATCGCACCGACATAAAAACCTTCAGTGTACTGAAGGTTTTTATGTAAAACTTAACATTGTCGTTTTAAACAAACAGGTTTCCCATTTTGTAAGTTTTAAACCGGCTTTATCGAACGCTTGAAACAGTATATTGTAGTTTATTCTTTTAAAATTTTTGTTGTTAGTTATACACTCTAGTAATTTGTCTTTACCAATGTACATGTAAAACATCCGATATTCCTCCTGCAAAGTTTTATACAACCAAAGCTGCTTCATTGACCTTTTTACCCTCATAGCCTGACGTTGTTTCTTATCAAGATAACTTATATATCTTTTCTTTACTTTCGTATGCATGGATGAAACTCGTATACATTGCCGTTTGATACGAAAATATATATCTATAACATCAAGATTGCCTGCTTCTTTTTGCTTAAGTACACTTAAAGCATCTTGATTTGCTAATTGTTTTATCTCTTCCGCTGTAAAAAACAATGACGCTTCCCTTTTCACTGCGTTTGTACAATCTGCAGAGTGAAATAAATTAAATATCCCATTCAATGCCCCAAACGTGCATCGTATGGTTCCTTTCTTTGCTTTTTCGGGCTTGAAGTTTCCCTTCCACGTTTTTTCAATCAGCTCGGAAACTGATTTATACGGCGATTGTGGTGTCCCTTGAACCAACACACATAAACTTTCTCCTAAGTTCAAGAATTCGGATTCTAATTCCCACCACCACTCAGCATAATCCTTATTTTCATCCCAATATAAACGCCGGCATAAATGTGGTGTAATCGTCACATATTTGCAGGCAAGAATTTGAAACCCTTTTCTCTCTAAAAATGACAGGATTTCTCGTTCTAAATGTAAGTATACCGCATCTGGTTTGCATATTATGAACCCTAAGTTGTCCCAATTCAATATCTATATCCCCCTTCTAACATATGTAATACTATATGGCAGAAAAGGAAAGTTGCTTATGCGAACATAATAATGATTATGTTCATAATGGAAACGAATATTAGTATGATGCTTTTAATTTCTATTTAGCTAATCTTCTCTCAATTACTTAAATGAAAAAAGTACTACCTGTTAAAGGTGATACTCATTTTTTCATGATAAAGTAAAACTTCCATCAGTAGGGAGTTTCTTCATCCTCCATTGATGGAAAGCCCGCCCAGTCAGGCACATGCCAGCAGTTATCCCCCACCTATCTTCTTAGTTCTCTCTGCATCTTGATGTGGGGGTCTTACTGCCCGTTAATGCGGGATAAAAATAAAGTTTTATATATTTTAATATATCCTTACCGCATTTATTTTCTATATTTTTGTTGAACAATATGATAGTCTACAAATTTATTCTCAATTTTTCCAATAACACTCGCTTTATATGACATATGTCATATACAACACTTTGTAAATACTGTAATTTATAAAAGTGTTGTATAGCATAATAAGTATTTTATATAAAACTAGATTGGTATTGTACTTGTTATGACATTTTGTAACAAAATGCTATAGGACATCATATATGTACGTTAATAAAGCTTTTTTTATAAAAAAGTTTATATGTGATAACTAGAAAAACGAACTATATTTGGAGGATTATTATGAAGTACGAGATTATAATATTTGATGCAGATGAGACTTTATTTGATTTTAAAAAATCTGAAAAAGATGCTCTTAAAAATACTATGCTTGCATTTAATATAGAATATGATGAAAATCATCATTTGAAAGTATACAAGGATATAAATACAGCTATATGGAAAGAGCTTGAGGATGGACTTATTACTCAGAAAAAATTAAATGTTGAAAGATTTAAACGGTTATCAAATAAATTAAATGCTGAATTTGATGAAGTTGAATTTGCACAATTATATATAAAACATTTATCTAATGCATCTTTTTTATATAACGAGAGTATGGACCTTGTAAAAAGCCTGCATAAAGATTATATACTTACTATAATTACTAACGGTCTTAAGGATGTTCAGGATAATAGAATTAGAAAATCTATTATCGCAAAATACTTTGAAAATATAGTAGTCTCTGAGGATGTTAAGGTATCGAAGCCAGATTCTAAAATATTTGAACACGCTTTAAACAATATAAAGCATACTGACAAGAGTAAAGTATTGATGGTAGGAGATAGCTTAACTTCTGATATACAAGGCGGGATCAATTTTGGTATAGATACGTGCTGGTTTAATCCTAAAAAAATTGTAAATGCATCAGGATTAAAACCTACTTATGAGATTTCAAATTTGATGGAGCTTAAAAGTATACTTAAAAAATAAATAAAAAAGAGAAAGCAATTGATGAACACTCAAGTCCTTTCTCTTTTACATCTTCTACATCTCCTCAGGCGCTTCCATCCCAAGCAAACGTAAACCTTCTTTTAATACAATTTCCACCGCATATACGAGCGCAAATCTACTTTCCTTCTCTGCATTTTCTTCTAAAATACGAACGTTACCATAATATTTGTTAAACGCCTGCGCCACGTCTAATAAATACTTTGCAATATGCGATGGCTCGTATCTGATAAAAGCTGTTTCAATTACTTGCGGAAAGCGATTTAACAGTTTTATCACTGTCCAGCTTATATCATCAGTTAACTGTAATTCTTGTTTCTCAATATCGATATCGCTTTTTTTCAATAATGAACAAGTACGTGCATGTGTGTATTGTACGTATGGTCCTGTTTCTCCTTCAAATTTCAGCATATTTCCAAGCGAAAATTCGATGTTATGCATGCGTTCATTTTTCAAATCATGGAAAATAATCGCACCAACGCCGACCTGTCTCGCAACTTCATCTTTCTTCTTTAAGTTGGGATTTTTTTCTTCAATATTTTGCTTCGCTAGCGTGATTGCTTCTTCTAACACCTCTTCTAGTAAAACAACTTTCCCTTTACGGGTAGACATTTTCTTACCATCTTTTAAAATAAGTCCGAACGGAACGTGAGACATACCTTCTACCCACTCAAATCCTAATTTCTTTAATACAGTGAAGAATTGTGAAAAATGTAAGCTTTGTTCTTCCCCAACGACATATAATGCTTTATTAAATTCATACGTATTTTGGCGATATAATGCAGCTGTTAAATCACGCGTTGCATAAAGAGTGGCACCATCTGACTTTTTAATTAAACATGGCGGCATTCCTTCTGCCTCTAAATTTACAACTTGTGCCCCGTCAGATTCTTCTAGTAAGTGATGTTCTTCTAGAAGCGAAACAAGATCATCCATTTTATCATTATAGAATGCCTCGCCTTGGAAATTTGAAAATTCTACGCCAAGCAGTTCGTAAATACGAGAGAACTCTTTTAAAGATTCGTGACGGAACCAGTTCCATAAATATACGGCTTCTTCATCACCATCTTCTAATTTTTTAAACCAAGCACGCCCTTCCTCTTCTAACTCGGGGTATTCTTTTACTTCTTCATGAAAACGTACATATAACTTAAATAGCTCACGAATTGGATCTTCTCTTACAAGCTCTTCATCGCCCCATTTTTTATAAGCAGTAATGAGTTTTCCAAACTGGGTTCCCCAGTCACCAACGTAGTTAATACCGACAACTTCGTAACCACATTTTTCACATATATGCTTTAATGCATTTCCGATCATTGTGGAACGTAAATGTCCCATCGAAAACGGCTTAGCGATATTGGGAGAAGAATAATCAATCACAACTGTTTTCTCTTGTCCAAAGTGCAGATTTCCGTATCCTTCCTTTTCATCTAGTATCGTATTCAGTACTTCATTACTTACAGTTTGACGATTAAAAAATACATTTATATACGGCCCAACCGCTTCTACTTTTGCAAAGAAGGAATCAGATAATTTGTCTGCTAACTCCATTGCGATCGCCGCTGGTGCTTTTTTGTATTGTTTTGCTAATGTAAAACAAGGAAAAGCAGCATCTCCAAACTCATCTTGCTTTGGCGTTTCAATTAAAGCGGCAATTTGTTTTAATGATAAACCTGGTTCTAATACTTCGAATACATGATTTGCAAGCTTCATTTTATATTCCATCAGTTTCTTCCTCCTTTTTTGCTCATAAAAAAACTCGCCTCTTTTCGAAAAAAGAGACGAGTTTACACCCGTGGTACCACCCTTGTTGTTCATACTGAACCACTTTCCCGTTTATAACGAGGTTGGGGATCCCCGGCTTACTCTACTATACCGTTCAAGCAGCATCTCCGAAGTGCGCTTCATTATTTTCTCTGCGCTAGGCTTTCACCATCCCTAGCTCGCTATCGCTTCTGAAAATAATTACTCTCTTCATCCAAGATTTTCTATACAATTTATTATAGTCCATTATACATATTATCTGACAATTAGCAAGTTTCAATTACACCAAAATGAAATTTAGAGCTTTTTCGTTTATATACAAAAAAGTTATGTTTTTTAAAACGCGTACTACGAAAATGGTCTTTTAAAACAACACGTTTTCTTGCTACACGCTTAGCCTCTTCAATTGTTTCATCCGTAATATCATTGTACAGCGCAAAATGTTTTAAACCGCGTATACCGTCTGATTCTAATACTGTTTCTTCAAACATTGGGTCTAAATACACAACATCATAACAATTCTCTGCACATTGTTGTAAAAAAGCTAAATGCTCCGTATGATTCACTGTAATTCGTTGCATTGCTTCATTTATTTCTGTCACACCGGCATTCCATTGCTTAAGACCTTTCTCAATCAAATATGCCATATAGCGGTTGCCTTCTAACCCAGTGACTTGTCCTGCTTCTCCTACGGCATAACTTGCAACGATGCTATCAGATGCCATACCTAGTGTGCAATCCAATACTTCCATCCCTTCTTCTAGCTGCGCAGCTTGCAGAAATGGATCATGTTCACCGCGCATTAATCGCTTCACGCGAAACATCGCTGAATTTGGATGAAAAAAGAACGATTCTTCCGTTCCTTGCGGAAAAATCGCTAAACGATTTTTCCCAGTAACAAGTGCATCTTGTTTATATTGATCATGTAATTCATAAATAGGACGGTCATTTCTCGCAAAAAAAGAACATTGTAAATCTGCTGCTATTTTTTCAGCATATGCGGTCATTTCTTTATTTGTTCGCCCTGCTGTCGTTACAATCATTCTGCCACCTCATTACAAAGAAAAAGGGAGAAAATCTCTCCCTTTTTAGCAATGCTTTTCAAAAGCTTGTTCTAAGTTATTAATAATTTCATCCATTGTTGCACCTTCAATTTCATGACGGTGAATAAAGTGAACTACTTCTTTACCTTTTAATAGTGCCATAGATGGTGAAGATGGCGGGATATCATCAAAGTAAGAACGCATCATCGCTGTCGCTTCTTTATCTTGACCTGCAAATACAGTTACAAGATTGTCAGGTTGCTTCTCAGAACGTACAACCGCTTGACCAGCTGATGGACGCGCTAAGCCTGCCGCACAACCACAAACAGAGTTCACAACAACTAATGTTGTCCCCTCTGCATTTTCCATATATTCTTGCACATTTTCTGCTGTTGTTAATTCTTTAAATCCCGAGCGTACTAATTCTTGGCGCATTGGAATTACCATTTGACGCATGTATTCTTCGTATGCATTTGTCATGTTACTAATCTCTCCTTCAACTTTCATTCCAGATTTATCATATCACGCTCTCATAATAGACGCAAAAGAAACATAATGACTTTCTTATTTTTTCCTCGGAAGTTCGCAAACCCCATTTTTACAATGTCCAACGGGGACAATTTCCCTTTTTGTCGCAATATAATCATATAAAAAATGACCAAAACCGAAAAGAATCGATAATTTAATAAAAGGTACGATTGCCCAGTATGCAGGAATTGTTTTCGCTAAAACATCTACACTTTTAATGCCTTTATACCAACGACTATCTTTATAAATATACAGCTGTTTCTCCATATTTTGCTGTATCTCTTCTGATAAGCAATATCGCTGAACAATTTCTTCTTCGCGAAAAGAGACAAATTTGATTTCCCCCTTTTTATCTAGTTCTTTCGTTCGATTTGCAACCTTTGTACACATCGGGCACCAGCTATCATAAAAAACAAACATGGCTATTATTCTCCTTTTCGATACTCCGTCATTTGCTTCCAAACAGAACCTTTCGCTTCTTCTCCGCCTTCAATACGTTCAAGTGCTAAGCGAGCTTGCATCGCTACCTCAAATTCTGGATCTTCCTGTGCTACGCGAAGTGCCGGAACTGCACTTTCATCACCAATTTCAAATAAGAACATTGCCGCACGCCAGCGCACAAGTTTACTTGGATCTTTTAACGCTTTAATCATCACAAACATTGCTGCTGGGTCACCGATATCTGATAGGCAGTCACCTGCTGTACGGCGTACGCTGACTGATTTATCAAGTAATGCTTTATATAGTAAAGGTAATACGGCATCACCTTTTACCATTCCTAAATAAGCTGTTGCTAAGCGGCGAATTGATACTTTTTCATCTTCTAACGCTTTCTTCAGTACAGGAATATCTTCTTCTGTTGGATCCATTTGTTCAAGTGCCGCATAACGTTTTGTCCAATCAGAATCATTCATCATTTCCTCTGTTACTTTATATGGCTGACGTTTTGTAATCGTTACTTCTTTTGCTCCTGCTTGCTGTAATAATTCTTGTACAATTGTTTCTACGCGCTCAGCTGGATATGCCGCAACAATCTCTTCCACAACTTCTTTCCCGATATCTTCAAAGTCACCGTAGCGTGTACTTTGCTCAACCCACTTACGTTCTTTTACAACATTTGGCGCAGACATCTGCACTTTCATAATTGCTTCTTTAAAACGATCTGGTAATCCAACTCGTTCCTCTGTTGTACCATCTGTTAACTTCACTTGCATAGGAATAGTAAAGAACATTTGAATAAATACTTTTACTTCCCCAAAATGCGCATTAGATTCTTGTTCACTCTCCGTTGCTACTTCTTCCCCAAATACAGCACGTACTTGTTGTAAAATATGTTTCCAGTCATATTTTGCATTACGCTCTACTGCTAAAAAATCCGCAACATGATACACGCCTTTTATACCATCAATTTGTAAAATTTGCTGCACTCTTTCTGGAGCTTCTCCCATATTAGTACGTGTATAGTTATTACGTGCTCCTGACGGTAACACTTCATTTAAAATAACCTTCATTGTATTTGGACTTGGTGTCGGTTCAATCCCTTTAATTTTCACGAATAGTGTCTCTCCTTTATTGCTGTTCTTAGCTGTATTGTAACATGTTCTGAAATGAGACTCCTACTGAGGTGCTTGCTCTTTTTTCTTCTCTAAAAAAGTAATTCTTTCAATAACAACTTCTGTCTTATATATTCTTTTTCCACTCTCATTATTGTATTGACTCGTATGAATATGTCCGGTTATACCAACAAGTGCTCCTTTTTTGCAGTACATCGTTACATTTTCCGCTGATTTTCGCCAAATCATGCAGTTAATGAAATCAGCTTGCTGCTCCCCTAAACTGTTACGAAATCCTCTATTTACTGCCACACAAAGACGCGCATAAGCAATCCCTTGCTTTGTATAATATAATTCTGGATCTTTTGTTAATCTACCGATTAATACAACTCGATTCATCATACGATTTGTTTCACCTCTTCTTTTTTCTTTATTGTAGAAAAAACGAAGAGTGCCGTAAAAAACGTAAAAAGATATTTTTGTATAAAAAAACTCATTTTTGTCTTTATAAAACACCAAAAAGAAATCCTGCATGATACAATCATGCAGGATTTCTTTACTTTAATCATTTAATTCATCAATATCGATAGAAAAGCTCTCTTCTCATTTCTACACATTATAATTATGTAAACGTCTGTACACTAACATAGAGTTAGTATAGACATATGGGCTCAACTTAGCTAAGTCCTTATAATAGATTTCAAAGAGGAAATGTCCGGATGGCAAACAAGAAGTTTCATGAAGAGTTTTAAAAAAATGAAATGGTAAAAGATGAATGTAATGTATTTACTAACTCTTTAATATTATTTATTCTCTGTTGATACTAATGTTAAGTGACCTATTAACTTGTTTTTGTTAACCTCTGTTATCACATGGTGATTAAATCTAACAATTGTTTCCACGACGTAAGCATAATGAATTCCCGCTGTCACCTATAACACTACCCTATTCTCTCAGTTTTACTAAGCTGTAATTCTTTTTACCTTTACGGATAATAATAAATCTTCCATCAAATGAATTTTCTACCGTAACATCTGTATTTACATCTGTTACTTTGTCTCCATTCATCAAAATAGCTCCATTATTAATATCTTCCCTTGCTTGGCGTCTAGAAGGTTCAATTCCTAAATCTACTAACCACTCGACAATATTTTTTGTTTCCTTTGCAGCATGGAAAGTTGGCATATCTTTAAAGCCTTGTTCAATTTCATCCGCAGTTAACGCTTTAATATCCCCGCTAAATAATGCTTCTGTAATTTTTACTGCTTGTAGAAATGCATTTTCACCATGAACAAATTTCGTCATTTCTTCTGCTAACACTTTTTGCGCTTCACGTTTATGAGGTTCTGTTTGAACTTTAACCACTAATTCATCAATTCTATCTTTTGTTAAGAATGTGAAGAATTTTAAGTATTTAATCACATCGCGATCATCTGTGTTCACCCAGAACTGGTAGAATTCAAATGGTGTTGTCTTTTCAGGGTCTAACCAAATCGCTCCTCCTGCTGTTTTACCAAATTTCGTACCGTCTGATTTTAATAGTAATGGAATTGTTAATCCAAAGACTTTTGCATCTGGTCCTTCTTTTTTACGAATTAAGTCTAAACCGCTTGTAATATTTCCCCATTGGTCACTGCCGCCAATTTGCAGTTGTACGTCTTCTTCTTTGTATAAGTGATGGAAATCCATCGCTTGTAGAATTTGGTATGTGAATTCTGTAAATGAAATCCCTGTATCTAAACGACTTGCTACAATATCTTTTGCTAGCATATTATTTATACTAAAGTTTTTACCGTAATCACGTAAAAACTCAAGGATACTTACTTCATGTGTCCAATCGTAGTTATTTACCATTTTCACTTCGCTATTTCCGCCAAAGTCGAATAACTTTTGCATTTGCGCTGTTAACGCTTCAACATTATGCTGTACTTGTTCTAATGTTTGAAGTTGTCTTTCTGTTTGACGTCCACTTGGATCACCGATTGTTCCAGTAGCTCCTCCAATTAGAATTACTGGATGATGCCCTTCTAATTGGAAACGTTTCATCATCATAAATGGGATTAAGTGTCCAATATGCATACTATCACCCGTTGGATCTACCCCACAGTACAGGGAAATTTTTTTCTCTTCTACTAATTCACGTAACCCTTCTGCATCTGTTTGTTGGTTGATAGCATTACGCCATTCCAATTCGTCAATGATGTTCATGCTTTTCTAGCTCCTTTAATTTTTAAGAATTTACTCTTTTAGTTTGTCTAAAAACAAAAGTCCCTATGTCTAAAAAATACATAAGGACCATTCTTAATCGTATTACCACCCAGATTGTACCATTACTATTGCTCTCAGCAATAGTATCGATAGCTACTGTGCTTCCTCAACGTATATCGTATACTGCATCTTAAACAGATGTCTCATCATTACTTTTCTTTTCCACATTGTAAATGATTTCAAGCTTTTCTTGAATTGCGCTTTCAATCTTACTAGCGTATTCATCGAATACATCTTTATCATGAGCGTACGGAGATAATGCACAAGCTCGTAGTATTGTTACTTTTCTTTCCTTATCCCATTCTCCTTCACTAAATCCAAGACTTTTCACATATGGAAGTGGGCTGTTTCCATAGTCAGGGATAGCAAAATCTGTATGAGAAGTGATAAATTCATTGTGATATATATTCCCTTTAACGTAAGAAGCTTCACCAAAGAAATCATGATTTAATTTGTTCATTTTTGCTAAATCTGTGTTTCCTTCTTCATTAAACACATAGTCAACCATATTAAAGTCAGGTTTTGTTAATGGATAAACTTTAATCGTTTTATCCCCAACTTTAAATTGTTTATCCTGTAAAAAATGATAAAAACGGTAAGCTCCTTCAATACTTGCACCAAGTAATTTTCCATAACCAGTCACGTTTAATGGTAATACTTTATGGGCTGTCCAAACTGAGGCTGCAGTTGCCCCCGCTTTAGAACCTTCAAGCATATATGCACCAAGTAATGCAGGAATATCGGCTCCTTTTTCAAACACATATGTTGCAAAATAAGAAATGACATCCCGCATTCTAATATCTTTTACTACAATCCCACCAGCTGAGTAAGGGATATATCCCATTTTATGTGGATCAATCGTAATCGTTTCAGCGTGCATCATTGCTTTGAAAGAATGGTAAATATCTTCAGTCAGCCATTTATTTTTCTCATTGAAAATACCATATTTTTCATACACTTCATCAATTTTGTTATAATCAATAAATTCATTGTTTTCATCTAAGAAAATAGATCGAGCATACCCACCATAAGCAGCATCTATATGAATGTAAAAATAAATACCCTCTTTTGCTAATTTTTCACGTAGCTCAACAATTTTATCAATACGATCTACTTGTCCCTCCTCTGTTGTACCAATAACGCCTACCACACCAAGAATAGGTATTTTTTCTGCAGCCAATTCTCGGATTTTTTCTTCGAGTTTGCCAATGTCCATTCGATAGTTATGATCAACATCAATTGCTTCCACATTATCTAGGCCAATACCAATAATATCCGCTGATTTTAGCCAAGAATAGTGTTTGGTTTGTGGAATCAACCATTTACCTAGCTCTCGTAGATGTTGACCACTACGCGCAGAATGTGCTTTTATGTCATCAATTTTTTCAGGAATTTTTTCTATAATATCTAATATCTCTTCTGTAGTCATGTTTAATAATTCCCAATCTGATTTATTTTCCACTAATTGAGGAGCTACGTCTTTAACCGCTAAAGGAAGAGATTTCATGTTTCTTGCATACCAAAGGCCTTCTAGATTAGCAATCGAACCATCCGCACAAATATGCCCCCAACTCTCACCTTTTTTATAGCTCATAAGAGCAGCAAATTCATGTCCTACTTCTTCTTCCATTTGAGAAGTGGCAGGGGAAGATTCATATGCCACGTTATTCCCATTCCATAACATTGCAGCTGTATACCCAATAATAGCTGGCATTAATGTTTCGGAATTCATATGTCCCCAAAACCGCCCCGCCGAATGCCATGGTAATGAATTGGTACGAAGTTTTGATGATAATAAATCCATTACACTACGGATATGATCTGCAGTTTCTTCAAAACTTTGTGAACTTTTATCTTGCGGAGTAATTACTGGTAAATCTTGTGGTTGGTAATTTTGACGCCAACCTACATGTTCATCTACCATTTTGATTAACAGCTCTTTAAATAAGTCGGCATTTTCACCTTTATCACCTAAGAATAGTGCTTTTAAATTAATATCCGGAATTTTATAGTTCATTTTTCATTTCCTCCAAATTATCTCACATATTTTCCTAAGCAACTTCGATACAAAATACGTTATTATTTTTAGGTTTTACCGCACAAAAATTCACACATAAATTAATATTTGTCATCAAAAACAGGGTATAAAACAGGGTATAAAACATTGTTAGTCAAATAAGCTAACTCAAATTTAAGGAATACGTACCAAATATTTATGGGCTCTTTAGCTTGATTTCTTTAAATCCCCCGGTGGGTCGTTATCTTTTTTCCACTCTGGTTTTTTAAATTTGTTGATGATAAGTGCTATACCAATCATTACTACTGTAGCGGCCACTTGATAAATAACATATCCAGTATATTGACTTGGCTTTAAAATAGATGGCGGAATAATACTTACAATAATTGTGAAAACAATACTTATCATTGAAAGAATAGAGACCGTCCACATTAATCCATTCCCTTTACTTCCTAATCTAAATGGTCTATCAAGATCTGCCATCTTATAGCGCAAACGAACGGCTGAAATAGCGATTAAAACATACACAACACAATATAAAATCGTTGTTGTAATTGTTATAATTAAGAAGGCACTATTAACATCTGGAACTACTATATATAAGATAGATACTAACGAAATTACAATTGCTTGAATCATCACAAAAGTAATTGGAATATCTTTCTCTGTTCTCTTTTGGAAGAACTTCGGCAAATTCCCTTCCTCTGCCACTTTAATCATAGATTTACTTGGTCCAAGTACCCATGCACTTAGCTGCACTAATACACCAATTAAAATCATTAAAGAAATGATGTTAACAACGATAGATGGAATACCTAAATCTTTACAGAAAATCATATATGGCTGTGTAATATTGGCAAGCTCCAATTTACCTTTTGGTACCGCATTTGCAACTGTTAAACCAGCAATGATATTAAAAATTGCTAATAAAATAACAGAAGTGATAACAGCAATTGGATAGTTCCGTTTTGGATCGTCAATATTATTCGCATGTACAGACGAAATTTCTACTCCTGCAAAAATAAAGATAATTCCTGATAAATAAGTTAAACTTCCTAAGTCCTTAAAATTAGGAATAAGGTCACTCGGCTTAAAACCCCCTAAATAACTATTAGCTTGAATCCCGTTTTTAATCATATAAATGACACCTATAATAACAAGAATGACAAACGGAATGTACACACCAATAACAGCGCCCCAGTTACCCGCAACTTTTACCATATCAAACTTAAGGTTTAATAAAGTCACACTCCAGTATGAAATTAAGATTACGGCAAAAATAAAGTAGTTGTTTGAAGATAATGCTGGTTTATTAATAACGTAACCGAATAGAACACCAACAGTTGACGCAACCATTACCATCCCGAAAAACATTTGAACCCATAATAACCATGAGGTAACAAATCCCCATTTCTCACTTAAACCATTTTTCACCCAAACTTGAGGTCCGCCTTCCTCAGGGAAAGCCGTTGAAAGCTCAGCTGACATTAATGCAATAGGGAGAGCAAATGCAAACGCAGCTATCACCATATAGAAGATTTGGGTCCAACCAGTAATTGCAAGAGTCGGCACACTTCGTACCGTTCCAAAAAAAGCCATTGTAATACCAATCAACCCAAAAAGTGTTAATTTTTTTGTGTTAGCCATAAAAATTTCCTTCTTTCCCATATTCAATGTAATAATCTATAAAAGACATAGAATTCATCCTTTTTAAAATAGCCATATCACTTGATGGTTATGTAAGATAAGGATTTGGTGAATTTTAGTACAGAAAAAACGCTCGAGGATTTGCATAGAATTAAAATATGGAAATACAAAAAACTATTTAACCATTTTTAAGGGACGTTCTTATTTCAGAAAAATATTATTATATAGGCACACTCAAAAATCCGTTAAAGAAATAAATTTGAAAAGAGAGCTTTAAAATATTTTTTATTGTTTTCAGACTTGGCTGTTCATTCTTTAAATCATTAACATAGCTCGTAATCATCATTGTTATCAATGGACACTAAAAAAGATGGCCCCGGTACTATAACCGAGGCCATCTCTTAAGTATTTAGGTATTAAAAGACGTTTACTAAACTGTTCGTTTTAGTTTCTTGTTCTTTTTCGCTGTTTAGATAGTCTAAAAATTAAAGTCAAGTAGACTATAACTATGTACAGAGAATATTCATCATGCGATTTGCTTCACCTCTTCTTTTTTCTTTATTGTAGAAAAAACGAAGCATGTGGTAAAAAATATAAAAAGATATTTTTGCATAAGAAAAAATCATCTTTATCTCGATAAAACTTCAAAAAAGAAATCCTGCATGATACAATCATGCAGGATTTCACCATTTTAATCATTTTTTACAAAATAAGAAACGAAGCGTAAAATTTCTAGGTATAACCAAACTAATGTCATCATTAATCCTAATGCGCCGTACCACTCCATATACTTCGGAGCACCGCCGCGCGCACCGCCTTCAATGAAATCAAAGTCTAGCATCAAGTTTAACGCGGCAACAACAATCACAACTGCACTAACAATCATGCCAATTGTTCCACCTTGATGTAAGAATGGTACTGCCACGCCAAATAATTGTAGAACTAAAACGATTAAATACATAATCATAATCCCAAGCGTTGCTGCCATAACACCTGTACGGAACTTATCCGTTACTTTCACAGCACGCGTTGCATATAACACTAACATTGCTAGTAAAATAGAAATGGTTAGTAACACTGCATGTAAAATGATATAATCACCAAAACGTATTGTATACATAGCAGAAATACTTCCTAATACAATCCCTTCCACAGCTGCATAAATCGGTGCTGTAATTGGTGAAATACGCGGTACGAATGCCGAAGCAAGCGCTACAATCGCCGCTATAATTAAAGCACCAATTAATACTGGTGGTTGCATCTTATTTTCTATCATCTGCATGTATGCGTACACAGACGTTCCTAATAACAATATGAGCATAATAAACGTTTTACCAACTGTACCACCGATTGTCATCGCTGAAGTACTTACGCCCTCTTTCCGAAACGCCTCTTTCTTTAACATTGGATTAGATGTTCGCATGATTTCCCTCCTAAAATATTTTCTACCAATAGTGTAAATATTTTCCCTTTATTTTTCAACATATGCAGCTTGTTCTTATTTTAACCCTTCTACAATGTCAGATAGTTCACTCCAGCGCTCCATTGTTTGCTCTAATTCTTCTTCTGTTTGTTGCTGCTCTTCAGAAAGCTGCTGTGCTTTCGTATAATCAGCGCCAACTTTCTCTAATTCTGCTGCAATACTTTCAATTTTCGCTTCTAACTCTGCAATCTTATCTTCAATTGTTTCCCATTCACGCTGTTCATTATAGGAAAGTTTACGTTTTCTTTGCTGTTTTGGAGCCTCTTCTACTTTCTTTTCTTTCTGCACTTCTGCTTTTAACAGTGCTTCTTGTTCTTTTTTCTCATCTAAATAATCGCTATAACTACCAAAGAAGACGCGAACGTGACCGTTACCTTCAAAAACAAAAAGTTCTTCTGCGATTTTATCAAGGAAGTATCGATCATGCGATACGGTAATCACAACACCAGGAAACTCTTCTAAATAATCTTCAAGCACTGTTAATGTTTGCGTATCTAAATCGTTTGTCGGCTCATCTAGAAGCAGAACGTTCGGCTCTCCCATTAAAATGCGCAGTAAATACAGTCTTCTTCTTTCACCGCCTGACAATTTATTAAGCGGTGTACCATGCGTGTGCGGCTCAAACAAGAAGCGCTCTAGCATTTGCGAAGCACTAATTGTTTTTCCATCTGTCGTATGAATGACTTCAGCTGCTTCTTTAATATATTCAATCATACGCTGATTTAAGTTCATATCTTCATTTTCTTGCGTATAGTATGCGATTTTTACTGTTTGTCCTACTTCAATCTCACCACTGTCTGGTGTGATTTTCCCAGCTAGCATATTTAATAGAGAAGATTTCCCGCTGCCATTTGCACCGATAATACCGATACGATTCCCTGGTTTCACAATATATTGGAAATTATGAAGAACAGTTTTATTCCCGAATGTTTTTGTCACATCTTTTAATTCAAGTACTTTCTTTCCTAATCTACTACCGCCAAGTGCAATATCAACGTTTTGTTTTGCTGTTGGTCCTTCTTTCTTTTGCAGATCTTCAAAACGCTGAATACGTGCTTTTTGCTTCGTAGAACGAGCTTTTGCACCGCGGCGAATCCACGCAAGTTCACGGCGATATAAGTTTTGACGCTTTGCTTCCTGTGCAATTTCTTGTTCTTCTCGAAGTGCTTTCGCTTCTAAAAAGGCACCGTAATTTCCTTCATAGCTATATAACTTACCATTGTCTAATTCAAAAATACGGTTCGTTACACGATTTAAGAAATAACGATCATGCGTAACAAGTAAAACGGAACCTGTGTAACGTGATAAATATTCTTCTAGCCACTCTACTGTTTCATGATCCAGATGGTTCGTCGGCTCATCCAAAATTAATAAATCTGGTGTTTGAATAAAACATTGCGCCATCGCAACACGCTTTTTCTGTCCGCCTGATAAATTTCCTACTGCCGCAGAAAAATCAGTAATCCCAAGCTTTGTTAACAACGATTTTGCATTTGCATTTGCTTCCCAAGCATTCATTGCATCCATACGCTGCTGCACTGCAAATAATGCTTCCTGCGCTTTTTCATTTGTTGGATTTTTTTCTAAGTTTAATAATGTCTGCTCATACTCACGAAGAAGACGAATTAACGGTGTATCGCCATGGAACACTTGCTCAAGTACAGTTAAGTTTTCTTTAAAATCCGGTTGCTGTGATAAATAACTAATCGTATAACCACGTGTATGTGTCATTTCTCCCGTATCTGGAATTTCTACACCTGCAATAATTTTTAATAATGTTGATTTACCAGTTCCATTTACACCGATGATACCAGCACGCTGCCCTTCAGCAATACTAAAAGATAGACCATTAAATAACGGTTTCTCCCCATATGATTTGGATACATTTTCGACTGTTAACATTCTCATATTTGTGCATTCCACTCTTTCATAAATTGGTCAATAAATTGCTCCATATAGCGATGACGTTCTTCCGCCTCTTCTTTCGCTGCAGCTGTATTCATTAAATCTTTCAACTTTAACAGTTTTTCATAAAAATGATTCAACGATGGTTCATCACTTTTTCGATATTCTTCCTTCGTCATCACTTCACGCGGTGGAATTTTTGGATCATATATTAAACGTCCCTTTGCCCCTCCATAAGCAAATGTCCGGGCAATTCCAATTGCCCCAAGTGCATCAAGGCGATCAGCGTCTTGTACAATTTTTCCTTCTAACGTTGCCACAGTTCCACCGTGTCCACCTTTATAAGACATATTGGCAATAATATGAACAATATGATCTACATCCTCTTGTATAATCTCTAATTGTTCAAGCCAATCTGTTACTTTCTTCATACCAGCTTCTTCACTTTCATTTAACTTCTCATCTGCGACGTCGTGAAGCAAAGCTGCCATTTCAATAACAAAGCGCTGCCCACCTTCTTTTTCAGATAATGCAATCGCTAATTTATGCACACGCTCAATATGGTACCAGTCATGTCCGCTTGCATCTTTTTCTAGTATGTCTTTTACAAATGTAATCGTTTTTTCAATTTGTTCTTGTTTTTTCATAATATCTTCACCCAATTTATTATTGTAACACGCCCCCATTTTTTCATCACACATTTTCTCGTCCGCCCATACTATATGTTGTAACTAGTATCATGGAGGAGGAAAAAAAATGTTCTACAACCCGCAACAGCCCTATCCACACCAACCATACTATCAATCAAACTATGAGCCACAACCACACCAACAGTATTATTATGATTCACGTGTCCCTCAGCCCAGCCCTACAACGCCAACAGAGCCAACACAACAACAAATACAACAATATGTTTCACAATTTCAACACTTAAAACAACCTGTATTAAGCCTCGTAAAACCTTGGGTAGACTACGGTGTAAATGAAGCAAAACATACTTCCATAGCACACGCCATGACTGAAATTGCGGCGATCACGTACTTAATTGGCCGCGGTGTAAGCCCGACAGTTGCTCATTATATCGTTGAATCTTGGGAAAAAAATGAACAGTTTTAAAACTATTCATTTTGTAAAACATACAAACGATGAAAGTGCCAAGTGACCTTGTTTTACAGGGATTTTGGTGCTTTTTGTTTTTCTATAATCTATTTTATCACAAAAATCTTTTTCACATTTTTTGCATGTTGTTTATATTGTTCATGAACAAAATTCAATCCAAAAACCTAAAGAAAAAGCCTTTATATAGCGCAATTTAATATTTATAAAACTAGAACTTTAATTTTTTTCACATATTTTTAGAAAAACTGTACACTCTATCCATAAGCCGTTCGAACTAGCGGCTTCACTCTTCTTGCAATGAGTAAGCGATTAGTTATAACAGCTTACTCATTGTACCAAATGACAGGCAATTCATTTTTTCCTGACTCTTTTTAGATAAGATAGAACAATTTTTTACATACTTCTAAAAAACTACTTGTATCGAAAATCTCAATACCTTTCTAACAAACTCTCCTCCGTTAACCAAACGCTGTTATAACCGGCAAAATTTTAAGTTATCTGTTGTTTTTTGTATAATCCATTTCATTTTACCTACACTATCCAAGAGTCCTTTTAACAATATGAATCATTTGAGAATTACTTAACACTACTTGAATTATTTTCATTCTGACAGGATAAGCAGAAATGCTTGTCCTGTTTACAGTTCATGTATTTCCTCTACTTTTATCCACCTGAAATTTTATTTAGTATTAAAAGCTAACTTTTGTACATTATAAAAAATGTTCTTCACTACATGTGAATACAAAAGGAGGACTAAAAATGGACAAACGAACAGAAAAAAAAGTTGAGGCTATAGCACGTAAAGCGGCAGATTTAGAAGTAGCTGAAGAGTTAACTAATTTGAGAAATCAAATTCAGCATTTACAACAAGCTCTATCCCAAAAATCCCAAGCACAACAACAAATGCAACAGCCACAACAAGGATTACAACAGGCTAATCAATTAATGCAACAGCTTCAACAATTTAGCCAACAGTCTCAACAACAGATGCAACAAGCTGACCAACAATTACAGCAAACTATTCAACAAGCGATTCAAACTTTAAACCAAGGTCTTCAGTACCTTCAATCCAATCAAACATTAGGTCAAATGAACCAAGCAATTTCCCAGGCTCAACAACAAATCAAACAAATGGGTGGTCAACAAGGGCAAATGAGTAACCAGCAAGGCCAGCAAATGGGTGGCCAACAAGGGCAAATGGGCGGCCAACAAGGACAAATGGGTGGCCAACAAGCTCAAATGGGCGGCCAACAAGGACAAATGGGCGGCCAACAAGCTCAAATGAATAATCAGCAAGACAATTATTCAAACCAACAACAATTTCATTAAAAATACCCCGAATCAAACAAGAAAAAGCAAACTTACTATCTCTTATAAGATAGTAGGAAAAATCCAATTTCTTTTTATTAGCTATAATTAACTCAAAAATAACAATGTATATTCGTAAAAAGGAGTACTATCTACGGTACTCCTTTTTACGAATCTTCTATAACCAAACAAAGGTAACATAGTACTAACAGCTATAGAAAAAACCCGATGCCTTTTTTCAGGCACCGGGTTTTTTCATGATTCTTTATTCTTTCTTATCATCTTTAATCGCTGTTTTGATTGTTCCTGATTTCACTTTAGTCGCCGCATCTGAGAAACGTAACAAGTCACCTTGAATAATACTATCGGACATTTTCAATTCTGTCTGTGCCCGATTAATAAGTGCTTTTGCCTCTTGTTCTGGTACTTGAGCGACCTGACCAGTTAGACGATCGTAGAATGTGTTATTGTAATAAATATATTTGTCTGTAATAAAGCTTCCATCACGTTCTACAACGAACGGTTCTCGCTCTGGTGAAAATAAATCATGACCAAACTCAATATCATTAGAAGTATCAACTCCTAATAAGTGAAGAATCGTCGGTTTCACGTCTACTTCACCAGCAGGAGCAGTCATTGTTTTTCCTTCTGTTTGACCTGGAACATGAACAAATAATGGTGTACGTTGTAGCTGCATGTGATCATATGGAGTAATTTCATTTTTCCCTAAGTATTGTGCCATCGCACGATTATGGTTGTCTGAAATACCATAGTGATCACCGTAGAAAACGATAACTGAGTTGTCATATATTCCAGTGTCTTTTAAACGTTGAATAAATTCTTTTAAAGCTTCATCTTCATAGCGCGCTGTAACAAAATAGTTATCTAATGTTTCGTCGCCTGAATTAAATGGTTCAATCATTTTTATACTGTCATCATACGTAAATGGAAAATGGTTCGTTAATGTAAGAAAACGAGCATAGAACGGCTGATCAATCTTTTGTAACTTATCCACTGATTGATCAAAGAATTCTTTATCCTTCAATCCCCATCCTATTTTATTCTCTGGTGTAACGTTATAATCCAATTCATTATAGAAACGATCATATCCTAAGGATGGATACATCACATTACGATTCCAGAACGAAGCATTATTCGCATGGAATACAGCTGTATAATAGCCTTGTTCATGTAAAATTTCTGGAGTTGCCATATACTCATTACTAGCATTCGTAAAGAATACTGAACCACGATCTAACGGATATAATGAGTTATCAATCATAAACTCTGCATCCGATGTTTTCCCTTGTCCTGTCTGATGATAAAAGTTTTCGAAATAATAACTTTCTTTTTTAAATTGATTTAAGAAAGGTGTAACTTCTTGCCCATTTACTTTAGAATCAATTAAAAAGGACTGCGTTGATTCTAAAGAAACAACAATAACGTTCTTTCCTTTTGCCATACCATACATATTTGGATCAGGTTTTGTTTCCACTGTTTTCATATAATTCTCTGCTTCTTGAATTTTACTTCCATCAGCAAATACTTTTTGTGAGCTTGTCTTTACTTGCAATGCAAAATCATACATTTGATGGAAATATATCCCAAGGTTTTTCACAATCATAACGCGGTCAAATGAACGAGTTAATAATTCAGGACGTTCTTTTTCTGCTAAACCAAGGTTTACCATAAAAATAGCAATACTGATTAAAAAGTATAGTGACTTCATAGAGCCAGAAATACGCTCTGTTTTTGCAAATTTAGGTTTCTTTTTAGCAAGGTAAAATAAAAAGATAATATCTGCAAACATTAATAAAAACTTAATGTCTAACAAAGCTTTTATACTAGATCCTAATCCGTCCATATTCGACGTTTGCGTTAACACTGGAAGTGTAACAAAATCATTATAAAAACCATAAAACATTACATTACCAATGAGGATAATGGTCATAATAATGTCGATAATGATAGCTATATAATTCCTTTTTGGTCCCTTCGCAAATAATGCAAGCCCAATTAACACCAAAGAAGATGCTAACGGACTAATAAAAAGAATAAATTCCTGCATAGCAGAATCTATCTTCAAATCAAAACTAAATCGCGTAACAATATATGTTTTTAACCATATCAAAATAACGGTTAACAAAATAAAGCGCATATTTTGAAATTGTTTGTTTAACGCTTCCTTCATCTCTCTCTCCCTTTCTGACTAGAACATTTGTTGAATGAACACATAGAATATCTCTTCATGTATTTATGGCTTTTTTCTCACCGAGACATTGTATCGAATACTTTTGTATTTCGTGTGAACTTTTTCTTTTTTTTTATTAAATTAATATACAAAAAAGAAGCTCTTCTATTAGAGCCTCTATTTTACCATAATTCCTTCAATTTTCCCTTCTAACTGTTAACATCCTTATGGAAAATTGCTATGAACATTTAAAACGAATGGTTTATCATTTAATTTATTCTTTGTTTCTTGCGCCTTCGGTGTTTCTGCATGTCAGTTTTTCTTTGCTTCTATTTTTTCCGTTGCTTTTTCGGCTTTATCTAAAGATTCTCCAATCTCCTTCTGCTTTTCTCTTACTTGATCAACACTATCTACCGCATTAATGGCTTTATCAATACCTTTCTCATCTATTTCCTTTCTCTTTTCATCTCTCGCTTTTTCTTTTTTCTCTATATCTTTTGCCTTCTGCAACATTTCTTCAGCATTTGATTTTACAGCTTTTTCAAGTGTAGCATCTTTTTTCATATATATTACTTGATTCGCATTTTCAATTGTTTGTTTATAATCTCCATCTTTTAATGCAGTGGCACCCTGTTCCATCCATTTTGCAACTTTCATATAAGTTTTTGTTTCAGCTGTAGACTTTTCTTGATTGGCTTTTTCAAACCACATAATTGCATCACTATACTTCTCATCTTTTAATGCTTTCATGCCTGCTTCAACGTGTGCATCATAATTACTCGTACTGCAACCAGCTAACATCATAAATAAACATCCTATACTAAAAATAAATTTTCTCAAACTATTTCCCCCTACATCCTTATACTACTATATTATTTTCGAATGCTCCTATTATCAATGAAAATTCTTCTCTGTTATCTATGTTTTAAAAGGTAGCTAACAAAAAAAGAGGCTCTTCTATATCGGCCTCTTTTCTCTATATTTCCTTTTCGATCTCCATTTCTAGCTGTTCTGGTTTCGTCTTAGGTGCAAAACGCTTCACTACCTCGCCGTCACGCCCCACTAAAAATTTCGTAAAATTCCACTTTACCGCTTTCATCCCTAATAGCCCTGGCGCTTGCTCTGTTAAATAGTGAAATAACGGATGCGTGTTATTCCCTTTTACATCTATTTTTGCGAACATCGGAAACGTCACACCATAATTTAGTTCACAAAAACTCGTAATTTCATCTTCTGTTCCTGGCTCTTGACCTCCAAATTGATTGCATGGAAATCCGAGTATTTCAAAACCTTGTTCCTTATATTTTTCATACAAAGCTTGCAAGCCTTTATATTGTGGTGTAAAACCACATTTACTGGCAACATTCACAATTAATACTACTTTTCCTTCATAATCACGTAATGACTTTTCTTCTCCTGTTATTGTTTTTGCAGAAAAATCATAAATTGTCATGTCCTTTTCACTCCTATCATGTAACTCTTGCTTTCATCATAAGACGCTTTTTCTTTATTGTCTAATGTGAACGCTTTATTTTTGTTCAAAAATTTGTCACAACTAACTAGACATTTCGCTTGGAAAGTTTTACAATAAAAATGTGAACAAAATGTGACATTTTATCTTCTAAATTGTGACATTTTCAATTCCATTATTACAAGTAAGGATGGTGTTGATAATGAAAACTGCACAAGGTGAAAAGCTTTCTAATCGCGAATTTTATTTCGTACTATACATGATGATGTTATTTATCTTAGGATGGTTTATGGATGTTAACGGTATTTTCTTAAGCAAATACTTTACACTAGCAGGAATGATTACTGTTCCAGCAATTGGTGGTCTTGTCGGATACTTTATTATGTCTCTCAGTAAACAACAAAATAACTAAACATATTACATAAAGGCAGAAAACGATGTTTCGTTTTCTGCCTATTCTTTTATAATAAAAGAATAGTAGATTACAAGGAGTGATAAGTTTGAAAAAAGTAGAGAAAATATCTTCACAGTTATATATCATCGACGATCACGACTTACAACATGAACAACGTACAGGTACATATGTCTTACTTGGTGATGAAATTACTATAATTGAAACGTGCGCCGCACCTTCTCTTCCTTATCTTTTAGATGGATTAAAACAATTAAATATACAGCTTGTTGATATTAAAAATATTATTGTCACACATGTTCATCTTGACCATGCTGGTGCTGCTGGCTTAATGATGGAGAAATGCCCCAACGCAACGTTATTCGTTCATTCTCGAGGCGCTCGTCACATGGTTGATCCGACTAAACTCATTCAAGGTGCAAAAGCTGTTTACGGAGATTCATTTGATAAACTTTTTCACCCCATTTTGCCTATTCCAGAAGAACGAGTTCATATCGTACAAGATGGTGAAACACTGCAAATCGCAGAAAATCGAACGCTTACATTCTATGATACACCTGGCCATGCAAAGCATCATATTAGCATTCATGATTCCTTAACAAATGGTATATTTACAGGTGATACGATTGGTATTTATTACCGTCAATTGGCTGAACCTGGTGTTGAACTTTATTTACCAACAACATCTCCTACGCAGTTTCAACCTGAAGCTATGTTAGCTTCAAAAGATCTCATTCGAAATATGAATGTTGATTACATTTATTTCGGTCATTATGGCGCCTCTTCCCATGTTTCTGAAATCTGCACTCAGCTAGAACATTGGCTCCATATATTTGTTGAAGCCGGCAAGCAAATATTTGAAAAAGAACAAGACTTTGAAAAAGCAAGCCATCAACTGTCCAATCTCTTGCTGGAAAAAGTGTCATCGCACCTTACAAAAAAAGGCGTCCCAGCAACACATTCTATTTATGATTTGTTGAAACTTGATATGGAAATTAGTGCGATGGGAATTATTGATTATTTTACAAAGTTGGAACAAACAAAGAAAACTATAAAGTGAAACTTCCATCAGTGGGGGTTTTCTTTATCCCCCACTGATGGTTAGTTGAACCAATTGGGCTTTTACGGGCAGTTATTCCCCACCTACCTTCTTCGCTTTTCTCTCAATCTTGAGATGGGAGTCTTACTGCCCGTGAATAGCGGGATAAAGTAAACATCTCATCAATGTTTTTTATTCCCACTGACCTGATCGTTACAACCTGTTTGACTCTTTCAAATTTTACTACCTTGAAGGAACAGTCTTACTGCTCACAAGAAAATATTTGTCGCTATAACACAAAAGAGTCCGTTTCTTAACATGGACTCTTTTTCTATAGGAAATTTATTAATAGCACCTGTTTCATAATGCTTCCTTATAATTCTTGATAATTATTATATAATTTTCCAATTTATAATGGCCGTTTAAAATAAACTATAGAATCTATTGTAGGAGGACATATCATGAAAGCCATTGTTGTAACTGCATTTGGGAGTCCTGAAGTAATGGAGTATACAGACATACCTATACCGTCTATCAACGCCAAGCAAGTTTTAATTCGCGTTGTTGCAGCGAGTGTTAATTTTGCTGACATTAAATCTCGATATGGAAAAAAAGAGACAGGAAATCTTCCTTTTGTACCTGGTATAGATGCTGCTGGAATTGTGGAACAAGTTGGTTTTAACGTAACAAATATTAAAGTGGGACAGCGCGTTATTGCTTTTCCACTTAACGGGTCTTATGCTGAATATGTTGCAGCAGATGAAGAGCTTACTTTTGTATTACCAGATGAAATTGATTTTGAAACTGCTGCTGCCTATCCAATTGTTTCTTTTACAAGCTATAAACTTCTAGCAGATGTTGCAAGATTACAACAAGGCGAAACTGTTCTTATTCATGCAGCTGCAGGAGGAATTGGCACGACTGCCATTCAACTTGCTAAAATTTTTGGTGCTGGAAAAGTCATTGGAACAGTTGGAAATGAAGCGAAAAAGAAAATTGCCTTAGAAGCCGGGGCAGATCATGTTATTTGTTATAAGGAAAAAGATTTTGCACATAAAGTAAACGAACTCACAAATGGAGAAGGTACAGACGTTATATTGGATTCTATTTCTGGTACTGTATCAGAGAGAAGCTTACAATGTCTTGCGTTCTATGGGCGCCTTGTCCATTTTGGAAATGCAAGCGATGATATCGGAGCATTTCAAACAAAAGATTTACATACAAGCTGCCGATCTATTCTCGGATTTAGCTTTGGAACAACTCGAAAAAAACGTCCCCATTTACTTCAGCATACTGCCAAGCAAGTATTTCGCTATTTAAGTAACGGTAACTTACAAATAAAAGTAGGAAAACATTTTTCTCTTCAAGATGCAGGAAAAGCACATGAATGGGTTGAAAGTAGACAAAGTACAGGAAAGATTATATTAGATGTTCGGCTAACACCATAAAATCTTCGTTAGAGGTGTTTTATATGGGCTCAAGAATTATGCATGTAATTCTTGAGAATTGTATTGCAGAACAATTGGCTATTCAGGACAAAACTTCCTTCCTCCTCGGAGGAGTTGCTGCAGATGCAGTTCATTCAAAAAACGAAAAAGAAATATCACACTTTTATACAGGTACAGTAAAGAACTACACAAGAAGGATTGATTATGAAGCACTTCTTCATAAATATAAAGCTTATAAAAATTCCCCTTTCATATTAGGGTACTATACACATCTCATTGCTGATGAAATGTGGCTACAAGGATTTTATCTTCCATGGCTCAAAAATCGAATAGATTACGATCCAAATCTCCTTTCTCTGTATCATCGCGACTTTAAGCTTTTAAACGGAAAATTGCTACATTATTATGATAGAGATCAGAACTTATTTCATATTTTGAATAAGAAATCGAATTTGGTGGATATAGAAGAAGTACTAGAGGAAAACATCTATTCTTTTAAAGCATTAGTTTTTGACGATATGCTATATTCACAGCAAGACTTATATACAAACCTACAAGTATTTACACTGAATCAAATCATTGGATATATAGAAACTTCTATTCAGAAAGGTGTGTTCTCCTTAGAAAAGCTAACCACTAATCAGTCTACGCCTAAATGATAATAAAAAAGACGCGACTACGTAATATTCGTAGCCACGTCTTTTTTATTTATCTAGGCTTCTTCTTCCCATTAAATGCAGGTTTCTTTTTCTTTGGAGCTTTCGGTTTCGATTCAACAAACGATCCTTTAAACATTTCTTGTTTATTGAACTGAATACCTAACTTCTTCGCAAATTGAAGTAACTTCTTCTCTTCTTGCGGTGTTACAAGGGAAACGACTGTTCCTTCTTTACCCATACGTCCTGTACGTCCTGAACGATGAATATATTGATCAAGCGTATCTGGTAATTCTAAATGAATAACATGTGTTAAATCATCAATATCTAATCCTCGTGCTGCAATATCTGTCGCTAATAAAATTTCCACTTTTCCTTGACGGAATGCGCGCATCGTTGCTTCACGTTCTTGTTTATTTGCTTCTGCATGAAGAGCTGCTGCTTTCATCTTACGGAATTTCAATTTTTCAGCAATTTCATCTAACCGAAATGGATCATTTAAGAAGGCAACTGCTTTTACATCA
Organism: Bacillus sp. 3103sda1; assembly: GCF_024159135.1. Classification (NCBI taxonomy): domain Bacteria; kingdom Bacillati; phylum Bacillota; class Bacilli; order Caryophanales; family Bacillaceae; genus Bacillus; species Bacillus sp. 3103sda1. The sequence continues at coordinate 1,891,527 of NZ_JAMYWS010000001.1, read as the reverse complement.
CCAGTATGCATAATTTTACGGATAAAATCATTTTTTTCACGACGTTCACAAACGATATACGTATGCTCAACAAGACTCTTCGTTTCCGTACGTTTTACGCGAATCAATTGCGGTTCAACTGCAAAATCACGTGCTACTTCTTCTGCATCTTTTGTCATTGTTGCAGAGAAGAATACGACTTGACGATCACGCATTGTCGATTTAATTACATCGGACACAGCATCTATCATCTTTTGTTTTACGATTTGATCAAACTCATCAAATACAATTGTTTTCACTTCATGCATTTTCAATTTCTTCATGCGGATTAGTTCTAAAATACGTCCAGGTGATCCAACGATCACTCGCGGATGTTTCTTTAATTTCTCTACTTGACGCTTAATATCCGCACCACCTATTAAAGAAGCACCTGAAATTTCAGTACCTGCGGTAAACTTTTGCACTTCTTCATGAATTTGCATTACAAGTTCACGCGTCGGTGCTAAAATTACTACTTGAGGTTGTTTCACTTCAGGATTAATTTTATGTAAAAGTGGCAATAAATACGCTAATGTTTTACCTGTCCCAGTTGGAGATTCAGCAATAACATCTTGTCCTTCTAGAATAGTTGGAACAGCTTGCTTTTGGATTTCAGTAAACTCTTTAAAACCAGCCTTCTCCCAAGCTTGTTGCAAAAATGGTTGCATATCTTTTATCATTTCTTTTTCTCCTTTATCTCTTTTTTTGAAGAAATTGTTGTATTATTCGCATCGTTTCTATCATATGAGAAATAACAGCTATTAAATCATCAACATGGTCTTCTGTAATCGCTTTTTGAAATAAAATTTCTACCTTATTATGATATGAAATCGCTTGCTTATTATATTCGTATGAAATTTTCTGCGTAATCATTCGTTCTTTTCCCCATATGGATTGTAGCAACGCTTCAATTTCTTGACAATCTTTTTCTGGATGCTTCAAAGAAAATGCAAAGAAAAGCTTCATTTCACAGCCAGGCACAAAATACGGTACCTCTAATATCTCACCTGATAAATTTTTTGCATCAACTGATAATAAAAATGTTGCTTCTACTAGTGACTCTATATATTCTTTCAGTTGAAACGAAATGGTATATGTACGACTAAACGATGCTAGATCCATTATATCTTTTCGGTCAGTTACAATGATGTCACCATGTAAATCAAAATCATATACAGCTCCTTCAACAATAACCTTTAAATTTTCAAAAGCAGTTGGATCAAACATATATTCCTCCAAAAAACAAGCGCCTTTCCATCGAAAGGCGCCACGTGATGTACGTATAGTTTACCGATAAAAGAGAAGAAATACAACCTTTTAGAATAAACCTACTGCTTTTCCATCTTCATTTACGTCCATTTGAAGAGCAGCTGGTTTCTTTGGAAGTCCTGGCATTGTTAGCATTGTTCCTGTTAACGCTACGATAAATCCAGCACCAATAGATGGTTTTAACTCACGAATTGTTACAACAAAGTCAGTTGGGCGCCCTAGTTTTGTCGCATCGTCAGAAAGAGAGTACTGTGTTTTTGCCATACAAATTGGCAAGTTTCCCCATCCTTCTCCCGCAAATTGCGTTAATTGCTTGCGAGCTTTTGGTGCAAATTCAATATCTTTTGCACCGTATACTTTTTGAGCGATTGTACGAATTTTTTCTTCTAATGGAAGTTCTAAATCATATAAAGGTGCGTATTTGTTTTCACCTTTTTCAATTACTTTTAATACCTTCTCTGCTAGGTCAACACCGCCTTGGCCACCTTTTTCCCATACTTCTGTTAATGATACTTCGTAACCGCGCTCACCGCACCAATTTTGTAAGTACTCTACTTCAGCAACTGTATCTGTAATAAATTTGTTGATTGCAATAACAAACGGAACACCAAATTCTTGAATGGTTTCAACGTGTTTTTGTAAGTTTTCCATACCTTTTGCTAACGCATCAACATTTTCTTCTTTTAACTCGTCTTTCGCTACGCCGCCATGCATTTTAAGGGCACGAATTGTCGCAACAATGACAACTGCTTCTGGTTTAATACCTGCTGCACGCGCTTTAATGTCTAAAAATTTTTCAGCACCTAAATCTGCACCAAAACCAGATTCCGTAATCACATAATCACCAAGTTTAGCTGCCATTGTCGTTGCGATTACACTGTTACAACCGTGTGCGATGTTGGCAAATGGTCCACCATGAATAATTGCTGGTGTATTTTCTAACGTTTGTACTAAGTTTGGCTTTAATGCATCTTTTAATAAAAGTGTTAATGCACCTTCTACACCTAAATCTTTTACTGTTACAGGCTCATTATCCATATTGTAGGCTACAACAATACGAGCTAAACGTACTTTTAAGTCTTGTACATCTGTCGCTAGACAGAATACAGCCATAATTTCAGATGCAACTGTAATATCAAAACCATCTTCACGCGGTACACCTTGTACTGGTCCACCTAGACCAATTACAACATTGCGAAGCGCACGGTCATTTAAATCTACACAGCGCTTCCATACAATTTTACGTGTATCGATGCGAAGGTCATTTCCTTGTTGAATATGATTATCGATAAATGCTGCAAGTGCATTATTTGCAGTTGTAATCGCATGAATATCCCCTGTAAAGTGAAGGTTAATGTCTTCCATTGGTACGACTTGCGAGTAACCACCGCCCGCTGCACCACCTTTTAATCCCATAGTTGGTCCAAGAGATGGTTCACGAAGCGCAATAACTGCTTTTTTACCAATTTTATTGAAAGCTTGCCCTAAACCAACTGTTACAGTTGATTTCCCTTCCCCTGCTGGAGTAGGGTTAATCGCTGTAACTAAAACAATTTTTCCATCTTCTTTTCCTTGTAAGCGCTTAAAAATATCAAGAGATAACTTCCCTTTATAATGACCGTACGGCTCTAATTCTTCTTCTAAAATGTTTAATTCTGATGCAATCTCTTGGATTCTCTTCATGCTTGCTTCTTGTGCAATTTCAATATCAGATTTTACTGTAGTAGTTGCTGTCATATTCCCTAGTCCCCCTTTAATTGTTTCTGAAAATATTGTATCAGTTTTTTGTATTTTCTGCACTTATAATCCTCCTATAAGTTACTTCTTTTGAAGCATAAATACCCACATAAATGTTAAAGCTTGCTGCAATTCAAGCGGAAGTTGTCCAATCATCTTTTCGTTTACACCACGCTTATATACGCCCATTCCATCTATCAAATTGAATCCTTGTTCCTGTGCAAGCTTTTGAAATTCCCACGGCATCATCGTATTACAAATGACATCTTTTCCATATAGACGTGGATAGCTATTTTCACGTGGTTTTGCTGTTGGTCCTAAAATGGCAATACATGCAAAACCTTCTGGCGCTAATACTCGCTTTATTTCTTGCAGGGCTTGAAGTGGCGCTTCCGTCCATTCTAATGAATTTACTGCTAAAACTGATGCAAACTCCTCATCTTGAAACGGTAATGAAGTAAGATCTCCTACTATAAACGATAAATTAGGACTCTCACCGCGCTCTTTTCCTTTTTCAATCATTTGCTCTGATAAATCAATACCACATGCTTTGTAACCTGCTTTATTTAATTTGTATGTTCCATATCCATCTCCGCACCCTACATCAAGAACAGTTGCCCCGTTTCGTATGTATTTTTGGAAAAATGGAATAATTGCACTACGGCTGCCACTATCCCACATTTCTTGACTATTTTGATTCCAAAAATCAGCATTATTATCCCATTTCTGCTGCGCTGCTTCATGCCAATTAAATTTTGTCATTATTGTCCCACCTTTACATTTTTCATCTATCTAAAAGTCATTCTACATCATTTTACATTATTCCTGTTTATTCTTAAGGAGAGATGGATAACATAGCAACGGGCAATCACTTTCTCCATTTTTATTTGTTTGGATATAAATAACAGACATGTTTTTTTTCTTTATAAAAAATACTAAACATACCCTAAATCGAAAGAGAGGGCTATTCATTGCCAAAAAAACGAACGCATCATTTAAAAAGCGGAGAAAAACAAGAAGAATATGCGGTAGAAATTACCCCTCAGCGTCTTCCAATTAGGCGTCGTCGTAAAGAAATCCATAAAGAAGAAGACAGAACAGACATTGGTACAATTGTTGGGTACATCGCATTATTTATCTCTTTATTTTCAATTGCTTTCTATCCTATTACATTTGGATCTCTTTCCATCTTAATTGGGCTTCTCGCTGTTCGTTATGAAGCAAAAACACTTGGATATACAGCTATTGGCTTTGGAGGATTTTCTCTGCTTTTCAGTTTATTATATCCTCTCTTCTTATCAGCCTTTTAAAAGGCGCTTTCTTATAAAGTGAAAATTCCATCAGTGGAAGACTTCATCCCCCACTGATGGTTAGTTAAACCAATCAGGCGCATACCAACAGTTATTGCCGACCTATCTTCTTCGTTTTGGGGTGAGGGGTCTTACTGCCCAAAAGTAGCGGAATAAAGAACTAAAATGCAAAATGCATCCATTCAACAATGGATGCATTTGTTGTATCCCTTTGCTTATTAACGAAATAACATCACATAACCGCAACCACTGCAATGATAAGCAGTAATTTCTTGAAACACAGGATAGTTCTCCTCATCTCGCTGTTCAATAAATACTTTTTCAAAGCGATACATATTCGGCGCATACGCCCAGTCTTGTTTTGTACGTGCATATAAGGTGGAAGAAAAAAATTCTTCTCCTCCGCAAACCATACAAGTCTTTTTCAAAATAATCTCCTCCCCAAGCCTGTCTTACCATAACTATATGAGAGAGAATATAAAAAAAAGACCTTCTAAACATTAGAAAGTCTTTTCAGAGGAAAAGAGGAACATCCCCAATATTCCAATGGCACTATACGTCTTCTTTTTTCCTGTTTCTGTTTGAAAGGTTTGTTCTATTTTCATAAAGAATACGCCGTTTCGAACATTACTACCAACAAACTCCAGTTTCTCTTCTTTATTATCTTTTTGCTGTGTACAACTAAAACTCACTTCATTACACACAATTGAATATTCATCTGCTAAATGTTTTTGAAAGTCCGCTTCCTTCGGACAAGTTAATAATAAAATTGCTACAAATATAATACTACTAATGCTTATTATTGTGAAAGTCTTCCCCATTTTATCTCCTTTCCAAAAAGAAAGAAAACTTGACTTCTATCGTCAAGTTCCCTTAGTCCATTATCCACTGCCACTCTTGTTCTTTCTTATCAAAGATAAGCCATCCTGTTTCAGAAGCTTCGCTTTTCAAATCTTCTAAACTGTCTAAAACTTCATTTGTACTTTCATACGAACCGATAACATAAACAGGAATCTCTAAGCCACGTCTTGATTCTAATTTTCCTGCTAAGTCCAAATATAAGCCATCTTCCATAAATGGCAGAAGTTTGAGAATGACCTCTTTTGAAATCGCTGGATAAATTTTTGATTTTTGAAAGAATGCGAATCGTTTTTTTCCAAATGAGCCAAGCTTATAAGGAATCACCTTACTAAGCATTCCGACAAAGTCCGGCATTCTTCGGTAATATACCTTATTGTACCAGCCATCATCATGAGAAAGATAAACGAATCTATTTTTCAAAAGTGGGAAAAAAGCCTTCCCGAGCGGTTCCTTTTTGTGTGCCAAATAGAGTAATTCTGCAATTTCTTTTGGCTCCAATTCATCCAAGTCATTCACATCATCAAAATCAACCCAGCAAAATTCTTCAAACTCATCCACATCTGCCGCAATTAATTTATGTATGTTCTCTTCTTCTGCATATTCAAATAAAGTATGATAATGAAGATCAGTCCATTCAAAACTATGCTTTAAAAGCAGGACTTGATGAAGCGGCGAAGGAATATTGCTTGCAAATTCCTCAAACGTAATTCCAGATGTGATAAAACAATGATTGCGACGATTACCATTAATATAAATCATATTCTTGATTTGGTCAGATCCTCCAGACAAAGCACCTAGCCACCTTCGTTTTATATGTTTCAATACTATAGGATATTTTATCACGAAAATTTTTAGAAACATAGAAAAAACTATAAAAACTATTTACATTTTTATGAGTTTTATTACATCACTATTACAAGAAAAAATGCCTGCTTATAAACAGGCATTTTTCATGCAATTTCATCTGGATTTTGTGGATAATGAGAGCTATCCTGTTTTTTATTATTTTGAAAGATCGACTGAATCTTATCAATTGTTTGCGGCGCAAGTTCGATTACCTTCTCTGCCAAGTGCGTTGCATTTTGCAAATGAAGAATATTTACACCATCCTTATTCACAACAAGAAAGGCCACCGGTGTAATAGAAACTCCCCCCGCACTACCACCACCAAATGCGGGATGACTTTGTGACTTTTGCACGTCATTTGTGGAAAAATCTGATCCACCTGCACCAAAACCAAATGCTACTTTTGAAACAGTTAAAACAACACCGCCATCTGCTGTTTGAACAGGTTCACCAACAATCGTATTCACGTCAACCATTTCTTTTAAATTTTCCATAGCTGCTTTCATCAGCCCTTGAATTGGATGATCCACCGTTCATAACCTCCTTTTTCATATCCTTCCTAGTTTTTCCTAAACATTGTGAACTAAACATAAAATTTTTTATTGATTTCCAAAATTATAAGTACTAATATTTAGAAAATACAAATAAAAGGAGTTTCAGCAAAAATGATTCGAAAACTAACCGAACAAGACCATGAACAAGTACTTTCTTTTTTAAAGAAAGAAGCTGCATTCAACCTATTCTTAATTGGTGATATTGAGGCATTTGGATATGATCAAGATTTTCAAGAACTATGGGGACAGTTTACGATAGAAAATGAATTACAAGCTGTTCTATTGAGATTCCATGATTCCTTTATTGCCTATGCTGAGGCTTCATTCCAGCCAGAAGCATTTATTGATCAATTTACTAACCATGACTACATTAAACTCTCTGGAAAATCAGAGGTCGTAGAACAGTTTGAAAATCTCGATAACCTAAACCTTGGTAAAAAACTGCAGACATACTTTTGTGAATGTACAACCGAGAAACAGTTAGTAAAAGATATAAACAAAGAAAATATAAAAATGGCAACGGTTAAAGATGTGGATCGTATTATACATTTACGAAAACAAATTACAGAATTTAAGATAGCAGACAGCGCAGGTAAACTCCTTCGCCAAGCAATTGAAACAAACACCGGACGGACATATTATATAGAAGAAAACGGAAAAATTATCGCGTGCGCGTCCACATCTGCAGAAAATTCATTATCTGCTATGGTTGTAGGTGTATGTACACACTCAAATCACCGCGGAAAAGGGTATGCTTCTCAAATCATAAGTAAAATGATTCAAGATTTTATCGCCGAAGGAAGAACACTTTGTTTATTTTACAGTAACCCTGCTGCTGGACGGATTTATAAACGATTAGGCTTTAAGGATATTGGAACTTGGACAATGTATCGCTAAAAAGAAGTTGCCATCAGCATAGGATATCTTCATTCCCTATTGATGGCAACTTCTTTTTATTGAGGTTAAACCCTATCTCATTCTATATACTGAAAATGCTCTACAATCGGAAAGGGTTCATAAAAATGATGCAATCTCTTTTTCCATTCTTCATACTCACTCGATTTTCGAAATCCTTCCGTATGATCTTCTAACGTCTCCCAGTTAACTAACAGAAGATATTTCCCTTCAGTTTCTATACATTTATGAAGCGTATGACCTTGATAGCCTTTCATTGAGGAAATAATGGTAGAAGCCTCTTGAAATGCATTTTCAAATTCATTTTCCAACCCGCACTTCACTTGGAGCATCGCTGCTTCTAATATCATTGTCTCATCTCCTAACTTTTTATTACACACTAGAATTCACAAATTACATACTCTCACGCTTCAAGCTCATAACAATTTGCCGCTCAACGAATCCCATCTCTTTATACAACTCTTTTGCAAAATTCCCTGCAAACACGTTCAAACGAATTTCCAAATAGCCTAGCTTATTTAGTTCATCAATTGCTGCTCTCATAAGTTGGCGTGAAAGACCTTTTCCACGATAAGAAGGCAACACATACAATTCATAAATGAAGCCTAGTTCTTCTCCAGAAAAATAGTCTTTATTACTCCCAATTAATATCCATCCATTCAAAATATCACCCTGTTTTACAACAAGATAGAATGCTCCTTTTTCTAAAAGGGGCGCTGTAATTTCTAGTACTTTCTCTTGGCTCAGCTTACTCGTTTTCATAGTCCCTTCATATAAAGACTCGGCAGCATGAGCTAAAATTTTTCCTGTATCGCTTTCAGTTGCTCTTTGTATCATAAGAACCTCTTTCTCCCCCCTACTAAACATGTAATACCATCCTTAATGTTTTGAGCATATAACCATCAAAATCTTCTTCGAACGCATCTACCACTGCAAACCCTTTTGCATTATAAAATGCTTTTCCCTTTTTATTCTCTGATTCTACGTTAATATATATCTTCTTGACACCTTCTAATATTGTAATTCCTTTACGTAATAACGCTGTTCCTATACCATTACCTTGGTATTCAGGCAATAGGTAAATTGCCCCTAACTCTGTTTCATTTTGATACTTTATCGGTGAGAAATTTGCAAATCCAACAATTTCCCCATCTACCTCTCCCACAAACAAGTGTGAATGTTGTAAACGATGCTTCATCATGTCATAAGAATAAGCATGCTGTAAAAACCTCTCTTGCACTGATATCGGAATAATACCTGTATATGTATCGTTCCAAGAAGTCTTGGCCACATGTTGTACAGATGGAATATCTTCTTCTTTCATTTCACGAATAACAAAGTTCATAGAGACTCCTCCAATCTATAATCTGCTAATGTGTTACACTTCACACACATTCCATCTCCATATACAACTTGGATTAACTTGATACGATTTATTACCGCTCGCATCACTTCAAAGCTCTCACATACATGTTGAAAAACTTGTCCTAACTGTATTTTCGTTAGTCTACTTGCTACTGTACAATGTGGAACCCATTTATCTGGTACATAATAGGAATCTGTATTATCTTGGAAACGACTAAAATATTTATGATAGTTTGTATGAAACTGTTTCAGATTTTCTGTTATCGTCGGAGCATAAAAGACTGTTCCATTTACCGGAAAACTCCCTATATGAGAAAATTCGATTTCAATAGTACTCATACACTTTGCAAACTGATGCAGCTCTCGCTTGAATATTTTGACATCTAAATATTTATAGTCTGCTAATGTAATATGTGGTTCCAGTCCCTCAATGTTGTTTATATAAGATGACAAATCACTTAATTCATCCCATTTCTTTTTTATATGTGCTGCAAATATTTCATCAAACGTTACAATAACTGCGTACAAACGGCTCATCCCCTCGCTGCTTTCATTTCTTCCCATTCCTCACGGATCATCCCCATCCGAATCGAATCATAATATTCTCCATTATAATAACGGCATTTTCTCATTCTTCCCTCTAATTGCATGCCAAGCTTCTCAGCAACCTTCATCATGCGCCTATTTCCCGACCATGTTGTCAAGCCTACACGCGCAATACGCAAATGTTGGAATAAGACGTCTACATATAAACGTAATGCGTCTGTTCCATATCCACCGCTCCAATACGCCGGATTATAAATTGTAATGCCTATTTCTAACCAGCGTGATGGCTCGTGTTCCCAATAATACGTTACAATCCCAATGATTTCGCCTTCTTTTTCGATGATAAGCTGTGAATATGGATCTTTCTCGAGCTTAGAGCGAATTCTTTCCTGAAATATTGGAAACTCTTGTCTTACAAAAGGAAAATACGGCGCGTCCCACTTTTTCCATTCTGGTTTTTCTTCTTTATATATTTCTTGCCAAAGTGGATATAGATCCTCGCCTTCTATCATTCTAATAGCTATTTTTTCCCCTTTTACATAAAGTTGTTTCATAAATTCCTCCTATATATGTCTCCTTATCTTCCAATTACCATGTAGCAATATACCGTGTAATCTGCACAGCAGAGATTGTATGAACCTTTCTTGTCTACTGCTAAACGAACTAGAAAGACACTATATTTTTTTATTAGTTTTATTTATTATAATGTTTTTTCTGAAAAATCAAAACAAACATAAGGAGCACACAATAAAAATAGCCTTTATCTTTGATTACTAAGTAATCGTAGACACAGGCTTTATTTTTCGGTAATTAACTGCCCTTATATATATTTTAAGACTATCTGCTTTATTTTATTTCTTTCCAAAACGAATAACTCACCTTTTCATACCCTTCGCGTTCATAAAAACGGTGCGCATCTATTCTTGGAAAGGCCGAAGTTAATACGACACAAGTACAATCATTTTCTTTGCCCCACCCCTCAATATACGACAGCAGTGTCTCTCCATATCCTTTTGAACGATGTGCCTCTGCTGTAACAAGATCATATACAAAGACATGTTTCTTATTATAAAAATTTGTACAAATTGCCGTTCCTGCTAAACTCACTACTTCTCCCTCACTATTATATAAAGCAAATAAACGATAATTTTCTTCTCTCATTCTTCCTAAAAGAGAAAATGCTTCTTCTTGAGAAAGTGTGAGCCTCAACTGCTGTAATACCGGTAACACCTTACAAAATTCTTGCTCTGTTTTTACCTCTTGCACACATGTATTCATATTCTTTCCCTCCAATTATTTATAAAAAATTCAAAATGTTTTATGATTGTTATTATAAAAAGCACATGCCCCTTTTGTAAGTGGCAGTTTTATTCTTTTTTATAGGGACAGTTTGAAAGGAAGATGACAATGGAACTTATCATCCCATTAAATTCAGAAAGTAAGATACCGCTTTACATACAAATTTATAACTATATAAAACAAGAAATCTTACAAGGAAGTATTGAGGTTGGTAGTCGTCTGCCATCTCACCGCAATTTATCTTTGCAGCTTGGTGTAAGCCGTAATACAGTTGAATATGCATATCAGCAATTAATAGCTGAAGGGTATGTAGAAAGTAAACAAAAAAGAGGTTTATTTGTTGCTGATGCAGATTACGATATGATCCAGACAACAAGCAATAAAAATATTGCATATAAAGAGAAACCTGTTCAGGAAAATTTACGTTATGATTTCAGTCATGGGAGCATTGATATAGACTCCTTCCCGTTGTCTACTTGGAAAAAAATAACGAGTAATTGTCTCCTAGAATATGAGAATGACTTATTTACAAAAGAAGACTCACAAGGTGAATGGCAGCTTCGCTCTGAAATCTCTCGCTATCTCTATCAAGCGCGTGGTGTTCACTCTACTCCAGAACAAATTATCATCGGAGCAGGTACACAGCCTCTTCTTTGGTTACTTTTGCAATTGCTTGGGAATGAGTATAGATATGCAATGGAAAATCCAGGGTTTCATCGCGTAAGAGCTGTCATGCAAAGTTGCGGCTTACATATACAGCCGGTATTTTTAGATGAAAAAGGGATTCATATTTCCTCTTTATATAAAAGTGATGCTAATGTCGTATATGTAACACCTTCTCATCAATTTCCATACGGGATGATTATGCCTCTTTCTCGCCGAATGGAGCTGCTAAAATGGGCAAGTGAAAATGATAGCTATATTATAGAAGATGATTATGACGGTGAATTTCGTTACACAGGAAAACCTATCCCTTCCTTACAAGGATTAGATACAAATGGACGTGTCATTTATATGGGAACATTTTCTAAGTCATTTTTGCCTTCACTCCGAATGAGTTATATGGTTCTTCCACAAACTTTGCTAAAAACTTATCAACATGATGGTATCATCTTCAAGCAAACCGTCTCAAAAATACAACAGCTCACATTTGCAACATTTATGAGAGAAGGTTATTGGAATCGACACTTGAATCGAATTCGCACTATATACAAAAAGAAACATCACTTACTAGTACATACAATTCAACAAGAAATGGGCCCGCTCGTCGATATCATAGGTTCCCAGTCTGGACTTCATATTGTATTACATGTTCATAACGGAATGAATGAACATGAGCTTATCGATAAGGCAGCTGAAAATGGTGTCAAAGTATATCCTCTTTCTCTATATGATGCAGAAGATGCCTTACAGAAGGAATCTTACGTATTGATGGGGTTCGGAGGGTTATCAGCAAACGACATTCTCTGTGCTATACAATTATTAAAGAAAGCTTGGTTTTAGGTAACATAAGCAACAAAAAAAGTGCTGTAAACGATATATTTTATCTGTTTACAGCACTTTTTCATTTCTTATTATCTTAAAATAAGGGCTTTATTGTCCTACAGGATAAAAGGGCCTTGTTTTCTTACATATCCTGACAGTTTTTTTTAATAATCTAATGCACTCACTGGTTGAGATTGATGAGAAAGTTGGGTACATTCATGAAAAGCAAAATGTTTACAACCTATACATTTTTGTGTATCCAAATGTTCTAAAGCATAAGTAATAGCTTCCCCTGTATGTTCAAAAAAGTTCTTTTCTCCAATTTCAGCATACAATCCGTTTTTATCTAAAGTTGCTTTTAACTCAGCTTGGATTCCTGAAACAAGAAGTACTCCACCTTGTTTTTTAAAGTGATGAACAATATTCCTAAAATAGGATTCTCCTGTTGTATCAATAAAAGGAACTTTTCCCATACGTAAAATTAAAACTTTTGGTTTATAATGAATAGTTGCTAAAATGTTTTGTTCAAACGTTTGAGCAGCTCCAAAGAATAACGGACCTTCTATTGTATAAATACTAATTTGCGGACAGTCATGCGTTTTATTCACCACATGTGGCAGCAATTTTTCGTTCTTTCTTGTATGATCAGGAAGCACTTTAGATATAACAAGCATGTTACTCATACGTTTTGTAAATAAAATAATAGCTAGAATAAGGCCGATTTCTACAGCTGTTGTCAAACTAGTAAATACAGTAAACAAAAATGTTACAAGTAATACAAGAGAATCTCCTGTTTTCATTTTAAGGATGTGAGCAAAATGTTTTTGTTCACTCATATTCCAAGCTACTACCATTAAAACGGGGGCCATACTAGCAAGGGGAATATGTGAAGCAGATGGAGCTAACAGTAGAAGCGTTAATAAGACAAGCACCCCATGAATAATACCTGACATCGGAGAAGTAGCTCCACTCCTAATATTAGTTGCTGTTCGGGCAATCGCTCCAGTTGCCGGAATTCCTCCGAATAAGGGTGTAACAATATTAGCAATTCCTTGACCGATAAGCTCTTTGTTACTGTTGTGCTTACTATTTGTCATACCATCTGCCACGACAGCCGATAAAAGAGATTCAATACTACCCAACATGGCAATAACAAATGCAGGACCAATTAACTGTTTTATACGCTCCAATGTGATTTCTGGAATATGGAACTGAGGAAGTGTATTCGGAATCGTACCATATGCTGTACCGATAGTAGGTACATGACCCGAGAAAAATACCGTTGCAATTACAGTTGAAATAACAATACCTACTAATGAACCAGGAACTTTTGGTAAAATTTTTGGTGTTATCAATATAACAAAAAGGCAAATCAAAGCAGTTATAATACTATAAAAATTGATGGTATCAATATGGATAAAGATTTCCTTCAAATTTGCTATAAATTCCTCATGCTTTTTTATACCTGTCAGCCCCAAAAAGCCAGCAATTTGTCCCGTAAAAATAGTAACAGCAATACCTGATGTAAAACCAACTGTTACAGGACGTGGAATAAACTTAATTAAAGATCCCAGTTTAAAAATCCCCATAAGGCATAAGAGAATTCCAGCTAATAAACCAGCCAGTAGTAAATTTTCATATCCATAAGTAATTACAATGCCTAAAAGAATCGGAACAAAAGCACCTGTCGGTCCTCCAATTTGATACTTCGAACCACCAAATAGCGAAGTGAGGATCCCAGCAATACACGTTGTATAAATCCCATACTCTGGTTTAACCCCAGAAGCGATAGCAAAAGACATGGCAAGTGGAATCGCAACAACTGCGACAATTGTTCCTGAAAGAAGATCCTTTTGAAACTGTCTCAATGAGTATCCTTCAAATCTTCCTGTAAATAATCCTTTCATATAAACCCTTCTTTTCTATTCTTAATAAATCTTGCTTTTTCTGAAAGAATAACTTTTTTAATAAATTCAAATTGCAAATTTTATCTTTTTCTAAAGAGAACGTGAACCTAATATTTACTATACGTTTTGTTCAAATGACGTTCTAATTTACCTATATCTCCACCTTCTTGTACGTAGGTTTTCAACCTTTCTGCTAGAAGTTCTCCACTGCGACTATCTAGCTTCTGCGTATCTATAAGTGATGTAATCGATACCTTCTTTGGCGTACTATCTCTACGAAACATCTGACCCGGAATTTCGCTCCAAAAACGATTCCATTCATCCCGTAATCCTATTTGATCAAATAAAAAACTTTGAATCCCACATAACCAAGCTGTACAGGCTGTATTCCTTTCTTGACATCCAACTCCATCTTGTAAATGTTGGCATGAAAAACAACAGGAATTCCCACTTTTAATACAAACATTGCATACGTGATGAGCTCCTATTGAGCGAAGTATTTCAATTCCATGTTGGATAATAGCTTCTTTCTTAATTTCAATACTCAATCTGTGCCTCCTTGGCTGCCGTTTCACCGTCTGTTTCGTCTAGTTCTTCTAACATTGAAATCGTATCAATCAAATGGTTATTAAAAATTTTCCGTGCAACTTCCAATAAATTCATAATCATAGGATCTCGAAGAGAATATAAAACTCGTTTTCCATCTTTGGTACCAACAACAATATTTTTTGCACGTAACACACTTAACTGTTGAGAAACCGCGGAGCCTTCCTTATTAAGAGTGCTTTGAATTTCATTTACACTTTTTTCCCCCTCTGACAGCAATTCGAGAATACGAATTCGCAAGGGATGTGATAAAGCTTTAAAGAAATCAGCCTTAAATTGTTGCATTTCCCCTCCCATTAAAACACCTCCATTACTTATTGTTGATTTTAAATAACCTAGAAGTATCATATACATCTTCAAATGTTTGAATATGTATATGATACTTCTAGAACTTTCAATTATCAATACAAATTTCAAAACGTTAACAAAAAATCAAAAAAGTGCTGTAAACGATGTATTGCATCTGTTTACAGCACTTTTTTTGATTCTGTTGCCGTCACTTATCCACCTAAAATGTCCCTATTTTACCTATAAATATTATATAATAATTTTGAGTGAATCTTCCGAAAAAGGAGTCCGTATACGATATGATGCTACAAACGATGTTTTCTTCCCCTATTTTACACATAGAAGAATTACATCCTGGCTACGAAGACCATGCAAGTAATGTATGGTTAGTAAAAACAAAAGATGAAGAAGTCATTGTTCGCTCTTCTAAATTAGAGGAAGAACCAAATAATGATTTTTGGTGGGGATGTAACCAACTATTAGGAATTGATCCACGATCTGTTCATAATCTAGAAATGGTCAATCATACACTCAGGCATTATACAACTCTCCCTATTCCTAAAGTGTTACGCAAGTATGTTCTAGATCGAGAGTACATTGTCGTTGAAAAACTAGAAGGAAAAATGCTGCAATCCTTCTTCAATCAGCCTGACTCTTTACTACATAACTTTGGAAAAGGATTAGCTGAAATTCATCAATACAAAACAAACTATGTCGGTAATCCATCTAGAACACATCAAATTCCATTACATAGCTTTCATCAACATGTGATACAAACTAGCACAGAACTTATAGAGCGATTTCACTCACATAATCAAAAAATTCGTAACAGGTTTAAAAAATTTATTTCTCAAACTGCATCTCTTCCTTCCCCAGAAGAAGCATCATTCGTTCTTATCGACATGGACCCAACACAATTTTTAACAGATGGTCAAAAAATTACCGGACTTGTAGATACAGAAGCTTACGCTATTGCACCGCGAGAATTCGATTTCATTGGATTAGAATATTTATTTACAGAAACTGAAGCTACAGCATTTCGAAAAGGCTATGAGACTATCTCCCCTCTTCCAAGCTTGACACAATGCAGAGAACCATATCGATATTTATATCGTTTACTGTCTGTTCAAGGAAGTGTGGACCTAGACGAGTGGATGAAACACCCATCTTTCTTTTAATTATCAAATAACACAATATAAGGGGGAGAATACACTATGCAAATTCAAAACGAATGGAGTCAAGAGGACAGCGATTATATTAGAAAACAATTAATCGCATTCAATCATTCGCAAGTTTCAGGTAGTGAGAAATCACTTGTTAAAGATATCTGTTTAACACTAAAAAATGATAATGAAGAAATAGTAGCTGGCTTAACAGGGGTCATATTTTGGCAATGCTTACACGTCAATATTTTATGGGTCAGTGATAGTCTGCACCATAAAGGCTATGGCAGTAAACTCCTATTAGAAGCCGAACGAATAGCGAAAGAAAACGATTGTAATCTTATTAAACTTGATACATTTAGCTTTCAGGCACCGGAATTTTATAAAAAACATGGCTATGAAGTATATGGTGTTATAGAAGATTTTCCGAAAGGACATACACACTATTACTTACAGAAAAGATTAATAGTATCAAATGGAGAGTGATTCTTTGACGATTAAAAAAAAGAATATATTAACCTCAGAAGACATACAACAAATCATCGATTTTACAACATACTGTGAACGTAATGATGGACTGGAGTATAAACCTTCTTTATATGTAGATGTACTCCAAACAAGAAATGAAGCTCAGGTGAATGATTTTCTTTATTACCAAGACGACAAATTAGTTGGTTTTGTAAGTATGTACGAATTTGAAAGACCTACTAAACTTGAATTAATAGGAATGGTTCATCCTTCATTTCGAAGGCAAAAAATATGTAGTAACCTTCTAGATGCAGCTTTTGACGAAATAAAAAATCGTAACATCAATGACCTATTATTCATCGTAAATGCTACTTCTACAAGTGGAAACGCCTTTGCTAAATCTTTTGGATTACAAATTTTGTTTAGTGAATACTCTATGCGATTTAAACGAGATTCAACATCTTTTATAAATATAAAAAATACAATTCACCTTGTACCAGCTACTACTGAGGAATTGCCGAATATCGCTAAAATTGCAAGTAAAGCATTTAACGATTCCTTACAAGATAATATAACATGGTTACATAAGACAATATCAGCACCTAACCGTCAGCTTTATATGGCTCTTTTCAATCAGGAAGTAGTAGGAACGATAACCGTTTCTCATGAAGAAGAGGTCACATCTATCTCTGGCTTTGCTGTAGATCCTTCTTATCAAGGAAGAGGAATTGGAACAAACATGTTACAAACTACTGTACAGCGATTATTAAAAGAAGGAAAAAGAAACATTACACTAGAGGTAGAGACAAAAAATGAGAATGCTTTGCAACTTTATAAGCACTGTGGTTTTGAAATTACTGCGAGCTATCATTACTATGATTTAATTAACAAATAGTCCGCAAGTAACCGTTTTCATTTACATAAAAAAGAAGAATGCATAACATTCTTCTTTTTTACTTTCTTCTTAATGGATTTACAATACCAACGATTTTACCATCTTCTTTATATACACGTGGAATTCTTCGATCTAACATGCACGTTACTTCATAGTTAATTGTCCCTAACGTATCAGCAATCTCTTCTACTGTAATCTCTTCATTACCTTGCTTACCATAGAAGACAACCTCATCTCCAACATGTACAGGCATCGCTTTTGTTACATCAAGCATAAGTTGATCCATACAAACACGACCGATAATAGGTACTCTCACGCCATTGATTAACGCATATCCTTTACTTGATAATTGACGGCTAAATCCATCTGCATACCCGATTGGAATCGTAGCAATCCACTCATCACCTGTTGCAACATACGTATTTCCGTAACTTACGCCTCTTCCTTTTTTCGCGTGTTTCACATGAGCTACTTTTGACTTTAACGTTAAAATTGATTGAAGTGAAACTGCTTTATGGTCCACTTCTTTTGAAGGATACATTCCATATACCCCTATCCCGACACGAACCATGTTTTGAAATTCGTTATCTAACTCCATTGTTCCTGCGCTATTGGAACTATGAATAAGAGGCAAATGAATCCCCATACTTTTTGCAGTATTTACAGCCTTCCCAAATAAATCTTTTTGCATCAACGTATATGTTTTATCTACTTCATCAGCAGTCGAGTAATGTGTAAACATTCCTTCTACTTTCACATGTTTCATTTCTTTCAATTTCTGTAGAAATGGTACCACTTCTTCTTCTTGTAAGCCAATTCTACTCATACCTGTATCAATTTTAATTTGAATACGTGCCTTCTTTTGAACACATTCCGCTATGCGGTCAATATTTATTAAATCTTCAGTCCGATATACCGTAATCATAATATCGTATTCAATTGCATCTGCTACAGCTTCTTCCGGCGTATAACCTAAAATTAAAATTGGTGCAGTAATTCCTGCTTCACGAAGCTCAATTCCTTCATCTATAAAAGCAACTGCAAAATGACTTACTCCAGCTTCAATCGCTGCTTTTGCAATTTCAATCGCACCATGACCGTATCCATTTGCCTTTACTGCTGCCATCATTGCAATATTTTCATCGTTTACACGTTTTTTAAATTCTCTTACATTATGTTTTACAGCATCTAAATTAATTTCAACAATTGTATTTCTTCCATATCTTGAAATCATTATTCTAACTCCTAACTCAATAATTCCATTCTATTTATCGTTCAGTAGGACCTTTAACAATATAATACTTTTCATTTTTTTCGTCAAACTACAAGAATCTTCAGAATTTTGAATATGATAAAATACTCTTAAGACACTATTATAAACGGATGTGAGGAGAAATACAATGTTTGTTCAAGCCACGCTACACCAATTAAAATTTGGGATTGATTCTACAATACAGATGTTAGAACAATTTACTTACGATGAATTACAACATCGCCCTATCAAAAACAAGCGATCCCTCTTTGAAATTTATACACATTTATCTCTTATTTGTTATGCCGATCTTCTTATTTTAAATGAAGCATCAAAAGAAGAACTAAATAAATTTTACTCACAACATACACCTCATACACTTGCAGAAGTTCAACAGACAATGAAAGAAGGTTTTCAACTTCTTGCTAAAACATTTCAAGCATACTCCATAGCAGAGCTTGAAGAAATCACACATTCCTACTGGGGCGTTTCTTATTCTCGTTTTGAATGGTTACTTGAAATTGTTGCTCATTTTTATCATCATCGCGGACAGCTACATACTTTATTGACAGAACATGTGAAAGACCCATTAATTCCTTTATTCGAATGAAAACAAACTGCATTTGCATTTCAACAAAAAACAGCAGCCAATCAGGTTCATACAAGTAGCTGCTGTTGATAAAGTGAAACTTCCATCAGTGTTTTTTTCATCCCCCACCTATCTTCTTCGCTTCTCTCTCAATCTTGAGCTCGTTAATGCGGGATAAAGTACAACTATCATTTGTCTTCAGGAAATAGAAAAGGAACGGTTTTCCGTCCCTTTCTATTGCTCTTATTTCTCATTAATAATTCACTTTCTCCGCATCCCAATAATACCTGCTAAACGCTTCTGCTAGTACATCAATAGAGTTATACAATTCTTCTAGCGTATTATCAACACCACCAACTTCTACAAGTAGAGCATTGGAAGATAAATCTTGATTATATGTACCATCTCCTTTACTTTTGTCCTTTTTGAAAATTCCTCGGCTGAGTCCATAATAATGTCTATCCAAATATGAATTAATTTCGTTTGCGATTTTCATATTTTCTTCTCGTCCTTCATTTTCCATCCCGATAATGAAATAAAGTCTTGCGTATGACTTTCCATTAATCACTTTTGTTGTAACATTCTTACGCTGATCATCTCGGTGAATATCAATCGGAAATACAATTTGCTTATTTTGAGCTAACGCTTCTTTTACATATCCATGTGATGCTTTATAAGCCTGATACCACTTCATCTTTTTCTGCGCTAATAAGTCTCCCATATTTGTCTTGTCATGTACAGCCGGAATTCCTTGTCCTTCTAATTGCTGTTTTAATCTCGTACCAAGGAGTGAAACATTTACATCTGGACTTGATGCTTCATCTGGAATTTTTGCTCCAGGTAATAACGGTAAAAACGATTCCCAACTATGCGTATGATAAATAAATACGGCATTTTTTCCCTCTATAGCATTTCCTTTCTTTTGAACAGGATTATTCTTTTCTGCTTCCTGAACTTTTTCTTTAGCCACTTCGCGCTCTTTCGTAATTTCTTCTATCGGTACACTTGATTCATTTGGTATATTTGTATAATCGGTTCCTTCTCCAGCTACAAGAATGTCAGAATAATAATTTGCCATTCCTGGGATTTCTTTTCCCATAAATGTTCGAATATCTTGCAAACGCATATCTGTTGTTAATGAAAATAATAACGCTCCTACTGATTCTCGTTTCTTTGTTTGAAAATATTCAAAAGAAAAGTAATGATTTTCCATTTCAACCATTTGCATAAATCCTTGTATGGAAATTTTTCCAAACCATTGACTCACATAATATGATTTCATTGTATGTAACATCGTTGTGACCAAAGATGCAGCAACTAAAATAAAAAATGCATAAGAACACAGCAAAATAATAATCTTCTTCCCATGCGACTGAGAATGTATAAAATACTTTTTCATGGTACCACCCTTTCTATACATGGGTATGTACAAGCTTTATACAATATACATTCTGATTACACTACTATGTCCTGCACGTTTTGAAGCTTGAATATATACACCTACTATTTAATTCGTATATATATTTTCAGCTTCATTTTATATATCTACTCCTCACATCTTCAACTTCAAATATATCTTCAAAAAAAAGAGAAATGGCAACCATTTCTCCTCCTCGTTTCTATTGTTCTTTTTTCGTATCTATAGAAGGCAGCTGTTTCTCTTTAAACAGCTCTCCAATTGCTCCTAAACTTCCTAATGTTTCAACGGCATTTGATGGAAGGAACACTTTGTTTGCTGGTCCTTTTGCAATCTCAGTTAATGATTCAAATGACTGGTATGCAAGAATACGCTCATCAAGTCCTGCTTGACGCAGCATTTGAATACGTTTTTGTTCTGCTTTCGCAATTTCTTCAATTGCTTTTGCTTCCCCTTGCGCTTCTAGTTCTTTCGCTTGTCGTAAACCTTCCGCCTCTCGAATACGCGCTTCTTTATCACCTTCAGCCATTAGGATTTTACTTTGTTTCTCCCCTTCCGCGCGAAGTACTTTATCCTGTTTTGCTGCTTCTGCTTCGAGAATAATTGCACGTTTATTTCGTTCTGCCTTCATTTGTTTTTCCATCGCTACTTGTATGTCTTTAGGTGGAATAATATCTACAACTTCAACACGTTCAATACGAACGCCCCATTTTTCTGTCGCCTCATCAAGTGCTAAACGAATTTCTGTTGAAATTTTTTCACGACCAGATAACGTTTCATCAAGCTCCATTTTCCCGATGATTTGCCGCATTGTTGCAGATGTAACATTACGAACCCCAAATTCATAATTTGAAATACCATATGTCGCCAGCTCTGGGTCAACAATTTGATAGAAAATAATCGTATCAATCTCAACTTGTACGTTATCTTTTGTAATTACTGTTTGTGGTGGTACATTTGTTTGTTGGATACGTAAATCATGATAAAGACGTACACGATCAATAACCGGGATAAGCATATTTAAACCCGGGTGCATCACACGCTGGAATTTACCTAAGCGCTCTATAACACCTACTTTTTGCTGCGGAATAATTTTAATTGTTAATACGATAAATACAATAACAATCAATGCTAAAATAATTGATAATATTAAACCAACCATTATAGTTCACACTCCCTTTTCACATGCACAACTGTGCTGCTCCTCTTTACAACAATAACGCTTTCTCCATCTAAAATTGGTTCATCTGAAACAGCAGTCCACATATCTCCATCTATTTTCACAATGCCATTCGCTTCATTTGTAATCGTTTGCACTATTATACCTTTTTTACCAACAAGTTGATCAACTGCATCTGTATACCCTTTTGCCTCCCGAAAATTCTTGGAAATACGTTTTGTAAAGATTGTCAAAACAAGACTGACAATAGATGCTATTACAACTTGAAGTAGCAAAGAATTTGATACAAATAGCGCAATTAGACCTCCGACCACTGCACCTATTCCAAGCCATAATAAGTAAAATGTAACAGTCAGCATCTCTGCAATAAATAAAAGTCCGGCAATGACAAACCAAATCACCCATCCTGCCATGTGCAACCCTCGCTTCCATTCTATTTTTTATATGTATATGAGAGAAAGAAAACTTTATCCCGCTATTCGCGGGCAGTAAGACCCCCACCTCAAGATTGAGGGAAGTGAAGAAGATAGGTGGGGGATAACCGCTCGTAAAAGCCCGATTGGTGAGAGCTTTCCATCAGTGGGGGGATGAAGCCCCTCCGCTGATGGAAGTTTCACTTTATCACGTTGTATCGAATAACCACTAAAAAGCTGAGGCGCCCATTCACAAATAATAGAATCTTACTATTACTAGAAAGTATGTAGTATCACATCTATTAGATGAAGAATATACTAAAACGATATATTAATATATTCTTTACTACACATGACAAATCCTCTCAAAAAATGACAAAAAATATTTTTTCACAAATGAGATCATGAATTGAACTACCCCCACCTACCGCTTCGCGCTTGAGGTGGGGGTCTTCTCGCCAGATATGATAAATAACTTAGATAAGAAACCATTACATTATCTAAGCAAACATTTCCTACGTATTTAGCTAATTTAGTCATATATACATCTCACTGTTGTTTACACTATGATGTTTACCACTTACGTATACGTAACAGTGAGAAAGCGATGTTTCTTAAATAGAAACATCGCTTTCTTGTTTACGCATATACTTTTTTCTTATATAACATCGTCATTCCACCATTCTCTCCTCCATCATCATTACTTTATTTTGCTACTTGTGAGCAGTAAAACTCCCACCTCAAGATTTTGAGAAAACAAAGAAGATAAGTGCACGATGGAGAAAAACCCCACTGATAGAAAGTTCACTTTATAACTTCTTCTAAAGTGAACTGATTTTCATATAAATACGTCGCGTATGGATTTCCAACATAACGCACATGCCACGGTTCATACGTATATCCTGTTATCGCTTCTTTTTCTTTTTCATAACGGATAATAAAACCAAATTTATGGGCATTTTCAGCAAGCCATTTTCCTTCCTTCGTGTCTCCAAATAAAGGTTCTAATTGAAAATTTGCAGATTGTGATGTAATGTCGATCGCTAACCCTGTTTGATGTTCACTTGTACCAGGTACTGCACTAGACATCGCTGTTTTTGCTTCCCCATCTTGTTTTTTATACATCGTATTCAATGCTTTTTGCCGTTCAAATGAACGAAATGCAGAAACAGCAAATAAAGAGATTTTTTCACTATTCGCTTGTTGAAACATGCGTTCTAATGCTGTAGCAGCTTCTTTACGCATTTTCTTTTTTTCATTATCGCCTTCATATAGAAAACGAACTTTTGGTATTACCAAATCTTGCGGTTCATACAAATCTGGCAAACGCCTTTTCTTATTCACAAGGACAAGAGTTGAATCTGGATTGTTAACAACCGCAAGCCCGCCTTCAATTTTTGCAATTGTTTCTTGTACCTTTGGAAAAACAACGTTTCCTTGCGCTTCTATCGATTGTTTTTCCTTATGCTCTATATATTGCAGCATTGCAATCACTCCAATGACAATCGCTACACTAAACAACATCCATTTTCTCTTCATATAACATCCTTTT
The DNA here is from genome assembly GCF_024159135.1 of Bacillus sp. 3103sda1. NCBI lineage: Bacteria > Bacillati > Bacillota > Bacilli > Caryophanales > Bacillaceae > Bacillus > Bacillus sp. 3103sda1. Next base: position 1,867,592 of record NZ_JAMYWS010000001.1, on the reverse strand, counting down.
ATTCTAATAATTTTTCTATACAATACTCATCAACTTCCGTTACACTCAATAACAGTTAATTCTAAACATCACATACCATATATTTTTCCCCATTCTCTCATCCGTTTAAACCGTTCGCTCCAACTTATTTCAAAATTTCAGAGATACGTTTGCTTCTTATACTGCAATTTACCTACTCATTACGGTTACATTGTTTACATAATAAAATTATTTACAAGAGCCATTTTATAAAGTGAAACTTCCATCAGTGGGGGTTTTTTCATCCCCCACCTATCTTCTTTGCTTTTCTCTCAATCTTAAGGTGGGGGGCTTACTGCCCGTTAATGCGGGATAAATGAACATTCGCTACTATTTTTCTAAATCCCTTTTCCTTTTTCATAAGATAAAGAGACAAATTTCGATACAAAACAAAGAGCGTAAGCAACGTTTGCTTACGCTTAACCATTCACTTTCTCCGCTTTCCAATAGTACTCACTAAACGCTTCTGCAAGCGCATCAATACTACGATTGAGTTCTTCTTCCGAATTATCAACACCGCCTACTTCAATTAGAATCGCTTGACCGGATAAGTCTTGATTATATACCCCATTTCCTGAACTAAAACCTTTTTGAACTACTCCTCGGCTCAATCCAGGATACTTTTCGTTTAATGATTCATGCAGCGCTGTTGCCAATTGTAAGTTTTTTGCATAATTTTTATTTCCTTTCCCAATAACAAATGCCAACTTTGCATATGATTTATCACCAATCTGTTTCGTCGTTACACCTTTCCTTGCACTATCTCTATGCAAATCAAAAAAATATTGAAGCTGTCTATCGCTGGCCATAGCTTCTTGAACAATCTCACGAGACATTTTATAAGAGCTATTACTGTTTAACCCTTTACTAATTAGTTTTTTTCCCACGTCCGTTGTATCATTTACTGCTCCAATCCCATGACTTTCAAATTGCTCACGAAGTCTGTTTCCAAACAAAGAAATATTTGTTGTTGCACTGGTGGCTTTATTTGGATCCGGGTCATTCGTTAAATTTAATAATGGCAAATATGACTCCCAACTATGTGTATGATAAATAAATACTACTTGCCGATTTCCCGTCGTTTGTGCTGGCTTCGGTTTCTCTTTATTTGAATCTGTTTTTTGAAGATTTCCTTGTTCTCCTGTCCTCTCTTTTACAAGCTCTTCTAGAGGTACGCTCGATTCAATAGGCAAATTTGTATAGTTTGTTCCTTCTCCAGCAATCACAATTTCCGTGTCATATTTTGAAAAACCTGGAAGTTCTGTTCCAATTAAACTACGAACGTCATCAAAGCGAATATTTGTCATTGCAGATAAAAGAAAAGAAGAGATAGAAAAATCTGCATTTAAATGACGATATTCTTGTGTAAAGTAACGATTTTCTGAACCAAGCACATACATATATCCATTCATAGAAAGGTCATTTAACCATTTATATAAATACGTTGATTTTGTTTCTTTTAATGATGTTACGATCATACTAACAAACAAAAAAGCAGCCATTATTCCTATTAAAAATAGAAAAATAAATTTTGTAAGACTTGTCCGTTTCACATAAAAATAGCTTCGACTCATTAGATCACCCTCTCCCTATAAACATATGTACAAGCTATAGAGAATAGACCAAATGCAATTTGGCAATATTGGCATTGAGGTGAAAAGAATTGAAACTGATGATTGGATTATTTCCTATTATATTATCTTGTTTATTTGTTTTACTTGCGGTACATCCACGTATTCGCATTTGGTTAGATATATTTGCGTATGTTTGTTTATATGGATTTGGAACCATTATTGCATTTACTGTATACGATGTATTACTTCAGCAGACTGTTTTTATGACAACCATTCATCGTATATTATTAAACCCTTTATTTCTTCTTACTGGTGCGTATATCGGTATATATTTTTTATATCTAATACTGTATAAACTCATTTCAAGCATAAGAAATTAAAGGAAGGTGCTATGATGAAAAATTATATACGTTGCTATAAATGTAAAAAGTGCATTTATCGTAAGCGTGATCTCGTTACAGTTGCTTTGTTTTTTCAAATCCTCACTTATCATGGTTGCTGTTTTGAGCAAGAATTACACGAACTACGCTTTCCTTTGTCCAAATTCCTTCCCTTAAACACACTGTTTGGCAAATTTCTTTCTTCTTACACACTTTGTATTGGTTTCATTTTACTTCTGACAGACCCTTCTGTATTTTGGCTTAGTATGCTTTGCTTTCTTCCAATCTTTTACCGTTTCTTTTCTTATTGGTACATTGAACGTTACTTCTAAAGAAAATGATTGGACTGTCCTTTTGAGATACTTAAACATAGCCATTTTTTTCTCATGCTTTTAGCTAATCGCTGTTCCATTAGGAACCTCCATATCTGGTTCCAATAAAATAACATCGCCCTTTTCAGGAACGCCGCCAAGTACAAGTACTTCAGATTTAAATCCAGCCACTCGTTTTGGAGGAAAATTAACAACTGCAACAACTTGTTTTCCAATAAGTTCTTCCGGCGTATATCGTTTCGTGATTTGCGCGCTTGACTGTTTCATTCCAAGTTCCCCAAAATCAATCTCTAGCTTAATAGCGGGTACTCGAGCTTCAGGAAATACTTCTGCTCGATAAATCGTCCCAATACGAATATCTAATTTCATAAAATCTTCAAAAGTAGCCATTTTTATATTCCTCCTTGCCATTTATCCCGCATTAACGGGCAGTAAAACCCCCACCTCAAGATTCAGAGAGAAGCAAAGAAGATGGGTGGGGGATAACTGCCCGTAAAAGCCCGATTGGTGAGAGCTTTCCGTCAGTGGTGGATGAAGAACCCCCCACTGACGGAAGTTTCACTTTATATTCATATTAGACAGTTACTTTTATTTCCCTTCAAAAAAGAAAGGTGCCTATGCACCTTTCTTTTTTACTTCCTGCACTTCTTTCGAACTAGATAAGAAAAATCCATCTCCTATTTTCAGAGATGGATTTTCCTCTTACTCTACAATTTCCACTTCACGTGAATTTTTCATTTCTTCTACATGTATAACGCGGAATCCATGATCTTCTAAATCTTTTAAAAGCGGCTGTAGTTCTTCTACCGCAAATCCTTCTCCTAATGTAAACATAATTCTACGTACATATAGTGCGTTGTTATCAAATGTCATTAGACTTTGAATTCCACTATATTTTTTCAGTACAGTTGATAGTTTTTGAATAGCACCATTATAATCTTGTGTTCCAACCATAACTGAATACATACTAGAATGAAGTCCCCATGCATCTTCTAGTAACTCAAATACTTTTTTATGTGTTAAAATACCAAGAAAAAATCCATTGTCATTCACAACAGCAATATATGGTAACTCTTTAATTGTAAAGAACACTTTAAAGAATGAAGAATCTTCTTTTACATACCCATCTTTATTGCGCAATAACTCTTTCACATTATCATCTAAAGAACCTTTATATTCTAAAATATCTACTTTATAAATATTCCCTAAAAATGTTTCTTCTTTTTTATCTAGAACTGGAACACAGCGATATCCGGTTCTATTTAAATGATCTAGCGCTTCTTGCAACGTATATGTATCCTTACAAAACAACACTTCTTTTTTTGAAACATAGTTTCCTTTTACCCTCATAAAAATCCCCCTTGTGTTAAAATATTTTCTGTGTCATAAATATATAATATTTTCAGAAAAAAATAAATATTATATTTATTTTTTCTGATTTCATTCATCATCTGTCATCATTTCTTCATAAATCTTTCATTTTTTCAACAAATATGGAAGAAGATATCATATGAAAATTTCCTTTCCTATCGAAAACAGATTGTATCTTTCAAAAAGAAACGTTAAAATAATAGTAATAATTTTCAGAATTTTATAAAAGTAGGTGAAATATATAGTGTCTTCTATTATCACTTATGTGTATCGTTGTCTTTTGGGCTTTATAACTATTATTCTTATTAGTCCAATTCCTGCTGCTCTTCTAAACGACAAACAATCCTATTTTGAAGTACTATATACAATGATTAATCATTTTGTGCATTTTCGTTCTATCTCTATTCCGATGACAGATTGGATTCATGAATCATTCTTTTTTTCTTCTTATCAACCACACGACATATCAAAATCATTTAATTCACATGAAAATTCAATCCCATTGTTCCCATACATATGGAAATTATATTTTTTATCTATGATGCGATTCTTACTTTCACTTACTGTCGGTTTTCTCCTTAGTCTTAGAATTGGTCGATTTTTTATTAAGTTATCTCCTAAAAATAGAAAACGTTTTTCATTTTTACGCTGGATTCCATTTTCATTTGGCACTGTCCTACTACAATGTATCATCATCACTCTTTTTCTCTTCACAGCATCGTACATATCTTTTCCATACTTTTCTTCTCTTTTAATCATTTGTAGTACATCCATGATTCTTATCATCCAAGCCATCAAAACATGGATTCCTTTCTTATATACAGTACAAGAAACAACACATGCGCATGATTCAGCTTTTTTTAGTAATACACTATTCGCTTCGCTGCTTGCAAGCCATAAATCTATCGTTAGTTCCATATTAATTTCCTTTATATATATGGAGTGCATTTTTCATGTAAATGGGTTATTTCAATTTATTGTACAGTATTGTGTTAGTTCACCAACACTTGTTGCAATAGGCCTTTTATTACTGTACATCCCATACATGCTGATTTCTCTCTTACAAATATTATGGAAAAGAAATCGCCATATTGCGCGTATCCATACACTATCACGCACAACAATAAAGTGAAACTTCTATCAGTGGGGGTCCCCTACTGATGGAAAGCTCTCACCAATCGGGCGCATGCCAGAAGTTATCCACCACCTATCTTCTTTACTTTCTCTAAATCTTGAGGTGGGAATCTTACTGCCCAAAAGTAGCGGGATAAAAATTTCTACTAATCATATTCTTACGACCATTTTTTCATAAAATTTCACATTCCCCGCCTCCTTTCTTTGACTATCCCTTCCTTTTCCATATATTATTAAAGTAAAACTTTTATCAGGAGGTGACATCTTTATTCTAAATTTAGAATAAAGAATATCCTTGGACATACTTAAACTTTTTTTCATCGCTTTACTCATTCTTATTTCCGGCTTTTTCGTAGCATCAGAGTTTGCTGTTGTTAAAGTACGCAAAAGTCGAATTGACCAACTTGCCAATGAAGGAAATAGACAAGCAATCCTAGCAAGAAAAGTTGTTTCCAATTTAGATGTATACCTATCTGCTTGTCAGCTAGGTATTACCATTACTTCATTAGGACTCGGTTGGCTTGGTGAACCTACTGTGGAGCGCTTATTGGAGCCGCTTTTTGAAAAAATGAATATAACAGGTTCAATGGAACATACATTATCAGTTATTATAGCTTTTAGCGTCATTACATTCTTTCACGTGGTACTAGGTGAACTGGTTCCAAAATCCTTTGCCATTCAAAAAGCTGAACAAATTACTTTAATGTTTGCAAGACCTTTAATTATATTCGATAAAATAATGTATCCTTTTATCTGGTTATTAAATAGCACAGCTCTATTTTTCACGAAACTATTTGGATTACAACCGATAAAAGAGAATGAACTTTCTCACTCCGAAGAAGAGCTGCGCCTTATTTTAAGCGAGAGCTATAAGAGCGGGGAAATTAATCAATCTGAATATAAATATGTAAACAATATTTTTGAATTTGATGATCGAGTTGCAAAAGAGATTATGGTTCCACGTACTGAAATGATCTGTTTATCAACTGAAAATTCATTAGCGGAAAATATGGAAATTATCTCTAACGAAAAATATACGCGTTATCCTATTATCGGAAAAGATAAAGATGATGTTGTCGGTATGATTAATACAAAAGAAATCTTTCATGATCAAACAAAAGGGATCTGTAAGCCGCTAGAGTCATACATACATCCTGTTTTAACAGTATTCGAAACTGTACCAATTAAAAAGGCACTCATTCATCTACAAAAAAATCGTGTCCAGTTAGCAATTATTATGGATGAATATGGTGGAACTGCAGGTCTTCTTACAATGGAAGATATTATTGAAGAAATTATTGGGGAAATTCAAGATGAATTCGATATAGATGAAACACCAATGATTGAGAAACGCAATCCAACATTAACGTTACTTGACGGAAAAGTGCTTATTTCTGATGTAAATGATATGTTTGGCCTTCATATCGATGATAGTGATTTAGATACAATCGGAGGCTGGTTCTTGTCACAAACAATTGACGTAAATATTGAGCCAGGCCATACTATTCAATATGAAAATTATCAGTTCAAAGCATTAGAATTAGATGGCCATCAAATAAAAAAAATCGCCGTTAGTAAAATAGATACACAAAAAGGAGTTACGCTGTGAATACCTTTTTAACTATATGTATTATTGCTTGTTTCATTATATCGTTCATTGCGTTTATTTATCCGATTATTCCAGGTATACTCGCTTTATGGGCTGGGTTTTGTATTTATCAATTTGGCATTAACGACTTAGAATTAACAAAATCATTTTGGCTTATTCAAATTGTATTTACAATTATATTTTTCATTGCTGATTTTGTTACGAATAGCTATTTCTTAAAAAAGTACGGAAGTACAAAATGGAGCGAACGTATCGGTATGGTTTCTATTATTGTTGGATCGTTCTTTTTCCCGCCATTTGGGCTAATTATTATCCCGTTTCTTTCCGTTTTCGTAACAGAATTAATGCATAAAAAAGCACCACAAGAAGCCTTTATGGTTGGAGTTGCAACAGTTATCGGATTTTTAAGCAGCACAATAGCTAAAGCGATTTTACAAATCATTATGATTATTATATTTGTATGCTATATTATTTTTTAGCCATCCTTATGATAAGGATGGCTTTTTTAATAGGCAATGCCCACTCGTTTTTTATAATGAATATCATGATAAAGTAATTGATAAGCAAAATGGGCTGTATCTCCAACTGTGATCTTCATACCATCTAGCGGTAACACATCTTCTTCAGTTCGATAAATAGCTGTTTCTTCTCCATCTATTAAGTGTGTTGGACAGACAATCGTCCATTGTAATTTGCTATTCTCTAAAGCCAAATAAGCCGCTACATGGTCTTCCGCTGCTGCCGTTGTCTTTCGACGTGATTCACTGGATTGGAAGCGATATAATTGCGGATTCAAACGTGCCTGTAAAATCCCAGCCGTTCCAATTGTTATAATTCTCATAATCCCTTCCTCGTTCATAGCATGTATAATATTTGGTAGGCTTTTTGATAACGTTCTATTTCCATCGGTACCTAGTGCACTAATTACAACATCTGCTCCCTTTACACACGCTCTCACATCTTCTTCATTCCATACATTTCCTTCTATTATACGAAAATTTTCATGTTGTACTTGTAGCTTTTCTTTATTTCTCACAAGCGCTGTCACTATATGATTATCCTGTAATGCAAATTTTAAAATTTTGAGTCCAACTCGACCCGTTGCTCCAAATAAACATATATTCATACTAACTCACACCCTTTCACTCCTCTCTATTGTTTCTGAAAAAGCAAAAATATACAACAAAAAAGCCTTCTCATTGATCGAGAAAGCTTCTATCATCATATAACACTTATTTCTTTTCGCTAGAGCTAGAGGAACTATCTTTTGAATCTTTCGAATCGTTATCTTTTACTTCTCCACTCGTTTCTTTATCCTTGCTCGTATCTCCTTGTTGCGTCGTCTCTTCCTCTTTCTTTTCCTCATCTTTACTACAACCTACCACAAATAAAGAGCTAGCAAGTGCAACAGCAGTTAACGATTTAACCCATTTATTCATTTGCTTATCCCCCTTTTGATAGAATATGTACATTTTCATATTACTTTTCTTTTTTGAAGGAAATATTAGGAATTAGTAAAGAGATGGTAAATGATTGTAAATTTTTCGAATACTATGATTAATCTATTTTAATTTCTTTCTCATTTCGTTTATACTAAAAAAAATTCAGGAAGAAAGGCTGATTGAAATGGAACTTGGATTACAAGGAAAAACAGCGCTTGTTGTTGCATCGAGTCAAGGACTAGGAAAAGCAATTGCTACTCAACTTGTCACAGAAGGCACAAATGTAATGTTATTGAGCCGTAACGAAGAAAAACTACAAAAAATTCAAAAGGAACTCACTCAATTGAATAACGGAAACGTTGCTTATACTGTTTGTGACATAACAAATACTGAACATATTAAGCAAGCCGTGGAACGAACCACTCAAACATTCGGAACAATCGATATTTTAATAAACAATGCCGGAGGCCCAACGCCAGGTACATTTGAACAATTATCAGACGAATATTGGTATCATTCTTTTGAATTAAATTTATTAAGCTACGTTCGAATGATTCGAGAAGTACTTCCACACATGAAAAAGAACGGTGGAAAAATTATTAATATCGCTTCTTCTTCTATAAAAGAGCCGATTCCAGGTCTACTTCTATCTAACACATTCCGTGTAGGTATTACAGGCTTAACAAAAACACTCGCTTCTGAATTTGCACCGTATAACATTTTAATTAATACGATTGCACCAGGACGAATTGCTACTGAACGCGTTGCTTCTCTTGATACTTTGGCTGCTCAGAAACATGGTATTTCAGTAGAGGAAGTGCAAAAAGAATCCAAAGCAACCATTCCACTCGGAAGATACGGGCAACCTTCAGAGTTTGCGACATTTGCCACATTCCTTGTATCCGATGCAAACACCTATATGACGGGTCAATCCTTTTTAGTAGATGGTGGCATGGTAAAAGGATTATAAAGAATTTAAATATCAAAGATTTACTTCCTGTTACATATTGGATGGAAAATAACAAAAAGACAGCGGTATCGCTGTCTTTTTCATCCATATTTTTCTTCATCCATCATTGCTTGTATGCTATACTCTTTTTTCATAACATATTGCCACACGCTGTATGCGTTTCGATTCATTTTCAAAAAACAACTTTCTAAAAAAGAACGAAATTCTGGATTTGCCACTTGGATTGCCACCTGTGCATACCCAAGTGCCAACCGCTTCAAATGTGAAATATACGAAAAGGCAATTTCTATATCATCTTTTTGTCCACTATAGTTAGTATGCACTGTTTCAATTGATGATGAAACTGGATACTTGCCAATAACATGCTGTACATTTTCACCTTCTTGAAAATTAATCTGTTCATTATACGCTTGTAATAAGTAAGGTAAATGTTGCTGTAACAATTCTTTTAATTCATTATCACGTACTTCTCTCATATATTCACCAATTACACATATCACTTCATAGCTATAACTCATGAGCTCTTCAATATAATTCATCCAATATTTCCTCCTCTCTACTGATATGTATGCTATAAATAGAATGACAGAACCTTCGACACTCTTGCCAAAAACTTATCCCACATACTCATTTTTTCAAAGTCTTTCTCCGAAAATTGCTTTGCTTGCTGGAAATCCGTTTGCAAACGACGTTGTATTTCACCAATAATTTTTCCTTCATAAATAAAACAATTTGATTCTGCATTTATATAAAAACTGCGGTTATCAAAATTCGCGGTTCCGACGTCTGCAAACTTATCATCAATAAGAGTCACTTTCCCATGAAAGAAACCGTCTCGATATTGATATATTTCTGCTCCAGAACGCAGTAACTTTTCCAAATAAGGATAAGCTGCCTGCTTTAATAGCAAAGCATCACTTTTAAAAGGGACAAGAATTTGTAATCGTACTCCCCTCTGCAATGCATTTTGTAACCCCGTCATCATTTCTTTACTGGGCACAAAGTAAGGAGTGGCAATCACAATTGATGTTTTCGCACTTTGTATCATCTCTTTATAGTGTGCCCATAAACCTTTTCCATCTGTAAATACATATCGATACTTGTTATTCCCTTGTATAGGCGTTATCTCATGTGAGGATAACTCTTTCCCAGTATCCAATTCCCAGTCTTTTGCAAACTGTCTTTTCATATCCTGTGCACCTGAACCAGTAATACGAACATGGTAATCACGCCATTTTCCAAAACGAGGATCCTCCCCAAGGTATTCATGCCCTATATTAAATCCCCCTACATATGATATACTCCCATCTACTACCACAATGCGGCGATGATTGCGATTATGAAGTGTGTAAAAGAAATTTTTAAAACGAGGCTTTTTACTAAACGTAAACTGTACACCACTATTTTCTAATTCTTGTATCGTTTTCTTCTTTATTTTATATCCCCCAATGCGATCCACAGATAATTTCACTTCAACGCCTGAAGCTGCTTTTTGCTTTAATAATTGTAAAAATTTATTGCTTATCTTATCTTTACCTACAATATAAAAATGAAGATAAATATACTGTTTCGCCTGATTAATATCAGCAAAAAGATCTCGATAAAAATCATTTCCATCTACATAAAGCTTAAAATCACCATAACGAATCTGTGATATTGGATTTTCTTTTACTCTGTTTCTGCCTACTTTTACATCTACATGCATCCATATCACCATAATTCCTATACAAAAAAGGAGGAACAGAAGTTTTCTCATCGAGAATCCTTTCCTTTCAAATTATCATTTTTATATGTTTCCCCCTCACTATTTCCCTATACAATAAAAAACATCATTTACATGACATATATCCCTGTCAAATCATTCCGAAAGTGCATATTGTATTCTGTAACCTAAAACAAAAGGAGGAAAAAACAATGGGCTTTGGAGTTCACGGCGGTGGGTTTGCGTTAGTTGTTGTATTATTTATCCTCTTAATTATTGTTGGTGCTGCTTGTTTTTGCTAACTAGCTATCCACTTCATACAACTTTTATGTAGACAAAAAAACTATGAAAAAGAACATCTAATGATTAGATGTTCTTTTTCTGTTTATAATGATAATGTGACACTTTAATCAGTGGAGATTTTCTGTATCCTCCACCTAATCTTTGCTTCTAGCATAACTTTGAGGTGAGCTATTACTGCTCGTTAATGCGGGATTAATTTTATAAAGCTTTCATCTATAAAAAAGAAGCCGATTTTATGAATCGGCTCCTCGGTATACATATTGGTCTTTTGGAGGTTCTACTGTGTGCCAATTTGTAACTTCTAATACAGGTATATTTGCGTGAAACGGTTGATAAAACTCTGTTGAAATTTTCCCTTCAACTTCAACCCAATCATCATTCTTCCACTGAGCATCTTCTGGTTTCTTGACCAGCATCCCATACACACCTGAATCAGCAACACAGTGAATAATTCCAAAGCGGAATACAAAATACTGTTCTTTTTTAGAAGAATCATCACGGAATACAAACCCCTTAAAAGAAAGGGTCTTACCCGTGAATTCGCCAGGGTAGTTATATATTATTTCCATCCCTTTCAAAAAGTTTGTATCGTTTAAAACAATTTTATCTTTTGTTACGAAGTCCTTCTTTTCTTTTTCCATGAGTTCCCGATAACCTTCTTGTGCATAGTAAATGCTCGTATCAGGTTTTAAAAACTGTCGATTCATAAACGGGTCTGTATTTCCTGGCTCCGCAACGGGGAAATGAAACCCTTTTGCTTTTACGATATCAGAATCTAATGTTGCAATCGGAAGAAAGAGCCCCGTAATAATCGGAAAACAAAATACTGTATACGTAAGAAGACGTTTCCACCATGTATTTTCATCTTTTGAATGATCATGACCACAATGACTTTCATTGCAACCACATTCATGATCATGGTCATGTTCATGATTATGGTCATGTTTACCATGCTCTTTTTGAAATACGATAATCATTTGAATTACAGTTAAAAAACCTAAAATAATCGCTGCTGTTGTTGATAAATATGAATATTTCATATTTATATATTTCGTGATATTACCAGAAATATGAAGTTGTGCCAATAAAATTGTAAATCCAAGTAAAATATAAGCTCGAAACATTGATTATCCCCCCATCGCATAAATGAGTAGTGAGCTTGCGTAAACAACAACTGTAATTAAAGCAATCAAAACAATAACAAAACGTGTTTTAAAAGTTGCAAACATCATAATCATATTTTTAATATCCACCATTGGTCCGTATACAAGAAAGGCGACTAGAGCTGGTGTTGCAAATGTACTTTGGAATGAAGATGCAATAAACGCATCCGCTTCTGAACATAAGGATAAAATAAAAGCAAGCCCCATCATAACAGCAGATGAAGAAAACGGTCCTTGTCCAATCTCAAGCAGTGTAGAAGTCTTTACAAAAGTTTGTACGCTTGCCGCAATAAGTGCGCCGATAATTAAAAATTTCCCCATTGAGAAAAACTCTTCAACAGCATGTGTACATACGTCCCAAAATTTTTGACGAAATGGTCGATTATGATCTACCACTGGAAAATTAGTATTCCGTAGTTGATGACCTTTAAACGTAAACGATAATATAAGACTGACAATAACAGCTACAACAATAGCTACAATAGCACGATACCACACCATATGCATACTACTACCGAATGCTACATATGTCGCAAATAAAACGATAGGATTAATAATCGGTCCAGTCAGCATGAAGGCAATACCAGCATAAGGTGGTACTCCCTTTCCGATAAGGCGTCGAACGATTGGAACAATTCCACATTCACAACCCGGAAACAACATCCCTAGAAAAACAGCTAATAATATTGATAGAAAACGATTCTTCGGCATCCATTTTGCTATCATATCTTCTGTCACAAACATTTGAATGAATCCTGAAATGAATACACCAATTAATACAAATGGCAGTGCTTCAATTAAAATTGAAATAAAAATCGTATTCATTTGCAGGAACGCTTTTGGTAAATGAAACATTTCCATGATGCACATCCTCCATCTTTTCAGTAACAATAAGTAATTGTAACTGGAATCCGTAAATTGAACAAGTAATTATAAACATTAATCCAAATGGTATATTATACAATTTCCATTTCTTGGAGTAATGAATAACAGTGTTCAAAAGTGTTAGTTTCTCAATACCTTACAGCAAAAAAGCTGTTTTGGAGATGCTCCAAAACAGCTGAATTTCATGTTAAAAATAACGTTTCTTCCAAAAAACAAATGCCATTACGCAAGATAATATTGCAGATATAATCATAGCCATTAAAAAGCCATGAGGATTTCCACTTAAAGGAACCGGAACGTTCATTCCAAAAAAACTGGAAACCATTGTTGGCACTGATAATATGATTGTCATAGAAGTTAAAAACTTCATAACACTGTTTAAATTATTGGAAATGACAGAACTAAATGTATTCATCATACCACTTAAAATATGGCTATATATTTCGGCCATCTCAATTGCCTGCTTATTTTCAATTAATACATCTTCAAGTAAATCTTGATCATCTTCATACATTTTCAAAAATGTATTATTTCGCATCAATTTTTGAATCACAATCTTATTTGCCTTTAAAGATGTCGTAAAGTACACTAAGCTTTTTTCAAGTCCTAATAAAGTAAAAATCTCTTTATTTTTCATCGATTTATTGAGCTCATGCTCTAAATCCGTTGTTTTTCGATTAATCTGTTTTAAATAACGTAAATAATAAGTAGAAATCGTATATAAGAGCTGCAGTGCAAAACGCGTCTTTTTAAAAGTATAAAATTCTTTAATACGCTGATTAATAAAACGTTCAAAAATCGGATTTTCTTCCAAACAAATTGTAACAAAACATTCCGGCATGACAATCATACCAATCGGAATCGTATCATACATTGAATTTCCTTCTTCGTCATGTCTAACTGTTGGAATATCGACGATAATTAAAGCATTATCATCTTCTTTTTCAATACGTGAACGTTCTTCATCATCCAAAGGGTCTTTAATGAAGTCCAATTCTACGTTTAATGTTTGAACTAAAAATTGAATTTCTTCCTCTGTTGGATGAAGCACATTAATCCAACAGCCTTTTTGAATTTCCTCGATTTCTTGTAGTTTTCCGTTTCGGTCTGTTAAATAAATATTTAACATACTATCACCCCGATTCTTTTTACCTGTAGGAACCAACCTCACTTTGAAATAACAGTCTATTTTAAACCGCCATTTTCAGCATATGAAACAAACGAGAAGATTTCAATAGAAAATTCTTTTGAAAACGCTTTTCTTCATAAATTATTAAAATAGAAAAAGACAGAGCGCTCTCTGTCTTTTATAGACATTATGTTGCCTTTATAACATATTTGGAAAGTATCCACAAGTTAAATAAAACAGAAAAAGTATAACCAGCATACGTCGCAATAATAAAGCTAATATAGTCAAATTGCTGAAGCAATACAACATTTAACACAATTTTTATACCTACTCCTATAAGCAAACCAAACACCGTTTTTCGCTGTTGATTAATTCCTTGTAGCATGGCCGCTGTTACAGAAAAAAGTGAAAATAGTATACAGGCCGGGGCGTAATAGCGTAAAATCACACTTCCTATTGCGGGATCATTCCCCATTCCAAATAGTAATGTATATACTGGCTCAGCTAAAAACATCATTCCTAACGATGCTGGAATCGTAATGAATACCACAAGCAAATTTGTCCTTGTAAAATGTTTATATAATAACTGTTCATTTTTTGCTACATACGCCTTTGTCATTTCAGGGACGAGCGACATGCTAAAAGCTGTAGCAACAGAAACTGGAATTAACACAACCATTTGTACAAGCCCAATAATAGCATTCATTTTTTCTGCTTCCCGTTGTAAGTATCCCATCTGCATTAATAACTTATTAATTGTAAATGTATCAATTGTTTGGTACAAAGGAATTGCAAGACCTACAACAACAAATGGAATGGAGTATGTAAATAATTCTTTATAGAGTGTAAAAAATGATTTTTTTGTTTGCGGAACACTTACGCTTTCTTTTTTCTTTAAATACCGTCTTCTCTTTATGTAATATGCAATTAAGATTCCAAGCCCTGCTACTGCTCCTACAAAAGCACCAAGCGTAGCAACTCCAACTGCTAATGAAGTTGATCCTTTATATATATGAAGCACCGTAAAACTCCCGATTAAAATCGTTAACACTCGAAAAAATTGCTCCACAACAACACTTGAAGCAGATGGTCCCATCGATTGAAACCCTTGAAAAAAGCCGCGTAATAAGCTCATCGAAGGTACAATTAACAAAGCAAAGCTTACAATTTGAATATTATATGTAACGGTTGTCACACTATTGCCCGTTTGATCTCCGCTATCAACAACAATCTTTGCCAGCTGAGGAGCTAAACAATATAACAATAAAAACGATATAACTCCCATAAAAGCCATAAAAATAAGCCCGCTTTTTAATACTCGTTTTACCGTGTAATAATCGTCTAATTCATTATATTTAGACACCATTTTTGACACAGCTAAAGGAAGTCCCATTGTGGCGATACTAAGCATGATTGTATAAGGACGATAAGCATATGTATACAATACATATCCACCTGTTCCAACCATCGCTGTAAAAGGAATAACGTATATAAACCCAAGCATTTTCGAAATCATCGTTGCCATTGTTAAAAAGAATGTTCCGCGTAAAAACGGTGATCCTTTCATGAAATTCCTCCGCTATACTGTTTTACTACACCATATGGACAACTTTCTACTTTTAGAACTTATACGAAGTGAAACTTTGATGAAAACTCCCGCCACTTATCTCCTTCGGATCTTAAAGTGGGGGTTTCTCGTGTATCACCTTCAAGAGATGCTTAACACGAGTGGAGTTGACACAGCTGCCTGATGGCACAACCCCTCTATTCCATCGGCAAACGCCTTTGGAACTGCTTTTTTTAAGATGTTATAGGAACCATTCACATCGGCGTTCAGTAGTTTATTCTGTTTTGTATGGTACAAGCCACGTTTGATGCGTTTTCCACTGAATACAGGAATGTCCTCTTCACCATAAGTGGGGATTTCATCATTGTCTAGAAAGGAAGCCTTGCTTGTATACGATTCTTCCACTACTTGTACAGCAATACCTTGTCGATTCGCCTTATAGGTGATCATTTCAATGAGTTGATTGTGTGGGATATGACAGAAGGATTGATTCTGTTGTTTCCCCATATCACTCTTTTGTTTCCATAATGTATTTTTTCCGATTACAATCATAGAGATCTCATGTTGAACTGCGAAATGAATAATACGATAACTGATTTTGTGAAAGAAATCTTTTATTTTGAGAAATCGTTTCTCATGAAGTCTCTCTAAACGGTTTGATGTGTGTGGTCCTTCTTTAGGTTCTTTTCCATGACGAAGAATCCCCAGTAAATGAGCCTTTTGTTTGTTGTAGTATTGATTGATACTTTTGATCACATTGCCCTTTACCAACACAGGTTTGGTCCCTATATTCGTTATGATAGTTGCAATGTTATTGATTCCTAAATCAATACTCATATAGCGATTATTGTCGACATGCTCAGCTGCTGGCTCAGATTGTTCTGTCACAATTTCCACCCTAAACTTCCCGTAAGCAGGGGAAATGCGTACTTCTTTGAGATTTTCGATATACCCAAACAATTTACCAATATTTAATTTTATGCTTGTTTTAGGAAAACGAATATATTTCTCTTGGAGTTTACACACTTGATTCGTGAATACAATTTCTTTCATAGATGATTTAATATACTTTGGAATGCGAGGTCTGCCAGTAAAAGTAGGAGGATGTTTCTGATATGCTTTCATAGAAGCGAAGAATGATTTCCAGTTTTGATAGAGCTTTTTCATGACCGCTTGATTCGTTTGCGCTGGCAAGTTCATATAATCTTGTTGTTTCATTGTTTTAAACAAGCAATCTAAGAAATGATACGAAAGGAACGATTTCTCTTTTGTCGGTAATGTGAACAGATTACACTTCATTTCTTTCTGTTCTTTAACAGGTTTTTCTTTCTGTTTTTGTACACGTTTTTGATACGCATTAAGTTGATTTTCATTCATGGTTTCAATATGTGTTTGTAATGTATCAAGAACTTCTTGTTGAAGTGGCTGTAATGGTTGATTAGTACGTAAGGCCGTATATACTTGGCGAATATAGAAGTTTGTTGTATTGTAGAGGTTTTTGGCGTTTTGACACATTTCTAGGAAGTAAGAGTATAACTTATGACCTTTCTTGATCCAAATTTGATAGGTTGCATATTCTCTTTCTTTCGTCATCATTTTCACCTCCTTCTTTCCTTTATGATACTATAAAACACCAAAAAAGAACATATATTCGCATTGGTATGAAAATATTTTTACAAATGCGACGGCAATTCATCTCCACCTTAAACTGGACTATACCCTACACGTTTTGAAGATGGAGTTTTCTTGCCAATTTTTCGATAAAAAACATGCAACCAATCAGACTTTTATTGTTTAAATAAAGAAAAAGCCAATGAAAATTCATTGACTTTAACGACCTGTTTTTCTTTTTTTCAACATTTTCAAGCCTATGTATATAATAATAAAAAGAATGCCTGCTATTGCGAAATAATGCGTATAGTCAGCAGCATATTCTTTAATATGACGCCAATTTCCACCAAGTTTTTCACCAAAATAAATAAACAACATAGACCATGGAAGAACTGCTAAAACCGTATATAATGTAAATCGTTTTAATGACATTTTAGCTAACCCTGCTGGAATCGATATCGCATGACGTACAACCGGAATAAAGCGTGCAGAGAAAATAACGCCTACACCATATCGATTAAACCAATCTTCTGCCACATCTAAATGTTTCTTATTAATCAATAAATATTTACCATATTTTTCAACAACTGGACGCCCACCATAATACCCAAGCCAATAAAGGAAAATTTGTGCTAAGGTTCCACCAATCGTTCCGGCAATGACTGCCCCAGCGAAATTAAGTTCTCCCTTTGCAACTAAAAAACCCGCATAAGATAGGACAATTTCACTTGGAATGATTTCAATCATGAGTCCTAGCGCAATCCCAGAATACCCTAGGCTTATAAAAAATTGTAGTATCTGCTCAATAAAATTCGCTATCATTCTTCATTATCTCCTTTTATAATTCACATACTTTCCTATTATTTCACAAAACTATATTTTTGCCAATACACCGTTACCAATTCATATAAAATTATACAGTAATAAAGAGAACATCCTTAAGCGTTTCTATCTCGAAAGGAGAAATAACTCGATGGAATATAAATGACTAGAAACTATCCCAAAAGACAGGAAAATAATGAACGATTTATTAACTGTATAGAAAAATTTTTCCAATACTAACCTTACTATTTTTTAATCAATTAATATTTCCTTATTAGGATTTTTCATATAAGCAAACATTTGCTGGATTTGCCATTCTGTGTTTCTTCCTATCGATAGTTCTGGCAATTCTTCTTCGCCAAAAAAGCGAACATCTTCTGTTTCAATACCAATTTGTCTTTCACCGCCTACTATTTCACAGCTAATAAATATTTTGTATACATCAATTGCAGAAGGTGATGGCTGATGTTTCTGTTTATCAAAGATAGATAGTAACCGAAAATTTTCTACTTTGTAACCTGTTTCTTCTAACACTTCTTTTTGCGCAACTTCCGTCGGTGTATAACCAACATCAGCCCACCCACCTGGAAGTGCCCATTTCCCATCACTTTTTTCTTTTACGAAAAGCATCTTTCCTTCTTGAAATACGATCGCTCGTATATCCACTTTAGGAGTTTGATAGCCCGTTTCATTTGCAAATAAATGCTCAACCACTTCCCAATCCATTTTTGTATAATGCGACATCATTTCAATTGATAATTTCCGAAGCTCTTGAAAACGTTCTATATCATATACATCTTTTGAATATGCTAATCCTGCTTGCGCAATTGCCTGTACTTGTTTTACCCATTCGATCCATTTTATTTCCATTATTTCACCTTCCTCAATTTAAGTTACATTTATTGTATAATAAAAAAAGAGATTAATCTTTCAATCTCTTTTTTGTTCACCTTCATAATTCATCTAAATGTTCTATTATAAATCCACGACGTTTTTCAACATATTGAAAAATCAAATTTGGTTCATTATCAAATACATCTATTTTCTTTTTCATGTACGGATCTTGCAAAACATATGGCCGAATTTCTCCATGCATTCCTTCTACTTTCGATTTTATATAATCTACTGTAAATTGGTTTGAGAGAATATCCTCCAAAATTTTTCGATACTGCTTCCTAAATACATCAACATCAAGTAATCTAGCACTTAATGTATTAAATCCTTGAATGCGAGAGTAATCATGACTCATCTCTCGACCTCGCACATCTCGCCCCCACGTTGCATCATAATCCCATGGAATCATTTCAAACAACTTTGTTTCTTCATTACGATAGAGTGCATAATTGTGAACAAATCCATCGTAGTTTTGTGTGAATACAACACCCGCTAACCATCGTAAATATTTGTCAACATCTACATATTTTACAATCTCTTTCTCATACGCCGCTCGTGAAATTGTATTTAACTGATAGACAAATTCATTTATATATTCTTCGCTATGTGTATCTCTACATTTGAACTCATACCCGGCTGATAATTTCGTTTTTATACAATTATCTAGTTCACTCATTAAAGAGAAATTGGCATCATCATCGACTGCATAATAAATTGAGCCGCTTGGCAAATTACGACTGCGTAAAAAGTTTTCATCTACAGATTCTAACAGTAAATAAACGCCCTCAAATCGATTATTAATCTTTACAAGAACATGTTGCGACTTTGGAGATAACGTACCAATGTCAGAAAAAAAGTCCAGTGATAACTTATTTCTGATTAAAGACGGATCATTAAATTCGGAATTCAAATGCATTTCATGTACACCTTGGAAAAATTTCGGCTTGTAAAACATCACATGATATGATTTTTTCTCAAATTTCCGAATGTGAGAACCGCGATATACGATATCAATATCATACTTTCTTTTTTTATACGTTAACTTAGCTGAAACAGGATCATCAGACCAAACGTCTTTTCTCAGCCCTACAATATTCATTGGGTGAATATAAAATTCATAAGAAGGTAACATATTCTCCCTTCCCTTCTCTTTCATCTACAATCAATGTATGCTTTTCCCTTTCCTCTTGCCACATCTGCTATATGTTTTTTATTACATTTTAATGCTTTTTCAGACAAATAAAGAAATCCCTTCATATTGTATACGAACAAGAATTAATTTTTCGGTCTATAAAGATACAAAGAGGGAATTATGAACTGTGATATTCAAAAAGCTATAGAGAAAATAAGACTTATTGGAATAGAATAGCTTTCATATCTGGATCCTTGTTCCCACAATCATAAATCTGACAATGTTCCTCCTGCACAAAGGCTAAAAAATACATTTACGTTACGAAATGTGTCTGCTATTCAAAAAACACTACCGAACAAACCATTCCTGTAAATCAAAAAATTTAACTATTAATATTAGTTTTCACTAAACAGAGCAGGCTACCTACCGCAGTCCCCCCCTTTAGGATAAAACACTATTTTCCAAAAAAAAATAAACACAATCCATCCGCTTAACATACTTTATTAATAGAAAACACATTATACAAAAACAGATGGAAATCTTGTTTCTTTCTAAGGGGGATTTTGATAGATGTATACAAAAGATGATATCCAAAAAGCAGTAGAAGAAGTGAAGAGTGCTGGAATGGAAGATTTCTTGAACCAAGAGCCTGAGTCCTACTCTAAACGTTCTCGTTCCAAACGTTCTCGCTCTTGCTGTTCTCGTTCCAAACGTTCTCGCTCTTGCTGTTCTCGTTCCAAACGTTCTCGCTCTTGCTGTTCTCGTTCTGAACGTTCTCGCTCTTGCCGTTCCCGTTCTAAACGCTCTCGCTCCTGTCGTTCTCGTTCTCGCTCTTGCCGTTCCCGTTCTAAACGCTCTCGCTCCTGTCGTTCTCGTTCTCGCTCTTGTCGTTCTCGTTCTCGTTCTCGTTCCCGTTCTCGCTCTCGTTCTCGCTCTCGTTCTCGCTCTCGCTCTCGTTCTAAACGTTCTCGTTCTAAACGTTCTCGTTCTCGTTCTAAACGTTCTCGTTCTCGTTCTCGTTCCCGTTCTCGTTCCCGTTCTCGCTCTTGCCGTTCTCGTTCTCGTTCCCGTTCTCGTTCTCGTTCCCGTTCTCGTTCTCGTTCCCGTTCTCGTTCCCGTTCTCGTTCTCGTTCTAAACGTTCTCGCTCTTGTCGTTCCCGTTCCCGTTCTCGCTCTTGCCGTTCCCGTTCCCGTTCTCGCTCTTGTCGTTCCCGTTCTCGCTCTTGCCGTTCCCGTTCCCGTTCTCGCTCTTGTCGTTCCCGTTCCCGTTCTTGTCGTTCCCGTTCCCGTTCTCGCTCTTGTCGTTCCCGTTCTCGCTCTTGCCGCTCTCGCAGCTAATATCATTTATGCTCAAAACATGTACGACTTCATTCACTACTCTAACAAATTCAAAGTGGCCTTCACTTTTTTTAAAACACAAATAGACCGCTTTAAGCGGTCTATTTATCTATTAACCTTATAGAACTATAATCTCTTTATATCTCTTCAAAATGTGCAATATCAGCAAACATGTGAATTGTATCTTTTCCTTCTTTAACTTCAATCATACTTAAACTTGCACTATGCCTAAACGGACCATCCCACGGTTTTTCGAGGGAGCGTTGTTCAAATTGTCCTATTATAAGCAATAATGTAACAGCATGAGAAACAATTAAAACATTCTCTCCCTCATGCTTTTTAAGTATGTATTCAAGCCCCTTTAACGCACGTGCTTTCGCGGCATATTTTCCATACGCTTTCCTAATTGTCTCGCTAGCATTACTCCTGTTTCGATTAAATTAGCATTCTTTTTTCTACATTCCTCTCTGTTTCCCCGTGTCGCGTAACATATAATATTATTTTCATACTCATTTTCTCCTTTACTAATTCGGTCTAGCATCCCACGGTTCTAATGTTCCCACAATCCATTCCTGTTGTTTATTTTGTATTCCTGCTATAACACCACTTGCAATTTCACCATGTGTTAGCCATCTAGAACGTTTTTTTCTACCACAAAACCTAATATAATTCGATAATAACTACATAAAGAAGAGTATCTTACTTTTTTATCAGATTTATAAGCATTGCTTCCAAGTATATGAAATAACTCCCATTTTTCCGAAAACACTTCAATCTCCTCACTAATGATTTGCATGGCATCTACAGCCGTTGAATGAATCCAAGCAACAACAAGAGTAACTGGACCATTTTTTTTCATTGTATTTTTGACTTTAGCACGCAACTCATCACTATTATGATAATCAACTGCTAAACATGTAACTTTTTCAGGAGCATTACATGAGTTTTTTACCCTCTCTAGGCGATTTACATTTCGGCTGATTACAGAAGTATGGATTCCTTTTGCAACGAACCACTTTGAAACTTCTTGTAACATTCCAGTTCCCCAACAACAAGTACATGCATACTCTCTCTCCTCCCCCAATATTCAGTAAAATAACATATGCGGTTTTGCTTCTTTGTAATATCGTAATCTCTCTTGAAGTGTCCCTGTATGAAATTCAAATTTATGACCATCTGGGTCTGTAAAATAAATAGAATGGCAATCTCGCACATCACGCTCTCGCCCTTGTAAAATATGTACCTTATTAGATTCAAGACGATGTAACAAGGCTGTAAAATCTTCTTTTTCTATCGAAAACGCAATATGTGTATACGACTGACAAATTTCGTTTCTTGGAATATCCTTTTCTTCATTTAACGCAAACCACATTCCGCATACGTCAAAATAGGCAAGTTTTCTCCCTTTTACAAGCAGCTTTCCTTCTAACACATGCTTATAGAACTGTATTGATTTCTCTAAGTTCGAAACAGAGAAGCAAAGATGGTTCATTCCTTTTATCACTGTCGTTATCTCCTCTCAATAAAAAAAGATGCGCAATATTCGCGCACCTTTATCGTACTATTCTTTTGTAATATACGTCCATTTATAGCTAAAATCTCCGCCAAATGTATGCTTAGCAGTTCCTTTTACCTTAGATTTTTCAAGGAAAGCAATGCTTTGCTGGTAAACTGGAGAAATTGCTGCATCTTCAAACAGAATTTTCTCCGCTTCAGAAAGTGCCTTCCATCTCGCTTTCTCATCTGTTAACAACTCACCTTTTGATTTTGCAACTAGTTCATCATATTTCGAATTAGAATATGCCATTTCATTGAACGCACTATCTGAAGTAAACATGTCAATAAATGTCATTGGATCTGGATAATCCGGGCTCCATGCTGATAAAGAGAAATCATATTGTAACTTCTTCTCTAAATCTAACTTTTGTTTAAACGGCTGCTGTTTAATATTAACTTTTAAACCAGGTAAGTTTTTCTCCAGCTCTGATTTAATGTATTCTCCTACTTTTTTCAAATTATCTTTATCGTAGTTTAACATTTCAACTGTAATTGTATCTTGACCTAACTCTTTTTTCGCTTCTTCCCATAGTTTTTTCGCTTTCGCTGCATTATCTTTACCATCACGGAAGTTTTTATTTGTTTCGCGGAAGTCTTTTCCATCTGGTCCTGTTGTGAATTTTTGTGGTACTAAGTAATATGCAGGTAACGAGCCATCGTTTAAGATAACATTTGCAATTCCCTTTTTATCATATGCTAAGTCAATAGCCTCACGCACTTTTTTATTCGAAAAAATCGGATTCTTCTCATTAAAACGAATAAAGTACATACGTGGGTCTAATTCTGATTTAAACTCTTTGCTGTTTCTATACTTATCAACAAATTCCGAACTTAAAATTACTCGATCCACTTCGTTGCTATCATATAAATTTACAGCTGTTGATGTTTCCTTTACAACACTTACATTAATTTCCTCTAGTTTCACAGTATCTTTATCCCAATAGTTTGGATTTTTCTTTAATTTATAACTTTGTTCATGCTTCCATTCACTCATCACAAATGGTCCATTATACAATAATTTATCTGCTTCTAATGCGTATTTGTCCCCTTGTTCTTTCACATATTTTTCATTTAACGGGAAAAATGTTGGGAATGTCGTAAGCTCTAAGAAATATGGTGTAGGTTTCTCCAATTCAACAACTAATGTCTTATCATCTTTTGCTGTGACACCAAGCTGTTCAAGCGGTAATTCTCCTTTATTAATTTTCTCGGCATTTTTCACATCAAACAAAATAAAAGCGTATTCTGATGCAGTTGCTTTATCAACAGCACGACGCCATGCAAACACAAAATCTTCTGCTTTTACAGGCTCTCCGTTTGACCATTTTGCATCGCGCAAATGAAATGTATACGTTTTCTTATCTTCGCTAATTTTTACATCTTTAGCCATACCAGGCGTTGGCTTATTGTCTTTATCTAACCGATATAACCCTTCCATTGCATTAACAAATACACGAAACGATACAGTATCAGTTGATTTCGATGTATCCATAGAAGGAATTTCTGCTGTTTCTAGTAAATTTAGCACTTGTTTATCAGCAAGCGCTTCATTACCGCTCTTTTCTGTTGTTGATGTTTTTTCTCCATTTCCACACCCAGCAACTAACACACTCGTAGAGAGTGCAATTGCTGTAATAAGTGACACTTTCTTCTTCATAGACCCTTTCCCCTCTTTCTGTATATAACGATTAAAAATAAGACCAAGTACTCTTGAATAGTATTATACATAATCTTCTGATAATTTAAAATACTATCTATAAAAAAAAGAAAAAGTGACACATGTCACTTTTATCTCATAATTAACAGGAAGGACACTCCTATTAATGCCCGCTTTACTTTGTAAAATACCTTTATCATTAGCTTATCGGCCAATTTACACAAATAATTGCATTTTAAAGATTTGTTCTATTATCTTAAAAACCCTTCGTGCTTTAGTAACCATTCTTTCCGCCAAAGTCCACCTTCATAACCTACTAATTTCCCGTTCTTCCCAATAATTCGGTGACAAGGCACAATAATAGAAATCGGATTTCTACTGTTCGCTCCGCCAATAGCACGTACAGCTTTTGGGTTTTCAATTTTCTCTGCGATATCAAGATAAGAAGCACTTTTTCCATACGAAACACTGCAAAGCGCATTCCATACTTGTTTTTGAAACGAAGTTCCCGTTGCTTGTAACGGTACAGTAAATACTGTTCGTTTATTATGAAAATATTCATCTAGCTCCATTACACATTGCTCAACAATTGGATGAAGGACATCTTCTTGTTTTTGTTCTACAAATAATACTGAAGAAATGCCGTTTTCATCCCCTTTTACTTCAATCCATCCAATTTCACTTTCATAATATGCTTGATACATAAAACACCTCCTAGTTCCTCATATATTTGCTATTGTATCATGATGTAAACCTTTCATTCTAAAACATTAAAATTATAATGATTTACTAAACGCAGACTAATCATGACATAATATAGCTTTAAGCATTTCGTTATGGAAAAAAAGAACGAGATGCTACAATACCATCAAGACGATTCATTTAACCACTCTGGCTTTATAAAGTAAAACTTCCAGCAGTAAGGCCCCCCACCTCAAGCTTCAAAGAGAAGCGAGGAAGATAGATGGGGGATCTCTTACTGCCCGCGAATAGCAGGATAAGCAAATTACGATTAAATAATTCCCATTTAGACGAAATAAAGGAGGATCATTATTGTGAACAGCCAATTATTTTCACCGTATACAATAAAAGATGTTACACTAAAGAACCGAATTGTTATGTCACCTATGTGTATGTACTCCTCTGAAAACGAAGACGGAAAAGTAACAAATTTCCATCTTATTCACTACACATCGCGTGCAGCTGGTCAAGTAGGGCTTGTTATGCTAGAAGCTACAGCAGTAACACCAGAAGGGCGCATCTCCCACAAAGATTTAGGAATTTGGAATGATGAACACATAGATGGTCTACGTCAAGTTGTCGATATGATTCATGAATATGGAGCAAAAGCAGCTATTCAAATTGCACATGCAGGTAGAAAAGCGGTTCTCAATACAGATCCTATTGCTCCATCAGCTATTCCTTTTGATTCTTCAATGAAAATTCCTGTACAAATGAGTAAAGAACAAATACAAGAAACTATCACAGCCTTTCGAAATGGAGCAGAACGTGCAAAAGAAGCTGGATTTGATATCATTGAATTACACGGAGCACACGGTTATTTAATTAATGAATTCTTATCTCCGTTAACAAACCATCGTACAGATGAATATGGTGGATCCTGTGAAAATCGCTATCGTTTTTTACGAGAAATTATTGATGAAGTGAAAAAAATATGGAATGGTCCATTATTCATTCGTATTTCCGCTCATGATTATCATCCAGAAGGTTTAACTATAAAAGACTATGTAACATTTGCGAAGTGGATGAAAGAGCAAGGCGTTGACCTTATTGATTGTAGTTCTGGAGCTGTTGTACCAGCACATATTGATGTATATCCTGGTTATCAAGTATCCTATGCAAAACATATAAAAGAACATGTCTCTATCGCTACAGGTGCTGTTGGACTTATTACAAGTGGCATGCAAGCAGAAGAAATTTTACAACAAGATTCTGCTGACTTAATCTTTATCGGCCGAGAACTATTGCGAAACCCATATTTCCCAAGAACAGCAGCGAATGAACTTGGTTTTGAATTAGCTGAGCCGTTTCAGTATAGCCGGGCTCCAGGAAAAATAAAGTGAAACTTCCCTCAGCGGGGGTTTTCTTTATCCTCCGCTGAGGGTTAGTTGAACCAATCCCTCACTAACGGGCAGTAACCCCCACCTATTTCGTTTTCTCTTAATCTTGAGGTGGGGGCTTACTGCCCAAATACTACAAAATAAAAGAGAGAGAAGACATCTTCTCTCTCTTTTATTTCATCTTAGCAATCTCCGAAGATTCATGTACATGGACCCCAGACTCTTCACGCAGCGCTGTTACATACATTCCTCTTGCCACTTGCTCTGCTGAAATCGGTCTATATTTTGTAAAAGGCCCTTTAAATAAAAACGGCATAATGCCTGAAATTTTTTCTCCCATTCTTTCCCCAAAACGAAACTCTTCTCGTTCTCCAAGTAAAAGGGATGGTCTGAAAATATGAATGCCTTCTATGACTAGCTTTTTAATATCTTCCTCCATCTGTCCTTTTACTTGTGAATAAAAGAATAGTGACTTTGGATTTGCACCCATCGAAGAAATAACAAGAAAATTTTGTACGCCTTGTTCTTCTGCTAAACGAGCAGCACGTATTGTATAATCATAATCAACTTTTTTAAAGTTTTCTTTCGTCTTTGCCTTTTTAATTGTCGTACCAAGGCAATTAAACACATCGTCTACAGCAAAAAATTCTTTATATTGTTCTAAAATTGAAAAATCGATCTGCCTTTGCTGCAGTTTTTCATGTTCCCATTCCAGCGGCTTTCGTACGAAAATCGTAACTGAATCGTAATAGTCCGAATCAATCAGTAACTGTGTCACTTCTTGTCCAACTAAGCCACTAGCTCCAAGTACTAAGGCTGTTCTTGTTTTCATACGTTTCTATACCTCTTTATCTTCTAATATCTTTCTCTATCATAAGCACAGCGTAATACAATATGCAAGCGCTTTGTTTATTCTTTTTCTCTTTTTGGCATCTCAGTAATTGTACTTGGATCTCCTAAATTCCGAATAAGTACTTTTAAAAAAAGAAGTACACATGATAACGGACACACAACAGCCAATATCAATAAAATCGCTTCGATTCCATATTCCATTCGCTCATCCCCTTTTCTGCACCCTCTATCACACTATATGAAAGAAATGGAAAGATATATGCAAAAACATAAAAAATAAACCATAGCATTGTGACAAATTTAGAACAAATTATAAATCGTAATCATTATTATTTATTGCAACATTTTCAAAGATGTATTATACTAAATCGGTAAATCAAAACGAAATTATTCCGTTTTATTAAAAAGAAAGATATTCTTTTTTTTTGGAGAAAATGAATGCTAGAAAGTAAAGAAATGAGGAGCATAAAATGAAGAAAAAATCACTCATATTTTCATTCATACTAATATTTACCCTTATATTTGCTGGATGTTCGAAACAAAATAACACAGCAAATAAAAAAGATGGCAAACTTTCCGTCTATACAACTATTTTCCCTTTAGCTGACTTTGCTAAAAAAATCGGTGGTGATTATGTAGACGTAACAGCCATTTATCCACCAGGTGCAGACTCTCATACATATGAGCCAACTCAAAAACAAACTGTACAAGTTGCCAAAGCAGATTTATTTGTATATAACGGAGCTGGATTAGAACCATTTGCTGAAAAAATGGAAAAAACATTAAAAAATGAAAATGTCAAAATTGTGAATGCATCAAATGGTATAGAACTGCGATCTTCAACTGAAGAGGAACATGAAGAAGGTCATAAAGAAGAGCATCATCATGATAAAGACCCTCATGTTTGGTTAGACCCAACACTTGCCATGAAGCAAGCTGAAACAATTAAAAATGCTCTTGTAGAACTACAACCAGAACATAAAGAAGAATTCGAGAAAAATTTTGCAGCATTGCAAAAAAAATTCACAGATTTAGATAGTCAATTTAAAGAAGTTGCTGATCATGCAAAGACAAAAGAAATTTTAGTTTCTCATGCTGCATACGGATATTGGGAACAACGCTATGGTTTCAAACAAATTCCAATTGCAGGTATTTCTGCTTCTGATGAACCGTCTCAAAAAGAACTGGCCTCTATCGCATCAACCGCAAAAGAGCATGGATTAAAATATATTTTATTTGAAACATTCTCTACACCAAAAGTAGCAGAAGTCATTCAAAAAGAAACAGGAACAAAAATCTTACGCTTAAATCATCTTGCAACAATTTCCGATGACGATGCGAAAAAAAATAAGGATTACTTTACATTGATGGAAGAAAACATTAACACTTTAAAAGAAGCAACAAACTAAATGTGTTTTCCCTTTCAGACAGCTGAAATTTTTTCAGCTGTCTTTTTCATGGGCTACAGCTTGACTTAAATGAAACAACAAGTAAAATTATCCACATTAGCTTTAAAGATATGATTCAGAAAGTGAGTTGGAACTATGAATCTTCACATTTGTGAAGTAACAGCACATAATTGGCGTTCAGTCGCTGCACTAAACGTGGCAAAGGAGCAGCAACAATTTATTGAAAGCAATGTGTTTTCTTTAGCCTAATCACTATACGAAAAAAATGGAACGTCAGTATCTTTATATGATGGCGAAACCCTTGTGGGATACGCAATGTATGGATGGTATTCCAAAAAAGATAGAAGTGTATGGTTAGACCGTTTTATGATTGATTATAACTTCCAAGGAAACGGATATGCGAAACAATTTCTCCGCTTATTAATTACGTATTTACAACAAGAATACCAATGCAAAAAAATTTATTTAAGTCTTCATCCTGATAACAACCTAGCAATGAAACTATATGAATCATTTGGCTTTCACTTAACTGGTGATATTGACGTTGAAGGTCCTGTTGTTGGTGTTGTGATGGAGTTACTTATAGACAAAGTGAAACTTCCATAAAACAATAAAAATAAACCTGCTTTTATGCAGGCTTATTTTATACATTCTTTAAAATGCTCTTGAAACCACTCTTTATTTAAATCTTTACCAATGAAAACAATCTCACTTACACGTTCTTCTCCTTCTTGCCACTCCCTGTCATATGAAGCAGCGAATAACGTGTGTACACCTTGGAAAACAATGCGGCGATTTACTCCTTCAACAGATAATATTCCTTTATAACGATATAAATACTCTCCTAATTCTTGTACAACAGCTGACATCCATTCATTTATCTTTTGTAAATCAAGAGGACGCTCTTCCTTTAACACAAATGACTTTACACCTTCTAAATGATGCTGCTCTTTATGCGGATAAATTTCTAACTTATCACGCGTTTTAAATGTTTGTATATCTAGTAACGAAGGAATATCTACTTCACAGTTTGTTGTTGGGATTAATTTTGCAGTTGGATTGATCCCTTGTAATTCAATAAGCAAATTTTCTTTTTCTGCCTTCTCTATTAAATCCAATTTATTTACTAAAACCATATCAGCAAAAGCAATCTGCTCTTTTGCTTCTAAACCTTTTTCAAAGTGTTTATGTATATGATAGCTATCTACTACAGTTATTACACCATTAATTTGGTATGCGGACTGAATAATAGGGTCTAAAAAGAATGTTTGAATAATCGGGCCCGGATTTGCAAGTCCCGTTGTTTCAATCACTAAACCTTCAAAATCCATTTTACCTTCCGCTTTTACTTCTAATAAATGCTTTAGTGCGACAAGTAAATCTTCACGCACTGTACAACATAGACAGCCATTTGTCATTTCCATAATTTCTTCTTCTACATTCATAATCAATTGATTATCAATACCAATTTGTCCAATTTCATTTACAATAACAGCAAGCTTCTTTCCATGCTCTTCAGACAAAATACGGTTTAATAAAGTTGTTTTCCCTGAACCAAGAAACCCGGTTAATATCGTTACTGGAATCACTGTTCTACATCTCCTTGTTACATATATGATTACGTATTATATCATAGGTTGTCTTCTTATTTTCTGAATACGAAACATATTAGTTGTAAGCATGTCTACACAAATATATAATAATGGTAAATAAGAAGACCTTTTCATATTGATTAGGTTCATACATATCAGCAAGGAGGACCTTCATAAATGGAACGAATTCAAATGGCTCAAAACCTAGAATTTTCTCAAATCATTCAAGGGTTTTGGCGCTTAGCAGAATGGAATATGACCGATCAAGAATTACTTTCTTTTATTGAATCTTGTATGGAGATGGGGATTACAACGTTTGACCATGCTGATATTTACGGCGACTATACATGTGAAGCTTTATTCGGGAAAGCGCTGCAATTAAAACCAAGTTTACGTGACAATATGCAAATTGTTACAAAATGCGGAATCGCTCTCACATCACCTAAATTTCCAGAACGCTACGTCGTTCACTATAATACAAGTGCTGAGCATATTATAAAAAGTGCTGAACAATCACTACAAAACCTAAATACAGATTATATCGATGTATTACTCATTCATCGCCCAGATCCATTCATGGATCCCGCAGAAGTTGCAGAAGCTTTTTCTCGCTTAAAACAAGATGGAAAAGTACGACACTTTGGTGTATCAAACTTTCTGCCTTCCCAATTCAATATGTTAAGTTCATATTTAGATTTCCCGCTTATTACAAATCAAATCGAAGTATCTGTTCTGCAGCTTGAGCATTTTGAAAAAGGTACGATTGAACAGTGTCAAGAAAACCGAATTTCTCCTATGGTTTGGTCTCCTCTTGCTGGCGGTGAAATTTTTAAAGGAAACAATGAACGTACACTTCGCTTATGCCATACATTGGAGCAAATCGCCGCTGATGTTAACATTGCTAAAATTGATTCTATTATGTATGCATGGCTACTTGCTCATCCAGCTAATATGCTACCAATTGTTGGTTCTGGTAAACTAGAACGTGTCAAAACAGCTGTTGAAGCAACAAAATTAACATTAGACCGTCAGCAATGGTTTACAATCTTTGAAAGTTCAAATGGTCATCCCGTTCCATAAGTACACAAAAAGAACATGAGATTCATTCTCATGTTCTTTTTACATTTGTAATTGATTTATTTCTGCTGCACTCCGAATTCCTGATTCAATTGCCCCTTGTATCCAGCCATGATACAACGTAGTATGATCTCCTGCAAAATATATTCTTCCTTCTGGTTTCACAATATCATTCTGTAATTCTGATTGTTGATTTGCCTGAAAGATTGCAAATCCTCCTAATGCATATGGGTCTAATGTCCAACTTTTCGATATCCCAGAAATAAATTCGTCATACACTTGATTTCCAAGTATTCTCCCTAAATTTTGCAAAGTGTAATAAATACGATCACTTTCAGATAAGCCATCCCACAACAATGCATCATACGACCATGTGTAACTTCCAAGTACCATTCCAGGACCTTTTGTACCAATACCATGACTTGGATAATATGCATAACGAATAGGCAAATCGGTAATAATACGGCCACCAAGTTGACCTTGTTCTTCCCAAAATCGACTTTTAAACTGAATCCCTATTTTCGTAGCGGCCATGTAATGTAGTTCCCGAATGGCTCTCCATTTTCCATGAGAAACAGAATCATACGGATCGATTTCAACAAATCTCATTGTTGTAAACGGAATGGTAACAATAATAACATCTCCTGTAATACTGCTGTATTCAAACGTTTTTTCATTACGGCAATATGCTGTAATTCCTTTTTCGTGCTGTTCTAGTTTCATTAATTTTTGTTGAAAGACAATATCATCTTGTAATTGCGGTAAAAAAGCTCTGGGCAATGCGTCGTTGCCCCCTTCAATCTCATAAAATCCTGTAGATTGCTGTAAAATGAAAATAAAGCGCAATGTTTCTACAAAAGACCTTTCTAAAAATCCTTCTAAATCAAGAAGTACCCCTATCATTTCTACAGCAGCTGGTGAAAAAGATACTTTATATTGGTGAGGATAATCTTTTAAAAACTCTGCTGTAGAATACCTACCAAAATCTTTCTCTACAATACTCCAATTTTTTTCTGGGTCTCTTTTAATAAAGTCAAGAATTGGTTGTATTGCTAACATCAACAACTCTTCCGATGATTTTCCTTCTTCATTCGCTGCAACTGGATAACGTAAAATACTCGGATTTTTCTCATATTGTTTCAATGTTGTCTTGCGACCATTTGCATATATAATATCCGTATCATTTCGATTAATAAATGGATTTAACTTCAATCCAAACTTCTTATTATATGCAAGTGTTAGTTCATGTGTATAAGGAATCCGCATTGCTCCAACATCTAGATATAAGCCTGTTTCCGGCATTCTAACCGTATAAATACGCCCGCCAATTCGATCATTTGCCTCTAATATTTTCACACGATGACCAGCAGCCTTCAATAATGATCCAGCCACTAACCCCGCCATACCTGCTCCAATAATAATAATATTTTTCGGTACTGTCGTTTTCGGTAAACCATTTTCAATAATAGACAACATCTCGTTGGTTGTAAGACGGGATTGCATATTTATTTGCATCATCCCACACTCCTACTTATCAGTACAAAATCATATTTCAATGCATTGTATTCATGGAAGGAATGGCCTATTCTTTGTTTTCTGAATATTCACTAAAAGTTCGAAAGGATATGCACTTATTTCTTTTATTTAACCGTATACTAAAAATGTAGATAGGAAATGTAAGGAAGGGGATGGAAATATGAAACGCTCTTACAACTATCATGAAACTAAGAAACAATTAGAAAGTCAAAAATCTCAGCTATGTAAACGATTAACAGATGTAAAATTAACAGAAAGTGAGCGCAATGAAATCAAGAGAACGATTGATAATTACGAATATATTCTTAATTTAGTTGAAATGAATCATTTTGAAAGAGGAATTTCTCACTAAAAACAGGTATAAAAATCATCCAGATCTAAAGGTTAAAAATCTAATAAATAAAGGTAAGTATATATTAGTCGGGTTTAATATATACTTACCTCTTATTTTTGTTCAACGCACACGACACCATTGATTAGGGAGAGGCTAGTAGTTACTATTGTCCTTTTCTTAACTCCTGAATTAGTTTGAGCGTGTCATTATACAAACTTAATTGATATCTATAGGGCTCTAATTCCGGTGAGATATTGATTTGTACAGAAATCGAAGATAGGTCCAGTAAGTCTAAACTCTTAGAGTTTTGATGCTTCTCTGAACTTCCGTTGAGTTGCTTTTCTATGTATCTCCCCAACATTTGTAATTGAATAGCCCATTGTTGTTGATCAACTTTTGAAATAACATCTGTTTGGGACCAGTCACTGAATGTGTTTAGTATATTGGAAATATACATATATCCTGTCTTTAACTGCGAAATGAATTGTTCGTTTTGTTTTAATATTTGTTTTTTATTCTTAATAAATGGATTTAATTTCAAGCTTTTTTCTGCCAGCTTAAAATCTTCTTGTACCTGATGCAGTTCCTGAAGTAGATTTGTTATATTTTTTCTTAGATCTTGTCCTTTAACAGGGTCGCAGTTAGTATTTACCCAATGGGCTGTCTTTTCAAACAGCTGTACAAGATGGCATCCAAATTGATTTAACGTCCAACGAGCTTCTTTCACATAATTGGGTGGAAAAATCAGCATATGAATAATAATGGCGATAAGTGCTCCTACGATAGTATCTCTGATTCGATCTGAGACATAATAGCTCGTTTTATGCACAAAAACAAAGACTAATAAAATCGTTAAAGCCACTTGATGTATGATGGTTTTATGTACCCTTAGTATAACTGGAAGCAACATTCCTCCAAATAGTAATAATCCTATAGTCCATCCGTTCACTTCTAAATGGCTGATAATAAAAACGGTAATAGAAATTCCAAAAATAGTGCCGATAATTCTGTAAAAAGCATACATGGCAGAATGCTGGACAGTTTCTTGCATAGAAAGAATAACAGTTAATGGTGCCAAATAAGGGTGTTTTGACCCTAACATTTTTGCTAATTCCCATGATACACCAGAAGCTAAAGCTATTTTTGTTATGAGTATTAATCCTTTTAGTAGTCCTGTTTTTTGTTTACCCGTTTTTTTTTGCATAAAAACTCCCTTGTTCAAAGAATAATCTTACATACATTTTTGATGTGTTACAGTTCTTTCACTCCTATACTTACCATGAATTAGAGTGAATTAAGTTATTACAAATGAAACTGATTTATTTCATCGATGCAAGAATGAATTAATATTTCATAGAAAAGCTTGTTTTTAAAATAAAAATGGTTACAAAAACGGATATATCATGGATATAATTATTCCCCTGCCCTGTTCTATACTTTTTATACCCTCAATCCATATAGCTATATCTTTTCCAATAGTCGAACTTCCAATAACACTGATTATGTAAAAATGAATCCCCTTCAAATTTTCTGAAGTGGATCCTATATTGTTAGATTAAATACAAATATACCTAATAATTATCTTTTTCTTCGTTATTAATTCCAATTGATTTAAAATTCTTATTTTTTATTCTAAAATGGGCAATTTATCCATATAGTTATATAAATGTTATCTTTTTGGAATCTTGGTTAGGAGAGAAAGTGAAGGGATGAAACAGTAGCTGGTGTCTATAAAAATATCTGTATTTTTATGGAAGCCTTTAGATTATTTTCAGGTTACCTAAAGATTCTCGCAGCTCTATTTATAAATAGAATGTGGGATAAATCCTTTTTATATTAAAGCTCTAAATGCATCATTTTGTATAATAAAGGGGGATTAAATTTATGAATAACTTTAATTTTCTTTGTGAACAATTTGCTGCGATCCTCAAAGGGAAAAGTAAAATAGATCAAGGTGCTTGTTCAGTATCTTTCCACCGCAATTTTAAGGTACTTGTTCAAGGAAAACCAAGTATGTCTGTAATACCTGCTGGAGTAGGCTTTGAATCTTTGGATCAAAATGGTAATGCGTTGAATTTAGGGGAAATTGCTGTTTTGCAAGAAGAAATTCCTGCATTTATGCAATCCATTGTACAACAAGGAATTATTGTTAGTGCTCTACATAATCATTGGTTATATACGAATCCATTAATTATGTATATTCATGTCCAATCGGTAGAGCCACCATTAAATTTTGCAAAAAAAATGGCAAATTCTTTTTCGGTCTTAAGTAGCTATCCCGTTGCTGATAACATGAGTTAATGATAGGTGTATCGTATGTATTTTTTATATGAAGTTTAACCGATAGCTCCCCCCTACTCAGGCGAGGAACCTCTGGACGGGAAACTCATAAATCTATTGCTCTATCAATACAAAATATTTTTCTTAAAAAAAATTATCTCAATTGCATTCATAAAACGATTCTTCAATAGGAATTTGGCATCCAAATGGTGAAGTAAGCATTTTATTATACATTTTTAGTAAGTGAATATATAATACTTCGTAGATAACAAAAGAGAGGTATTATATATGATAAAATTAAGCGTTCTAGACCAATCTCCTATCGCAGAAGGAAGTACAGCAATAGAAGCGTTTTCAAATACAGTTCGACTTGCGCAAGAAGTTGAGCAACTTGGCTATACTCGTTTTTGGGTATCAGAACATCATGACTCTACTAGCTTAGCGGGTTCAAGTCCAGAAATCTTAATTTCTCACATAGCTGCTAAAACAAATCGTATTCGAGTAGGTTCTGGCGGTGTTATGCTCCCTCATTATAGTCCTTATAAAGTAGCTGAAAATTTCCGCGTGCTAGAAGCACTATACCCAAACCGTATTGACCTAGGAGTTGGACGAGCTCCAGGCGGAATGCCTATTGCAACACGGGCACTCCAAGAAGGGAAAATGATTTCACTCGATCAATACCCTGAACAAATTCAAGACTTATCCCTGTATTTACACGACCGCTTACCAGATAATCATCGCTTTGCACATTTACATGCTGCTCCAACTATTCCAACTGCACCAAATCTTTGGTTACTCGGTTCTAGCGGAGAAAGTGCGATGATTGCTGCTAAACAAGGTACAGCTTTCACATTTGCACAATTTATTAATAGTTATGGCGGTCCAGAAATCATAAAAAATTACCAAAATCAATTCCAGCCTTCTTTCTTAGGAGAAAAGCCGCAATCTATCGTAGCTATTTTTGTCATTTGTGCAGAAACAGAAGAAAAAGCACAAAAAATTGTATCTAGCTTAGATCTAGCCCTTTTATTAATTGAACAAGGCGTACGTTCAACCGGCACGCCATCTATCGAAAGAGCTCTCAATTATCCATATAGTGCATTTGATTTTTTACGTATAAAAGAAAATCGAAAACGAATGATTGTCGGTAATCCACATCAAGTAAAAGAACAAATCTCCGCTTTAAGCAAAGTTTATAACACAGAAGAATTTATGATCGTAACAATCACACATAATTTTGAAGATAAATTAAACTCCTACCGCTTACTAGCAGAAGCATTTCAATTGTGAAAAATCCCCTTGAATTAAGGCCATATGCAAACTAAATTTGCATATGGTTTTTCTATATATAACATGATATTTCCTATTCCAACTCAGTTTTCACTATATAACACTTTGTAAATAGGCATAAATTTTTTTATTATAGACTTCACTACTTCTATGAATATATTATAGAAATACATACTGAATAATGCGAAATCTTATAAAAAAAATGAACAACTCATTATCATATAAAGTGAAACTTCCATCAGTGGGAGGGTTCTTCATCCCCTACCTATCTTCTTTGCTTCTCTCTAAATCTTGATATGGGGTCTTACTGCACGCTAATAGCAGGATAAAATACCACCCTCTTCTGTTTATACTATTTTTAGAAAGGCAGGACACAAAATGCAACACTATTATCTTTTCGTTACGATGTCTATTTTTCTTATTCTTTTACCTGGTCCAGATACTGCCATAGCTACTCAAAATACTCTTACACTCGGAAGGTCCGGCGGTTTTAAAACGATGTTTGGAACTTGTTGTGCTCTTTTCATTCATACCGCTGCAGCAATATTAGGTCTTTCAACAATTATTGTTCAATCTGCGTTTTTATTTTCTATCATTAAATATGTTGGTGCCATTTATTTAGTATATTTAGGGATTAAAGCGCTATGGGCTCTAAAGACAAATACAGCAACTGTAGAAAGTAATATAAACACAGCATATAAAACAACATCTTGTTTCTTTCAAGGCTTCCTTACAAACCTTCTAAACCCTAAAGTTGCTATTTTCTTTTTAACATTTTTGCCACAATTCATAGATGCTAAGAGTAATATATTTATACAATTTCTTACGATGGGAATGACTTATACTGTACTAACTGCTATATGGTTTTTATTGTACATTTATTTCATTCATCGTGTTCGTACATTTATGAAAAAACCTGCCACACAGCGCATTATGCAAAGTATCACAGGCACTGCTCTTATAGGATTCGGCATTAAACTAGCGCTAGAACGAAAAATATAATCTATATATAAAATAACACGCTCTTACAAAAAGAGAGCGTGTTATTTTACTTATTCATTTATCGTCTTTTTCACCTGAATTTTTCGTCCTTGTAACAACTGGAACATCATGGAATATAAAAATGCACTCAAAAATGCAAGTACTGCAATGATATAGAATGTGTATTGATAACCTATCCATGCTGTTAAGGGAATCGCAATCGGTGCAATTGTTCGGCCGATAGACCATCGAAGTGTTGCTGCCGCAAAGTATTGTCCTCGCATATGTTGAGGCGCCAATTTAGAAACAAAACTATTTTGAATCCCATTTCCTCAGAATCATGAAGTCCCCTCTTCTCTATCTCTTCCCACATAATATTTACAAAAAAAAAAGACAACAATTCTCCATTGTTGTTTCTTTATTGTACAATACTTTTATTCATTTTATCAGGCTTGCTTGTCACTAAATAATGTTTCTCTGATACATATAAATCACGTCCTAGCGTCCTTTTTAAGTATGGCCCTAACTTTATCGAACATATAAGCCGATTCTCATTTCCTTCGACGATTGGAAAGGCTTCTTTCTCTGTCACATATTGATCAACAGCACGCTGTACATCATCAATTTCTTTGACAAGAGCAAGATTTTCTTGTGTATTCTCAAATACTTCAAGGGTTTCCTTCGTAATAATGAACACATTTGTAGGAAAAGCCGGTAAATACGGTTTTAATAAATCATAATTAACCGTGTAATCATCATTTACTAATACCGTATATACCACATTCGCATTCGTTTCAAGAAATTTTGCCATAGCAAGTTCTAGCTCAT
The DNA here is from genome assembly GCF_024159135.1 of Bacillus sp. 3103sda1. NCBI lineage: Bacteria > Bacillati > Bacillota > Bacilli > Caryophanales > Bacillaceae > Bacillus > Bacillus sp. 3103sda1. Next base: position 1,828,742 of record NZ_JAMYWS010000001.1, on the reverse strand, counting down.
CTTGCGTAATTTCTCTTTCTTCCTTCCCTTTTTTAAAAAAGCGAAACATCTTCTCTGCCCCCTTTTTTGCTTCATTATACCACAAACTGTAAGACAAATATGAATAATACAAAAAATCCAACTTCATCGTATGTTTGTCCAAACTCATTCATATGTATGTAGTAAAGTGAAAGTTTCAGCGGTAAATAAGGGCTTTATCTCTCATTGCTCGTTAGTTGAACCAATTCTTGTAGACGGTAGTAAGACCCTTACCTCAAAATTCAGAAAAAAACAAAGAAGATGGGTAGAGAATAACTGCCCTAAAGAACCCAATTAGTCGAGTTTTCCATCAGTGGAGATATAGCAAAAGTTAGGGTGAGGCTGCAAAATAAATGAAGCTCATCATACAAGAAAGAGGGATTAAATGGATAATCAACAATGGAAAGTAGCAAAGAAAATTGCTGCTACTTATATAGGCACTGTTGTTGGAGCTGGATTTGCAACAGGAAGAGAAATCGTTGAATTCTTTACAATTCATGGTACATACGGAACAATTGGTATTTTAGTAAGCGGTATTTTCTTTATTTGGTTAGGTACAAAAATGATGCTTCTTTCTTCACAAATTGAAGCATTTTCTGCTCAAGAATTTAACAAATATTTATTTGGAGATATCTTTGGTAACGTTGTAAATATTTTATTACTTCTCGTATTATTTGGTGTAACAAGCGTCATGCTTTCCGGAGCTGGAGCGGTATTTGAAGAACAACTTCGCCTACCAAGACAGCTTGGTATCTTTATAACGATACTTGCTTGTATTGTAATTGGGAGCAGAGGATTACAAGGAGTCTTTGAAGTCAACTCGCTCGTCGTACCAATTATGATGATTTTTATTGTAGGGCTATCTATTACAACATTCTTTCATGATGCAACTTCTCTTTTCAACATAACACCTTCTGAAAATTGGAATGTCAAATGGATTACAAGTCCAGTCACATATGTTGCACTCAACCTTTCTCTCGCCCAAAGTGTACTTGTACCATTAGCAAGTGAAGTAAAAGATCAAAAAGCCATTAAATGGGGAGGGATATTGGGGGGAGCAGGTCTTTGTTTAATTTTGTTATGTAGTCACCTCGCTATTTTATCTGTTGAACAATTTTATCAATACAATATTCCAATGGCAGAAGTTGTACGCCGCTTCAATGCTACTTTTCATTTCTTTTTTGTGTTAATTATTTTTGGGGAAGTATTTACAACACTCGTTGGTAATGTATTTGGTATGACAAAACAGATGCAATCTATCACTGGGTGGAAGAGTAACATCATTATTTATTTTATCTTACTCATTAGTTATTGCTTTAGTTATATCGGTTATAGTGAATTACTTCATATGCTATATCCTGTAATTGGATGGATTAGCTTAATTCTGCTTCCAATTATTGCTTTCAAACAACAGCAAAAAACATAAAAAACATCCGTTAGTAACGGATGTTTTTTACTCACAATCTTCACATACTTCCCAGTACAATCCCATTTCAACTGCAAGAAATGGTTTTAACTGTAATCGAATCATACGGCTTGGCATACGATCTAATACAAATTGAAAGCTTTCCTCATCTTTAATAATATCCATCTTTTGGACAGCAATACGTTGAATCGTTGTAATCGGCTGACCATCTTTATATAAAACGAGACGAATCTCATCGTCTTCATTAAAAAATAGCTCTATACTTGTACCTGTTGATAATATTGTTTCTGTTATAGAATACGCGCCGTTTTCCTCTTGAATGTAATATTTCCATCCTTGACTTCCAACTTCTTGCGGAGGAACTTGAAAAAATGATGTAATCTCCTCATGTAGCATAAAATAACCCCTCTCTTGCCTCTTGCTCATTATACCCTACTTCTATATAGTAACATTTATTGTACCACAAATGACTATAACAGCTGTATTTTCCCGTCCGAAACTCTATAGCATCAATTTAAAAACCAAATTTCATCGTAACTAAAACGAAAAGTGCGTGGGTTACTTTTCCCACGCACTTTTTTATTACACTTTAAATCGGCTCAATTAACACTTGTAATTTTCAGCTATTTGTGATATTGTTCCAGCTGCTAAACCAAATTCCTCCATAGAGGCTAATTGTTCTTCAACCGATGCATCTACGCCTTTGGAGTTTTATTTTTATTTTTTCTGCCTCATTTGCTTCGTTGTCTTTTTCCATTTTTCGCGCTCTGTACGAGCCAAAAGAGCATCTTGTTTTCTCATCGCATAAGCAATTTCTTTTTGCAACTTTTTATAATTGAAAAGTCGCGCTTCTTCTAATGTTCCCTCATTAATAGCAATGCGAATTGCACAACCTGGTTCATTCTCATGTTGGCAATCACGAAAACGACATTTTTTCGCAGCTTCTTCAATGTCAGAAAAGGTTGCGTGCATCGCCCCGCTTCCTTCCCAAAGCTGCAATTCCCTCATTCCTGGTGTATCAATAACAAGTGCACCAGTTGGTAATTGGAACAATTCTCGGTGCGTTGTCGTATGTTTTCCTTTACTATCGCTCTCACGAATTCCACCTGTTTTCGCCACTTCATTTCCCATTAAAGCATTTAATAATGTGGACTTTCCTGCTCCGGAAGAACCAACAAGCGCAATTGTTTTTCCTGGTTGTAAAAACTGTTGTAACGTCTCTATTCCGGTTTGTTGCAGACTATCAACTGCAAAAATAGGTGCACCAATTGCAACGGCCTCTGTTTCCATCACCTTTTGCTGTATATCTGTACATAAATCACTCTTTGTCAAAATAACAACAGGTGTTGCTCCGCTCTCATACGCTAACAATAAATAACGTTCAATTCGTCTCGCATTAAAATCAGCATTTAAAGCATTAACTAAAAACAGATAATCCACATTCGCTGCTACAATTTGTTCCTCCGTTTTCTCTCCAGCTACCTTTCTAGAAAAAGAACTTTTTCTTGTAAGCACAGTATGAATAATCGCTTTCTTTTCTTCTGGCAATTTTGTTACACTTACCCAATCACCAACTGCAGGATAATCGCCTTTCTCACTTGCTTCATAGCGAAATTTCCCTGCTAACTCAGCTACGTATTCACCATCTTCACATATAATCCGATACATATGTTTATGCTCTAACAAAACACGTCCTACTTCACATTCTTCCAATAGTTGGTCTTCAAAATATAAGTCCCATCCAAATGTTACTAAATGATTACGATTCAAATTCGTATCCTCCCTAAAATGTATAATGCGGAAGGATATAGCGATTCTTTACAAAGCGCCGCCCATTCCTTCCTTATTTCCATTAGCTGTATAAAGCTTATAAACAATCGCCATAATACATCACTCCGTTCTCGTTAGATTTAATTTTATTATATGAAATTTCAATTTAAATATCTACCATTTATGACAGAATTTTCGGTATAATAAAAGTACCCACCCTAAACCAATTTTCTCAATATATGGTATATAAAGTCCTAAAAGGAGTTTCTGTAATATAAACAGAATTGTATTTAACTAAAAGGAGTGGATCTGATGGATATGTATTCGTGGCTAACAGCTCTTCTCGTTGGTGGAATTACCGGTTTTGTTGCCCATCTTATCAATCATCAAGGCAAATTGTTGCTTCCACGCCGATTAAAAACATTTTTCCATCTTGGTTTTTTTGCCGACATCATTACTGGTAGTCTTGCTGCACTATTGGGCCTTGTTTTATTTGATGCGACAACAACTAAAGAAATTATTAAAGTTGCAATCGTTACTGCAATTTCTGGTCAAACATTTTTACTCCACCAAGCACTTGGAGGAGAACAAGCAAAGAATATGCAAATAAATAAAGCAAATGAAAAAATACAAGAAATTGACAAATTATTAAACCGTTAATATGTACTATAGCTAAGGAATTGTTGATATAATGAAAAATAAAATTCTGAATTGAAGTGTCTGTCAGAAGAGAGGGTGTTTCGTATGACAAACAAAAAGATAGAAGATTTCTTAACAGACCCTGAAAAAGAGGAGCTGATAGAAAACTACAAATGTTTACGAGAAGCCCGCACAAAACAAGAAGCAAACTATTTTGGTGAAGCAGTAAACAATTTGTTAGATAAAGCAAAACAACGTATTATTAAAGAAGCTGGCATTAAAGATGAAAATGCTGCAACGATTCACTCAAAGCGAAAAGCACTGTTTTAGTTTATACATGAAAACAGTGCTTTAGTATTTCAGTTTACATAATATAATTATTTTTTATTTAACATATATACTATAAAGCTATTTTTTGCTTTGTTTCATAGTATATATTTCTTCTAATGCCACTTCGTTTAAATGTAAATAGAGAAAAGAAATACAGGCTGGCTGTAAAAATTCCGATTGCCAAATCCACACTATCGCGTCACTTTAAATTATTACAAGAATCTGGTGTTATGTATACAAGAATTGAAGGGACACAACGTTTCATCTCTATTAGGACAGACGATCTAAACAAAAGGTTCCCAGGATTATTAGACACTATTTTACAAGCGACAGAACCTTATTAATAACACCGTTGTCCCAGTTCTAACAGGCTCTGAATTCATATAATAATATAACTGCAGTAATCAATAACACTCAAATATGCAAAATACACTTGCACAAAAAAAGAGCATCTTCATTTAGATGCCCTTTCACACAATTTAATACGTAAATGTAATTGTTAACAATGAGGATCCAGCTTGCGCTTGATAAGGAGCTACCTGATACGATACTTGCTTTGCTCCTTTTGGCCAAGAAATCTCATTCAATACCTTTTTAACATCTTGCATCGTTTTATCTACTGTTTGATGGTAACAAAGTTCTATCTTTTCTTGTTTAGATGTGAATTTTTGTTGTAATTTTTGCTTTAACTGTTTGTAATCTTCAGCCCCAAATTCTGGTGCTAAATAAACAAGATTTGTATCTTTTAATATTTGTTGATAACTAGAGGATTTCTTATTGCCTGCTTTAATTTTAGTCGTTAACTCATTATAATAGTTTGTATTTGCAACTGGATATTTACTACGATCCCATTGATGATCTTTACTCATTTGCTCATCAGACATATTAAAATAAGAATACATAACACGTCCCTGTTTATCTGGAACTGGATCATCAAATGTCGTATCTAGGTGATACCATTTACCATCAATATTTACAAGATTCCATGCGTGAGACTGACCATTTCCAGTTCCCGTTACAATATGAGATTGAATTCCAGCCTCTTTTAATAGCTGATACGTTAATAGTGCATATCCTTGACAAACCGCCGAATGATTTGCTAACGCATCATATGCGGTATAAGACTGAAGCGATGTGTCATATGAAACATGTTTCACTACATAGTCATGAATGGCTTTTACTTTTTCATTCTCATCCATTCCAGTTGTAATTATTGAATTTACAATTGATTTCGCTTGTTTCATTACGTACTGTGATTGCTCTTTCGTTTCACGATATGAAATATTTAGTGTAAATGAGTAATTTCCTGGTAAACCCCGAATCGAAAACTTTGTGCTGCTTACATTGTATTTTAAGTATTCATCTTTTTCTAACGTTTGATTATAAGCCTGCACCAATGTATCCAAAACTTCTTGTACATTAGCATGTTTCGTCTTATATTTAATTGTAATATTTGTTTCACGATTATTTAGATGTTGTTGTAATTCTTGCTGAAATTCTGTAATTAATTTTGCATCATTTACAGAATTAGCCGTATCTCCTACTTGTTTTGTAGCAGCGTATGAGACTGAAGGCATATGAAGCGCTCCGGTTATAATAGATGAGCAAAGTACCATAGTAGATACATATTTTATAGACTTCTTCATTTCATCACATCCTCGTAGCATAAGATAATCTTAAAATAGCTTTCTTCCATACATCAACTATATACGAATTTTCACAAAAAAGAAAATCCGATTTTTTACATTTATAAATCGCATTAAAGTTGAAAAAATGACTTACACATGACGTAATTCAAACGACGATGAACTACCTTCTTATACAAATGAATAATGGCTGAACAACTCGATCCAATTATAAAAGCAGCTTCCGTTATATACACGTGAAACTGCCTTTTTTTACTTTATAAACTTTGCAAAATACAGCAAGCTTTATCAAAACGTCGCTGCTTTATATCTTCATTCGCAATACAGAAATATAACATTCCCATATCACCCCACATCATGTTCAAATGTTCCTCGTCAGAATCTACTTGAAATAATAATGTTATCTCGTTATGATGCAAACCTATATATTCCTGTGCTTCTTCCAACACTTCTGTTTGAACTGAAAACGGTGTACCGAAAACTTGATGATTGTCATAGCAATCAGGTATTAATTCCTCTAACAATTGTAAGAAACGATCTGAATCCTCTTCGTCCTCAATAAACAAATCTGGAAGTTTCTGTGCTATTTCAAATGTAACTCTACATTGAGAATATTGCCCCTTCACTTGATTCGTTTTTTGTACATCATCTATTTCTCCTTCATAATATAAAACACGCCAGCCTTCTTTTACGTTTGAATTTCCATATACCTCGCCAAAGGCTTCCTGCTCATCATCAGCAAAATAGAAAAAATACAACATACCACTTTGAGGCAAATCATTCTTCATACCTACAGCTTGAAGTTCAGCTAAATTAAACTGTGCAACAAAATGAAGAGGATGCCCTTTATATGTAGGATAGGCTAACGTTGCTGGTAGGTCGGGATATCCTCCCATTTTTGAACAACCTACTGGTAATACCGCTTCTTGTTTTGGTACTACTTTTATACATTCAAATACTGTAGCCAACAACTCATCTTTTATATGAGTCAATTGATATTTTTCGATTAATTCTTCAATATGTTTTGTCATAAAAACTCCTTATTCAACATGATTTCCTACATCATATCACAAAATTTGCTAGTGCTTCTTTCACATTTTTCTTTATTCATATCTATACCCATTATGAAAAAAAGGCTTGTTCGTCATAATCGAAACGCTTCCCTATTACATAATATACAGTGTTCCTACAAACATGCAATTTCATCATCCCTTGTAGTACATCCTCATAAATTTCACTTTGTTCACCCCTAAATTTTTCATATTAAGGAGGAAATGAATATGGGTTACGGATACGGATATGGCCCCGGCTGTGGAGGATTCGGATACGGCGGCGGTTTTGGAGGATGCGGATACGGCGGCGGTTTTGCTTTATTAATCGTTTTATTTATCCTTCTCATCATCATTGGAGCTAGCTGCTTTGGCGGTTTTATCTGCTAAGTAAACTTTAACAACTATTGTAAAAAAGCACGCACTTGCCGTGCTTTTTTGCTGTTTATTTCATATAAAAAAATAAAGTGAAACTTCCATCAGTGGGGGTTTTCTTCATCCCACACTGATGGTTAGTTGAACCAATCGGGCTTTTACGGGCAGTTATCCCCCACCTATCTTCTTCGCTCTTCTTTTAATCTTAAGGTGGGGGGCTTACTGCCCGTTAATGCGGGATAAATAATGAATCGAAAGGAATTGTTTTCATGAAAATAGATGGTGTCTTTGAAGGAGGCGGAGTTCGAGGAATTGCACATGTCGGAGCAATCTGTGCGTTAGAAAAGCACAATTATGAATGGGAGCGAGTCGCCGGTACATCAGCAGGTGCTATTATCGCAGCGCTTCTCGCCTGTGGCTATACAGGAAAAGAATTAAAAACAATTATTAATGGTGCTGACTATACAAATTTCATTACAAAAACATGCATAGATAAAATTCCTATTATCGGAAAAGGAATAAATGTATGGGTTAAAATGGGGATATATAAAAATGATTTTATAGAACAATGGTTAGAAGATTTATTATCTAAAAAAGGGGTGCATTGTTTTAGTGACTTACCTAACCCTGAAGGCTTAAAAATCATCGCTTCCGATATTAGTAATGGTAAAATGGTCGTTTTCCCTGATGACTTACTGCACTATGGATTCCCTACCCAAAAATTTTCTATTGCAAAAGCAGTGAGAATGAGTGCTACAATCCCTTTCTTTTTTCAGCCTGTTAAATGGAAAACTCCTAAATGGAAGCAACCTTGCTATATAGTCGACGGAGGTATTCTCAGCAATTATCCGATATGGATTTTTGACTCACCAAACATTCCCCGCTGGCCTACCTTTGGATTTCATTTTGTAAAAGACGAGATTCAAGCTGAACCCGTTCATTATGAAGAACCTATTTCGATGTTTAAAGGGCTATTTAAAACAATGATGCAAGCCCACGATTTACGCTATCTCAATACAGAAGCAAGAGCACGTACTATTAAAATACCTACCGGAAATATTACTAGTACCAACTTCAATTTAAGTGTTGAAGAGAAAGAATGGCTCTATCACTCTGGTTATCAAGCTGCTGAAAAATTTCTACACTCCTGGAACTTTACCCAATATATAAACCAATATCGAACTGGATCTCCATCTAGTACTACAAGTAGCCGAACCACTAATTTCGACAAACAATAAAGTGAAATTGCCAGTTAGTGTGGCAGAGCTTCATACATTTTCAATTTTTTTCTTACACAAAAAGTAATTGCATTTGTCCTTAATAACACGTGCTTCCCCTCCCTTGCAATCCTATACTCTAGAGGCTTTACTACTACGCATAATTCTTCCCATCCTGTATATATCTTACGCAACGTATAAAGCATTTCTTCTGTTGCCAGATTTACTTCAAATAAAGGATCCAACTTTACATTCGTGTTCATATCGATTTCTTCCACACTGGAATTCATCACAATATAATTAATCCCCTTATCTTTCGTTCCTGTTTTCATATTGTGTAATACATTCTGAAGTTCACTCTTGGAAGGAACATGTTCTAAACTAGATACTGCCACAATATAGTCATATTCATTTGCAGTAATTTGATAATGTTCAATATTACTCTCTACAGTTTGAATACGATCTGCAACACCAAAATCATAACTATACTGCTTCAATCGATGCAATGCCGACGACAGTAGATCTACACATACTACTTTCCCTGTTTTTATTCTTTGGGCAATTGGCATACTGTTTCTACCAACCCCACATCCTAAATCCAACACAGCAACATATTGTTGTTCTTGAAACAAACTCATCATTTCAATAACACCCCAAACTGGACTACGTAACCATGATCCTTCTTCAAATAACTTATGATTGGAATAAAAATGTTCGTGATACCTTTTTTCTTTCTGTCTTATATACTGTATTCGATTCATTTGTCGTTTCATCTCCTCTACCATGCAATACACATATACATTCTCACATTGGTATATAATTCCCTCTCTAAATCAAAATTCACTACAAGAAAAGAAACACCTGTATCTCAAATGAATCTTTCATCTCAATGGAAATTTTACGAGCAGTTATTGTCCACCTATCTTCTTTATTCTCTCCAAATTTTGAAGTAGTGGTCTTGCTGCCTGAGAAATAACTAGATAAGTCATTTCTCAAGTGTGAAAAGACGGTAGCCATTATGACTACCGTCTTTTTATGGATATTGTAATCCCTCTGCTTCTTCCACTGTAATAACGATATAGCGTTCTCCAGTCCTTAATCCTAACAGTTCTGCTTTTTCAATTGCTTCTTTCTTTGTTTCTGCATAAGCAGCTAAATATTTTGTTTCATTTATAATTTGGCAAATTACATATCGATTCATTTTAGTTCTCCTTCAACATAGAATTTCACATTTCTTTATTGTTTTATTTCTTGTATAATCATCGCTAATTTCTCAATTCCTCTTTCAATATCGTATAATGATGCATATGAGTATGAAATTCGTAAATATTGATCAGAATTTCGATCATACAAATTCCCTGGATTGAGCAGAATTCCTGCTTTTAAAGCTTTATGAAACAACTCCTGCATAGAAAATGCGGGGATTATATGCAGCCATATGTAAAAACCACCTTTTGGTACATCCCACATCGCAATATGTGAAAAATGCTTTTCCAACGCTTGTAATGCAACATCTCTACGTGTTTGCAATTCTCTTCGAATATAACTTAAATGTTCTTCATACAATCCACTTAAAAACCAATGGGCAGCAACTTGTTGTGACAAAGAACTAGATCCATAATCTGTCTGCATCTTTATATCTGCTAATCGTCCAATCACCGGCTCTGGTCCTACAATCCAGCCAATTCTCAGTCCAGGACTAACTGTTTTAGACATACTTCCTACATAAAGAACATTCCCATGTCGATCATATGCTTTTAATGGTTTCGAAGGTAAAGAGTCAATCCACAAATCTTGATACACACCATCTTCTATTATAGGCAACCCAATCTCATTACAAGTTTCCATAAGAACTTGTCTTCGCACTTGATCCATTAAAATACCAGTTGGATTATGAAAAGAAGGAATCGTATAAAGCAGTGAGCCATGGAATTGTTTTTTATACTTTGAAACAAACGTTGGTTGTACACCATTTTGATCCATCGGAACCCCAATTAACCGCATCCCTGCAGACTGAAAAATATTAAGCGAAAATAAATAAGAAGGCTTTTCAACTAGAATTGTTGCCCCTTTCTGTAATAGTCCCATAGAAATTAACTGCAAGGCCTGTATTCCACCTGATACAACTAAAATAGATGAAGAGGATGCCTGTATTCCTAACGTTTTTAAATACTTTGCTAGCTGTTCACGCAGTAAAATATCTCCTTTCGGTTCTTCATAGCCTAAAGGGATGCTCTGTTGCGAAAGCATACTCATAATACGTTGCATCTTCTCTTGCGGTAAAAGTTCTGGCGAGAGTTCACCTGTTCCTAATCGAATCATGTTAGAATCAAATTCTGCTCGGTTAATCTCTTGAATCGTTGGTAAATTAGGATAATGAAGCCCTGTCTCAACATACGCATTCCAATCAGGTAGCGCTGAAGAAACTAGCAAGTCCCATGTATTGCTGATAACTCTTGTTCCTCGTCTCCCGTTTCCTTCGATTAACCCTTGAGCAGCTAGCTCATCCAATGCTGTTACAATTGTACTTCGATTCACTCTAAATGCATCGGCCAACGCTCGTTGAGACGGTAATTTTGTTCCTATTGTCCACTCCCCATTGACAATTTTCGCTTTTAAATATTCTTCAATTTGTTTATACAAAGGAATAGGAGAAGATATATTTGGATTCCATTCAAACCATTCCATTAAATCACTCCAACTAGATTTTTATACTTGTAGTATATACTTTGGTTGGCTCATCATCCAACCATATGGATGGATACAATTGATATTTTCATTTATATAATAAAGTGAAACTTCCACCGGTTAGGAGTTTCTTCATTTCTACCGATAAAGTGAAACTTCCATCAGTGGGGGTTTTCTTCATCCCCACTGATGGTTAGTTGAACCAATCGGGCTTTTACGGGCAATGTTCTCTGCTTCCTTTAAATTTTCACATAGGAATGCGGGATACAATTATAATTCTATATAGGAGGAGATGAAATGAGTGAAGCAATACTTCACGGAATTGTTCTTGCATTTGGACTTATTATACCTTTAGGTGTACAAAATGTGTTTGTTTTTAATCAAGGGGCCAGTCAATCTACCTTATTGAAGGCTGCGCCAGTTGTTATAACGGCGGCAATCTGTGATACTATTTTAATCTTATTTGCTGTGCAGGGTGTATCTCTTATGCTATTAACATTTTCATGGTTAACAACTATACTCTATATAATAGGATTTTTCTTTCTTCTTTACATGGGCTGGGCGATATGGAAAAGTGAACCTACTGTTTCCAAAAATGAAGTACAAACGATGACAATCAAAAAGCAAATTATATTCGCAGCTTCTGTCTCTTTATTAAATCCACATGCTATTTTAGATACGATTGGAGTAATTGGAACAAATTCTATTCAATACATAGGTACTGAAAAATGGGCATTTACCTTTGCAACAATTTTTGTTTCTTGGATATGGTTTATAGGATTGGCCATCGCTGGACGAATGCTAGGAAAAGTGGACTCATCTGGATCAAAAATTAAGCTATTAAATAAAGTTTCTGGTGTCATTATTTGGGGAGTTGCGTTTTATATGTTAGCAAAGCTCTTTATAAAGTGAAACAGCCGTTTGTATTGTTGGAAAAAAATCTGTTAAATCTAGAAGAGTTACTGAATCAACGATGAATTGAGGTGAACGGATTGCGTCCCATTTTTTTAGGTATTTGTGCGGCATTCTTTTTTGCTTTTACGTTCGTTCTGAACAGAGCTATGGAATTATCTGGCGGAAGTTGGATTTGGAGTGCGTCACTTCGATATTTCTTTATGGTTCCGTTGCTTTTGCTTATTGTTATGAGTAGAAAAAATTTACGTCCTCTTCTCAAAGTCATGAAAGAACGGCCAAAAACATGGATTTTATGGAGCTTTGTAGGATTTGGATTATTTTATGCGCCTCTTTGCTTCGCCGCAGCATATGCACCAGGGTGGCTAATTGCTGGGACATGGCAAATTACGATTATTTCAGGTTCATTACTTGCACCATTATTTTCAGAAACGATCGAAACAGCAAATGGTCCAATAAAAGTTAGGGGTACTATACCATTTAAAGGTCTTGCGATGTCACTCATTATTCTTTTTGGTATCACTCTTATGCTAGTAGAACAAGCAAATCACCTTTCTTTAAAAAATGTATTATTAGGTGTCCTCCCTGTAATCATTGCTTCGTTTGCTTATCCACTTGGCAATCGTAAAATGATGGATGTATGTAAAGGGCGTTTAGATGCCTATCAACGTGTATTAGGTATGACATTAGCTAGTTTACCATTTTGGATTTTGCTATCAATCTATGGATTCATTACTGTTGGTATGCCCAGCAAAGAACAGACAATTCAATCTAGTTTGGTTGCCATTTGCTCTGGAGTAATCGCAACTGTACTCTTCTTCCATGCAACTGATATGGTAAGAGGCAATATGCAAAAATTAGCTGCTGTTGAAGCAACTCAGTCTATGGAAGTACTATTTACAGTAGCTGAAGAATTAGTTTTATTAGCATCTCCATTCCCTTCTGCTTTATCTTGGTGCAGCATGTTTCTTATCATGCTTGGTATGATTTTACACAGCTATATTTCACAAAAAAGAAAACCTGTTCATAATCGAGAAATTAGCGCTTAAAATTTACAATCTCTATGTAAAAAGCCATGGTAACATTACCTCATAGGATGTTGTCATGGCTTTATTTTTTCATTTTAAAAATGTTCCAAATTACCTATATACATCTGTTGTTTATACAGAATTTGATATCCAAATTCTTGAGATTTCATATTACTACTAACTTACCTACTTTCGACTTCCACTGAAACGCTTTGTTTCATCTCTTTTAGAGAGCTATATAAATCAGTTGTATATAGCTTTTCAGGAGCTGATATCATCATTTCTAATTGTTGATAACCGTTATCTATATCTTTAATTTTTACACGTTTCACTTGCAAATTTAGATGCTTAATTTGTTTAAAAATTTGATTTAGCTCTTGATGTTTATTAACGACTATTTTTATTGATAAATCCCTTTGCCTTAAAGAGTAAGGTCCTGCCAATTTAACAAGATATGGAAATACATTAATTGCCAAAATAATTAAGACCATTGCCACAACTGCTTCTAAATAAAAACCGGCGCCAATCGCAATTCCTAAACCTGATGCTGCCCAAACCATAGAAGCAGTTGTTAATCCAGAAATCACATCATTATTTCTCCGTAAAATAACACCTGCACCGAGGAAACCAACTCCACTAACAATTTGCGCTGCAAGACGCATAGGATCCATATTTGTATGCCCTGGTGATGAATATACATTTACTGATTCAATAGAAACGATCGTAATTAAACAACTTGCTACTGAAATTACCATACTCGTTTTCACACCAAGCGGTTTATTCTTCAGCTGTCTATCAATTCCAATTAATAGTCCAAGAAAGAGTGCCAGACCTAGTTTGAGTAAAAATTCAAATGTCATGTTCATTTCTCCTTATTCATTTAGTATTATATTTTACTGTTTTAAACTCTTTTTTATGGTGAAATAGTAAACTATAACTGTTTTATACTTTCAATACTAGTCCTTGATCTTCCTTTTTAAATTATTTTCTCAATTTTATTCGTAAACCTTGTTTCTTCTTACATTATTTGGAAATACCGTTTTTCTTTCCCAGCTTTCCTCTTCCTATATTCGCAAATGTGTTAGTCCAAGCATCTAATAACTGCACTGTATAATATCTATCCTGTGTATCAGGAACATGTATGGAATAAACCTTTTGATTTACTACTGATAATCCGCATAACATTTGGGAATTTTTTTATTTTTCTGTTCACATTTTACAAAACCGAACATATTTTAATGATGAATGAGTGATTCAATCATTCATCAACGGAGGGTGAAGATTATGACAGATACAAATTTCGTACTTACACAAGGAAAGACAGAACGAGCTCTTATCATTGGAGGAGGTATTGGCGGATTACTGACTGCAAGAGTGCTTTCTGATTATTATGGAGAGGTTCTCATCGTGGATAAAGATGATTTTCCTGAAAAACCTGAGAATCGTCCTGGCACTCCACAAGCTTTTCATCCACACCGTTCCACACTACGCGGTAAGTCGATTATGGAGCGCCTTTTTCCAGGTTATGAAGAGGATTTATTGGCACAGGGATCTCCCTCGTCACTGAATAAGACCATTCATCAAATGAATCAATATGGAACTATGGTATTTCAATACCCACGAAACGATATTAAGTTTAGTAGAGCAGTGCTTGAGTGGGTGCTTCGTCAACGTATGAAAGAGATTCCGAATGTTCGTTTTCTTCCAAAACATGATGTGATCCGGTTGTTAACGACTCCAGACCAGACAACCGTAACAGGGGTCCAAGTCCGAGAACGTGGACAAATCGGGCAGGAGAAAACACTGACAGCCGATATGGTATTTGATACAAGCGGGCGTTCTTCCAAACTGGCAAAATGGCTCGAGGATTTGGGGTATGATGTGCCAAATCCAGACCTTCTAAAAGTCACTCTTGGATATAGTACACGTCGTTATAAGATTCCTTCTCATCTAACACATCTAACAGAGAAATGGGATGCAATTAACATCACAGGTCAGTCTGCTAATGGGACTTTTACAGGAGTTTTTTCCTTTATTGAAAATCAAATAGCAGAAGTGTTGCTTTATCGTCCGGGTGGACACTATCCTCCTACGAATGCCAAAGAGTATGAACAGACGATCGCTCAGCTCCCAAGCCCGATAATCGCAGAAATATTACAAGAGCTTGAACCAATCACAGCACCCCGAGGTTATCGTGTGCCAGAATTGTTTCGTCATCACTATGAACAAATGCAGCGATGGCCATCTGGATTGTTAGTCTTAGGAGATGCCTACTGCATCTATGATCCAATTTTTGGTCAAGGAATGACCGTCGCTGCGATCGAAGTAGAAATGCTGGAATCCTGTTTGCATGAACAACGGAATGACCCCAAACCCTATTTTGAACAGAGAGTACTCCAAAAAATCCAAGATGTGATTGAACCTGCTTGGTGGTTGAATTGCGCTACTGATTTACAATGGGAAGGAGTCGAATATATAGGTTCTCAACCGTTAAAAGGGATTTCTTTTGGTCAGAAATACATGGATTTATTTCTCAAACATGCAACAATTCAACGTAATTTTGAGCTATATGGACTATATTGGGCAGTTAATACATTGTCACTCTCACCGCGTAATATTATTAATTCACAAATGGTAACGGCCGTTCTCACTGCATCTGATGAAGGCAAACAATTACTCTCTAAGCTTTCACAAAAATATGGTAAACCATTGGAGGAAATACTGGATGAGATTGTACCTTCCTTCTCTGGGGCACCCTTTGAGTCAATGAATCAATAACCATCCTTATAAGATTTGACTAGAAGTCTGTTCCCGAGAATCACTTATCTCTTAAAATACGAATCATCAACCATTCCAACAATTAAAAACGTAACAAACTTGAACAGTTTTGAATTTTTCAGAATAGCTACCTGAGAATTAAAATTGGTATTCTCACATACAATACTCGGAATATTACAGACTAGCAGTGAGATTTTCATAAGGTGAACAGGAAAAAAAGGACATCAGTATATTCTTGGATGTTTTATTGCGTATAGACTAATACCATCTTCGAAGATGATGATGCGCTCGCAATACTTAAAAGGTTTTTGAAGGAAACAAGCGGATCCGTAAATCTCTCAAACCAACTCAGGAGTGTCTCTTCTATCAGCAGAAAATAGAAATACAAAGGAGTGAAAGCACATTGTCACCTTTAAACGAAGAACAGTTACAGCAGATTCGTAATGAACGCAGAGAACAGATTATGAAAGCAGCCCTTAAGGTCTTCGCTCGGCGGGGCATCATCGGAACGAAAATGAGTATGATCGCTGCGGAAGCTGGCATCAGTCCAGGCCTTCTTTACCGCTACTTCAGGTCAAAGGACGACCTTTTCACTACACTTGTTCAGTGGGCAATGAAAGAATCAATTGATGGTATAAACTTCAATCATCTACCTGGATCACCAATCGAAAAAATAAGAGCTTTAACTCAACACATACTCGATGAAGAAAATCAACTTGGTTTCATGTTGATTCATCAAGCACGCACATCGGAAGAAGTACCAGAGAAGGCTAAACAGCTTATCAAACAGTATTCTATGAAGACCTATGTCGATCAATTAGAGCCCTTATTCATAGAGGGCCAGAAAGCAGGCGAGTTTGCGGCAGGCGATCCTCGGGAACTGATTTCTTGCTATTTTACGGTACTTTCTGGTCTTATGACGCTGAATATTCAAGGAGATGAAGGTTATCAGATGCCCGAAATCGACCTATTATTACGAATTGTATCGGGTTCTTAGCGGGATGAAAGTAAGTTGATAAATAATTTATAGCAAGAAAGGAATGAATATTTATTATGAGCAAAAATAAAATATGGTTTGTAACTGGAGCCTCAAAAGGTTTGGGACTTGCGTTAGTAAAACAATTATTAAAGAATGGTAATCAAGTTGCTGCGACTTCAAGGACAGTGGATAATTTAACAAGAGCAGTTACTGATGATACAAAACGATTCTTGCCATTAGCGGTTGACCTGACCAATGAAGCCAGCGTACAAAAAGCAATCGAACAAACTATTGGAGCTTTCGGCAAGATTGATGTGATTGTGAATAATGCTGGTTATGGCTTGGGAGGAAGCATTGAAGAACTAACAGACCACGAAATTCGTCAAAATTTCGATGTGAATGTATTTGGTACATTGAATGTAATTAGGAATGTGATGCCGTATTTAAGGAAACAAAAGTCAGGGCATATTTTTAATATAGCTTCTATTTCAGGATACATGGGCAATAGTGGGTTTGGTAGCTACTCTGCTACAAAATCTGCAGTGATCGGTTTATCTGAGGCTCTGGCAGATGAAGTAAAGCCATTTGGGATAAAAGTTACAATGGTAGCGCCTGGATTTTTTAGAACCAACTTCTTAAGTAGTAGTTCTGCTATGTATGGCAAAAACCAAATTGAGGATTATAAAGCTATACACGAAATGAAGGGTTTTCTTGAAAATGAGATAGATGGAAAGCAAGCAGGTAACCCTGAAAAAGCAGCTTTAGCAATGATAGGTATAGCCTCAGAAGCTAATCCTCCCGTTCATTTATTGTTGGGTCCGGATGCTTATCAATTAGTTTCGGAAAAACTAGTTACCTTACAAAGAGAGTTTGATGAATGGAAGGAAATTACCTACTCAACAAATTTTGAGAACTAATGATTAAAATATAATTGCGCTAATGGGAATAGATAGTAGAAAATATAATAAAAAGAAGAGTAGCCAACGAAAAATTTGGTTACCCTTTTTTTATCCCAATTGATCTTGTACAAATAGTGCTTATTGAAGATTGTTAGTATAGAAAAATTCATATCCTTAACGTTGTAAAACGCAAAACCTTAACAATGCTTTATTTTATAGTCTAAAATATTTTTTAAATGAAACAGTTTTACAAAACCATCTTCATAATAATGAATAGAAAAAGAAAAAAAGGTTGACAAAACACCAACCTTTTTCTCTATTTATTAGAAGCTGCTTTCTCTGTAATACCAAGATGTTCATTCAATTTCTTTGATATTTCCGTTACATTTTGTTCATTTGGTTGATAATAATAAATACCGTTAATCCGTTTATCTGCACCTTGTACTTGTAATTTTTCAATGTTCAAGTCTGTTCCTGCCATGTTTTTCGCGATTGCGAGCATGTCATCAAATGTTAAGTTTGTTTTTAAATTTTTATCAACTGCATCTAATAATGAGCTCAGCTTTGTGATCGATTTAACTGATAATGCTTTTTTTGCAATTGCTTCGATTACAAGTTGCTGTCTTTGACCACGCATTGCATCGCTATCGATTTTACGTGTTCTCGCTAACGCAAGCGCTTGTTCTCCATTTAAATGTTGATAACCTTTTTCAAGGTGAATTGCACCAGCCTGGTCTTTGCTGTCTTGTTCTGTAAAGGTAACTGGCACATCAATATCAATACCGCCAAGTGAATCTACTATTTTAATAAAAGATTCAAAATTAAATTTCACATAATAATCAACAGGTACATTTAAAAAGCGTTCAACCGTATCACGTGTACTTTCCACTCCACCAAATACGTGCGCATGTGTAATTTTATCTAATTTTTTTCGTGATGGAATATATACACGCGAATCGCGTGGGATGCTTACTAACTTTACTGATTTATCATCTTTGTTAATCGTTGCCAATAACAAAGCATCAGTGCGAACAGCTTCACCGTATTGGCTTTTTCTTTGTTCGCTTTCATCTACTCCCATAATTAAAATAGAAATATTATCTTTTAAAGGTGACACCTCTTTATCACGTTTACTAGACTTATTTATTTCTGCATAAGAATTACTTGCAACCGCTTTTGCTTTACTATATATAAATGAACTGTAACTTATCCCGCCAATAATAAGAAGTAAAAAGGGAATTGTCAGAAACCATAAAAAGCCTTTTTTTTTGGAGCGCATTTTTTTCTTTTCACTTCTACTCATTACTTCTATATCTTCTGTCATTTCGCCTCTCCTTTCGAAACATTTCCTCTTACTAGTTTAATTGAAATACAGCATTCTTTGTATCGAATTACATTTCATTCACCTTACATTTTTGTAAGGATTTTTAAGTATTAATAATAGCTACTACATAAAAAGTAACATCAATTTGTTACAACCTACTAAGAACTTAATCTAAAAATGAATATTTTTGGGGATTTTCAAATAATTTTTTCTTATTTGGCATTAGTTCCAACAATCTTTATAGAATTATTTTATTCTTAGAACTACGGTAATTTCTTAATACACAAACAGAAAAAACTGCACCATTTACATAACTATAAGCCTTCAAACTATCTCCACTTCCATATTGTCAAATTTAAATAAGAATCTCATTTAAATATTGAAATAAAAAAACTGGCCCTCAAACATTTGAAGGTCAGTTTTTTCAACTCGCTTTAAAGCCACCACCCAATACATCACGTACATCATGAATAACAACAAATGCATTTTCATCTTTTCTACTCACGACTTGTTTTAATTGAACGAGTTCTTGTTTATTGATAACAATATATAATACTTCCTTATTATTTCCTGTGTAACCGCCTCGTCCTTCTAATACTGTTACACCACGCGTCATGTGCTGCATAATGGACTCTCGAATAACATCTGGATAGTTTGAAATAATTGTCACAGCTGTTCTTGTATCCATTCCTTCTACAATAAAATCAATGACCTTCGCACCAATAAAGACCGCTACAAGTGTATACATCGCTTTCTCCTGTCCGATAATAAACACTGAGCCGGCAATAACAACGATATCAATAATTAATACACCTTTCCCGACGCTCCAGCCTAAATATTGATTTGCTAACCTAGCTATGATAGCCGAACCACCCGATGTGCCACCTGCTCGAAACATAAATCCTAAGCCAACCCCAACAAAACTCCCTGCAAAAAGAGCTGCTAATAATGTATCATTATTTACTGGAGTTGCAACGCCTTCTGTGATATATAAAAAGAAAGATGTAGATATAATACCAAGAATTGTATACACCATCGTTTTCTTATCAAAAAATTTATAACCGATTGCAAGTAAAATGACATTCATTATAAGGTTTACAAGACCAGGAGACCAGTCAAACAAATAGTAGGTAATAACAGTAAGACCAATAATCCCCCCTTCTGATAATCGATTTGGAATAGCAAAAAAGTTAATCCCAATCGCAAATAATAATGATCCAACTATAACCAGTAAAATCTCTTTCGTACGTTCATTCATTACATTTTCCTCCCATCTATGCCTTTACATGTATGTTATAATTCAACATCTTAGGAAACTAAGTTGTCGCTCTCCATTTCTCTGCATGTTTCTCTATCATTTCAATTAATTTTTTCATCGCCGGAGTCAACCATTTATTTTTATGGTATGCCAGTTCCGTTGTAACAAAATCCTCACTGTATACCCATGGAAGAGCGATTAACTTGCCACGCTCAATTTCCTCCTTAACCGTAATAAGCGGTAAATACGATAATCCTAATCCGCACATGACAGTTTGTTTAATTGCCTCAATACTCCAAAAGTGAATACGTGAGCAATTAACCCCTTCCTCTTTTATCCATTTTTCTAATAAGTCTCGATAACTTCCCGGCTCTGTAAGCAGTAGCATTTCTCCTTCTAAATCAGCAGGGGTAACGATTTTTTGTTTCGTTAGCTGATGCCCTGGTGGAGCAACAAGCACAACTGTTTCTCGAACAAGGGAATGAGTGACAATATCTACACCAAGCTTTTCCGGATTTGTAAATAAAGCAAAATCAAATTTACCTGACTTTAACTCATTATGTAACTCCTGGCTCTCTGATGGCTGTAAAATGATATGAACTTGCGGATATTTCTTTTTAAATTCATATAAAATCACAGGTAATCGATATATCATTAAAGACTCGTTTGCCCCAATACGTATCGTTCCTGATGGTTTACCGTTCATTTGAGATGACTCCAGCGCCTCATTAGATAATTCTAATATTTTTTGCGCATAAGAAAGCATATGCTCTCCTACTTCAGTTAAAATCACCTTTTTACCAAGACGATCAAACAAAGGGCTTCCAACTTCTTCTTCTAAAGATTGAATATGATTGGTGATTGTTGATTGTGTATATCCGAGCCATTCTCCAGCCCTTGTAAATCCACCGCTTTCCGCTACAATAATAAAAGTTTTCAAATGACGTAACTCCATAGTGCCACCTCCTGTTGTACAATCGTTATTTCATCTTCAATAGCATAAATTACGGTTTATATTATAAAGGTTACATATACTTTTCTAACATCAATTTATTGTTATACCTATATTGCCATAATAACGAAAATTGATGTTACAAGATATATAATGCCAAAGGTAAACATGTGTTATATTCATGTAATTTTTATAAATGACTTCTCTCGGTTATATATAAGATGCATACAGTAAAATTTGTCCTGAAACACCCATGAAGCTAACTATTTTCATAGAAATAGTTAGCTTCATGGACAACCTTATATACTTTTAACCATGTATACTCGAATCGAAAACGATTGATTTCAAACTTAAGCTGCCAGTTTATATAAATGTCCATTCTCAAATGATGTATACGGCATATAAAGAAACTATACAACATTTCCCTCTTCACACTCACCTAATCACTATTATATATTTAGAATAAGAATAAATAAAATGAATTATTTTAATAGAAATCATTTAAAAAAATGATGACTAGATCTAATAAAAAAACATTCTATTAAATCGGCATACTTCTCTTCATTATATATTTTTATACGATTTTCTAAAAAACACTGTCCAAATTATAAATTACACATCCCTTACAACTGCTGAGACCCTATCGGAGAGTTATCTTTACAAACCCTATAATTATCTAGTATTATTACCTAGTACTTAAAAATGATTAATAAAAGTAATAATACTCAATCTATTAAACATTCAAAATGAAAACAAATTAACTCACCAAAACTTAATTTAAATTCATATATAAATAGATTTTATTTTTCGTTATATTAAAAATCGTTCTCACATGTATCCTCAGCACAGAGGAGTAGTTCTTATATCGTATTTTCTATCATTATGAATAGCAAAGTAGTGCCTGTATACTGTTATATACACTATATTGCTATACTCGATATTATAAGAATGATAATTAACACCACATCAATTACCTCAGTTCATTGATAATGACAACATTCTATTAGAACGTATTTTCTTTTTCTAACACAGACTTGAAAGGGGCATACTTTTGCAAACACAACAGGAGCTTAGTAAAAAAACTATCATATTTATCCATGGGTTAGTTGGGAATCGTCGTGCATTTAAAAAAGAGTGTAAGCTATTTTCCTCATCTTACAACATCATAACGTATGATTTACTCGGTCACGGTGACGATAAAGGACAAGCAATTGATTTTTCTTTAGATCAATTAGTACAGCAGTTAACAGATCTTTATGAAAAAGAGGGAATCCAGCAAGCACATATTTGTGCTCTAAGCTATGGATGTTATATTGCCACTATATTTGCTCATATGTATCCTGAAAAAGTATTGAGCCTTTGTCATATCGGAGGTCATTATAATAACCCCTCTGTTTTGTTTAATGTCTTCCAAAAGTTTTGGGAGACAAGAAATAATGAATATTCCACTTGGCTTTACCAGTATGCAAATACCATCTTCCCAAGTGGTATACTGAAAGCAAATCCATTTGCAATTGTTTCCAAAAATATTTACTATCGATTTGGATTACAATTGCACTCATCTATTATTAGAGAGTCACTGCGACATCGTTTAGAATTCGATTTAAAATCTCGGTTACGAGAACTTACGCAACCGATTCTATGGGTAATGGGAGAATATGATCATCTTTATAAATCTTGTTTATTTGATTTAAAAACTATTCTTCCAAATGTTTCATATAAAGAAATCCCATTGGCTGGTCATGCTGCAAATATATTTCGACCAAATTATTTTTACGATCTGTATTCTCAGTTTTTACTAGACGCATCATCGTAAAACCAATTATTTTTATTAGATAAAGAGAATCGTGTACCATCTTTTTTAATTAAATTGTAAACATAAGATTTAAAATGAATTTATCAACTTAAACTATGTATCAAAAAGGATCTAATTCAATAGAATTAGATCCTTTTCAATATACTTTCCAAAGCCCCTCCTAATCCAATTCATTATAAATTTCCCCCTATCTATTCGAATTTCATATTTTTATTTTGGTAAATCATTGACCTCATATGCAACTCGAATTCCAGATTCAATTGCTCCCTGCATCCAACCATGTGTAACTGTCGTATGCTCCCCAGCAAAATGCACCCTTCCCTCAGGTATTTTTATATAAGGGTATAGTTCCAATTCTTGTCCTGGCTCAAAAGCTGTGAAAGCTCCGCAAGAATAAGGGCTTTGACTCCAGCTAAAGGATGCTCCTGAAACGAATTCGGAATAAACTTGATTACCGTATAACTCTGCCAAATTCTTTAAAGCATATTGAATACGCTCTTCATTAGATAGGCTGTCCCACGTTAACGCTTCATCCGCCCATGTATAACTGGCTAAAACCACCGCTGCTCCTGTTGTTTGTATACCATAGCTCGGATAGTACGTAAATCGAATTGGCAAATCAGTGATAGATTTACCACCATATTGACCAATTCTTTCCCAAAAACGGCTTTTAAATTCAATCGCGATTTTAGTTGCAGCTATATAGTTAAGCTCACGAATAGCTCTTCTTTTGTAATAAGAAAAAGAATCAAACGGTTCAATTTTCACAAAGCGTAATGCAGAAAAAGGAATAGTTATAATAGCACGATCACCTGTTACCATAAATTGTTCTGAGGTTTTCTCATAAATAGAACGAATCGTAACACTCTCATTTTGCTGAATAATATCTGTCACTTTTTGATGAAATAGTATATTTTCTTTTAGCTGTGGTAAAAAGGATTGTGGTAATACATCCATGCCACCCGTAATCTCATAAAATTCATTTGTTGATGTAAAAAATATCATCTCTCGCAATACTTCAACCACGGACATCCCCATATACGCTTCCATGTCAAGAAGAATGCCAATCATGTCAATTGCACCGTCTGAAAGATAAGAATTTAAAACGAAACCTAATGAATATTTTCTATATTGTTTTTCTATAACAAACCAGTTTTTCACTGGATCTTGTTTTATAAAATTTATAATCGGTTGTAAAACTGAAAGCATTAGCTCTTCAGCTGTTTTTCCTCTTTCGTTTGGCATAACTGGGTATTTTAGAACACTTGGATTTTGTTCAAATATATTGAGACGCGTTTTTATGCCATTTGCATAAATGATATCCAAAGGAGTTCGGTTAATAAAACGATTCGTAGACAATCCAAACTTTTGAATATATGCCGAGGTTAAAGTGTGTACATCTGGAATGCGCATAGACCCTGCATTAAAATATAATCCATTGTTAAACGGAGATCGTACAGTGTACACTCTCCCTCCTATTCTATTATCTGCCTCCAAAATCGTAACTTTATGCCCAGCTTCCTTTAATAAAGATGCTCCAACTAATCCTGCTAATCCTGCACCAACAATAATGACATGTTTAGGAACTTGTGATTTATGAAGGCCATTTCTAATGATATGAATCATTTGCTCCGTTAATAATTGATTATTTATATTTTGAGGCATCCTTATTTACTCCTCTTCAAAAGGATTTCATTGCATTATATTCAATGAAAAGGACACCTATGTGTAGTTCTTTTCGTTTAAGATTTCGAAAAAAGGATTAATTCCATTGATAATTTGCTAAATATAAGGTCCCTTTACTACAAATGCTAATACCAGAGCCAAATAACATATTTCCCCACAAATTCCCCACCCTATTTCGTAACAAATAAGCATTTAATACATTTCATAAATACGATTTTTTAGTAATATACTTGACATAACTTAAACACAATTCTATACTTACTTACATAAAGTAATTAGATAATATTTAATGTTTTTTTAATACCTTTCGATTGTTCATTCAAACTAATTTACATCACTAAAACTTTATTACGAACAAAGGAGGAACAAAGATGAAATTTCAACATCATCCTTATACTTTTGTAAGTCATGTTCACATATTAATTGGAAATTTAGGACGCTCCCTTTCTTTTTATCGAGAAAAATTAGGATTCCAAATACTCGAACAATCAGAAACGAAAGCTGTACTAACAGCAGATGGAAAGACTCCACTTTTAACAATCGAACAACTAGAAAATATATTACCAAAACAACCACGCACAACTGGTTTATATCATTTTGCAATTTTATTACCTCATCGCTCTGATTTAGCAAAGGCATTATATCATCTCATCCAAACGGATTATCCTTTACAAGGAGCCTCTGATCATCTTGTGAGTGAAGCCGTTTATTTAGCAGATCCTGATGGAAATGGAATTGAAATTTATGTAGACCGTCCTTTTGAAACATGGGAGTGGAATGACGGGCAAGTAACAATGACAACTGAGCCTATAGCAAGTGACATTTTATCGGCCGCTAAAGACGAAACCTGGACTGGTCTTCCGAGTGACACAGTAATGGGACATATTCATTTACATGTTGCTGATTTAGGAAAAGCAGAGGAGTTTTATTGTACTGGTCTTGGGTTTGATGCTGTAAGTAGATACGGTCATCAAGCATTGTTTATCTCATCGGGAAAATATCATCATCATATCGGTTTAAATACATGGAATGGTATTGGGGCACCTTCTCCGGCAGCAAACAGCGTGGGATTAAAGCATTTTTCACTTTTATTCCCAGATGAAGAAACACGAACTCAAGCTGTGAAACGTCTCCAAGACATTGGGGCATCAGTAACAGTAACAGATGGGGTTATTGTTACAAAAGATCCTTCAGGTAACCATATTCAATTATGTATTTGAAGAAAGTAATAACTAAAAAATAAAATTTGGTGGTGTATAAAATGAGTTTTTTAAATAAATTATTTGGAAATTCAACTAGGCAAGAAGAAGTAAATCATGCAGAACATACAACAAAAGATTTTTATTCTGCTGTAGCAGATAGACGTTCTATTTATGCAATTAGTAAAGAGGCTGTCATTTCAGACGAACGTATTCAAGAAATTGTAAATCACGCTGTGAAACATACACCTTCTTCTTTCAATTCACAAAGTGCACGAGTAGTCGTATTGTTAGGAGAACAACATGATAAATTGTGGAATATTACAAGAAACACATTAAAAGAAATTGTTCCTGCTGATCAATTTAGTTCAACAGAAGAAAAAATGACCGTATTTGGAAACGGTTATGGTACAGTATTATTCTTTGAGGACAATAGCGTAATTGAATACTTACAAGAGAATTTTGCCCTATATAAAGATAATTTCCCTGTATGGTCACAACAATCATCTGGTATGCTTCAATTTGTTATCTGGACATCTTTAGAACTTGAAGGATTTGGTGCGACACTGCAACACTACAATCCTCTTATTGACGATGAAGTGAAAAAAGAATGGAATATTCCAAGTAGCTGGAAGTTAATTGCCCAAATGCCATTTGGTAAACCTGTTGCTCCGGCGAATAACAAAGAATTTAAACCAACAGAAGAACGTATTAAATTCTTTAAATAATACCTAACAAATAAAAATAGTCTAAGTCACATTACATATTTTGACTTAGACTATTTTTATATTTTTCATAAACTACAATTTAAACCTGTACCATTTATTTCGCTCTACTGATTTCTTATTATTAGAATAAACTGTAACCCAATTGCAATGACTAATATACCACCTGTAAAATATGGAAAAGTTACAAGTGCTGCAGCCCAAGTATTACCGACAATGCTATCAAATCTTAAAAAAAGCTACCCAGAAGTCAAAGTAATATTGTTCGAAGGTACGTATGTAGAAATTGTGGAGTGGGTTAATAATGGCACCGTAGATATAGGATTCGTTATAGAAGAAACGACAAAAAAACACTTTCAATCGGTATCTATTGCAAAAGATGAAATTGTCTTAGGTTTACCGAAAAATCATCCGCTAGTTAATGAAAAAACAATTGATATAAAAGCAATTACTAATATGGACTTTATTATGCCAAAAGCTCCTTATCAATCATTAGTCTTAGAAAATTTATCTGCTCATGATGTATTCCCAAACATTATATTAGAAGTACTGAATTGCGAAACGATTGTTAATATGGTTTCACAAAATCTCGGGATTAGCATGGGCCCTGAACTATTTTTTAAGTCTCATACAAACATTGAAATAAAAAAACTAAAGCAAAAAAAATATCGTCAAATTAGCCTTGCATTTACAGAAAAAACTCCTATCATAAATGCTTTTTTAGTATGTAATCAGTTATAACAGTATACATGAAGCCACAAACGTATTGTTTGTGGCTTCATGTATACTCACTTTTGTTTCATTTGTTTCACTAATAATTGTTTTACTTCGTTATATGTTAAACCAGACTTCTTATTAAGCTTCTTCACTTCTTCAATATCAGTGCCAACAACTGTATATTTTTTCTCTTTGTTCATTCTGCACGTCCTTTTTTAAATATTAAATATACAATACGTTTTTATAAAGTACTATTGATTTTTTTAACTAGTTTTAACTCAAGCATTTTGTTTTTGTATTTATTCCCTAAAATTAAATTCATTACTCATTTACTCCCTTTCCAACTTCGTTCTTAATTGAAAAAGGTGTTACGACATAGCGTAACACCTTCCATCACTTCTCAAACACAAAATTAATCTTCCCATCTTTCCACTCTAACTTCGCATCAAACATTTTATCGTTCTTCTTGAAACCTTTCATTAGTTCCGTCTGTTCACCTTTTAATAGCTTTTTCATATTCTTTTGCGAAATCGTTTTTCCTAATATCTTTTTAGAGATTGTGAAATCACATTTCGTTGTATTATAGTTCGAACATCCATAAAAAGTAGATTTATCGATCACATCTCCATCACACTTTTTACATTGTCCGACTTTTTTACCAACTGTAAATTTAGAATTAGATCGTTCAATAGATTCTACATGTAACCCCGTGAAATCCCATTTCTCAGACATTTCAATTGCATCTTCAATAATTTTTGCTGAGAGCTTTTTCGTTTGTTCCATAAATGTTGCTGGTGAAGCTGTACCTTCTCCAATTTCGGCAAGGCGCTGCTCCCACTTTGCTGTCATTTCTGGTGAAGCTAAAATTTTATCACCAATTGCAGTTATGAGTACTTTTCCTTTATCAGTCGCGTAAACCTGATTTTTCTTTACTTCAATATACTTTCGATCCTTCAGCATAGTAATAATACCAGCTCGCGTTGCTTCCGTCCCTAAACCTTCTGTCTTTTTTAATACTTTTTCCAGTTCTTCGTTCTCTAAATACTTCCCGGCTGTTTTCATTAGCGTAATGAGCTGACCTTCTGTATATCGTTTTGGTGGTTGCGTTTTTCCTTCTTTCACTTTCACCTTTGCAACTTTTCCTTGTTCTCCTTCTTGTACAATTGGAAGAATTGTTTCTTCATCTTTATCATCTTGGAAAATGACTTTACGCCAACCTTCTTGAATTTGCTGTTTTCCTTTTGAAATGAATTCAGCACGTCCATCAACGAGCGTTGTAATTGTAGTATAGTCAAAAATCGCAGCTTCATAGTGTGCCGCAATTAATCTTCTCACAATCATATCGTAAATTTTTCTTTCATCACCCGATAATTTACTTGGATTTGTTACTTGTTCTGTTGGAATAATTGCGTAGTGATCTGTTACCTTCTTTTCATTCACATATCGCTTATTATTCATAATAGAAGGAATTGGCGCTGGCAATACACCTTTATATTCTTCAAACTGACTTAATTTCTGCAAAATATCAGGAAACGTTGCAGCTTCCCCTTCTGTTACATAGTTAGAATCTGAACGCGGATAAGAAACAATCCCTTTTTGATATAACGCTTGTGTTATATCAAGTGTTTTCTTCGGTGAAAATTTAAATGCTTTATTCGCCGTTGCTTGTAACGATGATAAGTTAAATAAAAATGGTGGCTGAAACTCTTTCCGCTCTGTTTTCATTTCTTTCACTTCAGCCGGCTTATTTTGACAAAATGCAGCGATTTTATTTGCCATATTCGGATCTTTTAAGCGAGATTCATTGTCCTGTTCCCACTTACCTTCATATTTCTTTTCTTCTATATTAAAGGTTGCCAACACTTCCCAAAATGGCTCTGATTTAAAGTTTTCTATTTCTTTCTCACGTTTCACAATTAATGCAAGTGTCGGTGTTTGCACACGTCCCGCTGAAAAAACATCATTCATTCCTTTTTTCTTTAGTAAAATACTAAAAACACGGGAAGCATATAGCGATAGGTAAGTTTTTGATGCTATCTCCAACTTTTCCCCCGCTCCACACCGTACGTGCGATTTTCACCGCATACGGCGTTCCATCAATTTAGACATATCTTTGTTTTCCCTAATCTGATAATATTAGTTCTTTTTAATGCGATTATATTATTCAATATTGCTATATAGCTTTGTTTCCAACTTTCTTTCTAAATTTGTTAAGTTTTTCAAGTTGGATCTCGTTGAGATCAAATAAGGTTAAGAGCTTGCTTATATTTTTAGGGTCATTTGTATGGATAAGTAAATGTATATCATGATGGATAACCACTAAATTTACATATCTATCATCTTTTGATTCATGATGAGGAATAATGTGATGACAGTGGATTTCATTGAAAGCCAGTTCCCTGCCTGTGATAGCACATTTTCCATGTTGAGCGACAAGCTTTGATATACGATTATCATTGTACTCAACTGTAGCACGTTCATTTATAATAGGATTCTCTCTTAACCATTGAAGCATATATTCAGACACTAGACTCTGGTTTTTATGAATTTCTACACGCCCTTGCGGGGTGTACTTATTAGTCGAACTTTTCTTGCCTAATGGTTTTCGTTGCTTAACATAGCCAATAGGGATAATCGGCATGTCAAGCAAATACCTCATATTTTTCGACTTCATGTATTTCATAATACCTTTGTCTTTTGTCTTATAATTGCTTGTTTTACTCAATCCACGTAGCCGATTTTTAAGGCTTATCATTACAGAGTAATGGATGCCATTAAAATCAGTCGCTACATGCGAAGCTATATTATAGTAATTATGAATACCTAATACCAAAGCGTTATATCTACTAATTTCAGCTACTGTTTCTTTTGAGTTTGGGCTTTTCTGGATGGCTCGTATTTGAGTTTTAAGCTGATACCTTATACTTTTTATTGCTTTTTGCGATACATAAGTGTGCATAACATATCTATCAGCTTTTCTTTCAGCTTTCAACTCAAATCCCAAAAATGTACTTCTTTCATTCCACAAATCAGTTATTTGGGATTTTTCTTCTGAAATTGGTAGACGTAACCTATCTTCAAGCCACTGTTTACTTGCATGGTAAATGCGTTCAGCAGTTTTCTTGTCCTTGCAAAATATTTTAAAGTCATCAGCATACCGGACATAGTAGAACTCCTTGAGTGTTGTACTTGACCTTAATTTGCGATAATGATTTGATTTAACTTCACCTTTACCTTTGGCGTACTGGTTTATAATTTCTTTACAGCGACGTCCTTGCCATTGCTTTGATATCCACCAGTCAAACTCATTTAGATTAATGTTTGCTAGCAGAGGGGAAAGAACTGCACCTTGCGGTGTTCCTTTTGTTGGAATTATCACTATGCCGTTAGGCATGACAATAGGTGATTTCAGCATTTTCCCAATGATTGCTAATAGTTGTTTGTCTCTGATACCAATAGTCCAAAGTTGTTTCATGAGTTTGCTGTGGCATACTTCATCGAAGAAGCCTTTGATATCCACATCAACCACATAACGACATTGATTAAAGTTAATTCTATGACCGCAATCAACGATTGCTTGTTCCACTGACCTATTAGGTCTAAATCCGTAGCTATGAGTATTGAATTTTTGCTTCGCAGATAGGTTCTATCACTTGAAGAATGCTTTGCTGTGTCAGCCTATCCCAAATAGATGCAATTCCTAGTGGTCTTGTCTTTCCGTTTGGTTTAGGAATATCTACCCTTTTGACACGCCTCGGTTGATACCAAGAAAATCTTTTCTTCATTATGGATAGGTATTCATTTGTACTAAGTTTTTCAATATCTTTGATTGTCAATTTATCAATACCTGCTGTGTAACTTCCTTTATTACGTTTAATATTTCTGTACGCTAGTAGCAAGTTATCATCAGATACGATATATTGCATTAGGTTTTTGAATATCGCATTCTCGGAACTTTCCTTGAACAGCAAATCAAACGTTGGTGTCATACCGTAGTACTCAGCATGTCGCAACTTGCTATCTTTTAGTTCCTTTTGAACTACATCACTCATAGTTAATCACTTCCTATCGGACGTGTTGCTAGTTGTCTTACACGAACCTATGAAAATGATTAGGGTTTCCGATTTGTTTCTAAAATTGACTTGTGGCTATTCCTCTGTTCTCATTACAAGAACTTCAACGGTCATGCCACTACTCTCACTGGGATAAAACAAGGTTATTCGCTATTTACGCATTTCCTTATAACGCTTCATTGAGTGTGTCCTCTCTACGTTCCCAGCTTTCCACGTTGCCTTATTTCTATCAAAATTACATTAGGTTAGGTGCTGACTATACCCCACCATTCTATCCAACGCCTGTAACGTTGCATGGTTTTTCATAGAATGAATTCTTACTCAACCACAGAATGATAAACTCAGATTTCTCTAAGCCAGATCGTAGGAGCGTACATTCGCCAGTTCGTCAGTGTTTTACCACATTCTCACCATACTAAGTTTTTAACGACTTCCGAGCTATCATATACGGACAGTACCGCTACTGCCTTTTCGGTTGTTCACTGAACACTACGGTATATTTCACTCGACTTCACCGAGCTTCACACCATTTCCATATACACATAGGAAATCGCATGTCGGAGTATTAAAGGGAGCGTTTCAGAACGTTACTTCATCATTCCACTCCTCGAAATAAGACTTTATCCCTTATTTGTTTTATTTCATAACACGTAGGGATAAGATAGCTTTTCACTATCTAACGTGTCGCACTCATTCCAACAACCCAGTCCGCACATGATCGTGTATATGCTTCATAGTATGTATTAATCGTATCTGCTTCATCAAGTAAGTTTTTAAATCCTTGATAGATTGCTTGCTTCGTTAAAGAAGAAATCCACAGACGCTTCATCGGTTTTTGGACATTACAAAGATTAACGATATTCCGTACAATTAATTCCCCTTCACGCCCAGCATCTCCCGCATGAATAATTTCTGTTACTTGCGGATTATGTAACAACTGTTTCACAACATTAAATTGCTTATACTTTGACTTTGTTACTTCAAATTGAAAACGCTCTGGAATCATTGGCAACGTATCTAATGACCATTTTTTCCACTCAGTATGATAATGTTCTGGATTACATAATTGCGTCAAATGACC
This sequence comes from Bacillus sp. 3103sda1, assembly GCF_024159135.1. Lineage (NCBI taxonomy): Bacteria > Bacillati > Bacillota > Bacilli > Caryophanales > Bacillaceae > Bacillus > Bacillus sp. 3103sda1. The sequence goes on along the minus strand of NZ_JAMYWS010000001.1, from coordinate 1,796,157 downwards.
AATGGCCCACGTACAATAAGCACCATTCGGAAACAATTCATTTGCTTCCACTTCCAAATAACCGTCTTTTCGTCGATATTTAAATTGAGAAACAAGCGCTAAACCTTGATCTGGTTTCTCGGCAATAATTAATTTCATTTCATAACTCCCTATCTAAATGCCAGTGTTACTATCATTGTATCTATTTTTTTAAGTGATGAAAAATATCTATCGCTCACAATTCGCTTTATATGTTTTAGACCTATCATATTATACGCTTAATCCTAGCAACTTCACAATAGAGCAGATTGGTATGTTAATACTAAAAAGAAAAAAATGACAAACTAAAATAATGCTACTTCAAATAAAGAAGTAGCATTATCTTATACAAACCTTAAATTATAATAACGTGTCAACATGATTGCAGAAAAACGAAAAGAACCATCCCTTTTTCTATATCATGTGCCACAGAAAGTTCGGTAAGGACAGGATGATGGCGCAGGTAGCGTCGCATATTCATCTTGTTCTGGGGAGTGCGCGTAAGGATTTGAAAGGACATTAAGAAGACGTTCCATCACGCTGTAATCTCCATGTTTCACAGCAGCTTCCAAAGCTTCTTCTACTCTGTGATTCCGTGGGATTACCGCAGGATTGTTTTTCCGCATCAATAAATGTGAAGAATCTTTTGATTCTTCCTGCCTACCTAGTCTTTCCTGCCACTGCTCATGCCACTGATTGAATTCTGGAGTTTCAAACAAGGCCATATCCTCCAGCTTATCAAAAGTTAACGCACGGAAAGTATTCGTATAGTCCGCACGATACTTCTCCATGATAGTAAGGAGGTCTTCAATAAGTGCTTTATCCTGTACTTCTTCGTTAAATATCCCTAATTTAGCTCTCATTCCAGCGAGCCAGTTCGAATGATATAACTCATTATAATTTAAAATTGCATCTTGAGCCATTTCCATCGATTTTGCATAATCACTATGCAATAGTGGTAATAAAGTTTCAGCAAGCCTTGCAAGATTCCATCCACCAATATACGGCTGATTGCCATAAGCATAGCGACCTTGAAGATCAATGGAACTGAATACCGTTTCCGGATCATAAGTATCCATGAAGGCACAAGGACCATAATCAATGGTTTCCCCACTAATGGTCATATTGTCGGTGTTCATCACCCCATGAATAAAACCAACAAGTTGCCATTTTGCAATCAACTGAGCTTGACGCTTAATCACTTCCTCAAGCAGGGAAAGATAGCGATTTTCAGCAGCGTCAACGTCTAGATAATGTCGCTGTATTGTATAATCAGCTAGGGCTTGAAGATCTTCAACAGTGCCCCATTTGGAAACGTACTGAAAGGTGCCAACGCGCAAATGACTTGCAGCCACACGGGTAAGAATTGCACCAGGCTGCTCGGTTTCGCGAAAGATTGATTCACCGGTTGTTACCACCGCTAAACTACGGGTAGTAGCAATACCAAGCGCATGCATTGCTTCGCTGATGATATATTCGCGTAGCATCGGTCCAAGTGCCGCTCGACCATCCCCCCGGCGAGAGTATGGTGTTCTACCAGAACCTTTCAGGTGAATATCCACCCTCTCACCTAAGGGAGTGATTTGCTCGCTAAGCAGCAGAGCTCGGCCGTCTCCGAGCCGGTTAAAATGTCCGAATTGATGCCCCGCGTAAGCTTGAGCAAGAGGAAACGCACCTTCGGGAATCCGATTTCCTGCAAGCACCGCTACTCCATCGTCACTTTCTAGTTCCTCGATGTTCAATCCTAGGGATGTTGCCAACGAATCATTGAGAATAACCAACTTCGGTGAGCGAACAGGTGTTGGATTGAGGCTGGTGAAAAATAATTCCGGTAGACGGGCATAGCTATTATCTAAGTTCCATCCTGTTTCTATTCTTTCTTTTTTATTTGTCATTGTATCACCGTTTCTTCTTTTATCTTTTTTACATAAAGTGAAACTTCCATCCGTGGGGGTTTTCTTCATCCCCCACGGATGGTTAGTTGAACCAATCGGGCTTTTACGGGCAGTTATCTCCCACCTTTCTTCTTCGCTTTTCTCTAAATCTTGAGGTGGGGGACTTACTGCCCGTTAATGCGGGATAAAACAAAAACTCTAATAATTAAATGGTATTTTAGTTATGTATTTCTACATCAATACAAAGCAACCTTTTTTAGTGTCTACTTCGGTTAATTTATTATACTATTTCCGACAAATTATGAATTTTGTACTGCATCGATTCGAAAACTATTGAATTAAATATTAAGTAATAGTAAACACCCTTCTAATTATAATACATTAATATAAAAAAATTGGCAGAATATGTGGTATATCTATTTGCTAGCAGATATGTGTTATCTATATTATTGCAATTTGAACGAATTATTTATAAAAAAGAAGCTATCCCTTTATTTAATATTGGGAATAGCCTCTTTATTTTATCATTTACAAATTACATAATATATCTTTCATTACATTAAATCATTAATTGAAAATCCACCTGGCAGTAAACTTTCAACTGTTACTTCTTTTTCATCGCCTTTTTGATTTGTCAATAATACTGGCATTTGCGGATCACAAAATTCTGCGATTACTTGTCGGCACGCTCCGCATGGTGAAATAGGACCATCCGTATTACCGGTTATTACTAAATAACTGAAATCGCGCTCTCCTTCTGACACTGCTTTAAATATTGCTGTTCTTTCGGCACAATTACATAAACCATAAGACGCATTTTCTATGTTACAGCCTGTATAAATTTTACCATCTTTCGTAACGAGTGCCGCTCCAACAGGGAACTTTGAATATGGAATATAAGCTTTTGACAACATCTTTGTAGCTTCTTCAATATATTTTTGTTTATCCATATCATTTCCTCCTCAAAGTAAATGTAATTCTGTTAAGCATTAATCAGTTATCACAGTGTAAATTAATTTAGGAGTTTCAGCCTTTTCTGATACAGAAATGTTTTCATAAATTTTAGCTTTTACATCTTCAACATCTTCGCGATTTGCATAAATCGTAACTAATGGCTCTCCTTCTTTTACAACTTCGCCAACTTTTTTGCGTAGCATTAAGCCAACCGCTAAATCAATTTCATCCTCTTTCGTTGCACGACCTGCTCCTAGAAGCATCGCAGCAATACCGATTTCATCTGCAACAATGTTAGACACAACACCTGAAGTTTTAGCTGGTACATCAATTACATATTTCGCTTGTGGTAATTTTTCTGGATGATCTACAATTGAGCTATCTCCGCCCTGATTACGTAAGAACTCTTTGAATTTCTCAATCGCTTTTCCATTTTTCATAACTTCTTTCAACATTTCACGTGCTTCTTCTAATGTATTTGCTTTTTTACCAAGTACAACCATTTGGCTTCCTAATACAAGCACTAATTCTGTTAAGTCTTCTGGACCTTCTCCTTTTAGCGTATCAATTGCTTCCTTCACCTCAAGAGCATTACCAATCGCAAAGCCAAGTGGTTGTGACATATCTGAAATAACAGCCATTGTTTGACGGCCAACATTATTTCCGATTCGAACCATTGCATGTGCTAATTTTTTCGCATCCTCTTCTGTTTTCATAAATGCTCCTGCTCCTGTCTTAACATCAAGAACAATTGCATCAGCTCCAGCTGCAATTTTTTTACTCATAATTGAACTTGCGATTAATGGAATCGAATTCACAGTTCCGGTAACATCACGTAGTGCATATATCTTTTTATCGGCAGGTGTTAAATTACCTGTTTGTCCAATAACTGCAACCTTATCACGATTCACTAAATCAATAAATTGCTCTTTCGTAATCTCAACATGGAATCCTTCAACTGCTTCTAATTTATCAATCGTACCACCTGTATGCCCTAGACCACGTCCAGACATTTTTGCAACTGGTACATCTAAAGCAGCTACTAATGGTCCTAAAACCAATGTTGTTGTATCACCAACACCGCCAGTTGAATGTTTATCTACTTTAACCCCTTCAATCTCTGATAAATCAATTGTCTCTCCAGAATTCACCATAGCCATTGTTAAATCAGCACGTTCACGATCAGACATATCTTGGAAAAAGATAGCCATTGCTAGTGCACTTACTTGATAATCAGGGATTGATCCATCTGTATATCCTTTAATAAAAAATTGAATTTCCTCTGTTGTTAGTTCTTTACCATCACGTTTTTTTGCAATAATATCTACCATTCTCATCCTAATCACCAATCCTTCTTATTTTATTTTGTAAAGGGTAAACTTATTAAACTCTTAATATATTAATCCAACTATTGTTGCGGATAAAAAGCTTACTAAAGTTGCTCCGAAAAGCAGTTTCAAACCAAATCTTGCTACCACATTTCCTTGTTTTTCATGTAAACTTTTAACAGCTCCAGCGATAATTCCGATTGAAGAGAAGTTTGCGAATGAAACTAGGAACACCGATATGATAGCAGTCGTTCTTCCTGAAAAATTAAAGTTTCCTTGTGCTAAATTTGTCATAGCTACAAACTCATTTGATACAAGTTTCGTCGCCATAATATTACCGGCATTAACAGCTTCATTCCAAGGAACCCCCATAATAAATGCAAATGGTGCAAATACATAACCAAGAATCTCTTGGAATGAGATACCAATTACTCCTTTAAAAATGGCATTAATAAAAGCAATTAAAGCAACAAATCCAATTAGCATAGCAGCTACTGTAATAGCAACTTTAAAGCCATCTACTATATATTCCCCTAATACTTCAAAAAAGGTCTTTTTCTCTTCCTCTTGTACTTCTAAAATATCTTCTTCTTCCGTAACCTCATAAGGATTAATAATAGAAGCAATGATAAACCCACCAAACAAGTTCAGCACTAAAGCGGTTACAACATACTGTGGTTTTAATAACACCATATAGGATCCCACTATAGACATGGACACCGTTGACATTGCAGAAGCACACAGTGTATATAATCTTTTTTCACTTAATAAACCTAATTGTTTCTTAACAGAGATGAATACCTCTGACTGCCCTAAAATTGCTGAAGCTACAGCATTATATGATTCAAGTTTTCCCATTCCATTCACTTTACTTAAAGCTAAACCAATATATTTCACAATGAACGGCAATACCTTAAAGTGCTGCAAAATACCAATTAAAGCTGATATAAACACAATTGGCATTAATACTCCTAAAAAGAATGAAAATTCTTTTTGATTTAACAAACCACCAAATACAAAGTTAACACCATCAGCAGCATACTTTAACAATTGTCCAAAACCATCTGCAATTCCAGCAATTAGTACGTTCCCGATACTTGTATTTAATAGTAAGAAACCTAAAATAAACTGAAGTATAATCATCGTTATAATAGGGCGATATTTCACTTTTCTTCTATTATTACTTGCAAGCCATGCGATACCTAACACAATTATCAAGCCTATGATACCGATTACATATTTCATAAAAATCCCCTCCTTTTTCGTATCCGCTTACATATTTTTTGATTGTTAAAGCAATAGATACACTATGCTTCTCAGCAATTCGTGTATCTATTGCTTACAACTTTTTATGAATTAATAGTTATCTGAAACGCCGTTTGTATCATTTAATACAATTGCAACACTAGCACTTGCTCCGATTCTAGAAGCGCCAGCTTCAATCATTTTCTCTGCATCTTCTCGCGTACGAACGCCACCAGATGCTTTTACACCAACGTTTTCTCCAACAGTTTTGCGCATTAATGTGATATCTTCCGCAGTTGCACCGCCAGTTGAGAATCCAGTTGAAGTTTTTACAAAATCAGCACCAGCTTTTACAGATAATTCACAAGCACGTACTTTTTCTTCATCTGTTAATAAACAAGTTTCAATGATAACTTTTACAAGTGCTTTTCCTTTTGCAGCTTGTACAACTTCACGAATATCGTTTTCTACGAATTCATTATCTCCATCTTTTAAAGCACCAACATTGATTACCATGTCTACTTCTGTTGCACCTTTTGCAATTACATCTTTTGTTTCAAATACTTTTGTCTCAGTTGTATTTGCACCTAAAGGGAATCCGATTACTGTACAAACATCCACATTATGCCCTGCTAATTCTTCAGCAGCTAATTTTACCCATGTAGGATTAATACAAACAGAAGCGAAATTATATTTCTTTGCTTCTTCTAAGACTTTCATAACATCTTCTTTCGTAGTATTCGGTTTCAAAACTGTATGATCAATTAACTTTGCAATGTTCATTTTTTTCACTCCTCATATCTTTTAACAACTTCATTCTAACTCCCATTTGAACAAATGTAAACACGCTTTTGAAATTTTGTTCAAATGTTTTTGTAAAAAAGGTTCTCTCAAAATCATACTTTTGGGAGAACCTTCTATTTCTAGCCCTTTTGATAATGTAGCAACTCTTTTGCTGTATGCTGATCGATAATCAACACATTCGCATATCCGCCTCTTAATGCACCATCAATTGCCTTTACTTTTCTAGAGCCTCCTGCAACAAGAACAGAGCGCTTCTTTAAGCGCAACTCTTCTAAATCAATACCAATTGTGCGCTGGTTAATTTCCTCACTGCAAATATTACCATTTCCATCGAAGAAACGTGAGCAAATGTCCCCAACAGCTTGTTCTTTCAATAAGTTCATTTCTTGTTCATTCAAATAACCTAGTCGAAATAATAATGCCTCATCTCTAACAGTTCCCACTGTGAAAATAGCAATATTAGCTTGTTTTCCCATCTCAACAATATGGTGAATATGCCGATCCTGCTCTACTAATTCTTTTGTAACTGCATTATCAAATATAACTGGAAGCGGTAGGTTTCGCGGTGTTGTTTGAAAGGCGTCCGCAAACAAGGCAATTGTTTCATTCGCATATGTATTTACACTTGAATGACTAATACCTCCTTTTAATTGGACAACTTCTACCCCTTTCACATGCTGCGGGACAATTTTTCTAGCGACTTCATACATCGTCGTTCCCCAACTTACACCAACAACATCACCATTTGTAACAGTCTTTTCCATATACTCTGCAGCATACTTACTAATATACTCTGTAATGGCCGTATATTCTGGTACTGGAGAAAATACGACATGCGCCTCTAATAAGTTATATTTTTCTTTAAGTAGGTTTCCTACATTATCTAAATCAGCAAATGGATCAGTTATTTTAATTTGAACAAATCCTTTTTCTTTTGCATATTTTAACAATCTCGAGATAGTCGGCCTTGAGATATTTAATTTATTTGCAATCTCTTGTTGACTATAATCAGATTGGTAGTATAACCTTGCAACTTCAACGCTTAATTGTTGTTTTTCTTTGTCCATATTCGTTATTTCTATACCCCTTCCAAACTTATTCTACCTTAATGGCATCATAACATTTCATGTTAGAAAATTCGACTATACGAATTGGAAATAAACGTATTTCACAAAAACATTTTTTCTTAGTTACCTCATTATGTTTGTCTGTTGATGAAGTGACATATTGAAATGAGATTCAATAAGATGAATATTCTATCGTCAAATGATTAAGAAACTATGTGCTAAGGTTACGCTAAAAAAAGATAGCTGTTCTAGAAAAGAACAGCTATCTTTTTTTAATTCAATCATTCATTCTCTTACGGATTTGTAGACCATAATCCGGCAGATTTAATAAATGTACGTTTATTTAATTTTAGCTGCACTACAATAAATTCGGCAATATCTTCAGCCTGCATAACTCTATCTGGGTTACCATCTGTCAAACCTAATTCTACTGCCATATCTGTTGCAACTGTACTTGGTGTTAATGCTGTCACGCGAATATTATGTTTACGTACTTCCATCGCTAACGATTCTGTTAAACCAAGAACACCAAATTTAGAAGCACTGTACGCGCTTGTTACTGGCGCTCCTTTTTGTCCAGCTGTTGATGAAATATTAATAATGTCACCAGACTGCTGCTCAATCATTCCTGGTAACGCAGCACGAGTCACATAATATACGCCCATTAAGTTCACTTGAATGATTTTTTCCCATTCCGCAACATCTAGTTCTAAAAATTTACCAAATTTAGAAATTCCAGCGTTATTAATTAAAATATCAATAGAACCTAAGCCATTTTTTAATGTTTCAATTGCTTCACTTACTTCTTCATATGAAGATACATCTGCAGTAGCAGTTACAGCTTTCACGCCTTCTGCCTCAACTTCTTTTGCAACAGCCTTTAAATTTTCTTCTGAACGTGCTAAAAGTCCTACATTCACGCCTTCTTTTGCTAAAGCGATTGCTACAGCACGGCCAATCCCTCTGCCAGCCCCTGTAATTAATGCATTTTTTCCTTGTATTAATTCTGCCAAATATAACACTCCCTAATCTTTCTAAAATACTATTTTTTCCATAGAATGAATTTTATCTATATATCGTTAAAAATACAATCATGCACTTTAATGTGCGTAGGTTACCTATAAGTAACCTTTAAATTCGTTTTCAGTTAAGAGGCCATTCTCTAATGTATTAAGCACTATGCTCAATTTGCTCCTTCTTCCCTTTTTTCTTATGTCGTTTCCAGCTCACCAACTTCCTAGCTGTTCCTAACATACCTGTTGGAAGACCTAATAAAACGATGATATACAATAAACCAAGAAAAATTGTCCATCGTTCAAAAATTGGGTACTGCGCAGCAAGCTCTGACAAATAGTATTTCAAAGATTCAATCATTCCTGCCCCTATTATCGCTCCTACTAATGTCCCAATGCCACCGATTGTCGTCATTAATAAAGCATTTAGCGTCATGTCAATTGAAAAAACGGTCGTATTTACAAAACGAAGTGTGATAACAAATAAACCGCCGCTCACAGATGCTACAACTCCAGCTACAACACTCGCAATTACTTTATAGTGAAGAATTTTATAACCAAGTGCTTCCACACGTTGTTCATTTTGCGAAATCGCTTTTAATACGTTACCAATTGAAGATTTCGTAAACAGTTGTAGTAATAAAAAAATGATTACTAGACTTATTAATGTAATATAGTAAAATGTAAAACGATCTCGAAATATATCAGGTACACGGAACGTAAAACCATCCCCCCCATGCGTGACGGTTCGCCATTTTTCAGCTAGCACAAAGAATAATTGAGAAATGGCTAGTGTTAGCATCGCATAAAAATGACTTTTTAACCGTAAGGAAAGCATACCAACTATATAACTAATGACCGCTGATAAAGTGACTGCTAATATAATCCCAATAAAAAAACTCGATATTGTTGCCTCTTGTCGATCTAATAGGAGTGCGACACAATAAGCACCAATTCCAAAGAACATACAATGTCCAAACGACACAATTCCCGTATAGCCTAATAGAATATCAAAACTCATTGCGAATATTGCGAAAATGAAAATTTGTGTAAACAAGATTAACATGCTCCTTGAATCGTTTATAAAAGGAAATATCATGAAACAGAAAAGAATTGCACACCAAAAATATAAGCTAGCCCGATTAGATGATGTGGTCATAACAATCTCACCCCTTTTCACCAACAAGTCCTGTTGGCTTAACTAATAAGACGAATAACAGCATCAACATGTTTATCGCAAGCGATAAATCTGGAAGATAATAAGCTGTAAAAGCTCCTGCCAAGCCAACAATTAAGGATGCAATTACAGAACCTTGTACACTACCTAATCCACCAATGATCACAACGATAAAAGCTAAAATAGCATACTGCATCCCCATTTCGGCAAAAATAATACCCGAATAAGGCGCGAGAAGAAAGCCACCTAACGCCGCCATTCCAGCTCCTAATAAAAATACGAAAGAAAAAATAGCTTTCACATTAATTCCAAGCGCTTGAACCATCTCTTTATCTATTACACCAGCACGAATCATAAGCCCGATTTTCGTTTTTCGAAGTAACAATACAAATCCAATGTAAACGAATAAACCGATTAAAATAACAAATAAGCGATACTTAATTAATATGATTCCGTCAAATGTAAAACTTCCTTGTAACCACTTCGGTAACTTAGCTCCTATCGGATTCGGCCCCCAAAATACTTTTATACATTCACTAAGCACGAGCATACCACCAAGTGTAACCAGAAGTTGACGAACATGATTTCCATAAACAGGACGTATAAGGAATCTTTCTAATATCAAGCCAAGAAACATGCCCATCACAATAGCACCAAATAATGCAAACATATAACTACCTGTTACATTAAACAACCACACCCCAGTAAAAGCGCCCCATGCAAATAGCCCGCCATGAGCAAAATTAAGAACACTCATTAAACCGAAAATAAGTGTTAAGCCAGATGCTAATAAGAAAATAAGCACGCCTGTCGAAACACCATTTACAAATAAATTAACAAACACATCCACGTTTTTCACCTCACCCATATCAAGGTTAAGAAATCCCTAAATATATATGACATGTTTCCTTATCTTCTTTCAGTTCACTCATCGGACCATTATGTACAATTTTCCCATTGTCCATAATGTAAAAATAATCGCCAATTTGACTGGCCATCATAAAGTTTTGTTCGACAAGTAAAACAGTTGTTTTTTCCTTCATTTTTAAAATTGAGATCATCAACTTCTCAATCATGATTGGTGACAAGCCTTTACTAGGCTCATCAATAAGAAGTAGGCCTTCACTATTAATGTAAGCCCTTGCGATAGCGAGCATTTGTTTTTGGCCTCCACTTAACAATCCACTCTTTTTATGCCAAAATTGTTTTAAATCTGGAAAGAGATTCAACATCCATTCCACTTTTTCATCTGTTTCTTCATTTTTTTTCGTTTGAGCGAGAGCAAACGTTTCTTCAACCGTTAAGTCGTAAAATATTCCTTGATTTTCTGGCACATACCCTATACCTTTTCGAGAAATCATATGTGTTGATAGCCCATTTACTTTCTCGTCGCCAAAATAAACCGCTCCGTTAGAAATGGTATGAAACCCCATAATAGAACGTAGCGTTGTCGTTTTCCCTGCTCCGTTTCTTCCAAATAAGACTGTAATGGTTCCTTCCTCCACTCCAAAAGAAACACCTTGCAAAATATGAAACTGATCTAAATACGTTTCTATATTATCCACTTTTAATAGTGTCACTGTATAATCCTCCTAAATATGCAGTTTGCACACGCTCATCCTTCATAATCTCTTCTGGTAATCCTTCAGCTAATAACTCCCCTTGAAATAACACAATAAGATGATCAGATAAATGAAGAACCATATCCATTTTGTGCTCTATTAACACAATCGTATTTTCACGATTATTTTTTATATTTTCAATGACTTGGAGAATAGCAGGAACTTCTTCAATGGAAATACCCGCTGTCGGTTCATCTAACAACAACATATCTGTTTTAAGTGCTAAAAGCATTGCAAGTTCCAATTTTCGCTTTTCTCCATGAGCTAAATCTTTTGCAAGTACTTCTTCCTTTTCATTCAGCAACACAACTTCGAGTAAATGGCGTGCTTCTTCTTGTTGCTGCTTATACCGAGACGGGCGCGGGAAGAAACTATAATAATCTTTCGCATAAGACTGTACACCAAGCCGAACATTTTCAAGAACCGTTAATTCTGGAAAAATGTTTGTAAGCTGAAAGGAACGTCCCATACCAAGACGTGTTCGATCTGGAATCGATAACTTTGTAATGTCACGTTCCTTAAAATAAATCTCCCCTTTGGTCGGAGAAAGTTGACCGCTTAACAAATTAAAAAGGGTGGTTTTCCCTGCTCCATTTGGCCCGATAATGGAAATAAACTTTCCTTTTGGTATTATCAAATTTACATCTTTAATAACATGATGTTCCCCAAACGAGACACAAAGATCGTGAGTCTTTAACAAATTCTCCACATTATGTCCTCCTCACAAAGGATTCCTTTATAAAGTGAAACTTTTAGCAACGAGAGCTTTCTTCATTACCACCTATCTTCTTCGTTTTCTCTGAATCTTAATGCGGAAATCTTATCGCCCGTTCATACGAGATAAAAAGTTTTCCATCCCTTTATGATAGGAACGGAAAACTTTCACCCAATAGTCTTTAAAGACAGTTTAATAATCTAAAGGATACCTTCACTGTCCGTCACAATAAGAAGTTTAATTTTTACATTATTCAGACTATTTATTGCGAATTGGCGGTTCTGTTTCTGTCATTTTTAATTCCCGCTCTAAAACCGGAACAGGATAATCAATTCCATCTTGTTTTTTCAATGTAATCGAATAAAGCGTTTGTAAAGCTTGATGATCTTTCGCACGGAATTTCATTGTTCCTTTTGGTGTTTCAAATTCCATTCCTTCCATCTTTTTAATGAGTGTATCAGCATCAGTATCACCTTTCGTTTTCTTTAAAGCTTCAACGATTGAAATAGCAGCTGACATCCCACCAGCTGTAAACAAGTCTGGAACAGCACCGTTAAATCGTTTTTTATGTTCTTCTACTAACCAATCATTCACTTTATTTTTCGGAAGCGTATGATAATACACTGAAAAGCCTTGCATGCCAACTAACGCATCCATCGTTTTTAACGCTGGAATATCAGGTGCACCCGTTGAAATTTTAATACCTTGCTGCTCCACATTCATATCTTTTAATTGCTTCCACGGTGAATTTGCACCTGCCCAGACAATAAATAAATAATCTGGTTTTGAGCTTATAATATTTTGTATATTTGCCGTAAAATCAGTAGAATTCGCATCAGCATATTGCTCATTTACAATGTTTGCGCCTAACTTCTTTGCTGCATCTTTAAATGCCGCAATCCCTTCTCTTCCGAATGCATTGTCTGGAGCTAGTGTAGCAATCTTCACATCTTTCTTAGCAATTGATGCTGCACCGGCAATTGCATCTTGAGATGAATTTCGTCCTGTTCTAAAAATATATTTATTCCAGTTCTTCCCTGTTATACTATCTGCTACAGCTGGCTCAACAACCATTATTTTTTCATATTCTTCAGCCAATGGTAAAACTGCTAACGTATCACTTGAACTAGATGAACCAACTAAAAAGTCTACTTTATCTTCTTCTAATAGTCTCGTAGCCTTCTTAACAGCTACATCTGCTTTTGTTTCCGTATCTTCTACAACAAACTTAATCTTTTTCCCTTCTACTTTTCCTGTTCCACCTGTTGCATAATCAAGACCGAGCTCAAATCCATTTACTGTTTGTTTTCCATACGATTCAAGTGGTCCAGTTAACGAAGCAAGAACACCTACCTTAACTGTTTCCTCATTACTTGTACTCGCTTTTTTTCCAGAGCATCCAGCTGATACAAACAGTGAACCAAGTATACAACCTGTAAACACCATCTTTAGCCACTTACGTTTTTTCACTGACATCATAATTCCTCCCCTATCATTTACCTTCTTAGAGAATTGAATATACTGAGGTGAACTACCCGTAATAATGACATTTCTCAATATCAACCGCTACTATAAAATAAAATTTCTTGAAGTACCTCTAATTTCTCTAATTTTTCCCAAATCCCTTCCAGTTCATTTATAAATATTTACTAAGAACATGTTCGTTTCTTAACTAAAAAAGGGAATGACTAAAAAACTAGTCCTTCCCTCTCCATTAAAATTAATATATTCATCTGAAAACAACCGCACAAAAAACTTACAACTCAACTTGTTCCAAACTCTCTAGCTCCTTCTTCAGTTTCGCTTTATCTAAATTCTCTCCAATAATTACAAGGTTTGTAGGGAAACCAAAATCCTGCTCCATTAAAGATGGCACACCAAATGAGTATTGCAGCAACGTTGGGTATTTTTCACCATGAAATTTCACAAATCCTTTTACACGATAAATTCCCTCAGGTAAATTAGAAAGCCACTCGTACAATTCGCCTTGATCAATTGATTTTTCAAATGAATAGGTCATAGTTTGAATATGTAAATGCTGTTTCACATGTAATTTTTCATGATTTTGATTACTTGCTAGCTTTACCTCTTCGAAATCCTCTAAAGATATATTACAATACTGTGTTTTGTATAGTTTTGCATGTCTATTTATTAACGCTACTTCCTCAACAACCTGTTTCTTTTCTTCGTCTCTAAGCAAATCTGATTTATTGATAAGAATATGACTTCCATACTTCATTTGTTCGTTTAAAAGTTGTTGCACGCTTTTACTTAATGTTTCTCGATTTAACCACCTGATTGCATCTAATACAACAATAATGGACTTCACTTCAATATAAGGAGCTAAAATAGGTGAGAGACAAGCGTCTAATACTTCAATCGGATGCGCAACTCCCGTTGTTTCTATATAAACTACATCAGGTCTCTCCTCCTGATATAAGGAATGTAGCTGAATTTCTAATTCATCTTTCATCGTACAGCAAATACAGCCTTTTAAAAGTTCTCTTAAAATATTTTCTCGTCCTACAATATCTGTATCTACGGAGTATTCGCCTATTTCATTCATTAGTACTGCAACTTTTCGATTTTTCTTCTTTTCCGCTAATAATAATTTTTGAAGTAGCGTTGATTTTCCGCTCCCTAAAAAACCACCTAAAATATGAATTTCTACTTTGTTCATATTATCAACCATCCATTTCTTTGTTTCTGACTACACTTGTAGCTACTTTTACAACGCCGCCACAAAACGTAATTATTACGATTCATATTCATTATTCTAGTAAATTCAATTTTATTTGTAAACAAAACACGATTATTTGGGTAACAGATTGTGCCTATTCGAAGCCTATCATATGTAACGATACAACTTATTTATCATTAAATAAAAGGCCGCTTTTAACAAAACGGCCTTTTTACTAAAATTTATTGAATTTCCCTATTTATTGCACGTCATATCCTTGATCTTCAATAGCTTCTTTCATTTTTTCTACATCTACTTTTGCTTCATCATATTTTACATTTACAGTTCCCTCTTGCAGGTTAACTTCTACATTTTGTACTCCCGCTAACTCTGTAAGCGCATTTGTTACTGCCATTTTGCAATGATTACATGTCATTCCTTGTACGTTTAATGTGATAGTCATCATATATTCCTCCATTTAATTCATTTATATTTTAACGCGTTTCAAACGAAGCGCGTTCGTCACAACAGATACAGAACTAAATGCCATCGCCGCTCCGGCTACCCAAGGCTCCAATAATCCAAATGCCGCCACAGGAATACCGATTGCGTTATAGAATAAAGCCCAAAACAAGTTTTGACGAATATTTTTCATCGTCTTACGACTTAACTCAATCGCTTTTGGTATATGTGATAAGTCACCGCCAACTAACGTAACATCTGCAGTTTCAATTGCTACATCTGCACCTGTTCCAATTGCCATACCAATATCAGATTTTGCAAGAGCCGGTGCATCATTAATACCATCACCTACCATTGCTACTCTCTTTCCTTGTTTTTGTAAACCCTCTACAATCTTAGCCTTATCCTCTGGCAATACTTCTGCAAATACATGGTCAATATGAACTTGTTTTGCAATCGCTTCAGCTGTACGTTTATTATCACCTGTTACCATGTATATTTCAATTCCCATTTGCTTCAGTGTTTGAATTGCATCCTTCGAACTTTCCTTTACAGTATCAGCAACAGCGATTATTCCAGCAAGCTTCTCATCAATTGCGACAAGCATCGCTGTTTTACCTTGATACTCTAGTTCTTTCATGACCCCTTCATGCTGTGAAGTTTCTACAGATTGTTCATTCATCAATTTACGTGTTCCAACAAGAACCTTTTTGTTTTCAATATCCGCTTCAAGCCCCTGGCCTGGAATTGCTACAAAGTGCTGTAACTCTTTCAAATTTATCTCATGTTGTTTTCCATATTCAACAATCGCATGGGCTAACGGATGCTCAGAAGCACTTTCAGCTGAAATAGCATAATCAATCATGCCTTCTTGAAATTCTAATACATCGGTAACTTCTGGTTTTCCTTTTGTTACTGTTCCTGTTTTATCCAGCAACACTGCATTGATTTTATGCGTCCCTTCTAGATATTCACCTCCTTTAAAGAGAATACCCTTTTCTGCTCCTTTTCCTGTTCCAACCATAATCGAAGTTGGTGTAGCCAAACCTAGTGCACACGGACATGCAATGACAAGAATCGCAATTCCTACTTCCAATGCTTTTGGTAAATCTCCTGGTGTTATAAAGAAATGCCATACAATAAAGGCAACTAAAGCAATCGCTACAACAATAGGAACAAAAATACCCGAAATGATATCTGCTAATCTCTGAATAGGTGCTTTAGATCCTTGCGCTTCTTCAACAATTTTAATAATGCCCGCTAACGCTGTGTCTTTTCCAACTTTTTCAGCTTGAATGGTCAGCATCCCATTTGCATTAATCGTCGCTCCAATAACAGAATCTCCTTCTTTTTTATCCACCGGAATAGATTCTCCAGTAATCATAGATTCATCAACAGAAGACGCCCCTGAAATCACGATACCATCCACCGGTATTTTTTCACCGGGTTTTACAATCATGATATCTCCAATCACAACTTCTTCTAACGGCACTCGCACCTCTTGACCATTACGAACAACAAGCGCATCTTTCGCCTGTAAACTTAACAATTTTGAAATTGCTTCTGTTGTACGCCCTTTTGCCATTATTTCAAAGTACTTTCCGACCAAAATTAACGTAATTAAAACCGCGCTTGTTTCAAAATATAAATCAGGAGTGTATGCAGGATTTCCTAACGTTTTCAAAGTTTCATATAAACTATAAAAATAAGCTGCTGATGTTCCTAATACAACTAAAACGTCCATATTCGCACTTTTATTTCGAAGAGCCCGATAAGCACCTACATAGAAGTGTCCTCCAATATAAAACTGAACTGGTGTTGCTAATAAAAGTTGAAGCCAAGGATTCATAAGAATATGCGGTATTGGTACTCCTGTATCAAATGGCATATGTCCAAGCATTGTATAGAGTAAAGGTAAGGACAAAATAATAGAAATCATAAGTTGACGCTTTTTCTCCTTAATAACTTCCTCTTTTCTTTCTGAACGATCTACCTCTTCGTTACGGATTTGTCCCTTATATCCTAGTTTCTTTATCTTTTCAAGAATGTTTTCTGTAGATACTAACCCTTCGTTATACTCTACAACAGCACTATTTGTAGCTAAATTAACCGTTGCATTCGAAATACCTTCCATTTTATTTAGCACTTTTTCAATTCGATTCGCACAGGCTGCGCATGTCATCCCTTCGATATCTAAAGTAACTTTTTCTGCTGATACGCCATATCCTAACTTCTCAATTTTCTCTTTTATATTCGAAATTTCTTGCTGAGAAGAATCATATTTGATACTTGCTTTTTCCATTGCTAAGTTTACGTTAGCTTCTACCCCATCCATTTTATTTAACACTTTTTCAATCCGATTGGCACAAGCTGCACATGTCATTCCTGTTACTCCAAGCGTAACATGTTTTTGTTTATCCATCCTATACCCCTCCTATTTTGAAAACTGCTTAATAACGCTCATTAATTCTTGAATCGATTCATCCCCGTTTCCCTCATGAACCGCCTTTGCTACACAATGTTTTGTATGGCGCTCCAATAAAGAAAAACCTACTTTATTTAATGCCGCATTAATCGCTGAAATTTGAATTAAAATATCAACACAGTACCGGTTATCTTCCACCATTTTTTGAACACCGCGTACTTGACCTTCAATACGCTTTAAACGTTTTATAACACTTTGAATTTCCTCTTCTGTTCGAGGAACCATTTTTTGATTCATTTCATTATCTTTACAATGATCCATCAATATCACCTCGGTTATTGTAATTGTTAATCTTTATATACATTATACGGGTATGGGGTATATATTGCAACTGTTTAAATACCTATTTTTTGAAATTTTTTCAAAGAAAATACATACAAGCACACTTATATGTATTTTTATCAGAACAACTATTTTCATTCTCTCCCTTAAATTATGCAGATATTTTGCAGACATATATAGGCATAAGTACTCTACATTTGCACATATGATGAAATGAACAAAAGGACAGGGAGGTATCACTATGTCCAACTATACGTTAACTGCCCTAACGCTTTGTTTTATCTCAGTTATTGTTACATCATTTATCACTAAATCTAAAGGTACCCTAATGGAGTATATGGTATTTATTATGTCTTTTAGTATGAGCACCGGATTAAGCATAGGATTCTATCTTGGCATTATTTTGAAAGGAGACTTGTTGTATTCTACTTTACTTTCTATGTTGATTAGTGGCATAGTTGGACTTTTAGTTGGGCTATCCTTTCATCTGTACTCTGCTTTAGAAGGTATGTTTTCTGGATTGATGGCAGGTATGATGGGAGCTATGGTGACGGAAATGTTGAATGCTCAGCAAGCACACAGTATACTTCTTATTAGTATTTTGCTCACAATTGCCATTACTACGTCATGTATCATTCAATTCTTGTCAAAAATTTTCTCTTCTTACATTCACCGCTGGTTTCTATTTTTGCTTTCAGTTAGCATTATAATTCTTCTCACCGTTTTTATAACATTTCCAGATCATAATTCACCTTCCTCTCAACACAATCAACACATACATTAACTGAATCAAGATTTCAAAAAATAGTATAAAGTGAAACTTCCATCAGTGGAGGGCTTACTGCCCGTTAATGCGGGATCGATTAAACGCTTCATACAACATATCAATAAAGCAGCTCTCCAATTGGATAGCTGCTTTATATTATCCATAATAAATTACACAAATTTAACATCACTCTGGCATATTAGGAATATTAGGGTTTGGAACATAATCAGATTTATAATCTTTATATTTCACTTCTGTTACCATCCCTGCAGATGCATGATGCAAATCATGACAATGGAACATCCATTCACCTGGATTATTTGCTACAAATGCTACCTCATATTCTTCTCCTGGTTTCAAGTTTAATGTATCCTTTACAATCGGAGAACCTTCTATTGGTTTTCCATTCTTGCTTAATACTTGGAAGAAATGACCATGTAAATGCATCGGGTGATCATCCATTTTAGAATGATTTACTAATTTTACTTTTACTAAATCGCCTTTTTTCACTTGAATTGGATCAATATTAGGGAATGTTTTTCCGTTAATTGTATATATCATCCCATTGCCATTCATTTCTGTGTTCAAATCCATTGTATATGTGGCATTATATTGCTGATCTAATGTGAAGCTTCCTAATTTCTTAGAACCATATTTCGTCATATCTAATTTTGGAAGTTTTTCTTTTTCATTCGCTTTATCTTTCATATCTTTGCTGCCATCATACTCAATAACAGCTTTCATTCCTTTTACACCTTTTCCTTCCCCATGGTCCTCAACATACCATTTTCCAGGATTATTCGCTGTAAACTCAACATCATAACGTTCACCTGGTGCAATCGAAATCACTTCATCTTTTACAACCTTTGGATCATTGATTGGCTGGCCATCAGTTGCGATTACTTTTATATCATGACCATGAACATGGATGTTGTGTGATAAGTAACCAGCATTGATAAATCGAAGTCGAACTTTATCTCCTTTTTTTACTTTCAACGGCTCTACTAAATCCCCGCTTTTACCATTGATTGTGAATAGATCATACATACTCATATTATGACCTTCCATATTCATATTTCCATGATCCATGCCTTTCATATTACCGGAGTCTTTTTTATCGCCTCCCATGTCCATACCAGAATGATCCATACCGTTCATATCATCATGCTTTTCCATATTTCCATGATCCATACTAGACTTATTACCATCTGCTTTTTCTGTTTTCCCTTTTGTCATTTCCTTAATTTGTTTATCAATTTCTTTTTTATCAGTTACCCATTCATCTAACATTAATGTGTAATCTTTATCATACTTTTCATTTGTATCTTCTACAACAAGAGCACCATACAGTCCTCGATCTAGTTGATTAACGGAGTCTTGATGTGAATGATACCAATACGTTCCTGGTACGTTTGCTTCAAATTCATACGTAAAACTTTTCCCTGGCTCAATCGCGTCTTGCGTAACTCCTGGAATTCCATCCATATTGTTTGGAACAGGATATCCGTGCCAGTGGATTGATACCGGTGCAGATAGTTCATTTTTTAAAGTGACCTTAACCTTTTCACCTTTTTTTACACGAATTTCTGGTCCAGGAGAAGAACCATTAAATGTCCATACTGGAACAACAACACCGTTACTTAGCTTTTGCTTCTCTTCTTTCGCCACTAGCGTAACTTCAGGTCCTTTTATCACTTGTAACGGTTTTGTTGCTGTTTCAGTCTGTGTGGTCTTTTTTTCATTCATATTTTTATGATCACTTGCTGTATTTGTAGTTGCAGAACATGCAGCAATTAAAGAAATTGCTACGACTGAAATCCCCGTTAATACCGTTCTCTTCATAAAAAATCCCTCCCCAATTTGTTCGTAATTATTATATAGAACAATTATCAAGAAATTATGCAGAGACAAAAACAAGAAAACACATAGCGCCCTGCACAATTTCTTCAATATCTTTTAGTAAAATATCTTATATTTAGGTATCATTTAATTAAGGAGGGCCTATATGATTAACATTCTATTAGTAGATGATGAACCGCGTATGCTAGATTTACTTTCATTATATTTAGCCCCTAGGGGGTATCACTGTACAAAAGCAACTTCTGGCAAAGAAGCTATTTCTTTATTAGAAGAAAAAGAATTTCGATTAATTTTACTAGACATTATGATGCCCGAAATGGATGGTTGGGAAACTTGCTCGAGAATTCGTGAGTTCAATAACTTACCTATCATCATGCTAACTGCTCGTGATGATACACAAGATGTTGTACAAGGATTAAAAAAAGGAGCTGACGATTATATCACGAAACCGTTTCATGAAGAAGAATTATTAGCTCGTATAGAAGCCGTGCTACGCAGAACAAAGCAGCATCATAAAATAGAATATAAAGGATTGGTGTGGGATGAGGCAAAACATACTGCTTCTGTGCATGGAAATGAACTGTTATTAACCCCAATTGAATTTTCGCTACTCGGTTTATTTTTAAATAATGTAAATTACGTATTTAGTCGTGAACAACTTATTGAACGTATTTGGGGACATACATCAGAAACGGAGGATCGAACTGTAGATTCTCATATTCGTAACTTACGTGAAAAATTACGAAAAGCTTCTTTTCCAATTCATGATCACCTTAAGACTATATATGGAATTGGATATCGCTGGGCAAATGAAGAGAAAGATATATGATATTACTAAACAACAAGGATCGTGAAGGTTTATGAAACGTATCTCAGTAAAATTTGGATTTTATTTTTTTATTTGTACTTTTCTAATTGAAAGTATATTGTTTCTTCTACTGTATTACAGCTTGGTCAATACGAGAGTTCAGGAAGAAGTAAAATCTCTCCTTACTAGAGGAAATAATCATCGTGATGTACTGGAGAAATACTTCGATGATCAAACTATATCTCACGTGGCTCTCATGGAATCGGAAGCAGAAACTAAGGTTGTCATTACTTCGAAAAATGGAGAAATTCTTGCAAAATCAAGTAATGTAGATCATTCCATGGAAAAACATTTACATACAAAAATGCCTCCTGTTAATAAAAATGGCACAGTTGTGGAAGATCATTGGAAAACATCTAACTATATTTGTACAATTAGTCCCATTCAAGTTGGTAGCGATACGAAAGGATATGTATACATGTTTTTAGGTACTGACTCTATTAAGCAAATGATTCAGCGCTTAACATACCAATTTATAGTTGTCGGTGCCATTACCTTTATCCTTACTATTATAACCATGTTCTTATTATCAAAACTTCTCACTAACCCTTTAATTAAAATGAAAAAAGCAACAGAAAAAATGAGTAAAGGGGATTTATCCGTATCTTTAAATATTAATAGAAATGATGAAGTAGGAGAACTAGCGCAGTCTATCCAAAAACTTGCAGATGATTTAAATTATTTGAAAAAAGAACGAGGTGAATTTCTAGCTAGTGTTGCACACGAACTTCGAACACCGTTAACATATGTTAGAGGATACGCTGATATCCTTATTAAAAATCAGATTCCTGCACAAGATCAAAATCATTATTTATCTATTATTAAAGAAGAAGCTGATCATGTAACACGGCTTGTTCAAGATTTATTTGAATTAGCTAAAATGGAAAAACACAATTTTGTTATTCATACAAAGCAGACTAATCTATATGATTTATTAAAAAACATCTTAACAAAAATCCAACCAGCTTATACCGATAAAAATATTCGTATTATTTCCTCGTGCCCAGAAGACGTTGTTCTTCTACTCGACGAACAACGTTTTGAACAAGTTATTCTCAATCTGTTAAACAATGCATATTCTCACTCTGACATAAATTCTAAAGTATTTGTTACAGTTACAGAGAACAAGGAAATCGTTAAGATTAGAGTAAAAGATGAAGGAGAAGGTATCCCTGAACAAGATCTATCTCATATTTTCGAGCGGTTTTATAGAGTCGATAAATCCCGAACTCGCGCAACAGGCGGAAGCGGTTTAGGTCTTGCGATTGTAAAAGAAATTGTTGAATTACATGGAGGAAAGATTTCTGTAGAGAGTGAATTAGGTCGTGGGACTACCTTTACTATTCTTTTACAAAAATAAGATATATCCTTAATCAAGGACTCGTTAATTGTGGCGAGTCTTTGATTATAGAGTTCAATAATCATTTATTATGGATGAACTGAGGTGAATAAAGTGCAATGGTTAAGTCTTTTCATCCTTATTTTATTCCCCATTTTTATATTTATCATTATAAGAATAACAAATAAAAATGGGTGCTGCACTACTAAAAAAATATGCAAAAACAAAATTAAGAAATGGAATACCAATAAAGACGAATCATAATTCATTATTTTCCATGCTTTTTCTGCATAAGTTCTTTAAACTTCCTTTTTATACTATAACCACAGGGAACTTATCCTGTAATGAACTCAGCATACACACTTTTTATTAAATGGAGGTTGAACAATATGCAATGGTTAAATTTTCTTCTTGTCTTACTCTGTCCTCTCATGATGCTCTTTTGTATGAAAGGTATGCATAAAAAAAATCATTGTTCAAAAGATGGAAAGCACACTTCTCACACAGATTCAGATCAAAAATTAATACATGAAAATAAAAAGCTTCGCGATGAAATACAACAGCTAAAGCAATCGATAAATCATAATGACATCGCGTAAATTATTTCCTGATACTCTACACAAATCATAAAAAACCACACATCAAAAAAGATGTGTGGTTTTTCTCTAGAAATTTCTATTACAATTAATCCTTTTGTTTCTCTTTCATAGTCTTATATAGAAGTGTATTAATTTAGTAAAAAGTCATCTATATCTAACACTACCCTCTGTATGTCATCTACTAAGGGAGAATGGCCAGTATTCAGTAATTTATAAGTCAAATCAATATCATGTTCCTTCATGTCATTAATAATTTCTAATGTCATCGATTCTGATGTCATTAGATCATTTTTCCCCCATAATACAAGTACTGGGGCAATAATATGATTTAATTCTCCCGTGCCTTCAATAATCCCATTTGAAACCGAACTAATATTAAATCTATTGGCTGCATCAGCTACATCAATTATATTTTGCTGACGTAGTGCCCCCTCAAGATATTTCTCAAATCTTGCTTTTTCTGGTTTATTAACAGGATATACTAATTGATTCATAGCTCCTTTAAAGAATGCTTTTTCCCCATTAATTTGTGCATTTAGTATTCTATTAATAATAGGATCAGAAGCAATTTCTGCTCTAGAATGAAGTCTTTCACCATTAGAATTATAAGCCGGATACCCACGTGTTGACATAGAAGCCAGTAAAATTAATTTTTTTACTCGGGAAGGGAAATTAGCTGCAAATTGCATTGCCACTCCACCGCCATTTGACCAACCTATTAAATGAAAGGTTTTTAAATTTAATTTGTCACAGAACAACTTTATATCCATGGCAAAATCATTAAAAGTTTTTATAGGTTTATTGTAAGTAGATTTTCCGTAACCACGTAAATCAGGTGCATATATTGTATAATTAAGAGGTAAGTGCTCCATTAGTAAATCCCACTGATCTGAAGATGCTAAATTTCCATGAAGTAAAAGAAGAATATTTTCTCCGCCATCTCTTTTTCTATAAAAAAGTGTCTCTCCATTACTCAATGTAATCTCCATATTATTCACTCCCCTATTTTCCCTTTAATATATTCTACTTTTTCTACAACTAACCTGCTTCGATGGTTCAATAAGAGAACTGAATATTAGATAATTCCTGTTTATCTTTTTTATAACGGTTAGACTTTTTCAAACTGTTCATCTATGTTTTAAATCAATAGTTTGTGTGGTTACTTACAACTATAGTGAGTGAGCGATTTTTTGGTATACCTATAAAAAGGGCTGCCCATAAGTCAGTTACACTGACTTATGGGCAGCCCTTTTATATCATAAAAGTACAATTATGCTTTTGACACGTTCTTCTTTGTAACCTTTCTAATTATATAGACGGCTAGTATGACAAGCGCGCCGATCATAATATACTTCACATACGGACCAGACACTTGATTAGCTTGTTCCCATCTGCTTCCTAATACATTGCCTAAGTAAATAAAAAGCATACTCCAAGGAACAATTGCAACCACTGTGTAAATCGTAAACTTTGTTGCAGACATTTTTGCGATTCCCGCTGGAATAGAAATAGCATGTCTTACTACTGGAACAAATCTTGCAGAAAAAATCACACCTGGACCATATTTGTGGAACCATCGTTCAGCCATTTCTAAATGCTTAGGACGAATTAACAAATATTTTCCGTATTTTAATAAAAAAGGTCGGCCAGCATAATATCCTAACCAGTATAGGAATAATTGAGCAATTGTGCCTCCAATCGTTCCCGCAAGAACAGCCCCCCAAAATGTCATCTGTCCTTGTGATACAAGAAATCCGGCGTACGATAAAACAACTTCACTCGGAATCACCTCAATCATAAGTCCTAGCATGACACCAGCATAACCGAGCTTAGCTAAAAACAAAGAAATTGCATGAATTACTGCGTGCATTATTAAAACCTCCAAAAAATTACTGCCTTTGGACATTCTAACAATGAAAACTGAATACAAGATGAAAACAAGATTAAAATCACATTAGAAATGGGAAATGTTTTACATTTTCAAAATATACACTTGATTTATTATCTAACTCTTCTTGTTAGAATTGTCATTTTAAACATCCTATTTATTCAATGCTCCATGAATACTTAACTTACAAATGCATTAATACACTAGCACAATTTTTTGCTAATGTAATATAATTTGCACAAAGGAAAAATTTATGTTCAAATAAAAGAAATATGATTTAACGAAAGAAATAACTAACTTAAATAAAACAAATTGCATCAAGATAACAAACAAAAGGGGAAACAAAACATGACAGAAAACACTAAAGAACGAGAACACCTTCCACCAAATAATAGGACGATGCAATCAGCGCAGTTAGCTTTAAGCGGTGAAACAAAAGGACTGAAACGATTATTACCATTTTTGGGACCTGCTTTTATTGCATCTGTAGCTTATATTGATCCAGGTAATTTCGCCACGAATATTGCAGCCGGATCTCAGTACGGTTATTTACTACTTTGGGTCATCCTTGTTTCAAATTTAATGGCTGTGTTAATCCAATCCTTGTCAGCTAAATTAGGAATTGCAACCGGAAAAAACCTTCCGGAAGTTGCTCGGGAGCATTTTCCAAAACCTGTTTCTATCGGTTTATGGATACAAGGTGAATTAGTAATTATGGCGACTGATCTCGCTGAATTTATCGGCGCTGCCTTAGGGTTATATTTACTATTTGGTATTCCACTGTTGCCGGCTGCATTAATTACAGCTGTTGGCTCATTTATTATTCTAGAGTTTCAACGCAGGGGGTTCCGCCCATTAGAA
Organism: Bacillus sp. 3103sda1; assembly: GCF_024159135.1. Lineage (NCBI taxonomy): Bacteria > Bacillati > Bacillota > Bacilli > Caryophanales > Bacillaceae > Bacillus > Bacillus sp. 3103sda1. The sequence continues at coordinate 1,770,229 of NZ_JAMYWS010000001.1, read as the reverse complement.
GCGGTTATAACTGGTATGGTCTTTATAGTCGTTATTGCTTTTGGTGTACAAGTATTTTATGCAAAGCCAGAACTAAGTCCTCTTCTCTCAGGACTTTTCGTTCCTAAATTTCAAGGTGTAAACAGTATTTTACTTGCCGCAGGAATTTTAGGGGCAACAGTTATGCCACACGCGATTTATTTACATTCTGCTTTAACACAGCGCCGCGTAGTAGGAACGACAGATGAACAACGAAAAAAGATTTTCCGCTTTGAATTTATTGATATTGTAATTGCAATGGTCATTGCCGGAGCAATTAATGCAAGTATGTTAATTGTAGCAGCTGCTCTATTCTTCAAAAACGGACTACCTGTCGAAGATTTAGATGTCGCTTTTCACGGATTTGAACACTTAGTCGGACCTGCATCAGCAACTCTTTTCGGGATTGGTTTACTAACCGCCGGCTTATCTAGTTCTTCCGTGGGTACGATGTCCGGGGATATTATTATGCAAGGATTCATCCGTAGGCATATTCCTTTATACTTGCGACGATTTATTACAATGATTCCGCCGCTTGTTATTATTGCATTAGGTGTGAATCCAACTCACGCCCTCGTAATGAGTCAAGTCGTTTTATCATTTGGAATTGCATTTGCATTAATTCCGCTCATTGTTTTCACAAGTAAAAAGAGCATTATGGGTGGTTTAGTGAATCACCGGCTTACAACAGCTATTGCATGGTTGATTGCCGTATTAATTATCGCCTTAAATATATTCTTGTTATATCAAACATTTATTGGTTAATAAGAGAGAGAATGTCTTTTACAAATCTGAATGCATTGGATTTGTAAGACATTCTCTTTTTATTTTGTTCCAGCATGTACAAGACAAACACATTTATTAAATCCATTTTGTATATCAGATTTAATCTAAAAATAAAGTTACATAATATTCAGATACCAACTATACTGGGATAGTATGGAAATTTCTTATTCTCAGGGGGATATGAATATATGAATGATATTACTATAGCCATTATATTAGGTATTGTAGAAGGTCTAACTGAATTTGCTCCCGTTTCGTCCACAGGACATTTAATTTTAGTAGGGCATTTACTTGGATTTGAAGGTACGACTCGTGCTACGACATTTGAAGTTGTGATTCAGCTCGGATCTATTCTTGCAGTAGTCGTTGTCTTTTGGAAACGTCTGCTCAATATCGTAGGAATAGGTAATTCTATTAAATCGACAGGTGCTGCAAAATCGCATCTCAATATGCTACATGTGTTGATTGGGATTCTTCCTTTTATAATTGGCGGACTTCTATTTCATGACTTTATCAAAAATGTTTTATTTTCACCCAAAACTGTCGTAATCGGCCTAGTAGCTGGCGGGATTTTAATGATCATTGCTGATTCACTACATAAAAATCGTTCTGCAGCTTCAAATCTTGATTCAGTTACTTATAAACAAGCTTTATACATGGGATTATTTCAATGTTTTGCTCTTATCCCAGGCTTCTCTAGAATGGGAGCAACTTTATCGGGCGGTTTGTTAGTTGGGATGAATCATAAAACGGCCTCTGAACTTAGCTTCATTATGGCTGTACCCATCATGTTTGCAGCATCAGGCAAAGACTTATTCGATAGTTGGAGTTATCTTACTGTCAGTGATTTCCCTTTGTTTATTACGGGATTTTTAACAGCTTTTATCGTGGCATTAATTGCAATTAAATTTTTCCTGTCACTTATTTCTAAAATAAAATTAATCCCTTTTGCAATTTATCGTTTCTTGTTAGCGATAATGTTTTGGGTTTTTATTTTGTAAAATAGATAAAACAAAGAACCTTTGCTTTAGCGCAAAGGTTCTTCGACATTTAATCAATTTAGAGATGATACTTCTTATTACATAACTAGTCCTCGTTTATAACGGCTCGCTTCAAAAATAATACGCTCTTCATCTAACGTTTTACATTCACCGTTCCAGACAATATGTTTCCCATTAATCACAACATCTGAAACATCTTTCCCACTCGCTGCATATACAAGATGTGACAACACTTCTTCTGCTGGCTGTAAATGCGGTTTATTAGATGGATCAATTGTAATAAAGTCAGCACATTTGCCTACTTCTAGTGAACCTGTTTGTTTCATCCCAATTACGGCTGCTGCACCTTTTGTTACTAATGAGAGAACTGTTTCCACTGGTAATGTTGTTGCATCTTTATGAATACCCTTTTGCAATAAAGCTGCAATGCGCATTTCTTCAAACATGTCTAAATTGTTATTAGAAGCAACACTATCCGTTGCAATTCCAACTTTTATTCCGCTCTCTAACATCGCTCGAACATCTGCTATACCCGATCCTAATTTTAAATTACTAATCGGATTATGAGCAACGCGAACATCGTTTTCCGCTAAGAAAGTGCGCTCATTTTCATTCAGTACAACACCATGTGCAATTACTGTTGGTCTCTGGAACAAACCGCAATCTGCTACATACTCTACTGGACGTTTTCCGTATTGTGCTTCAATATCCTGAACTTCACGCTCTGTTTCGGAAAGATGAATATGCACCATCGTCTTATTTTCCACTGCAATTCGTGCACACTCTTCTAGCATTTCTGTAGAACATGCATATGGACTATGAGGAGCGACCATCGTCGTTAACATACTATCTTTATTGTAATAACGTTTTACATACTTCTCCGCTTCATGAATTGCCTTCTTTTCATCTTCTTTCGTTCCGAAGCTAAATAATGTTCGAGAAACAGCAGCGCGCATTCCACTTTTACGAACAGCTTCCATAATAGAATCTTGATCTACTCCAATTGGATTAAACATATCAGAAAACGCTGTTGTTCCGCTTTTCACCATCTCTAACAAACCAAGCTCTGTGCTAGCAACAGCAAGCTCTGGTGTAAATTGACTTTCAAGTGGCCAAATTCTCGTTTCAAGCCATGGCTTTAGGAGCATATCGTCACCTATTCCACGTAAAATACTCATCAAGACATGCGTATGCGTATTCACCAGACCAGGTAAGACCCATTTTCCATGAAGATCAATAACTTGATCCACTTGTTTCTCACTAGATAATTCTCCTGATTGCACTTCTATAATTTGACCATCTTCTACAATGATATATCCATTTTTCAATACTTCATTCTTTTCATTTAAAGTCACGATTGTAGTGCTTACATAAGCTGTTTTCAAAAATATTTCCCCTCTCGACTCTATTTGATATAAACATCCCCACTAACAAGTTACTACCATCATAGTAACTTATTAAACACCAAGAGTCAAAAGATAATTATCACGAAATAAATCCCTTTATATGGATACGAACTTTTTGTTTTAAAGCATCATATTGTATTTCATTTGTATCTGCAAATGCTTCTTTTCTATTAGAAGGAATGTCCATATATGTTATCTCTTCTAAAAATTGCGATGCTGTAAAATCATATTTTTTACCGTTGATCCTGTTATAAAAATGCCAGCCTTCCGGAACTTTCGTCTTCATGATCTCTCCTCCAAAGAAATCATTGATTACTAATGCAGTTACACCACATTGTCCTCTAGCTGGATGATCTGGTGTCCATTTTGAACTCGTTTCTATTGACCAAGATTGCAATAAAACATCACTCATCTTCTCTATTTCGCTATACTTCATATTAAGCATCTCCTAATTAAATTTAAAATATCCGATTAGAATGAATAAGTTTACATATCATACTGCAAAAGCGGAAGTAGACGATCTTTAAACACAGTAGAAGGTGTTTCTCCTATTAGTTTCGCCCCCATTTTTATGTAATACCCTTTCGCATTCGGATCGCTATCAATCGTAAAACTCTTAATGTTTAATTGGACTGCTTTTTGAATAACACTTTCCCAAAGAATTCTTCCATAACCTTTCCCTTTATACTTAGGATCTAAATATAGAAAATCAAGACTGTCTGCTTCTTTTCTTTGGAATGAAAAAAATCCGATTATTTCTTGTTTTTCTTCTAAAATATAAACATAATTATTCTTAATATATTGTTCCGTAATTGTTAAGTCTTCCTTACATGCCAATATAAATTCTTCACTATAATTCCAAGTTGCTTTTGAGGATAATGCGAGGTTACTTAGCTCATTTGCTTCTTTTAATAACACTTCTCTAACAATCATTCCTTTCTCTCCCTTTCCCCTTTATATTGTGGTTTTGAAAAAAAGTTTAATTAAAAATAGCTCACAAACATGTATTTATGGTAAATAAAGAAGAATCCATTTTGAAAAAAAATTAATCAAAATAGATTCTTATCTAGCAGTTTTAAGCTTTGGTTTTATAAAAAAGTTTAATCATTTTCGACTTGTGATGCTCCTCGATTGCGCCCTTTAATGGAACAAAGCACAATAATATCTGTAAAATTTAATTAAGCACGATGTTTAATATATTTCATAATCAATTTATATTTCATCAGCCATTTTCAAAATAGCTTTTATTATTACATCAGGTTGGTCATACATTACTGAGTGACTACTATTAGGAACTAAAATGAATTCACTATTAGTGGATAAATTGGTCAATTTTTTTTGAGAATCCATCCATATCTTTTCAAAGCTATCCGCTTCTTGTTCTGAGAATCCTAATTCTGTTGCCTGCAATTCTACGTCACTCGGTGTGATAATTGTTAAAGGCTTATCTCCTAAAGAGCGAGTACCTTCCAGTAATTTCTCATTGCTTTTTATTTGCTTGATTTCTTCATTTAATACTTTGAAAAATGAAGTGTCCCAATGAACATTTACATACTTTTTTGCAGAAAGGTAATTTGGCATTGAATCTGAAAACATATTTTCCCCAAATAGCCGTACTATTCCAATTTGAGATAATATACGATTCATCGATTGGTCTTGTGTCTCGAAAAACTTGTCATTAAATGATTTTGCTTGTTCTGAAAAATATTCATTTCTAGAATCAACAAGCACTAATCCCGAAACCTTTTCTGGGTACTTTTCTGTAAAGAGACGAGAATAGATCCCTCCAACAGAATGACCCACTAATATTACAGGGGTGTCAATTTTAGAAGATTCGAGAATCTTACTTAAATCATTAATCGTCGTATCGATAGAAAATCCATTAGGAGGTGGATCACTCCATCCATACCCTGCTCGGTCATAAGTGATTACTTGGGTATGTTTTGATAGTTCTTTCTGAATGTTCGACCAATCATAAGACCAATTACCAGTCCCTGTTTCAATAACAACAGGTGGCAAACTCGTTTTGGTTCCTTTAATATTCATATGTATTTCTCTGTCTCCGACATCAATCATTTGTCCATCTGGAGGGTAGTTACTTTTAACATTTTTGTAACTGGTATATTCATAAAGGAACCCTGAGACCAATGTTAGTAAAATGATTGTAATCAAGGTCATTCCAAGTAATTTCAACCTTTTAAATGGTTTAATAACATTCGAATATTTAACCTCCAAATCACCATATCCCTTCACTAACTCTTTTATTTTAAAGTATTTCCGAAAGAAGTCCCCATCTTCAAGCGCGTGACGGGCAAAAGCCCAGCGGTAAGGTGGGGATGAATTTCGGTTAGGCATAGCCTAACTGATTTGTAAGAAATGCCAGTTGTTCGTATGGTGTATACGTTCCATATCTGACATCTTCACTTGCTTATAGGATTTAGAAGGGTTTTGTATATATTGTCCATGTATATCTTGTACGTATACCATTTTTCCTGTAAATCCTGTCACAAACCCTACTTGTCCAAATACCTTTACTTTATCACCTAAATAGATTCCATCTATATGTGGTGTATTTTTCTTGTTCCGTTTTGCACTTGTATTCTTTGTTTTCCTTCCTTTTCTTGCGGTTGCTTCATGCAGGGAGCGTTTTTTCTTTCTAAATTGCTTAATTCGAAACTCACCGCTTTGATCATATTCTTGTAGTTGTGTTGAATGGGTAATCGCAATCGCGTCATTTACATGTGTTTTTGATAAACCTAATTCTTTTCGCTTCGGTGTGGTGTAACTGCCGTACGTAATGTCACAATCTAAACGATTCATGATTTGTAAACGTAATATATTCATAAAGGCAGTCTCTTTATATTGTTTTGGTTTTTTGAAACTGTGTTTGATTTTCCCTTGATGGAATTTTTGATGACATTCTTCATGTACAGTTACAAGGTTATCTGCCATATCAGAGCCGCCGTTGCATCGTTCGATGATATGATGTGTATGCAAAATACCACCTTTCTTCTTACAAATTTGGCAGGTGTAATTGTCTCTTGCAAATACATAATATCTCGTATTCCAAAAGCCAAAGGTATCCCCTTGTTTGTATTCTGTTCCTTGTATATCGGGATTTTTTAGCTTTTGTACATCAAATTTCCCTACTTCGACAATCACTTTTGGAGATGGTAATAACGAGCGAAATATTTCAATCCAATGAATTTGGTTATCCACTCTGCTTTGAATCGATGGTGGCAACCATCCTTCTTTCTTTTTCCGATTGAGAAAACGTGCTTTTCGATATCTTGTTTTTCGTTGTCTTCTACCTCTGCGTAATGTAGCTCTCAGTGTAAGGTTTTCTTTGACGTCCTGACGTAACTCAATGGTTCCTTTTGCGAGCACTTTGTCTTCAGTGGTAATCGCAATGCCGATATGCTTTGCCCCACTGTCAACACCGATTGTGACGGGTTGCATTGTTTCACCTGTGGCATATAGAAGTTGAATGGTAAACGGAGTATATCCAATAATCGTTGCTTTTCCTTGTTTGAGAAGAAGCCGTGCCTTACGAGGACTGCAAGGCATGAGCGGTTCTCCTCGTAAATTCTTGACAAATACACGCATGTTTTGTCCCTCCTAAGAGTTTGTTTCCCTTCGCCAATGTTTGTAGGTGTTGGCAACTTCTCGTGCAAGAAGGCATGTGGTTGACCGTTCCTCCCCAATCAGAACTGTTACAGAGCCACCATAGAGCCAAGAACTAGGGAATCATTCTTGGGTATGCAACCTACGAACGGAGTCCACGAAAGACCGAGGCTAGACAACCAGGGCTTTTTTCAAGCCCCCACTTCAAAACGTGTTAGCGTTTAAGTGGTGGGTAGTTGACCAACCAATCACTATCCTTTCAAATTTCGAACTTTTTCTGAACCGCTATTCCGTTAAATGGCCCCTTTAGTTTAAAGCATTTCTTCACACTCATACCCGATTTTAACATAAATATCCATTTTTGTTCAGAAGTCTTATTTGTTGCTTTAGAATAATGTTTGATCAAATTGATACTAATAACCTTGATAAACGAAAAAACAGAAAAAGCGTGTTTTGAGAAAAAGATCAACCAAAACACACTCTTAATATATTCTATTGAATCATTCTTTTATGCAAAAGTTTGATTATTTCTGTGCCCCTTATTCCATTAAAGCTCTCATAAGTGACATATGTGAATTTATTGACAAGCACCTAAAGGATTTCCATCAGGATCAAAAAACGTAAAGAATCTGGTAGCCCCTTCTCCACTAATAGGATTTACTTTGACACCACGTTCAATTAACAGTCGATAAATCTCATTAATATCTTTAGAGATAAAATTATAGTATTTTCCTACCCCAAAGTTATTCTCAGGAAACTTCATTGGTTGTTGATTAACAGTTCTTACAAGGCATATTACTGTTTGTGACTCTTCTGCAATCTTCATAACAGCAGCTTCTCTCTCAATATAAATAAGTTTAAATCCTAATTTTTCTTCATACCATTCAGCTGATATTTTCGGGTCTTTGACTGGTATAAATACACCTTCCATACCATTCAATAATGGTTGTGACATTCTATATCCCCCTTAGAAATTTTTCTTTTTTCTCTTCGCTACTATTCAGCCATAACCCTTCCTTCTCTTACCCAAGAATCTGAACTGATTGTGGAACAAGAAAAAATCCTACATTATCATAATAGGATTTTCGATAAAAATTTTATTAATGATCATTCTTTATCCAAAATCTACATATAAACAGTTCATCTTTTTTTATAAACAGTGCAACTTTATTCCAAATCAATATATACAACGAAGAAACGTACATGTAATTTATCACAACGAAAATTCTTTCATTTCTGAATATTAATTGTACAATATTCTAAAAAATAAACCCCACCTATAGAAAAAGGTGAGGTTTTCCTCTTACACAATATGCTCGTTTAACCAAAAAATCACATCTTGAAATACTTCCTGTCTGTTCACTTCGTGGAACATTTCATGCCTTCCATCTTCATATAAACGAAGCGTTACATCTTTGACACCACATTTTTTATACATATCATATACTTCTTGTACACCTTTTCCCATGTTTCCAACCGGATCACGGTCTCCCGAAAAAATATAAATAGGAAGCTCTTTTGGTGTTTTCTTATATTCTTCAAGTTTATTGACCATCAGCACACCGTTAAATAATTCACGGTAAAAGCTCGTTGTACAAATAAATCCACATTGTGAATCTTCTATGTATCTATCAACTTGATTCGTATCCGAAGACAGCCAATCAAACTTCGTACGGTTTGGCTTAAAGTGTGAGTTAAAATTACCAAATGATAAGAAGTTCAGCATTGGACTTTTCGTTTTTGCTCCGCGAAGCTTCATTTCAATCGTTGCCATTTTATGACCAATAACTCCTAAAAGCCCCGGATTCCCTCCTGTTCCAGAAATAAGGAATCCATTATATAACTCACCGCGAAGCTGCACAGCACGTCTTGCTAAGAAAGATCCCATACTATGTCCTAATAAGAAAAGTGGACAGATGTGTTCCTTACGAATAAGCTCTGAAACGAAGATTACGTCAGAAACAGCTTGATTCCAGCCTATATTCGGCTCGAAATGACCATAATCTTCTTCCTGCTTTACTGTTTTTCCATGCCCGCGATGATCATGAGCATATACCCCGTATCCAGCTTCCAATAACGCTTCAATACATTCTATATAGGAACCAGCATGTTCCGCCATACCATGCGCAATTTGAACAATCCCACGAGGCTCACTTTCTGGTAACCATTGACGTAAATAAATTTCCGATCCATCCAATGTCATAACGAAGCTTTCCTGTATGTTCATTTTGACAGCCCCCAATTCTATAATCTACTTCACAACAATACGAATCTATATCTTTATAAGATGAACCACTATTCATTTTTTTCTTACTATAAATTATATGTAAAAGCTTTCCTTATTACAAATTATGATATTTTAATTTCTACCACTTCATTCTTGACGAAACGAAACTAAAGATGTATAGTTACTTACATAAAGTAATTAAATTATTGGAGGTAAACTAATTATGATGCCATCATTATTTTTAGCACATGGTTCTCCTATGCTAGCCATTCAAGATACCGGCTATACAAAATTTTTACAAACACTTGGTAAAACATATAAACCAAAAGCAATTGTCATTTTTACAGCTCATTGGGAAAGTGAAATTTTAACTATTTCTTCTTCAGACAATGCCTATGAAACGATTTATGATTTTGGCGGCTTTCCTCCTGAATTATATGAAATAAAATACGCTGCAAAAGGTTCGTCCGTCCTTGCAGCAATGCTAGAAGAAAAATTTAAAAACCGAGGGATTGCGGTTCAAAAAGATACAACGCGCGGATTAGATCATGGCTCTTGGACACTTCTACACCGTATGTACCCAAAAGCTGATATACCTGTCGTTCAAATTTCAGTAAATCCCTTCCTTCCTGCAAAAGAACAATACGAAATTGGAAAAGCCATTCAAGAACTTGGAAAAGAAGATATTTTAGTCATCGGCAGCGGTGTTACGGTGCACAATTTACGAATGTTAAAATGGGAACAAACTACGCCTGAACCATGGGCTGTTGAATTTGACGAATGGCTCATTGATCAAATTCAAAACAACAATACAGACGCCCTATTCAACTGGGAAGTTGAAGCTCCTCATGCACGTTTAGCTGTTCCAAGAGCAGAACACTTTGTTCCTCTTTTCATTGCAATGGGAAGCGGCAAGGCAGAACCAAAAGTAATTCATCGTAGCTATGAATTTGGAACATTAAGCTATCTTTGTTTACAATTTTAATTCTCGATATTATAGAGATATTAATATGGAGAAAGTCCAGTAATTCAATACTGGACTTTTCTTTATTCCTCTTTATCAAAACAAACTTACTCTATACTTTCATTGAAGCTATTTTAACATCTTATCGCTCGTTAAGACGTGATAAATGTTGAACCATAAACACTTGCTCATTTCCAACTATGAATCCCGCTTCTTTTAAAATACGAACAATTACTTCATTAGAAGAAGGCAAATTCATTGTCATTCTTTTTATTTGATCTTGTAAAGGAGAAAATATTTCACTTAATCCAAAGCGAACAATATCTTCCTGATCTAGACGTTTTGTATCTACATAACATTGATACAATACAGTTGCTTGTTGTTTTCCTGTCTGATCAAGTACTTTTTTATAAAGAAAATACGCTAATTCCTCATTTGTATCATCATACACAGTTAATAATTCTCCATCTTTTCTTACACTCATCCATTCCGTCTGCCAAGGTTTTATTTCTTCATTTGATATTTGAATAGTGTGTATATCCTGCGCTGTACCTCTTTTTACATGGTATGTATTACTTTGTAGCAACTGAAAAGCATCTTCTTCTAATATTCCTGTATGCTGTAGCATCAAAAGTTGATCAACTACTTCATACCCCATCTTTTTATAAAGATGAATAGCCGCATCATTTTTACTAATTGCCTCCAGCGTCGCGATATCTACTCCTTCTTTTTTATACAGCTCTAGGGACGCTCTTACTAATTCTCCCCCTACCCCTCGATAACGAAATTGAGAAACAACACCTGTTCCACCATTCCATGCAATTTTTTTACCATGCATCATTCTAATTCCATTTAAGATAATACCAACTGGCTGACCGTTATAAAACGCTACAAGTGAAAAAGATGGTGACAATTCCTCCAGTGTCATTCTTGCTAAAAAAGCATCCATTGTCATTTTAATTTCGATAAAATACCCTTCGAATCCAGCATTCCACAAATTTGTAGCTTCTTCGAATGATAATGTGCCTAACGATTTTATTTCATACATCTCATCCCAACTCCCTTCCCTAAATAACTATTATCACACTAAAGCATCTTCCTGCTGTTTATTAAAAATAATGTGTATACCCATACATAATAGAAACAAGAACTGCAGTTACAAGTATACCAGGCAATAAATTTGCTACCTTAATTTTGATAATTTCAAGTAAGTTTAATCCAATGGCAAAAATCATAATCCCGCCAGTCGCTGTCATTTCCACAATAAAATTATTCATTAATGTTTCCGGTACAAAACGATCAATTTGCGTTGCAAAAATTGCAATCAGCCCTTCATATAAAGTAACAGGAACAGCCGAAAATAATACGCCCATTCCTAATGTTGTCGTTAAAATAAGTGAAATAAAACCGTCTATAATCGCTTTCGTATATAAAACATTATGATTTCCACGAATACCACTATCTAAAGCACCAATAATCCCCATTGCTCCCATTACAAATATTAATGTTGCAGTTACAAATCCGAGTGATATGCTCCCTTTTCCACCTGAACCTATCTTTTTCTCTAGCCAATCTCCTAAATTTTTTAATTTTTCTTCTAACATAAGCAATTCCCCGATTACTGCTCCAATGACAAGACTTAAAATGACGATTAAAAAATTTTCACTTTTCAACCCCATTTGCAAACCAAGTACCGTTACTGCTAAACCAATTGCATGCATAACAGTCGATTTCACATTTTCTGAAATGCCACTAAAAATTCTACCTAATAATGTCCCTGCAATAATACATAGTCCATTTACTAAAGCCCCAAGTAAAACCATTCTCTCCCACCTATTCTTTCTATATATAAAATTATAAGTAGAATTATAGACTATTTTTCAAAAATTTAATATTTTCAATTTACACGTTGTCCTAATCAAGCTACTCATGTTACCCTATTATTAAAAATCATTATAAATATATATCAGAATATAATTCCAAATTAACATTTAATCTATTTATTTTATTAACTCATAAGGAAGGGTTTTTATGAAAATTCGAAAAAGAACATTACTAAAACGCACCATACTGTTAGCCATACTTTTTACCCCTATAATCTTATTGATCAACTATGCGCTAAATTCAGAAACGAAAAATGAACAAAACACAAAAGTAAAAAATAAGCAAACAGAAAAGGCAAAAGGAAAAGAACCAACAGAAAAGCCGAAAGAAGATCCTGAAATTACCCTTACATTCTCGGGTGATACAATGTTCGATTGGCAATTACGCCCTGTTATTCAAAGTAAAGGTGCTGATTATCCATTTCAGCATGTAAAGCCGGAAATAGAAAAAGCGGACTACTCATTTGTAAATCTAGAATCTGCGTTTACAACTCGCGAGAAAAAATATCCTGGCCAACTATTTTGGATTAAAAGTGATCCCTCCACATTACAAGCTATTAAAAATACAGGCTATGATATTGTTAATATCGGAAATAACCATACACTCGATTATTACCAAGACGGCTTATTAGATACAATTTCCCATGTAGAAAAAATAGGCCTTCCCTATATCGGCGCAGGCAAAAATGCATCAGATGCGTATACAGCGAGAGAAGTTACAATTAAAGGTAAAAAATTTAAGTTTATCTCGTTTGTCCGTTTTATGCCTGATTCTGCATGGGTAGCTACAAATGATAAACCCGGCGTTGCAAATGGCTACGATTTAAACTTAGTTACGAAAACGATTAAAGAACAAAAGAAAGATGCCGATTATATGATCGTATATATGCATTGGGGTGTCGAAAAAACAAATCGTCCAGCTGACTATCAAAAAGAATATGTACAAAAAATGGTAGAAGCAGGAGCAAATGCAATTGTCGGAAGCCATCCGCACTGGTTACAAGGCTTTGAATATTACAACAAAGTTCCCGTTGCATACTCACTTGGAAACTTCCTCTTCCCTGATTATGTAACAGGACATAGTGCAGAAACTGGTGTATTAACACTTAAGTTTAAAGGAAAAGACGTACAAATGTCATTTAATCCTTATATGATTCGTAATAACCAAGTTACACCGCTTCAAGATACAGAAAAACAAAACATGCTGCAATACTTACAGTCTATTTCCAATGATGTACAAATTGATAAAAATGGAAACATTATTAATAAACGGACACAATAGATTTATACAAATCAATTAATTTTTCATTTTTCTTCCAGACTTTTCTCTTGCTATGATAAACAACATATACGATACTATATAAAACATATCAATTTAGGGGGATTACACACGATGGAAGAAAAACAATATGAACTTGCAACTTTTGCTGGTGGTTGCTTCTGGTGTATGGTAAAGCCATTCGACGAACTGCCTGGTATACATAAAGTCATTTCAGGTTATTCAGGAGGGCATGTTGAAAATCCAACATATGAGAATGTAAAATCTGGAGAATCCGGACATTTAGAAGTTGTTCAAATTACATTTGATTCTACTATATTTCCTTATCAAAAGTTACTAGATTTATATTGGCCGCAAATCGATCCAACAGATGACGGCGGACAATTTTTCGACCGTGGTCCATCTTATCGTACAGCAATTTTTTATCACAACGAAACACAAAAAGAGCTTGCTGAAAAATCAAAACAAGCATTAGCAGAAAGCCGTATGTTTAAAGACCCAATCGTAACAGAAATTCGCCCAGCTGCTCCATTTTACGAAGCAGAAGAATATCATCAACATTTTTATAAAAAGAATCCAGAGAAATATGCACAAGAACGGAAAGAGTCCGGTCGTGAAGACTTCATAAAGGAAAATTGGCAGAAAAAATAATAAATGGACGTTTTTTAAGACTGATGAAAAGTTGTTTCATCAGTCTTTTTATATTTCAATGTAATAATTGTTTTCTTACTTATGCACTTCATTTTTCATCTGTAAAGCAATTAAGCTAGCAAAATCATGCACTAGTGTTGCTGCTAAAAGAGCAGTAATTTGAGCTTGATCATATGGCGGCAATACTTCTACTAAGTCGAAACCGATATAATTAAACCCACTTAATGAACGCACCATGTTTAGTGTCTCGCGACTATTAAATCCACCCACTTCTAACGTACCTGTACCAGGTGCACAAGATGGATCTACAAAATCAATATCAAACGTTAAGAAACATGGTGTATCGCCAATCGTTGCTCGCATTTGCTTAAGAACGCTTTCAAAACCACGATCACATAATTCAGCTGTTGTAATGACGTTATACCCTAAATCATTACTAGCTTCTATATCACCAGGATGATTTAATGTTCCCCGGATACCAATTTGGAATACTTTTTCAGGTTGTAGTAACCCTTCTTCATGTGCACGAATAAATGGGGAACCGTGCCAATATTTCTCTTCATAATATGTATCCCATGTGTCTGTGTGGGAGTCGAAGTGAATCATTGCGACAGGTCCATGTACTTTCGCTGCTGCACGAAGGCTTGCTAATGTAACTGAATGATCCCCTCCAAGACCTATCGGAATAATTCCTTGTTGCATTAATCCCAAAACAGTTTCTTCAATTACATCATAGCTACGATGAATATTGTGCGGGATCACAGACACATCACCAATATCAATTGCATTTGTATCATCAAACGGATAAACATGGTGAATCGGATGATATGGGAACAAAGTCATAGATGCTTGACGAATTGCTTGCGGAGCAAAACGCGCACCAACGCGAAAAGAAGCAGCCGTATCAAACGGCATCCCTAGAATTGCAATCTTTGCTTGCTCATTACTTGACGGTAATCTCATAAATGAACCTGTCGTACAAAACTCTGGTTTTACATCTGGCGTTAGTGGATATTTCATACGTCATTTCCCCTTCATCAACATAATTTTCACATTCAAAAAACTTTCTTGAATCTTTTTTATTAAAATGCAAAAATCATGCCATGCAAAAAATGAGCCTTTCCCAACTGTTCATCTTTTTTCATCTATGCAAAATTGAATAATCCATGCCTTACAGCATAAAGTGAAACTTTAATCAGTGGGTATTAGTTGAACCAATCGGGCTTTTACGGACAGTTTATCTCCCACCTTACTTCTTTGCTTTCGCCGAATTTTGAGGTGGGAGTATTACTGTCCGCGAATAGCGGGATAAAAAGGATGATAAAAGATCACCCTTTTCTATACTTATTTTTTTACTAAAAGTTATTTTCTCAATCTCTCAATAAAATCATATAACTTATCCAGTGAAGTCATATTCTGATTACACGCTATACTATCTTGGCAAATATAGTTTCCTTTTTTAACAAAAGTACCTGGTACATCCCCTTTTATTTCAACTAGAAACATACCTACTTCTTCATGACCATGACACAATGCACAAATGCCCTTTTTGTTTATACTTTGGAATGTGCCTTGTAAACCAACAAACTTATTTTTATTCTTTGCTATAATAAACTTTCTACTTGTGCCTTTATCAATCCAACCTAGATAAGACATCTCTTTCATATTTATTCCTTCCATTTCAGGAAGCTTCAATTTTTTAGCTTTAGGAAATAATTTTTTTAACGTTTGCGGCGTAACTTCCTGAAACGGAATGACATACGGATTTAACTTGAATAAAAACGCTTCTGCGTCTTCTCTATTTTCAACCGTCAAAATCGTATCTATTAATTCTTTTTGTTCATCAGTAAGATTTTCAAAAACATCTAATACCTTTTCTATCGCAAGAGACTTTAGAGCAGCAATAACACCTCTATCGTTTGCTGTTGCATGTCCATTTACTAGAATATGAGCTTGTGATTTTATAAAATTGTATTGATCGCTTCTAATAAAAGCTTCCATTCTTATCACTCCATACCAAATTGTTGATCTCTTCTCATTGTATACAATATATTTATTTTATAAAATGTCGAAAACAATTACTAAACAAAATATACACAAAAAGCACTGATTATTTCTTATCGAATAATCAGTGCTTTGCATTATGATTTTGAATACACGATTTTTTTTATCGTTTCTGTAGAAAGAAAGTATTCCTCTGCTAATTGATAAATCGAAGTTCCATTTTTAAAAGCATGTTTAATATCTCTATTCCGCGCGTCAAGTTGCTTTCTTCCTCCAGATTGTGTACCCCATTTATAATGTGTATTTTCCTGTTTTGGAATATAAATTGTTTCTCCTTGCACATACTTTTGAATTTCTATAATTAAATTTTCCGGTAAAACGGCCGCTGCTTTTACGTATTTCATTTTTGCTCGCCCCTTATTTTTTATGGTTCATCTAAATAAGGTGCAAAGCCAACTATAGGAAAAATAATACAATTCCATTTAGGCGATTGTATGTTAGATTATTTGTCTACCTCATGCAAAGTATCGCCTTTTCCATACTTGGCTTTGCATGAGACGCTGCAGTATCTGGCAATTTCATTGTAATCGCCATATCAACACCTCCCAATATCTCTTTGGAATCAACCTTATTATATGATAAATTTTTCCTAATTGCATCTTCATGCCTTTTTAAAAATTGTATTATTAAGAAGTGTTAAAGCTACACTTGAAAAGGCTGACCCCCAAAAAATCCATCCTACTTTTTACAAATTTGAAACTTACTACTAAAATTTCGCAAACAAACTCACTTTGTAAAAATACTGTAATAATAAATTTAGTATTTTACTTTATAAAATACGAAGACAAGTTTATAGTAGAAAAAGATGATTCTTAAGCAACATGAGTAGGAGGAAGTATTTTGTCTACTTCAAAAGTATTAAAAGGCACTGCCTTACTAAGCGGAGCCACAATAATTTCACGTATTTTAGGTTTTATTTATTTCTTCCCATTTCAAGCGTTAGTTGGGAGTGATGGAGTTGCTTTATATTCTTATGCATACTCCTGGTATGGGATTTTATTAAGCTTTTCAACAGCAGGTATCCCTATCGCCGTTTCAAAATTTGTTGCCAAATATAATGCTTTAGGAGATTACGGCACAAGTAAAAGATTATATAATTCAAGCTTAAAAGTAATGATGTTTATGGGATTCCTTGGTTTCTTAATTTTATTTTTCGGGGCACCTTATGTATCCGAATTAATAGTTCGCTCTAAAACACCAGATCCTGGATTCGTTGCGGATGTAACACTAACAATGCGTGCACTAAGTTTTGCACTTATTATCGTGCCAGCGATGAGTGTTACACGCGGTTATTTCCAAGGTTTTCAACATATGAAACCAAGTGCGGTTTCACAAGTTGTGGAACAAATTGCTCGCGTTATCTTTATTTTAGTTGGAAGCTTTATTGTTTCTAAAATATTAGGCGGATCGGTTGCATCTTCTGTAGCAGTCGCAACATTTGGCGCTGTTATTGGAGCAATTGCCAGTGTTTCCATGCTCGTTATGTATTGGAAGAAGTACAATGGACTACGCCCACCAGAAGGTGAACGAAAAGTGCGCTCTTCTTCCGTTCCCTTAACAAAAATGTATATGGAACTGCTTCGCTATGCGATTCCAATTGTTTTTGTCGGCATTGCCATTCCACTTTATACGTTAGTGGATCAATATACGGTTGCCGATGCACTGCAAGCAGTGGGCACACCTCTTGATAAAGCAAATGCTGTTTTTGCTTACATTACGAACTATGCTCAAAAACTTATTATGATACCGGCATCACTTGCAACAGGATTTTCTCTCACAATCATCCCGGCAATTACACAGTCATTTACGGGTGGTAAATTAGATCAGTTGCAAAATCAAATTGAAAAGATCTTTACAGTATTATTATTTTTCACAATCCCAGCATCATTTGGGCTTGCTAGCATCGCTTACGATGCATTTCGCATGGTATATTTCGATCACAATACTGCATTAGAAGGGTCACAATATTTAATCTCATTTGCACCATCTGCTGTAATGAGCGCGATTTTCACCGTATCAGCAGCTATCTTACAAGGTATTGATTATCAGCGTAAAACGATGATTGCTTTTACTGCAGGTATCATTGTAAAAGTTCTTGTCAATACACCGCTTCTATATGCGCTAGGTGGACATGGTGCTGTATTAGGAACGATACTTGGTTACCTCGTTTCTGATGTAATCATGTTATATTGCATTGTAAAATATACGAAGTTTAACATCGCAAAGACTGGTAAAACCGTATTACTTATTACAATTTACTCTGCAGCAATGTCTGCTGTAGTAATTGGGGCAAAAACGTTATTAAAATGGTTAATTCCAGGACAAACGTATATGGAGTCTTTATTAATTGTAGTCGTATGCGGTGCCCTTGGTGCACTTGTTTACTTCGCTTTTGTATTTACAAGCGGGCTTGCTTCTGACATTCTTGGTGATCGTATCAATCGTTTGCCATTGTTGAAAAAATTAAAACGATAAGCATGGAAAAGGTGTAACTTACATTTCAGGTTACACCTTTTTTTATTCAAATAAAGTAACTACCATTTTAGAAGGTGATATAATATGTATGGTATTTATAAAAAAGATGAACCCCAATATATTATCTTAATAAATACAGGATTTGTCTTTTTTCATATTGTATTAACGTGGTTGGTTAGTTGTAGTAAATACTTATCTAAAAGACAGCTTTCCTAAGACTTCCTGCAATAGTATTTAAATTGGAAGGCGCTTTTTAGCATAAATGAAATAACAACCAAACTATTATTCTTGTATATTAAATTATAAAAGTACCACGGAAATAAAGGAGGTCCACATATTGTTCGAGAACCATGATGATCCAAACCGCGACATGAGTCGTAATAATCTTCGTGCCGACTGTGAAAACTGTTTCGGCTTGTGTTGCGTTGCACTACCCTTCGCAGCTTCGACAGATTTTGCAATCAATAAAGATACTGGCAAGCCCTGCCCTAATCTGCAATCGGACTTTCGTTGCAGTATTCATAAAGACCTTAGACAGAAGGGGTTTAAAGGATGTACCGTTTTTGAATGCTTCGGCGCAGGACAAAAGGTTTCCCAAGTCACTTTCGAAGGAGTAGACTGGCTTGAAGGTCCAGAAAGGGCGCAGAAAATGTACAATGTGTTTCCAATTATGCAACAACTCCATGAAATGCTCTGGTATTTAACTGAAGCTTTAACGTTGAAAGCAACTCGTCCGATTCATAGTGAGCTTAACCACATGCTTGATGAGACAGAACGACTTTCTCAACTTAGTCCCGATTCACTCTTGGAATTAGACGTTCCATTACACCGAGCAAATGTAAATGCTCTGCTTTTAAAGACAAGCGAACTAGTATGGACGGAGGCACGTCGTCAACATAAGAATTCAAAAAAAGGCAAGAGAATAAACCATCGAGGAGCAAATCTTATGGGTGCAAAACTTAAAGGAGCAGATCTCAGAGGAGCAAATTTGAGAGGAGCATACCTTATTGCTGCCGACCTCCGAGGCGCAGATTTGAGAGCGGCCGATCTTATCGGTGCTGATTTACGAGACGCCGACCTTAGCGGAGCAGATTTCACAGAAAGTATCTTTCTCACCCAAGTTCAGATTAACTCAGCGAAAGGTGATGCACGCACAAAATTACCTCACTTGCTTTCTCGTCCAACACACTGGACTACTTTGAGCAAAAAAACAAATTAAAAGAATCCAAGATGCTACATATGTAACAAATGAATACTCCCCCACTTAGCGGAGCTGGAAGTGGGGGTTTCTAACGTTTCGCCCTAACGGAGGATTAACGTTAGTGGAGTTAACACACTGGCGAGCTGTTTCACACCTAACCCCTCTATCCCGTTTGTCCATGCATTCGGGAATGCTTTTCGTAAAATATTAGCCGCAGCGTTTACGTCTGCATTAATGAAGATTTCCTTCGCAGAACGATACATACCACGCTTGATTCGTTTTCCTGAAAAGGTTGCATGCTTGTCATTTGTTCCATAGGTTGGAATGAAGTCATGATCCAAAAAACTTGCTTTGGATGTATACGATTCTTCGATTACAATCACTTCGATACCTACTTTTTTTGCTTTATATGTAATCATTTGAATCAATACACTGTGTGGGATATGACAAAACGTTTGGTTCTGTTTCTTTCCCATATCCGTTTCCTGTTTCCAATTTTTGTTCTGACCAACTACGATTTTGCAAATTCTCTCTTCCTGCGCTCGTTTTACAATCTCATGACTTGCCTTATGAAAAAGATCTTTGATTTTCAGATAACGTTTTTGATAAAGTTTTTCTAATCTTTTTGAAGTATAAGGTCCTTCGTTTGTTTGTTTCCCTTGTCGAAGAATACTTGTAAAATCACTCTTTAATTTATTGTAGAATTGATTGATGCTTTTGATCTGCTTGCCCTTCACAAGAACAGGTTTCATACCTGTGTTTGTGACAATAGTTGCAAGGTTATCAATACCTAAATCAATTCCCATATAACGTTCATTCTCTTCAACGGATGGTATTTTGGAAGAAGCATCTACCACCAATTCCACTACATATGCATGATATTTAGGAATCACACGAACTTGTTTCAGTTTGCCTTTGGCACAACCTAATTTCCCAATATTTAATTGGCATTTTGTCTTTGGAAATTTTAAAAAGGTATGATGTTTAATGACACAGTCTTGGTTTGTATACAGCACCTCTTTTTCCACAGAACGAATATATTTGGGAATTCTCGGTTTTCCTGTATATTTGTTTGGATTTTGTTGATAATCTCGTAAGCTTGCAAAAAAGGAATGCCAGTTTTGAAATACAGTTTTCATGATGGATTGGCTGGATTGTGCAGGTAAAGAACGATAATCTTTTTGAAGCATAGCTTTAAACAAAGCATCTAGAAAATAATAATCTACATGAGGATTTTCTTTCGTAGGTTTGGAAAACAAATTGCATTTGATTTCTTTCTGTTTTTCTTTCGGTTTCATCTTCTCTTTTGTTAATTTCTTTCGATGGACAAGAAGCTGCGTATCATTCATCTTTTCGATATATTGATCTATAATATCCAACACTTCTTTTTGTAGGGGCTGTAACTCTTTTTCTTGTGTCAACCCTGTATACACCTGACGTATATAAAAGTTGGTCGTATTGTACATATTCTTGGCATTCTGACAAGATTCTTGAAAGTAAGCATACATACGATGTCCTTTTTTAATCCAAATTTGAAATGTTTGATAGTTGGATTGTTGTTCCTGATTCTTTTGCATCTTTTCACCTCCTTCTTAAGAAGATTATACCAAGAAGGAACATACGTTTCTATAATTTTCTGAAAATAAGATACACTTTTTCGATTCACCTCGCCACCTTCACGTACGTTTAGAGGTGGGAGTCCTCTCGAAAGGTATGATAGAAAAAGAGGATGTATATCTCATATACATCCTCCATAGCAATTATTCAAATAACCCCATGCTCAAATACCGTTCCCCTGTATCCGGTGCAATACATAACACTTTTTTCCCAACACCTAGTCTTTTCGCTAGCGTAATCGCAGCAAACACAGAAGCTCCTGATGATGGTCCGACTAAAATCCCCTCTTCTTTCGCAAGCTTCCTCATTGTCTCAATTGCATCTTCATCAGCAATTTGAATGATTTCATTATAAATCTCTGTATTCAAGTTTTTTGGGATAAACCCTGGACTTGTTCCCACTAATTTATGCGGACCCGGAGCACCACCTGATAAAACAGGAGATCCTTTCGGTTCCACGACTGCAATATATAAACCAGGAAGTTTTTCTCGTAATGTTTCTCCTGTCCCTGTAATAGTTCCACCTGTTCCAGCGGTTGCGACAAATGCATCTAATTCACCGTTCATTTGTTCATAAATTTCAACAGCTGTTGTAGTGCGATGAATTTCAGGATTTGCTTTATTCTCAAACTGCTGTGGAATAAAGCTACCTGGAATTTGCTGCTGCAATTCCAGTGCTTTTGCAATTGCCCCCGGCATCCGTTCAGCAGCTGGTGTCAGTACTACTTCGGCTCCGTATGCCTTCAGCAAGTTAATACGCTCTTTGGACATGTTATCAGGCATAATAAGAATTGCTTTATACCCTTTCGCAGCTGCATTCATCGCCAATCCTATTCCAGTATTACCACTTGTCGGTTCAATAATTGTGTCACCAGGTCGTATGAATCCATTTTCTTCTGCCATATGAATTAAATTATAAGCTGCACGATCCTTTACGCTACGTGACGGGTTAAACATCTCTAACTTTACATATATATCAGCCGCATCTTCCGGAACAATGCGAGATAAACGCACAACAGGTGTATTTCCAATTAATTCTGTAACGTTATGATATATTTTCATATTCAGGGCTCCTATTCCATCCATTTCTACATCGTTTTACGATCATTTGGCAGTAACCATGATGATAAACCAATTAACGGCAACATACTGCATAGCAGCATAATGAAGTTAAGACTATATATATCTGCCAATTTCCCAAGTACAACCGCTCCTAATGCTCCCAGTCCAAATGCGAGTCCGACAATTAAGCCAGATACCATACCGACTTTTCCAGGAACAAGCTCCTGTGCATACACAACAATAACACTAAAACTACTAGAACTAATAAATCCAATACAGAGAAATAACGGGACAACCCAAATAAGCGAAACGTGCGGCAATAACAGTGCTAGAGGTGCTGAACCGAGCATGGAAAAGACAATAATATTTCGCTTTCCAAACCGATCTGCTAACGGTCCTCCAAAAAACGTTCCAAGCACGCCGGCAATCATGAAAGCAAACACATAAAACTGTGCATTTTTAATAGATAGTCCATAATGTTCAATTAAATAAAATTGATAAAAGTTCCCAATCCCTGCTCCGTACCATGAACGAACAAACGTCAAAAATACAAGTAAAACAATAACAAACTTAACCCGGCTGCTTATTACTAGACTTTCCGCTTCTAGTGCAGCTCGTTTCTTCCTTCTTACAGCCCCGCTTTCTAACTCCCCTTTATACCATGTAGAAACAAAGTATAATAAGACAATTCCGACCACCGCAAAGCCTGTAAACCAAATAGTACCGATTTGACCAAGCGGAACAAATACGAGTGCCGTAAAAATTGGCGCAAGCGAATTCCCGGTATTTCCTCCTACTTGATAAATTGATTGCGCTAAACCTCTCTTTGCTCCTGCTGCCATATAAGCAACACGTGCTCCTTCTGGATGAAAGACAGCGGATCCAAGTCCAATAAATAGAACAGATAAAATAACAATAAAAAAGTTCGGTGCAAACGCAAGTCCAATCATCCCAAGCATGCTTGAGAACATTCCAAGTGGCAGTAAATACGGGGAAGGCTTCTTATCTGAATACATCCCAAACATCGGCTGCATAATGGATGATGTCATATTCAAAGCAAAGGCAATCCACCCCACCTGCATATAAGATAAATTCATCGACTTTTCCAAAATTGGAAATAGCGCTGGCACAACTGCCTGCATCGAGTCATTAAGAAAATGACCGAAGCTAATCGCAAATAAAATACGGTAAATCGTTGGTGTAGTCATCGCATTCGGCTTTTGTGCTACCTGCATGTTACACGCTCCTCTCCTCCTGTGCTGAAAATAGCCTGTGTATATATTTCATACACCTGCTTATTTTTCTGACTTTTTAAACATTTACTATTCTATACCTCTTTTTCACCTTTTTCCACTTCTCTGCTTACTGTCTAGCAAAAAGCAGGTAACGGCTAAATTCTAGTAAAATATACTCTTTTATTAGTTGTTAAAATTCAGAAAAATCTTTACCATATAAAACCATTCAAGTACCATAATATAAAAAGAATAAGTAAGGAGCGTTTCACATGAATCCATTATTATTAAATTTCCCTTCTGAATTTTATACTGAAAGGCTTCTCATACGGATGCCTAGACCTGGAGACGGAAAAGAAGTATATGAAGCGATCAATGAGTCTATTGAAGAATTAAAACCTTGGATGCCTTTTGCTCAAAAAGAACAAACAGAACAAGAAGTAGAAGCAAACATTAGAGATTCTCACGTAAAATTCTTGGCACGCGAAGATTTACGTTTACTCGTTTTCCTGAAAGAAACAGGTGAATTTGTTGCCTCTTCAGGATTACATCGTATTAACTGGGATATTCCGAAATTTGAGATTGGTTATTGGATTCATTCCCGTTTTAGCGGGCAAGGATACATGACAGAAGCCGTTACAGGAATTGTAGATTTTGCCTTTAACGAATTAAGTGCTAATCGAGTAGAAATTCGGTGTGACTCAAAAAATGTAAAAAGCCGTGCTATACCCGAAAAACTAGGCTTTAAATTAGAGGGCATTTTAGAGAATAACAGTGTATCTGTAGATGGTGCTGAATTACGAGATACATGTGTATATGCAAAGAAAAAATAACGAAAAAAAGAGTTGCTATACAGCAGCTCTTCTCTTCATATTTCAATCGAACTCTTTAGCATATTACATACTTTTTATATTTTTCAAAATCACTCGTTTTACATTCCACGGTAATCTTCGTACCTTCATTTTCGTAGTCCGTCGATAAGACATTAGCATGTTCGTTAAAATAAGAAATTAATTGTCCTTGATCATAAGGAATTAACATTTCACATTTTGTATAATCTTGATAAATTTGCGTACGAATCATTTGTACAAGTTCATCCATACCTACTTTTTGTTTAGCCGACAAATACACACGATTATCTTGTACCTTTGGAATTTCAATATCCATAACATCCGCTTTATTATATGCATAAATCGTTGGGATATTTTCAACACCGATTTGTTTTAACGTTTGATTTGTAATGTCAATGAGATGCTCATAATTTGGATTTGCATAATCAACAACATGAATAAGTAAATCTGCCTCCGCTACTTCTTCTAACGTCGAACGGAACGCTTTCACAAGATGATGCGGCAATTTACTAACGAACCCAACTGTATCTGTTAATAAAAATGATTTGTTATCTGGTAATTGAATATTTCGCACAGCTGTTTCGAGCGTCGCAAATAACATATCTTTCTCAAATACTTGTTTCTCTGCAGATCCGTTAAACATTTCAAGCATCGCATTCATCGTTGTTGATTTACCTGCGTTCGTATATCCTACTAACGACACAACAGGTACTTCATTTTTCTTACGCTGTTTACGCTGCGTTTGACGATGCAAAGTAAGTGCTTCTAATTCTTTATTTAACGCTGCAATTTGCTCTTCAATCTTACGGCGATCAAGCTCTAATTTCTTTTCCCCGACACCTTTGTTTCTCGTACCAACACCGCCGCTTTGTCTTCCAAGAGATTCACGAAGTCCAATTAAACGAGGCATCATATATTGCAAATGCGCGACTTCAACCTGTAATTGTGCTTCTTTTGTCTTTGCACGCTGCGCAAAAATATCTAAAATTAAAATTGTACGATCAATCACTTTACAATCTATATCCGCTTCCAAGTTTCGGATTTGTGAAGGAGATAACTCATCGTTGAAAATCACCATATTTGCATCGGCTTCTTTCACGAACGCTGACACTTCTTCAATTTTCCCTGTTCCAATATAATGAGATGGGTTCACACGATGTAAATTTTGTGTAACTTGCCCTATCACTTCTACATCGCACGCTTCCGCTAAATTCGCTAACTCCTCCATCGAATATTCAAAATCACTTTGATTATTTAAATTCACTCCAACTAATATTGCTTTTTGTACTAATTCTTCCATATATTTATTCCTCCATTTCGATTACGCGCAAAATAAAAAACACAAGCTACTGCCTGTGTTTTTCATAAACGGATGAGAGCACGACAAATAAACATAAAAAGCATCGCTGCCGGCTTGTTCAATGGTCGTCAAATCCAGCATGATACACCAATTCTAAGAAATGTTTGTATACATGCATCATATCATTCTGTTTTTAAAGGCAAAACAAAAAGAGGGCGTATTCGTCCCTCCCTCTTTTCACATATAAGTTTAATAGGGTTCCTTTAAAGAGACAGACCAATCCCGTTCACTCTGTACACAGACAGAGCCTTTGAGCGCTATTCAATTATCGGCACAAAGTATTGAGACGTAATCTGATTAAGATCAAAGGAGACCCCTCCGTTCATTAAAAGTTACATAAATTTTAGCACAGTTATATAGCTGACACAAGAATAAACTCCATTTATTAGCATAAAGAAAATCGTTATTTTTCTATTTTATTCATCATTTTTTGCGCATACGTCTTATTATAAATACTCCTATAACAAACGAAAGAGAACGACTTGGGTGCGATGAGCACTTGGTCCCACTTATATATATCAATACATAAAAGTAATACCATAATAAATTAACAGGATTCATCCTATACAAATTTAACGACTTATATCTTACACTTGTTCGGTTTCCTCTTGCTTTGCTTCTTTCATTTCATGATAGTATGATGGCAGTTCTATGCCATGTTCTAAGAAATAGTCCTCAATTAATGAAATTATCACTTTCAAGGTTTTTACACGCGCATACATTTTATCATTTCCAGGTATAATATTCCATCTTGCATTTGGTTTATCTGTTTTTTCAAACATATCTTCCATTGCCTCGACATATTCATCCCACTTTTCGCGATTGCGCCAATCTTCATCTGTAATTTTCCATTTCTTAAGAGGATTTTGCTCTCGCTCTTTAAATCGTGCTAACTGTTCATCTTTACTAATATGATAGAAAAATTTCGCTACTATGTAATGATCATCTGTTAATAGTTTTTCAAAATCATTGATTTCATCGTATGCTCTAGTCCACTCTTCTTTTGTAGCGAAACCCTCTACACGTTCAACCAATACACGACCGTACCAAGAGCGATCGAAAATCGTGATTTGACCATATTGCGGGATTTTCCGCCAAAATCGTTGCAGATAATGATAACGTTTTTCATGAGGGGCAGGCGCACCAATTGGATTTACTTGCAGTCCACGCGGATCAATGTGCTCGGTAATTCGTTTAATTGCTCCACCCTTTCCAGCAGCATCCCATCCTTCCATAGCCAAAATAACGGCTATTTTTTCTTCTCGTAAAATCTGCTGCAATGCTAGTAAACGCATTTGATATTTTTCCAGCTTCTTATTATATTTTTGTTTCGATTCAATTTTTTTGGTTAAATCTACTTTTGCAAGACGATCTTTTTTCATAATAGAATCCCCCTTTTCAAACAATTAACATTATTTTAACATAATTTTCAGTATTTTGTGCATACATATCTCATTAAAGAATACCAACACGTATCACAAGCTATACCATTTACTTTAGATAATATATCTTGGATACTTTGCTTATTTATAGCTCCTAACGAGTAATCATAAAGAACTTCATTGGAGTTATCTGTGTTAAGAGAATTTTGCTTCTTAAAAATACAATGCAAACATTAAGTTGCATTACCGAATAAATGATAGAAAAAGAGTTTTTTTGAACTTTATTTTTAATTACTAAACAATCATTCATCAGCTTCCCAATACAAAGAAAAATGACTTAACCCCTTCCCTTCTCTCTTGTCTATATCCATTCTTTTTATGTAGTAAAAAAGTGATTCTGTCACTGTTTTGTCAATTTATTATTAAAGGATAAAGAATTCATAATAAAAATATCTATTCACTCGCTATCAATTGTGATATTCTGTTCATTGGAAAATTTATATATTGGTGGTGCATCCATGTTTTCATCGTTCAAAAGGTTTTTAATTGGTAGACCCCTTAAATCAAACGCCTTAGGCGAACAAAAATTAAATAAGCTAAAGGCATTGGCTATTCTTTCATCTGATGCTCTTTCTTCTGTTGCGTATGGAACGGAACAGATTTTAATTGTTCTTGCAGCACTTGGATCGATTGCCTTTTGGTACTCTATTCCAATTGCAATCGGGGTTCTTATTTTATTAACCGCACTTATTTTATCGTACAGACAGATTATTTTTGCCTATCCGCATGGAGGAGGAGCTTACGTTGTTTCTAAGACAAATTTAGGTATAAATGCCGGACTCGTTGCTGGCGGCTCCTTATTGGTAGATTATATCCTTACCGTAGCTGTAAGTGTATCAGCGGGAACAGATGCGATTACATCTGCGTTTCCGGCTTTACATCAGTATACCGTTCCAATCGCGGTCATACTTGTTATTTTCATTACAATCCTGAATCTTAGAGGAGTAACAGAATCCGCTTCTATTCTAGCTTATCCTGTCTATCTCTTCGTATTAGCACTCATTTTATTAATTACTGTTGGAGTGTTTAAAATCGTAACTGGACAAGCGCCAGCAACCCTACATACACCTATTGGTACTGCTGTACCGGGAGTTACATTATTCTTTTTATTAAAAGCATTCTCATCTGGATGTTCTGCATTAACAGGTGTAGAGGCTATTTCAAATGCTATTCCTAATTTTAAAGAACCCGCTGCTAAAAATGCGGCCAAAACATTAGTTATGATGGGAACAATTCTAGCAGTCTTATTTACCGGAATCACTATTTTGGCATTTTGGTACGGTATTGCTCCGAAGCCTACTGAAACTGTTGTATCTCAAATTGCATCAGATGTATTCGGAAGAAATTATGTTTACTACTTTATACAAGGAACAACAGCACTTATTTTAGTATTAGCTGCTAATACAGGATTCTCAGCATTCCCATTATTAGCTTTCAACCTAGCATCAGATAAATACATGCCTCGCATGTTTTTAATGCGCGGTGATCGCTTAGGATATTCAAATGGAATTTTGACACTAGGAATCGCTTCTATTATTTTAATAATTGCGTTTCAAGGAAAAACAGAGCAACTAATCCCGCTATATGCAGTTGGTGTATTCCTTCCTTTCACCTTGTCGCAAACAGGAATGATTGTAAAATGGTTACGCGAAAAGCAAAAAGGATGGTTACCTAAATTACTAACAAATCTAGTAGGGGCGCTTATTTCACTATCTGTATTACTGATTTTCTTTATCACAAAGTTTACACAAGTATGGTCTGTCGTTATATTCCTGCCAATTATTGTGTACACCTGTCATCGTATTTATAAACATTACGATTCCGTTGGAGAACAACTACGTATCGATCCAAATGCAGTTTCTCACAAATTTGAAGGAAACATTGTCATCGTACCCGTTGCAGGAATCACAAAAGTAGTCGAACAATCGATTAATTATGCCGAGGCTATTGGTGATACTGTCATCGCCGTATATGTAGCCTTCGACAAAGAAAGTGAAATAAAAATGCAACAAAAATGGAAAGAATGGAAACCAGATGTTCGTCTTATTACAGTGGTTTCTTCTTACAGAAGCTTAATGAGACCTCTTACAAAATTAGTAGCTATGATTCAAGATAAAGCACAGGAAAATCATCAGTCAGTTACTGTGCTCATTCCGCAATTTATAACCAAAAAAAGTTGGCATAACATCTTACACAACCAATCAAGTGTTTTATTAAGGGTATACCTTTTATATAAAAAGAATGTTATTGTTTCAACTGTTCCGTTTCGATTTAAGAAATAGCTAGTAAAATATTAAATTTTTTATATCCTTTTATAAAAACGAGAGCCCTAACTACAAATAAGTTAGGGCTCTCGCTTTTATAATTAGCTTTTAATACTTCTTCCGCTAGCGTCAAATGAATCAAGCACAAATACTTTCACTTTGTAACGACTGCCACTAAAGTTGAAAATTTGGGAAGTACTATAGCTATCTCCTTTAATTTTCACTGAGTTGATCATGATCGGTGTATCGCCGTCAAGCTTTTCGCTTCAACCATTCCGGAAACTTCGTCGCCTTCTACTAATGAACTTGCATTACGCATCCCCTCATAGGAATGGCTCAATTTGTAGGGTAACCACGAAGACAAAATAAAAAGATTTCACTTCTCGAGCCTTTCCGGCCATATGGTTGGCAATCTTTTCATGTTTTGGGTTATGACTTATTGCAAACGTTGAATAAACCAATAAAATGCTAAAACAAAAATAAGGCAAGACGTTGAGATCATCATTTTACGATACCATGGGAACCTTCGCAGCCATAGCAAGAAGGGAAGTAATAGGCATAGGAACATGAGCTGGCCCGCTTCCACCGGATACCTGGAATTTGACCCATGTCACCGTCTTGTCAGGGAAAGTTACAGAATAAGCGCTCCCGTCATTCGGGATTCCTGAAACCGTCAAAGTGGGTTCTGCTGCAAAGTTTTTTAACAGATAGAAAGTTAGGGTGAGTACAGCTGAATCTTATGCAATTGCGAGTAATTGCTGTAATTCATTGTACGTTGAAAAAACGAAGTTTGGCTGCAAACTTCGTTTTCGTTTATATATGGCATGAATCGTTTCGATTCCTTTCAAGGTGCGCGAAGCATGGCGAAGACTTTGAAATCCTGCAGATTTGGCAAAGCGGCGTTTTACATGTCTATGGTCCTGTTCTATGAGATTATTTAAATGCTTGATTATACAATAAGTTGTATGTTTATAAAATTCTTGTTCCTTTAATTTTTTGAATGCACAAAGTAATGCCGGCGCTTTGTCTGTTGTTAGAACCGTTGGTTCTCCAAACGTTTTCACTAACCTTTTCATAAAGGCATATGCAGACTGATGATCCCGTTTTTTACGAAGTTGAATATCTAATGTGTACCCTTCTTTATCAATTGCACGATACAGATAACGCCATTCCCCTTTGACTTTTATATAGGTCTCATCCAATTTCCAGGATAGTTGTACTCTTTTATTTTTCTTCTTCCAAATTTGATAGATCAGGTGGCCATATTCATGAACCCAACGCATGATAGTTGTTGGATGAACTGAAACACCACGTTCTTTCAAAATTTCAGAGACATCACGATAGCTTAAAGAAAAACGACAATAGTAGCCAACGGCTACCAAAATAATATCTTGTTTAAATTGCTTTCCTTTAAAATATCTCATTTATGATTCTCCTCACTCTGTTTTGCAAAAGTTTAGCTTAGTTTTAAAAACTTTGCAACAGAACCTTTATTTATCACATTGACATTTCACTTATAAGCTTTTTCTTATAAACAATCTTAGAAATGGTGACACTCACTTCATAAAGAAGAAGCAAAGGAACAATAACCAAGATATCCGATATAGGATCAGGTGGCGTAATTAAGATCGATACGACAGCAAGAGAAAAATAGGACAGTTTCCTTGCCTTAGCCAATCTCATTGGATTAAGAATTCCTAATCTCGTTAAAAACATCACGACCAAGGGCATCTCAAATAGAAAGCCAAATGGCAGACTCAAGCTAATCATGAACCGGAAATATTTATCTGCCGTAAACACGGTTTCAAACTGCCCTGCAGACAACTTCATTAAGAACCCTAACACGTTCGGAAACAGGACAAAATAACCAAAAGAGATTCCCATCATAAACAAAAGAAATAACCCCGGAATAAAACTTAAAGTCACCTTACGCTCTTCCTTGGTCAGCGCCGGCGTCACAAATCGCCATGTCTGATAGGCGGCTACAGGAATCGTAGCCGCTATGGCAAATACACCTGATAAGATCATATACACCCATAAAATATCACTTGGGCCCAAGATGGCCAACTTTCCGTCAAGATCCCTAACTAACCAATCATAAATATCCTTTACAAAAATAAAAGTGGCAATGAGAAAAACAATGAATGCAAGTAAGGTTTTAATGATTCGTTGACGAAGTTCCTCTAAATGTTCAACAAGATGTAAATCTTTTTTTTCCATAATGCATACCTCCTGCTTTTATATATAAAAGAAATAGACGAGTTACCTCGTCTACATATGATTATGAAACTTCTGGTTTCTCCTGCTTCTTTTCAACAGCCGTTAATTCAGGCTTTTTTTCTTCCTTTTTCTCTTCCTCTTTATCTTCATCAGATACTAACCCCTTGGCTGCACTCTTGAATTCAGTTAACGTGCGTCCAAAAGCCCGGCCTACTTCCGGCAGCTTGGAAGGTCCAAAAATAATCAACGCAATCACAAGTATTAAAATCAAACCAGGAATCCCTATGTTTTGTAACATTCTAATTGACCTCCTATTTATATAACATTTTTCAAACTGTTATTTATCGATTTGCACAATGTACTCCTGCATCCAACTATTGGTTCTAAAATTCCGGCCTTTGATGACAACTTCATCCTCAAATACATGTACTTGCAAGCCTTGATTAAAAGCGCCGCCTTCTGGGTGTATCATTTCTCCGGGTTCCGGATTCGTCGGCATCCATCCGGTTTGAATGGCACCGGCGTTAACGACTGTAATGCCTTTCTTATGACCGCCCGGTACTTTAACATTTACCGCCCAATCTGGCAATTCCAAAGACCAGTGTGAATGGCCCGTAAACACGAATACATTCGGGTAATACCCGATAATATCCATAAACTCTGCTTGCCGCAGATAGTCTCCCAAATACGTTTTGTACGAGCCCGAGACGGTGTCGCGAAGGACATGGTGGGTCGCGATAAAAACCGGTTTGACCTCTTTCGAATACTTTTCCAATCGATCGCGCAACCAATTCAATTGATCATCGCTAAAATATACTTGGTCTGTGCTGAAATTTGCATGGTTTTCGTTACCCAACACTAAAAATGGAATACCTCGAACTTTGCGCTCATAGTATGGCTTGTCCACTCCAGCAAAATCATAAAAACGCTGAAACCTGACCTCTACGCTATCCTGTCTTCTGTACAAATCATGATTTCCCATGGCAGGAATGATATTGAAAGGAACTGCATTGTTATGTATTATATTGCGTACCGCGTCAAATTCTTTGGGATCGCCGTAGTTTGTAATATCACCGTTAATAACCAGCGCTTTGGAATAAGGGTTGATGATATTCATTTGCTTCAATGCGGTATCAAAATCCACGGTATCCCCTTGAGTATCGCTAATGACGTTGAAAGTCATGATGGATTTTCTCGTGATGGAAATGTCCACTTTCAATTCCGAAATAACAGTTTCCCGACCATTAGCATCCGCTACAACAAGGTCTTTAATCGTGATGCTGCCAGTTTTACCTACTTTACCTTTCGCTTGTACGTTTAGTTTCGCAAGATTGACCGTCTTTCGTTGTTTTAAAGGATTTCCAGTTGTGAAGTTGACTACGATTTTATTTTTGGAGACTTCCGTCATCTGTGCTTGCAATCCCTCTTGCATTCCTGTCACATCGGTAACCTTGAGAATGGATGTATCAAAATGAATGTTCATGCTTTTCGGTACAAAATCGCTGTATACTTCATTCAATCGAATCATGACAGGAGTATGGGTACCCTCCTCAATAAATCCAGCATGCTGAACATCGGCTTGGACTAAGTCGATGAAAGAAATATCCGCAGGAATGTTCACTTCAATTTGACTTAAGCTGACAAACGCATTGCTTGCCGCTGCGTTCTTCTCCCCGGTAACAGTTACTTTTACTTTATGTTCCCCCGCTTCAAGTTCAGGGCTTTCATAATAAACACCTGTTTGTCTACTAGGTGCATACAAGTCTGCTTTTTGTTCCGGTCCCCCGTCAATAGAGATAGCAGCAATCCCGTCTCCGGCATCTAATTCTCCCAGTAGACGGAATTGATCTCCTATAAATTCAAATTCAAAGTAGACGCCTGTCTTATTGTTAACAGAGTGCGAGGACCAATGTTCCCATCCTGTACCTTGGAAGTTAACTTTGAACAAGCCTGTCCCTTGTTCAAGATTCGTTATCGTGATGACATTACTATTGGCTGCAGCAAGGGCTGTTTGCCCTCCATTCAATTGAAGACCACTAAACGGAACAAGCGAGATGCCGAGCGCAAGTCCAGCTGTTTTCGTTGTCCCCTGTAAAAAATCTCGTCGACTCATTTCTTTTTCAAAAACAACACTATTTTTAATTTTTTTCTGTGATTGGTCGTTTTTCATAATGTTGATCCTCTTTTCACCATAAATTATTAACCATTTCAACTGCAGGAAGATACATCAGATTCATTTCGACGATGTTCAGAAAATACTTTTAAGTTAAAACTTGATAGTTATAACAATTATTTATCCTCCTAATTTAATGAGACTTTATTAGTACATACCTAATTGTAAATGGGAAATGTTACTAAAATATAAATCATAAGTAAATTCCACATTAAAAAAAAGTAAATAAAACAAAAAAATATTACTTAAAATAGGTGCAAAATAACTCCTAAAGTGACAGGCACAGTAATAAAATATGGGTATCATCAAGTGTCATAACCTAGATTCAAAAGTAAAGCCGGAATATGTATTTGATATTATTTTCAATCTACATAGAAAGTTAGAATCCATTTTTTGAACTATTGAGAATCAATGGGCATCATTATATTGCACAATTCACATGTTATAATATATTTATATAATCGTTTAAAACGGCCGGCTTGATTCCCGTAAAGCTGAAGCCGGTACTTAAGATAATCGCAAATAAGGTGGAAGCAATCGCCAGCATCAATACCGGTGCCTAGTATAGTAATAGATTCAAGACATTAAAAAACGGCCTAAAAAGTTAATGTGGTTTCACCTCAGGTTGAGATGTAAGTCAATAAATGTTCAGGAAAAGATTTTTGTTCCTTCTGCTATTTAATAGATTGGGATCAATACACTGTAAATAAGTCTGTATTTATCGGAACCAAAGAAGTAATTGGGAATCAGGACTAATTAACCATTTTTTTTATATTTACAAATAATTTACGAAAAGTGTAAATTTTCTAAACAATACCTATATACACTTAATAGCGACAAAGGAGGTTAAAATATGAAAAAATTTGACAAAAATCGCAGAAGTTTTTTAAAAACCACGGGAAAGGGAGTAGGCATTGCTCTTGGAGCTGCCATCGTGAATACTTTGCCCGTAAATCTTGCATCCGCAGCAGAAACAGACAAGTCGAACAAGCTACAGTATCCTTTTACGTTAGGGATTGCCTCAGGCGATCCGCTTTCAGATGGAGTCGTTTTATGGACAAGACTTGCTCCGGATCCATTAAACGGCGGCGGCATGGACAACCATCCATTCCCTGTCCAATGGGAGGTTGCACTAGATTCTAATTTTCATAATGTCGTTAAAAGAGGTACAGAGCTTTCCAAACCCCAGCTTGGCCATTCTGTCCACGTAGAAGTAGATAGACTGGAACCTTCCACATGGTATTATTACCGCTTTAAGGCAGGTTCTGAAATCAGTCCAACAGGCAGAACCAAGACTGCACCTGCCTTTAATAGTCAGGTAGAACATTTAAACTTCGCTTTCGTTTCCTGCCAAAACTGGCCTGTCGGCTATTATACAGCTTATCAGCACTTGGCCAAGGATGACTTAGATTTAGTGATCCATCTTGGAGATTATATTTATGAAGGAAAAGTGGAGTCAAAGATTCGTCCATTGAATTATACTGCTCCAGAAATATACACAATTGATGATTATCGCAACCGTTATGCCCTGTATAAAATGGATAGTGATTTACAGGCTGCCCATGCAAATTTCCCATGGATTGTCACGTTTGATGACCATGAAGTGGACAATAACTATGCAGGAGATGTTCCTCAAGATCCTGATAAGCAACCTACTGAAGAATTTTTAAAACGAAGAGCGATCGCCTACCAAGCTTATTATGAACATATGCCGCTTCGCCGAACTTCTTTGCCAAATGGAAGTAACATCCAAATA
This sequence comes from Bacillus sp. 3103sda1, assembly GCF_024159135.1. Lineage (NCBI taxonomy): Bacteria > Bacillati > Bacillota > Bacilli > Caryophanales > Bacillaceae > Bacillus > Bacillus sp. 3103sda1. The sequence continues at coordinate 1,734,674 of NZ_JAMYWS010000001.1, read as the reverse complement.
TTCCGTCGCATTTCTTTTGGAAATCTTGTCGAATTCAACGTACTCGACACGCGCCAATACCGGGATGATCAAGCAAATGGTGACAAAATAAGTAATCCAAGCCCGGGATCAGAGGATCCAAATCGGAGCATTTTAGGAGAAGAACAGGAGCGTTGGTTATTAGATGGATTAGCTGCCTCACAGGCAAAATGGAAAGTGTTGGCCCAGCAGGTCTTTTTTGCCCAACGTGATTTTGGATTTAATCCAGATGAAGAATTATACAGTATGGATGCCTGGGACGGATATCCTGCCACACGCCAGCATATTGTGGACTTTTTAGCGGAAAAGAATATTAAGAATACCGTTATCATTACCGGGGACGTTCACAGCAGCTGGGCAAATGAAGTGAAAACTAGTGTGAAAGATCCGAACGGAAAGAATGTTGCTGTTGAGTTTGTTGGAACGTCTATCTCTTCCGGCGGCGATGGTTCTGATGTTAATAAAGACACAGCACAAATTTTACACGAAAACCCACATATTAAATTTTTCAATAATCGACGTGGCTATGTACGTTGTAAGATCACTCAACAAACATGGCAAGCTGATTATCAGATCGTCCCATATGTGACTAGACCTGGTGCCCCAGTTAGCACAGCTGCTTCGTTTATGGTGGAAGACGAGAAATCTAGTTTGAAGCAATTGACGGCTACTCCGTTATAAAGTAGTAATCTCGATTTGTATCTATTTATCTTAATATCTTACATTCAAAAGTGAGTAATCGAATTAAATGACTTTGACTCCATTTTTTATGATTCTACCAATCCTTTGTTATATAGCATTATTCCCAACGGATGGTAAAATCTATGGTGTCCTTCATCAATTTGGGAGGTTATTGTTTATGCTGCAAAATATAGGAATTCCCGGCTTAATCCTCATCCTTGTGATTGCATTAATTATTTTCGGACCTTCAAAATTGCCGGAATTAGGTCGTGCGGTTGGTTCAACACTGAAGGAATTTAAAAAATCCACCCGGGATTTAGTTTCTGATGACGAGCCGGCCAAAGGTCAGGCGGAGAACAAAAAGGAAAAAGCCATTTAATCCAAAACATACAGGGGATGTAAGCAGGGAGTGCTTGCATCTTCTTTTCATAAGGGGAGGCTGCAATGAATAATCAGGTTCTGGTGCAAAAATGTTAGTTAGAAACATAGAGTAGCAATTTTCGCTTCATATCTATCTTATGAAGCTAAGCCAAACAATTTATGAATAAATTCTTTCTGGTTTTGGACAGACTTGTCCAGTAAAACAAGTTGCCCCTTTTTCATCATATGCATGGCTTCAACACCACTCAATATAAAGATTGCTGTTTTAAATGACTTGAATCCCAACATAGAACGCACACGTTTCTTAATAAAACGATGATCTTGTTCCACTATATTATTGAGATATCTACCTTGTCTTAGTTGTATGCCTTCAGACATATGTTTCTCTCCCTTCAACTCTTGAATCGCTACAGGATAGGCAGGGTTCTTATCTACTGTTATCACGCGAGGTTTAGAAACATACGAAAAAGCCAAGGCTTTCTTGAAAAAGCGCTTGGCTGCTTGTTTATCATTTTTTTAGAGTCATACTATCAGTATGTCCAAGATTAGGAGATTACTCGCAAGAGTCTTAGAATTTCGCACCAGAACCGAATTTTTTATAGAAGAGTTTCAATATAAAACCAATTTTGGATTGATATCGTTACTCCACAATCTGGCCCCGATACATAAAAAGAGCGCAATCCTGCTCTGGAAATGCGCCCTTTAATTGTTCACTTTTGAAACTGCACATAATAGGTTTTTTCTAACTATCTAAATGAATAAGGAGCCTCTTTAAGATAACATGATAATCAATGTTTAATTCATGTCACCTGCTTTAATCCATTTTAGGTTTCTAACGATAGCATCTTTAGACCAATCAACGGGCATTTCTTGATCTGAAATAACACAATCAATTGATGAGAATGACCCTATATGAAAAAGAGCCTTCTGATTAATCTTGGAAGAATCAGTTACAACATAAACACTTCTTGATCTTTTCATCATAATAGTAGATGCAGTTGCTACATCTATATTGAAATCACATATTCCATCTTTGCTAATTCCTCCACATGAAATAAACGCTTTATCAAAATAAAAGTGTTCTAATAACAGATTGGTTAATGGTCCACTGATTGAACGTTGCAGTGGATTAGTTATCCCTCCAAGTACGATTACTTTGCCATCAAATAGTTGGCTTTCTAATCGATTATTTAAGATTTCGGCTGCTGCTAATGAGTTGGTCACAATCGTGATATTTTTTACATTTTCAATGGAACTCGCAATATGTAAGGTTGTTGATCCTACATCTAGAGCAACTGTTTCTCCATCCATAATAAAAGTTGCCGCAACTTCCCCTATCATTTTTTTTTGATTATGAGAGATGCCGATTTTTTTATTAAAATGAGGTTCTTTAATCAAACAAAAATATCGAATAGCCCCACCGTGAATTCTACGTAATTTCTTTTTCTCTTCAAGCGCGCTTAAATCTTTTCGAATCGTTTCTGGTGTTACGTTTAATTTTATTGCTAAATCCACTACATTAACTTTATTTTTTATCTCAAGTTCTTTAATTATTACTCTATACCTTTCTGTCATTAAATGTTTATTCATACAATACTTCCAATGCCTCCATCCTCTAGATTTGTTTTGTTTTAATCAATTATAAGAACTGAATATAAAAAAAAGCCTAAGAGAATGTTAAGTTTTGTAAATTTATCAAAAATGGAGAAGAAAACAAAACCTAAAAGCATCTTTTTCATCTATCTTTTCTACCATAAATAATCTGAATATTTTTCTTGTTAAGGCTATTTTGTCGTTTTCTTTGGCTATTTTGTTTTGTTTTGTTTTTTTTACTTATATTTCTAGCATAATTAATATTCTATCAATATTTTTATTCTACGATGGAAATGTAGATTACGGGGATAATGGCGGCAGTTCTTAAATAATGATTGCTTGTACTTGAAACTGTATAAACCTTTTTCCCTTATTTTCTCTCTTTTCGATTGCTAGGCTCTAAAAATTTTTAAAAAATTTGGAGGTAATTTTCATGAGTAATCAGGATCAAAGCAAAGGGTTAGACAGAAGGAGTTTTATAAAAATAGGAGGAGTGAGTACGCTTGCGTTAACAGTTGCTTCTACTGGTTTGCCGGTTGATTTGTTGACTAATAAAGCACATGCTGAACAATCAGAAAATGCTAAGCTTCAATTTAACTCAGATGGCAAGTTTAAAGTTGTACAATTTAACGATACTCAAGATGATGAACGAATTGATCGCAGAACAATTGAACTTATGGAAAAAGTTCTTGACTCAGAGAAACCGGATTTTGTTGTTCTTAACGGTGACAATATTGAATCAGGCATTGATACGGAATTAGAGATGAAACAAGCCCTAAATAATGTAACTCAGCCAATGGAAAAAAGAGGAATTAAATGGGCGGTTACATTTGGAAATCATGATGAAGATTGTTCAGCCAAGACCGGAATGTATGAAAATGACATGCTGAAATTCTATAGTAATTACAAATATAATATGAATGAACCTGGAGAAAAGGGCCTTTCTGGAACAGGAAACATGAACCTCTTAATAAGAAATTCAAAAGGCGATAAAGCCGTATTCAACCTCTGGCTTCTTGATAGCGGAAGATATGCACCAGCACAAATAGCCGGACAAGATTTTAAAGGATACCCAACTTGGGACTGGCTCCGTTTCAATCAGGTGAATTGGTACTATGAGCAATCTAAAAAACTTGAGAAGCAATACGGTTATAAAGTTCCTTCACTCGTATTCATTCATATCCCTTTATGGGAGCATCGTTTTATGTGGCATGGAGGCGTAGACGTAAGAACACAAGCAAGCCATGAGCTTGCAATGGCAAGACATAAAATAGTAGGAGAAAGAAATGAAGATGAATGTCCAGGACCGGTTAACAGCGGCTTGTTTTCAGCCATGTTAGATAGAGGAGACGTTAAAGGAGTTTTCTGCGGACATGATCATATAAACACCTATTGTGGCAACTATTATGGAATTTTGCTTGGGTATGCTGGTAACACAGGTTTTGGAACGTACGGTCTTGGTGGTGCTGATAACAACAGACTACGTGGAGCAAGAGTATTCAATTTAGATGAAAATAAAGAAGGTGTTCTTGTTGAAACCCATATGGTTTTCGCTAAGGACTATGGAATTGATTTAACAAACAACGATCAAAGTATGGATCCTTTACCATTAAATGACAGAGTGAAGGAAAAAGCGGTGAAAGGATAAATGTAGTTCATCTTATTCGTCTCAATCGTTTAAAAATATTTTTAATGGAGGCAACAGCATGTTACAAAACATAGGAGTACCAGGTCTAATATTAATTTTAATTATTGCACTCATCATATTTGGGCCATCTAAGTTACCTGAAATTGGGCGTGCATTTGGTAATACGTTAAAAGAATTTAAAAATTCGACGAAGGATTTAGTATCTTCGGACTCTAAAAAGGAAGATGAAAAAATTTAAATTTTGGATTGAGAAAAGGGATATATTTCTTATCTCTCTTCTTTTTTATTATTGAGGTGAAAAACATGAAGGATAAGGAAGTTGAATTAACGGTACATCTAGAAGAATTGAGAAAAAGGCTTATCTATATCCTTGGAAGCTTTTTAGTTTTTTTTGCTTTATCGTTTGCTTTTGTAGAACAAATTTATAAATGGCTAGTTAAAGACTTAGAAAGTATGCTCGCCTTACTCGGACCAGGCGATATTTTATGGATTTATTTCAAAATATCGGCCGTCTGTTCACTTGCTCTTACTATACCATTAGCTGCATATCATGTTTGGCGTTTTGTTTTGCCTGCCCTTCAAGAGCATGAAAGAAAAGCAACCTTTATGCTAATTCCCGCACTATTTTTGCTATTTATTCTGGGAATTTCCTTTGGCTATTTTCTTGTTTTTCCTATTGTTCTATCCTTCCTGGAAAAATTAGCAGGAGAAGGATTTCAGCAATTTTATACTTCGGAAAAGTACTTTAGTTTTCTAATTAGTTTGACCGTTCCTTTTGGAATATTGTTTGAACTGCCTGTTGTCATTCTATTTTTAACAGCTATAGGAATAATAAATCCTCAGATGTTAAAGAAATCCAGAAAAATTGCTTATTTTGTGATTCTCATAACGTCTGTGCTAATTACTCCTCCAGATTTTATATCAGACATACTCGTATTAGTTCCGCTGATATTAATCTATGAAATTAGCATTACTTTATCCGCCTTTATCTATCGTAAGAAATTGCAGAAGACGGAAATTTTTTCTTCATGAACAGAGAAAATCTATTTATAAACCATATTTGATAAGAAGGATGAGATAAAAATGAACGTATCACCAATGAATCGAAAGAAATTTTTAAAAATGTCAGGTGGCATAGCTGGCTTATTCTTCCTAAGTCAATTTCCGATAAAAGTCGACGCGTCTTCTTGGGAAAATGAAGATTTCTCATTTGCAGTGATTGCGGATACTCATATTGAACCTTACTCACCACACAGAAGTGAGTATATTAAAAAGATTTTTTCTAGCTTTCAATCCAAAGATATTCCTTCCTTCGTTCTTCATTTAGGCGATTTAATAGAGGCTGGTCTCCCAGAAGAATATCAAGAATTTCATCGTTTAATTCCTGAGAATTATCGAAATCGATTATATGCTATTAAGGGAAATCATGAAGTAAGATGGGACGAATGGGCTGGAGAACTTTTTCATGACGTGGTCGGTAAATCACAATATTCCTTTGATTTCGGTGAAATTCATTTTATTGCTTTAGACCCTACCCAGCTTCTTCAGGAACCAGGATTTTTTACGAAAGACCAGCTAAATTGGCTTGAGAAAGACCTAAAGTCTATCGGACGAAAAACCCCAGTCGTACTGTACTTGCATTATCCAATTGGAGATAACAATTATTTTATATCCAATGAAGAAGCTCTTTTTGAAATGATTGAGTCCTATAACGTTCGGTTGATTTTAAGCGGCCATGTTCACAAAGAACAAATGTGGATGCAAAATGGCTGTCATATTTTCAGTCTTCCTGCTGCAAAGGATGCACCTGTGTTTTTCTGGATAGAAAAAAAGACCATTGATAAACAGCCTTTATTATCAGTTCACCATGCAGGTATTAATGAAGAGGGTATTCAAAGTCGAACGGTTCTGACCGAGATTCCTCTTACAGGAGCAAGACCTGCAGAACATGAAAAGCCAAAGGCTATATTATTTCAACAAAAGTATAAATCTTCAGAAGGTGAATTAAAGGTTATATTGGATCCTCGTACAAAAGCAAAAGAGGTTCTTTATCAATTCTGGCCTGACCATAAATATGCCGGAAAGGATGATGGTAACTGGGAAATCCTAAATCAAGTAAGCAATTCCTCACTTCGCTTTGAAAAAATCATAGACTTGCATTCAATGCCGATAGGAATATACCGATTACAGATCAGAGTTAAAAATGAACGGGCCGAATGGTGGGATTCTTCGAAGACTATACAAATAGAAGACCCTCACGGTACATCGAGATTAGAATGGCAAGAAGATCTGCTAGCACCCATCCAAGCTGATTTAACAAGTATATCTTCTTCAAATCTAGTTATTGCAACAACAACAGCCGGAAGCGTTACAGCTATCTATCAGAATAATGGGAAAGAAAAATGGTCGAGAAAACTAAAGGAACCGATTTATTCACAGCCAGCATTAAATAATGAGGAAACCGATATCTACGTTGGTACATCAGATCACATGGTTTATTGTATTCGTACCAGTAATGGTGAAACAGTATGGAAAAGTAAAACGCCAAGTCCCGTTCTAGGCAACATTTATTATGATAATGGGGAACTAATTATTCCATCGGGGCATCATATCGTTTTAATGGATGCACAAACTGGAAAAATAAAATGGTCAACAGAAGTTAGCGGTTTTACTGCTGGGATGCCAACCGCTGATGATAAAGCCATTTATTTGGGAGCAGGAGACGGCAAGGCCTATGCATTGGATAGAATCAATGGACAAGTAATATGGGAATCTACTATTCTGATAAGAGAAACACCATATAAAACGTTAATATATAGTCCATGGGCAACAAAAGCAACAATCGTTCCATCCAAGGAAGGGACAAAAGATCTTGTTTATGTTTCGAATGTTTCGAACACATATGCTCTTAATTGTCATACTGGAAATATCGAGTGGAAATTTAAGGGTGGTTTTCTCTATTCCGCGCCACTCATCTTAATAGAAAACACTATGGCTGTTTTAGCAGATGAATGGGGAAAAGTTAGTGCTATTGATCCTTATTCGGGTAAACTGCTTTGGCAAACAACAACAAAACAACGCGTATTTAATGCTTCACCAGTTAAAGCTGAAGGAGAAAAAGTCTATATTTCTGGTGTAAATGGCTTACTTACGGGGCTAGATTTGAAGAATGGAAGTATCATTGATGAGTATCATTTTTCTACGGACTATGTTTACTCTACACCAATTGTTCAAAACGGACAAATCATCCAAGCTGGACAAGATGGGATTGTGCAAGCAATAAGGATATAAGTTACGTAATTTCCTTAATTGGTAAAGATGGATAAAAGAAGCAGTAGGCTGTTCTGTTATTTATGTAAATTGATAAAAAATCTCACAATCTTTTGAAATTATCTGAAACAATATGTGGATATCTTATTTGGTTTTGGTGCAAAAAAAGAATAAAAGAGAATAAAGCGCATATATTCCTAACGGAATCGTATCTTATGCCGCAAGTCCAAACAATTGATGGATGAATTCTTTCTGATTTTGGACAGACTGGTCCCGTAAATCAATCTGTTCTTTTTTTATCATATGCATGGCTTCTACTCCAGAAAGAATGGATGTAGCTGTGTCAAAACATTTGAACCCTAGCATAGAACGGATTCGTTTGTCCAATTCAGGACCATACTGATGAACCCAACGCATAATCGTTGTATGAGAAATGGATAAACCCCGTTCTTCTAGTATTTCCACCAAATCACGAAAACTGAGGTTGTACCGTAGGTACCATCTTACCGTTAACAAAATAATATCTGGCTGATAATGCTTCCATTTGAATACATTTTCCTTTTCCATACCAATCACGTACCCTTTCTAAAGTAATAGTAACAGTATGTCCAAGATTTATAGATTCATTGCAATTGTCCTTAAGTTTTTGCAACAGAACCCTATTAAAGGTATAGAAACTGTTCATGCTATATACAAACAAAAACGAAGTCCTCAATCAAACTTCGTTTTTTCGACGTATAACACATTACATGAATTATTAATAGTTTCATAAAACTGGTCCACAATATTTCCCATCTCTTTATGTCTTCGGAAACTTTGCAACAGAACCATATTGGAAGAGGTCGTTGGTTAGTTGCCCTATTTATTAAATCCCTATAAATTTACAACTTTTGATGGTAATTTTTTGTCTTTAGCTTGGTTATCAGGTTTTGTAAAAATACAGAAAATAAGACTAGCAAGTAATAATAGCGTAGCACTCAATAAAACAGAGTAATTAAATCCGATCCTAATGTTATCGCCTGCAGATTGGACAACAAAACCAATTACAGCTGGTCCAATAATCCCTGACAAGTTTGCAAGCCCTAGCAATACACCTGACATTAATCCTCTTCGTTCAGGAAGTAAGTGATTCACAATCTGGGGTGCAAGTGGAAACATGCCATTTACAAACGCCATTCCCAAAAATAAGGCAATAATGGCTCCATATACACTTTGGACAACTGTTGTTGAATAAAAACATACAGCAGCTAATATTAGAGATGGTCCAGCAACAAGCACACGGGATTTTCGAAGATTGTTTGTTTTTTTAAGTACTCGATCTGAGATAAATGAGATAAGTACACCACCAAGAGCAGAACCAAGGCCGATGAACATAACAGCATAGCCCATCTGTGCTTGTGTTAACTGCACAATTTTAACAAGATAGGTCGGCATCCATACAAACGACCATGTAAGAATCCAGTAAGCCATGAATAGAGCAAGAAGAGTAAAGATAAAAGTTGGAGATAGAAAAAGTGGATAGATCTCTGACCAGTTTACTTTATTGGAAACTAGGGTAGATTCACTTTTCACTATATTCCCCTCAGTTTTTCCTTTAAAAGTCACCAGCCACAGAACTGCCCAAACCAGGCTTAATACGCCTAAAATAGCCAATGTCATTCGCCAACCATAAATTCCAATCAGGGAAATAAGAACAGGAACCATCAATTTAGCAATCATGCTACCTGTATTCATAATGGAAATCGCAAGGCCGCGCTGTTCAGGAACGAAATGTTTGCTTATATGGCTAATCGCAGTTGCATGAAATGGTCCTTCAATAGCACCCAAAAGGACACGGCACAAAATTAGCATTGGCAAGCCATAAATTGCTAATGCTCCAAACTGTACTATTGTCAAACCAATAGCCATAAAAGCGAGCATTCTGCCTGTTCCAATTCGATCTGACAATGCGGCTCCAACTATAGACATAATTGAAAACAACCAAAAGAAGCTGCTTCCAACTATACCCCATTGGCTATAGTTAAGTTTCAAATCTTCCATAATAGGAATAGCTGCGTATCCTATAATCGCCTTATCTGTAAAGTTAATCAGGTAAAGAACGGCCAAAAAAGCTATAACAATCCATTTCATTTTCATAATCGAAAACACATCCTTTTTTTATAATAAGATGATGTACGTACACTACATGAATCAGCTTAGAAAAGGAAGCAGACATGGACTTTACTAATTTTAGTTAAGATCAATATGGCTGGAATTTTTATTGTAAATCCAATAAAGAAAGCGCTTTAAATTTTAAAAATCCAAAAATATACGCCGTGATATTCAGCTATGAATTGCACATCATGCGTTCAAATAGCACAGGCGCAAAATGCGAATCAGCGACGTACCTTCTTTTCCCTCCTTTCATTTTTACCATCCGTTGAAAGCGTTTCTGGAGATGGTATGAGCTACTGCTAGTTTATGAGCACCGATTGCGGAATCTGTAGAGTCTCTAAATAGAGACTCTACCTAGTGTTTACACTACAAATTGATTGCACCGTATATGAGTGAAGCGAGTACTACTAATCCAGGATGTACTTTCATTTTTTCCATTAATAAATAACTGCCGATTCCTAAGAATAGAATGTGTCCTATTCCTATCTGAAAGTAAGACTCATAGAATGATTGAACAGCCATCACACCAAGAAGGACCGCAATCGTCGGTTTGACGTAAAGCGTCATGCGTTTGACTTGCGAGGACTTTCTGAATTTATACAGAAGACCCATTAAAGCAAGCATGAGTATAAGAGATGGCGCAACTGTGGCAAGTACCGCTAAAAATGATCCGAGGTATCCACCCTCTTGAAAACCGATGTAGCCTGCCATCTTTGTTGCAATCGGACCAGGCAGCGCGTTCCCCATCGCTAAAGCTTCATTAAATTCTTGCGTCGTCATCCATTCATAGCGCTCTACTACTTCCTTTTGAATGAGAGGGATGGTGGCTGGTCCTCCGCCGTATCCTAAAATATTGGTGATAAAAAAGACCCAAAAGATATGCAAATACATCATCATGCTGATATTCCCTTCTCTTTTTTCTTTTGACGAGAGATATCGGTAGGCATTACGACAGCAATTACTAAAAGAGTCCCTATAATAAGGCTGGGATGAATACCAAAGTATTCGATAAGCACTAATGCGACAATGATGTGCAATGTGGTAAAAAACCACTTGAGCCCTTTAATGGAACTCTGGACAAATTCCCAAGTCAAGACTCCAAGCATTACCGCTACTACCGGTACAACTGCCTTTGTCATGCCTTGAACCCACTTCAAATCTTTGAACACAACTAATGTACTGAGCAATATAATCATTAAAATGATAGTAGGTAAAATAGTGGCAAAGATGGCGTTGATCATTCCCAGTACGCCGCCGGTACGAAAGCCGATGTAGCCTGCCATCTTTGTTGCGATCGGGCCGGGCAATGTGTTTGCAATCGCTAATACATCACCAAATTCTTCATTGTTCATCCATTTAAATCGTTCTACTACCTCTTTTTGAACAAGAGGTATCGTCGTAGGTCCCCCGCCATATCCAAGCATGCTGCTGCGAAAAAATGCGATAAAAATGTCTAGTTGTTTCATAGAATCAATCCTTTACTGTGGATTACCAACTGGAAATTGCCCCATCTGTCCTTGATTCTGTGCCGCCCATCAGTACACCCGTTTCAGGATTTCGCCATATGATTTGACCGCGGCCGAACGAACCTGAGTCTACCGCCACTTTGATATCATGCCCTTTTCGTACTAATTCTTCTGCAATATGAGATGGGAATGTTTTTTCTACTTCTACAGTTTTTTCGCTCTTCCACTGCCATCTTGGCGCATCTAAAGCTGCTTGCGGATGCAAGTGAAAATCTATTGTATTCATAATGACTTGGACATGCCCTTGCGGCTGCATATATCCTCCCATGACACCAAATGGTCCAACAGGTTGATTATCCTTCGTTAAAAATCCCGGAATAATCGTATGATACGTTTTCTTACCGCCCTTCAGGCAGTTGTAATGAGTAGGGTCGAGGCTGAAATCATGTCCGCGGTTTTGTAAGGCAATTCCTGTTCCCGGCACTACAACCGCAGAACCAAAGCCCATGTAATTACTTTGGATAAACGAGACCATGTTACCCTCTCCGTCCGCTGTCGCAAGGTACACTGTTCCTCCGCGCGGCGGTACACCTGGAGCCGGCGTGCATGCTTCCCTTCCGATCAGCGCTTGCCGCTGCTGGCCATACGAAGTGCTTAACAGCTCTTCTGTGGTCATGCCCATATGCTCAGGGTCTGTAATGTAGTGCTTGCCGCAAGTATAAGCAAGCTTCATGGCTTCGATTTGTTTGTGGTATGTGTCTGTCGTTTCTTTTGCTGTAAAATCAAATCCTTTTAAGATATTTAGAGCCATAAGAGCTACGATACCTTGCCCGTTTGGCGGGATTTCCCAAACATCATAACCGCGATAGTTTACTTTAATAGGATCAACCCACTCCGGTTTAAAGGCCGCTAAATCATCTTTTGTTAAATAGCCCCCGTAAGTCGCAGAAGCTGCGGCAATTTTGTCTGCAAGTGCCCCTTTGTAAAAGCTTTCTCCGTTTGTTCTGGAGATTTCTTCCAGCGTATCAGCGTGGTCTAGAGACGACCAGATTTCTCCGACTTCAGGTGCTCGTTCCTTCGGAGCAAAGGTCTCAAACCAAGCTTCAAATTCTGCTCCTGTACATTCTTGTTTGTATTGTTCATGTGCCTTTTTCCAAAAGCGGCCTAGCGTAGGCGAAACAGGAAAGCCGTTTGTGGCATATTCAATTGCCGGCTTCATAACCTCCAGCAACGGCAGGCGGCCAAAGCGTTTCGATAATTCCACCCAAGCTGCCGGAGCGCCCGGTACCGTGACAGGCAACCATCCATGCTTTGGCATCCGTTCATATCCAGCTTCTTTTACCTTTTCAATCGAAATATTCATCGGTGCCGGACCGCTTGCATTGAGTCCGTGTAACTTTCCTTTCGTCCAAACAAGCGCAAATGCGTCTCCGCCAATACCGTTTGAGGTAGGTTCTACTACCGTTAGACAAGCAGCAGTTGCAATGGCCGCATCAATCGCGTTTCCACCTTTTTTCAAAATATCCAATCCTGCTTGTGCAGCTAAAGGCTGAGACGTAGCGACCATTCCATTCTTGGCATACACTACATTTCGTTGTGATGTATAAGGTGAATAGTGTGGGTCTAATTGTAAAGCCATGATAAAACCTCTCCCTTCACATGTAATATGTACTCATTCCTAAGCAGTATAATAACCAAACGAATGAAAAATTACCTATTTTCTAACGATTGTTATTTAAAACTGGTTTATTAAATAACAATCGCACGATTTAAAAATGATTATATACCATTTTTTTTAAAAGTACAGTATATTTTTAAAAAAATTAAAAATTTTCAAAAAATATAACCAAAAAAAATAAACTCCCTAGTTAAAAGGAGTTTATTATAACTTTAGTCCTGATCTGCTTTTGAAACGGCGTAGTAAAATATGGCTTTCCACTCGCGAAATACCTTCTATCCCGTATAATTCATTATTGATGAACGATTCCAAGGATGCAAAGTCCTCAACTAGCACGTGCATATGCAATGTACTAGGCCCTGTCATTTGATAACAACTGGCAACGCTTGGATTATTAGCTAATTTTTCTGCTACTTTCACTAAGTATGCAGGTTCACAATCCACTTCAAAAAAGGCTGAGACGTTTTTGCCTACAGCTTCAGAGTTGATTACAACGCTGAACTTTTCAATCACACCTTTTTCCATGAGCTGCTGCACACGATCACGTACCACATTACGTGATAGGTTTAGTTCTTTTCCTATATCTGCATACGAAGTTCGACCATTTTGCATTAATATCTCTAATATTTTTTTGTCTGTATCGTTAATTTTCATCTGTTTCACACCTTGCCTTATGATCAGGATTCCTATGAGAAAAACTATAACTGTAAGAGTTAAGCTTTTACTAGGTGTTATCTTAATAATAAACCTTCTATCCGATGCTGAAAAGTTTAATATGCATAGGAATCCATTGCCATCACTCTAACAGGTAAGCGGATTGAAAAAACTTTATTTCCTCAAAATATAGCTTATTTCTGAAGTTCAGACAAAATGTCAGCTACCCGTTCTTTCTTGAAAACAAATTTAAAAGTCTGACTATCCCTAAGAGTGATTTGAATCGCTCCGTTTTTTTACTTATAGAAAACATCCGGTTTAAGTAAATAAAAAACGAGTTCGCATACAACTCGTTTTTCGCAACACTTATTCTAATTATTTAAATGTTAGCACGAGACTCCTCCAATCTCTCCTTACTCTTCCAATTAAACAAACTTTCAGCCCTAGTTTGCTGCCCTGGTTTCACAAAAACCATCGCTCCCATTGCAATAGCAGCCAATACGGCAGCTACGATAAACATAGAAGGGTACCCATAGCTTACAACTAAGTATCCAGTTAAGGTCGGGGCTAAGATTGTCGCAATATTAGCGATGAAATGCATAATTCCACTATAGGTCCCTGATTGAGCAGGCACCGTATCTACAATAATTGCCCAAAATAATGAACTTGGTAAGAAAGCAAATGCATTTCCAAGTGACATGAGTGCTAATACAGCTACATAATTATCCACCGCTGGAATGAAACTAAAGCAAACCGCTGTAAGGAATAAAGCAATAATCGGCAATCCTGTTCGAGCTAAACGAAGGTTTCCTGTTTTACGTAAAATACGATCAGATAACTTCGCCCCTAACGGTAATGTAATACAAGCTCCAAGCCAAGGAATCATACCAAGATACCAAAGAGAAGATAATTGAAAATGGAATACATCTTGCAGATACTTTGGTGTCCAAGTTAATATTAAGAAATTGATATATTGAAAGCAAAAATACGCCAGTGTAACCATAACGAATGTTGGAACTTTAAAAAATGAATACCACGGCTCTTTTTTGATTCCTTTCTCTACTTTTAACGATTGAAGTACACCTTCATTACTTCGTATTTCAACTAATTCTTCTTTCGTTACTCGCGGATGATCTTCAGGCATACTCGTAAAAGTAAAATACCAAATAATCCCCCATATAATACCAATTGCACCAAGGATAAAAAACATCATTTTCCAGCTTGTAAAGGATAGTAGCATAACCGCTACAGGTGCAGTTAATACCGCACCTAACGGAACACCTACAAAACCAAGGGATGTTAGAAAAGCCCTTTCTTTTGGTGCAGCCCAGTTCGCTGCCGTCTTATTCGAAACGGCGAAAGATGGCCCCTCTGTTAACCCAAACAAAACTCGAAACAGAGCAAATCCCGCTAAAGCAGAGCCACCAAAAACAGCCATTCCAATTTCCCCCGCAAAAGCAGTCGCAATTTCAAAAATAGACCAGGTAGTTGCTGCTACGATCCATACAAATTTTGGCCCTTTTTTATCTGAAAAAATGCCTCCTAATAAAGAACCAATCATGTAACCGTAACCAAAATAACCTAATATAGCTCCCCATTCTTTCGGGTCAAATCCATATTCTTTAATAATGAAAGACTGTGCATAGGCGATGGCTCCGCGATCAATATAATTCACCATCGTAATCAACGTGAGCATCGCAAAAATATAATAGCGAAATTTATTCCTCATCAAAATTCCCATTCCCCCTCATATACTTTTGTTTTTCTCTCTAATCCTTTAATAGAATGACATGAACCTTGCCAGGGCCATGAACTCCAAAAGCTAATTCCATTTCAATATCACCTGTTCGGCTTGGGCCAGTAATAAAATTAATACAAGCAGGTAACCCATTAGGAACATGTTCATGGACTCTCGTTACCCCTTCTGTTAAACGTCTATAAATTGTATGTTCAGAGAGAATCGCTACATAAACTGGCGGCAAAACACTAACTAAACGCCCACGTCCACCACCATTCCATAAAACAATTGTTCCAGTCTCAGCCAGCCCCATTTCGGCATATGTAATTCCCATATCCACTTGAGCCACATAATCTCGTAGTTTTCTTTCCTCTTCTTTACTCTGCCACATTCGATGAGAAACGAAATTTCTTGTTAAATGCTTTTCTATTTCAAGCTGTTGTAATCTGTCATCGTCCCAATACACCGCCGATTGAACATTAAATTTTTGCACAACGTACTGAAGTGCATTCTCTATTTCTGAGCGATATATATGACTTACTTCTGTATGTAGTGCATTCAAGTTTGTAATAAATTGCTCCACTAAATATTCGCGATCCATCTCTTTAGGAATGTGTCTTAATGGATCTTTATTCCACTTGGGAGGGGTTACCCCGGAGCGACGGTATCGCCCTAGTTTACATGCGATATTGTTTAAAAAAGATTCTTGTATATCCGTATTCATGTTATGAATCCCTCTTTTCTTTTTTCCACCACTCCCGGAATGATTGTTTCGTAGGTTTTGGAAAATCTCTATTTTCTGTCCACCCTTTTAATGGACCAGGACCGTTCGAAATATAACCATCTTTTGCAAATATCGATAAACCGGTGCGAGCCATTTTAACGGCTTTCTCGTAAACAAAAGGATGACTCGCCATAAACGCGAAACCTTTAAAAGCCAGTTGCTCAGATTTTGTTATAAATCCTTGTTCCACCTCATCTTTACGATGCTCAATGAGAAGATCATGTAATGGAATTTTCACCGGGCAAACATCTGTACATGCGCCGCACAAACTTGATGCAAAAGGCAATTCTTTTAATTCCTCATACCCTTCTAATAAAGGAGCTAGTACTGCCCCAATTGGTCCGCTATAAACACTTCCATAAGCATGTCCACCAATATTACGATATACAGGACAAACATTCACACACGCCCCGCACCTTATACACTTCAGTACTTCTTGGTAAGCGGTTCCTAAAATATCAGAACGACCATTATCTAAAATAATTAAATGGAATTCTTCGGGTCCATCCACATCTTCAGGTAAGCGAGGCCCATTAATTCCAGTTACATAGGATGTAATTTTTTGACCCGTAGCACTTCTTGTTAACATGGAAACGACTATATCAAGGTCTTCCCATGTTGGGACAAGACGTTCCATCCCCATAATAGCGATATGAACTTTTGGCAATGTAGTCGTAAGACGAGCATTTCCTTCATTACTTACGAGAACGACAGATCCAGATTCTGCAACAGCAAAGTTACAACCGGAAATACCAATATCAGCTTCTAAAAATTCTTTACGCAATTGCTTCCTAGCGAATTGTAGTAGTTGTTCTGTATCAACTGGTATCTTTCTACCAGCTTCCTTAGAAAAAAGATCCGCTACTTGTTCTTTCGTCTTATGAATGGCTGGAGCAATTAAATGTGATGGAGCTTCTCCAGCCAATTGAATGATATATTCTCCAAGGTCGGACTCTACCACTTTTAATCCCATCGCTTCTAAATTTTTATTGAGATGTATTTCTTCCGAAACCATAGATTTCGATTTAATAACCGATTTTGCCCCTCTTTTTCTTGCAATTTCAGAAACATACGATACGGCATCTTCTGCCTTGAAAGCAAAATGAACATGTCCCCCATTTTTCCGAACATTTGTCGCTAACTGGTCTAAATAACTATCTAAATTTTCAATTGTATGCACCCGAATTTCAGATGCCGCCTCACGCCATTCCTCAATATTTCCTAATTCAGATGTAGCTTGCTCTCGTCCTATCCGCAGCCTATCTTGTGTAAATGGAATGGCACTTCTCATCTGCGAATCGTGCAACGCTTGATCTACCCTTTCCAAAAATTCGCGTTCTCCCACTACACTCATTTGTTCAACTCCTTCGCCAATACTTCTGCTATATGTAACACTTGAATGTCTTTATTTTTTCTGCGTAGCCGCCCTCCAATATTCATAAGACATCCCATATCCGCTCCAATTAAGAGATTGGCTTCTACCGCCTCAATATGTTTTACTTTCTCATTAACCATCGTTTCAGAAATCGAACTCATTTTCACTGCAAAAGTACCACCAAACCCGCAGCAATCTTGGCAATATGGTAATTCTTTTACGTCTAGGCCTTCTACTTGTAATAATAACTTAAGTGGTTCATCTTTTATCCCCAGTCCGCGACTCATATGACACGATTGATGAAAAACGGCTGTCTCAGCTAGCTTAGATTTTAAATTACTTATTCCGAGTACATTCATTAAAAAATCCGTCAGCTCATACGTCCTATCCGCTAAACGAACTGCTTTTTCATACCATTCACAATCATCTCTAAACATTTCTTTATAATAATGATGAATCATGCTAGCACAAGATCCTGAAGGGGTCACAATATATTCACTATGCTCAAATGCTTTTATCATTTGTTTCGCTGCCGCTTTAGCTTCTTTTTGATATCCACTATTGTAGGCAGGTTGCCCGCAGCAAGTTTGTCCTTCAGGAAAATCCACTTCTACTCCACATTGCTCCATAATTTCCACAACACTCTTACCTACTTGAGGAAAAAACACATCGGATAAACACGTAATGAATAACGAAACTTTCATAAACATTTCCTCCTTAGGACGATACAATCTACTTTCAGGTTATTAATCTACCTAAAAACATTTTTAATTTTTAGAATTTTCTATATTTAAATTGTTTTATTTATGATATCATGTGACGTATTATATAAAAACTATTTATAAGGTTGTTTTTGTATATAAAAAAGGTATAGAAAGAGGATTGGAAATGGATATAAGACAACTTCGTTACTTTATTGTAATCGCCGAAGAAAGACAGCTTACCCGTGCTGCTCATCGACTTCATATGGCACAGCCACCTCTAAGTAGACAACTATCGTTACTAGAACAAGAATTATCAGTAAGCCTCTTTGAAAGAAACGGTCGAAATATGCATTTAACTGAAGAAGGTAAAATATTATATAGGAAAGCAAAAAGTATTATCCAACAATTAGAGGAAACAATTATAGAGATTAAAGATACCGGTGAAGGATTACGAGGAAATCTATCTATTGGCGCATTTCATTCGTGCATTCCTTTTCTATCTGAAAAAATCCGCTATTTTCAAGAGAACTATCCAAATGTAAACTTAAAAATATGGGAAGGTGGTCCTTTATACTTAATAGAGCAATTAGAAAATCGGAATATCGAACTCACTGTCTTACGTACCCCTTTTAATAAGAATGCTTTTTCTAGTATTTGTTTATCAAAGGAGCCATTCGTATTAGTCATGCCTGCAAAATGGGAGCTTCATCATTCAAATCTTCCAATCTCCATAACTGAACTAGATCATATCCCCCTCTTACTTTTACATAAAGATAAAGAAGACAGTTACCATCAGCTCGTCATTGATGAATGCAATCGCCATGGTATAAAATTAAATATAGCATGTGAATGCCCTGACTCTGCATTTGTACTTATGCTCATCATGGCTGGGATCGGAGCATCTATTCTACCTAAAAGTGCTGTATCTTATATCCCGCAAGAATTTATCAGAATAGTAGATTTAATAGATTTTCCATTCCAATCTGAATCATCGATAATATGGTTGAAAGATCGGAAACTCTCTAACAGTGCTAGACGATTTATAGAATGCACATAAGAATGATTTCGGAGGTGTAATCATGGCCCTCTTCGCTTCTCGGTTCTGGTGCAAATATTTGAAGAAGGACACGAATAATAGTAGATTCCTAACGGAATCGTATTTTATGCTATAAGTCCAAACACTTGGTGAATGAACTCTTTTTGATTTTGGACAGACCGATTGGACTTATCCCCGTCAAGTAGACAACTGTAAAAAAGACTATGCAGCCATCGAAATTCGATATTCGATCGGAGCTCGATGATTGAGTCGTTTTTGGAATCGTTTGTAGTTATAATGATAGATGTATGTTTCAATTGCTTGAATTAGTTCTCCCTTTGTTTGATAGTCATTAAGATAAAACATTTCAGATTTAAAATGAGAGAAGAATGATTCAATGCAAGCATTGTCATAGCAGTTTCCTTTGCGAGAATGGCTGCCGATGGCGCCTAGCTGTTGAAGCATACGATAATAAGCAGGAGATGTATATTGGAATCCTTGATCTGAGTGGATGATGGTTCCATACACATCTCTTTTTTGTGTTGCTAAATCTAATGTTTTTAGAACAAGTTGTAAATCATTGTGATGTGAGAGTTTCCAAGCAACGATTTCATTATTGTAAAGTTCTTGAACGACCGATAAATAGAGAAATTTATCTTTGAATGGCAAATAAGTGATATCTGTGACAAGTACCTCATTTTGTTTGCGGTTTTGGAATTGCCGTTCTACTACATTGGGGAAAATCTTTGAGGATTTCCCTTTGAAAAAGCGTCGCTTTTTACGGATGATCGATTGAATGTGAAGCTCTCGCATAAGTCTATATACTTTTTTGTGGTTCACGAAAAATCCGGCCTCTCGTAAGGCGATTGTCATGCGAGGATAACCGTATTCCTTGTGTTTTATGTGAATTGCTTGAATCTGTTCACGCAATGTATTATCCTTTGAAAGGCATAATTGCCTTTGATTACATGTTGAATGCCACTTATAGTAGCTAGAGCGATTTAACTGCGCAATGACGACAAGCCAGGTTACTTTGTACCGAGAACGTAGTTCTTCAATAATCTCGTACTTAGCCGTTTGAGCAAGAACACCTCCTATAGATTTGGATACTGCTTTTTTAAGTAAGCCACTTGTGCCTTGTAGTATTCCAATTCTTCTTCTATACTATCGAACTTCGTACGAGAACGACCTTTCAAGAGGTTTTTTAAGCCGTTATGACCACCATTTTTCCCCCGCAAGTCTGAAATATCGCCTGTTTCTTGATATTTCCGGACCCAATTCATTAACTGTGTTCTACTTCTAAGCTTATATTTCTTCGCTATAGCTGATTGGCTACCTTCACCATTTAAATAACTTTTTACAACTTGTATCTTTAATTCATCTGAATAAGTTTGAAATTTATCCCCTTTTTTAACCATAATAAAATCCCCTCCAAGTAAAAGTGTAATATCCATGTGTATTCATGGTCTTTTTACACTGTCTACCTTAAGGGGATAATATCAATATGGGGTAGCACCACACATCCATCAACTTAAGGATTTAGACTATTTTTGAAGCTAAAAGCACGTTACTATTCTCTTATGTTAATGAGAAAGGGTGACGTGCTTTTTATGAATATGCACCAAAAACAAGAGTTATCTTTATTTGCCG
Organism: Bacillus sp. 3103sda1; assembly: GCF_024159135.1. Classification (NCBI taxonomy): domain Bacteria; kingdom Bacillati; phylum Bacillota; class Bacilli; order Caryophanales; family Bacillaceae; genus Bacillus; species Bacillus sp. 3103sda1. Next base: position 1,713,844 of record NZ_JAMYWS010000001.1, on the reverse strand, counting down.
AAGAGTTATATCGATATATGTCTCCCGCTACACTTAATCAATTAGCTATAGAAGCAGGCGGAATGAAACGAAAACGTAAGTGCCACGGGCACCATTTCTTATCTTTGTGTGTATGGTTAAATCAACAAATCGCTACTACCTCTCTTACTCAACTTTGTAGTCAATTAGAAACTTCAACAGGAATCTTATTAAGTCCGGAGGGACTTAATCGACGATTTAACTCGGCTTCTGTAGCCTTTTTTCGAACTGTATTTACTACACTTCTACAAGCTAAAATTGGAGGAGTATCTAAGATTTCTCATTCTCTTTCTTCTTATTTTGAGCGGATTCTCGTCCTTGATTCTACAACCTTCCAAGTTCCAGATCGATTCGCAACTACTTATCCTGGTGCCGGAGGATGTAGTCATACAGCTGGTGTGAAAATTCAACTAGAGTATGACTTGTTGAGTGGAAAATTTTCTGATGTGGAAATTGAACCAGGAAAACGAAGTGATCAGGCATATAGTACGACTCGAACAGGCATGGCACAAAAGAATGAATTATATATTCGTGACTTAGGATATTTTCGTCTACAAGACTTTAAGTCTATTCAAGATAAGCAGGGATATTATTTATCACGTCTTAAGTTACCAACTAAAATATATAGAAAAGAATTTGAAACAGTGGTATTTAAAACAAAACCTGCTCAATTGAAACCGGTATATACACAAATTCATTTGGAAGACATCATGAAACAATTGCAGCCTGGCCAAGTGTATGAATTACATGATGTATATGTAGGGAGTAAAGACAAACTGCCTACTCGTATTGTAGTTTATAGATGTACCGAGGAGCAAAAAAAGAAACGCCTACGTGATCGAGCTATTCGCGAAAAGAAAAAAGGAATTACATATACAGAGCGTACGAAACTTTTACAAGGTATTACGGTATATATGACAAACATTCCTACGGAATGGGTACCAAAAGAGAAAATTTATGATTTATATTCACTACGTTGGCAAATTGAGCTGTTATTTAAAATATGGAAATCTTGGTTTCAAATTCATCGTTGTAAATCTATTAAACAAGAACGATTAGAATGTCACCTTTATGGGCAACTCATTAGTATTCTATTATGTTCTTCTACTATGTTTAAAGTGCGAGAACTCCTGTTACGTAAGAAACAGAAAGAGCTAAGTGAATATAAAGCGATGTACATAATTAAGGATTATTTTTTACTTTTTTACCAAGCATTACACAAAAACACCCAAGAATTATCAAAGGTTCTCCTTCGTCTGTTTAACCTCCTACAGCACAACGGACGAAAATCTCATCGATATGAGAAAAAGACAGTCTTTGATATTTTGGGTGTTGTTTATGAGTATACCACTTCTACTCATCAGGTAGCATAGTAAAAAAATTGAAACCCGTCAGGGTTTATTTGATATGCCCACTTTTATAAAATCTATAAAAGATAATAAAAAACTATATGGAAAGACCGCATTTTGTATAAAAATATACCTTAAGTTGATGGATGTGGGGTAGCACCACATGCCCATCAAGCTAAGGATTTAGGACTACCCCAAAACGATAATTCTGTACAAATTGACACTGTATCTAAACTGATCGTTTTTGTTACTGTAAAATCATTGTTTTTTCCTAAGAATTAAGTCGGGCTAACCACTAAAACACTGTGTTCTCAATAGATACTTTGCCCCTGGTTACAGAAACGCTGGAACTAGGCCTAATTCAACGGTGAGGGCGTTTCTAATTTTCAAATATACAACGTAACAAAAATGAACGTTTATGTTACAAATATCACCGAAAAACAACGTTTGGTAAAAAATGTATTACTATGACCTAATTTTACACGTATCTCGGCTGTATCCCTACCTTACCCTCAAAGTGAAATTGTACCATTAAAAATGAAAAGTAAACAAAAAAAGACCAATGCACCCATTGGTCTTCCCTTACTTCCCTATTCACAAACAAGAATTTGCCGAGAAAAGTTTCCTTTTCTTGTTACGCAGCGGTCTGTAATTTCAAATCCAATTTCTTCGATCATGTGATCCATTGTTTCGCTTGTTACAACTACTACTTTTTTTGCAATACGGCGCGCATGTTTTAAAATCGAGAATTGATCTTCTGGTGTTGCGCACGTAAATAGATTGTACGGCATATCGATAATTGCTACATCGTAGTTTGTCTGAATGTCTTCGATAGGTCCTACCGTTACGTCTCCTTCAAAACCAAAATGCGCGATGTTTTCTCTTGATCCGATTACGACAAGCGGGTTAATATCACGGCCAACGATGTTAATGCCCATAGAGAGTGCTTCTACCACTACCGTTCCAATACCACAGCATGGATCGATCGCTTTGACTCCATCAGGATTTGGCACAGCGATATTCGCAACAGCTCTCGCTACACGTGTGCTTAGTGACGTAGAATAGCTGCGTGGTTTTTTCACGTGATGGAACCAAACAGCCTCGCTTTCCATATATGTTCCGAAGTACCAACGTCCGCCAATGATTACAATGCCAAATACACGCTCTGGATGATGCACATCGGCTTCACCTTCAATATGCATGCCGATATCTCGCTCAATAAGGCGGCGTTCTCCGTATTCTATTTTTTTCGATTTATCAAGATCATTAATTTTAACGAAGATGACTTTGAACGTGGATCCAGACAAATCAATCTGTTCGACCTGCTTCAAAATATCTGGCAGTTCATCTCCTTCATACATTACGTCAATCCGTTCTTTAATAAACGGGCTTCGGCTCGGATCAATTTTGATTGTGCTTTTCAATATATTAGAGTGCGATTCCGTTCCAAAAAGTGAGCGCATCTCCATATAACATAAAGAACGTTCCTCTTCGCGAAATGCATACGTATATATATACGCCGGTGTTTGGCTATGATTATCCAATCTATTCCCATCCTTTATCGTATCAAATTGTTCTTTCTCTCAAGTGATATCCGTATCATTGTGCAACGTAACGTTGCAAGCGGTAAAAAAGGACTAATAAGCCGAGGCAAAGTTGTCTCATTTTATTAGTCCTTTTTATGAGCTTTTACTTATTTAAAGAACACTTTGTCTACATTATATTTTGACTTTTGTTTATTAGCGATATATGTTTCATAAATTTCTCTTTCCATCGCGTTTTCTACAAGACAAACATCAATTTTGATTACTTCATCTCTATGGTCTTTGATTACTGATACAGTATCTTCAAAATGTTTTTTTATTCTTGGTCTTAACTTTCTTGCCTTACCAACAAACATTAGTTCATTCTTGTTGTTATAAAACATAAAGATTCCACCTTTATCTCTAGGAATTAGGTGAAAATCAGTAAACTGTAGCTTTGCAATAAAGTTTGATTAAAAAATGTGTTTTAATCCTTATTTAAAAGCAAATATAAAAACTTCATTTTGAAAAAAGATTGATCAAAATGGAGTTTCTCTTTTTAACTAAGTATGAAATTTTTATAAAAAAGTTTGATTATTTTAATACTCCTTATTCCACTAACGCACCTGTTTACGGAAATGGAATATTTTGTTTTAAATTATCGAACTTTATTTTAAAACCACATTTAGGGCTATCCAATTTTAGTTAGAGTATAGCTTTAATAGTTCTTGTATTGGTAAACTATTTGTATTGTTCATCCCAACAAAATATTCTAATTGCCACTTCTGTGTTTCGATAGCTTGTTTGCTAGTGGGATTTTCCCAACTAGGGTAAACTCTAATTGCCATTTTTCCTTTTGTAGTGGCTGTTTTAAGGATATTTTGTTTTACAAGTACTTCTTTTGGAAAAACGAATTATCCAAAATTATTATTTCTAGTAAAAGTATTGATAACCAATAAATCAGTAGCTTTTTCATATGAAAAGGCTTGGTTTTTATTATCCCCATCTTTTTCCCAAAAAGCAACAAACTGTCCTATTGTTAAGTGATAATAAAGTTATTTAATTTTCTTATAAAAATATAAGAGCCTTGCTACATTTTATTGTAGTAATGCTCTTTAAAGTTGTTTAATTTTTATCCATTTAAATATGTTTGCACTCAAAACTTAATAATAAAATTGTTTAATTCTTGTTAAACTAACTGCAAAGTTGTTTTTCTAGCTCATTTATTTATTGAATTCATTAACTGGAAGAAGTATTCAGGTTTGTTAGTCTTATTTAGGTTATACCACGAATGTAATGTATCTGGTAAAAATACATCTATTTTTTTCAATACTTCCATCGCAAATTCTAGAGGAGCTACTCCTGATGCAGTAACCAAATTCTTACTAGCTACCACAGGTCCCATCTCATAAAATTTTTCTCCTTTATAATTAGGGCAGACCATTTTAATATACTCTAAGTTATTGCTTGTATGCTTTCTAGAATCTAAGTATCCATTATTCGCTAGCCCGACGGTTGCACCACAAATTGCAGCAACTATAGTACCAAGCTTTAAAGCTTCATCAATTTTTTTTAAGATAGGTTGATGAATATCTTCTCCCCAAGTATTCCCTCCAGGTAACACTACAAGATCTTTACCCTCAAAGGTACATTCATCAAGAGAAATATCTGGTTTTATACTCAGTCCACCCATCGTAGTGATAATTTCTTTATTCGCTCCTACTGTAATCACTTTTAAAGGTGCTAAATCCTTTTTGAAATATCTTCCTGAGTTTAGTTCAGCAATTAAATATCCATATTCCCAGTCTGACATTGTATTAAATACATAAAGATAAACTCTTTTTATTTTCATCCACTAACACTCCAATCACAATTTTCATAGTTTATTCTTTTTCGCATCAAAAGCTACTACATTAAAACAAAGAACATACGTTCCTGTAAATGAAATTATATACCACAATTAACCAATAGTCTATTTCTTATTGAGCTATCTGTCTGTTAGTCCAATAAGTATTAAACAACTTTATTATTTATTAAAGGGCTTTATTATAAATTAAATAACTTTATTATCACTTAACAAAACCGTCCATTAGGACGTGAACGTAATTATATCCTGTTTGTAATAGGAATTAACACAGGGTTACGTATTAGTGATATCTTGAAACTGAAAGTTGGTGACTTGAAAGGTAGTCACATCTTAATGCATGAAATGAAAACAGGTAAGCAGAAACGTATTCAAATTACTGCAAGAGTTGAAGTGGTTCATTGAAGAGAGAGAAGATCATGAGTACTTAATTAAAAGCAGACAAGGTAGTAACAAACCGATTGGTCGTAGTATGGCATACAAAATACTTAGAAGTACAGCAGCAGAGTTTGGTTTAGATGAGATAGGAACACATACATTACGTAAGACGTTTGGATATCACATGTACATGCAGACAAAGAACAGAGCGTTGCTTATGGAGATATTTAATCATTCATCAGAAAGAGTAATACTTAGATATATAGGGGTAAACCAAGATGCAATGGATAGAGCGATGACTAAGTTTAAGATTTAGTAATTCGCTTTTTATTTATGTAGATGGGCAGGTACAACATAAAAAGTATCGAATAAATACATTCAATAGTATTGTTTGCTTTGGATATGAATATTAGTTAAAGGTACGTTAATTATATTCCAGTCAGTAACCAAAAAGGCGATTAAATAACAGAGGGAGCAACTTACATGGAAAATATATTAAAAGTATCATCAAAATCAAATCCCAATTCAGTTGCAGGCGCAATTGCAGGCGTATTAAGAGAAAGCGGTAATGCAGAAATTCAAGTGATTGGAGCTGGCGCTATAAATCAAGCAATTAAAGCCATTGCTATTGCAAGAGGATTCGTAGCTCCTAGTGGTATTGACTTGGTTCTTATTCCAGCGTTTCAAGAGATTTCAATCAATAATCAAGAAAGAACAGCAATCAAATTAATTGTAGGTCCTAGAAAATCTAGGTCTAAGAAGAGACCAACAATATAAGAATATTTGAAAAGACCGATAGAAGCCGGTCTTTTTCTTTTTTACTTATAGTTAACCATTTTTATTGTGTTGTGTAACTCAAAAAACGGTTCTGTTGCAAAGATTTTCAAACGTCGTTAAACTTTAGAAAAAAGTAATGAGGAGAATACAGCATGGGACATTTTAAAGGAAAACAATTCAAACAAGAGATTATTTTGATAGCCGTTGGCTATTACTGTCGTTTTTCTTTAAGTTATCGTGATGTATCTGAAATAATGAAAGAACGTGGAATTTCGGTTCACCCTACAACAATCATGCGTTGGGTCCATGAATATGGCAATTTGATTTATCAAATCTGAGAGCTCATTTTCTTTGAAAGTCAATTTTTTCAGATTTAAATGTTCGTTTTGTTACGTTTTATATTTGCCCAGATGCTAATGTTGTTTCTTTTTTTTCATATATTTTTATTAAAAAAGTACAGTATGTGAAATTTTAATAATTTATTTGAAATAGCAAAAAAAGGAGCGAACACTATTCATTTTCATTCCCTCCAATTTCTTTATGGGGTACTGACGCATTCCCATCAAGCTAAGAAAAGCAAATACCCCAAAACGAAAAAATGAGCTTTTTTGCTACAAGTTAGTACAAAATTCCGTTCTGGGGGTACTATAAAATTTTAGCTTGATGGGCATGGGGTACTGACGGCAAAACGTAAATTTTAATACGCTAAGACAGTTTCTAAAAGTGAAATCTCATCTTTGTTACTGTAAAAAACAACTAGCCCCCGCAAGAGGAGCTAGTTGACGTAAAATTCGAAAGCGGAAGTTCTTACTCATTGAGTAAACGTTCCAGTGTTTCTATAATTTCTTTTTCTAATTGTTCAATAGTTCCGTTATAAAATGTTCCTACACCACTATTTTTGAAATATCCTTGACAATAGTACCAAAGATGGATAGTACAGACCTCCCATGTTTTTGGTCCATCATAATCAAATCCAATTTCTGATCTATATTCATAATCTAAACATTCATTAGAAGTAATGGATTCTAAGCAATCACCATCTATATCTCTTGTAATCCACAACCTTAAGTTTTCTTTTCCGTTTTTTTTAAAGGCTTCTTTGTACATTTCTTGATATTTATTACAAAACTCTTCACTAATCCTTTCCAATTCCATAATCCTTTGTTTTAGGTCTTCGTTTATTTCACTCTTTGGTATTTCTATGTATTGATTAAACTCGTTTGCAGTCTCACCATTTCTTTTTTTCTTCCAAAACCATTTAAACAAAATATTCTCCTCCTCTCATATCATCTTATTTCATCGTAGCTTTTATAAGACCCTATCTAAAAGTGGTGAATATCATATTCATTTAAGGTTAACATAACGCATCATTATCAGCAGTAACTAAATCCCAGAAAGCCATTCAAACCAAGAGTTTGCCAGCCTTCCATTCCCTCCGCTGTATGCAAGATTTCATACATCCCTGTCACAATAGCATTTGGCAGTTCAAACCGTTCTCGTAGCCTGCATGAAATCCTGCATATCCTTAGCGTATAAAATCCACGTTTTGTTGGCGAGACCTCAAAAAGAAGCGCGAAACGCACTTCTTTTCTTTGTAATCACTACACATTACATTGCTAATATGATTACGGACAAGCCTTCTTGTTATTAAATAATTCAGCTCCTCCCTACTAAATAAAAGAAAACATTACGGATTACTCACCTTTCAAATAATCGTTGTTATCGAAAGCTGTTATCAATTCCCACATATTTTGTTACTAATTCCTCAGTACATATTACCTTGTATTTAAGAAAATGATAAATACGATGAAATCTTGTACTTTGGAGGTTATAGTATGCGAAAAATAACAGTTGTTCTTTTTTGTATGATGTGTTTTATATTTAATAACAATATATTAGCGAAAGCTTCTTCGTTTAGTAAACTTCCTATATCAAAGTCCTCTGAACGTTGGTATTTAAAAATTAATAAATCTGACGATGAGCCCAGGCTTTCAAAACCAAAACTGGGCCTAGTTAATACATATAGTCTAGATGTGAAAAATATGGGGGAAAATGCTTATAATTTAGATGTAGATATATACAGTAACTTTAACGATTCCAAAACTTTGCGGGCAAACATGGACGCACCGGAAACTGAAAGAACAGTTCCAAATAATGAATGCCATTTTTCTAATTTTCCTGTGTCAGTAAAAGCAAAGAGTATTACTGTTATCATTACATGGGAGGAAGAGCTACCTAAGATATTCTCTGATAGTAAAACGATAAAAGCGAGAAAATATAAAGAAATATTTGTGTTCAATCAAAAGTAAATGATAAAAAGCTCTCCTTAAAACTAGAGAGCTTTTTATCATCTATTTAGGTATGAATATCATATATACAAAGTTGATATAACGCATGTTATTGAAAGTAAAAAGCGAATCATTTCTTATCCATCCAATGACAAAAAGAGGTGCAATTTGTACTGAACTCCAAAAGTTAGACTTTTTCAAAGTGATTCCTTACTCCAATTTTTCTTTTAGTTATCATCCAGTTTCGATACAATTTCAAGTATGATTTTTGAAAATCTGCTAAATCATAGTTCTATCCAGTAACGCTGAATAATTTCGCCAGTATCAGAGGAAATTACTTCATTTTCTAAATTTGATAAAACACATCGCACTTCAAAAAGATGATTTTATTTACTTTCATTTTTTGGAGGTTTTAAGATTTTGAAGAGTTTCAGAATGGACAAAAAAATAAACACTCAAAATTTCCTGTTAGTCATCCATGCTGCGAGGCGCGACACGAATGACTAACAGGAATCAATAGCTCATTAAAATCAACTTCCTGTACTAGTAAATACACTTAATCCATATTTCCAGAAACGATAAGCAATGAAACATAGTGTTATGGCAACGAATGGTGTGCACAAAGAAATCCATTTATACCCCTTATCAAAGAAAAATGCAGCTGGGTAAAATGATGTAAAACTGTATGGAATAATAAATGTTAGGATAAATGCTATAATTTTATTATAGATAGTAATCGGGTAACGCGAAAAATCACTTAAATTGAATACGGCTGATACAACTGGAAGACTATCTGTCATCCAAAAAGAAAAAGTAATAAAAAATAGATTTAATGCAACAAAGATGAGACCACTTGATATAATCATTATGATCAGTATCATTACATTTCCAAATGTAATAGCAATATTTAGATTACTAATGGAATAATAGAGAACAATTCCCCCTATTATAAGTTGCCCAAACCCATCCTGTTGAACGCGCTCCGCTACAATTTGAAACAGTGGGTTAATAGGACGGATAAGCAAACGGTCTAAATTTCCTGTCCGAATGTATTGCCATCCGATTGTCCATAAATTATCAAAGAAAATATGATGGATTGCCCTTCCTGCAAAAGCAATACCGTAGATTAAGAGAATTTGATAAAAGTTCCATCCCTTCAAAGTTTCAATATGATCAAATACCACTTTTATAAAAAAGATAGAGGCAAATTGTTGAATGAAGACCGAAGAAATCCCTATTATAAAATCTACCTTATACTCCATCATAACTTTTAAGTGCCGCTTAAAGTAGACGAGGTATAAGAATGAGTATCGTTTAAGAGTATGCAACAATTCACTCACCCTCCAAATATCGTGATTTTTCGAATCGCTAACGTCCATAGGAATCGGACAAGAATTGTAATGAGAATTAACCATATAAATTGTGTGGCGATCGCCATATAAGCCTGGGAACCTGATATAGAACCCGTATAAATAGAAACAGGTACATAGACCATAGACTGAAAGGGTAGAAACATACTAATTTCTTGAAACCATTGTGGATAAAGTGATAATGGGACAAGCGCACCAGAACAAAATTGAATAACGGACTCTCGCAGCAGTCGAAGTCCCCATATATTAACAGTCCAAAAGGCTAATATACCAATAATAAGATCTAATTGAGTTCCAATTAAAATACCCAAAACTACACTTATCATAAATAATACAAAGGAATCTAATGATTGTGGTAGTTGAATCCCTACAAACCAAACGGCAAACAGGAGCATAGGAAACGTTGTACGTAAAGAATTAGAAATTTTTTGTCCTATGTCCATAGCTATAAGTTTATCTAACACATGGTATGGCTTCATAAGTTCTATTGCTATATCGCCTTGTTTAATCATTCTCGCTAAATTGTTTCCTACTCCTGATACGTATTGTTCCAATAATAAAGCAATAACCATATAAGTTAACATATTAGATAATGAAAGGACTCCGACAGTCTCCTTATTCTCGTAAACAGCAGTCCAAAAATAATACAACGTACATAATTTAACAATAATCGCAAATGTACCTGCCCAATACCATGCTGCATAAGAAGTATCTAGCTTTATCTGCACTTTAAGCATTTCCCAATATTTCCTCAAAGGATTCCTCACCTCCATGCTGATAAAGATCTTTAATAATCGTCTCTAATTTAGGATTTGAAATAGTCAAGTCTGATATTTTATTGTGCCTTGCGAGTTCTGAAAGCACAAATTCAGATGAAACAGTCTTTGTGTGAAAACTTAGCTCTACGTGAGATAAATTTTCTGCTTCACTCTTATGTATCACAATGTCATTTTGTAATGATACAGGAATTTCAAATATTGTGTGCTCTTCTAATTCTAAAGATAGGATGCGGTTATAAGAAAAACGATTTTTAAGATCCTGTAAGTCCCCATCATAAATAATAGACCCTTTATCAATAATAATAATCCGCTGGCACAGCTCTTCTATATCCTGCATATCATGTGTAGTTAATATAACTGTTGCGTCCAGTTTCTTATTCATTTCCTTAATAAAACTACGTATTTTCACCTTTACATCAATATCTAAACCAATTGTAGGTTCATCTAGGAACACAACAGAAGGTTGATGAAGAAAGGCAGCAGCCAACTCACAACGCATTTTTTGTCCAAGTGATAGTTGACGAACAGGTAATAACATTAAAGCCCCGAGATCCAGTACATCTTCAAATAAATGCAACATTTCCTGATATTTTGTTTCTGGTATCTCATAAACATGTTTTAATAGTTCAAAAGATTCCCGTACCGGTATATCCCAAGCAAGTTGTGTACGTTGGCCAAAAACAGCTCCGATATTTTTAGCATTTTCCTGTCGGTTTTTGTATGGAATAATTCCATTCACCTTAATTTCGCCAGTATCTGGAGTTAAGATTCCACACAACATCTTAATAGTGGTTGACTTTCCAGCACCATTGAATCCGATATATCCGACCATTTCCCCTTTTTCAACAGAAAAAGAAATTGGTTTTACCGCTTGCTTATCATAATATTTACGTTTTATTAAAGCTTTTATTGCACCCATTACCCCTGGCTTTCGCTCTAAAATCTTATAACTCTTGGTAACACTCTTTACTTCAATCATTTACAATTCCCCTACTTCCCCTTTTACAAATATTAGCCGATATACAGTTAGAGTATTGTAGCAATCAGATAAATTTCTTCATCCCATTACACCTGCCTCCTATAAAATAAGGATTGATTGTAGATTATAAGCTAACATCCTCTTCCGCGAAAACGTTTGCATAAATATAAACTAGTATAATTTTACAGGAGCATTTAAATATTATCAACCAATTTAAGCAAGGCATTCATTACCCAACGAGCTAATGATGATGAAGTTAGCAGGGCAACTTGGGAATGTGCTAGGGATAAAATAGAATTTGAAGAAGATCTAGAAACAGTACTTGTGTGAGAAATTAAAGAGGATTTGGGGTTAAAATTTTCAATTGAAAAGATTTTATATGCAACCATTTGCAAAACTAGCCCAACGAGACAAGTAATTATTCTTACATACTTATGTAGAAACAAAATGAAAAGTATAGTTCTCTAAAAGGAACATACCGATTACCAATAGTCAACAAAAGATCAATTACGATTACTACTGACTCCAGAAATCATCAATGATTTTGAGAGAAATAATGTAGCATATAGTTTTGATCCACACCTAAAAAGCCCTCCAAGTTAGTCAGGAGGCTATTAGTCTTGCAATCTTATAAAATACACTTCTAAAGTTTGTAGGAATACTTCTTCAATTTTTAGTGTTCCATTTGTTTCATTTCCAAGTTTAAATGGAGAGGCTTTCTCAGTCATGGTTTATCACCTCATCTCTACTATATACAAAAAACATTACGGACTACTCTCCTTTCACATAATCAGTGTTATCGGAAGTAGATATCAATTCTCCCATATTTTGTCGCCAATCATTTAGTACATATCACCTTTTATTTCAGGAAATAGTAAATGAGAGAAAATTCTGTACTTTGGAGGTTGAAGTATGCGAAAGATAACAGTTATTCTTTTTTGTATGGTGTGTTTTATATTCAGTAGCAATATATTAGCGAAAGCTTCCTCGTTTAGTAATCTTCCTATATCAAAGTCCTCTGAACGCTGGTATTTGAAAATTGATAAAGCTGACGATGACCCAAGGCTTTCAAAACCAAAACTAGGCGTAGTTAATACATATAGTCTCGATGTGAAGAATCTAGGAAAAGATGTATATAATTTAGATGTAGATATATATAGTAACTTTAACGATTCCAAGACTTTGCGGGCAAACATGGACGCACCAGAAACTGAGAGAACAGTTCCCAATAATGAGTGCCATTTTTCTAACTTTCCTGTGTCAGTAAAGGCAAAGGGTATTACGGTTATCATTACATGGCAAGAGGATCTACCTAAGACATCCTCGAATGGTGAAACGATAAAAGCGAGAAAATATAAAGAAATATTTGTGTTCGATCAAAAATAAATGACAATATGCACAACGTTGCTATAATGGTACATCGGTATATAAATAACAAATTATAATTTTGAGCAAAAAGGATGTGTAATTATGAAACAGCATAACGAACAAGCAAGTGGAAAAAATCAAAAAATTAAAGTTGAACGTGTACAAACTGGCATGAGAATGGAAAAAAGAATGGTAAAAGTTTTAAAAGCAATGGCAGAGTATCACGATATTTCACTAGGCGTTCTTCTTGAAAGAATGGTTCTTCATGCTTTTGAAAACAAACCTATCTTTAGCCAAGAGAGCCTTAAAAAGGTTAAAGCTATAAAAGAAGTTTACGATCTGGATTATGGTTTAGAAATGAGTCGTCAGTGGAATGATTCGGAAAACTAGAATGATTATTTTTAAGTACAGTATCATCTTGAGTTTTTGTAATCTATCCGTGAAGTAAAGAAGTTAAATAAAATTCCCTGGAGTGAAATTAAATGAAATTTAGTACATTAACGATATTTGACCATTACCCAAATCAATCATCCCGAACACCCAGACAATTCTACAACGAGGTATTGGACCAAGCCGTTCGAGCTGAAGAAATGAATTTTGATGGGGTATGGTTTACAGAGCATCATTTCTCAGATTTTGGCATCAACCCCTCTCCAGCAGTTATACTCGCTGCGGTATCTCAAAGAACGAATAGAATCCGTCTTGGCGTGGGTGTTTCGGTACTTCCATTACATAATCCTTTACGAATTGCTGAAGATTATGCGGTTGTCGATCTTTTATCAAACGGAAGATTAGATTTGGGATTAGGTAGTGGATATAATCAGAAAGAATTTGATGGTTATAATATTTCATTAGAGGATAAAGCCCAGCAATTTAACGAGTCTCTAGAAGTGTTACAGAAAGCATGATCAGGTAAGCCTTTTTCTCATCAAGGGGACTTTTTTCAATATAAAGAAATCAAGCTTAGTGTCCAGCCAATTCAGGCTCCGTTTCCCCCTCACTGGATTGCAACCTCTAGTGAAAATGGTGCTACTCATGTCGCCAGTATGGGAAGCAATTTCATGGGGCTTGGATTTAGCAAATCACGAGATGAATTAGCAAAGCTTATTGATACATACAAAAATGTGTATCAAAAATCAGGACATGGTAATCCAGATCAATTAGAAATCCCCGTTGCCTTCCATGTTCATGTTGGTGAAACATCTGCAGAAGCTGAATCAAACGCAAAAGGTCCTTATCAATTATTTATGAATACCCCGCATGGGAAAAATATCTCATATGAGGTTCTTAAAGAGAATTTTAATCCAGTAATCGGGAGTCCTGATGAAGTTATTAAACAAATTCAGTCTTACCATGAAATAGGTGTTACAAACTTTATGGCAGTAATGAATTTTGGTGGATTAGAACATCCTAAAGTGCTTTCATCCTTAGACTTATTTGGTAAGTATGTAATTCCTGCTTGTAAGTGAAAACTTGATAAAGCACGTCGCACTTCAAAAGAAATGGTTTTATTTACTACCATTTTTTCTGAAGAGTTTAAGAATGGACAAAAAATAAACTCTTAAAATTTCCCGTTAGTCATCCATGCTTCCAGGTGTGACATGAATGACTAACGGGAATCAATAGTTCAATAAATGAAAAAGCCAATCCTTCCTTTTCGTACAGGAAATTGGCTTTTTCTATATAAAAAATCGCTTAGCGTACAAAATTCGCGTTTTGTCGACTGTACCCTTTCAATAGTTTTAGCCCTCTTTTTATATTAAATCCCCTTTTCTTTGCAATCACTACACATCACATTACAGATTTCTTATTAAGAATGTATTAAAGAAAATCTGTTGAAATTCAACTTCTTTGATAAAATGTATTTAAATGAATCACATACAAAGGTTGGTTAAAAATGAAGAAAAATAATTTTTTAGTGATCGATGGTACTGTTCAAATTCACGGGAACAGAATCAATGAATACGTTGATTTCATTAATACACATAACTTCAAAAGCGTTTATATTAACAGCCTTAGATATGAACCGACACACATTAATTTTCTCAAGGACTGTCCTCAAATAGAGAAATTATCCATTGGAAGCTCATATATTACGGATTTTTCAGGACTATACAGATTAAAAAACTTAAAATCTTTATCACTAGATGAACTAGCAGTACCTATTAATTTAGCGGAACTGGAGAGTTTTACAAATTTAGAAACCCTCTATATCCAATGGAACAAAAATATTACAGGATTCGAATGCTGTCCTAATCTAAGAGAGCTTTTAATTTGGAAATACAAACCAAAACAAAAAAATCTTGAAGAGCTGGCCTCACTAACGAACCTTGAAGAATTAACGATAACGCAAGGAAATATTGATTCACTAAAAGGATGCGGTGCATTTCCTAAACTAACTAAGTTAGAAATCAATTATTTAAGGAATATAGAGTATATTGATGAAATTGAAAAAAATTCATCAACCTTGAAGTGGCTTGAGTTTGGCAATTGCAGCAAGATAAAAAATCACAGCTATGTTTCTTGTTTAAAAGAGTTAGAAACTCTTATCTTCGCTAGTTGCGGAGACATACAAAATTTGCAATTTGTTAAAGAACTTCTAAAATTAAAGCACTTGAGTTTCGTTGACTCAAATATTGTAGATGGAAATATAGAACCTTGTAACGGTATTCATTTTGTGGGTTTCAATGACAAAAGACACTATAGTCATAAGTTTGAAGAACTAAATCCAGAATTCGCCAATAATCTTCCCTCTTTATAAATTAACACAAGAAAAATCCCTACTTTTAATGAAAAAGTAGGGATTTTTAAATTTTAATGGACTTAGAGATTTGAGTAATTAATAGGTCCTTTTTAAGAAAAACTCTCGTTTATTGAGTACGAAAATTATCAATTTTAAAAAAATAATTGATTATATTTTTATATCATAATAGTATTCGAAATGTAGTCAATATTATTGGAGAAAGGAAACAGATACTATGAATATTAAAGTTGAAACTCTTCCAAAATATCGCATTGCATATGTACGACAAGTTGGTCCATATGGTCCTGCTAACATTCAAGCAATGGAAAAGTTAAAGAAATGGGCTGAGGAGAAAAATCTTGTTAAATCGGCAATAATACTTGGAATTCCACAAGATAACCCTGAAACAACACTTCCTGAAAACTGTAGATATGATGCTTGTATTGTGATTTCAAAGGATTATCAAATTGATAATTCAATTTGCGAAAGTGAACTTTCTGGTGGAAAGTATGTTATTTTCAAAGTCAAACATACAGCGGAAGATATTCAAAAAGCATGGGCTGAAATTTTTCCAGCTTTACACAACAGTGGATATCAAATTGACAACAAACCGATTTTAGAAAGATACACGAGTGATATGATTAACAACGATTATTGCGAAATATGTGTACCTGTAAAATCGTTATAGTTTGATTAGTACATTTTCACTTATTTGAGACTTTATTGTAGCTTTGAAACAAAGTCGTACCTTTTTTAAGAAAGTTATACCGTTTGCAAAAAAGATGTATCGTTTTATCCCATTGACCAATACATTCATACAGGTTTATTTTTTATAAAATCTAAACTTAAAACTACTGAAAAAGAATCCATTTTGATTAATCTTTTTTCAAAGTGGATTCTTTTTACTTATCTTAAAATGCTGAGTTTGATCAAACGTTATTTAAAATCTACAGCTACAACAGAATCTGAGATTGAGGTGCTTCAAGACTTATTGATCTAAATCTAAACTTCTTTCGTTATATCATACTTTAACAATTGTCGTTGGTCATAAAACTTCTCATAAATAATACCCATTAGATAGAAAAATAATAGACCAAAACAAATGTGAATGAGTGTAAATTTAGCTCCAAATGAAGCAAATTCATACACCATAACCGGTAATTTTGCAGTTGTCCAAACTCCTAGAAAAAATACAATGTATCGTATGCTCGCTCCTTTTTTTAATAAAAGTGCTGCGATTGGAAAGGCTACGTAGAGGGGACCTGCTGCAATTCCTCCTAATAATAGGGAGAACAAGATGCCATAGATACCAGATTTTTTCCCCATATATTTAATTAATGTTTCTTTCTTCACCCACTGGTCAAGCAACCCTACGAATATTAAGACAGGAGGGAGTAAGAATAGCATATCTAAAATACTTTTTCCTGTTAATTGAAATGCGTTCCATCCCAACGATTGGTTTATAAAAGTCAATATAATGAGTCCCAATAGTAAAATGAAAAAGAAACGATATCTTCTTAATTCATTCATACCATCACCACCCAAATAATATACGAGAATATGAGAGACATTAACAATGCAGATGCATTACGAGAATAAGCAAAACTTCGCCCAAATATCTTTTGTTCCATCGGTAAAGTTGTGATTCCTACTGACATTAATGTAGACATTAATGCCGCAACTTGAGGGAGGCCCGCACCATTTTGGACTAATGTATGTCCAAGAGGAAACACAATAAAGCTTGGAATAAGTGCAACAGAGCCAATTATTGCTGAATAAACAATACCGATGAATCCAGATTTTTCCCCAATGATGGAAGAAATGAAGGAAGGCGTTAATATAGATAGTGATAGTCCAACGAAAAGCATAATTGATAGCATGGAAGGTATAAGATTACGAAACATTTTCCATGACTTTAATAGAGCGTCTTTTGTTTTATTTCGATCCTTTATAAAAGAAATAGTGGTAAGAATAATGGCTATAGCGTAAAGGATAGCGCCATTAATCATGTTTAGACTCCTCCCATTTTTTATATTTGTTTAAGAAAAATGATAAATTCTTAATTTTTTCTTCAATATCTATTTGAAAATCTTCTAATTGTTTTTTTCCAACTGTAGTAATTTTGTACATTTTTATCGGCTTATCTTGATCAGATGTGTCCAAGTAAGACTCAACAGCACCTTCTTTCTCTAATTTTTTTAGTGTGCGATATATGATAGCACTATCAATTGGATTGATGGGAAGCTCTTCTTCACATTTCTGCAGAAGTTTCCCTCCATAGCTATCTCCCTCTGTTAAAAACAGCAAAAGAAATGCACCTGTATGTCTCCCTGTATGTTTCATGAAATATACAACCTCCTAATTTAAGTGTAAAAAAGTTTTTTTCGTTAACATAACATCAAAATTATTACTGTTAACAACATTATACTGTCAGTAACAGTAATATGTTACTGACAGTATAAAATTAATCTAATGTCATGTCAATTCTAAAATATTCAACATGTTTTTTTATCTTTGTGATAACATGAATTCGATTGCAAATATTATCGAAGAATTGACAAAGTCAACAAAAATCGCGATTAAACATATGACCAAAACAATTGTTTCATACGTAAAAACAAAAACCTAAGCGGGCTAACCAAAAGGTAGGCGTATGAAGAAATGATCTATTCATAGAAACATAAGATAAGAGGCAAATTTAAAAAGGTGCCATCACTATGGCACCTTTCTATCTTTCTTATATAATCTGTAATGGACCTGTAAGTGTAGAAAAATTCGTATCGGAATGTTGTTCTAGAAGATCATATGCTTCACGCAACAATGTATCTTTCTTGCTGTATAGACTTGGACATATAGACATATTTCTTTTATCACAACAAGGGCACCACAACCCCTCAAATGATACATTGCTGGCTTTGATCGTATGTTCATTCGGATTTATTTCACAGAAAAGAAGTACAGTTCCTCCCTTTTCTATATCTAAATAGAGAATCACCCTATTTTTTTCAAATCGGATTTCACCGTTTTGATCCTTATTGAATGTAACATTCTTAATCTTCACTATTACTCACTCCTAGACATTTATAAAGTATATGATATACTTTACATTTTTAATCACATGTCTATTATATAATCAATCTATTACGTTATAAAATAAATGAACTTCCTATACTGTAGATTATATGAACTAAAGAGTGTCTCTACCTCATTTCCGTCTGCTAAATCGATCCACAATAATAAGAATTAAGCTATACAGCAATTTATTTTATCATCTACCCCCAATAGACAAACAGACGACCATAGAATTGGTCGTCTGTTTTGTTTATAAATGCGCTATTGTTGTGACAACACATATTGAGCGTCTCGCAGCAAATAAGTTGCAGCTTCACTTGAAATGTGTTTCCCATTTTGCGCCTTCACTTCATTCACAAAGCTGTTCAAATCATTGTTTGTCAATTTGGCCTGCAAGCTGTTGGCAATTCCGGCATTGTCGATCCATTTCGTATCAGCAAAGTGTGTCACCAACTCCTTTAAGGAATTAATGCTTGCCACTGTCTGAAAGTGAACGGTTTTGCTTTCCTGATTACCGGCTAGGTCACTTGAAGATATAACAAGGGTATGCTGACCAAGCGGCAAGGTATACAGCGGAATCGCCGTTCCGATTTTGTAAGAATGCGTATCGAGCGTCACCGTCGTCTTGCTGTTGTCGACACCCGAAAAGTTATCGGTCAATGTAAACTGAGGCGTCAAATCCCCGGAGTTTTCATAAATACTTCCATCCTCCGGTACAGATACCGCGATTGCTGGCGCCGTCTTATCGATGCCAATAGCAAGATGTTTCACTGCTTCCACATTGCCGGCGTTATCTATAGCACGATACTCGACGCTGTGCATACCTTCAGCAGTCAGCGTCAATTCGGTCTTGTTTGTCCAATCGCCGCCGTCTACTCTTGTCTCGATACGATTTACACCAGTTCCAGTTGGATTATCATCTGCAGTGAACTTCACATTCACATCCTTTGCATTCCAAGCGTCCTCACCTGTAACTCCATCCGTCGTTGCCGTTGTAACAGGCGGCTGAACATCGGTGTCCCGTCCATAGACTTCAAATTCATAAATATTTGCAGTTCCCGTTTCAGCATAATTTTGCGGCGTAGTAATATAAAGCCTTACATATCTTACGTTGGATTTCGTTATATACCTGTCAGTGACGTTTGAAACGTTTCCTGTTACAGAATCCAGATCAGTCCAAGTAGTTCCATCCAGACTTCCTTGAAGCTTATAATTTTTAGTATTCAGAGATAAACTATCTCCACCTTCTCCTGCATGCTTTACTACCCATCTAGATATGTCATAATTTTGTCCAAGATCAACCATTAGCCATTTGTCTCCGTTAATATTTGAAGACCACTTACTGCCACTTGAAGCTGATCCATCTACTACCTTAGACGCTTCGTAACCTGCCACACTTCCATTGGATGTAACCGTCTTGTTCAAAGTTAAATTTACCGGAGCAGGATCGTAGCCTAAAGTGGTAACTTTTAATGGGCTGCTAAACTCTGAAACATTTCCTGCCTCATCCTTAGCTTTTACAGTAAATTGATATGTCGTATTGGGAGCCAATCCTGTTACTTTAAAGTTCGTACGCCCTGTTGTTGATCCAATCAAAGTATCTCCATTATAAATATCATAGCCTGTAACACCTACATTACCCTTAAAATTATCTGTAGCTGCATCCCATGACAGCAGTGCCGTCTTGTCTGTTAATACTTTCGTTGTGACATTAGCTGGTGCGGTAGGCGCTTGTTTATCTGCTGTAAGTGCATCGGCTGTATAATTATTGATGGTCCAGGTAGCTATCGTACTCTTTGTCGCAAAGTCTCTTCCATTTATCACCACTCTATCGGCGTAAATATCAAAAATCAATCCTTGAGCACCTGGCTCTTTTGTATAAGAAGGATTATATTTAATCGCTCCATCTCTTATCATTGTAAAATACTGTTTGTTATACAAGGTACCCGGCAGCCTTATATCATCATGTACATGTCCCGTTACTAAAACGCTTTGAGGGTATTCCCCCACAATATCCTTAAACTTTTGATCCTGTACCTCATCGCTTTGATAAGAATCCTCAGGCTTTGTCATTGAAACTGTATTCCCTAATGGCTGGTGGACGAATAAAAAGATTGGTTTGTCTTTCCTTGCACCCTCCGCTAATTTCGCTTCTAACCACTTAAGCTGGGTATCCGAAAGATAGGCACTGTCCTTATCATCCGCCTCTGTTCCCAAATAGATAAAATGGTATCCATCTATCCATTTATCAAAATATACGCCTGGCATTCCTGTATGAGAGAGAAATCTATCTTCAGCAGTTTCAAATCCTCCCATCCATCTTACATCGTGATTCCCAAGTGCATAGTTGCGGTCAAGCTGAGGATATTTATTCATTGTTGTCATAAATGTATTATATTGTGCATCTGTTCCATAATCAGTAAGATCTCCAACAACGCTAACGGATTTCACATTATTACTAACTGCGTCCTGCAATGCATTATTTAGGATAACATCGTTGATATCTCCTTTTGCATTTGCATGAGTATCAGAAATGGCCATAAAGCTGAATTTATAGCTAGTATCCTTCTCAGGTGTTGTTGAAGCAAGAACCGTAACATTGATGCTTGTTGACAATGCTAGATTATTCGGATTTGCAACCTCTGCAGGTGGATCTACTGTTCCCGTTACCGTGAAATTCTGCTCGGTCTTTACAGCCGGATTGTAACCTGAATCAGCTATATTCCATGTCACAGGTGCGTCGACATTTCCGCCATCGGTCACAAGTGCTACTTTACTAGGCAGTCCAAGGGCCGCCGCTGTAGGCGCTGTTCCGTTTACCACATCTTTAATCGCTGCAGGTGCTGTGATACTTGTTAGATTCTTTGGCTTTATTTCTACTGTATAAGTTGCTGTCTTACCGCGTACTTTGACGGTCAGTGTCTGGTTGGCCGCTGCAGTTGAACTGTTGAACCCGCTTACATCGGAAGGTCTGACTTCCTCCACCCTTGACGAACCATCTATGTATGTGCCGGTGACTACCATACCCGTGAGATCAAGACTCTCTCCGATACGGTAAACAGTCTTTGCTGGTGGTTTTGTAATGTCAATGCTGTTCAACGTTTTTGAAAACTGAAACCAGTTAAGGTTGGCTACATATGTTTTTCCCGCCGCTACCTTAAATACAAGGTATACATCATGAGTTCCGGTAACATTGGCAATATCGGTAGATTGAGTCTGGTAGACATTCCAGTTGTCTGGTGCTGTAGCAGCGACAGTAAGAGTTCCCGCTAAAGGACCTGTCGGACTGTCAAGCCTGATCTCAATATTACCGCCTGCATTTGATCCCTTTACTGAAAGTCTTGCACTAAATTTCGTAGCACCATTAGTACCGCTACCAAAATCAATATTTTTATATACTAAATACTGATTGTCATTAGTACCTCCTATACTTTGTCCACCATCTGGACAAGATTCAACTTTAAGGTAGGCACCCGACTTGGAACTAAAGTTTTCTGCTTCTGTCAGACTATATGCATCGCTTGCGGCATGCACCGGCGTATAGCCAACAATACTGCTGAGTAGGAATGCAGCTATCATGATAAGTGAAAAGAATGACTTGTTAAACTTCCTTAAGGTAACCATAAACATCTCCTTTAATTTTTTATTCCTATCGATGGCACTTCTATCGTATCAACGGATTGTAAAATTCAAATCCGCGAACTGTAAACGTTTCGTAAAATATGGATTGCTTCCTTTTATCTGCATTTGGGACTCTTTTCATCACTTCTGTCATGTCGGCTGGTTTTCGGTAAAGTGTTACACACTGACCGACCTGCTTCCTGTCAGTTTGAAGAAAATCAATAAAGATATAATGGTTGTAACAGTAAGTATGCTTGATTTCGCTGCCGATGTTCCTTAAACCAGCTTAGAATCTGATCATGATAGCGATCTAACTATTTCAGGTTGCAAAAAGGAAAAATGTTTTCCGCTTTTGTTTTAATGTCGTATGGATTAAAATTTGATGAAAGCACGTTTTAAACGAAGTAATCTCTTCATTTTTTAATAATAAAAAAACAGACCAAAATATTGCTATTTGGTCTGTCATTCAACTTTTTAATTATCACTTTTTTCTTCCAAATGAGAACCCGTTAGGTGCAATTCACACCTCTTTTCTTTGCAAATCCTACACATTACAGGTTTTAAAATAATCAGAATATAAAGAATATTCTGATTGTTTTTTATCAATTTTCCTAGAAATTAACTCTCCCCTCTAACAGTTAGAAACATGGTAATATTTAGTTAAAAAGGAGGCGTATCTACTATGAGTACAGAAGTCATAACAAAAGAACAACTTACACGTTTACTCAATAATTGGTATCAATCGATATTGAAACAACAATTTGTTGAATCGAAACAATTAAAAGAAGATATTGATTATAAAATCAACAATGTAGAACAAGATCATGAATTATTATTATATTATTCTTTGCTAAATTTTAGATACAAAGTTTTAACAGACTGGATAGAAATTAAAGAAGACAGTTTTGATCAGGTAGAGTCTTTTCAAATTCCAAGTGAAGGATTTCTGGCATATTATTATCATTTTTTCAAAGCGTTTCATTTTACACTCATTACAAAATATAAAGAAGCAAAAGAACAATACGAAAAAGCTGAAAAACTTTTAAAATATGTTCAGAGTCCATTTGAACAAGCTGAGTTTAATTATCGATTAGGTTATTTCTATTATCAATCGTATCAACCAATACTAGGAATTGATTACATAAAAAAAGCAAAAGAAGAATTTGCAAAACATGAGGATTATCAAATTAATGCAGCTCTATGTGAAAATATGTTTGCTTTATGTTGTATCGACTTAAAGCAATTTGAACAAGCAGAAGAAAACTTCAATACTGCTTTAGATGTTTTCAAAAAATTAAATAGTGAAAAAGCTGTTTTAATGGTTCGAAGTAACTTAGGATGGCTATACGGAAGTCAAAATCTTTCAGAATTAGCAATTCGTCATATTTCTGAAGTTGTTGAAAAATCACCTAGACATTATAAAGCTATTTTTACTATAGCTGAAGAAAATTACAAATTAGGTAGAATTGAGCTTGCAAATGAATTTATTAAATCTGGATTAAATCTCTGCAATGAACTAAAAAACAAAGAATTTCAACATCGTTTTATAATTTTACAAGAATTAAATAGACATTCTCACACTACAGAATTAGAAAATGTAGTGTTGGAAGGTATTTCGTATTTTGAAAGCGAAGGTTTATGGGAGTGTGTAAAAGAATATACTGAAAAATTAGCATTGAAATTCTATGAAGAAGAAAATAATTCAAAAGCAAGTCAGTATTTTTACATGAGTATCATGGCGAGCAAAAAATACCGTGAAAAAGGAGCATTAAAATAATGAAAAAAATTGGTTTATTAATAACGGGACTAGCAATTACGAGTGCTTTAACTATGAGTTTAAATACTTTTACCGAATCCAATAGCCAAGCTTTGAATCGTGGAGATGGTGGCGGTGCACCTGCATTTTCTCTGGGGGATTATGGTGATATAATTAAACAAGATGGCCATGCTAATTTACCTGTGCCTGAATTAAATAGAGGTGACGGCGGTGGTATAATCATTTCTGAATCAGAACATGGGGTTGAATGGTAATCAAAAAAGATTTCCTTTCTATTTGATGACAAATAATGAATTCCACACTATTAATACAAAGGATACATTAAACAGGATGATATTCAAAATTTACTAAAAAAGAATTTTGATATCATCCTATTTTCATTCATATTAATTTTTAATTGAATCATAAGCATTCATTCTATCTAGCCATTATTAAAAGTAACAAATTCTTGATTTGTAATCCCTTAAAATAATACAATTTCTTATCTTTTTAATGAAAGAAAGCAGACCCTTTTCTAAAAAGGTCTGCTTTTTTCATTAAGTTTCGTATTTTCTTCTCCCTGAATATACAGGTAAGAAATCCGTTATTGCTTAAGTCCATCTAAAGAAGTTGTAACAGACATATCAACCGTTCCTACTCCATTTACATTTCCACTGTCTGTATATTGCCAAGAATTCCAGCCTTTCCAATCACTTAATGTAGTTGGAAGGGTAGAGCCATACTTTGCAACCCAAATAGGTACATCGCCGAGTCCAGTTATATTAAAACCATTTACATACCAGCGGCCCGTATAGATCATAACGCGTTTTCCTGTTGTCTGCTGTACGTAATTAATAAAGGTACGTGCCCAGTTTGACACATAAGATCCTGTTATCGTATTTGTCGGACTAGATGGTGATTCAAGATCAAGTACAGGCATTAAATCGGTATGATATTGATTCAATACATCAACAAAATGTTTCGCTTCCACTATCGGGTCATTTTGTTCTGGATGAGCGAAGTGATATGCTCCAACTAAAAGGCCTGCTGCAGATGCATTTTGCACGTATTGTGCATAGGTTGGATCTGTATATGAAGTACCTTCGGTTGCTTTCATATAAGAGGCACTAATACCAGACTGCTTCACTTGATTCCAGTCTATACTTCCTTCCCAGTGTGAAACGTCAATAAATGTATAGGCAGGTTTCAGTGTTGTCGTTACTTTACTAAAGCCAGTACCTTGCATATACTCCACTTCAATCCAGTGAACATCACTTAATCCATTTGTTGCATTTTGGTTATCATGAATATCAATTTTTAACGCTTGTTCATTGTAAGTATTATACCCCCATGTATCTGCAACTTTTTGCCCATCTACATATACACGAACTCCATCATCTGCTCCCGTGTATAAAAGATACTGACCAGCTTTCAAGTGCTTAGCTGTGACATAGCGTGCTGAGAAATGAGTTCCTGGTACACCTGTAACTGGGGAGCCTTCAAGACCATTATCATCTTGTAAGCCGCCATTTGCTGCTTGTGAAAGAGTCTTAGCACCAACAGGATATCCAGAAAGTGTTTCATTCGGATAGTAATATGCAAGCCAGCTACCAAATGGTACTACATCTGAAAATACAGCTGCTTGTCCACCATCTTGATAATATTGCGTATGAATGCTATGGGAGCCTGCTGCTACATTTGGTAATATAGCGCGATTCGTTTCACCAGCAGCTAATGTCCAGCGATCGATGACTAGATTATTATCAATCGAAACCTTTATACCGTCATCTGCAAACGACTGAACAAAGTAATCTCCTCCAGACAATTGCTTATTTTGAACAAAATCAGCTTGAAACTGTTGAGAAGGAAAACCAGCAGGAGCTCCTGATCCCCAGTTATAATGAACTTCTCCATTTGGATCCAACTGAGTATATGCAGTTTGCGAAGATAATACATTCGCATCAACCCAACCTAAAATACGATCGCCTTGCTTAATTTTGTTCCAAGTAGTAGAACCTTTTGTAGCACTTTGTATCACTTGCACCATTTGATATTTATAATTATTTGTAAATTCTACGAATTTCGAGCCATATTCCCCATATGGTAAAGTCCATATGCCATCACCGTTCGTAGATGGTTTTATAACTGCTGTTCGATTCTCATCTTTTATATTCGTTAAATCCGTAAGTGCCTTCCCGGCATCGAGCCAGCCTAACAGCTTACCGTCTTTTTCCACCTGATACCAAGTAACATTTCCTATTGTTGCAGTCTTCACAACTTGAAGCGTTTGATATGTATAATCATTGGTACTTTGTACATATTGTGCACCAGCAATACCATACGGTACGGTCCATATGCCGTTACCATTCGTACTTCCAATTGTAACAGAAAAGTTTGCCGGCTTTGCTATCCCTGCATTGTCTAACGCATAACTGCTAATCCAGCCAATAACTTGACCATCTATACTAAACTTATACCATTGTACACCTTGGTATGTAGCGCTCTCCAGTAACTGCAGATCTCGAAAAGCATATCGATCGGTCGATCCTAAATAATTTGCACCTGGAAGGCCATATGGCATGCTCCATATACCATTGACATTTGTCGCACCCATCACAGCCGTTTGATTTATGGTTTGCAAATTCGTCAAACCACTTAACGCACGACTATCGAGCCAGCCAATGACTTGATTATTTACGCTAAATTGATACCATACAACATTTCCTATCGTTAATTTCTGAATCAGCTTTATGTCTTTTCCTACATAATTATTAGTGGAACCGATATAACTTGCGCCATTTAGACCATATGGAATAGACCAAACTCCATTCCCTGTTGTAAGGACGACCAGCTGATTCTGATTGACATTCGTTGCAGCATTTAGAACTTTACTATCAAGCCAACCTCCATCTTTCCCATTTATCTGTACATGATACCAAAGCACATTCCCAATCTGTGCACTACCAATAACATGAACCATCATACCACTATATTTGGTAACGTCTCCAAGGTAACTAGCCCCTTGCAAGCCATATGGTACTGTCCATATACCGTTACCTTTCATGTTATCCTTAATCAAGCCATCGAAATTTACCGCTTGTTCATTTGTGACGGTACTAGCTGCCAAAGTGGAGCTTGTAGTGTCCGCATTTGCAACAGGTACTGTCTGAAAACCGCAAACCGTAATAGCGGTACATACAGATAGCCAAATCTTTTTCACTTCTGCACACCCTCTCCTTAAATTGTAGTAATCTCGTAGCTGGAAGAGGTCTATTTTTATGTAATCTTTTAATATACGTTCTAATAAATCAGATCCCCAACATTTATGTCCCTCTCTACTACCTTTACATATTACTATTTTTATAAAAATTTTAATATAGTATTTTTGACAAGTATTTCGAAATATTTTTAACATACAAACTCTTCAATAACCTTTATACAGAAGTGTTTATTCACATTTTATACAAACAAACGATACATTCTAATACATGTCATTTTACTATTTTGGTATAATTTTGAAAGTAGGTTATTTTCCTATTTATATATCATGTACTCGTACTATCTTTAGCGAATATTACTGGGATTTGTCCCGCTATTTATGAGTCGTAAGTCCCCTACTTCAAGGTTTAAGAGAAATTGGCCAAGGCTAATGCGAGGGTGTAAATGCCCGTAAAGCAAAAACCGAAGTGCGCTAATTCAAAGGTATGGTGACGAACAAATAATCTATTCATAGAAACATAAAATAAGAGGCACATTTAAAGATGACAAAAAACATTATATCCGTTATACCTTCTGGCATGTCTCCATTAAGCTAACATTTCCAACTGGATGCTTTACTTCTTCTAGAAGCGAAGCAAGAAGGTAAATTACAAAGAATAAAAGATAAAACCATAAAACTTTTAGGAGATGACTACTAAATATCTCTTGAATCATTAATAAATCTGCTAATGGAGAAATTGATTGTATAGAATGTTTAAATATCTTTATATTCGATAATAAAATAAATTATAATGTTTTATACTTTAGCTTAAATAGATTCAGGATGAGTATTATATATCAAGTATTACAACGACTCTCTTCTTCCCTTATATAAGATTCGGACCAACTAATCATTTTATGGGGGTAGTTTTTGAAATTCATTCAATGAAATCGGAAAAACTTCGAAATATATGATTTTGCGAGGATATCTATACAATAAAAAACTTAATTTCTGCAGGAATTAGTGTCACTTTATCACCAGAGATTACACTTTACGAAAACCTTTAAAAGAATACCGTAAAAATACAAATGAGAACTCCCCCTCTAAAAAGCAATTTTATAATTTCTTCCCTCTTCCCACTGCTTAAGATACAGTAAATCCTGTTACAGCAATATTTTTTGCACTTACGTTAAGCATCGTGAAAAAATACACCTGCCTACCGTTATAAACACCTTCATCATTTAATTACTTGAATGATAAAAGTAATTCGATTATAATCTAATTAGATAAACATTAAATTAGGAGGGTTCTGAGTGCAATTAAACAAAATTGTTGAGTTTCATAAAGCGTTAGGCGATCTTACACGGGTTCGTATTATCGCCTTGCTCCAACAAGGTCCTTTGAGCGGACAAGAAATTGCTGGGAAGTTAGGGCTTAAGCCACCAACAATTACACACCATATTACGAAGCTGCGAGATGTTGGACTTATAAAAGAACGCCGTGATAAAAATACGATCTATTTTTCTCTTAATACAAAAATATTAGAAATGAGTGCTAAGGCTATTTTTACTGTAGGAACAGGAGGTGATTCAAACATGGAAATGTCGGTTACTGAAAAGGAACGTTCAGCTATTATCAATAATTTCTTCACAAAAGATGGAAAGCTGAAAAACTATCCTGCACAACGAAAGAAAAAGCTTGTCGTACTTTCGCATATGATCAAAGGGTTAGAATTTGGGAAAGTTTATCAAGAAAAAGAAATCAATGAATATTTAAAGCAGTTTCATGAGGATTATGCAACATTAAGACGTGAGCTTATTATGTGCCAATATATGTACCGAGAAAATAATCAATATGAGTTAAACCCCGTTGAGCTATGGTGGTTGAAGTAAAGGGTGTCACCCGACGCCCTTATTTTTTTACCAAACCAATTAGATGATCATAAAATTAGATAAGTATAAAACAAGGAGGATAGATATGAATATTTCATTTATAAATGAAGAAAAACAATATCGGAAGTTATTTCTAGCCGGCATTGTGAATGGAATTGGGGATCGTTTTAGTTCTGTAGCTGTGTTAGCGATGCTGCTACATTTAACAGGTTCTAGCTTGGCTGTGGGAATGACTTTAGCAATCCGATTGATACCCTCTTTGTTTTTCGGGCCAATCGGGGGCATTTTGGCTGATCGATTTTCGAGAAAAACAATATTAGTTGGAACAGACCTTATAAGGATCTTGTTTGCCTTATCCTTCATATTGGTTCAGAGTAAAGAGGATATCTGGATTGTTTATGTTAGTTCATTTATTTTAGCTGCTGGTGAAGCTATATATGGACCAGCAAGAAAATCAGCAATACCTCGGCTTGTTAATAAAAAACATCTTGTAAAAGTGAATAGTTTAGAACAAGTAATGATAGGATTTGTTTTAATTATTGGGGCACTTTCAGGTGGAATAGTTTCGTCTATCTTTGGACCTGATGTAACATATTGGTTAAATGCAGTATCATTTTTAGGAGCTGCAGCCATTAACTATACAATTAAATTTCCTGAGAGTGAAAATGTTAAAAAAGTAGAGAAGCCAAAGAATCTAATCTCCACCTTCAAAAAGGTAATCTTGATGTCCGCCTCAGTTCAAATTCTTTTTTTCTGTGAGATATTAATAGCTTCTATGAACGGAATTGATAATGTTTTAATCAGCGTGTATGCGATTAACGAGTACCATCTTGGAGATGTAGGTGTAGGTCTTTTTTATGGTGCATTAGGGATTGGTTTAATGTTAAGCTTTTCTGTTGCAAATCAATTACGAAAAAATTTCCTTGTTACAGGTTTAGTATGTCTATTGCTTGAAGGGATATTTCAACTGTTATTAAGTCAAACACATTTCGTGTTTTTTGCTTTTCTTATGTTTGGCGGAGCTGCATTTATGTCTGGGATTTGTAATGCATGCTTTGATACCATTCTTATGAAGGAAATCCCTGAGCAGCACCAAGGAACTATTTTCGGAATATTAGCAACAACCCTAAATACCGTATTAGGAATATCTATGTTAATTTCTGGATCCGCGCTTCAATACCTTACTCCACGTTCCTTAGGTTTGATTGGAGGTATCGCCTATATTCTTATTTCCGTTTCCTTAATTTTAATCATTTCAACGAAAGCATATCGGAAAAGAGGTACCATTTGAGAGGTACCTTTTTTTATAGAAACCTTCCCCTATTTCTTCAATTAAGCAAAAATGATTTACATGTTATGACCTAATTTAAAGTCATTCCTTATTCAACTATCCTGGTAAATACAATATTAATGTTACTTTAAAATTGCAAAATTAATTTGCCGCTTACCAAGTTCTACTGTAAATAAAACAGGACGTATCACTGAAAATATTATGATTAACTTGAAATCATTTTAATTTTTCAAATACATTTTTGCGAGTATCATGACCATACATATAATCAAAAAATACCTATTTATTGCAATAACCTTCTACGTTTTTAAGCAAACTACATTTAATATTAAATTCGCGTATCTAGAAAGGAGAAAATATGACAGCATACATCGCAGAAGTATTTGCCACCGCTTTACTTGTCATATTAGGAAACGGTGTTGTTGCAAATGTTCATCTAAAAGGAGCAAAAGGACACAAAACAGGGTGGATGGTGATAGCTACCGGTTGGGGGTTCGCAGTTGGAATCCCCGCCGTTATCTTCGGCGGTATTAGCGGAAATCATATTAATCCTGCCTTTACCATTGGTTTGGCGCTTAACGGCAAATTTCCATGGGAAAAAGTTGTTCCCTACATCACGGCACAACTTACCGGTGCATTTATTGGCGCTGTCATTGTTTGGGTGATCTATAAACCTTTTATGGACGATACAGAAGATGCTATAGAAGTGCTAGGTTGTTTCGGTTCTGTCCCTTCATACAAAAAAACATATCTTAACGCATTCTTAACGGAATTCATCGGTACGTTTATACTTATTTTTTGTGCATTAGGAATCGTAAATTCTCCTCTTATGGGAAGGGAACATCTAACCGCTCATGTAGTCATTGGCTTTTTAGTATGGGGACTCGTTCTTTCAGTAGGAGGTCCAACTGGCCCTGCTCTGAATCCCGCCCGTGACATTATGCCCCGTTTGGCTCATACACTTTTACCAATTAAAGGGAAAGGGAGCTCACATTGGAATTATGCATGGGTACCTATTGTTGCTCCAATTTTTGCCTCTATTATAGCCGTATACACCTATTTTCATCTGTTTAAATAATAGATAAAAATTAATAATACACAAAATGAAAAAAACTGCAAAAATATAAAAACAGCCTAAATTCATTTCTCATGAAATAATTTTTTGGTCTATACTTACTCCGCAAACTCCTGCTAAACAACACATTGCCGGTTCATAAATTTAAATTTTTCTCATCTTCCCCTCCCCTTTCTATACACAAGAAGCCGAGAACAAGTTCTCGGCTATGTTTTTGATTACTCACCTGTTTCCGCAAATTTCTTAATACTTGTACCAATTTCATCACGCACACGTTGAAACGCTGACCAATCTTGTCCTACTAAATCATCAAATCCCCAATGTTCATGTTTAACATTATGAATAAGCCTTTTTCATTTAAAATCCCATCTATGTCTAGCCATTTGTAGTCAAGAACGAAACTTGTTGACCGTATAATATTTTTTACATTTCTCTTACTCTGCTGTAATTGTCAAAAGTTACTTCTCTTCCATGCGTTTGTATTACTCCTAGCTGGATTTCTACTTTCCCCTCGCGAATTAAGCGTTTCAATTCAAATCCAAAAATAGGTTTAACGAAAGTTTTCAGACTTTTTTAAAAATATTTTGACACACATATTAGCCAATGCTAATATGAATGAAGAATAAACATATTAGTAATGACTAATACGAGTGGAGTGAATACAATTGTGCAATACAAATGATTTAGATATAAAAGCCAAATTTATTCGTGGCTTTGCTGATAAAACAAGGCTTCAGATTCTTCAGTGTATGATGGATGGTGAAAAAACGGTATCTGAAATTGTAGAAATTATCAAAGGAAATCAGTCCAATATATCCCAACACCTGAACTGTTTAAAAGGATGTGGCATTATCCTTGGAAGACAAGAAGGAAAGTACGTCTACTATTCTTTACGAAATGCGCAAATCGAACAGTTACTCACGATGTTTGATGTTGTATTTCATGAAGTACAGAACGAGGTAGCATCATGTGATAAAAACGATGCTTGTTTATCTCAAAAGGGAGAGAATTGTCATGACAGATAAGAAAGAGAAACAGGCGAGTTGTTGTCAAACTTCTTCGTGCAGTGACTCTTCACCAACTCCTGTTAAAGAAGAAGTAGTAAAGGAAACATCATCATGTTGTTCTTCTAAAAAAGAGATTCCAATTGTTCCCGTTACTAAAAAAACTTCATGCTGCAGTAGTAACACTGATACTACAAAAACAGAAAATGACTCTTCTGATTCTTGTTGTGAGTCTAAATCGAAAAACGTATCTTCATGCTGCTCTTCTACCTCCACCACACCAAAAGAAGAAGTAACACCAAAAACCTCTTCTTGTTGTAGTAATAGTTCATGTGAAGACAACTCACTTCGTGACACTCCGAAAGTAACAGGAGATGGTGTAGAAACGTACCTGGTCGGAGGCATGGATTGCGGCGCTTGTGCCTTAACAATCGAAAAACATCTACAAAACGTGGCAGGTGTGAAAGAAGTTCGCGTAAACTTCGCTACCGGAAAGATGCATATTCGTCACGACCGAAATGCAGAGGACATTATAAAAGAAGTGTCA
This sequence comes from Bacillus sp. 3103sda1, assembly GCF_024159135.1. Classification (NCBI taxonomy): domain Bacteria; kingdom Bacillati; phylum Bacillota; class Bacilli; order Caryophanales; family Bacillaceae; genus Bacillus; species Bacillus sp. 3103sda1. Next base: position 1,680,951 of record NZ_JAMYWS010000001.1, on the reverse strand, counting down.
AACGCAGGATTTGAAGCCTCCTTGGCAGGAAAGCGTAGAGGAGCAACACCATCTTCAAAATCTAAAGATACAACTTTGATTCTCTCAGGATTATTTTTAGCTTTTGGATTTTTTGGTGGATTTGCAAATACACCGCCCCTGCTTATTACAATTTTCTACGCAGCCAGTATCCTAATTGGAGGATATAAACCTGCAAAAAGTGCTTTTTACGCCTTAAGAAGTAAATCACTGGATATGAATGTTCTCATGACATCTGCTGCATTTGGTGCTGCGCTAATTGGACAGTGGTTAGAAGGAGCAACGGTTGTTTGGTTATTTGCATTAGGGGCAACATTACAAAACAAATCTATTGAACATACGCGTGAATCAATTCGTGGGCTTATTGATTTAGCACCTTCAGAAGCATGGGTGAAAGTTGGAACAGAACTTACAAAAAAATTTGTAGACGATATTACAATAGGTACAACAATTGTCGTAAAACCAGGTGAGAAAATCCCATTGGATGGCACAGTTATTGAAGGTACTTCTACCGTGAACCAATCACCCATTACAGGTGAGTCTATTCCAATCGATAAACAAACTGGCGATTCTGTCTATGCAGGAACAATTAACGAAGAAGGTTCCCTATATATCGTGGTAACCAAACTCGTCGAGGATACCACTCTTTCACGGATTATACACCTTGTTGAGGAAGCGCAAGAAAAGAAAGCACCGACCGAAGCGTTTGTCGATCGTTTTGCAAAAATCTATACACCAATTGTCTTTCTATTAGCACTTGTCGTAATGGTAATCCCTCCTCTCCTTGGGATGGGAGCATGGATGGAGTGGATTTATAAAGGATTAGAACTCCTCGTTATCGCATGTCCTTGTGCTTTGGTCATCTCTACCCCTGTCGCAATTGTATCTGCTATTGGAAATGCTGCGAGAAACGGTGTACTCATCAAAGGCGGGACAGCTTTAGAAGTAGCAGGTTCGTTAAATGCTATCGCATTTGATAAAACAGGAACATTGACCGAAGGAAAACCAAAGGTAATGCACGCGAGAAGTCTAGATTGTTCTGAAATTGAGTTACTGTCTATTGCGACAACAATCGAAGAATACTCCAACCATCCAATCGCAAGAGCAATCACAACATATGCAAAAGAACAGCAAATTCCCGCTCAAGAAGGAACGGACTTCCGTACAATTATAGGAAAAGGTGCACAAGTAAACATCAAAGGGGAAACCTACTATGCTGGAAACGCTACCCTATTCTATGATTTAGGTGTCTCACTTCAAGTGTGGAAAGAACCAATTCAAGAAATGCAACAAATTGGTCAAACGGTGATACTTATTGGAACAAACCGCTCTATTCTAGGGATGATTTCCGTAGCAGATTCCATTCGTTCGAACACTTATCAAACCATTAAGGAGTTAAAACAAGCAGGCATTCAAGAAACTGTTATGTTAACAGGAGACAATAAAGGAACAGCTAAGCATATTGCACAGAAAGCGGAAGTAGATCGTTATTTCGCTAATTTACTACCAGAAGATAAAGTTCATTCAGTGAAACAACTTCAATCCGAAGGTAAAACGGTAGCAATGATTGGAGATGGTATTAATGATGCCCCTGCCCTTGCCACAGCAAATCTTGGTATTGCTATGGGCGGTGCAGGAACCGATACTGCAATGGAAACAGCAGATATTGTATTGATGGCAGACAATCTTGAAAAACTTCCTTATACAATGAAGTTAAGCCGTAAAGCATTGCACATTATTAAACAAAACATCTGGTTCTCATTAATTATTAAATTTATCGCTCTTGCCTTTATCTTTCCAGGCTGGCTCACACTTTGGATTGCTGTACTTAGTGATACAGGTGCTGCACTCCTTGTCATTTTAAATAGTATGCGTTTACTACGAAACAAGTAATCTGTTAAGAGGCTATCATATAGCCTCTTTATACATAATGAAGAAATGAAAGGGGATACATATGAAAAAAGTTCGTAACATCACATTACTGATGATTGTCAGCATAATCGTATTTTTAAGTGCATGTGGAGACAAACAATTAGAAAACTCATTGAATTGGAAAGTAGAGAAGTTTTCGTATACCGATCAAAACGGAAAACCTTTTGGTCTTTCGGACTTAAAAGGAAAAGTATGGATAGCAGACTTTATTTTCACAAGTTGTGAAACGGTTTGCCCACCTATGACAGCCAATATGACAAAACTTAAAAACATGTTGAAAGAAGAAGGAATCAAAGATGTAGAATTTGTTTCATTCAGTGTAGACCCTACTGTGGACAAGCCAGAAAAAATGAAAGAGTTTATGGAACGCTATGATACCGATATGTCTAATTGGCACTTTCTAACAAACTATACACAAGAAGAAATCACTACGTTTGCCAAGAATAGCTTTCAAGCATTTGTAGATAAACCAGCAAGTACAACACAAGTCATTCACGGAACAAAACTCTATCTTGTAGATAAAAACGGAACTGTTGTAAAGAGCTACTCAGCTCTTACCGATACACCGTATGAAGAGATTATTCAAGATATTAAAACGATTCGTTAATCGATAATGAAAAATAACTGAAGGAACGGAATATTATATATAGCATATCAAAAAAGGAATCATAACATTGATTCCTTTTTTGATAGTTCTATTGACATTGATGTGTACGATATACTATAAAGTTATATCCCCATTTGATGTAGTATTTATTATTACAAGTTTAGAAATCTATACACTTCATGACTAAGCTATCCTTTTTCTGCATTTGCCTTAGTCATGCTTATGTTTATCTTTTTTATCTTTATCTTTACCTTTGCCTTTTTTCTCTTTATCTCCACCATGACCTGAGTTTTCATTATCATTTCCTTCATTATCACCCTGTTCCGGATTTTGAGCTTCCGGTGAAACAACTGCGGATGGCGCCACGGATGGTGCCGCTACTGGTGGTGCCGCTACTGGTGGCGCCGCTGCTGGTGGTGCCGCTACTGGTGGCGCCGCTGCTGGTGGCGCCGCTGCTGGTGGAACAGCGTCAGGACTAACCCCATTAATGTACAGCTCATTATTCTTTTGATATACGCTGCTCGGCTGCTGAAATCTGGATGTGTCTGTTCCTAATGCTTGAATCATTGCTTTAAAAATAAGGTGTGAGATTTTTGTTGTATCTCCAAGCATATAATTCCCTGGGCCATTCTTCGCATAGCCAGTCCAAACAGCCATCGTGTATTGTGGTGTATAACCGGCAAACCAACTATCATTTGTTGCTTTAGATGGATAGCCGAACTGACTGAGTGTCTTGTCGTCAAAGTTTGTTGTTCCCGTTTTCCCTGCAATATCAAGACCCGGTACATTAGCTGCTGTACCTGTTCCGTTAGAGGCATTCACTACACCACGAAGCATATCGGTAATCATATAAGCCGTATAGTCATGCATAACGCGTTTGCCTTTCGGCTTAAAACTTATTTCTTTACCGTCTGAGAAAACAACTTTTGTAACGAAATGCGGTTTTGTATACACACCATCGTTTGCAAATGCACCATATGCTCCTGCCATTTCAAGAGGAGACACAAGGTTACTTCCAATTGCGTAAGACTCATAAACCTGATTACCAGAAAACGTAATTCCAAGTGATTGTGCAAACTCTTTTGCTTTATTCAAACCAACTTTCTGTAATGTCTTCAAAGCTGGAATATTCCGTGACTCTACTAAAGCGTTCCGCATAGACATAGGACCTTTATAATCCGTATAAGCGTTTCGAATGGGTTTTCCATTTGAGTAATGATACTGTTCGTCCACAAGTTGGTGGTACGTTGACCATTTTAAATTTTCAATCGCCGGACCATAATCAAAGATTGGTTTAAACGTCGAACCTGGTTGACGGTTTATATCAATAGCGAAATTATTTCCTCGAAATGTTGCTTTATATTCATTGCGGCCACTTCCAATGGCACGCACTTCACCCGTTTTCGAATCCATAAACGTAAAAGCTGCCTGGAAACGGTCGTTCGGATAACTCACAATATCTTGCGTATTTATGATTTTATCGGCATACTGCTGTGCTTTCGGGTCGAGTGTCGTATAAATTTGAAGACCATCCGTACCGATATTGACGTCTTTCACCTTGTCTTCAACTTCTTTTGTTGCAGCATCCAAAAACGCTTCATACGGCATACCTTCTTGATTGGTTTTCGGAACAATACCTTTCGTTACCGGAACCTTCATTGCATCCTGCATTTGTTGCTCTGTGATATATCCTTGTCTATGCATAGATTTTAAGACAAGGTTACGGCGCTTTGTCGCTGCTTCTTCGTTTTCCGGTTTAGACGGATCGTAGTTATTCGGACTTTGCGGTAGTCCTGCCAACATAGCAGCCTGCGGAAGGGTCAATTTTTTCAAATCATTCGCTTCAATACCGTAGTAATTTTTGGCTGCGGCAGCAACGCCGTAAGAGCGGTTTCCAAGATTAATTTTGTTCAAGTACATTGTTAAAATATCATGCTTGGAATATTTTTGCTCCAACTTATACGCCAAGTACCATTCCTGTACTTTTCGTTTTAACGTTTTTTCAGGAGACAAAAATGAGTTTTTAATAACTTGCTGTGTAATGGTACTTCCGCCCTGAGATCCGAAGTCCCCAGTCAAGTTTTCGAAAATTGCTTTACTCGTTCGTTTTATGTCTATACCATGGTGTTCATAAAAATGAGAATCTTCTGTAGCAATGAATGCCTGTTCCAACACTTTTGGAACTTGATCATACGTGATTTTTGTTCGTTTTTCCTTTCCATATTCATAGATAAATTTTCCGTCTTTATCATAAAACTTCGTCGATAGTGGGTCCACCAATTTTGAAGCCTCTATTTCGGGAGCATCCTTAATCATATAAAAGAAAATAACGACTCCTGCTCCTACTAAACTGATGCCAATCAGCAAACAGACAAGTAAGATCTTTTTCAAAAATGATCCTTTTTTAGAGGTCTTTCCACTTCCTTGTTGTTTTTTCTTTGTTTGTTTTCGTTCCTCACGAGAACGATACGTTTCTGACATTATTCTTCTCTCCTACGCTTCGTTTACTTATGAAAGTTGTAGACCATATTAAGTAAGCCCTTTTGTTAGCTTACTATCTACTAAATTATGAGTATTATATTTGACCTAACACTTTCTCATCTATAACGCGTACATAACGTACTAAATAAGAATTTATTATATAAGCCCCTTCGTCACTTTTCGCAACAAAAAACTTGTCGTGTTCTATCTTTTCTAAAACTTCTTGTATAACCTCTTCCTTTTTAACATCTAATCCTTTTATTATTTTTTCTCTTTTAATATCATTATCCAAAGTATAGCAAACAGTAAATTCCTTCAAGTTGAATCTCCCTTTCTAATACGGTTTCCAGTATTTTTAGTAGAAATGAATTTCTATTTATACAGGCCCGTATATGCGTAAAATTTATATACTACATACGCACGTAGTTGTCGCTCAATTTTGTTTTTCATAGACTTCACAAATAAAATAAGCTTCCACCTATAATTATTTCGTAAGGAACCTTATTTTTAAGGGGGTCAAAAAAGTTTTTTCAAAAAAACTTTTATAAGGTGAAACTTCCATCAGTGGTTTTTTTCTCCCACACTGATGGTTAGTTGAACCAATCGGGCTTTTACGGCCAGTTATCCCCCACCTATCTCCTTCGCTTTTCTCTAAACCTTGAGGTGGGGGGCTTACTGTCCGTTAATGCGGGATAAATTTCCTAGTTAAGTCAGGAGTTCTTATTATAAAAGAATTCGCACAATTAGGGGAATTGCATTACTAAAAAGCGAAGAAAATGGTGGGAATCGTTGTCACTTTATTATCCGAGATTACACTTTATGAAAATCTCAAAGAATACCGGCAAAATACAAATTCTTAATCCAGAAGTAAATGGGACAGTCAAATTAATTTCTCCTCAAAATCGAGAACTCCCCCCTTCCGAAAGACTATTTTATGATTTTGTAAGACGTTATTTCTCATTACTTTCAAAGCATCAGTTTTCAGATTTTATATAAGCCTAATCTGCAAAAGAACCTGTGTGTACATACTCTTTTTGTACACACAGGCTCTTTACATTCTTTATTTCAAACTTTCAATAACCAAAAGCTACTAAACAATTTTACCTGCAACTTCCTTACTATCAATTGGAGCGACGCTAATTCCGGTCGTTTCTTCAAAATCATATAAACTCGTAGGCAAATCAACAAAGCGTTCCAATTCATTATAGGCTGGTATACCATGATATGACATATCAAGCCCCTCTTCCTCTTCACGTTCACTCACTCGGAAGCCAACAGTTTTTTCGGACAACTTCGCAATAAAGATACCACCTAAAATCCCCCAAACACTAACTACTATCGCTCCTAATAATTGTACAGCTAGAAGCGAAAAATGACCTGTTGTGAGAAGACCGTCCGACATATCAAATAAACCAACAGCAATCGTTCCAAACGCACCATTGAACCCGTGTACAGCAACTGCTCCAACCGGGTCATCGATTTTCCAATTATCAATTAGCAGCGTAGCATACATAACAATCAATCCACTTATAATACCAATAATTACAGCACTCCACTGCGAAACAAATGCGCCTCCGGCCGTAATTGCCACTAAACCGGATAATACACCATTAATCGTCATACTCGGATCAGCTTTACCGTACTTTTTCAACGTCATTAATAAAGCAACTGTGCCACCGCTCGCTCCCGCTAACATAGTATTAATAGCTATCGGCGCAAGCATTGAACTAGAAGCATCAAGAGTGCTTCCTGCATTAAAACCGAACCAACCAAACCATAAAATAAACGCTCCAGACGAAGCTAACGGGATATTACTAGGTGCAAAAACATTGGCACTACCGTCCGAATTAAACCGTCCCTTTCTCGGTCCCAATAGCTTCGCCATCGCTAATGCAGTAAATCCACCTAACGCATGGATAGCAGCTGATCCAGCAAAATCTTTCATTCCTAATTTAGCCAACCAACCATCACTGTTCCAAATCCAATGACCTGAAATCGGATAAATTAACAACGTTACTATAGCGACTGTCAAAATATACGCCTTAAAATTCATCCGTTCAGCTACCGCTCCTGAAATAATGGATACACAAGCAATCGCAAAACCCATTTGAAATAATACAAAAGCAGCACTAGGCAACTCTATTCCTAGAGATATTTTTTCAGGACTACCAAACAAATTCATACCAATCATTCCGAAAGCATCTTTTCCAAACATAAGACCAAAACCAAGCATCCAAAAAACTAGGGCCCCTACTGTTAGATCCACAAAAATCTTCATCGTTACATTCACAGCATTTTTCGTTCGAACCAAACCCGCTTCCAGCAAACTAAATCCGCCTTCCATAAACAAAACCATTGCCGCAGCTATTACAACCCATACAGTATTTAAATACATCAACTTCATTTCATTCCCCTCCTCTCTCAGCTAAATCATCTATACTCAAGTCCATCTTCCCTGTCCGTATGTTATAAGCTTCCAAAATAGGATAAACATAAATCTTACCATCACCATCTTCACCCGTTTGGGCAGAAGTAATAATAGCCTTTATCGTCCTTTCCACCATATAGTCTGAGAGAACGATTTCAAGTTTTATTTTCGGATGAAGAGTAACTTTATAATTTCTTCCACGATACACCCCTTGTGCATCCCTTTGTTTCCCTCTTCCTACAACCTGAGATACAGTAAATCCTGTAATCCCAATGTTTTTCAACTCTTTAATCGTATCCGTTAACCTTTCGGGCCTTATAATAGCTTCAATCTTTTTCATCCAGCACCCTCCCATGTAAGGTTTTCTAACATTAGTTGAAATAAATTATAACAACAAAAGAAAAGATGTCAATCAATTGTTAGAATATTTTTTCAATATCCTTATTGAGCGGAGAGAAAAAATAAGTCCACTGAAATATGTAGGCGGATTATTTGTAATCCTAATAAAGTGAAACTTCCGTCAGTGGGGGTTTTCTTCATCCCCCACCTATCTCCTTTGCTTCTCTCTGAATTTTGAGACGGGAGTCTTACTGCCCGTTAATGCGGGATAAACATGTACTTCATTTCATTCGTTCCCCGATAAAGCAGACACATAAAGGAACACCACCCGCTCTAACAGATGGTGTTCCTTTATGCAACAGTTTACAGCTCATGCAATCTTCAAGTCTACCTCAACCAAACCTCTTCTTAGTAACCCGTACGAATAATAAGGATTTTTAATGCAATAAAATACGTTTATATTACTACTGGATACATCATCTCCTATTCCTTTGCTAAATGCCACTTAATAATATGCCCAGCATGCGTAAGACCTCCCCCAAATCCATACAGTAAAAGAGTGTCTCCATTTTTCAGCTTTCCTTCGTCCATACCGATGTCCAATGCTAATGGAATGGAGACAGAAGAAGTATTTCCCATGTATTCTACACTAGTTAAAGTTTTGTCCAGTGGGAAACCTGATCTTTCACATATAGATTCAATCATTCGTAAATTAGCACTATGTGGAACAAACCAATCCACTTCATCCAGTTGTAACTCCGCTTGATATAATAATTCTTTAATCCCAATTGGTAGCGTCCGTGCCGCCCACTTATATACTTCTCTTCCGTTTTGAACCATCTTTCCATGTGTTCTCAATGGATTTCCAAACATGGTGGTAGATAAATTCGTCCGATATACATGCATGCCCCCTTCCCCATTTGTCCCAATATGGGTAGCTATAAAACTAGACAATTCTTCATCCTTCTCTACTAAGACAGCCGCAGCTGCATCTCCAAATAAGATACATGTAGTTCGATCGGTATAATCTGTTACTTTAGATAAGGTTTCTGTCGTTATAACTAAAATCTTGCGATGAAGACCAGATGTAATCAAACCATTCGCCAGATGTAATCCATATGTAAAACCAGCACAAGTTGCATTGAGATCAACAGCGCCTGTATGTTGAATATTAAAATACTCTTGTATTTGGCAAGCTACACTTGGAAAAGCGTAGTCAGGTGTAGTTGTTGAAACTAGAATACAATCCACGTCAACAAGATTTTTATGATAACGTTCCACTAAATTTTCAATGGCTTTAAAAGCTAATGTAGAGGCATATTCGTTATCACCAGCAATTCTTCTTTCCTTCATTCCAGTTCTTTGTATAATCCATGCATCATTTGTATCTACTATTTTTTCTAAATCATCATTGGTTAGCTTTTTTTCGGGTACATAGGTACCAATAGCTGTAATTCTTGCTTTTGATTGCATACATTTATCCCCCTTTACTATTTTTACACTTAGTTTTATAATTAGATAATAGTACTAGGTACTAATTATTGTCAATATTCAAACATGTAATTTTAGGAAATTAACATAACTAAAATATCTAGCTACGGTATAAAGGAGAGACATTCATGTTCAATACTCAACAAATTAAAGAAATTATTCCACATCGTTTCCCCCTTTTATTAATTGATCGCATTATTGAAATAGAAGAAGGAAAACGCGCAGTTGGAATCAAAAATGTTACGACTAATGAAGGATTTTTTGCTGGTCACTTTCCTGACTATTCAGTTATGCCCGGTGTCCTGATTGTGGAAGCTTTAGCACAAGTAAGTGCAGTTATTATGCTTATGAAAGAAGAGAACCATGGAAAGCTCGGTCTTTTTGCCGGTATTGACAATTGTCACTTCAAAAAACAAGTTCGTCCCGGTGATCAGCTACGTTTAGAAGTGGAGATGACGCGTGTTCGTGGTTCAATTGCAAAAGCTCATGCTATTGCTACAGTAGATGGAGAAATCGCTTGTAAGGCAGAAGTTACATTTGCTCTTTACGATAATAAATAAGAAAACCCTCTTGCAAACGCAAGTGGGCTTTCTTATTTTCCTTAAAATGATTCGCTATTTTCTATACTCTACTTGTTGATATGACAAGGCGTAGATGTAGCTTTTGTTTCATTCGTTTTATTATGATCTATATACAAACATATACACATTATCAATAAAATACTTACTACTGCATATGAAAAGATTTTCTTTTTCATACTATTCTCCCTACGCTATAAATAATCCATATTAGCCAAACCATTTTTTCAAAACCGGAACTCTCTTTATTACTAACCAATCAAGCGCCAAAGCTACAAACAGTGAAATGCCCACTAAAGGGAACAAAATCCCTAGTATGATAATAAGCACTACTGCACCTTTCATTAATTTGAAATTCTTCGGCAAAAAAGGCGCACCTAATGTACCAGACGGCTTGCGTTTCCACCACATCATACAGCCTGTTACAGCAATTCCGATTAATACAAGACAGATTACAAGATCCAACAACTGATTTGCTAGGCCAAAATAATGCCCTTCATGCAGCGCAATCCCGATAGAAATCGCTTTAGCCAATATTCCATAATCCGCAAAACGTAAATCTGCCAATATTTTGCCGCTGTACTGATCGATGTGCAAAGTTGCTTCCACTTCCGGTTTATCAGGCTTAACGGAAACTGTATACACACCTTTTTCTCCCTTAGGAAATGTGATTGAATATCCATCCTCTAAATGATTTTTTTCTGCTATTTTCATAATGTCTGCCACTGTAAGAGAGGCTGCTTTATTTCCCTTAGACTCCGGAACTGGTAATTTTTCTGCTGCCCAAGGTACATCCGCCACCGCTTTAGACGGAACAGTCGACTGCGGCAAATTACCGTCCCATAGTCCTGTTGGGTATCCCGTTTCTGTAGTCGTTGCGATTTTATTAATATAATCTCCCCATAACCCGGACCAAGGAAGTCCCGTCAGTATGAATATAGAAATGAACAGTGAGAACCAGAAAGCCGGAATGGAGTGTAAGTCACGTAACATCGTCCGTTTTCCTTTAGTGAATCTTGGAATCAATGTACCAAAGATTGATTTTTTATTGCGCGGCCACCATAAATATAAGCCAGTAATCAACAAAATCATAGCCCAGCAAGCAGCCATCTCTACAATACGATCTCCCGTCGTTCCAATCATAAGCTCGCCATGCATCCGTTCCACTTCGCTCATGAATTTCTCTCCGTTCTTTAATCCCCCTAAACTCTTACCATCATGTGGATTTACGAATATCGTCATCAGGACTCCCTTATCTATAATTCCTACTTCTGCTGAACGATCTGATGTAAAGGATGGCTTGTACTTTGTAATAGAAGCATCCGGATACGCTTTTTTGACTACTTCTATTTGTTCTTCAGCAGTCAATTTTTCTTTTTCCGCCTGTACATAGTAATAATCTTTGTATATGATGTTTTCAATTTGTGGTTTAAATAAATAGATGATACCTGTAATTGTCAATAAGATTACAAAAGGTGCAAAGATGATACCGGCATAAAAATGCCAACGCCATACAGCTCGATACAAAGATTGCGCTTTTGAAACTTCCAACTGAGTTGCATACTTTTCTGCAGAATGATTTACCGTTTGTCGTTTTGCAAACATATTCTATTTTCCCCCTAAATGATACTTGCTCTTCCCTTTTCGTATAAACATGTAAGATTATAATTCTGATTTTTAATATATCGAACATATGTGAACATTTTGTGAGAATTTTTCAAACTTATTTGTAATTCTTCTTAAAACTTTGACTAGAACGGGTTACAGGTACTCATCCCCCACCTATCTTCTTTGTTTTCTCTTAATCTTGAGATAAGGCGCTTACTCCTAGTTAATTCTGGATAAATTTACATACTGTTCAAAGCAAAAAATAAGACACCTCTCACTATGCAGAGAGGCGCCTCTATAATAAATCCATACATGTTACTTACTTAGTTAATCTTTTAAAATTTCTTCATAAGGAACATTGGCTTCACTCAGCATAAAAACTCATAATCCTAACAATACAAGAAGCCAATATAGAAAATGTAAACCAACTTAGTCGTTCTTGAAAAAACATCATATCTAACAAGTTAGATTTCTGTTACTAGTTGCTGAAATTCGCCCATATCCAATAGTGGAAAAATCTTCGTTTCCACCATCCCTGGTAATTTGCCCGCTAAATCAATTTTCTTTACTGCTAATATGTCAGGTGCTTCAAAAGTGATAACCATATCGTATTCACCTACAATGGCATAAGCAGTTAAAATACGTCCACCGAATCGTTCATAGTTCTTATGTAAATTAGAAAAACGTTCACTAATATTTTTTATATTTACATTTCCTTCACGATTAAACTTTGCTAGAAGTATATATTTTTGCATAAAAACCTCCTCTTATTTAATAGGAATAAAAACAGCTAAGACTATATTCATTACTCAACAAAAATATTAAATTATCATTCTCCTCAGGTGAATTCCTTCTACTTTACATACTTCCCATTAAAGGCACTACATGATGATGCACTTCTTCTTTATTAATGAAAGGACATATAAAGTGAAACTTCCATCAGTGAGGGTTTTACTGCCCGTTAATGCGTGATAAACAAACATCAATCAAACTGACGAATACTCGGAACAGATAAAGCAGACAGGACCACTACAATAGCCGCAATCGCTAAAATGATGATAGTCAAAATACCACCAATTATATTAGCCAACCATCCAACTATCAAATACCCTATCGGTAATAGTGCAAAGGATCCAAGCATATCGAGACTAACAACTCTACCAAACGCTTCTTCCGGCACAAGTTCTTGCAAACTCGTTTCCCAAATTAAACCGAAAATCATAATGCCAAACCCTTCAAGAGCCATTAATCCAATTAATGCTGGTGCCCATGAGACAAAAGGCATTATTAAAAGCGCCAATCCACTAATTAAAACACCACCATAAGCCAATAAACCACGTTTATGCCACTCCTGTTTCCCTCCAAAAATAAGAGCAGCAACAACTGCACCCCCGCCAGAAAATGCCATTCCGAGGCCGTAAACAAAAGGTTCAAAGTGATGATGAATATTAAATAACCAAGGAATTAAGACGACTACAATACCTGCGTGACAAATATTAATAAACGAAAATGCTAAAATTGTAATCCATAACCACGGATGGCTTTTTAATACTACAATTCCTTCAATGAAATCTTTTTTTAGGTTCACTTTATTATCTGCCCTGTCTTGCGCTTTTTTTGCTGTCAAATCCCTCAAAAATAGTAAACACATAAAAGAAAGCAAATAAGTCAATGCATCTAAACCAAAACCGATACCCGCTGATGCGATGGAGACAATGAGGCCCCCAAGTGCCGGACCAATTAAACGTACGCCTTGGCTGCTCATCTGGGTTAATGCGTTAGCCGCATTCCGAATTTCTGGCACAAACACTCTTGCTCGAACTGCTGAATAGGCTGGTTGAAATAACCCTTCCATAAGACCATACATCGCTACTAATACATATAAAATATGGATCGTTAAAGTATCAGTAAACATGAGTATTGCTAGCGTTGTCATTAATATCCCTCGAACAATATCGGTAAATAACATCAATTTAATACGGTTAAGGCGATCTACAATTAATCCTGAAAATGGTAAAATAAGTACATTTGGAAGCATATACATCGCCATTGTCATCCCCATAACGACTGTCGAGCCTGTTAATGTATATACAACCACCGGAAGAATAACCATTGTAATAGAACTTCCAAGAACTGAAAAGAGCTGCCCGATCCATAAAAAAGTAAAATGACGTGATTTTGTAATAGGTAATAATAAATTACTTATATAATTTGAATTTTTTTGTTCTTGTATCTCTATCTCTCCTTGCATATGTCCCCTCCTTACCTAAAATAAAACAATACTGCATTCCATTATAACATTTAAATGTGATAATTTTCTAAAAATTCAATTTTTATTTTTTTTTGTATTTTATATCGTATTATCTAGCAATAAAAAAACGATTGCTATTTTCGAGCAATCGTTTTTTCTATTTCATAATCAATCTCAAGAAACTTCACACCAAACATCCACATTTGATGATGTGCTGTTAACGTGATTTTATCCTTGTCTCTTATCACAAACGTTTCAGCTAACGGTAAGCGAATCGTAAAAAAGCGGCTATGTAAATAAATCCCCTCATCCCCTTTTGTACTGTTCCGTAACCGACTCGTAATGATAAGATTTTTCTTATCATTACGCAGTTTTAACATTCCAGTCATATTCGCATATGGTAATGGCAGCGCAATATTCATGTATGTTTCTCCAGTATGTTCATGCTGAGAGTAGAGCGCCACAAAGATTGTTTCTTTCTGTTCGTTTTTCCGAATCCATGCTCTGACATCATTTCTACCGTCTTTTTCATCTTTTATAGAGACAATCTCTCCATGCATAACCTCTAACCGATTTCCCATTCCTAAATGAATTTGCTGCACACGTCGACTTATTTTTTCATAAAGAAAGGCAAATGTTTGAAACCAACGTGACCAATAAATAGTTGCTTTTAATTCATAGTTTTTCGTGTTCTCATAAAAATCAATAATGAGCGGTGATACACTTTTTGGATTAAACTGTTTACTATGAAAATCTATCATTTTATTTATAAGACCTGTATATTCGTTCTTCTCTATTAGCTTATTTTCCAATAAAACATTCTCTCCAATTTTCATCTTTCCTTTAATACGACTCATTGTTTTTCCATAATGAATGTATTTCGGATCATTCTTTTCGATCATCCACCCCATACAAGCAGGTAATGCCACGCCAATTCCGTTTACAACCCCATGAATCCAAACCATTTGTACAATCGAAATAGTCATCATTCCTCTGAAATTCCCGTATGAGTATAAAAGAGAGAAAAGAATAGTCACCATAAGTGTACTAGACGAAATGATAAGAAAAACTTTCGCACTTATAGATGTAAATTTTGTTTTCCATACAAAAATGCCGTAAACATAGAGCGAAATAAGATAGAGTAGCACCGCAAAAAACTCGAATATTCTCGAATAGGTAATGCCAATGGCAACTGTCATCGGAGAGATGATGATAATAAACATAACAATCGTATATAATTTACTTTTCTTTTGTTGCTTTCTCCCTAGCAAACCCGCAGATAAAGGAAGTAGAAAAGCAGAGTAATG
This sequence comes from Bacillus sp. 3103sda1, assembly GCF_024159135.1. Taxonomy (NCBI): domain Bacteria; kingdom Bacillati; phylum Bacillota; class Bacilli; order Caryophanales; family Bacillaceae; genus Bacillus; species Bacillus sp. 3103sda1. The sequence goes on along the minus strand of NZ_JAMYWS010000001.1, from coordinate 1,665,911 downwards.
AAAATGAGCTGCTGTGAGTAAGACGATATCTGAACTAAACTGCATAATTGGTATGTTTGCTACAGAAACAAAGAACCAAAAGCCGCCTAAAAATAAATACATAAATCCACTATCAATCGCTGTTTCTTCTAGCGGTTTCCATCCTCTTTCTAATAATCTACATACACCAAATAATGCTACAATACCCGTATATATGAACCAAATTATCGCAAATAGAAAATGGTTTGTTACAAAAGCAAGCATCGCACTTATCGCTGCAATTGGATAAATAAATACCGCAAGTTTGTAACAGAATAATTCATCTCCATCTCTTTTTCTCTTATCTACAATAGAAAACGCCATCGGGATAAATAGAAGAATTGACAATAATATAATCGATTCAACAGGATGTAACTTTGGCCACTCTAAAATGAGAAAAATGACATAACAGAGGAGACCGATTATTATATTTCGCATATATTTACATCCCTTTCTCTAAACGTCCCCTTATAAGAGAAAAGCGGCCCTAATATCGGATTTTGCACTTGTACATAAATCCGATAACAATCTAATTCATCATCATAACTTTCTATAATCTTTGCCTCTCCATATAAAAACCTTGGCAATGGAATTTTCATTCCACATAAGTAGAACCATTGTTTTTTTGATGAAATATAAATCGCTCCTTTTGCATCAACATGAAACGCAAGCGTCGATACGAGCAAATGTGGTTCACCGAAATAATCGACAATTTCTTCTTGTTTATCATTCAAATACATAACAGCATTAAAATAACGCTTTTTTTCACCAAATAGAAACATCCGATTCCATCTTACAAATACCTCTCCTCTACTATCTTTCTCTGCAGTATTCTGAATGATAAACGGTACTTCTTCCCCTCTTTCTGAAAAGAACATCCGGAATCTTGCTGCTACTTTTAAAAACATTCTTACAGCAACTGAGCCTTCTGTAATTTCATCCATCCTTCCTTCTCCTACAAAACTATATTTTTCTGTAATTGCATAACGTTTCTGTAATTTTGGATGTAACTGATGATAGGATTCTCCTAATAATGTTTCGTAAATGGAAGACAAATTCTCACCCCTTTCTGCTTCTTTTACAATGTTTTGCTTGCGGTAAATTATTACTATTTACATAACCGATTATTGAGAATCCAATTAGCATGATGTTTAAAGTAATTGGATTAAAAGGTTGTATAAAACTATCAATATTTGTGAATCCTGCTACAGCTGTCAATGCCAATAGTATAATAATATGAACGAAAAACAATTTCTTTTTTTGGAAAGGTATCAACCATGCGATTCCAAACACGATTTCCAAGAAGCCAATCATTTTAATAATCCATGCAACATTATCAGTTGCACCAATAAGACTAGAAAGCATTCGTACCTCTTCCGGGTGAGTATATAAAACTTTCGGAATAAAGCCTTGATAAATCCATACAAAAGAAAGTAAAAAGCAAACAAAATAGTACGTAACAGCTCTTTTCAATAATAAACGTGGATGAAATCCTTTTTCTAACCACAGTTTTAAAGCATCAAAACTCCATGCAGTTGCCCATCCTAATAACGGACGAAATATGTATGAATCTATAAATCCCCCTATATTTCCAAACCTTGTTTCATAATCATATTGCGTTTCAAAGCGAATCTTGTTCCCATTCGGTGTATACTTCCAATAGCCTCTTCCTACCGCAATCAACGAAAGTTTACTCTCTGTCCAAAATTTCAATGAAGAAATTCTTCCCCCATCTTCTTTTTGTAGTTCTCCTATTGATTCTCCTTCTCCAGCAATTTCAAGTCCAAAACCAATTTTTGTTTTATATAAAAAACGCTGCGGTTCGCCTTCTTTTCTCTCTAAATACGATATTTCTGTAAACCGCGCATCCCATTCTGTATGTATCTTTGGATCTTGTGTATATTTCCAAAGTTCATTCATTGTTGTTTCTATTTCAGCTTGCACATAAATAGGTTTTTGCTTTTCCATCCACACTGCCCCATCCATATAATATAATTTATATCTTTCAAAATATTGTTATAATTTCTTCTTTTAAACACATTTTATATCATTTCCACTTCACACTCTAATAGATTTAATTTTCTGAATTTTTATAACCCACTTGATTTCTCTCACCATTTTGATTACTATGGAACAAATGTTACCAACAACTTCATACAACCAATCACTCTCGCCGAACGACGTGAGATAGAGGTTGCAACTTTTATGAGTATTCTAAAGGAGACACAGAGATTGTCAGTGAGTTTAGAAGAAAGGAAAAGTTGCCGAAATTTATATGTTTCTCTGAACATGTAAATTGGGGCTGTTTTCGAATAGAAACAGAACTGTCATATATACAGCGGTGTATATATGAGGAGCTATCTACAAAAAAGAGAGATCATGTTTCTTTATGATCGTCTTCTTTTTTGGCGGTTTTTTTATTAGCTCCGTTTTCTGTTTCCTTTTTCCTGTAACAGCACCATCCTCACCTATTTGAGATGGTGTTTTTTTATTTGCTTTCGGTAACTTACAGGAATGAAAGGGATCTATATTTCCCATCTTATGTTTAACAACATTTTTCCTAATTTATTAACCAATATTAAATTGAAAGTGGGCTCTCATGATGGAAATTATTGTTCAAAAATTTGGAGGTACATCCGTTGGAAGTATCGAACGTATTCAACATGTTGCGGATTTAGTCATTGAAGAATATGAAAGAGGACATGGAATTGTAGCGGTCGTTTCCGCGATGGGACATAATACAGATGAATTAGTATCTTTAGCTGCTGGTATTACTGATCAGCCTAGTAAACGAGAAATGGACATGCTGCTTACAACAGGTGAACAAATTTCAATTTCTTTATTAACAATGGCTCTGCAAGCGAAAGGTTATACTGCAATTTCACTAACAGGCTGGCAAGCAGGTATTACAACCGAATCCGTTCACGGCAGCGCAAGAATTACCGATATTGATACAGAGCGTATTCAATCTCATTTACAAGAAGGAACAATTGTCGTTGTAGCCGGTTTCCAAGGATTAAGCGCAGAACAAGAAATTACGACGCTCGGCCGCGGCGGGTCTGATACAACTGCAGTCGCATTAGCTGCAGCATTACAAGCAAAAAAATGTGATATTTATACGGATGTAACAGGTGTTTACACAACTGATCCACGAGTTGTAAAAGATGCTTACAAATTAGATGAAATTTCCTATGATGAAATGCTAGAACTCGCAAACCTTGGTGCTGGTGTGCTGCATCCAAGAGCAGTAGAATTCGCGAAAAATCATAACGTTATATTAGAAGTTCGCTCAAGTATGGAACGAGAAAACGGAACAATCGTAAGGGGAGAATGTGACATGGAACAACAATCAATCGTAAAAGGCATTGCATTTGAAGACAATATTACGCGCGTAACAATTAAAGGATTACAACAAGGAAAACTTTCTACAATCTTCTCTACATTAGCGAGTGCTCATATTAATGTAGATATTATTATTCAAAGTATTACAAATGAAGGAACTGTACATTTATCCTTCTCTATTCATTCGAATGACTTAAAAGAAACATTAGCCGTACTAGAAGAAAATCGTGAGGTTATGCACTATGAATCTGTAGAATATGAAAATCATTTGGCAAAAGTATCAATTGTTGGATCAGGTATGGTATCTAATCCAGGTGTAGCTGCTCAAATGTTCTCAACATTACAAGAAGAAAATATTCATATTAAAATGGTAAGTACATCTGAAATTAAAGTCTCTGTCGTTATTGATCGTCTTAACTTAATAAAAGGTGTGGAAGCACTTCATGAATCGTTTATGGCAAAAATCGAGCCTCTCGTATCAGTAAATTAAATAAAACAAGGGATGGAGAAGTTATCAAGACCTAAATCACAAAACTCCCTAAATAAAGGAGAACACATATTAGTCATGTGTTCTCCTTTTTTCTTTTTCTCAAACTCAAGCCTCCTTTAATGAAGAAAGATTAGATGTATGTGCGGTTTTTAGCTGTATTTGTTGCAATGTTTACTTTATTACTTAAAGAATCGTTTTTTCATTAATTGTGAAGTAAAAAGGTGAAACTTCCATCAGTGGAGATTTTTTTCATCTCCCACTTATGGCTAGTTGAACCAATCGGGCTTTTACGGGTAGTTATCCCCTACCTATCTTCCTCGCTTCTCTCTCAATCTTGAAGCGGGGGTCTTACTGCCCGTTAATGCGGGATAAAAAAGGATCAGCCTTGATTTTTAGATAAGGTAAGAAAGCTTGTATAAGTTAATAGATGGCAATAAGTAAGTTTCCACTAATGGATTGATGCGTAGGTTAACTTTACCCATTGTCATTTATATCTTGATATAAATTATTAGACATCCAGGTTATAGCATAATTGGTATAACCATTACTTAGAAGCCACCCATACCCATTCCTGGGAAACCACCCATGCCCATTCCTGGAGGACCACCCATGCCCATTCCTGGGAAACCACCCATGCCCATTCCTGGAGGACCACCCATGCCCATTCCTGGGAAACCACCCATACCCATTCCTGGAGGACCACCCATGCCCATTCCTGGGAAACCACCCATGCCCATTCCTGGGAAACCACCCATACCCATTCCTGGAGGACCACCCATACCCATTCCTGGGAAGCCACCCATGCCCATTCCTGGGAAGCCACCCATGCCCATTCCTGGGAAGCCACCCATGCCCATTCCTGGGAAGCCACCCATGCCCATTCCTGGGAAGCCACCCATGCCCATTCCCGGGAAGGCTATAATACGTTGAGAATCTAATGTCATGTTTCCACCTACTTTTTCATAAATATTTCATAGTCTTTTACATGCTATGCTTAAAAAAAATAAAGGAGCTTATTCTCCTTTAAAGTTAGGCAGACTAACTACCACTAACAGGTTTTATGTCAATAAATTTTCACTTCCTGCACCTTGTTACGCCTCCCGCTGTGGCCTACGTCCCCTTCTTAACAAATGACCATTTGTTCCGTTATCGTTATATACATGTTAGACTACAGTTTCAATCTCTAGGTATGTAGTATGAGATGTATGAAAAAAGAGGATATATGCCCTCATGTTGGACATAGTATCCTCTTCTAATTATGGTATATTTATCAATTGCATCCCTTGTTTTCTTTTTAGAACAAGTGAATGTTTTGCTTTTTGCACTCTTCACGCATGTCATCTGGCCATACAGAAGTTTGAACTTCGCCAATATGTGCTTTGCGTAAGAAGTACATGCACATTCTTGATTGTCCAATACCACCGCCCATTGTAAGTGGAAGCACGCCCTCTAAAATGCCTTTATGGAAATCATAATCACGTTTGAAATCTTCCCCTTTTATTGTTAATTGTTCATCAAGAGATTTGCTGTCAACACGAATCCCCATGGATGATAATTCAAATGAAGACTGCAGTACTGGATTCCAGAATAAGATATCTCCGTTTAATTTCCAATCATCATAGTCAGATGCACGTCCATCATGTTTTTCACCAGAGCGTAGCGCCCCCCCAATTCCGATAATAAAGACTGCACCGTGTTCTTTCGCAATCGCATGCTCACGATCTTTCGGTGTTAATTCTGGATATTTATCTTCAAGCTCTTGAGATGTGATAAATACGATATCTTCCGGTAAGTACTTACCAAAGAACGGGTATTTTTCAAATAAATAATCTTCTAAATCTTTGAATATTCCATAAATTTCTCGTACTGTTTCTTGTAAGTAATCTACTGTACGCCATTCTTTTTGAATAATTTTTTCCCAATCCCATTGATCAACGTAAATGGAATGCGTTGCATCAAGCTCTTCATCGCGGCGAATTGCGTTCATGTTTGTATATAAACCTTCACCAGCTTCATATCCATATTCATGCAGGGCAAATCTTTTCCATTTTGCTAGTGAATGTACAATTTCTAACTCTTCTCCTGAATGCAGCATATCAAATTCAATTGGACGCTCTACACCGTTTAAGTGATCGTTTAACCCTGATTTTTTCGTTACAAATAATGGCGCAGATACACGGAATAATCCAAGACGTTTTGATAATTGCTCTTCAAAAAATGTTTTAACTTCCTTAATTGCGATTTGTGTTTCTCTTACTGTCATTAATGTTTGGTACATGTTGTTTTCCTCCTAAAATGTTTTGATGTAGTGAGGAAAGAAACCAATAAAAAAAGCCCTTCTTTCCCAAAAAACTGGGACGAAAGGCTTTGGTTCCGCGGTACCACCCAAATTAGCAACAGAGGTTGCTCACTTATTCAGTACGGAGACTAGAGATATCTCGATACTGTTCTTCTTGTAACGGCGAAGTTCCCGGCTAAGTCTACTTTCCTAAAAAGGATTTCGGTTAGCGACTCCAGGAGGTTCTTCATAACAGGCTTCGTATCAGGCTCACACCACCCCTGACTCGCTTGGACTACGTCCTATTACTACTCTTCCTTTCACAGTCGTTTTACTGTCACATCTCTGAAACATTTTATTAATGTTTATTCTATACAAAAAAATAAGAAAGTCAACAAAAAGTTTTAAAATATTTTTCAATTCTTTATTTTACGCATTTTCGAATAGTATGTAATAAAAAATATTGGAACTTGGTTCCATAAATACAATGTGTCACACTAGGACTTATCATTACTTGCACGGGAATACTCTTGTTCTTGAAAGAGGATAACATGTATTTTCTCTCTATAAATACAATCATATTTGCAGCAGGAATTTCAATTGTATTACCTTCTATCATTTTTCATATTGGACAAATAAGCGAAGAAAGAAAAGGAGTTGCGATGGCACTTTATACATTTACTTTATTTTTTGGATCTAGTGTAGGTCCGTATATCGGGACAAAGATAATGTTTAAATATGTCGTATTTATTATTTTCTCTATCTTATTCTTATTTATCCTAATGTCATTTTCTTTACGAAAAAAGCAACATTATTTCTACGAAAAGATACAAACTAACCAAAATGATTAGTTTACATACAATACATTTTTTATTACAAATAAGAGTTGCTCTAACAGTCATCTCACAACTTTTAGAGCAACTCTATACTTTTAATGTATAGTAATGTGCTTAAGTTTATCAGGATTCACAACATAAAATATTCGCTCAATCTGATTCGTATTTTGCTTCCAAGCGAAACTGAAAACACCAACCACCTCTTCATCTTTTAATATGAGAACGCCTGGCTGATTATTTACTATGATAGCTTGTGCTTCTTTTCCTTTGAAAAATTTTGTAGCAATTGCAGATAACAAGCTCAGAACACGTTTTTTACTAATAATTTGATTAATAGCCGTAGCGACATTCCCTCCCCCATCTGCAATAAGTATTACATCGCTAGTAAGAATTTCTGAGATTTCTTGAACATTACTTCGCGATAAGGCCGAAATAAACTTAGTGATTTGGTCTTGTTGAATTTCATATGGTGTATACTCCTCACCGAAAGATACATTCATTTTCTGCTTCGCACGGCTAAACACTTTACGGCAATTTATTTCCGTAATATTTAGTAAGTCAGCAATTTCATTATGTTTTAAATCTAATGCTTCTTTTAAGACATAAACGGCTCTCTCTGTAGCAGAGAGTTTTTCCATAAGAACAACAAATGTATAATATAGTTGGTCATCTTGAATGATTTTCTCTGAAGGGTCCCATTGCATGCCCTGTACAATAGGTTCTGGCAACCAAGTACCAACGTAAGTTTCTCTTTTTTTTCTGCTCGACTGTAATTCATTTACACAACGATTTACAACCATTTTGCTTACATACGACTTTATGTTTTTAATATCAGTTGGATGAATTTCTTTCATCTGCAGTTTTATAAATGTATCATGGACAATATCTTCGGCATCACTTAGAGATCCCAGCATTTTGTATGCTATAGAAATAAAATAAGATTTGTACAATATGTATAATTCACTTACATCCAGGCTATTTTGCCCCATAGTAGTCCCTCCTTAAAACTCTTTAATCAATAAATCTATCATAATATAAAATAAGAAATACCCTAGAAAAAACTTTCTAGGGTATACCTATGCAAATTTCTCTAAAAAACACTCTTACAAAAATGGCCTTCTTATGACAAAAATTATATTAGACAAATTCTACAAATTATGTTGAAACCCATTAGACCAAGAAGGATGAATGGGTTCCCATCCATATTCCTTTCGAGCTTTTTTATTGGAAGCGCCGCGCTCCCCACGATTACTACCAGCTTGACGAAGAGGCTGAGGCGCACCAATTGCAGAAGCATAAACAGGCAGCCAAACATTTCCTGGTGCAGGATGATCATCGACAATGTTAACAGGACCAGATGGCCAATCTAGAGCTAACAATGCAGCTCTTGCTGCATCGTCTACATGAAGAAAAGAAAATACACCATCAGTTGCTACAACTTCTTTCCGGCCTACCTGATCGGCAATCTTTCCATCTATCGCATACCAAGTTCCTGGACCATAAAGCGTTCCATAACGAAGTATAACAAATTCCGGAATTTGAGAAACTTTTTCTTCTAACACCGTAATGCCTTCTATGGTCGTTTTTCGTGGAAACGGAGCAGCAATGTCCAACATTTCTTCTTCTATAGCAGGCGTGTCTCCAGGTTCATATGCCCACGAAATACTTTGTGCAATTATTCGTCTAACTCCCACCGCTTTTGAAGCATCTACAAGATTTTCTGTTCCCTTAATTCTTATTTTTGCATTATCAACCAAGCTTCCTGCACTTAACGATGTAAGTTGATGAATCACTACATCCGGCTGACTTTTTTCCAGCGCTGTAAATACAGCATCTCGATTTAATGCATCCGCTACCACTGGCTTTGCACCCATTTTTGTCACTGCACTTCCATACGAGTCATCACGAATCATCCCAAATACTTCATGACCTTCTTTTACTAACAAAGGAATTAAAGAACGTCCGATTACACCTGTTGCACCAGCAAGAAAAACTCTCATTTCTATACCTCCATAATACATTTTTTAAAATTTAATAATTCGGTACCTTTAGAATGAAAAAATGACTATAAAATGTACTCTTTTTTTACGTTCATATTTAAGACAAATTGATCATGTAATGTGTGACATAACTATAAATATAATCACAAATTTTTTCATATCTCGGACTTTTTTTCTTTTTATGCAACGTAAAACTAAAAGATAACAATTCATATATAATTTTTTTGAAATATTACCAAAAATCTATTTTCTAAAAAAATATTGTATAATATTAATAAATTCAAGATTAAACACCTTTTACATAACACATTACTATCAGCAAAAATTAAAAGAGTCCTAACTGTGAAGGACTCTTTTTTCTACTTTAAAAGATTTCTATTAGCGGGATAAACCTGAGGATTTTGCGCATTACTGTCCATGTTATGATATACTATTATATCCTGCTGTTCATTTTTATGAACAACTGTCGGAAAGGAAAAAGTCATAAACCCAAATTTTATTTTAAAGATTTATTGACTACTGTGGAAACAGATTTGCTATACAATAATAACGGAGTGATTATATTATATGAGTAAAGCTAAAGGTAAAGGTGGAACAGGTAGAGGAACAGGCAGTAAGGGCTGGAACCGATGGAAAGCCAGTGCCAACAAAAAAAAGAGTGCCAAACCTTATACAAGCAAAGGTGTTAAAAAAGCGGGTGGCGCAAAGACAAACAGTAATACAGGTGACAAATCCGAAAGATAGGGACTGCTATTTACGCTTGGTATCTTTCGTGTAAGATAGATGTTGTGTGGGTTTATTTTGCGGAGAAAAGCAAAGATTTAAAACAACAAAACAAGTGGTTACTCATTGTAAAAAGACAACTTTTAAAATTCATTAATACGATAATCTATATTATGAAAAAAGCTATTCTTTTAGTAAGTACTTATACAAAAGAATAGCTTTTTTATGATGTGGATACAATTTTCTATTTACTCGATGACGATATGACAGAACCACTTATAGAAATTTTCAAGTTATATTTAAAGCACAATATCGTAATCCTTTATTTTAATCGTTTCTATCATACCTTTCGAGAGGACTCCCACCTCTAAACGTACGTGAAGGTGGCGAGGTGAATCGAAAAAGTGTATCTTATTTTCAGAAAATAACAGAAACATATGTTCCTTCTTGGTATAATCTTCTTAAGAAGGAGGTGAAAAGATGAAAAAGAATCAGGAACAACAATCCAACTATCAAACATTTCAAATTTGGATTAAAAAAGGACATCGTATGTATGCTTACTTTCAAGAATCTTGTCAGAATGCCAAGAATATGTACAATACGACCAACTTTTATATACGTCAGGTGTATACAGGACTGACACAAGAAAAAGAGTTACAGCCCCTACAAAAAGAAGTGTTGGATATGATAGATCAATATATCGAAAAGATGAATGATACGCAGCTTCTTGCCTATCGAAAGAAATTAGCAAAAGAGAAGATGAAACCGAAAGAAAAGCAGAAAGAAATCAAATGCAATTTGTTTTCCAAACCTACGAAAGAAAATCCTCATGTAGATTATTATTTTCTAGATGCCTTGTTTAAAGCTATGCTTCAAAAAGATTATCGTTCTTTACCTACACAATCCAGTCAATCCATCATGAAAACTGTATTTCAAAACTGGCATTCCTTTTTTTCAAGCTTACGAGATTATCAACAAAATCCAAACAAATATACAGGAAAACCGAGAATTCCCAAATATATTCGTTCTGTGGAAAAGGAGGTGCTGTATACAAACCAAGACTGTGTCATTAAACATCATACCTTTTTAAAATTTCCAAAGACAAAATACCAATTAAATATTGGAAAATTAGGTTGCGCCAAAGGCAAACTGAAACAAGTTCGTGTGATTCCTAAATATCATGCATATGTAGTGGAATTGGTGGTAGATGCTCCTTTCAAAATACCATCCGTTGAAGAGAATGGACGTTATATGGGAATTGATTTAGGCATTGATAACCTTGCAACTATTGTCACAAGAACAGGTATGAAACCTGTTCTTGTGAAGGGCAAGCAGATCAAAAGCATCAATCAATTCTACAACAAATTAAAGAGTGATTTTACAAGTGTTCTTCGACAAGGGAAACAAACAAACGAAGGACCTTATACTTCGGAAAAATTAGAAAAACTTCATCAAAAACGTTATCTGAAAATCAAAGATCGTTTTCATAAGGCAAGTCATGAGATTGTAAAACGAGCGCAGGAAGAGAGAATTTGCAAAATCGTGGTTGGTCAGAACAAAAATTGGAAACAGGAAACGGATATGGGAAAGAAACAGAACCAAACGTTTTGTCACATCCCACACAGTGTATTGATTCAAATGATTACATATAAAGCAAAAAAAGTAGGTATCGAAGTGATTGTAATCGAAGAATCGTATACATCCAAAGCAAGTTTTTTGGATCATGACTTCATTCCAACGTATAGAACAAATGACAAGCATGCAACTTTTTCAGGAAAACGAATCAAGCGTGGTATGTATCGTTCTGCGAAGGGAATCTTCATTAATGCAGACGTAAACGCTGCGGCTAATATTTTACGAAAAGCATTCCCGAATGCATGGACAAACGGGATAGAGGGGTTAGGCGTGAAACAGCTCGCCAGTGTGTTAACTCCACTAACGTTAATCGTCCGTTAGGTCGAAACGTTAGAAACCCCCACTTCCAGCTCTGCTAAGTGGGGGAGTATTCATATTTCATGTTCATTTCTTTTACTCTGCACGAACTATATCATACAATCCCTATAAGTTTTTATTAATCCCGAGTTTATTTTATTGAATTTTCAGAAATATAAGTTTATACTTATGGACAAATAAACAGGAGGACGAAAAATGCAACCAAAACTAAAACTGTCCATTGTTCTTATTCTTATGCTTTCTATTATTTTATCAGCATGTAACCAAAACAAATCAGAAACAGCCACTACTCAAACGCAAGAAAAAAGAAAACCAGTTTTAAATATTGTAGAATCAGGCGAAATCTCAACTTTAGATTCTTCAATTGCCTCAGATGGCTTATCCTTTGGCGCTCTCAATAACGTCATGGAAGGCTTATACATGCCTGGCCTTGAGGGAAAGCCTGTACCTGGAGCTGCAGAATCTCATACAGTGAGTAAAGATGGATTAACCTATACATTTAAACTGCGTGATACGAAATGGTCAAACGGCGATCCTGTAACAGCTCATGATTTTGTGTATGCATGGAAACGTGCAGTAAACCCTGAAACAGCTTCAGAATATGCACAAATTCTATTTGATATTAAAAATGCGAAAAAAATTAATAAAAAAGAACTTCCTTTAAATGAATTAGGTGTAAAAGCACTCGATAACAAAACATTAGAAGTTCAACTTGAACATCCTGTTCCATACTTCCTTGGATTAATGGGATTTGCTACGTTTTATCCTTTAAATCAAAAGTTCGTAGAATCACAAGGGAAAAATTTCGGATTAGAAGCTAAAAATGCAATCTATAACGGACCATTCGTACTAAGTGAATGGAAACATGAACAAGAATATAAAATGACGAAAAATCCAAATTACTGGGATAATAAAAATGTAAAATTAGAAGAAATTAATGCTCATATCGTCAAAGATATTTCAACAGCTGTCAATCTATTTGAAGCAAAACAAGTAGACCGAGCAACTATTAACGCTGAATTCGTAGATAAATACAAAGATAGTGATAGCTTAAAAAAATTAGCACGACCAACAACAGTTTTCTTACGTTTCAATCAAAAAAATCAAGTTCTTGCAAATAAAAATGCGCGAAAAGCCATTAGCTTAGCTTTTGATAAAAAAGGCGTTGCTAATACAATTTTAAACAATGGTTCTATTCCAGCCAATGCACTCATTCCACAGGGATTTGTAAAAGGACCTGATAACAAAGATTTTCGCAGTACAAGTAATGTAAAAATAGAGACGAATGTTGCAGAAGCAAAAAAATTATGGGAACTTGCTAAAAAGGAATTAGGCACCCAAACTATAACATTAGAAATTTTAAGCACTGATGATTCGAATGATAAAAAGATTACCGAATTTTTAAAAGGCGAACTAGAAAAAAATTTACCAGGATTAAGCATTACATTAACGCAACTTCCTGTTAAAGTATATTTAGAACATGAATCTAAAGAGGATTACGAAATTTCCCTTTCTGGATGGGGTGCTGATTATCCAGACCCAATGACATTCTTAGATATGTTTATAACAGGTAGCTCATTTAACCGAATGAACTATTCCAATCCAAAATACGACGAGCTTATCCATAATGCTGGTTCTTCCCTACTAACAGATTTACCTGCTCGCTGGAAGGCTTTCCAAGATGCCGAAAAAATTCTCATAGAAGACGATACAGCCATTGCTCCTATTTATCAAGCTGGACTTGTGTATCTGGAACGACCATATGTGAAAGATGTTTGCATTAGACCTTTTGCTGGAGTGTATAGTTATAAATGGGCGTATATTAAACAGTAAGGGAAATTATCATTGTAACTAAATAAGAAAGTTGTTTAAAAAATATTATCAAGACCTAATTCGTAAAAAGTCATAAAAAATAAAGGGTGATACATATTAGTCATATATAATATGTATCACCCTTTTACTTCTTGTTCAACAATCGCGCCCTTTAATTGAATAACTAAAATGTAGGGGCTTTTTTATTATTTCTAATTTTAATTCAAGTAAAAAGAAGAGCTTCAGCAACTCGTGCCTGACCATTCGAACCTATTGTTCTAATTTAATGTTTTCTCTTGAATAATATTTAACTAGCATACTGAAGGTTCTTTTTTTAAATTCCAGGAAAACGACTAGTAGGCAGCTGGCCTTTTCTCTACAAGGATACTGAAAAGATATAAGACAGACATAGTGATTTGGGCCACTTAATTATCCTGCGTTTCAAATTATTTAATTGAATCCTGCTAATATCATTTTATAAGTATCTTTCTTTTAGCTCGGATTAAGGTACTTTTAGAAATTCCGGTCATTTCCTCTACATGTCTATAAGAGTGGGTTTCTAATAATCCTCCAACACATACTGTGAACCCCGATCAGATAGGATCTCTTCACGAGCTGCCTGTCAGCTACGAGCCGACTAGGCTCTTACCTCGACCGGACTATACCAGCTAGTTGTGCCTGACTTGGTTAGACACGCAATAATAAAAAAGAGCTAGCAAAAATACCGCTAACTCTCGTATTGATCAATAAATAGCCTAATTACAATCTTTGAATCAACCAATAAAATGCCAGCACAAAAATAAGGCAAGACGTTGAAATCATCATTTTACGATACCACGGGAACTTTCGCAGCCATATCAAGAGGGGCAGTACTAGGCATAAGATCAATAGTTGGCCTGTTTCCACACCTAAATTAAACATCAGGAGTGAGCCAATCAGATTTTCTTTTGGAAGTCCTGTTTCAGCTAAAGCCCCGGCGAAGCCCATACCGTGAATCAGGCCAAATATGGCTGTCAATATCCACCGCCACTTCGCCTTTTGAACAAACATATTTTCCACTGCCACATAACAGATCGTCAGGGCAATCAAGACTTCGACCCAATGCGAACTGACCTGAATACGGTCGGTGGCCACCAAGAATAGTGTTATGCTGTGGGCGATTGTAAAAGCAGTAACAATTTTCAACGCATCCTTGAAGCGAGATGCGATTAATACTAAGGATAACAAAAACAGCAAATGATCATAACCTGTCAAAATGTGTTCGATTCCAAGCTTAAAGTATTTCCACAAAACAGCGCCAATCTTAGGCTGGGGAACGTCGCTCAGATTATCACTTTTAGTGCTATCAATATGGGGAAGGTTGATCAGAATATCTCTATTAGTGCTATCAATCATATCCTGCTGAAAATATTCCCCTGCATGGACCATGAGTACACTCGTATGAGCAGGCGCATCGTCAAACACCAAATCGTAATAAAGATTAAATTGTTTGATTTCTTCATCGGCGATAAACTTTAGTTGAAATTCCACGCCTCTTACGGCACCCTTTTGCGCCATGTTCATCGAAATCAATTCCATCGTTAAGGGCTTCGAATCTGCATCTATGCGAAGACCTTTCTGTAGATAGGATTCGATTTTTTGCTGGGCCAGTTCATCGTTCACTAGATTATCCAAGTCAGTACCGAATTGTGGAAACAAGTCTGTTTGTTCAATAAAAAGATCATAGAGAATCTCGTTCCCTTCAATGGTTAAATCCGAGTAATTCATATTTACGGAATGCGCAAGTGAAGTTGTGGCAGTCCCAAAAAATAATAAGATCATGATGATGAACATGGACAGAAATGAACGCTGCTTCATAGCGGAACCCCTTTTCATGAAATGTTAGTAATACAATCTGCAATATAGCTTATCCGGTTACGAACGTTCAATCTGCAACTTGAACATGTCGCTCGACTTATTTCAAGCTGTCCAAGAGTGTTTTTACTTGTGGGTTAAGGGTCAATGCGTTCAGAACGATCGTAAGTACCTCTGCGCGTGTGGAGTTGCCCTTCGGATCAAATAAGCCATTGCCCTTGACGCTGATGATTCCCGCTTTTTCCGCATCCTTGACTTGGTTTGCTGCATAAGAGCTTGCGCTTGCTATATCCGCAAAGTTGCCCCTTTGGCAAGCATCTTTGTCCACTTTACTTAAGTCCACAATACGGGATCGAATAATAACCACTTTTTCACGGTTAATCGTTTTGTTCGGTTTGAACGTCCCGTCATCATATCCGGTAATCACTCCAGTGCTAGCAAGCTTCTCAATGGCGTCTTTACCCCCAGTGTCTGTCAATATCTTTCACAACAACCGACTGACAACAATTAGGTCAATTTCTACACCGACGGCGCCAGCGACTGTCACATTACATATGAAATATGAGCCGGTATCCCGTTGCAGAGCGAGGAAATGCAGCTTTAGTACACCTTGGGTACCATTAATCGTCCAAATAATGAGGGGGAGAAAATTGATCTCCCCCCGTTTCATTACCGATCTATCCTAAATGTCACTAATGTGATGACACCTGCGTGTATACTTTTAGTTTCAAACACTTGAATTGCTCTACTTTTGTGTCAATACATATTGAGCGTCTCGCAACAAATATTCAGCCGCTTCGCTTGAGATGTGCTTCCCGCATCGGTAACCAGTTCGACCGTAGCAGGCAACCCAAGAGCCGCGGCCGTCTTCGCTGTATCGTTCGTCTTCGCTGTACCGTTGGCCAATTCGGTGATTGCTGCAGGTGGTTGGATGTTCAAGACCGTCTTACCTTGATCAACGAATTTTACTCGATAAGTCGCTTTCGCTTTTAACGTTGTTCCGTTCACGGTAAATGTGCCCGCCTTCGCAACCATGTCTGCTGTGATTTCCTCCCATACAACATTCACTGCCCCTGTTGTTCCGTCATTGTATATGGCCTCAACCTGTGCAGGAAGTGCGGGTATTTCGCCTATGTTCGTATCCATGGCAACCGGTTTGAAGTCTACCATGTCTTCGGTATTACAGTTTCTTATACAATATTTTGAACCAGTTGATATTAAATCCGTCTGCAGCTGCCTGAAGCCTTATTGTATGCTTCCCGGCCGTCAGTGTAACCTCATCGGACACTGTTGACCAATTCTGCCACCCTCCTGTATTCGGCAATGTCGTTGTCTTCTGCGGAACTCCGTCTACGATAAATGTGATGCCGGATCCTGTCGACTTATTGACAGCCACCCTGTATTGCAGGGTATAAGTTCCTGACGACGGAATATCGATGTCACTATATTCCATCCAAGAATCCGCACCAATCCATCCAAGTGCCTGTCCGCCGCCAATGTCATTGGTGTCCTCTTTCTTTACATTGTTCATAGAGTTATAGTTTTCCGCCTGAATAAAAGCTGCAGCATCAACAGTTACACTGATGCTTGTTGTCAAAGGGACGTTATTGGGATTTTTCACCCCAGTTGGCAAAGTTACAGTTCCATTGACAGCGAAGGTTTGTGCAGCCTTTACAGTGGGATCATAGTTTGAAGCATCTACATTCCATGTCACATTGGCTTCTCCCCTGCCTGCATCGGTATCCAACGATACTGTCTTTGGCAATCCAAGGGCATCCGCTGACTTCGCCGTTCCGATTGTCAACCCTGTTATGTCAGAAGGCGCAGTGATGCTGTTTAAATTAACACTTTGAGCCTCAATGTCAATGTCCTGCGACGAACGGTTATACATGGAATCGTCGGCGAATACCCTGAGTATATATGGAGTAGTCGGTGACAAATCTGTAAACTTATAATGTCTGTATTCATCGAATGGTTTGTCTAACGGCAGCGAAAGGCTGTTAAACGATTTGTCCACTTTCCCCGTGAGCTTGTTGATAAGCTGAATATTATATTCCAAAACGCGCACATTGTCTTTTGCTTGCTTTATTGTAAAAGCAAGTTCGTTGTTTTTGTAGGAATCGACCGTAATACCCTCTTCAAACTGCGGAGCCATGAGTTCTCTTATATCGCTCCTGCTATAGGTAAAGGCCTCTTTGCCTTCACCAACGACTTTTACAGAAGGTGTGCCTACATATTCATCTGTACTTAAATTATACTGTTTGATGATAATTTTTGAACCGTAAACCTCTATGAAATTCGCGATGCGAGGTGTGGTTTTGTAATTGATATACGAGCCTTCTATATATCCGCCGTACGGACCGTTATCAATATAGCTGGAATATGAACTCGCACCGCTGTCGAGATACGTAGCCGCACCTTGATAGTGAGAACGTTCGTCGGTCGGGTCGTATTGCGTATGACCTGACATATATACCACCTGCGAAAAATTATTGTCGGCAATATATTTACCTACATTATTACTTGCCGCGCTGCTCCATGCCGATCCCCACACGGTTCCGCTTATAGGGTAGTGAGAAGATACAAATATGGGTTTGGTTGGATCGTAATCCGCTTCTTTTTTAATTTGGTCAAGGAAATTTTTGGTTTTCCCCACCGTATTGTCGTTGTTATAATTTCCGTCAAAACCCACAAAATTATATCCTTTTACCTTTACCCTATAAGCACTATTAAAGAAATCGTTATCGTATGAATTCGTTGAGGCGTTCCACGCGCCCGCCGAACCGACAGGTATAAATTGTTCGGCGCCGCCCATATCATGGTTGCCTCTTACCATATAAAGCTTCGTATTGTCAAACAGACCCTCACCTTTAAGTTTATTGTATATGTCTGTCAGATTTTTCATCCACACATATTCATTGGCGTTGTTACCGCCGGTAACGTCGCCAGGAATAAAGAGTACGTCGGCCTGTGGGAATAGTCTCAGTTCTGTTCTGTAATCTTTTTCAATGCGCGCGATTGTTGCGGGATTAGCACTTACTTCTGGGTCGCTGTCCACAATCATATTTAAACTGGCGGGAGTTAATGTTTTATTGCTTTTTTGATAGATGAATATGGCGTTGTTTAGTTCACGTTCGTAATAATTGATGGTTTCCTGTGTATATAATTTTTCTTTTTGCGTTGTTGCAACCGTATTTGCCGTATTCAAGACCTTTTTCAAATGATCAAAATCGGTTTCGCTGAAGCCGTTGCCGAGACCGTCTGCTATTATTTTATTTGCTTCTGATATTGTGTCGTTAAGTGCCTTCATATCTACTTTATTTACAGCGTAACTATTATAATTCGCTTGAACTACATCACCGCTAAATGCACCTTCCCAAACATTAAGATCAGCTATATCGAATGAATTACCGCCATGTTTGCCCAATCCGTCGCTACCTATATTTAATGGGTTCGATGTATCTAAAGTTCCGACCCCCAGCGAAGTTTCAGTCATTTTGTAACCATCAATATACAACGATGCGAGCATTTTATCTCTGTCTACAACAAATGTCACGTAACGCCAATCGGAAGCATTAAACGTGTCGCGCCCAAATTTTACTGATGCGGTCGGGAATCCTAAATTCATATTGACCGAATTAGCTGATGTATAAATCGCCCAGCCTTCGTTAGAGCTCTTAGTAAAATCCTTGTTTGATAATATTACCTGATTATTGTTAGTGTCACCCTTATACCAGAAGGATGTGGTAAAACTGTCATTACCAAAATTCAAGCTATGCTTCGTACCGACATAATTGCCGTCTCCGCTTTCTAAGTGCAGAGCTTTGGTCCCTGGTAACACACCGTCTACATAACTATAATTTCCATTTGCTGTCAAATCCTCTTGATTTACATCGTCCTTTAAATTATTATCGAATTTCATCGATGCAATAAGGGGGTTGGCATTTAATACTGCGTTCGTGGATAATGAAGTTTTTTTGTCACCATTTGATGGTAAACTAACTACAACGCGTAATTTTTTACCAATATCATTTAACGTTACGGTGTAGCTTTTGGATGTACCACCCGATTTGACATTAATATATTTATCGCTTATACGTGATTCCTGTACTTGCCATTGAAATGTGAGATTTTTGCCATCTGACCCATGACCCATGATTGCACTGGCGGTGATCGTTTGACCGTAAACTGGCTGCATATTGTCGATTTTGACGAGTTTGTCGTCCGATTCGTTTGCAAGTGCGTCTGTGGTGGTCGATAACATAACGAATATCATCGTGAATACGAGGGAAATAGATAATATTCTTTTCATTACAGAAAACCTCCATATTTTAAGTATTTTAAGAGTCTGTTCAAAAAGCTTGTAAAATTGAGTAAAAAAACAGAGCCGTAGTGAAACTTTGATGCGGAACTCATTGATTATATCAATCATGTCGACGACTCCATTGTGCTGGAGAAGGTCGCCCCGCTTTACAAGGATGGCGGGCATCCTCCCATCGATCGGGATGAGAGGAGATTTTTCGTCATGGAAATCCCCCTTTCGTTTCCAAAAATGGTACTTTTTTAATAGGCTCTTTTTGAATTGTAATGTAAAAATATTATATTTATATTTTCTCAGAGTTAATTTATTGTAAAGTATGAAAATTTAGATTTATGTAAAATAATGGTATCGTAGGTAAAAGTATCTAGTATATTCAAGGGAAACTTAATAGTTTATCAACCAAATATTTTATTTAAGGGGTACCGCCACATGTCCATCAAGCTAAGGTTTTGAAATATCCCCAAAACGAAAAAACGTTATTCTCTCTGTAGAAATATACAGGAAGAATAGCGTTTTTTGACCTCTTCTATTAAATGTGCATGCTATGTTTACACATGATGTGATGGCTTGTATTAACCCTTTATTATTACTAAAGTAGGAAGTATACCAAAATAACATGATGAATAACATGTCCCAAAGCGTGTGCAATCATCGCATATTGTAATCTCAGCTTCTGGTACATCCAACCAAAAGCCATTCCAAAAATGCTATTGAGTAAAAAGCAGCGTATCAGGATAAGGTTGTTCAGACCGCCAAACATCGTAATTGTTGCATTATTTTTAAATAGAAAAACGTTATCTTTTCTTGCAACAATATAAAAAAGATAACGTTTTTCTTTATTATGATAAAAGTTGATATTTAAGAGTGTAACTAATCGCTTACCAACAACCTTTTCAGAAAAGGTAAAATGCCCCTCTTCTATCAATTAACAACTATTCATTTGTAATCAGTCCTTTAAAAATGATAGCAGTGCTTCATTAAATTCTTTAGCATGTGTTGCATTTAACCCATGTGGACCACCCTTTATTAAAGCTACCTTAGAATTAGGAATTGCTTCATGTGTTAGCTTCCCACTATATTCAAATGGAACAGTTGCATCTGAATCACCATGAATAACAAGGGTAGGTATATTAAACTTGGCTAAATCTCCTCTGAAGTCCGTTTTGCTGAAAGCAGCGATACAATCTAGTGTTCCTTTAGGCGATGCACCCGCTGCAATATCCCTATTGTAAAGTCGGAATGGTTCACTGACTAAGTCAGTTCGATCTCCAGCAGCAAAAAATCCTCTCGTAAACTCATCAAGAAATGCTAGGCGATCACTTTTTACTCCATTTTCAAATCCTTGAATTGCTGCATCATCTAATACTCCCTCAGGATGATCTGCTGACTTGTAAAGAAATGGTGGTACAGCTCCTGCAAATACAGCCTTCTCTACTCTATTTGTTCCATAGTTTCCGATATAGCGAGCTACTTCTCCACCACCCATTGAAAATCCGACCAGTGTGACATCTTGGAGATCCATATGCTCTAGTAACAGATGTAAATCAGTAGCAAATGTATCATAGTCATAACCGTTCCATGGCTGAGAAGATTTCCCGAACCCTCGACGGTCATAAGTTATGACTCTGTATCCAGCCCCAACGAGAGCAGGAACTTGGTATTCCCAAGATCGACCACTTAATGGCCAACCGTGAATTAATACTACTGGCTTCCCTGTACCATGATCCTCATAATATAGCTCAATGGGTGCTTGATTTTCGGTTCCTACAGTAATTTTTGCCATTCTTCTACCTCCAAAAAATATTTTAATATATATTCTTTTCTTCAATAATCCGGATGAATCTCGTAACCTATTTATGCACGTTTATGTTGTGGACTCTAAGCATGAAACTCTATTGTTCCGATGAATTCATTTTCTGTTTTTATAACAATTCCCCATCTAATACTTTTTTCATCATGAAATTAACCTAAAAGACGAAGCAATCCGATTAATTTCCTCTAAGGTCGGCATCTGTCGTTCCTGAAATTGAAACTCAGTCCACCTTCCAACTACTCGAACCCAATGAGGGGCGAGGGTTCGATCCACTTGTTTTTTCAACTTGCGCAAAGCATCAACCACCGATGGAACTCCATCCCAACGTAGCTCTAAATTTAAATTTAATCCTCCACGTATGAGATGAATGTGGGAGTCATTTAATCCAGGAATTAGGAGTCGCTTATTTGCATCAATCACTTTAGTCGAAGACCCTTTGTATTGCATTACATTTGAATCGTTACCCACAGCTAAGAAACGGTCACCTCTAATCGCAACTGCTGTTGCCATCGGATTAGCTATGTCCATAGTCACAACATTTGCATTGCGAATCAATGTTTGTTTCATGCGACATAATCTAATTACCTCCTTATTAAATAACGTTATGTTAATAATCATTGATGGTTTAACCACATCTTAGTCCAAGGAACTAGCCGTTCTCCTAAGAACATGCTAATTAGACCTATTAATCCTAGAATAGGAGGAGCAGGTCCCAGAATACGAAGTGTTTGCAAAAAAAGCCAAGGATGATACCTGTACCTAAAACTAATAAAGCAGAACAAATTAACTATCTTCCTTAAACAAATGGTCTTAATTGCTGAACATTCCTCATATTCAATTCTAATAACAAAAATAGGTGACTATCAATATTGTTCTATCTATAGAATGTATAGGTAAAACCAATCAATTTTATGGTGAAAATAACTATAGTTACCATCTATAGAAATTATAGATAATTTAGAATTGATTAATGAATTGGTTTTCAAATACTATAAATTTGTATAGCGCTTCATGTTCTGTGAATGCTGCTATAACTAATATAACGAAAGGAGGAAATATATGACTAAGACCATAGGCCTTATTTGTGGTAGTTTAAGAAAAAACTCTTATAATCGAATCATTGCTCAATCATTAACAGGGATGGATGATTCTCATCAATTTCGTTGGATCGAGATAAATGATCTACCTTTGTTCAATGAAGACTTAGAAATAAGTGTTCCAGAAACAGTGACATCATTTAAATCTGCTATTCAGGGCGTTGACGGTATCATTATTGTAAGTCCAGAGTACAATTCTGGAATTCCAGGCGTATTAAAGAATGCATTGGACTGGGCATCAAGACCTCGGGAATCTGCTGTTCTTAGCAGAAAACCAGTTGGTTTAATTGGTGCAACTCCTGGGGGATTAGGTACTGTTTATGCTCAAATGCAAATCAGAGAAATACTAGAAGCCATGCAAGTTCATGTTCTTCCATTTCAAAAAGTACTGATTTCCCAAGTACATGAAAAGATTGATTCCGATCAGAAAGTACTTACTGACGAACAAACAAAACGTTATCTTCAGCGTTATTTACAACAATTTATAAATTGGATAGATAAAGCTCCTATTTTAGATTAATAAAAGGAGATCAAGCATTTTTAAAAATTAGTCTAACTATTTTTCTGATTTTCAAGAAAATTATTGACGTGTCATAAGCTTATAGATAAATTAATTTTAACGGTCAGTTTAGTTATAAACTAATCGTAACAAACGAAGAAATTTATGATAATATTCCACTTTTTAAACTTTCTTCGATTACTTAATTTTTAGGAGGAATACATAATGTCTGATCTCTATTCTCGTATTAACAAAGATGATGCTGTCGTTCTTTTAGTAGATCATCAAACTGGTCTTATGTCCGGACTAGTACGTGACTATGGTGTTGATGAATTCAAGAACAATGTTTTAGCTCTTGCTCACACTGCTAAGTTTTTTGATTTACCAGTTATTTTAACAACAAGCTTTGAAAACGGACCTAACGGACCTTTAATGCAAGAATTGGTTGATCTCTTTCCTCACGCACCAAAAATAGCTCGACCTGGACAAATTAACGCATGGGATAATGATGATTTTGTAAAAGCAATCGAAGAAACTGGAAAAAAACAACTTATCATCGCGGGCGTAGTTACGGATGTTTGCGTTGCTTTCCCTGCACTTTCCGCTATAAAAGCTGGATATGAAGTATTTGCTGTTACTGATGCTTCAGGAACTTTCAGTAAACAAGTTGCAGATGCTGCCAATACGCGTATGGCACATAGTGGCGTGCAACTTATGAACTGGTTTAGCGTAGCGTGCGAATTACAACGCGATTGGCGCAACGATGTCGAAGGTTTTGGCAATTTGCTTGCTAGTAATCTTCCAGGTTATCAAAATATAATTGGAAGCTATATGGGAGCTCAGCGAGATCTTAGTAAACAAAATGCATAAATTTATTCCTAAGAAATAGCTATAAATCACTTTTTTTAAAAGTGGATAGTATAAATTTAGCGCTGATTTAATCAGCGCTCCCTTTTAAATTAAGAAGTATAGCAAGCTTTTATTTTTACGATTACAGCAGAAATTAACAGAAAATATAATTGTTTCAAAAAAAGGAGTGTTTTATTATGAGTAATTTAGAATTGTTAACCCCGGAGAACAGTGCATTAATTTTGATCGATTTTCAGCCTCAAATGACTTTTGGGGTTGCAAGCATTGACAGACAAACATTGATTAATAACGTTATGCTGCTTGCTAAATCAGCAAAAGCTTTTAACGTACCTACTATTCTTACTACAGTTGAAACACGCAGCTTTTCTGGTTATTTTTGGCCACAAATTCTTGACATATTACCAAACCATGAAATTATAGAACGTAGTTCAATGAACTCTTGGGAAGATTCAAAATTTGTTGAGGCAGTTAAAGCAACAGGTAGAAAGAAATTGATATTTGCAGCACTTTGGACTGAAGTTTGCCTTGCATTCCCTGTGCTTGAAGCAATTAAAGCTGGCTATGAAGTTTATGCAGTTGATGATGCTTCAGGTGGTACTAGTTTGACAGCACATAATGCTGCTATGCGTCGTGTAGAACAAGCTGGAGCAATTCCAGTGACAGCAATTCAAGTTTTACTTGAATACCAACGTGATTGGGCACGCAAAGACACTTATGATGCTGTTATGGAAATTGTAAAAGAACACACTGGCGCTTATGGTCAAGGCGTGGAATACGCATATACTATGGTACATGGCGCGCTTCCAAGTAGGAAAATATGAAACAAGAAAGAGTAACTGTCGGAGAAACTCATACAGGGAACACGATGGATGCTGGCGGTGCAGTAACAACGATTGTTACATGGGAAATTCAAGAAGGTAGAGAAAAACAGTTTGAAACATGGAGACATGAAATCGAAGCTGCCGCTACTAAATTTCCCGGGCATTTAGGCGTAAATCTAATAGTCCCCAATAACGGATCCAGGGAGTATACTGTTATTTTTCGCTTTGATACGTATGAGCATCTACGTGCTTGGCAAGAATCAGATATTCGTCGAGATTTGTTAAAAAAGGCAGAACAATTTCAAGCTACTAATCCAACTTACAAAACTGAAAGCAGTTTGGCTTATTGGTTTGTTACTCCGAAAACGCCAGTTCCACCGCCAAAATGGAAAATGTCTATTGTTACCCTTCTTGGTGTATGGCCTCTTAGCATGTTAGTTCCTAAAGTGATAGGACCTATTATAAAAAATATGAATCCTATTATGTCAGCTTTTTTTGTTTCTGTATGTATAGTGTCCTTACTATCATGGGTAGTCATGCCGATTCTCGGTAAAACATTTCATCCATGGTTACAGAATAATAGGAAGTAGATGAGGTGTGAACATGAATTTACCGGATATGATCTTATATAACGGAAAAATCACTACCCTTGACCCATCTCAGCCTGAGGTATCGGCTATCGCCATAACTGATGGTTTAGTCACTGCAGTAGGTGGAGATGAGCTTCTTGATAGTGCCACAGAAAAAACCAAAAAAATAGACCTTAAAAGAAAGAGAGCTATTCCGGGCTTGAATGACTCTCATATACACGTTATTCGTGGAGGTCTTCATTATAATATGGAATTGCGCTGGGAAGGTGTGCCATCACTTGCTATTGCTCTGGAAATGCTCAGAGAGCAGGCAAGGCGTACACCTGCTCCTCAGTGGGTAAGAGTAGTTGGAGGTTGGTCTGAATTTCAATTTAAAGAGAGACGGATGCCAACTTTGGAAGAGATTAATGCTGTTTCTGAAGACACGCCTGTCTTTGTGCTACATCTTTACGATAGAGCACTTGTAAATCGTGCAGGGCTGCGTGCACTGGGATACACAAAAGATACCCCAGACCCTCCAGGCTGTTTAATTGAGCGGGATAAACGAGGTAATCCAACGGGGCTTTTAATTGCCAATCCTAACGCTTCTATTCTTTATTCAAGTTTGGGTAGAGCTCCAGTACTTAATTTTGACGACCAGATTAACTCAACTCGCCATTTTATGCGCGAATTAAATAGATTAGGTATTACAAGTGCCATTGACGCAGGTGGTGGGTTCCAAAATTATCCTGATGATTACAAAGTTGTTGAACATTTAGCCGAGAAGGAACAATTAACTTTGCGTATTGCGTATAATCTATTTACGCAAAATCCAAATCATGAATATGAAGACTTTGCTTCATGGGCAAAAATTGTTTCTCCGGGTCAAGGAAATGATAAGTATAAAATGAATGGTGCCGGAGAAATGTTAGTATTCTCGGCAGCCGATTTTGAAAAATTTCAAATGCCGCGGCCCGAACTAGCTACGGTGATGGAAGCTGACTTAAAGAAAGTAATTTCTCTATTGGTGGAAAACCGTTGGCCATTCCGTTTACATGCAACTTATGACGAGTCAATAACACGTTTCTTAAATGTTTTTGAGGAAGTCAACAGAGAAATTCCTTTTAATGGTCTACGCTGGTGGTTTGATCATGCAGAAACAATCTCAGATCGTAGTATGGAACGTGTTAAGGCTTTAAATGGCGGTATCGCTATCCAAGACCGCATGGCTTTCCAAGGTGAATACTTTGTTGATTTATACGGAAAAGAAGCTGCAAAGCGTACTCCTCCGATTTATCGTATGCTAGACCTGGGTATACCTGTTGGCGCCGGTAGTGATGCAACCAGGGTTTCCAGCTATAACCCTTGGGTTGCTCTTTACTGGATGGTTGCCGGAAAAACCATTGGTGGTCTTTCGATATACGATAAAAAAAATAAACTTGACAGAAAAGTAGCCCTGGAACTATATTCCAAAGGAAGTGCGTGGTTCTCTGGTGATGAAGGTAAAAAGGGAACCCTTGCAGTAGGTCAGTTTGCTGATATTGCTGTATTGTCTGCTGACTACTTTACTGTGCAGGAAGAAGAAATCAAAGACCTTGAATCATTACTCACCATTATGGGTGGGCAAGTTGTTTATGGAAATGATGAATTTAAAAATTTGTCACCTGAATTGCCGCCAGCATCACCTGATTGGGCACCGACGGGAGTTTATGGTTATGGTGGTGCTAACCTAGCCCACAATATACTTTCTCACGATGCCCATGATCACAAGTTACATAGTTGCAGTAACCCTCTCCATCAACACACTCATACCGTAATAGGAAAAGATGGAACTAAATGGGGTATTGGTTGTACTTGCTTTGCTTTCTAAGTCAGAACCACCGGTCTAATGCCGGTGGTTTTCTTTCTACAATAAGGGTTTGGGGTCGAGGACGGACCCAAATAGTAATGGTATTAAGATCATATGCATGACTGCTAATCTCAAAATAATAGATGTAGCCGTGTCAAGAGACTTGAACCTTAACATTGGAAGGACTCAGCTCTTAATAAAATGAGGAACATGCGCATATGAAAAGATACTTGGCTGATTTGATTTTTCCATTTTTCCTTAAATAAAAGTCAATGGTATTCCCTTTTGAATCGACTGCACCATACATATACATCCACCGCCCTTTGACTTTAATATAGATCTCATCCCAAGATTTATAGATTATTTTCAATTTTCCTGAAATTTTAACACTAGAATCATTATTGTATCTATTATACTGATACTTTTTCAGGATCATTTAACTTCTGCATAAAGATACGTGCTGCAAAACTTAAAAATTTATCATCAAAGTGAATAAGATTAATATCTTGACTTGGTGTTGGATCAACAATACGAACTATGCTCAAGGAATCATTATTAACAAAATCAACCAGTGAGAGTGGTATTATGGCAACCCCATGTCCATTGCATACAAGACTCAATAGAGAAATAGAAGATTTTGTTTCTATATTTGCCTCAGATAAAGATAACCCTAAATTTTCACAATATATCTTAATTGATTCACGACAACTGCTTGAAGCCATTATTCTACTCAGCCCTACTAATTCTCGAAAAGAAACAAATGATTTTTCATTCAAAGGATGATTTTTTGGAACCACAAGGACGAGCTCTTCCCTATACAAAAGAGTGCTTGTTAATGTGTCTGGAGTTTGAAAACTACGTGTGATCCCTATATCAATATTTTTTTCAACGATTTGATTTACAGCAACTTCTGATTCTATGATTTTTACTAAGATGTTGGGATAGTGTTGTTGAAATTGCATAATATAAGGTGTTAAATAGGTGAGGTCCTCTAATAACCCTCCTATAGTAATCACACCTCTTTTCACACCCTTTAATTCAAAGATCTCATTATGAACCTCGTCAAATAGCTGCATGATAAATTTACCTTTATCAAATAGTAACTTACCTGCTTCTGTAATTTTGATACCTCTTCCAACTCGATGAAATAAAGGTGTATCAAGTTCACCTTCTAACACACGTATTTGTTGACTTAAAGTCGGCTGTGAAATACCTAGAACTTCCGCAGCTTTAGTAAAACTACCATTATTACAAACTTGAATAAAATACTCTAAATGGCGTAATTCCATTGTTGACACCCACTCTCAGCTTTTATTAAAGATTCACTCTTAAAAGAACACTTAGCCCCCGCACTATATAAGTAGAGCGGGATTCCTTTATGAATCTTAATTTTTAATTTTCTCACTAGTAAAATGATAATAACCGCAATCAATCCAACAATGTGAATAAGAACGCTGGCTTTATAGTTTCCTATAACTTCTGATAAGATGCCGTTTAATGGGATTATAAGTGCGATGAGAGCACCAATAAGTGCGGAAAGTAATTTATACATACCGCTTCTCCCTTGTATTTTTAAGGTTAATTTATCATGATTAGATTAACGAGTATTATGACATATGTCATAATCCAGAGGGGATTTTTTACTTTTATTCAATTTATATTTAATTAGGATATTACTAATTCGAGATATATGTTCAAAAAATTTATAGTTCTTGCGCATAATATCCTAATTTTTTCAACTGTTCGATTATCACTTTTTTCTCACTAGAGTCCAAACCACCAAATATTTGCCGAATCGCCTCTTTATGCTGAGGGAAAATAGTATCCATCAATTCAATACCTTCTGAAGTAATTGACGCATACGTGACACGGCGGTCTTTAGGACATGGTTTTCGTATTAAGAACCTCTTCTTTTCCAACTTATCAACTACATACGTGATACTGCTACTTGCAAGTAATATTTTGTCTCCAATTTTTTGTATAGGCTGATCGCCTTTATTGTATAGTAACTCAAGAACTGCAAATTCAGTTGGATTAAGTCCATAACTTTTTATATCTTCTTCAATACGCTTTGTGATTGACTGTACTGCTCGTGATAATATAACAAATAACTTTAAAGATAAATTCTCATCATTATTAATCACACTCATAATCACCAATCCTTTGTAAAATATTTCTAATTCGAGATTTATTATATGATCGTCAAAATATTATGTCAATAATTCATTTTAGTTTTATCAAACCACTTATAATTTATTTCTCAACATGAGACGTATGGAATCATAATAAGTCAATTGGTAATATATAGACATCTCAATTACGTTATTTCTTTTAAAGAGAGCTTGTTTTTTGACACAAGCTCTTTTTTTATCATAGTCTACATAGAATTCAGACATATTTTACATGGTGAGTTTTGTACCCTTACAGCGATAGAGACAAAAAATCTGGTTCTGGTGCAAAAAACTCAAAATAATTGCAATTAATCTCTAAAGCTTGGACATACCAAAACTTAAACAGTCAGACGAATCCTGACTGCTTAAGTTTAATTAAAGAACTATTTCTCTGTGGCAAAATAAAACAGTGCTATGATTGGAAAAGCGATTCCCATCCATAATGCTGCACTCCATCCCCCTGAGGCGTATGCCCATCCTCCGATAGAGGATCCAACAGCACCACCCAAAAAGAAAATAGCCATGAATAATCCGTTTAATCGACTACGAATTTCTGGCTCCAAAGAGAAAATCAAACGTTGACTAAGCACAAGATTTGCGGATACTCCCATGTCCAACAGAATAGCTGCAACTACTAAAACAGCTATTCCAACGGGCGAACTACTCTGAATCATGAGTGGTAGTAATAAAGAAACGATAACAACAGCGAGAGCTATCCCAGTGGCAAGCCGAGTCCATCCGCGATCAGCTAGACGGCCACCTACTGGCGCAGCTATCGCACCCGCAATTCCGACAAGAGCATACAGTGCTATATCTTTCTGAGAAAAATGAAAAGTAGGGCTAGACAATAATAACGGAACAGTAGTCCAGAATAAGCTGAAAGTCCCGAATACACACGCATGATAAATTGCGCGACGGCGTAAGATCGGGGTAGTTCGCAGTAGTTTCCACATTGAACCGAGTAAGGCCGTATAGTTTGTGTTTGCCATTGGCCTCCTAGTAGGGAGTACTTTTGATAATATGATCGCTAAGAGAAGAATTACTGCCGCAGACAAGGCAAATATTGCATTCCATCCCCAAATGTCAGCTACTAGGCTTGATATCGGACGTGACAGCATGATGCCAAGTAACAGACCACTCATGACATTACCAACAACGCGACCGCGTGTAGCTTCTGATGCAAGGTATGACGCAAAAGGTACGAGAACTTGTGCTGCGACCGATCCCAATCCGATGAAGAATGAAGCCACTAGGAAAAGAATTCCGTGTTTCACAAATACTGTGGCAGTCAGGGCGACTGTACTTAGAAGTAAAGATATAACTACTAGCTTTCGGTTTTCAACAATATCTCCTAAAGGCACAAGAAATAGTAAGCCGACAACATATCCAATTTGAGTTAGCGTTACAATCAATCCAGCACTACTAGTAGAAAGTCCAATTGCAGAGCTAATTAACCCAACCAAGGGCTGTGCATAATAAAGATTAGCTACAATGATACCACATGCAGTTGCTAGAAGTATGGTTAACCCCGTTGAAATATCTTTATCAATTGTTTGATTTTTTAAATTAGACATAGTTAACTCCTCCTATACCATTATCCCGAAGTTCTTGGATCATCTTGGCAAATGCTGCTGCAGTGTCAGACGCCATTTTACTAAATTGAGTCTGAACTGCATCCAACTCTTCTTTCAAGACTTTCAATTGTGCCATCTCTCCCCTCTCTTTTCCCATGTATTATTGTAATAAGTTCTTGTGGAGTCTTAGGCTTAGTTGCATCAGTTAACATCGTAAGATTTTTTAACTATTAAATACTAAACGTTTAGTCCATTAATTAAAATAAATAATATACTATACGTTCAGTTTTGTAAATGGGTTATTTTATTTTGTATTCAAATTAAGTATACTAAACGTATAGTTTATATTTTTGAAAGGAATGATTAATGTGCAAAGTAAAAGAGGTCGGCCGCGTAATGTCGAAACGCATAAGTCTATCCTTTCCGCATCCTATGAGTTATTGTTGGAAAAGGGCTTTAAAGCGGTCACGGTCGATAAAATTGCAGATCGTGCTAAAGTTAGCAAGGCCACGATTTATAAATGGTGGCCTAACAAGGCAGCTGTGGTAATGGATGGTTTTCTTTCTGCTACCGCTGCCAAGTTGCCTGTGCCTGATACGGGCTCGGCATTAAATGATATTCTAATTCACGCCACGAGTTTAGCCAGGTTTTTGACAAGTCGGGAAGGGATCATTATTACGGAGTTAGTAGGCGAAGGGCAGTTTGATTCAAAATTGGCTAAGGAATATCGTACCCGATATTTTCAGCCCCGGCGACTCCAAGCTAAGCATCTTCTGGAGAAGGGAATTCAGAGAGGAGAATTGAAAGAAACTCTCGATATTGAAGTAAGCATCGATCTCATTTACGGGCCGATTTTCTATCGTTTGCTCGTAACTGGCGAAAAGTTGGATGATTCCTATGTGCATCATTTGGTGATGAATGCATTTGAAGGAATCCGATTGACCTGAATAACATTCGAACAAAAATTTATTTACCACGAAATTGCCGATTCTCCACTCTCTCGATATAAACCGTCATGACCTTGCATCACTTTAATATAGCTGAGCGATATCGACCACCGGAGAATCAAAGAGCACTTTTTGAATCTATACCTGACCGATAAACTGGGTTTCCAACCACATTAATGAATTGGATAGTGTGAATTTAGAGAGTATTGAGGAGCATTATATTATACGGATACAAATTTATCTTAAGTTGATGGGCATGGGGTACCGCCAACATTTCGGAAATTTTGTACGCTAAGCGAATTTTAACCTAAAAAAAGTCGAATTCCTGTACGCTAAGGAACCGACTTTTTTAGATTGGCTTGTTCAACTATCCTGCTCCGTTAGTTTAAGTACATTCCTTCACAATATTATCTATATATTAACATGAATATCCAGTCTTCTTTAAAGGTGTTGTTCAATTATATGGCCCGATTGTGGAAAAACAAGAGCTTTTTTGTCCCACTAAATAAGATCTGCCTTATCAAACTAGAACTTTTTATAAACCTCCGCGTATACACTTTTCAATTGCTCACGTAATTTTTTATTTTCTTCCTCTAACTTCTTATCCTTACGTTTAAGCGATTCAATAAGAGCCTCCTTTTATTATACAACAAACGCGAAAACATTCTGATTATTAACATTTATTCTATGTACTTTTAACTTAGTTTACTTTATAGTTAAGTTAACTTAATTATTAAGTGAGGTGTTTTATGTATGAAAAATGATCTTATTCAACAAATTAACAGTTTACAAAATCATTTAAACGTTCATTTAGCAAGTAGATTTGAGCATAAAATTGATAATCAACTTACAGCTAAGCAAGTTTTATTATTAGAGCTAATCCGGATAGGTATCACTTCAACGAAAGATTTAGCTACCCAATTGAATATTTCAACGAGTGCAGTTAGTCAACTTCTTAATAAATTAGAAACAAAAGAATACATTACCCGCAATATTAATAAAGAAAATCGTCGTGAAATCATATTAAAATTGGCGATAAAAGGCGAGCGGTATTTCGAAGAATTGCAAATGCTCGAAGATGAAATCAATCACAATGTTTATGGACAGCTACCCTTAGAAGACTTGAAACATTTGGTCCGTATACTTGAAAAATTAAATACGATTGTAAAAGGGGAATAATCTATGTATGTGATTAAAAGAGGAAAGTACATTTGGTTATTATTGCTTTTCGCTATTTTTTGTAGTAATTATATGCTCTATCACACGCAAATAGGAAATAATCTTCTCCCACCAGAAACAAATATGGTAGTATTAGGGTCATTATTAGACCTAATTATTATGTTGCCTTTATTCTTTATGTTGTATAGCAAGAAGTTTTCTGTAAAAACAGCGATTATTTTATCAGCGACAGGATGTATATTAGCTAGGTTTCTAATTCCAAATCATCTTTTAGAACCATTTGTAGCTATTACTTGGGCTGGAATTGTAATAGAGGCTGCGTTAATCATCTTTGAAATTATATTAATTGTTACATTTGTTCGTTACATGCCAAAAATCGTGAGAAAGGTGAAAATGAGCAAATTACCGGTAGTTTTTTCTTTCCCACATGCAATTGATGACTATGTAAATAAAAATTCAATTATCCATGTGATTTGTTCAGAGGTGATGATGTTTTATTATGCTTTCTTCAGCTGGAAAAAGGCGCCACCTACAGGTATAACACTATATAAAAGTTCAAGTTACATAGCATTTCAAATCATGATGATTCATGCAATTGTTATTGAAACATTAGGTTTCCATTGGTGGCTTCATGATAAATCGATGGTTATTTCGATCATCTTATTAGTTCTTAATATTTATTCTGTAATTTTTTTCTTAGCGGATATTCAAGCTATTCGATTAAATCCAATTTATATAAACAATGGATCTATGTTTCTCTCTCTTGGATTATTAAAGCGTACAGAAATTCAATTTAAAAATATTGAGTGTATTATCGAAGATCCAGCGATTCTAGAAAGTAAGTTATCGAAAGATACGATTGATTTTATTGTACGAGATTTTGAAAAAGTTTATCCAGACATGATTTTAAAAATGAAAAAACCTGTAAGAGCAACACTATTTATG
Source organism: Bacillus sp. 3103sda1 (assembly GCF_024159135.1). Lineage (NCBI taxonomy): Bacteria > Bacillati > Bacillota > Bacilli > Caryophanales > Bacillaceae > Bacillus > Bacillus sp. 3103sda1. The sequence goes on along the minus strand of NZ_JAMYWS010000001.1, from coordinate 1,631,950 downwards.
GGAATTCAAAAAGAATACTCACAAATAGCTATTCGTTCTGACAATCCAACACAACTTAAAGAAATTATTTTAAATAAAATAAGAATAAAAACCTAGATTTTTAAAATAGTCTATTAACCTATCTATTTGAGCTGCTGGTCCTTCTTGAATAGAACCAAAATAAAAAATCCATATTTTCTTTTAGATAACTAACTTTAAAGAGCCTTGCTACATAAAAATTGTAGGAAGGCTCTGATTTTTTTAGCTAAAAATTAAACGACCTTATTAGCTCTATATAATCCTTATATATACACAAAGATGTTTGCTACAAACGAGCAAACATCTTTTCTTTCAGCATTCTTTCTCAGAACAGTATTCACTTAGTCTACTTCGGTCAACCGCTTCGCTTCAAAATATAATACTTGAATAAATTTCTTCGTATTAATTCTCGTATGTCCAGATGGGGCTGGTTCATCTTTTGTCAGTTCTGTCATACGTTTTCGTATAATTGTAAAATCAAAAAATTTCGGAGCATAGCTTTCAAACTTCGGATTTGAAAAATCTGTTAAACCGAGAGAAGCTAAATGATTTAACGATTGATAAATCGCTCGTCGTACTCGTTGTTCAGAAGCTTTTCTTTCTTTATCAATCTCCGCTTCCGAAGCCGTTTCTCCTAATTTTTTAACAGTAATATGTTGAAAAATATCTTTTAATGCTGGGAATCCATACTCAAAGGTTTCTTTCTTTTCTTGCCCAAATAAATATTCTAACATACTCAGTAAATCTTTACTTCCGTTCTCTCCGGCAATTCCGAGTTCCGATAATAAATATTGACCCGAATCAATAATTTTTTTCTCTTCTAACTGTGGTTCACTTCGTAATCCAGGCTTCTCCCACTGAAATACATTATTCAGTGATTTTTGAATATCTTGAATCGATCGTTCTAAACGAATACGCTCTATCACTTTTCGTACAACTGACAAAACCTCAAGTTTATTAAGAGGTTTTGTAATATAATATTCAACCCCAAGAGAATAGGCTTCACCAATTAATTGCTTCGATTCTACTTGAGAGATCATAATCACTTTCCCTGTAAACGACGGAATAATGTTCCGAACAGTTTCAATCCCATCACGAAGGGGCATTAATAAGTCAATAAATAATATATCTACTTTTTTAAAATTCAACTGATCTCCTTCTATGAAAGCACCATCTTCTACTTCTCCTACTATTTCTCCAAGGTCTTCATCTTCAATGATTTGTGATAGCATAGAACGAAATACTTCGTCATCATCTACGATGTAATAAAACATCCCCTCACCCTTCCTTAGTCAGACTAGACTCCGGCAGTCTCACAATAAACTTGCAGCCTCTTTCATTGTCTCCGTCTTGTAGTATAACCTCTCCCCCGAGTTCCGTCACCATCTCTTTTATATAAGACAATCCAATTCCTGTTGATGGCGTTCCTGTTTGATCATACTTCGAGGTAAAACCAGGCTTAAACACCAGTTCCTTATATTTAACTGGGATCCCCGGACCATCATCCATTACTTCAAATATGACGAATGCTTCTCTCTTCTTTGCATGAATCGTAATGACACCAATACCATCAATCGCTTCTACAGCATTGGCAACTAAATTATTTAAAATCGACAAAATCGTGTATACATGATACTGCGTATGCTCCCCTTCTAAACGTTTAGAAAATGATATTTTTTTCTCTAATAACTGCGCATACTTCTCGTTAATTCTTATAATCATTTCTATTAGTTCATTTCCATTTATATATTCTGAAAGATTTTTATCTAAAAGAAGTTTGGATAACCCCGCAAAAATTCTTTGATTATCTTTTTTTATTTCGTGTACTTCCCCTGCAATTTTCAGCGCCTTTTTACTATACGCTGCTATGTCATTTTCAGTGTTTCCTACTTTTTTCTGTTGTAAGTTCCGATATAGTTGATACGCTTCTTGTGTGATCATTTCCGCATTTTGCAGCGTTTTCTTCAAATGAACAGATTCCACATACAAATTAGAAAGATGCATAAACATCTTTTCATTTTCTTTCCGAACCTGAGCTTCTTTTAATTTTGTTTCATATAAATTCATCATATTTAAAAAACCGAGAGCAAAAAAGCTCCGAAAAATAGCAATAATAATAATTTTATTGAATTCTGAAACTGTAATCATCGTCCCAAGCACAAAAACGTGATAGAAAGCAAGTTCTGACATACTCGAGATAATTTCAATCGTTATCCCCAAACATCCAATGATAAATGGTTTTTGGTGAAATCTGTTTACTTTACATAGTGAAAAAAGACTTCCATAAACGAAATAGTAAAAAAAGACTGGATAACGCATAGAAAAGGAGTCTGAAAAATGAAAAGAACCTTGCAGCATCCAGTCAAGACCAATGCGAAATGTTACAACAGCTGCGCCAACAATTATACCCGCTAAAGCAGCTGGAATTTTCCTTAAAAATAATAATAAAAAGAAAAAAAGCGGTGTTCCAAAGCTAACACGAAACGTATCATTAAATGGATGAAAATTCAGTTCTCCAGCGATCGGAACAATCAAAATTGCAAGGATTAAAATTGAAATATCTTTCTTCCATAATTGACGCCAGTCCAAATATGCCACTTCCTATTATTTAGTATTCTTATCTTGACTCGTAATATTGAAACATAATAAGGAAAGCCCGCTTATTATATAAACGGGCTTTATTTCTATAGTGTTACCTTTTCAACTGCTTTTATTTGACGATAAACAGGTTGCCACATTGCAGCTTGAACAGCCTTCCTGATATCGTTATCATTTAATTCCTCACGAGCAACACCTTCAGATACTGCCGCTTTTGCCACTGCAATTGCAACTATCTCTGAAATATTACGCAGTTCTTCTACTTCTGGAAGAATCGGTGCACCAGGCTGACTTGTATCTACCATACTCGCTACCGCTTCTGCCGCTGCCGCAAACATGCCATCCGTCATCACACGAGCATGAACAACAATTGTACCAAGACCAAGACCCGGGAAGATAAGCGCATTGTTAGATTGTCCAATTACATAAGTAACACCATTATATGTAACTGGCTCAAACGGACTTCCCGTCGCAACAAGTGCTCGTCCTTCTGTCCAAGAAATTAAATCTGCCGGCTTCGCTTCTGCAAGAGGTGTCGGATTAGACATTGGTAAAATAATTGGTCGTTCCACATGAGCTGCCATCTCTTTTACGATTTCTTCTGTAAATGCCCCAGCAACTGTTGATGTACCGATTAAAATAGTCGGTTGTACATGTTTCACAACTTCAGCAAGACCAATCACTTCAGTTGTTTTCCATTCTTTCACTTCTGATTCTTCACGCGCATACGGACGTTGGAAATCAAGAAGATCCCCCATGTTATCTGTAAGTAAACCATTACGATCAATACACCAAAAACGGCGATTTGCTTCTTCCTCTGATAAACCTAGGCGTACCATCGCATCGCGTACTTGATCTGCAATTCCAATCCCAGCAGTACCCGCACCGAAGACAACAACGCGATGTTCACAAAGCGGAATACCAGAAGATTTCACAGCTGATAACACTCCTGCAAGTGAAACAGCACCTGTTCCTTGTATATCATCATTAAATGTACATACATTATCGCGATATTTATCTAAAATTCTACGTGCATTTCGTGAGCTGAAATCTTCCCAATGTAGTAATGCATTCGGAAACTTGTTACATACAGCCTTTACAAATAAGTCAATAAATGAATCATACGCTTCTCCAGTTACACGCGGATGACGATTTCCAATATAAAACGGATTATTTAATAAATCTTCACGGTTCGTACCAACATCTAAAATAACAGGTAATACACGGCTTGGATCGATACCAACTGCCGCTGTATAAACGGCTAACTTTCCAATGGCAATATTAATACCACCTACGCCCCAGTCACCAATTCCTAAAATACCTTCACCGTCTGTTACAACAACTAAATCGATATTTTCTGCGGTTGCACCCATGTTATCAAATGCTTCTTCAATGCCGCTTGGATCATCAATTGATAAATATACACCGCGCGGTTTACGATACTCATGACTATATCTTTGAATCGCTACACCAACAGTTGGTGTGTATACAATTGGAAGCATTTCTCGCAAATGATCTGTGAGCAAACGATAAAATAATACTTCATTACGATCATGCAATGCTGTTAAATATACGTTCTTTAACAAGTCATCAGGCTGTGAACAAAACTGCTCATACGCACGTCGCGCTTGTTCATCTAACGTTAACACAGCTGGTGGTAACAATCCTTTTAATCCTAGTTCTTCTCTTTCTTCAGCTGTAAAAGCGACACCTTTATTTAAAAGTGGTGTTGCTAATACTTCTACTCCTCGTAATGTCGTTTTTAACGTTCCATCCGAGGAAACCATAAATTTACTCATACAATCCCTACCTCTATTTATATATACCATTTCATATTGTAAACAAAAAAAGGGGGAAAATCCCCCCTCTTTTAATTTTTCTTTAAAAGAGCTGCTCCCGCAATTCCTGGGTGCGTCATTTCAAATGGATCTAAAATTAAGTCTAATTCTTCTTGTGATAATACACCGTTTTTCAAGCAAAGTTCTCGAACAGATTGACCAGTTGCAATTGCTTCTTTTGCTAAACGAGCTGCTGCTTCATATCCAATATGTGGATTTACAGCTGTAATAATACCAACGCTTTTCTCAACATACTCTTTTAAGCGTCCTTCATTTGCTTCAATTCCTTTTAGACAGTTATCTGTAAAAGCACGGAATCCATTATTCATAATGCTGATGGATTGAAGTAAGTTAAAGACAAGTACTGGTTCCATTACGTTTAGCTCTAATTGGCCCGCTTCTGAAGCAAGACAAATCGTATGATCGTTCCCAATTACTTGGAACGCAATTTGGTTAATAACTTCTGGCATTACAGGATTTACTTTTCCTGGCATAATAGAAGAACCAGGTTGACGAGCTGGAAGCATAATTTCACCTAATCCAACGCGTGGACCGGATGCCATTAAGCGCAAGTCATTTGCAATTTTGGACATATTCATCATACATACTTTCAGTGCAGCTGATACTTCTGTATAAGCATCTGTATTTTGCGTTGCGTCAACTAAATCCTCAGCTCCAACAAGAGGAAGCTCACTAATAGCAGCTAATTGTTTTACTACAGCCTCAATATACTGTGGATCTGCATTTAATCCTGTACCAACAGCTGTCGCTCCCATGTTTACTTCATATAAGTGTTGACGAGATTGCTCAATACGCTTCATGTCACGTCCAAGTACACGAGCATACGCTTTAAACTCTTGTCCAAGACGAATCGGTACAGCATCTTGTAAATGTGTGCGTCCCATTTTAATTACATGATCAAATTGTTCTGCTTTCAATTCAAAGATATCATGCATATATCCCATTGTTTGCAATAATTCTTCTAATGAATTTAACGTTGCAATATGAATTGCCGTTGGGAATGCATCATTTGTTGATTGTGCCATATTTACATGACTATTTGGGCTAATATAATGATAGTCACCCTTTTCCATTTCTAATAATTCAAGGGCACGATTGGCAATGACTTCATTTGCGTTCATATTCATAGAAGTCCCTGCTCCTCCTTGAATTGGGTCAACGATGAAATGCTCATGCCATTTTCCTTCTAAAATCTCTTGTGCTGCTTGTGCAATTGCTGCACCTTTCTTTAACTCTAATCGTCCAACATCTGTATTCGCAAGCGCAGCCGCTTTTTTCACGATTGCTAATGCTTTAATTAATCCTTCATGGATTTTATAACCTGTAATCGGAAAGTTTTCAACTGCACGCATCGTTTGAACACCGTAATACGCATGCATCGGTACTTCTTTTTCACCTAAAAAGTCTTTTTCAATTCGTACATCTTTTTTAGCTTCAGTTATTGTTGCCATGTTTGTTCACTCCTCAATCTATTTTGTCCCTCATTAACAAACAATCATTCCCATACCTCAAAAATTGTGCAAGAAATAAAAAATTGGGCAGGAGATATACTACTCGTAAAGATCCGATTCGTTCAACGAATAATCAGCGAGAGATAAAAATCCCTCACTGATTAAAATTTCGTTTTTTACGCTGCTTCTGTTGTGTTTACAGTTTCTAGATAATTCTTCGCTTTCTCTTGATCGAATTCACCTTCCCATTTCGACATGACAATTGCTGCTAATGCGTTTCCTAACACATTGACAGCCGTACGAATCATATCTAAAATGCGGTCAATACCAGCAATTAAAGCAATTCCTTCTACTGGAAGTCCCATAGAACCTAACGTTGCCAATACAACAACAAAGGAAGCACCAGGAACACCAGCCATTCCTTTAGATGTTAACATTAGAACAAATAACAATGTAATTTGTTCCGTCAATGACATGTGTACATTATACATTTGTGCTACAAATAGTGCTGCCAACGCTTGATAAATAGCTGATCCAGTTAAGTTAAATGTATAACCAGTTGGTATAACGAAAGAAGCAACAGCCTTCGGACAGCCGAACTCTTCCATTTTCCGCATCAGATTTGGTAAAACCGCTTCTGAACTTGCTGTTGTAAAGGAAAGAATCAGTTCTTCTTTTAAAACTTTCATTAAGGTGAAGATATTTACTCCCACCATTTTTGCATTAATGCCTAATACAACAACAACAAATAAGATAACTGTTACATAAACGGCAAGCACTAATTTTCCTAGCGGAAGCAGTGTACCTACTCCAAATTTCGCAACCGTTACAGCAATAAGTGCAAATACGCCAACCGGAGCAAATTTCATAACTTGGTTTGTCACCCAAAACATCGCTTCTAATACACCTTCAAAGAAATTAAAGACCGGTTTGCCTTTTTCTCCAATTGCAGCAACCCCTAGGCCGAATAAAACTGAGAAGAAAATAATCGGTAATAAATCACCTTTTGCAATCGACTCAAATACGTTTGTTGGCACAATATGAGTAATTGTATCTGCAAAGCCTTTTTTCTCCGTTGCCTCAGCCGATGCTTGGTATGATGAAATATCACTATGCTGCAAATGGCTCATATCAACGCCCGTTCCCGGATGGAACACGTTTGCTGCGATTAAGCCCATTAAAATTGCAATCGTTGTAATAATTTCAAAATAGAGTATTGTCTTTCCGCCTAATTTGCCGAGCTTTTTCATATCTCCTACACCAGCTACTGCTACAACAAGTGCAGAAATAACAATTGGAACAACAATCATCTTAATTAAATGAATAAAGATATCTCCAAGCGGTTGAATATAGGAAATAGCTGTTTTATTACCAGAAAAGATTGCCCCTACTACAACCCCTAAAACAAGTGCTACAAAAATTTGTGTAGCTAATCCGAATTTTTTCATGTATTTTCATCCCCTTCATGCGAACGCTTTCAATTTGAATGTATAAAAGCTTTATTCACATGATATAGATAAACCTACAAAATCAGACAAAAATCTACAAGTTCGTCACAAAACTTTCAAAAATTTTTCTTAAAATGTTCATTGATGCGCATCTTCAGTATACAACTAAAAAATAGTATTGATAAAACATCTAATTATTTTGTATAATCTAAAAAATACGTCTATTTTAAAAATGAAACAAAAAGGAGTGGATGTTATGAAAAAACATACAATGACTTTCATTATATACCGTTCTTTTTTGTTTCATTTTCTCGTAAAGGAGCAAAGGCATTCGCCTTCGCTCCTTTTTTATTGTCATTATTAAAGGGGGAAGTAACAATGAAGCCGTATAAGCGAGTATTAATCAAACTAAGTGGAGGCGCTCTCGCCGATCAAGATGGAAACAGTTTTGGTTCCAAACACTTAGAACATATCGCAACTGAAATTTTATCTATTGTTGATTTAGGTATTGAAGTTTCTATTGTTGTGGGTGGAGGGAACATTTTTAAAGGGAATTTAGCTGAAACATGGGGTATTGATCGCGTAGAAGCAGATAATATAGGTACATTAGGCACAATTATTAATAGCCTAATGTTACGTGGTGTCTTAAAAAGTAAAACAAATAAAGAAGTTCGCGTCATGACATCTTTTCCCGTTACAGCTGTTGCCGAACCCTACATTCATTTACGAGCTGTTCATCATTTAGATAGAGGATATATTGTTATTTTGGGCGGTGGAAATGGCCAACCTTTTGTTACAACTGATTATCCAAGTGTACAACGAGCAATCGAAATGAATAGCGACGCCATTTTAGTCGCAAAACAAGGCGTAGATGGTGTCTTTACAAGTGACCCTAAACAAAATAAGTCAGCAAAAATGTATCGTCATTTAAATTATAATGATGTTGTTCAGAACAATATAAAAGTGATGGATCAATCAGCCTTATTACTTGCTCGTGACTATCATTTACCAGTCCATATCTTTAACTTTGATGAATCAGGAGTAATGAAAAAAATATGTTTAGGAGAACATATCGGCACCTTAATCAGTCATAAGTTAACAAAGCTTGAAGATGAAAACTAGCCCTTTCAAAAAATTCTACTGCCATTATGAAATAAGGTGCGAATTATACCGCACCTTATACTTTCTACAAGAGGGAGCGAGAACATAGAAATATTCAACGCCCATAGTTCATAACCCTACAATCACAAACCATTAAATACAACTACCGGTTCTTCTATATTATTATTAATCAAAACTACATCTGCACATTCCTTTGGCGCATGCTCTTCTATGTACATGTGACAAGCCGCATGATATCGCTGTAAAAACATTTCGTCTGCCTTCTCTTCACTTCCAAAAGCTTGCGCCTCTCGCTTGGAACCACGTTCTCTAGCAATATTAAAATCTGTTTCTACAAATATTCTATAATCAAACAACTGTTTTAGTTCTTGCTTAAATAAAAAGGTTCCATCTACTATAAATATCGTATCTTTTGAAGCCAATATTGGGTCTGAAGGAATATACATATCTGTCTCTAAATCATGTGATTTTATCTCATAACGCATCGTACCATTAGGCCCTAATGGCATTAATAACCGTTCAGAAAATGCTTTATAATCATGAGCATCTTCATAATACCCTTTCGCCGATTCCTTCCCTTGTGAATATCTAATTGCCCTCGGATGATGGAAATAATCTATACTTGTTCGAATTACTTTTCTTCCTTGATTTTGGATTTCTTTTGCCAATTCATTTGCAAATGTTGTTTTCCCTGAAGCTGTAATGCCGCTAACACCTACTCTTACAGGATGATTGAATTCAAGCATACATATATACTCTGCAACCTCACGAATAGCAGTTTGACGTTTCACAATAATTCCTCCTCATGGAATCTCATCACATATTTTCCCGTATTAATGGAAAATAATTGCTCCCTGCCATTTTAGTTTATCATCCCAAATATATGTTGTAAAAATATGTTTTCGTTTCTCGAAGGATTATTATAAAGTGAAACTTCCATCAGTGGGGGTTTTCTTCCCTCCCACTGATGGTTAGTTGAACCAATCGGGCTTTTACGGGCAGTTATCCCCCACCTATCTTCTTCGCTTCTCTCTCATTCTTGAGGTGGGGGGTCATACTGCCCGTTAATGCGGGATAAACAAGAAAAAATGCCGCATTACGCCGCACTTTTTCTTATTTATATTACTACTTCTATAAATAATAATTAAACAACCCTGCTATCTTTTCTTTACACCGATCCCAAAAAGATAAATTATCAAAGAATGATATCGTCATTTCTTTTGAATCTTGAAAATCTTGTGCTAATACCTTATTTAATTGTTGAAGAATAGGACCACCCTTTATATAGAAATTCATCTCGTCATTAATACGAAAACTACGTGAAGTAAAATTTGTTGTTCCTGTAACGATTGTTTCATTATCAAATACCATAGCTTTTCCATGAAACATTCCTTTTTTATATCCGTATACGGAAATGCCATTCTCGATAGCTTGACGAATATAAGGATATGCAGCCTCTTTTATAAGAGGGATATCCGGTTTGAAAGACCAAAGTATTTTAATGGAAACACCACGCTGCCTCGCTTGAATTAAGGCATTCATAAGTTTTTCATCTTTTGGTATAAAATACGGTGTGGCAATAATGATAGATTGCTTTGCCTGCTTTATTAATTCAATGTACTTATTTATCACATCATGACCATTATAACAAGACAATGTGTGTAATGTTTTTCCTGGGACAATCTGCTTAGAAGTACTTGTTATTCCTTCAGAAGTATCTCGTTTCCAGTCTAATACAAACTGTTCTTCTAAATCTTTCACTCCTTCTCCCTGTATTCGTACATGATAATCTCGCCAATATCCAAAACGCTTGTCTTTTCCTAAGTACTCATCGCCTATATTGAAACCACCGCTATACCCTATTTTTCCATCAATTGTTGTAATACGGCGGTGATTCCGATGATGCAGTGAATAAAAAAAGAATGGAAATTCAGGTTTTCTACTATATGTAAAATGAACACCGCTCGCTTGTAATTCATTTTTCATTTTTCTTTCGAAAGACAAATCATTAATCCAATCTACTGATAAGTATACTTGTACACCTTCTTCTGCTTTTTCTTTTAACAAATTCAAAAAAGAATGACTGCTTTTATCATCTGAAATAATGAAGAAATAAGTGAAGATGGAATGTTTCGCCTCTTTTATATCAGAAAATAACTGCTCATATAAGGATTTCCCCTCAGCATATAATTGGAAATCACTATAGTGCAGCTCATATTCTTTAGATTGATTTTTTTTCGCCTCTATTTTTCTCCCTAGTGTTACATCAATATGCATCCAAATAATGAGAAAAGCTAATATGGCAATAATAATAGAAATAATCCGAAATATCTTTTTCACCATTTTGTTTTCCTTCCGCACAAAATAATTTTCTCTACATAGTATTTCAAAAGTTGCTTGCTTTAATGCTTAACGTCATTACGAATAGTATTTTTCTTTTAGAAGGAGACTGTATAGAACTCTATAAAAGCATATCAATATTACATAAGCTGCTTTAGTTAGCCAAGATACAAAAAGGGATGCAGTATCAAACTGCATCCCTTTTGTATCTTGAATTAAATAAAATTCCTCGCATCGTTATTACGCCCAAACTTATAAATTGCGATTAGGAAAAAGGCAATGGCAAAGGCAAATAAGATTAAAATGTTTAAATATAAATCTGCGAAATGTGTTCCTTGCTGTAATTTCGTGATTGTGTCTAATAACCAACGCTGCGGAAGAAATTCAGCAACTTTTTGCACAGATGCTGGCATAATTTCAAATGGAAAGAAGCATCCGGCAAGCAAGCATGTTGGTGTAATAATAATATTTTGCATTGCATTCGCAGAAGTTGAGTTTTTCGCAAAAGATACAATCGCTAACGATAAACCAATTGCGACTAAGCCAAATAGCATCAGTACTCCAATCATAACAATTAAAGGCATATTTATATCAATATGAAACACATTGGTCATAAATAATACTGTTATAACAATTTGCACGATCAAAATAAGCATATTAACAGCAACATTAGATAAAATATATTTCTTCCCATCTATCGGTGTTGATAATAACCTGAAATACGTTCGGTTCTCTTTTTCTTTCAAAATTAATTCTGAGAAATTCACTGCTGAAAAAAGCATAAACATAATGAGATAGCCAACTGTTTGATTCGTCATATCTTTATTTTTCGAAGTATCCTTAAGCGTCTCGGCTGTTAACTTAAATGAATTTTTTTGATAACTTGCATACATCTTCTCAAACTTACTTTGATCATCTTGTGCTACTTTACTAATTGCCGTTATATTATCAATATAATTATACAAATACGATTTTATAAACCCTGTTACTTGAGCACCTTTAATTGAAGAAATTTGAATGTGACTCGGTTTACCATTTCGAACACTTTCTGAAAAACCTGAATCTAACGTAATCACTGCATCAAGTTTTTTCGAGGCAAGCTTCTCTTCGACTTCTGATTCTTTAATTTTACTCACTTTCACATGATTTAATCCTTCTATAAATTTCACGGTATCATTTGCTATATAATGATTTTCATTATTTACAACCCCGATGTTTAATGTCCCTTGCCCTGCATTTCCATACATCAGAAAAGAAATTAGTGCTCCCGCTATCGGTAAGCCGATAATAATAAGTAACCCTTTTTTATTTTTCAAAAGTACCGATAATGTTTTTTGTATGAGCCATAAAATATCTTTCATATTATAGCCCCTCCCGTCTGCGTAATACGATAATCGCAATCAATAAAAACAATGCTGAAATTCCAATATTCAAAGAAATTACCGGAAGTGCTGCCCCTAAATCATTCGCATAAATAATTTTCATAATTGCTGTATTTGCCCATGTTAATGGCGACATATTTGTAAGCACATTTTCTTCGACTACAAAATATGCTCCACCAAAAATAGAAGCCAATTGTACAACAACCATAATCACCGCTTTAGCTGCCTCACCCGTTTTCGTAATATATCCAATCCCTAATCCGAAGCTAATTGCAAGGAATACTTCTGTTAGTAAAATCAGAAAGACTACTCCAAGATGGTCCCCCCAATTTGCGCCATAAACAAATTTACTAAAGACAACGACAAGAAGAAGACAAAGTACATTTACTACAAGACTACCGAGTATTTTCCCAACGAAGATTTCCGCTTTACTAACAGGCGCGGCAATTAAACGATCTCCCGTTCTTCGTAATCGCTCTCCGCGAATGAGATAACTCGCTCCCATCGCTCCATACAAGGCAATCATCGTCGTCATCACAACCGCATAATAATCCATAGAGCTTGGTTTTTTAGCAGCTTGTAAAGATGTCTCTTTTATATAATCATCATGATTTCCACTTGAAATAACTGTGCTAACTTTCCCTGGATCTACTTTCGCAACTTCTACCGCTACGTTGTACTTATCAACAAATGTAGTAAGCATCCCCTCAACAATACTTCCTTCAATACTATTTCTATCACTCTCATATAACTTCACGCCATCTTGATTCATTTCTACATAGCCAGCATATTTATTTTGTTTCACTTCTTCTTTTCCATCTACATCAGTTGAAGCTTTTTTAAAGTGAATTCCAGATTTATCTGCTTCTTTTATAAACGCTTCAAAGGCCTGCGAAAACTGACTATTAGCTTCATCTTTATATAATACCTGTATATTTTCAATAGAAAGACTGTCACTATTAAATGCATTTGTTAAAGCTGTTCCCAAGACTAGCATAAGTACAATTGGGAATGCTAACATAAAAACTAATGTTCTTATATCTCGAAAATCTCTTTTAATTTGCACGATTGCAATATTGAAGATGTTCAAGCGATGAACCTCCTTTTTCTATTTACTATTAATCTTGTTAATCTCGTAATTTTCTCCCCGTTAACGTCAGAAACACTGTTTCTAAGTTGGGTGCCTGTTCTTCTACCGATCGTATTTCTATATCATGACTAATAAAATATTGAATAATTTTATTTAAATTGTTCACTCCTGTATCGGAATTCACTTTAATTACGTTTTCTTCTATTTGAACAGCTTTAACCCCGCTAATTTCTTTTAGTTGATCCATATCCATATCTTCAATTGCTTTTACTTCAATCCAAATATCTTTCGTATCAGTAATGATTGCTTTTAACTGTTCTTTCGTTCCTTCTGCAATAATCTTTCCGTGATCAACAATCGCGATTTTTGTACAGATCTCCTCCACTTCCTCCATATAGTGACTTGTGTAAATGATTGTGCTACCCATTTCGTTTAATTTTCGTACAGACTGGAGGATGTAGTTTCTTGACTGTGGATCAATCCCTACTGTCGGCTCATCCATAATAATTAACTTCGGACGATGTGCAAGCGCACAAGCAATGTTAAGTCTTCGCTTCATTCCACCAGAGAAGTTTTTCGGATAGCTTTTATGTCTATCACTGAGCCCTACAAACTGGAGCGCTTCTTCTACTCTCTCTTTCAATTCAGTTCCTCGCAATCCATATAATCCTGCAAAGAATTTTACATTTTCATAGGCGGTTAACTCCTCGTAAATCGCTATGTCTTGCGGCACAATACCAATGTTCATTTTTGCAAATCGGCTATACTTCTTACTATTTTTCCCTAATATGTTAATCTCACCTTCATTACTTCTTAGCAATCCAGCAATCATATTAATTGTTGTACTTTTACCAGCACCATTTGAACCTAAAAATCCAAATATTTCTCCTTGTGCGATAGATAAAGACATATTATCAACTGCGATGAAATCACCAAATTTTTTCGTTAAGTTTTTTATCTCCAATGCGTTCATCATTTCACCCCTATTTCGGTTTCTCTGCTGTTATTATAAACAAAAAGAATGAACCTGCTCAGTGCATAAGTTCATTCTTTTCACATGAGAATATTCACTTTTTTCCAGTGAGATCATTCATCTTATCTATTCCTTACTGTATCGGCAATAACATTGTTACTGAAAAACCATTGGTCCCATCTACAATAATTTTCCCATTAATAGACGCTGTTCTCTCCTCCATCCCAATGATACCGAGGCCTTTCTTAACAATGGTTGCCCCTTTTCCGTTATCTTTCACCTGCACCTTTACCATCTTGTTAAGCACATTAATATCTATTGAAATGACCGTCGCATCAGCGTATTTCATCGTATTCGTTAACGCCTCTGTAACATTTTCACCAATGATCTTCCATTGGATAGGAGAAATTGTATCCAAATTTCCTTTATGCACAAACGGAATTTTTATATTATGCTTGCTCGCAAATTCATCTATGAATAATTTCATACGATGAATTCCAATTTGTTCAGTTGGCGGTTTCACATTTTTAAGGGTAATTCTAATACTTTCAATACCATCTTTAGAAATATGAATCGCATTTTGAAGTAACTCCGCAGCTTTGTCCTTATCTATTTCCATTAACCTCTTTGCTGCTTCCATTTGAATAAGTGCCCCTGTCATGGAATGACCAATTTTATCATGAATTTCTTGTGATAATCGATTTCGTTCTTCTAGCTTAAATGTGTATTCAGATTGCCTTATGTATTCTTTATTTTCATGCAAACTTTTTGTGAGCCTTTGCATATCTTTTCGCATGATGTCATTTTGCGTTTCAAATTTCACCAATTTTTCCGTATATAGCCTTGCCATTGTGAAAATAACAAAACTAAATACAGCGATTAAACCGTATGTCATACGTATATCTTCCTCAACAAACAGAACCGGAAGAAGCATAATGAAAAACATCAGCCATTTTTCATATATGTAATAAAAAGTAAATTCATATAAATTCAGAGGTAAAAATAAAAATAATAACGGATGAACCTGTCCATATGAAACAATTGTAATGACAATCGATGCCAATATAACTACTTTCTTCGCTGTATCTTTTTTCAAAATATAAATCGTAACATTTACACAAAGATAAAGAAGTAAAGTAAATACAATCCATGGTAGATTCGTAACGTTGGAATGGGCATAACTGAACACAATATATAGGAAAACTATGAGCTTACTAATAATGATCCAAAATTCCATATTTCTAATCCACTGTTCCCGTTAAATAGTAAATGGCGATTTGCGTACGATGCTCAAGCCCCGTTTTACTAAGAATTGAGGTAATATAGTTCGCAATCGTCCCTTCTGATATAAAAAGCTGTTTTGAAATCTCTTTATTTGAAAAACCTTTTGCAATAAGAGCAATAATACTAAGTTCTCTTTCTGTGAAAAGACTCTTATCTATTTTCGGTTCTTCTTCTTTATTTTCTTGTAAGTTTGATTTAAGTTTATCGAGGACTACATCTTGAATGACAGTATGTCCGTGATAAACACTTTTTATCGCATCTCGTATTCGCTCCGGATCATTATTTTTTAATAAATAACCTTTCGCTCCATTTTTTACTGCATCTAAAATGTATTCGTCATCATCAAATGTCGTTAATATGAGCGGCTTTGTTTTTGTTTGTTCACAAATTAATTTCGTTGCTTCCACGCCGTTCATATTCGGCATACGTACATCTAAAAGGGCAATATCAACATCATGTTTTTTGCAATACTCTAGTGCCTCTTGCCCATCATTTACTGTTACTAACACTTCAAATTCCGCGTATGTACTTAAAATGATTTTCATACCTTCTCTAATAAAAGAATTATCATCAGCTATTATCACTTTTATTTTCATAGTTGTTAGTAGGTGTTACCTTACTAACATTCGCCTCCTTTCAA
The DNA here is from genome assembly GCF_024159135.1 of Bacillus sp. 3103sda1. NCBI lineage: Bacteria > Bacillati > Bacillota > Bacilli > Caryophanales > Bacillaceae > Bacillus > Bacillus sp. 3103sda1. The sequence goes on along the minus strand of NZ_JAMYWS010000001.1, from coordinate 1,615,745 downwards.
TATACAAATTTCACCATCTCATAAGTAACATTTTTCATTTTCTTTCCTACTCTTCAGTTACAGTAAAAGTTTCTTTCTTATCCTATTAAATTCACTTTTTCAGCACCCTTATTACTGAAATACTAATAAGGTATTTAGAATTACACAATTTTATAAACAAATTAACTGTCCGATCTGATTACATTCTTCAGCAAACCATATTGCTCCATCTGGTCCTAGTACAATCCCATGCGGTTCAGAGTTTTTCGTAGGAATTTGATATTCCGCAATTTCTCCATTCACCGTAATTCGTCCAATCTGATTACTTCCCCACTCCGTAAACCAAAGTACTCCATCCTCACCTGCAACAATAGCATGTGGTCGGGCATTTACAGTTGGGATAGGGTACTCGCTAATTTTTCCCGATGTCGTAATTCTTCCTATTTTATTTCCGTTTATTTCTACAAACCATAGCGCTCCATCAGGTCCATTTGTAATGCCTACTGGAGCAGAATTCATTGTAGGTATAGAGTACTCAATAATTTGACCGGATGTTGTAATTTTCCCTATTTTATTACTTTTGTTCTCCGTAAACCAAAGTGCCCCATCTGGTCCTGATACGATAAATGACGGATAAGATTCCGAATTAGGTAATGTATACTCGGTAATCTCGCCTAACAATGAAATTCTTCCTATCTTATTACTTGTTAGTTCCGTAAACCATATTGCTCCATCAGGTCCTTCTGTTATTCCATACGGAGCTGATTTTGTAGTAGGTAGCATATATTCAGTAACCTCGCCTTGCATTGTAATCTTTCCAATCTTATCCGTCTTGTATTCTGTAAACCATAGATCTCCATTCGCCCCAGATACTATACATGAAAGCCCAGCATCTGATGTAGGAACGAAGAATTCCTGTATTTCACCGGTTACAGTCATTCTTCCTATTCTATTTCCCTTATGTTCCGTAAACCAAAGAGCTCTATCCACACCGACCGTTATCCCATAAGGGCCTGATTCAGCCATCGGAAGACGATATTCATTAAATCTTACTTGCACTGTACTAAAACCTCCTTTTTATTGATGCGTGCACTTATCATATGAAAATAAATATGTAAGTATTTCCGTGAATATAATTCATATACCTTCATTACTTAGAAGAAAAAACCACAAAAAATTGCACTCAATAAAACATTGAAGGAAAACCCAATAAAAAAAACCTTTCACTGCTACATTTAAAGCTGTGAAAGGTTTTAATTTTTATCTTTCATAAGTATGAAGAGGATATATATTTTTCCTTATCACTATTCAAATTGTTTTTTATTATATAACCGCTTTTAAGCCTTCCAAAACCAATCCAATCATAAATCCACAAACGGCACCATTTACACGAATCCACTGCAAATCTTTTCCTACGTTATTTTCAATCATCTCAATAAGTGTTTTATCATCTAATTTATCTAAATTTTCCTGTACGAGTTTTCCGATTTTAGAATGATTGCTTTCAACGACGTTTACAATTTGTTTTTGTAGCCAATCTTCCATACGTTGAACTGTTGCTGCATCTTCTTTTATTTTATTCATTTGTGTTGTCATAAACGGTAGAAGATATTTGTCCGCAAATTCATCTTTTTGAATAAAATCTACAAATTTTTGCTTTGCTTGCTCAAGAAATTCTGTTATCTTCTCAGCTGCCTCCCAATTCACAATCCAATTTTCTTTCCAATTCTCTAGTTCTTTTAATACCGATTCATTTTCCTTCATATGTAGGATTTCGTGGCGAATTTTCATCAATAGAGCTTGTCTCGTGCTATTATCAACGCTTTGCAAACTACTAATATTATTAATAATAAACTTTTGCAGAATGCTACCAACTTTTTCTTCATCGGCAATACTCATAAAGGATTTAAGCGCAAACTGTAAGAAACCATCTACTTTTATATTTTCTAGCGCCTTCATACCTAAACTACCAAGTTGATATCGAGCTGCATCTTGTGCTGTCCATTCTTTCGCTTTGACTAATAAACAATCTAACGTCTTTTCATCATATTCTTGTGTAACTATTTGATCAACAAGCACTTGAAGAATATTACCTACGTTAATTGTATGTAAGTACGTTTTTAATTCTTTTTCCAAAACAATAGCTAACCGTTTTGTGTTCATTCGCAGAATCGCCTTTTCAGCAATTGTAACAATCCCTTTCTTTAACGCATCGGAATGCAGCTCTCTTTCCGCAATATGTAATACCGTTGCAGCCAACTTCATTTCTTTTATTTTATCGGTAATACTTTCTTTCGTAAGCCAATCATTTTCCAGCGTGGAAACAAGTCCTTTCGTAACCCGTTTCCGATTTTTGGGCAATAGAGCTGTATGCGGGATCGGTATCCCCATCGGGTGACGAAACAGTGCTGTAACTGCAAACCAATCCGCGAGTCCCCCTACTAAACCAGCTTCAAATCCACCTTGTATAATATTCCCTGCTATCGTTCCTTGAAATGGGATTGTTGCAACAAAACCAACCCCCATTATTCCAAGTGAAATTCCTGCTAAATATTTTGACTGTAATGACATTGTATTTCCACATCCTCTTATTATGTAAAGTAAACCTTTGTAAATTCATTGAATCATTTAGACCTTTGTGTATAGATTCCAAATTTTCTTCAACAAAAGCATATATATATACTATAATAAACCACGTTGAAAATAACAAAGAAATACATAACAAAAACGAGAGGATTTTACGCCCCTCGTTTTACAACTTCATGATATTGTTAACAATTCAGCAATTGGCCCAAGTACAAGTACTGGTAAAAATGTTAAAGCACCTACTACAAATATCGTACCAAGTAAGATTCCTCTAAACAAGTGATTGTCAGTTTGGAACATGCTAATAGTTTCAGGTACACTTTTTTTCTTTTTCAGTCCAACTGCAACGGCAAGCATCGTAATGATACTGAAATAACGACCAATATACATAACGATACCTGTTGAAATATTCCAAAATGGTGTATTATCATTTAACCCTTCAAATCCAGAGCCATTATTTACAACAGACGATGTATACTCATATACAACTTGTGTTAGACCGTGAAAACCAGGATTCGAAATTGCATCTGTTCCGAAATGTGTTGAAAAAGCAACTCCCGCAGCTCCAAGAATGAGAAGCGGCTGGGACACAATCGTAGTGGCAATTAATTTCATCTCTTTTCCTTCTAATTTTTTATTAAGAAACTCCGGTGTACGTCCTACCATTAATCCAGCTAAAAATACTGCTATCATCGCATACATGATCACATTCATAAATCCAACTCCAATCCCGCCAAACACAGTTCCTAGAAGCATATTTACAAGTGGAACCATTCCTCCAATTGGCGTTAACGTATCATGTGTTGTATTTACGCCCCCTGTCCCTGAAGCGCTTGTAACAGTTGCGTATAAAGCAGAAGATGTAACACCAAGACGCATTTCTTTCCCTTCCATATTTCCTTGAGAACTGTCTATACCAATTTGGTTTAACAGTGGATTCCCTTTCAATTCAGATATAGCGAGTGTAGAAAACCCAACAATAAATAAAATAAGCATCGATACAAAAAACATTCTTCCTTGTTTACGGTTTCCAACCATTCGTCCGTATACAAACGGAAATGCCATTGGAATTAACATTTGCAGCATCATCTGGAGTACATTACTAATCATATTTGGATTTTCAAAAGGATGTGCTGAAACTGTTCCAAAAAAGCCTCCGCCATTATCTCCAAGTTCTTTAATAGAAAGTAAAGACGCTACTGGTCCACGAGGAATTGCCTGCTCTGCCCCTTCCAACGTTTTTGCGATAATCGTGGAATCTAGTGTTTGCGGTGTTCCTAGCGCTAGAAAAATTAGCGATGTTACAAACGAAATTGGTAATAATACCCTTGTAATAGATTGAACAAAATCAACAAAGAAGTTACCAATTTTTTTACCTGCTAAGACGCGAATAAACGTAATACCAATCGCCATTGAAGTTGCAGGTGCTGCAAACATCATAAACGTTACTCCAGCCATTTGAGAGAAATAAGATAAATTACTTTCGCCCCCATAATGTTGTAGATTCGCATTTGTCATAAACGTGATAGCTGTATGAAATGCTAATGTCGGCTCCATTCCTGAAACATGATTTGGATTTAGCGGCAACATCCCCTGTAACCGAAATATAGAATACACAACAAGGATAAAAAACAAATTTGTTATGATTAAGCAAAACAAATAGTGTTTCCAGCTTTGACGATATCCTTTAATTCCTGCGACTTTAAACAAAAGTTTTTCCATTGGACCAAATACCTTTTGGAATGGTCCATTTTGCTGAAACACATTGTATATGTAATCTCCCATTGGTTTTGCTACAACTACAAATAGACAAATTGTAATTAGACTTGTAAGCCAGTTCATCCTTTTTCTCCCCTCTGTTTCACCTACAATTATTTTCTATCCTACGCAGTATTTTTGTAAAATTTTACCATTAACAGAATAAAAGAAAACACTAGGTTGCACCTAGTGTTTTTACACACAAGTCCCCCCCTCTCAAAACGCTGACGAGGTTAGCTGTCGGATTCGGGCCTTGAGAGTAGCCCTACCTAAAAAGGATTCACCCCAAGTGACAATGCACAAAATTGGTTCCCCCGCTCCTAAGTGGATTAAGCGATATTTGGCTGTAAAATTTGCTATTTGTTTGTTAATATACTCCTCTAACTTCTTATTGTAAAGATAGAAAATACAAAAAAGAAAGACTATTAAATCAATTTTAAAAAAGAAACCCTATTAATAAAAGGTTTCCTCACACAAACTAATCACTACCTAGAACCGCCATCACAAAAATAAGAGCAATATACAAACAAAGCGGACTGTATAACAACGTATCATATATCGAAAATTTCGTTCCTTTTACCTTTTTAAAGAACCCAACGTACTTCATATCCCCTACTGCACGTAAAAAGAAAATCCCCGCTAGAATCATACATCCCCATTTTGTGTAATCACTCGCATTCCAAAAAAACAAATATCTGCTTTGAGCTAATAGAATCATAGCAAAACATAGAATAGCAATCGCCACTGCAAAAGTCCCTATTTTCCGCGGAACAAAAGTATACTCTCCGCTATCTTTTTTCATCGGAAGAACAACCTTACTTCCCCAAGTTCCACCACATGCCCAGTACATATGAATAAGACTAATGAACACAAGGATACAAGCGCCTACAATGATTAAAAATGATGTCATTATATCCTCTCCCTACTTGCATCATTCTTTCTCCTCCATAATTTCTCTAACTTCTAGCAACTTACCTCCTATTTGTTTTGTTCAATGTGTACGAGTGTAAATTTTATATTTATACCCTTTAATCAGTAGCATATGTACTAAAAAAGGAAGCATAGCTTTACGTAAATTGAAGATTTATGCTTCCTTCTTTATTTTGAAATGTAATCTTTAAAATTTGTATTTTTATTGGGCGTTTTTTGGTTTAATGCATAGTAAAGATAATAAAGCTCCTACAAATGCTAAAAAAATTGACAGATAAAATATATAATTATCCGGCCCTTTCATTAATACTGCAAACAACGGAGGGCCTGCGGCTACTCCTACAAATCGCATTGAGCTATAAAGAGATGTAATCGATCCTCTCTGTTCCTTCTGGATTCCTTCTGTTACTAGAGCGTCTAAGCTAGGAAGAGCAACACCAATCCCAATTCCACTAATTACAAGACTCGTGATAATGATGTAAATGTTTTTGAAGAATATCGGAGTTATTAATGTTATTCCTAATAAGAAAAAACCAATACATATACACCACTTCATCATTATTTTCTTATCCCCAATTTTTTTCCCTGTTATATAAGAAGTAAGAGAAAGTGAAGCTAACGGAATAGCTAATACAAAGCCTTTCCAAACACCCTCTAAGTGATATCGCTTTTCTAAAATGGAAGATAAATAAAAAAGGATACCAAACAGAATGAACATAATAATGCCTCCAAGTATAAAAATTGGAAAAAGCCAACGACCTTTCTCACATAAAATCAACTTTACATTTTGAAGAAAAATACGTAATGGAGGAGCTTCTTGTTTTTGTTTAGGTGGCTTCACAAAAAAGAGAATTAAAATAATGGATATTATACACAAAATCGGGATGAACCAAAAAGGAAGGAACCAAACAAACGAAGCTAGTAAGGACCCTAAAATTGGACTTAAAACCTTACCTAATGTATTTGATGTTTCGACTAGACCTAGGCCACTGCTCACTTGTTTTTCATCTTGAAACATATCACCTACACAAGGAATCACAACAGGCATTGCCCCAGCTGAGCCAATTCCTTGAATAATCCTCCCTATTAAAATCCACGTATAAGGATTTTCAAGCTTCCATGATACCCAACCCGTAATAGCTCCCCCTATAGCTGCTATAAATAAACTAGGTATAATTACTTTCTTTCTCCCCCACTTATCAGATAAATAACCAGCTATAGGAATTAAAATAATAGCGACAATAGAATAGACAGTAATGATAAGAGAAACTTGAAAATCATTAATATCTAATTTCTTTTCAATTAATGGAAGGACAGGGATTAACATGGAGTTTCCAAGTGTCATAACTAAAGGAACAGATGAAAGTGCCCATAAGCTCCATTTTTCTTTTTTATCCATATTTATAATACCTTCACCCCTTAATGACTTCATTTCAAAAATATACTCTTACTTTTTCATAATAAAGTTACTATTCCCCATGCCTGCATTAATGTTGCATGAAAACATAAAAATCCCCTCCAGATAAGCAATCTAGAAGAGATCTTTTGTTCACATAACTATTTTTGTATCTTATTTCTATTAGTGCTCATTTATTTAACAAGAAAAGTGATACCAAACCTTTAGCTAATAAGACGCGTAATCCGCTTCTTCTTCCACGACAACCTGTAATATCCGTATTGTAAAAGCAAACTCACAATAAACGCAGCTGGATATCCAATCCATATTCCTTTTATCCCAAGGCTCGTATGATACGAAAGGAAGTATGCCACTGGAACTTCCACACCCCAAATCGATATAACCGCAAAAATAGTGGGCCACAATACAGTTCCACTCGCACGCATTGTCGCACCAATAATTTGCGCATGACCGAAAATTAAGTAACTCCATAACGTAATCATAATGAGACTATGTGCAATCTCAATCGTACTCTGACTCGTTAAAAAGAGCGCTAAAATTTCTTTTGAAAACAAATAAATAAAAGAGATTAATATTCCTCCAATTACATAGTTCATAACAAGTCCCGCTCGGATTACTTTTTGCAGACGATCAAATTGATTAGCTCCAATGGACTGAGCTGCAAATATAGAAACGGTAATCCCAAGACTAACAGCTGGCATCTGTACGTAACTTGCTACTTGGTTTACTACTCCGTACGCCGCAGTTGCGTCTGATCCGAAGCGATTTACAAAGGAAATAACGGCAATCTCAGATAATGAAACGAGTATCATATTAATACTTGCTGGAATGCCAAGACGTAATAATAACTTTAACAAGTCCCCATCCATGCGAAGATACTTTCGAACTGTTGCATCAAATTGCAATGGATGTTTCGTTTTTCTCAAATAAATTAACAGAATAATAAATGTAACAATTGTTGATATAACAGAGGCATACGCTGCGCCGTACACACCCAGTTTCGGCAAGCCTAGCCAACCAAAAATAAGAATAGGTAATAATGCCATATTTAGTCCTGTACTAACAATTAAAAAATAAAATGGTGTTTTAGAGTCCCCTGTCCCGCGCATAAATGTTGTATATGCAAAATACAAAAACAGCACCGGCATGAAAATAAATAAAATTCGTGCATAGTGAACACTTATATCAATGATATTTTCTGGCGTACCAACAAGGCGCATAATATCCATTGCGAACATACTGCCCACTACCGCTAAAATTGCTCCAAGTACAAACGTAAATGTCAACGTTGTACCGACAATCGCCTTTAAACGTTCTTCATTACGAGCCCCAAAAGCCTGACCAATTAAAATCGAGCTACCAGAACCAATTCCGATTACAAATGAAATGAGTAGAAAAAACAACGGGAAGAAGGCCGAAATAGCAGCTAAGTCATTAATGCCAAGCCAACGTCCCACCACTACCATACCAAACAATTGTCCAAGCGACTGCAATACATTACTTAACAGTAAAGGAATGAGAAACATAGACATAGAACGCCATATCGGTTTATTTTCTGTTCCTTCTTCAATTGTTTTCAAATTTCATAACCCCTTTTATCGAGATGTTTCGCGGTTATATCCACGCTCTCCATATGGCTGTAAATTCTCTAACCATTTCTTTTCTAGTTTCTTCAATTCTTCTTTTGCGTTAAAATATCCAGTATCTTTCTTTTTCAACACTTCTAATATTTCAAACTCAAAAGCATCTGCTCCGTATTCCTTCCAATCATCTTGCAATGCCTTATTCGTATGAGAACCCATATTAAGTAAAAGTCGTCTTCCACTCATCGTTTTTAAATTCCTCGTACTCTCTAGATACACTTTTCCGTTTTTCATATTCTTAATACAGTAAATCCCAGATTCTATTTCTGTTTCTTTATACAGTTGTTTTAATTCTTCTCTTCTATTCAATTTCCTTTCTCCTTTCACTTTTTCTATATTGTTCTCTATAATTTCACCCAGTACTGACTTCCATCAGTTGTTCTGTCGAGAAAACCATATTCAATTAAGTATCTTCTTAACGTGACATAATCAGGATATACATTTTCTAAAATCTCATTAACTTCTTTTTCTGTATATTTTTGATTGCTCTCAAACTTTTTCACTAAGTGTTTCAAAATAATTAATTTTCGCTTTTGTTTCTTCGGAAATTTAGAAAGTGGTCCGTCTAATCCTTCTGTAAAATGTAATTTTAAAACTTCTTCATTCTCCGCTTCTGTAATGTTATACCGTTGATCGACCATCGTAGCTGTCCGGTGAATAGGAAGCAATTTAGATTGATTCGTTACCTTTTCTTCTGACAACTCCATCAGCGCAAGAAACACTTTTGCTTGCTTCATCTTCTCTCTTAATGTAAAACGATGATTCCGAATTGTTGATGTGCTTCCACCGTCCATTTCCTTCACAATTTCTTTATCGTTTAAACCCATATGAAAGAACTGTATCATCTTCTTTTGCAAGTCTGTTAAACCTGTTAACTTCTTATCTAACCCTAATAAATAGTCGAACATAGAAGTATGTTCATTTGCGATATGAAGCTGTGCAAACTTCTCTGCTTCATAAAAAACGTTTTGCTCTTGATAAATAATACCTTTCATAAATTTTTCTCCGCAAGCTAAACAAACGTATTCTTCAGTGTCCTTCTCAAATACATATCCTTTTTTTAATTCCTCAACCGTGGCATTCCAAAACCATTCTGAAATATCATTCATGCTAAACAATCCCCTAAAAAGTTTATTTTAAAAACAAACAAATTATGATTTGGTTTATTTTTATTTATAATATCACAACAAAAATAAACGTTTCAATATATCGTTTACCCATTTCCAAACAAAAATAAATGATGTTTGCTATTTTAGCAAACATCATTATTATCAGTTGCAGAGTAAATTTATTTTTTAAGTATGTAAATACAAGACAAAGAAGTGTAACAGATATGATAATTATTATTCACATCTCTTAGTCCACATACTATAACGTTTGCGATTCATAAATGTTACATGTATTCCTAAATAAAGTGAAACTTCCATCAGTGGAGGTTTTCTTCATCCCCCACCTATCTTCTTCGATTATCTCTCAATCTTGAGGTGGGATCTTACTGTAGCATTTAAATTAAGTTTGATAAAAAACATCTTACAAACCCATATTTCTCAATAAATAAAAAGAATCCATTTTGAAAAAGATTGATCAAAATGGATTCTTATCTAGCAGATTTAAGTATCGATTTTATAAAAAAGTTTGATCATTTTCTACATGTGTTGCTCACCAATCGCGCCCGATTGCGGAAGATTAAAAAATGCGAAAGAGCTGTAAAAGTAGCTTCTAAATTATATTACTAACGCATCCGTTCGTAATATAATATTCAGTGCAATTTTTTGGGGTTTTAGGTATAATTTTTTTAGTAAGGTCCATCTAGTAACCGCTGTACAATCACTCCCTATCACGCACCCCATTGACTCCATACTGTCTTCAAAGGAGGATAACATGAATATGGACTTATCCCCGTCAAGTAGACAACTGTAAAAAAGACTATGCAGCCATCGAAATTCGATATTCGATCGGAGCTCGATGATTGAGTCGTTTTTGGAATCGTTTGTAGTTATAATGATAGATGTATGTTTCAATTGCTTGAATTAGTTCTCCCTTTGTTTGAGAGTCATTAAGATAAAACATTTCAGATTTAAAATGAGAGAAGAATGATTCAATGCAAGCATTGTCATGGCAGTTTCCTTTGCGAGAATGGCTGCCGATGGCGCCTAGCTGTTGAAGCATACGATAATAAGCAGGAGATGTATATTGGAATCCTTGATCTGAGTGGATGATGGTTCCATACACATCTCTTTTTTGTGTTGCTAAATCTAATGTTTTTAGAACAAGTTGTAAATCATTGCGATGTGAGAGTTTCCAAGCAACGATTTCATTATTGTAAAGGTCTTGAACGACCGATAAATAGAGAAATTTATCTTTGAATGGCAAATAAGTGATATCTGTGACAAGTACCTCATTTTGTTTGCGGTTTTGGAATTGCCGTTCTACTACATTGGGGAAAATCTTTGAGGATTTCCCTTTGAAAAAGCGTCGCTTTTTACGGATGATCGATTGAATGTGAAGCTCTCGCATAAGTCTATATACTTTTTTGTGGTTCACGAAAAATCCGGCCTCTCGTAAGGCGATTGTCATGCGAGGATAACCGTATTCCTTGTGTTTTATGTGAATTGCTTGAATCTGTTCACGCAATGTATTATCCTTTGAAAGGCGTAATTGCCTTTGATTACATGTTGAACGCCACTTATAGTAGCTAGAGCGATTTAACTGCGCAATGACGACAAGCCAGGTTACTTTGTACCGAGAACGTAGTTCTTCAATAATCTCGTACTTAGCCGTTTGAGCAAGAACACCTCCTATAGATTTGGATACTGCTTTTTTAAGTAAGCCACTTGCGCCTTGTAGTATTCCAATTCTTCTTCTATACTATCGAACTTCGTACGAGAACGACCTTTCAAGAGGTTTTTTAAGCCGTTATTACCACCATTTTTCCCCCGCAAGTCTGAAATATCGCCTGTTTCTTGATATTTCCGGACCCAATTCATTAACTGTGTTCTACTTCTAAGCTTATATTTCTTCGCTATAGCTGATTGGCTACCCTCACCATTTAAATAACTTTTTACAACTTGTATCTTTAATTCATCTGAATAAGTTTGAAATTTATCCCCTTTTTTAACCATAATAAAATCCCCTCCAAGTAAAAGTGTAACATCCATGTGTATTCATGGTCTTTTTACACTGTCTACCTTAAGGGGATAATATCAACCAGTCTGTCCAAAATCAGAAAGAATTCATCCATCAATTGTTTGGACTTGCAGCATAAGATACGATTCCGTTAGGAATATATGCGCTTTATTCTCTTTTATTTTTGCACCAGAACCTTTAATTTCATAATTTGACTAACATAATTTATTAAGTTACAATTTTTTTACTATAAAAGAAGGGCTGAAAATAATGTATCGTCGTTTGAGAAAGTTTAAAAGTGTCACTGTCGGATTAAGCTTCTAAGTAAGTTATAGAATCTACAATACTTAGAAGCGAGGTATATATAGTTATGAATCATCCATTATTTAATCATTGGTCTGAAACAAAGTATTTAAAAGATATAGTGACAAATCCACTCATTGAAGTAGGAGAGTATTCCTATTATTCAGGGTATTACGGAAATCAAAATTTTGAAGATGGTTGTGTAAGGTATTTATGGGGTGATGCTAAATCTCAGAAACTGTTCAATCCTATTGAGAAGTATGGTTGGCATTTAGATAAACTTATTATTGGAAATTATGTTTGTATTGCAAGTGGAGTTGTCATTTTAATGGGGGGAATCATAACCACCATCCAGAATGGGTTACAGTTTATCCATTTCCTGAGCAAATAGGACAATCAATGGAACCAAAGGGTGATACAGTCATTAAAAGCGATGCCTGGATTGGTATGAATGCTATGATAATGCCTGGCGTTACAATTGGTGAAGGTGCAATCGTTGCAGCAGGATCTGTAGTCTCTAAAGACGTTCCACCGTATACAATAGTTGGTGGTAATCCTGCAAAAGAAATAAAGAAACGGTTCTCCGATTCAGAAATTAATAAGCTAATGGAAATGCGTTGGTTTGATTGGGATAGAGAATTGATTGAAAGAGCGATTCCTCTGTTGTCCAGTTCATCCATTGAACAGTTATATGATTTTTATAACAGTGAAGTAAAGAAAAAATAGCCTAGTTAAAAAAACTACATTCTACATAGAATGTAGTTTTTTGCATATATTATTTCTTTATTGGGGTCCCACCACATCGCTATCAACCTAAGATTTTAAAGTACCCCCAAAATAAAAATTTCCTTTTTCTACAGTTAGTTATTTGAGAAGTCAGCTTTTTTTCGTTTTTGGGGTGTTTAATTTTCTTAAGTTGATAGGCATGGGGTAGCACGCACATTTTAACGTTTTTATACGCTAAAGGATTCTCAAAACTCAATAACACGGTTTGAATTGAGATTTTGATTTAAAGATGAGTTTTAAGTCGTTATTTAGGATCTTTTCAGCACCTTTTACATTGAAATCCATTAATCTCAAATATCTACGTTTTTGGGAATTGGTGAGTACCTTAGAGTAGTAAAATCAACGTTTTCTCATGTCTAATTTTGCTTAGCGTATATTTTCGTTAAAATGTTGGCGGTACGCCTATTCGAGGAGATGTACGAGACAGGTGTAAATTTAGGAGAATCTAATATTTTCCACTCAAATATGATAGAATACAAGTATATCCAAAACGGAGGAATAACAAATGAACTCAAACACAAAACAGTTTATTTATGATATCCAGCAAAGAAAGAACAATTATATAGAAAATGTATTAATAGCAATACAACACCCTCAAAAAGACCAATCTGAACAAGTCATTCAAAATATAGTAGAGAAGATGGATATGATGATCAGTTTAGTTACTACTTATATGGCCGTTGAATCAGAATCAACGAAAGAATTAAAAGAGCTTCAGGAAGAACTTATTCATGCTCAAGCATATATTCAAAAACGGAAATTTGAAGAAACACAGAGATAAAACCCTGTGTTTTTACTTGGTGGACTATGTCACTAATTTTTTATAAATCTGATTAGATATAATTTGATTATTGTTTTGGCATAATCCATACAATTTGTTGAATGCGTACAATATATGGCATCGTATCTTCAATGAGCAAATGATCTGGTTTCACATCTTTTAACTTTCCTCTTACATTACCTCTTACAGTTTCAATAACCACATGTTTACCAATTACTGATTGTAATGTCTGATATACGTAGGGATTGGGTGCACTTACCATATGTTGTTCACTCAAGTTATTTCCTTCCGAATAACTCATTCTATAAGACTCCTTTCTAACTTGCATTCTTTCTCCTAATATATGATATAAATCTTATCAATATGCTAGAAGGATAATTCATTGTAGGAACGGAAATAACATTTTAATAAGGTAAGGTTTCTATTTCTACATTGCTAAAAAAATGATTTATATAAAGTTACTTTTACTAGTTAATAGGAGATGATATAGGGATATTTTAAATGTACACCTAGGTTGTTCCTTTTAGGATATGTATCATTTTAAATACGCCCTTTATTAGAATAGCGCTCATACTTTTTTTGAGATTCTTTCGTAATACGTGCGTTAAGTAAAATTGCTAACAATAAAAACACTCCATATTTTCCCCCTGTAGCTCCTATGATAATCACACTACTATAAACAAGTACAATTAATAGGATAAACGAAACTAAATAAATACGATTATAATTCTTTGACATCTTCTCGTATTTTATGCGTTCTTTCCTTGCATCCATCTAAATTCCTCCTTTAAATGATCCATTTCACTCTCAAATAAATCTCGCCCTTAAAAAGGAAACAATCTATCGTTTTAAATAATTAGTTTGTTTTTTTATCAACTAATTTATATAACGTAAAAAGAAATCCTACCAATATTAAGCTTTCCACCATGATAATCCTGACCCTCTCCTTCCTTTTAACCCCAACACATCAGATAAAAGTTATGTATATCCCATATTAGCTGCAACAAACAAAAAGGATCATCCCTTTTTGTAAAGGATCATCCTTTTCTTCGTTCATTCAACAATTTTTAGGTATTCTTGATTAATTAAAATAACAGCCGGTCCATTTACAAGAATTCCACCAACTTCAATTTTTTCATAAGACTCAATCTTAATAGAAGTAATTCCTTTCCGCTTCTTTAACTCGTTACTTAATTCTTGCGTTGGCATGCGTTTCATATCTTCACTCCTTCTTATTGTTCTATTTAATCTTATTATGTTAAATAAATTGTAAAAATGGGTTCTAGTTCTAGAAATCCCATCATTTTTTATCGTTGACCATATATTTAGATGTTACCAACTCGCGCATCTCTCTTATGAAAAGAAGATAAATAATTACTATTCATTGTCTCAGTAATTGTAAAAAAATTCTTAAAGATAGAAATGCGATTGATTGTTTTTTCTTCTAGAAATAATGACTTAGATAGTATATTACCTAAAACAATGAAAGCCCTACCTCTCTTTCATCCTTACGGCTCCTTGTCCGTGCCAGTGTGAATCAGGAGTACAAAAATCAAGTGACTATTTAATCGAGTTATTTGATGAAACTTCGAACGTTCGTAAAAGAAATTTTATAATAAAAATGGATTAGGTTGAAGTATTAACAAAAGAGGTTCCTACTCTAAAAGTGAGCTGAAGAAGTTGAATGTCTTTGAAATGATTTACTTTTAATAATCATCATATTCCCGAAAAACTCAGGATATTTTCGGGGGATGTAATACATTATTTATAATTAACCTTAACAGAAACTTTTTATTTGATTTTCAGTGATTCCTTTAATTAATCTCAGTTCACTAATCAAAAATTCATGTGCGTTATCCAACATTTTTTTTTCGCTTTCATTAAGTGCTTTTTCTTTCTTCATACGCATTAAATCACGTACAACTTCAGCACCTTCTTGTATTTCACCCGTTTTTATTTTGTCCGTGTTCACTTTATACCTTTGTTTCCACGGCAGTAATCTATCTGATTCTCCATGCTGAAAAATGTGTATAATGTGCTTTAATGCAAGTATATCAGTAACTGGGCGTATATTCGAACTCACTATTTTACCCGTAGGAATCATGACTTGCATATTACTGATTGACATTTTTATGACATAATACTGTTGCTTTTTCCCTGAGAATTCTTTTTCTTCTATAGCTTCAATTATACCTGCTCCGTGCATTGGATAAACAATGTTATCGCCAATTTGAAACATATAATCCACCTCCATATATGGTAACCTTCTTAAGCTTAACATATATGTTGTTTTTTATCAAATATTTCATAATATCATAAAATTATTTTTAGTGTCAACTATTTTTTCTTTAAAAATCAAATTAAATAAAAACAGCACCAAAAGAATAGGGAGTGTGCCAGATTTCTAATAAAGGGAAGGGGAATTTCCCCGCGCATATTCTGAAACCGCTACTCATTAACGTAGATTAGTTTTCCCTTGAAAACGACCAAATCGATCCCGTATTTTTTTCAATCTTGTTTGGTACTCCAAAATCTCAATTCTTGCTTTTTCAGCTAGAGGTGCAATTGGTCGTAAGTCTTTTAACCCCCAATAATCAACTATTACATCAAGTACTTGATCAAAATATTGCAGCGGCCCATAGTTAGCTTCTTTTGCAATTACAGCCATTCTATTTTCAAAATCAGGCATGACGGCACCTGGCATTTTAAAATTCATAATCACATTGGCTATATGATAGCAATAATTAGGTTCCAATTCCAAATGTGTTCGAATGACGTCTCGATAAAATGCATAATGAAGAGTTTCATCTTTTGCAAGACGGCGTAATAATGTAGCAAGATCTGGATCATGCTTACTTGCAACCTTAGCTACATTATTGTAAAACACCATCGTTGCAAGTTCTTGTAGCGTCGTATACGTCATGGCCTCGATTGGCGTGTGAAAATCAGGCTCAAATCCACCTTCAACGACTGACTTTCTTAATTCATGTAATCGTTTAGGGTTCACGCTTCGAGTAAGTAGTAAATATGTCTCCAACAAATTCGAATGTTGATCCTCTTCTGAAGTCCAAGTATGAATAAAGTCCGTAATAACAGAAAGGGACCCTTTAAAAGTTGCAGATAAATACGTTGTAAACCATGGTAAATTCACTTCTGTTAATAAAGCTGTTTCAATGGCCGTAATTACACCAGAAGGAAGAGTAACTTGACTTTCATCCCAAGGAACTCTTTTAAAGTCCATCCCCTTATCCCATGGTAAAAACTCATGATAACCCCAATCTATCTTCTGTGCTCTTATTTTATGTTGTTCATACATTTCTTTTAAGCGTGGTTCTAATCGGAAATTTAAATCATTTGTTAGCATATGTAAGTGCCTCCTTTTCTTATCATAGATAGTCATTCTATATTTACATTCGTTTTTATCTATTAAAATTTTCTTCAAATAAATATTACTTTCCTTTTTTTAAGTCAAACATAACAAATTTTGCACCAGAACCACTGAATTTCTTGTTTACTTACAAAGTTTTAATCAATGTTATGGTAGAAAATCTCCTAGTATATTAATTAATTCCTCTAATTCTTTTCCAAGATTGTTTATATTATCTTCTTCATCAAACCCTTTTTCAATTAATTCATCTGCTAGAATATCTTGCAGTTCGTGTATCTGTTCAATTGTAAAGATACTCAAATCTTTGCAATTCTCTGCCCATAAAAGCCTTCTATTTTGAGATTTTAATGTTTGTTTTAATAGATTTTGTATTTCTTCATTTAATTGAAACATTTTTTTACTTTTTTCCTTTCCTTTTGTATGCTGAACCTCTAGCAAAAGTTGTAATTATCTTACCTTTTTTATTTAAAACAACTACAGCCTGTTTACTCGTATATTTAGTTCTACCACCGCTTTGCTTAACAGCTTTACCATTTCTTACAGCATGTAAAATTGCCTTTGGCGATACCCCATGCCCATCAACCTAAAAAATCAAAATCCCCCATAACGAAAATTCTATCCATTGTTGACTACTGATAATGAGACATTATGTCAAATTTATATGAATATCCTATTCATCCAAATTTGCACAAAATTGTCCTTGCTGATGCTACAATTAGAGTGATGGAGGGATATTATGGGATATATTAATTTTTATGGAATACTGTTTCTTATATTCGGCACTGCAATATTCTTATTCTTCAAGTCTGATTCACCAAAAATTAAGGCTAAAAATCTATCATTCATAATGGTCGGTTTAGGGGTGAATCTACTCACAAGTCCAGTGGCTGTTTTTATAGGTGGGATGGCAACAGCCCCTCCAGACAGTACTGAACTTGATTTTTTGAAAGGATTTCTCTTCATTCAGGCAATACCGCTCCTCATACTACTTGTGGCTTTTTGGAGATTTATCCGCAAGAGCAAAGAAAAAATCGATACATAGAATTTTAAAATGACTTTCTCTAACGATAATTATGTAAATGAGCTGTCCATATGGGCAGCTTATTGTATTTTTTGCTTAGCGTGTTTTTTTTCCAAAATGCTGGCGGTACCCCATGCCCATCAAGCTAAGAAAAGCAAATACCCCCAAAACGAGAAATTTGACATCTCTAGGTAAAAATGTACAATTTTTTGTTTTGGGGGCGTTATAAAATTCTTAAGTTGATGGATATGTGGCGACACCCCACATCCATCAACTTAAGGTATATTTTCAAACAAAATGCGGTCTTTCCATACAGTTTTTTATTATCTTTTGTAGATTTTATAAAAGTGGGCATATCAAATAAACCCTGACGGGTTTCAATTTTTTTACTATGCTACCTGATGAGTAGAAGTGGTATACTCATAAACAACACCCAAAATATCAAAGACTGTCTTTTTCTCGTATCGATGAGATTTTCGTCCGTTGTGCTGTAGGAGGTTAAACAGACGAAGGAGAACCTTTGATAATTCTTGGGTGTTTTTGTGTAATGCTTGGTAAAAAAGTAAAAAATAATCCTTAATTATGTACATCGCTTTATATTCACTTAGCTCTTTCTGTTTCTTACGTAATAGGAGTTCTCGCATTTTAAACATAGTAGAAGAACATAATAGAATACTAATGAGTTGCCCATAAAGATGACATTCTAATCGCTCTTGTTTAATAGATTTACAACGATGAATTTGAAACCAAGATTTCCATATTTTAAATAACAGCTCAATTTGCCAACGTAATGAATATAAATCATAGATTTTCTCTTTTGGAACCCATTCCGTAGGAATGTTTGTCATATATACCGTAATACCTTGTAAAAGCTTCGTGCGCTCTGTATATGTAATTCCTTTTTTCTTTTCGCGAATAGCTCGGTCACGTAGGCGTTTCTGTTTTTGCTCCTCGGTACACCTATAAACTACAATACGAGTAGGCAGTTTGTCTTTACTCCCTACATATACATCGTGTAATTCATACACTTGGCCAGGTTGTAGTTGTTTCATAATGTCTTCTAAATGAATTTGTATATATACCGGTTTCAATTGAGAGGATTTTGTTTTAAATACCACTGTTTCGAACTCTTTTCTATATATTTTAGTTGGTAACTTAAGACGGGATAAATAATACCCCTGCTTGTCTTGAATAGACTTAAAGTCTTGTAGACGAAAATATCCTAAGTCACGAATATACAGCTCATTCTTTTGTATCATGCCTGTTCGAGTCGCACCATACGCCTGATCACTTCGTTTTCCTGGTTCAATTTTCACATCAGAAAATTCTCCACTCAACAAGTCATACTCTAGTTGGATTTTTACACCAGCTTTATGACTACATCCTCCGGCACCAGGATAAGTAGATGCGAATCGATCTGGAACTTGAAAGGTTGTAGAATCAAGGATACGAATACGCTCAAAGTAAGCAGAAAGAGAATGAGAAATCTTAGATAACCCTCCAATTTTAGCTTGTAGAAGTGTAGTAAATACAGTTCGAAAAAAGGCTACAGAAGCCGAGTTAAATCGTCGATTAAGTCCCTCAGGACTTAATAAAATTCCTGTTGAAGTTTCTAATTGACTACAAAGTTGAGTAAGAGAGGTAGTAGCGATTTGTTGATTTAACCATACACACAAAGATAAGAAATGGTGCCCGTGGCACTTACGTTTTCGTTTCATTCCGCCTGCTTCTATAGCTAATTGATTAAGTGTAGCGGGAGACATATATCGATATAACTCTTCGGCAAATAAAGATAACTCTTGTTTTTGGTGCATATTCATAAAAAGCACGTCACCCTTTCTCATTAACATAAGAGAATAGTAACGTGCTTTTAGCTTCAAAAATAGTCTAAATCCTTAAGTTGATGGATGTGTGGCGACACCCCTAAATACCCTTTTTGTTACGAAATAATCCAGGTTATTTATTGTCTTTTTATAGCATAGAAAACCCTTAGCGTACGGAAATCAAGGTTTCAACTTCCAAAAAAATGTATTAACGTGGGTTTTATGTCATTTGGTTGGCGGGACCCCATGCCCATCAACTTAAGAAATCCATTCTTCCCCAAAACGAAAATTTTATAATCCTACTAGCACACGCAAGTTTAGAAAATTCTTTACAAGAATTTAGACCATTAAAATAGGAATTAGTTTATATTAAAATTAGTTACATAGATTGAATATTGGAGGTATAGAATTAAGTTGGAAAAAGAATTTATGGTAATCAATAGCTTTTCTGGTGAAAATTTAACTGGAAATCCCGCTGCTGTTTTTTTTGATCCCAGTGGTTTAGATAATAATATTTTGCAAAACATTGCTAAACAGATAAACCTTGTGGAGACAGTATTTGTCTATCCCTCTTATAATGCGGATTTCCTATTTCGTTATTTTACTCCTAATAAAGAAGTATCGCTTGCTGGACATCCAACAATAGCAGCATTTATGGCACTAGTAAATTCCAAGAAAATTGATCCCAGTAAAAAGAAAATATATCAAATTGAAACTCAAAATGGAATACGTGAAGTTATTATTGAAAATGTTAGAAATCAAGTGCTTGTAAAAATGAAGCAAAGCTCTCCTAAGTTCATTTCACCAATAATAAACAAAAAGACAATCGCCAATACTTTGGGAATTAATGAAGCAGATATTGCTTTCAATCTTCCAATTCAAACGATTGATTTAGGCGTGAAATATTTAGTGATAGCAGTAAATTCTTTAAGTGTATTAATGTCAGTTAAACGCGATGTTCAATTGTTACAAGAGTTGTGTGAGAATTTTGATGTTCGTGAAGTGCAAATATTCACATTTGATACTTATGGAGAGGATTTTGATTTTCACACTAGAAATCTGTGCCCCAGAGAAGGCATGGAAGATCCTGCTTGTGGAATGGGGAACGCTGCTGTTGGAGCATATCTTGCCAAGAATTATTATGATAAACAAAAGTGTATTCACCTTCGGGCTGAGCAAGGTACGATTGTAAAAATGCCTTGTTTAATAGAATTGTTTATATCTAAAAAAGATAAAGATATAGAACTTTATATAGGTGGTACTGGTAAAAAAGTGGTTGAGGGTAAGTTCTTTATTTAATTTATAGTAGGGACATCAATCTGAGATGAATTTATATCTATAATTCCCCAAAAACGCTATTCTTTTTGTAGAAATATACAGAAAGGATGGCGTTTTTGGTATGAATTTATCGATTTCTGATGAACTAGAATTGTTTTCTGAAGAATTGCAACGATATATGTCATCGTATGCTTTAGAACAGTTAGCTAGAGAAATAGGATTTGTCCAACGAAAAAGCAAATATCGTGCACAAGATTTAGTTGCTCTGTGTGTCTGGTTAAGCCAAAACATAGCGAATACTTCATTGACACAACTATGTAGTCGATTAGAAGCTAATACAGGTATTTCCATGAGTCCAGAAGGACTCAATCGGCGCTTTAATTCCCAGGCTGTGCAGTTTTTACAACAACTCTTAGCACATTTACTTCACCAACAATTTTGTTCTTCTAACAAGATTCCAACTTTGTATACAAACTATTTTCGGCGTATTCGTGTATTGGATTCTACACATTTTCAGATTCCGGATAAATTCACTTCTACATATCAAGGTTCAGGCGGTAGTGGTCAAAATGCTGGTGTGAAAATTCAACTAGAGTATGATTTACTAAGTGGTCAGTTTCTACATGTTCATGTAGGATCAGGAAAGCACAATGATAAAACGTATGGTTCTACTTGTTTAACGTCCCTTCAACCGAACGATGTATGTATACGTGATTTAGGATACTTCGACTTAAAAGACTTACATACTATAGAAGAATGTAATGCTTATTTTATTTCAAGATTAAAGCTCAATACACGTATATATCAGAAGAATAAAGAGCCTGAATACTTTCAAAATGGAACCATAAAAAAGCACTCTGAGTACATCCAGTTAGATATGGAGCAATTCATTGACCAATTACAGTCAGGAGAAACATATGAAATTCCTGAGATTTATATTGGAATGTATCA
The DNA here is from genome assembly GCF_024159135.1 of Bacillus sp. 3103sda1. NCBI lineage: Bacteria > Bacillati > Bacillota > Bacilli > Caryophanales > Bacillaceae > Bacillus > Bacillus sp. 3103sda1. The sequence goes on along the minus strand of NZ_JAMYWS010000001.1, from coordinate 1,593,975 downwards.
AAAGCTTCCTGCAAGACTCATTCTGTATAAATTAACTGAAACACAAATGAAACGGAGACAAAAGGATTTAGCATCTAAAGAACATAAGAAGCAAATTACCTATAAAGAACGCAGTAAGCGGCTTAGTGCAATTAACTTTTACGTTACAAATATTCCTTTGGAATATCTACCAAAGGAGCAAGTATATGATTTTTACTCCTTACGATGGCAAATTGAACTTATCTTTAAAACATGGAAATCATTTTTTCGTATTCATCAATGTAATTCTGTAAAATTAGAACGACTAGAATGTCACTTATACGGACAATTAATAAGTATCCTTCTTTGTTCCTCCACCATGTTTCAAATGCGCCAACTACTCCTCATCAAGAAGAAACGAGAATTAAGCGAATATAAAGCGATTTATATGATAAAAGATTATTTTCCACTTATTTATCAATCTCTACAAAAAGACACCCAAGAATTAACAAAGATATTGTCACGGCTGTTTAATCTCTTACAGAAAAATGGACGAAAATCCCATAGGTATGAGAAGAAAACAGTCTTTGATATCTTAGGCGTCGTGTACAATTTTTCTATTTCTCACAATCATGTAGCGTAATCTAAAAATTTGAACCCCGATAGGGTTTATTTGGTATGCAAATTTTTAAAGAACTTACACTGGATCTTTAGAAAAAAGAAAAATCTCACGTGAAATTAAATTTATATAAGCTTAGCTTGATGGGCATGTGGCGGGACCCCACATCCATCAACTTAAGGATTTAGACTATTTTTGAAGCTAAAAGCACGTTACTATTCTCTTATGTTAATGAGAAAGGGTGACGTGCTTTTTATGAATATGCACCAAAAACAAGAGTTATCTTTATTTGCCGAAGAGTTATATCGATATATGTCTCCCGCTACACTTAATCAATTAGCTATAGAAGCAGGCGGAATGAAACGAAAACGTAAGTGCCACGGGCACCATTTCTTATCTTTGTGTGTATGGTTAAATCAACAAATCGCTACTACCTCTCTTACTCAACTTTGTAGTCAATTAGAAACTTCAACAGGAATTTTATTAAGTCCTGAGGGACTTAATCGACGATTTAACTCGGCTTCTGTAGCCTTTTTTCGAACTGTATTTACTACACTTCTACAAGCTAAAATTGGAGGGTTATCTAAGATTTCTCATTCTCTTTCTGCTTACTTTGAGCGTATTCGTATCCTTGATTCTACAACCTTTCAAGTTCCAGATCGATTCGCATCTACTTATCCTGGTGCCGGAGGATGTAGTCATAAAGCTGGTGTAAAAATCCAACTAGAGTATGACTTGTTGAGTGGAGAATTTTCTGATGTGAAAATTGAACCAGGAAAACGAAGTGATCAGGCGTATGGTGCGACTCGAACAGGCATGATACAAAAGAATGAGCTGTATATTCGTGACTTAGGATATTTTCGTCTACAAGACTTTAAGTCTATTCAAGACAAGCAGGGGTATTATTTATCCCGTCTTAAGTTACCAACTAAAATATATAGAAAAGAGTTCGAAACAGTGGTATTTAAAACAAAATCCTCTCAATTGAAACCGGTATATATACAAATTCATTTAGAAGACATTATGAAACAACTACAACCTGGCCAAGTGTATGAATTACACGATGTATATGTAGGGAGTAAAGACAAACTGCCTACTCGTATTGTAGTTTATAGGTGTACCGAGGAGCAAAAACAGAAACGCCTACGTGACCGAGCTATTCGCGAAAAGAAAAAAGGAATTACATATACAGAGCGCACGAAGCTTTTACAAGGTATTACGGTATATATGACAAACATTCCTACGGAATGGGTTCCAAAAGAGAAAATCTATGATTTATATTCATTACGTTGGCAAATTGAGCTGTTATTTAAAATATGGAAATCTTGGTTTCAAATTCATCGTTGTAAATCTATTAAACAAGAGCGATTAGAATGTCATCTTTATGGGCAACTCATTAGTATTCTATTATGTTCTTCTACTATGTTTAAAATGCGAGAACTCCTATTACGTAAGAAACAGAAAGAGCTAAGTGAATATAAAGCGATGTACATAATTAAGGATTATTTTTTACTTTTTTACCAAGCATTACACAAAAACACCCAAGAATTATCAAAGGTTCTCCTTCGTCTGTTTAACCTCCTACAGCACAACGGACGAAAATCTCATCGATACGAGAAAAAGACAGTCTTTGATATTTTGGGTGTTGTTTATGAGTATACCACTTCTACTCATCAGGTAGCATAGTAAAAAAATTGAAACCCGTCAGGGTTTATTTGATATGCCCACTTTTATAAAATCTACAAAAGATAATAAAAAACTGTATGGAAAGACCGCATTTTGTTTGAAAATATACCTTAAGTTGATGGATGTGTGGCGGGACCCCTTTATTAGGTTCTTGGATTTGAAGTAGTTCAACAAAAACATTTAGCATGTCCTGTATTTGAATTCGATTGTCTACAAAATGTTGCAAATTAAATCCATTAAAAATAGCCATACTTGTTGTTGCTAAAGTTCTGGCATCTAATGGACTTCCGATTATACCTTCGTCTTTCATTCTCTGAAAAAAATGTGTAAGGAATGATCTCCATTCTTCCATTTGGAGAATAAGCTTTTCTTTTATTAGAGGTAATTGATTAGATATCATACATCCTTGGAGAAGCATGGGAGAAGATCCTTTTTCATAAGCTTCATTTACTAAACGCAAAGAGTATTCCTTAAACTTACTTAGTAAATCACACTCTTTTCGAGTAAGAGCTTCCTTTAAATCTTCAAAATAAAAATCAATTCCTTCTTTTATCAGTTTTAGCAAAAACTCCTCTTTATTGGAAAAATGAACATAGAAAGCACCTTTAGAGTAACCAGCATGTTTCACAATTTGATCAACACTTGTACTAGAATAGCCTTGTTTAGAAAACAAATTAATTCCTGATTGCATTAATTTGTTGATGGTGTTTTCTGATTGTTTCTGATGATAAATTCCCATAGCAACCTCCTTTTTAAAAAGACTGAATATTTAATTAATAATAACACATTCTTCATCATATAATAAATTGATTAATACCGACTAGTTAGTATTAAAAAATAATATTTATAAAGGAGTTGATTGGGGTACGGAAATGATTCGAGGAATGAGGGTAACACTTAAATTCCTTATGAATTAAGCCTATTTTCCTTTTTGGGGGATAGGAAACCATCTAGGAGGGATTTTTTTGAAGAAAATAGTTATTACATTACTGACTTTTGTCTTGACGATCATTCCTATTACTGCTTTTGCCGATACGACATCAACCTCAGTTTCAAAACAAACGCCTTCAACAGAGAGTATGGTTCAATTAAAAGACTTGCCTGTTATGATTGATGGTGTTAAATATGCACAAGATGATTCGCATGTAAAGAATGTAACTCAGTTTGTTTTCGATGACGCTGCAAAAGCAGAGGGAGTAGTCTATGGGTTTACAAATCAAGACCGTTTAAATAATCATTTGCAGAGTGCTGTTGTTGAGCGTAAAAAGGATACTAAGAACAATACGATTACAGCCCAAGCTGTTTATTATAATTCGTATTTTTATCAACATTCTAATTACGGAGGGAGTTACTTCGGAGCTTCTAGTAATATTAGTTATGTCGGATCAACTTGGAACGACAAAATCTCTTCGTTGAAGGCGGGTTACAATCATAACTGGACAGTTATGTGTTGGGATAGTAACTACAGAGGGGCAAGATTCTGGGTGCAATCGGGTATCAATGTTAGCTATGTCGGATCAACTTGGAACGATAAGGCGTCTTCTATCTTCTTTACTAATTAGACTGAAGGAATAACCATATTTTTTGTGAGAATCTTGCTTATGCAGGATTCTTTTTTGTTGTTTGTTTCAGTACTTTTTAGTACAAGGCCCAGTACCAGCGTTCTTGTAATCAGGGGCAAAGTAGAAAATAAGTATACAAATCCGCTTGATATACAAATGTTTTGTAGTAACAAAAAGGATTGCTTATGTTACAAAACAAACTACTTTGCCCCTAAACGTAGCTACGCTGGTACTGGGCCTAAATATGGATATGTATTAGCATTTAAATTGTGATGTAAAAGACTCCTTTTTTATTTTTAGATTGAAATATTTGTGGAATCTTGCCTGGTGGTGGGATCTTTTTTTATTGGGGCAAATACATGTGTTTTGTAGTAACAAAAAGGTTACCAATTAATAATGTTAGGGATACTGACGGCAAAACGCAGATTTTATATGCCAAAGCTATACAGGATTTCATGCAGGCTGTGAGAACGATTTGAACTGTCAAATGCTGTTCTCACAGGAATGTATGAAATCTTGCATACAGAGAAGGGAACACGCAGGTGGCGGATATCTGGTGATCACAGTATTAGATTCAAAAAAACGATCTCTGATTATGCAAAAGCCCAGACGCTTCTAAAGTAAGACTGAACGATACGATTACGAAGGTCAGGCGCAGTGTTTTAATATAGGGTTGGAGTCGGAGGAGAACAATGGAAGGAAACAATATCGCTTAAAGCAACCGAATAATGATTCCATCTTCCGCCGAAAAACCTATAGCCATAAACTCTTGATTCCCCGACAGTCGTCAAAAAAAACCAGAAATTGTCTCCGTTTCTAAGCCACATATACGTGAAACGATACAAACAATGTTGAAGACCCCAGGGATTCAGGGCATAGGGTGGCATTTGTCGTATATATACCATGATTCTAGGTTCACTCCTTATTGAAATTAGACTTATAACCAGTTTATGCTCAGGGTCAAAGCTTAGATTGGATGTATGCCTAAGTAGCCCACCTAAATTCAAATATGAATGAAAAAGCTTATATGAAATTGTTTAAGGATTGGGCAACTATTTTTATTGAGAACGGTATCTCTAATCCAAAGGAAATTATGAACAGTGTAAATAAGCCATGGAGTTGTTCAACTAACGGGTGCGATACTTCAACAAGGGTATCACATTGACTTCCGCTTTCGAGAATTACGTCGACTAAAATGAAGACCGCGCGGTCTTCATTTTTTTGTACACAGCTTATTGAGGGTCTTACTGCAACATCGGTTCTTCTATGTTGTAGTAAATGAAGTCATATGTTGTACAAAAAAAGAATAGATCAAGCACATGATCTCTGCTTGTATCTATTCTCCTCATTTCCTCTCTTATAAAAACTATAATATTATATAAGAGATGTTGTCTTAATCAAGAATATCCTGGTTTTTCTGTTACTAAATAAAACAAGTGAGAATCCTATTTGTTATAAAACATTTCATTTATTCCTTCGGCCCAATCATTTTCTTTGGATCTACAATTTCATCGAATTGTTCCTCTGTTAATAATCCTGATTGTAGTGCCGCTTCCTTTAATGTTAACCCTTCTTTATGTGCATGCTTTGCAATTTTTGCTGCATTTTCATAACCGATATGTGGGTTTAAGGCTGTTACAAGCATCAAAGAGTTATTTAAATGTTGTCCTATCACTTCTTCATTTGCTTCAATACCTACTGCACAATTATCATTAAATGAAACAGTCGCATCTGCTAATAATCTAGCTGACTGCAAAAAGTTATACGCAATAACTGGCTTAAAGACATTTAATTCGAAGTTTCCTTGACTTGCCGCAAATCCAATTGTTGCATCATTTCCCATTACTTGCGCTGCAACCATCGTTAAAGCTTCACTTTGCGTTGGATTTACTTTCCCTGGCATAATCGAACTTCCTGGCTCGTTTGCTGGAATAATAATTTCGCCAAGGCCACTGCGCGGCCCACTTGCAAGCCAGCGTACATCGTTTGCAATTTTCATTAAATCAGCAGCTAACGCTTTTAGGGCACCGTGCGTATAGACAACTTCATCATGACTTGTTAGCGCATGAAATTTATTTGGTGCTGATACAAATTGTTTTCCTGTAAAGTTACTAATTTCTTCCGCAACCATGTCACCGAATTTTGGATGGGCATTAATTCCTGTTCCAACCGCAGTACCACCGATTGCGAGTTCTTTCATATATGTACTGCTTTCTATTATCATACGCTCTGTCTTTTCAAGCATACGATGCCAGCCGCTCACTTCTTGTCCTAACGTTAATGGCGTTGCATCCTGCAAATGAGTACGACCAATTTTAATAATATGCGAAAATGCAGTTACTTTTTCTTTTAACGTTTCCTTTAATTTAGCTATTGCTGGTAATACTTGTTCTTCTACTCCAATAACACACGCAACATGAAGTGCTGTGGGGAACGTATCATTTGAACTTTGAGACATGTTTACATCGTCGTTTGGATGAATGTGTACATCCAGCCCTTTTTCTTTTAAAATTTGATTCCCGCGGTTTGCGATCACTTCATTCACATTCATGTTAGACTGTGTACCACTTCCTGTCTGCCAAACAACAAGCGGAAAATGTTCGTCCCATTTTCCAGATAAAATTTCATCAACCGCCTCTACAATTACAGCTGCCTTTTCGTCTGCTAGCTTTCCTAACTTCTGATTACTAATCGCTGCACTCTTCTTTAAAATCGCAAATGCTCGAACAATTTCAAGCGGCATATGCTCTGTACCAATCGTAAAGTTTTCTTTACTGCGCTGCGTTTGTGCTGCCCATAATTTATCAGCTGGAACTTTTATTTCTCCTAATGTATCTCTTTCAATTCTATATTCCATTTTTTCATCCCCTTAAAATAAAGTACCATATCAAAGATTATCAACAGTTTTTTACCCAACAATTCTTTCTTCCTGCTTTTCTTTTTTCTCTGAAAGTAAAGCATACGGCGTACACATATACGCCATGGCAAATGGATCATATACAACGCGTGCTTTCACACCAAACACTGTTTCAAACAATTCATCATTTAAAACATCCTTTGGTGCGCCTTCCATTACTTTATTCCCCTCTTTAATCGCAACAATGTGATGCGCATATTTAGCCGCGTGATTTAAATCGTGTACAACCATCACAACAGTTCGGTTTTCTTCTTCATTTAATTTTTTCAATAGCTCTAGTATTTCTAACTGATGGGCCATATCTAAATATGTTGTCGGTTCATCTAATAGCAATAACTCTGTATCTTGCGCAAGTGCCATCGCAATCTAAACACACTGACGGAAGTTTCACTTTATAAGATAAGCGCTTTTTGCAGTACATCATCATAGACATATTCTTTTCGTACAAGTGAAGAAACCATACCGCTTTGCAATGCACTATACGCCGGAACGAATGTCATTTTATCTCCTATGCTATACGGTGTACTATCAGTTATATCAACAATTAAATGGTCACTACTTCCACCAAGAATTTCAACATTCCTATCGGAAGGTCGTAAACCACTAATATCAAGATCCTGCCTTCCTATTGCAACGATCGCTCGTAGTCGCTCCCCTTTATCTTCAAAATACGGGACTTGCCCAAATGCATCTTTTCCAATAACGCCTTTTGGCATAGACGGCTTTCTTTTTATTTCAATGATTTCCGCTTCAATTGAAAATACATCTTGGTACATGAAAGAAATATTTTTTCCATACGCTGTTTCTTTCCCAAGAAAAATAGCTTCTCCAATCCGTAAAGAGTTAACACGTCCAATCTGTTTTCTTTGCATGATAAGTGGTAACGAACTTGAATTTCCACCTGAGATAAACCGAAGCGGTTTCCCAATTTTCTTCTCTACCATTTTTGCTAATTGCGTTAATTCTTGTAAAGAATGTTCAGTTGGAATAACACCGCTAAAACAAGTGAAATTCGCTCCAATACCATCGAGTACAATTCCAGATATATTCGATACTTTCTGCGCTGCATCCACCACTTCATATGGCATTATTCCTTCGCGAAGATCACCTAAATCAACCATTAGAATCACACGATGAGTTGTTCTGTATCTTCTCGCTGCTCTTCCCAATGCTTCTATGATGCATAGTTCAGAATTCAAACTAATATCTGCACAAAGAACCGTTTCTTCTACTTCTGACAAAGCTGGTGCACGAATTAATAAAAGTTCAGCTTCTTTCCCTACAATAGAACGGATTTTATAAAGATGCTGTAATCTAGAATCAGCAAATCTTGTATACCCTGTCTCTTGAAGGGTTTCAATTACTTCTTTTGCAGCGCCGACCCCTTTTGTTACAGGAAAACATATAATATTTGAACGCTCGCATAATCGTTTCATTATCATGGCATTATACTTCAATTTTGAAAGGTTTACTTTCATGATAGGCAGCATGTTTATTCCTCCTATTATATACAAAGCGGATTATGAAAACTTGTATACAAATAAGATTTTGCTTGACCTTGTATTCTCATTGCGAACAATGCTTTCGTTTCAATTTGCTTTGCAAATATAGCTGCCTTTTGCTCTTCGGTTGCATCTACCATGTACTCTTCAACAATAGCAGCAACAATTCTCCATAATTCTTTTTCCTGTACGTCATCTATCGAGCGAGCCAACGTAAATAATAAATCCCCAAAATGGTTTTGCAATACCGAATGAATAAACTTGTTATAAACCTCATTCATATCATCTGTAAATACGACTGCTTCTTTAACCTCAGCAATATCCACTACCTTTGCTAATGTCTTCTTATGAATTCTGACTCCTCCTAAATCACGTACAAAAATACGTTGGACCTCTCCGCCTTTTGTAACAATAATAGAGTTTTGCATATGTCCTTCTAAAGCAATTCCATATTGTAAAACAAGTTGCAGTAAAGGAATCATAACTTTCTCAGTGTAATGAGCAACATAGTGAAATACCTCTTTTTTACCAATCGTTTCTGTTTCAAAATATGTACGCATCATATCTACAATAACAGGTTCCTCTTCTTTTAATGGATTGCTTGCTGTTAAACTAGCTCCAACCCATAATAATTCTCCCTCTTGCTTATATGCATTTGGGCTTTCACGTAAAATAAATGCTAAATTTCTTCCTAAATGAAAATCATTATGTTTTGTAAAAGTAGCTCCAACTCGTTCACGAACGACAACTACTGACTGTGCTAACTCTTTCTCATTCGCATAAATCGTATCAAACAGTGAAGAAAGAATTGGCCCATTTACTGTTATTTCTGGTGATACCGTTCTAACTGCACTTGTTGCTTGTGCACGTACTGGAAGCTTCACATGATACGGTAACTCTAATAGATTCATTGTTCGAAATGAAAGCGTCGCTCTGGACGAAAGTTGATATGGGATCGGAATAATACGTCCTTCCTCTAACTCTTCCCCATACTCCTCTGTTAGTACATGCTCATATTGCCATGGATGAACAAGAAATGGATAAAAGTCTTCTATTCTGCCCCCTCTGCTTACTAATATTTGAGAAGCAGTTTCATATAAATCTGGTAAATTTTCATATAATACAGGTTTTTCAAAGCTATCTCCTGTAACTGCTGTTACATCTTTATGAACAAGCAATACATATAACGGAACAACTTGCTCAAATTCAGGAGCATAACGTTTTACTTCTTCTTTTGATAAACCAAGTTTTGTTTTTGTTGAAGGATGAAGTGGATGCCCTTCAATTACTAATGACTCTGTATATAATAATTCGTCAAACGACATACATTGTTTTAATTCTTCAAAGAATTGGCATAGATTATTTGGTTTGTATTTTGCAAAAAACATCACGTTTGTTTCAAGCTGCTGTTTTGCCCATTCTTGTTTTTGTTCCCATGCTTCATAGGCTAATTCTAGGTTCTCCACGCTATTCTGTAACTCTTTCTGTAAGGAGTCTGAAATATGAAGTTGAAAGAATGGTGCTACTTCCTCAAAAAACATTTGTAATGAATCAATCCATCTAACATGCCCTCTTACTTTAAACCGGAGCGGAAAAGCAAATTCGTATCGTTCAAATGCCCCTTCTTGTTGCACTTCTAATAATAATTCTGCTTCATTCATACAATCTATAATTTCAATACCATAATCATGCTTTAGCACCGCACAACTTTCTAATAATTTTTTTTCACGAATTAATGCATTACAAAAACGATTTAAAATACGATATTCGGCCCGTACTCGATTTGATTGTTTACTTTGAATGAACAAAATTCTTCACCTTCCCTTTTTGTTGTTTCACTTTTATATACTGAAATGCAAATGGGATTATACATAAAGCACCCATCATTACAAATGTTTCAGAAATACCCACATATTCAATGGCATAACTTACTATAATTGAACCGAGTGGAATCATTCCTCGATCCATTAATACAACACTAAGCATAAGTCCTCGTTCCTCTTCACAGACATTGTTTTGAAAATAAACACGATTACTGGAACGTAACAACTGTCCAAAAAGACCGATAGAGAATAGTAATATAAAAAACACAAATGTATTACTAATAATAAGGAGCGCTATACTAATAGAAAACAAAACTAAACTAATATAATAAATCCTAATTTCTGAGATGTACTCTAACACTTTAGGAAGAATAATGGTTGCTATAATGGCACCGATTGCTGCCGAAGACATCGCAATGCCAAATACTTCTGCTTTTCCCGTAAATTGATGTGAAACAAGTACAGGCAATACAGATGTATACGAAAAACCAAAAGCCATTGTAATCATTGATGTGATAAAAATGTTTCTTCCCATATGATCATGAGAGAAATATTGAACAATTTGTTCCCAGCTTGCCTTTTTCTTTTCTTTTCGTTTTTTCATCGTTTGATCTTTCATTGGTAAGACAAGAATGAATGCAATCAGTGAACAAACTGCCTGCATCGTAAATGTAAGTTCAATATGTCCTCCTGCAATTAGAAATCCAGCTACAGCCGGCCCTGTCGAGCGACAAACATTCATCACAAACGAATTCATAGATATAAGTTTACTAATTTGATTGCTCGTATCAATATCCGAAAGAAGTGTATTTCGATTTGGTGTTTCTAATGCACTAATTACTCCTCTCACAAATGAGAAAAGAAGGAAAATAAAAAAGGACGGAGTAATAAACACAACATAAATGGCAAGTAACGTTGTAACTGCTAGTCCCCAAAATGAATACGACTTCATTAACTTAATACGCGGATGCAGATCACAAAGCTTCCCTGCATATACACTAAACAATGCAATTGGAATGAGCCGTACAAAGTTTATCCATCCTAAATATGTAGCACTATGATACAGATCATAGACGTACCAATTGATTGCAGTCATTCCAAGCCAATTCCCCATAAATAAGAAAAATGAACTACTAAAGAAGAGTTTGCGAATATGAACCACCTCAAATTTTTTGTTGCATTTTTTAATGCTTCTTTTATAATTGAAATTGATTATCAGTATCACTGTAAAAACAATATAAAATATTCTCACTTCTTTGTAAAGACTAAAAAATTGAGAAAGGTGGTTTCTATGAACCTTAATAAAATTCAAACGTTAGCAGTAGAGGAACAAAACTTACTTTCTTTTTTACAACAACATCATGCTCCACTACATGAAACCTATCAACAAATGATTCGAAAGGGACGAACTGGTATACTCGAACGACTACTATCGTCCTTCATACGTGAAAATATATGTAACATGACTACAACTGGAATCATATTTAGAAAACACGAAGGGGTGTTTGTATCATTTTCAGATCATCGTTGCCCAGACTATTTACTAGATTATATAAACACTCATATTCATCAATTTGACGAGTTTTCAATGATACAAGGACTATATTTTAAACAACAAAATACATATCTACTTATACCGATTCAACACATATATGCCTTTGAACGTCCTGTTGTAAAGGGACCTTACATTCTCGTCTCACCGTCTAGTCAAACAGAAATTATACATCCAAATGAAGTATTGGCATTGTTACTACATGAAGATTGGCAAGGACCACTTTCCTATTTTCATATGTTTGAAGATGATCTCGCAAATAGCGCTGCCAATTTAGCTCTTGCTTATACATTTCATGAACAAACCGAGAATGTTTCAACGCTACAAGCTGCTTCTCAAGCACAAGATCCATATGCCCTTTTTGAACAGCTCGTTATAGAAGGTCACCCTTGTCACCCTGGTGCCAAAATGAGAAAAGGTTTAAGTCCGGAAGAAACACTTGCCTACTCAGCTGAGTTTAAACATACAATTCCATTGCGCTTTGTAGCTGTACACCAAGATTATGTAAGCGCTGCTTTTATGGACGAACAAAATTGGAATGCATTATTGTTTTCTTTTGAACCTGTACTCCAAGTAGAAGCTGAAATAAGACTTGGCGATAAAATAGATGACTACATTTTATTACCGATTCATCCATGGCAAGCTACTCATACGTTACGTGAAATTTACAGTGCTGAACTTGAAAAACAAATTATCATCTTATTTAATTATGAAGCGAATTATTTAGCAGGCATGTCATTTCGTACAATCTTTCCTGAACAATATGAAACGATTAGACCGCATTATAAACTGACAACAAATATTCATTTAACAGGAGAAGTGCGGACGTTATCCGAACAAACCATTCATAATGGACCACTTATGAGCAATATTTTAAAACAAGTTGTTACGCAAGATACGATGATTGACGAAACTCGCTTTGTTCCAATTATGGAACGAGCTGGTGCTCATTTTCTTCATCCAAATGACATAGATGAAGAAATACAAACATTACGAAGCGAAAATCTCGCTTGTGTCATTCGCGACAACATTCATGCTTATGTAAAACACGACGAATGGGCTATTGTCGGTTCTGCCCTTGTTTCTTCTAAGCATGGTGCAAATAAACCAGTCATAGCAGAACTAATTGAGTTGTACAAAGATAGCCATGACTTACCATTACACGATGCAATTGTTATGTTTATCGAAAAATATGTAACAAATGCTCTTACTGGCTTTATTCCACTCATGGTTAAGTATGGCATTGGATTAGAAGGTCACCTGCAAAATACAGTACCTGTATTTAAAAAAGATGGCACACCAGACCGCCTACTTGTACGTGACTGGGAAGGTATTCGAGTTCATCGTGGTCGTTTACAAAATGCGGGATTTGATATAAACATGTTTCATCATAAATCAAGAATTCTAGTAGATGATGAAAAAAGTATGCGTAATAAAGTATTTTACTCTGTTATGCAAAATCACTTTGGAGAATTATTTTTGCATATTAGTCAGTTCTATCAACTAAATGAACAACTGCTGTGGAATGTTGTAAAACAAGTCGTGAAGAATATTTTCATAGATTTGCAAGAAGACCCTACCTACAAAAAATCTGCAACATCTGACCACGCTGTCTTTTTTGCAGATAAAGTAGATTATAAAGCTTTAACTCTTATGCGTATGATGGGAGAAGCACATGCCTATTTTTATGTAAAAGTTAAAAATCCATTATGTGATTGAATTAAACTGTGAAATTAATTGTGAAGAACCTTTAATCTGATATACAAATTAAGATGAGCTCAGTTACGGGCTCATCTTTTTGTTTACGGTATTAAATTCTCGTATACATACGGTTGCTTCGGAGCTTCTATTTTTTCTACTTTATTTGCTTTTACAAGTGGAAATAAAGCTCCTCTATAGGTTGTCTCATCTAATGTTCCAGTAATCGTAACCCACGTTTCATTTTGTAATTTAGTAATTCCTTCACCGGAAACAATCATTCCATAAACGGTAGCATCTGCTATGCAACACGTAATACCGTAACGTGCAACTACAACTTGCTCTCCTTTCACGTCTGTATCACGGTATACAAACCCAGAAAAATTAATTTCTTTCCCTTTAAATCCAATAACATCACGACCAATTATATCTATAGCAGCCATATAGTTTTTATCATTTATTTGTATGCTTTTCTTTTTCAGTAACTCCTTTTCTAGGTCATCAGATGGTGCTTGAGAACTTGCTTGAGAACTTGGTACATTAGCAGTTTGCGGTTCTTCTCCATCTACTAATAACCTCTTCCAATCGTCATTTTCCTTTTGTGGCTTCGTTTGTGTACTTTGATTCATTCCGCGCTTGGCAGCAACACTTCCATCAAGTGATACACTTGAAAATAAAAAGGCACTGATAATAGGTATAAGAAATAATCCATAAAAGAAGCAAGTTCCTATTTTCGTTTTTGGGAGAACATGTTCCTCGCAGCAATGACATGCCTTTAACTTTTCATTTCCACTTCGCCACACTTGTAAACAGCCAAGTAACAAAGACACAATGGTTGCTACATAAATCAGTTTTACCATACGCGGTGCAATAAAGTTATCAATATGTCCCGTAATAAGCAGTTTGAATAATAACATCGCAAATCCAATCAATATAATGCCGCGAATATAAATATGAAATCCTCTTTTCTCCTGTTCTTCCACCTTCTTCGCCTCCTATTTCATGGTAAGTTGAACGATAACGTAAACGCTAATCGTTACAATCGCCATAAACAGAAACACAAACTTCTTTTGAAAATATGCAAATAACATAATTGTATTTTTCAAATCTACCATTGGTCCGAACACTAAAAAAGCGAGAAGAGCTTTTGCTGAAAAAATGTGACCAAATGATGCTGCAATAAATGCATCTGCTGCAGAGCAAAGAGATAAAACATAACCAAGAGCCATCATAACAAGTGGAGAAATGAGATTACTGTTCGCTAATTCGGCAAGGAAATGACGATCTAAAAATGTTTGAAATAAGCTAGCTAAAAATGCACCAATTAACAAATATTTTCCTGTACTAAAAAACTCATCTGCTGCATGAGAAGCAACCTCCTTCCAACTCCTTTTTGAATGCTGATGTTCACTTATCACACTGCTTTCTTTCAATACATTCTTGTCACGATATAAGTAATAGACAATACCTCCGATACATATAGCAACAAGAAAAGCAAGTCCAAAACGAGCATATACAATTGTGGGATTCATGCGAAACGCATAGAATGTTGACAAAAATACAACCGGGTTTAATATAGGGGCGGTAACCAGAATTACCATTCCTACATGAAGAGGTAATCCTTTTTGAATCAGTCTTCTTATGATTGGAATAATTACACATTCACACATCGGAAATAATACACCAACAAATGCTGCTGGAAACATGGCAACAATAGGATGTTTAGGCAACACTTTCTTTATCACGTCTTCTGTCACAAATACTTGAATAACCGCTGAAATGAATACACCAATTAATATGAATGGAACAGCTTCGAAAAAGATACTTAAAAAAATTGTATTTACATTCATCCACTTTTTCGGAATCAGTGCTTGCAACGATGATACATTTGTAAAATCAACAAAAAATAATAAGAACACAAATAGTGCGATTAACATTGTACCAATCATTTCTCTAGAAATCCGTGCAAGTGTCATCACAATCTCCTCCTTTATATTTTCATCTCATATTAACTAGCAATAAAGTGAAACTTCCATCTAACTTCTTTGCTTTCTCAGAATCTTGAGATTAAGATTTTACTGCCCGTTAGAGCGAGATAAAATCCTTTCCGATAGAAGCTCCTCTTTATTGTAAACATATGCTTGTCCTCTTTTTCTATGACATGTTTCATCCGCAACACACTTACTATATCTTACTCTCAAATCGTAATCATTATGATTTACTATTGCAATTTTCTTTTTCATCTTTTAAGATATAACAAGAAATAAAACGTAATGATTACGATTTAAAAAGGAGAGTCTTTATATGAAAAAAATTCCCGTTACAGTATTAAGCGGTTACTTAGGATCTGGAAAAACAACATTACTAAATCATATACTTACAAATCGCGATGGAATGAAAGTAGCTGTCATTGTTAATGACATGAGCGAAATTAACATTGATGCTGCACTTGTTAAACAAGGTGGTTTTTCTAGAACAGAGGAAAAACTTGTTGAAATTCAAAATGGATGTATTTGCTGTACATTACGTGAAGATTTAATTATAGAAGTGAAACGTCTTGTAGAATCTGGAGATATTGATTATATTGTCATCGAATCTTCAGGTATTAGTGAGCCTATTCCGGTTGCACAAACATTCACATATATGGACGAAGAATTAGCAATCAACTTATCAAATACATGTCGTTTAGATACGATGGTTACTGTCGTAGATGCGAATCGCTTCTGGGATGATTATGCTTCCGGTGAAAGTTTATTAGATCGCCAAGAAGCAATTGATGAGACAGATACACGCGAAGTGATTGATTTACTCATTGATCAAATTGAATTTGCAAATGTAATTATTTTAAACAAAACCGATATGCTAGAGCAGAATGATATTACAGAACTTCACAAACTATTACAAAGGTTAAATCCAGAAGCTCGTATTATTGAAGCAGCTTATTCACAAGTGCCGTTATACACAATCTTAAATACGAATCTATTTGACTATGAAAAAGCAAGTCAAGCAGCTGGATGGATCAAAGAATTAAATAGCGAACACACACCTGAGACAGACGAGTATAACATTTCATCATTTGTATACCGCCGTAAGCGCCCGTTCCAACCTGAAAGATTGATGAAATGGCTTGAAAACTGGCCACTTGACGTTGTAAGAGCAAAAGGCTTTTTCTGGCTTGCTTCTCGCAACAATATCATCGGACTTCTCTCTCAAGCAGGTTCATCTATTACGATTCAAGGAGCTGGCGAGTGGGTTGCATCTACTTCAAAAGAAGAACAGCAACAAATTATTTCAGAAGACCCAGACATTTTAAACCGTTGGGATGACACATACGGAGACCGAATTACAGAATTAGTCTTTATCGGTATTGACATGAATAGGGAAGAAATAGAACAATCTTTAGACCACTGCTTATTAACTGAACAAGAAATGTATGAAGACTGGGATACGTTCCATGACCCTATCCCTCCATTTACGAGTGCATTCTATTAATATGTATCCTACTTTTCCTATTAAAAAGCCTAATTTCTCAATTTATTGTAGAGAAATTAGGCTTTTTTCATCACTCCATTAAAGCGACCTATAGTTTAATGACTTAATTTACTGATTATATCTTTAATCATTCACTTTGAACTATATAGATATCGTTTTTGTTGCAACTGTTTGTTGAAATGCCTTATCATGATCAACAATAACCATTGTGGGATTAAATTGTTGAATAAGCTCTTCAATCTGCATACGCGAATAAATATCAATAAAATTTAATGGTTCATCCCATATATATAAATGAGCTTTTTCACATAAACTTTTAGCGATAAGCAGCTTTTTCTTTTGTCCACCAGAATAATGAGATATATCTTTCTCAAATTGAATTCGGTCAAAATCCATCTTACGTAGGATGGATTTAAATAACGTCTCATCAATCTCGTGCTCTTCAATAAAGTCCGATAACGATCCCTTCAAATGAGAAGTATCTTGTTGGACATAGGAAATGATGAGTCCTGAACCTAAATTAACTGAGCCTGTATGCTGTATTGGATGTCCTAGAATTAGTTTTAGGATACTACTTTTCCCGCTTCCATTCTTTCCATCAAGTACAATTCGATCCCCTTGTTCAACTATGAAGCGAATGGGTTCATTTACTATTTGGTCATCATACTTAACAGACACATCAGCCAAAACAACCAATTCATTTGACTGAAATTTCAATTGTTCTAATTTTAACGACTCAGTTTTCTCCACATTTTTTAGTAATTTTGACTTTTCTTCAATAGCTTTTTGTTGCCTTGATTCAAGGTTCTTCGCTCTCTTCATCATCTTGGCCGCTTTATGTCCTACAAAACCCTTATCTAACTTAGATCCTGAATTCCTTGTTCCATTTTTGGAAGCTTCCACTTGATGAGACCAATCTGTTGAACGCTTTGAAGACTGTTTTAATCTCCCTATATCTTTTTGTAGACGCTCATTTGTAGCCTCTTCGTGTTCCTGCTGTCTATCAAAATTTAACTTCCAAGAAGAATAGTTACCACTTTGAACTTCAATATTTGCTCTATTTATAGATAAGATATGGTCAACGCATCCATCTAAAAAGATTCTGTCATGTGAAATCAAAATAAACCCTTTTTTCTTCCTTAGATAATCAGAGACCATCTTTCGTGCATCAGTGTCTAGATGATTTGTTGGCTCATCAATTAATAGAAATTGACCCTCATTCAAAAACAGTGCAGCAAGCAACACCTTTGTTTGTTCTCCATTTGATAATGTTTTAAATGGTCGATACATGGCCTCGGCATCAACATTTAAATAGGATATTTCACGCAGAAATTCCCAATCTTCTGCTTGGGGACAAATTTCTTCAAGGATTTCATGAGTGAACTTGTGCTTATCCGAAACTGGGTAAGGGAAATAATTAAATTCTACCGAAGAAGTGATTTTCCCACTATACTCATAATTACCTAATAATAAATTAAAAAATGTCGTTTTACCTCGTCCGTTTCTACCAATAAACCCTAGTTTCCAATCCGTATCTATTTGAAAGTTTACACCTTCAAAAATATTATCAAAGCTACCTGGGTATGAAAAAGTTAAGTCTTGAACTTTTATCATTGACATAATAATTCCTCCTTTATATATCAACACTTTTCATATAAAGTCGGAATATCCATCAATTTTTTAATTCCTCCATATAAGTTTGATGGATATTAACGACTTATATAGAGCATTACATGTGTAACAATAGTGTCTGAATTACTCATTTTTCTCTCTCCTTTATTTGTTAGGTTACAGTTACGGATTAATAAATATCAACTTACCTATAAGAGAATAAAAAAATCCTCCCAATTTGTAATCGGAAGGATTAGTATTTCACTTATACTTAATAAGTTCTTATTAATCATTGGAATCATGACAAATAAAGTATGAACTGATTAATAAAAATGGATAGACTAACCCTATATTTTGTAGTTTGAAGTTATTAATTTCAAATTAAAATATAGATTAGTTAATCATTATTCATCCATCAGTCCTCTCATAATTCTATTTTTAGAGTAACATTCTTTTTTATGGAATGCAATATCACAATCATCTTCACCTGAAATTACCGCTAACTACTTCTTTAGAATCAACAATGTATATTCCTTCTTTCTTTATACTTCCTCTCCATAAAAATCTTAATCCTAAATTGTGTGGCATTAAAACAAAGTTTGATCAAAAAGTGAAAACAAAATTTTATTCAAAATCACAATCCATTTAAAGAAAACTAACTGGACAATTCATGTAATAAAAAATCCAAATTCATTTCAAATTCTTCGATCAAAGCGATAAAGCATCGCATCATTTTTATAAACATCGCAACTTTGTTCAAAGCTTCGCGTCATTCTTACAAACATCGTGACTTTATTTCAAACCCACAATGGTAGGCGAGATGTTCAGGATGTTCGGAAAAGACAATACTCTTCAACTCCTTAAACATTTATAAATTGGTTCTTTATAATATACTCAATTAAATATAAGTGAACAGTACTCTTGTCCATGTTTAAGGTAAATAAGGGTTAAAATAGGGGTGCAGTGGAAATAAACTTGCCTAGTTTAGAGGAATAACACAAAAACTTCCTTGGTAATGAGGGAGAATTTTTTTATACAACATTGTGAAGGTTTACACTTAAACTATCGGGTGCTTTTGTTTAATACTAGATAAAAGGAGAACACATATTATATATGACTAATATGTGTTCTCCTTTATTTTTAAAGTTTTTTATAATTTAGGTCTTGATAATACCTACTGTGAAAGGGGATTTTTATAAAGTGAAACTTCCAGCAGTGGAGGTTTTTTCATCCCCCACTGATGGTTAACCATACCTATCACCTTGAATTCTTCTGAACTGTAAGGTAATAAACTACGCGCGTACATCTTCATATTTTAAGATATCATTATATTCTTTTTCTAATTCATCTAGTGATAATTCATATAATTGTTTATTTAATACTTTGTATACACCTACATCAATTAACTTCTCAATCAATTGCTTTTTCCTTTGTTCTACAGCATAACGGAGCCCATAACTCATTCTTTCTTCAAAACTCCTTTCGGCAATTTCCCTATAATAACCTTTACCTGCTTTAAAATAGATTTTTAGGAAGTGAGATTATACTACCGCTTTGTGGCCACATTATACATATATATGCAAAAAAAAAGATCTCATGACACTTTTTGAGATCTTTTTTTTTGAACATTCTACTTCTTATATCCGGAATGATTACATCAAATATTAACATTCCATCCAGCCTTCTAAACTCTTTCTTTAATAGTGTTTCTTGAAAATAAAACATACCGCATAGAAAAATGTATTTCTGTGCGGTATGTTTTACATATTACTTCTATTTTTTATCATATCTGCTTTCATCACCCTCACAGGTCCAATCTATATTTTCTATATCAACGGACCAACCTATAATTGTGACACTTTTTGCTTCTTTCCAAGAATCTACCTTGTCAAGTATTTGTCCAATATGAAGGGCATCTTCCGCATGTAACGATTGATATAATAGATGATCTTCTTCAAATATCCGTTCACCACATTCAATAATCCCATCTGTTGCCATCACAAGGTGATTGGTTCCTTCTTGTAATTCACGAACCCCCGACGTAAAACAAGGTGTTGCTGCTGAAAAAATATTCCTTCTGCCAATCCTCTCATAACATTGCCGTTTATTCAAACGCCCCTGGTCACATTGTAATAGTCTTGGATGAAATAAGTAGACAAAACATTCCCCTACTGACAACCAATACAGAAAGTTCCCCTTCCGAAGACAAATAAGGCATGATGTTTGTCCTTGTATTCGTTCACTTTCTTCAATAAATTTTTCATCTGTAAAGAGCGATAATAAATACATATGCGTATGATGAAAAACTAGATGAGAAGGATAAGTGAAAAGCTGTAATAACTTCTCTTTTCTTTTACAAATTATATCTATAATATGCTTTGCTCTGTCGATAGTACTTTGTGCATCAAAAATCATAACAAATTCCCATGTTCCTTGTGGATCACACCAAGCAAGCACAGCATTTTCACTTTTGCTTGTACCAGCTTCTGTATTTCCACCATATAATCCGATAGAAAGAGGACCTAGCGTTTCTACATGAATCTCATTTAAATATGCTTTTTCATCACCAGTCCATTTAAACGTATGTACGGCTTCCATCCTCATCCCTCGTTTCATTGTTATTTTAAAATAAGCTTATATTATCTACTAAAAAAAAGATACTTTTTCACAGAAAAATTTAATAAATAAAACTTTTTACATCTTTACAAGCGATTATATCGTATTATACGATATAAAAAAGGAGTTGTAATCATGCTAACATTAAATAAACATTGGGAAACAATTTATTTTTATCTCCGTCACGAATATGAAGAAAATTTAACTCACCAAGCCATTCGTATTTTACAAATGATTTCTCGAAAAGAAGCACAAACCATCAGTCATATCGCCGCAGAACTACATCTCTCTCATAACACAGCTTCTGAACATATTAAACGGTTAATTCAGAAAGGGTTTGTAGTAAAAGAGCGCAGTAAACAAGATGAACGAGTTGTAATTGTAAAGCTAACAGAAACAGGACAACAAGCATTAGCTACACATACACTGCTCGATGAGGCAAAACTAAAACAAATAGGAGAGAAGTTATCTAAAGAAGAAAAAAAGCTGATTCAATCGGCATTTGAATTATTAGCGAAGGAGGCTCACGATGTCTTTTCTCATTAAAGTGATTGTTTCTGCACTTATTATTGGAGGAGTTACAGAGGTTGCCAAGCACTATAGTACACTTGGCGGCTTCATTGCGGCACTTCCATTAATCAGTTTACTCAGTTTATTTTGGATTTCTGTTGAAGGAGGCTCCCGGGAAGAATTAAGCCGTTTTGCACTAGGAGTTTTGTATGGTTTTCCAGCATCAGCCTTACTATTATTTATTGTATATTTAGGCCTTCGCAACTCATTTTCACTTAGCATTTCTATTCTATTTGGTATAGGAGTATGGAGTATTTTATTAATATGTCAAAGGTTTTTTCAAACTTAAGGGGGCTTTATTTTGATTACACATGTAAATGTCTTCGGGAAAAAAGTTGAAATACTGATAACGGGACAAGGAAAGCAAACTGTTGTGATTCAAACAGGTATGTTTTGTTCCCTTTACAATTGGATAAGAATCGCAACTGAACTGTCTGCATACTACAAAGTTGTTTTGTTTCATCGACCTGGTTACGGAACAAGCGAGTTAAATGAGGAAGACCGTACAACCGTTCAAACCACATACGAATTAAGAGAATTGCTACATGTTTTACATATCCAAGAACCGATTATTTTAGTTGGGCATTCTTATGGAGGTTTATGTGCCCAGCACTTTACCATGCTCTATCCAGAACAAATTGCTGCGCTTGTTCTCATCGATTCAACATCTATGAATCTGCATCGCTTGGACGAACTAAACTTACCCACATTAGATAAAACAGATTCAGATGAAAAATGGATAAAAAAATGTTTATGCTATGCCAATATGGACACTGTCCAATTACAACAAGAGGTATCCCCAAAACTAACAGCTACGCAAACTACATTACCTATTGAAATACAAAAACGATTATTAGCTTTTACAATCTCTCCATCTCTTTATAAAGCTGTTGTATCAGAAATCATCCATTGGAAAGATTGTGCACAAAAAATAAAAGACTTAAATCAATTCCCTGATATACCGTTAATAATTATTAGCAGAGATGCTCATCATTCTATACAACAAGCAATTCAAGATGGTATTCCTTATGAAGAAGCAGAAGCATTAGAAAATGTATGGCAAGAACTCATTCATGAACAAACTACACTTTCAAAACAAAGCCAGCTTGTTGTTGCTACTAAATCGGGGCACTCCATTGAAATAGATCGGTCCGATATTATAATTGAAGCAATAAAACAAATCAAAAATATACAGAACTTATAGAAAGAGGAAAGCAGTGTCTATACTGCTTTCCCCTTCTTCTTATTCAAAGTCTTCTTCTAACTCTTCTACATCATAAAACAAGTTTCCATTGTTTACATGAATGGGACCGTTTGCAACATCAACGCGTAACACCCATGCCCATGGCACAGATAAACGCTCATGCAGTGCCCGCCAGAAAGCCATCGATTTTCTCTCATATTCTTCGAACTCTTCTAACATCTCTTTATAGGAGGCACCGTCTAATTGAATATTTGCTTCCATTAAACGTGAAAAAGCGTAATGCTTTAGTTCTAGTTCTGCAGCAATTTCCATTTCCTCAGGTGTTGCCATACCAATAATCGTTCCGTCAGGTGGTAAAATTTCATACACATTGTGAACTTCTACAACTTCTCCTGGCATGGATGAAAATCTATTGTTTTTCTCGAACATATGAACAGCCTCCTTTTATTAAAAAACTTTTTCACTCCAGCCATTGATTTCTATAACTGTTACATAATCTCCTGCCCTTTTCGTCAATCTTCACACATTTTTTACAATGTCTTCTTTCCAAAGTCGATTTACTTGAATAAGCTGATCTTCTGTAAATGTGAGCTTATATATGTCAGGCATATGAAGCCCTTTCCAAAATGAAAAATCATATTTGGAATCGAAATAATTCATAATAAGGACCATAATATTCCCATGTGTTCCTATTACAATATTTTTCCCTCTATATTTCTGCAAGATTTTCATCATGCAAGAAACTCCGCGCTGCTGGGCAATAGTGTTAGATTCTCCACCTTCAAGCTGAAAAGAAGGATTCTCCCATACTCTCGTAATGGATTTCTCGAAATCTTCGACAGGCTCTAAACTTAATAAACGTTCTCTTAAATCTTCCTCTAACTCAATCGATAATTCGAAATGTTCAGCAATCCCTTCTACTGTTTGAATAGCCCTTTTATATGGACTAGCAATCACAACATCTATCGATTCATTTTGTAATACTTCTATCACACTCTCTGCTGCTTGCCATCCTTTCTCAGACAATGGTCTTTCTCTCTCATCTGGCATATATGTAGAATGTGCGTGACGTACAAAGTAAATATTAGTCATTCCCCTATCCCCTTTGCATTTTTCATAATTATATAATAACTACTACAACTATAGCGGAAGGAATTATCCAAATTTATATAAATTTGGTAATATAGCAATAAAATACATTACATAAAAAAAGGGTGATGCTTGTATTTCTAAAATACTCCGCACCACGCTTCCTGTTTACATAATAAAATTATGGATTTTTAATTATTCTAAAAAACATCCCATTAACAGTAGATTTTGTAAAGGTAATGTTTTATCCCAAATTAACGGACAGTAAGGCCCCCACCTCAAGATTCCGAGAAAAGAGAAGAAGATAGGTGGATGATAACTGTCCGTAAAAGCCCGATTGGTGAGAGCTTCCCATCAGTGGGAAAAGACACCCGATGGGAGTTTCACTTTATTTTCCGTGATGTAACATGAAATCACTTGCTTCTTCTTCAATATGATTTAACTTTACAACCCCTTCTTTCCACTTATGAATGTAACGCGTTACACCTACCGTAAAAGAAACAAAAATAGAAGAAAGAATAACTCCATATACAACACCAACAGTACTCATAACGACACTTCCTTATCATAGGATAATAATATTAGTATACTCCTTTTTTTATCCAAATGCAGGAAGTTCATCTTTTTGTAACAATGACTGCTTATTCTTTAAGATATAGACACTTCCTCCTGCTTTTGTACATTCTTCCATTGCTTCGTTCCCAAAAAAACAACAGCAAACAATCCAAACGTAGATATAAGCATAACAGTAGATGCTGGTATATAGTCCAAAAGTACACCATACAAAAGTGTTCCAAGAGGGACAATTGCTGTTGCAATTGTTTCAATTAATCCGAATACACGCCCTAAATATTCTGGTGCTGTCGTTTTTTGAACAAAGACTTGTAATGGAACATTAATCGTGATGATATTCACCCCAAAAAGGATCATAAGTGTAATGTAATATATGAAAACCATTGTTTTAGATAACGGAAGAAACATTGGTACTACAATGCACAACAATAATCCAGACAGTATGAAAAGGTTCCTACGAATCGCCCGAAACTTATTTGTTGTTTCTGCTCGAACAGATAAAACAATAGAAGCGATTAACATCCCAACAGCAAACATTCCTTCAATTACTCCAAATTGCTGAGAGGAGAGTGATAATTTTTGAACGATAATATATGGAAGTGAGACCGTAACTGCACAAAAAAAGAAATTAAGCCAAAGTGAAAGTTTCAGCATCGAAAATATGTCACTTTGCTCTTTCACATATACAAAACCTTCTTTTATGCTGGTTAGAAAATGATCCTTATCTTCTTTTTTGTCTGCTTTATACAAATCAAATACCATAAATACTTCTATTATCGCTGCAAAAGCAAATGTAATACCATTCAGTAAAAAAAAGAATTTCATAGAAAATAAACCGTATACAAGACCACCGATAATCGGTCCTAAAATTGTTGCAAGCGATGTAGCTGATTGATTTAATGAATTCGCTTTTTGAATACGTGTAGTATCAACTAAAGATGGAATAGAAGATGTTAAAGTAATAGAGAAAAAACTTGCACATATAGATAACAGTGCTGCGGAGACATAGATGAAGATCAATGAAAGTCCAAATGAAGTTGAAAGTAAAAACATGGTGAACATAATAAGAGCACTTAATATATCTGCTCCAACAGCAAGCAATTTCCGGTTAATTCGATCTGCTGCTGCTCCGGCGATTGGCCCGCAGATCATACGTGGTACAGAACCACAAACAAGTGTAATAGCAAATCCCATGCCAGATCCTGTCGTTTTTAAAACGTACAGCCCCATTGCAAACGTGTAAATATTTGCCCCAAGCATTGATGATAATTTCCCAATCATCATCAAAACAATATTTCGCGTCGCAATTTTTAATCGTGCATCATTTTGCTTTTCTAATACACCTTCCACATCATCACTCTCCTCTTAAAAGTTAAATTGTGTTAAACTTATTATATAATTAATTTTCTGAATTTGACAACAAAAAGTTTAATTCTATTTAACTTTCTTTAAAAAAGGAGAAGTTCCATGGCTACCCTCGGAGAAAAAATACGGACATTACGAAAAGAAAAAAAACTTACCCAATCTGAACTTGCTGGGACAGAACTTACAAAAAGTATGCTCAGTCAAATTGAAAATGGTAAGGCAACTCCTTCCATGAAAACGTTACATTATCTTGCTGATAAACTCGGCTGTGATGCAAGCTTTTTATTAGAAGAAGAAGCGAATGAATTTACTACTCTTGTGCAAGAAATGGAGCAACATATACAAGATATGCGTTTTAAAGATGTATACGAAATTCTTCATCCTATTGTGCATGATGCGCTACCATCTACACTAGATGCTGCACGTT
Organism: Bacillus sp. 3103sda1; assembly: GCF_024159135.1. Lineage (NCBI taxonomy): Bacteria > Bacillati > Bacillota > Bacilli > Caryophanales > Bacillaceae > Bacillus > Bacillus sp. 3103sda1. The sequence continues at coordinate 1,567,711 of NZ_JAMYWS010000001.1, read as the reverse complement.
TATATAAACAATACGCTAGAGCAGCACTTCATATGAAAGATTATCATGTCCATGCATATATTGAAAAAGCAACGTTAATTTTCGAAAAATATGCTTTATATCGCGAAAGTACAGAAACAAAACTCATCTTCTTTCGATTATTGTTTCTCAACAAAAAATATAATGAATGTTTACAATTAATCAATTCTATTCGTGATGAATATAAAGAAAAACATTTAGAGATGGACTTAATTATGCAAATTGAACTTTTTTTAGATGAAGCAATCATTTTATTAGCAATTGGAGATTATGACGCCTGCAAAGATATTATTTTACAAGCAATTGCTTTTTCTAAAAAAAATCAAGTGTACTATAAGATGGATGAATTTTATCGTGTTTTGTCCTATCAAGCCACATTTGCTAAAGATACAGAAGGTTACTTGTACTATTTAAAGAAAGCAGAGCAATTCGCTCTATTTACAGAAAACGCCGTATCAACAACTCTTCTTCATATATTACAAGCTCATTTTCATAATATGCTAACAAAACAATATGAAGTTGCACTTGCGCACATTGAAGCATACGGGGAACAGTCTTTAAAGGTGCTAGGTCCCAAAAAAGATGGTTTTTATTATCTTGAAAAAGGCAAAGCCTTATATGGTCTAGAACGTTATCATGAAGCATTACAAGCTCTACAACAAGTAACAATCCCTAATTATTCGCATCATCCAATAGACAAAGCATTATTGACTACAGCTGGCTCATTTCGTGCTTTATGCTATATGCACCTGCATGATAAAGAACAAGCTCTGTATGAAGCAAAGCAAGCGCACAACGCTATTCAAGAATATCACGCTCCTATGTTTTCTTCTTTCACTGAAGAAACATTACAAATGATTCAAAAACTTTAAACTCTCTATCAATTGGTATATTATTCCTTACCATGAGCCAAAATAGTAGTATAGCGTAACTTCCATTAGTGGAAGCTCTCTTGATGGTTAACCAATCGGACACAGAGAGGAGTTTAAAAATGAACATTCAAAGAGCAAAAGAAATTTCAAAATCAACGGAACAAACAAATGTAACTTTTCAAGGTATGCCTGTTACAATTCAACATGTCGACGAAAAAAATGAAACAGCCCACATATACGAAGCAACAAACCCAAATCGTGAACTTACTGTTCCAGTTAACAGCTTAGAGGAAATATAAGAAATCCCACTTCATTTTATTTTGAAGTGGGATTTCTTATATTTCTCGTACTTACAGGCAGTTAATCCCTTGCTTAGATGTCTTACTGCTTATTTAACGAGACTATTCTTGGTTTTTCATGAATTTCTTCATATTAAATCTAATACGGTAAATGAAATTAAAATACGTATTAAATGACACACTATTCAGATTTCATGTTAAACTAAAAAGAAAAAATTTATAGCAAGGAGAAAACAAAATGAACAAAGCACCATACTACGCGGTTATTTTCACTTCTCAACTCTCAACTGGAACAGATGATTACGAAATCGTTGCAGATGAAATGGTAAAATTAGCAGAGCAGCAACCCGGATTTGTCGATGTTGAAAGCGTACGTGATGAAACTGGATTTGGGATTACCATTTCGTACTGGGAATCACTTGAAGCTATTCAGCAATGGAAAGAACATGCAGCTCATACGATTGCTAGAAAAAGAGGACGAGAACAATGGTATGAACAATTTCATACAAGAATTTGCCTTGTTGAAAGAGAGTACCGTGCTACAAAAGGAGAATAGTAAATGATAAAACCGAAAACTGCGCTTCTACTTCTGCACGAAATATATGGAATCAACCAACATATGAAGCATGTCATTCACACATTTTCCTCTTCGACTATAGATGTTATTTGTCCAAATTTATTACATCGCTCCTCTCCTTTTCATTACGATGAGGAAACAGAGGCATATTCACACTTTCTCAAGAACGTTGGATTTCAACAGGGGATACAACACATTGAAGATATGCTCGCTGAACTACGAAATAACTATATGCATGTGGGAATTCTCGGGTTTAGTGTCGGTGCAACGCTTGCCTGGTTATGTAGTGAAGATCATAAAATTGATTTTGTTATCGGATGCTATGGCTCACGTATTCGTGATTACACAAACATTGTACCAACATGTCCTACGTTATTATTATTCCCAGCAAACGAACATAGCTTTTCCGTTTCTACTTTAATTAATAGTTTGCAAAGTAAAGGCCATCCACAACTAAACATAAAACAACTTAACGGAGAACATGGATTTCTTGATCCATTTTCTCCAAAATACAACGAGGAGGCTGCGGATCAAGGGTATCAGATGATACATTCTTTTCTTCAAAACATAACAGAGAAGTAGCCCTACTCCTCTGTTATGTTTATTTTTCGTTTATCCCCGTGTTTTCTCAAGCACATATATCTTCCATTTATAATTCATAAGTGTGTAATATTCTTGAATCACAACATATTCCTTCGTATCTGTTTTGACAATATAAGTATTATCTCCTTTATATGTAACACTCTGTACGTTTTTATCTTCAAATTCTTCTTTTATTCCTTGTTCATGCAAAATTCCTTCTGCATGAACATGTTTCAAATAATTGTAAGGTGAGAAAATAGAGATTCCTAGCACGATAAAAATTGTTATAATAGCAGTAATATTAGCTACCTTCGACTTCTTCATTTCTTTTCCCCTTCAACTAAAATTACTTTTTATCTATCTTTATCCTTACTCTCATCCGCACTTTCTTCCTTATCTTCCTGCTCTTCATGAAACTCTACAGATGATTGTGCAGTAATTGATTCAAACGGTGTGTAGTAAATTTGAGGCGTCACTTTCTGAACAAACATTGTATATGTTGTAAGCCCAATAATAAAAAATAAAAACATTGTAAACATAACAACACCAATTGTTAAAATAAACATGGCACCACCCCTTTTGTAATCGTTATATTACAAAGTTCGATGCAATATGAGATAATCCTTGTTACAAAAAATGAAACTTTCATCAGTGAGGATTTTCTTTAATCAAGCCCTACCAATCGTTTTCTTAGCCCCCCATTAAAATGGGAGAAATAAACGTAATAAAAACATTACAATAACTCCCGTTAGTACTGCACCTAATAAGCTCCGTGTAAAAATTGCAACAAGGAACGTCGGAATAGCCGCTAATAAATAATCCACTTGCACGGTTTCGTTCATAAATAATGTTTGTGCTAACAATGCAGCCAATATTGCAATTGGAATATAATTTAGCCATCTTAACCCCCATTCTGGAATTTCTACTTTACTTAATACAAGCAGTGGCACTACTCTCGGAAGTAATGTGACGATTGCAGATCCGAGTACAACAAGTAATACATCCCATCTTACTTCCATTTTTCAATCACCATCCCAATTGTCGCTGCTGCAAGTGTTGCAACAATAACAGCAACACTATTTGATACAAAGAAATGAGCAAAAAATGCAATCATAATTGATGCAATGGCAACGCAAAGATGAACAAATAACTTTGGACGGCTGCTCACAAGTTGTAAAACAAACAACCCGATAAACATCGCTGGAAGTGCATAATCCATCCCGTATGTATGCGGGTCTGGTATCCAATCTCCCAAAATGCCTCCAATGATATTTGCTATTACCCAATTTACATAACCTGTCACATTTAAACCAAGCATCCATTTTTCACTTACATATTGTTTTCCTGTTACATGCTGGGCTGCAACGCCAAATGTTTCATCAGTAATTTGCGAGCCAATCACTATATTTTTCCAAATTGATACTTTTTTTAAGTATGGAGCTAATGCTGCACTCATTAAAAAATGTCTTAGATTTACAAAGAAAACGGTAAAAATAATAGTAGAAGCTGGTGCACCCGCTACAAACATTCCAGCCATAATAAACTGTGCCGAGCCAGCATAAATCAGTAATGAAATAAGTGCAATTTCTGTTATTGAAAATCCAGCTGTTTTCTCAATAACACCTGATGCAACGCCAATGCTTAAATAACCGAGAACTGTTGGTAAACAATCTTTCACACCCTGCATAAACGTTTCATCTTGAGACTCTAATACCGCTGCTCGTTCCATCCTAACTCCCCCTTCTCCCTTATGTAAGAAAACAGCTTGCCTAATAAAGTGAAACTTCCATCAGTGGGGGTTTTTCTTCATCCCCACTGATGGTTAGTTGAACCAATCGGGCTCTTACGAGCAGTTATCTCCCACCTATCTTCTTTGTTTTCTCAGAATCTTGAGGTGGGAGTCTTACTGCCCGTTAGTGCGGGATAAACCGATATAAGCGTTGCATTCATATTGAGAAAAACTAAACTTTTACAACTCTTTCATAATATTATCTATTCGCTCTAATGAATCGTAACACTTCTAAGAAATCTCCATGTATCATTCAAAGAATGATACATGACCATAAAAATCAGTTTTCATCAACTTACAATGCAACACGTACGTAAAAACATGTTAACGTTTAAATAATGGGTAGTTAACTGATACAATTTACTTCTGTCACAATCTCATTTCCCTTTAGTAGTTATGATTATACCTACTAATATAAAAAGAAAATTCAATCGAGTCAATAATATTCTGAATTTTAAATAAAAAAGACAACTCTCTCAATATTTAATTTCATCCCCCTCTCCTCCCATCCTTATTTTTCCACACAAAAAAGAAATGCCCTCTTCGGGCATTTCCTTATCTTAATAATTCATTGGATTCTTTATCGTACACTTTATCAAATGTTGTCATGATACGCTGCGATGCTTGAACCATCTTTTGGTTTGTCATAAGATTGGGCTTTTCTTTCGTCATATCAACATTTGAGTTTTCTAACATATAATTGTGAACAATTGCTGTTCCATTTGGCAAATTAGCGATATTTATTCCATCTATTGTAAAGCTCTTGTCTTCATGCTTTACAAGATATGCTTTCATATTTGCATCAACTGATTTTGTTTGTAGACGCGCGATATTTTGCTGCACCGCTTCATTTGCTTTGCTAAATGTTCAGCTGTTACAATATACAAATACTGTGTAACATCTTAGCCATCTGTTGTAAATACAATTGGTGCAGATGAAACAGCTGGAGTTTTTAGCAGTTCACCACTGCTTGCTATTTCATCAAACTTTGTAAATATAAAGCCATAAATTGACACATTTCATTTTCGGATTAAGATTAACATATATGGAGGAGGATTTATATGGAATATAATATTTTAAAGATCATTGCACTAGCAGAAAAACTCAAATATGAAATGCGGCACAGTTGGCTTTCTAACGGCCGTCAAGAGAGTGTGGCAGAGCATACATGGCGTATGTCACTTATGGCTATCCTCGTTCAGCCTTATTTAGATAAAGAAGTGAACATAGGAAAGTTACTTAAAATGGTGATTATTCACGATTTGGTCGAAGCTGAAGCTGGTGATATTCCTGCGTTTGATACAGTGAATAGTGAAGAATTAAAACGAAAAAAACAAGAAAACGAACAACAAGCAATCCTGAATATTAAACATACACTATCAGGTCCACTTGGACAAGAATTATATGACCTATGGATGGAGTTTGAAGAAAAAGAAACATATGAAGCAAAAGTAGCGAACGCTCTAGATAAACTAGAAGTAAAAATCCAGCATAATGAGGCAGACATTGATACATGGCTTCCAATTGAACATAAAATGACATTCCAAGTTGCACAGCATACAGATTTTGATTCGTTCTTATCAAAATTACAAAAGATTATTGAACAAGAAGGGGAAAAAAAATTAATTGCTGCTGGGATTGATGTAGAGGCTTGTAAACAGTAGAAAGGTTACAAAATACTTTAAAAAAAAGCGGCATATGTAGTAGCCGCTTTTTCTACATTATTTTTTATTAAATCCTTTTTTAACTAAAAACTCTTTCATATGCAATCGCTTCTCCTGCGACATGAACGCACTCATTGAACCAGTCCATGTCACATCCTTTTGATTTGTCAATCTTTCCTTATAATACTGGTTTGTCGTATGATCATATTCATCTAATAATTCATTATATTTTTTCTCATCATATACATTTTCATGTAAAATAGCTCCAACTGGTAAACGAGGTTTCACTCCATGAGTTTCATCTGGTACACCAATTGTCATTCCAAATACTGGATATACTTTCTCCGGTAAATGTAACAATTCACTTACTTGCTCTGGGTTATTACGAATTCCGCCAATATAACAAATACCGTATCCAAGGGATTCAGCAGTGAGCGCTAAATTTTGAGCAAAGAGGGAAGCATCTACCGTTGCCACAATAAAATTTTCTGTTGTATCAGATTTAATTTCTGTTCCATGCTTCTCACATGCGATTTCTAATCGCTTTAAATCTGCGCAGCAAACAAAGAATGCCGCGCAGCTTTTCACGTGACGATTTCCAGATAGCTCCGCTAGTTGCTCTTTCAATGCTTCATCTGTTACATATACAACTGAATATGCTTGCACAAAATGTGATGATGCCGCATGCTGTGCTGCTCCAATCATTCTTTCGATTATATTCTTTGGAATTAGCTCTTTCTTATATTTTCGGACTGATACGTGTTGTTCCATTTTATGTATAATTTCATTCATAACATCCCGCCTCCTGTAGTCTGAATACTCAATAATTAACATATTTTTCGCATACAGACAAACGATATGCTTATAACAAAATGATACATAAACAGGATCAATCTTATTTGATTGATCCTTTCATACATAATTAAGCTGCTTTCAACACCTTGACACCTTTGACAATATTCCAAACACAGTAATAAATTCCTACAACCGCAAAGATGACATACGTTACAATCATACCAACACCAATACTTGCAGCTTCTCCCATACCAATACCAACTGCCCCCGAAAGAGCAAGGCCTCCAAATAAGATAATGAATGGAATTATGTGCGTCCATAGTGCTTTTTTTGCATGATATTTCACGTCACCTTCGGCAATAAAGAAGACGATAATTGGAAATAAGAACGGTGCAAAGAAAATGCTAAAATAACATAATGAAGATAAAATATTATTGCTTTTCATACGATTCACCTCTAAAGTTTTGTTGTTTTTGTTACTTTTATTATGCCATTCCAAAACTTTAGAAACTATCGTTTTACCTTTCAGCTAAATTACAGTTTTGTAAGATTTCTCGTTATATTTGATCCATGAGCCAATACTTTGTAATTGCCAAATATTCTCGAACATTAGATTGAATGATAATAGGTTTTGGTGTTCTTGCAGACAATCCCTCTAACTGCAATCCTTGTTTTTCAGCAATCTTTTTTGCACGATACATATGAAAATCGTTCGTTACGATAATTCCTTTTTTCTTATTTGCTGGAATAAGAGATTTTGAGAATTTTATGTTTTCATCTGTATTTGTAGAACGATCTTCCATTATAATTCGTTCTTCTTGAATCCCCTGTTTTATTAATCCTTGTTTCATAGCCAAAGCTTCAGAAATATCCTCTCCTTTTCCTTTACCACCAGATACAATTACAATTGTTTGTTGATGTGTTTTTAAATATTCCGCGGCTTTATCAATACGATATTGCAGAGAATAAGAAGGTTCTGTTCCTTTCACACGCGCACCAAGTACAATCATATAATCTGCATCATTTGGCGCTTCCATATGTCCATGCTTGTAAATTATATATTGTAAAGTACTCATATAACCAACCACAATCATCAAAAGAATCATGCCATACGTTATCCACTTTTTTCTTTTTAGCATTTCTACAAATACTCCCCTCTCTTTATTTTTTCATCTTAATATTCTTCCAACCACTTGTGTAGTCTTTTTTCCAATTCGACCCAATTCATCCTTTAAAAGTAATATCCCTACTCCAAATAGGAATATAAAATCACGTATACAATACAATTTTTTTACATAGAGCATACTGAGATTTCTATTAGTGATGCTTAGAATTTTGAAGTAGAAATTCTGTTTATGAATAACAAAACAAAAAATCCCCTTAATGTGTTTAAGGGGATTTCATCATTATACATGTCTCTCTGCCAACATTCGTATAGAAACTGGATGTGAAAAACGATTCATCGCAAATACAGCACACGCTGTTAATAATTCCGCCACAGGCATTACAAGCCATATTCCATTTACACCAAACAACTTCGGCATAATCCACAGAAGAGGTATGATAAGCAGCAACCCGCGGCTCAATATAATAAAAACAGATTTTGTTGTTTGTCTTACGGATTGAAAATACTCTCCATATACAATGTTATATCCTAAAAATGCGTATTGCGTGAAGAATAAACTGATTCCTATTATCGTCATATTCAATAATTTTTCAGATTGAATGTCAAATAAACCGATAAGATATTTCCCAAAGAATAAACCGGTAATTGTTGCAATAACACCAAGTACAACAGCTGTTTTTACCGCAAGCTGTAACCCTTCTTTCAACCGTTCCGATAAGTTTGCACCATAATGGAAGCTCGCGATAGGTTGTAGCGCTGCCCCAACTCCAAAGAATAAAAGTAACGTTATGGCATGAATACTGTTTACCATAGCATATGATGCAACGCCTTGCTCACCAGCGTACTGAATAAAAGTAATGTTAAAACCAATCGTTACAATTGCTACCGTAACCTCTGTCGTGAAACTTGGAAAACCAATGATCATAATTTGTTTTACAGTCGACCATTCTAAATGTAATTTCGTCCATTTTAAAATACTGTTTTTTCTAAAGAAATGACTCAGTAGTACAAGAAAACCAATTGCTGCAGATAAAATAGTAGCAGATGCTGATCCTGTCACACCCCAGCCAAGAATGAAGATAAAAATATAATTAAATACAATGTTTAACACCGCTGTGACAATAAGACCTGCCATAGCTAAATTCGGATTTCCATCATTTCGTATAAATGTACTTAAAATATTCTCTAATACATATATCATTCCAAATGTGAATAATACATGGAGATAATCTAATGAATACGGTAAAATTACATCATTTGCTCCAAATAAGTAAGCTATATCTTCTATTTTCCATAAACAAATGATCATTAATACACCAACAATAGCAACGGCTACCGTCATAGATTGCGTGAAAATAGAACGTGCTCGCTCTACTTTATTTTCTCCTAAAGCGATAGAATACATTGTTGCTCCGCCCATTCCAATCCATAATGAGATTGAGAAAAAGATGGAAAATGCGGGAACGGCAACATTCACTCCTGCCAAACCATTCGCACCCACACCTCGGCTAACCATAACTGCATCAATCATAATATTCACCGACATCAGTACCATTCCAAGTACAGCCGGAATTAAATACGAAATAAATAAACTTTTAATCGGTTTTTCTCTGAGATTCTCAGTTGCTTCCATAACAAAACTCTCCTTTACGACTCTCTGCTCACATTCTAAACCTTCAAGTTACTTTAAGGTCAAGAGAGAAGTAAAAAATATATTTTGTAATAAATGAAAAGCCTTACTATTTTACTCTTTTCACCACAGGGATTTGAATTTCTGTCACTTGCTCTTCTTGGTTACTCGTTACGGACCAATCAATTAAGGCTAATTCAATTGCATCACCGCATATTTCATATCCATCCTTCTCAATAGCTAGTAGCAGCCTCTTGTAAGTCTTACCAGTTTCTTCGTATGGTCCATGATGATACGCACACGCATATATTCCCTCTTCAATTACATTAGAAGTAGCAATTTGAAATGGCATGTAATCAAGAAGAATAAATACGCTATTGTACGCTTGAAAATCATGTTGTAATAATGCTTCTTTTGCTACAGTAACGCCTATATCACCCGAAAACAAACTATTATCTACTTGTTTCATATTTTTTTGAAGTGAATGAATATAATACTCAAACATATCATCCGTTACATTTGGAGTAATAGGAAGAGATGTAATTTTTCGCTTTGGTAGTTCTGTAAAAAAGACATTATTAGCGTCTGTTTGTACAGCTTCTTGCATTAGATGAATTTTATGCTTTATTTTTGCTAACGTATATTCGATTTCCCTTTGTTTTTTCAATAACATCTCTTCCTGTTTTTTCAATAAGCCCAACGCAAATTCTGGCGTTCTTTCATCTATATATCGTTTAATTTCTTTTAACGGTATATTTAGCTGGCGTAAAAATTTAATTGTATCCAACATTGAAAATTGATCAATCGTATAGTATCGATAATTCGTTTGTGAATCAACAATTGCTGGATGAAAGATCCCTTTTTCATCATAATAACGCAATGTCGATTCAGGAATGTTATGCATTTTCGCCATTTCGCCAATTGTAAAACGTTGATTTAATAACATATTTATTTCTCCGTTCATTTCAAATTGATTAACCTAATCACATTTTTTATTGCTCCGTTGACAACAGTTTCACTTTATCCCGCTATTGCGGGCAGCAACTATATTATACATGTATGTATTCTTTGCAATAAATAGCAAACTAAAAAGCGAGCCTTGTCCTTTTGGCCCGCTTTCACCTTTTATCAAATACGTTCCATCGCCGCCTTCACTGTTTCTACAACAAACGTAATTTCTTCGCTAGAAATTACAAGCGGCGGTGCTAATACTAAAATATTATTATAACCAGCTGTCGTCATACCGTTGCGACCAATAAGTAATCCTTTTTCTTTACAAGCATTCATCACCGTTGCAATTTTGTCCCCATCAATTGGCTCTTTCGTCGCTTTATCGTTTACAAGTTCAATTCCAACGAGTAACCCCTTTCCGCGAATATCTCCTACATATGGATGGTCACCAATCGCTGCTTTTAATTGTTCTAATAGAAGAGATCCCATCTGAGCAGAACGATCAACCAATCCTTCGTTCTCCATAATTTCTAAATTTTTAAGTGCTAATGCACAAGCTGCTGGATTTCCGCCAAATGTATTAATATGACGGAAAAACTCGTATTCTCCCGCCCCTTGAAACGCCTCATAAATTTCTTTTTTCACTGCCGTTACGGACAATGGTAAATATCCACTTGTAATTCCTTTTGCCGTCGTAATAATATCTGGCTTTACATCATAATGCATGAATCCAAATGGTTTTCCTGTACGTCCAAAACCACAAATGACCTCATCGCTAATAAGAAGTGCCCCATGCTTTTTGCATGTTTCATGAACAGCCTTCATATAATTTTGCGGCGGCATTAAAATACCTCCGCCTGTGATAATTGGTTCCATAATAAATGCTGCTATCGTTTCACTCAATTCCCACGTCATCACGCGATCAATTTCTTTTACACATTCCACATCATAAATATCCTCTGCATCAATTCCTGGCATGCGGTAACAGTCTGGCGGTGTGACATGTAAGAACCCTGCAGCTAACGGCTCATATTGATATTTCCGCTGTGCTTGTCCCGTTGCTGCCATTGCTGCCATTGTATTTCCATGATAACCGCGGTAGCGTGCCATAACTTTAAAACGATGCGGTTCTCCTTTATACGCATAATATTGACGAGCAATTTTAAATGCTGTCTCATTTGCCTCTGATCCACTATTAGAGAAGAAAATAACGTATTCCCCACCAAGCCATTCATTTAATTTTTCTGCTAATTGAATTGCCGGCTCATGTGATTGTGACATTGGAAAATAGGAAAGCTTTTGTAACTGTTCATACGCAGCATCAGCTAGTTCTTTTCTTCCATAACCACTATTCACACACCAAAGACCGCTCATTCCATCTAGATAGCGTTTTCCTTCACTATCCTCCACCCAGCAGCCCTCTGCCTTTGTTCCAATCATTGTACTGCTTGGACTATACGGACGCATTCCATGCCATACGTATTTTTCATCTTTTGCTAATAATTCTCCAGATTGCTTCGTTTTCACCATACATTCCACCTTCCATTACAACTTTTTATATCTAAAGCTGTTCGGTGCCTCATGATGATTTAAATTTTTCTCTTCCTAAACTTTCATTCCACAAAAATGCTGTAAATCCTACCGGCTAATAAAAAAATTCAAAAGAGAAAATTAGTAAATGTTATTTAGTAAAATAACAAAAAGAAGTGCTTTCCTTTAGCCAGAAAGCACTCTGTTTCTTAATGCGCCGATACGTCACTAATGCCATGTCCTGTATTCGACTTTACTAATATTTCATCAAATTTCGCGGCATCTTCTTTCTTACTAGATAAAATCGTCCCTAAATAGGCAGCTAAAAATCCAAGTGGAATGGAGATTATGCCTGGTGTTGTATATGGAAATAACGGCTCCCCAACAAAAATTGCTTTTCCAGCCACCGGATTCCATACATTCGGGCTCAGCGCAACGAGGACAATAGCAGAAGTTAAGCCAACAAGCATACCACAAATTGCACCGGTCGTATTAAAACGCTTCCAATATATCGTGAATAAAATAACTGGTAAATTTGCACTCGCCGCAACAGCAAACGCAAGCGATACAAGGAACGCTACATTTAATGTTTGCGCAAATAACGCTAAAATAATAGAAAATACTGCAACTCCAACTGAAGCATAGCGCGCCATTTTCACTTGTTCTTTTTCCGTCGCTTTTCCGCGGCGTAAAATTTCATTATAAAAATCATGAGCAAACGCTGACGCGGCTGTTAAAACAAGTCCTGCTACTACAGCTAAAATTGTCGCAAATGCTACTGCCGAAACGAAAGCAAACAAAAGATTTCCACCTAACGCTTTTGCTAACATTGGCGCTGCCATATTTCCAGCAGCATTCGCTTTTACAATCGCGCTATTCCCAACAAATGCTGCTGCTCCAAACCCTAAGAAGATTGTCATAATATAAAAAGCTCCGATTAACCACGTTGCATATACAACAGATTGACGAGCTGTTTTGGCATCACGCACCGTAAAGAAACGAACGAGAATATGCGGTAATCCTGCAGTACCAAGAACAAGCCCTAGATTTAAAGAAATAGTATCTAAACCAACTTTATACTTTACACCAGGATTTAAAAATGCTTCTTTCAGCGGTGTTGCTGTCTTCATTTGTGAAAACATTTCTGTAATACTAAAATTAAACTTCGCAAACACGATAACAGAAATAATAAATGTACCTGCCATTAATAATACTGCTTTAACGATTTGAACCCAGCTCGTTGCTGTCATTCCGCCAAAAATAACATATACAGTCATCAATGTCCCAACAATCAATACAGCCGTTGTATATTCAATTCCTAATAATAATTTAATAAGTGCTCCTGCCCCAACTAACTGTGCAATCATATAAAAAATCGAAATTGTCATCGTATTAAGCGCCGCTATCCCGCGTACTTTTCTTGCATCAAAACGTGCTGCAATCATATCTGCTAACGTAAATTTCCCAAGGTTTCGAAGCGGCTCTGCAACAAGATATAATACAACTAAATATGCAACAAGAAAACCAATACTATAAAAGAACCCATCAAAACCTGTTAATGCTATTGCTCCGGCAATTCCAAGAAAAGAAGCAGCGGACATGTAATCACCCGCAATCGCCAAACCGTTTTGCCACCCTGTTAATCCACCGCCTGCTGTATAAAAATCGCTTGCATTTTTTGTTTTTTTCGATGCGTAGTACGTAATGACGAGCGTTCCAAGAACAATTACTAAAAACAATGTAAAAGCTGTTGTATTCAATATTTATCCCCTCTCTTTATCTATGTTTTCAAGAATTTGATTCGATAACCGATCAAATGATTCTGCTTTTTTACTATAAATCATACATAGGGCCCACGTCATAACGAACTGAGCAAATGCAAACACCCATGCCCATGTAATATCACCAACCGCTGGTGTATTAAGCACTTTTGAATACGATGTTAAAATAGGCAAGGCAATAAAAAAACTAAAAAAGAAAATGCTCATCGGTACAATAAATTTTTTCTTTGCTTGTAACAAATTTTGAAATTCAGCAGATCGTACTACTTCTGTGTAATTGATTTCGCTATTTAATTTACGAGCAGACGTTTCTTGTTTCACTTCATATCGTCCCCTTTCTTTTCAATACGAATAATAGAAAATCCCCTCCCATGAATGTATTAATTACTAAATTTTATAAATATTCAGAAACTTAATCCCATTGTAGACAATCTATTTTTATAAGCAAAGATTTTTCGATAGACAAATTACGTCATATTTTTCCATTTTTAACGTAACATTTATTGAAATAAAAAAAACAGTGCTTATTGCACCGCTTTCTCACCTTCCAAATTACGAGCTGTTTCACTCGTTTCGACATCTTTCCCTTCTCTATATGTCTTGAATAGAAAATCGTAAAATAGATTCGATACTCCAAACCAATAATTTTCATTTTTATAATGATGGAGTATATGTTGCTTCTTTAGCCACCTTCCATATGGAGTCATTGGACGAATTGGCCGATGAGCAATGTAATGTTTCCATTCATATACTAAAAGCATAAAGATCATTCCAATTCCAAATGATAATGTCACCATGACGCTAGAAGTAATACCGTATACAATGCATAAATATATCGTAAATCCAGGAAGACTATACCACACGGGTAAAAATAATAACTTTAAATCATTCGGATATACGTGATGATCATAATGAAGACGTTTTAACATTTTTAATAAAAATGGATTCTTTGGCGGTTTTAAATGAAATAAAAAACGATGTGTTACATATTCATTAATTGTATAAAAGATAATACCCGCAATGACTGCAATAGCTGCAATCCATGTAAACAATTGCATGTTCAAAAAAACGATAAAAGCAATTAAAATTCCAATCATTATGACAATATCATGCTGAAAGAAATACTCTTTTATAACTCGCTTCATTCCTATATTCCTCTCCTTAGAAAGCGGCCGTAACGTATTGTTATGACCGCTTTCTTTTCTCTCTATTCTATTCCCATTATAAACTTACTTGCTTCTCCATTTGGATAGAAAAAATTACTTGAGCCAAATATATTCTGTTTCGGAATAATATGTTCCACTGCAAAAACTGTTACTTCCCCTCTTTGTACTTCTCCAATAATTAGCCCTAATATTTCATGATTTACAGCAAATGTCGGTTGTTTTGTTTGAAGTAATCGTTCAGCAGTTTGAAGAACAGTCTCGTATAATGGATTTCTGTCTGTTACTTCCTTTCGAATTTTCGGCGCTAATGTAATAATAATTTCTTTTTCATTTACTATGGTTCGATACATAAAAATCTCCCCTTCAATTTATATGAACAATTGTAAAGCTGTATACACAAAATGAATGTAACAAACGACTAATATAATCCTTGCTCCCCTGTAATATACCCGAATGCTTTGTGTAGAAGCAATGTTCTTTCAAAATGAACAGAAAAAGCAATATTTAATGTATTTCTGAAAGAAATTCTCCTGCCTCTTCCTGTTTATATTCCATATTTTATTGTAAAATTCCTTGTTTTACACTTGAAAATCCAAGATAAAACAATAAGAAGTCCTATATAGCATATGAATGCTTGTATAATATGTGTATATAAACATAAAGATAATCCAAAATTGCAAAGTAACGCTAGATTTAATACAACATTAGAAGAGCTTTCAATTACTGTAAATATCCAAGTTGGTATATCGTCCTTTTCTCATCCCCCACTGATGGTTAACCAATCAGGCTTTTACGGGTACAAGACCGATGCATTCTCTCACCTCTTTATGTACAGCCTTTATTTAAAGTTATTAAAATTAGCATTTGTCCTATACATGATTTATAAAGCTAGTGTAAAAAATTATTTAAAAATACAAAAAGATAAAACCGCTTACTTGACTAAAATCTCCTATTTCATGTATATTTAAGTTATTATTTAGCAGAATATTCAAGAATATAACAATTCAATTTTATGAATTTGTGAATGTTTTCTGTATTATTCACTAAATGAGAAAGTAATCATATTTAGGAGGCATCATAACATGCAAGGTAAAGTAAAATGGTTTAACAGCGAAAAAGGTTTTGGATTTATCGAAGTTGAGGGTGCAGACGATGTATTCGTACACTTCAGTGCAATTCAAGGAGAAGGCTACAAATCTCTAGAAGAAGGTCATGAAGTTTCTTTCGAAATCGTTGAAGGAAACCGCGGACCTCAAGCTGCTAACGTAGTAAAACTTTAATTCAACATATGACAGGAGGTTATCCATCGGTAACCTCCTTTGTTTATTCCTCTGTATATTTCTTTTTCTCAGAGCGAAAACTATGTGAAATGAGAAAATAAAGGAGGAGAAAACAATGGGTTTACCTGTAAACGATTTTGAAGAAGTAAAATTCCGCGTAGAAACTGCTCAAAAAATGGTTGGCTCCGCGACGGTCACAATGGATCCTGAATCATTGCAGCATGCTACAAATGCGGTTGAATCAGCTCGCCTTCAGCTGGAAACAATGAAAGAAGTAGCAACAGATTTAGATACACCATTTTTATTAGATCAAGAAGAAAAATTAGAGAAATGCGAGCATCAATTACAAGAAGCAAAGCATTAAAAAACATCCAGGGGGATTCTCTGGATGTTTCTATTTATGTACGTAACGAACTATAAAGTGAAACTTCCATCAGTGTTTTTTCATCCCCCACCTATCTTCCTCGTTTCTCTCTAAATCTTGAGGTGGGGGTCTTACTGCCCCAAAATAGCAGGATAAAAACTACTGTAAGCTTTCTACATATAATCGTATAAAATTCCCTATCTCAACAAAGTAAATAGGGAATCGTTCAAGATAATCGGTTTCCATACTCCTTTAGCTTTGCTCCTATTGTGCATTGCCGAATGCAAAAGGAGTGGGCATAATATTTACTATGTTCTTTTCGAAAATGCTGCTGTAAAAAGCAGCCATCGCAATATGTTTCTAATAAATCATTCACTTCCGTAATAAGCTGCTTACGATCCACTCCTTCACACCCCTACTCTGTTATTTCTTTATGACTATCAATATCCGTTCCTTCAAGTGCTTGCGTTGCCAATTGATGAGCTTCTTTATTCTGTTTTCTAGAAACAGGTTCACATATCAATTTTATTCTCATCTGTTTTGCTTTTTGTTCGACTTGATCTAAATAATGGATTAAATGTTCCTCATAACATGGCCATTCACCTGCTAATTGCTGGAGCACCACTTGAGAATCACCGCGAAGTATAACGGATTCATACTTAACTCCTAGCTCTTCTAGCACATTCATTCCGTATAATAACGCAGCATATTCCGCTTCATTATTATCATCAATTCCTTCTATGTAAGCATTGCGACGAATTCGATACGTTTTTCCCTGCTTCTTATAATAAATACTCACTCCCACGCCCGCTTCTTTCTTCTCAATATCGTACCCTCCATCGAAATACAATAAGAGATCTTGCGGCTCTTCTTCAACTTGTTTACTCAATTTCTTAACTTCTTTTAACGTCCACTCCGTCCCCATTTCATCATAAAACAACAGTTCTTTCGCTCTCCCTGTTTTTTCAAAGTCTACTGCAAACTGCATCGTCTCTTCTAAACGAAGGTAATCTGTTTCAAGTTTGGTCTCTAAACCATGTTTTGTTCGATATAACCAAGTTATTTTATATTTCATTTTGCTCCCCCTTTTACATACAAAATCAATACACTACCAAATATTACATGTTCATTTTATAATATTTTGTCTATGAGCACAGTATTCTATTCCGAATACATCACATCTCTGCACGATAAAGTGAAACTTCCATCAGTGGTTTTTTTCATCCCCCGCTGATGGTTAGTTGAACCAATCGGGCGCATGCCAGCAGTTATCCCCCACCTATCTTCTTCGCTTCTCTCTGAGTCTTGAGATGAGGGTCTTACTGCCCCAAAATAGCGGGATAAAATGAAACTCCTGCAAATATAAATTGAGGAAAAGAAATAAGAGTTGTCACTATTAAGTGAACAACTCTCTTATCCATCTTACACAAATTTTTCAAACTGCACTCGTTTATTAATAAAATACATAACAGGTGCTCCAATAGCCATTACAACAAATTCACCAATTGCACATGTTAGCCATGTAAACAAAAATGGTAAGTCGAATGCAAGATGTAGTTCAATCGCAATAAGGAACATTGTAACCGTAAAGACAACAATATTAAAAATCATACGCGCCCATATCCCTTTTATAAAACGCATAGAAACAATTGTACAAAGTAAGGCAATAATAGATTGCCCCACCCCAAATACAAGATCATATGCAATCATTGGTGAGAAAAAGAGGTTTGTTAAAAATACGCCTAACACAATCCCATAAATATACTTTTTATTGAACACAACAAGATGATTGAACATTTCCGAAATACGAAATTGAATATTCGTAAAACCAAAAGGCTGAATAAGCATGGAAACGGCAATATATAAAGCTGCTAAAATCCCGTTACCAACAAGTGTCTTAATTTTCATTGTATAATCTCCTTAGTTTTTTTACGTGGGATGGTTACGAACCACGTGAATATATAAATGAACAAAATTACATTATATTTATAATTTGAATTCAAGTCAATATGGCAGAAGATGTATCAAATGATCTGAATTACAAAGGGATAGTCATAAAATGAAACTTTAATCAGTGGGGGTTTTCTTCATCCCCCACTGATTATTAGTTGAACCAATCGGACTTTTACGGGCAGTTTATCTCCCATCTAACTTCTTTAGAAAAGCGGCAGCGGCTCGTTCAGAATTGCAGGGCGTTGGAGCCCCCGACAGAGAGGCGCTTTTTGCCTCGTCCGAGGGGGCGAAACGACCGGAGATTCTAGCCGCTAGAGCTGGACAATGCTTTCACCGAATGTTGAGGTGGGAGTATTACTGCCCGTTAATGCGGGATAAACTATCCTTTTCTTTTTATAGGACGTATAATAAAAAACATGAAAGATTTAGGAGGGTTTGTTCATGACAGCAACGATTCAAAATGAAAAAATGATCGTTTCTATTTCTGAA
The DNA here is from genome assembly GCF_024159135.1 of Bacillus sp. 3103sda1. Classification (NCBI taxonomy): domain Bacteria; kingdom Bacillati; phylum Bacillota; class Bacilli; order Caryophanales; family Bacillaceae; genus Bacillus; species Bacillus sp. 3103sda1. The sequence continues at coordinate 1,548,845 of NZ_JAMYWS010000001.1, read as the reverse complement.
AAAGGTGCAGAATTACAAAGCATTCGCTTAAAAGAAGATCGTACAGAATATATGTGGCAAGGGGATTCAAAGTATTGGGGACGACGTGCTCCCATTTTATTCCCAATCGTCGGAAGATTAGTAGATAATACATATTATGTTGATGGAAAATCTTATTCGTTAACACAGCATGGATTTGCTCGCGATCTAACATTTACAATAAAAGAACAAAGTGAATCAAAAATTACATACGTAGTAACGAGTAATGAAGAAACATTACAAAACTATCCGTTTGCATTTGAATTACTCGTTTCTTATGAATTACATGAAACATCTGTATACGTAACATATGAAGTAATCAATCCAAACACAAAAGAAATGTATTTTTCAATTGGAGGACACCCTGGTTTTAATTGTCCTTTACTATCAAATGAATCTTTCACAGATTACTACTTATCTTTCAGCACTCTAGAGCACTTAGAAACAAGCGTATTAGAAGGACCATTTCTTTCTAAAAATAAACTCATAGTAGCAGAAGAAACAACCAAACTTCCACTTACATACGATTTATTTAAAAACGATGCGCTTATTTTTGAAAACATGAACAAAAACGAAATTGCCATCCGCTCTCACAAACATAATAAATTTATTAAAGTAGCATTTGAAGGATTTCCATTTGTGGGTGTGTGGACACCTGGAGACGGCGCACCGTTTCTATGTATTGAACCTTGGTATGGCATTGCTGATGAAGTAGAGCCCGTAAAAGACTTTACAGAAAAAAAAGGAATTCAAATGTTAAAAGCGAATGAAACATTTACATGCCGCTATAGCATTACAATCGGTTAATCGGAGGTTTTCAATTTGATTGAAGTGTACATTGATGGTGCATCAAAAGGAAACCCTGGTCCTTCTGGCGCTGGGGTTTTTATCAAAGGTATTCAACCGCCTGTGCAGCTTTCTGTTCCACTTGGAGTTATGAGCAATCATGAAGCTGAGTATCACGCATTACTTGCTGCATTAAAATATTGCACCGAACATAATTATAAAATTGTATCGTTTCGAACAGATTCTCAGCTTGTAGAACAAGCTGTTGAAAAACAATATGCGAAGAATCCCTTATATGCACCACTTTTAGAAGAAGCATTGCAAATGACCCAGCAATTTGATCTCTTTTTTATGAAGTGGATTCCAAGCAGTCAAAATAAAGTAGCAGATGAATTAGCGCGAAAAGCAATTTTAAAAAATGAACGGGGGTAGTGTATTGAAAAAAGAGTGGATTGCTCCTCTCGCATTGTTGTTCGTTGCCTTTATTTGGGGAGCTACGTTTGTTGTCGTTCAAAATGCTATGTCATTTGTCGGTCCATTTTCTTTTAATGCTGTACGTTTCTTATTAGCTGGACTTATTTTACTGGTTATTCAGCTCATTTCTATAAAAAAAATACCTATTAAACGTGCAAGGTATAGTAGCTCCGCTGGTATCATAGTCGGATTCTTTTTATTTATTGGTTACTTGTTACAAACATTCGGCTTATTATATACAACTTCTTCTAAAGCAGGATTTTTAACAGGGCTTAGTATTGTCATGGTACCTGTTTTATCGTTTATCTTTTTAAAGCAAAAAGCGAATATATTTATTGTACTCGGAATTACAGTAGCTACAATTGGATTGTTCTTATTAACAGCTGGAGATTCTTTTCAATTGAATATAGGAGACCTACTTATCTTAGGTTGCGCTGTAGCATTTGCTGCTCACATACTTGTAAATGGATTCTTTTCAAAAAAGGTGTCTCCGCTATTATTAAGTACAACACAAATATTAGCAGTTGGACTCTTCTCTTCTATTTGTGCGTTTTTGTTTGAAGATTGGGAGAAATTATTTTCGCTATCATTATGGACGAATCGCTCATTTTTGTTTGCATTATTGCTAACATCGCTATTTGCTACTTCTCTTGCATTCTTTATTCAGACAACAGCACAAAAGTACACGTCACCGACCCGCGTTGCCATTATTTTCGCAATGGAGCCAGTCTTTGCTGCAATCACAGGTGTTCTTGTTGCGAATGAACAATTGTCAGTATCAGCTATCATCGGATGCATTTGCATTTTCTTAGGAATGATCTTTGTGGAACTCCCAAATAAACAAAAAAAAGAAGCGCAGGCTGCATGAAGTTATGTTTGTAACTTCCGCATAAAAGCCATCGCGCTTTTTTTATCGGTAATTTTCTCTTCATTTAATCGTTCTAACAAAGCAATAAAGTAACTACCATCAAACTGTAATTGATGCTTAATCGTCGCTTCAATCGCCACATTCACAATTCTATCAGATGAACCTGTATATCCTTGACCAAACATAATAAATCCTTGTGCTTCCTCTGATAATTTAAATCCTTTTGTATGTAAGAATGAAAGGTAATCTTGAACTGTTTGCATGATGTCCCCACCTAATTTGAAAAATTCTCCACTCTCTATCATACATGTTTTCGAGCGTTATGAGAATGAATTTTCTTTGAAAACTGCTGTAGAATCTCCTGTTTTTCTGAAAAATAAAGTGAAACTTCTATTAGCGGTTTCCCCCACCAATGGTTAGTTGAACCAATCAAGTAGCTATCTTCTTCTGATCCCTCATAATCTTAAGACGAGGGTATGACCGCCCGCGAATAGCAGGATAAAAAATAAAATTCTTTGATTATTCATTTCATTTAGTTTAATATTGAACTGTTCAAAAATGAACTAAATACATAGGAAGAAGGATTAGCAATGGCGAATAACGATTTACATACAACCACAAAAATCATGCAATCATTTTTAGAGATTCAAAAAACAATTGTTTCATTCACCCAACAAAATGCTGCTAGCTTAGGATTGACGGTATCTCAAATGGGGATTTTAAACACTATTTATACAAAACCAGACCTTACTTTAAAAGCAGTAGTAGAAATGCTGTCTTTACCTAAAAGTACAGTAAGTGTAAGTGTAGAGGGACTCTTTCAGCTCGGATTGGTAGAAAGAGCACAATCTCAAGAAGATCGAAGAGAACTCAAATTAAACGTCACTTCTGAAGGAAAAGAAATCGCAAAAAAATCTATCGAAAATTCATCCTCTTATCGTGCAATGATGATTGCATTAGAAAAAATGCCACAAGAAGATATTCAAACTTTGTTACGTATTCATAGTCGTTTACTCACTCATTTACAAGAAATCGACCACAAATAAAGTTTTTTTAACATCCTTTCCAATAATAAGTTAGATAAACAAAGTCCTTTCAGATTATCACTGAAAGGACTTTCGAATTAGCAACACCTTAAGTTGCACTGCTTTCATTTGAATGTATATCCAAGATTTATAGATTAACTCTTTATTATGTGGATTTTCCTGATCAAAAACTTTCCTTTACTCAGTTACTCACCGCTCCATATGATACATGTCGTTTTTCAATTTTTTCTTCAATTTCTCTTATGTTCTCCTTATCATTCAATAATAATTGTTTATTTTCTATTAGTAATTGTTTAAAGGATTTTCTTATTTTTTTTCGCATACTTAATTTCCTCCTTGATTGATATGAAAGATTTCATTTATATAAAAGATAATTAATTATCTGTATTGTGTAATAATAAAAGATTTGTGTGAAATCCATTTGAATTTTAAATGAAAACTATGTATATTTTTTCATGAATCAATATGTGTATAGCTTTGCGATTGAAACATAACTCTTCCAACAGTTTGTTTACTACCTTTACAATCAATCCAAAAAAATTAGATATGGTAGAAACCATATCTAATTGAAATGTTTTAAACATAAATAATAACGCCCAATCAAATGTATAGTTTGATTGGGCGTTATCTATATTCTAAAATAAATCCTTTTCAAGAACCACTTTTTATCCCGCTACTTTTTGGCGGGCTTTCCATCAGTGAGCGATGAAGAAAAACCCTCGCTGATAGAAGTTTCACTTTATAACATATTTACAAACATTTCAGGTCTGCCCCAATTCATTTGGTCACAAACGAATCGTATTTTCTCTATATCAATTGTGTGAAGAGCTTCTTCTAATTCACAAGAAATTGGCACTTCACAATGAATTTGTGCAAGTTGTAATGACATATGCAAATTGTCTAAGTCATTTTCAATTTTTGTACGCTGTGTTTTCGTTAATAGTGTAATATTTTCTAAAACAGCTGTAACTGTTCCGTGCTCTTGAATGAGCTTATATGCTGTCTTTTCACCAATGCCCTTTACTCCTGGATAATTGTCACTTGAATCACCCATAAATGCCTTTGCGTGAACAATTTGCCACGGCTGTACACCTTTTTCTTCGATAATTTTTTCAGGCGTGTAATATTCATAGTTTCCAATTCCTTTGCGAAGGAGCATAACTGTAATATTTGTATCAACAAGCTGCAGCAAATCTGTATCACCCGTTAAAATAAACACTTCTGCTTCATTTTGATACGCTTTTGCTAATGTTCCAATACAGTCATCAGCTTCATATCCTTTCATACCAATGACTGGAATAGATAAATGCGCAGTCATTTCTTGCACTAAATCGAATTGTGGAATTAATTCTTCTGGCGGTGCCCCGCGATTCGCCTTATAGTTTGAAAACGCTTCTGTTCGAAAAGTTGTACTCCCCATATCCCAGCACGTTACAATATGAGTCGGCTCAATTGTCCCAGACGCTGTTAATAAATGCTTCATATAACCATGAATCCCGTTTGTCGGAGTACCATCTTGTCTTTTCATAAATTGTCCGTAGACACTTGTTGCATAAAAAGCACGAAATAATAGTGCCATACCATCTACTAATAATACTTTTTTCATAATTCCTCTCCTAATGACAAAAATAAAAACCTCACGTCATGACGCAAGGTTATAAATAATCAATGATGATTGTACTTTTTATTATACAATGATTTACTCCATTTAGCATCTATAAAGATTACTTACAATATTGATGTAATAGTTCTACATACGTATTATTTCCAGTTGAAACAACAACTGCCTTTGCTGTTCCATTAACAATATGGGTGCTTTTGTAGCATAAATTCTCAAGATAAAGTGGATTGTAATCTTTTATGCGTTTTAACGGCATAAATCGCTTTTTTTCGATATGATAACAACTTTCATATTTTTCTACAAGCATTTCTTTTCCTGTTAAAGGAGATTCATTTACTAATAAATCTTTCGCGTAAATAATGCGGGCATCAGCTGGTACAGTATCACCTGCGGAAAGACAAATTACATCACCTGGAACCAATTCTTCTACAGGAATATTCATCATTTCAGAATCTGTATCTACTCCATTTGCTTTATCATTTACTACTCTTAAAACAGCAACTGTTTTTGATGTTGTTGCACTCGTTTGATTCGTTTCCTTTTCAAACAGACTTACTTTTTCAATCAACTTCATCATGATATAAGCCAGCATGATTTTTTTATTTGCATATCGTTCATTTTTCCCATATTGCGCGATACGTTTTTTTGCTTCTTTCACGGAAAGACCATTTCTTGTTGTTTTAAAATAAGCATATACCGATTTCACATCTCGAATCGCAACTTCCACTAACATTTCATTGTTTTTCTGTAAAATTTCTTTCCCTTTGTGAGTTACGTTGTCTATCATTCCATCTCGTTTATTTACATATAACATCGTCCGTCTCCTCCTTGGCGTACGCAGGAAGAAACTTATTGTTTCTCGACTTATCTATTTACAGATATAGGGGGAGGAACAATTCGCTTCCTACCTACATAACGCATTCTTTTTTTGAAATATATGGGTAACGGAACCGAGTCCGAAGCTGACATTGCTCCTCACCTCCTCATAATTTTTTTATTATGTATATTCTTACAAAATATAACCTTACTAAAAAGACCTTTACCCGGAAACGAGTAAAGGTCTGAACGTACGCAAATAAGCGAAGTTTAATAAAACTACATTATAGTAGCTTATATTAAAAACAATCGCACCTCTCCCTCGCCGAGCTTTAGCACTGTATAGCATAGGTTCTTCACCAGCTACATTAAGAAAGACCTTAATTCGATCATTCCTGTTGACCCATTGGCGTCTCTCGACATTTTTGGGCAGTAGCATCTCTCTATACAGGAGCCTCACCTAACAGAGACATATTTAATTACATAGAAAATGTTACTCTTATTTAAAATAGATGTCAATACTTTGAATTCAAACTTTTCCTTATTACAATAAGTATTTCCTAGAAAGTGATTTAGGCCAGGAACACTCTTATTCTAATACTAATTGTTTAAGATTTTGTATGCTTTTTTTCTCAAGGTGACAATCCTGAAGAAGATACACTTCAACATCTCCATGCTTTTCTACAACGTGTTTTTCAATATGTTAAACACCCAGCAATCACGATTCCGATGGAAATTGATAAAAACATAAGGAAAAGTCCGACGGCCTGGTTATCTTCTTCAATGCTTTGATTGATATTAAAACGCGGTGTGCACCATTCGGCTAAATAAAATACAACAATCTGCGCTAAAATCCCAATCGCTCCCCATAAAACCATATCCATAAGTGAAATAGAATGGGCAGCAGTCGAATACAAGACGATGGCAAGACCAAGAAGTCTCCCTCCAAGTGCATAGCTTGCTGCTCTATTCCCTTTAGCCATTAACGAAAATTCCTTCACTTTTGTTGTCAATTCCATAAGAAAAAGACCAATACATAAAAGGCCGAGTGAAACCACTAAATAAAGTAAAAAGTTCATTATTTATAATCCCCCTTTTTTATCCCTACAGGTAAATAATAAGATTCATTCCCCGTAATTTTTCCACCGGCCCGTATACCAATACTACTTGGTTTTCCAGCAATTAAAAACGATCCAAACACATACGACAACTCCTCGTTCCCTTTTTCAGTCTCAAGGGAAACAATCGGAAGCTTTATATACTTTTGAAATACAGGAAGTTCTTTTTTATACGTTTGATATGAATTTTGAATCACAATATTCGTGTCTTTGTCACGAATTATAACCGTGTTACCCTCTCTACCGAACGAAGGTTTTTGAACAAAAGAACTTTTTCCTAAAAATAAATCTGGTTCTAAGTAAGTAGGAAGCATATATTCCTTAATCCATTGTCGTTCCTCATTTGTATAAAAAACGCCTATCTCAGCTAATCCCCAAATCAGGCATTGAATCGATTTCGGCTGAAGTAGAAAGGATGAAACAGGATTTATAATAAAGAGCTTTCCTTCCTTTACAAGTTGCAGTAACTCAATCCCCACAAAATCACCGGTATTAGGATCCCGGTCCTCAACCAAATCTTCAATAGGATATGTTTGACGATACAAAATATCAATAGGCACACCGTCTCTGTCGACCAAAGCATCGTCAGTAATTCTGAGTTCTGACATTGACACCATTTTGTTTTTAACCTGACATAGCTGACTCAAATACGCAGTAGTATTCCAATCTTCTATATGTTCATGATGGGCTGTGAAGACAACGTTTGGCATTTCCATTCCTTTAGCAGCCTCCATTACAGCTTTTGTGATACCAGAAGAAAGAAGACGTTCCTGATTCTCGTTTGGGTCATGATAGTCTAATTCTTTGCATACCTGTCCATTCATTTGAAAGCATTCCATGATAAAAGTAGGGGTATCACTATTAAACTCAAGCATTTTGATACCACCATTCATCAAAGCAAAATCAAACCGTGAAATAATAGATTCAGGAAACAGAGATTTCATTCTGATAAAAGGCAGACTTGAAGATGGAAAACCAAGTTCAAGAAGCTGAGCATCCGATAAGTTCCGAAGAAGGCTAGCAGTCTTAAAAAATACTTTTCCCATTCGTTCTGTTGCTAATTGCAAATGCCTCATAGTTTGTTCTGTTATTTCAAAAACATGAAAAAGGCTATACTCACTCCCGTATAAGTCAGACCAAAAATGTGGGAACCTTGAATAAAATTGACTTCGTTCCTTTATGTAAAACGACATGACTTAACCTCCGAATCCGCCCTTTGAACCGCTTCCAATTCCTCCTTTAAAATTAGAAGAAGCTTGATAGGACTTAAATTCAGATGAATTTTTGAAAGTTGATTTATTTTGATAATATTTACCACCGTAATAATAATGCCCATGATAACTTGAATGATTGTCATCACATCGCCACACGCCAAGTTCATCATCCCAATCCCAATCGGAACAGCTCTTATCATTTGGTTTTGGAGGGAGATCTTTTGTACAGCCAGCTAAAGTGCCGGTCATTAAAGATGTAAGAACACCTGTTACTAACCATTTGGTTTTTGTCACCTTCCCACACCCCTTTATATATTATATTTTTATTATAAAAGAATTCATGATAAATTAGAAGAAAAAGGAAGAGGGATTACGATTGCGGTTAGAATATCGACTCAATGATGAAGCTAAACAATATCCTGCCTTATGGAACTATGCGAATATTCCTATCTCTGAAACCGTCGCAAGGATGACTTGTGAGTATTTCATTAAAGAAGGAGATACGTATGTCGTAACAGCGACCGCGATGGATCCTGACGGAACTGCAGTATTATATGTCAAAAGAGAAAAATTCTTCGATGATTCTTCAGAAACCACATATTCCCATATAGGTTTTGAGATTAGAGAACTACAAGGAGCAAATTCGATTTTGATAGAAAGTAAAGATGTATGGAATCATGAGGAACTCTTAACGTATCTACATTCAGATATTTTGTACGTTCAAAGGGATGGAATATTGATGGAATTCACCTTAAACTCAAGGGAGATTGATGAAGACCGAAAGTGCTATGTTTATTATGGAGAATTTACAGGTGAATGCAGATAACATTGCACTCCCCCCACCTACCGCTTCGCGCTTGAGGTGGGGGATGAATCGCCAGATATGATAAAGTAAAGCTCTCATCAGTAGGAGTTTCATTTTATTTCTAATATTTTTTATTGTTTCCACACAACGAAACTTAAATGATTTCCAGCGTGCTGGCAAAAAGGCTTCTCAAAACAAAAAAACTTACGTATAAAACGTAAGTTTTTTATATAGTCCCACATATGCCGTTCTCTTCTAGATGTCCATAAACCCGCTCTCGCAGGTGGATGCTCTCAAAAATGCTTTCATCTTCCTTCTTAAAAAGATGGCATGATGGCTACATTTAAATATTGAACTTCCGTATTACTCTCATTGGTTTAAGACATACACAAGCTACGTACATCGTAGGCATTAATTATTAATCATAAGGATAAATAGAACCCCCGCACGTGCCGTCCCTCGTAAATGTCCAAAAACCCGCTACTCGCAGGTGGATGTTCTCACAGTTACCGTTCATCTTCCTTCTCAAAGAAAGGCTTGATGTTGGCCTCTAAATATCGAACTTCCGTAAAACTAACATCGGTTTTAGACATAAATAAGTTACGCACACCGCAGGATGTTTTATTTATTTGTCGTTATCTTATCACATTGTTCGCAATGTGTAAAATATATTGTTATTAAAGTATTTCTTGCTTGTGATCCTATTGTAATACAAAACTTTTTGAGGTGCAATAGGCTACTGTTTTTCTTTCGCAATTGGATTTTCAGGATAAGAAATCCAATCACTCCAGCTGCCCGCATATAATTTTACATTTGTAAAACCAGCCATTTTTAACGCTAATACGTTCGGGCATGCCGTTACACCTGATCCGCAATATACAATTGTTTCTTTCTTTTTATCAAGATCGATAAAACGCTCTTCTTGTGCGTCCTGTCCCTTAAAAGCACCAAAATCAGTTACGCCGTCTTTCCAAAAATAATTTTGTGCAGTTGGAATGTGACCGGCCACTTTATCAACTGGTTCTTCTAATCCTGCGTATCGCTTTGGTTCTCGCGAATCAATAAGTGTTATATTTGCCTGTTTATTAATTTTCTCTTGTAATTCTTCCATTGTTACGACAATATCATGCTGCAGAGTTGGAACAAACGTCTTAGGTGCAAAAACTGGTATATCATTCGTTACTTCGACCTTTTGCTCCTTCCATTCTGGGAAGCCACCATTTAACACATATACTTTGTCATGTCCAAGGTACGTTAAGAGCCACCAGAGACGAGAGGCCATTGCTCCTCCTTGACTATCATATGCCACAACTGTTGTATGTTCATCAATCCCAGCTTGTGAAAGTTTTTGTACAAACGCTTCTATATTTGGAAGCGGGTGACGTCCGCCATGTTGTGTAACCGGACTTGATAAATCTTTATCTAAATCAAAATAGAGTGCACCTGAAATATGTGCCTCATTATATTGCTCTCTTCCCCAATTCGGATTTGCTAAGTCAAAACGACAATCGATAATACGAACATGCTCATCTTGTATATGTTCATGTAACCATTCGACTGTAACGATCATACTTAACGACCTTCTTTCTCTTGTAAACGTTCTACGTACTCCATCACCATTTCTTCTGTCACAATCTTACGTTGCGGTGCAATACCGTTTTTTGCAAGCCCATTAATTTGTTTTGTTACCATATTAATTACATCAACAGAGAAAGGTTTCCCATTTGATGCAAGCGATACTGCTGCTTCAATTGCTGCTTCACGTTGCGCCTCTAATTGTAGAAATGCTTTCACCACTTCATTTTGTTTACGAGAATGTGCTGTAATTGCTGCATGTACTTCCATGTTCGCTTCCCCCTAGTATAAGTCCATCGTAAGCCGAATCATATCCCGGCATACAATGCCATTTTCTATAATCTCTTCTTCATAATGCTTCGAAAAGTAATCAAAATCAATAGAAAAAATACGAAATCCACATTTTTGATATAAAGCAAGCTGCGAAACGCTCGAATTACCTGTCCCTATTTCAAGCTTCCGCATGCCGTGTTCTTTTGCAGTTGTAATCGCATGCTGTAATAACTGCTTCCCGATGCCCTTACCCTGTTCTTGTTCACAAACTGCAATATTCATAATCTCCATCGTATTAGGGCGTGTTTCCAATAATATGTATGACCCTATCACATGTTCATCACGTTTAGCAACGTAAATCATTCCTCGTTGAAGATATGACTGTAACTGCCTTTCGTTCGGATCAGCAAGTAATAATAATGATATCGGTGCCTTATCTTCAGAAATACGCTCAACAATTAATTGTTCCATAAAAATTCTCTCATCTCCACCTGTTCTAAATACCCCTTGTCTTCCATAAGTAATACAAAGGAGGTCATCACTATGGACAACAATGAAAAGAAGTGCAATATAATCTCCATTGATGAGAAGAAAAAGAAAAATGGCACGTACTCCTATCCAAAGTTAGTGATAGAAGGAAAACCATATGAATTCACTTCCTTCGTCTTATGCGGCGAAACGCCAGATGGAAAACGTCTCGTCTTAACTCATATGGTTTCCTCAGATGAATTTGCAGGATTTGTAAAATCATTAGATGCTGTTCTACAAAAACGCATTGAACGTATCTTTTTCTCTTAATACTTATAGAACTTCTACTTCATGTTTTATTTTCATTAATTGTTTTTCCAATTCTTCTTTTCTCTTTTCGTATGCAGAAACATCAATTGTTTCCAATAACGCAAATAATAAACTTTCATAGTATTGCGCTGCGTCTTGCATCATGACTGTTTTCACAAGTTGCCATCCATGAAGCCATTCTTGTTTATAGTGATTAACAAATAGGTGCTGTTCTTCCATTACGTAATCTGCCACAAATGGTTCTAACGTTTGCTTCATTTCTTCTTGCATCAATGCTTTATCATTTTTTTCAAAGAAGCTTTTCTCACTTTTAAAATGGGATAATGCTTTTTTAAATTGTTTTGCTTCCATATTTGGAAATGGATTTTCATGCATAAGAACGCGATAGTCATATGTTGTATCTGTACGGATGACGAGCTGTTCATTCTTTGTAGCACATTGCACCGTTACTTCTTCTTGCACATGTTTCATCGTTTCATTCATCCATTTTTCAAGACGCAGCGACGTTGCACGCATTTCTTGCAATAAATCATGTTGTAAGAAGGCAATTAACTCCATCATGCACTCTTGTAATTTTTCTTTCACATTCCCTTGTGTTCGTAAAGAAGCTGGATTAATAAATTCTGTAAACACATCATTGTATCGTAAAAATAAGCGCTGTTTTACATAATATAGAAGCTCTTTCACTTCATTTTCCAATGCCATTTCTTCTGTTACAACACTATGCGAAGAGATCATATGAAGCAGTTCTTCACGTTCCGCTTCATATTTTTTTCGTTTTTGTTCTTTTTCTTCATTTCCTTGTGTTGCACTTTCAATCATATTTGTAAGAAGTTTATAACCGTTTTGAAGTGCTCCATTTAAAGAATGAACCGATACAAGCATTAAATCTCTCATGATAAACGAAGTGAACGCTTGTTCAAACGGTGCAAGACCAGAATGTTTTAAAATACCATACGTTTCTTTTGAAATATCTTTTCCTTGTTTTTCTTCTAATGCAAATAAGCTAGAAATCGCAAACAGACGTGGATTCCGAATCCCGTACTGCAACAATTGATCACTAATATACCCTTTTACTGTGTGTAATTCCTCTTCTGACTGTGCTAAATCCGCAGCATTAATTAAGAAGAACATTTTATCAAGTGCAAACGTATCTTTTACACGTCCAAGCTGAATTAAAAATTCTCGATCTGCTCGTGAAAACACGTGATTATAATACGTTACAAATAAAATTGCGTCTGCATTTTTTATATATTGGAATGCTACGTCTGTATGGCGTGCGTTAACAGAGTCTGCTCCCGGCGTATCAACAAGTGCAATGCCTTGTCTCGTTAATTCACAATCATAATAAAGCTCCATATATTCTACAAAGCATGACTTTTCTTCATTGGCCACATAATCAGCAAATTCAGCTAATGTTACGCGAGATTGCTCTCCTAAACGATGCCCTACTTCCGCATACCCATGCTGCACCGCTCGTAAAAAACTAAACGTTGTTTTTTGTCTGCCACTTGGCGCTGGATATTGTAGTACATCATCAATTTGTAAGAGTGCTTCTTCCAAAGATGTAATATCACGGTGAAATAACTTATAAACAGCCTTTAAGTCCTCAAAGAGCGCCGTTTCCGATTTGAACTGTACCACTACCGTACCATGCGGCTTCTCATCTGTTACCGGCAAAATTTGATTAATAGTTGCTGTTGTAGGATTCGGTGATACTGGTAATACTTTTTCTCCTAATAAGGCATTGGCAAAGGACGATTTCCCTGCACTAAATGCTCCAAATAACGCCACTGTAAATTGTTTCGTTTCAATGCGTGTTCTCTTTTCAACAATTTCGTCGTATACGTGCGTCAAAGCCGGAAGCTGTTTTAGAACAAATTCTGTTTCCTTTACATGTTCTAATACGCGCTGAATATTAACATTTCCTGTGCTTGCAACTTGATTTTCCGTATACGTAGATACAGCTTCTTGTTCTTGCAATTGAAATTTAGCATTTGTCACTCGTTGTGTTCGTTGTAAAATATCTTCTATTTCCATCGTTTCAGGCACAGAAACACAATCGTTCCATACATCATGCAAATATGTTTCATACTGATCGTACTGTTCCATATATTGACGTTTCATGTCATTCGCATGTTGCACCGCTTCGTATTGCTTTCGTTCTTTATCAATGCTTAGCAGCTCAGCTTTTCCTCTTTCTTGTAATATCGGTAAAGCTTTCGCAAATATAGATTGTGCCGCATTGTAATATCGTTTCTTTAATTCATTTGCAACATCTGCTGTATAATGTAATAAATAATCTCCTGTAAACCCTGCTCCTTGCTTAATCATTTCCTCTAAAAGTGACGATTCAAAAGAAATATTCAAATCATATACTGCTTTTCCTAATTCTTCTGTAAATATCTCTTCTTGCTTTGTAAAAGAAACAATATATTCTTTTACATGAAAGTCTAATTGTGCTTCTACCGTCTTTTGCAGGGACTCATAAAACGCTTGTAAACGACGCTGCTTTTCTTGATCAGTTTTTGCTTTTGCAAATAATAAACCAACTTTAAATTTCGTCAATTTTGTTTCTAAGTATTGATTTGCTAAATCACGCATTTCAAATGGCATTAAATATGCATTATCTAATATATTGTGCAGTCCTATGATAAATCTATTTTTTACTTCATCTTCTTTTGCATAAAATTCTTTTTCTTTTTCAGCAAGTTCTTCTAAAATCGACGTAACTTCTTCATACGATAATAGCGATGTCAATTCTTCACGAAGCGGCTCCAGCTGTTTCTCATACTGTGTTAACAAATAAGAAAGATGTTCTTGTAGTAAATAAGAAACTTCCTTTTCCATTCCACCTTTTACATAAGAACCACGTTCTTTCATAATAGAAACAAGCAGATCCTCTAGCTTTTCCAATTCATTGTACGAATGTTGTTGCAATCGTAAAGACGTATAAAATATACCATCAACGTCAACATTCCAATTTGCAAATGACTGCATTACACTTTGCTGATACGCAGAAAAAGACAATTCATGTTCTTTATGCTTATCAATCTGGTTCACAACAAGATAAACCGTTTTATTACGTTGCTTTAATTCTTTGACAAACTGTAAATTCACTTCCGATTGCACATGATTATAATCCATCATATAAAAAATAATGTCGGCAAGATGCAGCGTAGATTCAGTCGCAAGTTGATGTGCATCATCAGTTGAATCAATACCAGGCGTATCAACAAGAACAACGCCTTCTGGGAGCGGTGCATCGCTCCGATAAATATGGATTCCAATCACTTCATCGCCATTTTTACAAAGCTGTTTTAATTCTTCTGCTGTATACATACCGTCATACTCGTATTTCTGTCCTGATTTTAATGTAACAACGACGCGAGCATGTCCTTTTTCTATCTTTACCACATTCGCACTCGTTGGAATCGGACTTGTTGGCAACAATTGATCTTTATATAAATAGTTCATCATTGTTGATTTTCCAGCAGAGAAATGTCCACAAAATGCAATCATAAGCTGCTCTTCTTTATATTTCTGTATAACTTCAAGCAACTTTTCACTATGTTCCATATCACCTTTTTTCTGCCACTCTTCATAAAAACAAACAAGCTTTTGTAAACTGTTTGTTTGCACTGTTTTTGTCATCCCCTCATGCCCCTTTGTTCCAAGATGTATCCACCTATTATATTACTAAATTTTCAGCATCTTCACAGTAAAAAAATAAAAAATCCCTTTCATTCTTTTTGAAAACGAAAGGGATTTCTATGTAATATAGTTCATTATTTAGTTGCTCCTACTCGATTTAACACATGTTTTGTTACAACTGCATATAAAACAACTGTTCCTGCTAAAAATGCATATACCATACAATCACACCTAACTTTCTTGATAATGATTATCAATTTTAAACACATTGTACCATTAGAGAGAATGATTATCAATATATATTTTAAAAATAAAAGCTCCTTTTCAAATAAAGGAGCTTTCATACTGCCTGTTCTAAAGGAGTAGTAGGATTGTTGTGCCCTCTTATTATAACTCACGGGAGAAATGTTAACAGTTAAAAAAATTGGAAATATATATCCCACCACTTTCCATACCGTATATACTAAAAGAAATATACAAAAAAGGAGAGGAAGTATGGCAAAGAGTATTTCACAAAATGAAAGAATTCATTCTATTGATATTATACGAGGGATTGCAATTTTTGGTATTTTCCTTGTAAACTGGCCTGTATTAGCTGGCATTGAATCGAGAGATCTAACAGGTGTTTACGAAGGATTGGATCGTTACATTCGACTGTTTTATGATCTGTTTGTCCAAACAAAATTTTACACAATTTTTTCCTTTTTGTTCGGCCTTGGTTTTTATATTTTTATGAAACGTGCTGAAGAGAAAGCATATCGTCCAAAATTACTATTTATACGTAGACTACTGATATTGTTATTGTTTGGATTTTTACATTATGTTTTGCTTTGGGACGGCGATATTTTACATAATTATGCAATAAGTGGATTTGTACTTCTTTTATTTTATAAAAGGCAACCAAAAACTTTACTAATCTGGTCCCTTATTTTATTAAGTATATGGGAATTTATTATGTTGCTTACTAGCTCAGCGATGCTAGTCGTTCCGCTTGAAAAACTTGGAGATTTTTCTGCTCCGGTAGTTCCGTTGCTAAATTGGAGCTTGCAAGTGCAAGATCGTTTTACTGCTTTTTACTCTGAAGAAATCGGCTATTCTCTTATGATGCTACCGGAAACAGTTGGTCTCTTTTTACTTGGTCTATACGCCGGCAAAAAAGAAATCTTCCGCCGCGTAAAAGATATTGATACAAAGCTAAAGAAATGGCAAATCATTGCCTTCATCGCTACTTTGCCAACATGGTGGATTATGATTGTCTATTTCAATATGAACGATTCATACATGCCATTTAAAATGATTGGCTTTATTACGTTAAGCGGAAAAACATTATTCATTTTTTACATTCTCACACTTATGCGTCTATTGCAGCATGCAAAATGGCAAAAAATATTTCGTCCCTTCCAATATGTTGGCCGTATGGCATTAACAAATTATATTTCACAAACTATTGTAACTTTATTGGTATTCGGTTTATTATTTCAAGCAAATATCGTATTCCCACTATGGGGCGGCACACTCTTCTGTATCGGCTTCTATATTATTCAAATCTTTGTTAGCCGCTGGTGGCTATCTCGTTATCAGTATGGACCACTTGAATATATTTGGCGTCTTGGTACCTATGGAAAAAACATGCCTATGAAAAAACAAAGCAGTATCTCATCGTGAGATACTGCTTTGTTTTACGCTTTAGAAACAGCGCTTTGCATTGCAACTTGCTCTTCTTTTATCTTCGTTTGTTTTTGCGGAACCATATTAAACACAATATTTAAAAGTACTGCTGAGGCACTTCCTAATACAATTCCGTTATCAGTTAAAATACGAACGCTCTCTGGAAGTTGCGAGAATAATGTTGGCACAACTGTTACACCAAGACCAATTCCAACAGAACACGCAACAATTAATAAGTTTTCCTGTTTTGCAAAGTTAACAGCGCTTAACATTTTAATACCATATGCCATAACCATTCCGAACATAGCAAGCATTGCACCGCCAAGTACTGGCGTTGGAATAATCGTTGTTAGCGCGGCAATCTTTGGAATAAATCCAAGTACAATAAGCATACCACCGCATGTGTAAATGACAACACGATTGCGCACACCTGTCAGTTGAACAAGACCCACATTTTGTGAATATGTCGTATACGGAAATGCGTTAAAAATACCACCTAACATCATTGCAATTCCTTCTGCACGATATCCTTTTGCCAATTCTTTTTCACCAATTTTTTTGTTACAGATATCCGATAGTGCAAAATAAACTCCTGTTGCTTCGACAATTCCTACACAAGCAACTAGAATCATTGTAATGATAGGTGTTAATTCGAATGTTGGTGTACCGAAGTAAAATGGCTGTACACCATGAAACCAATCAGCTTCCGCTACAGCTTGTAAACTTACCTTCCCCATTAATGCTGCAATTGCTGTACCAAATAATAATCCTAATAAGATAGAAATAGAGCGAATGAAACCATCAAAAAAACGGTACATGATGATGATAAATAACAATACTCCGAATGCTAATGCTAAATTGGGTAAACTACCAAAATCTTTGCTTCCTACACCACCAGCCATGTCATTAATCGCGACTGGAACTAATGTAACTCCAATAACTGTTACAACTGATCCAGTAACAACTGGTGGAAACAGTTTTACAAGCTTTCCAAACACACTAGAAAATAAAACAACAAATAGTCCTGCTGCAATAATAGAACCATACACAGCGGATACTCCATATTGCTTACCAATAGCAATCATCGGTCCAACTGCTGTAAAAGTGCAACCTAACACTACTGGAAGTCCAATACCGAAGAAACGATTCGTTAATGCTTGTAAAATTGTTGCAATGCCGCACATTAATAAGTCAATTGACACTAAATACGTAAGTTCACGCTGATTTAATCCAAGTCCGCCTCCAACAATGAGCGGAACGATAACTGCCCCGGCATACATTGCCAACATATGTTGAATACCGAGAGATGCAACCTTAAGAGGGTGTTGCTTCATCTTACTTCACCTCCGCTGCCGCATGTTCGACAAAACGAACTGTACCATTATCAAGCGATGCGATTTCTGCCAACGATTCTACGCGAACGCCGCTCTCACGTAATTTACTTCCTCCATCTTGAAATGCTTTTTCAATCACGATTCCGATACCCGCCACTGTTGCTCCTGCTTGCTGTACTAAGTTCATTAAACCAAGTGCTGCCTGACCGTTCGCTAAAAAGTCATCAATAATAAGGACGCGGTCGTCTTCATGTATATATTGTTTCGATATAGAGATTTCGTTCGTTTCTTGTTTTGTATAGGAATATACTTTTGCAATATACATATTATCTTGTAACGTTAACGATTTACGTTTTCTTGCAAAAACAACTGTTACACCAAATTCTAATGCAGCCATTACAGCTGGAGCAATTCCTGAAGACTCAATCGTCACGATTTTTGTAATTTTCTCGTCTTTAAAACGCTTTGCAAATTCTTTTCCGATTTCTTGCATAAGCACTGGATCAATTTGATGATTTAAAAATGCATCCACTTTTAACACATCATCTGACAATACTTTTCCTTCTCGCATAATTTTCTCTTGTAATAATTTCATGGTTTGTTCCCCCTCTTATGCAAATAAAAAACTCCAAAAGCAGCCTTCACCCAATACAAGTGAGGGACGCGCTTTTGGAGCTTTGCAAAAAAAGAATGCAACTATAGCAATATATTCGTCCTCACTCATAGTCGAAGCATTTACGGTACTTCGGTAGAAACTTGCAGGCCATATTCCTGCGATTATATGAGTGTTGCTAACTTATTTAATTTAATAAAAGGATTATAACGCACTTTTTTTACTTTGAAAAGCATTTTACGAAAAAACACGTACAAATTTAAAAAATATACAATTTTCGTTCGACTTTTTGAAACCTCTTTCATTTTGAAATCATACCTATTTTTTAAGAACTTCAAAACTACTTAGGTTGCTAGCATTGTGAACGAACCATCTACTTCACATTTTTTTCACAATTCCTCATTACAAAATCTGTAATACATCACGATTTATCAACTTTTCATCATAAGCATAGTTTTAATTGTATCAATGAACACTTTTTGAAAGCACCGCTGACAATGTAGAAATTATCAAAATATTTCGTATGATAAAAATGTAAGATTCACTTTCTCGGGGAGGGAGAAAAATGGGAGAACGTAAACTACAGCCAGTCGAAAACAAACAACAAAAGAAAAGTTCACTAAAAGGAACATTAATTTCTGTTTTTTTGCTCGGCTTCTTTTTAATCTTCACATGGTTTAGTGTATACCAAATTTTTTTAAATCGATTGTAATGTTATTGGTAAACAAAGGGGAGATGGGATATGCACTTGCATAAGTACGAAAAAATTTGGCTCATTTTCGGTATCGGTTCATTATTTGTATTTTTAGCTATAATTGGAGTAAGCGCGTTTTATATGGGAAACCAGCCGCCTAGCTGCTTAACGACAATCGACCCAGAAAAAGTAAATGCGACTGCTCCCTTTGATCATCCTGGTGTAAAACAAGTTGGTAAAGATCATTATCAAGTAACAATTGTCTCACAAGCATTTTCCTTTACACCAAATGTCATTAAGGTACCAAAAGGAGCCAAAGTTGACTTTGTTGTCGCAACGAAAGATGTTGTACATGGCTTTGAAATTGCAGGGACAAATGTGAATATGATGGTTGAGCCCGGCTATGTGAGCACAGCTTCTCAAGTGTTTCAAAAGGCTGGTGAGTATTTAATCGTATGTAATGAATATTGCGGGACAGGCCATCATATGATGAGCGCGAAAGTAGAGGTGACTGACAAATGATACATGTTCAGGATAAAATATACAAAAAAGACGCCAAACTTGCGATGGCTCATATACATGTTGCATTTATCGCTCTATTCTTAGGAGGATTATGTGGGCTACTGCAAGTACTTGTCCGATCTGGAAAATTTAATCTTCCAGCTGGAATTGGTTATTATCAAGTACTAACAACACATGGTGTGTTACTTGGCCTCGTATTAACAACATTTTTTATTATCGGCTTTTTGTTTGCCTGTATGAGCAAAACTGCTGGGACTCTTTCAAAAGGAGTACGAACAACAGGCTGGATTGGTTTTTGGCTTATGACTACTGGAACAACCATCACCGCTATTTTTATACTATTAAATAAAGCTACTGTTCTCTATACATTTTATGCTCCGTTAAAAGCTCACCCTGGATTTTACATTGGTCTTACCCTCGTTGTTGTCGGCAGTTGGTTTAGCGGCCTTGCGATGTTTGCTCATTATCGCACATGGAAAAAGCAAAATAAAGGAAAAGCTGGTCCATTACTTAGCTTCATGGCTGTTATTACAATGCTGCTTTGGCTCGTTGCCACTCTTGGCGTCGCTGCAACAGTACTTGTACAATTTATTCCTTGGAGCTTAGGCATCGTTGATAAAATTGATGTTCTTGTTAGCCGAACATTATTTTGGTACTTCGGTCATCCACTCGTATATTTCTGGCTTCTCCCTGCCTACATGGCATGGTATGTCATTATTCCAAAGATTATTGGCGGAAAAATTTTTAGTGATTCTCTCGCTCGTTTATCATTTATTTTATTCTTATTATTTTCCGTGCCGGTTGGATTTCACCATCAATTAACAGAACCAGGTATTGATCCTGGATGGAAATTTTTACAAGTAACCTTAACGTTCATGGTTATCATCCCATCATTAATGACAGCATTCTCTCTATTTGCATCATTTGAGCAATACGGCCGCTCAAAAGGAGCAACTGGACTATTTGGCTGGCTGCGTATGCTTCCATGGTCGGATGCTAGATTCTTTGCACCGTTCGTTGGAATGCTTATGTTCATTCCAGCCGGAGCAGGAGGACTTGTAAATGCAAGCCATCAATTAAATCAAGTTGTCCATAATACAATCTGGATAACAGGACACTTTCACTTAACATTAGCCACATCTGTTGTACTAACATTTTTCGGCATTAGCTATTGGCTTATCCCCCACTTAACAGGACGTGTTTTGACAAAAGAAATGAATCGCCTTGCGATGATTCAAACTTGTGTATGGGCACTTGGAATGTTCTTCATGTCTGCTGGGATGCACTTTGCTGGACTATTAGGAGCTCCGCGCCGCTCTTCTTTTTCCACATATGGAAATGCACCGCAAGCTATTGAATGGATACCGTATCAGATTGCACAAGCAGTCGGAGGAACAATCTTATTTGTCGGCATTATATTAGCAATCATTATCTTTTTAGATCTTGCTTTCTTTGCACCAAAAGGGCACACTGAATTTCCGGTTGGAGAAGTATCTGATGCGTCTGATCAACCACCAATTGTCTTTGAAAATTGGAAACTATGGCTTGGAATTACAGCACTACTTATTTTATTCGCATATACCATTCCATTTATGGATATGATTCAAAATGCGCCGCCAGGTTCGAAAGGTTTTAAATTCTGGTAATATAGCAAGCAGAGGTGCTTTTTTAGCTCCTCTGCTTTTTAATTCAATTAACGATTACATTAAAAATAATATTTCCAATCCCGATCAACTCTAAAAAGAAGACGAGCCACAATAAATAGCTCGTCTTCTCTCTTATAATTCGTAAATTCCTTTATATTTTCCTTCCAAATAATCCGCTAAATAGCTCGCATTTAATCCTTCACCCGTTACATCTTGCAAAATTTCTAAAGGCTTTTTCATTTTTCCATATTGGTGAATATTTTTTGTTAACCATTCACGAATTGGTGCAACATTTCCTTCTTCTAATAGTTCATCAAAATTTGGAATATCTTCTAGCATCTTATGCTTGAACTGAGCTGCATACATGTAACCGAGCGCATATGATGGGAAGTATCCGAAATCTCCACCAGCCCAGTGTACATCTTGCAGTACACCTTGTGCGTCATTTTCCGGACGGATTCCTAGGTAGTTCTCCATTTTCTCGTTCCAAACAGATGGTAAGTCTTTTACTTCTAATGTTCCATCAAATAATTCTTTTTCAATTTCATAACGAACCATCACATGAAGTGGGTACGTTAATTCATCCGCTTCGATACGAATGAAAGATGGTTTCGATTCATTAATTGCATCGTAAAACTCATCTACAGATAAACTATTAAATTGACCACCTGTATATTGTTTTAATAGATCATAATTCTTTTTCCAGAACGACTTATTGCGACCAATAAAGTTCTCAAAGAATAAAGATTGTGATTCATGAATACCCATAGATGTGCCATCACAAAGCGGTGTACCTTCTAATTCTTTTGAAATATTTTGCTCATACACTGCATGACCACATTCATGAACTGTTCCAAATACTGCCATACGAAAATCATTTTCATCATAACGTGTTGTAATGCGGACATCACCGCGATTTAATGTAATTGCAAATGGATGTACTGTTTCATCTAAGCGGCCTGCATCAAAATTGTAATCCAATTGCTTTAGTAGTTGTAAGCTAAATCGTTTTTGCTGCTCTTTGGAAAAATGTTTACTTAAAGCTTCCGTTTGCAACGTTTTATTTGCGTTAGCAATTTGTCCAACAAGCGGAACAATTCGCTCACGTAATTGTCCAAATACGCGGTCTAATACTTCTACTGTTACACCAGGTTCGTACATATCTAATAATGTATTATACTTGTATGTTTCATAACCCCAATATGTAATAAACTTCTTTTTAAATTCAACAATTTTCTCTAAGTATGGACGGAACATTTCAAAATCAGATTTTTCACGTGCTTCTTCCCACACACTTTCTGCTTTTGCCTGTAGTTTTACAAATTCTTCGTATTCATTCTTTGGAATTTTCTTATTTCGATCATATTCTTTTCGGCACTCTTCTACAGTTTTTCTTGTCACATCTGAGAGTTTTCCTTCTGCAATTAACTCTTCTAATCCTATTAAATAGGCCTCCATCTCTTTAGAAGTTGACATATCGAACACTTCTGCCGAAAGCATGCCAATTACTTCAGAACGTTGATCTACACCGTTTTTAGGCGCACCTGTGCGTAAATCCCAAAATATAAGATTCAGCGCTTCCTCATAATTCATCATTTTCTTTATAAAAACTAGAAACTCTTTTTCAATTTCATATGTAACTGCCGTCATATTCAAGACCCTCCTTTTCTTACTCCACATTTAATTCAACACGAATACTCAAATTCCTCTTATATGCAAATAAGCTTGGCATACGCCAAGCTTATTGTAACATTTCTCCTTCTACTGGGAGAACTCGTTTAACAGCTTCTACTACTTTCTCATTCTCACCTTCTGATAAGAATAACGAAATATATCCTTTATCTTCGCTCGTACGAATTAAACGCCCAATTCCTTGACGAAGACGTAAAATCATATATGGAACGTCAACATCCCAAAACGGATCATTTACATGCTTGCGCTTCGCTTCAAATACAGGATCATTTGGAGGGAATGGAAGCGACCAAATAATAACGTGAGATAACGAAGAACCTGGAATATCTAAACCTTCCCATAAATGAACTGCACATAATACCGTTTCCTCTTCATTTTGGAAACGAGAAACAAGCTGACTAATCTCTTGATCTCCTTCATATAAAAACGGTACTGACATTTGTTCTTTCCCTACATATTCTTTAAATGCTATTAATTCTTGTTTTGTACGGAATAGAATCAATGTACGTCCATTTGTTTTTTGAATTTCTTCTAATGCGTACTGACATTTTCTTTCCCATTCGTTCGCTTTTGCATATGTCGGCAAGTACACTTTCATCTGCTCTTCATATTCAAACGGAGAAGCAACTGAGAATGATAAATAATCTTTTACCCCTAAACTATTTGCAGTAAATGCAAATGAATTGTTTTCTGATAATGTCGCAGATGAGAAGATGTACGGAATTTTTTTGGAGAATACTTTTTCTTGTAGCACTTCTTCTACAGCACGCGGCATAATAACAAGCGTAAAGGCACCATCACCTTCTTCTCCCCACGTAATTACATTTTTCTCATGCATAAACAATCGTAATGAATGCTCTAATACATCTAAATGTTCGTCAACAATATTTAAATCATACGTGTTTACTGTGTACATTTCACTTTCAAAAACAAGCGCATCGCCAACTTCAGAAATTTTTGCATATAAGCGCTTTGCTTCTGTCGTTACTTTTTCTGTTAATTGAATTTCTAGACGATCAGAACCAGCAATTTCTTTCTTACTTTCTTTTAGCGCTTCAAAGAACTGTTCCGTTTGCCAAATAGTTTCTTCTACTAAATGAGCGAACTCTTCGCGAATATCATTTTGCAGTAATCTTGTTAAAAGTTGCTCCATCATTGTTTGTTTTAAACGATACGTAAGTGCTTTTTGCGCTGCATATTCTACAAGATGCCCTTCATCAAAAACAACGCAGCTACTTTCCGGTAACAACGGCATTTGTCCTTCACGTTTACGTGCATCATACGTCCAAATATGGTCCATATAGAAATCTTGCGAACAAATAATTAAATCTGCTGCTTTACGATAATGTTCACGAGATAATGTTTGTCCACAGCGATGACGAGACTCACACGTGAAACAATCCTGGAAATAGTCCCAAGATACTTTAGACCATTCTTCATCGTTTAATAACGGAAATTCTTTTCGATCGCCGTAATGAGTAAAGTTTTGCATTGTTCCATGATCAAATACGAATTGAGGCAATTCATAATATAAATCTTCAATCACTTCCGGAGCTCGTCCACTCATTACATCTTCAAGCTTACGTAAACATAGGTAATTCTCCATTGATTTTGCCAAACGTACATCGACAGATAGTCCTAATGCTTCTGATAATTTAGCAATGTCCCCTTCTTCTTTCACGAGCTGCTCAATCAACGTTTCATCCGCACAAGCAATAATAGCTGGCTTCCCTGTATAACGTGCATAACAAATCGCATAAAGAAGGTATACAATCGTCTTTCCTGTTCCAACACCCGCTTCAGCAAACATTACTTTCTTCTCTTGAAATGCTCGTTCTAATTGGAACGCCATAAAAATTTGCTCATCACGCTCTTCAAATCCCTTTTCTGGTAAAATGTCGTAAAATACGTCTCCAATCCACTCATTTAACTTGTCGAAAAAATTATCTTGTTTCCCCACTTCAAATGGCAGCTTTTGCTTCGTAAACATCGTATTCCTCCAACTACATAATTTCTATATAAAAAGACAGAGCAACTACTCATAAAAAGAGCAGTTGCTGTTTTCTTGTTGCTTACATAACAAACGAGCGAAAAAAGTTTTCCTAATTGCAGGAAAACTTTTCTACTCTATCAATGATTTTAAATACTGTTTATCAATTAATGTTTCATGTGATAAAGCTGATAAATATTCTTCACGTGCTCTTTGTAATTCATGATCCGCTACGCCGTGAAGGTTTACCTCTTTTTCTAATTCATCATACGTTCGATGAATAGCTTTTTGAATCATAGAAAATTGCAAACCATCCATTAGCGCTTCCTCCTTTAGATTATCGCATAATAGCAAGTATATGCGTTCTAAAGAAGTTTTATACTAATCACGCGGCGGGCGTTTGCCAAAATACTGATAGTAATCAGTGCGAATAAATCCATTAAATAATTTTCGTTTCTTTGATGCATCTTTGCCGTACCATTTCTCAAATTCTGGATGGCTTGTTAATATATATAAAGACCAAGTATCCAGCGGTCGGAATGCTTGTCCCATCTCTGCATACATTTTTTCAACAAGAGGCTTTTCACTTAAACGCTCTCCGTATGGAGGATTCGTCACAACATAACCATATTCCTCTTTTGTTGTAAAATCTTTTACTTGCATTTGCTTAAATGTAATAAGATCACCAAGCCCTACTTCATCAGCATTATCCTGGGCAACTTGTACCATGCGATGATCAATATCTGATCCGATAATTTGAAGAGGTTGATCATAATTTGCTAAGTCTTCCACTTCTTGACGAGCTTCATCCCAATTTTGTTTACCAATCCAACCCCATCCATCAGAAGCAAAATCACGGTTAAAGCCTGGAGCAATATTTTGACCAATTAATGCGGCTTCAAGTGGAATCGTTCCAGAACCGCAAAAAGGATCTACAAACGGGCGATCTGGCTTCCAGTTGGTTAACATAATTAATGAAGCTGCCAATGTTTCTTTTAACGGTGCTTCCCCTTGTCCAACGCGGTATCCACGCTTATGAAGCCCAACACCACTTGCATCAATTGTCAACGTTGCTACATCTTTTAATAGCGCAACTTCGATACGAAATAGCGGGCCAGTCTCTTCAAACCATGTTGTGCGTCTATATGTACTTTTTAATTTTTCAACGACTGCTTTTTTTACGATACTTTGACAATCAGGTACACTAAATAGTGTAGATTTAATCGATTTACCGATAACAGGGAATTCTCCATTTTCCGGAATATAATCCCCCCAATTTAGCGCCTTTGTTTTTTCAAATAATTCATCAAATGTTGTTGCCTTAAATTCACCAACTTTAATTTTTACACGATCCGCTGTACGGAGCCATAAATTACTGCGACAAATAGCTTTTTCGTCCGCTTCAAACGTTACTTTCCCATTATCTACCTGGCATTCATAACCGAGATTGCGAACTTCTCTTGCAACAAGTGCTTCAATTCCCATTGCAGCAGTTGCAATTAAAGTAACTTTTCCCATTTCCATTCTCCTCATATATATAATCAAACACTCATTGACAGTAACTGTTCTCTGCTAATCAGTTAAAATCATAACATTTTATTTCACTTCAATTGTATTAAATTTGTAAAACTTTCTTTACCATTTTAACTCACATTCCAAAAATTCATACAAATAAAAAGCCCTCCTCTTACAAAGGAGAGCTGAACAAACTCATGATTGGTTCATAACGTTCTGTAAGCCATGTTCTGTACCTTTGTACTGCAAACGGCCCACGCCTCGTACTCCGGTGGCAATCATCTATCTACAGAGCAATTGCATCTGTCTTTTCCCATCGTTCATTTCCTTAGGAAAAGTTCCCCTACCAATATTTGGGTTTCTCGCTCGTGGGGTTTACCTCGTTCCACTCCCATCATTTCTTCTGGGACTTCGTCACTGTGGCACTTTAAAGGTAGTCAAACCATATCCAATGGACTTAGGTTTTTTCCCTGCCGTTAATCCAGCTTTCCGCCAGAATACCCTAGCTTATGACTTCGCTAGGCACGAACACTACGACCATCTCAGGTCGTGCGAGCATGGACTTTCCTCTACAACAAAGCGTTGCAGCGATTACCCAAACGTTATGACATGAATTAGTATAGTGGAAACATAAATATTTTGCAACGTTTTTTGCATGTAAATTGCTACAAGTTTATTTAGATGCTTCCATTATTCGTACAATTTACTTCCAAACACAGCTTTTTCCAAATTCGACAGACGTTTTAAAATATCTGTATTCGTATTATTGTAAACTGGTTGCGGAGTAGGAACAGGAGCTGGAGTTGGCGCTGGCTGAGATTGTACTTGTTGTGCCATTGCTTTTTGTTGCTCCAATTCTTGCTTTAAACGTGAATTTTGTTGCTGTAATTGTTCAATTTCTTTATGGAATGCTTCATAATCCTTAATAATCATGTCTAAAAATTTATCTACTTCTTCTTGTTGATAGCCTCGCATTCCCGTTTTAAACTCTTTTTCTAAAATATCTTTCGCTGTTAACTTAATTTTATCAGAAATCATTTAGGTCACCTCAAGTCTTTACCAAAACTTTCATTAAGTAAATTTTTTCAGAAACAGTCCGTTTTGTCAATCATATATCCTTATTCCACTGTTCTTCTTCTATTATATCTTGTAAATCAGAAAAAAGTATAAAATAACATTGATAATTTTGGGCTTCTTCCTTTTTTTTCGCTGCTTCTACGATGTATTTAGGACTTCCTGGTTTCTCTTCATCATACATAGCAAGTAATGCATCACTTTTTTCAATGAAAAATTGATTTTTTAGCCGGAATTGTTCTGGGCTTTCATATTTCCGCTTCGTTATACTATCAACGTGATCTGCTTGTGAGAGAATACATTCATAGTACTCCCGATTGTTTTCCTTCCAATTTTCTTCCTGATCTAAAAAAGGGGTAAATACAGCTAATTTCAAATCTGGATATTCCAATTGCAAATCAAATACAACTTCGGCTGTCCATAGTTCTACCCCTAATTGTCCACTAATTATAACCCATTCTAATCCTTCTTCTAACAAAGGAAGCAGCCTTTGTTGTATCGCTTTTTTTATGTAAGAAATTCCAGGATGGTCATTTGAAAAAATCCCTAATTCAAATGGCTTATATCCTGTAACAGCTACAACTTTCATATGAAACGCCCCTTCTCTTTTCAAAAAAAGAACTAGCAATTTGCTAGTTCTAGCATAACACTTACTTTTTAAACATGCCACCAACATTTGGGCTTGGTGGTAACATTGCTGGACTTACACTTGGGCCAACATTTGGGCCTGGCGGTAACATTGCTGGACTTACATTTGGACCAACATTCGGGCCAAGTGGCGATACTTGAGAACCACCTGGGCCAAACCCACCAAATCCACCAACAAACACTGGATCAGCAGGGGATATAACATTTGCAGCAGAGTGTGTTTGTGGGAAATAATGCTGAGATTGCACTACCTGATGATGAACGTGTTTTATATGTGTTGGGTGAATATGAGGGACCACCGTTTTTGAGCATGTGTGTGTTACACAACATTTTGTCGGATGCACAATAGGAGGTGTTGTTGTAATTGGTGCCACTGCTCCGCCAAAAGGTGCCACTGCTCCCCCGAAAGGTGCCACTGCTCCCCCGAAAGGTGCTGCTGCTCCCCCGAAAGGTGCTGCTGCTCCCCCGAAAGGTGCTGCTGCTCCCCCGAAAGGTGCCACTGCTCCCCCGAAAGGTGCTGCTCCCCCGAAGCAAGGATGACAATGATACATAGTTTTCTCTCCTCTCACAGTTTGAAAATGAGCTTACACTTTACAATATGAGAAAAGAGTAAAAGCCGCTTGTTACAAATACCTATTTCTATATCGGAAATTTGTCTATAAAAATTGTTTAAAGTTTGTAAAAATAAAAACAATTAATGTAATCATGACAAAAAACAAAAGTAAAATAACCTTGTTCACATTCGTCCTCTCCATACATCATATTTTAACGCTACCGTCATTGTAAAATGGATAGGAGGTCCGAACAACTCTTTTTTATGACATTTCGCATGTAAAATTTGGGTTTTTATTGAGCCACATATATCATCAATACTTTAGAAAATCCTTCTTCAATTCTTTACACATATTGCCCTATATAAAAGATAAAAAAACTACCCTTATAAGCTCGACTCGTTCAACTAACCTTTCATGGGAAAAGCACCCGTGAAAGGTTAGTTTCACTTTATAAAAAAGCCTCCTACCTGTTTGACAATACCAGTAATTTGATTCATTGCATTCATCATTTGACCTGCAGTACCCATCATTTTATTAATGTCATAATTTCCATCGGCTGTTTTAAATTGCGATATTAAACTAGAAAATTGACTTGGCTGTTGCTTTGCATAATTTTGTTTATTCATCATCGGATATGGCGTATGTGGATGAAAAGAAGATTGAATAGGTTGTTTCGGTGGATAAAACATTGGCTGATTCATTGGTTGATTCATTGGTTGATTCATTTGTGGAAGTTGAAAAGGTTGAAAATAATTTGTTTGATTCATATAGTAAGGCATAAAAGGATACATATTATAACGTAAGTATGGATCTTGTTCAATCTGATACATGCTGGACTGTTGAAACATACATTCTCCCTCCTCTAACAGTTTTCTATATAGTTAGAATATGAAATCATAAAAAAAATGTGTAATCATCCTATAAGTTGAAAATTCCTGCGTTGACTAACTTTTTCATTGGCCATTACTAGTCGATCCCCATTTTTCCAAATCATTACCATGAAAGGTAAAAGACAACCGATAGTTGATAAAGTAATACAAATTATACCTTACGCAAAATTTAAATTTTCAAAAAAATAAAAAAGTAAGCGTTTGTATGCTACCATTATATAGAAAAGATTCTTATGGGGGAGGAATCAGCATGGTATTAGGGGATTTAAAACAAGATTTTTTTGAAAAAAAGGGATATGAACCTGAGGATTTGAATGAGTTACTTGATTTTGCAAGACATTCTTATCTACAAGGAAAAATTTGCTTATCACAGTATAGAAGTGTAACACGTGAACTAGAAACAATTGGAGCTACAAAACCAGCTTACGAAACAGAAAAGAATATCGTGACAGAAGTATAAAGTGAAACTTCCATCAGTGGGGGTTTTCTTCATCCTCCACTGATGGTTAGTTGAACCAACCGGGCTTTTACGGGCAGTTGTCCCCCCACATATCTTCTTCGTTTCTCTCTGCATCTTGAGGTGGGGTCTTACTGCCCGTAAATAGCGGGATAAAAAATAAGAGGGGATTCTCCCCTCTTATCACTTACATTGTTCTAAAATATTTTGTAATGTATAATGAATCGCCTGATGTGTTTCATAAAAACGCTTCCCATTCATTTTCTGTGCAAAACACTGTAAAGAATTGCTTTGTAAATTTGTACATACTTGTTCAATTTGCTGTACATGTATATATTTAGGCTTTACTCGATACAACCACTCAAGCGCAAGTTGTTTCCATTCTTCTAATCCTTTATCTACTAAAGACACGAATGGCTTTATATCATGATAAAAGTCAAACTCAAGTTCTTCACTTTCTCTTTTTTTTATAATCGTTTCATCGTTATATTCAATTATTTTTTTGGTCACTTCAATCAATGTTACATATTCCACTATTTCCACCTACTTATATACTAACTGCCACTACTTGAAACGTTTGTACCCAACTACCTTTCTCTTCATGCTGCAATAATTTTGCTTCCATATGCTTTATATGCATTTCCATTATCTCTTCTTTATTAACTACAAATTCTCTTTTTTCCTTAAGCGCATGATTAACTCTAAGTGCCATGTTCATTTCAAGCAAATCAAGAGTATTTAACATCTGATCCATTTTTTTCATTACATCCTCTTTCTGAACCATTTTCATCTTTAAAACGCCTCCCTCTTTGCCTTCCGTTTGTCATGTTAATTCGACAGCTCCTTTTCCGCTCCTGCATGCTTGACAAAACTAGTTTTAATTCGGCAAAGAAAGTGATTTTTTGTATGAAGTTTATGAAAGTGGCAACAATACGAAAGGGAGGTGTTGACAATGGCTAAAAGCAAAAATGAAAACAAGAAAAAACAAACTCAAAGCAAACAAAATAAACCAGAAACAGGAAATCCAAAATTGGATGGACCAAATTTCCCTGCTACATAAAGTAAAACTTCCATCAATGGGCGCTTTTCCCATTGATGGTTAGTTGAACCAATCGGGCTCTTACGGTTGGTTTGACTTCCTCTCCGCTCTCACTTCTTACTAACCGTTTGAGCGGGGTAAAGTGAAACTTCTTTTAATGGAAACGATTCTCTTCCATTAAAAGTCAGTTGAGCCAATCGGGCTCTTACAGCTTGTTTAACTTTCTTCCCGCTTTTCATGAAGCGGGATTTTTTTATTATATCATGAATAATGACTTCTGTTAAAAAAGGTCATTAAGTGAAGCAAACAAGTGTAATTGCTTCTGTTTGTGTAAAAACCATTCTGTAATATCAATGTCTATTTTCGGTTCTTCAAACAAAAACAATTCCTCTATATTCATTCCTGAATGAAACCAATCTTTCTCAGCATCACGATGATGGGAGATGACAGAAAATACATCGCGAAGCTGAGGAGTATCTTGTTCCTTAAAAGTAGGGAAGTATTGTTCATAATCTAACCTCGCCCCCGTATGAACTGTTTGAGAAGAAAATGTATAAAACGAATCCTTATAAGTTGGATGAAATAATAACCATGCTAATCGTTTCCCTAACTCAATTCTCTTTATCAGTGTTTCAAACTGACGTACGGAGAAACCATATAATTTCCCATTTACTGTTGGAAATATCACTGCACTAAAATGAAACAATTCCTGAAATTTGAATAATAATGTTTGGAATACATGCTTTTGATAAAAAGGATGCTCAATTACCGGCTTTTGGATGATATGTTGTTCATTAATAATGAGAGCCGTCATAAGTCGATCCTCATTTTTTTGGTTCCAAAAATAATTCCATTCTACTTCCATAAATATCGATACAGAAAATATTTGCAACAAATGAAACAGAGGTTTTTGCATTTGTTTACTATATCCATACAATAGCAGCTGAGGATATGCATCTAAAAAAATAAGCCAATTTGCACGTTCATATGTAAGAAATAACTGTTTACGTATCTCTTTGGATAAAACTTTTGGATAATATTTTCCTTCTAAATCTGTCATATTCCAGCCTGCATTTCGAGATACCATACTGGCTAAAAATGACCAACGAATTTCTTTATTGCGTTCATAATATTCTTTATAAGCATGCGTGCGCGAAATATTATCAACATTAGCAAGGAGAGTTTGTTGTACAATACGATGCACGAGATCTTGCTCTTCCTTTGTATAGGAAGTAATCTTCCTTTTTTGTCTTATTTTTTCATATTCGCTTTGTGCAAACATAATGTTCTCACCTCTTCTCTGTATTCAAAAAAATCGCCTATTTTTCATTTTTTTTGATATAATCACCTTTGTAAGTGATTCTATGCAAGTTGGAGTGGACAAACCATGACCATTCGTTACCCAAACGGAAGAAAGTATAATGAAACGCAGCAAACTCATACTGTGCCTACAAGTAAACATACTTATAGTAATAGAGGTATGTCACTTGAAGAGGAACTAAACGAAACAAATCAGTACTATTTAACGCACAATATTGCTTGCGTCCATAAAAAGCCCACCCCTCTTCAAATTGTAAAAGTCGATTATCCGAAGCGAAGTGCTGCTGTGATTAAAGAAGCGTACTTTAAGCAACCTTCTACAACCGACTACAACGGTGTATACAAAGGTAAGTACATTGACTTTGAAGCGAAAGAAACTAAAAATAAAACAAGTTTTCCCTTACAAAACTTCCATCTTCACCAAATTAAACATATGAAGCAAGTATTAGCTCATGGTGGTATTGCATTTGTTATTATTAAATTTACGCTTTTCGATGAATTTTATTTACTAGAAGCAAAACATATCATTACATTTTGGAATCGACAAGAAGCTGGTGGACGTAAATCAATTACAAAGCAAGAAATGGAAGAGCATGGATACTTATTATCGTGCGGTTATCACCCCCGCATTGATTATATTCATACACTAGACACACTTTATTTTTCGTGATAGAGTCAACAATAAGGCTCATTTTTCGACTTTTGGGGAGGAAATGAAAGGTAGGAGAAAGTATAATGTCAGAAAATTATCGTTCTCGTGAAGAACGAAAACACGCTAAAAAACAGAAACAAGAACAGCCTAAAAAAGCGAAACCAAAGAAAAAAGGTTCTTTTCTACGGAAATTTCTAATCACTTGCTTAATAATCGGCATTGTGGCACTAGTAGCTGGGGTTTCTGCTTTCTTTATTATAATAAAGGATGCTCCAAAATTAGATAAAGCGAAACTTGAAGTTCCATTATCAACAAAATTTTATGATAAGGACGGAAATTTCGTATATGAATATGGCGCTGAAAAGCGAACAAAGGTCACATATGATCAAATTCCAAAAGTAGTAGAAGATGCCTTCCTAGCTACAGAAGATTCACGTTTTTATGAGCACCATGGAATTGATTTTAGGCGTACTGCAAAAGCAATTTTCTCAAACTTGACTAGTGACTCCGGTACTCAAGGTGGTAGTACAATTACACAGCAAGTTATTAAAAACTATTACCTAACACCGGAACAAACAATAAAACGTAAAGTACAAGAATGGTATTTAGCTTACAAGTTAGAGCAACAATATTCAAAACATGAAATTCTAGAAATGTACTTAAACAAAATTAACTTAGGTAACCGTTCTTACGGTATTGCAACAGCTGCAAAAAATTATTATGGAAAAGAATTAAAAGATTTAACATTACCTGAGGCAGCGATGCTTGCAGGATTACCACAAGGTCCTAGTATTTATGATCCGACAAAACCAGAAAACGTGAAGGCCGCAACAGAACGACGCGATACAGTATTATATTTAATGAACCGACATGGCTATATCACGAAGAAAGAAATGGACGATGCGAAGAAAATTCCAGTAACGGAAGGTCTTCAACCGTCTCAAGAAGCAACACAAATGCCTTATCAAGGATTCTTAGATGCCGCTGTAAAAGAAATCGAATCGCAAATTAAAGATGTCAACATTGGTTCTGATGGTCTTTCAATTTATACAACATTAGATCCAAAAGCACAGGACTATGCAGATAAAATGATGAACACAGAAGAAATTATTAACTATCCGGATGAAAAATTCCAGGGTGCATTCGTATTCATGGATACGAACTCAGGCGAGGTTCGTGCAATTGGTAGCGGACGCGGTGAAAATAAAGCAACATTTAAAGGACATAACATGGCTATTGACTCAGAACGCCAAGTAGGTTCTACAATGAAGCCAGTTTTTGATTACGGCCCTGCTATTGAATATAAGCAATGGTCAACGTATCATCAAGTTGACGATTCGCCATATAAATATTCATCAGGACAAGAGGTTCGAAATTTTGATAACGGCCACAAAGGTCCAATGTCAATGCGCGATGCATTAGCACAGTCCCGTAACGTGCCTGCTGTGAAAACTGCTAAAGAGGTTGGTTTAGGTAAAGCACAAACTTTCGCTGAAGGACTTGGTTTTACATTTGGAGCAGATGGTGCCCAAGAATCAACAGCAATTGGTAGTAATGAAGCTTCTCCTCTTACAGTTGCAGGAGCATATGCCTCATTCGGAGACGGTGGTGTATATCATAAACCACACTTTGTAACAAAAGTTGTGTATCCTGATGGCAAAGAAGTGAACTTTACACCAAAAGGGAAACGAGTAATGAAAGATTACACAGCATATATGACTACAGATATGCTTCGTAGTGTTGTGGATTCTGGTACTGGTACAAAAGCAAATGTTAGTTCACTAGATGTTGCTGGTAAAACAGGAACAACAAACTATACTTCAAAAGAACTAAGTCAGTATGGTTTCCCTGCTTCTGGAAGTCCTGATAGTTGGTTTGCAGGCTATACACCACAATATACGATGGCTGTATGGACTGGGTATAATAAACGAAATGAAGGCTATGTTGATAAAAATTCATCAGCGATCGCACAGCGTATGTTTAAAGCGATGATGAGTGAATTTGGAACTGATGACTCTCGTTTTGAAATGCCAAGTAGTGTAGAACGCATAAATGATGAACTTTATGTGAAAGGTGCTAAAAAAGATAATATTAAAAAGATTGACGTAAGTGCCCCAGGTGGTTTACAGGCTGCATATGATCAATCTTCTAATAGCATCCAACTAAAATGGGCTGGTTCATCTGATAAAGATGTATCCTACTCTGTAAGCTACAAAGGCAGTGATGGTTCCAGCGGAAGTCCAGACATAAGTGGTACAAGCGCAACAATTAGCGGCGTACAACCTGGTGCTACCTATACCATTTCTCTCGTTGCGACAAAAGGTAATAGCTCTAGTGCTCCGGTAACAGCGACGGTAGTAGTACCTGGTGATGATGCTAAGAAAAAAGCTGAAGATGATGCTGCTAAGAAAAAGGCTGAAGAAGATGCCGCTAAGAAAGCTGAACAAGATAAGCAAAATCAAAACAACGGAAATACCGCACCAGGTGGTGGAAATACCACACCAGGTGGCGGAAATACCACACCGGGTGACGGAAATACCACACCGGGTGGCGGAAATACCACACCGGGTGGTGGAAATACCACACCGGGTGACGGAAATACCACACCGGGTGACGGAAATACCACACCGGGTGACGGAAATCATCCGAATCCACCAGCTGAAGG
Source organism: Bacillus sp. 3103sda1 (assembly GCF_024159135.1). NCBI lineage: Bacteria > Bacillati > Bacillota > Bacilli > Caryophanales > Bacillaceae > Bacillus > Bacillus sp. 3103sda1. Next base: position 1,512,806 of record NZ_JAMYWS010000001.1, on the reverse strand, counting down.
TGGAAATCCAAATAAACCGACTCAATAATAACGATAACAAGCTACACACTAATAAAAAAGAAGCCATCTTCTCTACCGAGAAGATGGCTTCTTTTGCATAATGAGTACTTTTACATATAACTTTTCCAATTCTTCATATAACTGTGTCAGCTGAATAAAAGAATGATAATGATCTGGCTGTTTCATAATAAATAAAAAACGTTCCATAAAGTTAACTGGTTTTTTTTCTAATCTTTCTATTTGTTCATTCATATCCTGTAAACTGAAAACAGGCGTTCTATTCATCCAGTGTAAAATAGATAAAAGATGTCCTGCAAATCGTACCATCGGATCTTTTGCTTCTTTTTTGTTTCGATTTCGAAATAATATAGAAATCTCTTCTTTTTGTTCTTTCCATAAGTTTAATACAGTAGAAATACTCATTTCTATCTCATTCCATGGCTTATATCGCTGCTCGATATCAAAGAGAAAGCACGTCTCTTTTAAAAGCTCTCCAAATGATTTTTCTACATTGTATTCAATGACAGTCTCTTCCTCAAAGAAAGGACTACACCGAAAATCATTTGGTATTTCAAGTACTTGCTTCATTTCTTCTCCTTCTCTCTCATGCGTTTCTTACCTTCACGACATAGCTCTAACAATCTGCATTCTTCGCACTGGGGACGCTGCGCCTTGCAGTGATAACGCCCAAAAAAGATCATACGATGATGTGTTACGCCCCACTCTTCCATCGGTACTTTCTTCATTAATGTCTTTTCTACTTCTAATACAGAATCTTTCCATTTGCAAAAGGCAAGTCGTTTACTAACGCGCTCTACATGCGTATCAACAGCAATGGCCGGAATACCAAATGCAACGGAGACAACAACATTTGCAGTTTTTCGTCCTACACCTGGTAACTTCGTTAACTCGTCTCTATCTTGCGGCACCTCTCCACCATACTCATCAATAAGCATACGGCATAGCTTTTGAATATTTTTCGCCTTATTCCGATACAAACCAATAGAACGAATATCCTGCTGCAATTCTTCTAAAGACACGCTTAAATAATCCTCTGGTGTTTTATATTTTTGAAATAGATTTTTTGTTACTTTATTTACAAGAACATCTGTACACTGCGCAGATAGCGCTACCGCAATAACAAGTTCAAATGCGTTGTCATGATTAAGTTCACAATGCGCTTCTGGGTACATCTCTCCCATTACATCAAGGCAATGTCTAATTTGTGTTTTATTTAGCATTTTTTCCTCCTACCATTATTGCTCTAGCCAATTATAAAACGGCACTTTTCCTGTATACTTCGTTTCTTGCCGTGATACTTGCTGATTTCGTTGCTGATTTTCTCTAAATTTCCGTCCTTGGTTCTGTGCTTGATCAACCGTTTTAATTCCATTCTTCTTCCATTCAAACAATATGCGATCGATATAACGAAAGTTCAATTTTCCACTCATAACAGCTTCGCGAAGAGCAGTTTGGATTAAAAGTGGATCGTGATGATCCTGATCTTGCCACATTGCTAACGTCTCGCACTCAAATGGAGATAATGGCCTTCCAAATTCATGCTCAAACACTGTATATAAATTGATTTGTAATTGTTTTTGTTCTCGCTCTTCCTCTTCAATATTTTCACTCATTAAAAAATGTAATATCTTTTCCCAAAGAGGCTGTAACGAGTAGCTTTCGCAAATCATTGCTGCGGATTTACGTCCTCCTTCTAGCGCTAAAAAGCCTTTTTGAATTAACGCTTGAATAATCTCCATACACTTTGTTTGTGTAATGGTCATCCGCTCTGCAATTTCTCCTGGTGTTGGGAAAGAGTTTCCCGACTCTAAAAATGTATGGACATGCAACAGTACCATGAACTCTACTTCATTTAAACCGAGTTTTTTATAGTGCATCATTAATAATTTTGGAATCGCAATGCTGCCTTGGTCAAACCACTCTAACATGATTTTCTTCTTCATAATCAAACACCTCGCTTTCTAGTATAACACACCTTTTCACATTTCTTTTTGGCACAATTCGTCAAAAAAACCTCCCTATATGAAAGGGAGGTACGATTTGAACTGTCTAAGGCAATTGCAAAGATAGAAATAAAAGAGCTACTCTTATTTCATTTTGTTTTTCATAAATGTATCAATACGTTCTAACGCTTTCTCTAATTGTTCAAGTGAAGTTGCGTATGATAAACGAACGTTATTTGGTGCTCCGAATCCTGTTCCTGGAATGAGGGCAACTTTTTCTTCTTCTAATAATGCTTTTGCCCATTCATCAACTGTTTCAAAACCAGCTAATGCTACTGCTTCTTTCACATTCGGGAACAGATAGAACGCTCCTTGCGGTTTAATGCAAGAGAACCCAGGAATTTGAATCAGTTTCTCATAAACGATATTTAATCGTTCTTCAAATGCACTGCGCATCATTTCTACAGGTTGTTGATCTCCAGCATAAGCAGCAATCGCTCCGTACTGCGCAATTGAAGTAGGGTTTGATGTACTGTGACTCGCTAAGTTCGTCATCGCTTTAATAAGTTCTTTATTACCTGCTGCGTAGCCAATGCGCCATCCTGTCATTGAATGCGATTTTGATACACCGTTAATAATAAGAGTCTGTTCTTTTAATTCATTAGAAAGCTGAGCAATTGATGTATACTCTGCATCACCATAAATTAATTTCTCATAAATTTCATCAGAAACAATTAAAATGTCATGCTCTACGCATACTTGTCCAAGCTGCTGCAACTCTTCTTTGCTATAAATCATCCCTGTTGGATTGCTAGGCGAGTTAATAATTACGGCTTTCGTTTTTTCTGTAATCACTTGACGCAATTGCTCTGGTGTGATTTTATAATTATTTTCTTCTAACCCCTCTACATATACTGGTTCACCACCTGCAAGCTTTACTTGCTCTGGATAACTTACCCAATACGGAGTTGGAATAATAACTTCATCACCTTCATCAAGTAATACTTGAAACAGCGTATATAAAGCATGCTTTGCACCGTTACATACAATAACTTGAGATGGTTCATAAGATATGCCTTGGTCACGCTCAAACTTTTTGATAATTTCTTGTTTCAGCGTAGCTAATCCACCTGTTGGTGTATATTTCGTATAACCTTCTAACATTGCTTTATGAGCAGCATCCATAATATGCTCTGGCGTATTAAAGTCAGGCTCTCCTGCTCCTAATGCTATCACATCATGTCCTTCTGCTTTTAACGCTTGTGCCTTTGCTGTAATTTCTAACGTTGTAGATGGTGTTAGAGCAGCTACTCGCTTTGCTAATTTCATCCTGAGTTCCCCCTGCACTTATTTTTCAATGCTGTATCGTTTTAAAAACTTACCATCTTCGAATGCAAGATAATAGTAAGTATAACGATTTTCATCATCAATATATGTAATTTCCCATAATGGAACATTGTTTTCGGCGCCTAATTTTGCTTTCACAAATTGCTTCGGCTTTCGCTCTTTGGCAACAATTTGCAAAGCATCTTTTTCAGAAATACCTTCACTTGCTTTTCGCACCAAAATATCTCCTTTTTTCTCAGGCACCCAAACGATATATTGTTCTCCTTTTTCATTCACACCTTGTACAACTTCATATGGAGCTTGACCGTTATAATAATCGACTTTTGTTACTTTAGTAAGTTTTGCTTTTTCTTTTGCAATCTCAACTGTTTTCGATTCTTTCGGAATTTTTTTCTCCATCGTTGTATTATAGATGTGTACCCCATATAAAACAACAGCAACGATTACAATAAAAATTGTTAAAATCCACTTTTTCATTGTATCACTACGTTCTGTAAATCGTAAATATTGCTGTCTCTTTTTCTTTTTCATCTAACGCTAATCCGAACATCAAATCTTTTTCTTTTAATGTTCGATTTAAACTATCAACAATCTTGTATAAATCAGACGTGTATCCAAGACGCGTCGTTGATAGTACTTCAATTTTCTTCTCCATAAAAACTCCTCCGTTACACAAAATTTCTAATTATAGAAGAACGCATTGCGGTTACAATAAGAGTACATTCTTTATAAACCCTGCTTCATCACCCATCTATTATAGCAGGACATGTTCTTCAAAAAAAGGTTTGAAGTCGAAAACCATCGTATTTCTATACTTAATGTAAGAAAAAATAAAATTTCCTCCTACCCACATGTAACGCCTGAAGCAAATTTGCTTTAGGCGTTAATTTTTATCATGCTATTCGCAAGCAGTAAGCCCCCTCAACATTCCAAGAAACCAAAGAAAATAGATGAAGAATAACCGCTAATCCATGAGTGAGGGATGGAGAATCCTTTCACTAATAGGAGCTTCACCTTATTATTCCATTTTTTCTATTAAATCCTCTAACGGTCCTTCGTACAATGGAATGCTCGGGATAGATTGAACAAATCGTTTCCCATAAAAAGATGAGGTGAGACGACGATCCAACACAAATACCGTTCCTGTATCCGTCGTTGTACGAATAAGGCGTCCAAAACCTTGTTTAAAACGAAGGATTGCTTGTGGCAAAGCAATCTTTGTAAATGCATCTTCTCCTTTTTCTTTTAGCCGTTCCCTTTTCGCTTGCATCATTGGCTGATCTGGTGACGTGAACGGGAGACGAACAATTACAAGACAGCTTAACGCCTCTCCTGGTATGTCAATTCCTTCCCAAAAACTGCTTGTTCCTAATAAAATGGATTTTTCAAACTCCTGAAACTTTCGAATCATTCGGGTGCGGCTACGATTATGAACACTCTGTGTCAATAAAAGAAATTCTTCCAGCGCCTCTTCTTTTTTCAATACTTCATATGTCTGCTTTAACATTTCGTATGATGTAAATAAAACAAGCATTCGACCATTTGTAGCTTTAGCAATTTTCATAATATGTTCAGACACTGCTCTTACATACTCTTCTTCACTTACATGTTTAATATGTGGAACATCTGTTGAAACCATTAATTTTACTTGCTCTTCATAATGAAATGGTGATGGAATTGTTAATGTATTCGGTGTAAAATCCACTAATCCAAGCTCTTCTTCTATATAATCAAACGTATCATTTACAGTTAAAGTGGCTGAAGTAAAAATAACGCTCCGTTTACGTGTTAAAAATTGATCTGCAAATAAATCGCTTATATCAACTGGCTGTGCATATAAGATAGTCGAATGAATTGTTCCTTTCGTTTCTGCTTCCATCCATGTCACATGACTCGTATTTTCTAAAATAAGTTTCCGTAAAGAATGAGTCATATTAGAAAGTACCTCTATAAGATGCACAAATTCCCCTGTAATCATATGCATTTCCCATTCATTTTGCTTTTGTAACATTTCACCTTGTTTTTCTAATAACGTAAGCAATCTGCCTAGTTGATGCACAAAACGATCCGTTAATTCAACAATACTGCGCCAAAGTTTTCCTCTTTCTTTATTTGCATCATAACGATATATGAGCGGTATATTTCCAGATACGTGTTCTTGCTTTGTTTTTTGGAATATAAATGTACGCAGCATTTGGAAGAGCTCATCTGCGTCAAACTTGATTTCTTTCAACGAACGACTAATCGTTTGAAACTCAGAACGAACAACAATTTGCGACTGTTTCATCATATCGTACACTTTGGCTAACACATCAGATGTTTCTAGCGTACCAAAACGCGATAAAATAAGTTGAAAATACATACAAGAAAACTGCTCTCCTAACGCTCTACTTGCCGTTTCTTCCAGATGGTGTGCTTCATCAAAAATAATATGTTCACATGATGCAAGTAATGGTTCTTCACTTACGAAATCTTGAAATAATAATGTATGATTTGTGATTACAACATCAGCAAATAATGCTTTATTTTTTGCACGCTGATAAAAACAGCGGCTAAACCACGCATTTTTCATGCTATTTGAATTATGAACATCACTGCAAATACGCTCCCATAGTAGCTTTCCTCCGGCTGGAATATTTAACTCATCTCGATCTGCCGATTCTGTATCAAGAAGCCATACTAAAATTTTCGCTTTCGTTAATGCATCATCGTAATGATTGTCCACTTCACCCAGTGCCTGCTCAAATTTATGTAAACATAGATAATGTTTCCGGCCTTTTAACATCGCTACTTCAAACGGAAATGGAAGTATTTTTTTTAACATTGGGATTTCCTTCGCTAAAATTTGTTGCTGCAACTGTACAGTTTGTGTACTAATAACTACTGGCTGTTCTTTTTCTTTCGCATAAAAAATACTAGGAAGTAAATACGCTAGTGTTTTCCCCGTACCTGTTCCTGCTTCAATTAGCGAAAATCTGGAGTCCCTAAGCGCTTCATAAATCTCATTTATCATCATCTGCTGTCCTTCTCTTTTTTCAAAAGACGGCATTACTTCAGCTAAGCGCTGCATCGCTTCTGTTAAAAAAGAAGAAAAATCAGCAATATTCTCTTCACCTACTTGCAATGTATAGTTGCGTTTGCAAAGAGCAATATTTCGGTGTATATCATATTTTTTCTCGTCATCTGTTCCATGTATCACTTTATTCAAAATACATGCAGACATAATGTCACCAATGTTACTTTGGAACATATCGCTTAATTCATATAACGATTGCAATGTAACGAGTGGTAAACTTTCCATTTTAGAAAGTAATTGTAAAAATATCTCTGCTGTCACCATCGCATCACTATCAGCACGATGAGGCTGATCATGGTCAAAACCATATCTTTTTGCTAAATCACGCAATTTATAACTATCAGCTGTCGGCAATAAAATATGTGCCAGTTCAACTGTATCAATTTTCGGACATGTTACTTCTGAGAATCCAGCTTGCCGTAATTCTTCTTTCAAAAAATTCCAATCAAAATGAACGTTATGCGCAACGAAGTACGCACCTTGTAATAGTTCAATAATCATCGGCGCTACATCTCGGAACAACGGGGCTTGTCTCACAAGTGTTTCATCAATTCCCGTCAATTCTGTAATAAATGGTGGAATGTCCCGTTCAGGATTTATAAAAGAAGAGAAAATTTCAAGAATTTCTCCATCCTCTACAACAACTGCTGCAATTTGAGTAATTTTATCTTTCCCGTCTTTCCAGGCATTCCCTGTCGTTTCTAAATCGACTACGACATAACGCTTACTCATCTATGACACCTCAATTTCTTACCTTTCAAACAACAAAAATTTCTATAGTGTTACTATACCACGTTTTCACTCATCTTAATGGAAAGATACGAAAAATGAAATGATTTTGCTTTCGTACAAGAAAAGCTATCCCTTTCGCAGAGATAGCTTTTCTTATACATTATAAAATTGTGCCTGCTTTTTCCGCTCCAAGCATTTCCACAATTTGATTATTGTCATCTAAAACAGCAATTTTCGGAACATGCGTTAGTACTTTTTCTTCTGAAACTAGCCCGTAGCAAATGATAATGACTTTATCGCCCGGCTGAACGAGTCGAGCAGCTGCGCCGTTTAAACAGATTACCCCTGTGCCGCGTTCTCCTTTTATAACATATGTTTCTAAACGAGCACCGTTATTATTGTTTACAATTTGCACTTTCTCATTTTCAACAATACCAACTGCATCCATTAAATCCTCATCAATTGTAATACTTCCTACATAATTTAAATTTGCTTCCGTTACCGTACCTCGGTGTAACTTCGCTCTCATCATTGTGCGAAACATAGTTGCTCCTCCTTATTCAACCGTAAATGTAATATTATCAATTAATCGTGCATTTTCAAACTTTACAGCTATTGCAATAATCATACGCCCGCTTACTTTCTCAACCTCAGTTAAATTCGGATACGCATATAGATCAGCATAATCGACAACACCATGTGTGTTCGTTTCAATATATTCTTTAATAAAGTTCGTAATATTTTTTGGGTTACGCTCCCCTTTAGCAACTCGTTCTTTCGCCATGCATAAGCTTTTATATAAATGCGGTGCTTCTTGGCGTTCTCTCTCTGATAAATAAATGTTGCGAGAGCTACGTGCTAAGCCATCTTCTTCGCGTACAATCTCAACTGGCACAATTGTAACAGGAATATTATAATCATCCACAAATCCCTCAATAACTGCTACTTGCTGTGCATCTTTCATACCAAAATACGCACGATTTGGCATTGTAATATTGAAAAGCTTCATCAATACAGTTACAACTCCAGCAAAATGACCTGGTCGCTGCTTTCCGCACAAAACATCCGTACGCTTCACAACTTCAATATTCGTTGTTCGCTGCGCTGGATACATTTCTTCGACACTTGGATAAAATAAATAATCCACTTCTACTTCACGCGCTAAGCGCTCATCACGCTCGATATCACGCGGATAACGATCTAAATCTTCATTCGGACCAAATTGCAACGGATTTACAAATATACTTAACATAACAATATCATTTTCTTTTTTCGCTTGTCTCAGTAATGTTAAATGTCCTTCATGCAAATAGCCCATCGTTGGAACGAATCCAACTTTTTGCCCACTTGCACGAAGCTCACCCGCGATTTGCTGCATCTCTTGCACTGTCGTAATAATATGCATTATTGTTTTCCTCCGTATAACGCTAAGCATTCTTCTTCTTTCATCGTAAACGAATGTTCTTTCTCTGGAAATTGTCTTTCCTTTACTTCATGAACATATTGTCCAATCCCTCTTACTATCTCTTCTTGCACAGATGTGTACTGCTTCACAAATTTCGGAACGCGTTTTACACCATACGTAATAAGATCGTGATATACGAGAACTTGACCATCCGTTCCATTACCAGCGCCGATACCGATGGTTGGAATTGATAATTGTTTTGTTACAAGTTCCGCTAATTGCATCGGTACACACTCTAATACAAGCGCAATTGCTCCCGCTTCTTCGCATTTTTTAGCGTCTTCTAACAACTTCTTCGCGCTTTCTGCATCTTTTCCTTGCACTTTATAGCCACCTAGCACACCGACAGATTGCGGTGTTAATCCAAGATGGGCTACAACCGGAATGCCTGCATTCGTAAGGAAACGAATGATTGATACAACTTCATCTGCTCCTTCGACTTTTACTGCATGTGCACCGCTTTCTTGTACAATACGGCGTGCGTTATGCATTGTTTCTTGCAGTGAAACGTGATAAGACATAAATGGCATATCTGTTACAACAAATGTATTTTTCGCGCCGCGGCGCACTGCTTTCGTATGATGAATCATATCATCAACTGTTACTGGAATTGTTGAGTCATAGCCAAGCACAACCATGCCAAGCGAGTCACCAACTAAAATCATGTCAACTTCTGCTTCTTCAGCAAACTTTGCTGATGGATAGTCATATGCAGTTACCATCGCAATCGGCTCACTTTGTTCTTTCATTTTCAAAAAATCCGTTACAGTTTTCAAAAACTTCTCCTCCTTTACCTGGAGAGAGGAGATGGCCGGATGAAAAAACATATAAAAAACCCTTCTAACCACAAAAAGGCAGAAGGGTAGTATCATTCGGCAAAATTCATCCCTCTGTCCCAGTCCTATTTTGGATCAAGGCAGAATCCACATTTTTATTTTGATTTTCCTAAACAGCGGTGCAGTTCACATTGATACTGCCCATATTCGACCTTATTATAACAAATAGCAAAACATAATTGCTATACTTTTCTAAAAAAGAAAATCATTTTTCACATACAATAGCCCTTCGCTTCTTTTTAAGCAAAGGGCTATATATTGATGCTAATCTAATGAGCAATGATACTTCGTTTTTCATAAGCAGCAAAGAAAAGAAGTGCAAACTAGCTGCTAAACGTTTTACTTTACTTCAATATCAGCGGAATGAATATGATGTACGATGCCTTCATGATCTTCAAGTATAAGGACACCATCAGCCGTAATTCCTTTTGCAATTCCCGTAATTGTATTTGTCATCGTCCGCGCTGTAATTTCTTTTCCAATACTCACAGCGTAACTTTCCCACAGAAGCTTAATAACTGAAAAACCACGATCTAAATACTCTTTATATAGCTTTTCCATCTGTAAGAAGATTTGCTGCATAAGTTCAGCTCGTACTATAGTTTTTTCGGCTTCGAGTGCTAAGGAAGTAGCAATATGCTGGATATCTTCCGCAAAATGCTCTTGTTTTTGATTGACATTAATACCAATTCCAATAATAACAGCATTAATTTTATCAGGATCTGCCTGCATTTCTGTTAAAATGCCAACTACTTTCTTCCCATTAATTAAAATATCATTCGGCCATTTAATGCCAACGGAAAGACTTGTGCATTTTTCAATTGCCTGCGCTACGCTAACAGCAGCTAACAATGTTAATTGCGGTGCTTGATGAATCGGAACTGTTGGGCGTAAAATAATGCTCATCCAAATCCCTGTCCCTTTTGGTGAGTACCACTTTCTGCTTAATCGGCCACGACCTGCTGTTTGCTCCTCTGCAACAACAACGGTTCCTTCAGCCGCTCCTTCATAAGCAAGACGAGCTGCAATTTGCTGTGTAGATGTTACCGACTCTTCAAAGTATACCGTTCTGCCTAAAAACTCTGTTTGTAAACCAAGCTGAATTTCATTTGCCGTTACTTTGTCCGGTTTACTTGCAATGCGATAACCTAAGCGTCGTACAGCTTCTAGCTCATATCCTTCTTCCCTAAGGGATTCCATATGTTTCCATACAGCTGTTCTTGAGCATCCAAGCTTCTCGCTAATCGTTTGTCCTGATAGAAATTCACCATTAGCTTCAGAAAAGATTTGCAATAACTGTTTTCTTATAGCAGATTGCATCTATGCAGCCACTCCTTTATACACTCTTTCTCATTTTTTAATCTTCCGTATACGACTTCTTCTTCAATTTTTTGCAATGCATTAGCAACCCACGGTCCTGCCTGTTCCTTTGACCATGATAATAAATCGTTGCCACTGACTTGCAATTGCTGACGATTATGAATTGGTAAATCTTCATATACCTTTTCCATACTCTCAACATTCAAATTTGAATATGTATTCATGACGGCTTCGTATACACGCTCTGCCATAAGAGCAATATCTTTCCCTGCTTTATATAATAAAAATACATTCCACCCTTGTTTTTCTCGTGCTCTCACATATAATAAAACGGATACAATATCTTTTATTTTTTTATTCGAGAATTTCCATTGTCGTAAAAAAACAGATGGATGTTCTTCTCTAATGCAATATAAAAAGAACGCCCACGCCTCAGTGTCATTTTTGAAAAAGCTCCAATCACACTCTGCCGATTTTGAAATAAAGTCTCCGCACATTTGTAAATAAGGTAAATGCTCATATAATTTCGTTTCTACTAACAGCTGAAGTGCTTTTGCGCAATATGTACCGACAAGTAATTTTTCAAATTCGACTGTAATTCTCTCAATTGCTATATGTTCAAGTAAATGTCCATACTTTATAATGGCTTGTTTTGTTCCTGCTTCTAATGTAAATCCAAGTGTACTAACAAAGCGAATACCGCGCATCATACGAAGAGCATCTTCTTGAAAACGATCTGCTGCATTTCCTACAGTTGCAATTTCCTTTTTAGCAATGGCTTGTTGTCCGCCAAATAAATCAACTATTTCTCCGGTCTCCGTCATAGCAATTGCATTCATTGTAAAATCACGACGCTGCAAATCTTCGTCTAACGAACGAACAAATTGAACACTGCTCGGGCGACGAAAATCTTCGTAGTCTCCCTCTGTTCGAAATGTCGTTACTTCATATGGAACATCTTCTTGTACAACAATGACCGTACCGTGTTCAATTCCAACAGGCACGTGGCGCGGGAATAGACGCATTACATCTTCGGGCAAAGCTGATGTTGCAATATCGATATCACCAATTGGTCTTCCAATTATATAATCGCGCACGCTCCCACCTACAAAATACGCTTCAAAGCCATTTTGCGTTAACGTATTAATAATTGGAACCGCTCGTTTAAATCGTTTCATGTTTGTCATCCCTTAATATGTCATAATAAATTGCCTCATATTGTGAAACAACCTTTTCTGAGCCAAATTGTTCATACGCCACTTGCATGGAACGTTTGGCCATTTTAGCATGTAATGTATCATCTTGAAGAAGCTGTATTGCTTGCTGCGCAGCTCCCTCTACATCTCCTAATTCACATATATATCCCGTTTCTCCATGTTGAATGACTTCAGGAATACCACCAATACGCGTACCGATACAAGGGACACCGCACGCCATTGCTTCAAGCAATACAAGTCCAAAGCTTTCTTTCTCTGATAGCAGCAGCATTACATCACTCATCGCCAGAAGCTCAGCTACATTATCTTGTTTCCCTAAAAATAGGACACGATCTTCAATTCCTAAATTTTTCACGAGCTGCACAATCGTACAAAATTCAGGACCATCACCAACAAGCAATAGTTTTACTTTTGCTTGTTTTACAATGAGAGCGAATGATTGTACCACATCCTGAACACGCTTTACTTTTCGAAAGTTCGAAATATGAATTAATACTTTTTCTTCTTTTTGTATGCCATATTCTTTTCTTAACTGGGACATATCTCTTTGAAAGTACACGCGTTCATCAATAAAATTATAAACCGTTTTAATTTCTTTTTGCGTGTTTACTAATTCATATGTTTCTTCAATAAGTGAATGGGATACAGCCGTCACAACATCTGATTGTTCAATTCCAAACCGAATTAGATTATTTAAGGAAGGATCCGACCCTAATACAGTAATGTCTGTTCCATGTAATGTTGTTACAATTTTAATGTTTTCTCCAATCATTTGCTTTGCCAAATATGCGCAAATCGCATGCGGAATTGCATAATGTACATGCAATACATCTAACTTTTCTCTATGCGCTACTTCTGCCATTTTACTTGCTAATGCCAAGTCATACGGCGGGTATTGAAAAACAGAGTATTGATTAACTGTTACTTCATGAAAATAAATATTTGGATATACTTTATTTAAACGAAATGGCAATCCTGATGTAATAAAATGAATTTCATGTCCTCGCTCTGCTAACAACTTTCCTAATTCCGTTCCAACCACTCCAGAACCACCAACAGAAGGATAACAAGTAATCCCTATTTTTAATTTCATTTTACTCCTCCTATTAAATCTTCATCTAATAGAAGTGGCCTTTTGCTCATAAACCCTTCTGCATATGTCACGCCAACTTCTTTTCCAAACATTTTTTCACGCGCTACAACCGTTTCTACATACCCTTCTGTCAACGGGGTTTTTACACCGTTTGTTCCTTTTGTAAATTGACTTTCATATGCTTCTAGCGCAGCAATCTTATCAGAAATATATGAGCTAATATCAATACAAAAATCCGGTTTATGAAAGCCATTAATCATGTAAAAATAGAGTGATTGAACGCGATGCGGCGGAAGATCCGGCATATATTTACGAATTCCCGCTGAAAAGATCGCTTCTTCTACAAGTTTTGCACAGTTTGCATGATCTGGATGACGATCTTCATAAAATGGTACGAAGACAAGCTTCGGTTTATATGTACGGATAATTTTCACAATCTCTTGAATATACTCTTCTTTCATATACAGGCCGCGGTCTGGCATCGCTAGATTCATACGCTTCTGTACACCAAGTCTGCTAGCCGCTTCTAACGCTTCCTGTTTTCTCAGTTCTACCGTTCCATTAGAAGAAAGATCCGCCTCTGTTAAATCACAAATTCCAACTTCATACCCTTGTTTTGTATATTTCACGATCGTACCCGCCATACCGATTTCCACGTCATCGGCATGGGCACCAAAAGCTAATATATGTAATCCTTTCATGTCGTTCCCCTCATTTTCGTAGCTTTCGATAATCTAAATCGCCCCGCTCTACTGCATGCATTAAAAGCTCTGCACTTGCCATATTGGTTGCAAGTGGAATTGAGTATACATCACATAAGCGAAGAAGCGCATTCACATCCGGTTCATGTGGCTGCGATGTCAATGGATCACGGAAGAAGATCACCATATCCAAGTCATTTTTTGCAATCATTGCACCAATTTCTTGATCGCCCCCAAGCGGACCAGATTGATATCTTGTCACAGACATACCTGTCGCCTCCATAATTCGAAGACCTGTTGTTCCTGTTGCAAATAACATATGTTTTTCTAAAATAGGTTGGTATGCATACGCAAACGAGACCATATCATTTTTCTTTTTATCATGGGCAATTAAGGCAATCTTCATCTTTATTTTCCCCTTTAGTCAATAATATTTTCTAAACCATATACGAGATGATCTAATTGCATTACTGTTTCAATAGAAAGTTTTACTCCTGACATAAATGATGCACGGTTAAAAGAATCGTGACGAATCGTTAACATTTGTCCATCCCCGCCAAACAGTACTTCCTGGTGTGCAATCAATCCTGGTAACCGTACGCTATGAATATGAATACCATCAACATTTGCCCCGCGTGCACCTTCTAGTTGTTCTGTTTCATTTGGATGCCCTTGTTGTTTCGGTTCACGATTTTGGCGAATTAAATCTACTGTTTTCACAGCTGTACCAGACGGAGCATCTAATTTTTGATCATGATGCAATTCAATGATTTCAACATCTTGGAAATATTTCGCTGCCATTTGAGAGAACTTCATCATTAAAATAGCTCCAACTGCAAAGTTTGGCGCAATAATTGTACCAACTTGTTTCTCTTTTGTTGTTTCTATCAATTTTTGCAGCTCTTCTTCTGTAAAGCCTGTTGTTCCGATAACAGAACGGATACCTCGCTCTACCGCAAGTGTTACGTGTTTCTTTCCGATTTCTGGTGTTGTTAAATCAAGCAAAACATCTGCTTCCACTTCATCTAAACAAGTATGTAAATCCGTATAAATCGGAGCATCTATATTAGGTAATCCAGCAATGTCAGAAATTTTCTTGCCACCGTGTTTGTAATCAATAGCAGCAACTAAATTGAAATGTGGTGTTCTCTCCATAAGAAGTACTGCTTCTTGCCCCATGCGTCCTCGTGGCCCTGCAATAATTACTTTAATCTCATTCATTCCTTCTTCTCTCCCTCTTCAATACGTGTCCAGCGATCTTTATCACGTGTATTAAATTTTTCCATAACTATATTATGAGCTGTTTCTAAATCAATGTTTAAGCTATTTGCCATACAGATCATAACAAATAATACATCACCAAGCTCTTCTTCAATTGTCCGTTCTTTTTCGGTGCTTTTCTTTGGCTTTTCACCATAATAATGATTAATTTCCCTCGCAAGCTCTCCCATCTCTTCTGTTAAACGAGCTAGCATAGCAAGTGGACTAAAATATCCTTCTTTAAATTGACTAATATATGCATCTACTTCCTTTTGCATATCTTTCATTGTTTTTTGTTCCATGTTATTCACCTCAAATCCTTCATTTATCATGTTAGCCAATTCATGACGATTTGACAAATATTATCGCATGTTATCGCTTATTTGCCACGCTTTTAAGACTACACTATGAAAACTCCCCGTTCCACTTCGGATCTTGACGTGGTAGTTTCCCATGTGTCACCTTTACTAGATGCTTAACACGCGTGAAGTTTTCTTGCCAATTTTTCAATAAATTACGTATACTATCCTTAAGACCAAGATAAGGTGATGACTACATACTAGGGGGATTTGCATGAAATTAAACTTAAAAATCCAAAATATTCTTTTTATTCTAATTGGTTCTGCTATTTTCTCATTTGGCATCGTTAACTTTAATATTGAAAATCATTTAGCAGAAGGTGGTTTTACTGGAATTACACTGCTTCTTTATTCCCTATTTTCACTAGATCCGTCTTATACAAACTTAATTTTAAATATACCAATCTTTTTTATAGGTTGGAAAATGCTCGGTCGTACGACATTTTTGTATACATTAATAGGGACATTTAGTGTTTCGTTATTTCTCTGGATTTTTCAGCGTTATGATATATTTAATTTACATTTAAACTTACAAAATGATATGATGTTAGCCGCTTTGTTTGCTGGCTTATTTATTGGTGTTGGGTTAGGAATTATTTTCAAGTATGGCGGCACAACAGGTGGAGTCGATATTATTGCACGGCTAGCTCATAAATATATCGGCTGGAGTATGGGGAAAACTATGTTTATGTTTGATGCCGTTGTCATTACCTTATCAATTCTTACATATTTAACATACCAACAAGGAATGTATACATTAGTTGCCGTGTTTATCGGAGCAAAGGTTATTGATTTTATGCAAGAAGGTGCATACGCTGCCAAAGGAGCAACAATTATATCTGAGAAAAATGATGAAATTGCTGCACAAATTTTATCAGAAATGGATCGCGGAGCAACTTTCTTAAAAGGAATGGGTACATACACAAAAATTGAACGAAATGTTTTATATTGCGTTGTTGCTAAAAATGAAATTGTAAAACTTAAAAGTATTATCACATCTGTTGATCCACACGCTTTCGTTGCCGTAAGTGATGTGCATGATGTTGTTGGCGAAGGGTTTACGCTTGATGAAAATAAGAATCCGTTACACAATTAACTATACATGTTCTTAAAAACAACTTAAAAACCCCTTTCTTTTTAGGGGAGGACGAGAGTCTCTGGCCGTGCATAGAAGCGGTCAGGGCTTTTTTCTGCCACATACGAGGTTTTAAAACAAAGAGAGAAAGCGAGTGCAGGTCCTGTTGTATTCTGCATAGCAGCGACTTAGATGTCGAAACATTAAACTAAATATACTCCCTCAATTTTTCTAAATCCTCATGAATCAAATCCAATAAACTGCGATTATAAAAAATTGAAGCAGGATGAAATGTCGGAAAAATTGTATAGGCTTTCTCTGTCCAAGTATACGTTGCGTCATTAAAATCTGCTAGTCGCCGAACAGGTTGCGTAAACACTTGACCGTGTATCTCTGACACTTTTTTGTCTGAACCAACTAAACGTTTGAGCGCAATATTTCCTAGTGTAACAATAATAGGCGCATGAATATGCTCAATTTCATAATCCAAAATTGGAGCGTGGGCAAGTATTTCCTGCTGATTCGGCGTACGATTATATTTACGCTTCACTATTTCTCCGCTTCGCTCTCGTTTCTCCCCCCATTTATATGGACGACTACGTACTGCACTAGTAATGTATACTTCTTCTCTTGTCACACCAACCCTCTTTAGAAAATCCATGAGCTGATTACCAGCTCTTCCACTAAAAGGTATCCCATTATGAATTTCTGTTTCGCCCGGTGCTTCTCCTACAAGCATCATCTTGGGATTTTGTGGTCCTTGTCCATATACAAAACCTTCAACAGGATAGGGGGCCATTCTCTCTTTCGCTTGCTTCACTAATAACTCTGGAAATTCCATGTTTATCACCTCTGCTTGTTACACTTTTATCCAGCTATTCTTGGGGTAAACAGCTAACTCTTCATTTATTCTTACACAAACTTCTCAAATTACATACGTTTATTAATGAAAGACATAACAGAAACTTCGATAATTATGACAACAAAAAAGACTATCAAAACTGATAGTCTTTAATCATCATTACGCTGCATACCTGTATAAATTAATAAAAGACGAAGCAGTTCAAATACTGCAACTGCCGCTGCTGCGACATACGTAAGAGCCGCTGCATTTAATACTTTACGAGCTTGGCCATATTCGTCCGTTGATACAATGCTAAGTGCTTCAATTTGCTTCATTGCACGTTTTGATGCATCAAATTCAACTGGCAATGTAATAAGTTGGAATAACACACCCGCTGCCATTAGGATAATTCCTAATAACAATAAATTTGACATACGTGCAAACATACCGATCATAATGAAAATCCACGACATATTTGAACCAAAATTTGCAACAGGAACAAGCGAATGACGGAAACGCATAAAGCTATAATCTTTTGCATCTTGAATCGCATGCCCAACTTCATGTGCAGCTACCGCTGTCCCAGCAACAGAATGTCCATAATAATTGTCTGTTGATAAACGAACTGTTTTCGATCTTGGATCGTAGTGGTCAGATAAATGCCCTGGCGTTTCTTCTACCGCTACATTGTACAAACCATTCTCATCTAAAATTCTACGAGCCACTTCCGCACCTGTCATACCAGAAGTTGAATACACTTGTGAGTATTTACTATATGCGCTGCGTACTCGAGACTGTGCATACAACGGTATGATCATGATGATAGCAAAGTAAATTAAGTAAAAACCCATCATGAACCTCCAATAAAGTTATGTCATATAGTAATACCCATTCTATTTTCTTCCCGTAACATTGTCAACAAAGAAACCTTACAACAGAGGTTCAATATTTCACTTTGTTTGAAAAACAATCTTATCTATTCTTCGAATGCATTGCACTTTTTTGTTTTTCTTTTTCCCCTTTATATTTTCTCCAACCAACATACGTTAATGTAAAAATGATAATACCTCCTGTTACAGTCATAAACCATATAAGCGAAGAATCTACCTCGTCCTTTTTCGCCATGCGAAAAATTTTATTTAAATCATCTTTTATAATTCCCACTTGTGTTTGACCACTCTTATTTTGGATCATCATATAACGAAATTCATCTAAATATGACAAATGAGAATTCACACGTTGCAATTGTTTTTCCGGCAAGGCAATCATTAAACTGGGATAAATAATATCAAATTCATGCAAAAATACATTTAACGATTGTTGAAAACGATCATGTTCTCCTTTTTGCATTGCGTTTTCGATTTGTCCAAATGCACTCATTACATTTTCTTCCCGCTCCATCCAAAGCGGCTGATATTTCGATACTTCTGCATCTAACACGAGACGAAGTGCTAGCACATTATCTATCTTTATTTGTTTACTTATTTCTTGTCCTTCTAAAGATTTCAATGCTTTCTCATAAGCAAGCGAAATAACACGAATATGCTCAGGTTCTATTTTCTTTGTTTGATTGACCGTTAAAAACTGCTGTGAAAAATGCGTCAATATTTGCGTCGCTTTGTCGTATTCTTCTTGCTTTACAAACTGCAACGAGTCATCTAATAATCCATTTAGTTCATTCCAATTAGCTGCATATATACGAACAGGAAACAATATAAACATAAACGCTATGATTCCAGCTAATACTCTTTTCATTCTTGTCCCCCCTATAGCTTCTAATACAAAATATGTAGAGTGGGACAAGAATAGAACAGAGAGATTCATTTACTACAGTGAAAACTGAAGACGACGCTCCCGCATGCAAAGGTAGTATGTAATTCCTAAAGCTATTATACTGAGCCAAAATGTGAAATAACCAATTGGTTGATAGTACTTATCTAACACACCATACTGCGGCATTTGTCTAAATACATAATCAATGATGTCATTATGCAGCGTCCAAATAGCTGCAACTACAAAATGCCAACGCTTTATGCGGTAAAACGGAGCATACAGTAAACCTTGGATAGCCATTGCACCATGAGACACAATCAGCATATATCCTGACCACCCAATATCTCCTTGTACAATAAGCAACAATATGTTCATTCCAACAGCCCATACACCGTATTTAAATAAGGTTACAATTGCCAGAGCCTCCATCAATCCCCAGTTTTTCCTTTGAAGAAAAGCGATTAATACAAATACAAAAAACAAACTAGCTGTTGGACTATCTGGAACAAATGGCAAAAATATAAGAGGCGTTTCAATTAACTGATATTGATACCATATGTATCCATATATCGTTCCAAAAATGTTTACAATGAGTAAAAGCCATAAAAAGGTGCGTTCTCTCAATATCGAATATAAAAATGTCACGTTTTGATCCCTCAACTTTCTTAACATACAGTTATATTATAGCAAATTTCCCTATATACAGTGCAATTTCTATAGGTGGATATCTTACAGTCTATGAATAGCAGGATACATCAGTGGCATCCCTCACTGATGGTTAGTTTAACCAATCGGGCTTTTACGGGCAGTTATCCCCCTCATATCTTCCTCGCTTCTCTCTCAATCTTGAGGTGGGGGTCTTACTTCACGTTAATGCGCGATAAACTAGAAAAACTGACTGCAAAATTGCAGTCAGCATTCGTTTACTTTTTATTATATTTCTCGATAAATTCTGTTACTTTCTTCAACTCTTCATCTGTGCCTTTAAAGACACCTTTTGGCATTGCACCTTTTCCCTCTTTTGCGATTTTCGCAATTTCCTCCGGCTTTAATGTCAAGTTTTGCAGTGCAGGTGCAGCTGCTCCCCCTTGTAAGTTATCACCGTGACATGTTAAACATGTATTTTTTTGCATAATTTTATAACCGTCATCATTTTTATCAACTTGTACCGTTTTTACAATCGCACCTTGTCTTTTCGCAGCTGCCCAGTCATGTGTTGCAACAGATTGCCACGTTAAGAAAACGATGGATGCTAATGCTAAAAGCATAAAACCTGTTGCGGCCGGGCGTTTAAATGGACCGCGTTCCGGTCCTCGATCAAGAAACGGAGCAAGTAATAACGCGCCAAATGCGATACCTGGCATAATAAATGCTCCTATGACAGTATATGGGCCAGATGCATAAGAATACTTTAACAATTGATACAGAAATAAGAAGTACCAGTCTGGAAGTGGGATATACCCTGTATCTGTAGGATCTGCAATTCTTTCAAGTGGTGATGGATGTGCCACTGTCAAACAAAGATAGCCAATTAAAAAGACTGCACCAACCATCCACTCTTTTAATAAAAAGTTTGGCCAAAATGCTTCTGTTTTCCCTGGATATTCGGAGTAATCTTTCGGAATATTCGGTTTTCTAACAGCGGGTACTCGCGAATCTCCGACAAACTTCATCCCTTTGCCACGATGCATAATCTCCCTCCTTTAATTATGTTCTTCCCTTATAATCTAGTAACATCTTATAGCGGACCGGAAATACCTTGTTTGCGAATCATGATGAAGTGAACTGCCATTAATCCGAGAAGTGCGGCTGGCAAGAAGAATACGTGAATAGCAAAGAAGCGAGTTAGTGTTTGGGCACCGACAATTTCGGAGTGGCCGGCAAGCAACGTTTTTAAATAAGATCCAATAAGCGGTGTTTGCTCCGCGATTTGAAGCCCTACTTTTGTTGCAAATAATGCTTTCATATCCCATGGTAATAAATATCCTGTAAAACCTAATCCTAGCATAACAAAGAAAATAAGTACTCCAACAATCCAGTTTAATTCACGAGGCTTTTTATAAGCACCTTGGAAGAAAACTCGAAGTGTATGTAAAAACATCATAACGATAACAAGACTTGCACCCCAGTGATGCATACCGCGAACAATTTGTCCATATGCCACTTCATTTTGTAAGTAATAGACAGATTCCCACGCATTTTTAATATCTGGTACATAGTACATTGTTAAAAACATACCTGACAAAATTTGAATAACTGTAACAAAAAACGTAAGTCCTCCAAAACAGTACACGAAAGCTGAAAAGTGATGCGCTGGATTTACATGTTCCGGTACTTCATGATCGGCAATATCGCGCCATAAAGGGGTAATATCTAACCGTTCATCTACCCAATCGTAAATTTTATTTAACATCTATTTCGCACCCCCTCTTGGCTTCGCTTTACCTAAATAAAGCGTTCCATCTTTCACCTGTGATTGAAACACATCAAGCGGAGCAAGAGGCGGTGTTCCTTTTACATTTATACCATCTTTTGTATAACGTCCTCCATGACACGGACAATAGAATTGATTTGGATGTGACTTGTCCGAATTCCAGTTCACCGTACACCCTAAATGTTTACAAATTGGAGAGAATGCTACAATGTCTCCGCTTTCATCTTTGTGAACCCACGCTGACTTTGGTTCTTCTGATTTATACCAGCCGTCAACTTGTTTTACTTTAAAGTCGAAACGCTTCGGTTCAGTCGTAATATCCTTTACCTGTGCAACTGCAACCATCTCTCCCCCTGCTTCTTTCCTTAAAACTGGATCAAGCGCAAAGCGCGTCATTGGCATTAGAATACCAGCTGCCATAAATCCCCCTACACCTGTAAGAGTGTAGTTTAAAAACTGTCTTCTTGACACCTTGTGTTCTTTCTCACTCACGAAAATTTCCCCCCTCTATCAGAAATTGTCCCCCGTGAAAAACTAATATATAAGATAAAAAACTAGGACACTATCATGATATAATACCCTACTACATTGGTCAATATCATACTAATCACAATTGTTAAAACTATCAATTTATTATTTATTTTCCCACTTTTCAGTTAATTTTTCCATAACATTTTTTATTTGCGCTTGAATTATTTCTCTTTTCGCTTGATCACTAAGCTGTTCTAGCGGTAGTGCTGGTAAACAAAATAGTTTTTCTGTCAATTCATGTTCACTTTCTTTCCAAGAAAAATCACTTGTGATCAACGCAATATGCCGCAAACCCTGTTCTTTCAAATAGTTCGTCCATTCTTGCAAACGATGCTTCTCACTTACATATGCCCCTTCTACATATGTAAATGGGGGTAATAAAAATACTCTACCTTTATACTCCCTCTCTAACTCTCTTGTTAAAGCAGAAATAAATTCTCCTTCTACAGCAGCCTCTTTCATCCCCTTTTCAAGCGAAATTGAAAGAAGTGGTATAATTCCTGTATCAATATATTCTCTAGCTTGTTCGTATTGCAATACATCTGCTACAGCCCATTTCACACTTAATAGCCCCCTTTTCCCCTTATTCCCACTCTAATGGACAGTATGACCTTCCTCCCCATACTACTTACCCATAAGAGCTTAATTAATTTAAATTATTTCTGAAAGAAGTCTCCATCTTCAAGCGCGTGAAGGGCAATAGCCCAGCGGTAAGATGGGGATGAAATCCGGTTAGGCACAGCCTAAAGTAACTCTTGGCAAATACACGCATGTTTTGCCCATCCATATAAGGATGTAGTTTCCCTTCGCCAATGTTTGTAGGTGTTGGCAGCTTCTTACGAAAGAGGGCCCTACCTTCCCAATCAGAACTGTTACAGAGCCACCATAGAGCCAAGAACTAGGGAATCATTCTTGGGTATGCAGCCTATGAACGGAGTCCACATAGGACTAAGGCTAGACAACCAAAGCTTTTTACAAGCCCTCACTTCAAAACGCATTAACATTTAAGTGGTCGGTAGTTGACCCAATCATAAAGAAAGTTTCACTCTATTTCTATTAAACCATACAGATAAAGGTAAAAAAAGAAAAACCATCTATAAAAGATGGTTTTTCTTCGTAATAGTCTAAAAATTTTCATAATTACTTTTCACAGATAAGTTTATAAGCATTTTAACTCGTCTGTTAACTTGCGGAACGTTTCTTCATCATGAGTATCAAGCGCTTCGTCAATTAATTTCAAAAGTCGTTCTTTTCGAAACGAATATACGCTTTCTTCTAAAAATCGCTCTGCTAATAAACGATCTTTTTCATTTACTTCGATATTCTTCGGTAAATATGGATTTTCTTCTAGCACTGCCACATAATTCGCATTTTGGAAAGATGATTTAAAATTGAGCTGAATATAAATATCTTCATCTCTGTTTAAGCGAATATCATGAAATGATTTTTCCGCATCAGTCGTCATTACATTTTGTTTATAAAAATGAAACGGTAAATCTTTCACGCAATTCGCTGACATTACCAACCCACGCGGACAATATTTCGCATGCTCTACAAAATGCACCTTATCCATTAATTGGTCATGACTCATTAAATAATTTAAAATCCAAACACATTCTCGCTGTTTCAGTTGATAATTATTTAAAAACCATTTTACAAAATCTTTCTTTTCATTCACAGAAACAGGGGTATTCATAGCGCTTGATCCCTCCTCTGTCCTTCTTTTTTCTTTTTACATTCAAGAAGTAGTATTCAGTTTCCTTCCAACTTATGAAAAATCCTCTAAATTATATAATAATTCTTCAATATGAGTTTGTGTCGGATCTAGCTGTAATAAACGTGTAAATACTTCTTTCGCCTCTTTTCGCAATCCCTCTTCTAACAAGAAGTAACCGTACTCCTCCAAGAAATCTGGATGATTCTTAAAAGAAGTATATGCGCTTTGGTAATGTTTTAATGCTTCCGAATACAATTCTAATTGTTTTTTCGCATGTGCAATATCCCAAAGTAATTGCGTGTCCGTTTCCCCATTATCAATGGCTTTTTCTACAACAGCAATCACCTCTTCATACCTTTCTTCTTCCTTTAAGATGTATGAATACTTTAAGGTAGCCCCTAAATGCGACGGATCAAGCTCTAATGCTTTCTTAAGAGAATCTTCTGCTTCATTTCTTTTCCCTAGCTTCGCTGCAACATTAGCAAGCTCTACATAAAATGGTATCGATAGTTCGTCAATTTTTATTCCTTCTTGAAGCGTTTCATAACTTTCTTGAAGCATACCTTCTTTTTCGTAGCATTTCGCCAAATACATATATAAAGATGCATATTCTGGATCTAACTCTTTTAATTCTTCCCATACACTGATTGCTCTTTGGTACTGTTCTCCTTGATACAACGTAAACGCAAATCCAAATAAAGAATGAATATCCTTCTGCTCCTCTAAACCTTCCTCATAATAAGAAATTGCTTCAGTCCATTGCCCAAGTGCGCTTAAATTTTCAGCCAATCGAAGCGGAACAACAACACCGCCCATCACTTTATGTTCTGGAAGTAATGATTCATAATATGGAATTGCTTTACTATCTTCTCCTTTACTGCTATACAATTCCCCAAGCCCGAAAGCAATTACCGGCTCATCTGGCATCATCGCTTTCGCTTTTAATAATTTTTGCTCTGCTACTTCGTCAAAACCTTGCATTTGATATAAATCAGATGCAAGGAGGAGAGATTGAACATATAATTCATCATTCTCTTGAATGTCGTGAAGTACTTCAATTGCTTCATCTTCTTTGTCTACATCAATATATAACTCTGCTAAAAATAACGTGAATTCACTTTCTTCTGGGTATAGCAACCGTAAATCTTCTACTATTTCTAGCGCCTGATCTACAAACCCTAGTGTATAATAATAACGAGCAACTTCATACTTTTCTTCATCCGTACCTTGTTTTACTTGCTCTGCTAATAGTTGTAATCCTTTCTCTGTTTCTCCGCTTTCAATATATGTAACAGCTTGTTCAAACTTTTGCATAACTAGCTCCTTTATATAAATACTTATGTAAATTCCATAATAAACAACTGTTTCCGTGTAAGCAACAGTGTGAAGAAGAAAAGAACCTTCTCAAAAAGAAAAGATTCTTTTAGTTTTGCAGCATATGTAACTGTTCAAAGAAGTTCGGATATGACACAGCTACTGCCTCGCTATTTTCAATCATAACTTCTCCATCTGCTATACACGATGCAATCCCTAACATCATACCAATACGATGATCACCATGACTATTTACCACATTTCCATCTAATTGCGTTTTACCATGCACAATCATACCATCTTCTGTTGCTTCAATATGTGCTCCTAGTTTTTTCAATTCATTTACAACTGTATCAATACGATTCGTTTCTTTTACTTTTAATTCTTCCGCATTTTTAATCACAGTTGTCCCTTCTGCTTGCGTTGCTAACAGTGCTAAAATTGGAATTTCATCAATTAATTTTGGGATGAGCGCACCGCTAATTTCTATTCCTCTTAATTGTGAGGTTTCAATTGTAATATCACCGCTTGGCTCAAATTCTTCATTGCGAATATTCTCTATTGACAAATTCGCACCCATTTGTGATAACACATCAAGAATTCCAGTTCTTGTCGGATTCAACCCAACGTTTTTTAATACAACTTTACTATTTGGTACAATTGCACCTGCAACTAAGAAAAAGGCAGCTGAAGAGATATCTCCTGGCACCTCAATATTCGCCGCAGAAAGCTTTTGTCCACCTTCTAATGAGACAGTTAATCCATCAACAGTAACACAGCACCCAAATGCACGTAACATACGCTCTGTATGATCACGAGACTGTAATGGTTCTGTCACAGTTGTCACGCCTTCTCCTTGTAGCCCTGCAAGTAAAACAGCTGATTTCACCTGTGCACTTGCCACGGGAGAACGATAATGTATGCCTTTCATATTTCCCCCTCGAATAGAAAGAGGCGTATATTGTCCATCTTCTCTTCCATCAATTTTAGCACCCATTTGACGAAGAGGTTCTGTAACACGTTTCATCGGACGCTTTCCAATTGAAGAATCTCCGATAACTGTACAATGAAACGATGCATTTGCTAGTATACCAAGCATTAACCGAATTGTCGTTCCTGAGTTTCCAACATCTAATACTTCCGTCGGTTCTACTAGTCTTTGTAATCCTTTTCCATATACAGTGACATCGTTACCCTTTTGCTCAATCTTAATTCCTAACTTTTGAAAACAAGCAATCGTACTTAAACAATCTTCACCCTGAAGAAAATTTGTAATCTTCGTTGTTCCTTCTGCAATTGCCCCAAACATAACTGCGCGGTGCGAAATAGACTTATCTCCAGGAACAAAAATCGTTCCGTTTAATCCATTCTTAAGCTTTGTTAATCGGTTCACCTCTATCACCTCTATTAATGTTCACGTATGTATTCTTTCTTTATCTCGCTATTTTTGGACAGTAAGAGCCCGATTGGTAAAATTCCCCCATTAGTGAGAGATGAAAAAAATTCAATGACGGTAGTTTCACTTTATTGTACTTCTTTCCTTCTTCTTTACGCAAATAGGATGAAAAGAAACGACTCCTAATAATGGAGCCGTTTCTTTTCTTATAAATATGTCTCTTCTTTTTTCAAATTCTCTTCTACAAGTTCAGTAAGCACCGCAATAATCTCCGCGTTCTCTTCTTTCGTTCCAACTGTAATCCGAATACCGTTCGGTAAACCAAGTGGACCACCGGAACGAACGATGTATCCTTTTTGTAGTAGCCTTTCAAATACTTCATCTCCTGGAAGACCAAGCTCTAAAAAGATAAAATTCGCCTGTGATGGATAATAAAACACTTGATACTTCTCACAAAAATCATAATATTGCTGTAATCCTTTATTATTCACGTTCACACACTCTTGTAAAAACGCTTGATCTTCTACCGCGGCTTGCGCAACTACTTGTGCAATTGATGACGTATTAAATGGTAATCTTGCTACCTCTAACGAACACATTAAGCTTTCATTTCCTACCGCATAACCAATACGAAATGATGCTAATCCGTATGCTTTTGAAAATGTACGTAATACCATAAGATTTTCATACTTCTCTAGAAGTGGTAATGTTTGCGGATAATCTTTAGCCCCAGCATACTCATAGTATGCTTCATCCATAATAACAAGTGTTGTTTTCGGAACTGCCTCTAAGAATGAAAGTAACCGCTCCATTGAAACGTACGTTCCTGTTGGATTATTAGGATTACAAATCCATACGATACGTGTATGCTCATCAACTTGTGCAAGCATTGCCTCTAAATCATGTGTCCCCTCTTTTAAAGGTACTTCACGTACTTCTGCTTTTTCAATTACTGCATGATGACGATATTGTGAAAATGTCGGCTTTGCCATGACAACATTTGTTCCTTCTTGTAACAGAGAACGGCTAATCATTTGAATCACTTCATCTAAGCCGCTACCAAATAAAATTTGTTCCTTTTTTACATGAAGGTGATCTGCTAATTTTTCACGAAGAGCATACGCTGCACCGTCTGGATAGAGCGCATATTGCCCATCTAACGATGCCAAAGCTTCAGCTACACGTTTTGAACATCCAAATGGATTTTCATTTGATGCTAGCTTTACAATTTTAGATAACCCATATTGTCTCTTTACTTCTTCAATATTTCTACCTGGCACATACGCTTTTAACGACAATAATTGCTCTTTTACTTTCACTGGAATTCCCCCTATTATTTTTGTAAATCGGGCCTTAGCTGCACCGCTTTTTCTAAATAGATATGATGAATTTCATGCTGTAGTTTATTGGTCATAACCGTCATCATAACGCGAATACATTTCTCAAGAGCATTTGGCACTTCTATTTCTTGCATGCACATGACCGGTACATAAGACCAACCCTCAATACGCCTTAATGCAGCTGCCGGAAAACATGCATTTATATCTGCTGTTGTGGAAATTAATACAGATACAATATCAACAGGAGAAACGCTATTATTACTTGCCATTTCTTTCACTAAACGCTCTGTTGCAGTCAATATTTCCTCTATTTCATTACAATTGACTGTAGTTGCGCCGCGAATCGCGCGAATCAAATAGACTCCTCCTCTCTTAGAAATGCTTCTAAAGCCGTTCGGACGGTCTCATCTGAAATAGATACGACATCCACTACCCCAATCTCCTGCATAACGACCATACGAATTGTTCCACCATTCGCTTTTTTATCTTGTTTCATCACTTGAACGAGGCGATTCACATCAAGTTTACTTGGCATGCTCGGATAGCCATATGCAGCAAACCACCGTTTAATCTCCTTATATTGAAGGTCTTTTTCATATATTTGTTCACTTAAAAAGATGGCAAATAACATGCCGATTGCAACACCATCACCATGTGTTATGTTTCCATATCCCATCTCTTTTTCCAGAGCATGTCCAAGTGTATGCCCAAAATTTAAGTGAGCACGAACACCTTTTTCAGTTTCATCCTCTGCAACAATTTTTGCTTTTACTGGAATCGCACGCTGCAGTGTATAAATTAACTTATCATCTCTTAAATCAGTTAACGTTTTCACTTCTTCGCGCAGCCAATGATATAATTCTATATCTCCGATAAACGAATGTTTAATTACTTCTGCAAAACCAGAGCGCCATTCTTTTTCTGGAAGAGAATTTAAAAACGGAGTATGGTAAATAACCGCCTCTGGCTGATGAAATGCACCAATCATATTTTTCCCAAGCGGATGATTGATTGCAACCTTACCTCCAACTGCACTATCATGCGCAAGTAACGTTGTTGGTACCTGTACAAAGCGAATACCTCTCATAAACGTCGCCGCAACAAATCCCGCTAAATCTCCAATCATTCCACCGCCAAGTGCAATAATAAGCGAATGGCGATCTAAACCTTTTTCAAGCGCAAACGTTTGAACCGCATAATAATTTTCAAACGATTTTTCCTTTTCACCACTCGGAATCACAAATGAAAATACATCTTTTTCTAATTGCAAAGTATCTTTCACTTCATCTAGATGAAATGAAGCTACCGTTTCATCAGAAATCAGTAGAATACTTGAAACGGCTGGTTTCATATTTTCTATAATCTTTGATAATTGTAACAATGCCTGGGTTCCAACATACACATTATATTGTTTGGAACCTGTTTGAATTTGTATTGTCCTCATCAAAATTCCCTCGCATATTCGTTATATTTCTCAATATTTTCACGAATTAAATCAATGCGATCCGTCCCAAATTGTTCAATCACGGCTGTAGCCAGTTCCCAAGCTACAACAGCTTCCGCTACAACACTTGCTGCTGGTACAGCACAGCTATCAGAACGCTCAATACTTGCTTGAAACGCTTCTTTCGTATCAATATCAATACTTTGCAGCGGTTTATATAAAGTTGGAATTGGTTTCATGACTCCGCGAACAACAACTGGCATACCTGTCGTCATACCGCCCTCTAATCCACCTGCATTGTTTGTACGTCTCGTATACCCATTAACTTTATCCCATAAAATCTCGTCATGAACAAGACTTCCTGGCTTACGAGCTACCTCAAAACCAATCCCAATTTCCACACCTTTAAATGCATTAATACTCATGATTGCAGCCGCAAGTTTTGCATCTAATTTACGATCATAATGCACATAACTTCCAACACCAACTGGCATACCCTCTACAACAACTTCGACGATCCCTCCGATAGAATCTCCGTTTGTTTTTGCATCATCAATTGCTTGCATCATTTTCTGCGCTGCTTCTTCATCTAAACAACGAACAGGAGATGCCTCTGTAATCGTTTGTAACTCTTCAATAGAGTTATACGACTGCTTCTCCGCTTTCACTCCTCCAATTTCAATTACATGCCCTGCTACTTTTATACCCAGTTCTTCTAAAATGCGCTTTGCAACAGCTCCAGCAGCTACACGAACCGTTGTTTCTCTAGCTGAAGAACGCTCTAATACATTGCGCATATCGCGATGACCATATTTAATCGCACCATTTAAATCTGCATGTCCTGGACGAGGTCGTGTAATTTGTCGTTTCATCTCTTTTGATTCTTCCTCTGTTAACGGCTCTGCTCCCATAATTTTTGTCCAATGTGTAAAATCACGATTTTCGACAACGAGCGTAATTGGTGCACCAATTGTATATCCATGACGCACACCACTTAAAATTTGAACTTGATCTTTTTCAATTTGCATGCGGCGTCCACGGCCATGCCCTTTTTGTCTTCTTGCTAATTCTGTATTAATATCATCCGCTACTAAAGGTAAACCTGCCGGAATCCCCTCTAATATTGTCGTTAGTTGTGGTCCGTGAGATTCACCAGCTGTTATATATCGCATCGGTTACTCCCCTTTACTTCAGTATTTATGTAACACTATATCATAACCTCTATTGTTTCGTAACTAATACGAAACAAAAAAGCGCAAGAAGGAATTTAAACATCCTTTCTTGCGCTTTTTCACTATAATCATTATTTTTAAAGCGTTTACAAATTATTTCGAAATAATTAGTAAATCCACTCATTCATTGATCTAGAATACTCAACTAGCTCTTCTTTGTTAAAGAAAATACCAATTTCACGTTCTGCACTTTCAAGAGAATCTGAACCGTGAATGATGTTTTTCGCAACAGTTACTCCAAAGTCACCGCGAATTGTACCAGGTGCAGCTTCATTTGGTCTTGTTTTCCCCATCATGTTACGAGCTGTCTCAACAACACCTTCACCTTGCCATACCATTGCAAAAACAGGTCCAGATGTAATGAAATCTACTAATTCACCGAAGAAAGGTCTCTCTTTATGTTCAGCATAATGCTGTCCAGCAATCTCTGGTGTTACTTGCATAAGCTTAGCACCAACTAATTGAAAGCCCTTTTTTTCAAATCTAGCAACAATCTCCCCAATGACTGCACGCTGTACACCATCTGGTTTTACCATTAAAAACGTTTTTTCCATAATAAATCTCTCCACTTCATATTATGTATGTAATTGTACATCCCCAAACACATAGTATCACCGTTATCAAAATTGTGCAACAGTTTTGAAATGGAGAGATTATTATTTTCCTCGAAAAACATTTAAAATTTACGTTTCCCTATATACTTTGCAACATTGTGCAATGCTAATTTCGCCTGTCCACGAGGCAATGGCTTAATAACTTCTAATGCTTTATGTAAATATCTTTCACTAAATGCAAAGGCTTGATCAATTGCATTACTGTTTTTGACCGCTTCAATAATTTCTTTCATTTCATTTGAAGGCGTATTTTCATTAACTTGAACAATTCTCTCGCGAAGTTTAGGATCTTCCATCGCATATAAAGCAGGAAGTGTAATATTACCTTGTAATAAATCTCCCCCTGCCGGTTTTCCAAGCTTTTCTTCTGTTGACACAAAATCTAAAATATCATCAATAATTTGATATGACATACCAACAAAGTAACCATACCAAAACAAACGATTGACTGTATCACGACATGCACCAGATGCAATTGCCCCTAATTGACAACTCGCAGCAATTAAAAGTGCTGTTTTTCGTTTAATACGACGTAAATACGTTCGTAAATTTTGTCCAAAATCATACTTATCTTTAATTTGTTCAATTTCTCCTTTGCACACTTCAAGAATTGTATATGATAATGCTTTATGCACTTCTGGACTTTCTAAATTTGTAATGCATTCTAGAGACTTTGCAAATAAATAATCACCTGTATACATTGCAATACGATCACCCCAGTTTGCATTTACAGTCGCACTCCCTCTTCTCAAAAGAGCAGCATCAATTACATCATCATGCACAAGAGAAGCCATATGAATAAGCTCTAATGCAACGGCAACATGTTTAATTACATCGAGCTTATAATCTCCAAATTTCCCCGCAAGCAGAACGAAAACAGGTCGGATTCGTTTTCCACCGGCCTCAATCAGTTGCAACGCAGCTTCTTCAAGCAATTGTTGCTCAGAAGCAACAACTACTTTTAGTTGTTTCTCAATTTTATCAATATCCGATCGTAAAAAAGAATACATAAGTTGTAACTTCATATCGTTCACCTTAACCTAAAACTTCTTTTCTATTTTTATCCCGCTTTAACGGGAAGTAAGACTCCTACCTCAAGATTATGAGGAAACAAAAAATAGAGATAGGCAGGAGAGAACCGCCTGTTTGAGCCCGATTGGCGATACCTTTCCATTAACAGTTCCTACTAATGATAATTTCACTTTATTCCGGCTTATAACCTAAGTGCATTGCTGCTACTCCAAAAGTAAACGGCTTTACTCTTACTTGTTCTAGTCCAGCTTTTTCAAACATACGAGCCAATTCTTTCATTCCTGGAAATGTGCTTGCTGATTCTTGTAACCACGAATATTCTTTAAAACTTTTAGCAAATAGCTTTCCGAATAAAGGCATAATGTATTTAAAATATAAAAGATAACCTTGTCGAATTCCAAACATTGTCGGCTGCGATGTTTCTAAGCAAATAACCTTCCCACCCGGTTTTACAACACGAGTCATCTCTTTTAACACTTGCATATAATCTGGAACATTTCGGAGTCCAAATCCAATTGTGACATAATCAAACGTATTATCCTCAAAAGGTAGTTCCATGGCGTTACCATGAATTAATTCTACTTGATCCAATTGTAAAGCTTCCACTTTCTCTTTTCCAACCGAAAGCATATTTTTACTAAAATCTAATCCATATACTTTTCCATTTGAACCGACCGCATCAGCAAGCGCAATTGTCCAGTCAGCCGTTCCACAACATACATCAAGCGCTTTGCTGCTAGGTTGAACATCCATAATTCGCATCGTTTCTTTGCGCCATGCTTTATGTCTTTGAAAGCTAATAACTGAATTCATTACATCGTATTTATTGTATATCTTCTCAAATACGTCATGTACTCTTTCTTCTTTTGATTGTTGCATGCTTTTACCCTTCTTCCAACTGTAAAATTCAAAATACTCAAGTCGCCTCTTTCAATGTGGAAAAAAATGTTTCAATCCCTGTATCATCTTGCATCAAAGTATCAATTTGACTTCGTATCTTTTTTATCGATTCGTTGTATACGTTTTCCACTTTCATTTTATCATCAGAAGATAAAATCCTTTGAAATGCCGTAAATACTGGCGACGATTCTTTCTTCAAGAATATTTGATACTCAGTTTGCAAACGAGCTATTGCAAATATATTGTTAATTGTTGACTTTACATGTTTCACTTGAAAATGATCACACGTTTTTTGTAAAAGAGCCGATTCAATTATTCCTACACTGCTTAACATTTCTTCTATCGTTTCATATGTTTGCTGATATAACATAATTTTGTGTTCATTAATCTCTTTAATACCTTCTGCCAACGCACGAATCAATACGATATCATGATTCATTGAAAGTAAATAATAATATAGCCCACTATAATAATCCCCTGCTAATACTGTTAGTTGGCGCCGCTTATGAGACCCATCCGTCTCCTCTTTACTTGATACTTTCTCATGTGTATCTAAAGCAATTTGTACAAGCATAATGGTTACTACGTAATGTTCAATTTGCTCTCTATGTAAGTTTGCACTTTTTAAAATGGAATATAAGAACGCTAATTTTTTTTCATCAACAACTGGTTCTTCAATGTATTTTATAAAATAAGGATGGCGTAGTTTTTTATATAGCTGCTCCTTTATATCCGTAAACCCTCCGTAGATGTTACCCACAAAAATCACCCTTGTTTTCTAATTCATAAAACTTATTATAACACATTCATTCATTTTTCTATAAAGAAAACTTGACGAAACGAAACAAAGTAAGAATTGATCTTTATTCACCCTTATCCTGGCCGTTAGATTGGCATAAAGTGAAACTTCCATCAGTAGTTTTTTTCATCCCCAACTGATGGTTAGTTGAACCAATCGGGCACACGCCAGCAGTTATCCTCCACCTATCTTCCTCGCTTCTCTCTGAATCTTGAGATGAGGGGTCTTACTGCCCACGAATAGCAGGATAAAAAAAGAAAAGCAGTTTCCTGCTTTCCTACTAATTCGTCTTAATAAAAGATAGAATCTCCGCACGTGCTGGTGCGTCTGTTTCTAACACACCACGCACTGCAGTTGTTACAGTTTTTGCACCAGGTTTTTTCACACCGCGCATTGTCATACACATATGCTCTGCTTCTACAACAACCATTACACCATGCGGCTCCAACACTTCCATAATAGAATCTGCTACTGTTGATGTAATTCGTTCTTGTAATTGTGGTCGACGCGCAACTGTATCTACTGTACGTGCCAATTTACTTAACCCTGTTACTTTTCCACCTCGTGGAATATATGCAACATGAGCAACGCCATAAAACGGAACGAGATGATGCTCACACATAGAAAAGAACGGAATATCTTTTACCAATACAAGTTCTTCATGATCTTCACCAAACACTTTATGTAAATGTTCTTTTGGATCTTCATGCATACCAGAAAATACTTCTGCATACATCTTCGCAACACGTTTTGGTGTATCTAATACTCCCTCACGATTTGGATCGTCCCCAATTGCTTCTAAAATAAGACGTACTGCATGTTCGATCTGTTCTAAGTTTACATTTGCCATCCGCTAGCCCTCCCGAATAAAACCTAAAAATACTACGAACACATTCTAGCATATATATGTTTTTAAAAGCAAAAAGAAGAGTTTCCGATAAGGAAACTCTTCTTCCCCGTAATATGTAAGGATTATTTAACCGCATCTTTTAGCGCTTTACCAGGTTTGAATGCAGGTACTTTGCTTGCCGCGATTTCAATTTCCTCACCAGTTTGTGGGTTGCGTCCTTTACGAGCCGCACGCTCACGAACTTCGAAGTTACCAAATCCGATAAGTTGTACTTTATCACCTTGCTTTAAAGCTTCTAAGATGGAATCAAAAACAGCGTCAACTGCTTTTGTTGCGTCCTTTTTAGAAAGGGAACTTGCTTCTGCAACAGCATTGATTAAATCTGTCTTGTTCATGCCATTCACCTCCTCCCAAAGATACGACTGTATAATGATCATAAAATGAGTCTTACCTTCATTTGTAGGCAATTTTTACAAATTCTATACTACAAAGATGTAGATAAAATCATTATCAAGGCCTATATTATACGATTCTCCTTTATAATTCAATATTTTTAAAGAAAATGTTACCACGAAAATGTGAAAAACTGATGAAACTTGACAATCAACTATAAAGTATTAGATAATGACATTTTGTTTTTCTATGAAAAACAAAAAAAGACTCCCCAATAAGGAGTCTTTCAATTATAAAATAATTGCTATTAAGCCGCCAGATCCTTCATTTATAATTCGTTCTAGCGTTTCTTTTAATTTATAACGAGCATTTTCTGGCATTAATGATAATTTTGCCTGAATCCCTTCTCGAACGATAGAGCTAAGTGATCGCCCAAAAATGTCCGAATTCCAAATTGAAAGTGGGTCATCTTCAAAATCTTGCATTAAATAGCGAACAAGCTCTTCACTTTGCTTTTCTGTTCCAATAATTGGTTCAAATGTTGATTCCACATCAACCTTAATCATATGAATAGATGGGGCAACAGCTTTTAATTTCACACCAAAGCGCGATCCATGTCGAATAATTTCCGGCTCATCTAAGCTCATATCTGCTAGTGCCGGCGCTGCAACACCATATCCTGTTTGTTTTACCATTTTTAGTGCATCTGCAACTTGATCATATTCCGTTTTCGCATGAGCAAAGTCAAGCATTAACTTTAACAAATGATCTCTACCACGAATTTCAACGCCTACCACTTCTTTTAAAATTTGATCGTACAATTCATCTGGTGCATATAAGTCTATCTCAGCAACACCCTGCCCCATATCAATTCCTGCCAGACTTGCACGATCGATAAATTCATATTGACTAAATTGCCATACAACGCGATCAACATCGCGAAGACGCTTAATATCTTTTACTGTTTCTTGGACAGCCTCTTGATAGCTTTGACGAAGCCAGTGGTTGTCATTTAACACCATTACCCAACTCGGAAGATTTACATTCACTTCTAAAACCGGGAACTCGTATAGTGCCTCGCGCAGTACATTATATACATCCCCTTCTCTTAACCCTTCTACGCTCATTGCTAACACTGGAATATCATATTCTTCTACTAAACTTTGACGAAGTTGTTCTGTATCAGGATGATATGGCTGTACTGTATTAATAATCATAATGAAAGGTTTTCCTACTTCTTTTAATTCATTTACGACCCGGCCTTCCGCTTCAATGTAATCACGGCGGGGGATTTCTCCAATTGTTCCATCGGTTGTAATAACTACACCGATTGTAGAATGTTCTTGAATTACTTTCCGTGTCCCAATTTCCGCTGCTTCATGAAATGGAATCGGTTCTTCATACCATGGTGTATTAATCATACGTGGTCCATTTTCATCTTCATATCCTTTCGCTCCTGGGACAGTGTAACCTACACAATCTACTAAGCGGATATTCACATCGAGTCCATCATCAACATGGATAGAAACCGCTTGGTTTGGAACAAATTTGGGCTCTGTTGTCATTATTGTACGTCCTGCTGCACTTTGCGGCAGTTCGTCTTGTGCGCGCTGACGATCCGAATCGTTTTCGATATTAGGAATAACGACTAGCTCCATAAACTTCTTAATAAAAGTAGATTTTCCCGTTCGAACAGCTCCTACAACCCCTAGATAAATATCACCGCCTGTACGCTCAGCGATATCTTTAAAAATATCAACCTTTTCCAAGTGATTCCCTCCCTCAACATTTTTGGGAATAAATCATGATTATTCTTGTAGTTTGGACTGTACAGCATATGATTTTGTCCCAATTTCATATGACTATTTAAAAAGAACTTTTTGTATACGATGCAAATGTTTCAAGAAGTAAAAAACCCTTCTTCTAGAACTTATTCGTTAGAAGAAAGGTTCATGACTTATCACTTAAAAAAAATTGGTTCTTTGTTCTTTACTGTATACGGTAAGGAATACACCGGTACAAATGGAGTATGTTTCACAAGCAACTGGCGAATATCTTCTCCTTCTTTCACTTCATCACCATATTTTTGTAGCATGTCGTATAAGTCAACGCGATAATCAATATATACTTCACCTTTCTCA
The DNA here is from genome assembly GCF_024159135.1 of Bacillus sp. 3103sda1. Taxonomy (NCBI): domain Bacteria; kingdom Bacillati; phylum Bacillota; class Bacilli; order Caryophanales; family Bacillaceae; genus Bacillus; species Bacillus sp. 3103sda1. Next base: position 1,475,607 of record NZ_JAMYWS010000001.1, on the reverse strand, counting down.
TCAATAACAAAAGGTAGATTCTTACCAGAATATGGACTTTCCACTTGAGGAATTTCTTTATATCCCATTTTTTTATAATCAAGCTCATACACACCATCTGTAATTATTTTTTTAAACGGTGGATATTTATGCTCATCACGATAGATTTGTAGTTTCAACTTTAAATTTTGAATCTGTTCAGCCGTTCGAACATCAATTAATTTCACAGTTGGATTTGTTTCTACATCAACTAATACATACTGATAAATGCCTCCGCTTTCAAAAGCATTTCCAGGTGGTTCTTGCATAAGCCCAGGCGTAAGCTTTTGAAAATCAATTGGATATTTTTGATAGATTGGTGTATTCATATCGCGTGTTTTAATAGGCAATATATTACCATTTTGTTCTCTATATGTATTAACTGCTGTTTGCACCGCTTGTAATTGATCTTCATATGGTACTACATTTTGTTGTACCTTTTCTTTCGGATATAGACACCCAGATAGCATGCTGGTGCAACACAATACGAAAATTATTAGTGTTTTCTTCATCAGAACTCCGTCCTTTAGTTTCTATTGTTCAATTGGCCCACTAAATACAACAAGAAAAATAATAAGTCCAGATACAATCATACATGCATATGCAAACAAAGCTGTAAACCCTTTCAAAAACGTATTCTTTATTTTATGGCGACTTAACAAAATAAAAATAACAGCAATAAACATGAGAGCCATCGCTCCCAAAGAAAACCACATCTTTATAAGTCCAACAGACATATATACACCCCTTTATTTTAGCATATTTTCCTACTATTTTAACAAATTATAACTTTTAAACAAATAGAAACAATCTATTTATTCCATTCAAACTGAAAATAAAACGAAACTTCGCTACTGAAGGACTAACGGTATACATTCACATATAATGAAACCAATAAAAAACCGAAGCGAACGAGACTTCTTCGCTTCGGTTGACCAAATACTCCCACAAACAGCTCATATTCATTCCTTCATCATATCGTATGCAATATATATAACAATGGTTTCTCGTACTTTATTTTTTAAACATTTTACTTAATGAGCTAAAATCGGTTGGCATGTTATTATTAATAATCGCATTTACAATTTGATCTTCTTTCTCTTTTGATACATCTCTTCCTGCCATCGTTGCAACTTGATGAATTAACTGACGTAACACTTGCTCATCTCGCAAATTTGCATTTTGGACAGAAGAAGCTAATTTAAAAATATCATCTTTATTTACTTTCGATTCCTTTTCAATATTGTTGAATAAATTATTATCCACCTTGTTCACCCTCTCTTGTAATCTACACTTCATCGTATGCAGAAAAAAAAGAATGGTGAAAAGACCCAAAATAAGAAAAAGCTGTACAAATGTATCTTTACACTTGTACAGCTTTTCTTACAACAAATCTGGAATTTCTTCTACTTCGTGTTTACGCACACGCCCCATCAGCGTTCCTACAGCATCTTTTACATTTTTCTCATTAAATAATACATCATATAAGGCAGCTGTAATTGGCATTTCTACATTCATTTTTTTTGCCATCTCATGTGCAGCTTTTGTTGTCCGCACACCTTCAACAACCATCCCCATATTATCTAACACTTCGTTTAACGAGCAACCTTTACCAAGCAAGTTACCAGCACGCCAATTTCGGCTATGGACACTCGTACACGTTACAATTAAATCTCCCATACCTGTCAAGCCAGCAAACGTTAAGGGATTACCACCCATTTTACGACCCAAACGAGCAATTTCTGTTAAACCACGCGTCATAAGTGCCGCCTTTGCATTATCACCTAAACCAAGTCCATCAGTAATACCAGCAGCAAGGGCAATAATATTTTTTAACGCTCCGCCAAGTTCAACTCCAACAATATCTGGGTTTGTATATACACGAAAATAACTATTCATAAATAAGTCCTGAACTTCTTCCGCTGCTTCCATACGCTTTGCAGCTGATGTAACTGTTGTAGCTTGACGCAATCCAACTTCTTCTGCATGACTCGGTCCCGATAAGACAACAACATCTCGAATGAGATGTGCCGGAATTTCTTCTTCAATCACTTCCGAAATACGCTTTGAAGTTCCTGGTTCAATTCCTTTACTCGCATGAATCCATGTAATTGGCTGCGAAACAAGTTCTTTCATATTTTGCAATACTTCTCTGTATGCTTTTGTAGGTACAACGAGAAGTACTGTATCTACCCCCGCTAATGCTTCTTCTAAGGAAGAATAGGCAACGATACTGGCTGGCAATGTAATCCCCGGTAGATAACGACTATTTTCATGTTTTTCATTAATTTCATTCATGAGTTCTACTCGGTTTCCCCAAAGACGTACATCATGGCCGTTGTCAGCTAATACCATTGCTAACGCCGTTCCCCAGCTACCTGCTCCTACTACTGTGATTTTTTTCATAAAATCACACCCTCTCCATTAGTCTCGTGCTCTTGCAATAACTTTAATCGGCGTTCCTACGAAACCAAACGCATCACGCAGACGATTTTTCAAGAAACGCTCATATGAGAAGTGCAGTAACTCTGGATCATTTACGAATACAACAAATGTCGGTGGTTTCACCGCGACTTGTGTTGCGTAGAAGATTTTCAAACGTTGTCCATTATGTGTTGGTGTTGGATTCATTGCAACAGCATCCATAATTACGTCGTTTAATACGTTTGTTTGTACACGAATACTATGACTTGCATTTACCTCATTAATAACAGGAAGCAATGTATGTGTACGTTTTCTCGTTTTTGCAGATAAAAATACGATTGGTGCATAATCTAAAAATTGGAAGTGAGCACGAATATTCTCTTCGAATTCCTTCATCGTTTTCTCATCTTTTTCAACCGCATCCCATTTATTTACAACGATAATAACAGCACGACCTGAATCATGCGCATATCCAGCGATTTTTTTATCTTGTTCAATAATTCCTTCTTCACCATCTAAAACAACTAAAACAACGTCAGAGCGTTCAATTGCTCGAAGTGCGCGAAGTACACTATATTTTTCAGTACTTTCATATACTTTTCCTTTTTTACGCATTCCTGCAGTATCAATGATAACGTAATCTTGTCCATCTTTACTGTACGGAGTATCAACTGCATCACGTGTTGTACCTGCTACATTACTAACGATTACACGTTCTTGACCAAGCAATGCATTTACCATTGATGATTTCCCAACATTCGGACGGCCAATTAAACAGAATTTAATTGTTTCATCATCGTATGCTTCTTCTTCAATTTTCGGGAAATGTTTTGCTGCTTCATCTAATAAGTCCCCTAGCCCTAAACCATGTGTACCAGAAATCGGAAATGGTTCTCCAAATCCTAACGCATAAAAATCATAAATATCGCTGCGCATCTCTGGGTTATCTATTTTGTTGACCGCTAATACAACCGGCTTTTTAGAACGATATAAAATCTTTGCAACCTCTTCATCCGCAGCTGTTACACCGTCGCGACCATTCGTCATAAAAATAATAACATCAGCTTCATCAATCGCAACTTCTGCTTGTTGACGAATTTGTGTCAAAAATGGCTCGTCCCCAATATCAATTCCACCTGTATCAATAATGTTAAACTCATGATTTAACCATTCTCCTGCACTATAAATACGATCTCGTGTTACACCAGGAATATCTTCTACAATCGACACTCTTTCCCCAACAATTCTATTGAAAATAGTAGATTTTCCAACGTTTGGGCGTCCTACTATTGCCACTACCGGTTTTGGCATATACTTTCATCCTTTCTATTTGCTTCTGTTATTATGTAAAAAACCCTTCTTTGTGCAAGAAGGGATTTGCATTCCAGAATATTTCTCTTTATATCAAAACATCTCATATTATAGCACATTTCAAGAATGTTTCACAATAATATATAGGTTCTCTTGTAAGCGGTGTGCAATTCCATCTAAAATCGCTTCTAAATTATTAGCAACAAATTCCATTTCTTCCACTGTCTCACATACAAATAATGGAGCGCCGCCAGCGAATTTTTCTGGAATTGTTGTAATGACAGCAAGAATACATTTTTCTAATATCACCCTTTATCTCCCCTTCCGTTAGGAGCCTCAGAAGCCATATGAACAGCACTTTCTAACGTCGGAACATTTCCAATGACTTGAATAGCTTTCTTCACATCTTGATCTTGCGGTAAAACAAACACGCCTATTCTTCCATCATTTAAATCTCGTTTTGCAAGCGGTACAAGTGCTGGTGTTCCAGAATCTCGATAAACACCAAGCGAAACAGACACTTCATGTAAAATGGCTTGCCTTTGACCTAAATTCGCTAATGTTATTCGTGCATCAATAGACTTCGGTTTCAAAATAAACCCCATGCCATACTTCATAATTTCTTTTTGTCTCGCTGGTAAACCAATATTCATAATATAAATATTATCTACATAAAGACCAGCGCCTTCAAAATGTGGTGGCACATGTTCAATTTCCACAAGATCACGCAGTCGTTTACCGGACATTAACATTTTCGCAACAAAGAAACTTATTATTCCAGCAAAAATACCGGCATACCAAGATTTAAACCCTAAATACGCAAAGCTGGTTACAAAAGATGTTAACATCGCTAAATAGTTACGGCTCTCAAACACAAGTGCAATTCCTTCAATATATGTATTCCCCCGCGGGACAAGCTCATATCCATCTAATTGCTGCAGTGTATTACGCTCCATATTACGCACATCACGAAATTGCGATGCCGCTAATGTCAAAAATGTAATAGCGGAGAAATCTTTCTTCATAATAGATGGGATCGCAACTGCCCCAAGAGCAGACGCAGTAATTCCCATTGCAATATGAATAATCTTGCCATGCAAGCGAGTTGGATACTGCCTTGTATCAGTTTGAAGCATTAAAATTCGTGTAACTGTCCCCACAATTACCCCAAGTAAAATCGCTGATGTATATGAATTCATAAACTACCCTTGCCCCTCCTTCACTTGTTTTTGCTTAAATTGCCCTGTGTATGTCATTATTTTTCCAACGCTATATAGAAGGCTAAAGAACATTGTGGACACAGCAACCATATTAAAAAACTGCAAGCTACCGAGTTGATACGGAAAATTGAAGCTCTTTAAGACAAAAGCTACAAACAACTCACCTTGCAAAGCCCCTACATATAATCCCCATATACGTAATAGACGGTCTCGATGCAATAAAATAGATATATAAACGAGAATACCACTCAGCATCCATGTACGATTTATGACAATCCAAATCGGATCGTATAATTCTATTAAAGAAAAACTTGTATATAGCATTGCGATTATAAGCGCACAAAGTAAAGTATAGATTTTTTTCCATACTGAATATGCTGCAATTCCAACAAATGAAATTCCGCCCAGCAAAAGAGCATTTACTGAGATTGTGAAAGAAGAAATTGAAATCACTGTTTGCGAACAACTAATAAATAATAAAATGGCAGCACTAACACAAAGTCTAAACGTATCTTTTTTCAAAAAAAACGTTGCAATAATCCATCCCATCCACGCTAAAAAATAAAAATAACTTCCTTCCACGTTATCACCTCCTATTATTTCCATTATGGGGATTTTTCATGAAAAATAATCCTGTTCTACAGCTGCATATTTTTAAAAATAACAGCAACACTTTGTACTAAGGAGGTGGGGACACTATGGGTAAAGATCGTCAAGAAAAAAAATTGAAACAATCGCGACGTGTGGAATCTGATCGCAGTCAGTCACTACAATATCCGGGCGCAACAGGATTCGATACACCGGAGCAAGCGCGAAAACAAAATCAACATTAAAACAAAAACAGCCAACGTGTCGTTGGCTGTTACTTTGTTACTCGGTATTAATAAGCAGTAAGATTTCTGCCTCGAAATTCCAAGATGTATCTTAATAAACAAAAAAACAACCGAACGGTTGATTTTTTCCTTGCTCTATCAAACAATAAAATGAAACTCCCATCAGTGGATGTTTTCTTCATCCCCCACTGATGGAAAGCCCGCTTGAGCGGGCTTTTATGGACAGTAAGACCCCCACGCCTCAAAGATAGGTGGGGGTCTTACTATCCGTTAATGCGGGATAAAAAACCAATTAACAGAGCTGACTACCAGTGCAGAATGCAACAAATACAGCGTTAAGGATTCACTTTAGTTTTACTTCGCCAAAAACCCCCTAGATAGAGTTCGTTCAGCGCTTGCCATATATTGTTGTATCAATCCCACGCTGGATAAGCCAATGGTATGTATCACCATTAATAACAATCGGCACTCGTTGAAGCTCCGCGATTGTTCGCGCCCCCAGCGCTGTCATTATAAACTGCAAATCTCTATGTAGTAATTCTATTTCTTCCATTAATTTCTCAATACCTTCATTTATCAGTATTCGTAAAAAATGGCCAGCAAACGCCGCAGCCGATGCTCCTAATGCTAATGCTTTCGCTACATCAAGGGCTGTTTGAATACCACCCGATGCAATAATAGAGAGGTTTTTTTGTATAGAGGATGCTTCAATTAAAGACGAAACAGTCGGAATGCCCCACTCATTGAAATAAGGAAGCACTCTCTGCCTTCTTTCATTTTCAACCGCAGCAAAGTTTGTGCCGCCATAACCGCCAATATCTATAATAGAAACACCAACATTGGCTAAATTCTCTACCGTTTCTTTACTCATACCAAAACCAACTTCTTTTACTATAACAGGAACAGAAGAATATTTTACAATTTGTTCAATTCTCTCTAGTGCACCTGTAAAATCTCTATCGCCTTCTGGCATTGTCAACTCTTGAATGACGTTCAAATGAATTTGCAATGCGTTTGCTTCAAGCATATCAACAGCTCGCTGTGCTTGTTCTACTGTTGCTTCGCTTCCTAAGTTTGCAATAACAATTCCATTCGGATTCGTTTTTCTCACAATTTTATAAGATGCAGCTTCTTGAGGATCTTTTAACGCTGCCATTTGCGAACCGACAGCCATCGCAAGCTGATGCTGATGCGCTGCCCAGGCTAGTTGTTCGTTAATATGTAGTGTATGCTCTCCGCCCCCACCAGTCATCGCATTGATAAAAATCGGCGAACTTAAAGAAAGTTCGCCGATTCCTGTTTGAAATGATATACTTTCATAACTTATATTTGGTAAGCTTTGATGAACAAAGACAATGTCACGAAAGCCATGTGTACGAGACTGTCCGATAGAAAGAGCATACTCAATATGTTCTAATTTACGCTTTGCTCTTACCACACATATCCCTCATTATTTCTTTAATTTTTTTAGCTGTTCTCCAATAATATCACTTAATTGGAATGTAGCAGAATCAGAAGATGGTTCATATTTACTGTAATCTTCTGTTACATTATTTTCTTCAAGCGCTTCTTTTATACTTAAGGAAATACGTTTTTCTTCTGAATGAACTTCTAACACCTTTACTTTTACGTCTTGTCCGATTTCTAATACTTCATTCGGATTTTTCACATGACGATTTGCAATTTGAGAGACATGTACAAGTCCTTCTACACCAGGAAGAATCTCAACGAATGCCCCGAAAGTAACAAGACGTTTTACTTTCCCATCTAATATATCGCCTGCTTTTACTTGATTTGCAACATTTCCCCAAGGTCCTGGCTGTGCTGCTTTAATAGATAAAGAAATACGCTGTGTATCAGCATCAACAGATAAAACTTTTACTTTTACAGTTTCTCCCTGTGATAATACATCAGATGGTTGTTCTACACGATCGTGAGAGATTTGTGAAATATGAACTAAACCATCCACACCACCAACATTTACAAATGCTCCAAAATCAGTTAAACGTTGTACTGTTCCTTCTACAATATCACCTTCTTTTAAAGAAGAAACAGCTGCTTTTTTCTTCGTTTCCAACTCTTGTTCTACAACTGCCTTATGAGAAAGAATAACACGATTTTTCTCACGATCTAATTCTACAATTTTTACTGCTAATGTTTTCCCTTTATAATCAGTAAAATCTTCGACGTAATGCACTTCTACAAGTGAAGCAGGAATAAAACCACGCACACCAAGGTCAACTACTAGACCTCCGTTAACGATATCTTTGATTGTTACATCAAATACTTCACCTGATGTAAATTTCCCTTGTAATACTTCCCATGCTTTTTCTGCATCTACAGCACGTTTAGATAACACTAGATCATCATCTTCTAATTTAATTACTTTTAATTCAAGAGTTTGTTCTACTTCTACAACATCGCCCGCTTTTTCAATATGGACATTCGCCAATTCACTAATTGGAATGACACCATCAGTTTTGTACCCAACATTCACAAATACTTGCTTTTCTTCGACTTTTGTTACTTTACCTGTAACAATGTCACCTACTTGTAATGCCTTTGTGTCGACAACTTCTTCATTCATTTTTTCTACCATGGAAATACCTCCCTACTGAAATGGCAAAGCATCTTTATGTATATACGAAATGGAAACAATAGCTTCCATTTGCATGTATGTAAAATATTTAGAAAATACCCTCTTTTACTAACTTCTAACAAATCGACGGATTTGTCAAGGAAATTGTCTCATTAATTAACAGGAAGAATCGTATGTTTCAAGAAACAAAAATAAGGAAAGAGGCTAACCTCTTCCCTTATTCTGCGAACGTTACCGATACAATATCCATAATCTTTTGAACTACTTCTTCAATAGATAAAGATGTTGTATCTAATTCAACTGCATCCTCGGCTTTCTTTAACGGAGACACTTCACGTTCAGAATCTAATTTATCACGGCGCGCAATTTCTTCTTTTAGTTGTTCTAAATTAGATGGAAATCCTTTTTGAGTATTTTCTAAATGTCTTCTCTCTGCTCGTTCCTCAACAGAAGCTAACATGAAAATTTTCACTTCCGCATTCGGCAATACGTGCGTTCCAATATCGCGGCCATCCATAACAACGCCGCCTTTTTCTGCTAACCCTTGCTGACGGCGTACCATTTCTTCACGAACGAGACGATGTCTTGCCACAATTGATACACGATTTGTTACTTCTGGTGTGCGAATCACTTCTGACACATCTTGTCCATTTAAAAAAACAAGTTGTACATTTTCTCTATGTTGAAATTTAATATCTATATTTTTTATGACTTCCATTAACTTTTCTTCATTTTCAATATCAACACTTTGCTGCAGCGCCGCATACGTTACTGCGCGATACATTGCACCCGTATCAATATAAACATAAGAAAGTTTTTTAGCAACAATTTTGGCAACCGTACTTTTCCCTGCAGCTGCAGGGCCATCAATTGCAATCGAAATTCGTTTATCCATTGTAACACCCCATTTTTCACTTATAAAAACAGAAGGAAAAGCAGGTACGTCCCCCCTGCTTCTCTCATGATTGTTTCACTTTGCATTAACAGGCAGTAAGAGCCTGATTAATTAAATTACGATCGACGTGGAGAAAAATTCTCCTACTAATAATCGTTTCACTTTATTCCGTTTCAAGTCCTCAACTATTGTAGCATAATCCTTCTTAGAAGCAAATGAAAAAGCTATTGATTAACCTCTAAAATATTCGTCATAACCCCTTTTGTTACTCCTTCATAATATACAACTTTTGATACATATTTCGCTATATGCTCTTGGGTTAAAAGTAATTGGACAATACATAGACAAAGACATTGTCCAATAAGTAAACGAATTAAAATCTTCTCTATTTTCTTCAAACTCCACATCTCCTTTTACTTATTACCTCGCTACTTTTTGTCAGTAAAACTCCCGCTTCAAGATTCTGAGGAAACAAAGCAGATAAATTGTAAATAACTGTTGGCATGCGTCCGATTGGTTCAACTAACCTACAGTGAGGATGAAGCCCCCACTGTTGGAAGTTTCACTTTATTTTCATTGTGATAATCTCTTATAAGTTTTATACTTTTTCATTGTCGAATCCAGGCAAATCATGTTATGTTCTTAATGTATTTTCATTGATTGGAGAGGGGTAAAGGCATTGAAAAAAATTCTTGTTTTACACACAGGTGGAACAATTGCGATGGAAGAAGATAAAGAAACTGGGGTTGTTCAACCTGGCGCGCAAAATCCACTTTTAAAATTCATTCCAAATTTAGAAGAAGATATCGATTTAATTGTTGAAGATGTCTTTCATCTTCCATCTCCTCACATGACACCAAATGAAATGCTGCAATTGCAAGTCATGATTGATGAGAAGGTTAAGAACGATAACGTGCAAGGAATTGTTATTACACACGGAACAGACACGTTGGAAGAAACAGCTTATTTCCTTGACTTAACTGTACAAGCTGATGTACCAATTGTTGTGACAGGAGCAATGCGCTCAAGTAATGAGTTAGGTGCTGATGGTTTATATAACTTTTTGTCAGCTGTTAAAGTTGCTAGTAGTGAAGAAGCAAAAGGAAAAGGTGTCCTTGTTGTATTAAACGATGAAATTCACTGTGCAACGAATGTAACAAAAACACATACAAGTAACGTAGCAACATTCCAAAGTCCGCAATATGGTCCAGTTGGAATGGTAACGAAGCGCGGCGTTGTCTTTCACCAAGCATTAGTGCATCACGAAAAATATGCCGTTACACAAATTACAAAAAATGTTGTCGTATTAAAGGCATATGCAGGTATGGACGATACATTATTAGCTGCAATTGAACAACTACCGGTTGATGGAATTATCATCGAAGCACTTGGACAAGGCAACTTACCGCCACGCACACTTCCTGCACTGCAACGTTTAATAGATAAAGATATTCCAGTTGTTCTTGTTTCTCGCTGCTTCAACGGTATTGTTCAAGATGTATATTCTTATGAGGGCGGCGGCAAACAATTGAAAAACATGGGCGTTATCTTCACATATGGTTTAAATGCTCAAAAAGCACGTATTAAGCTGCTTGTTGGGCTAGAAGTAACAAAAGAACAAATAGAGATTCAAGCTATGTTTAAACATTAATATACGATTGTAACAAAAAAACACCTCCTTAATTCGCATTTCTAAAGCTACGAATTAGACGGAGGTGTTTTTCATTTGTCACCATTCATTAATAAATTTTTATTGTTCTCGCTCTGCAATGGTTTTCGCAATTGCGTCTCCATGAAATCTACCATTTTCTATAAAAATTTCATTCGCATTATTACCAGCAGCAATTACACCAGCAATAAAAATCCCTTCCACATTCGTTTCCATCGTTTCCTCTTTATACAGTGGTCTTCCTGTTTCAGAATCAATTTCTACGCCCATTTTCGTTAAAAAACCATGATCTGGATGATAGCCTGTCATGGCAAAGACATAATCATTTGAAATTGTATACTCTTCGTTTCCTACTGTATACGTGGCTGTATGTTCTGTAATTTCTTTTACATGTGCACCAAATTCCATTTTTATCGTACCTTGACGAACTAACGCTTCAAATTCTGGCAAAATCCATGGTTTAATACTTGGAGAATATACTTGTCCTCGATATAAAACCGTCACACGCGCTCCGCATTTTACAAGTTCTAATGCCGCATCTACACTTGAGTTCTTTCCTCCGATTACCACAACATCACGATCAAAATACGGATGACCTTCTTTGAAATAATGCGCAACCTTTTCTAACTCTTCTCCCGGAACATTCATATAATTAGGGTTATCATAATACCCAGTTGCAATAATAATGTATTTTGCTTTATATTTCTCTTGTTTCCCGTCATTCTTTACTGTTTGAACAAGAAAAAAATCCTCTTCTTGCTGTACTTTTTCCACTCGTTCAAAAGCGTTTACACGTACATGCTTCCGTTTCACTACTTCTCGATAATATGCTAATGCTTGATTCCGAACAGGCTTACGGTTTTCTGTAATAAAAGCAACTCCACCAATCTCTAGTTTTTCACTAGAAGAAAAAAATGTTTGGTGTGTTGGATAATTATAAATTGCATTAACAATATTTCCTTTTTCAATGACAAGTGGATTAATCCCGACATTTTGCATTGCAATCGCTGCTGCTAATCCGCATGGTCCGCCTCCGATAATAATCGCTGTTTCTTTTTGCATGTAAAACTCATCTCCTAGTCTTCTGCTCTCTATTCAAATAAAAAAATTACAAAACAAGAAAAAACCTACTTTCAGCAGTAGGCACCTATCTTTATTGTATTCATTTTTCATATATTTGTCATCTATACGATACGTACATGCGATAGACGTCCGCTAAAAATTGTCGAAAAGGTATACCTTGATTATTTAATACATGTTCCGGATCAATTTTACGAGCAGGATCAAGCTTTTTATGCGAGACAATAGCTTTCTTTGGATTTAAACCAAATTTGTGACACAAATACGCATGATACCAAGTAAAACGTGTATATGCATCCCAAAAATTTATATTCCCACCGTAGCAAAGTTCAACACCGATCGCTGCGCTGTTAGCATTGTGACCAAATATTTCATTATCTGTCGGAACGTTGTACCGAACATGGTAGGCTACCTCATTGATTGGAATAATCTCTAATATAGTTTTATCATCAATAAATGTATGAGCTGAAGCTTTTGGTTGCACTTCATTAAAATAATCTCGATTCCCAACCGCATTGCTGCCGGGATTTCCAGTATCATGACTGACAATAAAACGAACTTTTGAAAGTCGAATTCCAGATCGAGAGCCTCCGTGTTTAATATAATTTCGCTGTATAGGAAACTTCGCCATTCACATCATCTCCGCTCTTATAAAATTACCTTCCTAATCTTATATGTATTCAGACGATGTGTCTCTAACGCAAACATTATTATGAAAGCAGAAAATCCATCATATTCGAAGCAAATATCATAAACAATAACACACTTACTGCCACCGTATAAAAACCATAAAACCAAATTTCATCTTGCTTCGTTTCTAATCCAAAAAAACAATTCACTGTATGTAGGAAGGAAGAGCGTTGCACATGCTTTTTGCGTAAATTTTCAACTCGTTCCATTACATGTGTTGGCATCATAAAACGTTGTTCTGCAGTCGTTTTCATTAGAATCTCTCCTTTATAATTGGTGAATACTTCCCATCAGTGAGTACTGAACAAACTCCTTACCAATGGAATTTTCACTTTATTTCCGTTTTTCTATCTAAGGAGAGTATAGCACAAATGTTCTATTAGAACAAGTGTTCTTTTTTGTTTTTTACTAATTCATATAACTCATAAGCCATACAACTAATGCCCATGCAACTGCAATAACCGACCCAACAATATTATTACAACAAAAAACCGCAACTCCCTTTACAGGAAATTGCGGTTTGCATAATCAATAAGCGGTTTATACCCAACCTCTGAAGCGGCTTGCTTCTGCCATTTTACGAACACCAACCATATAAGCTGCTAAACGCATATTCACTTTGCGAACTTGCGCCGTTTCGTAAATAGAATTAAATGAGCTTACCATTACTTTTTCTAAACGAGCTTCTACTTCTTCTTCTGTCCAATAGTAACCTTGGTTATTTTGTACCCATTCAAAGTAAGAAACTGTTACGCCACCAGCACTCGCTAATACGTCTGGAACAAGTAAAATACCACGTTCTGTTAAAATTTTTGTTGCTTCTAACGTTGTAGGGCCATTCGCTGCCTCTACAACAATTTTCGCTTTAATATCCGCTGCATTTTCTTCTGTAATTTGATTTTCAATTGCAGCTGGTACTAGAATATCACATTCTAGTTCTAATAATTCTTTATTTGAAATTGTATTATTAAACAATTTCGTTACTGTACCAAAGCTATCGCGACGGTCTAATAAGTAATCAATATCTAAGCCGTTTGGATCATGAAGTGCACCGTAAGCATCGGAAATCGCAATTACTTTTGCTCCCGCATCGTGCATAAACTTCGCTAAGAAACTACCTGCATTTCCGAAGCCTTGTACAACAACTCGTGCACCTTTAATGTCAATACCACGTTTTTTCGCCGCTTCACCAATACAGATTGTTACGCCTTTTGCAGTTGCTGTCTCACGGCCATGAGACCCACCTAATACAAGCGGCTTACCTGTAATAAATCCAGGTGAGTTAAATTCGTCAATACGGCTATATTCATCCATCATCCATGCCATAATTTGTGAATTTGTAAATACATCTGGAGCTGGAATATCTTTCGTTGGACCTACGATTTGGCTAATTGCTCTTACATAGCCACGGCTTAATCTTTCTAGCTCACGGAAAGACATTTCACGTGGGTCACAAATGATACCACCTTTACCTCCACCATACGGCAGATCAACAATACCACATTTTAAACTCATCCAAATCGAAAGTGCCTTTACTTCGTTTTCCGTTACATTTGGATGGAAGCGGATACCGCCTTTTGTTGGACCAACAGCATCATTATGCTGAGCACGATATCCTGTAAATATTTTAACAGTTCCATCATCCATACGAACTGGAATCTTTACTGTCATCATACGAATCGGTTCTTTAAGTAACTCATATACCTCGTTTGGATAACCCAATTTCTCTAGGGCTTCTTTAATAACAATTTGTGTCGAATTCAACAGTTCGAAGTGTTGTTCTCTTTGTTGTGTTTGTGTTTGTGTTTGAGCTCCCTTTTCGGCTACCATAGTAAGTAAACCCCCTGTAATTTCACTTGTTTAGTAAACCTTCATTGCCTAGTATACACTCTTAAAATAGGAATGCAAGAGAAAACGCTAACAAATATATACAAACCTTTTTATTTTTTGCAAACGTTTTCAATATCATTATAGTCTTTTTATTCTTTTTAGAAAAGCGAAATACGTTAAAAACTAATATTTTTTATATAATGATTAAATATTTCACATAAAGAAAAACCTCAACTGTATCACTTAGCTGAGGTTTTCTTTTGTGATAAAATACTTATATATTTGCTCAATTGCTTCATTCGCCATAAGTTCTTTTCCATATTCCATCATTCGATAAATTGTAATTGTAGAAGAGTTACCAAACTCTGCTAAAATGGCAATCATATCTTCTTTCAATAACATAGTAGAATCTTCTTCTAACCATAGATAAAAACGATTTTGCCACGCATAAAGCTTTCCACCTGTTACTCCAAGATTATATAAACGACCTGCTAATGCAATTACATCCTCCAATGAAGCAAATTCGTATAGTATATGTTCGCTCTCATCAAGAGTAACTTGCATTTCAATATATTCATCTTGAAATTCTTCTTCCGTATCTGACTCTTGATTTTCTTTCGTAACAATAACAACCATACCTTGTGCTTGCAACGAAAACACCTCTACCGCAATTGGACCATCCGCTTCAAAGCCGAGCTCTTTATTCGCTTCTTGCATCATATCTCGAAACAGTTGTTGTACTTTCGGCGCATTTTTCCATAAATCTTCTTTTGTAAGTCCACGTTCTGACAAATCGTCGAACGTCAGAAAGATTTTAATTTTATTGTAATTTAAACGCTCCAACCTCATCCCGTAACCTCCTTACGCAACCGTTGCATCTAATTTTTATTATATGAAACAGAAAATAGATGGTTCTTTCCGAACAACTATTCTGACATTTTTAACCATTCATCCCATTCTTCTTTCGTATCCCCAACAAACCAGTTACGAGTCTCTTCGTTTTCTTCATCAGAAGTAAACTCAAAGGCAAAACCGCTAAGCCCAACACAAAGGTTTGCATATTGTTCATGTAATCTCTTTGCAAGCTGAACACTTGTCATTACATTTTCTTTTATTGTACAAGAAATAAACAAGATTTTAGGATTTACTTGTTTGATTACATCATCAATATCAGCTTCTTCTATGCCTGTCCCAATATAGATTACTGGATAACCTTTTCGACGCAAATATGTTGTAAAAATAAATAATCCAAGTTCACATAATTCCCCTGGAGCGCATATAGAAAGCACCTTTGGTAGTCCTGTATTAATAGGCATACTATGATGCATCATTCCGATACGCGAGCGTAAAAACGAAGTCGCATACCGTTCTTCTGCACTTGTTATTTTTTCATTCAAGCGCATATCTTTTAACCTTACAAGCAATTTTATTAACACATCTGCAATTACTTTATCTATAGAAAAAATACTAAAAGCTTCATCCAGTAACTCGAGAGCTTGCATTTCATCAAATTTTAACAAAGAAGAAAGGATATCGTCTACTAAAAGTTCTACTTTATTATATTCTATTTCTGATAAATTGTGATTTTGTAATTGATTATTTTCTAATAAACTAACCGCTTGTCCAATGGTAAACCCTTGATTCACTTTGTTAATAAGCCACTTTAATATTTGAACATGTTCTTCTGTATATAATCGATGTCCAGCATTATTACGCTTCGGTGCAATGATTTGATACCGTCTTTCCCAAGCTCGCAATGTTCCTGGATGTATACCGAGCATATTTGACACCACTTTAATATTATATTTACCTATTGAACTTGGCATATCTCTTCCCACCTTAAAAAAACAACGTCAATCTTTTCTTTGTAATGTAATCAAATGTGTTTGTGCAGGAGCACGAAAACGCAATGGTACAAGTGTTGTTCCATAACCATTACTTACAAACAAAGTCGTATGTGGATATTCATAAATTCCACCTTTCAAAAAACGTGTAAAATGAAATAACCGAATTTGTCCACCATGCGTGTGACCACTTAATACACAGGAGATATTTTCCGTTCCATTTAATTTATATACGATATCAGGATTATGACTCACAAGGATACGAAATCCCTCTTCTTCACAATCTGCTAGTGCTAAATCTAAACGATCACGTTTCAAACTTACATCGTCAACACCTAGTAACCATATCTTTTCTCCAAACTCTGATTCAAATAAGGTCCCTGTATTGTCTAAAATTTTCACTCCATTTTGAAGAAGCAACGCGTCTAATTCGTGAAAATCAATTTCATAGTCATTATTCCCCCAAACAAAATACACTTGTCCCATTTCATTTAACCGTTTAATATTATCAACTACTCGTGTTAGCGGTACCCCTTGTTCAGCTAAATCTCCACCTATAATAACGAGATCTACTTTCCCTTTCACTTGCTGTATTAAAGTTTGAGAAATCGTTCTTCTGTGAATATCCGAAATAAAAAAAATTCGTACTTCTCCAAAACTAATTGGAAACTCCGCAAACGATACGGTGTGTTCTAACAATGTATCACGCATCGCTTCTCTATACATCATAACAAAGCAAACAATCACAACGCATAATATGAAACAACCTAGTAATCCCCATGTCATACACTTTCCTCATCTTTCCTCTTAACAAAATCTAACCACATAATAACACATCACCCCAGCAAGTGAAGAAAAACCCTCTACTTCTGTAGAAGGTTTTTCTTCATCTCGTCATTCGCGGGCAGTAAGGTCTCCCGCTGACGGAAGGTTCACTTTATTTTTTCGGTTCTGGTTCTGACTTCTTCGGAATTTTTAACACTTGCCCTGGTTCTAAGTCTTCTGCTACTTCATTATATTTCTTTATAATCGCTATCCCATCTTCATTCGGAAAATATTTCTTTGCAATATCTTCGAGCGTTTCTCCCTCTTGTACTGTATGAAACTGAAATGTCTCTGATGGTGATGACTTTGATTCATTATCGGTTTTCTTTTTTGAATCAAAAAAAATAACTTCAAATGCACTTTTTTCAGAATTGGCACTCGATTCCGCCGCTTGCTTCTCCTCCATGTAACGCTCTGTATACCATAAAATACTTATTGGAAGAAGAATAAATAATAATGTTAAAATCCGAACAAAAAAGTGCTTTATTTTAAATTTTGATTTTTTCTTGTCTTTATGGACTTCACTACGAGGCGGTAAACCCTCTCCTTCTTTTTCCGTTGACTCTTTCATGTTCTCTTCAAACTCTGTTGTCTGCTTCGCCATATCGGTCACCACCATCTTCCGTTTGCTTTCTTAATTGCAATCCCATTATGAAATCGACTAAAAAATGCGCAAAAATCGTGATCAGTAAATTACCAGTCCATTGAAATACAAAACCAAATACACTACTAATCATCAATACAAAACAAAATAAAAACGGCTTAGTAATATAACGAATATGTAAAACTGCAAATACAACACTCGCAAAAATTAAGCCAAAATACGTTTGTATCACGCCACGAAATAAAAACTCTTCTGCTATTCCAATTAAAAGGGTAACAGCGAACACGCGGAAAACAGACATTCCTTGAAACATACGATCATTAATCCCGCCATCATCAAACCACGATTCAGGAAAAAAATGCATCGCAATATAATCAAATAAAACAATCACACAAGCTACTCCGCCACCTATTAGAAAAATAGATGAAAAATCCCATTTCCACAAAGCTAGAAATGCGTCCATACTCGGAAATAATATATACGCTAACAAGATTCCAATACATATAATGATCGCTTGCGTAATATATAAATTAAGTCGGATTTCTTTTAGACTCATGTCTTCAATACTTGTCTTGCGTATATCCATCATTCCTCCATTCTGAATCCGAAGAGCAATTGTAACTCTGTTTCCCAATTATAGTCGAAAACAGGTTGCCTTGCTTGTCTTTTTTTATAATCTTCTATATGAATCCCGCAATAGTCACAGCAATTTTCCGGCTGCGTTTCCTTTACATATCCAAACTGGGAAAGAATCGCTTCTCTTTTACAATCCGTTCGTCGCATCCATTCTTTCATCGTTTCTAGTTGACCGTATTTATTATAAAGCCGAGTTTTCACTTCTGCAATTAACTTCCGCTCTGCTTCATCTGACAAGGATTCAATCATCAATTCTCTATGTTGTATGATTTTCATCTTTTCAAAATGATACCGAATAAATCGCCAATGTTGTTCACTCAATCCTGCTGTATTGTAGCAAATTTCTTCTACACCTTCTAACGGTAATACTTGGGCTTGAAACATTGTTTCTCGTAATAAAGAAAATAAAAAGCGTATTTGTTGTTCATTTGGTAATTCTTCTTCAATAATGGAGATTGGCAACTCATGATCAAGGGGACTACATAACAAAATGGCAATGCTTGGCTTTCCATCTCTACCTGCCCGTCCAATCTCTTGCAAATAAGACTCTATATTTGTCGGATAATGAAAATGAATAATATAGCGTGTGTTTTGCTTATTTACTCCCATACCAAATGCACTTGTACACACAACGAGCTGGAGTTGATTATTCATAAATTGTTGCTGAATTAACATCCGTTCTTCATGTTCCATCCCACCATGATAATGCGCAACATCTTCAATCCCTTCACTTCTTAAATACGCTGCAAGACGTTCAGTCCAAGCTCTACTCGAACAATAAATAATGCCAGGACTTTGTAAATATTTCACATGAGATAACAGCACTTCTTTTTTCTCTTGAATGGTTTGTACAAATTCTACTTTCATAGCAATATTAGGGCGATCAATCGAATATAAATGCTGCCTCACATCTTTCAAATTTAAACTTTCAATAATATCTTGTAATACTTCTTTCGTAGCAGTAGCTGTTAAAGCAAGAACCTTAGGATAGCCCATCGATGCAATAACTTGATCTAGCTTTTTATAATCTGTTCGAAAATCATATCCCCATTGAGAAATACAATGTGCTTCGTCCACAACAAATAAAGAGATATGAATTTTCCTTAATTCTTTTAGCAACACATCTGATTGCAGCATTTCAGGAGACACGAATACAAATTTATAGGAATGCAACCGCCGCATAGCTTCTTTTTTCTCTGCCATTGTTCGAAAGCTGTTAAAAGCAATAACTTGATTTTTCACAATGTATTTTAACTGTGTAACTTGATCTTCCATTAATGACAATAGCGGTGAAACAATGAGTACCGTTCCATCTTGTATAAATCCTGGAAGCTGATAACAGAGCGATTTCCCCCCTCCAGTCGGCAGCATCGCTACAACAGAATTTCCATTTAATAAGTCTGCAATAACTTCCTTTTGTCCTGGCCGAAATGTCCGGTACCCAAACCACTGATATAAAATATCTTCAAGTTTCATGTAATCCCCCTACTCGCGCTAATACAAGCCGAATTTCAAAATAGGAAACATGCTCTCCAGCAGCTTGTTTCAAGACTCGCAGCTTCCGCGTTTGTAACTTCTCAATCATTTTCTGTATTTGTTTCATTTTTTCTTTTTCTACAAATTGCTCCACCTGAAATTCTTTTTCACGCAATGCAATTTCCACAATATGATCCTCAATTGTCGCCACTTTTAATTTTCTTATCCTAGCAATTTCCTCCATAGTTCGTCCTTGCTTCCATAGTTGATATGTTTTTTGTGTTGATATACTAAATAAATCTGCTTTTTCATTCGGATACGCAATAATTTGTGCCAATAACGGAAAATTCTGCTGATGATTTTGTACATGTTGAATGATGAAATGAGTCGTTCCCCAAAATAAAAGATATACTCGAAACGCATCTTGCTTCATCATATTTCCAAGTTGATCTGTTGTATAACCAATACGATGGTATCCTGTTAGACGATATACGAAAATGGTTGCTTCTAGAGAGGTAACATACACTAATATTGAATTTATTTCTTTATATAACTGTTCCGCTAATTGTCCTCTTGAAACAGGAGAGTTCATAATAAATTGTTTTACCCACATCGTGATTTCTGTATCTTGCTGAATTGGAAGGAATTTCACATATTTTTGTTGCAAATTAGATACAGTTTGCACAATTAAGGATAACCTTTTCCAAAAGCTCTCTCCAAGTTCGCCGTATTGCAAACCGTGTAAATATTTCGGGAAAGAAAAGAATTTTTCCCATTCGTTTACTTGTTTCTCTCCCATTTCAGATAAAATGTAAGTATTTTCATGCACACATGTAATAAGTTGCTTGTTTAATAATGCTTCAATCTGTTTATCATAATCATGACGTCTTAAAGATTTATATACACTAAACAAAAAGGAAAGATGAAACATATTCCCATCTTGCAATGTTTGTGAAGAACGTTTCCCTTTTAAAAGGTGATAAATAGAAGAAACCGTTCGTTCACCTTTTAATTGTTTCAAACAGTATAGTACGGTATATTGTAGCTGCAACGCTTCTTCCACCCTTTCAGTCTACTTCTACTTTCATTGTAACAAAATGCATCTTATTTAGATATTTTTAAAATTTTATGTACAACTATAGAAATTAGTTGACACACTCAATTGATAAGAATTATCATTATAATTTTATATTGAAAAGTTTCAAAAACCGTTTTACAATAAGGTTATAATTTTTCATCAGTGTTCTTATATACATATACATATTATTTAGGGGGTATACAAAAATGGCAAAATATACAATCGTTGACAAAGATACTTGCATTGCATGCGGAGCTTGCGGAGCAGCTGCACCGGACATTTATGATTACGATGATGAAGGCATTGCATTCGTAACACTTGACGATAACCAAGGTATCGTTGAAATTCCAGATGTATTAATCGATGATATGATGGATGCATTCGAAGGTTGCCCAACTGACTCTATTAAAGTGGCAGAGGAAGCATTCGACGGTGACGCATTAAAATTTGAATAGTCTTATTGTTGACTTCAAAAAATACCCCTCAAATAATGAGGGGTATTTTTTTACACTTTATTTTCTTCTATGAAGCACAACTTTCACTAGTCACTCATCCTAAATTTAGTGGTCAGCCCCATCAAACAGACTCTTACTACTCCTTACGCGAGATAAAGTGAAACTTCCATCAGTGGTTTTTTTCATCCCCTACCTATCTCCTTCGAGTTCCTCACAATCTTGAAGCGGAGGGCTTACTGCCTGTTAATGCGGGATAAAAAACATCAGCAGAAAAAACTTCCACTGATGCAAAACCTTCTATATTATGCATTTTTCATTTTCGCAAATACCCATACTTTTAATCGAGAAAATAAAGGAACAAAAATAATTGTTACTATAATCCCTTTAATTATATTAAAAGGTAAAATTCCCGCTACAATTATTTGACGCATTGCATCGTTAGACATAGCAGGTTGACCTAAGAACCAAGTGTAAGCTGGAAAAATGATGAAATAATTTAATACACTCATAATTACTGTCATCATAATTGTTCCGAACATTAATCCTGTTGTTAAACTTTTTACTGTGCGATGTTTACGGAATAAAAGAGATGCCGGAAGAATAAAGAGACATCCAGCAACAAAATTCGCCACTTCTCCTACAGGTACGCCCGTTAAATCGCCTTGAATACCATAATACAGGACATTTTTTATCCCTTCTACAATTACACCTGAAATTGGTCCAAAAGTAATGGCTGCAATTAATGCTGGGACATCACTAAAATCAATTTGCAAAAACGGTGGCAGCCCTGGAAGTGGAAAATCCAGCATCATTAATAAATACGCAATGCTGCTTAGCATCGCAACGCTCATCATTTGTACTACACTCTTCTGTTGTTTCATGTTTCTCTCTCCTTTTCCATCGATCATCTCATGGAAAGTGGAAAGGCTCTGCTATGCCTAAATATATTCCTGCATGAAAAAACCCTTCGCGTCCGAAACGCAAAGGGAGAAATTTTAGGCACATCAAACAAACGTTCAAACATATATCTTTTTTGAACGCTCGAACCTCCATCTTCTCCCATCCAGACTGTACTGTCGGCTTTGGAATCGCACCAAATCCTGCCTTAACGGCTCGCGGGCTTAGAACAAAAATACACGTTCATCACCGCCGGTCGGGATTTTCACCCTGCCCCGAAGATAGACCGATATTCTATTTTCCTCATCATTATACAACAATTTTAAAACAATGTGAATGAAAATGCTTCTTTTTCACTCACATTGTACAACACCTTCCTATACTTAGCAGTCCCCCACCTCAAGATGCAGAGAAAAGCGAAGAAGATAGGCCGGGGATAAAGAAAACTTCCACTGAGGGAAATTTTCTTTATCCAGTCACATCCTCATAATTGCATGCTATTCTAACAATAAGTAAATAATACGACAAAAAGGAACAAATTTTCGTGTTTGTTCTTTTTTGTCCACAATTCTCTAGCCATTTATACGTGAAAGTGATAAGATATGATATTGTTAAGAAAAACAGCATTTTCTTACAATGGAGGAAATGTCATGAGTAAAGAAAAGAAACAGCCTATTCGAGAAATTATGAAAAAAAATCTTCGCAAAGAATACTTTTATTTAAAAAAGGAATTGCTGTTCTATTGTCCTCTTGACTCAGGTAACTTTTCAAGAGATACATATTATGTTGCTTTTGATGAAGATGGCATTAGTGTATATCAATATGATAAAAATTCAGACAGTAAACTAAAACTTCGCGAACGACATCCATGGAAAAGCTGGAGAAAAGTCAAAATTGATCATTATTTAACAAAAACTCATTTTGTCTTTCAAGGAGAACGAAATTGGATTCTTTCTCTTTTTCATCAAGGAAAAAAGGCAGAAAAAATCATTCAAACTTATACATCCTTAGAAACAGAAATTGTTTCCAGATCATTTTTTAAAAAACTGCCTGGTTATCGATCTAATACAACATTGAACGTGTATATTGGGAGTATTTGCTATACTGTACTTATTGCATTTTTATTAAAATTGATTCTCCCATCTCAAATTCAAATTGCTTTGTATTCGCTGTCTCTCGGCTGTATGCTGCTCGGTCTTCTTTGTTTCGTTATCGGTCTTATTGAACCTACTCTTGTCTTATTTAGAACAGAAGAAAAAACACGAGCTAAAGTGTTTTATTATTATAGCTATTTAATAATTGCTGGATTTGTATGTATCTTTATTTTTTGGTAACAAGAAAAAGAGCTAGTCTTCCTAGCTCTTTTTCAATTAATATGTAATTTTTGTGACGGATAAATAGTATCTTTTTGCAAATAATTTTTCACTTTTAATTCTTCAACAGTTGTACCGAACTTCCTAGCAATACTGACCAATGTATCACCTTTTTGCACGACATATACAGAAGCAGATGCTACCGTATTAGGCTTTTCTTGAATCATTTGCAGCGGATTTACTGCATTTGTTTTCGCTATCGTCCAAGCCCCTTTATGAATTTCTAAATGTAAGTGAGCACCATTCGATTGTCCTGTATTTCCCACTTGACCAATTTTTTGCCCTTTTAAAACTGCATCTCCCTCTCTCACAAGTCGTTTATTCATATGAGCATATACAGCTTCATAATCTTCATGTTTAATAAACACAACATGCCCGTAACTATCAGAAAAATAAGATCTTGTTACAACACCATCTTGCATAGCTGCTATTGAAGTGCCGATCGGTGCAGCAATATCAATCCCAAAATGTTTTCCATTTCTCGTTCCAAAATAATCGCTAATTCTCCCCTCTACCGGCCATGCCCACCGCTTTTCTTCAGCAGCACCTTCTGTTTGTGCTATAAAAAAAACACAAAAGAAAAGCAAAATGATTTTTAAAGCTTTCATTATAAATCCTCCGTTTTCTAAATAACAATCACACTTTCTCTATTTTGGTTGATTATAGCAAAAAGTATACCAAAAAAAGAAAGAGCCTATTTCTCTTTCTTCTCCTCCTTATCTCGAAATACAATCGCGCTTCTTTCATATTCTATATCTTTCACATTAGAACGAGCATTCACAACTCTTGCAACTGCAAATAAATAATCCGATAAGCGATTTACGTATTGCAAAACATATTCATTAATCTCATCTTGTTTCTTTAAAGCAACAATACAACGTTCTGCTCTTCGTGTAACAGTACGAGCAATGTGAATAATAGCCGCCCCTTGACTTCCTCCTGGTAAAATAAAGCGCTCAAGCGGCGGTGCTTCTTGTATATATACATCAATCCTTTCCTCTAGAAAAGTAATGATGTCTTCTGTTACTTTATACGGAATTTTTCTCTTCACAATCGCTAAATCCCCGCCACAATCAAACAACTCATGCTGAATTTTTTCAAGTTCTTGATAAATATCTTGAAACAATTCCCCCTCTAGCAATGTCATCGCATGTCCAATAAACGAATTCGCCTCATCAATTGTTCCATATGCCTCTACACGCAAATTGTCTTTATCTACGCGTCCTCCAATAAGACTTGTTTGTCCCTTATCTCCTGTTTTTGTATATAGCTTCATGTTTTCCCTCCTTATTTCTCTTTTTCATTCTTCTCTTATACTAACATTCCTTTTCTTTTTCAAAAAAAAAAGCTTATCAAAAAGATAAGCTTAAAAATTCGCATATAATTTCATCATACTTATGTTGGCAAATATACAGAGAATGTCGTCCCCTTATCTACTACACTCGACACTGTAATCTTACCATCATGTCCTCGCACAATATTTTTTGCAATCGCAAGTCCTAACCCTGTACCACCTGTTTTCCCACGTGTACGAGCCTTATCCGCTTTATAAAAACGTTCAAATAAGAATGGAATATCATCCTCTGGAATACCAACCCCAGAATCTTCAACTTCGAATACAATTCCATTATTTTTCTCATCGATAATAAGCGATACTCTACCACCCGCATTTGTATGTCTTAAAGCATTATCAATTAAATTTGTTAACACTTGTTCCATACGATCTGGATCAAAAGAATGCTGCTCTATGGAAGTGCGAAAATCAACTACTAACTGCACTTCTTTTTCCTTTGCTATCCCTTGGAATTTTCGTGCAATCTTTTCAACAAATGGAACAATATCTACTTCTGATATATGTAATTCTACGTGACCGCTCTCCATTCGAGCTAAATCTAACAATTCATTCACAAGACGACCTAAGCGTACAGATTCATCATAGATAATTTGCACAAATTCATGCACTTCTTCTTTCGTTTGAACAATGTCATCTAAAATTGCTTCACTATATCCTTGCAGCATAACCATTGGTGTACGTAATTCATGCGATACGTTTGCAATAAAATCTTTACGCATTTTTTCAAGACGGCGTTCTTCCGTCATATCACGAAGTACCGCAACAGCACCACGAATCTTCGTCTGATTGTACAGCGGTGTCATCAGTACAACATAATTACCTTTTTCTAAATTAACTTCTATAACTTGTTGCTGTTCACTTTCTACAACGAGATGAAACAGTTCAACAAGCTCCGATGGCAAACTCACACTTAACTCTATCTCTTTTTCTTCATACCATACTTGTAAGAAACGTTCTGCTGGCGGATTAATTACAACAACTTCTCCTTCTTGATTTAACGTAATAACACCATCAGCCATACTACTTAAAATACTAGAAAGCTGTTCTTTCTCTTGTTGCAGCGCATTAATATTAAACTTCAATTGTTTTCCCATTTGATTTAAAGCTGTTGCAAGTTCACCAATCTCATCTTGCGAAACCGCTGGTACCTTCGCATCAAATTTCCCGCGTGCTACTTCAAAAGCTACTTCGCGCATTTTACGAAGTGGGGCTGTAATTCGAGTTGATAAGAAAAAGGCAAAGAACGTTGTTAAAATAATCGCAATCCCCGCAGATAAAAAGATAAAATCTGTCGATTTTTCTATTCCTTGTTTTGGTACTTGTAACGATTGATATACAAAGACCGCACCATCTTTTGACGACTTTAACGGAACACCGACAATCATAATATCATTGTCAGGATTTTTCTTATTGTTTTCATCTGGGACGGTCTTAATTTTTTGTACCTTTTTACGTTCTGTAAATACCGCTTGTAACTCTTTGTCATTTTTCAAATCAGTTAGTGTTAGCGTTGCCAATCCTTGTTGTGCCGGAGAAGCAGATATTTCATTATTATCTTTCACAATAATAATACGCGAAAGGGGGTCAGCGAATTTATATGCGATATGTTCTATCGTCTGCTCATCCGTCCCCTCTTCTATTAATTCAGAAACACTCGTTGCAACATTCGTAAGCCTTGTTTCTCCCATTGTTACATAATAATTATCAAAAAACTGCGAAAGTAAAATGGCAACAAAACCAAGCACGAAGGAAACAAGGAGTAGAATCGTCATCCATAATTTCCCTACTACACTTTTCCAAAGCATTAATCGTTCACAACCTCAAACTTGTAACCAACACCCCATACAGTTACAATCATTTTCGCTGCATCTGCTGACTTTTTACTTAACTTCTCACGCAGGCGCTTTACATGTGTATCAACTGTGCGTAAATCACCGAAAAATTCATACTGCCATACTTCTTTTAATAACTGCTCTCGGTCAAATACTTTATCAGGTGCCTTCGCTAAAAATAGTAATAATTCATATTCTTTTGGTGTTAAATTCACTTCTTCTCCATCAGCTGTAACACGATGTGCGTCATTATCAATTGTGAGATGAGGAAATACAATAACATCTTTTGTTGTCGTATCTTGCGTAAAGAATGTCGTTGTTACTGAGCGACGTAAAACAGCTTTTACACGTAGCACAACCTCGCGTGGGCTAAACGGTTTTACAATATAATCATCTGTACCAACTTCAAATCCTTGTACGCGATTCACTTCTTCTCCCTTTGCCGTTAGCATAATAATCGGTGTGGCTTTTTTCTCACGAATACCTTTACACACTTCAATGCCATCTTTTCCAGGCATCATAATATCTAAAAGAATTAGATCATAATCATTTTGCAACGCTTTTTCTAACGCCGTCTCACCGTTGTCAGCCTCATCAATAATGTACTGCTCTCTCTCTAAATACATTTTTAACAAACGACGAATACGATCTTCATCATCTACAATTAAAATCTTTAATTCATTTTCCATCGCAACCCGCTGTACATGTAAATGTCACAACGGTTCACACCTACCTTTCTCCAATAAAGTAAAACTTTCCTCAAATTTGGTTTCCACTGAGGGTTCGTTGAACTACTCAAGTGCATATTAGTAGTTATCTCCCACTTGCCTTCTATTCCTCTGAATCTAGTGAGGGGGATATCCTAATTACTAATTAGAACAGAATAGAGCCCTAAACTTACCCTTATCTCATTTTCATAGACAAAACCTTTCATGATTGAAAGTTCACCTTTGCATTATGTTTCACAAAAAAAATAAAATTTGTTCATAGTTTTTCCAAAAATATGTATGTTTCCTGAACAATATAATTTGTCCTCGACATCATTTTACAAAATTCTCTTATGCTTTGTCATGTTTTTCTCAAAAAAGAAAAGAAATTGACAAAAATAAAATAGGAAAGTGACGGTTACCTTCCTATTTTATCCCGCATTAATGGGCAGTAAGCCCTCCACCTCAAGATTGTGAAGAATCCGAAGAAGATAGGTGGGGGGTAACTGCCCGTAAAAGCCCGATTGGTGAGAGCTTTCCATCAGTGGGAGATGAAAAAACTCTCCACTGATGGAAGTTTCACTTTATCCTGCAATAATGAATCGTACGACTTGACTCGTTGAACTTCAATTATTGTTATGCATATGAATGCAGGCCTGCAATTACTAAGTTTACCACAACAAAGTTAAACATAATAATTGCAAATCCGATTACTGCAAGCCATGCTGATTTTTCACCGTGCCACCCTTTAGACAAGCGTAAATGTAAAAAGGCTGCATAAAAGAGCCAGGTAATGAGTGCCCAAACCTCTTTTGGATCCCATCCCCAAAAACGTGTCCATGCAATTTGCGCCCAAATCATCGCAAAGATTAATGCACCTAACGTAAAGACTGGGAATCCAATTGCAACAGAGCGATATCCAATTTCATCAAGCAAATCACTATCCACTTTTTGTACTACTGGTTGAATCGCCGCTGCCACTCGTTTACGTAAAATCAATCTTAATAAGATATACAGTCCTGTTCCTATAAATATCGACCAAATCACTGTATTTAATTTTTTCGCATTAATAATAGCAGGTGTTTCTATAACAGGCTCAAGTTTGTCAGTTGTGACTAACTTTCCTTCATGAGGTCCTACTAAAGCAGGTAGATTGTACACCATTTCTGCTTGCTGCTCATTTTTATCAATCCATTGGAATTTCGCTTCATACTTTACACTTGAAAAAGCAGTTGTCGCTGCTATAAATCCAATTACACAAACAAGCGAAAAAATAACTGCTTCCAGCCAAAATGTTTGCTTACTTTTTTTTGACTGATCCACATTTTTCAGTAAATATATAACCCCCGCAATAAAACTAATTGCTAAAATAGCTTGGCCAGCAGCTGCTGTTGTTACATGAATCTGTAGCCAGTAACTTTTTAATGAAGGGATAAGCGGTGTAATTTCCCTCGGAAACATACTTGCATAGGCAATGAGTAAAATAGCAACTGGAAGTGCAAATAAACCAAGGATGCTTGTCTTATATATAAAATACATAATAATAAATGCACCAACCATCATCATGCCGAAAAATGTCCCAAATTCAAAAAAATTACTAACTGGTGCATGTCCTGATGCAATCCATCTCGTAACAAAGTATACCGATTGCGCAGCAAAACCTAGAATAGTAATACTTATCCCAATGTTTGCCCACTTCCGCCCTTTTTCTTTAATCGCACCTCCAAAAAACAACGTTGCAATTAAATACAATACGAAAGCAGCAAATAAGAAATTACTACTTATTTCTACCATACTCTCTCCCCACCTTAACTAATTTTCTTCTCATTGACTTTATCATTTGGCTGTGGAATGCTTGTCCCTTCTAAGACTTTTTCTATCTCTTTTCGCAAACCATACCAATTTTTATTTGTATGCCCAGCAATCCACCATTCATTGTTAACACGTTGTATCCAAATGCGTCGATGATTCCAATACATACCTTGAATAACACCGACCATGAAAATAAAGCCTCCCAGAGCTATAATCCAAAGTGTCAAATCTTTTCGTACAGTAAGCGCTGTAACGTTACGCGTTTCTACACCTGCAAAAGACATTTTGTATAAATTGTTTCCTTCTGGCTCTATATTTTGTCGAATTCCAACAAAGCTCACTTCTCCCTTTGGTGTTTCGGGTGTAAACATTTTAAAAACAAACGCTGGATTATTAGGTAGCTTCGTTTTTGTATTCGGTTTTCCACTTTCATCAAAGTAAAAATCCGGAAAATAACTTAACAACTGCAGAGAGTATCCATTTCCTAAATCGTATGTTTCTTTTGGATTTGCTAGGTCAACTGTAATTGGGCCCCATTTTTGGCCACTTTCTTTCTTTTGTAAAGCAAAAGACATTTTACTAAATTCGCCCTCTTTAAAATCTACTTGATAAAGAGCATAATGATCAAATTTAAGAGGTTCATTCACTCGAATGTTATACTCTTCCACTTTCTCAAGCTTTGGCTTTTGACCAGCAATATTTTTTCCAACCGCTTTATATAATACGGCATTTGTTTGATAGTTTTTCGGAATTACCTTATTCCCAACTCGATCAATCGCATCATCAAAGACTTCATTTTCTTTTCCTTTATCATAGACTTCTTTAATGAATTTTTCATTCTTCAAATAATACTTTCCGTCTGTTCCTGGGATTTCTTTCATTTCACCTTCACGAAGCCAAAGCGATTCATCTACATACATACCAGGGACAAAACGCAGCATCGTTCCAAATAAGAAAATAATAAGACCAATATGATTGACATATGGACCCCAACGAGAAAAACGTCCTTTTTCTGCTAGAATGTTATCATTTTCCACTCGTACATTGTATTTTCTCTTTTTCAAGTTTTCCTTAACACATTCAATTTCTTCTTTTGTTGCTAGTGCTACTCCGTATAATCGCTGCCTCTTTAAAAAACTCGGATGCCTTGTTACTCCTTGTTTTTTCAGCGCTTTATACAAAGGAACAACTCGGTCTAAACTACATATAACGAGAGAAATCCCGATAGATGCAATTAACATCATATACCACCAAGAGCTATATAGATTGTCAAATCCTAATTGGTAATACAATTTTCCA
This sequence comes from Bacillus sp. 3103sda1, assembly GCF_024159135.1. NCBI lineage: Bacteria > Bacillati > Bacillota > Bacilli > Caryophanales > Bacillaceae > Bacillus > Bacillus sp. 3103sda1. The sequence goes on along the minus strand of NZ_JAMYWS010000001.1, from coordinate 1,444,846 downwards.
AGAAAACCATACTGCTGTTCATAGTATTCCCCCGGCGTGACATTTGGTGGGAGATACATTTCTTGTGGAAAAATCGTCCCCACTCCAGATGCGATAAGTGTAATAACAATGAGCCATACTCCAACTTTTACGGAAGAGAAAAAACTCCAAATTTTATCCACAACTGTTTTTGTATGTGTAAGAGACCGCCGTGCACTTCCTTCATATCGCATATCTAATAATTTCGTATCTTTCTCATCTTCAAAAGGCTTTCCGCAAGCTTCGCAAAAGATTGTACCAATTGGGTTTACATGACCGCAAACACACTTTATTTGTTCCAAATCCCTCACCGCCGTTTCTTTTCTCTATGTATCTATGTTTCATAACACTTTCACTGAATAATCAGAATTTTATTGTTAGGTACTGAAATTACAAACAGTACCTCAATTGACCAATACTACCTGTACAAATATATTTTCTATACATTTCTCATTTATGGAGTAATTTTCTTTAAATATTCTTCCATTTGTTCTTTAGATTGTGTACCTGTAATTTTTTCGACAATCTTTCCGTCCTTATCAATTAAAAACGTTGTTGGTAACGGTCCTACATCATATGTATTTAAAATTTCTTGTCCTTTATCAATCGCTACTGGAAATTTCAGTCCATATTGATTCACAAAGTTTTTCACAGCAAGTTCTGTTTCATCTGCATCTAATGCCACTATTTCGACACCTTTTTCTTTATATTTCGGATATAATTCATTCATATATGGCATTTCTTTCTCACAAGGTCCACACCATGTTCCCCAGAAATTTAAGAAAACACCTTTTCCTTTTAAATCTTTTAACGTAATTTTGTTACCTTCTAAATCAGTAGCAACAAAGTTTGGCGCTTCCTTTCCAACTTGCGCTTTCTCCTTATCAACAAAAAAGTTTTGATATAACGTAAACCCTACTGCCCCTCCTAATATGAGCAAAATGATTACACGAAATAACAGCCTATTTTTCTTCACGGTGTCTCTCCTCTCTTAACGAAATAAATAAGTTTAGCACATACTAAACTTTTCTATGTATTCACTTCTATCAGTAAAGATTTCTTTACTGATAGAAGCTTTTATTCCTGTTACTAAATACTATCTTGGTTTCGTTGAAGCAAGGGCACGAAGTTGCTTTACTTCATGAGGAGAAAGTTCTCTTGCATCTCCTGGGCGTAAATTACCTAGCTCTAAAAAGGCGTAACGCTCGCGCTTTAATTTCATAACTTTACAGCCAATTGCTTCAAACATTCTGCGTACTTGGCGATTTCTTCCTTCATGAATTGTCAATTGTACAATTGCAACCTCTTTACGTTTATCCCAAGAAAGGATTTTCACATGCGCAGGCGCTGTTTTCCCTTCTTCAAGCATAACACCTTTTTCTAACATACGGATTTTTTCACCAGTTAACGGACCTTTTACCTTTGCCACATATGTTTTTTCAACCTTATACTTTGGATGCATTAAAATATTCGCAAAGTCTCCGTCATTTGTCATCAATATTAAACCAGATGTATCATAATCTAAGCGACCGATTGGAAAAAGGCGCTGTGGAATTTCTGGAAAGAAATCTGTGACCACTTTTCTTCCTTTATCATCCGTTACACTCGAAATAACGCCAGTTGGTTTATATAATAAAAAGTAAGCAGGTGTTTCTTTTTCAAGAGGAATGTTGTTTACTTCAACTTTATCTTGCGCACTCACTTTCGTTCCTAGTTCGGTCACGACTTTTCCGTTAACCTTAACTTTCCCTTGTTGAATAAGTTCCTCTGCTTTTCTTCTTGATGCGATACCTGCTTGTGCTATTACCTTTTGTAATCGTTCCATTTCGTTTCTTCACCTCAAATTCATCTTACCTTCATTAGAAGGACTTGGCAACTGTCTAACCTACTCGACAATTCCCCTTACTTACCATAAACAACATTGCCAACTTTGTAAGCTAATAAAGGAATGCGGTATGATTCTCTTCTTTATTATGGTCCACATCCTTCCATTTGCTTACGGCAAATGTTCACGTTTTTGTCAAAAACAATCCATAAAAAAGCCACTATTAAGCGCATTCTTAATAGTGGCTGTATTCGTATTATAGTCCAATTTGAATGAAAAATGAATCATTATTACTGAAACATAAGTGAAACAAATACAATTGAACACACGATACCAATTAAATCAGCAAATAAACCAACTTTTAATGCATCGCCCATTTTCCGAATCCCAACCGCCCCAAAATAAACTGTTAAAATATAAAAAGTCGTATCTGTACTTCCCTGCATCGTGGAAGCAAGTCTCCCAATAAACGAATCTGGTCCGTATGTGGCAATTAAGTCCGTTGTAATACTTAACCCTGCTGATCCAGAAATAGGACGAATAAGTGCAAGCGGAACAATTTCTGCTGGCACATGAATCATATCTAGCATTGGTTTTATCACATGAATCATTGCATCTAGCGCTCCTGAAGCTCGAAAAATGGCAATAGAAACGAGCATACCAACCATAAATGGTAAAATGGATACAGCAATTTGAATCCCTTCTTTTCCCCCTTCTACAAACGACTCATATGTCGGTACTTTTTTTATCGTCCCATATAATAGAATAAATCCAATCACGCATGGAATCACCCATAGAGAAATCATATTGACGATACTCATTTTTTCTTCCCCTTTCTACTTCTTCTTCGGTAAAAATAACGGTCAATCCAAATGGCACCAATCATAGATAGTACTTGGGCGATAAACGTTACCCCTACAATTTCAGTAGGGTTTGCAGAATGATATGTCATCCGAATTGAAATAACCGTAGTGGGAATAAGCGTGATAGCCGATGTATTTAAGGCAAGAAATGTTATCATAGAACGACTCGCAAAGTCTTTTCCCCCATTTAACTCTTTTAAATGTTCCATTGCTTTAATCCCAAGTGGTGTAGCTGCATTTCCTAAACCGAAAAAATTTGCCCACATATTGGATAAAATGAAACCCATCGCTGGATGATCCTTCGGAACTTCTGGAAATAATTTTTTTACAACAGGCATACACAATGCAACAAGCTTCTTTAATAGTCCCGCTTCTTCTGCAATTTTCATTAAACCAAGCCAAAAAACAAGAACACTAATAAGTCCAATACAAATAGTTACAGCACTTTTTGAACCTTCAAAAACCGCTTTATTCACTTCTTCCATCGTTCCGTTAAACATTGCATACACAATACCAATTAACGCCATCGCAGCCCAGACAAGATTAACCATCTGTTTTCACACCTAACATTTGTGAAAATACTTCTTTAAAATCACTCCAAAACAAACCTGTTGTCGCAATAAGCTTTCGTTTACTATAAAATAAATTACGCTCTCCAATCTCTTCTCCATTTAGATAAGCAATGGCGCGACCTACTTTCTCTCCATCTGTTACCTTGGCTGTTTTATCAAATTCAATGTTTAATGTGACCTTTTTTAACTCCTCTTTTGTTAGCGGCACTAGCAAATCATTTTTCGTATATATATGATTTGTATACTTTTTGTCTTGAATTTCCGAAAGTACTCCCTTTTTTAGTACTGTAGTTGGTATATACTGTTTAAAACCTTCATTAAATAAATACTTATGGTCATCCCAATCACTCGAAGCCTGCAATGTTACAACAATCAAATCTAGCCCATCTTTTGAGGCAGTTGTTACAAGTGTTCGTCCTGCCTTTTTCGTAAATCCAGTTTTTCCTCCTGTTGCATACTCGTACATAGAGGTAACAAGCTTATGTTTATTTTTCCATGGATAATCCCACGCTTGTGATTGATACGTTTTCGTTCCAAAAATTTTACGAAATGTCTCATTGTTCATGGCGTACCGTGTTAACTGTGCCATATCATATGCTGAAGAATAATGTGTCCCATCCCCATCTAAACCGTGCGGATTAGAAAAATGTGTATCCTTCATTCCAATTTGGGCGGCCTTTTCATTCATTAAATAGACGAACCCATCCGTACTTCCACCAACATATTCTGCAATTGCCTGAGCTGCATCATTTCCAGAACGCAGCATTAAACCGTATACTAAATCTTCTAACGGTACTTTTTGTCCTGGCTTTAAATAAATAGCCGATCCTTCTACACGAACAGCCGTATTGCTAATTGATACCTTTTCTTTCATTTTTCCTGATTCAATTGCCAAAAGCGCGGTCATAATTTTTGTAATGCTTGCAATTTTTTCAGATTCATGCTCTAACTTTCCATATAATACCCGCCCCGAATGCTGCTCCATCAACACGGCATTACGAGCACTAACATTATTCATTTGTGCATATGTATCATTTGGTAACATACTTGCACATATTATAATAAGTGCAATCATGATCCATCTCCCTCGCATACATTCACGTCCTTTTTGGCACTTTTTGTACAAGTGTATGCTTGGACTTTTAAAATATGAATGGAAGTTGAGGTAGAGGACTTACTGCCCGCAAATAGCGGGATAAAGTGAAACTTCCATCAGTGGGATTTTTTTATCTCCCACCTATCTTCCTCGCTTCTCTCTAAATCTTGAGATGGGAATTTTACTACCCACAAATAACGGGACAAAAAAAGACGCATCACGATGCGTCTAATATGGTATCCACTGAAGTTCTTTTACACTTTCAAATCTTTTCTCTACATCACCCCAGTTGACAATATTCCACCAATTCTTAATATATTCTTCCTTTCGGTTTTGATATTGTAAATAATACGCATGTTCCCATACATCAAGTACTAATAGAGGGATTGTGTCCCATTGCGTAAATAATTGATGAAGTGTACTTTGTAAAATTTCTAATCGCCCGGAACGAGGTGCCCAAACGAGAATCGCCCATCCAGAACCTTCCACCTTTGCTCCTGCTTCTGTAAAATGTTTTTGAAAACGTAAAAAGCTCCCGAAATCTTTTTCAATTTGCCTCGATAAGTCTCCATGTGGGCTACCACCACCATCTTTTTTCATATTGTTCCAAAAAATAGTGTGTAAGTAATGTCCGGAACCATGGAAAGCAGCTTCTCTCTCCCAATGCTTTATTAAATCAAATTGATTTGTTTTTCGTGCTTCTGCCATCATTTTCTCTGCTTTATTCAATCCTTCTACATAACTACGATGATGCTTATCATGATGAAGCATCATAATTTCCCTTGAAATATACGGTTCAAGTGCATTATACGGATATGGAAGTGGCGGAAGAGTATGTCCCCCAATCGGTACAGAAGTTTCTACATAATTTCTTTCGTATAATACATATTGTTCTGAATCAGACATTAACGCCTCTTGTAAGTAGTGTTGAATATGTTCAACATCATCACTAATTTCATAAACAAACTCCGCATCATAATCATATTCATTTTCTTTAATACGATCTAATAACATTTGAATTTTATATGCAAGCATATGGACATCATACACTTCCGTTGCCCGGTTATCTAATACGTGGAGAACACTTTCGCACCAACTTTCAACTTCATGAAAGTAATCGGTAAACACTTCTTGCTGACTCATATGTCACCTCCATCAATGCTATCCTTTTTAAATGTATTCGAAAGTATGAGCGTATATGACGTTTCAAAAAGCAAAAGAAGCTAGGGATCACCTAGCTTCTTTCAGTAGTTAATATTTTTGTATCATTTTCGTTTGATAGTCTGTCTCATAATATTCTAGTTCTTCACGCAACATTTGAAATTTCCCTTCTAACTCTTGCATCATTCGTTCAATAGAAAAAGGAGGTTGTTTTTGAAAGGCAATTGAATTCTTCCCTGTATAAGCTGATCGGCTATTTTCATACCAATAATCATTTTTCGGTGAAAAAAACTCTGCAATCACTTGATGATAGATTTTATATAACGTTCTTTGCGCTGCATTTTTTCGAAACGGCTCATTATTCATTACTACGCAGCAAGCATCTAACCCTTCTTCACAAAATACAAGTAAACGTCGAATTGAAGCTAACAATCCAGCAAAATACTGTTCATCGCCTTCAGGTGTTTCTTCTAATAATAAAGGTAATGTGTGATTATTTACATATTTTGTGATCACTTCAATTACTTCTTCCAAAAAAACAGTTACTTGCCGCGTTTGATTTTCAACCATTAAATTCGACATGCTAGTTTCTCCCCTCACCATTTTAACGGATTTTCGAAAATTACTTATGCTGCTATTATTGTTTCTTCATCAAAATATACGCGATATTCTTCTATCGTATTAATATGAAAACGCTCTAGCTGTTTCTATTTTTATCACATAAGCTAGCGCAACATATATGTTTTGATTTTCGATTTTAAAAAGCAGATTTCCTTCAAAAGGAGTAAATTCTTGCAAAATTTCTTCAAAATAAAGTGAAACTTCCATCAGTGGGGGTCTTACTGCCCGTTAATGCGGGATAAAACATGAAGCTTCTTTTCTATTCTATCTTATATATTAATTCTTAAATGTAAAAAAATTTGTAATATGCTAAATTACATTTTTTAGTTTATAGCTTTTGTAACTGAATTTTCCTTTTTATTTTCACTGAAGTTTGTCATAATAAAAATATTGCCTCAGTTTTCTTATATAAGGAGAGTTGTCTTTATGTCGTTTTCATGGAAACGTATGCTACAAATCGGAAAATTTATTTTCCCCTTTGTCATACTAACAATTGTGTTTTTTCAAGCACGAAAAGAACTATCAGGTATCTCATTTCGAGAAGCAGTTGAAACGATTAAAAACATTCCATCTGGTGGTTTTTTCTTAGCCGTTACACTTGGCGCATTGGCTATTGCTACAATGTTCTTTTATGACTTTGTAATGCTGCGGCATTTGCAAGCTGATATACCAGTTAAAAAGATTTTCCGCATTTCTTGGATTGCTAATACATTAAATGGATTTATAGGATTTGGTGGTCTTATGGGGGCAGGTATACGTACAATGTTATATCGTCCTTATGTACAGGAGAACGGTAAACTTCTTAAAAGTATCGCTTGGATGACAACGGCTTTTATTAATGGGTTAGCATTACTATCCTTTCTTGGCCTCATCGGCGTATTAGATACAAGATTTATTTTACAAGAAAAACCTTGGCTATGGCCAGTTCTCATCTTTTTCGCCCTTTTTGTCCCATTATACATAGGTGTTTCAAAAATAAAAAATCGCAAGCGAAAAACAGAAGAAGCAGAACAAGTAGAACAAAATCCAACTGTCCTCTATTCACTTGTTTCATTATTAGAATGGGTATCGGCAAGTATTGTTATGTATGTCATCCTACTTCTATTTGGGATTGAAGTAGATTTCCGTCAATTTCTCGGTGTATATGTCATTGCAGCCCTGGCTGGCGTTGTTAGCCTTGTACCAGGAGGACTTGGCTCCTTTGACCTTGTTTTCTTAACAGGACTAGAACAGTATGGATTTGATACAAGCGTATTGCTTCCTGCTATGTTATTATATCGCTTTGTATATTATATTTTACCATTTGGACTCGGATTGGTTTTTGCAGCGATTGAAATGACAGGAGCTGCTCTAAAGAAATTTGAAGATAAACCATTTATTGCACCTGCCCTCGAAACAACTGGAGTCCTTTGGACGTTGCAACGTGATTTTCTAAGAAAGCTCGGTTCTTGGGCATCTGCTGCGTTAACAAGCTTTGCAGGAATCATGGTGATTTTCTCCACTATCTTTCCAACAAGTATTGAACGCGCCCATGTACTTCATATTTTAGTCCCTAAATACCTAGTACAGATTTCTTTTAGTTTATCGCTAACATTTGGTATTTTGCTCGTTATTTTATCAAGCGGCATTTATCATGGAACGAAGCGATCCTACTATATGACGATTGCAACCCTAATCGGAGCCGCGATTTTTAATACATTAAAAGGAATTGATTTAGAAGAAACCTTTATCTTACTCATTGTACTCGCTGTACTATATATGATTCGTAAACGATTTATACGTGAAAAAGTGGAGGTTTTATTCTCAGATGTAGTAAAAGTATTCCTTTTTTTACTTATTACATTGTATCTATACAAAAACTTAGGGGTACTATTTGCGGAAGCAAAGGAAGTGTTTAAACCTGATTTTGTTGTTCGTAATATTAAACAAGTACAACGAAGTGCATTTGCCGCAGCCTTTTTTGTACCAAGCTTTTTACTAATTGGTTCCATTATCGCAAATCGCTATCGAAGTAAATTTCCCGGGCAACCTTTCAATCCGAAACGGCTGCAACATTTTTTAGATGAACATGGTGGGAACGTGTTAAGCCATCTTGGTTTTTTAGGAGATAAGCAGTTCTTTTTCAGTAGCGATGGCAAAGCGATGATTCAGTTTTCTCCTACAGGTAAACGTCTTATTGTACTCGGGGATCCAATCGGACAGCAATCTTCTTTTCGTAAAGTATTAGAAGAATTTCTAACAGAAGCGGATCGTTTCGGATATATTTGCGTATTTTATCAAATTGAAAGTAAATGGATGAGTTTATATCATGATTTCGGTTACAACTTCTTCAAACTGGGTGAAGAAGCGGTTGTCGATTTAAACACTTTTACAATATCCGGAAAAAAAAGAGCTGGATTGCGTGCAACTTTTAATCGTTTCGAACGAGAAGGTTATACCTTTGCGATTCACGAACCTCCATTTGCAGATGAATTGTATGATGAACTCAAAAAAGTATCAGATGCATGGCTTGGTGGAAAAAAGGAAAAGGGCTTCTCTCTTGGCTATTTAGATCGTGATTATGTGAACCGTGCGCCGGTTGCAACACTTTCTGATGCTGATGGTCAAATCATTGCCTTCACAACATTGATGCCTGTATATCAAGATGGTGAGTTATCTGTTGATTTAATGCGTTATTACCCTAATGCACCAGGTGGAATTATGGATGCTATTTTCATTCATTTATTCCAATGGGCAAAAGAAAATGGCTATCACTGCTTTAATATCGGAATGGCTCCCCTTTCTAACGTTGGGTTATCGGCACAATCATTTTGGTCAGAGCGCGTCGCAGCAGCCATTTTCAACAATGTTCGCTATACATATAGCTTTAGCGGCCTGAGACATTTCAAAGAGAAATATAAACCAGCATGGAGCGGGAAGTATTTAGCATTTCGGAAAAATCATTCATTGCCAATTACGATGCTCGCTGTAACAAAATTAATCGGAAAACGAAAAGACAGCTAAACTTCTTAGCTGTCTTTTCGTTTCTGAACTTGTAATACAAACTGCTCCTCATATTTCTCTCCGTTTATATAAAAAGTACCCCATATTTTATAAATCCCTTCACTCGGAAACGTAACGCGAAATTGCAATTGTCCTTCATCATTAACAGGAACAACGTACAAGAAATGTTGTTTTTTTTCATCTACTATGCGCAGTGCAGCACGTTCTCCTGTATTTGAGCGAAATTTTAGTTTTTTCCCTTTTTCTATTTGAAATTGAAACGTTAATGTTTCCTCTTCATTCGGATGTAACGTACGAAATAAAAGCGATGTTTTGTAAGTACCAATATTTTTTGTTAATACACTATCTACAGCAATTGGCTTTTGTTTTTTTTCTTCTTTATTGCCTACTATAATATTTTTTTCAGCAAACTGTTTTGTTGTCTCTCCTATTTCTTCATATAAGAAAATTGTATATTCCCCTGCTTTTTTAAATTGATACGTGGCTTTATATGAACCATTACCAGTAAACATTGGTCTCACCTGATACGACTGCGCTAACTGCTTGTCCACAATAAATAATCGAATGTGGTCGTTTACACCATGAATCTCATTCCCTTTTTTATCTTGTAATTGAAATGTAATATGTGCATTTTTATTTACATCGATATCATCAAGTTGCCACTTCACTTGTTGTACTTGTCCCGTTGTTTCTTCGCTGCTTTTGTATTTTTTCATATAAAATCCGCCAAGAACAATAAGAAGCAAAGCGATAATTCCTATTATAAGATTTTTCACGAAATCACCTATCTACTTTTTGATAAATTGTAACACAATTCAGACTATTTTATATATAAAAACATCTAATCTATATTCTTTTTTGTGCAATTATTTTATCTTACACTCTCTCCACCTACCTTCCTTGTCTTTTCATAATCTTGAGGTGGGATTTTACCGCCCATAAATAGCAATATAAATAGAAACACACGTTTGAAAACACACTATTGAAAACGCTCTACTTCGTGTATACTACAAAGAGAAAACTGCTTAATCGATATTATAATCACTATATAATATCGATTGCTACATAACGAGGAGGATATATATGAGCGTTCATATCGGAGCCAAAGAAGGCGAAATTGCTGAATCTATTTTATTACCCGGAGACCCTTTACGTGCAAAGTATATTGCAGAAAATTTTTTAGAAGATGTAACATGCTACAACAATGTACGAGGTATGCTAGGATTTACAGGAACATATAAAGGCAAACGTGTCTCTGTTCAAGGAACAGGTATGGGCGTTCCTTCTATTTCTATTTATGTAAACGAATTGATTCAAAGTTATGGTGTAAAAAACTTGATTCGTGTAGGGACATGCGGTGCGATTCAAAAAGACGTAAAAGTACGTGATATTATTATTGCAATGACTGCTTGTACCGATTCTAACATCAATCGTTTGACATTCCCTGGATTTGATTTTGCGCCGTGTGCAGACTTTGAGTTATTAAAGAAAGCATATGATGCTGGTGTAGAAAAAGGTTTACATATTCGCGTTGGTAACATACTAACAGCTGATGTATTTTACCGTGAAAGTATGGACATGGTGAAAAAACTTGGCGATTACGGTGTTTTAGCTGTTGAAATGGAAACAACTGCACTATATACATTAGCAGCAAAATACGGTGTAAATGCATTATCTGTTTTAACAGTAAGTGACCATATCTTTACCGGTGAAGAAACCACAGCTGAAGAGCGTCAAACGACATTTAATGAGATGATTGAAATTGCATTAGATGCAGCAATTCAATCGTAATTTTCACAAGAACTTGTCATACGTCTGGCGAGTTCTTTTTTATCCCGCATTAACGGGCAGTAAGCCCCCCACCTCAAGATTGAGAGAGAAACAAATAAGATAGGTTTGGGATAACTGCTGGCATGCGCCCGATTGATTCAACTAACCATCAGGGGGGATGAAAAAATCCCCACTGATGGAAGTTTCACTTTATATGACTTTTTGAAAAAAAACTGTCTCAACAAGCGACAGATTTCCTCTCCTACTCTCTTTATTCGTTTGCTATAATAAGAAGACTACTATGGAATTTACAATTTATGAGGTGAAGAAGTGAAAAAAAGAAGCATTGTGTTTAAGCTTTTTCTATTAACATCAGCATTGTTTACTGCTACATTTTTACTCTTTTTCCTTGGACAATCACTGTTTTTAGAAAAATTTTATATAAAGAAAAAAATTCATACGGTCCAAACATCTTTCGAAAAATTTGTAAGTAAATATGAAAAAAGCGATCAGTCAGTTGAAGAACTTTCAAAGTTAAAACAAGAGTTTTATGAAAAAACAAATGCTGAACTCGTCTTACTAGATCGTAATGGCATTATTCAGGATGACAAAAATTATCACATTGAACTTGTTGATAAGTCTAATAAAACATTTTTTATTCCACTCAATAACATTTTCACAAACGATGAATATTCTTCGTTTATAAAATTAGGATTAAACCTTAATGATCCAATCCGTGTACAAGGGATCTTAAAACAAGATATGATTATTCCTATTACAATTACTACTGCCGACAACAGGATATGGCAAAATGATAATATCATTTCAGACTTGAAGCAATTTGGTATACAACTTCAAGACGTGAAAAAAACTTTATATACAAAGGATTTCGGTGTTGGTGTTAGTACATTTGACGGTACTATTTCAAAACTGCACATTCCTTCCTCAAGTGATATTCGTCTTGCAAATAAAGATACATTAATCCAGGGCATTCAGCACTGGGAGCTTTCTGTCGCATTAGGAAAAACAAATACAAATGAAATGACGACGTATACAATGGGCGGGGAAAATGAAGTGAAATATCAGATTTTTGTTAAACCCGTTGTTAAAAATGGTGAAATAAAAGAATTTGCATTTGCAATGACATCACTGCAGCCCGTTGATGAAGCTATGCTTGTTTTGAAAGATTATTATGTTTATGCATTAATTATCGTCTTTATTGTCATTATTTTATTGTCATTCTATTACTCAAAAATTATTGCAAAGCCGCTTATTAAAATGAATCGTGTTACAAAGAAAATGGCGAACTTTGATTTTTCTGAAAAACTTCCAATATCAACAGACGATGAAATTGGAAGCTTATCAGGTAGTATTAACAGCCTTTCTGTAAATTTAAAAGATCGAATTGACAAATTGCATGTAGCAAATACAAAACTACAGCAAGATATTGAAAAAGAGAGACAGCTAGAGAAAACAAGAAAAGAATTTATCTCTGGCGTATCTCATGAATTAAAAACACCGCTAAGTGTAATCCGTAGTTTCGCTGAAGGCATTAAAGATGGTGTAAGTAAAGATACTACGTATTATACCGACGTTATTTTAGAAGAAACTGATAATATGAACCGCCTTATTGTCGAAATGCTAGAACTTGCAAAACTTGAATCTGGCACATATAAATTAGAAATTGAAGCTTTTTCAATTGGAGAATTAATCCAACAAGTTTATACAAAGCTATTATTTAGTATCGAAGAAAAAAATTTACACGTAGAGCTTGCATTAAATCCAACTATTTATGTACAAGCAAATCGCAATCGCATTGAACAAGTTGTCGTCAATCTATTAAGTAATGCAATTCGTTACACACCAAATGGGAAACAAGTAAAGCTATCTGTCATTGAGTATGAAGAAATGGTAAAAGTAGAAATTGAAAATAACGGTACGCCGATTCCTGAAGAAAGTTTAGATAAAATATGGGACCGTTTCTATCGATTAGACGCATCCCGTAGCCGTCATACAGGTGGAACAGGTCTAGGCTTATCCATTGTAAAAAATATTTTAGAACTTCATCATGCCGATTACGGTGTGTATAATAAAGAAAATGGTGTTGCCTTTTATTTCGAATTACAAAAAGCAAAAGAAGTCAAATAATTTGTTCTAATTTCACGAGGAGTTCACATGAAATTCACATACTCCCTTTATAGTAATAACTAGTTAATCCTTTCCTTTACACATATAAAAGAGGAGAGTGCGTGAAATGAAACAAGTAGGACAACCAATTCAAAATGAAAAACAATTAGAAAAAATCAAAGATATACTATTACAATCATCGAAGCGTGATGCTTTATTATTCGTGTTAGCTGTGAATTCAGGATTAAAAGTAAGCGAGATTTTACAATTAAAAGTTGGCGATGTTATTGATGAAAATGAACATGTTCGTCATTCTATTTTGTTCTATAATGACAAAATGAAAAAACATAAATGGTTCGCTGTAAATGAAGAATTGCAACATACTATCGAACAATACATGAAAGAGCGAAAAGTATGGAAACGAAATGAACCATTATTAAAATCTCAAAAGGGAACAAAGTCTATTACAAGACAACACGCTTGGTACATTTTAAATAAAGCGGCAAAAGAAGTTGGTTTAGAAGGGATTAGCTCACATACACTTCGCAAGACATGGGGATATTGTGCTTACAAATCTGGTGTAGATATTGCATTTTTACAACACTTTTTTGATCATAACACCCCATCCAAAACTTTAAAATACATCGGTATTGCTTAGTCATAATTACTGTAAATAGATTTTTAAAAAGGTAACTATTTTGTCAATAGTTACCTTTTTTAATCCAATAAACTCTATTACTTTCTTTACCATATTAATATATCTTTCTCTTTTCTTGTTTCTCCTATCTTCTAGTGATACTCTAGTAGTAGGGGGGAGAAATATGAACACATTAACAATTGAATTACCTAAAGAAACATTAGAAAAACTGCAATTATTACAACAAGCTCACAAACAGAAAACAGGTGCTGTCGTTACCGAAAGCACACTCATTCAATCTCTTATATCAAGAGAATTTATTCAAGAAATTACACCGTTTGATTTACAGAAATATGTACAACAAAAAGAACAGCGATAAAGTTCAACTTTGATTAGTAAGCGTTTTCACTACTGATTATTAGTTGAATCAAATTTGCCATTATAGGCAGTAAGACTCCCACCTCTTTTCTTGATGGTGGGAGTCTTACTGTTCGCAAATAGCGGGATAAACACCGCTATTTTCTATTGAATTGATTTTACATATTCCGCAATTGCATGAACTTCCTGTTTTGACAGTTGTGGCTTTTCTTCATATTGATGCTTCTCTACTGCCTCTTCAACGGTTTTCGCACTACCATCGTGTAAGTACGGGGCTGTTGCCCATACACCACGAAGTGTCGGAGGATCAAAGTATCCTTTTAGTCTTTTATTTTGGAATCCCCCACGTGCATCACCATCATAATTTGTATCTATTTCATTAGCAGTCCCAATGTTATAAAGGAAGTTTGTATTGTTCGTCGTTAATTTACCATTTTCATCAACAGCTTTTGTGCTATTTGTGAAATTATCTCCGCCGTGACATGTTAAACAATTTGCCTTGCCTTTAAACAGCTGCTCTCCATCCTTCGCAGTAGGTGTTAATTCTCCATTCCCTTGACGATATGGACTTTTTGGGACAGGAAACGAATTCGGATCATCCAAAAAGGCTTGCAAAGCATCATACATATGCTGCACATCTTTTGGAAGTTCTTTTCCAGGATCAATTTCCATCATACCGCCCATTTCACCTTGTACGGTATGAATATAATCTGTAAAATCATCACGTGATCCATCCCACATAAATAAACCTGTTTTTGTCGTTAAAACGTTGCTTGGTACATTTCGCTTCCCTTTTGGTGTCATTAATGATAAACCATTAATTTCTCCATCACTATGACATGTTGCACAGCTCATCCAGTTGTTTCCTGTAATCCCTGCTGCATATTTATCGCTATTTGCACTGTAGAATATTTCTTTTCCTTCACGTACAAGTTTCGATAAGGAATCTTTTGCAATTAATTTAACTGTCTTCTTATCAGCTTGCACTTTTGCATATGAATCATTACCACCTGTTTCTAAGAAAGCAAGATCATGACTCATCGCATTATGAACTACTAATGTGTTTTCTTTTGGAAGCAACATAATACCGCGCGGATTACTTCCTGGAATACGCCTTACAATTTGCGTTGCATTCCCTCCACGTGTTAAATCAAATACCATAAGATCTTCACTACCAGACATCACAACAAATGCCTTTGTTCCTTTTTCGTTAAAGGCTACATCGTATGGGTTTGATACAATCATCGTTTCATTTTTTGTATTCTTCACATTCATTGCTTCGAATAATTGTTTACGCTGATCTATAATTTCCTCATCTTTTTCTAAATCAATAATCGACACAGCTGGGAAAACTGTTTCTTCAAACTGAATTGGTGTATCTACATTTGTAAGCATATGTGGAACCCAGGCTGTTTTTCCATCTGGTGCAATAACAAATTGCTCTAATGTGTTTGGAATTCCTTGACTCTTTTTACGGTCTTCTTTATCTGGTGAAGATGCAAGTGTAATCACTTTCTTCACTTTATTACTCCCTGTATCTACAACACTAATTTTCCCCTCTAAATAGTGCGGTACATACAATTTCTTTCCGTCTTTTGTCATTGCAAGCGTACGTGGGCGATCACCAATTTCAATCTTTTGCACTGTTTTCTTCTTTTCAAGATCAATAACTGATACATTACCAGAGCGAAAATTCGATACATATAACTTCGTTCCATTTGGATTTGTAACAACACCAAATGGCTCAATTTCAGTTGGAATTCGATCAATGACTTTCTTCTTATCAAGTGAAACAACATCAACTTTATTATCGTACATACAAGAAACATATAATTTCGTTCCATCCGGACTGATTGTTAATTGTCTCGGTTCTTTACCAACTGCGATCTCTGACACTACTTTTCTACTTTTTGCATCCATAACTGTCACTGTATTAATATCAATATTCGCTGTATAAATCCATTTCCCATCAGCACTCGTTACAATGTTATCACTATGAACAGCGGTGCTGCGCTTCTCTTCTTTTCCTGATGTTTTCATCCCACAACTAGCAAAAATCCCTATACTTAGGAGTAATACAACCGCCATAAACAATCGCTTCATTATCTAACCCTTCTTTCTCACTCTACCGAGCATCCCCTGTTATCTATATCTCCTACTGATGGAAATTTACTTTGTTACACCCTTTTTTCATAAAAACCGAACAAGTTTATCAACTTGTTCGGTTTATTAATATCATAAACTTATTTTTCTTTCTTCACTTCAACATTGACAAGCACTGGAGCAATACCATTCTTACCATGACCTGCTTGAATTTGTGGTACATTATCCTTATCTGCATTTCCAAGCTTCCCTTTTATATAAACATCGCCTGTATCCCAGAACTCACTTGTTTGCATCCCTTCTTTTAATGAAGGCCCATTGATTACTTGATCATAAAAATCAACATAACGAGAAGTAATCGTTTTTTGTTCTAATGAATCATATTTCGTTTTATCTGCATCTGTATTACTTAAATTTTGCAATGCAACACGCAACACTGCTGATACACTTCCAGCTGTATAAGGCGTATATTTCATTTCACCTTTTTTCGTTTCATATGCATGTGCTTCTTTGTTCCACATTTTACGATCTACTAAATCATATAGTTTACGCGCTTCTTCGCGATACGTTTCATCTTTCGTTGCTAAAAAGGCCGCTGTTAATCCTCGGATTGCTCCAAGCTGTGCTTCTAATGTAACAGGTTCAGTATCTTGTCCTTTTCCAATTGTATAACTATTTGCCATAAAACCATCTTTTGTTTTCATATTCTTTAATAAGAAATCTGCTTGCGTCTTAATCATATTTAGAGCACGTTTTCCTTCTTCTGTTTGTAAGCCTTGTGCCTCTGCCCCGCTTGCATATCCAACCGGCATACCATCAATGGCACGCTGGAATATACGAAGTGCCTCTACCATATAACCTGCATCAAACGTATCAATACGTTTGCCTTGTTCTGTTCCGCTATGCTCTGTAACAAATGCACCTGTTTCTTTGTTATAATGCATTGCTTCAATATTTTTAAAGACTTGTAACATGACATCACGATTCAATGAATAAGGGTCATCTGCTTTTACATCGTTAGACGTGTCACCATCTACATTTTCTACTGCTGCTTTAGCAAATGGTGCTCCATCAAATGCTGCTTGGAATGCTGGATTCACATTTTTATTATTAGGACGCTGATCTGCCATTCCAAAAAATTCAGCAGTTGGCCATAACATCATCCATTGATCGCGAAGCACACTGCGTGCATCTTTCACTTCTAATTGGCCAGCTTTAGCAATGCCATTCTTTTCATCTTCATTTACTTTAATCTCATGAGGTAAGTAAACAAGACCGCCCTCAGGGCTATATTTACTTCCTGCTCCGTTCGTTAATTGCTTTGTATTTGCATCATAAAATAGACCATCACGAATATATGAAAGTTTATTCCAAATTTCTTCTGTTAAAATAACACCTTGCATACCATCAGCACTACTTTTTCCAAGGCGAATATTCGGATCTTGATCTTGCGTATTTGATGTAGCTTCTAATTCTTCGTCCTTATCTACTGTATGGAAACCACCTAAAAAATCTCCCGCCCATAATGCTTGTTTTAAAAATGCTGAACCGTATGCGGCTGGTGTTAACGTTTTATTCATTTTCGAACGATCCCAGCGCAATGTTTTAAAATCCATTTGGAAGGCTGGTACATACGTCTTATCATCATTTTCTGCATATATAGACGTATCTACTTTTTGCATATAATGAGGGTCACCGCCAGCATATTCCATAAATGTCGGATACATATTTGCAAAAATTTCTTTACGTGGATATCCTACACTATCTGCTAGTGTATAAAACCGCTCTTCTAGCCAAGATGGAGCTTCTTTATTTGTTTCTTTTGTCATTTTCTGTACAATTGGGGCATGAAGTAAATGGAAACCAAGCCCTGATTTTTCTACTACCTCATACATTCCTTCTTCTGAGTACTCATAAGACTCGATTCCAGCCATATAATCAAATTTCGTTGGTTTATTTTGTTTTTGTGCATCTAAAAGATCTAAATCTAATCCTAAGCTTTCTGCTAACGGTTCCCCAGCTAATTCAAATTCTGCATATGCAAACATGTTTGCAGCTGTATCAAATGTATAGTCCGTTACTGGTACACCATATGTACTTTTTTCTTTTGCCGTCGTCTCTTCCTTTTTACCTGTACACCCTACTGAAAGTAACAGTGAGGAAACAACAGCAACTGTTGTCATCACTTTCCATGGCTTTTTCATCTATTCCCGCCCCTTTTAACGATACTGATAATTATTATCATGTAAACGCTGTTATTATATTATTAAATCAATCTTTTGTAAACTTTAAATTTTTCAAAACAAAAGATACAAAAACTATTGACAATGATAATGATAACCATTATCATTTATTATGAAGCCAACAATTGATGAATCAACCAAACGCTCAGTAACATTGTTACCCCTCTTTTTTCATAAAGAAAAACACTGTACATTCCCCCTGTTTGTACAGTGTTTTTCTTTTTATCCTAATTAGCGCTTTCAATCAATGAAGGTGAAGTCCCTTGATAAAAATACTACTTTATCCTACTACTATTTCACTTCATTCAAATAAATTTAGTTGTTCAGGTCTAGGTTCGCCATACGTAACACCAAGCATATCCATCATTTGTTTTGCATTATCTGCCGCATCTCCGCCAGAGTTATTGTTAAATAAAAGGTAAATTTCCTTTGTTTTTGATTTTAATTCTTGTAACCTCTCTATCCATTCTTCTAATTCCTGTTTGTTATAGCGATATAAACAGCGGACTGCTCTCCAATTCTCTCCCGTATTCAGCCACCCATGTACATTGCGCCCGTGAAATCGAACTAAGGTCATCTGTTCATGCGTTGCTTCTAGTACAATTGGAATAGAACCAATTCCTGCTTGTGGTTCATCACAAATAGTATGAATCCAACCTTCTTGTTTCATAAATTGCAATGTTTGATTACGAAATTGTGGATAAAACCACGTTTGATTACGAAACTCTAATGAACATGGTATATCTCTCATCTTTTCTTTCGTATAGCGTAATAAATCCACATTTTTCTTTTGACAGTCGAACCAAGGTGGATACTGGAATAAAACCATTTTTAACTTATTTGCTTTTTGGAGAGGAACTATCGATTCTTTAAATGCCTGAAACATATCTTCAATATTTGCAAAAGGGGTCTCTCCGCGCATATGCCCTGTCATTCCTTGATAAGCTTTCACAATAAATGAAAAATTTGGCGGTGTTTCTAAAACCCATTTCTCATAATTTCTTGCAGGCTGTATGGCATAAAAAGAACTATCTACTTCTACGATTGGAAAATACTCACTATATGTTTGTAGTTTATGCTTCATTTCATAGGCATCTTTATATAAAGCGTTATGATCTCCCCATCCTGTTAACCCAATAGAAATCATCCGAACACCATCTCCTATCCACCTCTAAATCTCAAAAACATATTATGATATATGGAAAAAATCCAAATTACAGAGTCATTTAATTGTCTCACATTAACGGGAAGTCCCACACACATACTAATGTAAGTTTCACTTTATAAATAATTCATCACAAAGTTACAATCTTAACAATTTCTATTCCATTGTTATCCTATGGCTTCTTAATCTACTATAACAAACCAAAAAAAAGTTTTGCTATACAAAAAACTCTCTTTCTTTACTTTTCTTTACCTCAGCTTAACGTTAATTTAACGCTTATTTTGTATAATTCATAGTGAAAGAACTTATACGAAACGAGGGTGAATGCAGATGAAAGTATTATCATCTATCCGCTTTTGGATTATTTTCATGTCATGTATAACGTTATGTTTTGCACTCTTTGTAATTGGAGAATACAATAAACCAAAAGCAGCCTCAAACGAAGGCACCATACCCTATGACGTCCTATATACAAAACAAAATCATATACCCCTGGTGCATGATGCGCAAAAAGAAAAGGTTGTTCTGAAGGGGATGGTGATAACCGACGCCACTTCGTATAAACAATTAGAAATAATTGCCAAACAAATCAAAGAAAAATATGCACATGAAAAACTCGATTCAATTGAACTTACAATCCATAATAAAAATAACAGTCAATATTATGATGATCTTGCTTTTGAGCCAACCGCTAAAGGAAACATTGTCATCTCCTATACACCGGTAACTAAAACCGCGCACAGTATGAATACAAATATAAATATTCAACTCAACAAGCACCCTTAATCTAAAAGGGTGCTTGTTTCTATGTATACGCACATTTTTTATAAATTAGTCAAGTATCCTAGGTCTTGTCCTGCAAAGATGAATATCATATATCGACAAATGATTTAAAGAGAGAGAACTTACATTAAGGAGGAATTATGTATGATGTATCCATACAATCAGTTCAATCAGTCGTATTATTCTAGAAATGCGATGAGAAATTACAAAAATTTAATTGGCACAAACGTTCAGGTTAATTTAGGAGGTCCAGAAAAAGCAGAGGGAACATTATTAAAAGTTCAAAGTGATTTTTGTGTCGTACAAAATGACGATGGTGTTGTTTACTATCCGTTACATCATATTAATGGCTTTGCCGAGCAATATGAAGATGACTCTGAAGAATCAGATGATAATGAACAAAACAACAATCAAAATAACCAATATGAGGCCCCTATCATTGTAAGCGGAAACCGTTTTGGAAGTGTTATTAACCGTCTAAAAGGAGAAACAGTTCAATTTAATCAAGGTCCGAAACAAATAGAAGGAACTGTTGTCGGCCGTACTAGAGATCATATTCTTCTTGAGGTTGATGGTCAGGTTACGTATGTACCGACGTTCCATGTTCAAAGTATGCGTTGGAACTATAATAATGATAATAATGACAACAATAACGATAATAACAATAACGATAACAACAATAATAACAATGATGATAACGAAACACGTAATCAAGATAACAGCGAAAAAAAGAGATGCAAACGATGCAAAAAACGCCGTTAAGACAATAACGGCTCATGTACTAGAAAATAAAAACATAAGTAAATCCCAGATTACTCATTTCATAATCTGGGATTTACTTCTTAAAAGAATGGAATCCATTCTTTTATTTTATTCATCCAATTTTCTTGCTGTTCTTTTCTCTGCTTTTCTTCCTCTTGTCGTTTTTTCTCTTCTTCTTTTCGCTTTTTTTCCTCTTCAATGGTTTGTAAATGTTTTGTATACTCAGCTTCTGGTATAAGCGACAAATCAAAGTTTTTTTGACTTGGCTGCCCAACTGCTTTTTTCATAATATCTTGAAACATCGTTGTCGTTATTTGACTACCACCAGGAACAAAATGTTCACTATCTGTTTTATCATAGCCAACCCAAATGGATGCAACTAATTCTGGTGTATAGCCAACAAACCATGAATCTTTTGCACCGCTGCTCGGGCCATCTACAAGTTGTGTTGTACCCGTTTTCCCAGCAGTCTCTACAGATTTAAGTTTTGCTTTTTCTCCCGTTCCTTTCTCTACAACCCCTTGTAATAAATACGTCATCTTTTGTGCCGTTTTTTCATCCGTAACACGAGTTTCTTTTTTATACCATTTCCCTACTACATTCCCTTCACTATCTTGCAGTTCCCGAATCGCATGTGCTTCCATTTGTACACCATCATTCGCAAAGGTCGCATACGCTTGTGCCATGACAAGTGGAGACGTTCCTTCACTCATCCCTCCTAGCGCTAACGCATAAGATTGATCATCATCTTGAAGCGGAATACCAAAACGTTCTAAAGACTTCACACCCTTTTCCAGACCAATTTGTTCCAGTAGCCAAACGGCTGATACATTATAGGAATTAGCAAGTGCTTCATACATCGTTACATTACCATGGTATACATTCCCGCTATTTTTCGGTGTATATCCATTAATGTCTAGTGGTTCATCTTTTAATACATCATATACCTCATATCCTTGTTCCAATGCTGGTGTATACACTGCCAATGGTTTTAATGTTGAACCTGGCTGGCGTTTTAATTGCGATGCATGGTTAAACTGTAAAAATTGATACGGCCCTCTTCCTCCTACAAGAGCTGGAACATCACCCGTTTTGGGATTCATGAGTACAACACCTGTTTGCATAATTTGATCAGAAGTAGTCTTTGGAAAATAATGATCATTATTCACAACATCTTCTACCGCTTGTTGCATCTTTGGGTCTAATTCTGTGTAAATTTGATAACCACCTGATAAAATTTCATTTTGTGTCAAGTCGTATTTATTCATTGCCTCACGAACAACATAGTCAACATAGTAAGGATATTTTCCCTCATATTGCTTTTCGACACCACGGTGAAGTGAAAGCCCTTCATCTTTCGCTATTTGAAATTGTTTGTCTGTAATATAGCCTTGTTCCTTCATTAAAGAAAGAACAACATTTCTTCTTGTAATTGATTTATTAAAGTCTTTAAACGGTGAATACGTAGAAGGCGCTTTAATTAATCCAGCTAAAGTGGCAGCTTCAGGAATCGTTAATTCCTTCACTTCTTTATCAAAATACGTCTTAGCAGCATTTTTAATCCCCCATGCTCCCTCACCAAAATAAATTTGATTCAAATACATTTCTATAATTTCATCTTTTGTATATGTGCGTTCAATTTTCTTTGTAATAAAATACTCTTTGAATTTTCTTGTAAACGTCCGATCTTGTGTTAAAAATACGTTTTTAGCAAGCTGTTGTGTAATTGTACTTCCTCCGGCAACAACTTCTCCTGCTGTTATATTTTTAATGATAGCATTAAAAATTCCGCTATAAGATATACCGCGATGCTCATAAAATTTTTGGTCTTCTACTGCAACAACAGCTTGAATCATAACGTCTGGAATATCTTTACGCTTAATTCCTTCTATTTTCGAAGAAGACAATTTTGCTGCTACCTGCTTATTTGCATCGTAAATCACTGTTGGCTGAGGTACTGCATGTTTTAATGCCGATATATCTTGGATTGTAATCATAATGTTCACAAAGATAAACAAAGATAAGCCAAAACTTCCTAAAATCAACAAAAATATCCGCAATTTTTTTCTTGTTTTGAACCACTCTCTTATCCTTTGTAATTGAGTGCTGTTCCACTTCATTCATTCACTTCCTCTACCTTACTTTCAAATGTATATATATGGGTAACATCTTTATCTTTACAAATTTTCTATGATATCGTTATAATTCGTCAAGTCTAAGCTACCCTTTTCATACTTTTTGTATGAAAAGGACATTCTATAAGTACGAGTATTACTAAAAAAGTGTTAACATTACTAATTTTTCAACTTGTCTAATGTTAAGTTTTTGTAAACTTTTCGATAAAATGTTTTAAAAACCGACAACTTTTTGGTAGAATGAACTAGCCAATATGCTTTACATAACTATTTTTTGGTGGGGGTAACAATATGGTTTTCAAATCGAGAAAAGATAAATTTTCAGAAATGCTAACGAATATTTCTGAAAATTTAAAAGAAGGCGCACAATTTTTTGTGGAGTATAAAATTAAAAACGCAAGTGATTTAAAAGAATTCTCCATGCGCATGAAAGAATATGAGTCAAAGGGTGATTCATTTATTCACGAAATCATTATGGAATTAAACAAAGCATTTATCACTCCAATTGAACGTGAAGACATTTTGCAACTTGCAATGAGTATGGATGATGTATTAGACGGATTAGATCATAGTGCTGGTCTATTTGAAATGTATTCTATTACAGAAGCAGACGAATACATGATTAAATTCGTTGATGCAATTAATCAATGTGCGATTGAAATTGCGTCGTCTATTGAATTGATGTCCAATAAAAAGCTACTCGATATTCGTACAAATGCAATCAAAATTAAAGACTACGAATCAAAATGTGATGATATTCGTAGACATGCTATTAAGCATCTATTCTCTCGTGAGAAAGATCCAATCAAGATTATTCAATACAAAGAAATTTACGAAGAATTAGAAGAAGTTGCTGACAGCTGTCAAAGCGTAGCAAATGTTTTAGAAACAATTATTATGAAGAACGCATAAGGAGTTTGACCATGGATACACTCTTGATTTTAACCGTTTTAGTTGTCATTTGTGCTTTGGCTTTCGACTTTATTAACGGATTCCATGATACAGCAAATGCCATCGCAACAGCTGTTTCAACAAAGGCTTTAAAGCCAAGACAAGCCATTATTATGGCAGCCCTTATGAACTTTTTAGGTGCAATGGCATTTACGGGTGTAGCAAAGACTATTACAAAAGATATTGTCGATCCATTTACATTACCAAATGGTAGTGTCGTTATTTTAGCAGCGCTGCTTGCTGCTATCGCATGGAATTTAATTACTTGGTACTATGCAATTCCAAGTAGTTCATCTCATGCAATTATCGGTGCTATTGCTGGGGCAGCTATCGCTGCTGCTGGTTTTGGTGCATTAAATTATAAAGGCTTCATTAAAATCATTGAAGCTTTAGTTATTTCACCGATTATCGCTTTCGTCATCGGTTACATCGTATATAGTATTTTTAAAATTGCCTTTAAAAATTTTAACTTGACGAAAACAAACAAAAATTTCCGTATATTCCAAATATTCACAGCGGCATTGCAATCTTTTACACATGGCACAAATGATGCTCAAAAAGCGATGGGTATTATTACAATGGCCCTTATCGCAAATAATTATCACACTTCAACAGATATCCCTTTGTGGGTACAATTCGCGTGTGCAACTGCAATGGGTCTTGGTACCTCTGTCGGTGGATGGAAAATTATCAAAACTGTCGGTGGACAAATTATGAAAATCCGCCCTGTAAATGGCGTAGCTGCTGATTTATCATCATCAATTGTTATTTTCGGTGCAACTTTCATTCATTTACCAGTAAGTACAACACACGTTATTTCATCTTCTATTTTAGGTGTTGGTGCTTCACATCGCGTAAAAGGCGTAAAGTGGGGAACAGCAAAACGCATGTTAATTACATGGGTTATCACACTCCCTATTTCAGCTTCATTAGCTGCTTTATTCTATTACGTATTAAACCTTATTCTCTAAAGAAAAGTCGTCTTCTTATGCAGAAGACGACTTTTTTGTGAACACACATCATTCTGATTCAAAACATTGTATAATAAATGATGTATTTGTTACAAAAGAGGAGATGTTACAGTTGGAATATATTATGCTATTACTTGTTGGATTATTAGCAGGTACAATTGGAAGTCTAGTTGGTCTTGGCGGAGGAATCATTATCGTTCCGTTACTGATTAACTTACATAGCCTTTCTCCCCAATTGGCTGTTGGTACTTCAATTGTTACCGTCGTATTTACAGGTTTAGCTTCTACCCTCACATACATGAAGCATAAGCGGATTGATTACAAAAGTGGCCTTATTTTATTTATTGGGAGTGGTCCTGGAGGAATTATCGGATCGTGGGCAAATAAATTTTTAAATCAAGATTCTTTCTCTTTATATTTCGGGGTTTTTCTGATTTTAGTATCCATTTTACTCATGATACGAGATAAAATGAAACCTCTATCGCTTTCGAACGGTTCTATTATTAAACGCTCCTTTACAACTTCTGAAGGAGAAACCATAACTTATCAGTTCTCACCTTTTCTTGCTATCATTATTTCATTTGGTGTAGGTTTTATTTCTGGTTTATTCGGGATTGGCGGGGGTGTCTTATTAGTTCCAGCAATGATGATTCTTTTCGCTTTTCCAGCACAAATCGCTGTCGCTACATCAATGTTTATCGTTTTTTTATCCGCAATTGTAAATTCAGCAACTCATATTTCACTTGGTAATGTAAGCTGGCTCTATGCCCTTGTTTTAATCCCCGGAGCATGGATTGGCGGGAAAATTGGAGCTTATATTAATACAAAACTAAGTGGTAACGCTATTATCAATTTATTACGCATTACCTTAATTATTCTCGGTACACGTATGATTATTAGTTCCATTTTGTAACGCATTCTTTTAGAATGCGTTACTTTTATATACATGTATAAAGAAACACTCCTAAAATAATACATAATAATGAGCAGACACATAATAAGAGAAAGTTAGAAATATGGAAATTCCTCATGATAATCACTCCTATGTTCATTACATTTTTGGTATTTCATTCCACTCTAACATGTAGTAATGCTTTCCTAAATTCAATAGGTAAACATAAAACTTTCATAAGAGCTTGCTTGGTTCAACTAATCATCTGTAGAGGATGAAGAATTCCCATTGACCATATCATACCGAAAAAAAGCAACATTTACATTTACAATGCCCTAACAATATAGAAGTGAGTGTTACAAATCATATGTAATTATTACATTATATATACAATCTTATTGTTTTCTATTTATAAACAAAAAAACAAGCCGAGAAATGCTTCTCTTTACCTATAAGAGAAGCATTTCTCAGCTTGTTAAGCTTTCCTTAGTGTACAAGCGACCATCCCATAAAATCTTCATGGACTTGTCTTGCTCGTCTATCGTTTCTATCATATAACTCTGCATAACTATCTGTTTCTTCATCATAAGCCATCGTATAAATGATTTGTCCATCTATTTCGACCGATAGAACAACTCCACCCTTCATTTCTTCCACATGTATCACTGCATCTGTTGAAATCTTCACATCAGTCATTTTTTCATCTAACATGGTATGCCCCCTAAAAAAATATTCCTTTCTAGTACCGTCCTTACACATACACACTAAACAGTATACTACTGTAATATGATATATTTCGTCAATAAATTAAAATTCCCATTAGCAGGAGACTACTAAATTGCAGAATAAAACTATAAGGTTTCTTCTGCAATTCACAAGTATAGTCTTATGCAAACAATTCCTCTATAATAAAATGAATAGCAATATATAAAGAGGTGCTTACATTGATTTTACATAAAGGAGAAATACTATTTCGTCAAGGAGAGGAAGGCCCTCTATATTTTGTAAAAAGCGGTCTATTAAAAGTAGTTCGCCTCCAAGAGGACGGCACGCCTTTTTTATTTAATATTATTGTTCCAGGTGAAACGATTCCTCACCACTCTTTAATCTCTCCAAAAGAATATCACGGCACTGCAATCGCTTTAATTAAGACAGAAGTAGAGCCAATTTTACGCAACGCATGGTATGAACAATTACATGCAAATCCCGAATCTTATGCCGATCTCGCCCTTCAGCTGCAAACAAAATTACGAATGATGCAAGAGCGTATCGATCAGCTTACAACCGTTTCTCCAAAAGAGAGGCTACTTCGTTTACAAAAATGGTTTACAACATATTTAGGAGACATTCCGGTCTATGAAATTTTAAACCAAACAGAAATTGGTCAACTCATTGGCATCCGTCGTGAAACAGTAAATCGGCTACTTCGAGAACAAACAAAAAACGAGGTGAATTAACACCTCGTTTTTTTAATTATTGCAAGCTAGCTGCTGGACCAAAGAATTCAAAGTGAATATTCTCTGGTACCACACCCCATTCTGTCAAATCTGCATGAATATGTTTCATAAACGGTACCGGTCCGCAGAAGTAGAAATCTGCTTCATTGGAAGGAATAATAGTTTGTAACCACGCTAAATCTATGAAGCCTTCTTTATCATAATTTTTTACTTTCTTATCTTGCTCAGTTGGATTAGAGTAGCAAGTATATACTTTTACTTGTTCATGCTCTTTTGCTACATTTGTAACATAGTCTTTCATTGCGTGTACATCACTGTTTAACGCGCCGTGAATAAAGTATACATTACGGTTTAGCGATTGCTCAATTAATGTATTTAACATACTCATCATTGGTGTAATTCCTACACCACCACTAATCAATACAACTGGTAACTGTGAATCCATATTCAGTACAAAATCTCCTGCTGGTGCGCTTAACGGTAAAATATCTCCTTCATTTACATGATCATGTAAATAATTCGATACCATTCCCTCTAGACCTTCTGCACTTTTCTCGCGTTTCACACTAATGCGATAGTAATCCTTTCCAGGTGCATCTGATAAACTATACTGACGGTTATGTGTATATGTTTCTCCTTCAATATTTAACTGTACACTTACATATTGTCCTGGCAAGAATGAAGATAGCGCTCCCCCATCTTCTGGTTTTAAATAAAAGGATGTAATCACATCACTCTCTTTTTCTTTTTTCACAACGATAAAATTGCGGAAATCTTTCCAGCCGCCCGCTTTTTCAGCAGCTTCTTCATACATTTCTGCTTCTATACTAATAAATGCGTCAGCTATCACACCATAAGCTTCTCCCCAAGCATCTAATACTTCTTGCGGAGCATCAGCTACTTCTTTAATAGCTTGTAACAAGCATTTACCAACAATCGGGTAATGTTCTGCTTTAATACCTAAGCTACGATGTTTGTGTCCAATTTGTTTCACAACTGGAATAATCACTGCTAAGTTATCAATATAATTAGCAGCTGCGTATACTGCATTTGCTAATGCTTGTTGCTGTCTTCCTTGTTTTTGATTTGTATGGTTAAAAATATTTAATAGTTCCGGATGCTCAGAAAACATAATTTGATAAAAACGTGTTGTAATCTCCACACCTTTTTCTTGTAATAACGGTACAGTTGATTTTACAATTTCAATTGTTTTTGGACTTAACATACTATCCACTCCTCTATTTCCTTAGCTATTTCCTTAACTATTTCCATTGTATACGATATCAAAGATATAAGTTGTGATTTTAATCACTATAAACATGATGGTTTTGTGAAAAACGTTATTAAGTGAAACTTTAATCAGTGTCCCCCTATTTTCTGTACTTGTCTCTCCATCTTAAGATGGGTTCTTACTACTCGATAAAGTGAAACTTCCATCAGTGGGGGTTTTCTTCATTCCCCATTGATGGTTAGTTGAACCAATCGGGCTTTTACGGGCAGTTATCCCCCAACTATCTTCTTTGTTTCCCTCTGCATCTTGAGGTGGGGGTCTTACTGCCCTTAATGCGGGATAAATGACACCCTCTATCTTCGTTAAGAAATTCCTCGTGAGATCGAGAAGAATGTTACTGTATATTAAAGTAACATCAATAATAAAAAGACATACTAAGTATGCCTTTTTTACTGTGCTTGTAATGCCTGTTCTATTACTTTTACATCTTTCCCATTTCCAAACTCTGTATACCCCCAAATATTCGTTTCACCTGTATATTTATTTACAAGAATATCAAGATCATGATATACACGATGTGCATAAATAACATATTCAATATTACGATCTTCTACCCCTTTTTTCAAAATTTCATAACTTCGTTTCACATCTCGTTTTATTTGCTTGTTTTTCACTTTTGTCTCAACATCTTTTAAAGCATGTTCCTGTTCTTGAAACCATTTCATTAAATGGTTCCAGTCTCCATCTGTGTATTTTTCTGCTTTTCCATAATTTAAAAAGCCATTGTAGCTTTCATGTGTCGTGCGGATGAATTGCAGCACTTCTTTTGTCTCATCAACCTCTTCTACTTTCGGCATTGCCGTTACACCAACAGGCTTACTTGCATAGTGTACAAAAACTTTGCTTAAGCCGTAACTAGCGATTCCCATTACTATAAGAATTCCAAGTATACTGCACACCTTTTTCATACACCCGACTCCTTTTCTATACATAAACATTACATTTATTTCTAAAAAACGTAATATTTGTAATGTTCTATAAAAAAGAGAGAATTCCTGTTCAAATCATTCTTTCCATTTCGACAACGTTTTTCTACAAATTATTTGTAGGAAGTTGATTTTGTAAGATTGCATTTCCTTGATATGTAGCATATCCGAGTATTGCGAGTAAGAATACGTATAAAATGAACATACCCATACGTGTTTTCATATTTGCAGAGTAGTACTTTTCATACTGTTCTTTTTCTTCTTCCCACTTATGTAATTTTCGCTCTGACACTGCTACTGCATCTTGCATCAATAGAAGATGCTGCTCTTTTTCCTCTTCATACGGCACGTAATCAAGTGGTTCAAATTTAGGAAACAAGTACTCTAATGCTATTTTTCTTTGACGCTCTTCTTTTGTTAATGATTTACCTCGCTCTTTCTGGCGAAGCATCGTTACTTCTTGGTGCATCATATAGATGGTACGATGTAGTGCTCCTGTTTCTCGTAATTCTTCTTTCAAACGTATCATATATTCTTTTACAATATCTATTTTCCAACCAAGCTCTTGAATTGGTTGATTTCGTTTCGATACTCTGCGCCATTCTAAACAGCCTAATAGAAAAATAAACCCAAGAAAAATACTTTTTTGTACAATTGCATAACCAAGCAATATAACAAGGCCTACCGCCCAAATTTTTGTACTTACAACAGAAACAATTCGTCCCCCATCAAGTGGTGATACGGGAATTAAGTTAAAGAAATTAATCATACTACCAAGCATAATAACAAGTGCCCAAAACGGTTCTTTTGTTGTCATATACAGCGGAATTGCTGGTAAAAAAGAGAGTAAACCAAATAGCGGTCCCATATATGCAATGTATGCCTCGTCTTTTGCGTTTTTAGGCAATTCTTTCATTCCTATAACCGCTCCCATAAATGGGATAAAAATAGCAGGTGAGGTTGCAATTCCTTTTCGTCTTGCTGCCCACAAATGACCCATTTCATGAATTAGTAATAAGTATACGAGTGCAACACCAAATTTCCATCCGTATATCGCTGCATAAGCGCCAAGAGATAACAGCATACTAAATATAGTAGAAAACTTTGCTAGTTTGACAATCGCAAATACAAACTTTAATTTAGACAACAGAAAAAGACCAACTGCTACAATAATCCCCCATAATCCTTTTGTATTTTGTTTCATATTCCTCTCCCTACCAATAATCTTTTTCTTCTTATTATGCCATATATTTTAAGTTTATTGGAAATCACTGTTTAATTGATCCATTTTTGGCCAATACTATACATGCAAGGAGGTGAAAACGGTGACATTACAATCTGTTATGATCGGTGCCTTATCTTTTCTAGCTTCTATGCTTATTTTTTATACTGTTGGACACGTATTACTATTAGATTGGCTACCAAACAATATTTTCATTAGCTCCATTATCCTTTCTGCACTTATTATCGCTTATTTTATTACGCGAAAATCTATGAGTGAACCGTCAACAAAAACAAAATAAAAGAGTGATGATATCTATCACTCTTTTTCTCATCTCCTAAAAGAAAGCCTCTTTATCTTTCTAACTCCATCTTTTCTCCATATTCTTTCACTATTTGAATAATATTTTGAAACGCACCAATCTCTTCTTTTTTATGATTAAACATTTTTAAATCATATTGATCATAATACGCTTCTAACATTTTTAGTTGAGACGATGATAAATTGTTAGCAGGAACAAAAAAGTTCACTTCATATTGTTTATATCCTTCTTTCACTATTTCACCTTGAATTGAATCACTTTTTTCTTTATTTATTATCTTTTGCACTTTCGGAGGAAAATGTAATTGAAAATAATAATTTTTTTCTTTTTCTAACTTTTTATATAATGCATCTGAAATCGTGTAATACACCGTATAATGAACTGCATTTTCCTTTGTTTTAATGTGAAAACGCGTAATTTGTAAATCCTTTTTCGTAATTTCAGTTATAGTTGATTGTTGTTCATCCTCATTTTGTGTTGAGGGTGCTGTCGGAAACAAAGAAAGCAGCTTTTCTGTATCCACCTTTGATATAAGGTAAAAATTCTTTGTATCGGTTTCTTTTTGTAACCAACCTGTTCTCGCTTCTGTACGAAGCCAAACTTTATACTTTTCTTCTTGTCCGTTTTTCTTAATTTTAATTACATATTCCGGTTCACCTAATTCACCTATTACGTTTTGTTTCTCCGCTTTATTTATAATATTTGCAACAATTTTTGCTTTCTCGTCCTTCAATATTTTTTCCTCTTGTCCTGTTTGGGATACAATTATTTGTATGCTCTCTTCCATAACACTCCCCGCTTCTTTTGCTGATTTCTCACCTTGTTCTATTTTCTTACCCATTTGGTTACATCCGACTAATAAGAAAAGAACAAACATGAATAACCATTTTTTTCGCATAGCTCCCATCCTCATTTCTCAAAATAAGAAAAGCTTATTGTTCTCAAAAGAAAACAAAATCAACCTAACAAACAAAATCGGATATAATATACATGAAAGGGGGCTTACAGCATGCCAATAGATTTTCACAGCCCAAACAATAAATATACGTATACAAATCGTCAAGCAACGGATTCATGGACGTCTATGATTCAAAATATTGTAGACGTCAAAGAAAAGAGAGTGATTGATATTGGATGCGGTGGTGGTATTTATACAAAACAACTCGCTATGATGGGGGCAGCTGAAGCAATTGGTTTTGATTTTTCAAATGAGATGCTCGAAGCTGCCAAGGAAAATTGCGCTCACATACAACACGTTTCATTTGTACAAGGTGACGCTCATAACCTTCCTTTTGCAGATGCAACCTTTGATATCGTTATATCACGAGCTGTTATTCATCATCTAGAGCATATTCCACAATTTTTACAAGAAGCATATCGTATTTTAAAGCGAAACGGTCTACTTATTCTCCAAGATCGAACAATTGAAGACTGCACGATTCCAGGAAGTTCAGAACATATTCGCGGCTATTTCTTTTCTTGCTATCCAAAATTACTCCATACAGAAGCTAAACGAAGACCTAAAACAAATCAAATACTATATTGGTTACACAACAGCGGCTTCCATACAAATCCTATTGAAACTCTTTGGGAAGTTCGTAAAGTCCATCCTTCAATTGAAAATTTACTTCAAGATTTATCACCTCGGACAGGTCGTTCTATTTTACATGAATTATCCGATGATGAACTCTCTCAATTATTAGAGCATCTTTACTCTAAACTTCATAACAAATCTCCTATTATAGAACAGGATCGCTGGACTATTTGGACAGCCTTGAAAGAGTAGCAAGCCTCACAATGTGTGAGGCTTGCTACTCTTTCATAACCTTGTTCGGCAACACTCTTGATATCCACCGCTTCTTGCCTGTGCTCTTCCACACTTCGAGCATACTAAAAATCTGGATTGATTTCCAAACAAACTACCTTTATCAAAAAGTAACACTCCTGCTTGTTTAAACGAACGAGAATAATATAACCATATAAAACCACAAATTGCAGTAATACATATCAATACACCCATTACAAGCATCTTCGTCACCTCTGCTTTGTCTGTTCTTTCCAGCAAGTGGATGATTACATTATTCTCTACATTGAGCAATAAATCCTTCTTTTTCTCATGAAAACTCCCCGCACTTATCTTCCTCTAATCTTACAGTGGCAGATTTTCTCCTATTTTGATAAAGTGAAACTTCCATCAGTAGGGGGATTACTGCCTGTTCATATGGGATAAAAAACCTTACAATTTCCACAAAAAATTTACGATTTTTTAATAAAGTAAAAAGTTGTCCTTCTATTACAATAAAAACACCAGTATATGTAAGGAGTGACAACATGATTAATTTTCTTTTATGTATCCCTTTTCTCATTTCTATAACTCTTTCTTCATTGTTTCCCACTTCAAAACCTTCCGAAATACATGTGCAAATAATCGGATTAAATGATTTGCACGGACAAATCAATACAACTACAATGCTACACGGACAACCTGCTGGCCGCGCCGATTATATAGCCTCTTATATCAAATCATATAAAGAACAATTCCCTCATACCTTACTTGTTCATGCCGGTGATATGGTTGGTGGAAGTCCTCCCATTTCTGCTCTCTTTCAAGATGAGCCAACAATAGAATTTTTAAATATGCTGAAATTTGATGTCGGAACAGTTGGTAATCATGAATTTGACGAAGGTATAGACGAACTAAAGCGACTTATTGATGGGGGTTTTCATCCAAAAACAGGTATGTTTCCAGGTAGCTCTTTTCCTTACGTTTGTGCAAATGTAGTAGATACTAACACAAATGAACCTCTATTTCCACCATATGCGATTAAGTGGATTAATGGTATTCCCATTGCTTTTATTGGCATCGTTACAAAAGATACACCTTTTCTTACTATGCACAATGATATTTCAGCGGTCACTTTTTTAGATGAAGCTACTGCTGTTCAAAAGTACGTACGAGAATTACAGCAAAAAGACATCCATGCAATTATCGTTCTTGCTCATGTAGCTGGCAAGACAACAGGCGGAATTACCTACGGGCCACTTGCTGATTTAGCAAGCAAAGTTGACGATGATGTAGATGTATTATTTGGTGGACATAATCATTCCTATATGAATGGATATGTTAATGGAAAACTACTCGTTGAAGGGTATTCTTACGGAAGAGCTTTTGCAAATGTGCAGCTCACAATTAATCGCAAAACGAAAGATATTACAAAAAAATCAGCAAAGATTATTCCTACTTATCATAATCAAATACAACCTAATCCAATCATCCAAACATGGCTACAGAGCTATCAAACAAAGATAGCCCCATTAACCGAGCAAATACTTGGAAAAAGCGTACACAAGCTGACACGAGATCAAAATAGAAACGGGGAAACAGACCTTGGTGCTCTTCTTGCTGCATCTCAACGTCAAGCTATGCAGGCTGACATTGCATTCGTCAATCCAGGTAGTATCCGTCATGATTTACCAGCTGGTTCCATTACATGGGAAAATACCTTTCTCATTCAACCTTTTGAAAATAAACTCATTAAAATGGATCTAACGGGTAGAGAAATTCGAAGTGCACTGCATGGACAATGGACTGATGAAATACGTATGTTACAAGTATCTGGAATTCGTTACACATGGAAAGAAAATAAGTTAATATCAATTACACTAGAAAATGGGGAACCACTCGAAGATGATGCAACATACTCTGTCGTAGTAAATTCTTTTCTGGCAAACGGAGGCGATAAGTTTACAATTTTCCAAAAGGGACGAAATCGCGTTGAAGGCCCGACAGATCAAGAAGCATTCGCAAATTACATTCGTTCTACTCCATCTTTAGAAAGCATTCAAGCCAATCATATTCAAAAATTGGATTAACATCATGAAAAATATGTTAAAAATATCTACCTTTATATACAGAAAGAATTGAATAATCCTTACTATATATTGGATATTTTTTCACGGAATCTTCCAAACAAGTAAACATAACACTAAACAATGCAAAATAAAAAGGCGTTTCTACGGCCTTTTTTATTTTGTAAGCTGGTGGCGAAACGCATAAATAACCGCTTGCGTACGATCACTTACATGTAATTTATTTAAAATATTACTTACATGCGTCTTTACTGTTTTTAAAGCAATGAATAGCTCATCTGCAATTTCTTGATTACTCTTTCCTTGTGCAATTAATAATAAGATTTCAAACTCTCGCTCTGTTAATTCTTCGTGTAGCGGCTGTTCTTTCTTTTGACGCATACGTGACATCATTTTCCCGGTAACTTTCGGTTCAAGCACTGTTTCTCCATCGTACGTTGCCCGCACTGCATCTGCTATATCACTTGCTCTTGATGTTTTTAATAAATAACTAGTTGCACCGGCTTCAATGACTGGATACAGTTTTTCATCGTCTAAGAAACTTGTTACAACAACAATTTTCGCTTCCGGCCATTCTTGAATAATCGCACGCGTTGCCTCGACACCATCCATTTCATCCATAACAAGATCCATTAAAATAATATCTGGTTTTAATGATAATGCTAATTCTGAACCTTTTCTTCCGTTTTCTGCTTCTCCTACAACTTCAATATCCGGCTGAGTTGATAAATAAGCAGATACACCCATCCGAACCATTTCATGATCATCAACGAGCAATACTTTAATCATGCTGTTCCTCCTCTCTATCTATAAGAATCGGCACTTTTACCTCAATTTGCGTTCCTTTATTCGGGAAGCTTAATACCTTTAAAGTTCCGCCAATTTCATGGACACGTTCTTGCATGGAACGAAGACCGTATGATCCAGCTTTATTGACGCCTACTTCAAAACCTACGCCGTCATCAATAATTTTTAAAATTGCATATTCATCAATTTGACGCAGCCTTACTTCTGTTTTCTTTGCTTGTGCATGTCGCAGTGTATTTGACAACGCTTCCTGTACAATACGGAATAAGTGATCTTCTACACCTTTTTTCAATTGAATTGGCTCAATCAACCATTCAATCTTCATATGTTGTTTTCTTGAAAGCTCCGTTAATAATTCTTCAATACCTTCTGTTAATTTTTTACCTTCTAATTGAACAGGACGTAAATGAAGGAGCAATGCTCTCATTTCTGATTGTGCATTTACAACCATATTTTCAACAAGTTGTAATTGTTTTTGAGTAGTTTCTGATATATTAGCAGTTTGCTCATTAATTGCTGCCATCATCATTGACATAGCGAAGAGTTGTTGACTTACAGAATCATGAAGCTCCCTAGCTAAACGATGCCTCTCTTCTGAAATAACCTTTTGTCTCATTTCTTCATTCCAATGCGCTCGTTCATTCGTTACTTTTTGAAATAATCCTGCTTGCTCCTCTAATCTCCTAGCAAGTACAATTACCTTTCGCTCCACTTCATGAAATTCATCTTCTGCAGTAAACGAAGCATCTTTCGGGAAATTCCCTCGTTCTACTTCAAATAAAAAAGTCGTTAAACCTTGAATACGCTGCTGCATATAATAACCAATCGCATACCCAACAACTCCACCAATGAGAAGACTCATGCAGATAAGAAACAATCCAACTGGAACAGAAGCAATCGATTCTTTCCATAATAAATCATATACAGATTGCCCACTTTTCCATACATATACGATGGTACAAATGAATGCAATACTACTAGCAGATAACATAGAGTAGCGAATATACATCCATGAAATATTCTTTTGCCTTTTCATTATACTTTCCTCACTTCCGTATCGCCTACGATAAGCGAAGAAATAATTTTAATACGCC
The DNA here is from genome assembly GCF_024159135.1 of Bacillus sp. 3103sda1. NCBI lineage: Bacteria > Bacillati > Bacillota > Bacilli > Caryophanales > Bacillaceae > Bacillus > Bacillus sp. 3103sda1. The sequence goes on along the minus strand of NZ_JAMYWS010000001.1, from coordinate 1,407,781 downwards.
TAGGAGCCTCATTATAGTGTTCTGTTTTGAATGTTACATTGCGATTAAAACCTGTTTCTTCATGATTAGGAAGCAAAACTTTTCCAATAATAACAGAATGATTTAAAGATAGTTCAATATCGTATGGAACATACAAACGAATATTACCAATAACACCACGAATAACAATGACGGTTTCTCCTTCTGGAATCATAGCTGTTGTTAAATCAATTTCAACATCACCGATTCCATACTGGACATTAATATCTTCTAACTCATAAATATGATCCATTATTCGTACGTTACCAACCATTATATTCTTAAGATACGGTTCTGTTCGATAGATTTGTTTTTCTTCATTTATATATCCTTTTTCCTTAATTTCGACCTGTACCATTTTTGACTTCTGCTGACCTTGCACAAGCTGATAACCAACGAAAGCTAAACAAGCAAATAGAACAAGCACGAAGGCTGCTGATGAAAACAGGAAAAATACGAAAATGAGTCCTCCGACAAATAAAAGCACATTTCCTCTCACATATCGGTTCTTTTTTCGATAATTCCTTCCAAACATAATCATAATAAAAGCAAAAATAAGGGCACCCGGCTCAAAATGTCCGAGAATCATATCAAGAACAAGACCAAATCCAAATATAATGAGGAGCATTCCTACAAATTGTGTTTTCGAAAATTGTTTCTTCATCTCAGCTCCCCTTTCTTTGTCATATGTAAAGTGAAACTTCCACCAGTGGAGGTTTTTTCATCCCCCACTGATAGTTATTTGAACCAATCGGGCTTTTACGGGCAGTTATCCCCACCTATCTTCCTCGTCTCTCTTTGAATCTTGAGGTAGGGGTTTTACTGCCCGTTAATGCGGGATAAACAGAAGAAAAAGGTATTGCATTCCAACACCTTTTCTTCTATCACTATATCATAAGCTTGTTTTATAATGTACTACAATTATTTTACTGATTCTTTTGTTATAGATACTTCTTTTTTCTCCTTCATTTCGCGCTCAAGCTTTGCAATCTTCATATCAAATGTGTCACGTTCATGATCTTCATTGATGCGAAGCTCTAAATCAAGAATGTGATTTTCAATTTCTTCAAAGCGTAAAAATGGGTTATTTTCATCCATTTTATGCAGAGCCGTATTCATGCGACGGTTCGCATGTGCCATATTTTCACGTGCCATTAATTCCATACGTTTTGCATTCATTTCTTTTAATTTATTTTTCATTTCAGAAAGGCGACGCTCTAATTCATCAATTTGTTCCATAACACCTGCATACATTTCTTCTAAGCGAGCTACTCGCCCTTCGTAATATGCGACTTCTTCTAATGCACGTTCTTGCAGTTGCATTTCTCCTGCTTCTTGCGCAATTACAGCTTGCTTGGATCTCTTATTTACGAAATAACGCGCCTGCTCAAGCTCACGAGCAAAATTAGATTTTAATGTTTTATGACGCTCAATTAACTTTTCAATTTTTGTTACCTCACGTTCGCTATCACGTAAATATTGATTTAACATCGCAATTGGGTTTTTTCTTTCTTTCTCGTCTAACACATTATGAAGATCTGCAAGTATTGCCTCGCGTACACGTCCGAATAATGATTGTTTCATTTTAAATCTTCCTCTCTTCTACTTTATTATTTTAGTTGTTTAATATTAGTTATTTTTCATTAATTTGTTCCATTCATCTTCAAAATTGCTATATGGTTTAGAACCTTCTGAAGCAGACTCTACTACAACTTTTTCTTTTTTCCATTCGCGGTATCCATAATATAGAACGACTAATGCTACGATACCGATTAATGCTGGTGAATTAGAAAGGCCGATTGACAAGCCAACTAAACCGACAATACCCCAAGCTAACTTTCCAAAAAATGATCGTGCTCGCACAAATGACTTGTAGCTCCAATACACAATCCCTGCTCCAATTGCAAATCCTATAATACCAGCAAGACTTCCAAGAGCAATTAAAGCTAAAATACCGGCTGCGATAAACGCTAGAAACTGTTTCATCTTGTGCTTGCCTCCCTTCGATTTGATACTCTTATCTTAACTATTTTTTCATTTTTCTATAACGAGCTTAAGAACCGTTTTCTTCTCAGACTTAAGTCCTATTCATCATCAGACCTATATTTAAAGTGAGATGAAATTAGTCGTTATATTCAAAACAAAAGAGGATGCCTTATACAAGACATCCTCTTTTTCATTATGCTGTTTTTTCATATTCCTTTTTCTTAGCTATAGGTGAAAGACGCGGAAAATTAATTACAATTGAAATAATACCGCAAACCGCAACTAACATTGGATAAAATGAATACGGTAATAACTCAACTGGTGAAAGCGAAGCAAATCCTGCCGCTGTTAACATTTGTGCACCGTACGGGATTAACCCTTGCACGCTACAAGAAAATAAATCTAACAGGCTCGCAGATTTTTTCGGATCAATATTGTATTGATCTGCAACATTCTTTGCTAGTGGACCCGTGAAAATAATAGAAATTGTATTATTTGCTGTGCACATATTTGTCATACTTACAAGACCAGCAATTCCAAATTCTGCACCTTTTTTCGAACGAATATTACGCGTTAGTATATTCATTAAATACTGAATACCGCCGTTATATTGGATAATTTCAACCATTCCACCGATTAAAATCGCTAATAATACCATCTCCATCATACCATTAATCCCTACTGTAATACTTTTAAAGAAACTTGCTAATGTGTAGCTTCCATCTAACATGCCAATGATACCAGCAAACACTGTTCCTCCAGTTAATACAACTAGTACGTTACATCCAAGCAGAGCTGTAATTAACACCCCTGCATACGGCAAAATTTTCACCCAGTTAAACGCATGTGCCGTCATATTTGTATGAGTTCCTAACGTAAGAACGATTAAAAGTATAGTCGTAATAATGGCAGCCGGTAATACAATCAAGAAGTTTGTTTTAAATTTATCTTTCATTTCCGTTCCTTGTGTACGCACCGCAGCAATTGTCGTATCTGAAATAAAAGATAAATTGTCACCAAACATTGCTCCGCCAACAACTGTCGCCATAGCAAGTGCCATAGAAATATCCGTTTGCCCACTAATTCCTACTGCAATTGGCCCCAATGCTGCAATTGTACCCATTGACGTTCCCATCGCTAATGAAATAAACGCACCAATAATAAACAGTCCAGCAACTAACAGGCTTTGCGGAAAAATAGTAAGGGCTAAGTTTACGGTTGCTTCAACAGCGCCCATACCTTTTGCTGTTTCAGAAAATGCACCTGCTAATACAAAGATTAATACCATAATCATGATATCTGGATTGCCAGCCCCTTTAGCAAAACGTTCAACCTTTGTCGTAAAGTTTTCTTTTCTATTCATTACTAACGCGATAGCAACTGCAATTAAAATAGCAACTACGATTGGTAACTTATAAAAATCTCCTGTAATCACACCAGAACCAATAAATAGTGCTAAAAATATACCAAGTGGCAATAATGCCCATCCATTTCCTTTTGTTTGTTCCAAAGTAATATCCTCTCCTATTTCTAAACCTTTCCTTCACAAGAGCGAAAAAGACCTCTTCTAAAGAGAAGAGGTCTTATATATCATATAAGAAACACTCTTCTCATCTATCAAGCATTCCGCTTGCTGGATTTGGCACAGCACTCTATATGAGTCCGCTGCCGAGGCATCGTAGGGCCAGTCCCTCCGCCTCTCTTGATAAGAAGGTTTCATATTATATTTTGTGTAAATCAATCCTTTATTACTTTACTCGCTGCAAAAGAAAATGTCAAACATTATTTCTATCAAAATAGTTGGTATTTTTTTGATATTTATAAAAAATTACGAATGAATCAAACATTCCATGCAATTAAATAATATCTTTTATTTTCAAAATTTCTGTTTCTAAAATTGAAAACCATGAAAACTCCCGCCACTTATCTCCTTCTGATCTTGAAGTGGGGGTTTCTCGTGTATCACCTTCAAAAGATGCTTAACACGAGTGGAGTTGACACAGCTGCCTGATGGCACAACCCCTCTATTCCATCGGCAAACGCCTTTGGAACTGCTTTTTTTAAGATGTTATAGGAACCATTCACATCTGTGTTTAATAATTTGTTTTCTTCCGTTCGATACAGGCCACGCCTAATTCGTTTACCACTAAATACAGTAATTTCATATAGAAAAGCCCTCACGTATAACGTGAGGGCTTTGTTGTAATTTAAGCTGCTTGCTTCTCTGAAATCTCCTTCAAATAAGCTTGTCCTTTTTCTTCGTCATATTGACCTTCCCATTTAGACATAACAACTGCAGCTAATGAGTTACCTACTACGTTTACTGCTGTACGTGCCATATCTAAAATACGGTCAATACCAGCGATAAACGCTAAACCTTCAGCCGGAATACCTACTGTATGAAGCGTTGCTAATAATACAACGAATGATACGCCTGGTACACCTGCAATACCTTTTGAAGTAACCATTAATACAAGAAGCAATGTAATTTGCTCTGAAATTGATAAGTGAATACCATACATTTGCGCTAAGAAAAGAGCGGCAATTGCTTGGTATAATGTTGAACCATCTAAGTTAAATGAATAACCTGTTGGAATAACGAAAGATGTAATGGCTTTCGGACAACCGAAACGCTCCATCTTTTCCATAATCTTTGGTAGAACCGTCTCTGAGCTTGCTGTAGAATACGCTAAAATAAGCTCGTCTTTTAAAATCTTAAAGAATTGAAAAATATTAATTCCAAATATTTTTGCTGTAATACCTAATACAACAACAACGAAGAAAATCATTGCTCCATAAACAACAATAACTAACTTACCTAATGGGATTAATGACGCTACACCAAACTTAGAAACCGTTACGCCAATTAACGCAAATACACCAAACGGCGCAAATTTCATTACTTGATTTGTCACCCAAAACATTGAATCTGCTACACCCTGGAAGAAATTCAGAACTGGCTTCCCTCTTTCTCCAATGGCAGCTACTCCTAAACCAAATAATACAGAGAAGAAAATAATTGGAAGCATATCACCTTTTGCCAATGACTCCATAATATTCGTTGGAACAATATTTACGAATGTATCAGCAAATGAATGGTGCTGTACTTGTTCTGTTGTCGCTGTATACTTAGAAATATCTGTTTTTTGTAACTGTGACATATCCACGCCTTTTCCTGGTTGGAAAATGTTCGCTACTAATAAACCAACAATAATCGCAATTGTTGTAATGATTTCAAAATAAAGGATTGTTTTTCCGCCCAAACGTCCAAGCTTTTTGACATCACCAACGCCTGCCACCCCAACAATAAGACTGGCAACAACGATTGGTACGACGATCATTTTAATTAAGCGGATAAAAATATCACCAATCGGTTGTAAAATTTTAGCAACCATCGGATCACCATAAAAAATTGCTCCTACGGCAATACCGAGAGCAAGACCTATTAAAATTTGCCATGCAAGTCCAATTCTTTTCATACTTGCTGCGACCCCCTTCTTAGATGTTCTAAATTTCCATATTCTATTTTTCTATAAAATACAAAAATCACAGTATTAAATATTATAAGACTATTCAATACTTTCGCCCCTATTAAAATGATAAGACAAAAATAGAAATCTGACAACTAAATAAATTTTCCTCTATGCAAATTTTTTTCTTGACAAAAATAAATCCAATGTCAGAAAACCTCACATGAGAACGATTCCTTCCTTTCTTATTTCTCGATATATGTTAGTTCCTAATATAAGCAAATTTTTATAGTAGAGACAAACGATTTATACAAGATTTCTTGTGTTTTTCGACATTTAATAACAATTACTTAAATTTTTTTTACATTATCATTACAACAATAGACATTTTTCTCCTTCCTGTGATTATATAGAATAGGGAAAGGGGATAGACAGATGAACAAAAAAATAACAGCGTTTAGTTTACTGACAGCCGGCTCTATTTTCGTTTCTCCATTGCTTTCACCAGTATATGCGGAGACGAGTCAAGATAAATTATCTAATATTCAATCACAATTAGAAGGTAAACAACAAGAAATACATACGAAATCAACTGAAAAAGAACAAATCGAAAAAGAAATACAAGATTTACAGAAAAAAATCGATGAATTAACTGCTTCTATTAATAAAAATGAAGCAGATTTAAACGCAACAAAAGCTGAAATCGAAAAAACACAAAACAGTATTGATGAGAAAAAGAAACATATTGAAGAACTACAGAAAAAAATCGATACACGTCAAGAAGTAATTAAGCAGAGATTACAGTCCATGCAAGAGCAACCACGTACAAATTTAATTACAGAAGTATTAATTAACACGAACAATATCGCTGAACTAATAGAAAATATGTATTCTGTAAGTGTAATTTTAAATAATGATACAGATATCGTAAAACAGCAAACTCAAGATCAAGAAACTGTTAAAAAAGAAAAAGAAGCGATTGAAAAAAAAGAAACACAACTTAAGGAATCTGAACAAACATTACAGAAACAACAGCAAGAACTACAAGCAAATCAGCAACAACAGCAAGCATTAATTACCGATTTACACGAAAAAGCTTCAAAGATAGATTCTGAGATGGAAAGTTTAGAAGAATCAAAGACTATTTTAGAAAACCAACGTCAAGCTGTTCAAAATGCAGTTGAAGAGGAAAAACGTGCAGAAGAAGCGAAAAAGGCTGAAGAAGCGAAAAAGGCTGAAGAAGCAAAAAAAGCTGAAGAACAAAAACGATCTCAGCAATCCGCTCCTTCAGTGCAATCCGCTCCTTCAGCGCAAAGCCAACCTGCACCTCAAGCGAAAAATACTGGCGGTTTTATTAAACCAGCAGCTGGTAGATTTTCTTCTGGATTTAATGATCCATCACGTGATCGTCATAAAGGACTTGATATTGCAGCTCCTGGAACCGTACCAATCGTCGCTGCAGCCGATGGAGTTGTTATTCGCTCCGATTTCTCTAGTAGCTACGGAAATGTTGTATACTTATCGCATCGTATGAACGGTCAAACATATACAACTGTTTATGCTCATATGAGTAGCCGCTCTGTTTCAGTTGGACAAAAAGTAACACAAGGCCAGCAACTCGGTTTTATGGGAAATACAGGTGATTCACAAGGACAACACTTGCACTTCGAACTACACATCGGTGAGTGGAATCAAGCAAAATCAAATGCTGTAGATCCAGCTCCTTATATTAAATAAAAAACTCGGCAATTGCCGAGTTTTTTATTTATGGAAAACAAGTGAATCTCATCTTTCACATGCACTTCTTATATATATTTTATGATTTTTAACACCTTCTAGGCATTACACATACAATAACATAAAAGCTTTTTTGAGGAGGTCTACACATGAATCAAGAATCACAAGCAGTTGCAGTATTACAAGAAGCCAAAGAGACATTTATAGGCCGAATATTTTCAGTAGTTGGATCCGGTATCTTTTTTATTGGTTCCTTCATCGCAGCGGTTGTAGCTTTTAAAACATATACTCGTCTATTACAAACTTCTACATCATAATAAAGTGAAACTTCCATCAGTGACGCTTTTCTCACTGATAGAAAGCTCTCACCAATCGGGCGAATCCCAGCAGTTATCCCCCACCTCTCTTCTTTGTTTTTTCTGAATCTTGCGGTGGGGTCTTACTGCCCACGAATAGCGGGATAAAAAACGGAGAATATTCTCCGTTTTTTATTAACTAAAGTACACCAATAACGTTTAAAAAGACAAGAAGAACCGTAATCGGAATAACGTAACGAAGCAAGAAAAACCATACATGAAATAATAGTTTCCCTCTTGTTTCTTTGACTTCTAATTCTTGCATTATCAACTCTTTCTTCATTTTATTTGGTACAAAGAGCGAAATTGCTAGCACACCAAGTGGAAGTAATACGTTACTCACCGAAAAATCTAATAGATCAAAAACTGTCTTTCCAAATAGCTTTACATCGCTCATAATCCCAAAAGATAATGCCGCTGGAATTCCAACTACAAAAATAAGTAATCCAATTAAGAGCGATGCTGATGGACGCTTCTTTTCATCCTCTTTGGCCACGGAAGCAACAACAATTTCGAGCATAGAAATTGCTGATGTAAGCGTTGCAAAGAAAAACAAAATTAAGAATAAAACAAAGAAAAAATGCCCGAAAGGAATTTTTCCAAACACAGCTGGAAGAACGATAAATAGTAATCCCGGTCCTTCTGTTGGACTGACACCTAACGCAAAAATCGCTGGAAAAATTGCTAACCCTGCAAGTACAGTAATAAAAACTGTTAAGCTTGTAATCGATATTGCTGATTTTGCTAAATGTTCTTCTTTTTTCAAATAGGAGCTGTATGTAACCATAACAGAAGCTCCAACTGTTAATGAAAAGAATGATTGCCCCATCGCATATAAAATTGTTTTTGCTGTTAATTTCGAGAAATCTGGTTTTAAGAAAAATTTAACCCCTTCCCATGCTCCGTCCAGTGTAAGAGAACGAACAATAATTGCAAGAAACAGAACAAATAATAGCGGCATCATATACTTACTTGCTTTTTCAATTCCTTTTTCTACACCTTTACTTACTATAAAAATTGTGCAAAGCATAAAAATAAATTGTGCTCCAATCGCACTTACTGGATTTGAGATTGTTTCTCCAAACAATTTTGCGTAATCAACGGCATTCCCCCATAATCCACCTGTTACACTATAAAACAAATAAAGTAAAATCCAGCCCCCTACAACGCTATAAAATGCTAAAACACAAAAACATGTCACAACCCCCATGCGGCCGATCCATGGATATAATTTATTATTTGGTACTAATACTTTATATGCTGTCACTGCTTCTTTTTGCGTACTGCGACCGATCACAAATTCCGCCACTAAAAGCGGCAGACCGATAAAAACTGTCATGAATAAAAAGACAAGGAAAAAGGCTCCTCCTCCACTATTTCCGGCAACATACGGAAACTTCCAAATTGCCCCAAGTCCAACTGCTGCCCCGGCTGCTGCGAGTATAAAACCAATTTTCGACGTCCATTGCTGTGTTTCTTTCATTTTCACTTCTCCTGATCTGAATATTTCCATTTTTTTCATTCATATGCTTTCAGTTCATACTCGCCCACCTCCTTTAGAAAATAAAAAAGTCCCCTACACGCTATGATGCATGTAGAGGACGATATATGTAATATAATACCGTGGTACCACCTCAATTGGATAAATTATCCCACTTTTCAGGTACAGGAATGCTTCCGATACCTTATCCTTGTAACGGCGGAACCCGGGTTGCCTACTATCAATTCAACATACCTCTCGCAAGCCCATTCTGTATATTTTATCGTACCGGGCTCACACCTTTTCCCAGCTCTCTGAACGCTTCAAATATACGTACTCTTCTTGCTCATTGATTTCATGTATTGAAGTCAACTGTGATTATAGAGGAGATTTCTGTATTTGTAAAGGACAAATTAATTTACATCTCCTAAATATACTTCCGTCTTTTCACGATGAATAAAATGTTGTTGCAATCGCACACGTAGTATTTGCGGATAGAGGCGATACTGTGTAATGTTACGTAGCGGCAACCACTCTATTCCAATTTGATTTGTATCTAACTCTGTTGCTCGTTCTACATTCGGTTCACTAAGAAGTGTACATGAGAACATATATTCAATTTGATGAATATCAAAATCAAACACGGCATATTCATGATTTTTACCTATATATTCTCTAATAAACAATAACTCATTTGGTTTAACTTCCGCACCGATCTCCTCTATACACTCTCGTTTTACCGTTTCCGTAAATGTTTCACCCGGTTCTTGACCACCGCCAGCCAGTGTATAATATTCCCCATATTGGTCACGCTTTTTAATTGCCAAAAAATGATCATCCCGTACAATTAATGCTTTTACTGAATTTCTGATTTTCATATCTCTTCTCCCCCTTTTCAGTAATGCATTCTTTATTTTATTCAAAAGAGGGAAATGTTACAAACTATCAAAATACTAGCTTTTCATCTAACGAATAGAAAAATTTTTCTCGTTGCTGTGCATTTTGTACATAAACAGACTTAAGTACTTCCTGTAACACAGCATTCTGCGTCTTCTTATCTACTTGTAACTGCTTCACTTTCATACGTACTTCATATAAGAAATTCACATATTCCTCATAACTATCATCATATTTCCCTGCAATTTCATCACGAACTTTTTTTGCAAGCTTTGGGCTTGCCCCCCCAGTAGATACAGCAATATTTAATTTCCCACGATGAATAGCTGCCGGAAAATGAACATTACCACTCTCAGGATTTGTAATTACATTTACAAGTTGATTTGGCGCTGCGTCATTTGCAATTCTCTCATTTAATAGTGCATCACTCGTTGCAGCAACGACTAAAAATGCATCTGCAAGATCACTTGCTTCATATTCTTTTTGAAACCAGCGAATTTTTTCTTCTTCTACAAGCTGAACTAAACTTTTATCAAGTTTTCTACTAATTACAATAATACTGGCTTCTTCTTGCAATAAAGGTGCAATCTTAAATGCTGCGACTCGTCCACCGCCAATGAAAACAACACGTTTATTCTTGATTCGCACTGTTAATGGGTACATATACACTCCCCCTTATCATTTCTTCTGTACATTTTATTAGCATGTCTTGAAAAGCCTGGTTTTTGCTTAAATACGGACATAATACAATGTGAGAATGGTTGTTTTTCCGAACCGCTTTTTCAATTCTCTTCATTAACAATCCTGTGAACAAAAGATACGGAAGGATAACAATAGGGGCGTTCGTTGTTTGGACAAGTTCATGTAACTTCTCTTCAAATTGTGGCTTGGCCGCTGCTAAATAACATACTTCGACCTTTGCTACTTCATCTGCCGTTTCAAATAATGACGCAATGTCCCTTACATCTCTTAACGTTTCTTCATCACTACTCCCTCTTGCTACAAGTAAAAGGGTAACTCGTTTGCCAATCGCTTTCATTCCGCTACCATTTAGAACTGCCGTAACAAGTTCACGAGAAACGCCAAACGGATTTCCATATAAAAATGACACATGAGGATACTGATTTTGTAACCGTTCTAACTCCTCAGGAATATCTTTTTTCACATGAACCGCCGCCAATAAAAAGACAGGGACAATCACAATTTCAGTTGCCCCTTTTTGCACACAAGTTGTAATCCCCTCAGCGATAGAAGGTGGTGCTAATTCTAAAAAACATATTTGTTGAATAGGAGCCGATACACGTTCCATACACGATGTAACAAAAGCAGCCGCTTCTTCACGTGCTTCCTGCAAACGACTGCCATGACAAATATATAATACTGCTTTCATAATTAAAGTACTCCGCTGAGTGGATATGAATGTTCAAGCGTTTGTTCAAACCAATGAATTTTCTCACGGAAGCGTACAACTTCACCAATTACAATCATACTTGGATTTTGAATTTGCTCATTTTCTGCTACAGATACAATACTTCCTAATGTTCCTGTAATTGTACGCTGAGATACTGTTGTCCCCCACTCGATCATCGCCACTGGTGTATGTTCACTTTTTCCATATTTTAAAAGCTGTTCACATATATAAGAAAGGTTGCTTACCCCCATATAAACAGCAAGCGTATCCACACCTTTCGCTAAGTTTTCCCACTTCACTTCTTCCTCTGCACCTTCTTTCCGGTGCCCTGTTACAACCGCAAAACTTGTACTAGCGTCTCGGTGTGTAACAGGGATTCCTGCATACGCAGAAGCTGCAATACCAGCTGTAATGCCTGGAACAACTTCAAATGGAATACCATGTTTCACCAATGCTTCCGCTTCTTCTCCACCTCTTCCAAACACAAAAGGATCTCCGCCTTTTAGACGCGTCACAATCTTTCCTTTCTTTGCATATTTCACTAGAAAAGCATGAATCGTTTCTTGCTTCATTGTGTGATAGTTCGGAAGTTTCCCGCAGTAAATTAAATCCGCTTCTGGCTTTGCATAAGAAAGTAACTCTTTATTCACAAGACGATCATATAAAATGACATCTGCTCGTTGAATACATTTTACTCCTTTAACAGAAATTAAATCTGGATCCCCAGGTCCTGCACCAACAATGTACACCTTTCCCATACTTTCTCCCCATTTCTTTTATAATGTGAACCTTCTATAAATGGATTTTTCCCCCACATCCCATTAACCGGACCGATCAGGATTTTATGAGCATTTTTTCTTTATGACATGCTTAACATCAACCAAATAATAAAGTGAAACTTCCATCAGTGAGGGGGGCTTCATCCCCATCTAATGGAAGTCTACAAATCTTCATCTTACTGCCTGTTAGCATTGTATTAAGTCGTTTCCTGTTCATGCAAAACAAAGGCTGCACCCTTTCGAATTTTCTTTTTTTCATATAAAGAAATCTCTTTCACTTCCGGTAAAGGTAAAAAATATTTTTCAAGTTCTATTTCAACGAGACGAAATGCTTGCTCTTCACTTTGTGCAACAACGACTACAGGAACAACGCCATTTGCTAAAACAGCTTCAAAACGATATAAGTCCATATTGTTCCCCTCCTAAGATGCAATCACTTCTTCTAAAATCGTATTTAATGCTTCTTGTAAATCCGTTATTCCAATACGACCAACAAACTCATAAAATGTTTCACTAGGAAGTTTATTTTCTTTAAAATATGTTAAAAACGCAACGAGAACATGCGGCAAATCTTCACCATCAATTTTCCCTTTTAGCTTTTCATTATAAGTACCGCCGTCTAGTAACGTTCCACCTACATAAATTTCAAAAGCTTCAACAATTCCTTTTTCTTTCGTTTTCATTTTGACACCTTGCAACCCAATATCAGCAATTTGTCTTTGTCCGCAAGAATTTGGACAACCGATCATATGAATACGAACTGGTACATCTAATACAAGCTGTGTATCTAAATAATCCGCAATATTGCGTAATCTTTCTTTTGTTTCCACTAATGCCAAGTTACAGTATTCAATACCTGTGCAAGAAACTGCATAGCCGATAAATGACTTTGGTTTTGCAGAGATTGCTTCCAATAACGGTTCTTGCAATAGGACATCAATATTTTCTTTCGGTACATTCGGAATAATAAAGTTTTGCGAATTACATGTACGAATTTCACCGTTTCCATACTGTTTTGCAATTCTAGCAATCTCATACATTTCTTCTGCATGCAGGCGACCAACTGGTACATTAAAACCAACATAGTATAAATCATCTTGCTTTTGCTTATGAACACCGTAAAAATAACCAGCATTCCAACCCTTTAGGGCACTTTCTCCTCTATCATGTAAAGTTCCTGTGTATTGTAATAACTGTTCTCTAAATTTTTCTGGTCCCCAATCTGCAACAAGAAATTTTAGACGAGCAAGATGACGCTTTTCACGATATCCAAAATCACGGAAAATGGTTGCGACGGCAATTGCTACATCTTTCACTTGCTCCGGTAAAATAAATACATCTAGTTCTTCTGCTAAATATGGACGTGCTGATAAACCGCCACCTACTTTTAGATGAAAACCAATGACTGTTTCTCCGTTAATTTCTTTCGTTGCAGGTGTAAATGCTACGCAGTTAATCTCAGCATTTGCTGAATTGTACACATTCGAACTAATCGACATTTTAAATTTGCGAGGTAAATTTGAAAACTCTTCATTATGCTGAAAATATTCATATACTTCCTGTACAATTACTTGTGTATCAAACAATTCATTTTCATCAATTCCAGCAAGTGGATTCCCTGTAATATTACGTGTAATATCACCGCATGCACCGGCTGTGGATAACCCTACTTTCTCTAGCCGCTGCAGAATATCTGGAATTTGCTCAATTTGCAGCCAATGAAACTGAATAGCTTGACGCGTTGTAATATCAAGCACATCACGGCCGTAATCTTCAGCGATAGAAGCAAGAGTTTCCACCTGTTCGTTTGTTATAATTCCAGATGGTATATTTACACGCATCATGAAATATCCCGCCTCTTTTGGGCGCTGCAAATATAAACCTGCCCACTTAAAAGAATCCCATTCTTCTTTCGGAATAGACGAAAATCCATGCTCAGCATAATACGGAATATCTTTAAAAACTTCTAAACCGTCTTTTTCCAATTTCTTTTTTTCAGTTGCATTTAGCTTTTCATTGTTTGCCCATGCTTTTTCATAACTCATCATGTATCTCCTCCTAGATAAAGCTTCGTTCTTGCAAATAAGCAATAATTTGATCTGCACATTGTTCAATAGAATAGCGATGCGTTTCCACAATAACTTCAGCTTGAATGGGCTCTTCATAAGGAGAATCAATTCCCGTAAACTGCTTAATCTCCCCGCTTCTTGCTTTTTTATAAAGTCCTTTCGGATCACGCTTTTCACACTCTTCAATCGGACACTTTACGAACACTTCAACAAACTCACCTTGTTCTAATATGTCACGCACTTGCTGACGATCTTCACGAAACGGTGAAATAAACGCTGTTAATACAATTGTTCCATTATCAACAAATAATTTCGCTACTTCACCGATGCGGCGAATATTTTCTGTGCGATCACCTTCCGAAAATCCTAAATCTTTATTTAAACCGTGACGGATATTATCTCCGTCTAACACATAATTACTAATTTTCTTATCAAATAACTTGCGAGCTACTACATTTGCCACCGTTGATTTACCAGAAGCCGACAATCCTGTAAACCAAAGAACAAAGCTATGATTTTTGTTTTGCTTTCGGCGTTCTTCCTTTGAAACAGATGCTGTATGCCAAGTAATATTTGTTCCCATCTTTTTCTCCCCTTACTTTGTCACAACTTCTTTTTGCAAACCACGAATTAAGACTTCTACGACTTCTTTACGGCTAAATGTACTTGGTGGCAGTTCTCCATTTCGCAAGAGCTCTCTTACCTTTGTACCTGATAAAATGACATGATCTTCTTTTCCGTGCGGACATGTTTTCGTTGATGCCATTCCCTCACATTTCGCACAATAAAAACTATGTTCAAAAAAGAGGGGTGTAATTCCTAATTCTTCTATTGTAAAGTTCGTAAAAATTTCCTGCGCTTCATACGTACCATAATAATTTCCAACACCAGCGTGATCACGGCCAACAATAAAATGCGTACACCCAAAGTTTCTTCTTACAAGTGCATGGAAAATTGCTTCACGCGGCCCAGCATATCGCATCGCTGCTGGAAATACTGCTAAAAAGACACGATCTTTTGGATAGTAGTTTTCTAGAAGTACTTCGTAACTTTCCATTCGAACATCAGCTGGAATATCATCTGACTTCGTTTCTCCAACAAGCGGGTTTAAAAACAGGCCGTCAACAATTTCAAGCGCCGCTTTTTGAATATATTCATGTGCGCGATGAACTGGATTTCTTGTTTGAAAACCAACGATTGTTTTCCAATCACGCCGTGCAAACTCTGCTCGCGTTTCATTTGGATCTAAATGATAAGCGGCAAATTTTTCTTTTCCAATCCGTTTCACAAGCGTAATTGGTCCTCCCACGTATATATCCGGACGATCGTATAATTTTTTAACACCCGGATGTGCTTCTTCTACCGTTTTATAGACAAGCAACGCCTCCTTTTCTTTATCAGGCGCATAAATCTCTTGAACTTGAATCACGCCGTAAGTTACACCTTCTTTTACAAGTCGAACTTCTTCCCCCACTTTTAATTCCTTCGCTTTTTCTTCTGTTATAGGTAATGTAATTGGAATGCTCCATACATCTCCATCTGCTAATCGCATTGTTTCTACTACTGATACATAATCATTCTTTCCTAAAAAGCCAGTAAGTGGACTATATCCACCGATCGCAATGAGTTCTAAATCACTTAATGCAATTCCATCTAACTCAATTTCTTTTACAATATGTGCTGTTTCATATGTTTCATCAATTCGATTGACTAATATTTTTGTATCACTCATTTTCTTTTTCTCCTTCTTTATCAAGTATTAACGAATAGTAGTCTTCATTGATAATGAAGACCACATTCTGTTTTCAAATTCCCGGCCCAGCGCCCATCTCTCGAATCTCCACCCTCTTGTACCTGCACGGTACATGTTTCACATCCGATGCTCGGATACCCAATATCATGGAGTGGGTTGTACGGCAAATTATGCTTGTATACATAGCGCCATACTTCTTTCCAAGTCCAATGAATAAGCGGACAAATTTTAACAGATTGAAAGCGATGATCTCGATTGACAAACTGCGTATGTTTTCGCGTTTCAGACTGTTCTCTTCTTAAACCTGATATCCATGCTTTCCTACCTGTTAGCGCTTCTTCTAACGGCTTAATTTTCCTTAATTGACAACAAAGATTTGGATTATGTTTCCATAATTGATCACCATGCTCTTTTGCTTGTTCCTCAAGTGTAAGTGCCGGCTGCTTTTCAATAATATTCAACTTAGGAAATCGTTCTCGAACTTTTTTGATCAAATCATATGTTTCTTGAAAATGAACATTTGTATCTAAAAATACAACCTTTGCAGATGGATTTACTTGGTTAATTACGTGCAATAAAACCATTCCTTCTATCCCAAAGCTGCATGCATAAACAATATCGTCCTCATAATGTTCATACGCCCAGCGTACTGCTGCCAAAGCGCCTTTCGTTTCGTCGTCTTCCTGAAATGAAACAAAATTATCTTGCCAAGTTTCATACGTTAACATCGTTTTCTCCCTTCACGACGCCCATACAAAAAGGCGACCTTAACCTATAGAAATAGATTAAGACCGCCTCTAGTTTTTCTAGTCAGCGTGCTTATTTTAAGCGTACTTTTTCACTTTTTTCAAGCTGAATCACTTTGCCATCTTGCACAACAATTGTAATAGAACCATATTTCATATCAGCAAGCATAGATTGAATCTTACTTGCTACTTCTTCAAATTGTCCGCGTACTCCCACGAACAGCCCCCCTTTTTTTCATAAAAAAAATCTTTCCCATTTCGAAAAGACTGTTCCGGTAACGTATCTACCTTATCTTCCAAAATGGATGCCATTTTGCTGGAAGTAGCACCTTACTCCTATAAAGTAGGTTGCCGGGCTTCTTCGGGCCAGTTCCCTCCGCCACTCTTGATAAGAATTATATTTGTATTTTATCACAATTCTGATTTTTTTCAATCCTAGTTTTCCGATAAATTTTATTTTTTTTGACAAAGAAGGAGCTGTTCACCTAAACAACTCCCACTTCAACTAAACGAGGACGTATTTATACAAGTTCCTTCACACGTATGCGATCGTTCTCAATAATATTTTCATACGATTCTCTCTCTACAACAACTTGTGATTTTCCGTTTTTTGCAAACACAACTGCTGGACGACGAATACGGTTATAATTATTTGCCATCGAATAACCATATGCCCCTGTACAAGAAATAGCTAAGAGATCACAAGAAACAACTTTTGGAAGCTCTACATCCCAAATGAGCATATCCCCACTTTCACAACATTTTCCCGCAATTGAAACAACCTCTTCGGCAGATTCATTCGCACGATTTGCTAGCAATGCTTCATAACGAGCTCCATAAAGTGCTGGACGAAGATTATCTGTCATACCTCCATCAACCGATACATATTTACGGATACCTGGAATATCTTTAATCGCTCCAACTGTATACAGCGTTGTTCCTGCATCTCCAACAATACTACGGCCTGGTTCTACCCAAATTTCTGGAAGGGGGTATTCGCATACTGTAAACTGCTCACGTACCGCAGCTGTCACAGCTTTCACATATTCACCAAGAGCAAGAGGTGTGTCCCCTTCCGTATAGCGAATTCCAAAACCGCCTCCTACATTTAATACTGGGGCTACATAGTTCATTTCTTTTCTCACTGTTTCCAAGAAGTTGCGAAGCACTTCAATTGCACGAATAAACCCTGCCGTCTCAAAAATTTGCGATCCGATATGAGAATGAATTCCTAATACACGATAGTTTGATTTTTCTAATGCACTTTTTACCGCTTGTGATGCATGCCCTGTTGAAATACCGAAACCAAACTTAGAATCATCTTGACCTGTTGTAATATATTCATGTGTATGCGCTTCTACTCCCGGCGTCACACGCAGCAAGATATTCACAACTTGCCCGTATTCTTTCGCTAAATCATGCAATACCTCTAGTTCAAAAAAATTATCTACAACAAAGCAGCCAATATTAGCTTCTAATGCCATTCTTATTTCTTCTTCTGTTTTATTATTACCATGAAAATGGATGCGCTCTGCTGGAAATCCCGCTTGCATCGCCGTATATAGCTCTCCGCTAGACACAACATCTAGCGACATATTTTCTTCGGCAGCTAACCTGCACATTTCCATGCACAAGAACGCTTTGCTTGCATATGCTACTTGATAAGAGAACCCACTTTCTCTAAAAGCACGATGAAATGCACGACATTTCTCACGAATTGCTGCTTCATCGTAAACATAAAGTGGTGTCCCATATGCTCTTGTAAGTTCAGTAGCATCGCATCCTCCAATTTCTAAGTGTCCTTGCTCATTAATGCGGCTTGTGCCGTGTAAATACATGTGAATTCCTCCCTTGTTTTCGCAAAACCCTCTATTACATTTCTTATTTATTACTATTATTCCTAATTTAGATAAACAAAAAACGCGCGGAACAATGTTCACACGCGTTTCTTATTAGAAGAATTTATGCCGAAAAAATAAACGTATTGTTATTTTCTCAAATAAGAAACCGCATCAAACATCTCCTAATAGCTCTCCATAAGCAAAATACTTATGACAGTACTACATTTATTCAATGCAGTCCCAATATATGAATGAAGTGGTGATTCATATATTTCGGCGATAACCCCTTTCAACCTATGATCATGAATACCACTTTATTTCCCATAGTTTACTTTTGATTACCGCGGCCTCTACCTTCGAGTGTAGATGAGGTAAGTCTATTTAATTTTCAAGCATCTTTTTGTTGCTATTAACAATATCAAATGATTAATTTATTTGTCAAACACTTTTTTCAAATCGGTTTACGGCAATTAATTTTCGTATCATCTGGTAAGCGCTTTACATCTATATTTTTCACAGTCCATTCACCACTATCATTTTCAAATGTAATCGTTACTTTTTCAAATGGCGGAAGCTTTCTCCCACCTGTTCCTGGCTCATATTTAATCATTTCGATAGATGTCCGAAACAAATATGTACCGCTGTACATTTTTTTCATACTAACAATTTTAGGGCACTCATACGGCTTTTGTTTTCCATAATGTTTTTGAATTGCTTCATTTATTCTCGGAAACAGCACGGAATAAAGTGCATCTTCTAGTAATAATGGCTCATGCTCAGCAGAGAAAGAAGCTGGATTTCCAAGTAAAATGAAACAACTTAATATAAAACAACATATTTTCTTCATAGTACTCCTCCATCTATCAATCAATGTCTTTATTTTATCCTTCTCTTCTTTTTCTATCCAATTGTTAGAAAATCATCCACAATTCCGCTATGTTTTTATATAATAGTACACATAGTAAAAAACATATAAATATGTAGCCTGTCATATACATAAAAGAGGCGGTTACTTGTAGGTAGTAGGAGGAGCCCGTTATGATACAACGTTTGTTTCCAAAAGTACGATTTGCTCTCGTGGCTGTCGTCTTATTGTGGATTAAAACATATATTGTATACAAATTAGCTTTTGATATGAAAATTGATAACGCTTTCGAACAAATTATGTTGTTCTTTAATCCATTAGCTTCATTATTATTATTTTTCGGTTTCGCTTTATTAGCAACAAAACATCGAAACCGAATCATTATCAGTATTAGTATCGTGCTATCCTTTATTTTATTTGGCAATGCTATGTTTTACGGATTTTACGATGATTTTGTAACATTCCCTGTATTATTTCAAACAAATAATATGGCTGATTTAGGGACAAGTATTAAAGAACTATTTACATATAAAACACTTCTTTTATTTGCTGATGTAATTATTTTAGCCATTTTATCTCGTAAATTCCCTAATTTTTGTGATACTACTCCTCTATCTCGGCAAGAGAAACGAACGTTTTTTAGTGGTGTAACAGCAGCATTAGCTTTGCAAATGGTTGTTTCAGTTATTTATAAACCACAACTTTTTTCACATTCATTTGATCGCCAAACGGTTGTGAAAAATCTTGGTTTGTATACTTATCATGTTTATGATATTGCACTGCAATCGAAATCTTCTGCTCAGCGTGTTTTTGCAAGCGGAGATAGCTTTTCTGAAATTGATAACTACGTAAAAACAAAGGATAGACAAAAAAACAAAGAGTTGTTCGGCGTGGCAAAAGGTAAAAATGTTATTTTAATTTCAATGGAGTCCACACAAAGTTTTGTCATCAATCAAAAAATAAATGGAAAAGAAATTACACCATTTTTAAATGACTTCATTAAAGACAGCTATTATTTCGATAACTTTTATCATCAAACTGGACAAGGGAAAACATCGGATGCCGAGTTTATTATTGAAAACTCCTTATACCCGCTTGATCGTGGCTCTGTTTTCTTTACACATGCTAATAATGAATATACAGCCACACCAGAGCAACTCAAAAAATATGGATATTACTCTGCTGTATTTCATTCAAATGATAAAACATTTTGGAATCGTGATTTGATGTATCCTGCACTCGGATATGATCGTTATTTTAATTTACAAGACTATACAGGTACAGAACAAATGTCTGTTGGTTGGGGATTAAAAGATAAAGAATTCTTTGAACAATCTATTTCAAAATTAAAATCTTTACCACAGCCGTTCTATACGAAATTCATTACATTAACAAATCATTTTCCTTTTTTGCTACAACCGGAGGATCAATCCATTGATGAATACAATTCAGAAAGCGACGTTGTAAATCGTTATTTTCCAACTGTACGTTATACAGATGAAGCACTGAAACATTTTATTGAACAATTAAAAAAAGAAGGCTTATACGACAATTCTATTATCATGATCTACGGAGATCATTATGGTATTTCTGAAAATCATAATGCTGCTATGGCACAATTTGTTGGAAAAGAAACACTTACTCCTTTTGATATGATGCAGTTGCAAAGGGTACCGCTCATCATACATATTCCTGGTCAGAAAGGAAAAATCATTTCAAAAGTTTCTGGACAAATTGATGTAAAACCGACGCTTCTTCATTTACTCGGTGTGAAAACAAACAACTCTATTGAATTTGGCACAGATTTATTTGAAACAAACGATGAACCACTTGTGGTTATGCGTGACGGTAGTTTCGTAACAAATGATTATATGTATACAAAAAATGTATGCTATAACAAAAAAACTGGTGAGCCAACTGATATTAACATTTGTCAACCATATATCGAAAAGGCAAAAACAGAATTGAATTACTCTGATAAACTCATTTACGGTGATTTGTTACGATTTGACCCGCATAATAAATATAAGACTGGTACGATGATAACGAAATTTGAATAAGGTGAAATTTTAATCAGATAGGGGTTTTCCATCCTCCACCTAGCTTCTTTGTTTTCTCTAAATATTGATGTGGTTGTAGGTTTTACTTCCTATTGATACAGAATAACGAACTAACCTCGAATTATGACAATTCGAGGTTTATTTTTAACGTAATATGTCCTTTATTTCTCCAAAAAGCAGGTTGTATTATATACTTTATTCATTCCAACAACATAATGGATTTCCTTGATTAATACTTCCGGTTTTACAACAAATGAAAATCCAATGAAATCTTTCTCAAAACGAAGAATTTTTTCATACTAGCACAGGAAATTTATGTTATGATAAAAAGGATAAACTTCCATAAACTAATCAAGAATCTATAAAAGAAAGCAAGGGATCAGATTTTGTACAGAGCAGCCATTCCAAACTTATTTACGCTCGGAAATTTATATAGTGGATTTCTATCCATCGGCTACGCTTCATTAGGATACTACAAATCAGCGGCAATTTTAGTTTTAATCGGAATGATGCTAGATAGCCTTGATGGAAGAATCGCACGCTTACTTCGTGTCGATTCACAACTCGGAAAAGAACTTGATTCATTAGCAGACGTAGTTACATTTGGTGCTGCACCCGCTGTATTGATGTATTACACATCCTTCTCTAATTACGGTATTATCGGATTATACATAGCAGGACTTTTCCCTCTATTTGGAGCATACAGATTAGCTCGCTTCAATGTCACACCATCATCAACATCAATGAAATACTTTACTGGTGTACCAATTACAGCTGCAGGCGGTATCGTTGCCTTCTTAACGTTATTTTCACATGTGATTCCAAAAATAGTACTTATTACAGTATTCGTGGCATTTGCATTTCTTATGGTTAGTCGTATTCGTATTCCAAGCATGAAAGATGTACCCATTCCAAAATATAGTATTATCGTAACACTCTTTTTAATTGGGATTATTTATACGATGTATAAAACGAGCTTTGGTAATATTTCAATTTTTCTATTCATTGCTATTCCGCTCTATATTTTGTTTATGCTGTCACAATTTCTGAGACAACGACCGGCACAAAAGAAGCGAGCAAACAAATAGCAAAAAAGAATCCTTCCTGTCATAAGGAAGGATTCTTTTTTTATCCCGCATTAACAGCTGTAAGAGCCCGATTCGATTGGGCGGGCTGTACACAAATAATAAAGTTGTTATAAAAATTTTCAAGACTTAAATCGTAAAAAGTCATAAAAAATAAGGGGTGATACATATTATACATGACTAATATGTATCATCCCTTTTACTTTTTGTTTCATAATCGCGCCCGATAGTTGAAGAATGAAATTAAAACTTTTCCCTAGGTGATCCGTTCTCAAATTCAAATTTAGCTGTCTGTGCAAAATTTAGACCATTAGCGAGCCACGAAAACCCCTGGCAGCATAGTAGGATTCTGCTCCATTGTGATACACGAAGACGTGACCGAAGCGACGATCGCAAAAAAGTGCACCGCCGAGTTCTCTAATATCAGTGGGTGTTTGCACCCAACTCAACGTTTTCATATCAAAATTTTCAAGTTTCTGCAACGCTCGATATTGTTCTTCAGTCAAAAGTTCTATGCCCATAAAAGTTGCCATATCAATAGCGTTATTTTCAGGTTTATGTTTTTCTCTTGACTCTAGCGCTTAGGAAATTCCATTGAGGTATTAATTACTTTGGGAGTTCTCTTCTTCATAATGAATCGTCTGTCTATATAGAAAGCTACCAAAAGAGCCAGTAAACCGGTTAAAATCATATCGCTGTATGTTCCAAGCGGAAGCGGTTTGCCTTCAAGATGGATACCATTTGCACGATATTCAAATCGTTTTACAGCGTGCTTGGCAGTTAAAAGGTCTTCTTGTTTAGCTAAGTCTTCCAATGGCGCTTCGAATACATATCTGTTTGGTGAATCACTATGAATAAAGAGGGTCTCTTTAGCATTACCCTTTTCACCCCAAAGTTTTACATCTGTTGCCGTTAGTGACTTTGCGTCGCCACCTGGTATGATCATTTTGTCTAATTTTGGAGCATTAGATATTTGATGCCTAGCCAGTATATTAAGATGATGTTTCGTAGTAATTGGTGTATCCGAACTAGAAACGGTGAAGACTTGTGTCGTTCCGGTGTCTCCATAAGAATCAAATATAGAAGATAAAGCTATTTCATCCATATCTTTATACAGAAGTACCCCCATTTGTTTCTTATTCCAATGGAATCCAAGATTTAGCCAATATGTTGCAAGTTTTATATCCACGTAAAAAGGGTGGTCCACCTTTGGATTTTGAACGAAGTGATAAGAAGGATAACTAATTTCCTTAGATATTTTTGCAGCCACGGGTTCTCCTAGTTTCTGAGATATTAGGTGAAGTACTGCATCGATACCTGCGCTTTGACCGGCTGAAGTTAAGGTATTTCCTTCGTGAACATACCTCACATCCTCTTTCCAATGTGTATCAGGATATTGCTTCATTAATATGGGTAGGAATTGCCAGTGTGAGGTGGCTGACTTCCCTTTTAATAAACCTGCATCGGCAAGATTCTTTGACCCACCACAAATGCTGAAAAAAGTGGTGGTTTTACTGCTGGAATGTTGTTGAATCCATTCGCGAGTTGGTTGATATTTCTGTTCATTTACTCCGGGCATATAAGGGACCACAATAATATCTGGACTTTTATTTAATAGGTTATTCAGTTCTTTATAAGAGTAATGTGGTATTACATCCAGTCCGCCTGATAAGGACTTCACGTTTTTGTCCGGTGCAACGGCGTATACATTGTAGGCATCCGTCATAGAAAACAGTGTGTATGGAATGAGAAAATCGAAATCTTCAGTTGGTATTGATGAATCGGCCATCACAACTGCCACAGTAGGTTTATTGGGGTCATACTCAGGGACTTTCACTCCTTGTAGCGAAGGAACTGGCTCATGGCGGACGTTTGAGTAAAAATCTTTTTGATGACGATTAAAGCCATAGAACCAGATCCCCCCAAAAAACATAATAAAAATTAATACATAAACAGCTAAACGTAAGAATAACTTCTTCATTTTTTTCCTCCTCGTAATTTTATACACACTACCATCCGCCATCAATCAAAATCTTGCCAGGCTTCGGCAAATCAAGCCCTCCTAGTAGTTGCAGCAAGGTGCTCTATCCCGCCCCCGCTCGGACCCATAATCGCAACGAATTAACCTTTCCGGATGCGAACGTTGTTATTCTTTAACGCAACTTAATCTCCCGATTCCAATGAATAGACTTTTGATACATTCTGAACAAAAGTCATGTATTTCACTTCCAAAATGTGCTACTTGTTATCTCCCCTCACATTGTACTGAATTTGAATTGGTAAAAACCGCACACTTTGCGGAGTATCACGCAAAATTTCGTGATACCCCTGTAAGGTATATGTTCTATCTTGGTTTCATATTACTTTTTTCCAAGGATTTCATAATTGTGCTAGAGCTTAATTTTTATATTAGACTTCAGACTTAGCTGGTTTCAAACCACAAAAATGGCAGAGACTGAAATAGTCTCTGCCAAATATATTTCTTTAAAAACCGATATTAAGTTAAAAGAAATAGACAGTAAACTTGAATAATAAATAATTACTTCGCTTTTTGTGTCAAATATGACTTAAAGTGGGAGAATTTTCTCCTCCCCCTTCAACTAAACTGCCCGTTAGTTTGAGTGAAACCTTCACAATCTCTACTCTATATTTCAACATAAATATCCAGTTTTATTGAAAACGTTCCTCAACAATCTGGCCCGATTGTTGACTTCTAAGAATAAAATTTGACAATTTTATTCTCTTTACACACCAGCTCTCCATCAGTGGGGACGAAGAAAATTCCCACTGATGGAAGTTTCACTTTATTTCATTATAAGTTCTTTTTTATACACTGGAGTTAATGGCTCATTTCCTTCTAACACCGCTAAAATATTACGTACGGCCATTTCTGCCATTGCATCACGTGTTTCAATCGTTGCATTTCCAATATGAGGTGTTAACACAACGTTTGTTAATCCTTTTAATTTTTCTGTAATTTTCGGTTCAAACTCGAACACATCAAGTGCTGCTCCTTCAATTTCCTTTGTTTCTAAAGCATAAGCAAGCGCGGATTCATTCATAATGGGACCACGTGCCGCATTAATAATATAAGCAGTTTGTTTCATCATTCTAAACTGTTCTTCATCAATCATATGATGCAACTTTGGATTATACGCACAGTTAATCGTAATAAAATCTGCTGTTTGTAATAGTTCTTCTAGCGTTACATATGTTGCCTCTAATTCTTGCTCCGCCTCATACTTACGACTTGGCCCTGTATACACGATATTCATACCAAATGCTTTTGCTCGTTTTGCTACTGCTTTTCCAATTTCTCCAAGACCAATAATACCAATTGTTTTACCGTATACTTCACGCCCTAAGAAAAAGAGCGGTGCCCAGCCATTAAAACCAACTGTACGACATAGCGTATCGCCTTCTGGAATACGGCGCGCTGCCGCTAATAAGATAGCAAACGTTAGCTCTGCTGTTGCCTCTGTTGAAACTTTTGGCGTGTTTGTTACCGCTATGTCTTTTTCCACTGCATATTTATAATCAATATTGTCATACCCAGCACCGTAGTTTGCAATAATTTTCAAATTCGGTGCTGCATCGATGACTTCTTTCGGAACTTTTGTTGAAAGTAAGCTTAATAATGCCTCCTTATCTTGTACACGTTTCACTAGTTCTTCTGTGCCAATTAACTCTTCCTTATCATACATTTCCACTTCATGACCTCGTAACAACTGTAGTCCGATTTTTGGAATTTGTCCTGCTACTAAAATTTTCGCCATAATTAAGCATCCTTTCCTTTTAACATAAAATGAAACTTCTATTAGTGAAAGCTTTATCATCTTGGTCTTCTCTGAATCTTGAAGTGAGAGGTCTTACTGCCCGCGAATAGTAAAATAAACGCTTTCAATATTATTGTAAGAAATTCCATCGAAAAAAGACAAGGAATTTAATTGTTCTTGTAATCTTTCTTTACAAAATCATGAAAAAGAGACTGAACACATTCAGCCTCTTCCTTACTATAGTTTAATTGTGCACTAATAGGCAGTAAAAGCTCGATTGGTGTGACTAGCCATAAACGAGGCTTTATCCTCCACTTATGAAAGTTTCACTTTATCCCGCATTAACGGGAAGTAAAAGCTCGATTGATGAGAGCTTTCCATCAGTGGGGGATGAAAAAGCCCCCACTGATGGAAATTTCACTTTATTTATCGCTTCCTTGTTCTAACTTTACATCAATCGTTCCTTCAGCTAATGTATCACTAACTTGTTCGTGTGTAATTGATTGCTCTGATTGGTCTTTTTTTGCAACATTGCTCTGATTCGTTAACTTCCCAGTATCTTTATATTGTTGTTTCTCCATAAGAAAATCCTCCTTTTTTGTTCAACGTTAGTGTAAACAAAAAAGGAGGTTTTCATCCTGCATTAACGGACAGTAAGCCTCCACCAATTCAAGATGCAAAGAGAAGCGAAGAAAATAAGCGGGGGACAAGGTCCGATTGGTTCAACTAACCATCAGTAGGAAATAAAGCCTCCCCCACTGATGGAAGTTTCACTTTATCACAAAACATTTTCTTCTACATATTCAATCGGCTTCATGTTCCGGATTCGTTTTTCAAATGTTGCAATGTGCGTCACACCATGATTACGAAGTGTCTCTATATTTTCTTTTACGTAGCTACCTAAATCATTCGGGAAATGCGCATCTGAAGAAATCGTAATTGGAACACCATAATGCACTAAGCGTTGTAAAAACAAAGGGCTCGGACACATTTCTCTTACAGGATATCGATAATACAAGCCAGCATTCACTTCCGTAGCTGTATTTGTTTCAATTAAAGCCTTAGCAATTTTCTCATAATACGGTAATTGCTGATTTTCATCTATGCGATAGTTAAACACTTTAATATTATCTAAATGTGCAACAATATCAAATAGGCCAGAACGTATCGATTTTTCTAAAGTACGGAAAAATTCAGGATATAACACATGTAAATCATGCTGTCTAAAATAAGCGTCTGTATCTGGATTATCAAATCCCCATCCATTGATAAAATGAACAGAACCAATGACATAATCCCAATTTCCTAACGTTAATAACTTCGCTAGTTCCTCTTCCCCGCCAATAAAATAATCGGCTTCTATTCCAAGCCGTAATATCACGCCTCGTTTGCTCCATCTTTCTTTCGCATCTTCAATTGCTTTAGTAAAATTTGTAATTGACTCTACTCTCACCTGATCCAGCCATTCTTTTTGCAA
Source organism: Bacillus sp. 3103sda1 (assembly GCF_024159135.1). Taxonomy (NCBI): domain Bacteria; kingdom Bacillati; phylum Bacillota; class Bacilli; order Caryophanales; family Bacillaceae; genus Bacillus; species Bacillus sp. 3103sda1. The sequence goes on along the minus strand of NZ_JAMYWS010000001.1, from coordinate 1,379,975 downwards.
ATGCCCAAGTTCTGTATCACTAATATCGACATAGCGCTCATAGTATTCCTTTGCTTCGTAAAAACGATATAAGTGGTCAACTATTCCAACTTCCCGTATTCCCTTACGCACTGCTTCCTCTAAATATAAATCAATCCAATCCGGTGAAAATGCGCCTTCCTTTACACGCTTTTGCAAACGTTCCCCAGCTTTTAAGATCCATTCCATTGAATGTTTCTCTTCCTCAATCGGTGCAAAATACTCAAGCGCTTCATTTGTGCGAGATAACCACCGCATTGAATACGGACCTTCTTCTAAATGAAGGTGATAATCTACTCTCATCTTTCTCCCCTCCTATAATGTATCAATTTCTTTTCGTTCGCCCACTCTCGATAATTGTCCTTGGCGTTTGTTTAATTCTTCTACTATCTCTTGTAATGATACATTTTTTTCTACTAGTAACACTAAGCAATGATACGTAAAATCAACAACTTCTTTTATAAGCTCGTCTTTCTCATTATTTTTTGCTGCAATCACAACTTCAGTACATTCTTCTCCTAATTTCTTTAATATTTTGTCTTCTCCTTTTGTAAATAAGTAATTCGTATACGACTCAGAGATAGGATTCTCTTTTCGCTGTTGAATCGTTTCATATAACTGTTGCAACACATCGCTCATTTCCTTATCCCCCTATAACACCTTATTATGAAAACATGACTTTTCCCCTGTATGGCAAGCTACACCTACTTGCTGGACAACTACCATAATAGAATCTTGATCGCAATCTAAATATAATGATTTCACATGTTGAACATGTCCTGATGTTTCCCCCTTATTCCACAAACCTCTTCGTGAACGAGAATAAAACCAGGTCGTTTTTGTGTCTAATGTTTTTTCGTACGCTTCTTCATTCATATAAGCTAGCATCAAAACTTCTTTTGTACCCTCTTCTATCACAACAGCTGGCAATAATCCTTTTGAAAAATCCGGTTTCACAATCTCACCTCAATTTGCGCTTCTTGTAATTTTTGTTTCGTCTCTTGAATGGTTGCGGTACCGTAATGAAAAATAGAAGCTGCTAACGCCGCATTTGCTGATGTTTGCTGAAAAACTTCTGCAATATGTTCAATTGACCCACATCCACCTGAAGCAATTACCGGAATACCAACAGCTTTTGAAACTGTTTCTGTTAAAAATAAATCATAGCCATCTTTTGTTCCATCTGCATCCATACTCGTTAAAAGTAATTCCCCAGCGCCTAAACTTTCCACGCGTTTTGCCCATTCGATTACATCTATTCCTGTATCAATGCGGCCTCCATTTACATATACATTCCACTTGTTTTCTCCGATCCTTCTTGCATCGATTGCAACAACTATACATTGAGAACCAAATTGCTCCGCTCCTTCTTGTATTAACTCCGGTCTTTGTACTGCTGCTGAATTTAATGAAACTTTATCTGCACCAGCTCGAAGTAACGCATACATATCTTGGACAGACGAGATTCCACCTCCAACTGTTAGGGGAATAAATACTTGAGATGCTGTACGTTCTACGACATCAATCATTGTTTTTCGTTCTTCGTACGTTGCTGTGATATCTAAAAACACAAGTTCATCGGCACCTGCCTCATTGTATGCAGCGGCAATTGCAACAGGATCACCAACATCTTGTAACCCGACAAAATTTACTCCTTTTACAACACGGCCATTTTTCACATCTAAACATGGAACTATTCGCTTTGTTAACATATGCCTGTCACCTGCAATGCTTCTTCTAAAATAACTTTTTTATCATATAATGCTTTCCCGATAATTACGCCATATAAGTTCATATCCTGTAATTTTTCAACATCAGCAAGCGAGCTCACACCGCCGGAAGCAACAATTTGAAGCGAAACCTCATCTTGTAATTTTTGTAATTGTTCAAAATTTGGACCTGCAAGCGTTCCATCTCTAGAAATGTCAGTAAAAATAAGCGTCTGCACACCCACTTTTTCCATTTCCTTTGCTAGTTGTACATAAGACGTTTCAGACACATCTAACCATCCTCGCGTTGCTACATAACCGTTTTTAGCATCGATTCCAACAATAATTTTATCTCCATATAATTGAACTGCCTCTTCTAAAAATGAGCGATCATACAACGCTGCTGTTCCAAGAATTACTTTCATTACTCCAGTTGCCAAAAGTGTTTCAATTGCAGCAATTGAACGAATCCCTCCTCCCACTTGCACTGGAATTCGCACTGCCTTGCAAATGTCTTCAATGACAGAAAGGTTTTCTGAACGCCCTGCAACAGCTCCATCTAAATCGACAATGTGCAGTACACGTGCACCAAGTTGTTCGAATAACAATGCCTGTGCAACTGGGTTTTCATTCATTACTGTTTCTTGTTGAAATTGCCCTTGATACAAACGAACGCAACGACCATTCTTTAAATCGATAGCTGGGAAGATTTCCATGTTTCTATAACCTCCTTAAAATTTCGTAATATTTGAATTCCTATTTCACCACTTTTTTCAGGATGGAACTGAGCCCCAAATACATTTCCTCTTGAAACAATTCCTGGTACGAAAACACCATACTCACTAGCGCCTACTACAACATCATTTGGACATTGCGCATAATAAGAATGAACATAATAGACGAAAGCACCATCCTCTATTTCATTCCATAAAGGATGCTCCTTTTTCTTTTGTAACTTATTCCATCCCATATGAGGAATTTTATATGGTACGTCTAATTTTCTTACCGTTCCTGGAAGCAATCCTAACCCTTTCGTTCTTTCAATCTCTTCACTTTCTTCAAATAAAAGCTGCATCCCCAAACAAATTCCAAACAGTGGTTTTCCTGCAATAGCAACTTGCTTCAAAACAGAAATTAGCCCTTTCTCTTCTAAACAACGCATCGCGCTTGGAAACGCACCAACTCCCGGCAAAATAACGCCGTCGCTATTCAGAAATACTTCTGCTTCATCCGTTACAATATACTCTGCTCCAATATGTCTTAACGCTTGCTCTACACTTCGAATGTTGCCCATTCCATAATCTACAATCGCAATCATATTACAACATTCCTTTCGTGGAATTTACTCCTATAATTTTTTCATTTGTCTCGACGGCATCACGCAGTGCACGTCCAAATGCTTTAAAAAGCGCTTCAATTTTGTGATGCGTGTTACTTCCATATAAAACTCGTGCATGTAAAGTTATATTTGCTGCATGAGCCACCGCACGAAAAAATTCTTCAGCTAGTTCCGTGTCAAAATCACCAAGTTTTGGATTTGTAAATTCACCATCAAACACGAGATAGGACCTTCCACTTATATCAACTGTAACAAATCCTAACGCTTCATCCATCGGTACATAAGCTGTACCGTAACGATTAATTCCTGCTTTATCACCAAGTGCTTCTTTTAAACAATTCCCAAGAACAATTCCAACATCTTCTACCGTATGATGAGCATCAATATGCACATCGCCATCAGCTTCAATTTGCAACCCGAAGCGGCCGTGCTTTGCAAATAATGTCAACATATGATCAAAAAAACCAACCCCCGTTTGAATTGAAACTTCTTGATTACCATCTAGTTGCAGTGCTACAGAAATCTTTGTTTCGGTTGTAATTCTCGTTTGTTTTGCAGCGCGCATTACTTTTCCCCTCCTTTAAAACGAATCTCAATTGCTCTTGCATGAGCTTGTAATCCTTCTTTTTCTGCTAGATTGACAATATGCTGTTGCACTTGTCCTAAAGCTTCTTTTGTATAAAATAAAAAGCTCGATTTTTTCATAAAATCATCAACAGACAATGGAGAAAAAAACCTTGCTGTTCCACTCGTTGGTAACACGTGATTCGGACCCGCCATATAATCACCCAGTGGTTCCGGCGCATACGGACCTAAAAAGATAGAACCTGCATGTTGAATATTCGAAAGAGCTGTCATCGGTTCTTTTATGTGCAATTCTAAATGCTCCGGCGCAATTTCATTTGAGAGCTGAAACGCTTGTTCTAATGAATCTACAACAAGAATCGCTCCGTTTCTGTTAATGGATTCACGAGCTATTTCACTTCTCGGAAGGCTCATCAATTGTTTTTCTATTTCTCTATTCACTTCCTGCGCTAATTCTAAACAAGTTGTGATACAAATAGCTGTTGCACGTATATCGTGCTCTGCTTGTGATAATAAATCGGCAGCAATATACGCTGCATTTCCCGTTTCATCAGAAATAACAACAATTTCGGACGGGCCAGCAATCATATCGATATGAACTGAACCAAATACTTCTCGCTTCGCTAATGCAACATATATATTTCCCGGTCCTACAATCTTATCAACACGCGGAATCGATTCTGTTCCGTATGCTAACGCAGCAACTGCTTGTGCTCCCCCTACTGTATATACTTCATCAACTCCAGCAACTTTTGCCGCTGCTAAAATATGTGGATCTACCCCTTCACAATTCGGCGGTGTTACCATGACGATCTTATTGACGCCTGCGATTTTTGCTGGTAAGACATTCATGAGAACTGATGATGGATACGCTGCCGTTCCTCCGGGTACATATACACCAACAGTTTGCAATGGCCGAACAAGCTGCCCCCGAATAACTCCCTCTTTTTCTGTATCAATAAAAGCTTGTCTCTTTTGCTTTTCATGATAGGAAATGATATTCTTTTTTGCTTCTTCCAATGCTGCTAAAAATGCTGGTTCGACACATTTATATGCTAATTCCAGTTCTTCTTCCGAAACTTGAAATTTGGTCAACTCTACTTTGTCAAAAGCCTTCGTATACGAAAATAGCGCTTCATCTTTCTTTTCTTTTACACTTACAACAATTTTCCTCACATCTTGTTGAATCGTTTCTTCTATTGTATTTGCCTGTTCTCTTAGCTGTTTTACCTTCCATAAAATATTAGAATAATCCTCATACACAATTTCCATATTTCCCCTCCTCTATTTCTTCTCTACTAGGACATTTTCCATTTTATTTATAATATTGAATATTTCGTCTTTTTTCATTTTTAAAGATGCCTTGTTTACAATTAAACGTGCTGAAATGTCGCAAATTTCTTCAAATACTAGTAATCCATTTTCTTTCAATGTTTGTCCTGTTTCTACAATATCAACGATTGCATCTGCTAATCCTAATAAGGGGGCAATCTCTACAGAACCTTCTATTTTAATAAGCTCTACATCTTCTCCCTTCTTATGGAAATATGCAGAAGTAATATTCGGATACTTTGTTGCAATCCTCTTTTTGTTATAACCGTTTGGGCTATACGACGAAACGGAAGCAACGCAAAATTTACAACGCCCTACCCCTAAATCAATCATTTCATACACATCGTTTTCATTTTCAAGCAAAATATCTTTGCCGACAACACCAATATCAGCTATACCATGTTCTACATACGTTACAACATCAACTGCTTTTACAAGGATGAATGAAACTTGTGAGTTTTTACTTTGAAATACAAGCTTCCTTCCTTTATCCTTTAGCTCTGAGCAATCAATACCGATTCGTTCAAATAACGGAACTACATGTTTTTCTAATCTTCCTTTCGTTAACGCAATTTGAATGTTACGCATGAGGATTCTCCTTTTTTCTGCATGATCCATTTCCCTTTCCAAACATACTCAACTAAAGTATCTCCTGATACATCAATTACAGTTTTCACATCGCGCGCTCTTGCAAATTGAAATGTATCTTGTAAATTTCCCAACATTGACAGTTCTACCTTTATACCATCTTTGCCGAGTAAAATACGTAATTTTTCTGCTTCTGAAATCATATCTAACGAATAATATATGAGAGCATCTATTTGTTTTTGGTATGAATTTTCTTTATGTTCTTGTAAAGTACGTACAATTTGATTTACTTGTATCGCTAAGCCTACCGCAGGTAAAGACTCACCAAAATTCCCAATCAGTTCATCATATCTTCCACCGCTCACAATCTCTTCTCCAACATCACATATATATCCTCGAAAGATTACACCGGTATAATAATTAAGATGTTGAATCATCCCTAAATCAATAGATATATATTGACCATAACCAAGACGATTAATGTTTTCATATATGTTTTTTATCCTCGCAATTGCTCTTTTCATTTCTTTACTCACAGCAAGTTTTTCAGCTTCTTCAACTACTTCTAATCCACCAAATAAACGAGGTAATTTTTGTAATAATCGCACTGTTTCATCTTGCATATCTAACTGCTTTTCTTGTAAAAAACGGGACAAAGCGGCAAAATTTTTACTCTCAATATATTCTCGCAATGCGTATTCATCTTCTTCTCGTAAAGACAATTTCTTCACAATGGATTTATAGAGTTCCACTTGGCCAATTTCAATTTTAAATGATTGAATGCCAGCTGACTGCAAAGCTGCAATCGCGCTTACAATACACTCAATTTCAGCGCGTATATTATCAATACCAATAATTTCAATTCCAGTTTGTGTAATTTCATTATATTTCCCTGTTAAAGATTCATTTGCTCTGAAAACATTTCCACTATATGTTAATTTTAAAGGCGTTTTCATCTTTTTTGTTCCAATTACACGTGCTAGCGGAATTGTCATATCCGGTCTAAGAACAAGGATGCGTCCCTCAGAATCAAAAAACTTATACATTTTCTCCTCGTCAATAGGACGGTTTTGAAATGCAAACACATCATAAAATTCAATCATAGGTGTCCGTATTTCTTCGTATCCTCTCTCAATAAATGTACGTCTTAATCTTTGTTCAATCTCTTCCATTAATGTACATTCTTGAAACAAAAAATCCTTTGTTCCATTTGGATTGGCTCGTTTCCATTTTTTCATCATTACACCCCTACTTTCTTGGCACATATATACAAAAAATCTACAATGATAACATGTTTAATATGCTTCTCTTATATGTCCATTATTAATTTCTTGAACTTCTCCAACTCACCACTCAACTATCCCTTGTACCACATTAGAAGCGGGAATCTTCTGACAGAATTTTGATACATGATTTGTTACGAGTTCATCTTCGCCAATACTCATACATTCATAACATAGCGCTTAAAAACGAAAAAAGAGCTATGTAGATAAAAATACCTACATAGCTCTTTGGAGAATGTAGGTACAACAGGAATAACCCTTGTACCTACACGTTTTTTCACGCTAGGTTCAAGGGTTTATGTATGATGATGTTGTGTAAATGAAATGACTGATTGTAAAGTGAACATTGTCATTACTCCCTTTCTCCTCTTTGTTTGAAGTCAGTATACTACCAATTAAATCAAAAGTAAATAATTTTCTTTTATTTTTTTGAAACAATATACGATTTTTTCTCATATAAATACATTTTTAAAAACTGAAATAATATCTTTCTTTTTAGATAGAAGAGAGCATCTAGCCATGCACAGAAACGACCAGACCCTATCCCTTCCCATACAGCGCTAAAAAAAAGAGAGAAAACAAGTACAAGCCACTTTTTCTGATGCATAGCATCGACTTATATACCAAAAAACCAAAATGAATATATATACATTAACGACCTATTTTTATCTCGTATTCTGTAATCGCACTCTCATACTGAAATGTAACTCCAATATCATCTAAACCACTGAGCAACTTTTCTTTCCACATGGGTTCAATGGAGAAAGAAAAGCTTTCCTCAGGAGTTATTACCACTTCATTCTCTAAATCTATTTCTATCATCGCCTGGGGCGCTATAGATGCAAGCTGCTTACGAATTTCCTTTCCCATTACAATTGGAAGAATCCCATTTTTTGTACAATTCATATAAAAAATATCGGCAAAACTTCCTGCAATAATAGCACGAAATCCATAATCCGCAAGAGCCCACGGTGCATGTTCTCTAGAAGAACCGCAACCGAAGTTTTCTCCTGTAATTAGAATCGTAGCACCTTTTCGCTCGGGAGCGTTCAATGGAAACGCAGGATCTTCTTGACGATTATCTAAATAGCGCCATTCATCAAATAAAAACTCTCCAAATCCTGTTCTTTCAATCCGCTTTAAATACTGCTTCGGAATAATTTGATCCGTATCAATATTATCACGCATCAATACTGCAGTCGTACCTTTATGAATATGAAATGGCTCCATCGTAGTTCTCCTTTCTCACATCAACAAAATGACCGTAAATTGCAGCTGCAGCAGCCATAGCTGGACTAACGAGATGCGTTCTTGCTCCTTTTCCTTGTCTTCCTTCAAAATTACGATTTGAAGTAGAAGCACAATGTTCACTTTCTGGCACTTGATCTGGATTCATCCCAAGACACATCGAACACCCTGGTTCCCTCCACTCAAATCCCGCCTCTTCAAATATAAGATGTAATCCTTTTTTCATCGCTGCATCTCTCACTTGCTTTGACCCAGGGACAACAAGAGCCCTTACTCCTTCTTTTACCTTCTTTCCTTTCACAACCGCAGCGGCAATTTCTAAATCAGATAAGCGGGAATTTGTGCAAGAACCGATAAACACGTGGTGAATTGGAATATCCGCTGTACTTTGTCCTGGTTGAAGTCCCATATAAGCATACGCTCTTTCATCATTGATATCATTTGCCTGCGGAAGAACTTCATCAACGCGCAGCCCCATCCCTGGATTTGTTCCCCACGTAATATACGGTGCTAAACTTGCAACATCAACCGTAATAACCATGTCATACACTGCATCTGTATCCGTGTATAATTCACTCCACTTTGTAACTGCCTGTCCAAACTCTTTTGGTGCGTATTGTCGCCCTTTTACATAATCAAACGTCACTTCATCCGGTGCAATAATCCCAGCCTTTGCACCGCCCTCAATCGCCATATTACAAAGCGTCATCCGCTCTTCCATCGTCATTTCTTTTACGGTTTCACCATAAAACTCTATGACATGCCCCGTACCAACGGCTACTCCATATGTAGCAAGTACATGTAAAATAATGTCCTTTGCATATACTCCTTTTGACAATAATCCTTTCAGTTCAATTCCCATCGCTTTTGGTTTGCGTTGCCATAATGTTTGCGTTGCTAAAACGTGTTCTACTTCACTTGTACCAATTCCAAATGCTAATGCACCAAATGCTCCATGTGTTGATGTATGACTATCACCACATACAATTGTTTTTCCTGGCTGTGTAAGTCCAAGTTCTGGACCAATAACATGTACAATCCCTTGTTCCTCATCACCCATATCAGCTAACAGTACTCCAAATTCCTGACAATTTTTGCGAAGTGTATCCATTTGCTGTTTCGCAATTTTATCTGTAATATTCCAAACATCTTTTGTTGGAACATTATGGTCCATCGTCGCAAATGTTAAATCAGGCCGTCTAACTGTTCGATTCGCAAGCCGCAAGCCTTCAAACGCTTGCGGCGATGTCACCTCATGAACAAGATGCAGATCAATATATAGTAAATCCAGGCCGTTTTCATTCGTTGCTACAACATGTCGCTCCCAGAGTTTATCTAATAATGTTTTCCCCATTATCTCCCTCTCCCTACCAGTGCCTGTTCTTCCATCGTTTGTAATACATACTTTGTAAACGAAGTTGTCGTTTCATTCCCGCCTAAATCTGCTGTACATTTTCCAGAACGAAGGACTGTAGAAATTGCTTCTTCAATTGCTTCTCCTTCTTTTCTTAATCCAAATGATTGCCCAAGCATCATTGCAACGGAGCGAAGCATTGCGATTGGATTCACTTTGTTTTTCCCAGCAATATCCGGCGCTGATCCATGAATTGGTTCATAAAGAGATGGACCATTCTCCGCATGACTTGCAGACGGTAACATACCTAATGACCCCGCTAATACAGATGCTTCATCACTTAAAATATCGCCAAATAAATTTTCTGTAACGATAACATCAAATCGTCTTGGATTACGAATGAGTTCCATTGCTGCAACATCTACTAATAAATGCTCTAACTCTACTTCTGGATAGCGAATTGCTACTTCTTCTGTTACTTGTCGCCATAGTTTACTAGATTCTAAAACATTTGCTTTGTCGATAGACGTTACTTTTTTACGACGTTTTTTTGCTAATTGAAATGCATATGAAACAATTCGTTCTACCTCACGGCGATGATAAGTAAGTGTATCTGTTGCCACTTCTTCTGTCCGCTCTTTCGGAAATGAGAAATAGATACCGCCTGTTAACTCACGAACAACGACAAAATCAACTTGCTCTGCCGCCTTTAGTGGTGATAAATGCGCTGTTGCCTCTTCAACGGAAACCGGTCGAACATTTGCAAATACCCCTAAGCCTTTTCGAAGTGTAAGAAGTCCTTGTTCAGGACGCTCTTTTGCATGATCCCAATATGGTCCTCCAACCGCACCAAGCAATACTGCATCACTTGCTAAACACGCTGTTAATGTGCGAGGCGGAAGGGGCTGACCGAATCCATCAATTGCTGCTCCCCCAAACAATTCATCCTGCAAATAAAAATGGTGACCGTATAACCTTTCTACCATCTCTAACACTTGTTTTGCGCTAGCCATAATTTCTGGCCCAACTCCATCACCAGCTAAACAAACGATTCGTTTTTCCATCTTCAAGCACTCCTTTACGATTTTGTAAGTGATCGTAATGTTTTTAATTTCCCTGCTGCATATACGTAAGCACGAGCTGAAGCTTCCAGTACATCTTGCGCTACACCAAAACCTGAAACTTGGTGTCCGTCTTCTTTCAACTCAACATGAACATGAGCTAACGCATCTTGTCCTTGTGTAATCGATTGAATACGATAGTCAGCAAGCTCACATTTTAAATGAAGAATTCTTTGAATCGCATTATAAATTGCTTCAATGCTACCGGCCCCAGTCGCGGCATCCTCCAGCACATTTCCATCAGTATCTTCTAAACAGACGGTTGCACTTTGAATGCTGCTTGATACAAAATGAACTTGCAATTGTTTAATATCGTACTGCTGTTTAGCAAATGCAGTTTCTCCCAATACAAGCGCCTGTAAATCTTCTTCTGTAATTTCTTTCTTTCGATCAGCTAACCGTTTAAAAGCATGGAACGCTAAGTCCCGCTCTTCTTCTGTAAATTCATAGCCTAACTCTTTCATTTTTTCTGTAAAGGCATGGCGGCCAGAATGTTTTCCAAGTACAAATTTATTTTGTTCTTCCCCTACAAGAGAAGGTGAAATAATTTCATAAGTAGATGCTTCTTTTAAAACCCCATCTTGATGAATACCAGATTCATGGGCAAACGCATTTGCACCAACGATTGCTTTATTTTTCGGAACAACCATGCCTGTTAAACGGCTTACAAGTGTACTTGTTGCTTTAATTTCTTTTAATTGCATGGAAGATGACGCCCCGTAATAATCGTTTCGAATATGGAGAGCAACTGCAACTTCTTCGAGAGCAGCATTACCAGCACGTTCTCCAATTCCATTAATCGTTCCTTCTACTTGAAGTGCACCGCCTTCAATTGCTGCTAATGAGTTGGCTACTGCCATGCCAAGATCATCGTGACAATGGCAGGAGAAAATAGCTTTCTCAAAAGATGAAACATGCTCTTTTAAATATCGGAAAAGAGAAAAATATTCCTCTGGATTGGTATATCCTACTGTATCGGGAATGTTAATTACATCCGCTCCAGCGCGAATTGCAACCTCTGCAGCTTCTGCTAAAAAAGAAGGTGTTGTTCGCGTTGCATCTTCTGCAGAAAACTGTACCGTTGAAAATAATGATTTTCCAAGCTTTACAGAACGATGAATTGTATCTAATACTTCATCCTTCGACATACGGAGCTTATATTTCATATGAATATCGCTCGTTGCCAGAAATACATGTAATCGAGGAGATACGCCTCCTTTTAACGCTTCATATGCAGTACGAATATCACTTTCCTTCGCACGGGCCAGACTCATAACAGAAGCATTTTGAATTGTTTCAGCTATACGTTTCACTGACCGAAAATCACCTTCAGAAGCGGACGCAAAGCCCGCCTCCATTACATTAATTCCAAGCCTCTCTAACTGCCGTGCAATTTGTAATTTTTCTTGTTCATTTAAATTTACTCCAGGCGATTGCTCCCCATCGCGAAGCGTCGTATCCATGAACAAAATTTGCTTCATATTACTTAACCTCCATTTTCACTCTCGGCTTTACAAATGGCATCATCTCACGTAATTTACGACCTACCACTTCAATTTGATGCGCATTCTCCTCTGCATTAATTGCATGGAATTTTTGTCTTCCTGCTTTATGTTCAGCAATCCATCCTCTAGCAAACGTTCCATCTTGAATATCTTTTAATACTTCTTGCATCGCTTGTTTCGTATGCTCTGTTACAACGCGCGGCCCTGATACGAAATCCCCCCACTGTGCTGTGTCCGAAACTGAGTAGCGCATATTTTCTAATCCACCTTCATACATAAGATCGACAATAAGCTTTAGTTCATGTAAACATTCAAAATATGCAAGTTCCGGTTGATAGCCAGCTTCTACTAATGTTTCAAAACCCGCTTTCACAAGAGCAGTTGCTCCTCCGCAAAGTACTGCTTGCTCTCCAAATAAATCTGTTTCTGTTTCTTCTTTAAATGTCGTTTGGAGTACACCGGCGCGAGTTGCTCCGATTCCATCTGCATACGATAGTGCCTTTTCATAAGCTGTTCCTGTTGCATCTTGATAAACCGCAAATAATGCTGGTACCGCTGCGCCTTCTACAAATGTTCGGCGTACAAGATGCCCCGGTCCTTTTGGCGCTACAAGAAATACATCCACATCTTCCGGCGGTGTAATTTGATCAAAATGAACGTTAAACCCATGAGCAAACACGAGTGCATTTCCTTCTTGTAAATTCGGTGCAATTTCTGTTTCATAAACTTCCGGCTGTTGTTCATCTGGAAGCAATACCATTACAACATCTGCTAGTTTTGTAGCTTCAGCAACCTTATATACAGAAAATCCATCTTCTTTTGCCTTTTCCCAAGACTTCCCTTGACGAAGACCTACAACAACGTCAAAACCGTTATCACGTAAATTTTGCGCATGAGCATGACCTTGAGACCCATATCCAACAATCGCTACTTTCTTTCCTTTTAATACATTTACTGTTACATCCTTTTCATAATAAACTTTTGCCATTTTCTTTCTCCTCCTATATTTTAAAAATTAATTAATTAACATTACTTGTTGTTTGTCTTGCTTTTTCATACTTCTTGTAAAGGCTGTTACTCCTGTTCTTGCAATTTCTTTTAAACCATATGGACGCAATAATTCAATAAGCGCTTCTACTTTTTCTTGTGCCCCTGTTACTTGAACGACGATGGAATCCTTTCCAACATCTATAACAGCTGCGCGAAACGGTTCAATTAAACTATATAATTCAGATCTAGAAGCAATTGTCGTAGACACTTTAATAAGTGCAAGTTCTCTTGCAATCATTGCTTCTTCTGTAATATCAGATACTTTTAATACATCAATTTGTTTATGAAGTTGCTTAATAAGCTGCTCCACTTGCTGGACATCTTCAACGTGAACAACAAATGTCATTCTTGAAATATGTGATGATTCTGTATGCCCCACTGAAATACTTTCAATATTAAAATGCCTCCTCGTCATCACACCTGTAATACGGTTTAAAACTCCACTTTGATTTCGAACCGTTGCTGTAACAATCCGTTTCACTCTTCCACCCCCTCCATTTGGTGAACACCTTTTCCAGGAGCAACCATAGGCATAACTTTTTCAGATTGTAAAACACGGCAATCAATAAGAACAGGTTCTTGTAAATTCATCGCTTCTCGCAATTGCTCTTTTGCCGTTAGCGGATTTTCAATACGGATCCCTTTAATTCCATAAGCGTGGGCTAACATAGCAAAGTCTGGTTGACAAGAAAGCACAGAATGAGAATAACGCTGATTATAAAACTCATCTTGCCATTGTCTTACCATGCCGAGTGCTTCATTATTTAAAATCAGCACTTTAACGGGAAGGTGATGTTCCTTTAAAACACTTAATTCTTGCAATGTCATTTGAAAACCGGCATCACCTACGATTGCTACAACGAGTTCATTAGGCTCGGCAATTTGTGCTCCAATCGCAGCTGGCAGACCAAACCCCATCGTTCCTAGTCCTCCTGATGTAACCCATTTATCAGGCTGTTTCAATGCATAGTATTGTGCTGTCCACATTTGATGCTGTCCAACATCTGTCGTTATAATTGCATTTCCATTTGTAACTTCATAAAGCATTTGAATTACAGCCTGCGGTTTTAACATTTGTGAATCGTCTTTATAGCAAAATGGGTAACGATTCTTTCTTCTTCGTAAAAGCTGTAGCCATTCTTTATGATTTTGTTTCTCTCCTTTACACTCTAATAACGCTTCTAGAGCATGTTTAGCACTGGCTACAATTGGAATTTCCGTCACAACGTTTTTTCCAATTTCTGCAGGATCAATATCAATATGCGCTACCGTTGCTCCCTTTGCAAAGTAAGCTAAATTTCCAGTCAGACGATCATCAAAACGTGCCCCTATATTTATTAACAAGTCACATTCATACAAAGCCATATTTGCTGCGTAAGAACCATGCATACCACCCATTCCTAAAAACAATGTATCATCGGATGGAAACCCTCCAAGACCAAGTAATGTATGAACGACCGGAAGATGATACATGCGAGCAAATGCGGTTAATTCATTTGCTGCTTTTGCATGCAATACGCCAGCACCCGCTAAAATAAGCGGTTTCTTTGCTACTTCAATTGCTTGTAGCAGTTTGTTAATTTGTAGTTGATTCGGATGATAATTCGGCTGGTACCCAGGTAAATCCATCTCTACATTGCTACATCGCTCTCCCATTTCTACAACCATATTTTTCGGAAGATCAATGACGACTGGACCTGGTCTACCTGTTGCTGCAATATGGAATGCTTCTTTTATAATCCTTGGTAAATCCGAAACATTTCGTACTTGATAGTTGTGCTTTGTGACAGGCATTGTAAGTCCGATGATATCCGCTTCTTGAAAGGCATCACTTCCTATAAGCGTTGTTGAAACTTGCCCAGTAAATACGACAAGCGGTAAGGAATCCATCATTGCATCCGCTAAACCAGTAATCACATTTGTCGCCCCTGGCCCACTTGTAGCAATAACAACACCTGGCTTTCCAGTAATTCTTGCATATCCTTCTGCTGCATGAATTGCTCCTTGTTCATGCCTTGTTAAGATATGAGGAATTTCACAATCGTAAAGCGCATCATATAGCGGCAAAACAGCTCCTCCTGGATAGCCAAAAATGACTTCTACCTTTTCCTTTCTAAGCGCATTTAACAATAACTGTGCACCGGTTGCCATTTTCTCTTCCGTTTTTGAAGACATCGTTTCTACAAACCTCCTTTATGAAATACGCGTATAAATAAAAAAGTCTTTCGCCCACACTCCAGCTATGTGCTGAAGGGACGAAAGACTTCGTGGTACCACCCTTCTTTGCAAGAAAAATTCTTGCCTCAGTGACTCTAATAGAGTCAAGCTAATAACGGAGCTACCGTCCAAACCTAAGCAAGTGCTTCAGCTTGACACTCAAGGGCGATGTTCGTCAACGTGAACCATCGGTTTCCACCAACCACCGACTCTCTGTGAGGCTTCACAATCAACTACTCCTCCCTATCAACGCTTTATCCCTCCGCGAACGGAAGTTTTACTTTATACTTTCATAATTCCTCCTGTATTTGCCGAAGTAACAAGCTTTGCATATCGTGCTAAATATCCAGTTTTTACTTTCGGCTCTGGAGAAATAAATTGTTTTTTCCGTTGTTCTAATGCTTCTTTAGAAATTTCCCAATGAATAATACCATCTTTTAAATTAATAATGATTGGATCACCGTCTGCCACATATGCAATTGGTCCTCCTTCAGCCGCTTCTGGTGATACATGACCAATCGCAATCCCCCTTGTTGCTCCGGAGAAGCGTCCATCGGTAATCAATGCAACCTTTGTTCCCAGTCCTCTTCCAACAATCGCTGATGTTGGAGCTAACATTTCCGGCATACCAGGTCCTCCTTTTGGACCTTCATATCGGATGACAACAACATGCCCTTCTTTCACAACACCACTATCAATCGCAGCAACCGCTTCATCATGAGAATCAAAACAAATCGCTTCACCAACAAATGATGTAACAGATTCATCGATAGCTCCAATTTTTAGGACAGAACCATCTGGTGCTAAATTTCCAAAGAGAATGGAAAGACCACCTGTTTTACGATATGGTCGTTCTTTCGGACGAATTACTTTTTCATCTAAGATTTTTCCTTCTTCTACTGTTTCATAAATGCTTTTCCCTGAAATTGTAATGCGCTCTGGATGAATTGCCCCTGGAATTTGTGAAAGCTCTTTAATAATAGCTGCTACTCCACCTGCTTCATGCACATCATGCATGGAATAATGAGAAGCTGGGCTAATTTTCGCTAAGTATGGAACACGCTTTGCAATATCATTAATACGCTGCAAGTCATATTCAATACCTGCTTCATTCGCGATGGCTAACATATGTAAAACTGTATTTGTCGATCCCCCCATCGCCATATCTAATGCAAAAGCATCATCAATTGCTTCTTTTGTAATAATGTCGCGCGGCTTTATATCACGCTCAATTAAATCCATTAAATGAAAAGCAGCCTGACGAATTAAGTTATGTCGTTCTTCACTTGTTGCAACAACCGTTCCATTTCCAGGAAGCGCAACACCAAGCATTTCCATGATGGTATTCATAGAATTTGCTGTAAACATCCCTGAGCAGGAACCGCACGTTGGGCATGCTGATTTTTCCATATCAATCAGCTGCTCTAAAGTTAATTTCCCTGACTTATGAGCGCCAACTCCTTCAAATACAGATGCTAATGAAAGCGGAGTGCCATCTTTTGATTTCCCTGCTTCCATTGGTCCTCCAGATACAAAAACAGAAGGAACATTCGTCCGAACAGATGCCATCAGCATTCCTGGTGTAATTTTGTCACAATTTGGCATAAACATAACTCCGTCAAACCAATGAGCTTGAATTACTGTTTCTGCTGCATCTGCAATGATTTCTCGACTTGGGAGTGAATATCGCATTCCGATATGTCCCATTGCAATTCCATCATCAACACCAATCGTATTAAATTCAAAAGGAACACCTCCTGCTTCACGAATGGCAGCTTTCGCTACATCAGCAAGATCTCTTAAATGAATATGCCCTGGAACAATATCGATATATGAATTACAAATTGCAATAAATGGTTTATGAAAATCTTCTTCTTTAACGCCTGCTGCATGAAGCAAACTTCGATGCGGCGCTCGGTCAATACCTTGTTTAATCATATTGCTTCGCATCGGTTACTCTCCTATCAACTTACTTTATTTTCTTCATAAATTTTTTCGCCATCTTCTACAACAAGCTTACGAAATTCTTCTAACAAACGATTTGTATGCGCTCCTGGTTTCCCAGCTCCAATTTCTCTGCCATCAACCATTGTTACCGCAATAACTTCAGCTGCTGTACCTGTTAAAAATACCTCATCTGCTACATATACATCATGACGTGTAAATAATTCTTCCCTTACGTCATAGCCAAGCTTCTCACCAATTTCCATAATCGCATTTCGCGTAATTCCTTCTAGTGCTCCAGCAGAACTTGGCGGTGTAATTAACTTATTACCTTTTACAATAAATACGTTATCACCAGAACCTTCTGCAACATACCCTTGTTCATTTAACATTAACGCTTCCTGCACACCGGCAAGTTTCGCTTCAATTCTCACTAAAATATTATTTAAGTAATTTAGTGATTTCACTTGTGGCGTTAATACATCTGGACGATTCCGTCTTGTTGCAACTGTTACAACCGGAATTCCTTTCTCGTAATATTCTGCCGGGAATAACGCTAATTGTTCAGCGATTACAACAACATTTGGCTTTAAACACGAATCAGGATCTAAGCCAAGATTTCCAACTCCGCGTGATACAACTAAACGAATATATCCATTAGATAATTGATTACGTCGAATTGTTTCAACAACAATATTGGTCACTTCTTCCAACGTATATGGAATTTCTAATAAAATGGATTTTGCAGATTCGTACAGACGAATGAGATGCTCTTTTAAGCGGAAAACATTTCCACTATAGACACGAATGCCTTCGAATACCCCATCACCATATAAATATCCATGATCATAGACAGAAACCTTTGCTTCATTTTTTGGAACAAATTCTCCATTTAAGAAAATCCATTGCTCGTTCACTTGAAAGCGCCCCCTATATCCTTGAATTTTTTTATTGGTTCCTAGTTTACGCCCCCTTTTCAAATAAATCAAAGAAATTTTTTGAAAATTTTAAATTTTAAAATTTATGAACAACCCTCTTTATATTGATATATCAACATTGTTAACGTTTACAAAATGTCAAAAAATTTTTTTCGACATTTTTCTTACAAAAAAATATTTGTTTAGGAGAAGGAATTTTGTCAAAAGATGCGAATCTATTGTATTCAATAAACGGACGTTCTATCACATATTTTTAGAAAAAGACTAGTAATAAAGCGAGGTGAAAAAATAAAAAATAAAATTTGAGGATAACACTCATATTTTTTTCTTATTACTCATAATCCTATTTTCAAAAATCATTTTGACAAATTTAAGGGGGCTAATAATATGGCATGTTTACAAATTAAAGGAACAAGACAAGAAGTAATGGAAATGCTTCAGTTATTTGATTTAATGAATACAAAAGGACTGTGTAAATTAGAAGATTATGTAGAATTACTTCCATATGCAGAGCAAAATAGAACAACGCAAAATCCTATGTACATTGCCTCAGTTGATGTACTATCAAATGATTATACGATGCACGATGTACAAAACGATCGTTTTGTAAGCGACATGTTGACTGGGGTTTATAACGACTAACTCTTTCCTACTCCTGCCAAACGTGTGAAACCTCTTTGTTAATTAGTGAATATTCTTCCGAAAAAGGAACATATTACTAGATGGCAGGAGGTGAATGACATGGCGAAAATTGGAGTAGAAGACTCTTTAACGAACGTAAAACAAGCATTAGAACAAAAAGGGCATGAAGTAGTCTCATTGCAATCTGAAAGTGACGTTCAAGGATGTAACTGCTGCGTTGTAACCGGGCTGGATTCTAACGTAGCGGGGATTAGCAACGCTGCGATAAAGGGATCTGTTATCGATGCAAGCGGCTTAACAGCTGAAGAAGTTTGTCAACAAGTTGAAAGTAGAATTCAATAAAGTGAAATTTTAATCAGCGGGGGTCTTCCTCATCCCTGCTGATTAAAAGCCCCACTAATCGGGCTCTTACGGGCTGTTTCATATTACAAGACTTCCTTAACATGTCCGTTTCGTTTAAGATAAAGTGAAACTTCCATCAGTGTTTTTTCATCCCCCACTGATGGTTAGTTGAACCAATCGGGCACATGCCAGCAGTTATCCCCTACCTTTCTTTCTGATTTCTCTCTGCATCTTGAGGTGGGGGTCTTACTGCCCGCAAATAGCGGATAAAATAAAAAGAAGGCTACCTTTTACAAAAAGGCGCCTTCTTTTTTATATTTAATTAACGGGAAAGTAACATATACTGGATGAAAGCCCTGCCTCTCTTTCATCATTGCGGTTCCAACGACCGCTCCTTATACACTAGTACGTGTACAGCTTACAAATACAATTCATCATATACACGATCACTAAAGTTGTTGGCATCATTGCCCGATCTTTAGCAAACTAGAGACTTGTATAAGTAAGGAATAACCAATATATACTAGCTGTAACCGAGACACGAATATCAATTATACTTCTTTTCGATAAAAATGTCAATACTTTTGTCAAAATAAAAACAGACCGCTTAGTAAGCCTGTTTGTTAAAATTGTGCTTTTTCCTTTAATACATATATAACAAATCCGCTCACTAACATACATAAACCGACAACAAAATTCTTGATGTTAATCATTTATACCTCTCCCTTGTTCTTCTTAAATCCTAATTCTTTATATAGTCATTTACTTTATATTCGTATAATTTTTAAACACACTTCATCCACTATATCATAATTTCCTTAAAATGCAAGCGTTCCGCTATCTCTTATTTACTAACCGCTGCACTGCATTAGGTACTGCTTCCAATGCTTTTTCTACAAGATGTGTACCGCTATGTAAGTGCATAACCTGAATTCCTTTTGCCCCAACTACTAAAAACGCAACAGGGTTAATCGAAACCCCTGCACCACTTCCACCACCAAATGGATGTAAGTTCTGCCCCTCTTGTGGTTGTCCACTTCCTTTAAAATCACTTCCACCTGCACCAAAACCAAAAGCAACTTTTGAAACGGTTAAAATAACATTCCCATCAGCTGTTGATACTGGCTTTCCAACAATCGTATTTACATCCACCATTTCTTTTAAGTTTGTCATTGCTGTTTTCATTAAGTTTTCAATTGGATGTTGTGTCATACAAAACCACCTCTTTTTCCTATCAATTCCTTTTTATCGTTTCCAAAAACGCGGAAGACATACCAACTTTTGTAATTTAACTATCTCATGAAATGAAACTTTCATCAGGGGGAATTTTCTTCATCCCCCACTGCTGGAAAGCTCTTACCAATCGCACTCTTACGACAGTTATCTTCCATGTTTCTTCTTTATTTTCTCAAAATCTTGACGTGAGGATTTTATTGCCCGCGAAATGGAGGATAAAAAAATAAAAGCAGTTCATACTAAACATGAAGCTCTTTATGAAAGGAGATATTATAATGACTGATAAACATGAAGAACGTTATAGAGAAAACGAAGACCATTTTGAAGAAGAATACGCAGCTGAAATTGCACCTAATGGTGTGCCTTACGATGGAAGAGAAGAAGGAACAACAAAAACAGGGGGAGCAACAGCAGGATTTATCGCTCTTGCCCTTGCAGTCTTAGCTTTATTCGTTTTCCCAGTACTCTTTGGACTTCTTGCTGTCCTAATTGGCATATATGCCTATAACCGTGGTGCCACTGTTACAGGTGGAATTGCAGCAGTAATGGGCGGCATAACTGCGATTGTTGCACTAATATTTCGAGCAGCTATTATCAGCTTGCTGTACTCTCTTTTTACGTAATAAAGTGAACCTTCCATCAGTAGAGGAAGGTTTATCTTCTACTGATGGTTAGTTGAACCAATCGAGCTTTTATGGGCAGTTGTTCCCATCTCTCTGCTTTTTTTTGAATATTGAGGTGGGATCTTACTGCCCGTTAGTGCGGTATAAAGTGAAACTTCCATCAATTAGGATCTTCCAGACAATTTTTCATCACGGAACATAATAAAAGGTATCTCGCTTTTCGCGAGATACCTTATCCTGTAAACACATCCTCAGATGGATAACGAATTTTTTGTTTTGCTGGCCGTGCAAGTGAAAACACAAGTGTTAATGGTCCAATTAACCCACAAAACATAACAAACATAATCACACATTTCCCAAAAGCTGATAAATCAGCTGTAATTCCCATTGATAATCCAACTGTTCCAAAGGCTGAAACCGTTTCAAACAACAATTCAATAAAGCTAAAGTTTTCAGTAAGCATAAGTACAAATACTGCTACAAAAATTAAAAATTGACTTGCAATTACAATCGACAAAGCTCTCATCACTGTTGACATTTTAATTGTACGACGAAATAAAATAACATCTTCTTTTTTCTTAAAAAATGAAATAACAGATGTAATTAAAATAACAAAAGTCGTAAGCTTAATACCGCCTCCAGTTGAAACACTTCCGGCTCCAATAAACATAAGTACCATCGTAAAAAACAACGTTGATTCATTCATACTTCCATAATCAATTGTATTAAACCCAGCTGTACGAGGGGTAATCCCTTGGAAGAATGATGCCCACAATTTTTCATTTAACGATAAAGAACCTAATGTTTTAACATTACTATACTCTAATATAAAGATGACAGTCATTGAAAAAATAATCAACGCAATTGTACCAACAATCATGATTTTCGAATGCAGTGTTAATTTTCGAAAACTTCGACTGTACCATATATCAATTAGTACTGTAAAACCTAAACCACCTATTACAATTAAAGAACAAATACCAATATTAATGATAGGATCTCCAACATATCTCGTTAAATTATCTGGCCATAAAGCAAATCCTGCATTATTATAAGCAGCTACGACGTGAAACAAGCTGTAATATAGCCCTTTTCCCAATCCGAATTCAGGAACAAAACGAATGGATAAAAATAATACTCCAACGAATTCAATACAAAGCGAGAAGAAAAACACTCGTTTTACTAATTTTACAAGTCCGCCAATATTCGTTTGATTTAATGCTTCTCCAATAAGAAGTCGATGACGTAATCCTATTTTCTTTCCGAGCACCCAAACTATTAAAATAGCAATTGTCATTAACCCTAAACCGCCTGTTTGTATAAGAAGCATGATGACAACTTGTCCAAATATGGTAAATGTACTATTTACATCTACTACACCTAAGCCCGTTACAGTCGCAGCTGATGTTGCTGTGAAAAAAGCATCAACCCAACTAATAGACGTTTTCGTCGCAATCGGTAATTTCAATAATATGCCGCCAACAATAATTAAAGCAAAAAATCCAATCGCTAAAATTTGTGGTGGACTTAATCGTATAAAACGATCATTCAAGTCACGTTTTTCTATCATTTCCATAATACTAACTCCCTTAATCCGTCCTCCATACTCCATACATAGTTGAGCATAATCTTTTTTCTTTTGAATTTCAACTTTTATTTTCGTATAAAAAATAGAAAATTCCTTATTCTTTCACGCCAAATTCACATTGAATTCACATCAATCTTTTATAGTATAACTATCGAAGCTGTTCCTCCCTAATAATGAGACATCCCCTAATGTCTCGAACAGCTTTCTATCCCTAGCTTAAATTGACAGAAATTGTCCCCCCTTCCTAAGCCATCTTGCAATGACAAGATGGCTTTTTTTTATCCCTCTACATGTGGAGCATTAAAATTACGTAGCAAAATCCTAAAAAAAGCAGTTAAGCGAGGAATATTTGCTGGCATACACCCGTTTAGTGAAAACTTTCACTTTATTTAATAATAAAGAAGAAGTGAATATGCTTCACTCCTTCCTTGATTTGCTCCCTTTTTTCGAGCGATATTCTTTCCCTTTATTATCATCACCAGTAACAAACTCTGTGCCGAACTCCTGTTGATATTGCCCTACTTTGGGTGCTCCTTGATTCCCGCTTCCTTTACTACCATTACGACTTGACATACTTCTTTCTTCCCTTCTGTATAATGATATTGTTAGTATGCTCCATTCCATTCTAAATACACATGAAAAGCCTTCGCATTGATTGCGAAGGCTTTTGCATAGTAAGGCCGCTTCTTAGTTTGGAATTTATCCCGCTATTCGCGGGTAGTAAGACCCCCATCTCAAGATGCAGAGAAAAGCGAAGAAGCTAGATGGGGGATGAAGCCCCCCCACTGATGGGAGTTTCACTTCACTATCTTCAATGCATCATATGATTCCCTAACTTTTCCACCATTTATTTAACAATATGAAATATGAATGCTATTTCTTACTAAATTAGCTTTTGTAAAATAGAAATCATGACTTGCATTTCATCTTCAGACAAAGTAGAAAATCGCTCTTTGAAATATTCCTTCTTTCGCATTTCCATCTCAGCCACTAATTCTTTCCCTTTATCAAGAATCTCCAAATACACAACACGACGGTCTGATGTACAGCGCGAACGCGTTACAAGTTCTTTTTTAATTAATTTTTCTGCAACAGCCGTAATGTGGCTATTCGATACGTTCAGCTCATTCGCAACATGGGAAACCATTTCTTTTTGGACCCGATTTAAAATACGCAACACGATAAATTCATTCCATGGAATATAATCACCGAAAATTTTGCCCATATCATTACGTAATGTACGAAACATAGCAAAAAAATTCGTAGACAGATCTTCCATTAGCAACTCGCGATTATTAGACATTTTGTACAGCACCTCTATTTATTTAATATGATTAAATAAAAACATTATGAACTATATTAACGTACTTTTTGGAATTTGTCATCCATTTTATTGGGAAAATCATGTATCTTTTTTTAGTTACTTGGTAATAGATGATAAAGGTTGCTTTCATAAAATGCTGTAAATTTTATCAGCAAGAAAACAGGGTGCACAGAAGCACCCTGTTTTCATTTTATCCCGCATTAACGGGCAGTAACCCCCCCACCTCAAGATGCACAGAGAAACGAGGAAGATAGGTGGGAGATAACTGCCCGTAAAAGCTCGATTGGTGAGAGCTTTCCATCAGTAGGGAGGATGAAGAAAATCTCCACTGATGGAAGTTTCAATTTATTGTTCTAGCTTTTTACACTCGACAAAATATGGATTACCAATAAAAGTAACTTTACCAGCTTTCCCGTAAAATATTTGGTACAATATGAACAAATAGAGAAAGAGGTGTAGTACATGACATTACTTCAATGGTTTAAAAAAGGCATGTCCTTTGAGGCATATGTAAATGATATGACGGTGAATCAACACGAATTACTACATATTTATAATAATTTCTTAATTCCGAATGAACTTCTTCCTGTTTTAGAGCAACATCAAAACGATCGTTTAAACGTTATCGTTTTAACAGCAGATTGGTGTGGTGATGCCCTTCTTTGCGTACCAATTATGAAACGCATTTGCGAAGTTGCCAATATCGAGATGAGCCTACTCATTCGTGATGATAACTTAGAATTGATGGATCAATATTTAACAAATGGTACCGCACGCGCGATTCCAATTTTCATTTTTATGGACGCAGCAGGAAATGAAAAATATATTTGGGGGCCACGCGCTCCAAAAGTTCAAGAGTTCGTTACTTCTATGCGCGCTACATTACCAGAAAAAGATGATCCACAGTTTGAAGAAAAGCAAAAAGAAATGTATGCTGCATTTCGTAAAACATTAACTTCTGATACTTCCATTTGGGAGCACGTAATGGAAAATATGATTGAAAAAATAGCAAAATAAAAAAACTGCCAAATGGCAGTTTTTTTATTATAAAACAAAGAAGTAAAACACCGCGGCAATAATAAAACGATAATATGCAAATGGTGTTAATTTCACACGAGATAATAATTTTAAGAATGAAACAATTGCTAACATAGCAACCACAAATGCAGTAATAAATCCAGTTGCAAATAATGGGATATCTGCTGCGCTTAATTCATTCCAACTCTTAATTAAATCAAGACCTGTTGCAGCTACCATCATTGGTACCGCAAGAATAAATGTATATTCAGCAGCTGCTGTATGAGATACACGCGCTAACAAACCGCCACTAA
This sequence comes from Bacillus sp. 3103sda1, assembly GCF_024159135.1. NCBI lineage: Bacteria > Bacillati > Bacillota > Bacilli > Caryophanales > Bacillaceae > Bacillus > Bacillus sp. 3103sda1. The sequence continues at coordinate 1,354,658 of NZ_JAMYWS010000001.1, read as the reverse complement.
TTGTAGACCCTGAACGAGAAAAACCAGGCCATAATGCTAAACATTGAAACATCCCAATCGTAAACGCTTGTTTATACGTAATGTCATCAAGTGTTTTCGCTGTGCTTGGCTTTGAGAATTTCTCAGCAATAATCATTAAGATACCACCAGCAATTAAACTAATAACAACTGGACCTGGTCCAAATAAAACCTCTTTAATTTTGTCATGTAATAAAACACCAAGTAATCCAGCTGGAATCATACCGATAATAATATGTAATAAGTTTAACGATGGCCCTTGCTTTACTCGTCCAATTCCAACTAACGACCATAATCGCTTCCAAAATACAACAACAACCGCTAAAATAGATCCTAATTGAACAACAATTTCAAACGTTTTTGCTTTATCGCCTTCAAATCCAATTAAATGCCCTGTTAAAATCATATGCCCTGTTGATGATACAGGTAAAAACTCCGTTAACCCTTCAACAGCACCCATGATTAATCCAATTAACCAATCAGCCACGACCGTGCCTCCTTAATACCTTATAATACTTTTTTCATACTTTATCATAATACCTCATCTTCACTAAACACGCATCGTTTTTTTCATATTCATTCAAAATGCACCAATGTTGTTATAGATACATATTACTTTTCTAAATTCCTATTCAATAGTATGATTGAAACGGCCTATTCGTATTTTAGAAAGGAGTATATATGAAAGAAACTACATCGATTTCACAAAAAATTAAGCAATTTATCTTATTATTTTCCCCCATATTTGTTACACAAATGTCATTATTTTCAATGAGTTTTTTCGATACGACGATGTCAGGACATGCAAGTGCCACTGATTTAGCTGGAGTTGCAATTGGAACAAGTATATGGCTTCCAATTAGTACAGGATTAACAGGTATTTTAATGGCAACAACTCCTATTGTTGCTCACCTTATCGGCTCCAAACAAAAAGAAAATGTAGCTTACGTTGTGACACAAGCCGTATACTTAGCAATCTTGGTCAGTGTTATTGTTATAATCATTGGATTTTTTGTGGTTTCACCAATTTTACATGCCATGCATTTAGAGAAACAAGTAGCCCAAATTGCTGCTCAATTTTTAAGCATTATCGCATTTGGTATCATTCCGCTATTTGTATATACAGTACTCCGCTGTTTTATTGATGCCTTAGGAAAAACCCGCACAACAATGATTATCACTTTACTATCTTTACCGATTAATATCATTTTGAACTATATATTCATTTTTGGTCATTTCGGTTTCCCAAAACTCGGTGGAGTTGGAGCTGCCATCGCTTCAACATCGACATATTGGTGTATTTTACTTATCACTATTGTCATTATCCGTACGAAAGAGCCTTTCTCTTCTTATGGTGTCTTTCAACGTTTGTATCGCCTCTCTATATCAAGCTGGAAAGAATTATTAAAACTTGGTGTACCAATTGGATTTGCAATCTTTTTTGAAACAAGTATTTTTGCTGCTGTTACATTATTTATGAGTAATTTTGACACAACAACCATTGCTGCTCACCAAGCTGCGATGAACTTCGCATCTCTTTTATATATGACACCACTCAGTTTATCCATGGCAATGACAATTTCTGTCGGGTTTGAAGTCGGTGCTTCCCGATATAAAGATGCCAAGCATTATAGCTTTATTGGTATAGGATTAGCACTAGCTTTCGCACTGTTATATTCTATCTTACTGTTTTTATTTGATGACAATATTGCCTCTATTTATACAAATGATTCTGCAGTACACGACTTAGCAAAACAATTTCTCGTGTTTGCAATTTTATTCCAATTTTCTGATGCCATTGCAACACCAGTACAAGGTGCACTTCGCGGTTATAAAGATGTGAATGTAGCACTTGTTATGACACTAGTTGCATATTGGATAATAGGTCTCCCGCTCGGTTATACACTTGCAACATATACAACTTTGGCTGCAAAAGGTTATTGGATTGGTCTCATTTTAGGACTAGCTTTTGGTGCAATCTTTTTACTCGCTCGTCTATTTCAAGTACAGCAAAAATATATTACATTAAAAAGCCGCTAAATAGCGGTTTTTTATATATCCTTAATATTTTGTATATAAATAAAAAAGTAATAGGATTCTTTATAAAAGAAAGCTATAATAAATTTTGATATTTACATAAAGGAGACTAATTTAATATGAGGAAGATTGCGATTGCACTATTATTATTCTTTTCTTCTATGCTTCCTGTTAAGGCAGCTGATGCAGAGACATATCAGCAAGAACATTTGTTAATTGTCAATGTAGCGACAAATAAGATGGCATATTATGAAAAAGGTAAATTTGTAAAAGAGTTTACAGTTGCTACTGGAAAAAGCAGCACACCAACACCCCTAGGAAAATATAATATTGTCAACAAAATTAAGAATCGTCCCTACTATGCCAAAAATATTCCTGGCGGTGATTCACGCAACCCATTAGGGGATCGATGGCTCGGTCTGAATCTCAAAGGAACAAAAGGAACAACATATGCCATTCACGGAACTAATAATGCAAGCGCCATTGGAAAATGGACAACACTCGGTTGCATTCGCATGTATAATAGTGACGTACATTGGTTATTTGATCGAGTTCCTGTCGAAACAACTGTAATCATCACAAATAAAAAAACAACATATAAAGCAATTGCTGCTACATATGGATTCAAACTCACATAATGTTTTTCGGGAGAAAAGGTTCTTTAAGTAAGAACACCTTTTTTCCTACAAATCATATATATAAATTATAATAATAGGATACAAATATATAAACAACTATTTTTATAATATCTCCCAAAAATAATTTCCCCACTATTTTTATAGAAGCATTTTTTTCATTTCATGTATAATACGAGGTAAATATTGGATTTTTAACAAAAGAAAGGAGAACAATGTGAATTTATTCCTAAATTTTTTTATATATGCTGGAACAGGGCTTGCTTTACTATGTATCGGTTTTCTTCTATTTGATTGGACGACAAAAGTAAAGGAATTTCAATTAATTGCAAAAGGAAATGTATCTGCAGCTATGTCAATTGGCGGAAAATTACTTGGCCTTACGTTTATAGTGGGGGCAACCATCGCTCAGTCTGTTTCACTCATCGATATGATCATTTGGAGTGCTATCGGTATCGTAACGCAAATTATTGCTTTTTACATTGCAGAACTTGTTACAATGAGCTTCAGTATTAAGCAAGCAATTGAAGAAGATAATCGTGCTGTCGGACTTATGATTCTCCTATTATCCATATCTATCGGCTGGGTTCTCGCCCAGTGCTTAACATACTAAGAGTATATTTCTTCCTTATAACGTGCAACATATCAATAAAGTGAAACTTCCATCAGTGGAGGTTTAGTTGAACCAATCGGGCACATGCCAGCAGTTATCCCTCATCTATCTTCCTCGCTTCCCTCTGAATCTTGAGGTGGCCGTTAATGCGGGATAAAAAACATAAAGGAGTTGCAACAGTGGACGAAAAGGAAGAACAACAATCTTATCAAGAAGAGTTTGCACCGGAAATTTCACCCGGTTATCGTCAAGATGTACATAAATCACCTCGTTATTCTAACATGACGTTTTTAGTCGGCATTGTCATTTTTGGAGCTGTACTACTATTACTTATTACTTTCGTATATTTTAAGTAAAAGAAAGGACGAATTCATATGAATAATAACTCAGCAAGTTCAAGTAAAAGGGTTATAAAAACACAAAAAGGATACGCTGGAGATTCTTTAGACAAACATAGAGCTATCGAAAATGCAAATCTTGATTTGAGTAAAAAGGAGATACAGCAGCAAAACGAGAATTTATAAAGTTCAACTTCCATCAGTGCGGGTTCTTCATCCTCCACTGATAGTTAATTGAACCAATCTTTACGTAAAATTGTCTCACCTCTCAATCAACCCTACATCTTGAGGTGAGATTATCCGTTAAATACGGGATAAGAAAAGAAATCCCTAGCTAGGGATTTCTTTTCTATTTATAACTAAACGAAAGAGGCGAAAAAATGACAGACTTAGACTATATACAATATATTCAAAAAACACTCCCGAACTTGCCTATCCATTCCTTTCATCAAGATGAAAGCGGTTGGGATAATGTTGCTATTCTCATAAATGATGAATGGTTATTTCGATTCCCTAGAAAAGTTGAATACGCGAAAAAAATTCCTCGTGAAAAACAATTATATGAAGTACTGTCTCCTATGCTGCAAACACAACAAATAGAAGTACCGAACTATCATATTCTATATGAAAATAAAGCAGATACAATTCCTGTTTGCAGTTACTATAAAATAATTCATGGTAAACCATTTAAACCATCTTACTTACATAACCTCTCAATTAATGAAAAAACGAAAATTGTTACACAACTTGCATCATTTCTTGCTGCTTTTCATACAGTTCCTATTACACTTGCAAAAGAGTGGGGATTTCAGGTTGAGCAAACAACTGAATATTGGAAGAAGCTATATATGAAACTAAAACATTACCTGTTTACTACATTTACAATAGAAGAAACTAAACGATTGAATACACTATTTCAAACATTTTTTGAGCAATTATATACAAGCTCCTCTCCACAAACAGTTATTCATGCTGACTTAACACATAATCATATTTTATTTCATCCTCTCCTGAGGCACATTGCTGGTATCATTGATATAGGAGATGCACAAATTGGTGATCCCGCATTTGATTTTGCTGGATTATACGCTGATTACGGCCATGCCTTTACACTAGAAGTATACGAGGAATATACTGCTTTAACGAATAGAACGGATACAACATTTTTTGAACGGATTATCTCTTTTTATCAATATAATCCTATACTGCACGACCTTGTATATGGTTTTGAAACAAATGATTCAAAAATGATTGAAAACAATACAAAACGACTGCTACATGTTTTAAGGGGAATACGCTAAACGTCTTCCCTTAATTTCTTTTCTTCAAACGCCATTAAGAAAGGTGGTTTGTATATTCTGTACCAAAACGAAGGCACGCTTCAACATCTTCGTCTTCTGGTGTTAATTCTACTTTTAATCCTTCAAGTACAACGTTAGCTCCGCGCTCCTGTAACTTTTCTATTAAAATATCAACAGCTGCCCCGTATTTCGGATATGCAGAATCACAAGAACCAAACACCGCTGCTTTTTTCCCCGTTAAATCCAACTTATCCATTTCATCATAAAAATCTAAGAAATCATCTGGTAAATCACCATCTCCCCATGTGTATGCACCTAATACAATCCCCTCATAATCTTCTAAAACAGACGCCTCTGGTGATGTCATAATATCGATTACTTCAATCTCTTTTCCAGCCTTGCGAATTGCCCCGGCAATATGATCTGCCATCTCTTCTGTATTTCCACTCATACTTGCAAAAATCATTACTAACTTACTCATTTTACTCTCTCCCCTTATTATGTATCTCATTCTCTTATTTTTTATATTTCCTTTAGTACGGAATGAATGAAAATGATAATTATTATCAATAAAAAAGATAACATTAGATTAATTGATAATAATTATCAAAGTCAATATTTTTTTTTTTTTAAAATTAATGAAAAGATACAAGCTTGTCCGTAAGACATACATATATTATAAATGAGCATAGTTCTTTCTTAACCCTCTCTAACGGAAAGAAATAGAAGCAACTGCGATATTCGCAGTTGCCTTTTTTTATCTCGTAATATAATTTCAACTATCCACTGTTTGTTAATTTACTTTATCCTTTTAATAGCTTCATTGCCGCTTGCAAAAATAATTGTGCACCACGAATTAATGCCGTTTCATCCACATCAAATTTCGGATGATGATGTGGATAACAAGTATCTTTATTTACATTTCCCGTCCCTAACTTTACAAAACAACCTGGAGCCTTTTGTAAGTATGCAGAAAAGTCCTCGCCTCCCATAGAAGGGGAAAGTGAGATAATACTTTCTTTTCCAAACAGTTCAATGGCACTATCTTCTACTACCTTTGTTACATAGGAATCATTTATTACCGGATTGTATCCGTAACGATACGTATATGAGTACGTTGCATCATGCGCTGCTGTAATCCCCTTCACAATTTGTTCAATAATTTCTTTAGATTCTTGTCGTAATGTGTTCTCAAAGCAACGCACCGTTCCTACAATCGTTGCTGTCTCAGGAATGATATTATCAGCTGTTCCTGCATGAAATTGCGTGACCGATACCACTCGTTGTTCAAACGCATCCGTCCGTCTTGACACAAGATGTTGCAAATTCGTAATAATTTGTGCCCCTATTGCAATCGGATCCACTGTTTGTTTCGGATGAGCAGCATGTCCTCCTCTTCCTTTAACTTCAATTGTAAATACATCCGGTGCTGCCATCATTGGTCCGTAGGAAATTCCTATTTGTCCACTTCCTAGCCCTGACATTACATGAAGACCGATGACATAATCTACTCCATCCATAACTCCCGCTTCCACCATCTCTTGTCCTCCACCAGGGTATTGTTCTTCAGCATGTTGAAACAAAAGACGAATTTCTCCACCCCACTCTTCATCATATTTCACTAAGGCCTCGGCTACACCTAACAAAATTGCCGTATGTGCATCATGACCGCAAGCATGCATAACTCCTGGTACACTAGATGCATACGGCTTCATCGTTTGTTCCTGAATCGGAAGTGCATCTATATCTGCTCGAATCGCAATAATATTGCCTGAACCTTTTCCTTTTCGTCTTGCCATTACACTACATGCTGTTGGTCTTGTTAAGTTAAAATAAGAAAATGAGTGTAATGTATCATATATAAACTGTGCTGTATGCTTCTCCTGAAATGACAATTCAGGGTGCTGATGTAAATAACGTCGCCACATTCGAATATTTTCTTCAGAAAGATATAATAACCAATCTACTTGAGATGATTTCATTCGTTTCAACCCCTTATTCTATTTTTAACAATCTTATTCCATCATAATGACCGTATCCCTTTGTATAACAAGAGTTTATGTGCGATTTTAGTTAAAGGGAATATAACCTTACCTCTTTCAATTGTAATGGAATTACAATTCTATCTAGAATGTAATATAATTGTTAAGTTAGGGATTTTCTTTTTTAACATTTAGTGCTACTATCAGAAAAGAGCCTTTTTGCCTTACACTTCCCTAAAGTGTGGGATTTCTGTGTTTTTCAAAGTGATGTAGGATATGATACTTACATACGGATACTATTTTATAGAGGGGGAAAGACATGAAAATATTAAAAGAAATATGGTCTCAACCACTCACGCAATGGGTTGCAAAAACTTGTTACTACCTTGCGATTTTACTTGCTTTACTATGGTTGTATGGGTTCCAAGATACAAACACAAGTACATTTATTTACAATGAATTTTAGGGTGGGAGCGTTATGAAGTTATTAGAACAAATCGAAAAGTGGGCGGTTGAAACGCCTGACCAAACCGCTTTCGTTTGGCGAGATGCGAAAATTACATACAGACAATTAAAAGAAGATTCTGATGCATTAGCATATTGGATTTCTTCCCAATATGGAGATGATCGTTCACCAATTATGGTATACGGGCATATGCAGCCAGAAATGATAGTCTGTTTCTTAGGATGTGTCAAAGCTGGACATGCGTATATTCCAGTAGACGTGTCAATTCCGACTGATCGTGTGCTGCGCATTGCAGAAAGTTCTGGTGCAAAGCTACTTTTATCTCCAACAGATGTTACAGTGGCTGATTTACCAGTTCAGATTGTTGATGGAAAGAAATTAGAAGATATTCTTCTTACTCATAAAGGAAACATTGCAAATCCTGAATATGCAGTACAGGGTGAAGACAACTTCTACATCATTTACACATCAGGGAGTACAGGAAACCCAAAAGGTGTACAAATTACGTATAATTGTCTTGTAAGTTTCACAAAATGGACAGTTGAAGATTTCAACTTACAAACTGGACAAGTCTTTTTAAACCAAGCGCCATTCTCATTTGACTTATCTGTTATGGACATTTATCCGTCATTAGTAACAGGTGGTACACTATGGGCAATTGATAAAGATATGATTGCACGTCCAAAAGATTTATTTGCTTCTTTAGAACAATCAGATGTACAAGTTTGGACGTCTACACCATCCTTTGCAGAAATGTGTTTAATGGAGCCATCTTTCTCAGAAGGTATGCTTCCAAACATGAAAACATTCTTATTCTGTGGTGAAGTACTGTCTAATGATGTTGCAAGAAAACTGTTAGAGCGCTTCCCAAAAGCTACTATTATGAATACGTATGGACCAACAGAAGCGACTGTTGCTGTAACTGGTATTCATGTAACAAATGAAGTAGTAGACAAATATCAATCTCTTCCAGTCGGTTACTGTAAATCAGATTGCCGTATCATCATTATGAAAGAAGATGGTACTGTTGCAGCTGATGGTGAGAAGGGTGAAATCGTAATCGTTGGTCCGAGTGTAAGTATTGGATACTTAGGAAGCCCTGAATTAACAGAAAAAGCATTCACAGTTATTGACGGCGAACGTGCTTATAAAACTGGTGACGCTGGTTATTTAGAAAATGGACTTCTTTTCTATAATGGTCGTCTTGATTTCCAAATTAAGCTACACGGTTATCGTATGGAATTAGAAGAAATTGAACATCACCTTCGTTCATGTTCGTATGTGGAAGCTGCTGTGGTACTTCCAATTAAAAAGGGTGAAAAATACGACTACTTATTAGCGGTTGTTGTTCCAGGTGAACATTCTTTTGAAAAAGAGTTCAAATTAACATCAGCTATAAAAAAGGAACTCAATGAACGATTACCAAATTACATGATTCCACGAAAATTCATGTATCAATCTTCTATTCCAATGACACCCAATGGAAAAGTAGACCGTAAAAAATTATTGAGTGAGGTTACAGCATGATCCCATATGCATCATTTTATTTTTTCGTGATTGTGGGCATTTTGCTTATCCCTACCATCATTGCTGGGTTACAAGGGAAAATGCTGCGCAAATATAATGCAGTTGTAACACTTATTATGTTGGCAATTATCTTTTCTGATAAACCAACACAAGCTGTTGCATTGGCAATATTTGCAATTTGGCAATTTGTTTTAATTAAAGGATATTTAACGTTGCGACAGCGTGATAACAAAACAAGTATCTTTTGCACTGCTATTATTTTATCGATCTTACCGCTTATCTTAGTAAAAATTACACCTGTTGTACCAGCTTTAAAATCAATCGTATTTTTTGATATACCAGCTATGAAATTAGTCGTATTTCTTGGTATATCATACGTAACATTTAGAGCAGTACAAATGATATTTGAAATTCGCGATGGACTTATTAAAGAAATATCACTATTTAAGTTCTGGGAGTTTCTTCTGTTCTTCCCTGCAATTTCAACAGGTCCAATTGATCGATATCGTCGCTTCCAAAAAGATGTAGAGAACCCACCATCAGCTGATGAGTATAAGGTAATGCTTTATACGGGAATCAATCGTATTTTCCAGGGCTTTCTTTACAAATTTATTATTGCGTACTTAATTAAAAATCATTTTTGGGATGCAGCAATTTCTAAACAAGCTACATTTATTTCATTTATGACTGATATGTACTCTTATAGTTTATATCTATTCTTTGACTTTGCAGGATATAGCGCATTCGTAATTGGTGTAAGTTATATGATGGGTATTAAAACGCCTGAAAACTTTAACAAGCCTTTTTTAAGTCGTAATATTAAGGACTTCTGGAACCGCTGGCACATGAGCTTATCATTTTGGTTCCGCGACTTTATTTATATGCGCTTTGTCTTTTTTGCGACAAAGAAAAAACTAATTAAAAACCGTTATACAATTTCTTATATCGGTGCATTTTTAAACTTTGGAATTATGGGAATTTGGCATGGACTAACGTGGTATTATATTACGTATGGCTTATATCATGCAATTTTGTTTATTGCATTTGATATTTTTGAACGAAAAAACAAAAAACATAAGTTTTGGCCAAATAATAAATTCACACATGCCCTTGGAATTATCATTACATTCCACTTCGTTTGTCTCGGTCTCCTACTCTTCTCAGGTAACCTAGGTAGACACTTTTAGTTAAAAACTTCTTAGGAAGTTACACATCATACATTATGGATATAAAGGAGAATACACAATGGCTGAATTTAAAGATCAAGTATTAGATATTTTAGAAGAAGTATGTGAAAATGATATTGTAAAAGAAAATACAGATGTACAATTATTTGAAGAAGGTATTCTTGATTCTTTCGGTACAGTATCTTTATTAGTAGAATTTCAAGAACGTTTAGGTATTGAAGTGCCTATTTCTGACTTTGATCGTGACGAATGGGCAACGCCAAACATGATTGTTAAGAAACTGGAAGATATGCGATGAAAAAACCAACGTTTGGCCCGATGCTTCTAGCATTTGCTCTTTTTTGCGTGGTGTTACTTATTCCATCACGCTTCCTCTTACCACTTATCGGGGAGCAAAAGGTCAACGATGCCTCAACATCTTTAAACAAAGAAATGTTCCAGGGCATTGCACTGCAACAAAAAGCGCTAGAAGATCCAAAATACCTTCCGATGTACGGTTCATCGGAATTTTCTCGGTTAGATGTATATCATCCATCTAACTACTTTAAAGTGAAAAATGAAGAATTTACTCCGTTTCTTATCGGTCGCGGTGGAACACAAAGTCTTACTCATGTGTTAAATCTAGCATCGTCAATGGATCAGTTAAAAGATCGCAAAATTGTCTTCGTCCTTTCACCGCAATGGTTTGTAAAACAAGGGCTAGACGAAGTTCATTTTGCGCCAAACTTTTCATCTCAGCAAGCGTACCATCTCATCTTTAATGATGAATTAAAGCCTGAGACGAAAAAAGAAATCGCAAACCGCTTATTAAGTTTTGAAATTGTTCGTAAAGATACACTCCTAAAAACTTCTTTAGAAGGAATCGTATATGACGATACAAAACATAAAGTGAAAGCAGCGGCGGCAAAACCATTTGCGTATGTATATCGTAACATTTTAGATCGTAAAGATTTAGTTACATCAATGTTTGATATTAAACCGCGAAAAACACATACAGATGCTGAATTAAAATCCCTTGCATGGAACGATATTCGTAACCATGCAGAAAAAACTGGCGAAGTAGAATCTCAAACGAATCCATTCGGCATTGAAGATCGCTACTATGACCAAAAGATTAAGGATAAATTAAAACGTCTAAAAGGATATCGAGCAAATGAATCATTCGATGAATCGCCAGAATATGACGATTTCCAATTAGTTTTAGACATTTTAAAACAACAGCATGCAAAACCATTATTCATTTCTGTTCCAGTTAATGGCCCATGGTATGATTATGCTGGATTCCCGAAAGAACGACGTGATGTATACTATAAAAAAATAAATGAACAAATTGAAAAAGCTGGATTCCCAGTTGCAGATTTTTCAAGCCATGAATATGATAAGTATTTCTTAAAAGATACTATGCATTTGGGTTGGAAAGGCTGGGTATATGTCGATGAGGCAATTCAGCAATTTTATGAGAGTAACTAAAAAAGAACGCTTGAATTTTCAAGCGTTCTTTTTTATATATAGATTGTACTTTGTAATCTTTCTAATGTCTCTTTCGCTTCTTTAATCACTCGCATTATAACTTGCTGCGCCTCTTCTGTTCTGGCTAAAGCAGAAGCTTGTCCTGCCCAAAGCGACATATATTGGCGATTATTTTGTATCGCTGCTGCTTGGCGAATTTCTGTTGTTAATACATTTTGAATTGGATATACAGGAAATTTTCCTTCTTTACTTTCCAATTGTTCAATAAAAGTATTTCGAATCCCTCTCGCATATTTACCCGAAAATGCACGAGTCATTGTCGTGCTTTGGTCTGTACTCATTATAATTGCTTCTTTATGCGCCTCATGGGCTATACTTTCATAACATGTTAAAAATGCTGTACCCATTTGTACCCCTTCTGCACCAAGTGCATAGGCTGCCACTACTCCCCGTCCATCCATAATCCCACCTGCCGCCACAATTGGAATATGCGGAACAGCATCAACAAGCTGTGGAATAAGCGCAGTTGTTCCAATCATAGAATCTTGTTCTTTTCCTACAAATGTTCCACGATGTCCCCCTGCTTCACTTCCTTGCCCAACAATAATATCTACTCCTAAATGAGCCAATATCTTCCCTTCTGCTACATTCGTTGCCGTGCCAATTACTTTTATGCCATTTCTTTTTAATAATTCTATCTCCTCCTGTTCTGGTGTATCAAAAGTAAAACTAAAAACAGGAACATTCTCCTCAATAAGAACTTGTAGCTGCTCTTTGTAACTTTTCGACAGCTGTAACGTTTGCTTTGCTATTCCCAATTGCAATTTTTCTCGAATGGGCTTTAACAGATTTTGTGCCTCTTCTACTTGTTTTTCGTCAACTTCCATTTCTTTTGTAATAAATAAGTTCACCGCAAACGGATTATCAGTTAACTGACGAATAGTACGTACAGCTAAACGGATTTGTTCAGGGCTCATATATCCTGCACCTAATGTACCTAACCCTCCACTATTAGATACAGCTGCTACTAGCTCTGGGGTTACAATTGTTCCTGCCATCCCAGCTTGAATAATAGGGTATGTAATTTCCAATTTCTCGCATACTCGACTATGGAACATTTTTTCTTCTCCCCTTTCTCTTATACTTTCTTGTCATGCCAAATGATTTCCTTCTTTTCACAAGGATTGAATATCCTATAAGCGAATATAGTGAAAGAAAGGGGGGTGGGGAAATTTGATGCAGTATCCCAAACCATTAAAATACGGAGATACCGTTATGATCATTGCTCCAGCAGGTCCACCATCTATAGAGCATATTCTTCAAGCAAAGCAGAAATTAGAGGAAATAGGATTGGTCGTTATAATTGGACAGAGCGTACAAGAAAAACGAGGCTATTTAGCCGGAGATGATGCGATTCGTGTTCATGACTTACACAAAGCCTTTGCAGATCCATATGTAAAAGCTATTTTTTGCGCAAGAGGTGGATATGGTACTGGTCGCCTTTTATCTTATATTAATTATGCACTAATTCGAGATAATCCAAAAATCTTTTGGGGGTATAGCGATATTACTGCCCTACATATTGCTTTTGGACAATTCTCACAACTCGTTACTTTCCATGGTCCCATGATGGAGGAAGTTGGAAAGGGTCTTGATTCTCTCTCTTTCTCCTTTTTCAAACAACTCTTCCATCCGTACTCTATTATTTTGGAAGGAGTAGAATTTATTCATTCTTTCTCTTGTTCTATCACAGCTCCTCTTGTAGGGGGCAATTTAGCTGTAATTACAAGCACACTCGGTACACCTTACGAAATCGATACAAAAAATAAACTACTTTTATTAGAAGAAATTGCAGAAGAACCGTATCGTATTGATCGCATGTTAAATCAATTACGCTTAGGAAAAAAATTTGAACAGTGTGCTGGCGTTATCTTTGCAAGTTGTCACAACTGTACATCTACAAAGCCATCTTTATCTATTTCTGACATTCTGCATGATCACATTACATCTTATAATATCCCTCTTTTAAGCGGCTTACCAATTGGGCATATAAAGTCAAACATAGGAGTGCCTCTTGGCGTTCCTGCTACAATAAATGGACAACAAAAAATACTTTCCATATCATCTGGTATTAAGTGAAACTTCCATCAGTGTGGGCTTCTTCATCCTCCACCAATCTTCTTCGGTTTCTCTGAATCTTGAAGGGGGAATCTCATATTTCTCGTTAATGCGAGGGAAATTTGTATAGAAATAATAAAGGAGAAGCTTTTTGCTTCTCCTTTTTCCATTCAGTTATTGTTGTTATTGTTGTTATTTCTGTAATTCCAGTAATTCCAGTGATTCCAGCAACAGTTGTATTTGTTTTTGTTATTATTATTATTGTTGTTATTATTGTTATTATTGTTATTATTATTGTTGTTATTACGGTTTTTCCAATTGTACAAGTTATCCCAGCAGCAGTTGTTGTTATTATTATTGTTATTATTGTCAGCCATCTATGTCCATCCCCCCTTGGTCAAGCTACTAATACTATATGACGCAAAGGAAAAATGGTAACGGTACTTTATAGATAATAATTAAAAATTCTTCTTGAAGCAATATCAGCAATTTCTGGAGGTGTAAATGTTTTATCAAGATCTGTACCAATGTTTAAGACTGCCGTTGCTTCAGCATCAATGTTCTCAAATAATTCTTTTCCACGAATCGTAATAACAGGCACATCTTCAGGCAGTACGGCTTGTAAAAATTCAAGCTGTGTAAAGAATGGTAAAATCCATCTTCCATCACCTTGGAAATAACGTAAATGCACTGTTCCTTGTGAATCTCCTTCTTCAATATCAACTGTCCCTGCAACATAAACGTATGTTGTTAACAATGTTTCGTAAAATTCTTTTTGTTTTTGTTTATCATGATCAGCTAATGCTAATAATGTTTCTAGTTTTTTTTCTGGAATATGTGCCATACGTTGCCACCCCTGTTTTCAAAATTATTGTAATGTAATTATACAAAATATTCTTATTTTTTTCTATAAAATTATTCTTTATTTTCTTACTATAATATTAAAGTGAAACTTTACTACAACCTTTATATAAGCAATTTAAAACTTCTTCAGCTGTAACAAGTGTTGCAGACTTATTGTGACGGTCCAGAAATGTCATTAACACCTAATATTAAACATGGCTTTCCCGAATGAAATTTTTTTTTGTTAAATTCATTCAAAAAATACGTAAAAACCCCTTACAAAAAGAATAAAAATGTATTATCATGTATTAAAATACAAAATAAGAAAGGGGCATCACGGTGAAAATTTGGTTTTACGAAAAAACAAAGACAATGGATGATTTGCTTGGTATCTGGGACAATGTTCCAACTATTCCGAGAATCGGTGAAAAAGTAGAAATTTTAAAGCAAGTACGTACTGTAACAGATATTAAATATATAAAAAACGGAAACAATTTCCACGTAGAAATACTTATTTACTAAAGAGAAAAGCTCTCCGTATTCCCTTTAGGAGAGCCTTTCTCTTTCATCTGCTTTTTTGATCACAATCATATCATCAACTAGTTCCACTTTTACGTAATCACGTTCTTCTAAACACAAATGATTGACAGCCTCATCAGGCAATTCGACAGCCATATAGCGCTCTGTTAATACAACTTGGCTATATGCGGCTTGCTGTGCAATCCAATTAGCTTGTTTTTCCTCTTGAATCACTCGTAGTGATGGCAATCCAACTTCTTTTACTGTGCGCCAATTGTTACGAATAAAGGGAACAAGCCATAATAAACTAATGATAATAATAGCTAAACCAATCCATAAATTACTTTGCGCTTGTAGATCAGCAATTTTCACTGTTTCTTGTGCACTACTACTATCACTAAATTGAATGATGCTAACAACACTATTGTTTAAAGCATGCACAATGATATTGGTCCATAAGCTTTTCGTCTTAATATATAACAGGCACATGATTACGCCAAATAAAAACGCACCAATCACATCTATATGCCCGAATCCAAAAATAAGTGAAGAAACGATAATAGCACGTTTCAGCCCCCATTTATACGCCATTCGATTTAAGAAAAAGCCTCGAAAAATCACTTCCTCCATAATTGGTGCAAATATACAAGCTGAAATTACACTAAAAATCTTTGTAAAAGTAGTGCTCATATCAATAACATTGCCATCATTCAATAAATCAACTAGAAAATCAGGAATCAGCTGAGCTAATATGTAAAACTGAATAAAAGACATACCAAATGCAAAAATCATTCCCATAGCCGTAGCAATCAAAATTAACGCCCATGGAATTGATGCTGGTTTATCAAAAAAACTTCTAAATACTGCGTTATGTTTTCTCATCTTATAAAATAACCAAAGTAATGGAAAAACAAAGAAAACCAATGTTTCTGAAACAAACTCAAATGAACTACTTTCAGCACCTATTATGCCTAATGGAAGATATGTAGCCACCGCACCTAAAATCATCCATCCAAAAAAACTGCGAAGTCGAATACGCGAAAATGCAAGATTAATAGAAAACACCTCCACCATGATATGTTTATATTATAGTATCAATATGCTGTAATCTCTTCTTTTATTTATCAATTTGTTTTTATCTCATCCGATAACCGCAGAAAATAAATTCCCGTTCTTGAAACGATGCACTTGAAGCAATAAGTAAAACAGCTAGAAGACAATACTACTGTAAGCCGCTTCCTTGGATAAATTAATAATTGTTTAATTGCCCTTTTAGGAAATTCTTCTGTAATTGTGTGAGGTGCTAACCCACTTCCAAAGATTGTTGTAAATGTAACAATCATTTACATATTTTACTCCGCGAACATAATAAAGTCTTCCATTTTTATTTCACGTGGAGCGCATTTTTTATAATAACTACCCCTGTAATAGCCCCCAAATTCATCTTCTAACGATTTAATAAGGTTTTTCATATAAAAAAACAATATATAAAATTATATTAACCTCTTAACAATTTGAGAAATACGGTAAATTCCCTGTTTTATATCTGCCAAAGATGCATAAGAGTAGGAGAATCGCAAATATTGATTGCATACTGAGCTATATATATTTCCTGGATAAAATAATACGCCCTCGTCAAGCGCTGCTTCAAAAAGTTTTTGCATTGATATAGATGGAAGAATTTTTACCCAAATAAAAAAGCCCCCTTTAGGAATATTCCAGGTTGCAATTCCTCGTAAATATTTCTCTAATGCTTCTAACATTGTACGGAGACGAATAGTGAGGTTTACTCTAACCGTTTCAAGATGTTGAGTATATAAACCACTTGACAGCCATTCAGTAGCTGCCCATTGTGATAATGAACTGGACCCATAATCAATTTGCATTTTAATATCAGCTAAACGATCGATAACAGGCTCAGGACCAACAAGCCATCCTATTCTTAATCCAGGGCTCAATGTTTTAGAAAAACTACCAATATATAAAACTTGTCCATGTCTATCATTTGCTTTTAGTGGTAAAGGCGGAGCAGTATCGATCCATAATTCTCGATAAACATCATCTTCTATAATGGGAAGATTCTCTTTTTCACATACTTGCAAAAGCTCTTTTCGTCTCTTCTCTGACATGACAATACCTGTTGGATTATGAAAAGAAGGAATTGTATATATAATCGACTGATTTCGTTGTTTTTTTGCAGCAATATTAGTTGGTATTAATCCTTGATTATCTACTGAAAGACTAGAAAATTTCATTCCTGCTGATTGAAAAATATGTAGAGAATACAAATAGGATGGTTCTTCAAGAAGAATAGTTGATCCTTGTCGTAAAAGTCCAACTGAAATGAGTTGCAGTGCTTGTAAAGCACCTGAAACAATTAAAATGGAGTCAGGAGAACAAGTTATCCCGATTGTACTTAAATATTTGCTTAATTCTTGACGTAATGGTAAAAGCCCTTTCGGCACTTCATATCCTAAAGAGTCAATACGGTTTATACAACGGTGCATAACCGTATTTAAATTTTCTACAGAAAATAATTCAGAAGAAAGCTCCCCTTTCCCTAATTGGATTATATTTAAATCTGAATCTGCTTTATTAATTTCTTGTACGATCGATTGATTCGGCTTATAAAACCCTGTTTTTACAAACTTATTCCAATCAGGAGGAGCAGTATTTGCTAGTAATGTCCATGTATTATTGACTACTTTTGTACTAGCACCCATTTTTCCCTCAATTAAACCTTCCGCTTTTAATTCTTCTAAAGCTGTAACAACTGTACTTCGATTTACTCCAAACCATTTAGCTAGCTCACGTTGTGTCGGAAGTTTGCTTCCTATTGGCCATTCCCCGCTCATAATTTTATTTTTTATATAAACAACAACTTGTTGATATAACGGGAGGTGTGATGATTTACTTAACTTCCTATTTTCCTTCTCCATCAAAATCACCTACAATTGGTTGGTTTTTAAAACAATACAATTGGTTGAAGACATTTTACTAAATCCTTATTAACATAAAGTGAAACTTCCATCAGTGGTGACTTTTTTCATCCCACATTGATGGAAAGCTCTCACCAATCGGGCGCATTCCCCCACCTATCTTCCTCGCTTCTCTCTAAATCTTGAGGTGTGGGTCTTACTGCCCACGAATAGCTGGATAATAATCAATTAACATGATAAGGATGTGAAAATATGAAGAAACAATGGGATTTTCGAATCATAGCTGCTTATGGATCTACAATTTTTCTTTGGGCTTCCGCTTTTCCAGCCATACGAGTCGGATTAGAATCCTATAATCCTGAGCATTTAGTTTTGCTTCGCCTATTAATCGCTTCGCTAGCACTTATCTTCTTCGCTATATTGACTCGCATGCAACTACCAGAATGGAGGGATATCCCTATTATTCTCGTATTAGGTTTGCTAGGATTTACTGTTTACCATGTAGCCCTAAGTGCCGGAGAGGCAACTATTAACGCAGGTACCGCAAGCCTGCTCGTTTCTACCTCTCCCATTTTTTCATCCATATTAGCTGCTTTATTCCTGCATGAACGATTTGGGCTTCGTGGTTGG
The DNA here is from genome assembly GCF_024159135.1 of Bacillus sp. 3103sda1. Classification (NCBI taxonomy): domain Bacteria; kingdom Bacillati; phylum Bacillota; class Bacilli; order Caryophanales; family Bacillaceae; genus Bacillus; species Bacillus sp. 3103sda1. The sequence continues at coordinate 1,336,035 of NZ_JAMYWS010000001.1, read as the reverse complement.
ATTGGATCTATTATTAGCTTTTGTGGTGTCGCTATTCTTTCATTAGGAAAAGATGGTCATTTTACGCTCAATAGCGAGGTTTTGTTAATTCTTCTAGCATCCTTTTCAGAAAGCATATACTTTGTATTTCAAAATCGATATTTAAATAAATACGGGTTTCTTGCATTTACTTCCTATACAATTTGGTCTGGTACATTTTTCATGCTTTTCTTTCTCCCAGGGTTAGGAGAAAGAATTATGCATTCATCTATAGAAACAACACTTAGTGTTGTCTATTTAGGTCTCTTTCCTACTATGATTCCTTATTTTGCTCTAGCTTATATCATATCACGTATAGGGACATCCGAAGCAACAACTTCTTTATACTTAACACCCGCTCTAGCAATTATTATTTCTTGGATATGGATTGGAGAAATTCCCACTGTTTTATCAATAATAGGAGGGATAATAACTATATTCGGCGTTATTATAACAAATATAAAAGTTGATAAAAAAGAAACCCAAATAATGAAATTTGATAAAAATATTATGTAAACTATACATTTTACTTACTAAATGAAGAACAAGGCTATCTCCTTCTTTGAGACAACCTTGTTCTTCAACTTACTATATTAAAACTCAAAAATAATATCATCAGATAATTTTTCAACACTCGTTGCTTTTACAGAGAAGAAATCATGGTTTTTCGTATCTGTACGTAAATCGTTTAATACGATTAAGTTAATTTCTTCTTAACTTTATCCCGCTATTCGCGGGCAATACTACTCCCACCTCAAAATTCGGTGAAAGCATTGTCCAGCTCCAGTGGCTAGAATGTTCGGTGGCTTCGCTTCTTCCTACGAGGTAAAAAACACCCCTACGTCAGAAGCTCCATCCCCCTCACATTCTGAACGAGCCACTTCTGCTTTTCTTCGTTGTCCAGCTCTAGCGGCTAGAATCTCCGGTCGTTTCGCCCCCTCAGACGAGGCAAAAAGCACCTCTCCGCCTTAGGCTCCAACGTCCTGCGATTCTGAGCGAGCCGCTTCCGCTTTTCTAAAGAAGTTAGGTGGGAGATAAACTGCCCGTAAAAGCCCGATTGGTGAGGGCTAATAATCAGTGGGGGATGAAGAAACTCCCACTGATTAAAGTTTCACTTTATTTCGTTACCATTTCTGCTTCATTTTCTTCAAAAGGCCACTTCGGTAACATGTTACGAAGCTCCTTATCAGAACGATATCCAAGTGCGTATTCCGCTTGCATAATCGTATGAATTTCACGTGTTCCTTCGTAAATAACTGGAGCTTTTGCATTTCGTAAATATCGTTCTACTGGGAATTCATTCGAATATCCATAGGCACCGTGCACCTGCACTGCATCATTTGCAGCTTCAAATGCAGCATCACAAGCAATCCATTTTGCTAAAGATGTTTCCTGTGTGTTACGTTTCCCTTCATTTTTTAACCATCCTGCTTTGTAGACCAATAAACGTGATATTTCAAGATTCGCAGACATTTTCGCAATCATTTGCTGTACAAGCTGATGTTTTCCAATTTCTTTTCCAAATGTTTTACGCTCTTCACAATACTTTACACTTGCTTCTAAACTTGCTTGAATGAGCCCACACGCCCCTGCCGCTACTGTAAAACGGCCATTGTCTAATGATGCCATTGCAATTTTAAATCCTTCTCCCTCTTCTCCAAGAAGATTTTCCACCGGCACTTTCACATCATCTAGAAATACCTCTCCTGTATTACCCGCTCTAATACCAAGCTTTCCTTTTATCGCTTTTGTCGATACCCCAGGAAATGTTCGTTCTACGATAAAACAAGAAATACCGCGGTGCTTTAATTCTGGATTTGTTTTTGCAAAAATTAAGAAGTGGTCTGCAACATCACATAAAGAAATCCATGTTTTAGATCCATTTAATACGTAGTAATCGCCTTGTTTTACCGCTGTTGTTTGCATAGCAACAACATCTGATCCTGCATTTGGTTCAGTTAAACCGAACGCCCCAATTTTTTCACCTTTCGCTTGTGGAACAAGGTACTTTTGTTTTTGTTCTTCTGTTCCCCATTGAAGAAGTGTCATGCTATTTAATCCCGTATGTACAGATACAGCTGTACGGAAAGCTGTGTCACCACGTTCTAATTCTTCACAAACAATAGCGAGCGTATTATAATCCATACCAACACCGCCATATTGCTCTGGAATACAAACGCCCATAAACTGTAACTCAGCTAAACGCTTCAAGATCTTTTCTTCAAAATGTCCTTTTTCATCCCATTCTTTAATGTATGGAATAATTTCATTATCTACAAATGATCTCACTACTTTTCTGACACTTTGTTGTTCTTCTGTTAAAGAAAAATTCATTTGTACTGCCTCCTATATCCATTGGTTTTTTTTCATTTCCGTAATGCTTTCCTGCGAATACCCCAGGTTTTTCAAAATCTGTTCTGTATGTTCCCCGTGAAGTGGCGGATGTTTCTGCATCCGCACTGGTGTCTTTGCAAGTTTTAATGGTGAACCTACAAGTGTAAGATTTTCAATAGTTGGATGTTCCATATGAATTGTCATATCTCTCGAAACTGCCTGCTCTGTTTCTAATGCTTCCTTCACGTTGAGAATTGGTCCATTTGGAATCCCTGCTTCATCCAAAAGTTGTTTCCAGTCCTCTTTCTTTTTCTTTTTCATTTCTTTTGCAATAATATCTACAAGTTCTTCCCTATGCAAAAGACGATTTGCATTTGTTTTATAGCGATCTAAACGAGATAAATCTTGTCTACCAAGTAACAAACAAAACTTATGAAACTGTTCATCATTTCCAACTGCAACAACAAGATCTCCATCCTCCGCCTGAAATACTTGATACGGAACAATATTCGGATGCTGGTTTCCAAGTCTCTCTGGCAATTCTCCTGTACACAAATAATTACTTGCTACATTTACTAATGCCGCTAATTGTGAATCAAATAAAGAAATATCAATTTCTTGCCCTTCTCCTGTTCTATTTCGGTGCTGCAAAGCGGCTAAAATCCCAATACACGTAAAAAGACCTGTCAGCACATCTGCAATCGCAACTCCTACTTTTGCAGGCTCTTCATCCTTTCCTCCTGTTATACTCATAAGCCCACTCATAGCTTGAATCATATAATCATAACCAGGAAGAGGTGAAGCAGGACCATTTTGGCCAAAACCGCTAATAGAAGCTAGAATAATATCTTCCTTCACCTCTTGTAACACGTCATAACCAAGTCCCATTCTCTCAAGTGTTCCAGGCTTGAAATTTTGTACAACGATATCAGCATGAGAAACAAGTTTTTTCAAAACATCCTTTCCCATTTGTGATTTTAAATTTAATGTAAGCGACTCTTTATTACGATTCGCACAAAGAAAGTAAGCGCTTTCTCCTCCTGCGAAAGGCGGTCCCCATCCTCTCGTATCATCGCCATTTCCAGTATTCTCAATTTTTATTACCTCCGCTCCCAAATCACCGAGAATCATCGTACAAAAAGGACCGGCAAGAACCCGAGATAAATCAATAATTTTGATTCCGTGTAATGCTCCCTCCAACCCCTTCTCCTCCTATAGTAAAAACCAGTAAAACCAATTAGAGCGAACATAAGCATGGTGGTTTTACTGGTTTGTTTTTACACATTATTATATGGAATGATTATTGTACTTTTACTTGTGCTAACACTGATTCGAAAGTATTGATTACCATATCTACTTCTTCATAACTAATTGTAAGAGACGGTTCAATACGAATTGTTTTTGAATTAATTAACGTTCCTGCAACAAGGATGCCTCGGTCAAACATTGCCTTCGATACCTCATAACCAATTTCATCTTTATGGAATTCGATACCAATCATTAAACCCTGACCACGAATTTCAAATACTTTGTCTTCGTGTCCTTCCGCAGCCCTTTTCAGCCCGTTTAAGAAATACTCCCCAACTTCCGCAGCTCGTTCTGGTAATTTGTCTTCCAATAATACATGGATTGTTGCAATTGCAGCAGCACATGCAAGTGGATTTCCACCAAATGTTGTTGTATGCATGAATGGGTTCTCAAACCAACTTTTAAATACTTTTTCTTTAGCAACAATTGCACCTGCTGGCATTACACCACCGCCAAATGCCTTCGCAAGACAAATAATATCTGGTACTACATCATATAATTCTGCAGCAAACATTTTCCCTGTACGTCCCATTCCAGTTTGCACTTCATCAAAAATGAGTAGTGATCCAAATTCATCACAGAGTTCTCTTACTTGTTTTAAATAATTTTCTGGAGGTAAAATAATACCGCCTTCTCCTTGAATTGGTTCTAAAATAACAGCTGCAACATCTTCCCCTACTAATGCACATGTTTCAAATGTTTTTCTCATCATCTCGATATCGCCAAATGGAACGTGACGGAAACCTGGAATTAATGGTAAAAATGGTTTACGGAACATTCCTTTTGCTGTTCCAGATAAAGATCCAAGACTCTTACCGTGGAAGGCACGTGTTGTTGAAATGAAAGTTGTTCGTTCACTATACATTTTTGCTAGTTTTAATGCCGCCTCCACACTTTCTGTACCACTATTTGTAAAGAAAGCATATTTCAAATCACCAGGTGTAATATCTGCTAAAATCTTTGCAAGAATCGCACGAAGTGGATCTAGTAAATCCTGACTATGCAATGCTTGACGCTTTAATTGATCCGTTACAGCTTTTACCACTTTCGGATTACGGTGTCCAACATTATAAATTCCGAATCCACCTAAACAATCAATATATTTTTTACCATTGATATCCATAAAACAAGATCCTTCATCAGACCATTCTACTGCTGCAAATTGCCCATCTTTTGTTACTGTTTTTCTATATGCAAGAAAACCAGGATTGACATGCTCTCTAAATCCATCTACTGTTTCTTTTTGAATCCAGTTAGCCTCTTCTTCGGAGACCTTTTCTTTTTCAATTAATTGCAGTACTTTCGTAATATAATCATTTACATTTGAATTGTTTACATCCTGCTCATTGAATTTACTTTCTACATTCGTCACCATTTATTTCACTCCTATAGTCTTTTTATTTGCAAACCAACCAATTGGTTCTACTTCTAGATTTATATTAATCTGCTTAATTTCTTGGAATTCTTCTAAACCAAACGTTCCTAAACTACGACCGATACCACTTTGCTTATATCCGCCCCAAGGCGCCTCGTTGTATGTTGGATGATAACTATTAATCCACGTAATCCCTGCGCGAAGCTTGCGGATTACGCGCATCGCTTTTGCGCCATCAACTGTAAATACACCTCCAGCTAAACCGTAATCTGTACCGTTTGCTAGCTCAATTGCTTCCTGTTCATCCTTAAACTTTTGGATAACTACAACAGGACCAAAAATTTCTTCCTGCACAATACGCATATCAGGTTTTACATTGACAAAGACTGTTGGTTCAATAAAGAAACCATCACCTTTTCCATCCGTTGTAATACGATTTCCTCCGCAAGCAATTTCTGCTCCTTCGTCTTTCCCAATCTCAATATATCGTAATACTTTTTCCATATGCTCTTGACTTACAAGTGGTCCCATCTCTGATTCTGGGTTATCACCAGGTCCAACATTAATTTGCTTTGCACGTTCTACGAAACGAGTAACAAATTTATCGTAAACGCTTTCTTGTACAAGAATTCTTGATCCTGCTGAACACACTTGTCCAGTACCCGCATAAATACCAAACAACGCATAATCGACCGCTGTTTCAAAATCTGCATCTGCAAAAATAATATTTGGAGATTTTCCGCCAAGTTCTAGCGAAATCTTTTTCATATTATCTGCCGCTGTTCTCATAATGTGCTTTCCAGTTTTCGTTCCACCTGTAAAAGAAACCATATCCACTTTACCGCTCGCCGCAATTTCATTTCCTACTGTTGGTCCGGCACCCATTACCATATTTGCAACACCTTTTGGTAATTCTATTTCCTCAAAAATTTCAAATAACTTCGTTGCAGTGATTGGTGTAACCTCAGACGGTTTAAATACAATCGTATTTCCAGCCGCTAAAGCAGGTGCAATTTTCCATACACTCATTAATAACGGATAATTCCAAGGAACAATTAATCCACAAACACCAACTGGTTCTCTGACTACCATAGCTTGCATTGGATCAGCTACATGATATGTTTGTCCATCTGGTTTTGTAATAAGCCCAGCATAATAACGGAAGCAAGCTGCCGCATCCCCAATATCACCTTCTGCCTCGCGATGTGTTTTTCCATTATCCATTGTTTCAAGACGTGTAAGTTCTTCCTTATTTTTATCAATTTCATCTGCTATTTTAAATAAATAAGATGCTCTTTCAGCCGCGGATGTTTCTGACCAAATTCCGCTATCAAAAGTCGCTCTTGCCACTTCTATTGCTTCTTTTGCATCCTCGATCGTTCCTTCAGGCGCATATGCGATAACCTTGCCATTCGCAGGGTTAATAATAGGTCGTTTCTCTTGATTACTAGACTCTCTCCATTCACCATTTAGATACATTTTTAAATCTAGCATTTTATATAATCCCCCTTTGTCGATCGTTCATATATTATATAAGCAATAATTGTGCCAACATTTAAAATACCAAGTAATCATACAAAAACTGACTATTTCTTCAAATAAAACATATGAACTTATGCGTTTTTGCATAAGTTATTACATTTTGCATAATTACAACAAAAATAAAGTGAAACTTCCTTTTGGAGCGCTCTTCTCCAAAAGGTTAGTTGAACCAATCGGGCTTTTACGGGCAGTTATCCCCCACCTATCTTCTTCGCTTCTCTCTCAATCTTGAGGTGGGGGACTTACTGCCCGTTAATGCGGGATAACAAAGAGAAAGGAGTAGTTCATGTAAACTTCCCCTTTCTCTTTTAGAAATATGAAATTGTATCAACTGCTATTTCCTTTTCATTCATGATTTTTTGATATTTACGACTAACCGAAGATTGACTAATTCCAAGAGCTTTTGCGGCCTTCGTCGTTGTTTTATACTGCTTCATCGCAAGTAAGATTAATTGCTCTTCTACAGAATGTAATGCTTCTTGTAATGGTAAGACCCTTGTAATAACTGGCTTTGATTTTTTAAAGTCATAACCAAGGGTTAAAAATTTGCTAACAAATTCAGCTTCAATAACTGGCTCATCTGCTGATACTACTAAACGTTCAATCATATTTTGTAATTCTCGTACATTTCCAGGCCATGAATAAAATTCTAGTAAATTCATTGCATCTGGAGTTAAATGGTAGTTTTTATTATATTTTTCATTTAATTGTTGTAAGAAATGAAATGCGAGTACTGGAACATCTTCCATTCGTTCCCTTAACGAGGGAACATGCAGTGGAATTACATTTAAGCGATAAAATAAATCTTCACGGAACGTACCAGCTTCCACCATTTTTTCGAGACTTTTATTTGTGGCCGCAATAATTTGAACGTTTATTTTCGTAGGTACTGTGCTTCCGATTGGAATTACTTCTTGCTCCTGTAACACCCTAAGTAATTTCACTTGCAAATGTAAAGGCATTTCTCCAATCTCATCCAAAAATAAAATTCCTTGATCCGCTCGCTTAAAATATCCTTCCTTTCCATTTTTATCAGCACCGGTAAAAGCACCTTTCGTATATCCGAACAGTTCACTTTCCAATAATGATTCTGGAATTGCACCGCAATTTAATTTTAAAAACGGCTTTGAAGATCGATTTCCCAGTTGATGAATTGCTTGGGCAATTACTTCTTTTCCAACACCCGATTCTCCAGAAATAAGAACATTAGAAGAAAAATCAGCTATTTTTTTAGCTTGATTAATAATTTGTTCCATTTTCGGACTACAATAAATAAGTTTCTTAAGAAAACGATCTTTATTTTTATAATTGTCCAATTCCTTCTTATATTGTTCAGATATCTTTTTCATCTCATGTAATTCCGTCTTTAATCTCGTTGCCTCTGTAATGTCCCTTGATGCAATAATAATACGATGCAGTTCACCGGTTTCACTAAACACAGGGTTTCCAACCGCTAATATTTTTCTGCCACTTTTTGTTTCTTGTACAATCGATACCTTTTTCTTTTGTTCGAGTACCAAACGAGTAACAGATGGACTAAATAAACCTTTTCGCTCTAAATCTAAAAGATTTTCCCCTAAAAGATCCTTTAAATCTCCTCCCCAGAAATCATTGATAATGGTTTCACTATAACGAATTAATTCTCCTTTAGGATTAACTACTAATATTTCATCATAAATACTAGATAAGATTGCGTTTAAATCTTTATTTAAATCCTTTATATATTCAATTTCCATGGCCATTTCCTCAACCATTGGTAAATCTTGTACAATAATAACCAGTCCTTCAATACTTTGATCGAGACTAGGAATCGGACTGTAATCAACTAATACTCCCATCTCATTTGTTATTTGTAACTGATTTAAAATCGTTTTTCCCGTTGCATATACATTGTTAATATGTTCCCCACTAAAAATCTGTTCTGCTGGTACATTCAGTACTTTTTCAGAAGTAGACTTGATCATCTTTAAACCAGATTCATTACAATTTACAATTTTCTTTTCCCGGTCTACCACAAAAATCCCCATAGGAATAGACATTAAAATGATTTTTAGTATATCTACACTTTTATTTTCTTGCTTAAATAATTCTGCAAAAACATCCTCTCTTCTTATATATCCTTTTAACTCTCCTATTTCATTTTTCACAATTGCAATAGGCGCCCCAATAATTTGAAAGAGAGCTGTTAAGGAAATAATTTTGCTAAGGTGACAGATTGTATCTAGTGAAACAGCATTTGAAAGTAATACTTGGGCAGTTAATCCCTCATTTCTTGATAGCAGATCCTTCACATGGACGTATGCAAATAATTGATCTTCCCTTTTTAAAAACAGAAAAGGTTCTGTTATATTTTTAACATCTATATTCCATTCCTTTTCAGGTTGATCAATAGGTAGAGAAACAATCTGCCTAATTTTTTTATGAGCAATGGAAAACATTCCGCTACCCCTCCTTTGAACTACTTAACTTGTATTGTATCACTAAAAACAGATTTTTTTAATTAATCCGATAATAAACTTTTTTCCTTTAAATTTATTAAAAAAAGGAAGATGAATGCTTCCATCTTCCTTTTTGTTCTCTAATTAATCACTACCACTAATTAAAATATCTTCTTGAATATAAGCTAATACCATCCCTGGAATTACCTTATCTCCTGCTTCTACTTCTAAAGATTGTACTTCTCCACTACATCCCATTTTAATTACTTCCAGCTGCCCATTCATATCTTTAATAGCAAACAGTGGTTCCCATTCGTAAATTCGGGAGTCCTTATCAATAGACACTTTTTCAACCGTTCCATAGCACGGGCTCGTAACGATCTCATAATACAAAATGAATCATTCCCTTCTTTTATTCTATTAATATTGTTCTGCCAATGTTTGTGACTGAGGAATCATATGGAAAAAACCCCTAAAATATCATTCCCTTCTTTTATTCTATTAATATTGTTCTGCCAATGTTTGTGACTGAAGAACCATATGGAAAAAATTTCGAAAATCTTCTACATCTTCTCCTTCAATCCCTAACTTAGGTGCCCAATATTGTTCCTGTTCAATATCTTCTTGACTTAATAAAATCATTCTTCCATTCTGAATAGAAGTAACCATTGCTTTTCCCAAAAATTGCTGTGAATACGTAACGGCTATATCATATCGATGACAATTCGACACGATACAATAATAACCGATTGGTTGTCTTTCAATTTCTTCTAATAAAATATCAAGCTTCATTTTATTCCTCCCTTTGTTAAAAGGTTAAAAATGCAACCAACCTCTTAGGCGTGATGCCTCTACAATCTTACGAACTCCCTCTATATAAGCAGCAATTTTCATATTTACTCCAAAATGTTTTGAAGTATTGAATACATCAGAAAAGCTAGATGTGATTTTCTCCTTTAAGCATTGGTCGACATATTGCTCTGTCCAATAATACCCTTGGTTATTTTGACACCATTCAAAATAAGAAACAATAACACCTCCAGAGTTTGCTAGAATATCTGGAACAACCAAAATGTCTCTCTCTTCTAACATTGTGATCGCCTCTTTTGTTGTTGGACCATTTGCGGCCTCAATTACAATCTTACATCCAAGCCTTTCTGCATTATGTTTCGTAATCACTCCTCCAATTGCTGCTGGAATGAGTACATCACATTCTTTTTCTAACAACTCTTGGTTAGAGATTGTTTTACTAAAGAGGTTTGATACTACTCCAAACGAATCTCGATTTTCTAGTAAATAAGGAACATCCAAACCATCTGGGTTGTAAATGCCACCTAAAGCATCAGATACTCCTACCACTTTCACACCAATATCATATAAATATTTTGCTAAATGACTTCCAACGTTTCCAAACCCTTGAATGATTACTCGCATATTTTGAAGTGAAATATGTTTCAGCTCACTCACTAGCTGAAGTGTATACAATACCCCTTTAGAAGTAGCTGTTTCTCGCCCTTGTGATCCTCCTAGCATCAATGGTTTTCCAGTTATAAAGCCTGGGGAATCAAATTCTCTAATATGATCATATTCATCTAGCATCCAAGCCATAATTTGAGCATTTGTATACATATCAGGGGCTGGAATATCTTTAGTAGGCCCAACAATTTGGCTCACTGCTCTTACATAACCGCGACTAAGTAACTCTAGTTCTCTAGAACTCATCTCCTGCGGATTACAAATAATCCCGCCCTTTGCCCCTCCATATGGAAGGCCCGTTACTCCACATTTCAAACTCATCCAACCAGCAAGCGCTTTTACTTCCTCAGCTGTAACATCTGGATGAAACCGAATACCACCTTTTGTTGGCCCTGCTGCATCGTTATGCTGGGCACGATACCCTTGAAATACTTTTGTGCTTCCATCATCCATTCGAACAGGAATGCTTACTTCTAAAAAGCGCATCGGCTTTTTAAGAAATTCGAATACTTCCTCTGGATAACGTAAAACCTGGAGTGCCTCTTTTAATATAGACTGAAATTCCTCTAAAGGATTTTCAATCTCAACTTTCCCCTGCATAGATTGAGTTATATTTTTTTCTGACTGAATTGCCACGATAACACCTCATTTATATATTTTTACTAGTTTTATAAAGCAATAAGCGTGCCAAGTAAAAATATAATGTTTATATTCTCTTTTCATCCTTCCCTCTGGAACTGATTTACAAATTTTCTCTTGTTCCTTATGAATTGTTGAATGACTTATGCAATATTGCATGATTTTAAAATCCCCAAAATAAAAAACATCGGAAAAATTCCGATGTTTTTTGTTATTCTATATTTCCTGTACTTCTTCAAAATGCATTTGCGGCGGAGCTGCCCGAAACATGTTCGTAATATATAAAAGGTAACCGATTCCAACTGCAGCCCAGCTAAGTCCAAGAATAAGCGAATGAATATTGAGGTTAAACCATAACACAGCTACTGTACCTGCTCCTAAAATAGGAAGAACTAAGAAATTTAAAAAGTCTTTTACTGTTTTATATCTTTTTTGCTTTATAACATAGTAAGCAATTACAGATAAATTAACAAATGTAAATGCAATAAGCGCTCCGAAGTTAATAAGAGATGCTGCTGTTTCTAAATCGATAAATATAGCGGAAAGTGAAATAATTCCCACAATAATAATGTTATATACGGGAGTTCGCAAGCGCGGATGAATGTATCCGAATATCTTCTGCGGGATTACATTATCTCGCCCCATTACGTATAATAATCGCGACACACTTGTATGAGAAGCTAAACCTGATGCCAATGTTCCCATAAATGTTCCTACTAAAAAGAATGTTTGAAATAATTTTCCTCCAACGAATAGCGCGATTTCCGGTGCCGCTGATTCTTGATCTTTAAATACGGATGCATCTGGGAAAAAGGATTGTGTGAAGTACGTAGTAACAATAAATAAAATTCCGCCAATTAAAGCGGTAAGAAAAATAGCCCGAGGAATTGTCTTCTTCGCGTTTGGTGTTTCTTCTGAAAATGTAGTTACAGCATCGAAACCTAAAAATGAAAAACAAAGAATTGTGGCCCCTGCAACTAACGGCGATATTTGTATATCTGATTGAAAAAACGGCTGAATGGAAAAAACTTCTCCAGTTCCTTCTCCTGCTATCAATCCTTTTATAACAAGAACTACAAACACAACCATTACTAATATTTGAAACACTACTAAGAATGTATTGAAATTGGCAGTAACATTTATACTAATAATATTTATCAGTGTAATCAGTAGGACAAATCCAACGACCCATAACCAAGAAGGAACACTTGGAAAAAGTGCGGACATATAAATCCTCGTTAATAGCGCGTTTACCATTGGTAAAAACAAATAATCCAATAACGCTGACCATCCAACAAGAAATCCAAGCCTTGTACTAATTGTCTTCTGTGTATAAGTATAAGCAGATCCCGCAGTAGGAAAAACCTTTACCATTTTGCCGTAGCTTGCAGCTGTAAATAACATTCCTGCTAATGCAATAAGATAAGCTCCTGGAACATGCCCGCCCGTTTTTTCAGAAACGATTCCAAATGTATCAAACCCCACCATCGGCGTCATATACCCGACACCTAGCATGACAATTGACCAAAGTCCTAATGAACGTTTTAAACCAACTACTTTTCCCACCTATCATTCCTCCTACTTTCTCTATCTAATTTCCATGTAAAGTTTGATAATTAAACAGAAAACGCTTTCAATAAACCGTGTATATTATATATCGCATTCCAAAACCCCTCCTTTTATTTTTTAAATATTCATGCAATTTTTGAGCCAAAATTTTCTTGTTCAAAAAATTGAGAGGATAAGCCAATTTTCACGCTTCAAAGATACAACAGGTGAGATTATTTTCTTTAAATTTTTTGTTGGTTTTTTATTCATTTTGACATAACCTATTCAGTCTCTCATACCACTACATACACGTGAAGTAAAACTTTAATCAGTCGAAAAATAACAAATTTATCAAGAAATAAAGTGAAACTTCCGTCAGTGGGGGCCTCATCCCCCCACCTATCTTCTTTGCTTCTCTCTGAATCTTGAGGTGGGGGTCTTACTGCCCGCGAATAGCAGGATAATAACATTATGTAAAGCCAAAAAAGCTGCCTTTATATGAAAGACAGCTTTTTTCAATCCTATCTATTAAAAATCAAATACGAAATCATCATCTGATAATTTTTCAACATTTGTTGCTTTTACATAACCATTCCCTTTTACAGAGAAGAAATCATGGTTTTTCGTATCTGTACGTAAACCGTTTAATACAATAGGGTTAATTTCTTCTTCTTCAAAGTGTGGTTCTAATCCTAAGTTCATAAGCCCTTTATTTGCATTGTAACGAACAAAACGATTCACATCTTCCACAAGACCAATAGATGTATAAATTTCTTCTGTGTATGCTGTTTCAATTTCATACAGTTCCACTAATAAATCCATTGTTTCTTTTTGTACTTCTTGTTGTTCTTCAGCAGAAAGCTCGGCAAAAACTTGCTGTGCTAAAATACCGACGAATACGCCGTGGATGGACTCATCCCTGATTATCAAGTTGATAATTTCACCACTCGCCGTTAATTTTCCTTGCCCTGCTAAATACAACGGATAGAAGAATCCACTATAGAACAAGTAACTTTCTAAGAACACACTTGCTACCATTGCCATGTATAGTTCTTTTTTCGTTACTTGAGGTTTTAATAGACGGCGGTAGTAATTTGTAATAATTCCTGCTTTTTTCACAAGTAACGGATGAGTATCTACCCATTCAAAAATCTCATCAATTTCTTCTTCACTTGCCAATGTCGTAAAAATGTGACTGTAGCTCTTCGCATGTACTTCTTCCATTGCTCCCATGAAAGCTAATACACTTTTTGCCTGTAAGTTCTCAAGATGTACAAGAATAAGAGGCATTCCCTCGCCGCCTTGCTTCGTATCAAGGAGCGTTAAACCACCTAGTACGCGCTTATACGCTTGTTGTTCTTCCTTTGATAACTGCACCCATGCATTTTTGTCAGAAGAAACTGCGATCTCCTCTTCTGTCCAAAACTGAGCGATGTTTTGCTTCCAAAACATTAAACTAAAATCGTCTTCTTTCTTGTTCCAGTTTACCGCGCGCATTGAATCGCCCCTTCTTTATATTGTTACATTGTCCTAACGTACGGTAAAATTTCCATTTCATAATGAAAATCTAACCGTGCGTTAGAACGTGAATTTAATAACTAAGCATGAGCAGGGTGTTTCTGCCCCTGCTCATGATGATACTTTATAGTAAATACTACTTGTACAATTTGTTTCTTCTCTTTCAAAAGCAACTCATCATACCGTGCAAGCTACACACTCTTCGACACTTAACTTGCGTGTTCTTGTGTAATACAAGCTCTTTAATCCTTTTTTATGAGCATAAATATAGTAACGTGCTAATTCACGTGTAGAAATATCACTATTTACATAAAGAATTGTACTAATCCCTTGGTCAACATGCTCTTGAATTTCTGCGATTAAATCAATCAATTTAAACTGATTCATATCGTAAGAAGATTTATAATACCAGAACGTATCTTTTGATAAATACGGCATTGGATAATATGTTGTTGCATTCGCATACGTTCTTGATTCAATTTGACTTACGATCGGCATTACACTTGAAGTCGCATTTTGAACGTAACTGATTGATTGTGTAGGAGCAATAGCTAATCGATATGAGTTATATAAACCATGCTTCTGCACTTGTTCTTTTAAGTTTGTCCAGTCTTCTTTTGTTGGAATGTGGATTCCTTCGAATAACTGTTGTACTTTCTCAGTTACTGGACTGTAATCTGTTGTTTCATACTTCTCAAAGTATGTTCCTTTAGCATAATCTGATTTATCGAAGTCTTTAAATGTTTCGCCTTTCTCTTTCGCAATTTCCATACTCTTTTCGATAGAGTAGTAATTAAGCATCATAAAGAATGTACGAGCAAATTCTTTCGCCTCTACACTTTCATAAGCGATTTTATTTTTCGCTAAATAACCGTGTAAGTTCATCGCTCCAAGACCAACAGAATGAAGTTCATCATTTGCTTTTTTCACAGTCGGTGCGTTCGGAATAATTGTCATATCAGAAACAGCTGTTAAAGCTTCCATACCTGCATGAACTGCTTCACGCATTTCTTTATTCTCCATCACGTTCACGATATTTAATGATCCTAAGTTACAGTTAATGTCACGGCGGATAATGTCATCTGTACCATAGTCATTAATTTCAGATGTTTCTTGTAACTGGAAGATTTCTGTGCAGAGGTTCGACATCTTCACAGTTCCAATATCCTTTAACGGATGCTGTTTATTTGCATTTGATTTAAACATTAAGTAAGGGTAACCAGACTCAAGCTGAATCATTGCAATTTTAATGAGCATATCGCGTGCGCTAATATCAAGTGGTTTCTTTTTGATATTCGGATTGCTCATCAGTTCATCATACATTTCATCAATATCGATATCATCTAAATGTTTTCCGTACTCTTTATACACTGTATAAGGTGCGAAAACATGGAATGGTTCATTTTTCTCAGCAAGCTCAAAAAACTTACTTGGAACGATAACTCCGATTGAAAGAGATTGAATACGGCTCTTCTCGTCGGCATTTATTTTTTTTGTATCGAGGAACTCAATAATATCCCAATGGAAAATATTTAAATATACCGCTCCGGCACCTTTTCTTTGCATATTGTTACTCCACACACTTAAAACGTATGGGGGATAGCCATTTCTGCTACCCTCTCTATATCGCTATAGAGTTCAGACCATATCTTCTTCTCAATATATACACCCTTTAAGTTTGGTTTGAGAAGCCAGGTTCGAGCTATACAGTCACCTACATAGCTACTTGGTCGTTGAACCTTCTCCTTATCTAACAGACTTAGGAGCTCGGCTGCTGATTTCCTGCAATCTTGGATTTTTAGGGGGCGCTACGTAATTTCTCCGTAGTATCCTACCTCGATATACTCAGGCGTTCCAGCAATTGACCCGGTTTTATAGTTGAGCCATAAGTTAACCCAACTGATTCGCATACGAAAACGAATCTTCAAGTAATTTCATAACTGGTACAACACCGCTTGCCGCGTTCTCGATACCTTTAATTTGTTCACCGCGCGCGCGCAGCTTGCTCAAGTTAAGCGCTACACCGCCGCCGATTTTTGATAACTGCATCGCTGTATTAATATTAAATCCAATTGAGTTTAAGCTATCATCCATCTCTAACAAGAAACAAGACACCATTTCTCCTCTTCTGCTTCTTCCCGCATTTAAAAAGGTTGGTGTCGCTGGTTGATAGTTTTGTTTTACAATCATACTTGCGAATTGCTTTGCTTTCTCGACGTTTCCTCGTCCTAAGTATAACGATACGATTGCTACGCGATCTGGATAGCTTTCTAAGTATCGTTTTTGATCATTCGTTTTTAACGCATAATCTTTATAAAACTTAGATGCTGCCATATAAGATTGAAACTCGAAGTTTTCGCCATATGTGATATCATATACAGCTTCTATCTCGTCCATCTTATATTCGCTTAACACATCATAGTAGTAATCGTTCTCCAACATATACTTGATGCGTTCTGCCACGCTATCAAAATGAACGGTATTCTCTTTCGCCTCTTCCATAAAGGCTGCTAATGCTTCTTTATCTTTGTGCAGCTGATAGAATCCGTCCTGCATTTGCGTAAGCTCATTATTCAATTCAATGTGTCGCAATCTCCAGCACCCTCTCTTTAAAAAATTCTACATCTTTATTTGTTCCAGATAACTCAAATTTCGATACAATCGGCACCTCATATCTCGTTGCAATCTTGTCTGCGCTTGCCCCAAACATATCTCCCCAATTGCGATTCCCGCTTGCAGATACTCCTTTTAAGCGTTCGTGATTACGTTCTAAAAATTTCAAAACACGTTCCGGTACATTTCCAAAACCTGTTGTATACGTAATAAGGACAAATTCTTCATCTAATACGAGATTTTCATTAATTTGAACGGCCGGCATATTTAATTTGTGGATGAAACGCTTCACGTTTCCTGTCATAGAATCATATGCAACTAACATCTCCGACCCCCCTCTTACATCTTTTCACATCATGTTCGTTCGTGATGAATTCTCCATATATTGTATTACTTTTTAAAAAAGGACACAAGATATATGTATAATTTCTTTTTATTTTAAAATTTATTTTTTCGACAAAAAAGGCCGATCTTTTTACAATACAAAGAATATGAAACAACATTCTAAAACGCATGTCAATAAAGTGTATTTCAAAAAAGTTGTCAACGGATTTACCTACATTTCCAAAAAAGTTAACAGTATAACATTGTCAAAAAAAGAAACATACCTCCGAAATCTATCGGTCATTTGTCATAAAAAAACGAACAATTTCCTTATTAGAAACTGTTCGAAACCGGTTACACATTTTCTATATGATGCACCTCTTACTTTTTTTAAAAGAGGCAGTTACATTCAAATAAGAGATTTTCTTTTTAATATTCATTACTAAAAAACTCACAATCTATCCTTTTTTGTATATTTCTGGGTCATTTACAGCAAAAAGGAGAAAAATAATGAAATGACATTCTATTTACTGATGCTATGAAAAAGAAAAATGCGCAACATATTGTAAATATATGTACGCGCAAAAAAAACACAAAAAACGACTCCTATTCATTATTTTTTACGTACACGATGTCCTTCACAAATATATGATAGAAATTTTCATCTTTACATTGCATCGTAAAAATAGGTGATTCGTCATCGAAATACGCAATCGTACCTTTAACTTTTTGAATAGAATTTTGAAGTTTAGCTGCTACAAGTACAGTTTGTTCTTGTTCATATGCTGTTCTTAGTTGTTGAATGATCTCCTTCATTCGCTTTCGCTTTTCAGGAAACATAACCATCCCAACAAATTTTCTTCCTTTCTCATCTTTCCAAAAATAATCCCAATGCGGAAGTATTCCTTGCTTAAACTCTCCCATATAAGCTTCCCTCCTTATCTTTATCTCACCCTTTTTGGCAGTTATCGCATACCTATCTTCTTTAGGTAGACAATAACTTTCAAAAAAAGAATTTACTTGTTTTAATTAGCAAACAAATACATTAGCGTTTAAGTAGCAGGTAATTGACTTACGAACGAGGCATTTCCATATATGTATAGATAATTTCTCCCCCGCCCTGTGCGTTACCGCGAAAATGTTTAAAATCTTGGCGTTCTACTAAAACTTCACGAAACGTATAAAAGACTTCTTTTGTTACAACATATTCTTCTATTTCTTTATTTTTAAGTTGATCTAAGATCATATTTACTTGTTGTTTATCCATGCTAATCACCTCTCTGTAGTATTTTTATCCCGCTATTCGCGGGCAGTAAGACCCCCTCCTCAAGATTTAGAGAGAAGCGAGGAAGATAGGTGGGGACAACTGCCCGTAAAAGCCCGATTGGTTCAACTAAGCATCAGTGGGGCTGAAAAAAACCTACTGATGGAAGTTTCACTTTATCTGACTGCTACTTCTGAATATATCCTTCTAATATAGCAAATCATTTCTTATCATGCTAACTCTTATGATACAATAAAACGGACAACCAGGAGGGATAACATGATTCGGAAAGCAAAACAAACAGATACTAAAGCAATATCTCCTTTATTGTACAACGCACTGCATGAAGTTGCTGAAAAATTAACAGGTGGTACAACTGAAACCGAAGTTCTAGAAGGTTTAGAGTATTGGTTTACAAAAAAACAAAACCGACTCAGTTATGAAAATTGTTTCGTTGAAGAGCGTAATGGAAATGCAGTTGGTGTTATTGTAACCTACCACGGAAGTGAAGCAACAAAGCTAGATGCCCCAATTGTAAAACGATTACGAAAAGTGAAACAAGATTCTTCTATTATATTAGAAAAAGAAGCCGAAGAAGATGAATATTATATTGATACCTTGTCTGTTTCATCTACCCATGGCGGACAAGGTATCGGTTCAAATTTAATCCTTGCAGCTGAAACACACGCTCGAGAAAAAGGACATAAAAAAATTTCATTGTTAGTAAACTTAGAAAATAAGCCTGCATTTTCTCTCTATAAAAAGCTTGGTTATAAACAAGATAACACAATTACGCTCGTAGGCGAACCATATGCTCATTTAATTAAGCGTGTATAATACAAAGGCACAATCATGAAATAATGATTGTGCCTTTGTATTATACACGAGGCATTACGCCTATTTTGCTTCATGTATACGTTACAAATACATTTCCTTCTCTTACTTCGTGAAAAGTATAAATTGTACACCCCCACGGTTTCGTCTGAAACAGCAGCGGTCCATGCCATCCTCGAGCACGCAGCTCCTTACCAATCATCGTATTAAAATAACTATGTCCAATAAGAGCAACTCGCTGATATACATTTGCATATCCGATCAATACATCCGCTGCTTGCTTCGCTCTTTTTTGTACTTCTAAGTATGATTCAACATTCTTCGAATAACCGACCATCCAAAATGCGCGACCTAAAAACATCCATACATTCGGTTTATATTTCATCCATCTTGGTACAGGTAAAATAGAAGGAATAGCAGCTTCGCGAAAAAGTGGATTCTGAATAAAAGTAATATTGTTAGTCAACATTGTTGCTGATTGAACAGCTCTTTTTTGATCACTTGCCACTATAAACTTGGAGGCTTCAATCACTTCGAGCGTTTTACTTGGAATGTCTGTATCTCTCATAATATCTTCATCTTCATATCTTTGCAGCCATTCTTGAAATTCTCGTACTGTAATCGCTTTTTTGTGAACACTAGAGCGTCCATGACTTATGAAAGAAATTTGCATCTTTCTCACTCTCCGTTCAACATGCTTCACATTATATTATTACAAATCCATACAGGTCTCATTCAGTGCTCCCATCTTCATGACTAGAAAAAGAAGATACACTATCAACTCCCTCATAGTATATGTATGTTTCATGTTCTCGAATCATTTTTAATTTCGTATATGCAAACAGAAATAAAAGAATAGCTATCAAGCTCCCCACAATCTCAAGTGCCATTTTATCGCCCCCCGTTTCATTATACTCCCATATACTCATGTTACAATTATGAATATGAGTTTCTTACATACATGTTACAATTATGAATATGAGTTTCCTACTATGAATTTCTTGTGAAAAATTAGTATTTTTTTCAAAAAATTTTCATGGAAACATTTACAAAAGATGAAATATCGTTCAAAATAAAGAAAAATACAAAAAGAACGAATCTTGTTCTCTTTTTCGTAAAAATGTAACAAGGAGAGTTGCTTATGAAAATCGCAGAAGCTGGAGATATCATTGAATTCAAAGACGGTTTACAAGGGCGAGTTCAAAAAGTAAATAAAAACTCTGTTATTGTAGATATAACAATTATGGATAATTTTAGAGAGTTAGATATGGAACCGCTTACTGTTGTCAATCATAAAAACTATACAATTATTACGCAACATGCATAGAATACTAGAAAAAAGAGGCAGCCTACAAAGCTGCCTCTTCTTTCTTTAGCGATTATCTACTGTTTCAGGATATAAATCATGATTCATTAAACGATATTCAGCCATTTTTTCATATTTTGTACCAGGACGTCCATAGTTACAATATGGATCAATAGAAATACCACCACGTGGTGTAAATTTACCCCATACTTCAATATAGCGAGGATCCATTAGTTTAATTAAGTCATTCATAATTACATTCATACAATCTTCATGAAAGTCTCCATGATTGCGGAAACTAAATAAATATAACTTTAACGATTTACTCTCCACCATTTTTTGCTCTGGAATGTAGCTAATGTAAATTGTCGCAAAATCTGGTTGTCCCGTTTTCGGGCATAAGCTTGTGAACTCCGGACAATTAAATTTTACAAAATAATCACGGTTCGGGTGATTATTATCAAACGTTTCTAAAATTTCCGGGCTATATTCAAATAAATATTTTGTATTTTGATTTCCCAGTAATGTTACATCTTTCAAATCTTCATCTTGTCTTCCAGCCATCTTAAAATCTCCCTTCATTCATACAGTAATTATACACCGCGTTTATTGCCCCACACTAAAGCGTGAAGTTGCGGCAATACTTTCGCGTCATTCATTTCCTTACATTGTACTGCTTTGTCAATGAGCCATTCATATTTTGTAAGCAGACGTTGAATTAACGATGCATCGTCTGTCGTCTGCGTATCATCATTTCCAACTTGTAAGAAGAACGGAACGTGCGGATAACGTTCATGCACCTCTTTTGCATATACAAAATCTCGATCGTCAAATACAACCACTTTTAAACTAAATTCCTTTCCTTCTAGCTTATCAATGATTGAATCCAACATAACAAAATCCGTTGTCATCTTTGAACTCGGTGGCTTTGGTGAAATTGTTACCTCATCTATATAAAGTAACCAATCTTGCCATTTACTTCCTTGCGTTTCAATTGCTGTACGAATCCCTTTCTTTTTTAGTAAAGAAATCAATTCTCCTAAATGTTTCAACAACGCTGGATTCCCACCTGAAATCGTTACATGCGAGAAATTTTCACCACCAATTTGCACCAGTTCAGAAAAAATTTCTTCTGGCGGCATTTGACGAATTTGCTCTTTCGCAGAACCATCCCATGTAAACGCAGAATCACACCATGCGCAGCTATAATCACAACCAGCTGTGCGAACAAACATTGTTTTTTGTCCAACAACCATTCCTTCTCCTTGAATTGTCGGCCCGAAAATCTCTAACACAGGAATGTTACTCACCGATCATCCACTCCCGTCTTACTTCTGCATAACTTGTTGGTGTTTCAAATAAGCGCACAAACTCAACACGCGCTCCTTTATATTCATTTTGTCGATCACCTTTTGTTAGCGCCTCTTCCATTTTCTCAAAAATCCATACAACCATATTTTCAGCAGTTGTATTCATTGCTGGAAGTGTTTCATTTAAGTAACGATGATCTAAATATATTTCAATTTCATTTTTCCAAATTTCTTTTATATCACCAAAATCAATCGCTAGGCCAATTTCATTGACATAACCACTAATTCCGAAAATTACTTTATACGTATGTCCATGAAGGTTTTTACATTTCCCTTCATAACAGTGTAGATGATGTGCAGCATCAAACGTAAATTCTTTACTAACCATAACGCGCTTATTATGATACTTTAGTTGCTTACGATCAATGTCTTGATCGATTTTTTGTAGATTTTCAACAATGCGAAATCCAAAGAAGTCTTGTGTCATTATGCTTTCGCTCCTTTACGCTCTTGTACATATTTATCAAGTCCTGCTTTACGAAGCTGACACGCTGGACATTCACCGCAACCATCACCAATAATCCCGTTATAACACGTTAACGTTTTTTCACGAACAAACTCAAATGCCCCAAGTTCATCTGCCAATTTCCACGTTTCTGCTTTATCAATCCACATAAGCGGTGTATGAATAACAAATGGATAATCCATTGATAAATTTAATGTAACATTTAACGATTTCACAAACACATCACGGCAATCTGGATACCCGCTAAAATCTGTTTCACACACGCCTGTTACGATATGACGCGCTCCTACTTGTTTAGCTAACACAGCTGCAAACGATAAGAACAATAAGTTACGTCCATCCACAAATGTCGACGGCAACTCACCATCTTCATGTGTAATTTCCATATCTGTACGTGTTAACGCATTAGGAGCAAGCTGATTTAACAAGCTCATATCAAGTACGGTATGCTTCACACCTAATTCTTTTGCAATTTCAGCCGCACAGTCAATTTCAAGTTTATGGCGCTGATTATAATTAAACGTTACTGTTTCTACTTCTTCAAACTGTTCAAGCGCCCAAAATAAACATGTTGTACTATCTTGACCGCCGCTAAAAACAACAACTGCTTTTTCCTTTTTCATTTCACTCATTCTCCTCTTTTTTCGATTACAAGAAGAAAGAGCGTTCTTGAACTGTCATACTAAAAAAACAAAACAATATATAAAGAATATTGTTCTCTCCTTAGTTTTTTATAGAGGGAGTTCGCGAACCTCTCCCATGCTATGCATGGACTGTCTTCTTCAATTTGCATCTTTCATTGTAACATAGCGGGTGTATGAGTGGAAAACGTCTGTTTTTTCTTTTTTTTCTAAAAATAATATTTCATTTTCTTTCATATTAATAGTATGATAATTTTAGATGTCGCATCTTTCACTTCTCACAACAAGGAGGTTTTATAGCTGAAGGTTTTTATTATGTACCTCTTCTTAAATATATTGTTTATTCTGGTTACAATGTTAATTTATCATTTATTTTGGAGCGAAAAAGGAAATCACTCTCCGAAGCTCAATTCGTTTGTATTTGTCCTCTCTTGCAGCATTACCACTATTCTCTGTATGTCATTTGCTGCAAAAGTTGACTTTGGATTTCAATTCGACTTCCGGCATATCGTGCTAATTGTCGGAACATTATCTGGTGGCCCAGTAGCAGGTGGTATAATTTTTAGTGTTATGAATCTTTATCGTTTTTTTATTGGCGGGAGCGGTGCCCTGCCTTCTTTCATAGCATCTATCGCTTTGTACATTTCTCTTATTGCAACATACAAAACATATGTAAAAGGAAAAATAAGACCAAAAATGTATTTAGCTTTTTTTTACTGCCTGATTTTTGGCATCGTTTGGATTCCTTATTTTCTATCTATGGCTCCAAATCCAACGAACTATATACCTTATATCATTACATACGAATTATGCGCAATCATAGGAACTATTTTAATTTTATACTTAATGGACGTATTACAATCGCAAGTTCGTCTTGCAAAAGAACTTGTAAATGCTGAGAAATTTCAATTAATTGGTGAGATGGCTGCTTCAATCTCCCATGAAATCCGAAACCCTCTTACATCAACGAGAGGATTTCTTCAATTGCTACAATCAAAAAACTATTCAGAACAAGACAAACTGTTGTACTTAGACATCGCTATACACGGTATTGACCAAGCCAACCATGTATTAACAGACTATTTAACATTCGCAAAACCAAGTATTGAAAAAATACAAACGTTACAGTTAGAAGAAGAATTACTTCATGCTCTTACGCTCATGACACCATTAGCGAACCTTTCTAACGTTCGTATTCATTATACGAAACAAAGTAAAATATTTTACATAACGGGAGAAAAACAAAAGCTGAATCAATGTCTTTTAAACATTGTAAAAAATTGCATTGAAGCGATGCCAAACGGCGGAGACCTTACATTTACCTTAACACCCGCTCATAAACACATCCAATTACATATTCAAGATACCGGAATTGGTATGAACAACGAACAAGTAAAACGCCTCGGTTCTCCTTTTTACTCTACAAAAGAAAAGGGCACAGGTCTTGGAATGATGGTTGTGTTTAGCGTTATAAAAGCAATGAACGGAAAAATTGATATCTCTAGCAAGAAAAATGTTGGAACCTCTTTCCTTCTTACATTTCCTTTAACAGAAAAACCGTGATGCAACTGCATCACGGTTTTTTCGTTTCATCCACAAGTTCTGCAAAAGTCTTCACTTTCCCATGTGGCTGCTGATGTTCTTTTCGCGCTTTCCATTGTCGTTCTTGCTCCTTCTTTTTATTTCCCATTATCTCAACTCCTTTTAAGATGTCCTTATATATGTTCCAACATATAAAGTAGGAATATACATACGTGAAGTGATAGAAAATTCATGGAGATTGAAACAACAGTGGTGCATGTCGCCTGCAAGTACTCTAAATCATTTATAAAAAAATTCCATCAGGACACCACTGATGGAATTTTCACTTTATCTTTGCAAAATTGAATGTTTCGCTTCTTTTAACTGTGTAAGATGACGTTGTTCATGTAAATCTAAAAATTGTACCCATTGATATAAATTAAGCTCATCAAATATAGGGTGTTTGAGCGATTTTTCAAATAGTTCTTTTTCATTAACAATGCTATGAAGAACATGTAAAAGCTTTTCCCTTGAACTTTGCAGCAATTGAATCATTTGTGCTTTTTTCATTAACGTTTCTGTTGGTTGCATTTGCTGAGGGGCTTCTCTCTTTCTTGTTCGATCGAGTGTAACTTGAAGGTCTTGTAGTGGAACAACTTTTCTTTCGTTTTTATGAAGTGCATATACAATTGCGGATGTAACAGATTGTTCACTAAGGTGAAGGTGATGTAAAACTTGCATAATGCTCCATTTATCACGGCGCGGTTTCGTGTTAATTTCTGTATCTGTTAACATTTCAATTTCTGATAAAAGCATCTGTCTTGTAGACGACATTCCTCGTAACAACGTCTCCATGTTCATATTTGCATAAGATTGCATCATATTTCTCCCTCCTATTTGGTTAAAAAGAGGCGCTTCTTCTAAAGAAACACCTCTTTTTAAATTATTCTAAATTTTCTTTTATTATCTCATTTTTCCAAACATGTGTCGATTGCAAATTCATAAAAAACAGTGTATATTTTTTACAATTTTGTGTCATCTATTCCATCTAACCACGCATGAATTTCATCGATAACGCCCTTCACACATCCATCAGCAAATGGAGAAGTTAAATTTGCCGTTTCAACTAATTGTAAGAATGATTTACTTCCGCCTTGACGGCAAAGATGAACATAATCTCCCCATGCTTCTTGACGATTCTCTCTAGAGCGTTTCCAAAATTGAAGCGCACAAATTTGTGCTAACGTATAATCAATATAATAAAATGGTGAATTGTAAATATGCGCTTGACGTTGCCAAAAGCCTCCGCGCTCTAAATAATCATTTTCTTCATAATCACGGTGCGGTAAGTACTTTCTTTCAATCTCACGCCAAGCTGCTTTACGCTCAGTTGGTGATGCTTCTGGATGTTCATATACAAAATGCTGGAATTCATCAACAGATACACCATATGGTAAAAATAGTAAAGCTGAACTTAAGTGCGAGAAGTAATATTTCTCCGTATCTTCTTCAAAGAATAATTTCATCCACGGCCATGTGAAAAACTCCATGCTCATCGAATGAATTTCACATGCCTCATATGTCGGCCAATTATACTCTGGAATTTCATAACGGCGGCTTTCATATACTTGGAAAGCATGTCCTGCTTCGTGCGTTAACACATCAATATCACCAGACGTTCCGTTAAAATTTGAGAAAATAAAAGGTGCTTTATAGTTTTCAATATATGTACAATAGCCTCCGCCAGCTTTTCCTTTTTTTGCAACAAGATCAAGTAAATTATTTTCTAACATAAAATTAAAAAATTCATTTGTTTCTTCTGATAGTTCTCTATACATGGTTTTGCCGTGGTTCACAATCCAATCCGCATCACCTTTCGGTACAGCGTTACCAGATGCGTATTCAAAATTCTCATCATAATACGCAAGTTTCTCTACCCCAATGCGCGCCTGTTGCCTTTGTCTAAGTTCCGTTGCAACAGGAACAATATAATCAAGCACTTGCTTACGGAAATTTGCAACCATCTCTGCATTATAGTCTGTGCGATACATTCTTGCATATCCAAGCTCTACAAAATTGTTAAAGCCCAGTTTCTTCGCAATTGCCGTTCTTACGTTTACAAGTTCATCATAAATACGGTCTAACTCTTCCTCATGTCCTGCTAAAAAACCATAATATGCCTCACTTGCTTGTTTACGCATATTACGATCTGTGTGCTCCATAAACGGAACAAGTTGTGATAATGTTCGCTCTTCTCCTTCAAACAAAATTTTAGCTGCCGCTAATAACTGTGTATATTGAGAAGATAATTTATTTTCTAACTGTAAATCTGCTAACACGTCATCAGAATATGTCTTCATTTCAGCCTCTGCAAGTGCAAAGAGCTGCGTACCATAATATTCTTCTAATTGTTTTCGAAATGGGGATTGTGTTAATGCCTCGTAATACTTTGTCACATATCCTTTCACAATTGGAGAATACTCATCAAAGAAATCTTGTTCTTCTTTATAGAATTCATCTGTCGTATCTATACTGTGACGAATATAACATACGTTATACATAGTGCTGAAGTCATTGCGAATTGCATTAATATGTGCAATCACTGCCTTTTGTTCTGCCGCTGTTTTTGCATTCTTGAATTGCTGCAAAGTTTCGGTAAATCTTTCTTTCACTTCGTCCATATTTGGACGTTTGTATTCATAACTCTCAAATGACATACAAATAGCTCCTTTCTCTTCTTAAAAGCATTCTCGTACTATTATTCCATATATTTTGCAAATCCCCTTTATTCATCAGCAAAATTCATCCTACACGCATTTTAAAATTCATACATTTTAATTTCCAACTTGAGATACAGTGAAAACTCCACAATACTGTCCGCGAAATAAAAAAACTTTGAACTGTGCATTCAAAGTTTTTTTATTTCTCATATTTCCCTATCTTCTTTAACAACATTAATAGTTGATCTTTCTCATCCTTTTTTAACATATGAAATGATTCATGTATGACTTTTTCATGATTCGGAAAAATATTGGAAATCAATTGTATCCCTGATTCTGTTAAATGAGCATAAATTACACGCCGATCATTCGGACAAGGCTTTCGCTCTACAAGTCCTTTTTTCTCTAATTTATCAACAACATACGTAATACTACCGCTTGCAATTAAAATTCTTTCTCCAATTTGTTGCAACGGTTGATCTCCCTTATGATATAACAGTTCTAGCACTGCAAACTCTGTTGGATTTAATCCGTTATTTTGAATAGATTTATTAGCAATATCCATAACCGAACGGTGTACGCGCGATAAAGCGATAAATACTTTCAATGATTTAGAAATATCTTCCTTTTCATACTGAGACGTCATAACTCTTCAATCCTTTACTAAATTTCTTTTCAAATAGTGATATTATATCGAATTTCAAAAACACTGCCTTGTTTCAATATATTGCAATAAAAAATAATAAAAACATATAAAAGCACTGCATATTTAAGAGTGTTTATATATAATAAAAATAAAAACAGAAGGGGTAGCAATTTTGAACGTAAATTTACGCAACACATTTTTATATATTTTGTTTGTTATATTGCCAACTCTTTGTATTAGCGCTCTCTTTTTTTCATACCACAAATATACAATGCAGCGCGAAAATGAACAGGCAGCTCATACAGTCGTATTTTTATATAGAGACTATTTAGATCGTTATCTAGGAGAAGCAACATCTGCATTAGAAATGCTTGCCATGGTTATTAGCGCAACAGCGAACGATAATAATCAAATACAACAAGTCCTACAGAATGCAGATGAAAGAGACCCTCGCTTTTCTGGTCTGTATTATGCGAATACAGATTTTAAAATTACAGTTGCGTCATCCAGTTTAAAAACAAATATTGATATCGCCGATCGTTCTTATGCACAAGAAGCTTTGAAAAATAAACAGACAACGGTTTCATCTGCACTTACTGATCGTGTTTCTGGGCATCAAGTCATTGTGATTTCTACTCCTGTTCTCGATAAGAACAAAGATGTTTCTGGACTCCTCGTAGCAAGTTTACGATTTGACTATATTGCAGCATCTTTAAATGCAATCAAACCAAAATACCATTTTGAAGTGCTTGATAAGCAGGGAATTTCATTTTTACAAGATGATGATCACAAATTTGCTCAAAAAAACACAAAAAAAATTACTGTTCCATTAACAAGATTACCGTGGAGCGTTACTATTTATCCGTTACCTATTCAACAAACCGTTCTATATCGGAACGTCTTTACGGAATTTTTAATAACATTATTTCTTATGAATATTTTATTTTTAGTGATAAAGTATATGCTTCTGAAAAGACAAACAAAATTGGAAAGAAAACAAAATGAAGTACAAAAACTGGAATTAGTTGGCTCTTTTGCTGCAAGTACAGCTCACGAAATCCGCAATCCTCTTACAGGCATTAAAGGACTTGTTGCTCTTTTAAAAGAAAAACATACAAATGAACAAGACCAATTTTATTTCTCGGTTATTGAACAAGAAATTGAGAGGATTAATGAAATTTCCAGTGAATTCCTTATCCTTGGCAAACCAACTGCTATTATTGAAAAAACATACGATTTAAGAGACATTGTAAAAGAAGTTTCGTTAATTATTCAATCTGAGGCAAATTTACATAATGTTCAAATTTCCATACATATGCCAGAACATCCAATTCTTATTCGTTGCTCAAATGATCATATCAAACAAGTTATTTTAAATATTACAAAAAATGCTTTTGAGGCAATGTCATTAGGTGATACATTGTCAATTACAGCCGAAGCAAATGGAAATATAGCTCAATTACGTATTATAGACACAGGGAAAGGAATTCCAGAACACATCCAAAAACATATTTTCCATCCATTTTTTACAAACAAAGATACAGGAACAGGACTAGGACTTGTCGTATGTAAAAGAATCGTTGAAATGTATAATGGTCAAATTACGATTAAAAGTAAAGAACATACAGGAACAACTGTGTGCATTATACTCCCGCTCCATTCACCGTAATCATCCCTTTTTTTATACGGGGATGATTATTTCATAAATGATGTAATAAACATTCTCCAAAACACATTCGATTTCACATTATATGACGTTTTTAAAAATGGCGTTTTTAACATTAAAAGCCACTTCGATACTTTACTCTCTTTGTAACGTTGATATTTCATAATAAGCATGTCCAATTCCTGACTTACTTGAATTGTCTCTATGCTATTAAGTCCATTTGTAAGCCCTAAATGAATCATTTCTTCTCTCTTCACATTAATATCGTACAAAAGCTTGTCCATTGTAGATTTCCGTTTTGCTACAAACATACGTATCCCCCTCGATATTCTTCCGTAATCTGTATTCCTTTCTTATTAAAAATGGAATTTTCTGTTTCTTCACCTAGCAAACACGAACATTCAGAAAATTAAACATTTTATCCCTGTAATTTACAAATCTTTATCCTCACCTTGAGAATTATTACAAATTATTCTATCTTTGTAAATACATTCGCAATAATAGACATTTTTTTTGTTTTATTTTAGCTAAAATCTCTCTTAATTATAGTTTTTCCTTTTTTTCACAATTATATTTTCGACATTTTGTGCGATTAAATTACTTCAAAACGCAAACGATAACAGTAGATTATCATTTTATCTCGCATTAACAAACAATCACCCCATCTCAAGATTATGAGGAATTAAAGAATATAGATGGGTCTACCATCTACTAATGGTAGTTTCATTCTATTCATTTAAACCGAAAATGGACAATCTCTCGTCTATTGATGGGTGTTTTGTATTATTAGGAAGGGAGAATCTTACATGCGAAAATATGTTGTTATCTTTTTACTTACGGCACTACTGCCAATCATAACTTTTTCTGTACCGACCTACGCTCATACAAATAAAGTAGCGATTGTCATTGATGACTTTGGAAATAATATGAAGGGAACAGAAAAAATGTTAGCTCTTCCCATCCCGTTAACTGTTGCAGTTATGCCATTTCTTCCATCTACAAAACAAGATGCAACGTCAGCTCATCAAAAAGGACACGAAATTATTATCCATATGCCAATGGAGCCTGTAAAAGGAAAAAAAGAGTGGCTTGGTCCAAAAGCTATTACAACAGACTTAAGTGATGATGAAATTAGAAGTCGTGTCAAACAAGCAATTGAAGAAGTTCCATTTGCAATTGGAATGAATAATCATATGGGGTCAAAAGCAACTGCTGATGAAAGGGTCATGCGTATTATACTATCAGTTTGTAAAGAACATGGTCTCTTTTATTTAGATAGTAAGACAAGTCCGAACAGCGTTGTAAAAAAAATTGCTGAAGAAATTGGTGTACCTACTGTAGAAAACAAACTATTTTTTGATGATGTATATACTTCTGCTCACGTAACAAAACAAGCAAATTCTCTATTAAAAAAAGTGGAAAAAGAACCTGTTATGATAGCTATTGGTCATGTTGGACCACCAGGTGAAATTACCTCTTCCGTCATCCGGTCTTATATTCCGAAAATCCAAGAAAAGGCTGATTTCATCTTCTTATCTGATCTTGTATCACCAGCACCACCTGTTTCTTCACAAAAATAGAGAGAGGCTTCTGCCTCTCTCTATTTCTAAATACGGTCTACATGACTAACTCGAAAACCTTTTTTCTCTAATCTCGCCACTAATGTTTCTAGCTCTTTTTCATTCAAATCCTCTGTAAGATTAACAATAACACGCCTTATATATTGATCACCATTATCTAACGTAAATAAACCACCGATATTATAAGACTTTAATAATGTGCCAAGCTCTTTAATGATTCCTTTAGATTCATGCGTCGCTAACGTTAATATATACCCACCTGTATTCATTCCAAATGAATCTTCAATCACATCAAAAATATTAGAATGTGTTAAAATACCAACAAACTCATGGTAATCATTTAGTACAGCTAGAAATGGCAGTCTACGAATTGTATAAAAAGCTCGAAAGAAAGAATCACGTTCAAAAATAAATGCTTGCTCATTTTCCATTAGCTCAGAAACATTTTCTTTTCTTCCCTCTTTCTTCCTACATTTATTCTCTAGCATATCTACTTTATAAACAATACCCTTGAAAGTCTTACTATCTTCTGTTAAAACAGGAATCGCTCTATATCCGCTACAATCCATTATCTCTAACGCCCGCTCCGCATCTTCACTCTCAGGGCAAGTCACAACTTGTTGCTTCGGAAGAAAATGATATTTAACTCGCAAAATACGTTCCTCCCCACATGACGACATGTAATCTATATATAATAAGGAGAGCCGTATTTTATGAGTAAAACTTCATTTATAAAAACGCTTTCATTTTTAAAGTTACTTTGTACCTTATCCCATCACTCTTTAGGCATTTCTACCTAAAGAGGACTTTCAATTAAATAACTGAGCTTTTTGTTCCTTTAATCATTAACAGCTTCACATGATAATTCATTAAATACTCTAATCCTTCTAACCATTTTTTCGTTTCTTCTGGCGTTGTTCCCCATACAATTAATCCGTAATTATGAACAAGCACGGCTCCGCCACCCTCGGTAAAGCAAGGTACACTCTCTTCTAGCAAATTCGCAAATTTACTTTCATTTTCTACAATTGGAATTGTAATACCTGTAATACCTTCCTTACCAAAAACACGTTCTACATTTCTTTGTTCAAATGTTACTTCTCCTTCTTTTCCATATAACTCAGACATTAAATGGCTATCAACTGTTTGTACTTGTAAAATGCATTCTGCCTGACTTTTCTTATAAATATCTGCGTGCATAAATGATTCAGAAGCTGGTTTCTCATCGATCGCAAATACTGGTTCACACGTACTATTGACTACAATAAAATCATCCTCGACAAATAGTCCTTTATCTTTTCCTTCTATATTAACTAAAAACGTAAGCGGATCTTTAGACGTACGCATTGATAAGCTAATTTTTGTCCCATAAAACCAATCACGAAGAGCTAATTCCATCTTAATATCCCGTAGTTCTTTCCATTTCTTTAAAAATAATAACATATTGTCACCCCCGTATTGTTATCTTCTGTTTCTATGTAAAAGGCAATATTTTTTGATAATTCGCAAAATTTAATTGAATTATCACATGAGAAACCCTTTTTGTCAATACGCTTTTGCCATGTTCCATAAACTTTATCCAAATAAAAAGAGCCCTTTATAAGGCTCTTTTGTTCATTATAATTTGCAACATTGTATTCTTCTCTTGTTCATTAATAATGCGTAGTTTTTGTAATATATGTGCATATATAATTATCTTCTTACGCATTCTTTTACTCACCTCTTCCCCTTCTTTCCCCTAACCAACTTTTTTTCTGTTGGTAAATTATATGACAATCTAGGGAAAATGTGTCCTTTTTTTATGCAAAAACAACATCTTGCGAATGTTGTTTTTTTCCATATATATGCCTATACTATACTCAACAATGTAATTCTAAAGTCAACTACCCACCACTGAAACGCTAACGTGTTTTGATGTGGGGGTTTGCAAAAAGCTCTGGTTGTCTAGCCTTAGTCCTATGTGGACTCCGTTCGTAGATTGCATACCCAAGAATGATTCCCTAGTTCTTGGCTCTATGGTGGCTCTGTAACAGTTCTGATTGGGAAGAAACGGTCAACCACATGCCTTCTTGTATAAGAAGTTGCCAACACCTACAAACATTGGCGAAGGGAAACTACATCCTTATTTGGATGGGCAAAACACGCGTGTATTTGCCATGACTTGCTTTAGGCTGTGCCTAACCGAAATTCATCCCCATCTTATCGCTAGGCTATTGCCCGTCACGCGTTCGAAGATGGGGATGAATTTCGGAAATACGTTAAAGTTGAGGGAAAAAATATGAACGTTGTTATTAGTACATTAAACGCAAAGTACATTCACACAAATCTAGCAATTCGTTATATTAAAGCATATGCCCAGCCTGAATTTGATTTAGAAATGGCTGAATATACGATTAACGATCCTGTCATGAATATTGTTACTGATTTACATAGGCGCAAACCCGATGTAATAGGATTTAGCTGTTATATTTGGAACATCGAAGAAACAATTGAAGTCATTCAAATGCTTAAGAAGATTAATCCAAACCTTATCATTTTTATCGGTGGTCCAGAAGTTACATATGATGTGACATATTGGCTAAAACGTGTTCCTAAAATCGATTTTATTATTATTGGTGAAGGAGAAATTGCTGTAAAAAATCTTCTATTTGAAATACAAGGTGCACAGCAATTTGAAAATCTTGACGGTATCGGATTTATAAAAGCTGATGGTACCCATGTAATAAAACCGCAACGTGAGAAACTAAACTTAAAAGAATTACCATCCCCTTATCGTTTCCCGGAAGATATTCCACATTTAAGTAAACGTATTACCTATATTGAGACAAGTCGCGGTTGTCCGTTTAGTTGTCAATTTTGTTTATCTTCTATTGAAGTTGGCGTTCGTTACTTTGATCGCGAACGTATTAAAGAGGATATTCGCTACTTAATGAAGAATGGTGCACGTATTATTAAATTCGTCGATCGTACTTTTAACATTAGCCGCAGCTATGCTATGGAGATGTTTCAATTTTTAATTGATGAACATGTACCTGGAACCGTATTTCAATTTGAAATTACAGCCGATATTATGAGGCCTGAAGTCATTGAATTTTTAAATACACATGCCCCTGCTGGTTTGTTCCGGTTTGAAATTGGTGTACAATCTACAAACGACCAAACAAACGACCTCGTAAAAAGACGTCAAAACTTCGAAAAATTGACGAGAACAGTTACAATGGTTCGTGATGGACAAAAAATCGCACAGCATTTAGACTTGATTGCCGGATTGCCTGAAGAAGACTATCAATCCTTCAGAAAAACATTTAATGATGTCTTTGCTTTAGGACCAGAGGAATTACAACTTGGCTTTTTAAAACTGCTGCGTGGTACGGGCCTTCGAATTCGAGCAAATGATCATCAATATATATACATGGATCAGGCACCATATGAAATGCTCGGAAATAATGTACTATCCTTTGATGATATTATTCAAATTAAACAAGTTGAAGATGTATTAGAAAAATATTGGAATGCTCATCGTATAGATAATACCGTGTCATACGTCATATCTCATACATTTGATACACCTTTTGATTTCTTCCAAGAGTTTGGAACTTATTGGGATACACAAGGATGGAGCCGAATTGGACACCAACTAGAAGATTTATTCCAACGTCTGTATCAATTTTTACAATCAAGAAAAACTGCACACCTTCATATGATTAAGGCCTTATTGACAATTGATTATTTACAAAATCATAAATATCGTCCTCGTAAATCATGGATAGCGGAACAAAGGAAAAAAGAGGAGGTAGATTCCTACTATAAAATGATTATGGAACGGCCTAACATACTAGGAGACGCATTTGCTGATCTTCAATTGGTAGAAAAGGACTTGTATAAACACACAATTGTAGAGCATATACCATTTGACTACCACCATTACATGAAGCATGGTGAAATAATTTCCAAACCGTCCATCCTTGTTGCCTACTACGATCCAAAAACAACACAATGTGAATTATTTGCAGCAAATATAAGCTGATTAATAAAGATGACATGATATTACAATTAACAGAGGCTTTCATTCATACCAAAAGCCTCTGTTATTCTAACTAATAGTCCAGCGAATCCCCGCTTTTTTTACTTCTTCTTCAAAGCTATGTGGCATGCTTTTATCACAAATAACATGATGTATATCTGAAAATCCAGAAATGCGATAATTTCCTTTTATACCAAGCTTCGTATGATCACATAAAATAAATGTTTCTTCTGCCTGTCGAACCATAGATTCTGATAACTTCGCTTTCTCCAATTCAAAGCTCGAAACTCCGAAATTAGGTAAAAGTCCATCAATTGAAATGAATGCTTTGTCAAAGTGAAATTGCTGAATGAGTTGCTGAGAAATAGAACCTGATACCCGGCAGTGCTTTGGAGCCACTTTTCCACCAATAAACATCACTTGACCATCAATCATTTTCTTATTAATAAAAGAAATTAATTGCATTGCAACAGGAAACGAGCTTGTAATAACAGTCAAATTTTTTCGGTAAATGAGATATGGTACCATTTGAAGTGGCGTACTACCATCATCAATAACAATGACATCACCATCTTCTACAAAAGTTGCTGCTTTATAGCCGATACGTTTTTTTTCTTCTAAACATAACATTTCTCTTTCTAGCATTGGAGGGTCCACTTTAGTCCCTGACAATCCGACTGCTCCCCCATATACTTTCTTCAATTTCTTCTCGCGATCCAGGTCTCCTAAATACCTACGAATTGTCTCTGTTGATACCGAAAATTCTTTTGCAAGCTCTGATACCTTTACTTTTCCTTTTAACTCTACTTTCTCAATAATAATCCGCTTACGCTCTTCTCCAACAACAGACATGACTTCACCTCCAGTTATACAAAGTCATATTTCTCTTCTATCACTACTACTTCCTCATGCATATAAATTCTTCGTTTTTTCATCAAAAATGATTTTTAGATTTTGGAATACCGCTTCTAGAGTTGCAACATTTTTCTACTTCTCGGTTCGTAATAAGCTCTATTTTTCATCTTTCGCTTTTATCCCGCTATTCGCGGGCACCTCAAGATGCAGAGAGAAGCAAAGAAGATAGGTGGAGGATAACTGCTGACATGCGCCCGATTGGTGAGAGCTTTCCATCAGGACACCACTAATGGAAGTTTCACTTTATTGCCACTGCTTCTTCTTTCTTTGGACTGCATCCTATAAAGTGAAACTTCCATCCCTATTATTAAAATTCCCCTTCATGCTTTGTCCTCTCCTTTGTTTTCATATGTATAATTTCAATATAAACGTAAAATGTAAAACCCACATTAAACAAAGATTAATCTTTTGTTTAATGTGGGTTTTTGTGTAATACGTTGGTACTTCTACGTTTTCTCCCTCTTTTTCGCCTACGACATAACAATAAATTTACAAACAATTAAAAAAATCTATAAAAAGTCCCACAAAAAAAGAGACGTTTATAAAAAACGCCTCAGTTTTTCTTTCCTTTTTTTGAGTTACGATTTGCATATTTTGCAACATCTTCATTTTCGTACTCTACTGCAAATTCCGCATCCGGCAAGCTTTCTTTTGGAGTTTGATTGTTCTTTGCAGCTGCGTTACGACTTACCTTTCGTTTTACCATACGAAACACTCCTCAATCCTTTATATAAAACCAATGCTTACAGTACTAATATGGACATTGAAACTCCACTCTATAGATGGTAACTGTTAACAAGTTGCGAATACGCAATGTGAGGAAATGCTATAAAATAGGGAGGTACATATGCCTTTCTACTTTTATAAACAAGGAGCGGTAAATGTGAAGAGAAATCAACCAATCGACTCTCCTATTCTTGACGAAACAATTCCGCATCAAATGAATTTTCCTTCTTTTAAAGGAACTGGCATCACGATGCAACCACCATTCACCAATGAGTATGGCGTAATTATTGGTGACAGCCAGTATAATTCAGAAAATAGCCCCCTGAACAATTGGAGTGATAATATTGATCCTGCTATGATGGCCGGAGACCAATGGATACATCCAACAAATGATATCGG
This sequence comes from Bacillus sp. 3103sda1, assembly GCF_024159135.1. Taxonomy (NCBI): domain Bacteria; kingdom Bacillati; phylum Bacillota; class Bacilli; order Caryophanales; family Bacillaceae; genus Bacillus; species Bacillus sp. 3103sda1. The sequence goes on along the minus strand of NZ_JAMYWS010000001.1, from coordinate 1,298,824 downwards.
CTGGATTGCTGAAGAAAATCAAGACTTACTGCAAAAAAACAATACGGATTCAGAAGAAACTTTTATGCATCCGCAGTTTGGTATTAACGATTAATATAGAAAAGCGATTGTATTTTATAAAATACAATCGCTTTTTTTATCCAACAATAATCCGTTCTTTTGGATACTTATATCGAAGTGGTCTCTCTTTTCCCCCAATTACAAATATGAACGTTAAAATACCAATTCGCCCGATAAACATGAGCACAATTAATACGAGTTTTCCAACTGTTGTGAGTTCTGCTGTAATTCCGGTCGATAAACCAACTGTTCCAAATGCTGAACATACTTCTACAAACAGATCCATTAATGGAAATGGTTCCGTTATACATAACACAAATAGTGCTGCGGCACATAGCAAAGCACCCATCAATGCAACAACAAATGCTTTTATAATATCTTCTTCGTGTAATTGTCTCCCAAATACCCGTACACTTCTACCACCTTTTGCAAAGGTATACAATACGAGGATACAAACTGCAAAAGTTGTTGTACGAATACCACCACCGACAGAGCTTGGAGAAGCGCCAATAAACATTAATATACTCATAAAGAACAGTGTTGGGGGCGAAAATTCTTGAATATCCATCGTTGCTAAGCCACCACTTCTTGTTGTAACAGATTGAAACAATGTATAAAACAACATTTCATGCCATGATTTCCCACGTAAAAAATGATTCCACTCTAACAAAAAAATAACGATTGTTCCAACAACCACTAAAGTAAAGAACGTTGTCGTTGTGAGTTTTGTAAATAATGAAAACCGAAATAATTCATGTTTCTTTTTACCTATATATTGTCTCACTTCAATCAATACTGGAAAACCAATTGCCCCTAAAATAATAAGAAGCATATGAATAATTTGTACGATATAATCGTTTTGGTACGGTACAAGCGATTGTCCCGTCAAATCAAATCCGCCATTCGTTGTAGCACTAACAGCTGCAAAAAAGCCATGAAAATATGCTTCCTTCCAATTAGGGAAGTAACGTAAAAATCTTGTTCCTAATAACAGTGCACCAATTACTTCAATTGAAATGATTAATATTAAAATAGAGCGCATTAAATGAACAAGTCCCGCTAAATTTCTTTGATTTTGATCTGCCATAATTAAACGTCGCTGCTGTAAACCTATTTTCTTTCCTGTAATCATCCAAACAAACGTACCAAGCGCCATAATGCCCAGTCCACCTAATTGTAAAACAAGCGCTAAAATAACAATACCTGCTGTAGTAAATGTATCTGGAATCGATACAACAGATAAACCTGTTACACTTACTGCACTAACAGATGTAAATAAAGCATCAATAAATGTCCACTCGACTCCTGGTTTTATAACAAATGGCATGCTTAATAATATAACAGACACAATAACAGCAAGACCATAAAATAAAACGATGAGCTGTACCGGTCTTAAATGTTGTAACCATTTCCTAATACCTTTCATTCCATCACTTCTTTAACTTTTTTACGACGAAATATTTCGAAATCCGAACTACTGCCATGTGCAAATAATTCCTGAAATATTTTTGCAAATACCATACTATAGACGGTGCCATTCCCGCCATAACTTAATGCATAATAGAGGTTTGCAATCGATTCGTCCTCTTTCAGAATGGGCATTCCATCATGTGTTCCGCCAAATATTGCTGCCCAATAATATTCTGCTTGTACGTGTTTCAACTGTGGGAATAATTTTGATGTTATCTGAACAAGAAGATTTCTTTTATGTAGTAGATGTGTGTCACCATATTTTTGTAACATACTCGGTTCATCTAGGCCACCGATTATAATTCGATTCTTATACGTGCGGCAATATAAATACGGACGCGCAGTTTCCCAAATTAACGATTGCTCGTACCATCCCTCAAAATTTGGTTGTTCGTTTGTGACAATTGCATAAGAAGTCGCCAAAGTTGCATTTGCTTCTTTTTTTATCTGTTGCGTTTCGTATCCTGTAGCTATAATAACAGCTTTAGATATAATTTTCTTTCCATTTTTAGTATAACAGATTGTATCTTTATGAACAGATTTAATATGAATAATCTCTGTATCTTCAAAAATAGCCGTTCCATTCTCTTTTGCTTTATGAATAAGAGCATGTGCTAACACATACGGATTCACTTCCGCATCTCCTCTTGTGTACAAAGCAGCTGGTTTTGTAAATGAATAACGTTTCGCTATATCTTCTTCTGTAAAAAACTCAACAGGAAAATCATAATATCTTAAGGTCTCATATTCTTTTCTTAGAAATGAAACATCATCTTTATTACTTGCATAATATAAGCTTCCTCTACGAATAAATTCAGGATCTATATCGAGTTTTGTTACCACTTGCTCCATAGTATCGAGCGCATCATAACATAATCGATATGCTCGAACCCCTTTTTCTTCACCAAATGTATGCACAAACGAAGTTAATGATTTATCTTGAGTGTATTGTAACAACCCTGTATTCGCAAGCGTACTTCCGCTTGCAACTTTCCCTTTATCTACAACTGCCACTTGTAGTCCAATTGCCGATAACATATATGCAAGTTGAGCACCCGCTTGACCACTTCCAATAATAAGCACATCACATATCATATCATTTTCCAACTTTTCATAACAAGGTATAGAAATCCCTTCATCCCAAAACAATTTTCCAAGTAGCAGTTCCATCAAATCTCTCCTAAAATAAATTTATCTTTCTTTATCCCATTATTTTTCGTTATTTCCCATAAAAAAATCCAGCTAGTTTTCACTAGCTGGATTATACTATCATGCTTTAGAAGTGGTATTTTCCACTTCTCTCAATGCAAAATCACCCGTACTCAACTAACTATTAGTGGGAAAAATCACCCACTAATAGAAGTTTCGTTTTACTTTGAACGCTCTTCAAGCCAATTACCAATTGTCGGATATGTTTGTTTCACTGCCGTTCCTCCATATACAATTGACATATGCCCTGTCGGAATACACACATATTGTTTATCTACACTAGAAATATGATCTAACAATGCTTCCACTTGACATGGAAGTGCAATATGATCACGTTGAGCAGAGATATTCAATACATTTGCTTTAATATTTTCTAATTTCACTTGTTGGCCGCGAATGATAAGTTCCCCTTTTACTAACTTATTCTTTTGGTAGAACTCACGAATCCATTGACGATATGCTTCTCCTGGAAACGGAATTCCATCCGCAACCCATTTTTGAACTAATCTCCAACTTTCTACAAACCGTTCGTTTTCTGAGCGATCAAGGAGCGCTACGTACGGACCTACAAAATTCGAAAGTGGTTTCAACATTTTATTTCCAAAGTCAATCATTTCTGGAGGGATATTTCCAAATGTATCAACTGCTTTATCTAAATTAAAATATTTTTCATCTAATAATGGTCCATATAAACCTGTATCAGAAAAGTCAAATGGGCTCGTCATGAAAATTAAATTACGAATTGGCATATGCGGATGAAGCGCAGCATAAATAGAAGTTAAGGTTCCACCCATGCAATAACCAAGAAGAGAAATTTCTTCCGCATTTGCTGTACGCAATACTTTTTTCACAGCTTTTGCAATGTAATCAAGAACAAAATCATCAAATTTCAAATGACTATCTTCTAAACCAAATGTTCCCCAATCTAGCATATACACATCAAAGCCACGGTCTACTAAGTATTCCACTAAACTATTCCCTGGCGTTAAATCCATAATATACGGCTTATTAATAAGAGCATAAATTAACAAAATAGGAACAGAATGTGTTTTTTCTTGTTTTGGAATGTAACGATATAACTTCGTTTTGTTTTTCGTCCAAATAACCTCTTTCGGTGTTAAGCCTACTTGCGGCTCTGGTTCACGAAGTAACACCTCACTTGCTCGTCTAAAGCGTTTATATGCTTTTTGATATTCCTCTGGATATAACTCTAATTGTTTTTCCCATTCCGTTCTTAATGTTGTCATTTTCACAACTCCTTTATTTTCATTTCTTTTAGAAAGAAAGAAGTGCATACCTATCATAGACATGCACTTCTTTGTTGTTAGATTACATATATAAACCGCCGTTAATATTTAATTGCTGTCCTGTAATGTACGCACCATCACGGCATAAATATACAACACCTTTTGCAATTTCATCTGCTTGACCGAAACGTTTCTTCGGAATTTTCGCTACGATTTGCTCACGAACGTTTTCCGGAACTTCTGCTACCATTTCCGTATCGATAAACCCTGGGCAAATTGCATTTACTGTTACATTCGTTCTTGCATACTCTAACGCTAAAGATTTTGTAAACCCAATCATACCAGCTTTTGCAGCTGAATAGTTCGTCTGCCCAAATCCACCAGCTTGTCCAATAATAGAAGAAATACTAATAATTCGTCCTTCTTCAGCTTCTGTTATGTATGGAAGTGCAGCACTTGTTGTATTGAATACGCTGCTTAAATTCACATCGATAACGCGATCCCAATCTTCACGGTTTAACTTTTTAAATGTACGATCTCTCGTAATACCAGCATTGTTAACTAAAATATCTACTTTTCCAAAATGCTGTACTGTTTCTTCTACAAGACGCTTTGCATCCTCTAATTTAGAAACATCCGCTTGACAAGCATATACATCATGTCCTTCTTTCGCTAGCTCATTCACAAGGTTCTCAGCAGCATCTTTACTGCTATTGTAATTAATCACTACTTTTGCACCTTCTGCTGCTAGTGCTACTGTAATTGCTTTTCCAATCCCCTTTGCTCCACCTGTTACGATTGCTACTTTTCCATGTAATTGAGCCATTTTTGCTCCCCCTTTGTTATAATTCGCGGCCACATGATGGATGAGCTTTGCCTAGATGAACACCGCAATGCATACATACATTTATAAATGATATACCGCCCTAGAAAGAGGTGCTCCCCGCCTCTTTCAGAACGAATATATATTTAACGAAATTATTTTTTATTATCGTTTTTAGCTTGTACCGCTGGTGCTGCTAGTACTGCTGGTACTTGTAACTTTGCTAATACTTCGTTTTGTTTTTCAAGCAGTTCAAAAATTTTATCTAATTTATTTTCTAATGTACGAATATCTTGTTTCACTTTTGTGACATCACGCTTTATTGTAGGAGATTGTCCAAGAGACTCTACCTTTTCTTCCAAAAACTCTTCGATATTGTCAACTTTGTTTTCTAAATTAATAACAAGAGAAGCAACTCTGGCAATATCTTCTTGCGTTGGGATATTCACTTTCTCTAAATATCCCTTTGTTGCATCATTCATCATCTTTTGATAAAACAAGTTCAAATCTAGAACGCTTCCCATCCATGCAGAATACTCTTCTGTCTTGACTGTTTCATTAAGCGTTTTTCCCCAAAACTTTTCTGTCTGTTCGTAAACTTCTTTCCAAGCTTGTAGTGGATCGAGTTTTTGTTCAATCACTTCTCCTACACTCCTTTATTTAGTTATTGGAACAATTCAATCTATTCATTATTTTCTAATATTCCGACTAAAAGTTCAAGTGTGTATTTATTTTTTATTTTCCAAAAATACATTGACAAAAAATACAGATAGGTGTAAATTGCACATATAAGAAAAAAATTCCATCTAACTGATTCATGAGGTGATGCACAATCATGCTACAAAATGAACCAGAAAAAAAAGAAAGTTTGGACACAACCCAAACGAAACAACCAAACTCCATGCCAAAAAACTTCTTAGTTCCATTCTTACTTCTCTGTCTTAAAGACTGGAGTCTTCACGGTTACAAACTCATTCAGATGCTAATGGATATTGGCTTTTCTTCTATTGATCAAGGTAATGTATATAGGACTTTACGCAAACTAGAAAAAGAAAACCTCATATCTTCTACTTGGGATACAAGTGAAGGAGGTCCAGCAAAACGAATTTATTCTTTAACGGAATATGGAGAGGAATATTTAACATCTTGCGCTACGTCATTTGAGCAATATCAAAAAATGCTTCGTACGTTTTTTAACCTGTACACAAGTGCATTCTTTCCATTTTCCAATGTTCCAACAAAGGATGAGAAATCTTCATCGTCTTTTGGTGACATAGCAGATTAATCTGCGTTCACAATATGTAAAAAATTTATTTGGGGGTCAAGTCATGGAAACGAAACCACACGAACTTGTTGATGCATTCTGGAAAAACTGGTCACACTCTCTTTCCCTTTTTTCTTCAGCGGGAAAACAAATGGAACAACTTACATTAGAAACATTGAAACATCAGCAGGAAGCTTTGCATAAATTAACAGAAAGTACAGAAGAAATCGAAAAAGAAATCCAGCAATTTTCAGCACAAGCAAACACGCAATATACTGAATATGTAAAGCAATTTGCTGGTAACTCCTTTAATGAACAAATTGACGGATGGCAAGAAAAATGGAATGAACTTTCTAGTCATATGCACCAACTTACTGTTTCTCCAACAAAAGCATCTTTGTCTTTACTTTCACAAACAAGCGGACAATTCGAAGAAGCAGTGAAACAACTGATTAGCCAACAACAACAACAACGTCAAGAGGTTCAAAAACAAATGGAGAGTTTTTTAGAAGAATTCAAATCCATGCAACTAGACCTCGTAAAAAAGTTCGAGGAAAACTCAAACAATCTATTCACTTCCATGAAATAAGAAAAATGTGGCAACTTACTGCAAAAAATACTCGTCTCTTTCTTTCTCCCCTTACATCGGGATGGCTCACATTTTTCAACATGGAAAAGAAGGAGGAAGAAATGAATCTTTTTCAAGAAGCAGAATCTGTCCATGAGCTTTATTATGATGAGATTCACATTGGTGATCAAGCTTCTTTAACAAAAACGATTACAGACGAAGATATTGTTACTTTTGCAAAACTTACCGGTGACGTAAATCCAATTCATTTGCTTGATTCTTTTGCAAAAACAACGATGTTTAAAGAACGTATTGCTCACGGTATGCTCGTATCTAGCTTTATTTCAACAATACTCGGAACAAAGCTTCCAGGGAAAAATACCATTTATTTATCTCAAAATATGGCATTCCGTGCTCCTGTAAAAATTGGGGATACGTTACGTGTTGTGGCTGAAGTAATTGAAAAACGCGATGACAAAAGAATTATTACGTTACAAACAAATGTATATAATCAATACGATAAAGTTGTTGTTGAAGGTACAGCAACTGTCCTGAAAAAAGAGTAGCGCTGCTACTCTTTTTCATTTCATCCAAGAACTGTTAGTATGACCGATTACTTCCGCGTATGAGTGAAAACAGAACACATACAATAACATTATCAGCTATCATAAGCTGAAAATAGAAAAAGGGGTATATCTAACATGGCGAAAACAAATAAACTACTTGTCCCTGGCGCTGAACAAGCACTAGAACAATTTAAGTATGAAATTGCTCAAGAATTTGGCGTGAATTTAGGCTCTAACACAGCTTCTCGCTCTAACGGATCTGTTGGCGGTGAAGTAACAAAACGTCTCGTTTCACTTGCACAACAACAATTACGCGGATAATTAATCAAATAAATAATGGATTTGAGGCAGATATTCTCTGCCTCTTTTCTTTTGCCTGTAGAAAGTATGTAAAGTTCAACTTCCATCAGTGGGGGTTTTTTCATCCCCCCTGATGGTTAGTTGAACCAATCCCGCATAAACGTTAAATATCTGAGCAAAAATTTTTTAACTGGTTGACAAACATTAACAGTTCTTATATATTATACATAACAGCATATTTCCAAAGGGGAGTAGCGTCAGAGAAAATATTCTCTGAAACAAAGTCGTCATTACGTGGAACTATGTTCCTCCGGCTTTGTTGGCATATTTTATTACATATGTCTAGCAAGACCTTTGCCTATTAACGGCAGAGGTCTTTTTTGTGTTCTTTTTGAAATTTCTCTGCCATTGGTAGAGCTTATTTTGGGGAAGCTAAACAATGGGGAATTTTCTTCTTTTGTTTAGCACATATACAAACGAGAGGAGAATGTAAATGGATCTATCTTTATTATTGGAGTATGGTTGGGTATTACTTATTTTAGTTGTTTTGGAGGGAATTTTAGCAGCAGATAACGCACTCGTCCTTGCTATTATGGTAAAACATTTACCTGAAGAAAGACGTAAAAAAGCCTTATTTTATGGGCTTGCAGGAGCCTTTGTATTTCGCTTTGGATCGCTGTTTATAATTTCATTTCTTGTCGATGTATGGCAAGTACAAGCGATTGGTGCCATCTATTTAATGTTTATTGCTGGTAACCATCTTGTAAAAACTTATGTAAAAAAGAATGCAGCGCACGAAGAAACAGAGAAAAAAGAGACAGAGAAAAAACAAGAAAACTTTTGGTGGACTGTATTTAAAGTAGAGGTTGCTGATATTGCGTTTGCTATTGACTCTATTTTAGCGGCTGTTGCATTAGCTGTGACATTACCGAAAACAAATCTTGGTACGATCGGTAGCCTCGATACAGCACAGTTTTTCGTTATTTTCACAGGTGGTATGATTGGATTAATCATTATGCGCTTTGCCGCATCTGCTTTCGTAAACTTACTGAAACGTAAACCTGGGTTGGAAACTGCTGCATTCACGATTGTAGGTTGGGTTGGTGTGAAATTAGCAGTTCATACGTTGGCTCACCCTGCATTAGGTGTGATTCCACATGAATTCCCAGAATCAGCTACTTGGAAAATTATATTTTGGACTGTATTGCTTGGAATTGGTGCATGTGGCTGGTTCTTATCAAAAGAAACAACGCCAAATGTACAACAAGATTCGAAAAAATATAACGAAAAAGCGCTGTAATTTCAGCGCTTTTTCCTTTTTCTTTGAAAATGACCGAACTTTCTTAATCATTGAAAACACACTATATTATATAACATAAATGTTAACGTTTTCATTAAAATCATGTCCTTTTTGTGAAATATTGCACAAACTTATTGAAAGTATGAACAAATACGTGTACTTTATTCATATCAAGAGTATTTATAAACGATGGATTAAAGGAGCGTAATGACTTATGCTAGAACAAGGAGTAGCTTACCTTGTGCAGCTTGCAAAGAAGAAAAAACAAATGCTAGATAACAATCCAATGCAATATTTTCTTCGTGCTGCACTTGCTGGTATCTATATTGGTTTTGTTATTGTACTATGTTTTAAATTAGGGAATTTCTTTCATGATGCACATTCACCCGCAACTTATTTAGCATCTTCTATGTTTTTTGGAATCGCACTCATTTTAATTCTTTATGGCGGTGCTGAATTATTTACAGGAAATACAATGTATTTCACAGTTGCAACTTTGCGAAAAGAGACAACGATTGGTGATACATTACGTAACTGGGGTGCTTGTTATGCAGGTAACTTAGTAGGGGCAATATTTTTTGCAGCACTCTTCTATGCGACTGGTATTTTTGAAACGATTAGTCACAATCACTTATTAAATGAAGTTGTCGGAGGAAAGATGGGCGCATCAACAATGCATCTATTTTTTAAAGGTATTTTATGTAACTGGCTCGTTTGTCTTGCATGTTTCCTTCCTTCTCAAGTAAAGGGAGATACAGCAAAAATACTTACGATAATGCTTATTGTCTTTACATTTTTCTTATCTGGATATGAACATAGCATCGCAAATCTATCACTATTTACAATTGCTTTAGTATCACCACACCCTGATACAATTTCTTTTGCGGGTGCAATTCATAACTTAATTCCAGTTACAATTGGGAATATTATTGGCGGATCGGTGTTTGTCGGCATGGTGTATCATTATTTGACTATAACAAAAAGTAACCCAGAATCTACAGAAGATGGAATAATTTCCACACAAACTGAAGAAATTATTCCATTACAAGTACATGTAAAATAAAATTTTAATCAGTGGAGGGTCTTCATTCTCCACTGATTATTAGCTGAACTACTCAAGCACATACCAGCAGTTATCCCCTACTACCTTCTTTACTTTCGCTGAATTTTGAGGTAGGGGTATTACTGATGAACATCAAAAATATGCATTCCAATCAACTTGGAATGCATATTTTTTAATAACTCCCGACGCATTTTATTATAATAGACGCAGAAATTTCTCCTGATTCTTTTCCTTTTTGTATTCGATTTAACATATAATGTTGTCCAATCGTATCATTCGTATGTAAATGAATTTTCTCTACATGTAAGCCTTCCTTACAAAATATATCTATGAAATACAATCCGTTTTTTTGCCGCAATCCCATATTATAATCGAGCGATAACGTATGTACCCTATTATTCCGAACAAAATCCAGCGCCTGCTCGACTGTGGTAGCTAGCATAAAGCCAGCTGGACACGGCCTTTGATCATCCATATATACGTTCATCTAATCCCTCCTCTACATACACATACTATATGAACATACTGTTCCAAGCGCAATAAATGGTGCAAAAGGAAGCGGTTCTTTATAAGTCATGCGCCGAATAATAACAGAAATAGTAAGAAAGCAAAGACCAAATAATGAAGAGAAACAAAGTGACAGTAGTATTGCTTTTGTTCCAACTACAAATCCAAGTAAAATGAACAATTTGACATCTCCACCGCCAATACCTGCTGGATGAATTACTTGAATAATATATAAGAACACAAACATAACCGCTGCTCCCAGTAATCCATCCCACCATGGGGAAAGCGGTATAAAAAAACGCTCTATTACAAATAGCCCTGCAAAAAAGAATAAAATACGATTTGGAATTACCATATAGAGAAGATCTGTGATGGTAACAATGAAAAGAAGTGATAATAGAGTCCAAACAATAATAAGCTGCTCACTAGGACCGATAAAAAACGCTGTAAAGAAAAACGATATACCTGCAATACCCTCAAATAGCGGATGAAAAGGTGAGATTTTTATATCACAATGTGTGCACCGTCCTTTTTGTATACAAAATGATACAATAGGAATCAACTCTTTTACTTGTAATACATAATGACAATGCGAACAGTGTGAGCGCGGTTTTATAATGGAATAACCGAGTGGAATACGATAGGCAATGACTTGATAAAAAGAACCTAGTATCAAGCCAGCGAAAAAAGCATATACATAAAATAGCATTTCGCCATCTCCTTTCGCACCTAATATAGCAAAAAAGTTGAACATGTTGTATTTTCAAAAACTTATCTTTATCTATAAAAAAACAGACCTTTACTAGGCCTGTTTTTCCATTTATACAACAAAATAAAATGCTTTTAATGGTCCATGTACACCAACGACAAGGTTCATTTCAATGTCAGCAGAGTTACTTGGTCCTGTAATAAAGTTAATACAAGAAGCTGGTGCTTCTCCATTTTCTACACGTGTATTTAAATCATGTACCGCTTGTGTAATACGCGGTACTAATGTTTCACGTGGAATAATAGCTACGTAAATAGTTGGTAAGAAGTGTAGTGAACGTCCTCTTCCTTTATGACTTTGCACTACAATTGTACCAGATTCCGCTAACGTATAATCACTAAACGAAATTCCGATATTTGCTTTTTCCGCTAGCTTCATGTTTTCATCTTTCTTCTCGGGATCCCAAGTATTCACTTCTACGTTTTCGCCTGGAAGTTCCGCTCCAAACAGTTGTTGTAATCCATACTCTTCAAAACGATCATCTTGAGATAACATAATTGGCCCGCCGCCATTTTCTGTGATAACTTTCTTGATCGCTGCACTTAATTCATCTCTATTCGTTTCAATGACAGTCGTATGAATGTTGTTACATTGTTTCTTAAATACTTCTAATAGTTCTCCTTGTGAGTAATCGTTTAACGTCTCTAAATTCACATTATTTTTCCATTTAGGGCGCTGTACACCTTCTGTTTTACGCTCACGTCCAAGTTGTTTTGCGACATTCTCTAAAAATGAATCACGATTTTGAATCGTTCCTGCCATTAGTTATTCCCGCCTTTCTTATGCTCTTTATACCAATCACGGAATCTTTCTTTGCTTGGAGCTGGGAATTCGCGAATCTCCGTCCAATTTTTAAGCGGTCCCACACCTTTAGAAACGCGGTTTCCAGATGTGAATGGGCTCATTGCAGCCGGCGCCATTTTAGATCCCATTTTGTATAAAGCAGCAGAAGAAGCACCCATACTAAACATCTTCATCGCAAGCTTTTCTGCAAGCGGTGCACGTCCTTCTTTTTCCACAATTACTTGACGATGTTTTAATAACAAGTCATGTAATGGAATTTTTACCGGACAAGCTTCTGTACATGCTCCGCATAAACTAGACGCATATGGAAGTTCTTTATAATCATCATATCCACCTAAAAGCGGTGTTAATACCGCACCAATTGGACCTGAATAAATTGATCCGTAAGAGTGACCACCAACATGACGATATACAGGACATACATTCACACACGCCGCACAGCGAATACATTGCAGCACTTGACGAAATTCAGAACCTAAAATTTCAGAACGACCATTATCTACAACAACTAAATGGAACTCTTCAGGTCCATCTACTTCGTCTTCTTGAATTGGTCCTGCTACTGTTACATAACTTGTTAGCTTTTGACCAACAGCACTACGGCAAAGTAAACCAACAAGAACATCAAGCTCTTCCATTGTTGGAACCATACGTTCCATACCCATTACTGCAATTTGCGTTTTCGGGATAGACATCACAAGGTCTGCGTTACCTTCATTTGTTACTAAACAAAGAGAACCTGTGTTAGCAACTGCAAAGTTACATCCTGTTACGCCAATTTCTGCATCCATAAATTTTTCACGAAGAATTTTACGAACGAATTTCGTCATTTCATATGGATCATCAGAGTTTTCATATCCTAATTTTTCTTTAAACACACCTTGAATTTGCGTTCTATTTTTATGAAGTGCTGGTGCAACAATGTGAGATGGTGGATCATTGTCTACTTGTAAAATGTATTCCCCTAAGTCACTCTCAACGACCTCACAGCCGATTTCTTGAAGTACATGGTTCATACCGATTTCTTCTGTTACCATTGATTTTGATTTAACTACTTTTTTCGCTTGTTTCTTTTCAGCTACTTGTTTAATATACTCAGCTGCTTCTTCCTTCGTTTTCGCAAAGAAAACATGGCCGCCTCGTTTTGATACATTTTCACTCAGCTGCATTAAATAATAATCTAAATTTTCTAGCGTATGCTGACGAATTTGTTCACCAAGGTCACGCCACTCTTCCCAGTTTCCTAATTCATCAGCTGCCTCTAAACGTTTTGTGTATAGACGCGTTTGTGCAGACGATACTGCTCCGCGCATAAATGAATCTTGAAGATTTTCGCCAACACGATCATTAAATTTTTTATCACTAGTTTTCATAGACATAGCTTACTTCCCCCTCCATCAGCGGCTATTCAATACTTCAGCAATATGCATCACTTTTACATTTTTTCCTAAACGCTCGATACGCCCGCCAATGTTTAACAAACACCCACAGTCTGCTCCAATTAAATAATCTGCTCCAGTTTCCATGACACTGTCGACTTTTTCATCTACCATTTGCTCAGAAATTGGTGTCATTTTTACTGAGAACGTTCCCCCAAAACCGCAACAATTTTGTACATTTGGTAGTTCTTTCACTTCTAGACCTTTCACATTTGATAGTAAAATGCCTGGAGCTTCTTTTACTCCTAGTAAACGTGTCATATGACAAGATTTATGAACCGTTGCTACGCCATCCAAGCGGGCACCAACGTCAGTAACTTTTAACACATCAACAATAAATTGTGTCAGTTCATATGTTTTTTCAGCTACTTTTTTCGCACGTGGTCCCCATTCTGGATCATCTTTAAATACGTGTGGATACTCGTGAAACATTGTCGCACAAGAACCAGAAGGTGTAACGATATACTCAGCGTTTTCAAATGTGCTAATCATATGCTTCATTGCTTCTTTTGCTGCTTCTACGTGGCCGCTATTGTAAGCTGGTTGTCCACAACAAACTTGCGCTTCTGGAAATTCAATTTCACAACCTAATCGCTCTAAAATTTCAACCGTTGCTTTGCCGACATTTGTTTCAAACATATCGACTAAGCATGTAACAAATAATGTAACTTTCATATTATAGTTCCCCCTCATTTCAACTCAGCCAACAATCATATGGTCATCAGATGACTTAGTAAAAAGAAAGAAGCGAAACATAAACTGCTCATGTTCATTCTTTCTTCTATTTAGAAAACGCTTACTTATTCTTTCTCTATTTTATCAAAAAAATAAAATTTTGAAAGTATAATATTACGAATTTGTTTTCTCGATGCCTGTGACCATACATTCCACATTCGTTAGGTGATCTTGCATCGCTTGCTGCGCTGCTTCAATATCATTCTCTAACACTGCTTCATAAATTTTCCGATGCTCTTCTAGAAGTCTTTCTGCTGTTGTTTGTTCACCATATAAAATAATTCGTCTTGTTTCACCAATTGCTTCAGCGATCATTTCAGAAACATGGTTCATCAATTCTAACAAAATATTGTTGTGTGAAGCTTCTGCAATTGCCATATGGAAATGAAAATCTGCTTTTTCACCAGCATTTTCATCTCCTACGCTTTTTTGCATCTCATCTAACCAATGCTGCATATTGTGTAAATTTTCTTCTGTACGTTTTACTGCCGCCGCACGAGCCGCTCCTACTTCAAGCACTTTCCGTACTTCCAATAAATTCACAATATCCTCTTGTTTCATTAATAGAGTTGTATTTAATGACGCTGTTAAAGAAGATGGATCGAAATTCTTCACATACGTGCCTTCCCCTTGTTTCATCTCAATTAAGCCCATTGCTCGCAAGGCACTTAACGCTTCGCGCACAGCAGATCTGCCAACTTGAAACTGCTCTGCCAATTGATGAACAGGAAGAAGTTTGTCACCAGGCTTTAGTGTACCATTTTTAATCATTGCTAAAATGGCTTCCGATACTTCTTCGTAAATTTTTTTCGGCTTAATAGATTTGTATTCCAGTTGTATCACCCCAGTATCATCCAAACAACAATGACAACAATTTATCCTGCGCTAACGGGCAGTAGGACTCCCACCTCAAGATTCTGAGAAGTCAAAGAAGATAGGCGAGAGATAACTGCTAGCATGCGCCGGATTCGTTCAACTAACCATCGGCAGGAAGATAAACCGTCTCCCCACTGCTGTAAGTTTCACTTTATATAGAAAATAGCATCCATATCTATTTTAGAACTAAATACACAGAAGTACAAACATTTTGTTCATAAAATGGACAAAAATTTATTCCGAAGAGATAATTGGTAAATAAATCGAAATTTTCGTTCCTCTGCCTTCTTCACTTTCAATATGCCACGTTCCGCCGTGAATGTGCACAATTTGTTTTACAATCGCAAGTCCTAGTCCCGTTCCACCATTATGGCGGCTTCTTGCTTTATCGACTCGGTAAAAACGTTCACCCAGTTTTTCAAGATGTTCCGGACCAATGCCAATCCCGGTATCTATGATTTGCAATTTACATTGCCCTGCCTGTTGTTCTACTTGCACATAAATAGCACCTTTTTCACCTGTATAGCGAATAGCATTATCTAATACATTATGAAGCACTTGTTGCATCCTATCTTCATCAATATTGACAATAATATCTGGATCAAGAGTTGTATGCAGTACAATTTGTTTTTCAATCACTTGTAATTCATACGTCTCTAGTACATCTTCAATTAACTGCGCAAATACAATAGGCTGCTTTTTAAGAGGAAAACGCTCTCCTTCAAGCTGTGCTAAATCCAGCAAGTCATGAACAAGCCGTTGCATGCGCCCTGCTTCTTTATGAACAAGCTGGGTGAATTTTAATTGCTGCTCTCCTTTTGCTACTCCATCAATAATCGCTTCACTATATCCTTTAATATAACTAAGCGGAGTTCGAAGCTCATGTGACACATTTGCTAAAAATTCTTTTCGCTGCACATCCTCTTCTTCTAATGAACTTGCCATCTTATTGAACGCTTTGCCAAGTTTTCCAATTTCATCTTCTGATGAAATCGTAATCCGCTGCGAAAAATCTCCTTTTGCCATATGATGTGCGACCCGTTCCATTTGTGAAAGCGGCTTTGTAATTGTAATGACAATCTTTCGTCCAATCCATACAGTTAGCACAATCATTACAAGGGCAAGAGGAGCTAAAATGAGTCCCATTTCATAAATTAAATCTTTAATGCTCTTTAAAGGAAGATAAGAATATACAATGCCAACTAGCTTTTTATTGTCTAACACAGGAATAACGACACCCATAATGTTACGATGAAAGTGTTCTTCATACCCAATCTTCGTAATCGTATTTCCTTCTAGTAATGTTTGTCGGTCATTCTCACTAATAATTGAATTGTAATGAACATCAAATGGAAGACATGCACTTAAATCACGCGGATTGCTAACAAACAGTACATCTGCGCTCGCAATTTTATCGAATGATTTTACCTTTTCTTCAAATACATCTACGGGCTCATCTGCTCTATATTGCGCCACAAGACGATTTCCCTCTGCTTTTAATGTCTCTTCAATATTTTGAACATATAATTTCTCATACGAATACAGCGAGACAAAATATAAAAACGAAACTGTTACACACACAGCACATGCAACTGTAAGCCATAACTTTTGTACCATCGTAAGCATCTTACACCTCAAATTTATAGCCTACGCCCCAAACAGTTTGAATACAATTCCCCTGTTCTTTAAGCTTTAAGCGCATTGTTTTCACATGTGTATCAACTGTTCGAGTGCTGCCAGCGTAATCATAGCCCCAAACTTTTTCAAGCAATTGCTCTCGGCTAAATACTTGGCCATTATGTTGACAAAGAAAATAAAGTAAATCAAATTCTTTAACAGTTAATGAAATACTCTCATTTTCTATTTCAACGCGGCGACTTTTTTCATTAACTACAATCGGTCCAAATTCCATCTCTTCTTGCTCTTCATATTTCGTATATCTCCTTAATACCGCTTCCATACGTGCAATTAACTCTCCTGGGCTAAATGGTTTCACAATATAATCATCTGCCCCCGTCCGCAGTCCATTTACACGATTCCACTCTTCCCCTTTTGCTGTCAAAAAGATAATTGGAATATCTGATGTTTTTCGGATTTCTTTACATACCGCAATCCCATCCATTTCTGGCATCATGATATCTAAAATAACAAAATCAAAGTCTTCTGTTTCCAGTATGTGCAGTGCCTGTTTTCCATTCTGGGCTTCTTTCCACTCATAACCAAAGTTATCTAAATACATACCAACAAGCTGCCTCATATCACTTTCATCATCAACAAGTAATACTTTATACTTACTCATTTCTTCTCCCCTACTCTTTGCACAAATTGAAATGGCCCTTTACCAACCGAAATCGTCTGTTTTATTTTCATTTCGTTTAAATCTACAACGTACACTTCATCACTATCATAGCTCGCAACATACCCTTCATTGCCGATTTGCCAAAATGCAAATGGATTCGACCCTACTTCAAGAGAATCTACTTCTTTATACGTTTTTCCATCGAACTTTCTCAGCGTGCTAGATCCGTGGCTAAGTACATAAATAAATTGTTGATCTGCAGACAAGTTAATTGGCATAAATGGTGCATCTAACGATTGAAGCATTTCGCCATCTTCGAGAGAATACTCAAGTACTTTTTCATTTACTTGTTTACCGTCACCGTGTCCACCAATAAAGATGTCCTTTCCATCTTTGCTAAGAACCGCACCAGTTGAAGCCGGCGGAATCATAAAAGAGTTCACAACCTTTTTTTGTTTCACATCAATGCTAGACAATTTCGTATCATAAAAATTGAGAACATATAACATCTTATTATGTTGCACCATGGTAAGCGGGCCTTTCCCCACCGAAATACTTTCTTTTTCTTTTCCATCGGTTGTGAAAATACGAATTTTTTGCTGATTTTGATCCGCTAGGAACAATTCTTTTCCATTTTCAGATAATAAGATGTTTGCTATTCCTTTTCCTGTATTCCATTTCTCAAGCTGCTTTCCATCTTTTAAAGAATACACATATATATAATCTAGTTGCTTACCATACACAAGCAAACGATTCCCGTCTGGTAACAACGTTGTTCCCATAATAGGTTCATTTAAATGCCACGTTGTAATTGTTTTTTTCGTATCAGTATCAATAAAGCTAATACTTCCTTCTTTTATATTTGTCGTAATGAGAAGATCCCTTTTTGGATCAATAGACTGATAAGCCCCTCCCTTACACCCTGTAAGTAATAGTACGATACAAAGTGAAATAAACCACTTTTTCAAAAGATTACCTCCATTATGGACAGTTTCGATATACTTGTAAAATAGCAAATAATTGTGAGGAAAGTGTGAAATCTTTTTTCTTTATCATAATCACTATATAATGGTAAAACAAATTTAAAAATAGTGGGTGTTAAAAGTATGCTATTTCCCGATCTAGCAAATAAAATTGTCCGTGAAGTACGAAGACTCATTACCGAAAATATTATCATTATTGACATAAACGGAACAATTATCGCAAGTACAGACCAGGAAAGGCTTGGAAGCTTTCACGAAGGAGCTCTTCGCTGTGCGGAGCAAAAAAGGACGGTAATTATTACAAATGAAGATGAACAGAGCTTATGCGGCGTAAAAGCAGGCATCAACCTCCCTCTCCTCTTTCACGATGAAGTGATTGGTGTAATTGGAATTACAGGAGATCCTGAAAATATTTCACAGTACGGAGAAATATTACGGAAAATGACTGAGCTATTAATTCACGAAAACTATTTTGTAGAACAATTAGAGCTTGAACAGCGCTCATACGAAGCATTCGTATTTGATTGGCTCCAAGGTACTGATTGGTCCTCTAGCTTCTTAGACCGCGCCAAAACCCTTGGAATTGATTTACAAAAAAAGCAACAACTCATTTTACTTTCATATAATCAAGATGATTCGATGCTCCAGCGGAAAATTTGGCAACATATACGCAACCTTTTACCAAAACAAGACTTGTTTGTACGCTGGGGCAACGACCGCTTTATTTTATTTCAGTCGTCTAAAACAAAAAAAGAAACATTTCAATTTTTAAAGCGATTAAAATATGAATGTGAAACATTATTTCCTATTATATTAAGCATCGGTATTGGACAAGCAGTTGCACCAAGTGAGATGCACCACTCTTATGAACAAGCACTCCGAGCACTTACTGTTTCTCAAAAAACGACAGACATTGTTTTTAATGAAGATTTGCGCTTAGAAATGTGTCTTCAGGATATTACTCCCCGTACGCGTGAAGCATTTTTACAACGCACCATTCATAAACTTCATACAGAAACTGAATTGCTTGAAACATTGCGTTTATTTATCGAAAACAATCAATCGTATAAACAAACAGCGGAAATACTTCATATTCATATCAATACATTGCATTACCGCTTAAAAAAAATTGAAGAACACACCGAATTAGATCCAAAGCAAATAAAGGATTTAGTCATTTTATATTTCGCCCTACTCTTATTAGATAATCATCCAAAAAAAGAAGGGAAAATAGGATAATATTTGTTTATTCACACATAGCGGGAGCCCCCGCTTTTTTTTATCATAAAAATAGAAAAACACTATGACAAAGTTTGTATTCGAAAAAACTTTGCATAACAGTTTGAGGGGGATTTTCAGTATGTTAAAACAACAAATTGTTGATGCACTCGTATCCATTGTTGGTAAAGAGAATGTAGATACGTCTAACACGGGACGTTTAACGTATAGTTACGATGCGACTCCAAACTTTCAGGCAATGCCAGATGCCGTTGTCGCACCTCGTAATACGCAAGAAGTAGCAGAAGTTTTAAAAATATGTAACGAACATAAGATTCCTGTATACGTACGCGGCTCTGGAACGAATCTTTGCGCAGGAACTTGTCCGCTAGAAGGTGGAATCGTCCTTATTTTCCGCCATATGAATCGCATTTTAGAAATTGATGAAGAAAATTTAACAATTACAGTGCAAGCTGGTGTCATTACATTAGATATTATTAAAGCTGCTGAGGAAAAAGGATTATTTTATCCACCAGATCCAAGCTCGATGAAAATTTCAACAATCGGGGGAAACATTAATGAAAATTCTGGTGGTTTACGCGGTTTAAAATACGGGGTAACGCGTGATTATGTTATGGGACTTGAAACAGTTCTACCAAATGGTGATATTATTCGCACAGGTGGAAAATTAGCAAAAGATGTAGCTGGCTATGATTTAACACGTTTATTTATTGGATCTGAAGGAACACTTGGCGTCGTAACAGAAGCAATTTTAAAACTTGTCCCAATGCCAGAAACGAAAAAAACAATGCTAGCTTTATATCAAGATATTAATGAAGCTGCACGTGCTGTTTCTGCGATTATTGCAAACAAAATTATTCCCGCAACATTAGAATTTTTAGATCAACCGACCATTGAAGTCGTAGAAGAATTTGCTCAAATCGGCTTACCAACAGATGTAAAAGCCGTTCTGCTCATTGAACAAGATGGTTCTCCGGAAGTAGTAAACCGTGATATTGAAAAGATGGCAAACATTTGCCGTTCTCTTCATGCTGTTGATGTTCGCGTTGCAAAAGATGAAATAGAAGCAGATGCACTTCGCACAGCACGCCGCAGTGCGCTATCTGCATTAGCACGATTAAAACCAACAACAATTTTAGAAGATGCAACAGTGCCTCGTTCGCAAATTGCACCGATGGTCGAAGCAATTAATGAAATTGCAAAAAAATATAACATTCCCATTTGTACATTTGGTCATGCTGGTGACGGTAACCTCCACCCTACTTGTATGACAGATGCTCGTAATGAAGAAGAAATGCACCGTGCGGAACAAGCCTTTGCAGAGATCTTCGCAAAAGCGATTGAACTTGGCGGCACCATTACAGGTGAACATGGCGTTGGTGCGATGAAGGCTCCTTACTTGGAGCTAAAGCTTGGTAAAGAAGGCATTGCTGCGATGAAAGCTATTAAGCAAGCATTTGATCCAAACAATATTATGAATCCTGGTAAAATATTTGCAAAAGACTCTCGTAAAAGAGTGGTGGCTCAGCAATGACTACATTAAATACAGAACAAATTCAAAAAGAATTTAAAGAACGTTTAAATGAAGATGAACTGCTGAACTGTATGCGCTGCGGCTTTTGTTTACCAACATGTCCAACCTACATTCAATCTGGGTTTCAAGAATCACACTCTCCGCGCGGACGCATTGCGTTAATGAAAGCAGTCGTTGATGGCTTAATTGAACCAGATGAAGACATAGAAAACACGCTAAATGTTTGTCTTGGCTGCCGCGCTTGTGAACCCGTTTGTCCATCGGGCGTTAATTATGGACATTTATTAGAAGAAGCACGTGATATTATAAATCAAAACAAAACATTCTCTATCCCAGTCAAAGCTGTTCGTAAAATTGTCTTTGAAGGGTTATTCCCTCATCAAAATCGTATGCGGACATTAACAGGACTGATTGGGTTTTATCAGCGTTCCGGCTTACAAACATTCACACATAAAACAGGGATTATGAAGTTATTCCCTCAAACATTAGCAACAATGGATCTCGTTCTTCCAAAAGTACCAAAAATGAAAGAAATGAAAAATCGGCCTGAATTTTTACCAGCAAAAGCAATAACGAAAAAACGTGTTGCTTTCTTTACTGGCTGTTTAATGGATACAATGTTCTTAGAAACAAATAATGCGACAATGAAACTATTGCAAATTGCAGGTTGTGATGTCGTCATTCCAAAAGATCAAAATTGCTGCGGGGCCCTGCACGGCCATGCTGGTGAAAAGAGCGGTGCAAAAGAGCTTGCGAAGAAAAACATTCAAGCATTTGAAGACTTAAAAATTGATTATATTATTACAAATGCTGGTGGCTGCGGAGCCTATTTAGTTGATTACGACTATTTATTAAAAGATGATCCAGAATGGGCAGACCGTGCAAAACAATTTGTTGCGAACATTAAAGATATTTCTTCTATATTAGTAGAATTAGATTTTCATAAACGCACCGACTTACGTCTGCCACCGCAAGTCATTACGTATCAAGATTCTTGTCATTTACGAAACGTGATGCGTACATCTTCTGAACCTCGCAAGCTATTACAAGCGATTCAAGGCGTAACTTATAAAGAAATGAAAGATGCCGATCGTTGCTGTGGTTCAGCTGGTATTTATAATATTGTACATTCTGAACTATCAATGGAGTTTTTAGACTACAAAATGGAACGAGTTCATGAAACCGAAGCAACAACAATTGTAACAGCAAATCCTGGCTGTTTATTACAAATGAAACTTGGTATTGAACGTGAGGGTCTTTCTCATAAAATGCAAGGAGTTCATATTGTAGACTTATTACTTGAAGCAGTAACACAAAAAGAACGATAATTTTAAATGAAAGACGGACGTACCTTTCTCTATTAAAGATACGCCCGTCTTTTTTATCGTCTACAACATTAAAAGTATGTTACTGTATCGTAAAAAAGAACGACAAAAAGATTACAATTACGTAAAAAAGCATCCATAATATTCCTCGTTACTCCTCTATAAATGCTGATGTTATCCCTTTTCTCTTCCTCTTCACCGGAAGTTATATCCAATTTATCTTTTATTTCTCCTCAGAAAAAATACTGTCTATTCCTTATACCATCTAGTATTTCGGCATTTGTTCTTTCTCTAAAATCTAGGATAAAAAAGGAAATCTCATAACCTATGAATTTTTTTCCAACCTTTTTTCGACAAAATCTGTGCTACGATGAATTTGTCAGTCAAACAGGCCGACAAAAATAAAATCTGTGTGATAACAGTTTCATAAACTTTTACATAGGGGGACAATTATAATGAAAAAACGTGTTTTACTATCTGTAGCAGCAGCAACTGCTCTTACATTTGGATTAGGAACAAATGGTGCGAAAGCAGAAACAGTGCAACCATCACCAATTAAAGTTCAAAATATTTCGCAATCTCCATTTTTCATGCAACATATGAATCAACAAGACTTCCAATCTTTCTTAACATCTCTTTTAAACTCATATGCAAAATGGAATCCAGGTGCTTTTCAACCAGGTAACTGTGTAATTCCTGGACAACCAACTAACGTAACTATTACAACTCCTTGGGGAGATGTTGTAATTACAAACCCAATTAATAACAACGAAACAAATACACCTGCTGATAAACCAGCTGATAACAACCAAGCTAATAAGCCTGCTGATAAACCAGCTGAGAAGCCTGCTGAGAAGCCTGTTGAGAAGCCTGTTGAGAAGCCTGCTGAGAAGCCTGCTGAGAAGCCTGTTGATAAACCAGCTGATAACAACCAAGCAACTAAACCTGCTGATAAACCAGCTGATAACAACCAAGCTAATAAGCCTGCTGATAAACCAGCTGAAGACTCAAAAGGTTCATTAAGCGCATTTGAACAAAAAGTTGTTGATTTAACAAATGCTGAACGTGCAAAACAAGGTTTACCAGCATTAAAAGTAGACACTGAGTTAAGCAAAGTGGCACGTATTAAATCAGAAGATATGCAAAAAAATCATTACTTCGACCACACTAGCCCAACATACGGTTCTCCGTTTGATATGATGAAACAGTTTGGTATTTCATACAGATCTGCTGGTGAAAATATTGCACAGGGACAACAAACTCCAGAAGAAGTTGTACAAGCTTGGATGAATAGTGCAGGTCACCGTGCAAATATTTTAAATAGCGGATACACACATATCGGTGTTGGCTATGTGGAAAACGGCAACTACTGGACACAGGAATTTATTTCAAAGTAAGCATAAAATGAAACAAATAATCAGTGGGGGTTCTCCCCACTGATTATTTGTTCAACCAATTAGCAGTTTATCTCCTATCTAACTTCTTTGCTTTCTGCTGAATTTGGAGTTTTAGGATTACTGCCTGCAAATAGCGGAATAAATAGAGCCTTCTAAAAAGGCTCTATTTATTTTGTATACATATAAGAATGTAATATATGAGAAAAGTCATGAGGAAGAGGTATATCTACGTCAATTTGACGTTTTGTAATCGGATGTAACATTGAAATGTGAGCAGCATGTAATGCTTGGCGAGAAAGTAGCTTTGTCTTACCTCCATACAATACATCGCCGACCAGTGGATGACCGAGATAACTCATATGAACACGTATTTGATGTGTTCTTCCCGTTTCTAATTGAACTTTAACGAGTGTTACATTGCTCTCTTTTGAATATTGCACGACCTCATAATGCGTTACAGCACGGTCACCTTTTGGAGAAACACGGCGCCTCGATGCATGGTGACGATCTCGTCCAATTGCAGCATTGATTGTGCCCCGCTTCTTTTGTACTTTCCCTTCAACAAGTGCCATATATGTTCTCTTAATTTTGCGTTCCATCAATAATCGATCCATAATCACACCAGCTAATGCATGCTTTGCAAAGACGACCCCGCCTGTTGTATCCTTATCTAGCCGGTGAATGTGACGTACCTTTGTTTCAATTCCTTGCATTTGCAAATGAAATGCTACATAGTTTGCTAATGTCCCTGTCCCGCCTTTACTTGCAGGATGCGTATCTACTTGTATTGGCTTGTTAACAATCAATACATGATCATCTTCATATATGATTTCTATATCATAAAACTCTGGTTCCACGTCATACTCCTCTTGCATGAACATATGAACTTGCAATTTATCTCCTTCTTGCAGTTGTTCACTCCAGCGTTTTCCTTCTCCATTAACAAGAATGCTTTTTTCCATACGATAGTGATGTAATAATTTTTTCGGAACTTGCCATTCTTCTTTCAAAATAGAATCAATCGTTCGTCCCTCCCATACAGAAGGAACCGTAATCTCACACCATTCTCCCATTTTCTTTACTTTCATATAATCACCTTATTTCTATTAATCCTCTTATTGTAACGGAAAATCCCTACTAACGCATAGTTAAAAAGACAGTTCAACAACTAATGAACTGTCCTTAATAGCCCGGATCCGGCAAGTGAAACTTCCCCACTGATGGAAGTTTCACTTTATCCCGCTCTAACGTGCAGTAAAGCTACTACTCCAATGTTATGTAAAAACTAAGAAAATAAGCGAGAATAACTGCCCGTAAGAGCCCGATTGGTTCAACTAACCATCAGAACATCACTGATGGAAGTTTCACTTTATGCACGAAGTTTTTTTATCTCCTGCAACATTTCTTCGGCTTTTCTTTCATATGATAAGTCCTTAAAAAATTCAGCTAGTTTCTTGTAATCATTATAAGCATCTAATAATTGATCTATCGTTTCATGATTACATTTTTTCCGCGGTGTTTTCATTTTAACAGGATAACGATATTCACCTATATCATGAATTTTATAATACTCCTCCTCTACTTGAATAACTTTCACAAGCTCATCTTCTTCCGCATCTAGTGTGTACCCATCAAACTCTCGCAGTAGTTCATAAATAATATGTGTCCATTCATCCTTTGGATAAAAACCTTTTTCTAACCGATAGCCGACAATGCGATACATATGCCCATCATTTTCTGCAAATTGTACAGTATCATTCAATTTAAATTTAAAATAACGAAACATTGTCTTCACCCACTCTTATATGTAATTTCCTTATCTCATACTATTCGCTAAAAGGGTGGGGGGCTATTCATACAAATAGCTCTCACCATATAAGATGAGAGCTATTTTTCAATGCATTTCTTTCTGTTTCTTCTTCCTAAATGGGAGCCACCAGTTCCACTCACCAAACATTTTCATTAAACTCGGTACAAGGATTAATCGAATAATTGTTGCATCAAGAAATATCGCTAGCGCAACGCCAAGTCCCATTTGTTTCACTGGCAAAATATCAGTAAAAGCAAATGCACCTGTAACAACAATCATAATTAGTGCGGCTGATGTAATAATTCGGCTCGTTGACACTAATCCCTCTAATGTTGCATAATCATTATCTCTTGTCTCCTCGTATAATTCATGAATACGTGAAATAAGAAATACTTCATAGTCCATACTTAATCCAAATACTAACCCGAAAATAAAGATCGGTAATACAAATAATACTGAGCTCTGTTCTAATCCAAAATGGCCTCCTTCAAAGAGCCAAATGACAATTCCAATTGTCGCACTTAAACTAAGCACATTCATCACAATTGCTTTAATCGGTATAAGCAACGAACGAAATGCTAGCAATAAAATCAGAAATGTTGAAGCGAAAATAACAGACATACCAACAACAACTTTATTTTTAATCTCATCTTCTAGTTCTTGTTGAAATGTTGTCATTCCACCTAAATAATACGTTATACCTTCCGTTTTATAGTTTTCTTTAAAATCTCGCACCCATTGCTTTGCCTCTTCTGTTCTTGGCTTTGTATCTAAAACAATTTCAATTGTTGTCTTATTATCTTTCACATACGCCTCTAATACTGGCTCTACTTGCGCACGACTTGGCGATTGCAGCATTGCTGACAGTTGTTCTGCAGACATATTTCCAAGCTGCTCATATAGACTCTTTACTTCATATACATTTTTATCATTCTTTAACTTCTGCACAACCTTTTGCAACGTTTGTAAATTTTCTTTTTCTGTTACATTTCCTTTTGTCTCAACAACAAGTGTTACATCTGCATGAGTTTTTACCATTTTATTAAACGCGTCTTCATAACGTTCATAGGCAATGCGCGCTTCACTTTTCTCAGGTAATGATTCTACACCAGGGAACTGTAAATCTGCACTGCGCAGCGGTAATAAACAAATAATAATAAATGTAAAT
Organism: Bacillus sp. 3103sda1; assembly: GCF_024159135.1. NCBI lineage: Bacteria > Bacillati > Bacillota > Bacilli > Caryophanales > Bacillaceae > Bacillus > Bacillus sp. 3103sda1. The sequence goes on along the minus strand of NZ_JAMYWS010000001.1, from coordinate 1,272,069 downwards.
ACAACAACTGTCATCACAATCGGATACTTCATTACAAACTGTGCAAATTTACGCCACATTGGTGCTGTGCGATGAACATTTTGGTTCTTTCCTATTAAACGTTTCCCCATTAATGCTAACAACGCTGGGAGCATCGTTAAAGAAAATAAAATACTCATTACTACAACAATCATCCCACTAATTGCGACAGATTGAATATAATCAATTTTGAAAAAGAATAAACCAGATAAACCGACAAATACACATAAACCTGAGAAAATAATTGCACGACCAGCCGTTTGATATGTAACTATAATTGCTTCTTTAACAGAACGATGTGCAAGCTCTTCTCGAAAACGATTAACAAATAAAAGAGCAAAATCAATGGATAAAGCAAGCCCAATCATCGGCGCCACGTTTAGTACAAAAATAGAAAGTTCCTTTTGTTCTCCGATAAAATATAAAATCCCCATCGTACTAATAACACTTAGCGCTCCGTTTAAAATAGGCAAAATAGATGCAAACAAGCTACCAAAAGAAAGCAATAATACAAGAAAAGCAATCGGCAAACCAATCATCTCTGCTACTTTCAAATCATTTTGTGTTCTTGTATTTATTTCATCATTAATGACTGGATATCCAGTTGGAGACACTTTTACTTCCCCGTTACTTTCTTTTTGAATCTCCTTTGCAAAGGCTAATGTTTTATCTTTCCGCTCTTTACTTGTTTTCCCGGAAAATAAAATGGTTGCATAAGCAATATCATCCTGTAACATTGCTTTGTTTTCTATAGGATGATGAAAAGAATCATATGTTTCTTCTTTTTGAATTTTTTTTACAATCTCATCAATTCTCTCTGTAAATCTTTGCTGAGACACACCTTGTTCTTTTTGAAAGACAAGCAGAAGCGTATCTTGTGACTGTTTAAAGTCTTTCTCTAATATCCCTTTTGTCGTTTGATAATCGCCTTCCGTTTGAAATCCATCCCCGCCTAATACCCCTGGAAGCTTCGGTGCAAATATGCCAAGTGTCACAGCTAGCAATACTAATAGAGCAATCGTTGTATAGCGAAATCGATATAAGAACGCTCCAACCTTTCCCCATGCATCTACTTTATGTACAGTTGTTTTCACCAAATATCACCTATCCCTCTTCTCCATTCTATGTCTTAGTGTATCATATCCATTCTCCAGCTCGTAAAGTGAAACTTCCATCAGTAGGGGCTTTTTTCATCCCCCATCTAGCTTCTTCGATTCTCTCTCAATCTTGAGGTGGGGGTCTTACTGCACGCGAATAGCGGGATAAAAAAAGCTACCCTTTTACCCAAAAGGATAGCCTTATTTTAACGTTCCTGATTCGTTTGAAAACGAGCTGAAAATAAGCGATGTAAGTAAATCGTGATAATAAGTAATATACCACCCATACAATAACCAGCTAAAACATCAGTCGGATAATGTACAGATAAAATGATGCGACTTAGTCCAATTAAGACAATGACTACAATTGCCAATATCGTTACAAAGCATTTCGCTACTGCACTTTTTACGTTTGCTGCGATGATATAAGCAAGAAATCCATACGTAACAATCACTAACATCGCATGTCCACTCGGAAAGCTATATCCAAGTGCATCTAGCGCCTCATTTATATTTGGACGATCTCTTTTTACAATGGATTTGATAAGCTTATTAATAAGATTCGTACTAATAATAGAAAGAGGATATATTACCATCGCTACGTAATAACGCTTCTTCCAAAAAAAGAAAAGACTTACTACTAGCACACTTACAATTCCAATTTCAGAACCGAGTTTTGTAAAATAACGAAAAAATGAAAGCGATGCTTCTGTTTGAAATCCCTTTACCATCATTCTCACATATTCATCAACTATCGTTACTCCGCCTGAACGTACTTTCCATGCAATGATACTAAATAATCCAAGCAAAAGTATGATGCACATCATCTCATACATATGTAATTTCTTTTTCAACCTTCAGTTCCCCCTGCTATAAAAAAACGCGATTTCCGCTAAGAAATCGCGTTTTTTTATTATTTCCCTTTTCCTGTCTTTAGTTCTGTCCAGTAACGATCATAATCTTTTAATTTCCCATCCACATCGACAAGCCATTCTGTACGACTTAACTCTTCTGGCGTTAAGAAAATCATACGATTCTCTTGATATTCTTTACTATGAAGAGAACGAGCTTTTTCATTTGGATTACTATATCCAATGGATTCATAGTTTTTCACACTGACTTTTGGATCCATTAAGTAGTTAATAAACTTCTCTGCAAGCTCTTTATGTTTTGCACCCTTTGGAATCGCTAATGTATCTGCCCAAATTGTTCCGCCTTCTTTTGGAACTACGTAACCAACATCTTTATTCTCTTTTGCAATAAACGCTGCATCTCCAGACCATACTGTACCAATCCATGCTTCTTCTGTAATGAAATTTTGCTTAATATTATCTGTATCAAACGCTAATACATTTGGTAATAATTTTTGAATATCCGTGAAAGCTGTTTTTAATTCAGCATCATTTTGCGTACTATTTGAAAATCCATTTTTCTTAAGTCCCATACCAAGCACTTCACGAGAATCATTTAATAACTCTACGTGACCTTTATATTTTTCATCCCAAAGATCACTCCAACTTGTTGGCGTTTCTTTCACATATTTTTTATTATAAGCAATTCCTGTTACGCCCCATGTATAAACAATGGAATACTTATTTTCCGGATCAAACGGAGGCGTTTTAAAGTTCGAAACAAGATTTTCTACATTCGGAATGTTCTTTTTATCTAACGGCTCTAACAAATTCATGTTTACCATTGTTTTTACCATATAATCAGACGGTTGAATTAAATCATACTGCGCACCGCCTGCTTGTAATTTCGCAAGCATTTCTTCATTACTTGCATACTTATCATAGTTCACTTTAACGTTATACTTTTTTTCAAAGTCTTTAATAACTTGCTCATCAAAGTTATCAGCCCAGCTGTAAATATTTAATTCCTCTTTCTTTTCACCGCATCCTGCTAACACTCCAGCGGTAATTCCGAAAGTAAGTACTGTACTGGCAGCTACTTTCATCCATTTCATTTGCATTCCCTCCTGAATTTGAGCTTAATAGATGCAACCTGTATTCGTTCATCTATTATAATGGCAAATGGCCTCCTGAATTTTCTTCTCCATCCGCACCTTTTTTACGGAACATTTCAGAAGCAATCATTAATCCAACAATCACAACAATCAAAATTGTAGAAAGCGCATTGATTTCTGGCGTTACACCATGTTTTACCATACTGTAAATATACAGCGGTAATGTTGTTGATCCTGGTCCTGATACGAAGAAGCTAATAACGAAATCATCAATAGATAATGTAAATGTTAATAATGCCGCTGAAATAATACCTGGTGTGAGTCCTGGTAGCGTCACATAACGAAACGTTTGCCACGGAGTCGCACCTAAATCATTCGCCGCTTCTTCTAAATCACGTCCCATACCTGAAAGTCGTGCCGATAAAATAATAACAACAAATGAAACACTAAATGTAATATGAGCAATAATAATTGTCATTTTCCCAAGTTCAATCCCAAGCTGACTAAACAAAATTAGAAGTGATAATCCCATTAAAATATCTGGAATTAAAATTGGTAAATATACAAGTCCGTTAATTGCACCTTCAAAACGATATTTATAACGATGCAGAGCAACTGCAAACAAAACACCAAGCAGCGTAGAAACAATTGTCGTAACAACAGCAATTGTTAAACTGTTTACAAACGCATCCAGTACATCCTGTTTTTGAAATAAATCTGTATACCAATGAAGTGTAAAGCCTTGCCACTCCGCATTAATACGCGAGTCATTAAACGAATACACCATGAGTACCATCATTGGTAAATAAAGAAACAATAAAATCAACCAAGAATAGGTGACTAAAAACTTTTTCATATTCGTTTATTCCCCTCCGTTTCCATAGTTATATACTTTCGTAGCACGATAATATAAATAAATTAACAGAACGGAGAATAACACAACAATGATAGATAATGCTGATCCAAACGGCCAATCACGTGCACCTAAAAACTGATTTTGAATAACATTTCCGATTAATGCAACTTTCGAACCACCCATGATATCTGATACAACGAACATACCAATAGATGACACAAATACTAAAATCGAACCCGTCGCTATCCCTGACATCGTCATTGGAATTGTTACATGCCAAAACGCTTTAAGCGGTGTGGCTCCTAGATCGTATGCAGCTTCTAATTTTCTCTTATCAAGCTGTGCAATTGCTGCATATACAGGTAAAATCATAAACGGTAATAGTGAATATACCATTCCTAAAATAACAGATGGCGTATTATATAATAAATTTAAAGGTTCACTAATAACACCTAACTTCATCAATACTGTATTAACAAGTCCTTGTGAACGTAAAATAATAATCCAAGCATACGAACGTATTAAAAAGTTAATCCAAAACGGAATTGTTGCAAGAAGTAGTAAAATAGATTGCCATTTACGATCCACAATTGTTATCGTATAAGCAAATGGATATCCAATCAATAAACAAAGTACTGTTGTAATAACCGCAATTTTCACTGTTTCCCATAACGTCTCCATATAGAGCGGATCAAACACACGTCTCATATTCTCTAACGTAAAGCTCATCTCAACTGTCCCATACGCCCCGCGCTGCATAAATGCAAAAGCTAATACAAACAAGAGAGGGACTAAGAAGAAGGCACACAACCAAATAGCTGTAGGTAATGCAAGTAATTTTCCTTTTTTCAATTTAAGGTCACCTCATCCGCTTGCTCCCAGCCTACATATACATTATCACCAATGTCCCACTGCATTACTTCTTCTGCACTTTGATATGCCATCCATAGTTCTGCCGTCTTCTCATCGCGAATATATAATTTCTCCATATTTCCAACAAATTCAATATCTTCAATATGACCAAGGTGGTATCCAGGGACAGCTTGCTCTTCCACTGAACGTACTTTTACATTTTCTGGACGTACTGCCACATAAGTTTCCCCTGTTTGAATAATATTGTTTTCCCCAATAAATTTTGCAACGAACAGCGTTTTTGGTTTATGATAAATTTCTTTTGGTGTTCCGATTTGTTCAATGTGACCTTTGTTCATAACCACGATGCGATCGCTCATGCTCATCGCTTCTTCTTGATCATGCGTCACATAAATGAACGTAATACCAAGATTACGTTGTAAGTTTTTCAATTCACGTTGCAAATCTTTTCTAAGCTTAAAGTCTAGCGCTCCTAGTGGCTCATCTAATAACAACACACGAGGATTATTTACAATTGCACGCGCAATCGCCACACGCTGCTGTTGCCCACCAGAAAGTTTAGCCGGCTTACGATTACGGAATTCTGTTAACTGTGTTAAACGCATCGCTTCCTCAACACGCTCTTTTTGTTCTGCTTCAGCAACCTTTTGCATCTTCAGTCCAAAACGAATATTTTTCTCAACGGTCATATGCGGGAATAGCGCATAATGCTGGAATACTAAATTCATATGACGTTTATAAGGAGGCAAGTCATTAATCTTTTCTTCATCAAGTGCAATCGTACCTTTTGTTGGTGTCTCAAAGCCAGCAATCATACGAAGTAACGTTGTTTTCCCACAACCACTCGGACCAAGAATTGTTACAAACTCTCCTTCTTTAATATCTAAAGAAAGCGGTGGAATAATAACTTGGTCCCCAAAATATTTTTCTACTGCTTCGACCTTAATAATATTTTTCATTTCCTCATCCTATCTATCTCATATTTTCTATATCAATCTAAACAAAAAATCATGTTTTATACCACGCTAACAGACAGTAAAAATTTGAATAGTTACAGAAGTTTCACTCTATGTAGTATGTTTTATTCCGCTATTCATGTGCCATAAGCCTCCACCTCAAAATTCCGAGGAATCAAAAAATAGATGTGGAGAACCCCTATCAATAAAAATTTCACTTTATATGATACACACCCTGAATAGAAAAACCCCTTCAATTATGAAGGGGTTTTATCATACAGCTACGCTAACTGATAAATACCATCACTATTTTAACAATTTTCGGATGAATTTTAAAGCACTTTTTGTAGAAGAATAGCGGATTTTCATGTCAAACACTGTCGATTGAGATAAAATACTTTTATAATGCGAAAAGGTTTGAAAGCTAGACTCTCCATGATAACTACCCAATCCGCTTGGACCAACACCACCAAATGGTAAATATGGAGTCGCTAAATGATACACAGCGTCATTAATACAACCACCTCCATAAGAAATGGATTGCGTCACTTGCTTTTGTATATCTCGTTCCTCAGCAAAAACATATAATGCTAATGGCTTCGGATGACGTTGAACAGTTGCAATCACATCTTCTATATGTTCATATTCTAACAGTGGTAAGATTGGCCCAAAAATCTCATCTTCCATTACCGCATGATTCCACGTCACACCTGTAAGCACTGTAGGTTCAATAAGTAGTTTATCATTATCATAATTACCGCCTATCACAGCCTTCCCATCTTCCAAAAATGAACACAATCTTTCAAAATGACGCTGACTCACAATACGAACATATTTTTCATTTTGCAAAGGCTGCTCTCCGTATTGTTCACGCACAGCCTTTCTCATTTCTTCTATAAACTGTTCTTTAATAGAGGAATGAACATATACATAATCCGGCGCAACACACGTTTGTCCTGCATTTAAAAATTTCCCCCATACAATCCGACGCGCTGCAACATCAAGCTTTGCATCTTTATGAACAATACAAGGGCTTTTGCCACCAAGTTCAAGTGTAAGAGGTGTTAATTGTTTTGCAGCTGCCTCCATAACAATTTTCCCAACTCCGACACTCCCGGTAAAGAAAATATAATCAAACGGCTCCTTTAATAAAGCTGTACTCGTCTCAACGCCACCCTCCACTACAGCGACAAGCTCTGACGGGAATAGTTCCGTTAACATTTTCGCAATAATCTTAGAGACATTTGGTGTTAACTCTGAAGGTTTTAATATAACTGTGTTTCCGGCTGCCAATGCTCCAATTAACGGGGCAAGCGCAAGTTGAAACGGATAATTCCACGGGGCAATCACCAACGTTACACCATAGGGCTCAGGAATAATTTTTCCCTTCGATCCAATATGAGTCATTGCTGTTTTAGCACGCCTCGGTTTACTCCACTTCGAAAGATTCTTTGTCGTAAACGAAATTTCTTTTAACGTATACCCAATCTCTGTTGTATACGATTCATGCTCTGATTTATTTAAATCAAGCTTTAGCGCTTGAAAAATTTCAGACTCATAACGCTGAATACTTGCATATAGCGCTTGTAGCTGTTTCTTTCTCTCATCGATTGCTCTTGTTTTCCCGCTATAAAAGTGCGTTTTTTGTCGTTCTATAATTGATGCAATCTCCATAAATATTCACCTCTCTATTTCATCGTATATCATAATACATTCTTGTTTCTTCCTATTTAAAATAAAACTTCTATGAGTGATTTTTGCATTCTCGACTAATGAAAAGCTCGCATCAATCAAGTGCATGCTAGTAGTTATCCCCCACCTAGCTTCTTTGCTTCTCTCTGAATCTTGAGATGGAGTTCTTACTGCCCGTTAATGCGGGATAAAACGATATGTAGAATTTAATTATATATTACTTTACAAATGACTTGAAACATATTTGCCCATGAAAAAAGCTGTTGAAAGGAATCCCTTTCAACAGCTTCTCCATTATTTGCGGTATACGCGAATTGCACCTGCAGAATTATCGTCTGCTTCTCCAACTACTTCAAACTTTAGTCCAAGCTGCGGCACTTTACGTCCTGCATCTGGAATTGCGTTGTTCATATACGCTTTAGAGTCATCAAACTTCGTTACACCCGGTAATCCTTTGTAATCAAACGTTCCGCGTGTTGGAGAGACAACTTTCCAAGCCGGTGTTTGATCAAATGAGAACGCAGCATCTACAACTTGGTATCTTGTGCTATTCGCAACACTCGGTTTACCATCTAATGTTCCCCAAATTGCTTCTGGGTGAGAGTCAACAACACCAAGGAACCCTTCACCTGGATGAACACCAACCCAGTTATCTGTAAAGCTAGAGTCTGCATACCATACAACAAGACCTGTATTGTACACTGGACCGCGGCCATATTGTAACGCCTCATCTGCACCAGCATAGTTTCTCCACTCTAAATAGTAGTTATGTTGCTTCTTATCAACACCGTTTGATACAACGAAGCCGTTTAATGTAAATTGTGGTGTACCTTCTGCATCATCAGAGAACACAACCTTGCCATCTACAGTTAATGTAGCATTGTCTAACGTAAAGCCGTTTGGAGCTAAACCACCATCTGTAATATATTCGAATACTAATTTTACTTTTTGACCTTTAAATTGGCTTAAGTCATATGACTTATCTACCCATTTACCATCAGTTGTATCCATGCCGCCTTTAACTTTTTCATCACCGATTGTGTCAACTAACGTTTTCGTTCCATCTTCCGCTACTGCATGTACTTCAAGGAAATCATAATCTGCTTCAACTTCATACAATGATTTGTAATCAAATTTCGCATTTGTTGCATTTGTTAAATCAAATACGGGCGTTTCTAATGTTGTATGAAGATCATCGCCTTTTGTACTATAGTAGTATTTTTGACCGAATGCAGGCTGAATACCTTTTACATCTTTATCAGGTAAATTCACACGAATCAGGCCAGGACGAGCTGATTTCGTTACACTTTGATCTAAGAATGTTGCAAAACCAATCCCTTTATTTAACTTATCATAATCTACTTCAACAATATTTGCCCAGTTACCGCCAATGTTCTTTTGGAAGAACTCTTTGTTTTGCGGAGAGAAGCTTGTTGGTGCTGTGCCCGCAATGTTACCAGCCCAGCTGCCGCCACTCATAATAGACCAAGCTTGAACCGGCTCACCTGCACCAGTATACTGTGTATCATACTCATCAGGAAGACCTAAATCATGGCCATATTCATGTGCGAATACACCAACTGCTCCGTCTTCTGGCTCAATTGTGTAATCAAATGCTGCCATCTTACCGCCCCAATATGGAACCTTTGCTTGTGTGCCTTCAACTGGATATGGTTTTGGTCCAATCGTCCAGCGATGAGACCAAATTGCATCGTTACCTAGTTTACCGCCGCCAGCTTCTTGTCCTACACCAGCATGAAGTACCATTAAATGGTCAACAAGTCCATCTGGTTCATTTTTATTACCGTCGCCATCTATATCATATTGATCAAACTCATCATAGTCGGCTAAGTTTACACCACTATCCACTGCAGCTTTTAATGCATCTTTTACAAGATCACGTGGACCTAGAGGACCTTTATTATCGTGACCACTTTCAGCATCACCACCATAATCAGCAGCTTTCCCTGGAACAGTTAACCAATTTGTTACTGTTCCGTCTACTGTATAGCTGCCGCCTGATTGCTCTTCATAGTAATTCTTAAATGTTTCAATTTTTGAACCATCGAATAATGTAAACGGCTCATCACCAAATAACATCTTTTCATAGTGTTCTTTATTAAAGTCATCAGAGTACATGTAACCAGGTTCTTGATCAATGTTGTTATGCTTAAAGTCAGCATATTCTACAAGTAATACAAGAACTTTATCTTCGCGAACAGGCCCGTTATACTCCTTTTGCTTCGCTGAAGTAGTTGGTACTTTACCGTTTAGTCCCGCTTTACCAACAGCTTGTCCAGCTACCGGACCGCCGACATGTTCATTTGCCTTTTCTTTTGTGTCAGCCTTTTCATCTTTAACTTTTTTCAGAAAGTCAGAAGCTTCTTTCGTAACACTATCCCCCGCTGCTGGTTCTTTTCCAGGATTTTCACCTTTTTTCTTTTCTACATATTTTTCAACAGCTTTTAACGTGTCTTCTTTCGACGCTGATTCACTAATTACGCCACGCTTCTTTAGTGCATCAGCCAATCTGTCCTCTGGAATTAAATGATCATCGATTGGACTAGAAGTTGTTACATTAGATGGTGTTGCCGCATAAGCAGATTGGCTTCCAAACCCAAATGTGCAGCTAAGCACAGCTGTCACCGCAAGCGTAGACAGCACCTTAAAAGGCTTTTTCTTCATCCCTATTTCCTCCCTAAGCTCAAATATGTACTAATATTTTGATAATATTAAAAATTCAATCTTTTTACAATATATTGTCTTAATTTGTAATATTTTTGAAAAAATCCTTCATTTTATATACATACATATACAGATTTATATATATTTTCAGAAAATATTGATAAATTACAATGAACATATTAAAATTCTATATAGAATCACAAACTTCAGTTATATTTTTACAAAACTTAAAATTACGACCAAGTTTTACATTTTTCGACAGAGTTATAATTTTTAAGATTTTAATAGTGTTAATTACAATTTTTATATCCATATCTTCATATAAAGATTAACCATTAAGGGGAGATCATGCTTGCAAACAAATAAAAAGGAAATACTAGATCAAGAGTGGATCGATTTACTGCTGGAAGCTTTAGATATGAATATTAACACTCAAGAAATTAAAAATTTTTTAAAACTGGCGAATCAAGAATCACATAACTAATCATCATTGTTCTTTTTAAAGAAAAATGTGTTATAATAAATTACATCTTATGTCGACTACATACAGTAAGAAAGGTGCGCTAACATGATTGGAGAACGTATAAAACGACTGCGTCTACAAAGAGGTATTTCCTTAACAGAACTTGCTGAAAAAGCAGGCGTTGCAAAATCATACATTAGCTCTATCGAACGAAACTTACAAAAAAATCCTTCAATTCAATTTCTCGAAAAAATTTCCAACGTTCTGCATGTTTCTGTTGATGTTCTTCTTCATGACGAGCCTACAGAAGAACACGCAATGGACTCAGAATGGATGAATCTTGTTAAAGAAGCCATGCATTCTGGTGTTTCCAAAGAACAATTCCGCGAATTTTTAGAGTTTAATAAGTGGAAACAGAAACAAAAATAATATATTGTGAAAAGGGTGTTCTCTATGGAGACACTCTTTTTTATTTACACAACAAAAGCGGGGAAAATCCCCGCTTTTTATTATATCGCTTACTTCTCTTCGCCTTCAGTTTGTGAAGCGTTAAATGTCCAGTTTAATTTTAATTTGTCGCCTTGGAATTTATTTTGATCTTGACCATTATCAACAAATTCAAATTCTACCCATAAGTAATCTTCAGATTTTGGAGCAAGTCCGCCTTCCTCAGCCCACTCTGGTGCGAATACGTCTTTACCTACTGCATCGGGGTTTTCTTTCTGTAATTCCGCTAATGTTTTAGAATAGATTGGCTCACTTTGTTTATCCCAGTTCCAGAAGAAGTTTACACGAATATGTTCACCAAGGTCTTCCCCATTGTTATCACCTTTCGCATCTAAAACTTCATATTTAGTTGCTAATTGCACATCCTTAATCGTTAAGGAGCCTTTATTTTTCAATACAAATTCTCGCTTCATTGTATCGCCTGGTTTTAAATCCTTTACATCAACCAATACTTTTGGATTAACATTAAGATCTAATGTACCATTCGCAAATGTATTGTTTGTTTCTGCTTTATCACTAAAGAATGCAAACGTTCCTCCACCAATTAAAGATAACCCTAATGCTGCAGATGCTACTCCCATGCCCAACTTTTTCTTAATACCCATTCTAAATTCCCCCAATTTTCTTTTTATTGTTAGCTCTTATGAAGGTAAGAGATATAACTGGTTGTATAATTGCTTCGTTTCGACATAACTTTTGTAAATATACTTCCTCTTTCTCTCTATGTATGTTCTTTAACAAGCCTCTCTGATTCATTATAAAGAACGATAAGTACAGAAATAAAATCGCAAAAACTTCCAAATTTTCTGTCTTTTTTCGGTTTATTCCTATTTTTCTTTCCTTTTCGCCTTCTTTCTTACAAATTCTCTTTTTTTCATGCATATATGATATTTCCTACAAGAAAGGGTAAGGCACCTCTTATTTAATGTAGCAAATAAGAGGCGCCTTACCCTTTCTCTTTATGATCGTTTCTCTCGCTTTTGATATACAAATAATCCAATAAGCATCATTCCGATCCCGATTAAAATTGTATTCATAATATATATTCCAAATTCCTCTTGCAATATATTTTATATATTAGTCTCTATTTATGTAGAAGGCATAACCGAAATATGCATTACTGCTTTGTTTCCACAGCAGTTGATGCTTCTTGCTTTACTTCTTCTTTACTTTTCTCAGATTGTGTAGGTGCTAAATCGTCTTCTTGAACTTGTTTTTGTTGTTCTACATTCGCATTATTTCCCTGTTTTTTCTCTTCTTGTTTTGAAGATTTTTGTTCTTGCTGAGAAGACGTTTTAGGTTGTTCAGACGTTTGTTTCTTTGCTTCGTTTGTTTGCTTCATTTTTTCTTCATTGATTTGTTTTTCTAATGCTTGAATATGTTCATCGACTTTTTGTAAAATCTCTTGCTTGTCCATATCATTACGAATACTTTGAATTTGTGTAAAACCAGCTTGTACATATTTTAATATTTCTTGTGCTGATTCCCTGTTATTTACCTTTATATCTTCTACTACTTCGTTATAATATGATTCAATCTCAGTATAAATGCTTTGCACTGCTGTTATTTCTACCTTGATTACTTCACGGTGTTGCTTCCATACAGCAAGCTTATCTTCTAATTCTGCAACAGTTTCATTTGAGTTTACTGCACTATTTATCACATTGTAATGAGTGAAAATAGCGTCCTTATGCTTCTTTGCTTCCTCTGTTAATTTTTCAATTGTTTTCGGAAAAACAATTGCGGCTGAGAGGTCCGATTGTACTGTTTGTTGATTTGAAAAAGATGCTTCTGTATATGTTACTACTTGAGATCCCATATAAAAGGCCATAGAGCATATACACGGTAATATGAGCATATTTCTTACTTTCTTTGAAAATTTTTTCATAACCACATCTCCCATTGTGCACATTTAATTTCTTTATAAAAAATTTATCATTATAATGAAAAGCTCGAAAAAGTAAACCTAAGTAAAAACGAAAGTGCTATGCATTCATGAAGAAATGCCTAGTATATTTTATATCGAATCCTACAATTCTTTATAAAGAATAAGACTATCTCATAAAGATAGCCTCCTCGTTAATTTCTTACTTATCTATTCCGTCAGTATGCTGTGCTGCAAATGTATTGTTCATTACTTCTTTCATTCCAATTGTCACTAAGTTCTACATATATTTATTAATTCTCAGTAATTGGGATGATAACCGTTTTATCCCCATTAACAGGTAGTAAACCCGATTGGTTCAACTAACCATCAGTGGAGGATACCCCCACTGATGAAAGTTTCACTTTATACAGATTGTCCTGCATCAGAAGACTTGCTTTTCTTCTCAGAGTCTATGCTACGTATTGCTCCAAAAATAGAAACCGCGGAGTACCCTAGTAATAAGACACCGGGAATTATTAATAATAATGCTGCTCCTGCTTTAGAGTTTGCATAGCTTAGTAGATAACCAACATATGGAACAGTAATATCTGCATATTTTCCAACTACGTTTTCAGCAGGAACTGGCTGTAAATCTGGACCATTGTTGTTATCCCCTTTTGTTTCATAGAACACTTTTCCATCTATATTTTGCACATCAATAATGCGGTGAGTAATCATCTTGTTATCTTCTTTAAATGTGATGACATCACCTTTTTTATATTTTGAACCGTCTTTTGTTGGTTCAATTGCAATAATAGATCCGGTTAAAAATGTAGGTTCCATCGATCCTGATAATACTGTCTTAAATTGATATCCCATCACTGTTGGAGCGCCGCCACTTGCCTTCGATGAAATCGCTACAAACGCTAAGCAAACCATAATAGTAAACAAAACAAACGAAATGATATTACTAAAAATTTTCCAAACTAATTTCATGTGTCTCGCTCCCTTCCTTAGTCTCTATGCGAACGGAAGTAAAAATATTCAAATTTATCATTCTTTTCGAAGAACTCATAATTATATTATAACGAACATTAAAGAACCGCAATAAAAAAAATAGGCAAAATTTGTTTGCCTATTTTTACTGAGACACTGTCCGCTGTTTTTTACGCTTCCAAAGAAATATTCCAATACTAATAACAGTAAGAATCCCTACACCAATTCCAACCGCTAGTACATATGAAGGAATTGAATTTGTTATTTTACTTTTTGACGGCTCCTCAAATGCAATATCTTCTTTCGAAAGAACCTTTACACTTTCTAACGTTTCATTATTTTTTTTAATATCTACCGTCCCAACAACATCGCCGCGGTGAAGACCCGTTTTATATAATTGTGCTTCATCAATAGGATTTTCCTTAAAAACAGCTTGTACATTTTTGGCTTCACCTTGCTTTAATACAAGTTCAACACTTCGTTCTAATTCACCATGTACCGCTTTATTCAAGTAAGGCATTTCCTTTGTCCAATTGTTTTTATCAAGCACTTGTTGTTTTGCAAATTGGGGAAAAGCATAATCAGCAATTTGCTTCATATCTTCATAAATTTCTGGCTTTTGTGAAGCCATTACGACATTAATAATACGATTTCCATCTTTTTCATTTATTTCTACAAGCGTATTACGAGCTTCATTTGTAAAACCTGTTTTCCCGCCAATACAATTTGGATTTTCAAAATATCTTCCTTTATTAAAAATAGAAGCTGTTTGCCTTGACGTTGTAACAGTTGTTTGCTTCGTATTCATTGCCGTCATAATTTCTGGATACTTCATCACACCTCTTGTAATCATTGCCATATCATAAGGTGTTGTATAATGATTTGGATCATGCAGACCGTTTGGTGTGACAAAATGACTGTCCTTTGCACCTAATTGCAGCGCCTTCTCGTTCATCATCTTCGCAAAATTTTCCGGACTTCCTGCAATATGCTCAGCAATCGCATACGCCATATCATTTGCACTCAACACCATTAAAATCATAAGTGCAGTATCTCGATCTACTGTCTCTCCTGCTTGAAATTCAATTTGATAATTACTTTTTTCTTGTTCAAGAGCTTTGGGAGAAAACGCAATTCTCTCTCCTGGCTGCACATGCTCCATCAATAAAATACTTGTTAATACTTTCGTCATACTAGCTGGATAAGCATGCTGATACGCGTTTTTATCATACAAAACATCACCTGTCTTCGCATCAATAGAAACCGCATACTGTCCAAACACATTTGGCGCTGGTGGAGTTTCTGCATAAAATTTAGCGGGGGCAATAAAAAATAAACTGCTTGCAATAATTAAAGCCAAAATTTTCTTTAAATTACCCATACAACTCTCCTTTTTTTCTCTCTTTATATCTATATATTAAAATCATAATAAATTAATATATATTTTTCACTCACTATCCTTCACTATATCATAACTTTATAAAAAAACACAGAACAGCATAAAAAGAAGGAGGAACTACTCCTCCTCATCTTCAAATAAATCCATAAGAATTTTTTTAGCCTCCTCTTCTGTTATCTCTTCTGTTAACCCTAAAAATGCCCAGCCCTTTGATTCTACCCATTCTATCAACTCATCTACAAACTCATCATGAGATATATCTACATCAAGAACTGCTCCATTAATAGAAATCGTTCTATATCTTGGTACAAACATCTTAAAATTTTTTCTTACCATATATACCCCTTCATTTAATATATTTTTATACGAAATGTTATTTGTTCCTTTGTATAATATATTAATAGAATAGTAG
Organism: Bacillus sp. 3103sda1; assembly: GCF_024159135.1. Taxonomy (NCBI): domain Bacteria; kingdom Bacillati; phylum Bacillota; class Bacilli; order Caryophanales; family Bacillaceae; genus Bacillus; species Bacillus sp. 3103sda1. The sequence goes on along the minus strand of NZ_JAMYWS010000001.1, from coordinate 1,256,282 downwards.
AAAGTTAACCCTCATTACGCCTTTAAATATCTGAAAATTTAAAATAATTACATATATTACTTGATTTTACTATAAGACTATCATACAATTAATTGCATACTAGTTTATTACATATAAATCCCCTGATCCCGTAGCTCAGCAGGGAGAGCGCCACCTTGACAGGGTGGAGGTCGCTGGTTCGAACCCAGTCGGGATCATAAAACTCAATAGTATCAAGGCTTGAGAGGACATTCTCAAAACCTAAAACTGTGGAGGTCTCCATCAGACACCACAAGTTAAAAGAGGACTACTTCTAGTCAGCTAATCAGCTGTCTCAGAGGTAGTCCTCTTTTTTGTTTCCATAAAACTGAGAAAGGACTGATAAGAAAATGCTACTTAAGTTTGCTATGAAGGACTTTAAGGAGGAAAAAGAGTTTTGCAATCTCTCTTCTCGCACTATTCAAGCTTACATGGCTACCCTGCATGAATTCCAAGCATTCTGCTCTGAGCGTGAACTTATTGATACAAAAGACATCAGAGAAGCAACTGTTAAAAGCTATCTCGTGTATTGCCAACGAACGAGAAGTAACAACGTAGTAACTAGAAACACCAAGCTCCATCACCTAAAGATTTTCTTTAACTATTTACAACATGAAGACATTATCACCGAGAAAGGAAACCCTATTCGTAAAATGAAGCTGGCTAAAGAGGATATAAAAATTGAGGTCTTTCAAGATTACCATATTAAGCAAATGCTTAGTTACTATAGGAGACTTAAAACACGTGATAAGAGTCTATATGCCTACAGAGACCACACCATTATTGTTTTCCTTTTGGGAACTGGCTCAAGGCTTGGTGAGCTTATTAACATTCGCTGGAGTGAGTTGGACTTAATAAATCAAACAGTAACCCTATTCGGTAAAGCTCGAAAACAACAAACAGTCCCTCTCACAGACAAGCTTGTAAAAGAACTGTGTGAGTACAAAATATTCATTGAGCGTAAGCTAGGCAAACTCCCAGAGTACGTTTTTACTACACGAGAAGGGAAACAGATGAGTCCTAACTCAATTAAACTCATGTTTAAGCGACTCAAACAAGTAATGAACTTTAATGACGTTCGCTTATCAGCTCATACTTTTCGTCACACATTTGCTCATCGTTGCTTAATGGCTGGTATGGACGTTTTCACTCTCCAAAGAATGCTGAGACATAGCAATTTGAGAATGACCGAGAGGTATCTTGCTCTTTGGGGAACAGCCCTAAGAGAGCAAAACGAGAAGTTTAATCCACTTAATTCACTTGAGATTTAAAACAAATAAAAAGAGAACCCTGCTCTAGTTTGGCGACCGGACAGGGCTCTCTCTTGGAGGAAAACTCTGAAGGAGCTTCCTTGTTTGCTATTGTATCATGCTCATTAGTACTAGCTCAAGGATTGTTCCTTCTATAAAGATGGAGGACTATATAATGAAGGAACTCAGAAAATACGAGAGCTTTCAGTCTGTCTCTGAGATGGACAAAGCTATTGATATAGCTCTCAAGAATTTTTCTTTAAAGGACAGCGAAAGAGCTGTTCTTATTAAGCTTACTCAGTACAGCTGTAAGTTTATTGGGGTCAGCTATTTAAAAAATGATACACTAGCTCAAGCTGTCGGATTCTCTAAACGTACTGTTCAGCGTGCATTAAAGCGTTTGAATGAACTAGGAGTTATCACTCGAATAGAACAAAAGAGACCTAAAACTGGAGGCTATGGGGCTTTTATATCAGTCATTAACCCTACTAAGTGTCACCTCGTATTGTCACCTTGCCAAGAAGATGAAACCCCTTGTGAGGACAGTACCGAGAAGCAATCTGAGGAGAACGAAACAATTATTCCTAAAGCTCATCTTCAAGAATTAAATAAACGTAACGAGCTCGATGTATCTTATTTGGACAACTCACATATTCCAACTGAATTTATCAATGCAGTTAAACCTTTCATTTGCTCAGCTAAGGAGGTTTATTCACTGTGGGGAAAAGTCCTACTTGCTTCTCATAAGTATGCTCCATGCTTAACAGATTACACTGAGATAGCCATACAAGCATTTAAACAATCTGTGTTTGCTAAGAAGGTGAAACGTATCAGAAAAGACTTTAAAGGTTACTTCTGGGGAACACTCAGCAATATGCTTTCAGTTGAGCAGAGAAGATATAACAAAGCGACTTTGTGGAATTGGCTAGAAGTTTAACTGCGTTACACCACACCATTAGTTATTACTGTAAGTAATAGTTAGCTCAATCTAGCATTAACAAAAGAGTAGTTGAATCCATGAGATAGCACAATCTGGCATATGCTCGATTGTGCGCTAGGGTAGCATTAATGCTGGTATAGCTATCTGGTACGTTGTTTTCCTATAGTGGCAAGCTCTCATATAGCAAACTATGAGGTAGACCTTATTAATTGCTCGATTGAGTACCACCTCATAAAAAAGAAGCACAAGAGAGGAATACTCATGCTTCTGTTAGTTGTTCTTTTGGCTTTTCAATTAAGAAGTACACAACAGTAAGAGAATAAATAGCGTTAAATAACCTTAAAGCATCAACCTTTTTCCAATTACTCGGAGCATCTTTACCATGAAGTACCCAGTCTCTATTTATGATTGGAAAGCGAGTAGGATTTCTGTCAAAATTCCCCTGTTGAAATACTTGATTTAAAAAACCTACGACAGACACATACGCAACTACATACATTCTATCTGTAGGTACATCTTCTCTTACTTTTTTATATTGCTCTCTTAAGCTTGTTCTTTGTTTTGTTTTGTATTTCTCAAACTTTTCGGATATAAGCATACGTGCTATACCTTCAACAATAATGAGTAAGTTTGGAATGGCTACTAAATAGTTTCCGTTCTCGTAGCTATTAAAGCATTGTTCTAATAAACTCTTCCAACTTTCAACAAGTTTATGATCAAGCACATCTCTTTTCATTCTCGTATACGCATATCCATTATTATGACTAAAGTATTCTTCTATCTCTGCATCTATATCCTCAGCATCAGAAATCTCAACAACTTCACCGGGAGTCATACTTAGCGGAAATGTCCATCCTCTTTCTCCAAGCTTCTCAGCAGACTCCACCCAAGTTCTCATAACTGCGTCCCAATCAATATTCTTTAACGGTGAGGAAATTTCCGTTATAGCTTCATTTATTGCATTATATAATCGTTTATTTGATTCATCAAACTCACTAATGATTCTCTCAGGCGTAGTAATTTTTTCTAAAAATTCATCCATAAAATCGTTTGGATTATATTTATCATGTTTCTCCATAGCTTTCCTCCTTAGATATTCTGCTTCAATGATACCCTATGATTAGTAATTTTGCACAAAAAAAAGAGCCACAACTAGTAAGCTGTGTACTCTCTTAATTCAATCTAATAAGTACATAATCAGTTATATCCTTAGCGTTCAACAGAATGACTTTCTCTCTGCGCCATAGCTCCTTAGGATTGGAACTGCTGAGTTGTTCAAGAATAATACTAGCTCGTTCTTTCACTATTGGTTGCCCCTCAGTTGTAGACAAACAGATAATCGTATTTGCTCCAACATCGAAGATATTGAAACTTTCTATACCTAATTCTTTAAGACTCATGCAGTTCTCCCTCCTCAGATTAATTGCGAGCTCGTTAAACCTCTTAGTTTCTGTCTCCCATGTCAAAAAGAGTATTAAGGTTAATATCACTAGGGTTACTTTTGTTCTCCTTGCTCTGTTTAAACTTGTTGTTTAGCCCCAGAGATTCAACAAAGCGAATCATTTTAACCTCAAAGTCATTGTACTGTTGGCTATCTCGTAGGAAGTCTTGTGAATCCAAACGAGCTGTCTTAATCATGTTCATTGCGTATCTATCCACTAGAGCCAAGTTAAAAGGATCTACCTCATAGTTATCTGTGTAGTACTCCATCAAGCTATTGTACAGCTCTACTTCCTCTTGAGTGAGATTCTCCTTGAAATCCTTTGAGTATACTCCGTGAATTAGATTTGCTTTTGGGTTTAAATTAGCCAAACTTTTTCGCCTCCCTTCCTCAGTTCTTTGACCTATAGACTTTCCTCCATGAATATGGCAACGCCCTAGAGTAGTTCCATCTTCTTTCTCGTAAGGCTTCCTCATACATATCTTTCCGTTACCCTGTACAGACCCACAGATAGAAGGCTCTTTTCCGAGTTCCTTCTTTAGTTCCTTGAGTGCGTCCTCATCGTTGTTTGCTTTGGCTTTGGCTTTTGCTACCTCATCAGCAATCCGTTTTATATTGTCGTCTACTTTGTATGGTCTAGCCATTTAGTACCGCCTCCTTAGTTTTAATCAGTGAACAAATACTCCTTGAGCTTCCATCTCATTCATTAACTCCATGAGTTCACCAAACGAGTAGCAACTCACGAATGTTGTCTCAAAAGTGTGTAGTTTATCGAGCATGTAGTGAAGCAACTCAGTGTCGTTAGTCTTTTGGTAATGCTCGCTGGCAATGTGGTAAGCCACCAGCAATCTCTTGTAGTTATCCTTTATGGTTTGCTCAATTCCTTCCATATGAGAACGCCTCCTCAATGTTTTATTCTCTTGCTGCTGTACTCTATCGTTCTATCTAACTTGTTTATCTTTTCGATTAGCTTCTCGTACTTCATTTGGAATTTAACTTCTCGTATTTCCTCTCTTAGTTTTAAAACCTCCAATCTTGTGTTCTTCTCCATTAGTCATGCACCTCGTTTTATTTAGTTTTAATTAAAGCTCAAAAACATAAGCTGAGGGGGGAGGAAAAACCCCCTCGTTATTGCTTATCAGAAATTAATCCCAAAGTATTTGTTAACCGCTTGTAGTAACTCTTGGTAATCCTTATCAATTTGTTCATCAGCCTCTTTAGTCCCTTTCTCCCAAGCGTCAATATGAGACTGGTAAACTCCTTGGTGGTGTGGCTGGAAGTTACTATAAGGAACTAAATCTTCTGGACTCTTAATGTCCCTTAATAGATTATCGGGTGTACCAGCTCCGAGGTAGCCAGTGCGTTTGTCAATCTCCATTTCTACAATACGTAAAACCTCACGAGCTTTGTAACCTCTGTGTGAAGACTCATAACCCTTAATATCCAACTCAGCTAAACTCTCAATACGAGACTGCTCCTCATTAGCCTGAATCTGTGCGATTTTCTCAGCGATGGTATTTAGTTGCTCTTGAGTTTTAGCTGTCTCATTATTGAAACTCTCAAGTGCCTTCTTGTATTTCTCAACATGTTTCTTGTTAGTTGCTGACTCGTCTAGCATTAAATCTGTTTCAGCAAGTTCTAAAGAGCGTTCAACACGGTTAATCTTTGCGCTTAATTCAGTAATTGTTGCTTGAAGTTCGCTTGCTTGACCCTGTAATTTTTCCATCTCAGTTTCATTTTTACGGTTAAACCATTTCATAATAAAATCACTCTCCGTAGTTTTATAGTTTTATTTAAACAACCATTGAGTTAACATCTGAGTCAGTCCTCTCAGTTTGCCTCCTAGCTCCACCCTAGAGGGTTTCTGCACTAGTCGTTATCCTTATAACAAAGCTCTCTAAGTAAGCCTGTGAAATGGCTCAATATTAGTTGTCGATTTCTTAGTAAATCTGCGGTAAACTTAAAATGGATTAATATGACGTTTATTCCTTAAAGTTAGCTTTTGAAAAAGAGCAACCATCAATTGCTCCCTGTATTTCCTCAAGAGTTGGCTTCAATCCTTGTTTACAAGCTAGAGGAGGACTAAGAACAATACCTGTTTTAACTGACTTAATTTCCATAATAGCTTTAACCTTTCTCAGTTTTGGAATAGCACGTTTAACAAAATCTATTGAGACTCCCAGTTCTTCTGCAATGTGCTTTCTTTGCCAGATTACCAACTTGCTTAGGTCTTTCTCATTAGGGTTGTCAACCAACAGATGTGTCTTATAGTGAATATGAGTAAGCAACAACATTAACAATCCCAGTTCACTAAGCGTTACTTGTTTAGCAATCTCTTTTAGGTGAGCCTTATACACTTTTACGAACCGCTCATTCCCCTCATAAATGCCACAATTAAAGAAATTCTCTCCAAGACTTACATAAACGTCTCTTCCTTCTTTGTTACGCTCGATTAAACTTAACTTTTCTAACTCAGCGAGAACCTTTCTAGTTTGTCTCTCACTCTTACCGATTAAACTCTCTACATCTGAGACAGTCATTCTTTCAAGCTTTCTATCCTTCTCAATGTAAAGCTGACCGTCGCTGTTTAGTTTCACAAAACTCATTAACAACATTAGTACGCCACTTTGTTCTAAACTCAAGTGTTTTTTCACCTCAGAGAAGCCCTCCTTAACCATTACAAATTGTTCATTACTAAGTTTTCTCTCAACAAACTTCCTACGTAATTCTTTCTCTTTTGGCGAAACTAGTGTGTACCCATCTTGTAAATACTCCTTTACTGTTTTGTTTAAATCCATTTTCTTCTCTCCTGCTGACTCACAGCTTGTTATTTTAGTTGTTAAAGAAGTCACTTGTTTTTCTTGAAATTTCCTCTGAGTCGTAAACCAACTGTATATAATCCTCAAGGCTAAGACCTGCAAGCTCAGCTAAGAAGCTCATACTCTCTCGTAACCTCTTGCGATCTACTATTTGCTTTCCTTCCTCAGTGTCTAAATATTCGAAGATTGAGTGAATCCATTTCTTTTCATTAACTCGTTTGTGCAACAACCACAAGTTACTCGCTGTTGAACCGACCATTAGTGAGTTAAGCGGTACAAGGTGGTCAATTTGTGCGTCACCCTCAAGAGGTAAGTCGCTTAGCATACATCTTCCATCAGCCCACCTGACTAGTCGTTTGTAATTCTCAATTGTAAAGTCACCTTCGAGCCCCACTCTCAATGCCCTGTCGTTCAAATTCTTAATGTTTCTGTTGAGTTGGCTTTTGCGGTTGTACTCACGAGTTGTCTTTTTGAAGCATTCTCTACATTGTGATCTTAAACATCCTTCTGTATAGCGCTGAAAATCACTAGCAAGCTTCAACTCTCTACAACTTGAACACTCACGTTGTACCTCAGCGTCAGTTAACTTATCAACCAAACTCAAAGTACCTACCCTGTTCTCTTTCACTGTAAACATTTTTATCATCTCCTTAGTTTTTTATCTCTATTTCTTAACTTCCAACTCTTTAACTTCTACTGAAAGTAGTTTGCTTGGGTCTTTCTCACCAATACCAGAGGCAATCCTATTGAGTGTTTTTAGTGTCGCTCGCTGTCCTCTTTTAATTTGCGACAAGTGAGTTTTATCTACTCCAGTGATTCTGGATAGTTCCGTTATCGAGATTCTTCTATCATCTATAATCTTTTGAATATCAATCTTAAAAGTAATCACATCATGTTCCTCCTTTGCTTATTGTTGGTGATTTAACCTCCACTTCTCCAAAAGAAAAAGCCCTTTGAAAAAGAGCCAACTAAGGAGAAATCAAATTGTTTAACGATTAGGATTGAGCTTTACGGAGGTTCAATAAATAGTTATTAACGAGGTGCTATCCTCCAAGGTGGGCAACCTCAGAGGATAACTAATGAACCTTCTGCCAGAAAGGTTGGAGTTTGAGAAAGCTCCATGAGTTTCACTCCGTAAAGTGCAACCTAGTAACCTTCTAAAAACCCCTTCACCTTTATATAACCGATTCGTGTTTATTACTTACTAAAAGTAAAAACTGATTAAATCAACGTTTGCAGCACTTTTGGTAATAACTAGGAGAAAAATAATTTTAAGTTTTTTTATCTCTCTACTATATTTAACAGGTTAGTGTGACATTTCCATTCAGTACGCTTCCTCATATAGCTGAACCAAAAGCGGTGTATGAGATAACCGGTATTGCCCCTTTTTGGTGTATGAGATAACCGGTATTAAAACGAACCAATCCCTTGGGGCTCTAAGGATCAATCCTATTTTAGTATGCAACTTTCTCTTATTCTTAGGGTAATAGCTTTCTCAAATTACCCTTTTGGCTAACGCAAAATAGCTGACTCCGAGACAATCCCCAAAAGTCAGCTTGCAGTTTAGGTATGTAGTTACAATCCAAGAGAACAACTAAGTTGTCTTTCCCTTCTCAAACAAAAATAAATAAAACAACTGAGATGAATAACCAATATAGTTAATACTATTAGTCTAATTAGTTACCTTCTCATAAGTTATTTGTTTTTTATTTCTTTTTATGAGACGGATACTTATTGTTTTAACTATTAGTTGTACTAATTAGTTTAACTATCTACTATAGCGTTGAGATAAACTGAGGAGGCAGAACTTTTAGTCAAACTTTTTAGTTAAAAAATTTTTTCATTCTCATAGTAACGCTGTATGGCACACATCGTCTCTGACAGTACCCTCCCCTTTCGTAATTTTTCAGCTCTAAAAATTCTGAGGCAGACTAACAGCTCACTCTAAAGTGTCTCATTTGACTAAAGTCTATTGACACAAAATTAAGTTGTTGATACCATTGGGTTAATAACGTCTCATATAAGTGTCTCACAAATAACAAGGAGGAAACACTATGATATATGGTTATGCGAGGGTATCAACTCAAGGGCAGAACTTGGAGAGCCAGCTGACAGAACTCAAGAAGGCAGGAGCTGAGGAGATATACAAAGATAAGGCTAGTGGTAAGAGTCTAGATAGAGATGACTTAAACGACCTACTGAGCCAGATAACTAAGGGAGATACACTCATTGTTACTAAGATGGATAGAATAGCTAGGAATGTACGAGAAGGCATAGACCTTATTAGCCAACTCAATGAGAAAGGAATCAAACTACACGTTCTCAATATGGGGGTATTTGATGGCTCACCTACAAGTAAGCTGATCACAAACATCCTACTGAGTGTAGCTGACTGGGAAAGAGAAATGCTACTAGAAAGACAGCGAGCAGGAATTGAGGAAGCTAAGAAACGTGGAGCTTATAAAGGCAGAGCTAAGAAGTATACCTCAAAGAACGGTAGCTTGGTACACGCTCTTGAGCTGTATGATAATAGAGATACTAATAAGATGACTATGAATAAGATTGCTGAGGTTACACAAATAAGCAGAGCCACATTATACAGAGCAATTAAGGAACGTGAGGAGCAAGCTAAATAATAAGCTACTCCTCTTTTTTGTTTACTGAGGAAGGAGACTAGATAGGTATAGTTCTGTTTGTACTTTACTCAAAAATGAGTCTATCGAGGGGAGCGTTTACCTTCCTTGTAATTATACAAATTATTTCGACTCACTCTTAAAGTTTTCATCTACATATTCTTTTACACTTGTAATCTCATCATCTACCAGCTTTTTTACATACTCCAATGTTACTATATAGTTACCATCGAACGTTTCCCAAAAGTTTTGTTTTTCTGCAATTGTCATATCAACTTGAAGGTTTTCTACACTGATATCAATAAGGAGTACTTTTAAAAAATCTTGATATTGAATCACCTTAGAATATAGAGTAGCCTGTAAATCAATATCATCAATTAAGTGCAAAGAAGAAATTAAATTATCATTTATAGGTCTTAACTTGTATACTTTGCTTTCAACTTCCTTTTTAGTTTTAACTAACTCATCATATGTAAGTTCTACTCCCCCTTTTTGCTGAAGCAGTTCACCTCTCACACTTTTCAAGTCTTTCATTCTTATAATATCTATTTTTTTAAGCGACCAAATTATCTCATCTAGTTCTCTTGTGGCTATTATAAGAGGCTGTAATTGAGCTACTTTTCCTTGTCTTTGTTCTTTTTCAAGTTCAAGGTCTCTACTATCATTAACTTGTCTATTAGCTATCCATAAAGCAACTAGAGCCCCCACAAAAGCCCCAGAGTAGTTCCCCCAAAAACCAAGCCAAGTGTCTCCATTTCCATAAGCCCGAGAGGATCTCCAAGTAAATAACACACGGTTAAGAATTACAGGAGTAAGAACAAAACAAATAATAACTATAAAAAATTCCTTCCATGTTAAAAACCATTTACGTTTCTTCATACGTTCACCTCATTTAAATATCTCAATAACCAGCTTAAACTAGCTCATTTACAATATCAAACAATATTTCCCTTGAATTGTTATTCTTTAGAGCTAGCTTGAGAGTACCTACTCAAAAGTATTTCTGTGGAGGTTGTTGCAAAAAGTACTTGACCAATGAATGTAACTCCTTTAGTATTTTCCGTAAGAAACTCTAACTGAAGTAGTTCTCAATGAGAATAATAACTTGAGAGCCTTGATACATATAAGTTTTACTGATTCCAAACCTCTACAGTTAACTGAAAAGTTCCCTTGACAGGGTGGAGGTCGCTGGTTCGAATCCAGTCGGGATCATACTAAGGTCGAAAGCCGCGTCAGATTAACGTTTGATGCGGTTTTTTATTTTACGTTGACTTGACGTACAGTGGCGGTTGCCGTCTAAACACGATGGCGGTCAGCTAAGGCAGGTAGCTATACGTCTCTCATCTCGTTTTTAATAACGAAATAGGAGGCGTTTTTCTATGACACCTAATAATGAAGAAACAGTTTCAAAACGTAAAGGGAAACGTGTGAAGAAAGAATTACGGACAGTTACGACACAAACACTTGGCGACTTATTTGAGAAGTTCTACCACGCTAAGGTTGCTGAAGGACGAGCTGCACGTACTTTACATCAATATGTCGACAAAACATAGATATGATTCATTACAAACGAAAAAGGCAGCTCATTTAAGACTGCCCGTTAGCATAATCAATATTATTGGAAGTCAATGTATTTACTCCATGAAAAAACTCATCAGAATTTGTTCTGACGAGCTGTTTTATTCACACAATTTATCAATAATTATTTTTTTCTCTCCGGTTGATAGGAAAGAATAACGACCCCTGAACTGGTCGTCCTTGTTTCTATAAGTTTGAAAGCCTTTGTATCGTTCCCGTTTTTAAAGAGATGCTTTCCGCTCCCCACGATAACAGGATTGACCATAAGGTGATATTCATCAATGAGGTCATATTGCATCAACGCTTGTATAAGATCACTGCTGCCATAGATTAAAAGATTCTGACCGGGCTGTTCCTTTAGTTTCAATATTTCTTCTGCAATATTACCCTTAATAAGATTTGCATTCCATTCGGTTTCTTCCAAAGTCGTTGAAGCAACAAATTTAGGCATGCTGTTCATCTTATCAGCAAAACCCTCTTCATCAGTCATAGAAGGCCAGGCGGCTGCAAAACCTTCATATGTCACTCGTCCAAGTAGAAGAGCATCGCTTGCAAATAGTAGATCAGATTGAAATTTAGCCACTTCTTCATTGAAGTATGGCGCAGTCCAAGCCGGATCTTCCATGACACCATCTAACGATAGGTACATTGCTACAATTACTTTTCTCATTTTTTCTCTCCTTTAATTTTAATTGGATTTTTTACGTGTTATTGGACATAAGTAAAGTCCAAACAAATAATATTTCTTCAAACATAAAGGTGTACCTTCCTCATCTTTTCGACAAAGGTGAAAAACTTATATATATTGTCAATTTTATTCTATAAGATGCTCTAACTAAACTGTGTATTCGTTAGATAACATTGTATATCATATTCATGTTAGGTTAACGTAACGTATCATTATCGGCAATGATATACCCAATTCTAGTCTTATAGTCTGCAAGCTCATCCCGTCTTGTTTTTTTGCCGTATGCAGGCTTCTATATATCGTTGCCATAATCGTCTTTATAAGATTGATAGACGATTTGGTTTGTATAAAATCTTGCATACGCTCCTGCTAGTGAATTCCCTTATTTACCGTACGGTGTTGAAGCGAATAACCCACGTAAAGTGTCGTCTGGTTGACCTGATTTTCTAAAGAACACATATGGATTCAGCGTATAGATTCTGTCTCGCTTGTCATTTTGGCGTATCGTTTCAGCGACAACTCCCACTTTACGTAGCTTATCCAACGTCTTAGACGTCTTCTTTTCTTCCATCTCGACCAGCAATGCAATCTGCCTTTTGTTCAAAAATTGGATTTCCTCGGGCTTTGAGAACGGATCAGCACAAATCATATTAGTGTCGTAATGTACATAAGGTAACAATTTGTACAAAAATCCTAATTCCGCTGGCTTCAGCTTCAGTTCATCTTTTAGTCGCTTCACTGTAGTCGTGAACAACTTAATAACACGTCCATTCTCAGCTTTTCGTCTGAAATGAAAACGAGAGTTGACGTAGTATTCGCCACTATTAGCAATAACAATGTCGTATTTCCTCATTTCACCCCAAAAGCCTCTGTTTTAAATTCGTATTTTGTAACAGAATCCCATAAAATATTACGCAAAGCATTAACACCTGTTGTCTTTTGAATATAGGCTACCTCAGTAGCTCTCAACAAAAGCATTTCCTTTGTAAAAAGAAAATTACTATTAATAGATTTTTATAGTCTTTCCCCATTTGTTGCAATTACATTTTTATACCAGAAAAAGGACTTCTTCTTTTTCCGTTCTAATGTTCCACTGCCATCGTCATGTTTATCAACATATTAGTTGTAATGCCTACACATTGAACATTACTAATCCATAGCTGAACAAGTTATTGATGTTCTATGCTTCTAAAAAATCATGTTTGCACTAGAACTAGATTTCTTCTTTATGATGCTTTGCGGATATTTATTTTTCCCCCTCTTTACGCCACTCTTTAAATTCAGCTGTTGCTAATACAAGCGTAAAATAAAGAAAGAGGTATTCACGACATATTTATCGGAATACCTTCTAAATTTACGAGGAGCGCATGCGCCAGTGAAGTAAAGTTTGTTGTCGAATCAGCAGTGCATCTGGTGACATATTGCTGAGTCGATACTATCAAACCATGCTGCTGGGAAGAAGAACACCTGGTTCCATAATGTCCATTGATTTCTTGACATTCCCGGTCCTATGAGCTTGCCGCTTCTCCAAAGTTCAACGCCGTGATTGTCGTGTATAGACATTCCACCGTAGAATACCCAGACATCACCTGAGTCACTTGACATTACATCCGCGTTAAACCTAGCTTTTCCGTCAGACCAGAAGGAACACCTCATGTTCTGGATCGTGCAGTCGCCAACGTGGTATACTTGTCCCGACCAAGACAGCACCTTTTCTCGTAATTCCATCACTTTAAGTGAATCGCCAAGTGAACTGCTTACAGCATTTACCGGTGGGACTTCCGAGCATTTTTTCGTTTGGTTTTTAGCTCTTTCCTTTTCATCAGTATTGATTTGCTCTTCAATGTTCAGTTCATTCATTGTCCTTACCTCCATTACTGAATCGAAACCAGTCCTACTTATTTTAGTCAAAATTCTTGCACCTTTTTTAAATTTGCAACAGTTGTTAGTTTCATTCATGTACTTTAAAAATATTCATTTTTCTTCTCAAGTAATCTGCTTAAGGATCAATAATAAATTTAATGATTTTTTTAATAGTGCCCTGAAAAAATTACGCCACCCGTTAAGGTGACGTAATGGTTATCGTTATTTGAATACGTAATTAAGTGGAGAATGTGTACTGTGCTGATTCTGAACTTCCAAGTTGGTTGCACATATCGTCGAACCATATTCATTCTTAGATTCGTTACAGACAAACCATGACCAGTGTTATCGTACACTTTTATCAGAATCTGGTATCGTTGGTGTTTATATTCCTTGTTTATAGTCCGTCGAAGCCCTTTTCTATAGCATCCTCTAAATCTTTCCCATAGATTTCTACATAACGTCTTAATACTTCCAATGACTGGTGACACGATAATCTTTGTAATACAAAAATATTTGTCCCAGCTTCCACCTTTAAGCGGCAAAACATCCGAATATATGCGACGTCGAACGATTTGACTTCATGTTCATACCCGTCAATTTGATGGATATGCACGTTAAACCCTTAACGCCTTACGTATTGGTTTTCGTGATTGCATTAACACTTCATATAATCCACCTTCTGTTAAGTGTTGCTTTGTAAAAAAGTTTAGTTAAAAATACAGTCCGTATTTAAATCAAATTTTTTTACAAATTATAAATCTTTTTTATAAACAATCAGGCTTTTATAATTTATCAAGACCTAAATTGTAAAAAATCATAAAATCACTTAATTCTTGTTGAACTAACGACCCCAGTTAGTTGAAGAAAGATTAGACCTACATCTTCTAAGCGCTTTGCCCAAATAATCTTGGTGTTGGTGAGTACCTGATGCCAAATGGCCGCCCTAATAACCTACTATTTTCAAGTACATTTTATAACAATCTCCATTTACACGGATATAAATCCATACTGATTTATTGGACAAGCATAAGATAAATAGAATCTTATTATAAAGGAGGAACAAATATGCACTTAAATGCCACGCTTATCTCATGGGTCCCAAGCACGGGCGCGCTGACTTACATCGTTAAAGGCGTCACGCAGACGTCGACCGTTGTATCTACGACGCACCCGCACCGCGCAGCGCTGAATCAGTATCCCACCGATCCAGTCCTTCCAATCGTCACGCACTGGAACGCACTGATTGAGGCGACCAAGGGCCACGTGACATTCGGTCCGACGAACCCGCCTGTCGACATCCCAAACACCTTCAGCGGGATTACGGGCGCGCTTGTAGTCGTCGGCGCAAACATGCAAATCCATCTTAAACCCCATAGCAATATCGTAGCCTCTCTCCGCCCCATTCCTTTTATTCCACCAAATCCAGTATAATCAATAAGCTGATTAGTCCCCTGTGAATAAAGGTTTCTTTAACTACGACTCAAATTTTCAACATAAAAAGACAGGAGCTTGTTGCTCACTGTCTTTTATGTTTGCACCAAAACTAGATTTCTTCTTTATGATGCTTTGCGAATATCGATTTTTTTCCCTTCTTTACGCCACTCTTTATATTCAGCTGTTGCTGTGAAAAGTACATCTGTGGATGAGTTAAGTGCCGTTTCACAAGAGTCTTGTAACACACCTATGATAAAGCCTACTCCAACTACCTGCATAGCAATCTCAGATGGGATTCCAAATAAACTACATGCTAGAGGAATCAGTAATAAAGATCCACCGGCAACCCCTGAAGCACCACAAGCGCATATAGCTGACAATACGCTGAGGATAATTGCTGTAGGGACATCCACTTGAATACCAAGTGTATGGACCGCTGCAAGTGTCAAAACAGAAATCGTAACAGCGGCACCACCCATATTGATGGTTGCACCTAATGGAATGGATACTGAATAACTATCCTTATTTAAACCTAGATTTTCACATAATTTCATATTTACAGGAATATTCGCAGCTGAGCTACGTGTAAAGAATGCTGTAATACCACTTTCCTTTAAGCACTTAAAAACAAGCGGGAAAGGATTTTGACGTATAAACACGAACACAATGATTGGATTGACAACCAGCGCTACAAAAACCATACAACCAAGCAAAACTGCAAGTAATTTTCCATAGCTTAGTAACGATTCGATTCCATTTGTAGTAATAGACTCAACTACTAGACCCATGATTCCTAATGGCGCAAACTTAATAACCCATGTAACTACTTTGGATACAACATTTGAAAAATCAGAAATCATTGTTTTTGTCGTATCAGACGCATTTCGTAAAGCCAAACCAAAGAATATCGCCCAAGCTAAAATACCGATATAGTTCGCATTATAAATTGCTTTAACTGGGTTATCAACAATGTTTAGCAGTAACGATTTGAGAACCTCTACAATACCGCCAGGAGCAGTCACACCTTCAGCGCCCTTTGCAAGTGTTAAGCCTACAGGAAAAATAAAACTTACAATAACGGCAGTTAATCCAGCTAAAAATGTTCCTAAAAGGTATAAGAAGATAATGGATTTCATATTTGTTCGTTGACCACTCTTGTGTTGAGCGATGGCCGACATAACCAAGAAAAGTACCAACACAGGCGCAATTGCTTTCAAAGCACCTACAAATAAAGTGCCTAAAATTACAACAGGTTTTGCTGCTTCTGGAATTGTCACAGACAAAATAATACCAATAATCAAACCAACAATGATTTGTTTTACCAGACTCACTTGGCTCCACTTTTTCAGTATACTGTTCATAAATATTCCCCCCATTAGTTTAAGATACAATTGCAACATTGCTAATATAGAGCTATTCATTTCTCACAACCCTACAATAAAATTAAATCGGTTGAATAATAGATGACTTTTATTAAATATGTACCAATCTCTATCCTAGAGTTGTGCTTTTGATTTTCTCCTCCCACACTATTTCAGAATATCTCTAAAGGTTTTTATAATACAAAAATTCAGATAATTATTTTGATGGATAGCCCTTTTTATCACATTCTACTCCATAAAAATTAACTATCTTATCAATAAGTAGTATTATAATGATTCTTTTCATATATAACAATATTATTTTCTTTATTTTCAAAAATATCTTAATTGCCAAATTTTAAATTCATGTATATCTCCATGAATCATGCTTTCATAACTAAAAAAAAGCAGTGCTTTAATTACGTAAAAGCACTGCCTACTTCCTTTTAGATTATTTTTATATCTCCCTAAAAATTATCACTGGTTCTAAAGATAAGACATAATTAAGCATTCAATGGCAATGATAAATTTATACAAAAGATTTATTTATATGCTTGTAAATTTTTCAAAATACAAAAATCAGCTGAACTCTTAAGAGTTTGGGGAATCTTACGGAGGATAGGTCTTTTTCTTTAACCACTAAAATTAAGCAATATTGTTTTCGTAAAGGAGAATCGGATATGTCAGAAACAATGGCTCAAACAAAGGCAGGAGAAGAGTTATCGAATTCATCTGCTAATCTGGAACAACTTGATGTACTGAATCAGCTATTAAAACCCGAGGTTCAGCAATCCCTAACTGCCTTAGTGGAGCAGTTGCCAAAATTGACTGAGCTTGTAAATATATTGACTAAGTCTTATGACTTTGTCCAAGCAGTCGCTACCGATGAGGTATTAAAGAGCGATACCGTTGGAGCGATTCAAGAAATTATGGACCCTGTAACAGACTGCGTGAGAAACATCGCAGCCACTGCTATAGAAGCGAAAGATCGTGCTGAGGAAAGCAATGAGGTAATCGGTCTTTTTACTCTTTTAAGGATGATGAAAGACCCGCAAGTGCAGAAGCTTTTCCGTTTTATAAATGCCTATCTCCAAATTAGCAGGGAACACAATAGACACGAATAAATCTTTTATATTCAAAATTAATAAGGATGGAGGATAAATGATGGTAAAACATATTGTCATCTTAGGCGCTGGTTATGGCGGACTTCTAGCGGCTTTAAACGTTCGCAAGTACTTAAGCAAGGATGATGCACAGGTTACTGTAGTAAACCAGTATCCAACACACCAAATCATCACGGAGCTGCACCGTCTTGCGGCAGGAAGCGTTGCTGAGCCAGCCGTATCTATACCACTGGAGAAGCTTTTCAAAGGAAAAGACATCAATCTTAAGATCGAAAAGGTTGATTCTTTTTCAGTAGACAAAAAAGAAGTAAAACTTTCAGATGGTTCCACTTTAACATATGATGCTCTCGTCGTCGGTTTAGGAAGTAAAACTGCTTATTTTGGTATTCCAGGACTTGAAGAGAATAGCTTGGTGTTAAAATCGGTAGAGGATGCTAACAACATCCATCAACATATCGAAAAGCGTATTCATGAATATGCAAAGACAAAAAATGAAGCTGATGCTACCATTTTAATCGGCGGCGGCGGATTAACCGGTGTTGAGCTGGTCGGTGAAATTGCTGATAAGCTTCCTAACCTTGCTAAAGGCTATGGAGTAAACCCTAAAGAAGTGAAGCTTTTGCTTGTCGAAGCGGGTCCAAAAATTCTTCCTGTTCTACCGGATTCGCTCATTGAACGTGCACAGACTAGCTTAGAGGCGCGCGGTGTTCAGTTCCTATTAGGTCTTCCCGTAACAAACGTTTCAGAAAATGCCATTGATTTAAAAGATGGTCAGAAGATTGTAGCGAATACTTTCGTTTGGACAGGCGGCGTGCAAGGCAACCCTCTAGTAGGTGAATGCGGCCTTGAAGTGAATCGCGGGCGTGCAACCGTTAATAATCACCTTCAATCTACGTCTCATCCAGATGTGTTTGTTGCTGGTGACTGTGCCGTTGTTTTTGGTCCAGATGATCGTCCATACCCGCCTACTGCGCAGATTGCTTGGCAAATGGGAGAACTAATCGGCTACAATTTATTTGCATACCTAGAAAACAAATCATTCGAAGAGTTTAACCCAATCAACTCAGGAACACTTGCAAGCCTGGGCCGTAAAGATGCTGTTGCCACAATTGGAGCAAGCTCCACTCAGCTTAAAGGAATGCCAGCATCCCTAATGAAGCATGCAAGCAACACTCGTTACTTATCACATATTCATGCGTTGTTTAGCTTGGCTCATTAAACCAAACGGGTATCAAAGTGTAAAACATCCTGTTTATTTAAATGAAAACAGATTTAGATGTAGAAGGAATTCTGTATAACTTACAATATTTTTAGGTATTCTAAGGATGTGAGATGTTATTATTTCACACACAACCCTAAACCAAAAGGCTTCCTCACCCGAAGCCTTTTGGGTATACTTAAAGTATTCATGCATCCATTAAGATTTTTCGCCCTATCCAGAAAAACAGTCAACGACGTTTTGAACCCCAGCCATTTTTTATAATCAGCTTGTTTTGTAAATCCAACGTAAATCATACATATACAAATTGAATATTTTAATACCATACCTCTCCTTTTCATTCGGATAACATATTAACCCATCAAAAAAGAAGCTAGTTGTTTCGGACCCAGTCGGGATTATACAAAATAAAAAGCCTCAATCCTTTTATTTTGAAGGGATTGGGGCTTTGTTCATTCTGGCTTCAATTTAAGCTTGATTCTCCTAATTCATATTAGACTTAGTCTACTTCACCTTAACTTTTCTTTCCAACTAAGTGTAGCCTATCCAGATATAATGTATTACATACTTGGGAAACCACCCATACCCATGCCTGGAGAACCACCCATACCCATGCCTGGGGAACCGCCCATACCCATACCTGGAGAACCGCCCATACCCATACCTGGAGAACCGCCCATACCCATACCTGGAGAACCACCCGTACTCATACCTGGAGAACCACCCGTACCCATACCTGGGAAACCACCCATGCCCATGCCTGGAGAACTGCCCATGCCCATGCCTGGAGAACCGCCCATACCCATACCTGGGAAACCACCCATGCCCATGCCTGGAGAACTGCCCATGCCCATGCCTGGACCGCCCATACCCATGTTTGGAAAACCGCCCATGCCCATGCCTGGAGAACCGCCCATACCCATGTTTGGAAAACCGCCCATGCCCATGCCTGGAGAACCGCCCATACCCATGTTTGGAAAACCACCCATACCCATGCCTGGAGAACCGCCCATACCCATGTTTGGAAAACCGCCCATGCCCATGCCTGGGAAACCACCCATGCCCATGCCGGGAGAACCGCCCATGCCCATGCCTGGGAAACCGCCCATACCCATGCCTGGAAAACCGCCCATGCCCATGCCTGGAAAACCGCCCTTCCCCATGCCTAGGAAACCGCCCTTCCCCATGCCTAGGAAGCTGCCTAGTAAGCCGCCTATGCCTGGGAAACCTATAATACGTTGAGAGCCTAATAGCATGTTTTCACCTACTTTTTATAAATATTTCATAGTCTTTTACATGCTATGCTTTTAAAAAATAAAGGAGCTTATTCCCCTTTAAAATTAGGCAGACTAACTACCGTTAAAGATAAGTTATGATGCTATATTATGTATCTTATGTGCTGTATTTTATGCAATTCTAAGTAACCTATATACAAATTTTCAGAATAACAATATCGGTATGTCAAAGATTTAGAGATTACTTGCAATCACTCTGAAGTTTTTGTACCAGAAAATATACTGTTCGTGTCACCCTTTCATGATGTCGTATTTCGTCCGGTTCCTTCACATTGTCGCTTCTTTAGCCCGCTATTCGCAAGCAATAAGAGCACGATTGGTTCAACTCCATACCCGCCTACTGTGCAGATGGCGCCGGCTTAGGCTAGTAGTTATACGTTTCTTGTCTTCTTTTCACTAACGAAATAGGAGGCGTATTGTTTTATCTTAGGATATACATAATTAATTTTTACTGGACAAGCATACACTCATTTTTAACTTGATCACATACAATGATAAAGTGAAACTTCCATCAGTGGGGGTCTTACTGCCCGTTAATGCGGGATAAAAATAGTAAATGAGAAGGTGCATAATAATGTCGAGGCCAGCCTATGGTTACGTTACACTTGTGGGCTCCAACCCTATAGGAGTCAAATCAGGTGCAAACATAAAATTTAATAGAAACGGTCCATTAAAACATATAGTGTTTACCCCACCTAGTGACACCCTAATAATTCCTGAATCAGGAGACTATAAAATCGAATTTATATTATTAATTGATGGTCCTGCTTCTAGTTCAGTATATGGTTTAATTTTAAATAATTCTTTAGTACCTGGGCAACTTACTAATTATGGTATACAAAGGCTAGTAGATGGAGCGAGTCTCATGCTCACTGGACAAGCTATTATCCATATCCCAAAACATTCAACACTACAACTTAGAAATATAGGATCAACTACAGATGTGTTACTCCCAATTCTAAACGGACACAAAGTTAATGCTGCATCATTAACTATTGAGAAGCTTAGCTAGTAAAATTTATTTGTGCAGCTGTCGGGATCATGGTTTACGCTAAAATAGCGGGATAAAGCAAAAAGAGCGTCCATTTGGGCGCTCCTTTTGTTTATGAATAGCTGAATAACCGTTACCACCACGGTTATTCAGCTACAGTCATCATCTTCTTTACTTTTTCTTCCGACGGAACAAATCGAGTGTTTTGTATCCTTGTGAAAGGATATCAACCATTTGTTGATGGCGCTTATCGCGTGTTTGTTGTTGCTTCGCCGAGAATATGTGACGCGCCCAGTCTTTTTGATATCCAGGTGTTAAGCTTTGGTAAAACTTAAGTTCATTGGGATAATCGGCTAATAATGCCTCGACATCCTTCACATTGTCCTCATAATCGGCAACGCACTGGCTGGCACTCGATGTTTTCTTTGCTTTCTTTTTTTCACGTTTTAAACCAACAACTGTGAAAACGTCATCCATGCTTACCATACGCGCGAACTTAATATCGCTATTCCCTACATATCCATCCTCTCCAACGTTCATTGCTGGAAACATTTCATCTCTATGAATAAAGGTTTTATAACGAGTATTCCCTTTTTTCGGATATGCAAAAAATACATAACCTTTCTCAAGTAAAAGCTGCTCATTATTAATGATAAATTGTGTATGCGTAACCATCTCATCAATTGTTTCTACAAAAATGAAAATAGCATCATGATCTTTCGAAAGGGTAGTCGTTTGTTCAGTAAAGACATCATAGTCGCTTGGTTGATTAATTACGGCCATATTTGTGAATTTATTTAGTTTTAATTTATCGATAATTGTCATAACAAGCTCCCTCGTTTTTATTTTATTACAATTTAAGTTTCATTTATTTTCTATTCAATCATTACACCTGGTCTTTCAGTAACTGATAGTTTAAGTCCAAATAAAGTGTACCTTATTCAAACAAAAATGTCTGTAAAGATGATTACTAATTTATAAACGCTCGTAAATACTTTTTTAAATAAAGGTTATGTAACAAATACTGTTGATATTTGAATGAACCAAATTGAAAACGATAATAATGAAACTTCCCTTAAAATGTATCAAATATAAAAAGAAAAAAATTACAATTCCAAAGGAAAAATCAACAATACTTAATGATGGTGTAAAATTTCGGATTATTTGCTAAAATTTATGAAAAGGAGGGACTTGTATTGAATAACAAAAAAACGGTTTTACTTTCTATAAATATTGGATCAATTTTCCTAATGCTATTGCTAATACCTACTGTACACTCACCTCTATTGAGTATATTACTTGGAATAAGCATATTATTAAGTACTATTTCAACTACACTTCTAATCATTTTTTATCGAAACGCCGCAAAGCGATAATAAAAAGGCAGACCATACAATTAATAGTCTGCCTTTTCGTTTATCTTAAAAATGTAGTATTAGTCTACTTTTTGCTTTTTGCCTGCAAAAACAGAACATAGAATTAAGATTATTAAAATGCCTAAACAAAGAAAAATACTTGCTCGGTTCTGATCGCTGAATGCAAATGCCACGCAGCTAATAGTTAACGCTATGGCAGTAAATGAGGTCACATATGGAAATCCCCATACTTTAAAATGCGGCAACTTTGTATATGTTTTGCGAAGCTTCAGTTGTGCTAAACATATGCTGATCCACACCACTGATACCGTAAATCCCGGAATCGCCATCAAATACCCAAAAACACGGTCAGGTGAAAAGTACGCAACAAATGTGCCGCCAATAAGAACAATAGAGCTTAAGATAACACTATATAATGGAACACCGTTCTTAGAAACATATGAAAATAGTTTCGGTGCTTCCCCTTCTGCCGCTAAGGAATGCAGCATACGTGTACAGCCATAAATACCAGAGTTTGCAGCGGATAAAACAGCTGTAATAAGGACGAAGTTCATAATATGAGCCGCTCCTTTAAATCCGACTGCAGATAACACTTGCACAAACGGGCTTGCTTGGTTGCCGATTTCATTCCATGGAATTAATCCGCAAATGACAAGGATTGGGAGTGTATAGAATAGTACGATTCTCCAAATTACTCCTTTAATCACTTTAGGCAATACCTTCTCTGCATCCTTTGTTTCTGTTAAAGTCAATCCGATAAGTTCGGAACCACCGTAAGAAAAAATTACGACTAACAATGCGGAAAATACTCCTGACCAGCCGTGTGGAAAGAATCCCTGGTGCTGTACATAGTTTTGCATATAGTCAGTTCCATCGCTCGGGATAATTCCGAATAAAATACCTGCACCTAAAACAAGAAATAGAACAATCATCGTAATTTTAATTCCAGCAAACCAAAATTCAAACTCTCCGTAATTCTTCACATTCATAAAATTAATAACGACAATGAAAATAGCGCTAATCAAGCTTAAAGACCATAAAGACATAGAAGGAAACCAATATTGCAGAAAGCTTCCCGCAGCTATTACTTCAATAACACATACAACTAACCACATGAAACAGTACAGCCATCCAATTACAAAAGACACGTTCGTTCCAAATGCTTTATGAATGAACCCTTTCATATTCACCCCAGGATAAGCGATGGCCATCTCCGCAATTGCACTCATTACAACAAGAAGCAATAATCCGGCAAACAGATAAGAAAAAATAACTGCCGGCCCCGCTATCGATACTGTTTCAGAAGTCCCTTTAAATATACCTGTGCCGATTGCTCCTCCGAGTGCCATCAAACGGATATGCCGCGGCAATAATCTTTTTTGTAATTCCATAAATTTCCCTCCTCATTTTAATATAAAGATTTATTTATCCAACAAAAGATTCTATAGAATCAAGTGTAGTTTTTCTTTCAATAAAAAAAATCGCCCCTGTCCTAAATGACAGGGACGATTTACACCGCGGTACCACCCTAATTGCAAACTTAAGTCTGCCTCTTGATTTTGTTAACGATCTTTTGACCGTCCTTCCCTCTATAAAGGTCGCCCCTTATTTCGAAAAAGATGCTCCGGGATTGAAATTCACGCTTATTTATGTACTGATTCGCACCTTCCATCAGCTCTCTGAAACAGGGAAATAAGCATTACTATATTCCTTTCATTGCATTTCCTATATTATGTTTTCCATATTAATAAAAAAGTCCCTACTGATTGTATCAGTAGGGACGAATATATCGCGGTACCACCCTAGTTGCAGACTTAGTCTGCCTCTCGACTTTGTTAACGATCATTTTTGACCGTTTTTCCCTTCATAAAGGTCACCCTTTACTTCGAAAAAAATGCTCCAGGATCGAAATTCATCCTTATCTTTGTACTGATTTTCACCTTCCATCAGCTCTCTAAAACAGTGAGATAAGCACTACTTATATTCCCTTCATTGCTCAATTATATTTCAATTTATATGACGTAGTTACGTTCTTTAGTAAGTATGTTTTGTATTATAGGGGTTGCATTAATATTCTGTCAATGATTTTAAGCAATATTTATTTAGTATGTTTTACTAAAGGAGGTCACGTATGTAACTCATCAACGAATCTGCGAAGTAACAACTCCTGATAATAATAGGTTATGTTAACTTTATATGGAAGATTTTTATTTTTTTATTTCAAATATTTAGAATTAACATTAAAATAAATAACAGGAGAGGGATTATGGAATTTACAAATTATAAATAACGAGGAGATAGAGATGAAAATACAATTAAAAGCCGATTTAATGCTACTAATGGTTACATTTTTTTGGGGTGCATCCATCTTACTTACAAAAGTTGGCCTCAATTACATAGAAGAATATAATTTAATCGCATTACGTTTTATTATTGCTTTTCTTTTGTCAGGTATAGTATTTTACAAGCATTTAATCAAAATTGATTTTAAAACTGTAAAATATGCGTTTATATTAGCTTCTATTTTGTTTGTAGTTTATGTTTTTGCGACTTTTGGCACAAAGTATACAACTGTTTCTAATGCCGGTTTCTTAATGAGTCTCACAGTCATCTTTATTCCAGTGCTATCATCTATATTTTTAAAGCAAAGACCTGAAAAAAAAGTTGTATTGGGAATTGTTTTAACCATAGTAGGAATAGGATTATTAACGTTAAATAGCGAATTTAAGATAGCTTCTGGTGATATATTATGTATCTTATGTGCTTTATTTTATGCAGTTCATGTCATCGTTACTGGAACAATGACTAAGCATGTTAATTCAATTGCCCTTGGGATATTACAACTAGGTTTTGTTGGTCTATTTAGTATCATTTTCTCAATGTTTATGGAAACCCCAAAACTTCCTGACACTGTTGAATCATGGTCTTCAATCTTAGCCTTAAGCATATTTTGTACAGCAATAGCTTTCATTGTTCAAGTTATTGCACAGCAATATACCAGCCCTACACATACAGGTCTTATTTTTTCATTAGAACCTGTTTTTTCTGCAGGTTTTGCTTTCTTTTTCACGGGTGAAACTCTCACATTTAAAGGTTACTTAGGTGCAACACTCATATTATTAAGTGTATTAATTGCTGAACTAGATTTTAAAGATTTATTAAAACTAAATTATAAGAAAAATATGGAATGAATACTCCCCCACTTAGCAGAGCTGGAAGTGGGGGTTTCTAACGTTTCGACCTAACGGACGATTAACGTTAGTGGAGTTAACACACTGGCGAGCTGTTTCACGCCTAACCCCTCTATCCCGTTTGTCCATGCATTCGGGAATGCTTTTCGTAAAATATTAGCCGCAGCGTTTACGTCTGCATTAATGAAGATTCCCTTCGCAGAACGATACATACCACGCTTGATTCGTTTTCCTGAAAAAATTGCATGCTTGTCATTTGTTCTATACGTTGGAATGAAGTCATAATCCAAAAAACTTGCTTTGGATGTATACGATTCTTCAATTACAATCACTTCGATACCTACTTTTTTTGCTTTATATGTAATCATTTGAATCAATACACTGTGTGGGATATGACAAAACGTTTGGTTCTGTTTCTTTCCCATATCCGTTTCCTGTTTCCAATTTTTGTTCTGACCAACCACGATTTTGCAAATTCTCTCTTCCTGCGCTCGTTTTACAATCTCATGACTTGCCTTATGAAAAAGATCTTTGATTTTCAGATAACGTTTTTGATGAAGTTTTTCTAATCTTTTCGAAGTATAAGGTCCTTCGTTTGTTTGTTTCCCTTGTCGAAGAACACTTGTAAAATCACTCTTTAATTTGTTGTAGAATTGATTGATGCTTTTGATCTGCTTGCCCTTCACAAGAACAGGTTTCATACCTGTGTTTGTGACAATAGTTGCAAGGTTATCAATGCCTAAATCAATTCCCATATAACGTCCATTCTCTTCAACGGATGGTATTTTGAAAGGAGCATCTACCACCAATTCCACTACATATGCATGATATTTAGGAATCACACGAACTTGTTTCAGTTTGCCTTTGGCGCAACCTAATTTTCCAATACTTAATTGGTATTTTGTCTTTGGAAATTTTAAAAAGGTATGATGTTTAATGACACAGTCTTGGTTTGTATACAGCACCTCCTTTTCCACAGAACGAATATATTTGGGAATTCTCGGTTTTCCTGTATATTTGTTTGGATTTTGTTGATAATCTCGTAAGCTTGAAAAAAAGGAATGCCAGTTTTGAAATACAGTTTTCATGATGGATTGACTGGATTGTGTAGATAAAGAACGATAATCTTTTTGAAGCGTAGCTTTAAACAAGGCATCTAGAAAATAATAATCTACATGAGGATTTTCTTTCGTAGGTTTGGAAAACAAATTGCATTTGATTTCTTTCGGTTTCTTCTTCTCTTTTGCTAATTTCTTTCGATAGGCAAGAAGCTGCGTATCATTCATCTTTTCGATATATTGATCTATAATATCTAACACTTCTTTTTGTAGGGGCTGTAACTCTTTTTCTTGTGTCAGTCCTGTATACACCTGACGTATATAAAAGTTGGTCGTATTGTACATATTCTTGGCATTCTGACAAGATTCTTGAAAGTAAGCATACATACGATGTCCTTTTTTAATCCAAATTTGAAATGTTTGATAGTTGGATTGTTGTTCCTGATTCTTTTTCATCTTTTCACCTCCTTCTTAAGAAGATTATACCAAGAAGGAACATATGTTTCTATTATTTTCTGAAAATAAGATACACTTTTTCAATTCACCTCGCCACCTTCACGTACGTTTAGAGGTGGGAGTCCTCTCGAAAGGTATGATAGATATTACGCCATAGTAGATAAAGTGAAACTTCCATCAGTGGGGGTCTTACTGCCCAAAAATAGCGGGATAAAATACAAGCCACGTTGAGAATATTCATTTATATCATTTTAATTCTCCTAATCTAGATTTACTTCGAGTAAGACTGACTATGTGAATGAAAAAGAGCGCCTCTCTTCGATTCGGGCGCTCTTTTCGTTATGAACGGCTAAATAATCGCTTCCACCATGATTTCTTTTCTTCAACTGCATAAGATGATTATCATGTTCGTAGAAAGTTACACCGTATCTATCATTCTATACTCTTTTGGTTGGATCTATTTTTTGACGTGATTTTCTGCGATACATAACGGTCCAAATGATTACAAGTCCAATGAATCCATACGTGACCAAACTAGAAATTGCTAAAAACGTAGAAACTGAAAGACTATAGACCAGCACCACTTTCAGCAATGCTTCCCCTAATAAAACAATCCCCCACCCTGCTGTCATGATTCGCAATACTTTACGAAAGTAAGCATTGTTCCACTTATCAGCAAAAGCCGCCTGTTCTTTTTGCGTTTTTCCGACAGTAAACCGTAAGGCGAAATAATAAATTAGCGGTCTTCGAGTGATAAGAGAGCCAAGAAAAATTAATCCCATAACTCCTGTGACAAAGGATTCTCGAACCAAAATAAGTTTTTCGTCTCCGCCAATGAGAGCAGCCAGAATTCCAAGAATAAATCCGACTAACATAAATACTGCAAATGCATCCCATTTTCTATACTTCAGAAAATAGATTATAGTTTCTACTAAAGGAATCATTGTGGCAATTATGAGCGCTGTGATGTTCGACACATGGCCTAATAACAGCTCGTAAACTAAAATGGGCAATGCCGCATTAATAAGTAAAGAAAGGATAATTCCACGTACAATTTGTTTTCGTTCCATGTTACATCCCCTCCTCTGTATAGACCCCATGAAATCCAAATGGAATATGATGAGGAACCTCTGCTCTTCCGATTTCATCCATGGTTTGAGCATCTAAAACCAATAAAAATGAACGTCCTTGAATTCCGCTAAGAACCACCGATAGTAAAATCCCCTCATCCTCTTTAGTACCGTTAGGTGTAGCCACAAATACTGGTTCACCAGGATAACAATCTTCTTGAGACCAAATCTTATTCTCCCCTGTATGGGTATCAATTTTAATCAACTGATTATCCATATTCTCTGCGTGAAGAAGACTTGTACTTACACCATAAGCGTATCGATAATTTTGTCCATTGTACCTTTGGTAGTGAATCGATGGCAGTTCAATACTTTCTGATGATAAAGTCTCTTCTACTGCAACAGAACGACCTTCCTCTAAAATATAACGCTTAAATTGGGGGTGGGATCCGATTTGAGAATCACCTGTAAGCTGATCAATGGAAAGATTCGTAACAGCTGAAGCCTCTTTTGAGATACACGCATCAATAATAACATCCTTACCTTGCTCAAACGCATTGATTACGTGAAAACCAAAACCCGCTTGACTTTCCACTATGCGATGCAACTTTCCGTCTGCTTTACTGACAACGAGAAAACGTAAACCCTGGTCTGGCTTCCAAGTTAAACTATCTGTGAAATTCTTACCCGTCATTAACAACATAGGCTGAATGATTAAAGGAAATTCTAACAAAATGATATAATGATTAGTAATCGCAAAACTGTGCATATAACCTGGTCGATTTGTTTCAATACTTCCAATTAATCGACGGCGCGCTGTTACAGGATCGATGGTGTAAATATGGTAGAAAGTTGTTTTTCCAAATTGAATGGTGAAATTGATGAGTTGACCACTATGAGGATCTAGATGGGGATGAGCTGTAGTCATATGAGCTGGAATATTATCTTGGAATTGATAAACACCTACAGTATTTAAAGTTAGCGGATCAAATTCGACCATCCCAGGCGATTCGGTTAAAGCCAGAAAATGATGGTCCATTCTCATAATATTAACGTTAGTGTTATTACCGCCTCTTGCGGTTCCAGCTGATCCAAAGCCAGCCACTTGTTCTCCCGCTTCCATTACATGATGATAGGCTTCGGTTCGTAGGAAGCGATTTGTATATGACACATTTCCATGAAGAAACGAAAACTTATGGATCATCGCTAATCCATCGAACCAGTGTCCACCTGTAAAATGGGCAGGACCATTTCGAAACAGACTACCAGACAGCCATATAGGAATCTGTCCTTGAATTGGTAAACTTCCAATTTCCACTTCTTTATTTAAACTACTTAACCCTTTTTGAAACGTATTCAATTCACATTCCTCCTTAAAATAACATACGTAGTATGCGAATAAAAAAGTCATGCAAGCTTTTTTTGTAAATCTTGATGAAGTATTTGCTGAACGCGTATTCCTTAAGAAAGAACCATAAAAGCCATAAAATCGATTATCGGTTTAGTTTTATTACACAAACCGCCGGTCGGTTGATCAATGAAAGTTTTTCATCAAATTTCTAACAAGTTAATACTACATTGAATGAAAACTCCCACCTCTCTTCCTCGTTTCTCTTTGAATCTTGAGGTGGGGATCTTACAGCCCCAAAATAGCGGGATAAAAATACAGTCACGTTAAAAATATTCATTTGTATCATTTTAATTCTCCTAATCTAGATCTATTCTGAATTAAAAAGAGCGCCCATCTTCGGCGCTCTTTTCGTTATGAACGGCTTTACACCAGCGTCAATGTACACGTAGACACTAAATACAGTCCTTTATTATACGTTACCGACTCACAAGAAAAGCGAGCATTTCTGCTCGCCTTTGTTAGTATTTTATTCCCATTTGTCCTTTAGAAGACGCTTTACCATAAATACCTTTGTTTCTACATCCAAAGAATTAACTACAGACCGGTTCTTTTTCGTTTAGACCAAGCGTCTGCGCTGTTGAAGTATGAATTTCTTGGAAAAGCTCTGGGTTTTCCACTAGTGACACGCCATAAGAAGGAATCATTTCTTTTATTTTCGATTCCCACTCTTTCATATATTGAGGGAAGCATTTTTCTAATACCTCAAGCATAACGTGAACAGCAGTAGAAGCACCCGGAGAAGCGCCGAGCAATGCAGCTATCGAGCCATCAGCGGCACTAACAACTTCCGTACCAAATTGAAGTGTTCCTTTACCGGCATTAGTATCTTTGATAACTTGCACACGTTGACCCGCTACCACTATATCCCAATCCTCGCTTTTGGCATTCGGAATAAACTCGCGTAATTCTTCCATGCGCTTTTCATTCGATAACATAACTTGCTGGATCAGGTATTTTGTCAATGACATCTCTTTTACGCCCGCCGCCAACATAGTGAAGACATTATTCGGTTTTACGGAACCTATCAAATCAAAATTTGAACCAGTTTTTAAGAACTTTGGTGAGAAGCCGGCGAACGGTCCAAACAGCAATGTTTTTTTGTTGTCGATATATCTTGTATCAAGATGTGGAACAGACATTGGAGGAGCACCAACCTTAGCTTTACCGTATACTTTTGCATGATGCTGCGCTGCAACTTCCGGATTGTTACATACCATAAATAGTCCGCTTACTGGGAACCCTCCAATATGTTTTGACTCAGGAATACCAGTTTTTTGTAGTAAAGGCAGACTTCCGCCCCCACCGCCGATAAAGACGAATTTTGCAGTATGGTATTCGATTTTACCGCTATCGATATCATGCACTTTCACTTCCCACGAGTCGTCGCTAGTACGTTTAATATCCTCAACACTATGCTTGTAGTTTATCTCGACGTTTTTACTCTGTAAGTAGTCAAACAACATGCGTGTTAAAGCACCAAAGTTGACATCCGTTCCAGAGTCGATGTTTGTTGCCGCTATCGGTTCATTCGATGTACGGCCTTCCATGATAAGCGGAATCCATTTCTTCAATTTTTCAGGGTCATCGGAAAATTCCATTCCTTGAAACAGAGGATTTTTTGAAAGCGCTTCAAAACGTTTTTTCAAAAACGTTACATTTTTTTCCCCTTGTACTAAACTCATATGAGGTATTGGCATAATAAAGTCCTGCGGATTACGAATCAGATTGCTGTTTACAAGATAAGACCAAAACTGTCTTGAAAGCTGAAACTGTTCATTAATTTTTATAGCTTTGCTAATATCTATAGATCCGTCAGATTTTTCGGATGTATAGTTAAGCTCGCACAGTGCAGCATGGCCCGTACCCGCATTATTCCATTCGTTAGAGCTTTCTTCTCCTGCGTTTGCGAGTTTCTCAAACACTTTGATTTCCCATTCAGGTGCTAACTCTTTCAGTAATGATCCCAAAGTCGCGCTCATGACTCCGGCACCAATTAAGATAACGTCTGTTTTCTTCTGTATTTTGCTCATTATAACCTTCCCCATCCCCTATATTTGCAAAAAAGAGTAGGCGTTCCTGCTTAGCTGTCACCA
Organism: Bacillus sp. 3103sda1; assembly: GCF_024159135.1. Classification (NCBI taxonomy): domain Bacteria; kingdom Bacillati; phylum Bacillota; class Bacilli; order Caryophanales; family Bacillaceae; genus Bacillus; species Bacillus sp. 3103sda1. Next base: position 1,224,970 of record NZ_JAMYWS010000001.1, on the reverse strand, counting down.
AAAGCAAGGCGACACCTAGACCCCAACTAGGAACACATCTTTTCTGTCTCAATTATAACCATATCATATCATATTCTATTATAATTATTTATGGGGTAAAATATCTACTATTATCTGATAATTATATACTATTTATAACTGATAAAAAAGTGAAAATTCCATTCACAAGGCCCTAGGAACACACAAAAGTCAAGGCCTTAACTCAGCTTCTGGTAAGGATTAAGACTTTTGTTTGCCGTTACCAGTGACCGACACCCTCTAATTTTCGCCGTTACTTGTGGTATAGTTCTCCGCACTTAATAGAGAGTAAAACGTTTAAAAAGGAAACTTTATTTAGTTTAATTGTATAATACTTCACATTCTCCTGAAAATACCCATATTATCTATAAGCTCGATCTTCCACAATCTAGCCCCTTAATGGAACAACATATTTGCTATTTTCAAACAACATTATTGTACAAACCAATATTTTGATTAATCTTTTTTGTAAACGGTCGAACTTTATTTCAAATCCACATTTCCTCTTGTATTATCTCTATTCATTTACACAACTATTTGTTCAAACTATCATAGAATATTACATCTAAAAAATATAATTTTTTCTACAGACAATTTAACATTTCTCTCCTTTTCATCTAGCACCTACACTCTCTTCTACTAATTTTCATCTCTCAATGAATAAAAAATTAACAATCAATTCTAAATTTTATCTTTTTTCCTATTATACTTTGTTATATTGTTGTATAATATTTTTGAAAGCGTTTATTATTTTAATATACATAATTTAAAACGTTTTTTATTTGAACATTCATACATTTCAGACTATTTATGGTTGGTAATTCAATTCCAATTTATCACAATGTATGTAACGATTTTATCGCACTGATTTACTTAATAATAGGAGTAATCCTCTGGGTGATAAGTAATTGTGAATGTTTTTTTACAAAACAGATAAGTAATAACGTTTTGTATTATGTAAATTATCGTAATAACATAAGAAATATAAAATGAATTGCACTCGTTACTATTTCATTCATATTGAAAGAAACAGCCTAACGAGTAGGAGGTTTTGTCAAATGACGACGAAGAATACAAATACAAACAACCCGTGGGCTAAGTTCCATGGTCCTAACCTTGGCTATGTCATTGAACAGTACGATCGTTATGTAGCTCAGGAAGGTTCTGTTGATCCGGAGTTAGAAGAGCTTTTTGCAAGATGGGGCGCTCCTCCTTTTCATGCAGATTTTACAAATGTAAACAGCAATGTCTCTAATTTTTCTTCTCAAAACAATACAGATATAGAAAAAGTTCTAAAAGCTGCAAAGGTTTTAGAAAATATTCGTTCATACGGTCACCTATCTGCACATATTAATCCACTGGAGGAAAAAGTGGATGGGCAGTTTTCTTTAGAGGGACTAGGCGAAAATGATTTGAAAGCGATTTCAGCGAAAATGGTTTGGGCAAACGCACCTGCAGATGTGCAAACAGCATTTGATGCGGTTAATAGATTAAAAGATGTTTATTCAAAATCTTTAGCTTATGAGTTCGCTCATGTGCACGATAGCGAAGAACGCGCATGGCTGCAAGAAATGGTGGAATCAACTTCTCTGTATCATCCATTATCAAACGAAAAACGAATTGCAGTCTTAAAACGTTTAACAGCAGTCGAAGGTTTCGAGCAATTTTTGCATAAAACATTTGTTGGTCAAAAACGCTTTTCTATAGAAGGCGTTGACATGCTTGTCCCTATGCTTGATGAAATTATTTCTGAAGGCGCTAAGGGCGGCGTGAAAGATATTATGATTGGTATGGCTCACCGCGGACGTCTAAGCGTACTCGCTCATACATTAGAAAAACCTTACAGTCACATGTTTACTGAATTTAAGCATTCAGCACCGATGCAAGACAAGGACAAAAACAATGTCGGCTGGACGGGAGATGTTAAGTATCATTTAGGTAAAGAGCAATTAATTGACTCTGATGGTTCTCTTACTCGAGTTACATTAGCTAATAACCCAAGTCACTTAGAATTTGTAGACCCAGTTATTGAAGGTTTTGCACGTGCTGCTCAAGAGAATCGACAACAAGCAGGTTATCCTGAACAAGATGTTTCTAAATCTTTTGCAATTTTAGTGCATGGTGATGCTGCTTTCCCTGGTCAAGGTATCGTACCTGAGACGCTGAACTTAAGCAGACTGAAAGGTTATCAAACAGGCGGCACAATTCATATTATCGCCAATAATGCAGTCGGATTCACAACTGATAGTTCTGATTCCCGTTCTACAAGATATTCTAGTGACCTTGCGAAAGGCTTTGATATTCCGATTGTGCACGTAAATGCTGATGACCCTGAAGCTTGTCTTATTGCAGCTACTCTTGCTTTCCAATACCGTACGCTGTTCAAAAAGGATTTCCTAATTGACTTAATCGGATATCGCCGCTTTGGTCATAACGAAATGGATGATCCAGCAGTTACACAACCGAAAGTATATAAAAAGGTTAGCAAGCATCCTACTGTAAGAGCTTTATACGCTGAGCAATTACAAACAAAAGGAATTCTACATGTAGAAGAAGTTGAAACAATTACGCAATTCGTGCAAGAGCATTTGAAAGCTGAATATGCTCAAGTTTCTTCAGATAAAAAAGAAGTAAGTGCTAATATTCCAGTTCCAGAAGTAGTTGCAAATGGAATTCCACAAATGATGACAGGTATTCCATTAGAAACACTTCAAGAATTAAACACGAGTCTTCTGCAATGGCCGGAAGGTTTTAACGTATATCCAAAGTTGAAAAAAATTCTTGAACGCCGTGAGAGTGCATTTAAAGATGGTGGTAAGCTAGAATGGGCAAATGCCGAGGCGTTAGCGTTTGCTTCGATTTTACAGGACGGTACGCCAATTCGTCTAACAGGACAGGATTCAGAGCGCGGTACATTCGCACAGCGTCACATTGTACTACATGATACAGAAACGAATGAAACATATTCACCAATGCACCGTCTACCACAAGCTCGCGCTTCCTTCGCGGTTCATAATAGTCCGCTTTCAGAAGCTGCTGTTGTAGGATTTGAATATGGCTATAACGTATTTTCTCCTGAAACACTTACAATGTGGGAAGCACAATACGGAGATTTCTCTAACACAGCACAAGCATTGTTCGACCAATTTGTTTCAGCAGGAAGAGCAAAATGGGGACAAAGATCTGGACTTGTACTACTCCTTCCTCACGGTTATGAGGGTCAAGGTCCTGAGCATTCCAGCGCTCGTCCAGAACGTTTCTTACAGCTTGCTGCAGAGAATAACTGGACAGTTGCAAACTTAACAAGTGCAGCGCAATATTTCCATATCCTGCGCCGCCAAGCAGCAAGTCTTGGAACAGACTTTGTAAGACCATTAGTAATTATGACGCCAAAGAGCTTGTTACGTCATCCACTTACATCTTCACCTGCTTCTGAGCTAAGTGAAGGCAGCTTCCAAACTGTTCTAGAGCAACCGAACCTTGGAACAGATGCAAGTAAAGTGAAACGTCTTGTATTAACTACAGGTAAGATGGCAATCGACTTAGCAGTAGATGTTGAATCTAACAAACAAGAGCATAATCTAGATGAAGTGCATATCGTTCGCGTTGAACAACTGTATCCATTCCCTAAAGAAAAAATCCAAGCAATCGCTCAGCGTTATGAAAACTTGGAAGAAATCGTATGGGTACAAGAAGAACCAAGAAATATGGGCGCTTGGCACTATATCGCACCAATTCTATTCGAACTTGCTTCTGGCAATATGAAAGTGAACTATATTGGACGTCCGGACCGTTCAAGTCCATCAGGCGGCGATCCACATGTTCATAGAAAAGAGCAAGAGTTAATTATTAATCAAACACTTAATATCAATTTCAAGTTACAAGAAGAACAAGACTTCGTTCACAATAAGTAATAAAGTATTCCCATGAATGGGGGGCGTTCCCCCATTCATGTTTAGAGAAGATTATCACAAAACATATCAAATCAATTGTTAGGCAAATAGGGGAGGACATTTAAAATGATTGAAATTAAAGTACCTGAGCTTGCAGAATCTATTACAGAAGGAACTATTTCTCAATGGCTTATCAACGTAGGTGAAAAAGTTGAAAAAGGCGCAAGCGTTGTTGAGCTTGAAACAGATAAAGTCAATGTAGAAATCATTGCAGAAGATTCAGGTATTGTATCACAACTACTAGGAGAACCTGGAGACACAGTTGAAATTGGTGATATTATCGCAATTTTAGATGCAAACGGAACTGCAGTAAGTACACCTGCTCCAGAGCAACCAAAACAAGAAGTTACTGAAGCGCCAAAAGCTGAGGCTCCAAGTGCAGCACCAAATAAAACACCTTTACAAGGCCTTCCAAATACGGATCGTCCTATCGCATCACCTGCTGCTAGAAAAATGGCACGTGAATTAGGAATCGACTTAAATGAAGTACGCAGCACTGATCCACTTGGCCGTGTAAGACCGCATGATGTACAAGCACATGCTACTGCGCCAAAAGAACAACCAAAACAAGAAAAACAAAGTCCAAAACCAGCTGCAACTACTGAGTTTGAAAAACCAGTTGAGCGCGTAAAAATGTCCCGCCGCCGTCAAACAATTGCAAATCGTCTTGTAGAAGTTCAACAAACGGCTGCAATGTTAACAACATTTAACGAAGTTGATATGACAGCTATCATGGAATTACGTAAAGAACGTAAAGATGCGTTTGAAAAGAAACATGATGTTCGTCTTGGCTTCATGTCATTCTTCACAAAAGCAGTTGTAGCAGCATTAAAACAATTCCCATTATTAAATGCTGAAATTCAAGGTGATGAGCTTATCATTAAGAAATTCTATGACATCGGAATCGCTGTAGCAGCTCCAGATGGATTAGTTGTTCCTGTTGTACGTGATGCAAACCAATTAAACTTCGCTGAAATTGAGAGCGAAATTAGCAACCTTGGTAAAAAAGCTCGTGATAACAAACTTACACTGAAAGAACTACAAGGTGGAACATTCACAATTACAAACGGAGGCGTGTTCGGTTCTCTTATGTCAACACCAATCCTAAACAGCCCACAAGTAGGTATTCTCGGTATGCATAAAATCCAAGTAAGACCAGTTGCGATTGATGCAGAACGCATGGAAAATCGTCCAATGATGTACCTTGCTCTATCTTATGACCACCGCATTGTAGATGGAAAAGAGGCTGTTAGCTTCCTTGTTGCGGTTAAAGAAATGCTTGAAGATCCAAAATCACTATTACTAGAAGGTTGATCATTTTATAGATTGTAGAACCCCCTTGCATTTGCAAGGGGGTTTTCTTAATTTCTACTTCCATAAGAAGGTGCCGTTAAAACAAACAAAACATTCACCATATCCTCAGTCTCATTTTTAAACTTGTGCTTCATAAAAGGCGGAATTCGAATGACATCTCCTTCTCGTAAAACATACTCTACTCCCTCAAGTACAACACAAGCTGTCCCTCTCATGATAATAGCAATTTCTTCTTTATTGTGCTTGTAGTGGCTTTCTGTCGTTTGTGAATTTGGATTTAAATCCATCATTAATATTTCTACATTTGCTTTCATAAAATCTGGAGTTAATATATCGTAGACAATATGTTCATTATTCGAACGATACACCTTTTTTCGTTCCTCTTTTCTGACAATCAATGATTCATGGTCAATATCATTTACAAATAATGTGAACAGCGGTACATTTAAAGCTTTTGCAATTATTTTTAATATATTTAATGAAGGATTTGCAAGTCCTCTTTCTAATTGACTAATTAAAGATGTACTTATACCCGTTATTTCCGAAAATTCTCGAATACTATATCCCTTACTTTTTCTATATTCTAAAATTGTATTCCCTAAACTATAGTTTGACATCATACAGCTCCTGATCGATTTTATTATTTTCATACAAATATACGATTACCGTTTAACATACTAAACATCGTCTTAATATATTGAACGCTACACTCTCTGTTATATATACTATGATTAGTTAATTATAATAAACATTGTACAAAATAATAAACACTACATTTCCAAACTTTGAATAAATAGGAGGACTTTACTTTGAATCAACCACGCGCTCTTTTACTTTATTTTTTATTATTTTTCGGAGTTTTTGCTCTTTCAACATCAGCTATATTTGTAAAACTTTCTAGCGCTCCTGCACCTGTTATAGCCTTTTATCGGATGCTGTTCTCTACTATCCTTATATTACCTATGTTCTATTTTAATAAAAATGCTATGCAGGAAATTAGACATTTAACAAAAAAACAATGGATGCTAGGTAGCCTGTCTGGAGTTTTTCTTGCTATTCATTATATACTTTGGTTTGAATCTTTACGTTTTACATCTGTAGCAAGTTCAACTGTACTTGTTACACTTCAACCCTTATTCGCCTTCGTTGGAGGGTACTTCCTTTTTGGAGAAAGATTAAGAGGCCTTGCAATTGGAGGTGGAATATTTGCTGTTGCTGGTAGTTTTGTAATTGGCTGGGGAGATTTCAAAATCGGCGGTACAGCCTTATTTGGCGACATTCTTGCCTTGCTCGGAGCTGCTATGATAACAGCTTATTTCTTAATCGGACAACACTTAAGAAAAAGTTTATCCCTATTCCCTTATACCTTTATTGGTTATGCAACTAGTTCCTTATTCCTATTTGGATATTCGTTTACTCTAGGATATCCTCTAACAGGTCACTCATCATATGACTGGCTATGGTTCTTTTGTTTAGCATTTATTTCAACATTACTTGGACAAACAATTTTTAATTGGCTCATTAAATGGCTCAATACTTCAACGATCTCAATGAGTATATTAGGTGAACCAGTTGGGACATGTGTATTAGCTTATTTTATTCTGCATGAGGTAGTTACTGTTCAGCAATTGGTAGGGTCTAGTATTATATTAACGGGTATCTTTTTATTCTTAATGTACAATAAACCTGTAAAGTTAGAAAACAAAACGAGACATACAAAAATAACAGTAGACTAACACTAAGAAATTATCGTAATCTACTATTTATAAACTAACATATAGACAAGGTGACAAAATGGAATTAGGAAACTTCTTTTTTAATACGCTTATTACAACCTTTATACAGTTAGCTTCGTTAGTAGGATGCATTATTTTAGTTGGACTTTTATTAGGATATTTAGAAAATCGTTCCCGAACATATTGGACAATGGCCTTTGGAAGAAATGGGTTCCTCTTAACTTCATGGATTGGAACACCCATTCACGAATTCGGGCATGCATTTATGTGTGTCTTGTTTCGACATAAAATCGTGGATATTCAGTGGTTTCCAACGAATACGAGTAACGGGTATTTAGGATATGTGCAGCACGAATATAATCCTAAAAGTATATATCAAAAAATAGGTAATTTCTTTATCGGCATTGCCCCTATTTTTTCTGGAATTGCCGCGCTAGTTGCTTTAATGTATTTTCTTACACCGCACTCATACGCGGCATTTATGAATGATATTGAAACAAATATTCAGCCAAACGGCGTCATGAGTGATATGATAAAAAGCACTGTTTTATCTTCTATCCTATTATTGAAAAGCCTTTTTACTATTAACAATCTATTAAATCCTTATTTTTGGCTATTTCTCATTCTTGCAATCTGTATCTCTACGCATATTGCCTTAAGTAAACCCGATATAAAAGGTGCATTAGATGGACTTATTACAATCTTCTTGTTCCTATTCCTTTTCAACGTTATAGGAGGCCTTCTTCATTTTGATAGTCATACAATTATCGCAAATATAGCGAAGTATAATGCTTACTTCCTTGCTTTTTCCAGCATCGCTATTTTATTTTCATGCATTACTGTAGCGATAAGTTATATCCTTTACCGAATGAAACGATGATCTAAATAAAGCATCTCTTGAAAAAAGAGATGCTTTATTCTGCCCTTCTTGCTGCCTGCTGCAACGGATCCCACACACTGTTGTAAGGAGGAGAGTAACTTAAATCTACATCTTCTAAATCATGAATCGACATTTTATGGAACAGTGCCATCGCAAGTACATCTACTCTTTTATCCACGCCCTGCTCTCCTATAAATTGTCCGCCTAACAATTGCTGTGTGTCTGTTCGATACAATAATTTCACGTGCAGTGGTTTCTTACTCGGATAATATCCCGCTATGTTTGTCGCATCAATTTTTACAATTTCATATGGTATTTGTAATTGTTTCGCTTCTTTTTCATTCAAACCTGTTCGTCCTAATGTTATATCCATAAATTTCATAATCGCTGTCCCGACAATCCCTTTAAACGCTCTTCGTTTATCAACCATGTTCAGTCCTGCAATTCGTCCTTGTTTGTTTGCCGTTGTTCCAAGCGGGATATGGTCATGTTTTTCTTTTATAATGTGGTACTGCGTAGCACAGTCTCCTGCCGCATAAATGTCCTCTATATTTGTTTGCATATAAGCGTTAACTTGGATAGCGCCTTTTGGGTTTCTGATTATTTCTGTTCCTTCTAGAAAATCAGTATTTGGTTTGACTCCAACTGATACTAAAACAAGATCTGTTTTGTACGTTCCTTTATCTGTTTCCACAGATTCAACATGCTCTTTTCCTTGAAACGATTTCACATTTTCATTTGTAAGTATCTCAATGTTATGTTTCTTTGCTTCTTCATGAATATATGCTGCCATATCCTCATCGAAAACAGTACCTATATGTTGATTTCTCTCAATCATACGCACTTTTTTACCGAGTTCAACAAATGTTTCTGCCATTTCGAGACCGATTGCCCCGCCGCCAATTATCGTAACATGTTCAACTTTCTGATTATGAAGTGTCTCCATAATTCGCTTTGCATCTGGAATCGTTTTTAATACATGAACCCCTTGTAATTTACTCCCCCTCCAGTCCGGCATAATCGGATGCACTCCAGTTGCAATTAGTAAACGATCATATTCATATTCAAATGGCTCTGATGTTTGCGTATGTATGATGCCGCACACTTTTTTACTTGCTGGATCTACACGTGTCACTTCATGATACACTTTGGCATCAATTTGATACTTGTTTCGAAACGTATCAACGTCCCTAGCAATTAAGTTTTCAGTAGACTCAATCACTCCGCTAATCGCATAAGGAAGACCGCACTGCGCATACGAATAGATGTCGCCTTTTTCTAAAGTTATTACACTTGCTTCTTGGTCATTACGAACAATTTGCATTGCTGCACTCATTCCGGCTGCATCTCCGCCTATAATAACGTATTTCACCGTATCACTCCTTATCATCATCTATCGTTTACATTTCCCATATTTTTCATTTATCAATCATTTTTTTATATTCTTCATTAACATTGTGAGCCCTTTTTTAATAGCAGTTTGTACAAACATTCCCCCTCAATCATTCTCCCTGTATCTTCAAATCCAATACTTTCATACAGTTGTTTTGCAACTAAATTTTTCGGTGCAAAAGATAAAAAAATTTCATTACAATTAGCATCTTTTTTCAGCTCTTCTATTACATGTAATAGCGCTGTCCTCCCGTAACCTTTTCCTTGATATTTATGATCTATCATGAGTCTACATATTTCAAAAAAGTTATGTTGTTCACAATACCCATACATTGTAAATCCGACCATTGTTTCATCGTTGTATATTGCCTTCGTAATCCAACCTTTTTGAACTTTCGACTGCGCCAATGATAAAGCATTTGAAGCAACAAACTCTTCACAAATAAAATGTTTGTCCTCTATATTTGTAGTTAGGAATATACATTCTATCCAATTCTCATTTGTAATATCTCTTAAGTTTATACTCATCCCATGCCCACTCTCTCTTCTTTAGTCTACGAAATTATATATTTCTACAAACAAAAACACTTCTCCTATAAGAGAAGCGTTTCTTTACATAATCAAATACCACACTAAAACCTCTCCTACCACAATCAAAACGGCTCCAAAAATCATAAGCGTCGTCTTCTTTAGCAACTCATTTTCCCGAAATGGAATGTTACATAAATAAGCGCCAAGCGTAATGCGTGATGGACAAGCAATGGTAGCAAAAGAAGAACTTGTATTTTGCACCGTCGTGACGAATTGCCACGGAAGTCCCACATTTTGCGCTGTTTGCATTTGTAATTTAATAAACATGGCGTTTGACCCGGCATTACTTCCCGTTAAAAAACCGCCAATACCACCGATAAATGGTGCAACAAAAACAAACATCATTCCAAATGTATGGCCAGCTGCTTCCGCTAATAACATATGCATACCTGATGCACCCATTAGTTCCGAAATGGCAATAAACATGGTCGTTGTAATCGCAAATGGGATCCATTGTTTCACTGTTTGCAGCAATGACTGCTTTATTATAATAGAAGGAACTCGGAAGAAAATAATGGTAAATAAACACGTAATCCCAAGCCAAAACCCTGGTGAATACAATAATTCAAGTTTGTAAGAATAAGATGGTAGGTTAATAACCACATGTGATTGTAACGCACTATGAAACGATGGAATCAAACGAGAGAACAATATACAGACTGTCAAAAATAAATACGGGCTAATAATCTTTACAATAGAAACTTCCTGCTGCTGGGCAGCAGCATGCTCTGAGTACACTTCCTTCTGTTGCCTTGCCGTTATTTTAATGATGATAAATCCAAATGTTATCGTTACAATCGCACTTAAAATCCCAGCTAATTCAACGCTCACATATACATTAGACAAATAAATAGATAACGAGAATAATAGAAAAAATCCCGTTGCTTCTTTCCATTTTTGTACCACCGCAGACCAGCCACCAACTATATATAAAGAAAGCATGATAAAATACGCAAATATTGGGATACTTAATAGCGCTGTACCAGATCCAAGTTGTACTAAAGGCATACCAATAAGCCCTGATCCAATAATTGTTCCAGTTGCCATCGCTCCCCATGAGCTTGCTAATAAACCGATAAATGAAAGTAAAACTGCTTGAAACGGTTTATAACCAAGTGAAATAAAAATAGGAGCCGCCACCATAAAGCCAATTCCAAAACCACTTACCGATTCAATAAGAGGACAAATTCCAAAACACATTAGGAGCATTTGCAGTAAACGATCATGTGTAACATGTTCCATAAAACGAGCAACCTGGTTAATATATCCCATTTTATTCATAAGGTGAAATAAAAAAATACCGAAAAACAAAACATATCCGACGATAAAACAAATTAAACCACCCTTAATCGTCGCATGAACAACCTCCCCCATTCGCAAGCGAAACATCGGTGATAGTAAAACGATTCCGCTGCATACAACATAAGAAATTAACGAAGCTTTAAGAGATGTTTGCTTGAATACAAATAAACAAATAAAAATCATTACAATCGGAATAAGAGCCAGCAATACCGCCATACAATCATCTCATTTCTTGGAAGATACAATTGTATTTATTATATAATAGAAGAAAGAATTTTCAATCAATTAAGAAATAGTTTTTCGTTATCTATTTGAGGGCACAAATAGAAGGAGGAGGCTACCTTAACAAGCAGCCTCTCCCTTCTATCCCGCTATTCGCCCCACCTTAAGATTCAGAAATAGGTGGGGGCCCGTAAAAGCCCAATTGGGCGGGCTTTCCGTCAGTGGTGAATGAAGAACTCCACCACTGACGAAGGTTTCACTTTATTTCACTGCAGCAATGAGCTCGCGAATTTCATCTTGCTTTTCATTTTCTAACAGCTCAATCACTTTACTTCCGACCACAACTCCATCACATAATTTAATCATTTCTTCTATTTGCTCCGTAGTTGATATGCCAAATCCTGCAACAACTGGAAGCTGAACATGCGCTTTCACCTTTTCTAAATAAGCTTGCAATTCTTGCTCGAAATCACGCCGTACCCCAGTTACACCAGCTACTGTAACAGCATATACAAACCCTTGTGATTCACTTGTAATCTTTTGAATTCGTTCAATCGAACTCATTACCGTTACAAGCGGAATAAGAGCAATCTGTGCCCCGCGCAATAGCGGGGCAATAATATCTTGTTCTTCATATGGAAGATCTGGAACGATAATCCCATCGACGCCTGCTTCAATGCACCTTCCAATAAAACGTTCTTTCCCGAACGCTAAAATAGGGTTTAAATACGTCATTAAAACAAATGGGATTTGCACTTCTTTCCTTACTTCCGCAAGTGCTTGGAAGATTCCTTCAAGCGTTGTTCCGTTTTCTAGTGCTCGTTTTCCTGCCCTTTGAATGGTCGGTCCATCTGCAACTGGGTCAGAAAAAGGAATGCCAATTTCAACAATGCTTGCCCCGGCTTCATCTAAAAAACGAATTTGTTCTTGTAAATCGCCATCTCCCCCCATTACGTACGGGATGAATGCTTTTTCTCCATTTTGAAATGCTGCAGTAATTCTTTCTACTCCCATCAGTTACACCTCTTCCATATAACGTTTTATACTTTCAACATCTTTATCTCCGCGCCCAGATAAACAAATGACAAGCCCTTCATCACTTTTCATAGTTGGTGCCAATTTGAGTGCATACGCCACAGCATGTGAGCTCTCTAATGCTGGGATAATCCCTTCTTTTTTCGTTAACAACTGAAAAGCATGCAGCGCTTCTTCATCTGTTATCGAATGATAAGATACACGGCCAATGTCTTTTAATAAGCTATGCTCCGGCCCAACCCCTGGGTAATCCAGCCCTGCTGAAATGGAGTGGGCTTCTTGAATTTGTCCTTCTTCATTTTGCAGAAGATACATCATAGACCCGTGCAAAACACCAACGCTTCCTTTCGTTAATGTTGCCGCATGCTTCTCTGTATGAACCCCTTTACCTGCTGCTTCTACGCCGTAAAGAGCAACTTCTTCATCTTGTACAAATGGATAAAACATTCCCATTGCATTACTGCCGCCGCCAATACAAGCTACAACTGCTTCCGGTAATTTCCCTTCTAACTCCGCATATTGCTTCTTCGTTTCCTTACCAATTACACTTTGAAAATCACGTACGATTTGCGGAAACGGATGCGGTCCAAGGACAGATCCCATAACGTAGTGCGTATCATGTACATGCGCAACCCAGTAGCGAAGCGCCTCATTTACTGCATCTTTTAGCGTCCCACTTCCTGCTGCGACACTTTCAACTTTCGCACCTAGTAATTCCATCCGAAAAACATTTAGTTTTTGGCGTTTTACATCCTCTTCTCCCATGAAAATAACGCACTCTAAACCAAGCAAGGCACATACAGTTGCTGTTGCTACCCCGTGCTGTCCAGCACCAGTTTCAGCCACAACTTTTTTCTTACCCATTCGCACTGCTAGAAGCGCCTGCCCAATTGTGTTGTTAATTTTATGAGCTCCTGTATGATTTAAATCTTCTCGCTTTAAATAAATTTTTGCTCCGCCGCAATACTTCGTAAGATTTTCTGCAAAATACAGAGGTGTTTCTCTCCCGACATATGTTTGTAAATAATGCTCTAACTCTTCTTGAAATGCTTCATCTTGCATTGCTTCTTTATATGCTGCTTCTAACTCTAAAACAGACTGCATTAACGTTTCTGGGACATAACGTCCTCCATAAATACCGTAATGACCTTTTTCATCTGGATATGCATATTTCATCTTTAACACTCCTTCGCTTTCGTTATGAATCTTTTCATTTTCTCGATATCTTTTTTACCATCTGTTTCAACACCACTGCTCACATCAACCATATATGGTTGAACCATTTCAATTGCTTTTGTAATATTTTCAAGATGTAATCCACCAGCTAATATACACTTTTTCCCAATAGCATTTGGCATGTGCTGTAATAACTCCCATGAAAATGTTTTGCCATTCCCACCATGAAATTTCTCTTTTGGACTATCAAATAATATAAAATCAGTTTCATATTCTTGTGCTCGTTCTATATCTTCTCTCGAACTTACACCAACCGCTTTTATAGACGGAATATTCAATCTTTTGATGTGGTGATTTTGTTCGTCCCCATGAAACTGTACATGCGTTAAACCACAATACGTTACAATTTTCTGGATCACTTCGATTGGCTCATTTACGAAAACGCCAACTTTCATCACATTCATCGGAAGCTCTTCAATAATTTGTTTTGCCTGCTCTGGCGTAATTTCCCGCTTACTTTTCGCAAATACAAATCCGATGGCATCAACGCCGTATTCACAGGCGGCTTTTGCTGTTTCGATGTCGGTAATACCGCAAATTTTCACTTTCATATCGTCACCTTCAGCGATTGAAAAAAGTCTCCAACGGACGGTGCTGTCATGAACGCTTCTCCGACAAGAATCCCTTTTGCACCGGCTTGCTTGACACGTATAATATCTTCTTTTGTGTGAATGCCGCTCTCACTAATCCAAAGTACGTTTTGTTCATTTAACCGTTTCCCGAGCTTTTCCGTTGTACTTAAATCAACTTCAAATGTTTTCAAGTTTCGATTGTTTACTCCAACGACGTCAGGATTTAGCTCTAATGCCGTTTCTAACTCCTCTTCATTATGAATCTCTACAATTGCTTCTAATCCGAGCTCCTTTACATACTCATACAACTCAAATAATTTTTCTTTTGTTAATGCAGCAACAATGAGTAAAATCAGGTTAGCTCCCGCATCATATGCCCGGTCAATCTGGATGCTATCAATGATAAAATCTTTACATAAAAGCGGTATATTCGTATGTGCTCTTACCGTTTCTAAATCATGAAAAGAGCCCTTAAAAAATTGATTATCTGTTAAAACAGAAATTGCTCCAGCACCGCTTGTTTCATAGATCTGTGCTTGTTTGGCAACATCAACATGTAAGTTGATATCCCCTTTAGACGGTGAGGCACGTTTTATCTCTGCAATCACAGTAAATTGCTGCAGCGCTTTTACAAGAGAATAAGATGTACGAGTTTCCTTCACTGGTGTATACGTTTCATATAACACCGCTACTTCTTTCTTTTTTTGCTCGATAATTTTTGTTAAAATGCTTTCCATTTAGTTCACCCTTTCTAGCTTTTTATTACTTGCAGCAATTAATAGATTTAATTTCTCTAACGCCTTTCCCGAATCAATACTATGAGCCGCTAAGCGAATGCAATCTTCAATTGTTCCTGCTTTTCCGTTTGCAAAAAGAGCAAGACCTGCATTGAATAACACTGTATCACGGTATACGCTATCTTCTCCGCGCAAGACGTTTAATGTAATATTGGCATTTTCCTTTGCATTTCCGCCTCTAATGGCTTCGTTTTTCACACGTGAAAATCCATACTCTTCTGGAGAAATACTTACTTCGATAATCTTGTTATCTTTTAAAAGTGCTGCGTGATTCTCTCCTTGCAAAGATGCTTCATCTAAAAATCCACTCCCATTTACAACAATTGCTTGTTTTCTGCCAAGCTTCTGCAGTACCTTTGCTACTGGAAGTAACATCTCTCGTTTATAAATACCAACGAACTGTGTTTCTAAGTGAATTGGATTTGTAAGTGGTCCAATCAAATTAAAGATTGTTGGAACATTTAATTCTTTTCTTACTTTCATAATGCGGCGCAGTGCTGGATGCATCGCCGGTGCAAATAGAAAGGCAATCCCGACTTTCTCTAACAAATAATCAATTTGCTTTGGCGTACATGCAATATTGACACCGAGTTCCTCTAATAAATCCGCACTTCCCGTTTTACTAGAAACGGCACGGTTGCCATGTTTCGCAACTTTTACACCGGCACCAGCAAGCACGAAGGCTGATGTTGTACTCACATTAAATGTTTGTGCACCATCTCCGCCCGTTCCGCAATTGTCCATCGCACCTACAATATGATTAGAAAATGGCAATGCTTTTTCACGAAGAGCTCGAACAAGACCATATATTTCATCCGCCGTTTCTCCCTTTGCTTTTAACACTGCTAAAAAAGCTGCAATTTCACTTTCTAAAATATCTTCGCTTAATAGCGCAATCCCTGCTTCATACATTTCATGTTCCGTTAAATCCTGCCTCTCTACTAATTTTCGAAGATAACTGTTCATACTCTCTCCACCTCTTTCACATTGGTTAAAAATTCCTGTATTAATTTTCCGCCTTCTTCAGTTGCAATTGATTCCGGATGAAATTGTAATCCGAAAAGCGGATAATAGTGATGACGAACTGCCATTATTTCTCCGTCATCCATCGCTGTAGCTAATACATCAAAACAATTAGGAAGAGTATGCTGCTCTGCTACGAGTGAATGGTAACGCATCGCTGTCAGCGGCTGTTTTACATACGAGAATATCGATGTACCATTATGTTTCACAAGTGACGTTTTCCCATGTTTAATCCGCTCTGCTTGAACAATTTCTCCACCAAAAGCAGTAACAATTGCTTGATGTCCAAGACAAATACCAAGAATCGGAATACTTTTATAAAAATGTTGAATCACTTCAATACAAATCCCTGCATCTTCTGGTCTTCCAGGTCCTGGAGAAAGAATAATTGCTTGCGGCTTCATTTCCTCCAATTCTTGAATCGTCACTTTATCGTTACGTAGTACAACGACGTTCTCTGCACTGGAACCTAACAATTGATACAAGTTATATGTGAATGAATCATAATTATCAATGATAACAATCATTTCATTACCTCCAAGAGCGCTTTTGCTTTATTTAATGTTTCTTCATATTCGGCTGCAGGATTCGAATCATACACAATACCAGCCCCTGCCTGTACATATGCTTTTTCATCTTTTACAACCATTGTTCGTATAGCAAGTGCCATATCCATATTCCCCGAGAAAGAAATATAGCCAACTGCTCCGGCATACACATTTCGTTTTTCTGTTTCTAATTCATTAATAATTTCCATTGCCCTAATTTTTGGAGCTCCCGATACAGTTCCTGCCGGCAAGCAATACGCTAACGCATCAAAGCAGTTCATATTTTTTCGCAATGTTCCGGAAACTTCAGATACAATATGCATCACATGTGAATATTTCTCGATTTTCATATATTTATCTAATTGAACTGAACCAACCTCACTCACCCGTCCAATATCATTACGTCCTAAATCGACCAGCATCATATGCTCCGCTCGCTCCTTCTCGTTTGCAAGCAACTCTTTCGCTATCTTTTCATCCTCTTCTTTCGTTTTTCCGCGTGGCCTTGTTCCTGCAATTGGATTCGTCATAACCTTTTCATCTCGTACAGAAAGTAAGCTTTCCGGTGAAGAACCGAGTACAACATAATCTTGAAAATCAATATAAAACATATAGGGAGACGGATTCGCGGTGCGAAGCCGGCGATATAACGCAAATGGATTTCCTACAAAATCACTTTGCAAACGCTGCGATAACACAACTTGAAAAATATCCCCTGCCCGAATATGTTCCTTTGCCTGTTCAACCATTTCGTAAAACCTTTCTTCTGTTACAGAAGATGTAAATGTTAAAGAAGCATACAGCTCTTTCACATGTTCCTCTGATTCATGTAACAATTCCTGTTTATATACTTGCAGCTGCTCGTAAACTTCTTCATACGAGTCCATATCATCGCCTTGATACACATATACAAACGATAGCTTTTGTCGTAGATGATCATACACAACAAACATACGATAAAGTAGCACATGCACTTCTGGAATATTTAATGGGTCAGACAACATTTCTCCAATATCTTCATATTGCCGAATGACATCATAACCAATATAACCAACTGCTCCTCCGCAAAACGGAAATGGGCTTTCAACTTTATTTGGTGCAAGTATTCTTTCCAGTTCCTTTAATACGTTTCCGTTTACCTTTTCAGTCACACCATTTATCGTAATCTCTACTTCCTTGCCAATACTTTTAATTTCTCCGTAAGGATTACACCCTAAATAAGAATAACGTCCTTTATCTTGATGAAGCTGCGAGCTTTCGAGTAAAAAATTTTTCTCACCTTTCATACGGCGATATAAAGCAATCGGTGTTAAACTATCGCCTTCTTCCTCTTGAATAACAAGAAAGGTTTTCCCTTGTTGTTTTCGCATCATAAATTGTTCTTTCGTTATCATGACTGTCACCTCTCTATTCAAAATAAAAAAGTCCCCTGCATATGGAAATATGCAGAGGACGATAAATTTACCGCGGTACCACCTCTTGTTGGATGCAAAGCATCCCGCTTTTTCAGGTACAATATTATACCCAATCCTTGTAACGGCGGAACCCGGGTTGCCTACTTATAGTTCAGCATACCTCTCGTAAGCCCATTCCGTACTTGGCACCGCACCGGGCTCTCACCTACCCCCGGCTCTCTGGAACGTCTCCAATGTACGTACTCTTCTTACTCATCGATTTATCATATTCATTTTTTTCTACACAAAAAGGGAGTACTCATCCTATAAAAAGGACGGGTACTCCCGTGGTGCCACCTTAATTCGTTACAAAAGTAACGCACTTTTCCGTATCGAAATACAATACGTGTCTCTTGTAACGATGAGATCTTTTCGCCAAAGCCTACTTTTTTCGTTTCGGTTTGGAAGCTCCGAAGCCCATTCCATATTACTTTCATACTGATTCGCACCAACCATCAGCTCTCTGACATGTCCATAATATGTACTCTTCTTCATCAACGCTTACGTTTTTAAATTTGAACTCATTATATGCTTTTCTTTTTTTAGAAGTCAACACTTTCCGAAAAAAATTTTTTATCTATACGTTAAATATTATATTGACAAAACATCCCGTTTTTATGTAAAAATAATAAATACTCTATAAAAATAGCTATTTACTAATAAAATATTTTATATTAAAAAAATAAAATACCTTCTAAATACGCTTACATTTCTGAAAATTCTTATTTGCGTGTGGATTTTTTCACATAATCATGTTAGATTATAATTATGCAATACATCAAAAGATACTACTTAGGGAAGGGGACTAACATGAATACACAGATTTTAATTTCAATTTCGATCTATATGATCGGGATGTTAGTAATTGGCTACATTGCCTACAAACGAACATCAAACTTAACAGATTATATGCTTGGCGGGCGTACATTAGGTCCCGCAGTAACAGCACTGAGTGCAGGCGCTGCTGATATGAGTGGATGGCTGTTAATGGGGTTACCCGGTGCTATGTTTGCAACAGGTCTAAGCAGCAGTTGGATTGCGGTCGGCTTAACACTCGGTGCATATGCAAACTGGCTATACGTCGCTCCTCGCTTACGTACCTACTCTGAACTGGCAAACAACTCAATTACAATTCCAGAATTTTTAGAACATCGCTTCCATGATAAATCTCATATGCTACGCCTTGTTTCCGGACTTGTTATTATGATTTTCTTTACATTTTATGTAGCTTCGGGATTAGTATCAGGTGCTGTTCTATTTCGTAATACATTTGGAATGGACTATCATATGGGACTTTTCATTGTTGCCGCTGTTGTTGTAGCTTATACGTTATTTGGCGGGTTCTTAGCTGTAAGTTGGACAGACTTCGTGCAAGGGATTATTATGGTTGTCGCACTCGTTTTAGTTCCAATTGTAACAATTATGCATGTAAATGGTCTTGGACCAGCATTTCAAACAATTCAATCTATTGATCCAAACTTATTAAATATTTTTAAAGGTACTTCTGTACTCGGCATTATTTCCTTATTCGCTTGGGGTCTTGGTTATGTTGGACAACCTCATATTATCGTTCGCTTTATGGCGATTTCATCTGTAAAAGAATTAAAAAGTGCTCGCCGCATCGGCATGAGCTGGATGATTTTCTCTATCGTCGGCGCTATGTTTACTGGACTAATCGGGATTGCTTATTATTCTGACATGGGCTTAAAATTAGCAGATCCAGAAACGATTTTCATTGAACTTGGAAATATTTTATTCCACCCACTTATTACTGGTTTCTTACTAGCTGCTATTTTAGCAGCAATCATGAGTACAATTTCTTCACAGCTTCTTGTTACATCAAGTGCTGTAACAGAAGATATATACCGTACATTTTTCCGCCGCTCTGCAACGGACCGCGAACTTGTTTTTGTAGGACGTATGGCTGTTCTAGCAATTGCTTTAATTGCAAGTGGACTTGCATTTAAACAAAATGGCACAATTTTAGCACTTGTTGGTTACGCTTGGGCAGGTTTTGGTTCTTCATTTGGACCAGTTATTTTATTAAGCCTATACTGGAAGCGAATGACAAAATGGGGCGCTCTTGCTGGCATGATTGCCGGGGCAACAACTGTTATTACGTGGACACAATTTCAATTTTTAAAAGATATGTTATATGAAATGATTCCTGGTTTCGCTGCTAGCTTACTTGCTATTATCGTTGTAAGCTTGTTAACAAAGCCAGCAGAAAACGTTCAAAAAGACTTTGAAGAATTTGAAAAAATAGCTTCTTAATCTCAGAAAAAACAATCCCCGCTTCTATTATATAGAAGCAGGGATTGTTTTTTCTCGCTTACATACTGAATTTTCTGTAAATTAACAAATTCTTTATATTATCTTAAATTAACCCTAACATTTTTTATGTATAGTATAACCAAAGACATTATACAGAAGGGAGACCGCTCACATGCTATCATCATTTCGCCTACAAAAACACTTTACAACTTCTTCATATGCTAAAACACAAACAGATACACCTCATATTAAACTTGTTCCTTCTGTTGTGCCGGTCATCGGCGTACAACTACACAAAGCTAAATTAAAGCTAAAAGCTGGACAACGTGCAGAACTTACAGCAGCTGTCCTTCCTTCTCTAGCAAGTAACCAAGAGCTAATTTGGACGAGCAATAGTCCTGATATTGTAGAAATTAACGCTACAAGGCATAAAGCAATCGTAACAGGAAAACAAGCTGGACGGGCTGTTATTATTGTCACAACTGCAGAAGGAAAATTCCGTGACCTATGTATCGTCCACGTCCAACCGTATATAACAAAACCAAAATAAAGTGAAACTTCCAATAGCGGGAGTTTCACTTCTGTTCAATGCACGATAATAACTACATCTTTTGCGTATATACTGCACCTTCTACTTGCTCTTTATATACGCTTTTTTGCTGTTGCAGTAAAAATATAGATACACCGCATAATACAAGCAGACTTCCTGCCACTTGCATTACATTTAATTTTTCACCTAGTAAAAAGAAAGCAAGAATTGTTGCACCAACAGGCTCCCCTAAAATACTCATAGATATTGTCGTCGCATTCACATAATTTAATAGCCAGTTATGAATCATTTGAGATACAGTTGGTACAGTTGCAAGTAAGAAAAATACAGTCCAGTCCCATGATGAATAACCTGTAAATGGAATTTGTAGCATCATGTTATAGGCACTTAAAAATAAAGCTGCAAATGTAAAGACAGTAAAACTATATATCCAGTGGGACACTTTTTTCACTGTTGTTTGCCCAATAAATAAATATCCAACTACTGCAATCACACTTAAAAATGATAGTATATCACCTAAGATTGCTTCCCTACTCAGTCCTAAGTCTCCCCATCCAATACACCCTACACCAATAATTGCAATTCCCATTGTCGCAAGTGCAGCGAGTGTTGTTCTTTCTTTAAATAAGAAAAAGCCTCCCACAAGAGATACGAGCGGCTGCAGTGCTAAAATGATCGTAGAACTTGCAACTGTTGTAAATTTTAACGATGCAAACCATAGAAGAAAATGTAATGCTAAAAAGAAACCAGATCCAATTAAAAATCCCCAGTCCTTTTTCTGAATTCTCGTAAATTCCTCTCTTCTCTTCCAAACAATAGGAAACATAATAAGCACAACAATCCATAAACGATACATACTTAAAACAGAAGATGGTGCTGTAGACATTTTTACAAAAATAGCCGCAAATGAAATCGTAATAATCGAAATCGCTAACGGCAGTGCAATTGATTTTGGTTGCTTCATATGTCATCTCCTTATCTATCCAAAATTCTCACTTCATTATAGCCCTTTCTTCTATTACTGAATACTAATTTTTTAGATTCTTCTCATTCTTGTGCTAAAATAAAATTGTATTAACTTTTGACTTAGGGGAGATTACACAATGACACAAACAATAGGGAAAATTGAAGAACTTACATTTTACAGTAAATCATTGCAAGAAGAAATTTCGCTTCTCGTTTATTTACCAGCAAACTTCACGCCGCTTCATAAGCACACCATTGTAATTGCACAAGATGGAAGAGATTATTTTCAGCTAGGTAAAGCACATCGCGTGATAGAATCACTTCGTGAAACAGAAGAAATTGATCGAACTATTATTGTTGGTATCCCATATAAAGATGTACACGACCGAAAAGAAAAATATCATCCAAACGGATCACAAAATGACATGTACATTCGCTTTTTAGCTCACGAACTTGTTCCATATTTAGATGAGAAGTATCCAACGTATCAAATGGGGAAAGGCCGCGTTTTAATTGGAGATTCTTTAGGCGGTACAGTTTCATTTATGACAGCTCTTATGTATCCGCATACATTCGGTAAAGTGATTATGCAATCACCATTCGTTAATGAATCTGTGTTAGAACGTGCCAAAACATTTACGGAGCCACAAACGTTAGATTTATACCATATTATCGGTACAGAAGAAACAAATGTAAAAACAACAGATGGCAATATTTCTGATTTTGTAGCACCAAACCGAGAATTGCATAATCTTCTCATAGAAAAGGGATTTACAACCTATTACGAAGAGTTCAATGGTAATCATACATGGAAATATTGGCAAAAAAACTTGCCACATGCATTTTCTCATATGCTATCAATGAAATAATACACAGTATTTTTCAGAATCATCTGATATAATAAAGGAGAGTTTTTTCATAAAAACATTTTACGTTCAGACAAGGGGAGGAATTTAGAGATGAAACTAGGTATTGTAATTTTTCCATCAAAAATGATTCAAGATAAAGCAAATGGTCTGCGTAAGCGTTACGATCCACATTATGCATTAGTTCCACCGCATATTACATTAAAGGCACCTTTTGAAGTAGCCGATGAACAGCTAGGCGCTATTGTAACAGAGCTGCATACAATTGCAAGCAAAGCAAACACGTTTACACTACATGTTGGAAAAGTGAGCTCGTTTGCACCTGTAAATAATGTCATTTACTTTAAAGTGGAAAAAACACCAGAATTAACATTTCTAAATGAAGAAATGCATAGCGGAATATTCACACAAGATCGCGAATATGCTTTTGTGCCACACCTTACAATTGGACAACAATTATCAGATGCTGAACATGCTGATGTTTTAGGTCGCCTAAAAATGAAAGATTTCTATTATGAACAACCAATTGACCGTTTCCATTTAGTATATCAATTAGAAAATGATACATGGACAGTATATGAAACGTTCCATTTAGGAAAGGAGCAGTAATAAGTTGCAAGCAAAATTCGTACAAAATGAAGAAGAGCTAAAAGATGCATTCTCTGTTCGGAAACAAGTATTTGTGGACGAGCAAAATGTTTCGTCTGAAGAAGAATACGATGAATATGAACATGTCGCAAAACATGTTGTTTTATACGACGAAGATGTTCCAGTTGGTGCTGGTCGTTTTCGTATCGTTGACGGCATAGGAAAAATGGAACGTGTTTGTGTCCTATCCTCTCATCGTCAAAGAGGTGCTGGAAAAATCATTATGAATGCGTTAGAAGCTCTTGCGAAAGAAGAAGCTCTTCCAAAACTAAAACTTCATGCTCAAACACATGCTGAGCCGTTTTATAATAAGCTTGGATATGAAACAATTTCTGATGTGTTTATGGAAGCTGACATTCCGCATGTTGTGATGATAAAAAAACTATAAAAGAAGCGCTTGCTTAGCGCTTCTTTTTATAATTTCTACAATTATCTTGCGTTTTACGCACGCTCTCATCACATATGACTTTTCAACATATAAGTCGCTGCTATGAAGAAAACAAGTGACCTACACTTGTTTTTACCACCGCACGGGGCAGGAAAAGGTCCTGACCGCTTCTATGCACGGCCAGATCCTCTCACCCATCTAAAAAGAAAGGGGTTTTTATGTCGTTTTTTCAATTTGTATTTATATACTCCAAATTCAACCACATAACTGTCTCACTTTTTTACATTGCCATTTCCTCTATCTTCCGATAAAGTTATAAGTTGATGCTACTTATTGAAGGTGAAATTATGACTAAGGAAAATTTTTCGCAAAAATCATTAACACATTCGAATATACCTCGCGCAACTTATCATATTCCGAAAACATCTACCGATTTAATTGATCGAAACGATGCGGATGTTACCTATTTTCGTGCTCTTGAACAACAAGGAATACATTTAAATGAAAAACAATTAGAAGCTGTTCGTCAGACAGAAGGACCCGTTCTCACATTAGCTGGTGCTGGCAGCGGAAAAACGTCTGTCTTGACAACACGCGTTGGCTATTTAGTCAACGTAAAAGGCATTCACCCGCGTAACATTTTATTGCTTACGTTTACCCAAAAAGCTGCAGAAGAAATCCGAAGCCGCGTAGCAACATTACCTGGTATGACACCCGCAGCGAGCCAATATCTTGTTGCCGGAACGTTCCACTCTGTTTTCTTAAAATTACTTCGCAGCCAAGGATACAACCAACAAATTTTAGCAAATGAAAAGCATAAACAAATTATCGTAAAGAAAATTTTAAAAGAACTTCGTTTAAAAGATGACTATGATGCAGAAAGTATGCTAGCAATGATTTCACTTGAAAAAAATAAATTAAATAGACCGAAAGATGTACAAGCAAAAACACCTGTTGAACGTGAATTTCAAGAAGTATATCAACGCTATGAAGACGTAAAGCAAAGTCATCGCTATCTAGACTTTGATGATATTTTACTTGAAACGTTTTATTTACTAGAAAACAATGCCGCATTATTAACACAACTGCAAGGTCGCTTTCAATATATTGAAGTGGATGAATTTCAAGATACATCGTACGCCCAGTATGAAATTGTGAAACTATTAGCAGCACCACAAAACAACTTATTTATCGCAGGAGACGATGATCAAGCGATCTACGGCTGGCGCGGGGCTAGTCATCAAATTATCCTTTCTTTCCCAAAGGAATTTGATGATACAACCATTATTACTTTAAATACAAACTATCGCTCCAATCCATACATAGTAGGACTTGGTAATGAAGTCATTAAGCTGAATCAAGAACGATTTAACAAAGAATTGTACACCGTTCACGAAGAAGGAATACAGCCATTTTATTCAAGGCCAGCAACAACATTAGATGAAGCGAATCAAATTTTACAACTTATTCAAGATAAAGTAGCAAGTGGTGAACGAAACTATTCAGACTTTTGCTTACTGTACCGGACTCATTCTGTAAGCCGCTCCTTGCTCGATCAGCTTACGATTCATAAAATTCCGTTTGTCAAATACGGGGCAAGCCAATCGTTTTATGAACACTCGCTCATAAAACCTGTATTAGATCAATTGCGGCTAGCCTTTGAACCTTTTCGTTTAGAATCACTCGCAAGCATTTTACCAACAATGTATATAGGCCGTGATGAATGTATATCATTTATTGAACGAGAACAATGGAAATACGGTGAAGGTCGCTTCCCTTCCCTTTTACATTTTCTTTTACTTAATCCGAACTTAAAACCATTCCAAGTGAAGAAAGTTAATGATCGTATTGATTTCTTGAAATTTATTAAAGAGCTTGAACCGAAAAAAGCATTAAAAGAAATCATTAAAGGAAAAGGGCAATACTTAGACTATCTGCAAAGCAATGACCGCTCTTCCTTTACAATGCAAAAAGAAATACAAGAAGAAATGCTTGAAGAACTCATTGAATCTGCAAATCGCTTTTCGGATATTCCAGCGTACTTAGAATTTATAAACACAGCTATTCAAAATCAAAAAGAAATGGAAACATTAAAAACACGAGCGCAGCAAGATGCTGTATCGCTTATGTCTATTCATAACGCCAAAGGTCTTGAATTTCCATGTGTTTTCTTACTCGGTGCAAGCGATGGGATATTACCACATTCTTCATCCTTAAAAGACGCAAACGATCGCGTCACTGATACTTCGGAAGCATTAGAGGAAGAACGACGCTTAGCATACGTTGCTATTACGCGCGCAAAAGAAGAATTGTACATTTCTTCTCCGCAATTTTTTAGAGGGAAGAAACTTGATGTTTCTAGATTTTTATTTTTGACAAGGGATGATCTACAAAAAACAAAATAACAAATGAAATGATTTCTGCCTGAAACGCTACTACGCGGAACTTTCTGAAATACAATCATCCCGCAAAACAAAAAATACCTTGGTTTTCCTTACAAAGAGGATAAAACAAGGTATTTTTTATTTTATTTTTCATAAAATGAAACTTCCATCAGCGGGGATTTTTCCATCCCCTAAACCTCTTTTGATTGTTACTGATTTTTCTTTTTATTTCCGCTGCAGTTACAACCTTGTTTCTTTATATATCCTAGTTGTTCTAGTTGTTCTAGTTGTTGCTGCTGATTCAGCTGCCCTTGTTGCTGTTGCTGCATTTTGTACCAATATTGAAGATTATTGTATGGATTAGGTTGCTGATAATTCGCCATGGCAAACATCTCCTCTATTTTTTAACGCTCTCTTTAGTATATGAACAACCCTTCTGTTTCGTTCCTTCATTTCTCAATTCCCCATCATTCGACTCACAATCGTCTCAATAATCGCTGCAACCCCAGCAACTGCTAATAACAAAATAATTGGCTCTGCTACTTTAGGAATCCATTCATAACACAAAAGCAATAGAGCGCTCGCCCATATTCCTGTACACCAATAGCAACTTAACAATTCACCAAAAAATTTACGTAAGCCCGTTTCTCTTATTTTCATATACGTTGAAACCGTACCATCCTCCTCTGTAATCTGTATTTCTTCAATAAAAGGCGCACGTATAAAAGACGTAATCTTATCATAGACCAAAAGGTGTGTTAACCGAAATACTGCAAATGAGAAAATAAAAAACATAAGCCAACTTTCAAAAAGCAAGTTCCTCATCCCCTTTTCTTTTCATCTAAATACAGGCTTATCCTTTGAAAAAAACAACTTTAGAGCAGTAACAGATTTACCCCGCATTCAATATTCTAGTAGTGTAATCAAAACTTATGATAAGGAGTGAAAAGAATGGGTAACAATGATGACAAAAAGGTTATAAACGTCAATTGCGTATGTGATGTTGTAAACTTCATCAATGAATTACAAGATTGCGCAACAAGCACATGCCCGACAGGATGTGATGTTCCATTCCTTGGTGCACATCAAGGCTCTAGACTCGCAAATACTCGCCCATTTGTCTTATTTAATAGCGGAGGAGAACCATTCAAAGTATTTGTTGGTTCTGGTAGCATTAAAAAATGCTATTCGTACATTTACCGTGTAGAAAGTGTAGACGACTGCACTGCAGTATTACGTGCATTAGAAGTACACAGTCAAGATCAAAAAGATTGTGAAGAGCCAGTTTGTGCCTTCTTAAACAATCCCAACGCTACACTACAGGCAACAAATTCTGTTGTAACTGTTGATTTAAATTGTTTCTGTGCAATTCAATGCCTACGTGACGCACACGTTTCAGGCGTATAATATGTAAACCCAAAAACTATTGAGGTGGTAGGATTCCTACCACCTTTCGCACATTATAGCCCCATCATGCGAATGGATACGACATCTTCTATATTTAGGATGAAATTCCCAATTCGGTTCGATCCTACCATTTGCAGCACCCCATTTTCATAAGAAGCAATAACCCCTACATAAGAAGCTTTCTCTGTTTTCACCATACATTTCACACTTGGTATATAATGTGGTCGATTTAATAAGAAATAAATTTTCTCTTCAGTATTCATATCTTTAAACGATTTATTCTGCCACGTACTACTTGAAGATTCTACAAATTGTTCATCATTTTGTTTTGGTTGATTCTCTTCCGCTACATTCGCGTACGTGTTATGTTGATCAACAACATCTATCTCCGGTTCATCCGTTTGCATGTGTTGTGGATCAACAACATCTATCTCCGGTTCATCCGTTTGCATGTGTTGTGGATCAACGACATCTATCTCCGGTTCATTCGTTTGCACGTTGTGTGGATCAACGACATCTATCTCCGGTTCATCCGTTTGCACGTTGTGTGGATCAACGACATCTATCTCCGGTTCATTCGTTTGCACGTTGTGTGGATCAACGACATCTATCTCCGGTTCATCTGTTTGCATGTTTTGTGGATCAACGACATCTATCTCCGGTTCAT
This sequence comes from Bacillus sp. 3103sda1, assembly GCF_024159135.1. NCBI lineage: Bacteria > Bacillati > Bacillota > Bacilli > Caryophanales > Bacillaceae > Bacillus > Bacillus sp. 3103sda1. The sequence continues at coordinate 1,196,747 of NZ_JAMYWS010000001.1, read as the reverse complement.
TCGTTTGCATGTGTTGTGGATCAACGACATCTATCTCCGGTACGTCCGTTTGCATGTGTTGTGGATCAACGACATCTATCTCCGGTTCATTCGTTTGCATGTGTTGTGGATCAACGACATCTATCTCCGGTTCATTCGTTTGCATGTGTTGTGGATCAACGACATCTATCTCCGGTACGTCCGTTTGCATGTGTTGTGGATCAACGATATCTATCTCCGGTTCATCCGTTTGCATGTGTTGTTGTTCAACAACATCTATCTCCGGTTCATCCGTTTGCATGTGTTGTGGATCAGCTACGTTTACCTCCTCTACAATATGGTGAGTCTGTTCACTATTTTCAACATGATCTATTTCGTTTTCCTGTGTTTCAGCCGTTTGTTCTGTCTGTTTCACAATCACACTCCGCTGCACATGGCGCTGAAGTTTAAATAAATCCAAACGATGAGTATATAATAACGGTTGATTTTTCCCTTCCTTTATTTGTTTGTCCGCCATCCCCAATCCCCCTCTTTACTGAAACGTACGTTATTACAGTTATATTCATACTGGGCGGAGAAGTTTCATTAAAAATCTATTCTTTATCTATCTACATAAGGTACATTCCCTATTTTTTATAAAGTAAAACTTCCATCAGTGGGGGTTTTCTTCATTCCCACTGATGATTAGTTGAACCAATCGACCACATGCCAGCAGTTATCCCCTACCTATCTTCCTTGCTTCTCTCTGAATCTTGAGGTGGGGGTCTTACTGCCCGCGCATAGCGGGATAAACGAGAGGATTAAAAACTAAGAAAATACCCATATTATGAAAAAGAACACGAAAGAAAAGCTTAATCTATTTACGATATAAGCTTTTCTTCCTAATTTAAGTTATATGTTATAGATATGGTGAACTACTTTTTGAAAGTACAGGTGTTCAACAAGTGTATGCTTCACATGCAGTTTCCGGTTCTCCCTATTGATAACAAATCTAAGGAATTATAGAAAGCAGATATTTCTGTAATTAATAAACAACTCTGACTCTAGGATCATTTTTAAAAGCATTCGTAATGTTTTATAGAGAATATAATAATTTCCAATTTTAGTGTATTGCATGCGATCGCTTTATTTTTTACGGAAGAAGGAAATCGTCTCTTCCAATCCTTGAAGTAATGAAAACTTTGGATCCCAATTTAAGTATTTTCTAGCTTTATTATTTAATAGATAGCTATGAACAATATCCCCTGGTCTTTCCTCTTTGTATATTCTTTTATTTTCTATTTTCATTAAGCTATAGATTATATCCAGCAGTTCATTGACTGAAGTTTGTTGATTCGAGCTAATATTACATATTTGATTGTCAGCATTCCTAAGAGCCAAAAAGTTAGCATATGCTACATCTTTAACAAAGATAAAATCTCTTGTTTGATTTCCATCACCATATATAATTGGACTATCATTCTTTAATAAACGGTCAATAAAAACGGAAATAACACCAGCTTCTCCATTTGTATCCTGCCTTGTACCATACACATTGGAATATCTAAGAATTGTGTACTTTAAACCCGAAAGTTTTGCAAATAATTGAATATATGTTTCACTGGTCAATTTCGATAAACCATAAAATGATACAGGATTACGATCATGATTCTCATCAATAGGTAAATATTTAGGATTACCGTATACAGCAGCAGTTGATGCGTGGATAATTTTTTTCACGTTATACTTTATACAAGATTGTAGAATATTTACAGTCGCCATGATATTTTCACTACAATCGTAAAGTGGCTGTTTTACAGATTCCTGCACAGAAACCTGCGCCGCTTGATGTATTACAAAGTCTGGTTTTTCTATCATAAAAATTTTATCAATATCAGGATCTCGTACATCAAAATGATAAAAAGCAACTCCCGATGGAATATGATACTTATGCCCAGTAGCTAAATTATCAATAACTACTGTCTCTATATTGTTTTCCAATAAGGATTCAACAATATGTGAACCAATAAAACCTGCCCCGCCTGTGACTAAAACTTTCAAATATTTACCCTCCCCAAAAACTATATTTCTTTACATATAAGACAAGTAAAAATCTCTGTTTTTTAATTAATGAAGTTATCATTTCTATAAAGTGAAACTTCCATCAGTGGGGGTTTTCTTCATCCCCCACTGATGGTTAGTTGAACTAATCGGGCTCTTACGGGCAGTTATCTCCCGCCTATCTTCTTTGTTTTCTCACAATCTTGAGGTGGGAGTCTTACTGCCCGTTAGTGCGGGATAAAATCAATATTGTTACAATTTATGTAAACTTTTTCTACAGTATGCTCTATAGTTCATTAATATCAGCTTAAAGCAGCTAACAAACAATGATGCTTTTGTTTTCCTGTGTTTCAGCAGTTTGTTCTATCTATTTCACAATCACACTTTTCTGCATATGAAGCTGAAGTTTATATAAAGTGAAACTTCCATCAGCGGGGGATTCTTCATCCCCTACTGATGGAAAGCTCCCACCAATCGGGCTTTTACGGGCAGTAAGACCCCCACCTAGCTTCTTCGCTTCTCTCTAAATCTTGAGGTGGGGGTCTTACTGCCCACGAATAGCGGGATAAATCCGAATGATGACTGTATAATAACGGTTGATTTTTTCCTTCTTTTATTTGTTTACCTGCAAACTTAATAGCCTTATCCGAAAGTCACAGATGTCTATATCGTCTAGTTCATGATGGTGCCTAAACTGGCAATCAAAGCTTTGTTCTGTCTTTGCATATAAAAAGACCTCAATAATCATAAAGAGTCGAGAGGTCTCTATGTTTTCTTATTGCTTACTTAGAGAGACTAGTCAGAAAATGAGGTTGGGTGACAAGGTGAGATCGGATTACAATCGTTGCAATCATTCTTTCTAATACAAACCTTGACAATGTCTTTTTCAATAACTTTCCAGAATACCTCAACAGTGCTTCCTGCTTTATATCCTGGGCGTGTTCCGAAATTTTGTGGTCTTGGTGTACCGTTACATAAAACGGCAAATCCACAAACTTCGAAATGGTCTCCTTCGTTTGCATCATCACGGTCAATGATACATTGGAATGCTCTTTCGTCACAAATGACTTTCTTACATCGTTTTCCTTTTTCATCCACAGCTATGAACGTAATTTTTTTCGCTAGCGAGCCGCAAATGATGACTTTTTCAGGGCAAACATCTTCAACAACAGGCGGTTGTGTGAAAAACACCTCAGTTTTAACGTCATGCCCAACTAATGCAGGCGGAACGAGCTTTGTTTTAAATTCAACGACTACTTGACAGCAAGTTTGCGGGTTTGGAATCGTGCATACAGTTGGCGTTGTTGTTACAGGACCAAAAGAGCCACTTAAACAGATACTATCATTTCCCTCGATACCTTTGAAATGTAATCCAATGCTTTGGAACTGTGCCTCCGTAAACGGTGTAGTGGAACAAATAACAAATGTACCCGAATTACCCGGATTAATTCTTTGTGATTGCGTTTTAAACTTTTGTACAATATCGGAATTCGGGAGACAACCTCTAAGACATTTCCCGCCACTTAAAGAGCCTTCATTTCCTGGACCTGACACCTGGGTAAATGGACCCGGGTTATTCACAGTTAAACCTAAAGAACCTATGAAACCTTTACTGCTCGGACTATTGGTTACTATAATTTCTGCGCACCCAGCATTTGGTCCGCTATTTATGATATTTACTGTAACGGTTGCTCGTAAAAGGGGAGCAGCTGAACATGGACCATTTCCCGTAATAATTGCAACTACTGACATATCAGTTTTACACTCCTTTTTAATAAATTTGAATGTAAAAAAAGAAAAAAATCTATTTCTGTCGAATTCCCCTCTTTTTCAAACTATAGTATGTGTTTACAATAATAATGGTTTGGATAAATTCATCATTGTGAGTCTTTTATTTGGTCCTTCATGATTCTTTCATTCATAATGAACGGGTCTGTTATAAGATGAATTAGTTTTTTCATCTTTCGTTGTTACACTTCGTCGTTCAGTTGCTGATTCTATCCCGTAAAGCAAAATAAAACCCCCATCAGTCGAATACTGATGGGGGTTTCTGTCAATAGTTGGTTTATCTTACTTTTTCAATACATACCTTAACAATATCTTTTTCTACAAAATTAAAGGCGACTGAATGATCTTGTCCGCCAAAATTTGCTTCATGCGCGAAAACCTCGCACAAAATACCCTGATGGATAATACGGAATTGATCCCCTTCCTTGATGCCATCCTGTTGAGTAATACCGCATTGATCATCCCCTTCCTTCTTATCATTTTGTTCAATCAGACATTGAAATGGGACATCGTCTTTAATTACATGGTTCTCAACCTCACAACCATCTATTACTGCCGTATAGGTTATGGTTTTATGAATCACACCACAAATAACAACCACTTCCGGACATACCTTTTCAATGTTAGCTACTACCGTTTTAGTGGCACGGGCAGTTCCCCTTTTTGCAGGAGGCACCAGTTGCGTCTTATGCTCCACTATAATTTTACAACATAATTCTTTCCGAGGAATACGGGGTGAAAACGCACAAATACAATGACAACTTAATGTTCTAATAGCTCCATTACAATCTTTCCCTGTAATACACCCATCCTCAGGATCAAATTTTATAAAAGTCAGGGTGATCATTCTAGAGGCTCCCCTTAATAAAAAATCAACCTCAATTCCTGGTATTAAGTTACATAATTGATTACAAAAACCATTCATTTCGAGCACCTCCTTCACTTAAATTTCGGTACTATATTATTTTATGTCATTATCATTGTTGTTGTATGGGCATGCAAATAGGCGGATAAGCCTTGATATAACTAAATGGATCCGCCAATCATTTCTGTAATTGTGCTGACGACTTGTGATGACTTTTTTGATCTTACTGTTTGTATGTTCTAAGGTATGTTAAAGAATCTCAATGGGTTACTGTAACGCCATAGTCGATTTTTACAGTGCGGGAATTGAGAACATTCTTATTAAATTCGCGGAGCAGGAAATACTCTATAACTTTATCTTTAAAAATGCAACATTTGAATTTATAATTTTAATCATTGGATAAAGTGAAACTAACCATCAGTAGGGGTTTTACTGCCCGCGAATAGCGGGATAAGTGATAATCTAACTCTTTCCTCCCTACTCTTATTCTCGATGCCAATCGTTATCATTGCCTAGTTTGGTCCTACTAATGAGAAACTGTAACAGAAGTGTACCGTATAACCGATATGAAGGTGCTCTGTATGATATCTGGAACGCCGTAGCACTCCTCTGTTAGAATACAAATTAGCCAATGGAATCAGCATCGCTGCACTGGTTCCATTCCTGTTGTCTAATCCCATACCTTTTGCTACATTAGTAATATTTATATTCAACTGATTACACAACTTTGCTAGTTCATTAATATAAGAGACTTTCAAATTCAAAAATGAGTTCGCTTCATATTTAATCGACTCTACTGCTCTTTGTGACGTTTCCTTTAAACTTTACATTTAAAAAGCCCTCCTGAATCGTATTTTTTACAATTCAAGAGGGCTTTTTATTTTATAAATATAGTTAATTTATCTTTTCGTACTAACCTAAAATATGATATCCAGAATCCACATGAATATTCTCACCAGTAACACCGCTTGCTAGGTCACTGAATAAGAATAACGCTGTATTTCCTACTTCTTCTTGCGTTACGTTACGACGAAGTGGTGCGCGTTCTTCAATTTGTTTTAAAATGCTGTTGAAATCGCCAACACCTTTTGCTGATAATGTGCGAATTGGTCCTGCAGATACTGAGTTGACACGGATATTATGCTTTCCTAAGTCGTTCGCTAAATATTTTACGCTCGCGTCTAATGATGCTTTTGCAACACCCATTACGTTGTAGTTCGATACAACGCGCTCGCCGCCTAGATATGTTAGCGTTACGATGCTTCCACCTTCTGTCATCACTTCTTTCGCTGCTCTTGCTACAGCTGTTAATGAGAATGAGCTAATATTTTGAGCTAACAAGAAGCCATTACGAGATGTATCAACGAACTCACCTTTTAAATCATCACGTTCTGCGAATGCAATGCAATGAGCCAGTCCATGAATAACTCCAACCTCTTCCTTAATCGTTTGGAAGCAGCTTGCAATATCTTCGTCGCTTGTTACATCACATGGTAATACAAGTGATTTTTGTCCTTCTAATGATTCCGCTAAATCACGTACATTTTTTTCTAAACGTTCACCTGCGTAAGTGAAGATTAAGTTTGCTCCTGCATTATGTAATGAACGCGCGATTCCCCAAGCGATGCTTCGTTGGTTTGCAACGCCCATTACGACAATATTTTTTCCTTTTACATTGAGAAGATTCATGTATTTATCCTCCTATATTCATAAATTATAGTTGTTATTAGAACCTGGTACTATTTTTATATTAACATAAAATACTCTAAAGGCAAACAAAAATCACTAGCCCAAATTCACTAGTGATTCTTTGTTTCGCTAAAGAAGCGTTCTAATCCTTCTTCCCAAGATGGCATCTGTGAGAAATCATTTAATTTTAACATTTTATGCTTTAAAGTTGAATATTTGTGAGCCCCTTATTTTTCTTTTAATGGTCGCCACCACTGCACGTTTTGTTTATACCAATGAACTGTTTCTTCGATTCCTTGCTTAAACGTATACACCGGCTGCCATCCTAATTCTTGTTTTACTTTTTTCGCATCAATTGCATAACGGCGGTCGTGTCCTAAGCGATCCGTAACATGATGAATATCATCTTTTCCTTTTTTCAGTAACGCCAAAATCTGCTCAACAACTTCTACATTTGTTTTTTCATTATCTCCGCCAATGTTATACACTTCCCCAATTTTCCCTTTATGCAGTACAGCATCAATTGCACTACAATGGTCATTAACATGAAGCCAATCTCTTATATTCAATCTCTTATATTCAATCCATCTCCGTATAACGGCAATTTCTTCCCTTCAAGTGCATTTGTAATCATAAGTGGAATTAATTTCTCTGGATATTGATATGGTCCATAGTTATTGGAACAACGTGTGACAATAATAGGTAATTGATACGTTTTGTAATACGATAAAGCAATCATATCTGCACTCGCCTTACTAGAAGAATACGGACTGCTCGGATCAATCGGTGTTTGTTCTGTAAATTTCCCTACTTCTCCTAATGAGCCATACACTTCATCTGTTGAGACTTGCACCATTTTTATATGAGGGTATTTTTTGACCAGCTCTAATAACGTTACCGTTCCAATTATATTCGTATCATAGAAAGGAATAGGATTTTCAATGCTACGATCAACATGTGATTCCGCTGCAAAGTTAACAATGGCATCTACCTTATACTTCTGAACAACATATTCTAAAAGTTCACGATTTTGAATTGTGCCTTTTAGAAAAACATAGCGAGGGTCTTGCTCAACAGAACGTAAATTTTCAAGATTACCACTATATGTTAACGCGTCATAATTAATAACATGGTAATTTTCGTATACTTTCAATATATAATGAACAAAATTACTACCAATGAATCCAGCTCCGCCTGTTACTAATATATTCATAGACAACTCTCCTACTAAAAAACAATCTTTACACTCAATAAGCAATGGCAGTAACCGATCTTTTTTTGACAAAATGGGCTCTTTTACCGGCCACGAATGTTCAAATCTTTATCCCTCCAACGCACACCGCTATCGTGTACAGCACTATAATACTCATCAACTTTATACATAACAACTGTATAATGAAGACACCATGTCCGCATTTGGTTAGAAGCACCTACAAAATAACCTGCTTTACGAAATTCAAATGAATGTGAAACATCATAAAGTAAAACTTCCATCAGTGGGGGGGCTTTATCCCCCCACTGATGGTTAACCAACCGGTCTTTTACGGGCAGTTATCCCCCACCTATCTTCTTCACTTTTCTCTGAATCTTGAGGTGGGGGTCTTACTGCCCACGAATAGCGGGATAAAAATTTTATGTTATAACACTCCACACATCTGACATTCCCAACCTAAATCTAAACAACATATTTGCAAACAACAAAAAATCGGCTAAGATGGTAATAGTGTCTTTTTTAATAACAATGAGTCATAGAAAGGAATACAGTACGGTGAAAGATAAAAATTCTCGATATCAAATAGATTACGTCTTGATAATGATTGTACTTACAATCGCTATAGTAAGTTGCTTTGCCATCGCCAGTGCACAGCCATCCTTGCCACCAAATTTACAAAAGGTTAATTTCGTTGCGCAGCAAATCAAATGGTATATAATTGGGATTATTGCAGTTGTTGCAGTTATGATTATCGACTTCGATCGCTATAAACAAATTTGTTGGTATTTATACGGATTCGCAATGGTTCTTCTTCTTGGACTTGAGTTTCATTTTCCGGGCGCGGTAACAATTAAAGGGGCAACAGCTTGGTACGCAATTCCAGGTATCGGTAATTTCCAACCCTCAGAAATCATGAAACTCTTTTTAATTCTTGTAGTTGGACGCATTATCGTAGACCATAATGAAAAATATACGATTCGAACGTCACGAGAAGATCTACTCTTACTTGGAAAAATATTTGCAGCGAGTTTACCACCATTACTGTTAATCGCAAAAGAACCAGATTTAGGGAATACAATGGTAATTTCAGCAATGCTTGCAGCCATGATTTTAGTATCCGGTATACGTTGGCGCTTTATTTTCGGTTTAGCTGGCATTGTCGCTGGAGTTGCTGCACTACTCGTTTATATTTACTTTGCACACACAGCATTTTTTAAAGCACATATTTTAAAAGAGTATCAGCTAGATCGTTTCTATGGCTGGTTAGCACCTTATGAATACCCAACACAGGGTTATCAATTAACTCAATCCCTTTTAGCTACTGGATCAGGCGAGTTATACGGAAAAGGTTGGGACGGTGGAGAAGTATACTTCCCTGAACCTCATACCGATTTTATTTTCACAAATATTGCTGAGAAATTCGGATTTTTAGGAGCAAGCGTCGTTATTTCACTCTACTTCCTACTCATTTATCGCATGATTCATATTGCGTTAGAAAGCAATGATCCATACGGAAGTTATATATGCGCGGGAACCGTCGGGATGTTTACATTCCAAGTGTTCCAAAATATCGGCATGACAATCGGACTACTTCCTATTACCGGGATTACATTACCGCTTTTAAGCTACGGTGGTAGTTCCTTGCTCACCTATATGATTGCGATTGGCTTCATTCTGAATGTACAGTCACGAACAAAAAAATTTATGTTTGATTAAACCATATCCTAGTGGATATGGTTTTTTTCTTGCCTTTGTAGCGGTATACTAATCAAAAAAAGAGTAGGTGATCCAATATGAAGTATGATGTTATCGGAGATATTCATGGCTGTTTAGAGGAGTTTCAATCATTAACAAAACAACTTGGCTATAAATGGGATAGCGGGTTACCTGTTCATCCACAAAAACGGCAACTTGCTTTCGTCGGTGATATTACAGACCGTGGTCCTCATTCTCTTCGCATGATTGAAATTGTGTGGGACCTTGTCCTACATAAAAAAGAAGCATATTATGCCCCCGGTAATCATTGTAATAAATTATATCGTTACTTCCTTGGGCGCAAAGTGCAAGTGGCGCATGGCCTAGAAACAACCGTTGCAGAATACGAAGCATTAAGTACAAGTGAGCAAAAAATCATACAGAAAAAGTTTATTGATCTTTACGAACAGTCGCCTCTCTATCACGTGCTGGATAACGGAAAACTCGTTGTTTGTCACGCTGGTATTCGCCAAGATTATATCGGGAGAAGTGATAAAAAAGTCCAAACTTTCGTCTTGTACGGTGATATTACAGGTGAAAAGCACCCTGACGGTTCTCCTGTCCGCCGTGACTGGGCGAAACATTATACTGGAGATGCTTGGATTGTATACGGACATACACCTGTACCAGAACCTCGATTCGTCAATCATACTGTGAATATCGATACTGGATCAGTATTTGGCGGAAAATTAACAGGACTTCGTTATCCGGAAATGGAAACGGTGTCCGTTCCTTCTTCAATGCCGTTTGTACCGGAGAAATTTCGTTCTATTGACTAAAAAAAGCTGATGGAATCATTATTAAATAGACTAAACTAAGAAGAGGATATTATGTTCAATATATGAGCATATATCCTCTTTTCTTATACATATTAGATTAGTTATACAGATATTGAAAATATAGTTCAGTATGTATGCAATGTTCAGAAAAGTATGTATACTTTAGGCGGAGGACGTAGCCCATAGCGGGAGGCGTAGTGAGGTCTTTAGACCGAGCGTTAATATTTCTTAGGGGTGAAGTGCTATGAGGGTACAAGAGGTTGTCTTAGAGAATAACAGCAAAAGATACATATTACTGGATCAAGAAGGATTCCCTGTTATGCCAGTTATGAAATATATAAAGTATTTAGATAAGACAGGGAAAAAACCTAATACTCAAAAAGCATATTGTTATTCCTTAAAACATTTTTATACCTACTTAGAAGAAACAAACAAAGATTATAAGTTTATTAGATTAGAAGATTTAGTTGACCTTGTGGAGTGGTTAAGAAGCCCCTATCAGAGTTCAAATGTCACCCCTCTTCAACAAAAGAAAGCAATGCGAACGGAAAAGACAATTAACCATACAATTACCGTTATTGCAAACTTCTATGACTACCTCTACCGAAATGAAGAAGTACAAAATGACATGACGGAAAAGTTAATGAAGCAAGTATTTACAGGAGGACACTCACGTTACAAAAGTTTCTTACATCATGTTAATAAGGACAAGCCATCAAACAGAAACATACTGAAATTAAAAGAACCACGCAAAAGAGTAGAAACACTCACAAAAGAACAAGTACAACAAGTATTACAAGCAACCACTAATATACGAGATAAGTTCTTAATTCAATTGTTATTTGAAACGGGATTGCGTATTGGAGAAGCTCTCTCTCTTTTCATGGAGGATTTTGTTTATGACCATCAAAAAGGGCATCAGATTCGTTTAGTAGAACGAGGGGAATTAGAAAACGGTGCGATGTTAAAAACAGGGGAACGTGAAATTTATGTATCACAATCCTTAATGGATTTATATGATGATTACTTGTATGAAGTGCTTGATGAATTAGACTTGGATTCAAACTTTGTTTTTGTAAAACTGAGAGGAAAAGATGTGGGAAAACCAATGGAATATTGGAACGTTGAGTCTCTATTTAAGCGATTAAAAAAGAAAACAGGGATAAACCTACATCCTCACCTATTTCGTCATACACACGCTACAATTTTCTACCAGAAAACAAAGGATATTAAGCAAGTACAAGAACGATTAGGACATTCTCAAATTCAAACAACAATGAATCTGTACCTACATCCTTCAGATGAAGATATTCGAGAAGAGTGGAATAAAGCACAATCCGAATTTAACCTAAAGAAAAAAAACTGAAAGGAATTACTGTATGAAGCAAATCAAGGATGTTCAGGTAGAAGAAATAGGCTTTCATGAAGGCTTACAAAGAGAACTTTCAACATATCCTGAAAAAACAGTACATGAAAATGGTTCTGTTTTAATTGAACAAGTAAATAATCCCTATTTCTTAGTTAATGACAAATGGAATGTCAACGTTGTAGGTGAAATCAAGCAGTTCGAAGAAGTGGTAGCACACTATAATTCTACCGCTAAAAATATTTACTTTCGACTTAATAATCCTTCACTCAACTTAGAAGTGAAATATGTTTATTATCAGCAATTGTTTAATGATTTATGGACAATCAAGAGTATATATAACGCTCAAAGTCCATTAAAAAGAATAACGGATTTCATAAATGAAAAATATCCAAATCTCTCTTCCTTGTTAGATTTGGATATTGAAAAAGCTGAACGAGAGTATTTGTTTTGGTTGAATGAGAAAAAAATAAAAACTTATTACACACAAACAAAAAAAATAAGAAACGTGACTACTAAAACATCAATAGCACTTTTTTTGAGGACTGTTTATACTGCACTATTCCAATTCACCGATAAACGTGAAGAATGGAAAAAAGACAAATGGGATGTTCGTGCTTTACATAAGAGATATGATATTGATTACAACAAAAGCCAATCTGCTTATTTCCTTGACTTTTCAAAGATTGACGAAAAGGTTCGTGAACAAGTTAAAAAATATTTTAAGCAACGATTGATCAGCAACAACAGGTTTTCTACGGGGACAGCACAGAGTTATCTAAAATATATACCGGGTTTTTTTAATTTTATATTTTCATTGGAAACAACATGGAAAGACTTAAAGCTTCTAAAAAGAGCACATATTGAGAAGTACATCGAACATTTACATGAATACTCTAAAAATAATTTAAAAAAACGTAACGCTCACCCCGCACATTATATTATAAAATCGCTGTCTCATTTACAAAAATTTCTTGAAGATATTCAACGGTATGAGTACGATATGGCTCCCAAAGCTAATGTGCGATTATTAATTTTTCCTGAAGATAAACCAAAGCTAAGAAAAAAGTCAATTGAACAAATTGACTATATTCCCGACTATGTATTAGAGCAACTCTTTACTCATATTGATGACTTGCATAAAGATGTAATCCCTGTTGTTTGGATTGCGTTTAAAACAGGACATAGAATATCAGATGTATTAGGTTTAACCTCTGATTGTTTAGTAAAACTCAATGGACAATACTCTATTGAAACGGATGTTAAAAAAACATATGTACAAGGGCATCGAATCCCAATTGATGATGAATTAGCAGATATTCTTGCGATTCTTATCGAGAAATCAAAAGAACTTAGCAATCAAGACAACAATCCCGAAGGGTATATCTTTGTTCGTTATCGTGGTCAACGGAAAGGAAAACCTTTTACTCAAGAATTTATAAGAGAAGAATTAAATATATTAGCAAAGCAAAAAAACATCACTGACGAAAATGGGAAGTTGTTTCATTTTAAAGCACACCAGTTTCGACATACTTATGGAGTAAAAATGTTGAACGGTGGTGCGGATATTCTGACGGTACAAGAGTTATTAGCACACGCATCCCCCGAAATGACATTAAGGTATGCCAAACTACTTGATAATACGAAAAGAAAAGCCTTTGAATCAGTCATAAAGCAAGGTGTTTTTAGTTTTGACTTAAACGGTGAAGTACAAGAAATTAAATCAGGAGAAGATATTCCAACAGACATATTGGATGCCTTATGGCAAGATCACAAGCTAAATGCAATGGACAACCCTTATGGAACGTGTCACGCTCGTCTGAACGGGAATTGCCATCATATGGAAGCGCCACCTTGCCTAACTTGTGGTGACAATCAAACGCCATGTAAAGACTTAGCAGTAGGTTTTTCGGAATTAGATAAGGAAAAATATGAACTTCACATTAAAACAACCATAAAAGCTATTGAAATAGCAAAACAAAGGGGTCGAGATGATATAGCCGAGAAAAACGAAAAGAATTTACAACGTTATCAAAACATTTTCAATACCCTACAAGAAGGAAATGTTATCTTTGGTAGGCAAGAGCGGATGAAAAGAAAGTTAGGTGTTAAAAATGGCTGAATATGACCGTTCTGCACATTTGAAAGCGATTCATGCCAAACGAAAAGCAAATACCCTTCAGCGAGTAGATGAAGCTATTAAAAGGCTTTTAAAAGCGAATGAAAAAATTAATTTTAACAGTGTATCCAATGAAGCTGATGTATCAAAAGCAACGCTTTATAACAACAAGGGCTTTCGTTCAAGAATTGAAACATTACGAAATCAACAGTCACAAGTGCCTACACCGAAACAAGTAAAGCGAAAAATGAATGAAAGTAACAAGGATGCCCTGATCGCTTCCCTAAAAAGGAAAAATAAGAAATTGGAAGATGAAAACAAGCAATTAAGAGAGCAACTGAAGGTAGCTTACGCAGACGTATATAAGAAGTTATAGTCAATAGGAGAACGTTGTTCTCCTATTGACATTCCGTTTATAATATTTAGAGGTGTTATTTTGTATTATAAATATGCAAGCTCTTATTTAATCTGTCTAATTTAGTATAGCCTATCCTATTCAAAAAGATGTACTGTTCAAATCCGAACGGTACATCTTTTCTATGCATATAATTCTTTGAAAATTTGTCCTATCCAAATATTTTTCGGATTTTTACCAGGAACATATTTAGGAGTAATATTCAATTGATTCATCATCAAGAGCATTCTTTTTCTCGATATTTTATTATAATTAAATTTATAATCAATGGATTCTTTAAAAAATAATGAATAAAGTTGTGTTTTTTGTTTCCTCGTAAAGTAATTATTACGATGAATATGGTATTTCAATTTAGCATTAAATTCCGCCTTGGCCTCAAAACTATTTATTCTTTTGTAATTATAAGAAAAACCATATATTAAATCTTTGTCTTTAATAAAGTCTTTAGTTATAGTAACCCATAATAAATTTCTTAAAGAATAATATAATTTGTAAAAATCACTATCATTTCTGTTACTAAAGTGAAATTTATTAAAAATATCTTCTATGTGTACTTTATATTTTTTTATTTTATTTTCTGCAACAGAGATAGTTAATAATTTCGGATTCATTTGGTTTGAAAATTCATATCCTAGATAACTAAATTCAAAAGTATTTCCTGCACCAATTAAACACTTCTCTAATTTTTTATCTCTATTTAAAGTTAAATTCAATGGCTTCAATAGGTGTTCGATACGGTCAACAATATTTTCTACTTGATTTAAATGATCTCCATTAAATATAAGTAATATATCATCTACATATCTAGAGTAAAACAAAAGTTCATCAAATGCTATTTTTAGATTATAATCAAAATCTTCTAAATATACTTCTGCTAATAATGATGAAAAACTTACTCCTTGCGGTAGGCCTTTTACTTTTTTGGAAAAAACAACTTGTTTAATTTTTTCCATTGCAACTTCATTTAAAATATTCGAACGAACAATTCTTTTATACAACTTATGGGTATTTATACTTTCAAAGAAGTTTTTGATATCAATTTTTATTACTGTATAACAGTATTTTTCTGGTAATTTGAAATTAAAGGTAATTTGATTAATTAAACTATCAATAATATAGTTTCTATTTTTATTAACTTTCTGGTATCTACTTTTTATCAATTTGTGAACATCATTGTCTATTTTTTTTTGATGGATTGATCCTATATAAAAAGTTCTAGATCCTACTGTGACTTTTTTATACTGAGATATTTTCAATTTCCCACCTCATTTTTATTTACAGTGGAGGACCATAATTAAGACATATGAGCCTTAATTATGATCTACAAAGCTAACTAGTCCTATAGAAGCAACTAGGAACTTTATAATGGTGACGATTATAATTTACCATCACCTCAATGTGTGTGTTACTCATCAAATCATGTATCAGTAAACCCTATGTAAGCTGTGTTACTTTATCGATATTAATTTTTAAAGTGTAACCAAATGATTACTTTTTTCTCCACCTTAGGTATAATGATACTACATGTTACATAAAAAGGGTGAAAATAGTGAGTAAAAATCGATATATTTATAAAGAAGTTTTACCAGTTGAATTACCTTTAAATTTCTCTAATAGTTTTTTAAAACTTATTAGCTATGATGGTTTTAACAGTAAAACTTTAGATAAAAATTACACAATACCTTTGAATTTTAAAGTACCAAAAACTAATGGTTTGGAACAACGCATTTTATCTATTCCACATCCTATAGCGCAAATACAAATGATGGCTTATCTTAATACATATAAATTTAACATCATGAATTTTTGTTCACTTTCTCCGTTTAGTATCCGTTCCCCACAAAAATTAAATAACTTAAATTTTAATTACGATGATATTTTTAAAAATAAGATAAAATTTTTTAATTCGTTATTTGATGAAAAATCTTCAGATTTAAAAATAAATGAAACAGACCTTAAAATTGAGTTTACGAGTTTTTTTTCTTATAGGAAATTCAACAATATTTTACAGTTCAAAAATTCTATTTCATACCATAGAGCAAAAATTAGGTTCGATAACTATATGAATTTAGATATTAGGAACTTTTTTTCAAGTATCTATACGCATTCACTTGAATGGGCTATTACCGATAATATTAAGAAAACTAAACAAGAACTACATGATGATCATGATTTTTTCAGAAAAATAACCGATAAAATATGTCAAACCATTAACTATAATGAAACAAACGGTATAATTGTTGGACCTGAGTTCTCTAGGATTATTTCAGAAATCTTACTAACACGAACAGATCTTCAAATAGCAAAGAAATTAAATGAAGAAGGTTTAAAATATAATAAAGATTATGTGATTTATAGGTTTATCGATGACTACACTATATTTTTCAATAACCCTAGTGAACAAAATGAACAATTAATTAAAAATACAATAATAGATGTATTATCACAATATAAACTCCAATTAAATACAGAAAAATTTATTACAAAAAACGCTCTATTAGTTAATGAAGACACCTCAATAATTGAGCTAAAAAACATTTTATCTTCATTTATTATCGATTTTAATAAAAACTTTAAATTTGACCAACTAAACAATTTAGCTAGTACTTTCATGATAAACTTCGCTAAATTAATAAGTATATATCCAAATAAAAAGGTATCTATAGTTCGTTATACATTAAAAAAATTCACAGAATTAATTCCACAAAATTTAAACAGTATTAGTAGACAGCTTACATTAGATCTAGCGTTTTTCGTGTTATCATACAGCCCTGAACACTTTTCAGTACAAAATATGAATAATTTAATATTTAACTATCGAGAAGCCATTAATAAACATTTTGATACATCAAATAAATACTTAGAAGAATTCGACACTGAATATATCAATAGACTTATAAAATTTTTAAAAAGAAATAAGTTTTCTTTAGATCAAATTTATGAACTCATTACAGCTGCTAAGTATTTATCAATGAAATTACCAAATAACTTATTATGCAGTTTTATACAACAAAAAAATTCTAAAAATAATTATTTTATACTTTGCACAATAGCGAATTATATATTAGATTCAGAAAATCCATATAGACTATTTAAAAGTTATAAAATCGTTTTTGAAAAAATTTCCAAAGAAATAGACCGTATATTAACAGAACAGTCCGAAGACGATTTAAGATTTATTGACAGTAACTATTTCTATATAATGAATGATTTCACATATTATCCTTTATTCCAAAAGAATAAATTTTCAACTCAAAAAACCAAAGATTTATTAAAAAAACTAAAAAGTGAACACAAGCACTTTTTACAAATGGCAAAAGATAAACTCGCAAAAGGATTTTCTATTACTGGAAAATCTGAAATGGAGAGTTTCGTAAAACCTATTATTTCAAGAAGTTACTACCGCTGGAATATAGATTATTCATTTTATGCTAAAACTAATATCTTAAAATCTTTAAATTCTTATAAAAACAGTCCAAATATATTTAATTATAATTAACAATTGTTGTAGCTTTGAAATAAAGTTGCGATGAAAAAGATTGTTCAGAAACGCTAAAATCCTAATTTAACAAGATTATAGAAATATTTTGATCAATCTTTTTTATAAAAATATCTACCATACTAATGTAAAATGACAATAAAGTTATTTAATTTTAAAAGCTCAAACAAGCATAACCCCGTTCTAAATTTAGGACGGGGTTAAAAATATAGTTGTTTAATCTTGATGTAAGATACTTCACTACACTAAAAAATATAACAATAAAGTCGTTTGAAAATCTAAGTTTTATTCAACAATAGCGCCCGATTGTGGAATAATGAAAAATGCGATAAAGAATAAAAAATGCCCCCAAATTTTTAGTAAAGGACCTCTTTGTTAATGTAAAAGAATAAAATTTAACTATTACTTAAAAAACATAAGAAGTGTTTATTATACCTCTTTTAACCCAAATATTTATAGGTATCTATAAGTTTTCTTCCCAATGTAATCGTTTTACTTTATCTTTATGATTTGTCAATCGAATAGTTGGCAAAATAACATCATAAATTAGTTTCCCTAGTACTTCTTGGGATAATGTTTCTTTATTAATTAAGAATGTATCTACTAAATCTGACATATTACTCTCTGATAAAAAACCAGGAAATTGATCAACTAGTGACTGTATATATATTTCGTTCGTTTTATAACTTTGCTCTATTTTCCGATTCACATAATACCGGAATTGATTATAAACTTCTTCTAATTGAAATAATGCAACATTACTTAATACCTTACGCTGGTCTTCTTTTTTATCTGAGGTAGGGATAATTTCTATATAATAATTAATATTTTTACCCAAAGTAATATCTACAAAATTCATTTCCTTATATGTTTTTTCTTCTTCTTCCAATAAATATATAAATTGAAATTTTTTTATTTTCTCAGTAATTAGCGTAAATTCTTTTTTAACTTTATTTAATAAGGTTCTAATTTTCCCATGATTTTTCTTAGGATCAAAGTCAATAAAATCACTATGATATTTATTAAAAACATTCATACTGTCTTTAACACGCAAATAAACTTCTTGTGAAATAAGTATTTCCCCGTCTTCCATCAATTTATGATAATCTTTCATTTCTTTAACCCAATTTTCAGTAACTATCTTAATTTGTTCTAATATTTTATTTAGTTCCTTTATTTTCCTTGATTCTAGTTTTGAATTGTTTATTGCATTATAAAGTTCATTAAACAACTTATCTAGATCATTATTAATTTTAGGTATTTTTGATATATATTTATTCCATTCACTGTAATTATCTATTTTAACTAATAAATTATTATAATGTCTCACTTCCTCAGTGCATTCTTTTAGTTCTAGTTCTTCTAATTTTTTAAATGCATTTTTAGGATACATTTCATAATTAATTCTAATTTTAAATTGTTCTTCAATATCTGGATCAAATGGTGAATAGTACGATTCGAAACTCGTATTATGATCCCTTTTAAAACGTTGATTACAATATATGCAACTTGGTACTAAGTTATATAATGAGATTGCAAACATTGGATATTTACTTTTTGGAATAAAATGATCTAAATCAGCTTTTGCTCTTAGTCCTCCATTTGGTAAATGATTTAATGAATCTATAGTCAAAATAAAACTCGCATTACAATATGGACATACTAGTTGGTTTAATTTTTTTAAATACGTCGTACCATTCCATTCAATATCTAATCCATTAGAGTCTATTTTAATCCCAGGACCATTGAAATTTTCATAAGCTGAGAGAAATATTTGCTTCAATTTTTCATGTGAATCTTTAAAAGCAGCTAAATCAGACATTTGTATTTTTTGAAATATCATTTTGATATAATCATTTTGAATTTCTATTAATTCCTGAACCGAACCAATAACAACTTTTTCTAAGCGATCCAAGATAAATTGTAAAATATACTTACTTTTTGGGTTAGAAAATTCATTAATTGCTTTCTCTAAATTTTTTCTTAAAGGACTATATTCAATATCTGCATAATTTAGATGGTATTCTAATAACTCTTTTTTCATCTTAATATAAATCAAGTTTCATCACCTGATTCTTTAAGCATTCGTATTTCGCTTTGTAATTTTTTAATTTCATTTTGTATTTTAGAAATGGTATCTTCAGCATTATTTGGAATAAAATCTTGGTTGAGTTTACGTTTTTGGTCATATATTTCTACAAGTCGCGTCCTAATAATTGGTTCTCCTATTTGATTTATGAACTTTCGGATATCCTCCCATTCAATTTCTTGTTTTTGCTTTGGATTATAATTAATTAACTTATTTGCTATTTCATTAATTTTTTGTTTTGCGTAATCCCCCATTAAACCACCCTCAAGGAAAAAGGAGTTCATATATAAATCATGAATATTAGAACCGAATGTTAATGGTTGATCGTCTAAACTTTTTTTAGTGTAAATTTTCTTTGTAATAGGTTTTTCATCTAAAAACACAACACGATCTGTTGGTATATCTGATAGTACAAATGGTGAATGTGTCGTAAGTATTATCTGTACTTTTTTATTTTCTTCCTCTGCTTTCGCTCCAATGTTATCTACTAATAATTTTATATAATTTTTTTGCCAAGTCGGGTGTAATGATACCTCCGCTTCATCTAATAATATTAAAAGATACTTATTTTTGCTTTTTTCAATTGCCGTATTTAAACTTGTAAGTATATTCAAAATATTCGTTTCACCTGAACTAAGATTACGCCATACAAAATATA
Organism: Bacillus sp. 3103sda1; assembly: GCF_024159135.1. Taxonomy (NCBI): domain Bacteria; kingdom Bacillati; phylum Bacillota; class Bacilli; order Caryophanales; family Bacillaceae; genus Bacillus; species Bacillus sp. 3103sda1. Next base: position 1,176,493 of record NZ_JAMYWS010000001.1, on the reverse strand, counting down.
AAATTTTATTATTTGTCCCTATATTTTTATATTTATTAAATAAAGTTATTGCTAACTCAATTCCCTTATTGTCAAGAATTATTTTGGGAATTTCAATATCTTGATAACCTACAGATACAGTTCCATTTATATCTTTTTCAAAATAAGGCCTATCATCGATTGTGACACTTTCAACTGTTTTACAAAATTCATCTTCAATAAAATTCAAAAACTGATTATATCCTTCATATAAGGATTTAAAATTTTCAATTAATCTTTCTTTATTTTTTTGTTTCATAATTTCATTTGTTTTGGCTTTTTCTATAGCAAGTGTAACAAGTGTTTTAAAATTATCTAAAACCACTTTTAAATCTTCATAAATTTGAATACTATTTTCTGTATTTAATTGAGTTTTATCCAATGTTCTAATATTCTTTTGAATATCTTTGCTACTAACCATCGCTTGTATTTCCGTAAAAAAACTATCATAAATTCTTAAAAGTAGTGCTTCTCTTAATTGAATCTTTTTTGGAGAACCTTTTAATAAAAAATCATAGATTAAGTTTTCATGTTGATAATTTTTCGACCTGTCTTCGTATCTTAAATATTCGTTTGTATCATTTAAATCAAATAAAAAAGAGTTAGCTCTCTTTTCAGAATCCAAATAATCGTAATAAATATAAAGTTCTTCAGGTACCATAAAATACTGCATTAATAATTCTCTGTTTTTTTCATTATTCAAATAATTTAAAACACGATATATATCATTTTCATTTAATTGATATAAATAATTTATCCCAAATCTTTGATCTGAATTTATTTTATAAATATTTTCTATGTCTACAATTATCTGTTCAGGTTTATATTTATCTCTTAAAACAATATCTAGCTTATTTGCAATTGAATAATCAAAATATTCAAGTCCCTTCGTATTTGATTCTATGTCTAAAGATCTTAGTCTTTTTGAGTAATTCCAATAATATGTATAATTAATAAGAGCAAAATTTTGAGCCATTCGACTTTTAATTTCTAATTTTAGCAGCTCATTTTTACTAAATTTCCCCTTACTAGGAGCTTTGAATAGTTGAATTGAAAGATCTAATTCGTCAATTTTTATAAAAGGGCTTTCGTTTGTCTCAAATATGTAAGAATTCGCATTATAATTTTTACCATTAATTTTTAATATACCTTCATTAAATAAACCTTCATTATAATATAATTTATATATATCTTCTTGTTCCTTATAAATTAATATTGTTTCGTTTGCTATACCCAATCCTCTAAAAAAGCGGTCTTTTAATAATTCTAATATAGACGATTTTCCAACACCGTTTTTTCCTACAATGGCAGATAATGATATAATATTTTTACTCCAAAAATTTTCTATATAATTGTAATTTTTTTTAATTGATAACTCTTTAGTTACCTGATCATAGGCAATATGAAATTCAGAATCAAAATTAATATCTTGTTTATCTAGTCTATCTCCGCTACTTGCTAAAAAATAAATAAGCATAAAATTTTGTACCTCTCTTTAGTTCCTTTTCAGAATCTCTGTCTAAAACAAATCTGGTCTTCTTTGTGAAAAGTAATACGGACGACTTTCTATAAAATCAACCGCTTTATAACCGCTTAAGACTTTGGTTGTCCTATCTTCAAATCGTTCATTTTCCTTACCGTCAAAGATTTTACCTGTAGTAAATTTCCGTTACCTCAATAGTCCCACAGGATACACTCATTTCTATTTGATGACTATTTTTCCCGTAACCACTGTATGGTTGATACTTATGACTTATACCATCAAATTCTCCTGCTTCAAGGGCAGCTAAAACCTCTTCTCTTTTCATTTGACCGTTCCTTTCTGCCACCAATGTGCCTAATAATAATTATGTTCACACCAATTCTTCATTACAATCCCCACTATATTTTAACATAAATACCCAATTTATCTTCTGACTTTTATTCAAGATAATGGCCCGATTGTTGAATAGAATGACCCGCATTTTTTAAACAACTTTATTATTTTTTAAACGACTTTATTGTAAATTAAACAACTTTTTTGTCACTTAACAACTAAAACCATGCCTATATATTTTAATCAATCTTTGTTCAAAATGCGTGGGTTTCTTCAATTATAAAATCAACGTTTACAGCACACTTTTAATCAAACTTTATTTCAAACCAACAGGAAGAACGTTACTTTAAATAAAGTGGCTCATTTCCGTAACCTTGTCATTTTATGCCACAAACGGGCGCGATTGTGGCATAAGAAAGGAGATTACATATTAGTCATATAAAATATGTAATCTCCTTTAATTTATTTATCTTTTTTTAATTTAGGTCTTGATAACCTTTATTCCATCAGCTTTCTCATATCTTCCGGCAACTCCGCATGAAATGTAAGCTGCTTTTCTAATACAGGATGATAAAATGTTAAATTTGTACTATGCAATGCTTGTCTCTTTATTTCATCCGTTTTCCCACCATACAAATCATCACCAAGTAATGCATGGCCGAGATGCGCCATATGTACTCTAATTTGATGCGTCCGCCCGGTTTCTAATTGAAGTGCCACATGCGTCTTATCTTTCAATCTCTTTTGCACATCGAAGTGAGTAACTGCTCGCTGCCCATCTTCACGGACCATGCGCTCAATAATACTATCATCTTTTCGTGCAATGGGAGCATCAATTGTTCCGCTGTCCTCCGCTATCGTTCCATGAACAATCGCTTCATATGTTCTTTTCACTTGTTTTTGTTGATGCTGCTTGGATAACAAGTGATGGATAAAACGATTTTTTGCAATTAACATTAAACCAGATGTATCCCGGTCGAGCCTTGTTACAATATGTACTGTACTTGCAAGGTTTTGCTGATCATAATAATGCAAAAGAGCATTAGCTACACTCCCGCTTGGATGCTCTCTTGATGGAATTGTTGACATATACGGCCGCTTATTAATAACAAGAACAGAATCGTCTTCATACACAATCGAAAGTGGGATATTCTCGCTTAGCATTCCTTCACTTCTTTGCTCAGGTGGGAAGTATACTGCTAACTTCTCTCCCTCTTGCAAAACATGACGTACATTTACAGAATGTCCGTTCACTTCAATAGCTCCGCCATGAAACTTTATATCTGTTAACGCTGCTTTAGAAATACTCTTCGCTTTCAAAAACTCTCGAATAAGCATTCCATCATCTGTTTCTGTTATACACCAAGTTAAAGTAAACCTTCTCAACTGCATAACTCTATTCTATTCCTCTCTACCAGTGTTCTTTAAGTGTTCCCAATGTATCCTGAGCCCGATTGGCTCAACTAACTAGCAACGGGAAAAACGTCCGCTGCTAGTTAGTTGAGCTTTACTGATCTGCCACAAAGGAATCACGCACTCGTTTCCAAAATGGAAATGGACGAAACCGCACAAATCGAACCCTTTGATTTGCCACCCGGTATTGAATCGATTTAACATCTTGATGATCCATCGTCAAATGATCAATTGTAATTTGCAAGTTCATTCCAGTAGCTGGTTTTAACACACACGTATGATGCTTCGGTAATACGAGCGGAGATCCAACTGTACGAAAAACTCGATTGTTAATAGACGCCATTTCTGTAATTTGAATGGCGTCCAAGGATGGATGAATAATCGCTCCGCCCAGTGCTTTATTATACGCGGTACTCCCAGAAGGTGTTGAAATACAAAGGCCGTCACCGCGAAATGTTTCAAAGTATTCACCGCGAATTTCTACATCCATAACAAGCGTTCCTTCATTGCTTTTTACCGTCGCTTCATTTAGCGCTAAAAATTGTGATTCTTTACTTCCATTCATGTAACGAATAATGACCTCTAATAATGGATATTCAACAACTTGAAAAGGCGTTTTCGCAATCGCAATGACAAGCTTCTCAACTTCTGTTGGTAACCAATCTGCATAAAATCCTAAATGCCCGGTATGCACACCGACAAACGCTGTTTTGTCTAACCGATTCTGATAGCGATGAAACGCATGCAGCAGTGTTCCATCTCCTCCAACAGAAATTACAATATCTGGCTCTATTTCATCCATTGTAAATTCAAAATTGCATAAGTACTCTGTCATCGTACTTGTAAGCTCATTTGATGATTGATCTCCCTTTGACATAATTGCAAATTTCATCGCCCAACACCCTTTAGATTATTATTCTGTTTCTTTCGCCTCTTGCTTGCGCGAAAAAATCTTTTGTGCTTCTTTGATTTCAAGACGAATCGAAGACATTTCTTCGTCTAATAGATAAGCTGCTTCAGCTGCGCGCTGCAAACGCACTTTAATATCTTCTGGAAAGCGCCCACGATATTTATAATTTAAAGAATGCTCGATTGTTGCCCAAAAATTCATTGCTAACGTTCGAATTTGAATTTCAACTAACACTTTTTTCTCCCCACGAATCGTTTGCACAGGATAACTAATGACAACGTGATAGGAACGATAGCCACTTTCCTTCTTTTGCGTCACATAATCGCGTTCTTCCACAATTTCAAAATCGTTACGTTTTCGTAAAAATTCTACAACTGGCTTAATATCATCAACAAATTGACACATCATGCGAAGCCCAGCAATATCTTGCATTTCTTCCTGCAAACGATCGAGTGGAATATTGCGTTTTGCTGCTTTATCAATAATACTTGCGACGGATTTGACTCTACCTGTTACAAACTCAATGGGCGAATGTTCAGCCAACATTTCAAACTGAGAACGCATTCCTTTTAATTTTACTTTCAACTCTCCTACAGCTTGATGATAGGGAGCTAAAAATTCTTCCCAATTTCGATCCAATGTAACCACCACCAAAACAAATCAGTTTCTTCTATCCCGCTCTAATGGGCAGTATCTTTAGGTGTTTCACGATGCAAAACTGCCCATTAGAGCCCGATTGGTTCAACTAACCGTCAGTACGATAATGCCTCCACTGACAGAAGTTTCACTTTACAGAAACACTTTTTCTACTGCATTTACGAGTTCCTCACCGTAATTCGCATTTCCTTCGATATTTTCAATTAAATATTCCAATTCTTCTTTCATTTGTTCTAACTCGATTTCAACGTCATGAATACGAACAAACATTGTTTCATCGTTCTTCATTGCATTTTTTAAATCTTCCCAGCACGTATGCGGGATACTCACGTAAATAAAAGAGGTTTCATTCTCTAAAATATATAAAAATGATAAATTGTCTGAATCTACAAGTACGTGACTACGTGCCTTTAAACCATCTACACGTAGCTCTGTATTTTCCGCACAAAAAATAAGAGCATCTTCTCTTTTTTCTACGCTCTTAACTTGAATTTTATTTTGCATACTTTAACTCCTCCATATCATACTTCCTGTCATAATCAACACTTTTATTGTAACATAACATACAACGAAACAAATAAAACATTGAATGAAATTTAGGAAAAAGCGATAATGAGTACCAGATATTTCACAAAAGGAGAGCGCATATGCAACAAGAAATTGAAATCGAATTTAAAAACATGGTCACAAAAGAGGAATTCCATTCTTTATGTCAGGCATTTGCTATTACAACATTCGCAAAACAAGTAAATCACTATTTCGAAACGCCTACATTTTCATTAAAAAATGCTGGCTCTGCACTTCGTATTCGTTGTAAAAATAATACTTATACACTAACACTAAAACAACCGGCAGAGGTTGGATTGTTAGAGACGCATCAAACCTTAACAGAAGAAGAAGCTAAAATAATGATTGAAACAAATAAGTTAATCAAGGGAGCTGTTTCCAAGCAATTAGAAACCCTACAAATTCCTGTTTCTTCATTACAATACATGGGAAGCTTAACAACAGAGCGAGCAGAAACAACATTTGAAGGCGGTACCCTCGTATTCGATCATAGTTTTTATTACGAACATGATGATTATGAACTTGAATACGAAGTAAGCGATGAACAGGCTGGACAAGCAGCATTTGCTTTTTTATTAAAAGAACATAATATTCCTATCAGACATACAAAAAACAAAGTGCAACGCTTTTTTCTTGCCAAGGGCCAAAAAGAACAATAAACTAGCAAAGGGTTGATTAAGAGCTATTTATTTGCTCTTCGTGACAATCCGTTGCTACAATAAAGTGAAACTTCCTTTCATGAACGCTTTTTTCATGAAAGGTTAGTTGAACTAATCGGGCTCTTACGGACGGTTTTACACCGTGAAATACATGAAGGTACCGCCCGTTAGAGCGGGGTAAAGTGAAACTTCCTTCTAGAATGCTTTTCCCTAGAAGGTTAGTTGAACCAATCGGGCACAGGTCAGCAGTTAGCCCCTATCTCCTTTGAATGATTTCTCATGAAATTGAGGTGGAGGTCTTACTGCCTACAAGTAGCGGGATAGATATACATTTGATGGAAAAAGGAGTTACAAGGATGAACAAGCAACCAACGACACCATTTGAAGCAATTGGCGGTGAACAAGGCATTGCAAAATTAGTCGATACATTTTATTCCTATGTCAGTAAACACCCTGACTTATCTCCCATCTTCCCAGACGATTTAACAGAAACTGCTAGGAAGCAAAAACAATTTTTAACACAATATTTAGGAGGACCAAATCTTTATACAGAAGAGCATGGTCACCCAATGTTACGTGCTCGTCATCTGCCGTTCGAAATTACACCGAAACGCGCAAAAGCTTGGCTCTCGTGTATGGAACAAGCGATGGATGATACCAATGTACACGGACCGATTCGTGATTTTGTATTTGAGCGTTTGACGTTAACGGCGCAGCACATGGTCAATACTCCCGAAACAGGTGAAGCTTAATGGAAAAACAGGAAGCAAAACATATTGCACCAATCTCGCCTTCCAAATGTGAGCCTAAGTCTGTAGAAGCATATTTATTTATTGATCCACTTTGCAAAGATTGTTGGGACATCGAGCCATTGATGATTAAACTATGGCTCGAATATGGAAAATATTTTTCACTCCGTCACATTGTTACCGGTAAGGTAGAAGGGGCCATCTCCCCATCACACAAATGGAATAAACCTGCTAATATTCGATTTGTGTGGGAAAAAACAACAAGTTTACACGGATTTTCTTGCGACGGAAAAGTATATACGCATGGGGCTTCATCAACTCCGTATATAACTTCACTTGCCATAAAGGCGGCAGAATTACAAGGTCGAAAAGCAGGTTCGAAATTTTTACGAAAACTTCAAGAATCCATTTTGCTTGAAAATATATCAAAGCCAGATATAGATATGCTGCTTATATGCGCGAAACAAAGCGGAATTGATATTGAAGAATTTAAACAGGATTTACATTCTGTCAGTGCCGCAAAAGCATTTCAATGTGATTTGAAATTTACAAATGAAATGCACATTACAGAAATCCCTTCTCTCGTTTTCTTTCATGCTAATTCTAATGAAGAAGGAATTAAAATTGCTGGTATTTATTCTTACGATGTATATGTACAAGTATTAAAAGAAATTGTAAAAGAAGAAATTGAACCACAACCACTTCCTTCTTTAGAAGTATTACTAGAGCAAGTTCAGTTTATGTCAACAAAAGAAATTGCCTTTATTTATAATTACTCTCAAACTGAAATAGAACGAGAAATGAAAAAATTGCTACTGAAAAGAAAAGTACGCATGGTTGATACAAAACGAGAGCGTTATTGGAAATGGATTACAAAAGAAAACGACCTGGTGTAAAACACCAGGTCGTTTTCTTTACGGCTTATAAAAATATTAAAGGGGATGGGAGAAATTTCACGTTCAAACAAAGGGGTATATGTTTGTATGTGAATTCGTTCACGTTTATTATATTACAAGATTCGACGTCAGATGACAACCCTTTTTGTCGAATTTCACATTTCTGTCACATTCTAAACGTTTTCATTTCGGAATATAGTATATAAGGAGTATTTGTCCCGCTATTCGCGGGCAGTAAGACCTCCACCTCAAGATTGTGAGGAACTCGAAGAAGATAGGTGGGGGATAACCGCTGGCATGCGCCCGATTGGTTCAACTAATAATCAGTGAGGGATGAAGAATCCCCCCACTGATTAAAGTTTCACTTTATAGGAGGGTTTCCAATGAAAAAATCCTATCTTTTATTATTTATTTGTATCGTTTTCCTCTTCTTTTGTTTATACGTCCTATCATTGTTACAAGTATTCCCACTAATTTTATCACTTCCCCTTTTATTTGGAGCAATCGTATTGGTTGTATCATACTTCAATAACCAAAAGCGATTTAAAGGATTTTAAACAAAAACGAGAGTCATACGACTCTCGTTTTTCTTCTACTTCTCTTCAAATAGAAGTGCTTCTAATTCATTTAATTTCTCTTCAAATACTTGCATTGCTTCTTTTACAGGTTCTGATGACGTCATATCAACACCAGCTTTTTTCAATACTTCAATCGGATAGTCAGAGCTTCCCGCTTTCAAGAACTCATTAATGTAACGTTCTACCGCTGGCTGACCTTCTTCTAAAATTTGCTTTGATAGAGCAGTTGCTGCACTAAAGCCTGTTGCATATTGATATACATAATAATTGTAGTAGAAATGCGGAATACGAGACCACTCTAAACCAATTTCTTTATCGATGACTAAACTATCACCGAAATACTTTTTATTTAGCTCATAGTAAATTTCCGTTAACATATCTGGTGTTACTGCATGACCTTCTTGCACTTTTTGATGAATAACGTGTTCAAACTCAGCAAACATTGTTTGACGGAATACTGTACCTCGGAAACCTTCTAAATAATGATTTAATAAGTATAGACGCTTCTTCTTATCATCTGTCGTTTTTAATAAATAATCATTTAGAAGTGCTTCATTACATGTAGACGCTACCTCCGCAACGAAAATTGAATAGTCACCGTACACATAAGGCTGTGTTTTTCTTGTATAGTAACTATGCACAGAATGACCAAATTCGTGAGCAAGCGTAAATAAATTATTTACATTATCATGCCAGTTCATTAAAACGTATGGATTTGTTCCATAAGCACCAGATGAATAAGCACCGCTTCGCTTCCCTTTATTTTCATATACATCTACCCAGCGATTTTCGTAAGCTTCTTTTAAAATATCAACATACTCTTCCCCAAGTACATTTAATGATTGTAATAACATATCTTGCGCTTCTTTATATGTTACGTTCATTTTCACTTCCGGTACGAGCGGTGTATATAAATCGTACATGTGCAATTCTTCTAATCCAAGTGCTCGTTTACGGATATCGATGTAACGATGTAATAAATGTAAGTTTTCATTTACTGTTTCCACAAGCTGATCATAAACAGACTCAGGAATATTATTATTGCTCAGTGCAGCTTGGCGAGCAGAATCATACTTACGAACATTCCCATAAAAATTATTTCGTTTAATTGCACCATTTAATGTGCTTGCAAATGTATTCTTATATTTTCCATACGTTTCATATACAGCATGAAAGGCATCATGGCGAACACGAGGATCATCACTTTCTAAAAATTGAATGTAGCGTCCATGAGTCACTTCTACCTCTTCCCCATTTTCATCTTGAATAGATGGAAACTTCAAGTCGGCATTATTTAATATACCAAATGTATTACTAGATGCGCCCATAACTTCAGAAGCCTGAGCTAATAACGCTTCTTCCGCTTCTGATAATACGTGAGGACGCTGACGTGTAATTTCCTCTAATGCATGCTCATATACTTTTAACTCTTTATTTTCTTGTAAAAATGAGCGCAATGTCTCTTCTGAAATCGTTAAAATTTCCGGCACAATGTACGCCATACTACTTGATACTTGTGAATATAAGCTTGTTGCACGGTCATTTAACGCTTGATAAGATGAATTTGTTGTATCTTGGTCGTAGCGCATATGTGCGTATGTATACAGTTTACCAAGACGCATCGATACTTCATCTTCATACTGCAGCGTTTCTAACAACGCATTTGCCGATTCTCCAAGCTTTCCTTTAAATTCTGTAAGTTTTGGTAGTAACTCTTTCACCGCTTGAAATTCCGTTTCCCACTCTGCATCCGTTTGGAAAATATCTTCTAAGCGCCACGTGTTTTCTACTTCAACTTCACTACGTGCTGGCAGTGCTCTTACTTTTTTTTGTTCAGCCATGTGTAAACCCTCCTTATTCATATCTCCTAGTACAATTCGATTCTTCTTATACAATTCCTTCTGGGTACTTTTTTATTATATCCGTTTTCTCTTGACTCATGTTATACTTTGCTTCCACAAGCATAAGGGCCTCTGCTAAAAATAAGCGATCAAACTTCTGTATCTCTTTTTCTGTTTTTGGCACAAAAAAACATCGTACTTTTCGATATTTGTAAACATCAACTTGCTCAATCTTTCCAATCAAACATAAAAACTGCATATATTCTCTCACTGCCTGTTGCCAAAATGCTTGCGGAAAATACGGTAGTAACCGTCTATGAATCGCTCTATGCCTCTCAACATAATGAAAAATGGTATGCAACGAAAAATATTCTCCTACCGTAAATTTGCCTAGTAGCTCAATTAAAATGTAAGCTTGCCATATGAAAGAATGAGTACGAAATGCTAGGAGCGATGGTAAAGGGACACCAATTTCAGCAGGAAAACAAGATGGGGATATATGATGATGATAAAGAAGCTCTAAAAAGGAGCGCTCACTTCGCTTCCACATATGAATACCATTTGCACGGAGGCGCTGTTTTTTATTCATCCACTCTTTTTCTAAACATTGGATTGATATAGGTGATGTTGTAAGAAGAGTTGTTAATGTAGTCGTATGAAGCGGAAAATAAATTGCATGTGAAAAAACGATAGACGGGGAAAAAGGTAAAAGAAGATTACATTTAAAAAAAGCTTTTGCATCAGGACAAAAATAAAGGAGATAAGGGTTTGAATGATATTGCACACAGCAGGAATGAAAAGAAGAAAGCGACATCCAATATGTTGCATGACGTTTTAACTGATTCCCTCCCAAAATCCATAATATTTGAATCCCTTCTTTCCAATATCCTTCCGTTCGTTTTAACAACTGCTCTGCTGATAAAGTTGCACATTGATATTCAATAGCGATTTGTCGATCACCAATTGTTACAAACAAATCAGGTCGCTGCTGAATGGATGGTAAATAATGCTCCATTTTTATAGAACAAACTTGTGACTGAAGCCACCTATATAACTGCTCTTTCCCCCGTAAGTGGTACGCCGATTCATTTTCAAGCTCGATTTTACAGCTATGTGATTTCTTATGAGCAAAATGCCACTGTTTTTGTTTTCCCAGTTTTAGCTGTACTTCTAAGTGACAAATAGGACAGAAAAAACGCTCGTTCTTCCGTAACATAATAAGCTGTTTTTCCTTCCATCCATGAAGAAGATGAATTTCCTCTCCATTTTCTCTTTTTGCGACAAACACACAATCACTTCCTTTCTTCCGTATGGACTATTCTATAATGAAGAGCGAATTCCTGCTCTAATGAAAAAAGACTCATTTCCATGAGTCTTTAGAGTAAAGGAGACAATAACCGATATGTCGATTCCACAATCCGCATCACAAGGTGGCGGTTCTTAAAGCGATCAACATAAATTTCATTTGATACCTGCAAATCTTCTTCAAAATCTGCCACAAGCTTGCGAATACTGTTTGTATCATATAAAAAGGCATTCACCTCAAAATTCAAATGAAAACTTCTCATATCCATATTTGCTGTTCCAATTGATGCCAAATCAGAATCAACAATCACAACCTTGCTGTGTAAAAAACCTTTTTCATATTCATATATTTTTACGCCTGCCTCTAATAATTCTGGAAAATAAGAACGAGACGCATAAAATACAGTCCTCTTATCCGGTTTGCTCGGCATTAACAAGCGAACATCAATACCTGCTAAGGCCGCTACTTTTAATGCTGATAAAATATCATCATCTGGAATAAAATATGGCGTCGCAATCCAAATTGATTTTCTTGCTGAAGCAATCATCGCAAAATATAAATGCTTAATCGTTTCCCATTTACTATCAGGTCCGCCCGCAACGAGCTGCACGCCCCCCTGTTCATCTCCCTCTACGATATCGACTTGTAAATAGTCTGATGTTAATATTGCTTCACCTGTCATGTAAAACCAATCTTGTAAAAAGATAAGCTGCAAACTTTGTACCGCTTCACCTCGTAAATATAAATGAGTATCTCGCCAAAACCCAAAATATTTATTTTCCCCTAAATATTCATCTCCAATGTTTAAACCGCCAACGAAGCCTTCATTTCCATCAATGACAACAATTTTCCGGTGATTTCGATAGTTAATTTTGTCATTTAAAATAGGAAAGCGAACAGGAAAAAACGGCACCATCTCAACACCTGCATTATTTAATTCCTCAATATATGTCTTTGACAGTTTAAAACTCCCTACTGCATCGTATAAAAATCGAACTGTCACGCCTTCTTTTGCTTTTTGGATGAGAATGTCTTTAATTTTTGTACCAATTTTATCATCACGCACAATGTAATATTCCATATGGATATGATGCTTGGCCTTTTTCAATCCATCTAAAATTGCTTGAAATGTCTCTTTCCCATTTGTTAATACTCTCGTTTCCGTATGAAAAGAAATATTTAATGCCCCAAGACGGTCTGCTAGCCGAAACAATAATTCTTGATGTTCATGTTTTTTCAATATACGGTCATGATAATACTCATGCCCTTTATATTGTAAAAACGCCTGCTCGTCTAAAAGCGCCTTCTTTTGAAACATTCGTTTTCTCCGAAAATTTTGTCCAAATAGAAGATATGCAAAAAAACCTACTACTGGAAAAATCCCAAGCACAATTAACCAAGTTAATGTTTTCGAGGGATTACGATTTTCTAAAAAAATCACAGATCCAATTAGAAATGCTGATATCGTAAATAGAGTACTTAAAATTCCCAAAAATGAAATATCTTTAATCCCAATTACATCTGAATAAAATGTTACATCAATAAATAGACGTAACGAAATAAACACAACGAATAAACCAATCAAAAAGAAAAATAGCTTCAATATATTTTTCATTTCTGCCCCCTTACCTACACTTTTCATATATACATTTAAAAAGCCGATTTCAATATAAAGAAATCGGCCTACATTCCAGGAGAAAAATGATTACGAATTGTTTCAAGTGCATTTTCAGAAACAATTTGCTTTCCGTATTCATAAACGCGATGAATCGTTAAAGCGGATTCTTCTCCATATTCTAATATTACACTTAAAATACGGTCAATCTCCTCTTCATCGTGCACTACCTCATCAAATTCGACATATAGATAATAGCGGTCTTCAAATGAATATAATTCATCTTTTATCTCTTCAAATATAAGTCGATGACTTAATGAAATAACATGCTCAAAATCGTCGAATTTAATTAAAAAACCGAATATACCATCTTCATTAAAAATCGCTCCGGTTTCTTCTTCTATTTCCTGTTCAAATAACGATTCAATTCGCTCATCAAGGGGAATATCGATAATTTTATCGAGGCCAATTGGTAATTCTAATTTTTGCCCGTCTTTCGAAAGCTGCGCTTTCGTCACAAGTACTTCAATTCCTTTTTCAAGTGCTTGAACTTGAATCCAAAGCGGTCCATCAATAAAAAAGTCGTCATGGTCACGCGCTTCATCCATCATTTCCCAAAACAGCTGTTCACTTCTATCGCGGTTATACCAAATCTCTTCACGGTTAAATCCGCGGTCTTCTATATCAATGTACGAGATATAAAATTTCATCGTATGATCATTAACTCTTTCAATATCCAAAATGCACCTCTCCCTTCCTATTTGGAATGGTTATGAAGGGATTCCCCAATCATATTACAAAAAAAGTTAGAATCTTGTACTCTCATTTTATGATAAGATGCTCCAGAATGGAAATAAAATCACCATATTTTAAAAAAAAACAGTCATTTACCTAATTTTTCATTTGATAAAGTACGCTTCTTGACGAAATAATGACTCCTCCATATTTCAAGAAAGGCATTGGACATGTTATTCATGTAAATGATTGTCCTATATTCTTTTTTCCTGCATATGATGTAAACGAAACAAACTAAAAAAGACATTCCTTCTTCTCTAATTTACAATACATTTACCGTTCATATTAATCACAATCCTTTTCTTACATAGTGATTCTAACCAAAACAAATCTGATTCTAATAGGCAGTGTTTCTCTCTATTAGGACTGAACAAACGGGGGCAAACTGAATGGATTTAGACTTTCTCTCATCCATCCTTATAATCGTTGGTATCGACATTGTACTAGGCGGTGACAACGCGATTGTCATCGCACTCGCAAGTCGCAATTTACCAGAAACAGAGCGAAATAAAGCGATTGTTTTAGGAACTGGTTTAGCCATCATACTACGTATCTTCCTCACAGTACTTGCCGTTTATTTGCTTAACATTCCATTTTTACAATTAACTGGCGGGATTTTACTTACTCTCATCGCAATCAACCTGCTCACAGATAACAATCATGATCTTTCTAGTATTAAGGCAAAGACAACCTTATTTCAAGCCGTACGAACAATCGTTTTCGCAGACCTTGTTATGGGATTCGATAATGTACTTGCAATCGCCGGGGCTGCACATGGAAATATTGCATTAGTTATTATCGGATTACTCATTTCTATTCCTATTATCATTTGGGGAAGTAAACTCATTTTATTATGCATGGAAAGATTTCCTCTTCTCGTTTATATTGGTGCTGCTATCTTAGCTTACACAGCGGGTAATATGGTAGCACATGAAAAATTTTTCACATCATTTTTCGAGAAGAATCCATTTTTCACAGCAAGTATTCCCGTTCTCTTCACGATTACAGTATTACTCGTTGGAATTCTTGTAAACCAAGTAAAGCTGCGAAATACATGAAGTTCAACTACTCAGACGCCAGGTGTCCTGTTATGAAAATGTTTTTGACTGAGCATCGTTGGTCTAATTAGATTTCCCTATTCTTATTTTTCTACTTTAGTAAAATAAAGATTTAGACTGATGACTCAGTTACTTTCATGAAGAAAATTTGTATTAAAATAAAATATTAGACTAAATAGTAAATATACGATTTTTATATGGGCAATAAGGACCATTCTGAGAAAGCGCACTTCATAAAATCGATATGTATACATTCTTGCATAAAGCTTTTAAAAAAGAAAAAGGGGAATTTTCATGCAAATAATCCGACAATGGAACCAAGAAGATAGTAATTACATTAGACAGAAGGTTATAGAATATAATACTTCACAACTACCAGATGAAGTAAAATCTCCTTCTGAGAATGTAAGCCTTGTGGTAAGAGACGAAGAAGGAAACATAATAGGTGGTATAACAGGAACCATCTTTTGGCGTCACATGCATATTGATTATCTATGGGTAGATAATCAATTACGCCATAAAGGATACGGAACTAAGTTACTACATAAAATGGAAGAGGTTGCAAAAGAGAAGAAATGTAGACTTATTATACTTGATACTTTCAGTTTCCAAGCTCCTGAATTTTACAAAAAACATGGCTATAAAGAATTTGGTCTCATTGAGGATTACCCAAAAGGATTCCGCCAACATTTTTTAGAAAAAAGACTGGAAGCATAACTTTCGATAACAAGAATTATGTAAATGTTATCTCCTTTTAGCAAAATACGACATGTTTTATTCGTACAAAAAAAGGAGCTAATGGCCCACATTCCGCTAAAGCAGAGTTGGGAATCAGCTCCTTTTCATATTATATTAATTTACAAGACGTTGCGCTTCGCGTAATTGAAATGTTCTCACTGTACGTGGTAAAAAGCGGCGAATTTCATCTTCGTTATAACCAACTTGTAGGCGTTTTTCATCAATCATAATAGGACGACGAAGAATACCTGGGTAATCACGAATAAGCTTATATAAATCTTGAAGAGGTAAAGATTCTAAATTAATATTCAATTCCTGAAAAACTTTAGAACGAGTTGAAATAATTTCATCTGTTCCACTTTCTGTCATACGTAAAATCTCTTTAATTTCCTCAATCGATAATGGATCAGAGAAAATATTACGTTCTGTATAAGGAATATGGTTTTCCTCTAACCATAATTTCGCTTTTCTACAAGACGTACAACTTGGAGAACTATATAGTGTTACCATACATTACTCACTCTCCTTAAAAAAGTACACATTCTGTACTATTTCACATTTTCATAATTATGTTCAAACAAATTTTGTATCGCTTATGACTACTTGTCTAAAAATAAGGAATTTCAAAACTTGCAAGCGAACCTTTCTAAAAAAACAATTACTTTAAATAAGTAACTTCTATAATCATTATACAATAGAACAAGAAAGAAATATACAGTAAATTTTCTTCATAATATACATAAAAGTTATGTATACGATGTGTATTTTGTAAGAAAAATATGTGTATTCAGCTGATAGGAACATTTGTTCTTATTTATTTTATCAAACTACATTCCTTCTGTCTACATGCATATTTACATAGGCACTATACTTGAATTTCACATTCTAAAAAACAAAAAGACGTCTTAGTACTTTACTAGGACGCCTCCAACCTGCATTGACTTTATTAAAAATCTCCTCGTGTAACTATTCTAGATAGGACAATGCCGCTCACACTTATTTTATAGGACGATGTTCTTTTATGACACGTAACGATTTCATCTCATAATCCTCGGCACCTTGTACAGGAAGACCTGCTTCTTTATTCTTTCTTGTATATATAAGGTTTTCTTCCGTAATAATCTCGCCAGGAATGAAAATAGGAATGCCTGGTGGATACACCATGACAAATTCAGCGATGATTCTTCCAACCGATTCTTCAAATGGGATCATTTCCGTTTCGGCATAAAAGGCATCACGCGGCGTTAACGCCAGCACCGGAATGTCCGGCAATAACACAGAAGCATTTATATTGAAATCAGCCTGATCTTGAAATGTGGCCGACAGTTCTTTCAATGCATGTACAAGTTTTGCTAGGTCCTCATCGGTATCACCAGGTGTAATGATACAAAGAATGTTATATAGGTCCGAAAGCTCGACTTCAATATTAAATGTTTCACGGAGCCATTTTTCTACATCGTACCCAGTAATGCCAAGCTCTTTTACCGAAATCAAAAGTTTTGTTGGATCCATAGCAACCGCAGCGTTCGTTCCTAAAATTTCACGACCAGCGCAGTACAAATAGTCAATTTCATTTATTTCGGCACGTGTTTGCTCTGCTAAACGAATCGTACGTTCCAATAAAGCTTGTCCCTCAGTCGCTAATCGTTTTCTTGCCACATCCAAAGAAGCAAGCAAGATATAAGAAGTGGATGTCGTCGTTAACATACTTAAAATCGTTTGTACATGCTTCGGTGAAACACGACTTCCTTGCACATTTAAAATGGAACTTTGCGTCAGTGAACTCCCTAGTTTATGCACACTTGTCGCTGCCATATCAGCACCTGCTTGCATAGCAGAAAGAGGCAGATCATCATGAAAATGAATGTGAGCCCCATGTGCTTCGTCTACTAAAACCGGAATATCACGTGCATGAGCGATGTCCACAATTTTTTTCAAGTCGCCAGAGATTCCAAAATAGGTAGGATTAATCACAAGTACAGCTTTGGCATCTGGATACTGTACTAACGCTTTTTCTACGGATTCAGGTGTAATACCGTGTGAAATACCGAGATTCGGATCAACCTCCGGATGGATGAAAATAGGTATTGCACCTGAAAAGATAATCCCGCTCATAATGGATTTGTGTACATTGCGCGGTACAAGAATTTTATCACCAGGTCCGCAAACACTCATCACCATTGTCATAATCACACCGCTCGTCCCTTGAACAGAAAAGAAGGTATGATCAGCGCCAAATGCTGTAGCTGCCAAATCTTGCGCTTGTTTGATGATTCCTTTTGGCTGATGTAAATCATCTAAGGGAGCGATGTTGATTAAATCTATCGCAAGTACGTTTTCACCAATAAACTCTCTAAATTCAGGATCCATACCTTTTCCTTTTTTATGACCAGGAATATGGAATTGAATTGGTTCTTTTTCTGCATGTTCTACAAGTGCAGTAAACAATGGCGTGTTAGATTGAGAACACATTTTTAGCATCCACCTCTTCATTTATCTAATTTCCCTTTGTTTCCCCATCCATTTTAGAGACTTGAATGGAGAATCAACGGTTTATCCCGTACTAGCGGGCAGTAAGACCCCCACTGATGGAAGTTTCACTTTATATTCAGTCTGTATTATGCAAATTAAGATTAGTTTTCCCGTACATAAAGTAGTTAACGTTTGTTATTTTTATCTAAAATAAAAATGATTCATGAACTTTACATGAATCATTTCTATTTATCCCGCTATTCGCGGGCAGTAAGATCCCCCACTTTATTACTTTTTCCATCCAAGTTTGTGCCCCGCACATTCCACAGTAACCATTTGAATAATGATAAAACATATGTTATGTAACCATTTCGGTATACAGCATTCTCCGTGCTTTACTTTTTATATACATAATTATCGAATGTTGTTTACTGTCTCCGCGAATCTTTTAATACCTTCACGAATGAGGTTTGTGTCTCCTCTTCCAAAAGTAAAACGCACATACCCTTTTTCCGAACCAAAAATACTCCCTGGAACAAAGACTATACCCTTTCGTATAGATTCTTCCAATAAATGATATTCATTAATTGAATTCGGTATCTTACACCATAAATGGATGCCACCTTCTGGAACAAGAAATTCAACTTGTTTACCTAAAAATTTATCAAGACTTAAGGTCATTTGATCCCTTCTCTGTTTGAGTTGTTTTCGAAGCATACAAATATGAGCATTAAAATATTCCGATCTCAAAAATTGATTTGCCACCCATTGAGGGAATACACTATGTCCAAAATCCACTTGCTGCTTCCCATCCGCCAGACGTTGAATGACTTGTGAAGGTCCAATAATCCATCCAATTCGTAATCCTGATGCTACAATTTTCGATAATGAACTAACATATAAAACATTTCCATTATAATCCATAGATTTTAAGGTTGGATTTACTTTTCCACTGAAAGAAGTTAAGCTGTAGGGATCATCTTCTACAATAGGTATACCAAAATCGGACGACAATTCTAGAATCTTTTTACGACGTGCTAATGAAAGAACACTTCCTGTAGGATTATGATGATCGGGATTTAAAAATATCATTCGCAATCTATGTTTTTTGTGTAAATCTATAATATCATCCGGATTAATGCCATGTTGATCCATAGGTAAATGAAATGTTTTTAACCCAGCAGATTGGAATAATGGAAGGGAAAAACAATAAGATGGATCTTCAATAGCAACAGCATCCCCCGGCTTAAGCAAGCATTGAACAATAAGATGAAGTGCTTGTTGAGCGCCTGACGTAATAAGAATGGAAGAAGGATCAGCATCTATATTTTTATAGTTATCAACATGCCAAGAAATTGTTTCCCTCAATATCTCATTGCCTTGTGGATGATCATAACCTAAATGTCCTGTAAATGTTTGCTCTGAGAGAATGGTACGAAATTGATCGGTTGGAAACAAATCCGGTGACAATTCTCCACCAGCTAAATTAATTAAATCCGTCTTTTGAGTTTCCATACGAATTCGCTGAACTAGTGGCAAATTTGGGAGAAATGAGCCATCCTCTACATATCGGCCCCAGTTTGGGATGCGTTTATGCGATATTCCCCATATATCTGTACTTACACGCGTTCCGCTTCCTTTTTTTCGCTCTACTACCCCGAGCGACTGCAGCTCCTGATATGCAGATACTATCGTACTGCGATTAACTTGCAACTCTTTTGCTAAAGTACGTTCCGAAGGTAACATACTATTTGGTGAAAATTCTCCCGAAGAAATCCCATATTCAATATAGTCTGCAATTTGTTTGTAGACAGGCTTCTTATTCGCACGATCGGGTTTCCATTCCATTTCGTTTCATCCTTATCATCATTTCTTTATTTATAAATTTAATGACATGAATAATTAAAATAAATTTAAAGGTACTACCCTTCTTATAATAAACAAACATCTCAAAAAAATAACCATCCACTTCTATAGTATTTTAATCATCCACCTATCTAAAACAATTCCATATATTAATAAAAAAATAAGACTATGTTAAATAATAGTGTTGATTTTTTGTAAGAAATAAAGGACCTCTTTTAAAGGTCCATTTTTGTTTGTAAAAAGTATATTAATCCAGCAACCCCTAAAGAAATCAATCCAACCAAACCAGAAATCATTGCTATTTTTGTTTTGAAATTTCTATGGTCTTCTGTTTCAGAAAGAAAATTAGCTCTTTGTTGTTGTCCATCCGTCCAAGCTCCAATAAAAATACCAGAAATAATAATTCCAATGACACCAACAATAAGAAATAACTTTAACATTTAGTTTCCCCCTCTCAAGTCATTGATTATTTACGTTTGTAAGCATAAATTCGTTTCGTAAAATTTTACATCTTTTGTTCTGATAATCTTAGGCTATTATATGTGACATTTGTTAGGTGTAGGCAACTATCACCAGAGATATTTAACATAGCTAAAAACAAAAAAGGATTCCCGATATCTTAGGAATCCTTTTTTGTTTTTAGATGGGAGCTTTACAAATGCTTATAGCGCTTCAGCTGTCGTTTCATTCATCTCCCCTGTTACTAACATAGAATGTTTTTGAAGGCTATTGGAACGCAGACTATACGCAACTACTTTCTTCTTGTACTGTTTGACTACATCAACGTGATCGTCGTAACTATACATAGAAAACCTAACATCATTTTTGCCTCTTTTCGTATCAATGATTAATGGCGTCCCACTACTATTTGGAGGAAAATAATATTTCTCTAAAAATAATGCTTCGTTAAAATGATTAATAACTTGAATTTTGTCTTCACCTTCCAAACATTTTCCGTCGATGGTTACGGTGACATTCGCATCATTAAGTTTTGGATGCAATTCAAATTTTTGGGTAAACGATTCCACAACATAGGTTGGAAGACTCGTCACTATTAATTTAATAGAAAACATAAGAATCAACGAAAGTATAAACCAGGTCGTCATATTTTATCATCTCCGTTACGTTCTAAAATAATATTTTTTGATTTCAATTCTTCTGTTGATTCCACTCTTGAATCATATCTTCGACAACAGCTAATCTAAGATTGGATTTAATAAATAAGATTACCAGCGAAATCAACGCCAAAATATAAAGTGAAACTTCCATCAGTGGTTTTTTTTTCATCCCCCACTGATGGTTAGTTGAACCAATTGGGCGCATGCCAGCAGTTATCTCCCACCTATCTTCTTCGATTTTCTCTGAATCTTGAGGTGGGTCTTACTGCCCGTTAATGCGGAATAAAGGAATTCGCTAACCTTTATCCCGCTAATCGCGAGCAGTAAGACTACAAGATGACAATCGCATACCATGTAACTCCTATGAGAAGACTTAAAAGAAGTACGATATAAATAACAGACAAATTAGTCACATTCTGCTTCGTAGAGTTACCATAATTCTCCTCCGTATTTCTTGCAACTAATACCGTACCAAGGAGTGATCCAATTATAATAATAATGACTAATAAAAATGCAAATTTCATTGGTTTTCACCTCTCTAAAATCAGTCTATTTGAACAGAAAACTTAATAAATAGATTTCCGAAAAATTTTACATTTTCTAGATGAGGACATTTGTCTATACTAAGGGATCATTCTCTAGTAACTATATATAAAAGACACATTCTTTGCTTAAGAACATAACCAATATACTTAAAGAATACTACCTTTCCCTTCTATAATAAGAGATATTTTCCCGAAAAGGTCCATCCAATTTAACATCATTTTGCTCATCCACTTTACGAGTAAAAAGTATTATGATTCTAAGCAATTGCTATCAGTAAAAAACAAAGTGAAACTTCCATCAGTGGAAGTCTTACTGCCCATTAATGCGGGATTAAAACATATATTATCTTTTCAGACAATTCTTTCTTTTCTATCTTTTTTCACATACAATACATATATACATATACAAAGGAGGCTTATATATGGGGGCATTTTTTCTTGATTTCGCAATCGTTGCAGCATTAGTCATTGGGATTACCGCAACAGTCGGAATTATCACAAATGGGATTGGAGAAAAATTGTTTGGCGGTAAAGACAAAATGAAATTCGTAGATAAATCCTCTGAAGTGCAAGCTGGTTGGAATAAAGTTGGCGGTAAAGGTATTTATAAAAAACATACGTACTAAAAAATGAAGCAGGATTGGAATCCTGCTTCATTTTTATGCTCATCATTTTATTCTAAACTAACAAATATTAAAGCTCTCGTTAATTCAACTAATAATCCGTAAAGAATGACGAAGCAACCTCTAGGATCAAAAATTCATTTTACTTACTTACAGAAGCCCATTTAAAGCTTAACTCTGGACCATATTTATTGATGTAAATATCTTGTATTGTTTCGCGCTGTAGATACGCTCTTCCGCGTTGATATATCGGTGCAATAACTGCATCGTCAAATAACATTTTCTCTGCACTCAATAAATTGTTCCAACGACCTTGTAAATCTGAACTATCTTGTTTACCTTTTGTAATAATTTCATCATACTTAGGGTTTGAGTAACCCATTTTATTTTGTGCACCGTTTGTCACAAACATATCAAGGAATGTCATTGCGTCTGGGTAATCTGGTCCCCAACCGCTAAATGAGATGTCATAATCACCGCTGCTCTCTAATTTTAACAATTGCGCAAAAGGTTGTGTTTTAATATTCACTTTTAAGCCTGGTAAATTCTTTTCTAATTCACCTTTTAAATACTCACTTGTTTTCTTTGCAAATTCTGTATCAGTGTTTAATAACGATAATTCAATTGTATCTTTTCCAAGTTCTTTTTTACCAGCTTCCCAATACTTCTTCGCTTCTTTCGCATCAGCTTTTACAAGGTTTCCATTCTCTTTGCGGAAATCTTTTCCGTTTGGTCCCTTAACAAAGTCAGCTGGAATTAAACCGTATGCTCCTTTTGAGCCGTTATTCAATAGTGTGTTTACCATTGATTCGCGCTCAAAGCCCATGGAAATTGCTTTACGAATATTTTTATTCGCTAAAGCTGGATTTTTTTCATTTAAACGTAAGAAATATACTGTTGGATCGCTTGTCGTTTTAAAATCGCTACCTTTTTTATATTTATCTACAAATTCTGCCGATAAATAAACACGGTCAACTGCGTTTGTTTCATATAAATTTACCGCTGTTGCTGTATCTTTTACGATATTATAGTTGATTTCCTCTAATTTGACTGTTTTATTATCCCAATAAGATGGGTTTTTCTTTAACTGGAAGCTTTGCTCATGCTTCCATTCACTTAATACAAATGGTCCATTATACAATGTTGTATTTGCTTCCAATCCGTGCTTCGCGCCTTGTTCTTTCACATATTTTTCATTAAGAGGATAGAACAACGGATAAACTGTTAAATCTACAAAATATGGAACTGGATTGTCTAATTCTACTTCTAATGTATAATCATCAACTGCTTTTACACCTAATTGTTCTGGCGGCAATTGTTTCATATTAATCTTCTCTGCATTCTTCACATCAAACATTATGTAAGCAGATTTTGCAGCTGTCTCTGGATTTACTGCTCGCTGCCAAGAATACACAAAATCTTTTGCGGTTACTGGGTCACCATTTGACCATTTTGAATCTTTACGTAATTTAAACGTATATTTCTTTCCATCTGCTGATTTTTCATACGACTCAGCAACACCTGGAACCAATTTATTATCTTTTCCAAGACGATATAACCCTTCCATTGTATTGTTCATTACGCTTGAAGATGTTCCATCTGTCGTTAATGTTGTATCCATCGTTGGAAGCTCAGCTGTTTCAACCAGGTTAATCACCTGCTTTGCACTACTTGTGTCCCCTTTTGCTTTTGCTTGCGAATCTTCTTTTGAATATCCGCATCCCCCTAGAATCATGCTTACTGTTAATGTTGATGCAAGTAGCATCGGCACCTTTTTCTTCATGTATTATACCCTCCCCCAAAATGTTAGCCCTTTCATTAAAAAGTACAAAAAGTAAATAAGTTCTAACAATTCACATTATACATACAAATCAATTATTTGTATACTTATTTTTCTATCTTATTAAAATTTTCTGTTAATATTTTATACCTCAATCGCATTTATGTATCAATATTCATGTTTATTTTTTAACTAATTTAAATTATCTGAATATAATTATGAGATTTTTATAATATATTTTGTTAAAAGGTACTAGAAGAACAAAAAAACGAGCACATTTTCATGTGCTCGTTTTCTCTTATTGATAAATTTCTTTATATTTTTTATATTCAGCTTCTGAGCAAAGAATAAAATGCCCCGGGCGAATTTCTCGCATCTTTGGCTCTTCATTACCATATTGATGCTGAGATGGATCATACACGATACGTTTACGATTGCGCTCATAATCTGGATCTGGAAGTGGAATTGCAGATAATAGTGATTTTGTATACGGATGAATTGGATGCTCATATAACTCTTCACTCGTTGCCAGCTCCACAATTTTCCCGTGATACATAACACCGATGCGATCACTAATATATTTTACCATTGATAAATCATGCGCAATGAATAAATATGTTAGCCCTTTTTCTTTTTGCAATTTTTTCAATAAGTTAACTACTTGCGCTTGAATCGACACGTCAAGCGCTGAAATTGGCTCATCCGCGATAATAAAATCCGGTTCTACTGCTAGCGCTCTCGCAATTCCAATACGTTGACGTTGTCCGCCAGAGAATTCATGAGGAAAACGACTTGCATGCTCACGGTTTAGACCAACTGTTTCAAGCAACTCGTACACACGCTTCATACGATCCTCTTTGTTCTTTGCAAGACCGTGAATATCAATACCTTCTGCGATAATGTCTCCAACGCTCAAACGCGGGTTTAATGATGCATACGGATCTTGGAAAATCATTTGCATTTTACGGTTAAATTTCTTTAATTCAGCACGGGATTTTTTACCATGCACATTTTCACCATTAAATAATACTTCACCTGCTGTTGCATCATACAAACGAATAATTGTTCTTCCTGTTGTTGATTTACCAGAACCAGACTCTCCTACAAGTCCGAATGTTTCTCCGCGGTAAATATCAAACGTAACATCATCAACTGCTTTTACAACTCCACCGCTCACATTAAAATGTTGTTTTACATTTTTTACTTCAATTAATTTCTCACGATTATTAGTCATGCTGTTCACCCGCTTTCATTTGTCGAATACGTCTTTGGACAATTTCAGGCGGCTCCACATTTGGAGCTTGTTCATGAAGTAGCCATGTTGCTGCATAATGTGTATCACTTACCTTAAATAAAGGTGGTTCCATTTCAAAATCAATCTTTAACGCCTGTGGATTACGTGCTGCAAACGCATCACCTTTTGGCGGTTTTAATAAGTCTGGCGGTGTACCTGGAATTGCATACAATTCCTCTTCCTCACCATCTAAACTCGGCATAGAAGCTAATAATCCCCATGTATACGGATGTTTTGGGTTATAGAAAATCTCATCAACTGTTCCAATTTCTACAACTTTCCCCGCATACATAACAGCCACGCGATCCGCCACATTCGCAACAACACCTAAGTCATGCGTAATAAAGATGATAGCTGCTTCTGTTTTTTGCTGAATGTCTTTCATTAATTCTAAAATTTGCGCTTGAATTGTTACGTCAAGTGCAGTCGTCGGCTCATCGGCAATTAATAATTTCGGGTTACAAGCAAGCGCCATTGCAATAACAACACGTTGTCTCATACCACCTGAAAATTGGTGTGGATATTGTTTTAAGCGCGCTTCCGGATTTGGGATTCCAACAAGATCAAGGAGCTCTAACGCCACTTTGCGAGCGTCTGCTTTACTCATTCCTTGATGCTTAACGAGGCCTTCCATAATTTGGTTTCCGATTGTCATCGTTGGATTCAATGATGTCATTGGATCTTGGAAAATCATTGCAATTTCTTTTCCGCGAATTTGCTGCATTTCTTTTTCTGTTAACTTCGTTAAATCACGACCATCAAAAATAATTTCTCCTTTTTTAATACGCCCTGGTGGCTTTGGAATTAAGTCCATCAACGCTTTAGATGTAACGGATTTACCGGAACCAGACTCCCCTACAATCGCTAACGTTTCTCCCTTTTTCAAGTCAAAAGTAACTCCGCGCACCGCTTGTACTTCACCAGCATGTGTGTCAAAAGAAACATGTAAATCTTTTACTTCTAATAATGTTTTCATCATTCGCTCTCCTTTCTTCCTTATTTACGCATTTTCGGATCTAACGCGTCGCGTAAACCGTCTGCTACTAAGTTAAATGCTAAGATTAACATACTAATTACGGCCGCTGGAATAAACATCATATGCGGATATGTTTGAATTGACTTATACCCATCACTTACTAGAGAACCTAATGATGCTAACGGTGGCTGAATTCCAAGACCAATGAAACTTAAGAAAGCTTCTCCAAACACTGCACTTGGAATTGTGAACATTGTCATAACAATGATAGAACCCATTAAGTTTGGCACTAAATGTTTGACAATTAATTGTGTATTTGTTGCTCCAAGTGTGCGTGATGCTAATACATACTCTTGATTTTTCATTTTCAATACTTGTCCACGAACAACACGTGACATTCCAATCCATCCTGTAAGAGCCATTGCAAATGTAATCGATAAAATACCAGGATCCATTATAATTACCATTAAAATTACGATAATTAAGTACGGAATACCATTTAATATTTCAACAAAACGTTGCATTAAATTATCAACGCGGCCCCCGTAGAATGCGGAAATACCACCATATGCAACCCCGATCACTAAATCAATTGCCGCTGCTAATAATGCGATATATAAAGATACTCGTGTTCCTTCCCACGTTCTTGTCCAAAGGTCGCGGCCAAGATCATCTGTACCAAACCAGAAATACTCTTTAATATCTCGTTTTTCATATTGGTCTACACCGTATTGATCCACACCATCAAACGGCAGCCAATGAATATTCTCTAACACCGGTATTCTCGGCGGCATTTTCGCACGGTTTAAATCTTGATCTTTATAAGAATATTTACTCATCATCGGACCAAAAATCGCTAATAACGCAATTATAAGGAGAATAACCATTCCAAAGACTGCACCTTTATGTTGAAACAGACGTCTTCTTACATCCTCCCAAAATTTTATACTCGGACGGGCAATAACTTCATTATCAGTATTGCTGCGATTTGCTGGTTGAAATAAATCTGGAGATATTTTTTGGATATCTTTCATTATTTTTTCCCTCCCGCTAAACGAATACGAGGATCAACTATACCGTATAGTATATCGACAATAAATATAACAAAAATGAAAACTGCACTATAGAAAAGGGTTGTACCCATAATAACTGTGTAGTCGTTCAATGTTATAGACTTAACGAACTGTTCCCCTAAACCTGGTATAGCAAATACTTGCTCAATAACAAGTGTTCCTGTCATCAAGTTAGCAACCATTGGACCTAAAATTGTAATAATCGGAATAAGAGCATTTCGTAACGCATGTTTTACAATGATTACACCTTTACTAAGCCCTTTTGCTTTTGCTGTTAAAATATAATCAGCCTGCATAACCTCAATTAATTCTGTACGTGCAAAACGGGCAATTGTAGCTGTTACACCTACAGATAACGCAATCGTCGGTAGAATTGTGTATTCAAATCCTTTCCAAAATGCTACCGGCAGCCATCCCGCTTGTACTGCTACATAATATTGTAATAATGCTGCAAAAACGAATCCTGGTACAGACATTCCGAGTACTGAAACGAATGTCGCCCCGTAATCAGCCCACGTATTCGTACGAAGAGCTGCAACAATACCTAGTAATAATCCCATAAAAGTTCCTAAAACAATCGCTTGAAAACCTAATTGTGCTGATGGACCAATACGACTAACAACCATATCTGTTACTGGACGGTTATCATACTGGAAGGACACCCCTAAATCTCCTTGAACTAAATTCTTCATGTAGTGCACATATTGTACTGGTAGAGGATCATTTAAACCATACTCTTCTAAAATGATTTCCCTTTGTGCTGGCGATAACTTCTCTTGGTTTTTAAGCGGAGAACCCGGCAATAATTTCATTAAAAAGAATGTTAATGTTGTGATTAAAAATAATGTAATAATCATGTACGCGAAACGTTGCAATGTATAACGTCCCATAACTAGCACCTCCCCATTTTCTCAAAAGCAATAAGATAGTTTAAAATATTCTTACTATTATTGTTTTAAAATAAGAGCATATGCCCATCATAGGCATATACCCGTTGTAACCGATGGAGTAAAGTATATTATTGTTGGACAGAAGCCCATTTGTAAAAAAATTTGCCGCCATAATTACGTTTGACAACATCTTTTATAGCGCTTTTTTGCATATATGATGTTCCCTTTTGGAACACAGGAGCAATAACTGCATCCTCTTGAATTAAAACTTTCTCAAGTTCATTCCAACTCGGTATAGCTCTTCCATTGTATCGTTTAACACGTTAGAAGATTCAGAATATTATAACTAAATAAACAAATTGTCGGAATTTCAGATACTTCTGTTAAATTCAACTCTTGCTTCCTATTGTTATTACTTGTTGCTTTCCCTTCGCTTGCTTATTCTCTTTTTATCCGCAAGCTCCTAGCATGCTAACTATTAATGTCGATGCAAGGAATAATAGCAGCTTCTTCTTCATGTTGTATTGCCTCCCCTAAGTGCACCCCCTATGCCCTCACTATGTAAAAATGCAGAATTGAAAGAATAATCTCCAAGTTTCTACAATTTTCATTATACATATAATAAGGCGATTGTGAATATAGTTTTTTATTTTTTTGTTAAAATTTTTAAACTAAAATGTTTTTTTTGTATCTTTTGTAAAGATAGAACTTAACATTGTAGTTATCTAATTGCAACAAAATACGAAATTATGTATATTTTTCTAAAAATTCTTTATAGTACTCATTATAACTTTTATAGTATAATAATTCTAGTAATTTTTTTGTGGAGGTGAAGCATTTGAATACGCTTTTTTCACGTATTAGTATATTAACAGGCATCACAATCACGATTTCTTGTGCATGTGCTTTTATCCTTTCTACTTCCTTTTTGTTGAATTTTGTCAATATTATGTTTTATATCGCCTTAATCTTTATTATTATCGGAGGATTTCTATTTTTATTTCAGCGTGGTTTTTTCAATGTAACAATGTATTCTTTTAAGAAATTAGGTCGATCAAATAAAAAAGTTGAATCTTTAATTGAAGGCGAAGAAAAGCGTGATCCGAAAGAAATATTGTACCGCACATATTCTTTTGCATGGACATATCCTATCGTTATTACCGGTATCCTATTAGGAGTACTGTCAACAATCATTAGCTTCACTGTTCTTATATAGTTTGCAAACCACTCATTGTGTGTTATAATAGTGCGAAAATATTTACTTACAAATTTATATGCATGCGCTGAGAAAGAAGAGTACATATTGAAGCAATTTCAGAGAGCTTGTGGTCGGTGAAAACAAGTAATTGTACAGTATGGAATGGGCTTTTGAGCACCAAACCGAAACGTTTTAGGAGTAGGCTTTGGCGTTACATCCAACGTTACAATGGATAAAGAGATTTTGCTTAGCAAAATAATTAGGGTGGTACCGCGGTCCATTCGTCCCTATTTTTAGGGATGAATGGGCTTTTTTGTATTCAAAAAGCGAAAGCGGCTCGTTCAGAATTACAAGGCGCTAGAACTCTAGGCCGAAATATTGAAAAATGAAAACTATATAACTTTTTAAGGAGGACATACATATGTCAGTTATTTTTTCAGGCATTCAGCCAAGCGGAACAATTACACTTGGTAACTATTTAGGAGCAATGAAGCAGTTTACAGAACTGCAACATGAACATGATTGCTATTTCTGCATTGTAAACCAACATGCAATTACTGTACCGCAAGACCCTGTACAGCTTCGCAAAAATATTCGCAGTCTAGCAGCATTATACTTAGCATGTGGCATCGATCCAGACAAATCTACGTTATTTGTGCAATCAGAAGTTCCAGCACACGGTCAACTTGGATGGATTATGCAATGTACTGCGTACGTGGGTGAATTAGAACGTATGACACAATATAAAGATAAGTCACAAGGAAGAGAATCTGTTCCGGCTGCTTTATTAACATACCCACCATTAATGGCAGCAGACATTTTACTATACAATACAGAGATTGTTCCAGTTGGGGATGACCAAAAACAACATATTGAATTAACACGCGATTTAGCAGAACGTTTTAACAATCGTTATCGCGAAGTGTTTACTATTCCGGAAATTCGCATTCCAAAAGTAGGTGCACGCGTTATGTCATTAACAGAACCTACGAAAAAAATGAGCAAATCAGATCCAAACCCAAAATCAATGATCAGTATGCTTGATGATACTAAAACAATCGAAAAGAAAATTAAAAGTGCCGTAACAGACTCTGACGGTATCGTAAAATTCGATAAAGAAAATAAACCTGGTATTTCTAACTTATTAACAATCTACTCTTCATTCTCAGGGAAAACAATTGAAGAACTAGAAGCTCAATATGAAGGAAAAGGATACGGCGACTTTAAAGGTGACTTAGCACAAGTTGTTATTGAAGCAATCCGTCCAATTCAAGATAAATATAATGAACTTATTAACTCTGCTGAATTAGATGAAATCCTTGATAAAGGTGCTGAAAAAGCAAACCGCGTCGCAATGAAACAACTTCGTAAAGTCGAAAACGCAATGGGATTAAGCAGAAAACGAAGATAAGGAAGAAAAGCGGAAGCGGCTTGTTCAGAATCGTAGGACGTTGGAGCCCACGACCGAGAAGTGTTCTTTACTTCGACCGAGGGGGCGAAACGACCAAAGATTCTAGCCGCTGGAGCTAGACATCTAGAAAAGCGGAAGCGGCTCGACTACTCGCATGCTGAATATTATCGAGAGGTCTTTATCCCGCATTAACGGGCAGTAAAGGCTGGGGAAGAAAACTGCCCGTTAATGCCCGATTGGTGAGAGCTTTCCATCAGTGAGAAAAGCATCACTGATGGAAGTTTCACTTTATATTCTGTCGAAGCGCCGATATATCACAAATAACGCCGATAAATGTGTCACTTCCGCCGATATCTTTATGAACACACAAAAAGGGAATGATCCGAAAAAGCACCTTACGTGCCTTTTGGATCATTCCCTTTAATTTACCTTTTGCTCATTTTCCATTTCCCACAGCTTTTCAAAGAACGGTTGTCCTCTCACAAGTCGTTCACAAAGCTGTTCATGTTTATCTGACCAGCCATACTTTGCTTCTTCATATAAACGGTTCCATACTTCTTCAAATGTCAGGTGTTGCACAGATGGATATGCTGCTGGATCCCATTCTGTATACCAATAGCGAATCTCCGCTGGGTTCTTCGTTGTATGTAGTTGATCTAGCGTCATAAAGAGCAGTTGTTTTAATTGTCTTTCTTTCCGTGTTAGCCCATTCATCATATGCGGAGAAGGTGATAAAATATGATGTTCCTTTTGTGATACCTCCACTTCAAAATCATATGTTTCTGCCTGTACGTTTTCTACCATTTCATACACCATTTGCTCTTGTCTTGGAATCAGTCGACTTTTGCGTATTGGAATATTGTATCCAATTGTATCAATTGCAATAATTCCTTTTCCATCTGATACAACAAAACAATACTCTTGCTGCAGTCGTTCATGGTTTTTTCGAATATACGCCTTATGATGTACGTCTTCCAATAGTTTTGGCGGAAGCTCTAGCAATTCGTTCTCGATGTAATGATATAATGCGGAATCTACTTTTAATAATGGTACTTGATCTAACAATTCGATCGTATCATCCTTCCGCCATTCATAGAAATGACAGACGTTATACCCGTTTTCTTCACCTTCAAACCAATTTACCCATACATCATGCAGATATAACATTACTTTCCCCTCACTTCACAACTGTTTGTAGCTCTCATTATGGTCATCTTTCGTAAAATTTATTCCAATGGAGGAAATATATTCTTATTATTAATTTCTTCATTGTCTCTCACCTTTCATTCTCGTAAAGTAAAACTTTCATCAGTAAATATCATCCCCGCTAATAATGAGTGAAAAAGTTAATACCATGCCATCTATCTTCTTTATTTTCTTTAAATCTTAAGATGGATACTTACTACCTATTGATACGTGATGAAGTGAAACTTCCCTCAGTGGGGGTTTTTTCATCCCCCACTGAGGGAAAGCTCTCACCAATCGGGCTTTTACGGGCAGTTGTCCCCCACCTATCTTCCTCGCTTTTCTCTAAATCTTGAGGTGGGGGTCTTACTGCCCGTTAATGCGGGATAAAATAAAAAAACTTAGCTACAGCTAAGTTCATACATCATTCTTATGAGTCAAAAGAAACTGCCTCTTTTAAAATGGTTTTAGCATCCATTTCTAGTAAAGCATTTGTATTGTATTTCTTATGCTCTACACAATCCTTTACGATATGAGCTCCTACAGCATACCCAAGCATTTTCGGATAGAGTCTCCATCCATTTAACAACACATCATGCTCCCTTGTACCTCGCTTCAAATCACACCTATCTAGTATATACCGATGCCAAAACATAATCGCTTCTGCTTTACTATAATAATACACCCAAGGAGCATGGTAAGAATCTCCATACCTTTCATACACAGCTTGTTCTGCTAATCCTTCCATAACCATCGTATCCAAAATGGTATACTGTTCTTCTATCACCTTGCTTTCATGAATACGACATATGTGGTGATATTCATGGGTAAGCAATGCCTTTAACTCGGCAATCGAATTTTGTGAACTCACAAACAAAAACAAAGCATTTCGCATTGCTAATCCTGTTTTTCCGTTATATTCTCGCTGAACCGTGCGATTATACGGATCAGATAATAAAATAAATACCGGTATATCAGGTCCTTTCAACCATTTCCGCAATCCTTTGTACTCTACTGCCAGTTGCTCCCATACTCGTTCTTTTTGTAATATGTCAATTTCTTTCTCTCCATCTACTACTGGGCGAAACATTCCCTTTGAAACAAGAAATCGATACAAAGGTTCTTTTTCGAGCGGAATATATTTTGTTAACTTCTCACAAATTTTTTCTGGTTGCCAGTAATGCTCGCGCATCAATTCTGCTGTTCGAAACACTCCCATCTCTTTCCCTCCCTTTGTTTCATACATATGCAACTATGCGAAAGAAAGCAAAAAAAAAAGTGCAGATTTTCATCTGCACTCTTTTCTTTTTTATTATTTATATGCTTTAAATACTAATGCTGCGTTATGACCACCGAAACCTAATGAGTTACTTAATACAGCACGTACCTCTTGTTGTCTTGCTTTATTTGGCACACAATCTAAGTCACACTCTGGATCTGGTGTTTCATAGTTAATTGTTGGCGGAACAATACCATCTGTAATTGTTTTAACAGATATAATCGCTTCTACCGCACCAGCTGCACCTAGTAAATGTCCTGTCATTGATTTTGTTGAGCTTACTGCTACTTTATATGCATGCTCACCAAACACTTCTTTAATTGCCATCGTTTCATACTTTTCATTTGCTTCTGTACTTGTACCGTGCGCATTAATATAATCGATCTCTTCCGGCTGTAATCCAGCGTCAGCTAATGCCTGACGCATTGCACGAACACCGCCTTCACCGCCAGGAGCTGGAAGTGTAATATGGAATGCATCACCTGTTGCACCATAACCAGCGATTTCTGCGTAAATATGAGCACCGCGTGCTAGTGCATGCTCTAACTCTTCTAAGATAAGGATACCAGCACCTTCACCCATAACAAAACCGCTGCGATTTTTATCAAACGGACGGCAAGCCGTTGCCGGATCTTCATTAAATGTTAATGCTTTAGCAGAACTAAACCCTGCAAATGCTATATTTGTTAGCGGTGCTTCTGCTCCGCCTGTAATCATTGCATCCGCATCACCGCGCTGAATTACTTTAAATGCATCACCGATTGAATTCGCTCCTGATGCACAAGCTGTTACTGAGCACGTATTAATCCCTTTTGCCCCAGTAGCAATCGATACTTGACCAGCTGCCATATCCGGAATCATCATCGGTACGAAAAATGGACTCACGCGGCGTGCACCCTTTTCCATATATACTTTAAATTGTTCTTCGTATGTTTCCATACCGCCAATTCCAGATCCAACCCATACTCCGATACGCGGAGCATTCTCTTCTGTGATTTCTAATTTCGCATCTTCTACAGCCATTTTTGCAGCTGCAACAGCATATTGTGTAAAGCGGTCCATACGACGCGCTTCTTTCTTATCGATATATTTCTCGACTTCAAAGTCGTTAACTTCCGCTGCTACTTTTGCCGGAAATTGCTCTGCATCTAAGCGTGTAATACGTCCAATTCCAGATACACCTTGCTTAATGTTGTTCCATGCAGTTTCTACATCATTTCCTACAGGAGTAACTGCTCCTAATCCTGTAATTACAACACGCTTTTTTTCCATACAAAATACACTCCTTTTCTCTCAGTCCTTATTTACCCCAACGAAGAGCAACCGCTCCCCAGGTTAATCCGCCGCCAAAGCCAACTAATATGATAAGATCACCATCTTGAATGCGTCCATTTTGTAATTCTTCTACCATAGCAATTGGAATCGAAGAAGCTGACGTATTCCCAAACTTAGAAATTGTTGTACTCATCTTCTCCTGAGGTAAATTTAATCGCTCTCTCGCCGATTCCATAATACGAATATTTGCTTGGTGAGGCACTAAAAAGTTCACATCTTCTTTCGTAAGATCTGCCTTTTCTAAAACACGAAGACAAGAATCACCAAGTTGACGAACAGCAAATTTAAAGACTTCTCTGCCATTCATCATAACATATTCATCTTGATAAAGGTGTTTACCACCGCTTCCATCCGCTCCTAATTCAAACGAAAGAATACCTTTTCCTTCTGAAACAGCACCCATAACGACAGCACCTGCTCCATCGCCAAATAAAACCGCCGTATTTCGGTCATTCCAATCTACAATTTTAGATAATTTATCGCTACCAATTACTAATATATTTTTATAAGTTCCAGTTTGAATAAATTGTTGTGCTGTAATCATTCCGTACATAAAACCAGCACAAGCTGCACCTAAATCCATAGCTGCTGCATGCTTCGCTCCAATTTGTTCTTGAACTACGCAAGCAACCGCTGGAAACGAACGATCTGGTGTTACTGTTGCAACTAAAATAAGATCAATTTCTTCCCCGCTAATCCCTGCATCTTCAAGTGCTTTTTTTGCAGCTTCCACAGCCATATGTGAAGTATTTATTGTATCATCGGCAATTCGTCTTTCTTCAATTCCCGTTCTTGTACGAATCCACTCATCAGATGTATCCATCATTTTCTCTAAGTCGTGATTTGTGACAACCTTTTCCGGCACATATCTCCCGATCCCTAAAATGCCTACGTTCACATCGCAACCCTCCGTTTTATATCAATTATTATGACTTGGTACTAATTTTAAATGATAAGTTTC
The DNA here is from genome assembly GCF_024159135.1 of Bacillus sp. 3103sda1. NCBI lineage: Bacteria > Bacillati > Bacillota > Bacilli > Caryophanales > Bacillaceae > Bacillus > Bacillus sp. 3103sda1. The sequence goes on along the minus strand of NZ_JAMYWS010000001.1, from coordinate 1,140,871 downwards.
CTTTTGTCTATAATATTAATTTGTTATTTTATAATACAACGCAAGTCTTTCACGGAAATCATGCAATTCAGGATACGATTTTAAGTTAGACAACATCCCTTGAATAACTGGGACCCGCGGATGATTCGTTTTCATTTCTGACTCTAGCACATCTAGTGTAACTAGTAATTCATCATTTCCTAATTGGTCTACTAGCGTACGTTTTAACGTAATAATTTCATTTACAAATGATTCTTCCTTATGCCCCTTGATTACATTCGCATCGCACAAAAAATAATTGAGTTCTTGTTCTCCAATCACTGGTTCGTCATTTGAACGTTGTAATCCCGCGACGATATCATCCATTCTTTTTAATATAAATCTTACTAAATATGATATATCTACATTTCCCCTATTAAAGATAATCAACTCCCAATATCCATGCGATATCCCTTCTAGCATAATAATTACATCAATAAGATAAGGAGCAATCTCTTCCCCGTAAATAGAAAGTAAACCTTTTTGGTAAAAAACATGTGATTCTAATTTCATTCTCGTCATAAATGTTTCTACTTCTTTATTAAAAGGAAGCGCATTTTCCCTCATACACATAATAATGAATTCTTTTTTTTGTTGTGATTCATAAAACTGACAATGTAATTGTTTTTCAAATTTCTCACGTGGAGGTAATGATTCGTTTTCAATATTCATCAGTTTATTTTGCATCCAATCGTAGTAATACTCCAACGTAGCCAATACTAAAGTGTCTTTCGATTTAAAATACAAATAAAATGCGCCTTTGGAAATACCACATTCTGTTACTATTTCTTGAATAGACGTTGCATTCACGCCCTTCATCGCAAATAATTTAATTGCTGTTTCAATAATTAACCGTTCTTTTTCCTTCATCTTTTTCTCTCCTAAAAAAACACTCTTATTCGCATTATGACTCATCGGTCAAAAATTGCAAGTATTTCTCAACATTTTATTCCTTTATTGGCAGGAAGTAAGACCCTCCCTCAAGATTCAGAGAAGATAAAGAAGTTAGGCGTGGGATGAAGAATCCTCCACTGATGAAAGTTTCACTTTGCATCAGTCCTTTCAGTTGACTATTGACCGATCAGTCAGTTATACTTTGTTCATTATGACCGATTAGTCAGTTTCGATAAAAAGGAGTGTACAGATGAAGAAGATTATTAACTTTTCGTTAAATAACAAGTTCGCAGTCTGGTTATTAACGATTATTATTACGATTGCAGGAATCTATTCTGGTCTTCGCATGAAGCTAGAAACAATCCCGGATATTACCACACCACTTGTAACAGTAACAACTGTTTATCCTGGTGCTACTCCAGCTGAAGTAGCAGAAAAGATTTCGAAACCAATCGAACAACGACTGCAAAACTTAAATGGGGTAAACGTTGTAAGTTCCTCTTCTTTTCAAAACGCATCTTCTATTCAAGTAGAATATAATTTTGATAAAAATATGGAAAAAGCAGAGACAGAAATTAAAGCTGCACTCGCTGACTTACCTTTACCAGAAGGCGTAAAAGAGCCGAAAGTTTCTCGCCTTAGCATCAACGCTTTTCCTGTTATGTCATTAAGTGTGACAAGTAAGGATGAGTCTCTTGCACAGCTGACAAAACGAGTGGAAAAAGATATTGTCCCAGGCTTAGAAGGACTAGACGGTGTTGCATCTGTTCAAATTTCAGGTCAACAAGTTGAAGAAGTACAGCTTGTCTTCAACGAAGAGAAAATGAAAGAATTAGGGCTAAGCGAAGATACAGTTAAGAATATGATTAAAGGTTCTAATGTTTCCATGCCGCTAGGACTATATACATTTAAAGATAAAGAAAAATCAGTTGTTGTAGATGGCAACATTACAACATTAAGCGCTTTAAAAGAAATGAAAATCCCGCTTATCCCTTCTACAAACCAAGGAAGTTCACAGGGGCCAACTCAGGCGCAGCAGCCTAATATGAATTCCGCTGCAATGGGACAAGGATTAGCAATTCCAACTGTAGAATTGCAAGATATTGCCGACATTAAACAAGTTGGGAAAGCAGAGTCCATCTCGCGTACAAATGGAAAAGATGCAATCAGCCTTCAAATTGTAAAAGCTGCTGATGCGAATACCGTTGACGTTGTAAATGCTGTAAAAGATAAAGCACATGACTTCGAAAAGAAATTTGATGACATCGAAATCATTTCAACATTTGACCAAGGTGCACCAATTGAAAAATCAGTAAGCACAATGTTAAGTAAAGCTATTTTTGGTGCTATTTTCGCTGTTATTATCATCATGTTGTTCTTACGTAACATTCGAACAACGCTTATTTCCGTTGTTTCAATTCCACTTTCTTTATTAATTGCAATTTTACTATTAAAAGAAATGGATATTACATTAAATGTTATGACGCTTGGGGCAATGACCGTCGCTATCGGCCGCGTTGTTGACGATTCAATCGTTGTTATTGAAAATATTTACCGGCGCATGGCTTTATCCAACGAAAAATTAAAAGGAAAAGACTTAATTCGCGAGGCAACGAAAGAAATGTTCGTTCCGATTATGTCATCTACAATCGTAACTATCGCGGTCTTCTTACCGCTTGGTCTTGTTAAAGGAATGATCGGTGAACTATTCTTACCGTTTGCTTTGACAATTGTTTTCGCCTTATTAGCTTCTCTTCTTGTAGCTATTACAATCGTTCCGATGATGGCGCATTCTTTATTTAAAAAAGAAAGTACCAAAGAAAAACAGCAACATACTCACGAAGAGCAGCCAAGTAAACTTGCTAATGGATATAAACGCCTCCTAGAATGGGTATTAAACCATAAAATTATTACATCTAGCATCGCGGTTTTATTATTAGTAGGAAGCATTGCTCTTATCCCAATTGTAGGCGTAAGTTTCTTACCATCTGAAGAAGAAAAAACAGTAATTACATCTTATAATCCAGCACCTGGACAAACATTACAAGATGTCGAAAGCGTTGCAACAAAAGCAGAAGATTACTTTAAGAAAAAGAAAGATGTAAAAACGATTCAATTCTCACTTGGCGGAGAAAACCCGATGAGTCCAGGTAACTCAAACCAAGCATTATTCTTTGTTCAATATAAAAACGATACAAAGAACTTTGAGAAGGAAAAAGAAAAAGTTGTTAAAGACTTGCAAAAGATGACAGACAAAGGAGAATGGAAAAACCAAGACTTCTCATCTAGCGGAAGCAGTAATGAAATTAAGTTATATGTATACGGCGACAGCTTACAAGAGATTGAACCTGTCGTAAAAGACATTCAAAATATCATGAAAAAAGATAAAACGTTAAAAGATATCGACTCTAGCCTTGCAAAAACATACGATGAATACACATTAGTCGCAGATCAAGAGAAATTAAGTAAGCTTGGGCTAACTGCTGCACAGGTAGGGATGGGACTTTCCGGCTCTCACGAACGCCCTGTCTTAACAACAGTAAAAGAAGATAATAAAGAGATGAACGTGTATGTTGAAGTTAAAAAACAAAATTACGAAAACATCGATGATTTAATAAATCGAAAAATACAAACACCGCTTGGCACAGAAGTGGCTGTAAAAGATGTTATGACCGTAAAAGAAGGCGAAACGTCTAATACAATAACAAGACGTGATGGCCGCGTATATGCGGAAGTAACTGCAAAACCAACAACAGATGATGTAGCAAAAGCTTCTAGAAACATTCAAGAAGAAGTAAATAAGATGGATTTACCATCTGGCATCGATGTTTCGATGGGCGGCGTATCTAAAGATATTCAAGAATCCTTTACACAGCTAGGCTTAGCGATGTTAGCTGCAATTGCGATTGTATACTTCGTTCTCGTTATAACATTCGGCGGAGCACTTGCACCATTAGCGATTTTATTCTCGCTTCCATTTACAATAATCGGTGCCGTTGTTGCCTTATTAATTTCCGGTGAAACATTAAGCGTCTCTTCAATGATTGGTGCCCTCATGTTAATCGGGATCGTTGTCACAAACGCTATCGTACTCATTGACCGCGTCATTCATAAGGAACGTGAAGGGTTTACAACACGCGAAGCATTACTAGAAGCTGGTGCAACAAGGTTACGCCCAATCTTAATGACAGCTATCGCAACGATTGGTGCCTTACTTCCACTTGCATTAGGCTTTGAAGGAAGCGGCCTTATTTCCAAAGGTCTTGGCGTAACAGTAATCGGCGGATTAACAAGTTCTACGCTATTAACGTTATTAATTGTACCGATTGTATATGAAGTAGTAAGTAAATTCAAACGAAAAAATAAAGTAGCCGAATAAAAAGCGAGACCTTTCCATCAAGACGGAAAGGTCTCTTTTACATATTCATTTTTCGACCGGTAAGTCACTTCTATGAGAATACAACATGACCGCTACTTGCTTTCTCCTTTTGTTTTAAGCCTTGCATGTGGCAGGAAAAGGCCCTGACCGTTTCTATGCATAGCCAGATGCTCTTGCCCACCTAAAAAGAAAGCGGTTTTTATGTTGGTTTTTCAATTGGTATTTATATAGAAGTTATATTACTCTCCTGCGTCCGCTTTCCCAAGCTCATAAGCTTCACTCATAACCTTCATTAATAATTCCAATACAGGCTGTGCTTTTGCCATATCCAATGCAATACCGTTATCATCTAAAATTGCCTTTGCTTCCGGCAAATGTTTCATTGCGATTTGTAAAAACTGCATGTTTTTTTCGTTCATATTTTCTCATCCTTTCAACATCAAAGCTTTCTTCTCTAGTTTACCATGTGTTGCTGTCCTCATATAACTCCTTATATTGTTTTATATGAGAAATTTGACGTTGTAATCCGTCTTTTAATGCCATCTGATTTATAACAATCTTCTCTGTTTCCTCACCGTTTTGGCACTCTTTATAATGTATTTGAACTTCACCTGTTTCCTGTAATAGTTCAATGCCCTTTTGCCACTGATTTTCTTCCCCGCTGCAAAGAGAGTATATTTTGATCCCCGTCCTTTTTCGACCAAATTCATATAAACATCTAGCAACATCTTCAACATACAATAGGTCATATGCACATTCTTCTACGGGAACAGAAATAGTCTGTTGCTTTATTTGCGAAAGAATTAAATGCTGGTATGTCATAAACAACGGTTGCCACGGTCCATATACTGTCGGGACACGTAGTATGCAATAATCTGCACCACCCTTTTTTACTTCTCTCTCAATTTTTGAAAAAAGCATACTATTTTCATCATTGCTGCAAGCCTGATTCGATTCTATAGAAGATAAAACGATTAATTTTATTTCTTTTCTTCTGCAAAAACTCTCAAATCGCTTTACATATTGCAATATAGTACGTTCGTTTCGAAAATGCTTTTGCTGATTTGGCTCACATAAGCAAAAATACGCAGCATTAATATCCGCTTCCTCCAACATTGCCCATCCTTCATCACCCCGCAACGAAAAATACGTAAATAATGCATTACGGCCAATTAAACATAATTTTTCTTCATTCATCTTGGACATACTGTTCATATTATCAAAATCAAATGCATATACTTCAACTTCTTCTTCAAGAAACTTTTGCACAAGATGATAGCCTATAAATGTTAACGCCCCAACAACAATTACTCGTTTCATTTTCTCTCCCTCCTCAAATGCACGAAAAGCTCCTTATGTATAGGAGCTTTATAAATCTTCATACCACTTAAAAAACTGACACGCATTTTGTGCTACTTTATATTTTATATCTTGTAGATGAAAGGATAATAAAGTTGGGCAATTCTCTTGCAAACGTTTCTTTTCATATTCCCTAAGCAACTGTTTTCGTTCTTTTTTTTCTTGAATAGAGACAAATATTTTTACCGGAACAGATGATGCTAAATACGGAAATGCTTTCTTTTCAATTTTCTGTTCTAGATCTGATTCTGTCGCATCATATGCTTGCATCAATTCACGAATTAACCGCTTATAAAAAAATTTGTGCTCTTTTTCAAGTTCAACATGTGCCGGTAAGTGAATACATGGATTAAACATGAGAACAGATCGAACACACTCTGGATATTGTTTCATCATTTGCAGGGCAACAAGCGCTCCCATTCCTTCTGCTATTATATGAATCTTTTCGTTCAAAATCTCCTTCTTCATGACAACATGATACAATCGCTTCGCCAAACGAACTGCCTGTTCATTCCCCCAATGTCTCCCAAATAAATTAGAAGAAAAAATCGTATAACCTTCCTTTCGCAATTCATTTAACAAGTGTAACCGACCTGCATGCTGAAGCCATAAACTTGTACCATTCTCAATAAAATAATTGTAATCACCTAGCAGTAATATACCGAATCCATTCGGCTTTTCCGGCAAGTGAATCACACATGGCTCTTGTTCTAAAAAGAAAAAACGTTCCGTAATACTCATACCTCTCCCGCCTTATATCACAACATCAAACTTACTCTTTTATAATGTATGATGCTAATGGCAATTTGCTTTGCAAAAACATCAAATATTTTTTTATATTCTTTTTAGAGTTATGTTACAATAAAAATAAATTGAACGAATAGAGGTGTGAAAAGATGCGTGTAATTTGGGCCTTTATCTGGTCGTTCCTGCTTGTGCAAATGATGAGCTACGTACTAAGCTCTATGACGCCAGGCGTTACATACGATTTCCAACAAGCGTCTATTTTTTCTGTAATTCTTACTGTACTTATAGTCGCACTGGGAGCATTAATCCCAAACGAGCCTGCACAGCAGCATTAATAAAAAAGAGTCCGGTAATCAGCCGGACTCTTTTTTAATCAACTTCTACAATTAACTCGTTATTTAATACATCAATTAATACATGACTATGATCTGTAATTGTACCTGCAATGAGTTCACGCGCTAACTTCGTTTCAATTTGACGCTGTACGTAGCGCTTTAACGGACGTGCACCGTACATTGGATCGAATCCCGATTCTACAACAAACTCTTTTGCTGCATTTGTTAATTCAACCGTAATATGACGGTCTGCTAAACGGCTTTGCAGCTCTTTCACAATTTTATCGACAATACCTTTTATCTCATTTGTTGTGAGTGGTTTAAATAAAATAATTTCGTCCACGCGATTTAAAAATTCCGGACGGAAATGACCGCGAAGTTGTTTCATCACAAGATCTCTTGCTTCATCTTGAATAGAACCATCTTCTCCTAATCCTTCTAGTAAATATTGTGATCCGATATTGGACGTCATAATAATTACTGTATTTTTAAAATCAACTGTACGTCCTTGCGAGTCTGTAATACGCCCATCATCTAACATTTGCAGTAAAATATTAAACACTTCTGGGTGCGCTTTTTCAATTTCATCTAATAAAATAACCGAATATGGTTTACGGCGCACAGCTTCTGTTAATTGTCCGCCCTCTTCATACCCGACATATCCAGGAGGCGCTCCGATTAAACGTGATACTGCATGTTTTTCCATATACTCCGACATATCGATTCGAATGATTTGTTCTTCGCTATCAAATAATGACTGTGCCAGTGTTTTCGCAAGTTCTGTTTTCCCAACACCTGTAGGTCCTAAGAAAATGAATGAACCAATCGGACGATTTGGATCTTTAATACCAGCACGGGCACGTAACACCGCGTCTGCCACAAGACCGACCGCTTCTTCTTGTCCGATAACACGCTCTGATAAAATTTGCTCTAAACGAAGCAGTTTTTCACGTTCTCCTTCTACGAGCTTTGCAACCGGAATACCAGTCCAACGCGATACGATATTTGCAATTTCTTCTTCACTTACTTCTTCACGAAGAAGACGGTTATCTTCCTGCTTATTGGCATTTGCTTCTTCCGCTGCTTTTAGCTCTTTTTCTAGAGCTGGAATTTTGCCGTGACGAAGCTCTGCCGCCTTATTTAAATCGTAATTCCCTTCCGCTTCTTCTAACTCACGGCGCAAACGCTCCAGACTTTCACGTAAATCCCGTACTTTATGAATTTCTTCCTTCTCTTTTTGCCACTGCGCTCTCATTCCACTCGCTTTTTCTTGTAAATCGGATAACTCACGCTGCAATGTTTGCAGACGCTCCTGACTTCCGCGGTCCGTTTCTTTACTAAGCGCAGCTTCTTCAATTTCTAACTGCATAATACGACGTGTTATTTCGTCCAGTTCTGTTGGTAATGAGTCAATTTCTGTACGAATCGTTGCACATGCTTCATCAACTAAATCAATCGCTTTATCCGGCAAAAAGCGATCGGAAATATAACGATCTGATAACATCGCTGCAGCTACAAGAGCACGATCATGAATATTAACACTGTGATAAATTTCAAAACGTTCTTTTAAACCGCGCAAAATGGAAATCGTATCTTCAACCGTTGGTTCTTCTGCTAATACTTGCTGGAAACGACGTTCTAATGCCGGATCTTTCTCAATATATTTCCGATATTCATCAAGTGTCGTCGCTCCGATGCAATGCAGCTCCCCGCGCGCTAACATTGGTTTTAACATATTCCCGGCATCCATTGCTCCCTCTGTTTTCCCGGCCCCCACAATGGTATGAAGCTCGTCGATAAATAATAAAATCTTCCCTTCACTTTTTTTAATTTCATTTAAGACTGCCTGCAAACGTTCTTCAAATTCACCGCGGAATTTTGCACCAGCAACAAGCGCACTCATATCAAGCGCAAAAATAGTTTTATCCTTTAATCCTTCCGGTACATCTTTACGGACAATACGCTGTGCCAATCCCTCAACAATTGCTGTTTTCCCAACCCCAGGTTCACCAATTAATACAGGATTATTTTTCGTTTTACGCGATAAAATGCGAATAACGCGCCGAATTTCACTATCACGTCCAATAACCGGATCAATTTTCCCTTGCCGTACTTCTGCTACTAAATCACGGCCATATTTTTGCAAAGCTTCATATGTTACTTCTGGATTTTGACTTGTCACTCTTTGATTCCCCCGAACTTCTGTTAATGCTTGTAATAACGCTTCTTTCGTAATACGAAGCGATGTAAACAACTGACGTATATCATTCGTTTTCTTTTCATCACAAAACGCAAGGAGAATATGTTCCACTGAAATATAATCATCTTGCAGATGCTTCGCTTCTTCTTCAGCTCTTACAAGCAGTTGCTGAAGTGCACTGGTAACATATACTTTCCCCGCTTCAACGCCGCCCCCTGTAACAGAAGGCTTTCGCTTTAACAAGCGCTCTGCCTCTTGCATAAGCTGATCTATATTTACATCCATCTTTTGAAAAATATGGATTGCTAATCCATCTTGCTGTTGAAGAAGCGCAACTAAAAGATGTACAGTATCAATTTCTTGATGATGATGCTTAGTAGCAATTGATTGTGCACTCATAATCGCTTCTTGAGTTTTTGTCGTCATTCGATTTAAGTCCATTACAGCCACAGCTCCTTTACACTTTGACTTTTTTTGACCTTTGATTTGATTATACGACAAATTACCTATTGTATTCAATGAAGATGACTTTATAACAAGCTTATTTTTTAAATCCATTTCGCCATAATAAATCCCGCAGCTTATAACTGCGGGATTTATTATGGTCTTCTTTTATATGTCCATTGTCTGTTTTGATTTGTAACTCCTGGAAATTTATCTCCAGCAGAGAGCTTTACCATTTTTGGATCCTTAACCATACTTCCTGTTTCACCAATTTCAACATATATGCCGTCGTTTGGTGCTTTTTGACCTGCTCGGAATCGATGACTTTGTCCCATATCCATTCTCCTTCCATTCCATCATTACATCTTTAGTATGTCCCATTTTAGAAAACCTTTTCTGTTATGTTTAGGAAACCATGCTCATATAATGAAATTACACATTTTAGCAGGAGATACATCAGTATATGTAGAAACAAAAAAAACTGGCCATAACGACCAGTATCAAAGGAGAGTCAAACAACTTATTACGAGAAGATTACACTCTCATTATAAACACGATAATCTGTTCATTGTAACCCTTTTCACAAATTGTACAAAATGAAAGAAACATTATTCGAACTTTCAGAAAACAACTTGACTTTTCCATTTACCAGTGACAAATAGTGGACAGCACAAGAATATAGGAATTAAGATGAATATAATACACAAAACTTTTTATAAAAGGTGAGAGACGCATGAAAAAACAACATTTAATTGCATTAGATTTAGATGGTACTTTACTTACAGATCAAAAAATGATTTCAGCGCGTACAAAACAAACTATTGCAAGAGCAAAAGAACAAGGTCATATCGTTGTTATTTCAACCGGTCGTCCATTTCGTGCGAGTCATGCATATTATAAAGAACTTGGATTAAATACACCAATCGTCAATTTCAACGGTGCATACGTCCATCACCCCCTTGATAGGAATTGGGGAACACATCACTCTCCGCTTGAACTTGCTACTGCGCAAGAAATCGTTCGCGCATGTACGGATTTTGGGGTAGAAAATATTTATGCGGAAGTGATTGATGATGTATATGTAAAACAAATTGATGCAGATAAAAAACATATTTTCGAATTTGGTTCCCCTAAAATTTTCACAGGTGATTTACTCGACATTTTACAAGAACACCCAACTTGCTTATTAATCGATGCACACGAGTCAAAATCAAATTCTATCCGCCAGCATTTAACGGATATGCATGCAGAGGTAATCGATCACCGAAAATGGGGCGCTCCTTGGCCGATTATTGAAATTGTAAAAAGCGGGTTAAATAAAGCAATTGGCTTACAAAAAATTTCAAGTTACTACAATATCCCAAAAGAACATATCATCGCATTTGGTGATGAAGATAACGATTTTGAAATGATTGAATTTGCCGGGCACGGAATTGCAATGGGTAACGCTATTCCAGAATTAAAATCATTAGCAAATCACGTGACATTATCAAACGAAGAAGACGGAATTGCTCTTTATTTAGAGGAGGTTCTTGGATTGTAAGGCGAAAATTCCCTGCTTATAGTATGACGCCAAGCGCACATACTATAGGAGACACAGTAAATGTGTCAATGTTTTTCTGCTAAAAGGGGGAATTACGAATGGGCAAAAAGAATAAGTCAAAACGTTTCGTACAACAAGGGGCAGATTCTGTTATGCAGCATGATGCAAGATTCCCATACCGTGGTACACTAGCTGAAGCAGAAAAAGAAAGAAATAACTCTTCTCTTGGAGGGTTCTAATGGGTAACTTACTATTCCAACAAGCACGAGATGCTGTTGCACAAGCTGTATCTTGTTCAAACCATAGCGAACAACAAGCACTTGTTGATAAAGCGAAAAATGCTTTACTGTCCGCTTATACCAATTCTTCTACTGCCGAAAGAGTACAATTACGCGAAATGCAAGATGAACTTCAAAGCATTTCAGCAACGGAGTAAAGTGAAACTTCCATAAGTGGGGGGCTTTTCATCCCCACTTATGGAAAGCTCTCACCAATCGGGCTTTTATGGGCAGCTATCCCCCACCTATCTTCTTCGCTTTTCTCTGAATCTTTAGGTAGGGGGCTTACTGCCCGCGAATAGCGGGATAAAACTTAACCGAGCAACTCTGACTAGATGAACGAATAAAAGAGGACCACATACGGTCCTCTTTTATTACTCTTTACGGAACAATCCAAACACCCCAACCGTTTGTATAATGTTTGTAAATGCACCTGGATCTACTTTTTTTATAACCCTTTCTAACTCATACAACTCGTAGCGAGTAATAACAATCATTAACATTTCTTTATTTTCATTCGTAAACGCACCTATCGCTGGAACAGTCGTAATCCCTCGAACCAATCGTTCATGAATTGCCTTTCGCACTTCCGCTCCATTTTTCGTTACAATAAATGCAGTAATTTTCACATGGCGCGTATGTATTGCATCAATAATACGTGAAGATACATATAATGTCACTAACGTATAAAGCGCCTTTTCCCAACCATATAAATAGCCGGCCGCTATAATAATGATGGCATTAAAAAAGAAAAAATACGTTCCAACTGGCTTATCTTTTACTCTGGATAAAATCATCGCAATAATATCTAAACCACCAGTTGAAGCTCCCCACTTCAAAGCAATCCCTACCCCTAACGCGGAAATGATTCCTCCAAAAATGGCATTTAAAATAATATCATGAGAGATCGCTTTTACTGGCACTATTTCTAAAAATAGCGTCATAAATACAACGCTTAAAAAACTAAATACAGTAAATGACTTCCCTACTTTTTTCCAAGCCAAAATAACAACCGGAATATTAAATAAAGCAAAAAGAAATCCTGTCGAAATATGAATTGACATAAAATCTGCTAACACTTGCGAGAGTAATTGTGACAATCCAGCGAAACCGCTGGCATACACTTTCGCTGGTGTTAAAAATAAGTTCATTCCAATTGCATTCAGCAAACCAGCAACGATAACAACAACTAACTTTTTCACAAGTTCACCATAGTTCAGTTTTAAGTCCATATCCCCTAGCCCACCTTTATATGAATTGCATTGTATACATAGTCTTAACGAAAACGGAAATGATAAACGTACAACTGTTATGAAGGGAGTTGAATCCTATGCCTCACACAAGCGACAACGACAAAAAAGCGCGTGATAACAACGCCAAACGCACACAAAAAAATGAAGAACAGCAAAAAAATATACAGCAAGGAAAACTTGCTTACTCCAAAAAGACTGATCATCTATAAAGTGAAACTTCCATCAGTGGGGGTTTTTTTCATCCCCCACTGATGGTTAGTTGAACCAATCGGGCTTTTACGGGCAGTTGTCCCCCACCTATCTTCCTCGTTTCTCTTTGAATCTTAAGGTGGGGGGCTTACTGCCCGTTAATGCGGGATAAAGTGAAACTTCCATCAGTAGGCAATTTTCTAACTGACAGTTAGCAGAACTAATTTAGTTCTTATAATTCAGTCTTAAACCCTCTGTTTCATTTAGATAATTCCTCCTCGTACATCAACATTTTCGTTGATGTACTTTTTTATGCAAAAAACCATCTCAAATTCACATCATGTTCACTTCCTTTTTCTACAATAGTAATAACGATTTTTTGATGAGGTGTTTACATGAAACGAAGACAATTATTTATCGCTGCAGCGACGCTCGGCACATTAATGTTATCTGCATGCGAACCGAAAGATAGTTCTGATCCAATTGCAACTTCAACTGCTGGTACGGTAACAAAAGGAGAATTTGATCAAGCATTAAAAGAACGTTTCGGAAAAGATATGCTCTATGAAATGATGGCACAAGATATTATGATTAAAAAATACAAAGTATCCGATGAAGAAGTTGATAAAGAATTTAACAAAGTGAAAGATCAAGCAGGGGATAATTTCAAAACATTTCTTGAAAGTAATCGGATGAAAGACGAAGAAGACTTAAAAAAACAAATTCGTTCTAGCTTAGCCATCGACAAAGCAGTCAAGCAAACTGTAACAGAAAAAGATATAAAAGCACGGTATAAACCAGACATTAGAGCTAGCCAGATTTTAGTAAATGATGAAGAAACGGCCAATGATATAAAAAGACAACTAAACAGCGGAGCATCATTTGAGGAATTAGCAAAAAAATATTCCGAAGATACGGTTTCAAAAAACAACGGCGGAGATTTAGGTTACTTTGGCCCTGGAAAAATGGTACCCGAATTTGAAGAAGCTGCTTATAAATTAAATGTCGGTGAAATAAGTGAACCTGTAAAATCACCAAAGGGCTATCATATTATTAAATTAACAGATAAAAAAGAATTACAGCCATACGATGAAGTAAAAGATTCCATTCGTAAAACGATTGAAAATGAACGTATACAAGATAATACGTGGCGCCAAAAAGTATTATCAGACGAATTAAAGAAAGCAAATATTAAAGTAAAAGATAGTGACTTAAAAGATACATTTACACATGCTCTACAATCATAAAAACAGCCGAACAAATTAGATTTGTTCGGCTGTTTCGTCATTATTTCTTAAAATATGTCCAACCTTCTTCTTGATAAACCTTTTCTTCTTTCATCAATTTACCAAGAGCACGTTTGAAAGCTGCTTTGCTCATGTTAAAGCGCTCTTGAATATCTTCTGGATGACTCTTATCCCAAAATGGCATTGCACCGCCGCGACTTTCCATATACTCATAAATAACCGCTGCATCATCTTCCATTCCTTCTTGTTTACGAGGAAGAAGTGAAATGTTGATTGTTCCATCTTCTTTTACATCAACAATACGGCCTGTTACGCGCTCTCCGATACGTACTTGCTCTTTACGCTCAGAATGGTGCAAGAATGCACGAAAATGTTCATCCGTTAATACAAACGATCCTACTTGCAAAGAACGGTACACACGACCGTTTACATTTTTATTGCGCATAGATGGCGTTGCATCAACGATGATTTCTTGCATATCTGAATCCCTTGCCGGAAGAGCAATAAGACGACCACGATTCGTTAATTTTAATGTGCAGTATAATTCATCGCCCTCTTCCGGCCAAACCGGCGTATAAATCGGAAACTCATCAGCTGGAATTAATATATCTTTTGAAACACCAATATCAACAAACACACCTAGACCAGGCTTTACTTCCACAACTTTAACCCAGTTCCAATCATTTGTTGTAATAGCCGGCGTCTTCATTGTTGCAGCAATTCGTTCTTGGTGATCAAGATATAAAAACACATCAATTGTGTCGCCTTCTTCAATCTCTCCAGCTACTTCATTTTTATGTAAAAACACTTCATCTTCTTCGTAACCGACCATATACCCAATCTCTGTTTCGCGTAAAACTGTTACTTGTTCAATCGCTCCTGGTTGTAGCTTCATATTTTTAATTCCCTTCTCTATATAAAATTTATCTTATTCTAACGGGTGGTATCCTTATTGTTTCTTAATGTAAAAACAGCTCATAAAACTAAATTAACATAACTGACTATCAATGGGGATACCCCCACTGATGGAAGTTTCACTTTATTTTTTTATCATTCCAAACAAAGTTTCATTATACACGTTTTTTCCTTTATTTGTCCAACTCGCCAAAATTAACTATAATAAGAGTTGGAATTTAATTTGGAGGTGCTTACTATGGCAAAAGATAGTTCTTTTGATATCGTTTCAAAAGTAGAATTTCCAGAAGTAACAAACGCTATTAACATCGCGTTAAAAGAAATTCAAAATCGTTATGACTTTAAAGGAAGCAAAAGTGATATTAAATTAGAAAAAGAGGAAATCGTTTTAACTTCTGATGATGAGTATAAACTTGATCAAGTAAAAGACGTTCTTATTTCAAAATTAATTAAGCGTGAAGTTCCTATTAAAAACTTAGATTACGGAAAAGTCGAAAGTGCTTCTGGCGGTACAGTTCGTCAACGTGCAAAGTTACAACAAGGCATTGACAAAGAAAACGCTAAAAAAATCAATAACATTATTAAAGACTTAAAATTAAAAGTAAAAACGCAAGTACAAGACGATCAAGTTCGCGTAACAGGTAAAAGCCGAGATGACTTACAAGCAGTTATCGCAGCTGTGCGCGGTGCTGATTTATCAATCGATGTACAATTTATAAACTATCGTTAATTGTACATGAAAAAAATCCTCTAATTAAGAGGATTTTTTTCGTTTCTTCACTAATACAATAAAAATCATGAACAACAAATAAACGCAAACTAGTGCCAAAATAAACGACCAGTTCCACCCCGTTTTTTCTGCAAGCGCATATACGTTAGCCGTTTCTCTTTTCATCACAAGATAATATTCCCCGTTTTCTTCTCGTACCATATCATCTTCTAATAACCCGCGCAGCTCACGATTTTCTCCAACTTCACTTGCAGCAAGTGTTACCTTTTGCGTTTCTGTTGTATTATTAATAGCAATAAACGTTGTTTCATCTTTATACATGCGTTTTATAATACTCATGCCATCTTTATCATACAATAGTTCAAACGTTCCGTACCGAAGAGATGGTAATGTTTTTCGAAGTTCTCCTAATCTCTCTATATACTGCACAAACTTCTCATCCGTTTTAAAATCCATTAAACGACGATTATCCGGTGCCTCCCCTCCATCTAGCGCAATTTCAGTACCGTAGTATATAAACGGAACACCCGGTGATGTATATAAATAGGCAAGTGCTAATTTCAAACGGGTCGGTGGATAATATTTATTTTCTTTTGCGATTCTAACAAAACGCTCCGTTTGACTATTATCTACAAACGTCCCTTCCATACGATCGCCGTCCATTTTCGTCACATCATACAATGGCTTTACAGAAATATTCGGCTTTGCAAATACCTCCGTAATACGCTGCTGATAAGCCTGATTAAATCCTCCTTCACTTTGCATATCCTCTATTACAAAGAAATTTTGTTTCACACTCTGCACAGCTGCAATCACTTCATTCAAAAATGACCTCGTGACATTCTCATTATGTATCAAATGGTAACCGTCTATATCTGTTTCCTTAACCCATTGTTTAGCACCTTCAATAGTGCCCGTTTCATCTTCATTATCCACTACAAATTCAAGCATAACTTTCATCTCTCGCTTGTGTGCTTCTTGGACAAGTTGCTGCATGTCCTTCATCGTTCCAAAATGTTCATTCATTTTTGTTAAATCAGTAGGATGATAACCATCATAACTACTACTTTCAGTAGGCGGTGACAACAAAATAGAAGTAAAGCCCATCTCTTTTATATAATCAAGTCGTTTTATAATCCCTTGTATATCTCCCCCTTGATATGCTTCTAAATTATTCGTATCAATCCCTTTATCATTTTTAGAATCACCATTATTAAAACGATCGATCATAATAGAATACACAATTTCATCTTGCCACTGACTCGTTTCCTTCGCTGACACATGAATCGGTAATTGAAATAAAAATAATAGACACATGAAACATAGAAAATACTTTCCAAAATCCCTCTTCACATTGCTTCCTCCAAATTATTTTTCTAATTATAGGAAAAGTATAACAATTTATCCTTATCTCGTATACTCATGCATTTCGATTACACAAAAGCAATACTTTTCCTTACCTAAAGTGAAACTTCCATCAGTGGGGATCTTACTGCCCGTTAATGTGGAATAAAAATTTATCATGTTACATTTCCTTACATAACAAATTAAATTTTCTGAAAAATCTGTTGATTTATTTTCAATTATTGAATATGATACTAAATATAACTTTCAATGTTAATTTTTATAACATTATAGGAGGGGAAAAGATGAATATGGAGGATACAGTATTTCTTTTTTTATCTACCGTGATGGTGATGATTATGACACCTGGGCTTGCTTTGTTTTACGGAGGAATGGTTCGCAGTAAAAACGTACTTAGTACAACGATGCACAGTTATAGTGCAATGGCCATCGTGTCCATTCAATGGATTTTTATCGGTTACTCTTTAGCATTCGGACCGGATTGGAATGGACTTATTGGTAATTTCGATTGGTTCGGCCTACAAAATGTTACTTTCACACCAAATGAAGCCTACAGTGCTACAATTCCACACAACTTATTCATGATGTTTCAACTCATGTTTGCAATTTTAACTCCCGCTTTAATTTCTGGTGCATTCGCAGAAAGAATGCGATTTTCCGCTTTTCTCATTTTCATCTTACTTTGGACGACACTTGTATACGATCCCGTTGCTCATTGGGTTTGGGGGCTAGGAGGATGGCTTCGAGAACTCGGAGCACTCGATTTTGCAGGAGGAAACGTTGTTCATATTACATCCGGCGTGGCAGGTCTTGTATTAGCCATTTTCCTCGGAAAACGTAAAGATGCCCACGACTCTTCACCCCATCACTTACCATTCACAATCTTAGGAGCAGGATTATTATGGTTTGGTTGGTTCGGCTTTAACGTCGGTAGCACATTAACATTAAATGACGTTGCACTCACAGCTTTTATTAATACAAATACAGCCGCTGCAGCTGCTGCACTTACATGGATGCTTACGGAATGGTTCTTCCAAACAAAACCAACTGTACTAGGTGCTGCTTGCGGAGCTATTTCTGGTCTCGTCGCGATTACACCAGCTTGTGGTTTTGTGACACCATTATCTGCCCTTATTATAGGTGCAATTGGCGGTGCACTTTGCTTCATGGCAGTCTATTTCTTAAAACATAAGCTCGGTTACGACGATGCACTTGATGCCTTCGGTTGCCACGGTATTGGCGGAACTTGGGGCGGCATTGCAACAGGAATATTCGCTACAAAATCCGTTAACAGTGCAGGGGCAGACGGATTATTTTACGGAAATGCAGCACTTCTATGGAAACAGCTGCTCGCAATCGGAGCAACCTATGCCTTCACAGCCATAGCCACGTATGCAATTATTAAAGGAATTAGTTTATTCCTACCAGTTCGCGCCCATGAACATGAAGAGAAAATGGGGCTCGATCTTTCCCTTCACGGAGAAAGGGCGTATGAACAAGTCGAAGCTCCTCTTATTGGAGATATTTTAGACGGAAAGTTAAATCACCAAAGTGTTTACAACTCTCCCAAATAGGTCGTGTTTAAACGAAATGACGAAAAGAGGATTTCATAACGAAATCCTCTTTCTTCTATTATTAGAGCTAGATAGAAAAAATTGACCCCTGCCCACTAAGATGAAAATAAACCTTTCGTACCCCCACTATTACTGCACTTTTTTCTAAAATTAATAAAAGATATATAACGGTTAATATTTTTTTATATTAATAAATAAATGCATTTTACATTTGCAATAGATCCTAATCCATTTAGACTTTGAACAATGTTTTTTAAATTCTTCATTTATATACTTCTTCAATTTATAACATTCGAATTATTTGAAGTGGATTCATAAAATTATTCACTAGGTAATCTACCTAATTTAATTAAAGATATGCTCTTTCCCTAGATAGCGGTCATAACATGTAACAAGGAATCCAACTACTACGAAGGAGCGCTATGAATTATTATGATAAATCCATTCTTTAACAATGCAAGGCAAGCGGGCGTGGGTGCCGGCTCATATGCTGCCGCACAAGAGACACTTCATGCAATTCATCAGGTGATGGCAGCAGATCCTCTTTTTACACATGTCGTACACCATTATGCTATGCCCCATTATATTGTACATCACCCTGTTATCTCCCATCATGCTATGTATCCAGCTGCTCTCTCGACAATTCCCTTTGACTCAATATATTATCTCTAAGGAAAGCTTTCGGCTTTCCTTTTTTCTTTATACAAATGAAGTGAAACTTCCATTAGTGGGGGTTTTCTTCATCCCCCACTAATGGAAAGCTCTCACCAATCGGGCGCATGCCAGCAGTTATCCCCCACCTATCTTCTTCGCTTCTCTCTCAATCTGGAGGTGGAGGTCTTACCGCCCCAAAATAGCGGGATAAAACTACTTATTAGGGAATCTACCTAATTTGATTAAAGGTACGCTCTTTCCCTAGATATGGAACATAACATGTATAGAGAATCCACCTACTACAAAGGAGCGCTATAAATTATTATGATAACTCCAGTCTTTAACAATGCAAGGCAAGCGGGCGTGGGTGCCGGCACATATGCTGCTGCACAAGAGACACTTCATGCAATTCATCAAGTGATGGCAACAGATCCTCCTTTTACACATGTCGTATATCATCATGTTATGCCTCATCATGTTGTATATCACCATGTCATATATCCAACTGATTTCTGGACAATTCCGTTTGGCTCAATATACTATCTCTAAGGAAAGCCTTCTGCTTTCCTTTTTTCTTTACTTACATAAAGTGAAACTTCCACAAATGATCTCCCACTGATGAAAAGCTCTCACCACACAAGCTCTTAAGGAAAAGAAGAAAAACTGACACAAAAGATATTTTATTTGTCCGTTAGTCAGTCTCATCAGCTAGGCTGTCTCCTATAGTACGAGAATCCGTTCTTACAATTCGTGCAATATTTCCATAAGACATTGTCAGTATATAGTATTTACCTATTACTATATACTTGCTATAATTTAAATCGAAATGATTACGCTTTATACAAGGAGATTATTTTTTCATTTAAATCTGTTCTTAATCTACTTAAGAATCAAATTACAAGTGATGGACATTTCTTATGAAAATATAGTTGTAGAAGAATTGTTACAAAAGGGAGCAAATACGATTGTATATTCATCTCATCATTCTACATGTAGTCACAATCATCCTGAGCAAGCCATCACCCCTGCGGTCATGAACAGCACAATGGAATTAAAACTATTACACCCAGGATATTCCTCCAATATCTAGGGGACAATTAGAAAAACCGTTAACCTTCGGTGGTATTATTCTTTCTGTAAATCGCAATTACTATTATTTTTATTAAATTTCATATTTAGAAAAAGGAGAATGAGTACATCATGAAAAAATGGAAATATGGTGCATTAGTAACTGCTTTGGCCCTTTCGATCGCTATTGCGGGCTGCTCTAAACAAAATGAGTCACAAAGCAATACAAAACAAGACAAGTCTCTTAAGGTCGTAACAACATTTTACCCTATGTACGACTTTACTAAAAATGTGGTTGGATCCAATGGAAAAGTAGATGTGTTAATTCCTGCTGGGACAGAACCACACGATTTTGAACCCACTCCAAAGGATATTGCTAAAATTGAAAATGCCGATGTGTTTGTATACAACAGTGACTCCATGGAAGCATGGGTACCTAAAGTACTAAAAAGTCTTGATAATAAAAAAATAAAAGTGGTAGATGCAAGTAAGGGTATTTCACTTATGGAAGGAACTGCTGAGGAAGAAGACAAGCATACTGATAAGGAACAAGAACATCCGATGGATCCTCATGTATGGTTAGATCCAGTGTTAGCCCAAAAAGAAGTAGAAAATATTAAACAAGCAGTTATAGAAGCAGACCCAACTCATAAACAAGACTACGAAAAAAACGCAGATCAATTTACTGCAAAGCTAAAAGATTTAGATAACGAATTTAGAACAACTCTTGGTAATGCAAAACATAAAGAATTCGTGACGCAACATGCGGCATTTGGGTACTTAGCAAAAGAATATGGTCTTACTCAAATTCCAATTGCAGGTCTTTCTCCTGATCAAGAACCAAGTCCAGCCAAATTAGCGGAACTTCAAAAGTACGTAAAGGACAACAATATTAAGATCATTTATTTTGAGGAAGTAACTTCTCCAAAAATAGCAAAAACCCTTGCGGATGAAACGGGAGCAAAAACAGTTGTATTAAGTCCAATTGAAGGAATTACGAAAGAAGAACAAGCCAAGGGAAGTGACTATATTAGCTATATGAAAAAGAACTTGGATGCACTAAAACAATCTATTATGTAATAGCAATAGTAGTGCGTTTTACATGATTGTAAAACGCACTTTTTCTACTTACATCTAAAGAAAGGAAAAGGCAGATTTCATGAAAATCATATCTATGAATCAGGTTCAATTTAAGTATGGAAACGAAACCATTTTAGAAGATATTTCTCTCGATATAAATAGTGGTGAGTTTGTTACACTGACTGGGCCGAACGGAGCGGCAAAATCTACTCTGTTACGAATTATGTTAGGCTTATTAAAGCCCTGGAGAGGAACCGTAAACATCAGTAAAAAAAATGAACAAGGACAGAAACTTATCATTGGTTACGTTCCCCAACAAGTTTCTTCCTTTAATGCAGGATTTCCAAGTACCGTGTTAGAGCTTGTACAATCTGGTCGTTTTCCTCGTGGAAAGTGGTTTCGTTCACTTTCTAAAGAAGATCATGAACATGTTAAGCAAGCGCTACTTGGAGTCGATATGTGGAAATTTCGTAATAGCAAGATTGGAGAGTTATCAGGCGGACAAAAGCAACGCATTTGTATCGCCCGCGTCCTAGCTTCCGAACCAGACATTCTAGTTTTAGACGAACCCACTACCGGCATGGATTTTGAAAGTCGCAATCATTTTTATCAATTGATGAGACATCATGTCACAGAACATGGGCGAACAGTCATCATGGTTACACATGACTTGGATGATGTAAAGCCGTATGCAGATCGAAACATTTATTTAGAAAGAAAGGAGAACACACAATGGAGATGCTTCACTTTGGGTTCATGCAGCGAGCATTTTGGGCAGGCGGATTAATTGCCCTCATAGCTCCCATATTAGGAATGTTTTTGATTTTAAGACGCCAGTCTTTAATGGCGGATACCCTTTCTCATATTTCATTAGCCGGGGTAGCACTTGGCCTAACACTTCATTCCAATGTTAATTTAGTTACGATTATCGTTATTATTATTGGTGCATTAGGAATTGAATATATGAGAAATACCTATCGTACGTATTCAGAAGTATCCGTAGCTATCCTTATGGCAGCGGGATTATCCTTTGCTCTCGTCCTAATGAGTTTAAATCAGGGCGGTATTTCAACTAGTGTAGAACAATATCTGTTTGGGTCTATTATCACGATTAGCAAAGAACAGCTTCGTTTCTTAGTAGTAGTTTGTATCTTGGTAGGAATCTATTATCTAGTGTTTCAACGCCCTCTGTACGTATTGACGTTTGATGAAGATACAGCCTTTACAAGCGGACTACCTACCAAATGGCTATCCTTGTCCTTTAGCGTATTAACAGGTCTAACCATTTCCGTTATGATGCCTATTATAGGTGCCTTGCTTGTATCAGCGCTTATGATATTACCAGCTGCTATTGCGATGCGTATGGTAAAAGGATTCAAAGTAGCTATTTTATTTAGTATGGCAATAGGCGTCATTAGTATGTTTTTAGGACTCACGTCTTCATATAAATTAGGGACACCGCCTGGGGCAACTATTACACTTGTCCTTGTATTATTTTTAATTTGCGGCCTGTGCATTCAATGGGTTTGGAAATATATTCGTTCTAATCGCGCATAAAAAGAATATTGTTCCATGTAATTCGATTCAGAAGTAGCGGATTACAATATACACTTAGTAAAACTGAGGGTCATAGCTTACACGCTATGACCCTCAGTTTTACTCCTTAATATTTATATTGTACTCCTTAAACCAAACATGAATTTGCCCTAAGTGTGCCAACAACTGCGGTCCTGTCATTAGCTGTCCGAACCATGGTGTTTGAAATGCACTGCCCCCTGATTCAATTAACCCATGCAGCTGCTCTTTATCAAATAATTCATGAAGAACGGATTGTTTATCCGTTAATAACTCTTGTAGCCATGAAGTAACTGCCTTCGTATAATACGGATTATGCGTTTTCGGATATGGGCTTTTCTTTCTATACAATACATCATCTGGCAATACACCTTCTAGTGCCTTGCGCAATAGACCTTTTTCGCGATTTTTATACATTTTCATTTCCCACGGAATATTCCACGCATATTCGACAAGACGATGATCAGCAAATGGCACACGCACTTCTAAGCTAGCGCCCATACTCATCCGATCTTTTCGATCAAGAAGAGTCGTCATAAACCAAATCATATTTAAATAAAATAATTGTCTTCTTTTTGCATCAAGTACGCTCTCCCCTTCTAAAGCGGGTGTTTCGCGCACTGATTCTTCATAACGATACTGTACATACTCTTGCAATTTGAGTTTTTTACGCCATTCTTTTTTTAACAATTGTTCACGCGCTTCTGTTGATCGCATCCATGGAAACGCACTTGATTGTAAGTCATCTTCGCGGTAAAACCACGGATAACCACCAAAAATTTCATCGGCACATTCACCTGACAAACTTACGACAAAATCTTGTTTAATTTCTCGGCAAAACCAAAGCAGTGAGGAATCAATATCCGCCATTCCTGGCAAGTCACGAACAAGAACAGCTTCTGTTAAATGTTCCGCTAAACTTTCGTTAGAAATAACGCAACGATGATGAATAGTATTAAATGTATTTGTCATTAACGTAATAAACGGAGCGTCTGAATTCGGCTGAAACGCATTCGATTTAAAGTATTTTTCATTATCCTCATAATCAATTGAATACGTATGAAGCTTCCCTTTTTCTTCCCGTTCATACGCCATCGCCGCAAATGCAGTAATCGCACTAGAATCGACGCCTCCTGATAAAAATGTACATAACGGAACATCCGATACTAGCTGTCTTGTAATCGCATCTTGCAATAGAAAACGAACTTGTTCCACCGTTTCTTCAAAGCTATGTGTGTGCTCTTCACTCACGACATTCCAATAACGCCAAACTTTTAGACCGTCTTTTGAAAACGTAAGTGCATGACCTGGACGCAATTCTTCAATTCCAGCAAATATACCATGCCCAGGAGTTCGGGACGGTCCCAATCCAAGCACTTCCGCTAACCCTTCTGTCGTAACCTCCGTCTTAATATCTCGATGAGCTAAAATAGCTTTTAATTCTGAGCCAAACAACAACCTTCCTGCATCACATTTGTAAAATAATGGTTTTACTCCTAATCGATCGCGCGCAATAAAAATTTTTTCTTCTTCCTCATCCCATACAGAAAATGCATAAATGCCATTTAAATGCTCAACACATTGCTCTTTCCACTCTATATAGGCTGTTAATAATACTTCTGTATCGGAATGTCCCTGAAACGTATAACCTCTTTTCCATAGTTCTTTTCGAATATCTTCTGTATTATATAACTCTCCATTATAGGAAATTGTATAGCGTTCTTCTTTTTTCATCCGCGTCATCGGTTGTTTTCCGCCTTCTGGATCAACAACAATTAACCGTTTATGCCCAAATGCAACATGATTCCTAAGCCAAACATTCGTATCATCCGGCCCCCTCTTCGCGAGCGTTTCTGCCATCTTCGTTATTGTTTCTTTTTCTTCCAATAACACTTTTGTATAATCAACCCACCCTGTAATGCCACACATTGCTATCACCCTTTCTCATCTCATATCCGCAGTCTGTTTTTATTTTATGCCCAATTTCAATTCTATGTGCCTTGGTTATAAAGAAAGACCGAACTGTCTATAACAAGAATAGAAACTTCTATAAAAAAGGAGGGCACAGGAATGAAACAGCGTAAACATATTTTGTATAGCCAACCGCGTGCTCATACAATCGGAAATGTTGAATATATAAACGAGGAATGGATATTTTTCGATGAAGAAAGCGATGAAGCTTCTTTATTAGAAGATATGATTGAAGATGGATTTGAAGTTTTATATAACAATAATTGGTTACCTGCTCGTTTTTATGAACATAATACTTTGCAAGTAGCAGATGAGCATCATCCGTTGCAAAACGGCGAAACAATTCGGATTCGAAAAAAGTTAATGACAAGCTATCATGAGTGGATAGAAGAACTTCCAGATTCCTCATTTTCACTCGTAACCGAAACATTACAATCGTTAGGCTACTCTTTATACGACTGTATATATTCTCATAATTCTCTATCCTTCCAACCAAAAGACCAGCCATGCGAAGGAGTTAATTTTCTTTTATTTGATAATGAAGAAATGATTTGTTCCCTTCATCACCATTATGTACGCTATTCTACACAAAATAAGGATATATTTAAAATTACAAAAGCAGATGGCGATGAATTGCATATGAATAATTGAAAATAAAGTGAAACTTCCTTCAGTAAGGGATTTCCACTGAAGGTTAGTTGAACCAATCGGGCTTTTACGGGCAGTTACCCCCCACCTGGCTTCTTCGCTTTTCTCTCAATCTAAGATGGGGGTCTTACTGCCCGTTAATGCAGGGTAAAGTGAAACTTCCTTCAGTGAGGGATTTCCACTGAAGGTTAGTTAAACCGATTGGGCTTTTATGGGCAGTTATCCCCCACCTGGCTTCTTCGCTTTTCTCTCAATCTTAAGGTGGGGGGCTTATTGCCCGTTAATGCGGGATAAAAACGAGGATGTCTCAAAAGTAATTAAATACTTACTTTTGAAAACATCCTCATTTTTGTATTATGCAAATGGTGAAAACCCTAGTGGTAATCGTAAACCAAGATATAACACAACTAACAACACAATAACAAATTGAATCCAAAACGCTCTTGTTAATTTCTGCTTGCTTGCTTTCACAAGAATCATTTCCATCGCAGCAATTACCCAAATACCTCCGAGCATTTTCATCCCATATAACATAGGCATCCAGTGGACGTCTTTGTAAATTAATAATCCTGATACAATGATCAAAATATACAGCAAACGAACCACCATGTGCATTGGTTTTGCTTGCTTTCCACTCTTATACATCGAATATGTTACAAAAAACAAAATAATCCCGAGCGACCATGCAGTAATATGCATATGTATCATATAAATCTCTCCTCCTCTTTTGCACATTTTTTCACTTTATATGATACCACGTCTATTTCTTTTCAGGAAACATTTAGCTTTTTTCACGTTTAAATGATATAATATTTAGAGTATTTACAAACTTCTTGTAAAAACAAAAGGGGGAACTAGCATGATTCAAACAAAAGACATTATCGAATTAACAGAAACTTACGGAGCAAATAACTATCATCCACTACCGATTGTAATTGCAAAAGCAGAGGGTGTTTGGGTAGAAGACCCAGAAGGCAACCGTTATATGGACATGCTTAGTGCATATTCTGCTGTAAACCAAGGTCATCGCCATCCAAAAATTATTCAAGCGCTTATCGACCAAGCACAACGTGTAACATTAACATCACGTGCATTCCACAGCGATCAATTAGGTCCTTGGTATGAAAAAGTAGCGAAATTAACTAATAAAGAAATGGTACTACCAATGAATACAGGTGCTGAAGCTGTTGAAACCGCTATCAAAACAGCAAGACGCTGGGCATACGATGTGAAAAAAGTTGAAGATAACAAAGCAGAGATTATTGTATGTGTTGATAACTTCCATGGCCGTACAATGGGCGCAGTATCCATGTCATCCAACGACGAATATAAACGTGGATTCGGGCCAATGCTTCCAGGTATTGTTGTTATTCCTTATGGCGACATCGAAGCATTAAAAGGAGCTATCACACCAAATACAGCTGCATTTATTTTAGAGCCAATCCAAGGCGAAGCTGGTATTAACATTCCACCAGCAGGTTACTTACAAGAAGCATACAATGTATGTAAAGAAGAAAATGTATTATTTGTTGCAGATGAAATTCAAACAGGCTTAGGCCGTACTGGAAAATTGTTCGCATGCGATTGGGACAATGTTATTCCTGATATGTATATCCTTGGAAAAGCATTAGGCGGCGGTGTATTCCCAATTTCTTGCGTTGCTGCAAGCCGCGAAATTTTAGGTGTATTTGAGCCAGGTTCTCACGGTTCTACGTTTGGTGGTAACCCACTAGCTTGTGCGGTTTCTCTTGCTTCTCTAGACGTACTAGTAGAAGAAAATTTAACAGAGCGCTCTTTACAATTAGGAGAAAAGCTGTTAAACCAATTACGTGAAATTGACAATCCAATGATCACAGAAGTACGCGGAAGAGGTTTGTTTATCGGAATCGAGTTAAATGAATCAGCACGTCCTTACTGTGAACAATTAAAAGCAGCTGGCTTACTATGTAAAGAAACACATGAAAATGTAATCCGCATCGCTCCGCCTCTTGTCATTTCTGAAGACGATTTACAATGGGCGTTCGAAAAAATTAAAGCGGTATTGTCTTAATAAAAAAGAAGGTTGTCTCTTAGGAGACAACCTTCTTTTATTATGCAATGATCCTAACTATATACAACAGACCAGCTATAACAGGAAACATTAGTAATATACCGATGATACATGATATCCACACATGCTTCCATTTCCACCAACCAATTATCTTTCCTCTCCAAAACAAAAACAATGAAAAAGGAATTATTAAAAAGAAAGCTGTACCAAGCCCAGGCACATATCCTCTCTTCAAGATTGCCCCCACAAGATGAATAATCCCATTCATAAAAATTATTGACTGCGTGAACAGTACAGCATATAACGTCATCTGCGTCAAAAATATATTGTGTATAAACACAATCAAACATACAAAAACAGTTAATATAAGTAATGCTATTAAAAAATGCTTCTGTAATAATGCATTCTCTTCCATCTGAATGGGCTGTAAATACTTTATTTCTGGAAAAAAATAATACTCTTCTGCATTATGCAAAGCGAAAAAAATAGGAATGATCCAGAAATAAGAAGAGCGCGGTATATTATTTGACATTATTACGGAGCGTTCCAACATGTTCAACCGTTATAACAACTTCATCACCAGCATGTAAAAAACGAGGTGGTTTAAATCCCTTTCCAACTCCCGCTGGCGTTCCAGTCGCAATAATATCTCCTGGCTCTAACGTCATTCCTTTACTTACAATTGATATAATTTCTTCAATTGAAAACATCATATTTGCCGTTGTAGAAGATTGACGTACTTCTCCGTTCACCTTCGTTTCAATATGAAGCGCATTCGGATTAGCAATCATTGAGCGATGCACAATAGCTGGTCCCATTGGACAAAACGTGTCAAAGCTTTTTCCAAGAAAAAATTGCTTATGCTTCTTTTGGATATCCCGAGCTGTAACATCATTTATAACCGTATAACCAAACACATGATTAAGAGCTTTTTCTTTCGAGATTTCCTTTCCACGCTTTCCAATCACAATGGCGAGCTCCCCTTCATAATCAAGTTCACTCGTAGCATGCGGATGACTATAAATTTTATCACCATCACCAATTACAGTTGTTGGTGCCTTTGTAAAAATAATGATATTTTCTGGAACTGCTTCCGCTCCGTCCATTTCGATTGCATGCTCACGATAATTTTTTCCAACACAAAGAATATTTTTTCTTGGCCTTGGAATAGGAGCCAATAACTTAACTTCCGATAATGGATAATAAGCATCTTTGCAATTTTCTTTCGCCCATTCGACAATCTCAATTACTTTTGTAATAAAGGGTTCTCCCTGGTCGATACACTCTAGCATTGTAATGGGAATCGTAACTTTTTCTCCTTTTTTCCTCTGTGCTTCTCTTACATGCAACACTGTTTGTGATGTCTCATCTACAACACCAACAAACACTTTTTCATCTGCTTTTACTGTCACAAACCGCATATTTCCACACCCCATCTTCAAAATCATACTGTAATTGTATTCGTACCTACTAATGAAAATCCTCCTAAAAATATTTTTAATTTACAATATTCTTTCTATTTTTTATGCAATTAAAATGCTTTTTTGCCAAAATATGTAGAATACCTTCTTCTTTTAGCGAATGTGTTTCTTTTTTATGGAAAGTTTGTATAATATGTACTAAAGATACTCTTAAAATCTATAAGGAGACGGAGCCGATTCTATGTTTGAGCAAGCAATTGAAAAAAAACGTGAAAAAATGAAATACTTAGCCAAACGTTATGGAATGACATCTCAAAAAACCGTTAGCTGCAGTCAAGAGCTGGACAGGCTCTTAAATGTTATATTACTCATACAAATAGATGATGTGCCAACTCAAAATACAGACGTGCATTCCCACTGAGTGTACGTCTTTTATTTTTAAAATAACAGACACATATTTACACAAACGCCCATACAATAATAAAGTAAAACTCCTATCCTAGAAACTCGTATTAATAAGGGACAAATACAAAAATTTTTAACATGAAAGGTGTTTTCTATGCCTGCAATGGTTGGACATATTAATATCGTTAATATCGGATCGAGCGGTGTATTTCATATTGGAGATGTATTTGCCATTCGTCCCATTAGTTATTCTCGTGCATTTGCAGGAGCAGGTTCTTTTAATGTTGGAGAAAGTGTATCAATATACAATTACGAAAACACAACAAATGTAAATGATAATGATGTAATCGATCAGCCAATCACTGCTACTTATTAAAGGGGGGAATAAAAATTGAAACTGTATGTACATCAAAGTATTATTATTAACAATGTACGAATAAGTAACCTTACAACTTCAGCCGTCTTTCAAATTGGAAGTGCAGGGAGTATTAAAACATTGTCAAAGTTTTCTAATACAGGCGGATTTACACAACCAACGCCGCCACTAACAGCTCCGGGACAAATTATTTCAATTTCCCCTCCTCCTCCTAGTTCTTCTTAACGTACCAATATCATAGACATATACCAATATACCCTCCAGATTGAAAAGGAGGCTTCCGGCAGTGAGTCAAGATCTATATACTTATTTACAGCAGCTACAACAATTCATTCAACAACAACAGGAAAAAATAAATGCTTTAGAAACACAACTAGCGCAGCTGACAGAGCAAATAGAAGAACTGAAACAGCGACCATCCTCTTCAATTGGGAAAGTTGAATACAAGTTCGATCAGCTAAAAGTCGAAAATTTAAATGGTACATTAAATATCGGTTTAAATCCATTTACGAGCAAAGGAGAAATAATTGAAGACTTTAATGTTGAAACTGAAACATTAAAGGTAAACCCTGAAACCCAAGTAAATCCCGATTTTTATCAAGATATCATTCAAGAAATGCACCGCTATTTAGACGAAGAAGCGTATAGTCGCATTCTTCATTTCGAACAGGAAGAACGAACACCTCTCGATGATATGTACCGTCAAATGATGATCGATGATATAAAACAACAAATGGAACACCGTCTTCCATACTATTTATCTCAAGTACAGCCACATCCAGAAATTACATCTAATCCACAATATATGAAAGATGTCATTATTCGAGCAATGAAACAAGATATTGATAAGGCATTTCTTTCCTTTATTCAGCATATACCGCGTAACTTCGGAAAGGAGTAAATGCATATGAATTTCACTGTTATTAATCACGAAATCAAAGTAGGAACAATTAAATCGCTCGGGGTATCTTCGTCTGCTTTATTCTTAGTCGGCGATGCAAACCTCATTATTTCATCTTCTATTTTAGATACACCATTTGAATCTGTTACAGGTGGTCCGTTTGTACCACTCGTAACTGCTGTACCTACCACTCCTAGATAAGGAGGACTGATTATGTTTCGACATATTTCCGTTGTCCATCAGCCCTCTGTTATCACGCTAGGACTCGCTTCTGTTATTCAAGTTGGCGATACGAACCATATAGAATTAAAAAATAGAACACTTGTTGTTCAGCGCGAAATCCCTTACTTTTTGGCCCAAGAAGGAAGATGGGAAGAATATTCAATATTTACTGATGACGAAATCACAATTCCAACTCGTATAAACGAGGTAAAAATGAATGTCATTAACAAGAACCCCTTTATCGAAGTAAACTGCGTTAACATTCTAAGTATGCTAAACTCTGCTTGTTTTCACATTGGATCTGTTGATTACGTATTTGCAAACTCACGCATTTTACAAATTCGCCACTTTGTTACAGAAGAACCTTTTGGAGAATAAATCATATAGTACCATAAAAGGAAATTGAAGTAGGTGAAAATATGCCGTCTGTCGTTGGGAACTTAGTCGTTCAAAATAGTAACGGCTCTTTCAACTTAGGAGACTTCTATAATGTATCTCCAAAAGAAAATACGAAAGCTTATAATGGATCCGGTTCATCAAATGTTGCTTTTGTCCTTAATACATTTAACGGTGTAAGTGGTACAAATACATTTGATTCAGATGTAGCTGATCAAGATCAAATCGGAACAGCATAAAGTGAAACTTCCTTTAGTAGTGGGGTTCCACTGAAGGTTAGTTGAACCAATCGGGCACATGCCAGCAGTTATCCCTCCACCTCTTCGCTTCTCTCTGAATCTTGAGGTGGGGGCCTACTGCCCGCGAATAGCGAGACTGTTGATTGACAATAAAGTCGTTTTTGATATATATCCTTAACTGTTTACAATACCCAAAAATAAAATATTATTATCATTTTATAAAATGATAATAGCTAGGGAGAACAATACAATGACAAAAAAAGCTGATTTACTTCTTCATCCTATTCGAATGCGGATTATACAACAATTGCTGCTAGGTAAACCACTAACGATTGCACAGCTTTTAGATGCGCTTGGCGATGTTCCTCAAGCTACTTTATATCGTCATATGAATCTTTTAATTGCAGCAAATTTTATTGAGATCATTAATACGAAAAAAGTTAAAGGAACGGAAGAACGAGTATTTGCGGTCAAAAAAGAGAACTTACAGGTTCCCGAAAAAGAAATCGAAACGACTTCACAGGAAGACCATATTCGCCATTTTTCAGTATTCCACGGTAATTTACTTCAGTTAGTGACATCTTATCTGACAGAGACTCCCCCAAAACAGTATAAAGAAGATGGATTCGCTTATTGGTATGCACCTATTCATTTGACGGATGAAGAATTTCAGGAACTCGTCCAGTCTATTAATACGTCTATTGAAAAAGTGATAAATAACAAGTCGACGCCTGAACGAACCACTCGAATTTTTGCAGGCATGTCTATTCCGCAAAAATCACAAGAAAAATAAGGAGGAATCGCAAATGCATTATGGTTATGAAATTGGGATAGAGGAACTTTGGAATTGGTTGCCACTGCTTCTTCCCCTCCTAATTTTACA
Organism: Bacillus sp. 3103sda1; assembly: GCF_024159135.1. Lineage (NCBI taxonomy): Bacteria > Bacillati > Bacillota > Bacilli > Caryophanales > Bacillaceae > Bacillus > Bacillus sp. 3103sda1. The sequence goes on along the minus strand of NZ_JAMYWS010000001.1, from coordinate 1,108,512 downwards.
AGTAATTTTAATTTCTGTAGCATTATGGGATTTGTTAAAAAGGGATCATAGCAATGAATACAAATGGCTTTGGGCCGCAATTATTGTTTTTGTTAGTATTTTCGGTCCGATTTTATATTTTACCGTAGGAAGGAGAGAACGATAATATGGGCATAATCCAGGTGAACCATCTTCAAAAAAATTACGGGAATCATGAAGTCATTAAAGACATTGATTTTCAGATTGATTACGGCGAATGTGTCGCTCTCCTTGGTCCAAACGGAGCTGGTAAAACAACGATTATCAAAATGCTTTTAGATATAACAAAACCTACAAGTGGTCAAATTCTATTCCAAGGGGAGCGTCATGACCAAATGCGTCAGTTTATTGGATACTTGCCGCAACATCCCACTTTCTATCCGTGGATGACAGGAAAGGAATTGCTTGAATTCATGGGTGGACTTTCAGGTATAGATAAGGAAAGCTTAAAACAACGAATGCACGAATTACTAGACTTAGTGGGACTGAGTAATGAAAAGGATAAGCAGATTGGAACCTATTCGGGAGGAATGAAGCAAAGGTTGGGCATCGTCCAGGCACTCATCCATCAACCTAAGTTACTGATTATGGATGAACCAGTTTCCGCGCTGGATCCACTTGGACGAAGAGATATGTTGGAATTGCTTAAAGTGATTAAACAGAAATCGACCATTCTTTTTTCCACTCATATCCTGCACGATGCGGAAGAGCTTTGCGATAAGATACTTATCTTAAACCAAGGTAAATTGCTTTTCAACAGCTCTATTAATCAAATAATCAAGCAAAATCAACAACCTGTTTTTATTATTCAAGCACCTCGAGTTAACGAGTGGGCTCCACAACTTGAAAACGAAGATATCGTTGAATCCATTGTACAAACAGGTAGTTCCGCAAAGGTGCGTGTTAAAAACATTGAACAGGGCAGAATCTGGCTATTAGACAATATTAATCGTTTACAACTGCCAGTTCAAAAGTTCGAACTAGTACAGGAAAGTCTAGAAGAAATCTTTTTAAGGATGGTGAAGTAAACATGAACCACTTATCTGTCCTATTAAACAAAGAATGGCTTGAAGCTAGAAGAAGTTATAAGTTACTGTGGTTTCCTATCGTATTTATGCTTTTAGGAATCATTCAGCCTCTTTCATCCTATTATTTACCTCAAATTTTGCAAATTGCTGGTGGATTGCCTGAAGGTATGGATATTACATTACCCAAGTTTACTGCAGAAGAAGTGTTGGCTTCAACCTTAACCAATCAATTTGACCAATTGGGCTTAATGGTTCTCGTAATTGGTATGATGAGTATCGTTGTATCAGATAAAAACAGCGGAATGCTGACGTTTATTTTGACACGCAACACAACACTCGGCGAGTATTTGCTGAGCAAGTGGATTGGGCAGGCTGTTATTGTCGCAGGGGCAGTTACAACTGGAATGATCATGGCAATGTTTTACACATTCTATTTGTATAACTCTGTACCATTAGCTAGAGTCGCAGCAGGACTTGGCGTTTATTACATTTGGTGCCTGTTTATGTTAACACTAACATTAATGATGGGTGTTTTACTATCTAGATCCTCGGCAGTTGCTGTGTTATCAATCTTTGTTCTGATCCTTTTGAAAGCCGTAACCGCATTTGGATCTGGATTTCAAATTTTAAATCCCGCGCATTTGACGAATCATGCAGTCAACATCATGATGACCGGTAATGCTTTACCTCACCTTTTCCCAACATTAGCTGTAACGTTATTACTCATAGTATTTTTCCTGTTTTTATCAAAATTCTATTTATCTCGAAAAGAGTTGCCTTCTATGTAACTAAATATATATAACAGTAACCTTGATGGAGCGTACGTACGAACAGAGATTAAAAGGTAATAAAGTGAAACTTCCATCAGTGGGGTTTTCCTTCATCCCCTACCTATCTTCTTCGCTTCTCTCTCAATCTTGAGGTGGGGGTCTTACTGCCCGCGAATAGCGGGATAAATGAATCATGACATTGTAAAGAGGAGTAGATAAAAGATGAGTGTTCAAATTGTATTAGATGATAGTGATTTAATATTGAATATTTCAGGATGGACAGCGGTTACTACTTTGAGAAAGATGATAAAAATTCCTTACACTTCGGTCGAAGAAGTACAAGTGGGAAATTTCAAGTTTCCCTGGACAGCTATTAGAAAAACAGGCATTGCTACATTTGGTTATAAAGCTGGGCTTTTCATTATTGATGAAAAGAAATATTTCTTATCCTATCATGACACCAATAAAGTAATCATCCTTAGTTTGAAAGAATATGAGTTTGACAAAATAGTAATTGAAAGCGAAGCTCCAGAACAACTAGCAAACACTATTTTGATGCGTTGCTCTTCACATAAATAATACTCTTAGAGGGCTTCATGATCCAGATGTTTGGTCTATCACGAGCAATCCCGCTGATTATTCGCAGGATTGCATAGATTGTAACAGTCGTTGATAATCCATTGGTGAATAACTTTATTGTCACTTTACAGGGATAACAAAAAAAAACGGAGGAAATCCCCTCCGTTTTTTCGTTCTTTGTCCAATCAAACTTTAATCAAGTCCATGTTTATATACTTGCGACACACTTATTGAATTTTACCTTATTTTACTTGTAATACGTGACTGCCATCAAAGAAGTATAAATATGTTTCTTTTACTGGTTGATGCAAACTTTTCTCAAGTGCTTTACGATAAAGTTCCAGCTGTGTTTTGTAGCGTTCTTCTAATATTGATTTCGCTTGTTCAAATCCACCTGGGAACCTGCCTTCAATTGTATCTGTTTTAAAATCAATTAAAACGATGCCATCCTCTTCTTCAATCATACAATCAATAACACCTTGAACAAGGATCGATTCATCTTGCTCATCTTTCCAATCTTGATATGCTTCCTCTGCTGATAACATCATCGTAAACGGCACTTCGCGCTCTACATGTTTTGCAGCTAGCATCCGTTTCCCCAATTCTGTTTCAAAAAATGCAACAATCTTTTCTGGTGCTATTTCTTCTGCTTGTTCAAATGTTAAGAGCTCTTTATTTACCATTTCAGCAATTTGTTCTTGAATAGCTTCAATTGTTATTGCTTTTGCTAAGTTTACATGCTGCATAACAGTATGAACAGCCGTCCCGCGCTCTGCATACGTCAGCCCTTTTTTCTCCATGAAACGCGGACGTGTTTCAATCGGTGCACGAACTCGTTTTATAAACGTTGTGTCACTGCCTTCTTCCACTTGATAGTTTCGTTTAATTTCCGTAACAGATTGCTTTGCTCGGTGCGTTGCTGCATCTTGGAATCCATACTGCCATGTTAATCTTTCATACACTTCGTCTTTTTGTTCACTGCACACAGAAACCGACTTTTGTTCTCGAAGCGCTTCTAATAGCTCTTGCTTTTCTTCTTTTACTGGCTCCGGTGCTTGCAATCCCGCTCCGTCAATTGCTTCTACTTTCCAGTTCGCATCATACTCATATATATCAGTTGAAATATTTCCTTGTCCCATCTCAAAAAGCATATCACTATCTTTATGTCTGCATAATGACGGTGCAATCCAATCTAAATAACAAGTTGCTCCGGCACGTACATAATCCGGCAATAACCAGTTTGTATGATCACGTGAATCCAACCATTTTTGTATTTCTTTACCTTTTACTGTACCAATTAAAATGAGCTTTTCTTTCGCACGTGTTAAAGCTACATATAAGACGCGCATTTCCTCCGCAATAAGCTCCATTTTCAATTTCCGCTTAATCGCTAACTGTGATAATGTCGTATATTTAATACGCTTCTTCGGATCAATAAACTGCGAGCCAAATCCGAAATCTTTATGCAGCAAGAAACGCTTCATTAAATCTTGTGTATTAAAACGTCGTCCAAGCCCTGCGACAAATACAACAGGAAACTCTAGCCCCTTACTTTTATGAATTGTCATGATACGAACAACATCCTCTTGTTCTCCGAGAGCACGCGCTGTCCCCATATCATCACCGCGTTCTAATATTCGTTCAATAAAACGCAAGAAGCGGAATAAACCGCGAAATGAAGTCGCTTCATATTGGCGAGCGCGATCATATAACACGCGAAGGTTTGCTTGACGCTGTTTACCAGCAGGAAGACCGCCCACAAAGTCATAATAGCCCGTTTCACGATACACTTTCCAAATCAAATCCGAAAGCGACTGCTGACGCGCAAATTCACGCCACTCTTGTAAATGCTCGTAAAACCATAACACCTTCTCATGCAATTCTTTCTCTTCCTCTAATGGTGCCCCTTGCAAGAATGAGCGCATCACTTCATAAAAGGAGCCCTTTTTCCCGTGAGTACGCAGCATCGCCAAATCTTCGTCTGTTAATCCAACAATTGGCGAACGAAGCACAGCTGCTAACGGAATATCTTGCGCTGGATTATCAATGACGCGAAATAGGTTCATCATAATATTCACTTCTGTCGCTTCAAAATAGCCAGTCGAAAGCTCTGCATAAACCGGAATTCCTTGTTGTTTTAATTCTTCCATAATTTGCGGCGCCCATGGCATAGAGCGCAGTAAAATAACAAAATCACGGTAAGTAACTGGGCGCATACCATTTGTTTTACGATCATACACTTCATAACCAGAATCGACCATTGCCTTTATTCTTTGCGCAATGAGGCGTGCTTCTAATTGTGCTTTTTCTAATCCCACGCCTTCCTCTTCATCCACTGCTGCGCTACTATCAGACTGATGAATAAATAACAGCTCTGCTGATGTATCTGCTCCGTCTGGATAACTTGCTCCAAGTTTCAACTCAGCGTCTTCATCATAATCAATTTCCCCGACAGCTTCGCCCATAATTTGTTTAAAAATAAAATTTGTCCCTGCTAGTACTTCATGACGGCTGCGGAAGTTTTTTGCTAAATCAATTTTCATACCGACATCTATACCTTCAGATGTAAAGCGTCTATACTTCCCTAAAAACAGTCCTGGTTCTGCTAAACGAAAACGATATATGGACTGTTTTACATCGCCCACCATAAATAAATTTCCGTCTTGCTCAGAGTCTTTTGTTACTAGTTTAATAATGGATTCTTGTACAAAGTTTGTATCTTGATATTCATCGACAAGCACTTCTGTAAATTTATTACGATATTGCCACGCAACTGGTGATGGGCGAATGTCTCCTTCGCTCGAACGTTCACTTAAAATTTGCAAGCAAAAATGCTCTAAATCTGTAAAATCAACCATCCCTTTATCACGCTTAATTACTTGAAACTGTTCGGTAAATATTTTCACGAGATCAACAAGCTTTTGCAGTACGGGATGCATATCTTGAAAATCACGTAAAAAGCTTTCTGGACTGCGGCTAAATAATTCTTCGTGCAATTTCTTTACTACATCCTTCGCTTTATTACGTAAAGAATCAACTTGTTCCACAATCGCTTCATTATAATCACTCTTTTTAATGCGCTTTAACGTTTGCCAAGCAGCCGTTTGCATCGCTTCGTATGTGCTTGTCCAAGATTCATTCGCTGCCCCGGACAAGTTCTGAAGTAACAGGAGATCAGCTTGCAGCGTTTCAACGCGCGGTGCTGGTCCATCTGGTAACATCGCAAGTTCGATTGCTTTTTCTACATATTGTTTTGCCGTTTGAAGCTGAACCTTTACATCTTCCAATAAATACGAGGCATATATAAGATCTTCAATTGTTTTTCCTTCTACGTCATATGCTTCAACTAATTTATCAAGCCAACCATTTGGATCTGGATGTGCTCTAGATTCTGTATGGAGTGCTAAAATCATGCGCTGCAAGTCATCATCACTACGGTCGCTCGTATAACGATCGACAAGTTCAAAAAACAATTCATTCTGCTGCATACCGTACTCTGCTTCTAATATGTCATCCAGTACTTCTTCTTTTAATAGTTCATTTTCCGTCTCATTCGCAATGCGAAAACGCGGATCAATATCGAGCATATAATAATACGTACGAATCACTTGTAAACAGAAAGAATGGATTGTCGAAATGGATGCCCGGTTAAGCAGACTTAACTGTTTTCGAATATGCGGTGAGGCTGGATCATCAATTAATACTTTTTCTAAAGCCTCACCAATTCGGTTTTTCATCTCTTGCGCCGCTGCATTTGTAAACGTCACAACAAGTAAACGATCGACATCAACTGGATTGTCCTCCCGAATCATTTTACGGATAATGCGTTCAACAAGTACCGCTGTTTTTCCCGACCCAGCTGCAGCTGCAACTAAAATATCACGTCCATCAGCAACGATTGCCTTCCACTGATCATCGGTCCACTGACTTCCTTCTGGTTTTGCTGGCCAAGTTTGTATCGTCATGACTGGGTCTCCTCTCTCATTTTCTCTAACGCTTCACTATCTTTCATCTCTTGTAACGCTCTGTATTTATTATCTTCTAACGACTCATCAAATTGACAAACAGAGCGGAAATTACAAAACGTACATGCCGTTTTATTTCCCATTTTATACGGTGCAATATCAATTACACCTTCTGTAATATCTGTCCCAATGTTTTCAAATGTACGATGTACATATTGCTGCAGCACATTAAATTCTTGTTCACTTGCGATATCAGAACGTGCGCTAAAGCTGCCATCTTTTTTGAGGCCCGCTGAAATAATATTAGAGCTTCCTGTCGTTAACGTGTTATCCATTAACCGAACAACATCAGCATCTCCAAGGACAAGTCCTTTCATTTTAAATTTCTTTAAAATCTCTTGTTCAATTTCAATCTCTGAAACGTCACCTTTCATTTCAACGATTGGGTTATGAATATGGAAATAAAGGACTCCCGCAGGATTTGCAGTTCCACCTTGTTTCATCCATTTGCTTGCGTTTGTTGTAACAACATCTAAATACGTCAGCATCTGCAGGGCTAAACCGTAATATACTTCTGTTAAATCTAATTTTTTAGCGCTTGATTTATAATCAATAATACGTAAAAACGTTCCCGTTTCATCTTCCGCTTTATCAACGCGGTCAATTCGCCCGACTACTTCCATTTTCACACCATTTGATAGTTCAAAATTCATAGCTGGCAATGAATTTGTTCCGCCCATACCAAATCCTACTTCTAAATCAACAGGTACAAATCCGCTCGACTTCGCATGCTCTCTTAAGACAAGCGAAGTACGGAAAATGATTTGCTGCAATTTATGTTTTAAATAATGATGACGGTTTGAACTTAATAAAATTTGACGCTGCAAAAGCGGTGCTAATTCTTCAATGACTGTGACAGAAAGATATTCACACTCTTTTACTGTTAAGTCGGCCCAAGTACGTTTTTCTTTCAATAGCTTATCAGCAATTTTTTTCAAAGCTGCATGGAACAATTCGCCGATATCTGGTGCATCTAATTTGAAAATATCACGTTCTTTCAAAGATAATCCATGCTGCGCAAAATGTGCATACGCACAGCGATTAAAGAGTTCCATACGTGATACGCTGCCTCTAATTTTGTCACCGTATAACTCTTGGCTTACAGCATTACTTAATTTACGCGCCCGGTTTCGATAAAATAAACTTGATAACACACGACTGCTCTTCTGCTTCCATTCTGGCGACGTGACATAAAAGTTGTAGACATCCCACCAAAAGGAAAGATTCCCTTCAAAACCGTATCGTTTCCAGTTTTGCAGTTGCTGCGTTAAATACGAAAGTGTTACTTCTGGCGTTGCAACATATGAAATTTGCTCGCGAGATGACAGATCATTTACATCATTCGTTAAAAATATTTCGGCTGCAGAAGGAAACATTCTTTTAATCTTCTTTATGAAGCTAGATGCTAATAACGTTTTCCCTTCTTCATCTGCTAGTGGACAAGAAATATATAACTTCTCTGATGCTCTAGTAACCGCTTGATAAATGACAAATTGCTCATCTAATAACTTTTGCCGCGCTGTTGGTGCAAGTTCTATTCCCGCTGAAACAAGTACTTCTCGTTCTTCGTCAGATAACACACCATCATCTGATGGCGCCGCTGGAATGACCCCTTCATTTGCTCCAATCACAAATGCTGCCCGAATGTTAGAAAGACGAGAACGATCAATATTTGCAATTAAAACTTGATCTAAAGACGGTGGAATATTAGCAAACTGCAATGATTCTAATCCTGTCGTCATAACATTTACAAACATAGAAAGAGACATTTTCTCTTCTCCAAGCATTTCAACGCACGTATCCAACAGCGTAATCACTTGTTCCCATACTTGATCATGATCATTCGCAAATAAGAAGTTCCCTTCTTCTTCTGCTCGCAAACGTAAATCTTCTAATTTTTTCGGAACGTCTAGCTCTTCTAAAAATAAATAGACCGCTTCACACATGCTCATCGTTGTTGCTGCTCGTTTTAATCGCTTTTGCAAGCGAATAATAGGTGTGCGAACAATCTCACGAAGGCGGTTAATCTTTTCTTCCATTTCTCGTTCGCTATCTGTTTGGCCGCCATGTACACCATCTAATGAGCGGTAACGACGATATGTCCACGGTTCTTCCGAAGTCCACCGTTTCCCTTGTACCCCATACGCTAAACAGTAATTTTCAAATTCATCCATTTCATCACGTATTCTCGCTTTATTCACACCTAATGGGTACAACAGTTCGGTTTTCGCGCAGCGAAATACCGCATCGTAACGCCAATTCCCACTAATGACTTCTAAGGCTGAGCGAATTAACTCAATTAATGGATGATGAAGCATCGGACGTTTTTCATCAATAAAGAATGGTATATTATAATCAACGAACAACGTCTTGATCATATCGTAATAGCTTTCACCATTGCGAAGAAGAACAGCTATATCGCGATAACGACAGTCTTCTTCTGCTACTAACCTACGAATTTCGCGCGCAACACCTTCCACCTCTGCCCGCAAATTAGCCGCAGAATATAGTGTAATCTGTGATTCTCCTTGAAATTCTGCATACGGACGAGAATCATAATGCGCATCTAAATGCGCAAGTGTCCTTGAAATAAAGCGCGGTTGTTCTCGCATTACAATTGTATCTTCAATAACAATTTTCTCTTCCCTTGCTACTTGCTTTACTTTTTCATACGTTATAAGCGTCTGGTAAAACAAATCTAGCTCATTTGCCTTGTTCGATAGCGTTTGTTCATCGAGCGTTAATGCAATTGTCATTTTTGCACCGCATCTTAATAGTTGTCTTACAATTTCTAACTCTTGTGGTGAAAATGTATGAAAGCCATCAATATAAATGATGCTATCTTTCACATACTCTGAATGTGGAAGTTTTTCAAACAAAAGCTGCATATAATCTTCAGAGTCTAAATATTTTCCAATTAACGCTCGTTCAAAATCATCATATAGAAGCTGCAAATCATACATTTTATTTGCTAACAATTTCTGTTCATTTCCACTGCTATGAGCATCTAACTCTTGCCACATCGCATACACATTTGACGGCGTTAAATTGTAGCGTTTAAATTCAGCAATCATACTGCCAAGTTGTTCAAAAAATCCATTTTGCTCCGCTGCTTTTTGGAAGACATATAATTCTTCTTTACGCGCCTCTACAATTTTACGAAGCAACATATGCACGCCAGATTCATCAATATGAAGGCGACTTGCTCCGCCTACTTCCTGTAATACCTTCCATGCTAAACGAGAAAAACTAAACACTTGCGCACGAATGGATCCGCTCACGTTTCCATTAATTAATGCTTGCTGCGTTTGGAACGTCATCTGCTCTGGCACAAGATATAAAATCGTTTCACCTTTTGGACGATGCTGGAGCTCTTGTTGTACTTCTTGCAAACACATTGTACTCTTTCCACTTCCAGCTCGTCCTATAATAAATCGAAGTGACATGTAAACCCGCCTTTCTGTAAGTGAACCTCTATAAAGTGAAACTTCCATCAGTGGGGGTTTTCTTCATCCCCCACTAATGGTTCGTTGAACCAATCAGGATATATCCGAAAAAGAAGGTAATTCGAAATTTCGAATTACCCTTTAGAGAAATTTGTTTGTACTTCATTGATTGGCCAATAGCGCAAATCAACTTTTCCAACAACTTGTTCTATTTTTACAAATCCGAAATGACGGCTATCCCAACTTCCTAAACGATTATCTCCAAGTACAAAGATAAACCCTTGCGGAACAACCTTTTCGTCCGTTAACTCTGCTAGAGTAAAATCGCCTGTTAGCTGTCGTCCATGAATTTGTTTTTTATATACATCTAAATACGGTTCTTCAATAAATTGTCCGTTAATATATAGTTTATCATGTTTGTATGAAATTTGGTCCCCTGGCAGACCGATAATTCGCTTCACATAATCTTCCTGTTTATTTGCATGAAAGACAACAACATCAAAACGGTTTAACTCATCAAACCGATAACCAACTTTGTTCACAACCAGCATGTTACCATCTTGAAGTGTAGGCATCATCGATTTTCCTTCCACAACATACGTTGTAAAGAAAAAAGTGCGAAAAAATACAGCTAATAAAACACCTATAAAAATGGTTCTCATCCACTCTACGCTTTCTTTTTTCCACTTTCGCTTCATCACGCCACATCCCTTTCTCTTTTCTATAACAGGGGTGCGCTCACTTACGAAGTCTAATCTCTGCTCAGTTCAAGCTTTACTTCAATTTTCTTTCCGACATACCATAGAATAAAAATAACGCCGATTACAATAACTGTTTTTACTGGGTTATGTACAAAAGAAGCGAGGTCATGCCCAACATAACTTAGCACGAAAACCATCACAAGCTTACCGAGAGAGAGGGCTAAAACAAATTGCCGTTTACTAATACGCGACAATCCTGCTACAACATTAATAAGTGCTGATGGTGTAAACGGAAAACAAAATAAAAGAAAGATTGGCGCAAATCCTTTTCGCTCAATCCACGTCATCGCACTGCGTACTCGCGGATGCTCATTTACAAAAGCGAAAAAACGACTTCTGCCAAAACGACGAATGATAAAAAACACGAGCAATGCTCCTATACATGTTCCGAGCCATGAATAGAAAAAGCCAAGCCATAACCCAAAGACAACTGCATTTGCCATAACAAATAAAAAAAGCGGCAAAGCTGGAATAAACGCTTCAATCATCGGGAGACCGATTCCAATTAATGGACCAAACGCCTGGTAGCTTTCTAATACGCGTTTCAAATTTTCTATTGTGAAATGTTCTTTGATCGATTGAAAATCCATTCTACACTTTACCCCTTTGCTATATTCCTATCCTTTACTTTATCATTGCTTAGCTGAAAGAGGAAATGGTAGATATGACATATAAAGATGTATTTATTAATGTTCCATGTTTTTATGTAAAAATCCTGCGTTATTATTGTATAATAACCTATCATTATTTGACACGATCTTACATATTAAGAAATAAAAAAAGGATGGCCTATGCCATCCCTTTTCTCGTTATATGCTATAAGATTATAGTTTTACAACGTTTTTAGCTTGAGGTCCACGGTTACCGTCTTCTACTTCAAAGCTAACTTTTTCGCCTTCTTCTAAAGATTTGAAACCTTCAGTTGTGATAGCAGAGAAATGTACGAATACATCGTTTTCGCCTGGAACTTCGATGAAACCGAAACCTTTTTCATTGTTAAACCATTTTACTTGTCCTGTTTTCATAATAACTTCCTCCTAGGAAATAAATATATTTTGTAGTTTTCACAACATAAAAAAAGAATCCACACATTATCAAATGCGAAACAGAACACATACATAATTTTCTCGCTGGTTTCACGGCATTTGATAATATATGGATTGCTTGATTTAAGTATTAAACTGTAAATTAACTATATCATACTTAAAAAGAATGTACAACATAATTTGTGAGAAGAAGAAAATATAGAAAAAAATAGATAGAACCTGCACTTAATTCTTTCTATGCAAAAAGTCCCCAACAAGACATATTGGGGACTTTGACTATATGCGCACATAATAAGATGCGGGAACTCCTCTACATGAAAATCATCTCACATACTCGGTTCTCAAAACAGCTAAAAAAAATTCTGTTAATAAATGAAGTATTGCATCACTACTAGTAAATACAAGTTGAAAACCAACCTAAAAACCCCTTTCTTTTTAGATGGGCGAGAGCATCTTGCCATGCATAGAAGCGGTCAGGGCCTTTTCCTGCCACATGCAAGGGTGAAAACAAAGGAAGAAAGCGAGTGTAGTTCATGTTTTGTTCTGTATAGCAGCGACTTATATGTGAAAAAATTAAAATGAATTTATATAGTAATTTTCTTAGTAGTGATTTTGTTAAAATACTATATTATTAGATTAAATTTCCTATGTATGAATAAGAAAAAGGATCTACCTCCCTTTTTCTTATTCCATCTCTTCAATCTTCTTTTTTCATAAGATACATCTTCTCATATGCTGGCTTTAGTTCTAAAATCTCATTTTGATTAACAATTAAAAATTTTGGCGCTGTTTGTTTTCTTTTTCGGTCTTCAAATTCTGCACGCAGCTGTGCAGTTCGATTTCTTTGATTTTCAAAGCTGTTTTTAGATACTTCTAGTTTAATTGTCTGACCATTTATGAATTCAATGAGAATATTTCCATGCGGAAGTTTTGTCACACTTTCAATATGAAAATGAGATAACCAGGCACATTCTTTGCGAGAGTAAGAAAACGTGGGGAAAAAATAAATATGATCTGTAGGACTGATTGCAATCGGTGCTTTATGCGTAAAACCTGTGTATTCTTTCGTTCCGTCTTTCCGCCCACCAAAACTAGCTCCATATTGACGACAACTTTGCTCCACAATCTCAAGTGGTTTTTGATACACAAAAAACTCATCACTTTCTTCAATTACACGCGTCACAATTCGTTTATCTTTCAAAACAATTGGAAGTAGTGCAATCGTTTTTGAATTAATAATGTACTGTGATGTGTATTTTTCAGCTTCACTACTCATCTTTTTCTCTCCTTTTTCATTTTTAGATAATTTTCATGTAATTATCTACATGGATAATTGTACCATTTCAATTTAGGAATACTCGTCATTTTCATTTTTTTTACAATTTCTTATTATTAAATTAAAATTTCCTTTTATATATCTTTATAAATACTAAATTTAAATAGCATAATCTTCCTGTATAAAATAACATTTCCTTATACGAAACTTTACATTCTAACATTTCGAAATATTTGTAACGATAAAAAAAGCCAGCTCGAAAGCTGACTCTTTCTTATCACGCTATTCGCGGGCAGTAAGCCCCCACTGATGGAAGTTTCACTTTATCCCGCATTAACGGGCAGTAAGACCCCCACCTCAAGATTGAGAAAAAAGCGAAGAAGATAGGTGAGAGATAACTGCCCGTAAAAGCCCGATTGGTTCAACTAACCTTCAGTGGAACCCCCTCACTGAAGGAAGTTTCACTTTATATTATCGCGTAAACTGCTCTTCCTCTGTAGAGCCTTTCAATGCGGTTGTTGACGAAGTTCCGCCCGTGATCACTTGTGCTACTTCATCAAAGTACCCTGTACCAACTTCGCGTTGATGACGCGTTGCAGAGTAACCGTGCTGCTCTGCTGCAAATTCAGCTTGCTGCAGTTCTGAGTAGGCAGCCATACCACGCTCTTTGTAACCGCGCGCTAGTTCAAACATGCCGTAGTTTAAGGAATGGAAACCAGCAAGTGTTACAAATTGGAATTTATATCCATAAGATGCGATTTCTTTTTGGAAGTTTGCAATTGTTTTATCATCTAATTTTTTCTTCCAGTTAAAGGACGGTGAACAGTTGTAAGCTAATAGTTTACCAGGAAATTTTTCATGAATTGCTTCTGCAAAGCGCTTTGCATCTTCTAAATTTGGCTCGGATGTTTCACACCATACAAGATCTGCATACGGTGCATACGCTAAGCCGCGCGCAATCGCTTGGTCAAGTCCAGCTTTCGTACGGAAGAATCCTTCCGGTGTTCTTTCCCCTGTAATAAACGACTTATCAACAGGATCAATATCACTTGTAATTAGATCAGCTGCATCTGCATCCGTTCTTGCGATAATGAGCGTTGGTACTCCCATTACATCAGCCGCAAGACGTGCTGATACTAAATTGCGCACCGCTGTTTGCGTTGGTAGTAATACTTTTCCGCCTAAATGACCACATTTCTTTTCAGAAGAAAGCTGATCTTCAAAGTGAACACCAGACGCTCCTGCTTCAATCATCCCTTTCATGAGTTCAAATACATTAAGCTGTCCGCCAAAGCCAGCTTCTGCATCGGCAACAATTGGTACAAAGTAATCAATATCACCGCTGCCTTCCATATGCTGAATTTGATCAGCACGCTGCAGTGTTTGATTAATACGCTTTACAACTGCCGGCACACTATTTGCTGGATACAAGCTTTGGTCTGGATACATTTGTCCTGCTAAATTTGCATCTGCTGCTACTTGCCAGCCGCTTAAATAAATTGCTTGCAAACCTGCCTTTACTTGCTGCATTGCTTGATTCCCAGTTAATGCTCCTAATGCATGAATGTAATCTTCACTATGAAGAGAATTCCAAAGCTTTTCCGCGCCGCGGCGTGCTAACGTATATTCAATATCAATCGATCCGCGCAAACGAATCACATCTTCTGCAGAATATGGACGTGTAACCCCGTTCCAGCGTTTATCAATCTCCCAACTCTCTTGTAACTGTTGTACTCTTTCATTTACCATTTCTTCCATCCCCTTTTCTTCATTTATCCCGCTATTTGCGGGCAGTAAGACTCCACTGATGGAGACTTCACTTTATAAAATTTCATACCCCGGTAACGTTAAAAACGGCACAAATTCATCATTCATAACAAGAGTAGTAAATAGTTTCGTAGCTTCTATAAATCGTTCTTTTTCAAAACGATCGCTGCCAATCTCTTGCTCTATTTTTACTAACTCTTCTGCTTTGAACTGTTCTACTAGTGCAAACGTAATCTTTCGTCCATCTTCTAATTTTCCTTCCTCATGACGAATCCATTGCCACACTTGCGCACGTGAGATTTCTGCAGTTGCTGCATCTTCCATTAAGTTATAAATTGGTGCTGCTCCTCTGCCACTTAGCCATGATGAAATATATTGAATCCCCACGCTAATATTTGTACGAAGGCCAGCTTCTGTAATCGTTCCCATTGGAACTTCTAATAAGTCTTGTTCGTTTATACTAATTTCTTCTCGCTTTCGATATATTTGATTTGGTGTTTTCATAATGCGATCAAATACTTCCATCGCTACAGGTACAAGTCCCGGATGGGCAACCCAAGTCCCATCATGCCCATCACACGCCTCACGCTCTTTATCAGCGCGCACTTTCTCAAATGCTGCTTCATTCGCTGCCGAATCGTTCTTAATTGGAATTTGTGCCGCCATCCCACCAATTGCCGGTGCATTGCGGCGATGGCACGTTTGAATAACGCGCAAGCAATAAGCGCGCATAAAAGGAACACTCATTGTTACCTGCGCCCGGTCCGGAAGTAGAAACTGTTTATGATTGCGGAAAGTTTTTAAGAAGCTAAAAATATAATCCCAACGTCCGCAATTTAACCCTGCTGAATGATCACGAAGCTCATATAAAATTTCATCCATCTCAAATGAAGCATGAATCGTTTCTAAAAGTGCGGTTGCTTTAATCGTTCCATTTGGAATACCAATGTATTTTTGTGCAAATACGAACACATCATTCCATAGTCTTGCTTCTAAATAACTCTCCATTTTCGGTAAGTAAAAGTATGGACCGCTTCCTTCTTTGATTAACTCTTTTGCATTATGAAAAAAGAACAATCCAAAATCTAATAAGCTGCCTGATATTTCTTCACCGTCTACTAACACATGCTTTTCTTGTAAATGCCAACCACGCGGACGCACCATTAATACAGCTGTTTGTTTATTAAGACGATACTCTTTTCCGTTTGGATTGTTATATGAAATCGTTCCCTTAGCTGCATCTCGTAAATTTATTTGTCCTTCAATCGAATTCTGCCATGTCGGTGCATTAGAGTCTTCAAAATCTGCCATAAATACATGTGCTCCTGAATTCAAAGCATTTATAACCATCTTGCGATCAACCGGCCCTGTAATTTCTACGCGGCGGTCTTGTAAATCATCCGGAAGCGGCGCAATGGTCCAATCATCCGCTCGAACATGTGCAGTTTCCTCTAAAAAATGCAGCAACTCCCCTGTATCAATTCTCTTTTGTTTTTCTATTCGTTTCTGTAGTAATGCTTTACGACGTCCGTTGAACTTCTCATGCAACTCTTTTATAAACGTGAGTGCTTCTGGTGTCAAAATCTCCAAATACGCCGGTAATACTTCTCCAACGAGGGTAACCCGTGAAGTTTGCGTCGACATATTAGCATCCCCTTTTTAAACTGTTTTATAACAGATTTATTTTTTATGTTTATATTATATAACAAAAAATTAGAAAGGGAAGGAGTTTTTTGAATATTTTAACAACATTTAAAAATTGGTTTATCCTTACTTAGCGTATTACTTTATAAAAAAATATAAGAATATCATTATTTCCCTCGCTACTTTTGGGCAGTAAAACCTCCACTGATGGGAGCTTCACTTTATAAAAGAGAAAATCATTTTAAGATACATAAAAAGCATAGAGTGTACGACACCCTATGCTTTTTAAATATTCTATGAATTTTTCTTTTCTTTCCCCTGATGTTGCGTAGCAGGAACATTTTTGTCCTCATTTTTATGCCCGTTGTCTGCTTTTTCATGTCCTTTATTTTCTTGCTTATACTCTTTATTTTCTTGTTTATATTCTTGTTTATATTCTTTATTTTCTTGTTTATACTCTTTACCGTTGTTTTCTTGCTGATGCCCATTATTTCTTTTTGGTTGTTGGGGCTGCTGTTCCTGGGATTGCTTTTGTTCGTTTTGCCCTTGCTCCTTGTATTTTTCTTCCTTTACAGAAGACGAATTCGATGATGCATCCGGTGGTGACTCTGGTTGCGATTGTACCTCTGGAGGCTGTTGTTCCTGATTAGACGGCGGCGGCGGAGCAACCGATTTCTTCTTCTCATTCTCTTGCTCTATATAAACACCTGTGCCGACTCCTGCTTTCTGGGCATTCTCGCGCACTTGCATAGTACTGTCTTGATATACGACTGCAACATGTTTTGTCTCATACTCTTTCTTTAACCCTTGCATAGCCTGTTGCAACTGCGGTTCTAGCGACTTTTCATTTGTAACAGCTGTTAACATAACTTGCTTGTCATTCGTTAAGTATCCATCCTCTTGACTTTGCTTTACAATGGTACGTACTACGTCCTGTAAAGGTTGATTTTTCCATCGTTTCATTTCTTTTAAAATGCGCTTTCCATCATCATTACAAGCTCGCAATTCTATAACACGAAGATCCTTTGTTACACTCGCCTCTAAACTTGGATTAATATCAACAGAGACATAAGCAAGTGCTTTTTCTTCCGGTTGGTTGTAGAAAAACAGAAACACACATAGAAAACAAGCAACAAGCAGCGATGCAGGCTTTAAGAAAGAAGGGATTGAAAAACGCGGTACTCTTTGTTCTTGTTCGTTAAACGAGACTTCCTCTCCAATCATATAAGAGTGCGATTTTCTTTTAAACGTGATAAACTCTCCGTCTGGCGTTAAAACAACTACGCGATGTTTTTTAATATCCATCACAATCCCTTTATTCATCATTCTTCCCTCCCTCTTATATAATCAAGAATATATGTATAATTGTTTGCAAAGATAATACACATTGCAATAATGTATTTCCTATGCCGCTCCAACGTTTTCCGACTTGCCCTAACACGCGGTTCAATTTGTTTAAGCGGTAACTTTTTCTTTCGAAACAACTCTTCTATCATTTTCTCTTCTTTTATAATAATCTTTGCAATTTCTATTAAGTGCTCTCGCGTATCACGATGCTTTGGAGATTCCTTAGCAAGCTCTACAAATGTGATTTTAAATTCGTCTAGTACACTTTGAAAATGAAGAATTTCCTCCTTACGGTTACTGTTTTCCATCTCTTTCATATACTCCGTAAGCGATGCCTGCATCTCTACCATTTCCTCTTGCTGGTCTTCTTTTAAAAAGACGAGATTATGCCTAGACTCCTTGCGTATATAGTCAATTACATCTCTTTTTATAAGAAGCTCAGCAAACGCAAGAAAAGATTTTCCTTTTTTATATGAATATTGTTCAATTGCTTGATTAAACGCAAACAGCCCAATACTATATTCATCATCCTGCTCCGTAATATATCGGCGGCAGACAGACGAGATTGATTTTCGAATAAAGGGCCGATACTGTGCGATAAAAGCTTCCTTATCTCCTACGTTGTTTTGTATGTCAAATACTATATCTTCTATGGCCGGTTTTTTTATGATTTTCATCATTAAACTCAACACTAGTAATCCCCCTCCCCCCTTTTGCTTCAAATAGCAAAATGGTCACTAAAGAAGTGACCATTATACCACATTTTCTTACTGCTTATCTTCTTGCTTGTCGTGACCAACTTTTTTACCGTTGTCTTGATGATCATCGTTTCCTTGATGATTATTGTTTCCTTGATGATCATTGTTTTCTGTTTGACCCTTTTGGTTTGATTGCTCATGCTTCTCATGGGAAACAGCCGGTTGTGCTGGGTGCGCTGGTTGTGCCGGTTGTGCTGGGTGCGCTGGTTGTGCTGGGTGCGCTGGCTGTGCTGCGTGCGCTGGCTGTGCCGGTTGCGCTGGCTGTGCCGGTTGTGCTGGCTGTGCCGGTTGTGCCGGTTGTGCCGGTTGTGCCGGTTGTGTTGCTTGTCCTGGTTGTTCTGGTTGCGTTACTTGTTCTGGTTGTACTGGTTGTGCCGGTTGTTCTGGAGTTACTTCTGTATTTTGATCTGCTTTCTTGCTTTCTTTTGCAAGAGCATTAGCTTGTTTTTCTTGTTCTTTCTCTATTTTAGCTGCAATCTTTGAAAAACTCTTCTCTATATTTTTGGCAATTGCAGCTTTTGCTTTCGGATTTTTCACTTTATCAAGCACTTTTGCTAATGCTTCGATGTTGTTTCCGATATGTACTTTTACTTTCGCTGCTTCTTTTTCTTCTTTGCTAACAGGCTTTTCTGTCTTTGTTTTCTCTTCACCAGCAGGCTTTTCTGTTTCTGCTTTCTCTTCACCAGCAGGCTTTTCTGTTTCTGCTTTCTCTTCACCAGCAGGCTTTTCTGTTTCTGTTTTCTCTTCGCCAGCAGGCTTTTCTGTTTCTGCTTTCTCTTCACCAGCAGGCTTTTCTGTTTCTGCTTTCTCTTCACCAGCAGGCTTTTCTGTTTCCGCTTTCTCTTCACCAGCAGGCTTTTCTGTTTCCGCTTTCTCTTCACCTGAAAGCTTATCTGCTTTTTCTAAGTCCTCTGCCGCTTTTTCTAATGTATCTTGTGTAAGATCATCTTTTCCTTTTTCGTTTAGTACACTCGCCTCAGAAATTCGTTCCGCAGCTTGCTCAGACAATAGCTTCGCCTTCTCTAAATCGTTTGACGCAAGAGCCATTTTAATATCTTCCACCATCGTTTTCACGAAATAAAAGAAGTCGCCTTGTACTAAAGATGGTTTTTCTGTTTCCGTTGTTTTTACCGCGTCTGTGTTTTCGCTAGCATACGCTGCTGTTCCCATTAGAAACGGACTGCATGCCATCATAGTTACCATAGTACCTTTTAATAGTGCCTTTTTCATATAATTATTCCTCCATTTGCTTTCTTCACTATACATATTCGGAGGGAATGAAAGTTTTATAGGGGTCAAAAAAATATTTTTTTATAAAAATAAAAAGCTGACATTTCGTCAACTTCTTCATAGATTCATATTTAAAGGGTAATTTTTTCATATCATCCGTAAACTTCTAGCTATATAAAATATGATTGTACTAAATAATATAATGAGAAATATAACAAAAGAAATAGTAGGAAATCCAACTTCCCTTTGCATTGCAATTTGTGCATTTTCCCAAGTACTATATACACCAAATGTTATAATCTCAAGTTGTAACCACCCTAATAATGTACGCGAGTGAATATACAATCGTTGTTTTTGTTCTTCTGTAACATCGGAAGGATAGTTAAATAACTGAGGAAAACGACTTAAAACATGAAATAATACATATAATCCTAAGCCAACAATTGGATGAATAAAAATATTCCCCTTTCCACCAAATCCGTCCGCTTCTCCATTTAACCCAAAATGAGTTGGAATCCTATGCGGTAAAGACGGCCAAATGAATCCAATATATATAAGCATCACAACTATTCCAATAAGTGACAAACCATCTAACCATCTTTCAAGATTTGTTTTCTGAGCAATCTTTTTCATTTCTATCCCCCCTTGCTGCATATTTTTATTTTACTATATTTTCCATAAACAAAAAAAAGAATGTCCTATCATTATACTTATTTTTATGAACAAACTTTTTTTCAAAATAAACAGCATACAATAAAGTGAAACTTCCCTCAGTGGTTTTTTCATCCCCCACTGATGGAAAACCCGTCCAATCAGGATAAAAATAAAAAAGAGGTGGAGAGCATGCCTGCAATTGTTGACAGCATTATCATTTCAAAATGTAATGGGAATGTAAATTTAGGTGACAAATACAATGTAAATCCTCAATTCCGAATTAAAGAACACCTTGGTTCTGGATCATCAAATGCAGCAAAAACACTAAAAATTTTTAATGGGGTTAGTACCGCAAATGTATTTGACTCTGATCTAAGTGATCAAGATATAACATTCACACTGTAAATTAGTGATTTAAACTGTAACAAGAAAAGAACAAGTAGATTCTAGTCTTTATAATAGACATCTACTTGTTCTTTTCGAATTTTGGTCTTAATAAAGTGAAACTTCCCTCAGTGGGGTCTTACTACCCGCGAATAGCGGGATAAACAATTGCTGTTTTTAACGATTATTTCCTCTTATACTCCTCGAACGTATGAATTCTCTCAAAAATTGGAGGATGCGTATACAAGAAAAATTTCACCAAAGCCGGCGGATTCACCTGACTTAAACTCGTCTTTGATAAATATTGAAATGTTTTGACCCCCGACTGATTATCCTTCGTCATGTCTAATGCATATTGATCGGCCGCTCTCTCTTCAATGCGCGATACGTAATTTGTTGCAGGACTTACCGCAAAGGAAAGCATGGAAGATATAAGAAAAAATAGTGGTAAAACTGAGAAACTAGCTATCTTAGAAATATGCAGTGTATCTCCCCACTTACGAATACACGCTTGAATAATGCGGTTAATAAGGTACATGCCAACGAAAGTTAAGGCAATATAACTTCCAACGCCCCAATATATATGCTTCATCACGTAATGACCCATTTCATGTGCCATAATAAATAATATCTCTTTATCTTTTAACTGCTCAAGTGTTGTATCCCATAAAACAATGCGAGAATTCGAGCCAATTCCCGTTACATATGCATTTAACGCATTTGTTTTCTCTGACATATTCACTTCATACACATGCTCCGCTGGAATATTTGCTTTATCTGCTAATGTTAAAATCTTTTTCTCGAGCTCCTTATTATGCAACGTGGAAAAATGATTATATAGCGGATCAATAACTACCGGCTGAATGAACGTTAAAAAGATGGTGAATGGAACCGAGAGCGCCCAGCCATATAGCCACCAACGTTTTGGATATTTTTTAATGAGCCATAATAGCACAGACACCGTGAGAAACATAAGGAAAAAGTTGATCCAAAAATCAAGCACATGTTCCTTTATCCAATTTGCCGTTGATTGCGTAGAAATGCCGTAATCAACAGACACTTGATGACCAATCCATTGCAGCGGCAATGATAGCGCTGTTGTCACAAGTGATAAATAAAACAAATAAATCGCAATTTGCAGTACCCGTACTTTTGTTGTATCTTTCGCCCATTTTTCAAACCGCTTTGATACACCGAAAATGAGTACAAATAATAAAACAATCCATTGCAGCGGCGTCGCTAAGAAAAATAATAAATTTTTCACCCGAGAGTAATCTTGACTAAGTGTCAGCTCCCTTGCATTCATAAATGTTGCTGGATCTGCACTCGTTCCTTTGTACATTTCTGGTATCATCTCATGATTCCATCCAAATAAATACCAATATATAAACAAAGCAAATAACACGTACAAAAAAAGTGCCCAGCTCATCACTTTTCGCATGTTTTCTCCTCCTCATCGCTGCCTGTCTATTATTATTGTAGTTCGTTCCTCGAAAAATAGAACAAGCTAATACGATGAATTGTCATGTAATATTCACTCATGCCTCCTCATTTTTCAGACTTTTCTTATAAAATAAAATTGGGGGGATTGGAATGAAAAAACTGTATATTACCTTTACGTTAGGACTTATTATCGCAATCGGGATTGGAATTTTTTATTTTACAAGTTACCGAAAAGTATCAGCGGAAATACCAAAGGGGATTGTTATGGAAGATGTAAACGGCGCATCTGTATCATTTGATCAATTACCGAAAAAATTAAAATTAGTAGAATTTATGTATACAAAATGCCCAGATATTTGTCCTGTTACAACATATAAAATGAAATATTTACGAGATGAGCTTGTGAAAGAGAAAGTTTTCGGAACAAAAATCGAATTTATTACAATTCCATTGATCCGAAATACGATACGAAAGAAGTGCTAGAACATTACTCCAAAACGTTTGACATGAAACAAACGAAAGGTTGGCACCTGCTGCGCGGCGATGAAGAAGAAACGAAACAATTAGCCGAATCTTTTAACTTCCGCTATCGCGATCCTGGAAGCGGCCTTTACATTCATACTTCAAACTCTTATCTACTAGATGAAAACAATCGTTTAATCGAAGTATTTGGTATGGGAGAACGCGGGTTTGATAGTAAACAAGTGTTAGAGAAAATTAAAGAGGAAATGTAAAAATACAAATTGAAAAACCGACAAAACCTTTTTTTAGGTGGGTAAGAGCATCTGGCCATGCCTAGAAGCGGTCAGGGCCTTTTCCTGCCACTGGCGAAGTTAAAACAAAGAGAGAAAGCAAGTGCAGGTCATTTTTTGTGCTGCATTGCAGCGATTTTTATGTTGAAAAATATCGCAACCTACCATATATATTGCTTCTATTGCAACAGACAAATAATACGATATCGGCGCTTCGGCAATATTCAACATACGTACACAGTAAGAGACTGCTCCCCAGAGGCAAGTAAGTGTCTTGGGGGAGCAGTCTCTTTTTACTTTTTCTTTTGCACCGGTAACCAAATCTCTAGTTGTGCAAGCTCGTGCTTATCTGCATGGCACCGCTCATCATATAATTCAAACTCTACAACGCCAGAATGTTCGTAGCCAGAATGCGGGAACCACTCTGTAAAGATGGCATTCCACGTTTGCTGAATCGATGCTACCATTTCTTCGTGCGGAACTTTTGGCGTTGTAAATACAGCGTACGTTGCTTCCGGGAATGTACGGCACGTCATCTCGCTTGATACACCATCAAAGCTTGTTGCTTCCATTCCGATAATATACGTAATTTCCCCTGTTTCTAAATTAAAATCTGTACACATTCCTAATTCTACACATTCGTTCGTATGCTTACGGTTTGGAATATTTTCCGACAAATTATTTTGCAAATACTTTTCCCACATCGCTGGGATATCTTTTAGATTTTGTCCTTCTTTACTTGTTGTCTTCATTTCATACCCAATCACTTGAAAAGCTGGCTTTGTTTCTATACGAAATTCCATTTGGATTCCTCCTAAATACGGATTAAATTTCCGCTGCATCACATTCACTTTGGAATATAACGGCGTTCGAATCTCTTGCTTTCGATATGCACTCGGCGTCATATGAAACAGCTTTTTAAAGGCCCGCGTGAACGTTTCATGAGATTGAAAGCCATGCTCTAGTGCAACATCGAGAATTTTCTCCTCTGTATGAGAAAGCTGATAAGCTGCCCGGGCCAGCCTTCTCTTTCGTACATACTCCATTACAGAGTCTCCAACTAACGCTTGAAACACGCGGTGGAAATGAAACTCTGAAAATCCTGCAATACGAGCCAGATTCTTTAATGTTTGCTTTTCCATTACATCTTCTTCAATATAATCTATTACCTTTTGAATTTGTATTTCATAACTTTCCATCTCTGTTCACCTGCCTTATATGTATTATCATAAAGGGAACTGGAATTTTCTTCTTGATGTTTTTTGCTTTTATTATATAAAACTTTTAACTTCTTAATAAAAAGAAAGCTACCGATTAGCAGCTTTCTTCCCACTCTATTATAATTTCTCTAATTCACTGCCAAGAAACTTCGCAATCTCTAACATACCGTGCTTCCCAACAACTGCTTCAGCGTCAGCATTATAGTTTGTGTTCGTATTAATATCATAAGTAAAGATTTCACCATCAGCATTTCGAATGAACTCAATGCCAGCGATTGCTATATTGTTAGCGGCCAAAACAGCCTCATATTTTTGAATAATTGGGTCGTTAAATCCTTCTACAATTTGAAACTTCGGTTTTTCCGGAGCTTTCTCGCCAACTGGACAGAACAAATCTCCAATTTGACAAGCATCAGCAGGGCATAATTCGAAACCTTTCGATGTATCGACTTGAACTGCATACACAAACTTTCCGCCTACAAACTCACAACGCGTAATATAAGGTTCAGGAGCTTGTATATATTCTTGAATCAACGTAATACCATCTACTGGCTCTTCAAACGCTGCGCTTTCTACATAATCTTTTAAAGAAGCAACAGACTGGAACAATTGAACTCCCAATCCTTTTCCAGCGCGGTTATGTTTCGTTATGAATGGACGTCCTTCAAATTGAGCTGCCGCTTCTATAATATGATCCTTACCAACAGCTGCGATTGTCTTTGGTGTACGAATTCCTTGAGCGTTTAGTGCCATATATTGTGCAACTTTACTTACTTCAAGTTGCAATGCTCTGCTTCCATTGAACACCTTTCGGTTATGTTGTTCTAACCAAGCAAGTACAGCAGCCGTAAGCTCCGGTGCAAAGCGGTGATTTCTCGTATGAGAAGAAGCGCTCATTCGGTTATAAAATACGCCTTCTGGCGGAACAGAAGAAAGATCAACAATACCTTCGTCTAAATGCCATTCTTCATATGGAAGTCCAAGTTCTTCCAACCTTTTTATAAGATGAGTTGTCCACTCTTTATTTTCATGAATAATGTGAATTTTCCCCATAGAAATACCCTCTTTCTAGATGTAATAGTTTCATTATACTATTTTTTCTGTACGGAAAAAGAAAAAGCTGTCTGTATGACAGCTTTTCATTCTACACTTGCAACGCCTTCTCTTTTAATGCCCTTCTCAAAATCTTTCCTGTCGTATTTTTCGGAAGTTCTTCTAAAAATTCAATACTGCTCGGTACTTTATATTTCGCAAGATGTAATGAACAGTACGCCATAAGCTCTTCCACTGTAACAGTATTCGTTTTTAGTACAACATATGCTTTCACTGCTTCACCTAAACTTTCATCTGGAACACCGATAACAACAACTTCAGCAACAGCTTCATGCATATATAACACTTCTTCTACTTCGCGCGGGTAAACATTATAACCGCCAACAAGAACGATATCTTTTTTGCGGTCTACAATATAAAAGTAACCTTCCTCATCCATTTTTGCTAAATCACCTGTATACAGCCAGCCATCACGAATTGTTGCTGCTGTATCTTCCGGCGCTTTGTAATAGCCCTTCATTACATTCGGGCCGCGAACGATTAATTCTCCAACTTCGCCAACTGGTACTTCCTCACCCATTTCATTTACAACTTTGTTTTCCACATTCTGAACATTCGTTCCGATTGAACCAGGCTTACGCGAACGATCAAGCGGATTAAAACAAGTGACGGGCGATGCTTCTGATAATCCATACCCTTCCGAAACAATAACATCAAACCTTTTTTCAAAGTTTGTAAGAAGGGCAACAGGCATAGACGCACCGCCAGAAATACAAAGACGTAGCGTATGAACATCTTCTGCACTGGCATCCTCATATAAATATAAATAATTGTACATAGTCGGTACACCCGCAAATATCGTAGCTTCGTATGTACGACAAATACGAAATACCTCTTTCGGGCTAAACTTTGGCAACATTAAAATTGTTGCACCGTTTACAATTGGCGCATTGACTGCCACCGTTAAACAAAATACGTGGAACATCGGAAGTGCTGCAATCACACGGTCATGCTCTGAATACTGTAAATACGAAGCAACATCGCTTGCATTACTGTATAAATTTTTGTGTGTTAACATTGCTCCTTTTGGCTTTCCTGTCGTTCCAGATGTATATAAAATAACGGCAACATCTTCTTCTTGTATATCTGGACCTTGAAAAGCGAGATCTCCGCTGACTACTAAATTCGTAAACGTTTTCATTTTTTCAGTTTCTTCATGAGTTGAATTTGCTGAGGTTTCACAAATGATGATGTTCTTGATGGAAGGAAGTCTTGATGTAAGTGATTGCATAACTGGTAGAAGGATGTCGAGTGTGATGATTGCTTTAACGTCTCCATTTTGTAAAATGTAATATAGTTCATCTGGTGTATAAATAGGATTGACTGGAATAACGGTGGCTCCTGCACGCATTGCTCCGTATAAACCAATTAAAAAGTGCGGTGAATTCCCAACAATTAATGCGACATTATCCCCTTTGCCAATACCCATTTTTGCTAAACTACTAGAAAACTTAATGACTAATTCGTTAAATTGGTCATAAGAGACCGATTGATCCTGAAATATATAAGCCGGCTTGTTCCCTTTCATTTTCACCGTTTCGGCTAATGATTGAACGAGATTCACAAAACCCCCACCTTTTATAAAATTTAAAAAATTCTAAATACATTATATTAAAAGAAAATTAAGGGTGCAAGTTACATTTCATCAAACAAATATAAAAAACAACCATACGTAAGATATGGCTGTTTTTTTATCTACTTAAAAGAATAAAGATAAGAAATCTTCTTTTGTTATATTACCAAAATAACGTGGCACTTCTACATCTGCTAGCGCCTCAGCAAATGCTCCCTTATCAAATACCTTACCACTTAAACGCTCTTCGATGTCATGCACATCTTCAACACCGAAAAAGTCCCCGTAAATCTTACATTCTGAGACTACACCTTTTTGTACTTCTAACCGAACATCTACTTGTCCAACTGGGAAACGGTGTGAATGCTTCAAGTTAAATTTTGGAGACTTCCCGTAGTTCCATTCCCAATTCCGATAACGTTCTTCTGAGATTTTATGGATTTCTTTCCAGTCATCTTCCGTTAATTCGTATGTCGGGATTTCATTTTCCCCTTCAAAAATATTTTCTAAAAGGAGCTGTTTAAATTCTTCAATTGTAATTTTCTCATTTAAAAACTCCGCAATATTTGCAACACGGCTGCGAATTGATTTAATTCCTTTTGATTGAATTTTATCCATTTTTACATTTAATGCAGATACAACATGGTCAATTTCTGAATCAAATAATAACGTACCATGACTAAACATACGGCCTTTTGTCGCAAACTGAGCGTTACCAGAAATTTTTCTTCCTTCCGCTAAAATATCATTACGGCCGCTTAATTCTGCGTTAATACCTAATTTCCCAAGCGCTGCTGTAACAGGTTCTGTAAACTTTTTGAAATTGTTAAAGCTATCTCCATCATCTTTCGTAATAAAGCTGAAGTTTAAATTTCCTAAATCATGATACACAGCGCCGCCTCCAGAAAGACGTCTTACAACATGAATTCCCTTTTCACGTACATAATCAGCATTAATTTCTTCTACTGTGTTTTGATTCTTGCCAATAATGATAGATGGCTCATTGATGTAAAACAGTAAATACGTTTCGTTAATATTTAAGTTTTTCACACAATATTCTTCAATCGCTAAGTTAATCGTTGGATCTGTAATTCCTTTATTATCAATAAATAACATCATTTCACCTCAAGATTCCCAAACGTAACCGCTATGAGCAAGCACCGTGCGGCCGTTAAAAATTTGTTTTGCTTCCGCTACTAAATCAGATAAATTGCCTGTATGCGGCAAATGAGTTAAAAGCAGCTCTCCTACATTTGCTTGTTTTGCAATTTCTCCTGCTTCTGTACTATTCATATGCCCAGCTTTTGATCCATCTTGATGCGCATACATGTTACATTCACAAATAAATACGTCCGCATTTTGTGCAAATGAAACAAACTTTGGCATGTAACTAGAATCTGCTGTATACACAACAGTTTTCTCACCAGCTGTAATACGCATCGCAAAACATATAGCAGGATGCACCGTTTGTAAGAAGGAAATGGAAAATGGACCAATTTGTAATGTGTCCGCTGGGTTGTAAGGAACCCCTTTTGTATACGGTGTATGTGTTAACGATGCAAATCCTTTTGCATCAAAAGTATGGCCATAAATCGGCAGTTCTGGTAATACACCATTTGTCATACTTGTGATTAAGCGAGCATATTGAAGTACCCCAATATCAGCAACATGATCGTGATGATAATGTGATAACAGAACAGCATCTATATCAGAAGGCGTTATGTATTTTTGAAGCTGTGCTAGTACACCGCTGCCACAGTCGACGAGTAAACGAAAGCCATCGTGTTCAAATAAATACCCAGACGTTGCTTCTCCCGCTTCTGGAAAACCGCCCCAAAAGCCAACAACTGTCATTTTCATATGTGTTCATCCTTTCTAATCCATTAATCATTGTTTTACATGCTCTGTTTAACTTCCTATTCTCCATTCTTAACTATAATGGATTTTCTACACATTTTCATTATTTTCAAATTTGTTATAAAACAGTTGTTGACTTTAATCATTTGTACTAATACAATAATAATAACAAATGGAAATGGAGGGATTTACCATGATGGATCAACCAATGGAGTTCTTCAGAAATTTACCGGCAAAAACTTGTTCCCAATGCGGAAGAGAGATTGATGAGCAACACGAAGCGTATCATAACAAATGCGACGATTGTACGAACGAAGAATAATAGATTGTAAACATAAGAAAAACCTAGCAGATATCATCTACTAGGCTGGCATCATTGTACCTTTCACCGTTGACCCTTTCACCAAGAGCTCCAGTTCAAACTCGTACACTTCTTTATTTCGATAATTTTTCGTATGAATTTTATCCATCATCAGTTCTACAACTTTACGCGCCATTTCATCAATTGGCTGATCGATTGTTGTAATACCTGAGTCTGTAATTTGTGATAAGAACTGATTCTCAAAACCAACTACAGCTAAATCGTCAGGAATGCTCCAGTCGTGTTTGTTTGCTTCTGTGATAATTCCTGCTGCGACTTCATCTCCCCCTGCCAAAATAGCGGTAGGATTTTTTTTGTCTTGTAAAAGCTCATAAAACATGTTTTTTCCATCCTCAACAGAGTAAGCGCTTTCAATGAAATCAATCGACTCAACTTGTTTGCTTTTCTCTGTTACAGCACGTAAAAAACCCATTTTTCTTTGCTGATTTATCACCTTTGTCTCTTTCCCCCGACAGAAGACAAGATGACGATATCCTTGATCTAACACATGCTTCGCTGCTATGTAAGCTCCTTGTGCATGATCAAAGTTTACAGTTGGAATGTTTGCTTCTTCAATATATTCATTGCATAAAACAATTGGTCCATGTTGTAAATAAGGCTCAACATCCTCCCACTGATTTTCAAGTGAACATAAAATAATTCCATCTACTTGTTTCGTAGATAACAATTGTAAATACTCCATCTCTTTTTCTGGTAAATATCTTGTTTGACAAATAATCAGTTTATATTTATGATCTGAAGCTACAATTTCAATTGCCTCAATAAATTTACTGAAAAAAGGATCTGTCACGCGCGGAACCAAAACTGCAATCGTTTCCGTCTTTTGCTTACGAAGTCTTCTCGCAGCAGAATTAGGAACAAATCCAAGGTGTTTCATCGCTAATTGTACTCTCTTTTTTTTCTCTTCCGATACATACGGATGGTTATTAATTACCCGAGAAACCGTTGTTCTTGATAACCCCGCTAATTTCGCTACGTCCTCGATAGTCGACACGAAATTCTCCCCCTTTGAATGAAAACGTTTTCTTATTTAGAATTATATAGTATATAATTGGAAACCGCAAGACACCTTAGAGGAAAATTACTATATTGATATTGCAAAACTTAAAAACTAGTCAATTAACTTTATAACTGCAGGAAAAAACACTCTATAGTTCGAATATATTTTGATGTTGTAACTAGAGCTTATAAATCAAAAAAGGATGGTATAGATGAATCGAACAGATCGTTTACTTTCCATTATTATGGAATTGCAACGAACAAAAATTGTAACAGCAGATGCTTTAGCAAAAAAATATGAAACTTGTAAGCGGACAATTTATCGAGATATGCAAGCACTATGTGAATCTGGTGTCCCCATTCTCTCTGTTCCAGGGCAAGGTTACTCTTTAATGGAAGGATATTTCCTACCGCCAATCCACTTAAAACCAGAAGAAGCTGTTACCCTTTTGCTAGGCAGTGATTATGTTGAACAAAATCTGCATAGCCATTTCCGTATACACGCTCAATCTGCCAAGGAAAAACTTGAAGCAATTCTCCCTGCTGAACAACAAAAAAAAGTAAAAGTATTACGAGGCACATTTCGTTTCCTTTCTACGTCTTTTTCTCATAATACCTTTGAAATTAAACAGGAACAGAAGATTTCTACTTTACAAGAATCCATCCAAAAACAGATAAATATCTCTTTTTATTACCGGAAACCAAATCAAGCCGAAGCACAAAAAGAAAAAAGAGTCGTTCATCCTTATGGCCTCGTAAACATTTCTGGATTGTGGTATCTTGTTGCTTATTGTTTACTTCGGAAACAAATACGACATTTTCGCTTAGATCGAATGAACGATCTAATACAAGAAAAGGAAACCTTTACAAAACCGAAAAATTTTTATTTACCAGAATACACACCAGAAAATAATCGTACTGTAACTATTCACCTTGTGTTTCAACATTCTGTTTTCCATAAAGTAATAGAAACCCGTTATTTTTATATAGATACATATGCCCTAAAAGAAGATGGTCTCCATGTTTTTCTAAAAGTAAGACAGCTAGATGAAATTTTCCAGTGGGTATTTAGCTGGGGAAGCAAAGTAAAAGTATTAGAACCACCCATGCTTGCAGAAAGAATAAAAGAGGAAGCAAAAAATATATTAAATATGTAATTTTTCATTTTTACTACTGACATAATGGTGTCAGCAATACTTCTTTATAATTAAGAGAAGAACTTAATGATAAGAAGAAAGGGAGTATGTAACATGAAAACAAGTATAGTTTTGGAGAAGTTTGAAGAGTTAGCAACATACTATATAAAAGAGCTGGAGAAGTACCCATTAGAACTATTTATACAAAAACCTTCCGATGAAGAATGGTCACTTGGACAAATGTACAATCATCTAATTTTATCAGCCTTCCATATGCAAATAGCAGCTATTGAAAAATGTGCAAATCAAACAGCTACTATTGGCGGGGATAAAACAGACGCCGGAGAAAAAATTTACACAATGCGAGCATTTCCTCCTATCCAAATTAAAGTACCTGATCGCCCTGGATATACACCAGAAAATCCAACGAATAAAGAAGACATTAAACAAGGCCTGTTACAACTTATCGAAAAAATGAAAGAAATTGAACCAAGATTATCAGCTATTTCAAACGATTATAAAGTAGAGCATCCACGCTTAGGTTATTTAAACGCAACGGAATGGTTTCAACTTATTTATATGCATTTTCAGCATCATCTTCGTCAAAAAGAAAGACTCGATTCATTACACGTTAACGGGTAAAAATTTCTCTTTTACTACAACATATCGTTATCCAAAATACAAAAAAGCTAGCACTTTGCTAGCTTTTTTTGAAGAGACTAGGAGTCTTTACTAAAAGGGCTTTCAAATTTTATTTTCTCTAATGGAGAATGTTTATCGTATTCATCATGAAACATTATCTCTCGAAATTTCTATTTTCTTGTACTGATTATGTTTTACCACTTGGCGAGCTTCGATATCTGGATGCTCTTCATTCTTTAACATTTCTGAAACATCTACAACAACTGTATTTATTAAAATGTTTACTACGTATCCAGTTAATTTTAAGGATGGGTTATCACGATAAGGAAACTGAACATAATCCCCAATGTTTACTTTGTTCATTTTTTCCATATTAAAACCTCCTATATGTACTTTATGTTTTTTCTTTATAGTTGTTTCGGCTTTTTCGCCCATTCTTCCTTCATAACAATACGCTTTATTACTAATTATGCAAAAAATCCCTGAAAATGCAAACAAATATGCAGATATACATGAAAACCACTCTCTATCATATAAAAAATCCTAAAGGCTACAAGCCTTTAGGATTTTTCATTTATTCTGCTTCCGCAAATTTTCCGAATTGGCGCTTATGCATCCAAGTTAATGTTCCAATTGTTCCAAGTGATAACAGAACGATAAAGATCATTAAAATACCTGCATTGTGCCACATAAAGCTGAAATCTCCACTTGAAATAACTGCTTTAAATCCTGATACAGAATATGTCATTGGGAACCATGCGTTAAATATTTGCAATGGTTTTGGAATTAACTCAAGCGGGAATGTACCAGCACTTGTTGTTAACTGTATAATCAATGTCAAGATCGCCACAAAACGTCCTGCATCGCTGAAAGTCGTTACTAAGAATTGAACTAACGCAATAAATGATAAGCTTGTAATAATACTAAACAATATGAAGTATGGAACACTTTGTACTTCAACACCTAACCCAAGCAGTAAAATCGCATCTGCAATAAGTGCTTGAATTACACCAACAGCTAAAAGTACACCAAACTTACTAATAAACCAGCTAAATCCTGATTTCGGTATACCAACTGTTTCGCGTAATGGGAACACGATAGATAATAACAATGCCCCAACGAATAAACCAAGAGATAAGAAGTACGGTGTAAAGCCTGTTCCGTAGTTTGGAACTTCTGCTTCCTTCTCAGTTTTCACTTTCACCGGAGCAGAGAACATGTCATATTTCTTCTCGTCGCCTTTTACTTCACTTGTTTCTTTAGCGCCTTCGCCAAGTTTAGTTGCGAGTTCTTTTGAACCGTCGTTTGCTTCGCCCAATCCATTCGTTACTTGACCAGAACCTTCTTGTAATTGAGTTAAACCACTTTGGAAATCCCCTTTTGGATCTACGAATTGACCTAAACCACCTGAGATTTGTTGTGAACCGTCAAGTAAAGCACTTACTCCACTTATTAATTGGCCGGATTGACTTGCTAATTCATTTAAACCGCCTGTTAATTGTCCTGATCCAGTGGCTAATTGATTTAAGCCAGTTTGGAATTTCCCTTTTGAATCTACTAGCTGGCCTAGTCCTCCTGTTATTTGCCCTGATCCAGTTGCCAACTGATTTAAACCAGCTATTGATTTTTCCGATAGCTGATTGATTCCATCATTTAACTGGCCAGCTCCACTTGCAAGTTGTGTTGCTCCGGCTTCAATTTTTCCAGCTCCTTTTTCTCCAGCTAGCCCTTCTACGCCTTGTGCAACTCCTGCTGTACCTTTAGAAACTTGTTGACTGCCTTCCATTATTCCTTGAACAGCAGGCTGTAATTGTTTTCTATATTCTTCTGGTAAATTTTTAATTTGTTCATTTAAATCCGCTAAGCTTTTTGAAACCTGTTGAGCTCCTCCTGCTGTTTGCTCTGCAACATTACTCAGTTGATCTGCTTGTTTCTTCCATTCGGATACCCCTTGTGAAAGGTGCGAAGCACCTGCGCTTACCTCTTGTGCACCTTTTTGAGCTGCTTTGAATCCAGATTGATAGTCACCTTGTGGATTAGTATACTGATTTAATCCATTTGTAATTTGTTGTGAACCACCCAATAACTGTCCTAAACTTGATTGCAATTCTCCTTTAGGATTAGCTAGTTCATTTAGACCACCTGTAATTTGTTGTGAACCATTTAATAACTGATTCACTCCACTCGGCATAGCACTTACTTTACTATTTAACTCACCTAAGCCATTCGTAATTTGATTAGAACCATTTGCTAATTGGTCCAATCCATCATTCGCTTTCTTAGATAAGTCACCTAAGCCATTTGTGATTTTCTGTGAGCCGTCTTTCAATTGACTCGTACCATCATGAAGCTTACCCGCTCCCTCGCTCGCATCAGCAAAACCTTTAGAAACATCTTTTAATGAATCAAACATTGTCTCAGCATACGTCTTCGTTACTGAATTTGCTACTTCACTTTTGATACTTTGAATGGCTGATCCACCAATTTGTGAAGATAAGAAGTTTAAGCTTTCATTTGGAATGTACTCTAGTTTTGATTTTTTAGGGTTTTCATCCAACAATGTTGTTGTATTTTTAGAGAAATCTTTTGGAATGCGGATCGTCATGTAATATTTACGATCGTCCATTCCCTCTTTTGCTTTTTTGTCGCTGACA
Organism: Bacillus sp. 3103sda1; assembly: GCF_024159135.1. Classification (NCBI taxonomy): domain Bacteria; kingdom Bacillati; phylum Bacillota; class Bacilli; order Caryophanales; family Bacillaceae; genus Bacillus; species Bacillus sp. 3103sda1. Next base: position 1,074,008 of record NZ_JAMYWS010000001.1, on the reverse strand, counting down.
AACTCCCATTTGAAGCTTTTATTTTCTTTCAAATTATCAACAAGTTCCTTACCGGCTTCAATCGGTTTTCCATTATATACTGCACCTTCATCAAGGTTTACAACTGCAACTGGTAAATCATCTAATTGGCTATATGGATCCCAAAACGCCCATAAGAACATACCAGCGTACAATACTGGAATAAATAATACTGCAATAATTGGAATTAAGATTTTTTTGCTTTTAATAATCGTCGCAAACTCTTTTCCAAGCAGTTTAAATCCTCTCATTGTTTCACTCTCCTCTTAAACTATTGACCATTTTGTTCATTTAGTCATTTTTTGCAAAAAAAAGAAGAAAATAACGACCAATTCATCTTCTCGTATGTGTTGCTATCTTCTTACAATTCCATCCTCACCAACTTATGACTAAACCATTCATTTGGTCATATTTTATAATAATAAGAGGATTATCTCATTTTGACAATCCCTTTAATAAATATAATTCAAAAAGTTCAGCGATATGCTCTTTTTCTAACGGTTCGTGATACTTTTCCCAGTCAGAAATAAGCGATACATACAGGCGATACATGATAAATGCGGTAATTTCTGGATCACATGCCATAATTTCACCTTTTGCAATTGCAACTTCAAGATAAGACTTAATAAATGTAATAATTTCAGAATCCAATTGCCGCATAACATCTTGCACTTCTTTTGTGCCCATATCTCGCTCTTCCTGAATGAGCTTAATCGTAAGCTGATGTTCTTTACGAAATTCTAAAATGCTATATAAGGCACGATGTACATTTTCAAAAAATGATACATTCGAATCAATTGCCGTTTCTGCGACTTGCTTCATTTCGGTAATTAAATTTGAAATGATTTCACCAAACAGCTCTTCCTTATTTTTAAAAAACGTATAAATCGTCCCTTTTCCAACATTTGCAAGTTTTGCAACTTGATCCATTGTTGTTGCTTTATAACCAAAAGCAGAAAAAGATTTTGTTGCAGCTTCAATAATTGCTCGTTTTCGATCAATTGCCATGTTGTCACCTCCAATAATGACTAAATGAACATTTCAGTCAATCAGTACGAATATGATATTACCATAGCTTACCAATGTTTTCAAGTTTTATTTTTAACGGAAATTCAACATTACTCCTTAAAAAATAAAATTCATTATCCCTCATTGTATCAAAAAATAACAAAAGTAAACAAACACACTCGTCTGTACGACAGACGAGTGTGTTTTATCCCGCATGAACGGGCAGTAAGACTCCCACTGATGGAAGTTTCGCTTTATCTTTCACTTATGAAGCTTTCTTTAACTCAATTTGTGCAAGTACCGGATCATGATCACTCATGCGTCCATCCTCTTCCATGACATTTGCATTTAAATGAACTGGATCAACAATTGTATGCGGTGCAATGTTATTCGTAACGAAAATATGATCTAACACTTGTGCATTTCCATCATGAATATACGTATAACGATTTTCTTGCGGAACTGTTTCAAGCATTTCTTTCATAATGTCGCCTTTTAATGCTTGCATTGGTTTTGAAAATTCAAAGTCATTCATATCACCGACTACAACAACTGGTGCATTTGTATGTCGCCCCTGAATACCTTTTACGAAACCATTGACTTCCTCAGCAAGTTGCACACGTTTTGCTTCACTTTTTAGTACAAGCGGCTGGATTTTTCCAAACGGCGATGCATCTCCTAATTTAGAGTTTAAATGATTGGAAATAACAACGATGTTTTGGCCTTGGAACGTAAACTCAGCAGCTAACGGTTTACGTGTATCGTCAAATAATGGATTGTTTTCTCCAATTCGTACAACATTTTTCTCAAGTAAAACCGGCTTTTGTGCTAATTTCACACGAGATGGATTATAGAAGAAACCAACACGAATATTTGCTCCTGGTGCACCGCCATCTTTATTGTTTTCTGGTGCAATCTCTACATACTCATACTTTGGTCCGCGAATTTCCTGAATCGCATCAATTAAACGTTTTGCACTAAGTGATGCATCTGTTGTACCGTCATTGATTGTTCCATTGTTATCTTGCATTTCTTGAACACCAATAATATCTGGCATCTTTAAATTGTATTTAATTGCGTAAGCAAGACGTCTTACTTTTTCATCAGATGTTTCTTTTATATTTGCTGAGAAGTTCTCAATGTTATATGTCGCAATTGTGAGTTTATCAAGGCGCGGTTGAATATTTGCACCAAGTTGTTTAAACCCACCATCTTGCAGCGCTGGAAGCTCTCCTATTGGAGCAATACGATAATTTCCGTAGTCGTAACCAACTATACCTGTTACATCTCCAAGAAGTTGATCTCCTGCTTTTGCTACATAATTACGTGCGACCTTAACGGAAAGGCGCTCTGGATTTAAATTGTCAGCTTGCAGCAGCGGCGTCCCGAATTTTGTCGTTACTTTCTGACTGCCATTAGCAATCGTTACATATAAATTACCGTTTTTTTGCGGTGCAATCACTTTTGGTTGTGGCAGTGTTACAACCATTCCTTCTAAACTTTCATAAAAATCAATTGCATCTTCTGCTGGATCAAACATACCGAATCCGTCATTATCAATAACTGTGTCTGGTATTTTTACACCGTTTTCTCCCAATACAACTGCTTCTGGCAATTTTTGATTACTCGCTTTAATTGTAACTTGCTTTGCTTTAATTTCTGTAATCGATAAATCTGTCTCAAAACGTTCTGCATATCCTGGTCCGATAAATTCCTCTACTTGTCCATCTACAGAAACGAGATCGCCTACTTTCACGCCCCCATCTTTTTTATAAACATAAATTCCTTCTGAAGTAGCTGGATCTTCATCAGGCTGCGGATCTTGCATATAAAATCCATATTTATCTACTTGTGTAACAATACCTGTAACGACTTTTACATCTTTTCCATCATAAGCAGAAACGTGCGATTTCCCTTGAATATCATGAATGCGAATAGGGTCATTTTTCACAATCGTAAACGAGAATGTTGCAATGCGAGAATCTTCAAATCCCTCTTTCACTGCAATCGCTTTAATGACACTATTTTCATTAAGTACAATTTGTTCATTATAAAGAATACTCTGAGCTGTTGGATTCGATCCATCTAATGTGTAATAGATAGCAGCACCTTCTGTTGCTGTTGTTAATGTTACAGCTGTTCCTTTTTCTACTTCGCCCCCATTTGGGCTAGCGATTACATCGCTCACCTTATGATTCTCATTATCTTGAAACGCATAAGCTGTAACAGATTTTAACCCTGGACTACTAAAATAACTATCTAACGTACCTGTTAAACGCACTTTTTTCCCTATATTTTCTGGGTGATCTTTTACATTCACTGCTTTACGAACTTCACCTATTGGAAGCTGAACTGGCATAATTTTATCCGCGTTTATTTCATTCGGAGAAGCAGCAATTGCAACATTTGTATCTCCAAATTTCGCTGGGTCTTTCGTATATTTACCTGGATTTTGCGTGTATCCAACAATATACCCCTCTACAACCGCTTGTTTCTTTCCTTGCTGCTGAAACAATTGAATTGCTTCATCAACAGTTAATACTTGTTCCTGTTCAGCCTTCGCTACAATATCTGTTACTAACACAACGAACACGAGTGAAAAAAAGATGATTGCTAGCTTTTTCAAAGAAATCCTCCCCCTAAATGTTTGTCCTATACCCTAGCATGTTCTATCATAGCAGGGATTCTTTATAAAGAATATTACATTTATGAGAATTTACAAAAAATTAATTTCGTACACAAATAAGAAAGGAGCCAACTTTTGAGTCAGCTCCTTCTACTTTTCGATACGATCCAGTTCCAGTGGACTACCCGCATGTTGAACATTGTCGAAAGGTCTTTATCCCGCATTAACGGGCAGTAAAACCCCCACCTTAAGATTCAGAGAAAAGCGAAGAAGATAGGTGGAGAATCACTGCCCGTAAAAGCCCGATTGGTTCAACTAACCTTCTGGGAAAAAAACGTTCCCAAAAGGAAGTTTCACTTTATATTCTGTCGAAGCGCCGATATATCGGCGGACACGTAAAAAAGGGGCTGATTCTAAAAGACACCTACGTGCCTTTTAGATCAGCCCCTCCTACTATTGTGCCATTAACTCTTTTTGATGCGTTTGTTCTAAATAAGATAATACATATTTTACCGCTGCTTCGCCTTGATCAATACAATCTGGCAATCCAGCGCCAGCATAAGAGCTTCCTGCTAAATAAATGCCAGGTAATTCTTCATTCATGAACTGTTTTAAAGTTTCCATACGCTCTTTATGACCAACCGTATATTGCGGCATCGCATCTTTCCAGCGGCTGACAACAGTAAACTCTGGCTCAGTTGTTATATCCATCGTCTTTTGCAGATCTTCTAACACGACACGAACCATTTCTTCATCTGTCTGCTCCACAATTGCTTCATCACCAGGGCGTCCCACATAACAGCGCAAGAGCACTTTTCCTTCCGGCGTCGTATGGGGCCATTTTTTATGCGTCCATGTACATGCTGTAATCGTAAAATCACTATTACGAGAGACAACAAATCCTGTTCCTTCAATATCACGCTGAATCGCTTCTTCTGGGAACGCTAACGCTACATTCGCAACTGACGTAGATGGAATGTTGCGGAAAAAACGGAACTGTTTATATTGAGAAAACATCGCTGGCAACCATTTATGAGATGCAGCCATAACAATAGCATCGGCTTCTATTTCTTTACCATTACTAAGTGTAATGCTATAACAATCACCAATTTTTGTGATTTTTTCAACGCGCGTTCCTTTCATAACCGTTTCATCTTCTAATCTTTCTTCAATTGCATCTACAATGGATTGTAATCCTGTTTTCAACGTTAAAAAGATTCCTTTTGCCTTCGCGTCCTTTGGCTTTTTCGGTGCCAATGTACGCATACCGAGCGAAATACTGCGATATTTTTGTTCTACTTGATAAAACTGCGGGAACGTCGACATTAAACTCATCTGATCAATATCACCAGCATAAATGCCTGATAACAACGGCTCAATTAAATTTTCAACCACTTCATTTCCTAAACGGCGACGGAAAAAATGACCGAGTGATTGATCCGATATTGGCTTAGAACGAGGAAGCACAAAATCAAAGCTTGCTCGCACCTTGCCGATAGGAGAAAATAACCCAGAAAATACAAATGGTTTAATTTGCGTTGGAATCCCCATCATCGAACCGCTTGGAATGCCATGCAAACGATTATTTACAAGGACAAACGATTTTCCTGTTGCATTGTTGACAAGTTCATCGCCAAGATTTAATTCTCGTGCTAACCTTGCTGCACTCTCTTTTCGCTCTAGGAACGAATCTGGACCACGTTCAATTGTAAATCCGTCTTTTTGCAGTGTTTGAATTTTTCCTCCGAGCCTACCTGATGCTTCAATAAGCATCGTATCAATCGGCAGCACTTGTTCACGAATTTCTTTTTGTAAGTAATATGCTGTTGTTAAACCGGAAATCCCGCCACCTATAATTACTACCTTCTTTTTCAAGTCTGCTTCCTCCTTCCTTGCTTTATGAAACTGCACTCCACTTTTTTATAACAACATCTGCTAAACAAGCAATAAATGCAGCACTTGCATTTGGCATTTCTGGACGATAATACTTTGCATTTATTTCTTCTGTTACAATTTTACATTCAATATCATTGTCATATAGTACTTCTAAATGATCTGCAACAAATCCAACAGGTGCATATACAAAAGAAGTGTATCCATATTTCTCATGCAATTCACGTGTTAAATCCTGCACATCTGGCCCAATCCATGGCTCTGGTGTATTACCGGCACTTTGCCAGCCTACTGCATAATTTTCCACTTCAGCTCCGCGGGCAATATAATCAGCCGTTTCACTTAATTGTTCTGGATACGGATCACCAAGCGCAATGATTTTCTCTGGCAAACTATGCGCTGATACGATAAGAACAGCTTTTTCACGCTCTTCAGCTGTCATTGTTTCATATGTTGCTTTTACTTGGTTAACCCAGTAATCGATAAATTTCGGTTCTTTATACCAACTGTCAATACCATGAATTTGCAAGCTGCCAAGCTTTTCTGCTTCTTCTTGCGCTCTTCCTACATACGACTTTACGCTGAATGTAGAATAGTGCGGCGCAAGAACAAGGGCAATTGCATCTTTAATTCCATTTTCGTGCATATTCTTCACAGCATCTTCAATAAACGGCTCAATATGTTTTAAGCCGAGATACATTTTAAACTCTACTTCGTCTTGCATTTCATTTAAATGCGCTTCTAACTTTGTTGCTTGCTCAAGCGTAATCTTTGCTAGAGGAGAAATGCCACCGATTGCTCGGTAGCGTTCTGTTAGCTCTTCTAACATTTCTGCGCTTGGCTTTCTTCCTCTGCGAATATGTGTATAGTAACGTTCAATATCTTCTTCTTTATAAGGCGTTCCATATGCCATCACAAGTAAACCGATTTTCTTTTTCATGCGGCTTCTCCTTTACTTCGCCAACTGTTCTCTTGAATAGTCGTGTATGAATGCAGTCATACGTTTTAACGTCTCTGGATTTACCTCTGGGAATACACCATGTCCTAAGTTAAATACGTATCCCGGCTGTTTCATTCCTTCGTCTAAAATCGCTTTTACATGCGGTTCAATAATATCCCACGGTGCAAGTAAAATAGATGGATCTAAATTTCCTTGCACCGCCTTTTGAATACCGCGCGCACGTGCGTCTTCAATCGGCAGACGCCAGTCCAGACCGACAACATCAAGTGGCAAGTCATGCCATTCATTTGCTAAATGACTCGCTCCAACGCCGTGCATAATAAGCGGTATATTCATAGAACGAAGCTCTGTGAAAATACGCTCCATTGCTGGTTTAATATATAAGCGGTAATCCGCAACATTTACTGTACCAACCCAAGAATCGAAAATTTGGATTGCTTTTGCACCAGCATTAATTTGCGCTTTTAAATACGTAATCGTCATATCTGCAAGCTTATCCATTAGCGCAAACCATGCTTTCGGCTCTGCATACATAAACGCTTTCGTTTTATGATAATTGCGAGACGGTCCGCCTTCAATCATATAACTTGCTAGCGTAAACGGTGCTCCTGAAAATCCGATTAGCGGAACATCAAGCATTTCCGTTGTTAATAACCGAATCGTATCTAATATATATGGAACGTCATCTTCAGGATGAATTTCTCCTAATTTTTCTACATCTTGCAGCGATTGAATAGGATTATCAATCACAGGCCCAATTCCAGATTTAATCTCTACATCCACACCAATCGCTGGAAGCGGTGACATAATATCTTTATATAAAATCGCAGCGTCAACGTTATATTGATCAACAGGCAGCTTCGTTACATAAGCACAAAGCTCTGGCTGATGTGTAATTTCAAACAAAGAATACTTTTCTTTAATCTTTCTGTATTCCGGCTGAGAGCGACCCGCTTGGCGCATATACCATGCTGGTACATAATCTGTACGCTCTCCTCTGCATGCTTGTAAAAATGTTTCATTGATTTGTCGTACCAAAACCCTGTTCCCCCTTCTTTTCTAATGCAGCTAACGAACCCTATCCTTTTTATCTTTTCTTACTATACAATCTGTAAAAACAAAATGTACAACATTATGTACGATGTTCATGAAATTGACACAAACATATGTCTAAATCCCTTCTTTTTTCGGAACATTTTCATTATAGCACAAGCTGAATTTACGGCTTAACCTCTTTTGTTTTTTCTCCTTCTCGATTCGTTTGCGGATTAAATGGTACAACATAAAAACGAGGTGCTTTAAAAACGTTCATAAACTTTGCTTCATATTCACCTTTTCCTGTTACTGTATCTATATGAGTTGCTTTCCCATTGTCTATTTTGTAAATTCGATATTGAACTCTCTTATCAGGAAGTTGATTCCATGTTAGTTTTGCTGTAAATAAACCAAGCGGGGTAAACATTAACTTAGCTTCTAAACCATCCACTTTACTTAAGCGAATCGGCATCCCAATCGTTTCAACACCGCGTGGCTGTACAAAATTCTTTTCATCTTGTACATTTACTTTCGCTAAAATTGTTTTAAATAGTTTTGTTGGATAGGCACTGCTGCCACGCACATAATGTTTGTCATCAGTGCGGTCATACCCCATCCAAACAGCCCCAACTAAATCTGGTGTATAACCAACAAACCAAACATCTCTTGCTCCGTTTTCTTGATTTGGCAAAGAGGTTGTTCCTGTTTTCCCAGCAAGTGCTCCTTTATATACACCATCTTGTGCAGTTCCTTCTTTCACAACACCTTCAAGCATTTTTGTCATATACCAAGCAGTTTGCTTAGAAAAAATTTTTATTTCTTTTCCTGTTGCTTGTCCAATGATTTCTCCGTGTCGATTCAACACCTTCTCAATTACATGCGGTTCAACGATTTTTCCACCCTCTACAAATGCACGATACATTTTCACAAGTTCAAATGGGGAAACTCCTTCTTTTAAACCGCCAAGCGCAGTACTAAGACCGTGTTCAGGAATATAGATATCTCCTTTTTCTAAATATCGCATTCCTTCCTCCACGCCAATTTCATGCAGAAGAGATACAGCTGGAACATTTGCCGATTCTAATAGCGCATCATACATCGTTACTTCCTTCGAATATTGATTGTTATAATTGTGCGGTTCATAGCCATCAAACGAACTTTGTTCATTTGTTAATAAAGAATACGGTGTATATTTTTTCGTTTCAAGTGCTGGTGCATATACGAGAAGCGGCTTTAATACAGATCCCGGCTGCCGCTTTGCGTAAATTCGATTTAACCCGCGTGCTAAGTAATGCCTTCCTCCAACTGCAGCTCTTATCCCGCCTGTTCTACTATCCATTAAGAGAACAGCACCTTGCATCTCATCGTCTTGCATTGGAAAATTACGGACATTTTGCAATTGTTCATACGCTACCTTTTGCATCTTGTCATCCATTGCAACAACAAATGTATATCCTCCGCGCAATACTTCTTGATGAGATAATCCATACGTACGAGCTGCTTCATCGACTACCATATCGATATATGGCATATAAGCAAGCTCCTGTTCATTTCGATTTGTATGAAGAGCAATCGTTTTCCCTTGATAACGAACTGTTTCTTCTGCCGATAAATATCCTTGCTTATGCATTAACGATAAAATTAAATCCCGGCGTTCCTTACTTTTTTCAGGATGCAAAAACGGAGAATAGCTATTCGGTGCTTTCGGAAGAGCAGCGAGCATCGCACCTTCTTCGACCGTTAACTGCTGTGCGTCTTTATTAAAATAAAATTTTGCAGCTGCTTGAATGCCATATGCCCCGTGCCCAAAATAAATATGATTTAAATACATTTCTAAAAGCTGCTGCTTCGTATATTTCTGCTCCAAGTGAAACGCAATTGCAACTTCCTTCATTTTTCGAAATAACGTTTTTTCATGTGACAAAAAGACATTTTTCACAAGCTGCTGTGTAATCGTACTCCCGCCTTCTACTTTCTCTCCAGCTAAAATATCTTTATAAAGTGCTCGTATAATAGAAGAAAAATCAACACCATGATGTTTATAAAAACGTGAATCTTCAACAGCTAAAAACGATTGTTGAACAAATGTTGGGATATCTTCAATATGTACCAATTCTCGATTTTCCACGTAAAGTTTCGTGATTTCTTTACCTTTCTGATCAACGATACGTGATGAAGAGTGAAATACAAGACGCTTTTCATCCATCATATAACCACCAGCAAATATAATCAGTTTATATAGAACAATTGCAAATATAAAAATTGAAACAAAGCCAATGAGAAACATCTTTGTATTCTTCACGCCTCACCCTTCTTTCCAAATGATGGTACGTTTATTATTTGAAAAAACATATCCTTTATGTATCATCTTCGAAGGTTTTTACACGTCTTGATATAATGAAGAAAAATAAAGTGAAACTTCCATCAGTGGGGGTTTCTTCATACCCCACTGATGAAAATTTCACTTTATAAGAAAATTGAATTCACTGTAACATATGTTTTAAGTTCCTAGTACCTTTTTGCCAAGAGGTTTCGTACTATTCGAATCTGGTTCAAGTGTAATACCGATGTTATCGAAGGACTGTTTTTGTGAAATTTCATATGTCAGAAGTCCCGAACCAGTTTCATCAGGTTTAAAGATTCCAGCGTTTTTTCTTTCGCCATCTTTCAATAACCAAACTTGATACACTTCTGAATTTTTCACTTGTGGCAAATGATCCGCTTGTACAACTAATTTTTTCTTATCTCCTTGTTGTATAACAAACATATATCCCTTTGTATTTTCATGATTTTGATCGGTTGATACTAATGGACGAGTAGAAATTACTTCAATTGGATCGCTGTTTAATTCATGCTTAGCTAAAGGTTGTGTTTTTAATTGTGAATTTTCGATTGTTAATGCTACTGTAATCACTAACATTGTTACTAGTACTCCTGTTGCCAACGGTGTAAATTGTTTTTTTAGTAAAGCCGTCCATTCTTTCCATTTCGCTGTTACTCTGTTATCTTCATTCGTTTGTTCGTCTGCAAATATAAAATCAAACACTTCAGCTTTTAATGTTGCTGGTACTTCTTTCTCCTCAAAATCGAAATGCAGCGCTTCCCAAGCTGGCTGCATTGATTGATACTCAGCTTGACATTTCGGGCATACCTTTAAATGTTCTTTAAACTTTTTTTCTTCTTTATCATCAAATGTATTCGTAACGTAGGATAATAAATGCTCACATTCTCTCTCCATACTATCCCCTCTATTCTAGATATTTTTTTAATTGCTTTAAAGATTGATGAAGACGACTTTTAGTGGTTCCCAATGGTTCATCTTCCATTTTAGCAATCTCACTAAGGGAATAACCTTTCCAATAGAGCAAGTCGATTAATCTTTTTTGAGACGTAGACAAATTCTGCTTTGCCTTTTGAATTTCAACACTGTGCAGCCTTTTCTCGATTTCATTCTTTGAATCTGCTATATGTATAGGTTTTTCAGCATCATCAAACTTCCTATACATAAGTTCTTTATTTTCTTTTCGGACATAATCAATACATATATTCCTCGTAATCGTAAGTATCCAATTTACGAACTCACCTTTTGAAGGATTATACATACTTTTCGTTGTCCAAAGTTTTAAAAAAACTAATTGAACAACTTCTTTTGTTTTGTCTTCATTTCCCTGAAAAAATTTAAAAGTGAAACTATATGTCAACTTAATATATCGTTCATATAGTTCTTCTAATGCAGGACGATGGTTTCTTTTTACTAATTGCATTAACTCATAATCATTTTTTTCTTTCATTCTCACCTGCACTCCCTGTTTTTTCATTTATTTCTGATAATTTGTAATTTATTCAATTATATAATTCAGGAAGAAAAATAGGAACCACCAACAATGCTGGTCGCTCCTTTTAACAGAATATTTACCACTGTTTACTGTTTAAATGTAGTTTCACTATTCAACACAAACCATATATCTTTAACCCCTTGTCCATTTATATCTCCTTTTGATTTATCATTCGCAAAGTAGTAAAGGGGATAGCCTTTATACGTTACTTGTTGTTCTTTCGTATCTTCTCTTGTTATCGTAGCAAAGTCTTTTTTATCAAATCCTTTTGGCACTTCAAAATCTTTTGCAACAAATGGCGGCCAAAGTTTTACACAGTCACCACTACAATTACTTACCTTAGATGTGTCTTTTGCAAAATAATAGAGTGTCTTTCCGTTTGCATCTGCTAAGTATTTTCCAACCTTATCGTTCTCTAATAATTGTAAACTAGAAGATTCGTCTTTATTACTAGAAACTTCACTCACGTTTTCTCCACTCGTTTTCTTACTTTGAGCCCCTTCTTCCTTATCGCTATTACACGCTGCTAATAAAAAAATGCTCGCTAATATGGATACAACACATTGCCATGCTTTCATACTGACTCCTCCTTCAATTTTTTATTTATATGTAAGGTAACGATTGAAAGATTGAATCGGTTTTATAGAAAATAAAAAAAGATGCAAGCCTTTCCTTCTGCTTACATCTCTTTCTAACTCTATCAAATTTATTCTGCTATTCGCAGGCAGTAAGCCCCCACTGCTGGAAGTTTCACTTTATGTAAACTGAAGAATTTTTATATGTTTCTATATATTGAATATCGTTATATTAACAACACTTTATACTCAAACGCTCTTTCAGTCTACAACTATTTTTTCATCTTTTTGCTTATACCAACTATGCATCTTTTCCGCATCTTCTAATCTCGTATGTTTTAATTCATAATGCCGTCCCGCACCTGATGATGCAACCGCAAACATATACGTACACAATTGATCTTTATGCTGGAAGTAAGACTGACTTTTCTTCATCGATTGAATATGTCTTTTTCTCACTAATCCCGTATATTTAGCAATGCCGCGATATACAATTATGAGCTGATTAGGCTCTAGCGCATATCCGCCTGTTGTAAATTTTCCATATCCAAGAGCTGTAAAAGTCATAAACAATGGAATTAATACAAATAGCCCTATATATTGTTTAAAATATATACTTACTCCGGCAATTGGTATCGCAAATATCATACAAATGACCCAACTATAAATGAGGTAGCGACGCAGTGCAGCCTTTGGTAAATGTGTTACACGCTCCTCTACTTCGTATGGTAATTGCAAGTGCTCAAATAATTGTTGCACATCCTTTTTTTTCATAAGGGGATGCAACGTAACATTCATGTCATTTTTTCCAACGCTTTGAATCACTTCTACGTGCACCGAGCAATAACCAAACGGTTGGCGAAGCAGCGCTTCTTTAATCGTAATAGCTTGGATCCGGTGTAACTTTAACACAAGTTCCTTTTTCTCAAATAGCCCTTGCGAAATGCGAATTTCATCTCCTCTTCGATAAACAGTAAAATTCGCATGTTTAAATGCATATGAAATTGTTGAAATAATCCATGAAAATACAAGTAAAATAGCCGCCATATACATCCAGCCGTACATATCACTATTTTCCACATATTTTTCGACTGCATTGATAAGATGCTGTGGAAGATAGTCTTTTAGCTCTTGCGCAAATATGAAAAGAAACGAAAATAACAACCCAAACTGACCGGATGTAATAGATGCAAGGAGAATTTCTTTTACTGTTAGTTTATAAACAGCTGTATTCGTTTCATTCGTTTGTGTATGCTGTTCTTCTTTTAACTGTTCTTCTATTTTCGCTTCTTCATTTAGAAGAGAAATTATATGCTTTGCCTCATCATTTGTAATCCCCGCTAAGTTTACCTCTGGCTCATGGCCTCCGCCAGCCGTTTCAATTTTTAATTTCGTTAAACCTAACAATTGATAAACAACATTGGAGCTTGTATTGATTGTTTGCACACGCTCTTTATTTAAGTAGCTTTCTTTTTTCACAAATAATCCATGTTTAATATGTAGAGTATTATTTTCAATCCAATACACTTTGTAATACCATTCAATCATAGTAGAAAGAATGGTAAATGCGAAAATACCAAATGGAATCAAATACCAAAATGGAAATTTACCTTTCGTACTAAAGAGAAGTAGAAATGTTGGCAGAAGATCTTTAATCTTTAATTCAAATAAAATGGTAATTGGATGCTGCCTCTTATACATCTTCATCACTTACCTTTGCCAGTTCAGAAATTTGGCGTTTTAATTGTTCTGCTTCTCTCATCGTTAAACCAGGAATACCGTGCGTCATTGCAGCTGTAGATACTTTTAATTCTGTTAAGCCATACTTACGCATTATTGGACCTTGTTCAATCGTTATGTGCTGAATACGAATCATCGGCACTAATACGCGCTGAACAACGAACATTCCATGTTGAATTTCCATCTCTTCTTCATTTAATTGATAACTATGATAGCGTTGACGTAAATTTGGAAAAACAAGATAGCTGAGCGGCGCATACGCAAGAAGCCCTATTACAAGCGCACCAAATATCCAGCCTGTCCAATCAAATTTAATCATAAATATAAAATAAGCAATTGTAATAATAAGACCGACTCCAGATGTAATGAGCGAACTAATTTGCCATACCCGTACCATGCTGGAATGAATTTGATTTTCTAATGGTTGCATCGTTTCACCTCTATTTCATCATCTAGTACATCTTTTCTATGAATCTATAACCTTAGTTACCAAACTGCATTAATCATATAAAAAACATAATTGGAAAACAAGTTATTTTTAGTAAATGTTTTCCTTTTTTGAAGGTATAAAAAAACTTTCGCATCTGTATAGATACGAAAGTTTTTCGCGTTACATTATTCCTTTTTGCTGTAAGAAGCGCAGCCGATAGCAGTTCATTGTCACTTCACCGAGCCGCTGTAAAAGTTGATAGTTCGCGTACGCCCCCACCGGCGCACCGATGATTGGTACAAGCTGCAGCATCTTGGCTAAGTCAATATAATCCCGGTATTCTTGCTGAAATTTCTCCCAATCAATATGATTTTCTATATTCGTATCCCACGTTTCAATAGCCTTCCATATTTCTTTTCGATGATCATCACTTGAGAAAGCGAGTTGGAATACATGAAGAATGAATAACCGCTCTTCTTTTTTACTCGTATCATAGCCGTACAATGTCGCCGCATCAAATAAAAATTTAATTTTAATGCTAAGCAAAAGCGGGAAGTCAGCAAGACCGAGCAAGAAACCTCCTGCTCCTGTTCCAGCTCCTTCCGCGGCTGCAATCTTTTTATATTCATCCATTTTCTTTAACACTTCTTCATCTCTTCTTTGCAATGACCAATCCGTTTCTTTTAACTTCGGTTTGATGAAATTTGAACCGATGCTAATTCCTTGCACCATCGTTTTAATCGTTTCTGTTAATATGTTTTGCACTTTTGCTGGAATGAATTGCTGCACTTTCGTTTGCATTGCTTTTGAAAAACGTGTCATTACGGAAGAGTTTTTTATAATTTTTCTTTTCCACTGCTGCAATTCTAAGATGACCTTTTGTTCATATTCAGTCATACTTTTCTTCCTTTCAATATACAGTGAACCTTCCATTCATCAGATTTTTCACCTATATTTTAAGTGCGGGATAATTTTTTTAAGCGCTTTGCGCCGTATTGATATACAAATCCAACGCTAAATAACATATTTTCAAAAAATACGATTCCTGTCATCATCATATCCTTCGTTGCAACCGCAAATAGCACGGTGAAAATTACACCACCTACGCAAAGGACAGCACATAATAATGCGAGAAAATCCTTCATCTTCGCTTCCTCTGAAATAGGATATAAATCCATCCATAACTTCAAACGATGATGCTTCCATAAGCTTAGCAACTGATAGCCAATTAAATATAAAAACACGACACTAACAATAAGACGTGCATATAGAAATGGAACAAAGTATAAAATCAAGCTGCCAATTATAAGTAGACGAACATACAATCCAAGATAATTTCCTGAACGTAAAAACGTACGAACAAATAAGAATAAATATGGTCGTTTTTCTGGTACGGTATTGAGAATAAAATCAAGCCATTTCCGGCGAGATACACGTTCCTTTAACGCTGGCACATCGACAAACATATTGGCAATGCGGTATAGCAATAACATTTTCTTTCCTTCTTCAGCAATTAAGTATTCCCAGTTTAGCGGTTTTCCTCTTACTTTTCGCTGCAAAAATACAAGATAAACCACCATCGCAAAAATGATTGCGCCCATATAAACAGCCGAAGCGCGCACTACAAGGAAATACACAAAGAAAAAGTTAAGCACAAAACGGACCAACCAGTCAATGAGGTGAATACGGTTATCCGTCATATAAGACTTTTCCCAAGTGACAAATAAATTCCAAGCTTTACTTAACACAATAGCGAGCACAATTACTATGTATGTTATTCCGGATTGTTTCATCTGCTGGAAATAGAGCGGAGCAATCGCTGCACTGGCCATCGCTACCAGATACAACTGGATGAGAAACGTAAATTGAAATGCTTTTGTGAAATATGCTTTTAATTTTTCTTCTACCGGCAGTAAATATACAAGATCCGCTTCTTTTAATAACGTTTGAATCGATCCTGCAGTTAATACAAGGCCCAATAGAACTGCTATAATAAATGCTGCTGGAAATGAAGGTGTTAATGTTTGTAACCATTGCTGATAATAATATGCACCCGCACCGATGATAAATACAAAAATAAATTTTAAATGATCATTAAACACATATTTACCATATGTACGAATTTCTTTTAAAAAATGACGAAACCGTTCGCTCCATAACTTTTTACTATTCATCAGCATCTTCTTCCTTCGTTAGTGCAATGTAAATATCATCAAGCGTTGCACCCGACATGTTAAACTGCTGTTGCAGCTCTTCAAGTGTGCCCTGTGCACGAATTTCGCCTTGATGCAAAATAATGAACGAATCACAATAACGCTCTGCTGTTGCTAAAATATGTGTACTCATTAAAATGCCAGCACCACTTTTCTTCATTTGATCCATCATTTGCAAAAGCGATTGAATGGCTAACGGGTCTAATCCAATAAACGGTTCATCCACAATATACAGAGAAGGCTGCACTAAAAAGGCGCTCATAATCATTACTTTTTGTTTCATCCCTTTTGAAAAATGGGATGGAAACCACTTTAAACGATTTTTCATGCGAAACTCTTTTAACAGTTTTCCTACACGTTCTTCATATTCTTTTTCCTCAACGCCATATGCCATTGCTGTTAGCTTTAAATGCTCTTCTAATGTTAACTCTTCATATAACACAGGTGTTTCTGGAATAAATGAGAAACTAGAGCGATATGCTGTCATATCCTCTTTTAATGTCTTGCCGTTAATCGTAATGTGACCTTGTTTCGGCTCCATCAATCCGATAATGTGCTTAATTGTTGTACTCTTGCCTGCACCATTTAAACCAATTAAACCGACAAGTTCTCCTTTCTTAACGGAGAATGAAATATTTTGCAATACAGGTCGTTTTGTATATCCACCTGTGACATTTTCCACTCGCAATAATTGTTCCATATGACACCACTTTCTTCTTTATGTATGTGTAATCATCTTACCAAAAAATTAAAGCTTCTACATAGTACGGAACTTTTTTAAAAAGAAAAAATTTCCTTTACATAACTTTTACAAAAGCGGACATCATAATTAGTGAGGAAGGAACACATTGAAAAAGCAACCATAAAAGTGATGAACACAGCATAGCGAAATCATCATGAAATGGGGTGTCTATAATGGACAAAGTGAGTGAGTTTACACGGAGCAGATAATTGTTTAATTTTAGAAACGGGGTGTCTCGAGGAGAGTAGATACTGTTTTATAAAATAAACAAGTCATTTCAGAAGGATTGCAACATCATTTCATTGTAAATGGGGTGTCGACGGCAGAGTAGATGTCGAATTACCACGCATTTCCTAATAAATGAGGTGTCTGTTAAAGGTAGATTAAACGAAAACGCTTTTTCAACCCTTCTTCAGAAGGCAGGAAGCTTAATTAGCTTCCTGCTTTTCGTGTTTTTTCTACTATGTAATTATGGTAAAATACGGCTAAGACTACTGAAAGGATGAGGAATATGAATCATACAGCAGATAATTGTATTTTTTGTAAAATTATTGAAGGGCAAATTCCTTGCGCAAAAGTATATGAAGATGAGCATGTACTTGCTTTTTTAGATATTAGCCAAGTTACAAAAGGACATACACTCGTAATTCCAAAAGTACATAAACAAGATGTATTTGCATTAACACCAGAAATTGCTGCACACATTTTCTCTGTCGTTCCAAAAATTTCGAACGCTATTAAAGCCGAGTACAATCCAGTTGGCTTTAACTTACTGAATAATAATGGAGAAAAAGCAGGCCAAACTGTCTTTCACTTCCATCTTCATTTAATTCCACGCTACGGCGGGAAGGACGGATTTGGCGCTGTGTGGAAATCTCATCAAGGTGATTACACAATGGAAGAGTTACACAACATTGCAAACACAATTGCAACTAGTGTAAAGTAGTATAACACTTTCATCGGGACTGATGAGTTGAAAAGATCAGATTTTGCAGATAATCTTTCTTATATAACATATTAAGACAGACTAACCGTTTCATCTGAATAGATAACCTATTGTAGTATGTACAATAGAATTGTACATACCATACATATCCCGCCAATAAAAGCGAACCTAACGGTTTGTTGTTTCACCAAAAGTATTGGCGGATACGATCTTTTCTGTTTTAAAATGAAAAGTAATTGCATTGCTCGTACAAGAAAGAAAAGACTGACAATAAAACAAATTGTTGTAATCCATTTCACTTTTCTCCCCCCTTGTCTTATGCATATGCACGTTTTTACACATCATGAGTACAACGATAAAGTAAAACTTCCATCAACTGATGGTTAGTTGAACCAATTAAGGAGGTCCTTTTTATGTCAAAATCTAAATTCTTCCTAACTGGCGTCATTTGCGGCGGAGCTGTCGCTGGACTTGCTGTGCTCTTTTCCACTCCTTCATCTGGAAAAGATATGCGAAATAAGTTAAAAGAAAAAGGAAATGATATAAAGAAAACATTATCTGATATTACAGCAGATACTAAATTATTAAAACGACAAATTGTTGAAACAGCTTCTGAAGGAAAAGAGGTAATTCAAGAATTAAGAAATGATATGCACGAAACATTCTCTGTATGGAGACAAGATATTTCTCAAAACAAGCGCCATATTGAACAAGAAATTGAAGACATTCAAAAATCAATTGAAAAATTACAACAAGCAGTTCCTGATAAAGCGTAACTTTTCGTATATAACAAATATTTTTGATTCGGCTCTTCTCTTACACGGCACATGACATACATGTGCCGTATTTTTTATACAATTACACTGTTTCCTTTTTTCATGCAAATGAGAATAAAATTACGTTAATCTTTACCCTAATCCGCAATGAAACGCTTCCAAATCAACTCGGAATTTGTATAGTTTTGTCATTTTTCCGAAAAATTTTCACAATTCTAACAAAAAGACTTTATTAATTTTTATTTTACTGGCATAATAGATACTAATGAATAAGAATTGTATAAAGTGGGTGAATAAATGAAAAGCGGGGAAAAAAGTTATTCGATAAAAGAAGCGATGATTTTCAGTCAACGCATCGCTCAACTATCAAAAGCGTTATGGAAATCTGTAGAAAAAGATTGGCAGCAATGGATAAAACCATACGATTTAAACATTAATGAGCATCACATTTTATGGATTGCGTATCATTTAAAAGGGGCTTCTATTTCAGAAATTGCAAAGTTCGGCGTAATGCATGTATCCACAGCTTTTAACTTCTCTAAAAAACTAGAAGAGCGCGGTTTACTTATTTTTTCAAAAAAAGAAGATGACAAGCGAAACACGTATATCGAGATTACGGATATGGGAGAGCAATTGCTGCTGCAATTAATGGAGGAGTATGACCCTGAAAGTAATTCTGTCTTTAATGGCGCTTTGGCTCTTCGTAATTTTTATGGTAAATTCCCAGAAAATATCGAATTAATCGCCATTTTACGAAATATTTACGGGCAAGATTTTATCGACATTTTCGAGAAATCCCTGGATAATATCGAGGACAATTTTACAGAACTCGATGAAAAACTTGTTAAAAAATTTTAAATTTATTCTTTTAATGCCATCATACGTATAAATTCTTGCATTAATGGTTGAAATAAACCTTGACGTTCAAGCGCTTCTGCGGTCTCTTTTCCTTCGAGGCTTCGTGGAAGCGCTTTTTCAAATTTATCCAACAGTGCATCAAATAAAAGTAAACCTTCTTGCTTTTCGATTATGTATTGCTCGTTCATTTCTTCACAAAGAACTAACAAACGTTCTACATCACGTCTCATCACTTTCTTCTTTATAATTAAAGAGTAAAATGGACACTTTTGTTCATCTATCATTTTAAAAAGAAGCGATACATAATATTCTGCTTGTTCTAAGCGCTTGACAACGTCCATTTTCTTCCCTCTCTTTCTAATACAAGTTTCTCTATTTCAGAATTTTATAACACGAACAAAATATCGTATGATACAATAGATTCAATTATATGTATTTTCGCCAAAGGAGGACTCTCCTCGTGACAATTATATTTATCGCTTTTGCACTTATTGTTCTAGTTTATACGAATTTCATGACGCACACACTGTGTCAACAAAAACAAATGTCTGATCGACGTAAAACGGGTGTCTTTCGATTCATTAATGTATGTATCACTATTTTATTAATTTCTAGTTATATAGAAATTATATTTCATGCAAAGTGAGGAAGGGAACCCCCTTCCTCACTTTTTTCCTTTATAAACAAATTATACCTACTATCACCAATAAAATAAATAACACAAGCAACAAAATTAATTGTCGATTCATTATAATTTCAACCCCCTCACCTTATTTTGTATGCCTATAAACCTAAAATGGTGAAATGGCCTAATCTTACAATACTCACCTACAAATGGTTAATTTTCCTTTATCAATAGGAAAACATGTTGAAATATGTTATATTAAATTTAGTACATATTGCTTATACTATAAAAAATACATAATAGTAGGAGTGTTTATTTCATGAAGAAAGCAATACTTGCTCTAGCTGTAACAAGCGTGTTCACATTATCAGCATGTGGCACTTCGGACAAAGTTGTAACGTCAAAAGCTGGCGATATAACAAAAGATGAGTTCTATGATGCAATGAAGAAACAAGGCGGTCAAAACGTCTTACGTAACATGACAATGGAAAAAGTATTCACTAAAAATTACCCAGTAAAAGACGATGCCGTTAATAAAAAATATGACGAATATAAAAAGCAATACGGTGATCAATTCGATGCTTTATTAAAGCAAAGCGGTATGACTGAGAAACAATTAAAAGATTCCGTTCGCGCTGAGCTTTCAATGAGAGAAGCTGTAAAGGCAAGCATCACGGATGAAGAAGCAAAAGCAAATTACAAACCTGAAATCAAAGCAAGCCACATTCTTGTAAAAGATGAAGAAACTGCGAAAAAAGTAGAAGCTGAACTAGCACAAGGAAAATCTTTTGAAGACTTAGCAAAACAATACTCTGAAGATACAGGTTCAAAAGATAAAGGCGGCGACTTAGGATACTTCGGACCAGGTAAAATGGTAAAAGAATTTGAAGATGCTGCATATAAATTGAAAAAAGATGAAATCAGTCAACCTGTAAAATCACAATTTGGCTACCATATCATCAAAGTAACTGACATTAAAGAATTGAAACCATTCGACCAAGAAAAAGATCGTATTAAAGAGGAACTTGTTGATAAGAAAATCCAAGATCCACAATTCATGAACGATCTTGTTACAAAAGAAATGAAAAAAGCAGATGTGAAGATTAACGATAAAGATTTAAAAGATATCTTCGAAGCTCCGAAAGCAAGTACATCTGGCGCACCTAGCTCATCTAGCAAATAATAAAAAAGCTCGGCATATGCCGAGCTTTTTTATTTTCATCATACATTCTACTGATTTAAGAATATTTTCTATCTCTTGTCTATTTGATTACACCACCAGCAACCCCAGACATTACCATAATATCAATTACTTTTTCCGATGCAGTAGGTCCTTTTCCATTTTCATAGTAGGCGTTTAACGCATCAATAAACCAATATGCATCAGCAGTTATAGATCTCCCTGCAGATTTCATTGATTCAATCACGGTTTGAACAGCTATGAATTTCTCATCAAACGAGAACGAAACCCATTCTCTTCCAGTAGCATTTTTAATTTGCTCTATTTCATCGTTTGTTGATTGAGAAGAAACTGTCGATGTTGATGTATTACTTTGTTCAATTTCACCAGGCTTAACATATTTTCCATCTTTAGTACCTGCATCATATATAATATTATTTTCACTTTTATCTTTATCATCTAAGTGAAGCCAATCTCCAACTAAACCAGAAGGATTATAGTTTGTGTAGTATTCATGTTTCTCTGTTTTCAATACGATATTATCGAATACACATTTTATATCTTTTCCGCAAAAGAACTGACCTTCACCATTAATTCCTTGTGGTGTTCCACTATTTTTCTTCACTATCTTTGCTACAGATACCAAGTATTCATATTGTTCTTTTGGAGACAATGTATCAAATTTATTATCCAGATAAACTACAATATCATAAGCATAAGATTGTTCTTCTGTTTGCGAATCAGATTTTTCGATTTCTTTGTACGTTATAGAGTTAAGGTACTTCTTAATATCTTTATTTTTAGAAGCCTCAGAGACAATTTTATCTAAATTTTCAGTAGTAAATTTCGCTCCACAACCAGATAAAATTAGCATCGCTGTGATCATAGTTAAAATAAGTTTTTTCATTGTTGTCCTCAATTCTTGTGATTTTTATCTTACGGTTCATCGTGTTTGTATTCCTCGAGATCCGTTTAATTAGTAAAATACACCTGAAAGTATATATAACAACTATAAAATTAAATATAATAATAATTAAAACAAAAAAATAACGTAACAGGAAATTAAGTGATTTTAATCTCCTGTTACGTTTTCAGCAGAGGTAAATGGTCCAGATGAATCCGTCTAACTTATTCAATTCCGACCATTTACCTATCTATTTCCCAAATCTTTTACGATATCCGCATTTTCTACATAGTTCTTCGACTGCTTCTCTTCGTGAAAACCCATCTACGAGGTTTTTTGCTCGGTCCCCTTCGATAATATCCGAAAATGAAGCATCATTAATATTTCCAAGGTTGATAATTCCCTCACCATCTAAACAACAAGGAATAACAGTTCCGTTTGCTAAAATACCTGCTTGATTTCGAAGGCCATAACAGAATCCCTTTCCATCGTCCTCTTCTTCATGCAGTGCAGGCCACTGAAATTCATAATCTTGATTGATGAAGATACGTTCCGCAATTTTCACGCCACTTCCTGGTGTAACCTTCTCTTCAATTTTGTATGGTAAATCAAATTCTTTCTCAATGATTTCTAACAACTGTCTGTTTCGTTGTATTTCAATATTCGTCTTATTGTCTTGCGTTAGGTTCCATAGTCTCAGCGAAACAATCATTTCCGATTGGCTCGTCGCTTCTTTAATAAAGGAAAGTATACTTCGCACATATCCTTCCTTATCTTTAGAACCTTCATGGCCATCAAAGCTATGAAGTGAAAAATTCATCTGTCTGAGCGCAGGTTTATTTAATAATTTGTCCCTCTTTTTATTAATTAACGTTCCGTTCGTTGTAATGTTAACTTTAAATCCTTTTTCATGACACAAGTCTAACAATTGATCTATTTTAGGGTGAAGCAAAGGCTCACCTTTTACATGTAAATAAATATAGTCTGTGTGAGGCTTAATTTGATCTAATCGCTTTGAAAACTCCTCCACAGAAAGAAATTGCTTCTGCCGTTCTGTTGGCGGACAAAAGCTGCATGCAAGATTACATACGCTTGTAATCTCTAAATAAAACTTCTTAAACTTTTTCAATCTCAATTCCTCACTTCTTTGACTACTTAGAACAAGATAAACTATTGTTCTATCACTATTACAGCATAATTTTTCATAAATGAAAACATACTTATTCAAGGAAACTCATGTTACTATTTTCCCGGTTTGGAAGAATGCAATTGTATTTGGATCATGACTGTAATTTAAAAATAAAGTACTATCCGCTATTGGAGAGGGTTCATTCAAGAAGGAATTTAATTTCTGGGTAAAGAATTATTGCATAGAGACCGTATTAAAGTCATTTTGAGGTGATTGTATTGAGTACTGATGTAAAAATTGAACGATTATATACAGTTGAAGAAAATCTTTCTGAGCTTTCTGAGCTTTTAATACATACAGTAAAAGATGGGGCTTCCATTGGTTTTTTATTACCGTTTGAAAATGTAGATGCACGAAAATATTGGACATCTGTTTTAAGTCCGGAAGTGATTTTACTTGTGGCAAAATTCAACAATCAAATTGTTGGAAGTGTACAATTACACTTATCTACAAAACAAAATGGAAATCATAGAGCTGAAATAGCTAAGTTAATGACACACCCTAATTATCGACGTAGTGGTATTGGTCGCCTACTCATGCAAAAAGCTGAAAAAATAGCAAAGAATGAAGGCAGGTCATTATTAGTTCTTGATACTAGAGAAGGAGACCCTTCTAATATCTTATACACATCATTGGGATATATCAAAGCTGGTCGGATTCCAAACTATGCTAAGTCACCGAATGGCGAATTAGCTGCTACCATTTATTATTATAAAGATAACAAATAGGTGCTTGAACTGAATAAAAAAAGAGGACTTTCTTGTGAAGTCCTCTTTTTTTATTCAGAGCAACAATCTTTTAGAGCATAGCTAAAGGAAAACACAACTTCTTATTTTATAACTGAAATATTATTTTGATTATTTATGCCACTTTCTAATTCATCTATTAATCTCCCTAAGTGAATTTGTAATAATTTACGTGGAGCTGCTTTTCGAACAATTCCTTCCTGTGTTAAATCATTTAATAAACCCGTTACCGTTTCACGAATACTCCCTGTCATATTTGCTAATTCTTGATGAGTAATGGAAATTTCAACTTGTCTCCAATCTTCTGCAGCTTCCACTGCTATTCCAAATTTTTTCGATAATTTATACAGTAAAAAGAGCAATCGTTTCCGCGCACTACTATGTGCCATATGCTCTAACAGCTCTTCCATTTCCTTTACACGAATAGATAGTATCTCTATGAATTTTAAAGCGATATCGGGTTTATCGTGTATGAGTTTTTGAAACTGAGTTCTATCTATTTTACAAATTAGAGAATCTTCCCATGTTTCAGCATATACACCTTCAGATCCCGTTGTAAATGTACCCACCGCTCCAAACACATGCCCTGCACCTAATATGTCGAGTGTAAGCTCTTTTCCATCTTCAGATACTTTATATAAACGCACTTTACCCGCTTTAACTAAATATAAAAACTGTTGTTCCATATGCGGAGAGGTAATCATCGTCCCTCTTTTCATTACATCAATAGAAGTATCCGACTCAATTTTCTTTAATTCTTCTAACTCTAGCTCATCAAATAAACGTATTCGCGATAAATATTTTATTTTATCCATGAACTTTCCTCCCATTGTAGTCTCGACTACATATTTTCAGAATGATACATACTACACTCTTATGTGAAAGTATTTATTTTATTATCTTATCAAGGGGGAAGTCATATGGATATCGTTATCCTTAGCATTCAATTTATTTTGATTAGTATATTTTCAATATCGTTTTTCCTAAAAATTTCACGTGCAAAATCAATGGTTCATCACTGGAATGAATATCGCTATCCTATGTGGTTTATGAATGTTATTGCCTTATTGGAGTTCATCGGGGTTATAGGAATCATCATTGGTTTTTGGAGTAATAGCTTCTTGCAGTATGCAGCTTCTCTTATTATTGTTCTTATGTTAGGAGCCTTACATGCTCATCTCTTCCGTGCGAAGCATAAACCCATTATGGCACTTAATGCGTTTATTATGCTTGTTCTTTCTATTACAATTCTACTCTTGTAAAAGAACAGGAAGTTTAAATCATAGTCAGCGGAGGAATCAACTCCTTCACTGACTCGGCAAGAAGGAGTTAATAAACTAACTTATAGAAATTGAATTTTTCTTCTTTCAACTTTACGAAATTCCTTTCAAGAAGGTTCTCAAACCATTCAAAGCTATTTTTAATTATATACGGTATCTCTCCTCTTCCGTTTGCATGACAAATACACATAGCGCAACTTTTAATGGATTTTTGCAAGCGTATTAATTTCCATGGAAAAATAAGTTACAATAGACCAAAGAAAAGAAACGGAATTTATAAACTATAGGGGTATAAGAAAATGAACAATAAACTTCATGAACTCAATAAACAAAAAAAACCGCTATTCGTCATTGTGTATGACCAATTGTATAAATTAATCATGGATGGAACATTTCCTCAAGGCAGCAAGCTTCCAACAGAACCTGAATTGGCTAAAATATTTGGTGTGAGCAGAATGACATTACGACATGCTTTGGCACTTTTACAGGAAGATGGATTGGTTAAAAATATCCATGGAAAAGGAAATTTCATTACAAAATTTCACCATAATGAAAGTATGGATGGCTTGGAGAAGTTGGGGAATCCCTTATATAAATGCTATACGGAAAAAATAGATGATATCGAACTGAATTTCCGAATTGACCTAGTAACGGACTATGCAGTGCAAGTATTAAATCAACAAATGACTGCAGTTGTTGCGTTGGAACGCTGGTATAAAAGTAATGATAAGATAGTAGCTTTTGCTTTTACAATGATGCCAATAGAAGCCGTTTCCCAATTAAATCTTGACTTACAAAACGAAAAGCAAGTATTGGATATGTTAGAAGAGAAAGTATATGAACTGGCTAATTCCTCTACCATTGAAATTAAACGTTCTAATTCCGTCAATACGCCGTCATTAAAACATCAAATTTTCCACGGGGAAGAATGTGATTTAATTTTAGAAAGTGTATATATTAGTGATAAATACCCTGTGGTTTATAATAAATACTATATACCAACAGAATTTAGTCAAATTAGGATTAAAACATCTAAATAAAGTTTTATACTTAATTTGGAAGCGATGTATTTCATACGAAATACATCGCTTTTTTTTGTAACAAAAAAGACAAATTCCGAAAGAAAGATGGGTTGTGAGCACAAGAAAGGTATGGTATCCTTTTCATTGTTAAGATATATACAAGTTTTTAGACAACCATACAATATTGTATAGTCCCAAGAATTCTCATACATTACCATGAAAGCGTCATCAAAAAGGAAGATGTTTTTGGTTATTTATGTAAGTGCTTCCTTATAAACATCATAAGCAGGAAAGATATCCTTTTCATTGTCTAGATTCATACAAATTTTTAGACAACCATACGATGTTGTATATTTTGAAGGGTTATCATGAATGATTATGAAAACGCAATCAAAAAGTGAGATTTTTTCACCACTTATGAAAACGTTTCCTTCTTAAACATCATGAAAGAACCAAAATGGGTACAACTGTGCACAAGGAAACCCCGCGTATGAAACAAATGGTATAGAAATTACTGAACTGCTCCTTTTTACGAAAGGATCAATTCGTAGTTAAAAGCGTGACAATTATGACTCAGGAAGACAATTTCCTGCAAAACAAAAGGAGAGGAATATAGCTATGTCTACAATAACTGCAGATGTGAGCATGAAGAAAACTCAGGAATATAATGCTAAGAAAGCAGTACCTATTACCTTACTGTTATTTCTATTATGTTTAGTAATTGACAATTCGTTTAAGATTGTTTCTGTTGATATGGCAAAAGATTTTAATATTTCAGCGACAACAGTTAGCTGGCAAGCAACTCTAGCTGGCCTTGTGATTGGAATTGGAGCAGTTGTTTACGCAACTTTAGCAGATTCCGTTAGTATCAGAAAACTTTTTAGCATTGGTATTATTTTAATATGTGTTGGTTCAGTCATGGGATATATTTTTCAACACTCGTTTTTATTAGTTGTTATCTCACGAATGATCCAAACTGCAGGTTTAGCATCAGCTGAAACATTATATGTTATCTTTGTAACAAAACATTTACCTGCAAATGAACAAAAGAAATTTTTAGGATTAAGTACAAGTAGTTTTGCTCTTTCACAGCTTATAGGTGCATTAACTGGAGGTTATGTTTCTACATACTTCCATTGGACAACTCTATTTTTACTTTCTTTAGTAACACTTTTCACCCTTCCATTTATTTTGAAATATCTTCCTAAGGAAGAAGCGAAAAACAGTAATGTAGATGTATTAGGATTATTTCTAGTAGGAATCATTTCAGCATCCCTGCTACTATATATTACTGATTTCAATTGGATGTACCTTATCTTGTTTATTGTTGCAATTACATTGTTCCTTACTTATATTAGTAAGAACTCAAAAGCTTTTATCGGAATATCATTCTTTAAAAATAAACAGTTTATCTCATTGCTTGGAGTTGCTTTTGTAATTTACTCTGTACAGTTAGCATATATTTTCTTATTTCCATTCTTGCTTGAAAAGATTTACGGTTTGCAGCTAGATACCATTTCATTATTATTAATTCCAGGCTATATAGCAGCTGCTGTTGTCGGAGCTCTTTCCGGAAAAATCGCGAAGATTCTGGGAAGCAAGCAATGTATTACAATCGCTATGTGCAGCATTATGGTCAGCTTACTATTAGGCGGATTCTTTATAAAAACTTCTGTTGTTGTATTCGTGATATCCATGATTTTATTCTCTAGTTCATTTGCACTCATGTATGCACCATTACTTGATTCTTGCATTTGTACAATTGAAAAAGAAAAAACAGGAACAGCAATCGGGTTTTATAACTTAACACTTAGTGTCGCTATGTCAATCGGAATTGCCTATACAGCAGCAATGATGGACCATTCCGCAATGCGACAAAACTTCTTCGGGATTACAAGCAATTTGGATGCTTCCATGTTTAGTAATATCCTATTCATTCTCGTACTCATTACCCTTTTCAGTTTATCTCTGTACTGGGTATTAGTAGGACGAAAAGCGACAAAGTAAATTATCTATGAGTTAACTAGTCATATAGAATTTATTTGTAAGAAAACTTTAAAACGATTATTTCAGAGTAGAACCCTAAGACTAAAAATGAACTGTACCCCGAATCGTGGACACTTAAAAAAAAGCCCATGATTCGGGGTTTTTGTGTATTTTGATTAGGAAAAGTGATTCATCCTGAAGCGCTTCTACACTCAGATCAATGTGTTCACTATACACATCTTGAATTTCAGAAACGTGTAAAAGAAATGGGAATCAGACAATCTATGTCACGTAGAGGAAACTGCTTAGACAATGCCCCGATGGAATCCTTCTTTTGTCATATGAAAGATGAATTAAATTATAAAGGCTGTCAAACATTTGAATCTCTTCAGCTTGCCATAAAGGATTATATGGAGGATTATAATTATAATCGTTATCAGTGGACACTAAAAAAGATGGCTCCAGTAGAATACCGAAACCATCTTTTAAGTGCTTGATTTTTCATGGTCTTTTTATGAAACTGTCCATTTTATAGGGTACAGTTCAAAGTGGATAGCTCCTTTTATTTAATTGCCTCATGAACCTTTAACTGCTTCCCTTTTATCGTTGTGTTTTTCATTACTTTTAAAACAAGTGGTCCTTTTCCATTTAATATTTCAACATAAGAAACATTATCCTGTATCGTAATAATCCCTATATCATCCGCTGTAACACCTGGAATTTTGGCAATTGTACCAACAAAATCCACTGCTCGGATTTTCTTTTTCTTTCCACCATTAAAGTAAAGCTTCATGATTCCCTTATTTAGACTAGCACTTTTATCTTTTTTAATAATTGGCTTAGCATTTATTTTTTCTTCAAATGCCGCCTTTCTTTTTGTAACTTCTTCTTTTAAAGGTGCATCTATTTTTAAAATTTCAAAACCGATATACTCTTCGATTTCTGCTAGAAATCTCTCTTCATACGGAGTTACAAATGTAATTGCTTTTCCGCTATTACCAGCACGTCCTGTTCTTCCTGTACGGTGTACGTAACTTTCTTTTTCTAATGGAATATCGTAATTGATGACGTGGGTAATATTCTCAATATCAATTCCTCGTGCTGCTACATCTGTCGCTACTAAATAGCGGAATTTCCCTTTTTTAAAGTCATTCATTACTGCAAACCGATCTTCTTGCACCATACCACCATGAATTTTATCACAAGGATAGCCAGAACGTTTTAACTGTCTAAATACATCATCTACATTTTCTTGCGTACGGCAGAAAATAATGCAACTATCTGGATTTTCAATAGTTGTTACATCTTTCAGAAGAGAGAACTTCTCTTCTTCCCTCACTTCTAAAAGACTATGTTCAATTTTATCTGTTGTAATACCAGATGCTTTAATCTCGATGTTGATTGGTGATTCCATATATGTACGAGACAAATTTTCAACATCTTCTGGTAATGTCGCAGAAAATAGCATCGTCATTCGGTTCGTAGGTAGTTCGTCAATAATTGCTTCTACTTGATCGATAAAGCCCATATTTAACATTTCATCTGCCTCATCAATCACCAAATATTTTAAACACTCTAACGAGAAAGTCCCTTTTTCAATATGATCTAATACACGTCCAGGAGTGCCGACAACAATATGTGTCTTTTGCTTTAGTTCTAATTTTTGACGCGCAAATGGAGATTTTCCGTAAACCGCAGTTGCTTTAATACGCTTAAATCTGCCTATATTCGTAATATCTTCTTTTACCTGCGCAGCAAGTTCCCTTGTTGGTGTAAGGATTAACGCCTGCGGCTTATTTTCTTCCCACTCAACCATTTCACAAAGCGGAATCCCAAAAGAAGCTGTCTTACCGCTTCCTGTTTGTGATTTTACAACAAGATCTTTCTTTTCTAATGCAATTGGGATAACTTTTTCTTGCACTTCTGTTGGCTTTTCATATTGTAAGCTAGCAAGTGCTCTTACAATTTCTTTACTCAATGCGTAATCTTTAAAACTTCGTGGACTCATGTACTAACCTCATTTTGTTATATATTCTTTTATGTATGTTTCACCATTATATAAATATCATATGCATAAATACAATATTTTTCCCTTGGCATCATGAAGTGAAACTTCCATCAGTGGGGGTTTTCTTCATCCCCCACTGATGGAAAGCTCTCACCAATCGGGCTTTTACGGGTAGTAACCCCCACCTATCTTCTTTGCTTCTCTCACTCTTGAGGTGGGGATCTTACTATCCGCGAATAGCGGGATAAACTTGAAATCCAAGTTTCAGTCTTAAATGTCCTAAAATCATTTCCTTTATCGAAAAATTGGCAAGAAAACTCCATCTTCAAAACCTGTAGGGCATAGCCCAGTTTAAGGTGGAGATGAATTGCCATCGCATTTGTAAAAATATTTTTGTAGCCAAAGATCTCGATCATCTACCATAAAAAGTCTACGTCATTTATGCTACCACCGATACTAATCTACATAAGATTTTAATAAGCCCTTGAAAATCTTATGTGAAACCAATATTCTAATACTATTAACTCTCTACTTAAGGTTGTGTTTAACATGCGTATTAATAAGTACATTAGTGAATCCGGAAAAGCATCTAGACGCGGTGCAGATAAATTAGTCAATGAAGGAAGAGTCACGATAAATGGAAAGGTTGCGAAAATAGGCAGCCAAGTCGAGCCTGGGGATGATGTTCGTGTAAACGGTAACCCAATACGGATGGCAAGAAATTATGTTTATATTGCCTTAAATAAACCCGTAGGTATTACGAGTACAACAGAAAAAAATGTTAAGGGTAATATTGTTGATTTAGTCAATCATCCATTAAGAGTTTTTAATATCGGGCGACTAGATAAAGATTCAGATGGCTTAATACTCCTTACGAACGACGGTGATATAGTCAATGAAATTTTACGTGCTGAAAATAAGCATGAGAAAGAATACATTGTTACAGTAGACAAGCCGATTACTCCTGAATTTTTAAAACGAATGGCTGAAGGTGTAAAAATTTTAGGTACGAAAACGCTGCCTTGTAAGATGGAACAACTTTCTAAATATGTTTTTCAAATCACTTTAACACAAGGACTAAATCGTCAAATTCGTCGCATGTGTGAAGCGCTTGGATACGATGTTTATAGACTACAGCGAACTCGAATTATGAATATTCATTTAGGTAATCTACCCGTTGGACAATGGAGAGACTTATCTAAAAAAGAGCGCAATCGATTATTCCAAGACTTGAACTATGAGCCAAAGGAATGGTAAAAAAGATGGACCAAAACAGTAAGAAACTGTTTTGGTCCATCTTTTTTTACTGTACACGTTTTGCGTGGCACTCGTTTTCCTATCTATTTTCCAAATCGTTTGCGATATCCGTATTTTCTACATAGTTCCTCTACTGCCACTCTTGATTTAAGTCAATGACCAGTCATAACCTTCCCATTAAGATGAAATTCAATAATGTAATATAGGGGATTATCTTATGGCTATCACAGTAAAAGAACGATCGGATCAGCGAAAATCCGCTCTGACTGCTGGCACATCACTTATCATCATGACACTTGCTGCATTTTTTTCCTATGGCTTTGCCCATGAAAGCCTTGTTGTGCAGGGCGATGCCGGCGCCACATTTCACAACATCATGTCATCAAATATCCTTTTCAAGGCCGAAATCTTTGGTTGGATCATCATCCTTATAAGTGACATTGTTGTCGCCTGGGCTTTCTATATCTTCCTGAATCCCATTCATAAAAACCTTTCATTGCTCGGTGCGTGGCTTCGTCTTACCTATGCGACTATATTGGGAATTGTCATACTGAATTTAATATTTGCGCTACTTCTCACGAAAAATAAAGACTATTTATCATTATTTACAACCGATCAACTTCAAGCACAGATGATGCTATTTTTAGATGCATTTGAATCTATTTGGTCTATTGGTTTAATCATTTTTGGTGGACATCTCATGATGTGTGGGCTACTTAGCTTTCAAATCAAACACCATACCAAAAGTCATTAGCATCTTATTATTACTTGCTTCAATAGGCTACATTATCATTCACCTGTGCAACACGTTTCTTCCAGAATACGATGGAGTCATTTCAATACTTACATTTGTATTTACTGTGCCGATGATTGCAGGAGAATTGGGCTTTGGTATATGGTTGCTGTTCAAGGGAGGAAAAGTCCGGGCTTCCTAAAAATTATTTTTATAGATTCGTTTCTTAATTCTACTTAATGACTCTGGGGTAATACCAAGATAACTTGCCAACTGATGTTGAGGTACACGATCAACTAAATGAGGTCGTTTCTGTAATAGTGCTTTATAGCGCTCTTCAGGTGTAGATGCAATAAATGCAGCCATTTCATCTTGCATGTCACCTAGTTTTTCCTCAATCATCTTGCGTGTCATTGTTTCCAATTGTGTATATTTGTTATACATGTCCTTTTCGGTATCAAGGTCACCAACGACCAATATACAGTCTTCTACACAAGTTAAAAAATACGCCGATGACTTGTCTTGTTTATGATGATTGAAATTCGCAATTGCTTGTTCTTCTGTGTAGAAATTAGATGTAACCTCTTTTCCCGTTTCATCTATAGAATACTGCCTAACACAACCCTTCAATACGAAATAACATGTAGTAGGAACATCTCCTTGTCTAAGGAGCATTGTTCCTTTTTTATATTCTTCAATAAGTATATCTTTAACGATTGCTTGTTGCTCTTCTTCGTTCAACGTTGTAAATTTAGTCAAATACTTCAATAATATGCTTTCCATTTTGCTTTTCATTCAACTCCTTTGATTGAAACTCATCTTGAATAGAAAGGTTCATAAAAAACGCTATCCTTTTTATACATTTCTACAAAAAGAATAGCGCTTTTTCCATCATTTAAAAAGTTATTTTAATGTCTTTTTTACAAACAAAATAAACATTAACAGACTAATAAGCCCAGATACAGCACAAACAATAAATAGCATTTGATATCCCATGAGCTGTGAAACAAATCCTAGAATTATAGAGCCTAAACCAATCCCTAAATCAAAAGCAGTAAAGAATGTAGCGTTCGCTACCCCTCTTTTCTCTGGTGGAGCTAATCGTATCGTTGCTACTTGAAGAGCTGGTTGTGCTGATCCGAATCCAATTCCGTACAAAATAGCTGTAATAACTAGTCCAACAAGCCCGTTTGTCATTGCTAGGACGAATAGTGCAATTATCATTATAAAAAGCGCAGGAACAATAATGACTCCTTCTCCATGTTTATCAGATATTTTCCCTGCAATCGGTCTAATTACTGTAAGTGTAACAGCATAAACTAAGAAAAAAGTACCAGCATTAACTTGAATTTTTGCCGCAAACAGTGGTAAAAATGTTGTAATGCCACCAAAAGTAAGGGATAGGAAAAATGTAACAATAGCGATTGGTAAAACTGTTTTTTCAAAAAATGATATTGGTTGTTTTGATGTATGTTGAACCGCTGGTATTTTTGTACCAAGCGCAAGTATGAATGCAATAATTGCTAATACTGTGCATAGAAGAAATAGGTAGTGAAATGAAAATGATTTTGCTACCCAAAGACCTAATATTGGTCCTAAAGCCATACCTAAAGTCATTGCAAGTCCATACCATCCCATGCCTTCTCCACGGCGAGATGGTGGAATCACATCAGTCACAGCCGTTCCAATCGAAGTTGTAGCAATTGCCCAGCTAATTCCATGAAGGATACGTAATACCACTAAAAATATAACTCCTGTTACCCAATCATAAAAATACATTGTAATTGCAAAAAATAGTAATCCGCTTATTATAAATACTCGTCGACCATATCGATCCATTAATCCGCCAACAATAGGACGTAAAATGACTGCCGATATTGTAAACACTCCAATAATGAATCCAACTTGAGATTCACTTCCACCTAATTGTTTAATAAATATAGGTAGTGTTGGCATTAATAAATAAAAACCACTAAACAGTAATAATGCTGTAAGTGTCAGCATTATATAATTCTTTGTCCATAAACGTTCCATTATAATGTAATCCTGCTTTCTATCATTTAATAAATTGAGAATGTTCTTACCGCCCAAAAGTAGCGAGATAAGCGAATAAAAAAGCAGTACCACCGCTATAAAAGTGTTGGTACTGCCATATTGAGTGACAAGTGTTTTGTGAATTAGAACGCACTTGCTACTGTAACAGCCTTTTCAAGCCCTGCTGCAATAATTTCTTCTGCTTTATCTGGGAACTTGTTGTGACCTTCAATTACTACTTTCTCCATATCTTTCACACCGAAGAAGCCCATCATACTTGCTACATATTTAACAGCCATTTCCATTTCAGCTGCTGGTCCTTCAGAATATACACCGCCACTTGCGTTTAATAATGCAATTTTCTTATCTCCAATAAGACCTACTGGACCTTCTGGCGTATATTTAAATGTTTTGCCCGCGCGGTTTAAATAATCAATATATGTGTGCAGTACAGCTGGGATTGTTAAATTCCATAACGGGAAACCAAATACAACTTTATCAGCTGCAAGGAATTGATCTAAATATTTATCAGCAACAGCTACTGCTTTTGCTTCCTTTTCTGTTAAATCAAGTCCTCTACTAGCCTTAAAAGTGCCGTTAATCATATCTACTCCTACATATGGCAATTCTTCATTGTATAAATCAAGCTCTACCACTGTATCATTTGGATGTGATTCTTTGTAACTTGCTAAAAAAGCCTCATATAATTTCACACTAACCGCTTGGTCTGCTGGACGATTGTTTGCTTTTACAAATAAAACTGTTGTCATTTTCTGTTCCTCCTATTACTCACTCTTACGTTGTTATATATTTACTCATTAAAAATGGGTATCCCATTTCTTTTATGACAAAAACAATATAGTCAACTTGATTGACTATATTACGCATAGTACAATGGAATTTAAATAAAGTCAACCTAATTGACTTTATTTAAGGAGGTTTTATGTATGAATCATCAAGTATTGAGTGAATTGGATCTTACATCACTTTTGTCATTATCCTTTAGTACATTGATTGATGAACTAAATGACAAAATGAGTGAATTAGGGTTTGGAGATATTAGACCTGCACATGGTTTTATGTTTAAACGTATCATCCCTGATGGGGCAACAGGGATAGAACTAGCCGAATATTTAGGAATTACAAAGCAAGCTGTGAGTAAAATGGTGGATTCTCTTGAGAAAAGTGGTTATGTAATGCGTCAAACTCATCCAACTGATAAAAGAGGGAAAATTATTGTTTTAACCGAACGAGGTTGGTTAGCAGTGAAAGCAAAAGATAAAATACTAACTGAGATTGAACAACGGTGGATTGAAAAGATAGGTGCTGAACGAATGCAAATGCTCAAAGAAGATTTAACAAAATTAGTTTATGAAGCAAATGAAGGTAAATTATTATCGAGGTTAAGACCTGTTTGGTAAATATAGAGTTTAAAAAGAGGACTAATCGTGCGCCTATTAACTTAAGAAACAGATAATTTCTTTAAACGATATGGAAAAATTAAAACGTTTATATCAAAAACATTTGCTCTTGATGAAGCTCCAAAAGCCCACGAATTCAGTCAGCGTGGACATGGTCGTGGACGAATTGTACTTCATATTGTTGATTAATGTTGAGTTAGAATATTTT
This sequence comes from Bacillus sp. 3103sda1, assembly GCF_024159135.1. Taxonomy (NCBI): domain Bacteria; kingdom Bacillati; phylum Bacillota; class Bacilli; order Caryophanales; family Bacillaceae; genus Bacillus; species Bacillus sp. 3103sda1. The sequence continues at coordinate 1,037,758 of NZ_JAMYWS010000001.1, read as the reverse complement.
AAAGCCGATCCTTCATCAGTGTGCAGGAAATCGGCTTTTTCTGTTTAAAAAATTGTTTAAATGAAATCATGTTCATTAAATTAATAGCTGAGCATAAATATTTTAATTGTTACACCTTATATGCCACGTTTATAAATGAATACTGAGCAAGGGAGATGGTGAAATGTCTGTTGATAAACAAAACAAAGTAAAGATAATGCACCGTAACACCCATGAAAATAACACATACCTTTTTTTAAATAGTGTCGCTTCTATTCTTGTAAGTGGTGAAGATACTAATGGAGAATTTTGTGTAATTCATACTTTTAGTAAGAAAAGTGATGGTCCTCCGTTACATGTTCATGAAAAAGAAGATGAAACATTTTACGTGTTAGAAGGAGAAATCACATTTTTCGTGGGCGATGAGATCATCTCAGCAAAAGCCGGCGATTATGTATTTGCCCCACGTGGTATTCCTCATACACTTAAAGTTAGTTCAGATACAGCTAAATGCCTGGTTACTGCATACCCTTCAGGTTTTGACAGTTTTATAAAAGACTTAGGTGTACCTTATCGAGATGGAATGAAAATACCTGAAGGTCTTCCTCCTCTAGAAGTATTACAAAAGCTTATTAAGACTTCAGAAAAGTATAATATTTCTTATCCAAACTTAACTCTGTGAATAACCCCTCCTTATCCACCTTCCAGTCTGATTGAAGAAGGAGCTTCCTGTTTCATAGACTGTTGCATAGTGGGGTGTCCCACTGCGTCTTACACAGTCTCCACAGGCGAAGATTATACTGTTCGGAGATAACCTTGCCCTACAGTTTGTGGACTTTAGTTTGTGGCAAACAATTCTTCTAATCCTTTTTGTAAGATGTTCCGGCTCGCGTTATAGTCTCTATCTAATACCGTTCCACACTTTTTACAAATGTGAGTACGAATAGAGAGAGACTTCTTCACACGATTCCTACAAAAAGAACAGTCTTGTGAAGTATACTTTGGTTCTACTTTGATGAGTACACCGCCATGATTTTCACATTTGTAAGCAAGCATGTTTCGAAACATTCCCCACCCTGCATCAGAAATAGATTTCGATAATTTTCTGTTTCTAACCATGTTACGAATGTTCAGATTTTCTACAACGATAACGGAATAATCTTTCGCTAGATTGTAACTAAGTTTATGAAGAAAATCTCTGCGTTGGTTTGCTACTTTTTCATGTAGCTTGCGAATACGCTCGACTTGTTTTATGAAGTTAGCAGAACCTTTTTTCTTCTTAGAAAGTTTCCGCTGTGCTCTCTTTAGTTGTTTTTCTTTTTCGCGGAGAAATCTTGGGTTTTCAAACTCTAAACCATTAGAAAGAACGGCATACTTATGTAATCCCACGTCAATTCCTATTGCACGATTGGTATCGATATCAGATGGTGCCACTTGTCTTTCGACACAGAAAATAGCGTACCATCTTTTCCCTTGACGTTTGAGAATCAGTTGCTTGATTGTTCCTTCGAGTGGTCTGTGAAGTAGGATATCTATTTCTCCCAGCTTTGTATTGTATAATTTACCGTTATCAGAAAAAGACATGGCATAGCGATGCTTTCCGTTTCGTTTGAACCCAAATTGCGGAAATGTCATACTCGTGTAGTCTTTATACTTTTTCTGTTTTGGATACTTTGCATCTTTACGAAAGAAATTATCAAACGTTTTTTGCAGACGTGCAAAAACTTCTTGTAGCGGCTGAGAAGGCATTTCCTTCAGAAAAGGATACGTATCCTTGTCCAATGTAAGTTGTCTTTGCATATCATAACGATTGTAATTTTCTTTATTTTGTTTATATTTCCGTTCTTTGTCTAGCAAGGCAGAATTGTAGGTTTGACGACAATATTGTAGCCAACGGTCTAACACTTCTTTTTGCGCTTCTGTTGGAAAGATTTCATATTTTTGATTCAACAACATTGTCATCACCTCCCATTCGTTTTGTCCTTGTGTTTCGGTATTGATTTAGAATTTCTAATGGTGCACTGCCTACAGTCAGCAAACAATAACTTTGAGATTATTAGTATTCTTTACTATAATTTCTGTCTCATTTGAGGGAATTCCTTTTACATTCCTTTGGCTTACGCCAACCAAAATTCATCCCCTCCCTACTCATTGGGATTCACCCTTCTCATTCCTTGAGGAAGGAGAATTCTTTTGGAAGTATGTTAAAAGATCGTGGCACATCCGAATGTAATAGTGTCCACTATCCTACGCTCAATCAATCTCACTTTACACATTTCGCAATTCTTTTACTATTTTTAATCCAACATCAAATACATCATCGAGGACAAATGATAAAAGCGGGTTTAATGGTTCCTGGTATTTATAGTCCATCGAAAGATGAATGGGCTAACATAGGTATGGAAGCTTCTAAAATGTAATAATATCCTGAAAGGAAAAAGTGTATTTTGATCAATCTTTTTTCAAAATACACTCTTTCTGTTTCTTCTTTTATTAATGTTTATAGAGTTAATTCAATCAACCTTTATTTTAAAGCTACAGTCATACAACTACCCAAGTTTTTGTCGTCCGACATCAAAATGTTAGCTTGATAGTGATGTGGCGCTACCCCACATCCATCAACTTAAGGATTTAGACTATTTTTGAAGCTAAAAGCACGTTACTATTCTCTTATGTTAATGAGAAAGGGTGACGTGCTTTTTATGAATATGAATCAAAAACAAGAATTATCTTTATTCGCTGAAGAGTTATATCGATATATGTCTCCCGCTACACTTAATCAATTAGCTATAGAAGCAGGCGGGATGAAACGAAAACGTAAGTGCCACGGGCACCATTTCTTATCTTTGTGTGTATGGTTAAATCAACAAGTCGCTACTACCTCTCTTACTCAACTATGTAGTCAATTAGAAACTTCAACAGGAGTTTTATTAAGTCCGGAAGGACTTAATCGACGATTTAACTCGGCTTCTGTAGCCTTCTTTCGAACTGTATTCACTACACTTCTACAAGCTAAAATTGGAGGCGTATCTAAGATTTCTCATTCTCTTTCTGCCTACTTTGAGCGCATTCGCATCCTTGATTCTACAACCTTTCAAGTTCCAGATCGATTCGCATCTACTTATCCTGGTGCCGGAGGATGTAGTCATAAAGCTGGTGTGAAAATTCAACTAGAGTATGACTTGTTGAGTGGAGAATTTTCTGATGTGAAAATTGAACCAGGAAAACGAAGTGATCAGGCGTATGGTGCGACTCGAACAGGCATGATACAAAAGAATGAGCTATATATTCGTGACTTAGGATATTTTCGTCTACAAGACTTTAAGTCTATTCAAGACAAGCAGGGATATTATTTATCCCGTCTTAAGTTACCAACTAAAATATATAGAAAAGAGTTCGAAACAGTGGTTTTTAAAACAAAACCCGCTCAATTGAGACCGGTATATATACAAATTCATTTGGAAGACATTATGAAACAACTACAACCTGGCCAAGTGTATGAATTACATGATGTATATGTAGGGAGTAAAGACAAACTGCCTACTCGTATTGTAGTTTATAGGTGTACCGAGGAGCAAAAACAGAAACGCCTACGTGACCGAGCTATTCGCGAAAAGAAAAAAGGAATTACATATACAGAGCGCACGAAGCTTTTACAAGGTATTACGGTATATATGACAAACATTCCTACGGAATGGGTACCAAAAGAGAAAATCTATGATTTATATTCATTACGTTGGCAAATTGAGCTGTTATTTAAAATATGGAAATCTTGGTTTCAAATTCATCGTTGTAAATCTATTAAACAAGAGCGATTAGAATGTCATCTTTATGGGCAACTCATTAGTATTCTATTATGTTCTTCTACTATGTTTAAAATGCGAGAACTCCTATTACGTAAGAAACAGAAAGAGCTAAGTGAATATAAAGCGATGTACATAATTAAGGATTATTTTTTACTTTTTTACCAAGCATTACACAAAAACACCCAAGAATTATCAAAGGTTCTCCTTCGTCTGTTTAACCTCCTACAGCACAACGGACGAAAATCTCATCGATACGAGAAAAAGACAGTCTTTGATATTTTGGGTGTTGTTTATGAGTATACCACTTCTACTCATCAGGTAGCATAGTAAAAAAATTGAAACCCGTCAGGGTTTATTTGATATGCCCACTTTTATAAAATCTACAAAAGATAATAAAAAACTATATGGAAAGACCGCATTTTGTTTGAAAATATACCTTAAGTTGATGGATGTGTGGCGCTACCCCTTGTAATAATCAGACTTTGTCAAACCATAAACAACAGTATCTTCATAAACTCCCCAGTACAAACAGCTCTGTTTAAATGTTCCTTCATGTTTCAATCCTAATTTTTGCATGACTTTACTAGAGGCAGGATTTTTAGTGAAAGCATCAGCATAAATACGATTTAGACTTAATTCTTCAAATGCGTACTTAACGATGACTTTCCCCGCTTCTGTACAGTACCCTTTACCCCAGTATGATTTACCTACCCAATAGCCCAGTTCTCCTTTGTTGTGTTTTTTATTGATAAAAAGATATATACAGCCTATAAGCATATTTTGCTCATTAACCATTGCAAAGTGGAAACTGTCCCCTTTATCCATAGCTTTATAAGTAGATGTAATCCACTCTTCTGCCCAGCCATCTGGATATGGATGAGGAATAATTGTAGTAGTTTTTGCCACCTCTTTATCCCCTGCTAATTCTTGAACTTTCGGAGCATCATCCAATTGAAATGGGCGTATTGTTAATCTCTTAGATAAGAACGCTGGATATTGCATTTCTTTTCCCCTTTCTAACCCCAAGAATAAGTTACTAAGTTTATAACATATAATTTTTTTATTGAAGCGCTACTAAATCTTGCGCACGATATTTGCTTCTTCATTGAATAGATCCTACCTCTCTAGCAAAATGCTCTAAAGCATGCGGTGACATATATTATTGGAGAAAGTTCTAAAACAACTTCTATACCACTTAGAAAACGTGTAATCATCGGTATTTACTGATTATTGAAGGCTTTACCATTTAATGAATAATATAAAAAGACCCACAGTTGTTAAAAAGAAAACTGTGGATCTTTTCATTTAAAACAAGTTACTGGCGAACTTTCCCAAAATACATCAGATCCCATATCGCCTTTTCGTTCAGTGTTTCCACCACTTCATCACCTTCAAATCGCTCTAGCTGAACATCACCAGTGAATCTCAGATAAGCCCCATCAAAGCCGGACTGTATAGCTGATTCTTTTATTTCACCTGTTAATTCATCTATAAATTTGTGGACTACAAGATTTTTCTCTCGTTCAAATGTAATAGTGTAATGGTGTATATCATCTTTGTAGTCGTACACAGTTGTGTTTGCTACTGGTTTTCCAGTAACAGGGTCTACATACTTATTACATGCCGTGAAACGAACGTTTCTTTCGTTATCAACGATAATCTCATTCTCTTTAGCCAGCATGAAAATAGGGAATGCTTCGTATCCGTACTTTTGTTCAGTCGTAATAAATGAAGCGATCACTGTATAATCCCCAATTTGTGCACGCGCCCAATACCAGTTATTCATAAGCTCCATCATGGGAGTATTCCCCCAGTTATGATCGTGGTATCCAGTACCAGTATAATGCTGAATAGTATTATCTATTTTTATGTCTGCTTCTACGATTCCATAGGGAACAGATGGTAACCAGGCAAAATACTTCTCTTCACCGTTTCCATAGAACCAATGACCAGTTTCTGGCCTCCAAGAGGGAACCGCACCTTTAATCGTGATATCAGCTAAGACATCCTCTATTTCGATATGGATTTGATAAATATTTAAATCACCTTTGAAGATGTTTGGTCCAATACGAACTTCACATTGATCGTTAGATGCGAAAAAGTCTTGCTCCGAAGTCTGATAGATTTTTTTAATAGTACGTCCATCAGAAAGATCAAGATTAAAAGTAACAAAAGGAGTAAGTGGTTTGTTACTTTCAATATATGGTTTTGTAAAGAATACAATCACCAGTTTTGAACCATCATTCAAATGAGCATCGAAGTACCACCATTCATAAGTCCCTTCACTTCCATCCGTACGCATACCGTCTTCCCATTTTTCTATTTGTCCTTTTTTAAGGCCTAATTTCTTGTAATGTTCTGGTGTTGATCCTAATACAGCGTTCATTGTTTTCATACTCATCGTTATTTCCTCCTAAAAAATGATATGACTCATATATCATAATTTAATCCATACTTTCATTTTTAGAAGAAAATTTTAAAGGATTTTTCACCTGTTGTCGCTCCATGGAAAATTGAAGTGATTGAGACACTTTCTGTTGAATAGATTAAGAGGTAGCCATTGGAAATGGTAACAAAAAAATTCCAGAATGGAGTGATTAAAGGATGGCAAACCAGCTTCAACCAGGGCAGGAACTCCTGACAAACCAACAGATCACCGCGAACAATGGTCGAGCATTTCTGATCATGCAGGGCGATGGAAACTTCGTACTTTACGAAGTACATAAGGGCCAACACATCCCTGTCTGGGCGTCGGGCACCGACGGTAGTGGTGCCGAGAAAGCAGTCATGCTGGATAATGGCAACCTTGTCGTCTACAAGGCGAATGGCCAGGAGGTCTGGCAATCTGGCACCGTGGGGAACGCCGGAGCATACCTCATTCTTCAAGACGATGGGAACGCGGTAATTTACACTAACCAGGGAAACCCGCTCTGGGACTCGGGAACGTGGCGCCATAGTCGAAAGCTTGCTTTCGATCCGGCGGTTCACGGCTTTTTGTTTAGAAACAATTTCATCAATGCTGTGGCTAACATTCCGGGCTATGGGCAGGTGACAACACAGGGACGCTGCGGCGGAATGGCTTTTGCCGCACTCGACTACTTCCTCAAGGGCACTCCGGTTCCAAAATACACCGGGAACCTGTTCAACGCAGAGGTTCCCCCGGATGGACACTGGCTTGCGGATTACATTTACAGTCGACTTGTGGACAGCTTCGTTGTGCCTTCCTCCATCAAGTATATTAATTGGACCTTGGCGTCAGATCATTCTACCGTCTTTGGAGGAAAGGGAGTCACCCGCTGGACGAAGGAGGAAGAATTTCCAAAGCTACGATCGCGCATCGACACCGGCCAACCGGTCGTCCTCGGGCTGGTAGATGCAACAAGCCTAGGGGAGATCGGGTCGAAGAATCACCAGGTTCTAGCCTATGGGTATGAGTGGCACTCGAAGGCTGACATTATGAAAGTGTTCGTGTACGATAACAACACGGTAGGTCAGGAGGTAGTTTTGTCCTCCGAACCGGGTAATCCCCACTTTGACGCCACGAACACCGACCCCTGGAGAGGCTTTTTCGTAGTAGACTATCAGCAGAAGACTCCGCCCGTGTTCACGACCAATCCGCCGGCGGCCAGTGCTATGGTCCGATACGGTCAGACCATTAAGGTAAGTCATCTCATGACGGGGCTGACTCTCCATTCGCACGCACTGAACTACGGCCACAGCGGCAGCTCAGGTCAGCAGCAGGTAACCTGCTTCAAAGGGGCTGATGACAATGACCTCTGGAGGATCAAGGGACCCGATGGTACGCAATCGAACCACAGGAACGGTGAAATAGTCCAACATGGCGATGTGATCCGACTCGAGCACGTGCTCACGCAACGCAACCTACACAGCCACTTCGGACACCCTTCCCCTGTCACTCGTCAGCAGGAGGTGACCTGCTTCGGATCCGGAGGTCAGGGAGACAGCAACGATAACTGGCGGATCGAAGTCGATGGTGGGGGGCCGTGGAATGCGCAGAGACGAGTCCGACTTGTCCACCTGAACACCAACCATGCGCTCCACTCCCACCGCGGGTTCAGCGACCCCCGCTGGACAGCCGGCCAACAGGAGGTAACCGGCTTCGGTAGCCGTGACGACAATGACTGGTGGTGGCTCCTCGAAATTCGATGAGAGTGGCCTGGTTTTAAGACGTCCGTACTTTGATCGTAAACTTCAACCACAGCCGGTCGATTATTGAGCTCGCGGTGCCAGAGTCACATCGAAAAGCGTTTTTCTGTATTTCGAAGTCTATCGTAACCGGTGAGGATCGCAACCTTCGTTTATGTGCAGCCGCGATTATGGAGTGGGACATTTTATTATTCTGATTGGAAAACTTGATACTCATTTTGTATTTAGCAATTAAAAATTGTTGCTTATGTCAGTATGTTTTTTAAATGTAAAAAAGCCGAAAATATGCAATAAGTGAATAAAAACTTGCATATTTTCGGCTTTTTGATAATTTTAGATATTGAACAAAATCACCCGTTCGAAGAAACAAACAGCCGGCTATGGCAGCCCGGCTGTTCAAGTAATGCGCTCGATTGCCGAAGATCAATCATGTTTTTCCAATCTTCCTAAGTTAAGAGGAGCGATTTACCGGTAATTGTTATGAATCGGTTGAAACAAATCTTCTTGAGCACTCCGAACAACAGAAAAATTGTCAACATTGTAATGACCATGAAGTATTTCATTATGGCTTCTTCGTTGAACAAATCCTACTTCTCTAACTAAATGCTCTAAAGCATGTGGTGACATATATCGATGTAATTCTTGAGAAAACAATTCTAATTCAACAAAAACCGATAAAGTGAAACTTCCATCGGGTACGAGTAAATAATGTAACACCTAATTCGCTTTCTAATAATGAGATTGATTGACTTGTTGCGAATAATGTAATATGTGATTTTTGTGCCGCCCTTGTTAATGAACCAAATTTTGAAACTTCAATTATGTATTGTAATTGTGCAAGATTCATTTGTTGCTCCTATATTATAAGTACTGTTTAATTGTTATTTAATATATCTAATTTTTATTAAATATAAAAATACTTATATAATTAAGAGGAAATATAAGTCTATAACTTGAATATGGACACTGCCTTATTAAAACTAAGTTATTCTTTTTTAAAAAAAGGGGGGACTTGTTATGAACTACAAAAATATCACTGTTGCTGGTGGTGGCGTTTTAGGAAGTCAGATTGCTTACCAAGTTGCTTTCAAAGGATTTAATGTATGTGTATATGACATTAATAATGAAGCATTAGACCGTGCCAAAGAAAGAATCATGAATTTGAAGCTGCGTTATCAAGAAGATTTAGGGGCTACTGAGGAAGATGTCAATGCTGCTTATAATTGCATTTCTTTCAACTCTGATTTATCAAAAGCAGTTTCAGAAGCAGACCTCGTTATTGAAGCAATTCCTGAAGTTGTTCAAATTAAGACTGATTTTTACAAGGAGTTAGGGAAAGCAGCTTCTGAAAAGACAATTTTTGCAACAAACTCTTCTACTTTATTACCAAGCCAATTTGCGGAAGCGACAGGCCGACCAGAAAAGTTTTTAGCGTTACACTTTGCGAATGAAATTTGGAAAAACAATACGGCAGAAATCATGAAACATCCGGGAACGGATATGAAAGTGTTTGATGATGTGATTGAATTTGCAAAAGCAATTGGAATGGTTGCTCTACCTTTACACAAAGAGCAACCGGGCTATATTTTGAATTCTTTATTAATTCCTTTTTTGGAAGCTGCTCAGATGCTTTTATTAAATGAAGTTGCTGATCCAGAAACAATCGATAAAACGTGGATGGTTGCAACAGGAGCACCCCTAGGTCCTTTTGCCATTTTAGACATAGTAGGAATTAATACCGCTTATAATATTGCACATACAAAAGCACAAGCAGGTATTCAAGAGTCTGAAAAATTGGCTAAGTTATTGAAAACTGAGTATATCGATAAAGGAAAACTTGGAAGAGAAACGGGAGAAGGATTCTACACATATCCCAATTTCATGAAACCAGAGTCTTTAAAGAGTTAATGAATTCGTTTTTTGTCATTAAATGAAATAACATGTGCATCAATGGTAATATTCTAACTAGTATTCTAAAAAAGGACGTGATTAGTGTGGTCCTGAGTTGGACAAACGAATCCGTCGTTATCTCAAGCAAACCAATGATTCCTGGAGAGTTAATGAAACGTATGTGAAAGTAAAAGGTCAATGGATGTATTTATATCGTACAGTCGATTCAGAAGAAATTATAATTATATGCCATTGAACAGTTTAATATCAAACACGGTGAACCGTACCATAAGTAAATGAGATTAGAGATTTTTATATTTATAGAACAAAGGGAGATTATCTTGTCAGATAATCTCCCTTTGTTAGATACTAACTAAAATTTTCAAAAGACCTTCATTTTAAAGAAAAAGAGGCTGTTTAGCTCTCCTTTATCTAGACCATATACCTTAATAATCTCTTGAGTAATACTATTTCCAGCATCATCCCAGGAACTGGCCCGAAGTGAGACAAAGCTTCCCGGCTTATTTGGATGCTTACTCTCAATAAGCAATTCCGCTGAACATTGAATTCAAAATCAACGATTAACAAGCCCGCTTTTATATTGCTTTTGTGTAACACCGGTAAACTTTTTAAAGCCCTTCGTAAAATAGCTTTGGTCATGAAAATTTAAAAGGGTGGCGATTTACCGGTAATTGTTATGAATCGGTTGAAACAAATCTTCTTGAGTAGTCCGAACAACAGAAAAATTGTCAACATTATAATGACCATGAAGTATTTCATTATGATGACTTATTATCTGTTCGGCAGATAAAGTTGAAGAATCTGTCGTCGAATGACCATCCCCAACTAAAGTAACATCAAAATGATTCACCGTTGCCGTTCTAACCGCTGTGTCAATACAATGTTCTGTTTTACATCCCATAATAACAAGATGTTCAATCTCATTGTCCTTTAAAAAATCCATTAATGGCGTACCATAAAACGAATTTGTAGCCGCTTTATCAAATATTTTTGCAGTGGTTGGCACCTTTAATTTTGGGTGTATTTGGAACCCTGGACCTTTGCCGTCAGCAACATCTATATCCCTTATAAAGACGATTAAAGCTTGTGATTCTAATGCCTTATTAATAACCAAATTAATGTTATCTAATAATACGTCTTTATTCAGTACACTTTTGTTTTTATCATTTCCATCAACTAATTCTTGTTGAACATCAATAATAAGCAACGCTTGTTTCAATAGAAAAACTCCCTTTTATTATAATTTTTATACATGCTCTCCAAACCGTTCTTCATTTTCATGTTCATCATATCGCCCCCCTTCATCTTCTAAACTTATTTCGTTGTAGAACCGTAACATCCTTTTTTTCAATCTGGTATGATTTGAATACTTTTTCCCTTTTATTACTATCGAAAAGAATCGAAACAAAAAGTAAAAGCGCTTGCATAATTAAAAATCCGAGTTATAATACTTGTATACAAGTATACTTGATGAACATGAGGTGAAGTTATGACGGAATCAATGGAATTTCTTTATCCTGAAAAATGGCTTTCAAAAGCTTCTACTGGTGATCGTGTTGCAAGCGAACTGAGAATGCGTATTATTGCAGGTAAAATTGAAAGCGGTACCATTCTATCGGAAAATAAATTAGCTGCCGATTTTTCTGTAAGTCGGTCACCCGTTCGTGAAGCATTAAAAGTACTGGCATCTGAAAATATCATTCGCTTAGAAAGAATGGGCGCAGTTGTCATTGGTTTAACCGAAAAAGAAATCGAAGAAATATATGATGTCCGCTTACTTATAGAAACGTTTATCTTTGAACGGCTTGTGAAGATGGACACGAATGAGTTAGTAAAGGAACTCAATAAAATTATGGAAATGATGAAAATCGCCATTAAATATCATGATGCTGATGAGTTTTCTTATCAAGATCTCTTATTCCATGAAACGATTATTCGCACCATTCAGCATTCCCACATCCTGATGATTTGGAATAATTTAAAGCCTGTTATGGAAAGCCTCATCCTTTTATCAATGCGTACCCGTTTCAAAGAAAAGTACGAAGACTTTGAACGGATTATCAAAAATCATGAGCTTTATATAAAAGCAATCGAAACAAAAGATCGAGCTCTCATGATTGAGGCCTTACATCAAAACTTTGATGATGTTCAAGGAAAAGTTGAAGACCTCTGGATGTCACAACAAATGTTATCTAAAGGAGTAGAGCAAGAACATGAGTAGCTATATGTTAGGTATAGATATTGGTACAACAAGTACCAAAGCAGTATTATTCACTGAAAAAGGCGAAGTCATCCAAACAGAGAATATTGGTTACCCACTTCGCACACCGGATATTTCCACAGCTGAACAAGATCCAGAAGAGATTTTTCAGGCTGTTTTGCGAGCGATTTCAAATATAACGAAACATCATTCAGATAAAAAACCATCGTTTATTTCATTTAGCAGCGCTATGCATAGTGTCATTGCCATGGATGAAAATGATCAGCCGCTGACACCTTGTATCACCTGGGCAGATAATCGCAGTGAGGCATGGGGACATAAAATCAAAGATGAACTGAATGGACATGAAGTTTATAGACGAACAGGAACACCTATTCACCCCATGTCACCATTAAGTAAAATTACTTGGATTGTGAATGACCATCCTGAAATCGCTGCCAAAACGAAAAAATATATCGGAATCAAAGAATATATCTTTAAGAAATTTTTTGATCAATATGTTGTCGATCATTCCCTCGCTTCATGCATGGGGATGATGAATCTACAAACGCTAGATTGGGATGAAGAAGCTTTAAAAATTGCTGGTATAACACCTGCTCAATTATCTGAGCTCGTACCAACCACTACGATATTTAGCAACTGCAATCCGGATTTAGCCAAAAAGATTGGTATCGATCCACAAACACCATTTGTCATTGGTGCCAGTGATGGAGTGCTTTCTAATCTAGGTGTGAATGCAATTAGAAAAGGCGAGATTGCGGTCACAATTGGGACAAGCGGTGCTATTCGAACCATCATCGACAAGCCGCAAACGGATAAAAAAGGAAGAATATTCTGTTATGCCCTAACGGAAAAGCATTGGGTAATTGGTGGACCGGTAAACAATGGCGGAATGGTCCTTCGCTGGATTCGCGATGAACTTGCTTCATCAGAAGTAGAAACTGCAAAAAGACTAGGAATTGATCCATACGATGTATTAACGAAAATTGCTGAACGCGTGAGACCTGGCGCAGACGGATTGTTATTCCATCCATACCTCGCAGGTGAACGTGCGCCATTATGGAATCCAGATGTACGTGGCTCATTCTTCGGTTTAACGATGTCACATAAGAAGGAACATATGATTCGGGCAGCCTTAGAAGGCGTTATTTATAATTTATATACTGTATTTTTAGCATTAACTGAATGCATGGACAGTCCTGTGACCCGTATTCAAGCAACAGGAGGCTTCGCAAGGTCTGACGTTTGGCGACAAATGATGTCCGATATTTTCGCATCTGAAGTCGTTGTTCCCAAAAGCTACGAAAGCTCCTGTCTAGGTGCATGTATATTAGGTCTCTATGCTACAGGAAAAATTGATTCTTTTGAAATCGTTTCCGAAATGGTTGGCAGCACCTACAAACACACACCGAAGGAAGAAGCAACAAAAGAATACAGACAATTACTGCCGATATTTATTAACTTATCTAGAGCATTAGAAGAAGATTATACACGAATTGCTAATTATCAAAGAAATTTAATAAAGTAAAACTTTCATCAGTGATCCCCCACTTCCTCGTCTCTCATTGAAATTTGAGGTTGGGGATTACTGCAAAAAAATAGGGGATAAACACAAATACAGCTAATATTAGGGGGAAATTACGATGCCATTAGTCATTGTAGCAATTGGGATTTTAGCATTACTTTTACTGATAATGCGCTTTAAATTAAATACATTTATTTCATTAATCATTGTATCGTTCGGCGTTGCTTTAGCACTTGGAATGCCGCCAGAAAAAATTGTTAAAACCATTGAAGCAGGATTAGGCGGCACACTTGGCCATTTAGCACTCGTTTTTGGACTTGGTGCGATGTTAGGTAAGTTGCTCTCAGATTCTGGGGGCGCACAACGCATTGCCATGACTCTTGTGAACAAATTTGGTAAAAAGAACATTCAATGGGCTGTCGTGACTGCCTCATTTATTATCGGTATTGCATTATTTTTTGAAGTAGGATTAGTATTATTAATTCCGATTGTATTTGCCATTTCAAGAGAATTAAAAGTTTCCATCTTGTATCTCGGTATTCCGATGGCAGCAGCTTTATCTGTAACACACGGATTTTTACCGCCACACCCAGGACCAACCGCTATTGCTGGTGAATTGCATGCAAACATTGGTGAAGTATTACTTTATGGTTTTATGATAGCGGTTCCAACAGTTATTTTAGCTGGACCTGTATTTACTAAAATTGCGAAAAAGCTAGTACCTGAAGCATTCAACAAAACTGGTAATATAAAATCTCTAGGTGAACAGAAAGTATTTAAACTTGAAGACACACCTAGTTTTGGAATCAGTGTTTTTACCGCTTTACTACCTGTTATTTTAATGGCAATCGCTACGATTATTACTTTGTTGCAAAAAACAATGGGATTTAAAGATAATAGTTTACTAGCAGCGATCCAGTTTATTGGGAATGCGGATACTGCCATGTTAATATCCTTATTAGTTGCGATCTATACAATGGGATTGGCAAGAAATATTCCAATCAAAAACGTGATGGAATCTTGTACAACAGCGATCTCAAATATTGGAATGATGCTATTAATCATTGGTGGAGGCGGAGCCTTCAAACAAGTATTAATTGATGGCGGTGTTGGTAACTATGTAGCCGAATTATTCAAAGGAACTTCATTATCACCAATCTTACTTGCATGGATTATCGCTGCCATCTTACGTATTTCCTTAGGGTCTGCTACAGTTGCTTCATTAACAACTGTCGGTTTAGTGATTCCGATGTTAGGTCACTCTGACGTTAACCTTGCTTTAGTTGTCCTTGCAACAGGAGCTGGTAGTTTAATTGCTTCACACGTGAACGATGCTGGTTTCTGGATGTTCAAAGAATATTTTGGTTTAAGCATGAAAGAAACATTTGCAACATGGACCTTACTTGAGACTATTATTTCCGTATCGGGATTAGGATTTACGTTATTACTCAGCTTATTTGTTTAGATCTTTCTAGACAGTAAAACCCCCACTTAAGTGGGGGTTTTACTGTCTATTTATCTAAGAAAAAGGGTTCCAAAGATATGAGTATTTTTTACGTCATAAAAAACCTCATGTACTTATGATACGGTTTACCATACTGCATTTAATAGAGGTCGTGAAATCCATCTTTAAAGAGAACATTCTTTCTCAACAGTTTTCACCAACTGTTTCAATTGCTCGACACCTTGCTGTAAAGAAAGTGAATAATAGCGCTGTGTGCCTTTTTGGTCTATACTTACTAAATGATTGTCACGCATAATTTTCAAATGATGAGAAATTGCGGGACGTGATAAATTTGACTGCTCAGCAATTTCATTTACACTAAGCGGTTGCCTTTCTGCCAGCAGCAAAATAATATCTTGCCTCACTGGATCACTTAAAGCATTAAATAACGGTATACAACTCCGAAAAACATCACTAGCTGTTTGAATCATGTTAGCATCCTTCCTTTTCTGAAAGTCCAAGTTAAACAAAAAACTATTTTTCTTCTGTAACATATTTGGCTAGTTTTGCAGCTACACTTCTTGGAACAAACCTTACCGAAAAAGCACCAATCTTATTTAATGCTCCCGTAACAATTGTACGTTTTCCTTTCATCAATGCATTATACCCTTTTTTAGCAACAATATCAGAAGGCATCGCCACTGAAGATAGTAGCGATTTCTCAGCATTTGCATTCGAAAAGAAATTTGTTTTAGTAGGACCTGGACATAGAGATGTAATGGTAATCTTAGTATTTGATAGCTCTTCAATAAGCGCTTCTGACAATGAAAGTACATAAGCCTTCGTCGCATAATACACAGCCATTAGTGGTCCCGGTTGAAAGGCTGCAGTACTTGCTATGTTCAAAATCTTACCACTGTTCCGTTGCTTCATTTTTGGTAGGAAGTAATACGTCAATTCTGTCAATGCATTTACATTTAAGTGAATCATGTTTAATTGTTTTTGAATATCTATTTCATCAAATTTACCAAATAATCCAATACCGGCGTTATTAACTAAAACATCAACTTCCATTCCTCGTTTTTCAACTTCTTCGTAAATTTCTTTCACTGCACCAGGTAGGCTTAAGTCTTGTGAAATAACAGTAACTTCTACGTTCCTGATAGATTTCTTGATTTCTTCTAACTTTTCACTGTTCCGTGCAACTAAAATCAGATTATATCCATCATTCGCAAACAGTTTTACAAACTCATAACCTAAACCGCTTGTAGCCCCTGTTATCAATGCTGTTTTATTCATATTTCCTCACTCCTTAATACTTCCAAACGTTTAAACACTTAAACATTTAAAATTACACACTAATAATAAATACAAAATATTCTCTGTGTCAAATATTCAAAGGTGTATATGATTATATCCGTATATTGAAAGATTCGAGCTACCCATGTATGATGAGCACCTTCAACAATCCAAGCATTTGAACCAACAATATAATGAAGCTGCTCATCCCTTTCTTCAGGCGTACTTCTTATATCTCCATTTTCAGACCTTCTCCACACAACGTTATCTAGCTCGTAATATGGAATGTTTAGCTTAGAAGATAATGTTCTTGCTAAAGTTGTCTTCCCGCTGCCGACAGAGCCGATGATGTGAACTTTATTAGGATTTTTCCTTTTCAATACGATCACCGTTTTATGAATTTCTATATACACATTTTCTTTTCCTATAATCCAATTGCCTAGCTACATCTTTTCCAGTCTTTGAAGGATTTGTGGGAATAAATGATAGTGTAAGAGTTGCAACTGTTCTGTTAGTGAAATATCCATAAAAACGCCATCCTTTTCAATGAGTCTACTAAAAGGATAGCGCTTTTAACAAAAGTAGCGTATACTCTTTTAAGTTTGTCCATTGTTTAACAATCAGAACATATAGAAAGTAATTTATAATCTATATAGCTAGGGTCATAGTAAATGAATTGATTTCCCCCTAAGTTTAACCATCCATTTTGTTCGTAAAATACTTTATACGACTCATTATGATGTAATTTTCCAATCACATTGCCATTCATAGAAGGTTGATCCCTTAAGTTCACATTATCACCTGTGATTGTAGCAATCCCTATATAGTTACAGTAACAAATATAACTAGGGTCGTAATAAATAAATTGATTTCCCCCTAAGTTTAACCATCCATTTTGTTCGTAAAATACTTTATACGACTCATTATGATGTAATTTCCCAATCACATTGCCATTCATGGAAGGTTGGTCCCTTACATTCACATTATCACCTGTGATTGTAGCAATTCCTATATAGGTGCTACTAATTCCATTATTATTACTGGTACCCAAATCTATATAGGTGCTACTGGTTCTATTATTATTACTGATATTCAAATCTATATAGGATATATTACAATCGACATTCCCATTAATACCTTGTACTTTTCCACTCTCTGTGTATTGCCAGATATCACAATTAATTCCTGCACTTCTTTGATTATAACGCGCAATCCACAATAACGTATTTTGTAAACGCGAAGGGTTTAGACTATTTTCAAAGAAATATAGATTGCTATAAACTCCGTTATTTGTATATCCCGCATTTTTTAATTCCGTTAAAAACGCACTGACAGCATCTGTTAATGTATTTGGATCTAAATTCCCATCATTGACTTCTACATCCACAAATACAGGTGCAGTTAATGTTACACTCTTTAAATTTCGAATAAAGAAAGCAGCCTCTTGTTTCGCATCATTAACAGAGATTGCTCGAAAAAAGTGGTAAGCTCCTGTAAGTATGCCAACATTATTAGCACCATTTATATTGTATTGAAAGGTTGGATCTACATAATTTGTACCTTGCTCAGAACCCTCTGTTACTTTTGCAAACATAAAGTTTACTTGGTTACGATCATTCTTTACTTGATTCCAATCAATTGTCCCATTATGGTGACTGACATCAATTCCAAATGACATGATATAACACTCCTAAATCGTTTATTTAATCTTGTGTAATATTAATTTATATTCTCAATCAGTTAAGGCATCTATAAAAATTCTACTATTGTCATTTAAAATAATATAGGGGGTGACCGCATGTCCATCAAGCTAAGGTTTTGAAGTACCCCCTAAATGAAAATTTTCTTTCTCTACAGTTCATTATTTTGAGAAGTCAGCTCATTTTTTCGTTTTGGAGGTATTTACTTTTCTTAAGTTGATGGGCATGTGACATATCATCTTCTCCGTTATCTTTTAGAACAAAAAATTTATCGTTATACTGACTCAACATATACAAAATTTCAGCTCTACTCTCCCTTTCAAAGTCGTTCGTCCACTTAAACATCTTCAGAAACATTTTGAAAGTAGGTTTATAGTTCGCCTTTTCAAGGCTTAATAATTGCAAAATAAACCGTTTTATTATTCTATACATCCTTTTCGAAAGCGCTACATCTAAAAATATGATCATATCTGCATGTTGAAAACTTTGAGATACCCATTTATGATGAGCGCCTTCAACAATCCAAGCATTTGAACTAACAATATGATGAAGTTGCTTATCTCTTTCTTCAGGCGTATTTCTTATATCTCCATTTTCAGACCTTCTCCACACAACGTTATCTAGCTCGTAATATGGAATCTGTAACTCCGAAGATAACGTTCTTGCTAAAGTTGTTTTCCCGCTTCCAACAGAACCTATGATATGAATTTTATTAGGAAGTTTCCGTTTCAATACGACCACCGCTTTATGAATTTCTATATATACATTTTCTTTGCCTATCTACATCTTTTTCCCCATTCTCCAACAACGCTGATTGTAAGAATTTCGCTCTCCCCCTATTATTTCGAGTCCTTGTTTTTCATAGAATTTAATAGCTCTCAAATTGGACTGCGCAACGCGGAGATGATATTCAAGCAAATTACGTTTTTTAAATTGATCCTCCACATATTGAAAAAGCTTATGACTATATCCCTTCCCGCGGCCCTCGGGAATTACATATACAAAACTTACATAACCAATCTCTCGCCCTTCATAGTTATCATACCGAAGCACTAACTCTCCAACTGCATGTTGATCACGTTCCAATAAAACGAATCCCTCAGGAAAATTCAATTGTTTCTGCCTCGCATACTTTATATATTCATTCTCATTAAACTCTAATTCTTCTCCTTCACCTGTATCTGTAAAAAATCTAATAATAGTCTGTTTATCC
Source organism: Bacillus sp. 3103sda1 (assembly GCF_024159135.1). Classification (NCBI taxonomy): domain Bacteria; kingdom Bacillati; phylum Bacillota; class Bacilli; order Caryophanales; family Bacillaceae; genus Bacillus; species Bacillus sp. 3103sda1. Next base: position 1,018,493 of record NZ_JAMYWS010000001.1, on the reverse strand, counting down.
TTTTCTACATCGACAAGCCGAAACGTAAACATTGGCATCATTTCCTTTCACTTCATACTTAATTTCATCGTACAATATCTTTTATTCCGGTAAAATGATCCGAAACTTTATGATACATATAAGAGATACTTATCAATCTAACAACCTCTTATTCCATTACCCTGCTCCGTTAATTAAATAGCTCTGTTAAATTTAACTGTTGATTTTCTTATAAAAAAAACGAGAAGTAATGCGTGGCATCAACCTATTACTTGCGCTGAACTAGTTGATATTTCTAATTATTGTTTCCAAATAATGAGTAAAATGCGGTTAATTATAAATACCATTCCAAGAATAATAGCTAAGATTGGTTTATCAACAAAATACAGAGCGGATGAGGTAACTCCGAAGATTACGAATTCCAGAAGAAACCTGTACGGTTCTGGCAGTTTCAACGATGCTTTAGGTGCAATGAAAGTCCCCCATAATATCGCAAAAAGTAGTGGTGAGCCAATACCAAAAACAAATTTTGTATACACACTTTTCCCGACTTGAGATCCCCAATAACCTAGTGATGCAAGGGCACATAACTCTAGAAGAAAGCGAATAGCTAAATTTACAGATTTGTCACTTTACCTATAAGTTGGCCACAGTTGGAAACATAAGTTGGCCAAAAAAACAGTTGTTTTTTGTAGGTGATTATCTAATTTTTTAACGAAACTAGAAGCATAAGTTGACCGTGAATTAATTATTAGCCCATAAGCTGTCCGTGAGTAGCCATTGATAAAACGGGAATGGATATTGCTAAAGGTTTTTATAGACTTCCGGACACAAGGACTATTGTAGCTTTGGTATAATGTTTGATCAAATTAATACTAATAACCTTGATAAACGAGCAAAAAGAAAGAGCGTGTTTTAATCAATCTTTTTTCAAAACACGCTCTCAATATATTCAATTTAGAATTGAACTAAAGAATTAATACCAACGAGTAGCTAAAGGTACATAAGAACCACCACCACCATATACAACGAGAACATTAGCAGTAGCACGTGCAACATAATATGCATCATTAACCTGTCTAGTATAACAAGATGTTTGTCCTAGTGATTTTTTAGCATAACATGAATATTTTACGCCATCATTTCGTGTAATTATTGCACTTCCTTCTTTTATTGCTGGATCACCACCAAGGGTTAATTTAGCCCAAGTACTTCTACAACTAGGACTATAGCGAAGTTCAATTGCAGCACTACTATACTGACTGTAGCCTACTGTTTTTGCATCTCTAGCACATCCTGTAGCAATCGGGTCTGATCCATTAGTAACTGCGGCTGCTACTTTGGGTGCTGGTACTGCAAAAGAAAATATAGAAACTAACATTGTCACAGCACCAATCATTGTTGCCCATTTCTTAAGAGCTTTCATTTCTTAATCCCCCTTTTAAAATGGTTTTAAAATACATAACTATCCTAACATGGAAAAATTTGAAAATAAACATTATTTTTAATATTTACATTCAAGGTTACAAGCATAAGCCGGCCGTAAACTAAAAGAAGCATAAGTTGACCAAAACGGCCATCTTATGCTTCTTATTACAAGATTTTATAAACATTAAAGAACACTCCTTTGAAAAACATGTCTTTTTGATATATCCCAGTTCTTCGTCAACAACGTTTTCTTTTGATTATGAAAACTCCCGCCACTTATCTCCTTCGGATCTTGAAGTGGGGGTTTCTCGTGTATCACCTTCAAGAGATGTTTAACACGAGTGGAGTTGACACAGCTGCCTGATGGCACAACCCCTCTATTCCATCGGCAAATGCCTTTGGAACTGCTTTTTTTAAGATGTTATAGGAACCATTCACATCTGCGTTCAGCAGTTTATTCTCTCTCGTGCGATACAAGCCACGCGTGATCCGTTTTCCACTGAACTCAGGAATGTCTTCCTCACCGTAAGTGGGGATATCATCATTGTCTAGAAAGGATGCCTTGCTTGTATACGATTCTTCCACGACTTGTACAGTAATACCTCTTCGTTTTGCCTTATAGGTGATCATTTCAATGAGTAGATTGTGTGGGATATGGCAAAAAGATTGATTCTGTCGTTTTCCCATCTCACTGTTTTGTTTCCATGATGTATTTTTCCCAATCACAATCATAGAAATCTCATGTTGAATCGCGAACTGAACAATATGATAACTAATTTTATGGAAAAGGTCTTTTATTTTGAGAAATCGTTTTTCATGAAGCCTCTCTAGACGCTTTGATGTGTGTGGTCCTTCTTTTGATTCTTTTCCATGACGAAGAATACCCGTGAAATAAGCCTTTTTCTTGTTGTAGTATTGATTGATGCTTTTGATGACATTGCCCTTTACTAACACAGGAGTAGCCCCTGTATTCGTTATGATAGTTGCAATGTTATTGATTCCTAAGTCCATACTCATATAACGGTTGTTGTCAACATCCTCAGGTGCTGGTTCGGACTGTTCTGTCACAATTTCCACCTTAAACTTTCCATAAGCAGGGGAAACGCGTACTTCTTTGAGATTTTCGATATACCCAAACAATTTACCAATATTTAATTTTATGCTTGTTTTTGGAAAACGAATATACTTCTCTTGGAGTTTACACACTTGATTGGTGAATACAACTTCTGTCATAGAAGATTTGATATACTTTGGAATGCGAGGTCTGCCAGTAAAAGTGGAAGGATGCTTTTGGTATGCCTTGATGGAAGCGAAGAATGATTTCCAGTTTTGATAGAGTTTTTTCATGACCGCTTGATTCGTTTGCGCTGGCAAATTCATATAATCTTGTTGTTTCATTGTTTTAAACAAGCAATCTAAGAAATGATACGATAGGAACGATTTCTCTTTTGTCGGGAATGTAAACAAGTTACATTTCATTTCTTTTTGTTCTTTAACAGGTTTTTCTTTCTGTTTTTGCACGCGTTTTTGGTATGCATGAAGTTGATTTTCATTCATGATTTCAATATGTGCTTGTAATGTATGAAGGACTTCTTGTTGAAGTGGCTGTAATGGTCGCTCTGTACGTAAGGCTGTATACACTTGGCGAATATAGAAGTTTGTTGTATTGTAGAGATTTTTTGCATTTTGACACATTTCCATGAAGTAGGCGTGCAATTTATGACCTTTCTTGATCCATATTTGATAGGTTATATATTCTTTTTCTTTCGTCATGATTTTCACCTCCTTCTTTTCTTCATGATACTACAAAACAGCCAAAAAGAACATACATTCGCAATGTTACAAAAATATTTTTACAAATGCAATGGCAATTCATCTCCACCTTAAACTGGGCTATGCCCTGCATGTTTTGAAGATGGAGTTTTCTTGCCAATTTTCCGATAAAGTGAAACTTTATAGATTATGATTTTTATTTTCTTTCCATTTCAATGTATATCTATCACAAAAAAACGACCCGCGTTGTGGGATCGTTAAAGTCTATTTTTCTTTCAAATGTTGTTGTAATTCGTCTATGACTTTTTGTAAAACAACGTGCTGTTCTCGTGCCATTTCCAATTCTTCCTTTACTAAAGTCAATTCCTCCATCACTGTACCATGAGTCTCACTTATAATCTTTTCAACCTTTTGTAAAGTATCGTACTGTTCTCGTGCTAGTGCTAATTCTTCCTTTACTAGAGCCAATTCCTCCATCACCGTATCATGAGTTTCACCTATGACCTTTTCATCTTTTTCCCCGGCAATCCTTGCCACATATCCGATGACAGGTAAGGCAATGCCTTGAAAGATCGTCTGTACTACGTACTCTACCCATTCCACAAGAGTATTTGGATGCTGAAAGAAAAGCGGCACAATTACAAGCCCAAAAATGATATAAAAGCAAGCCATTGTAGAAAACCATAGGGCCAGTTTGTCACCAAGCCATGCATTAAAGCGTCTTATCATTTATCACTCCTTATCTAAAATAAAGTTGCTCTTTTGTACATTTGAAGAAAAGAATTTGCGTTCTGTTCCATTTGTTTCGCTATTTAAATGAATTTATCCCGCACTAACGGGCAGTAAGATCCCCACCTCAAGATGCAGAGAAAACGAAGAAGCTATGTGGGGGATGAAGCCCCCACTGATGGAAGTTTCACTTTATATCAATCTTTTTTACGGTGTTCCAGTGACTTAATAAATAGAATGACAGCATTAATGAGAAGATATACAGCTGCAAATCCCCAAATGATTTGCTCAACAGGTGGAAACTTCGTCTTATAAATAAACGGTCGAACGCCCACATAAAAAAGAGCATGATATACGATTAACAAGTTCATCCACTTAAGGAATAATCTCCAATTTTTCACTGTGATTCCGGCTACAACAACAAGGATTGTAAAAAAAAAGAAGCTAAGTAGAAGTCCTGTTAAAAATCCTGTCGATTCATTAATCATTTCAATTATCAAAAAAATATCACATCCTTTCATGCATAATGTACTATCATACTATGCGCAAAAGGGACAAGCTGTTTGTACACGTGTACTTTGCAAAAAAATATCATATGTGATTCGTGTATATGTCAATTTCGGCGCCATTTTATCAAAAAATAAAAAGCCAAGAATTTAATCTCAGCTTTTTTGTAGGAGAAGCTTATCATGACGTAAAGGTACTATTTATCTATGATTTACTCGATTAATCTAATCATGTTGTATGCGTATCTGTTTGCATTTGGAATACTATTAGAAAACGAAGGTTCTGTACCAATATCAACAACCCAATCATTAATTTTTTTATCATATACTCTCATTGAGCTCGATCCCGATCCATCTAAAAGAATAATATTGTTTTTATCAAAACCTAATTCCTTAAGACGAGTTTCCATACCCTTAATCGACACCCCTTCAAGCGTAATCATTAAATACGCATAAATGGTTCCATCTTCTTCCTGGAAACCTAACACTGTTCTTCTAACTGGAAGAGGGAATGAAAATTGCATCTGATTATTAAAGTATTCTAGTGTAAATTTTTGTTTAAAACTTTCCCAGCTGCTAAAATCCTCCCAAGTAATTGGGTAAAGTCCGATATGCTCAGGATCAAAACCTTTCCCACCAATAGCATTTATTATAACTTGATTAGAATGATGCTGATGATCATTCTTATCCAGATTTTCAAAGTGATTTTTTATTTCATCTATGCTTTTAGCATCAATAATCTCTGCTTTTGTTTTTTTCAAATCCTTATCGTAATAAGTAACGAAAGTTGGTCGAGAAAGGTGTTTGCCAGAGCAACCATTAAAATCATATCCATCAGTTGATCCATCAGTTAATCCTCTAGGATTATAATAAGTCATTGAGCAAGGCTTATAAACATAATCATCATTTGATGGATCATACTTTACTGGATCATATGATGGATTATAATATCCTCCGTTTATTCCAATATAGTTCGTTTCACTTACAGGTTTCCTAATAACTTCAGTTCGAATATTATCAATTGGAGTTTTAATAACACGTAAGCTTACGGTATCAAGTAAAACTTTTGTGGGCTGCAGATAGTAATCGTAATTTTTTGGAATTTCATCATCCACTTTAGCTTCAACTTTCTCCGCTGTAGATCCCTCCAATACATTGAAATTGAGGATCTTTTTTTGTTTGCTCATAGCTTTAATCACATCTCTACCTTCTTTAGGTACAGATGCAAAATACTCATCATAGTTGTTATAATAACCCATTGCAAGGTTTTCAGTTATTAGATAGGTTTTACCATTCTTAACATCAAGAACACCAATATCCCCCATCGTTTCCTGTTCTTCCTCGGAGTATTCCCTATTCTCTACATAGATGTTAAACAAATAGATATCATCATATACTTTCCCATCGAACTTAAATTTAAAGGTTACACCACCACTATCATTTTCTTTAACAATATAATGATTTTTCCAAAACTTTGGAAGCGTTAGCTCAAATCCTAATTCTCCATTAATATATTTAATCCCATTGGCCGTTTCTTGATTTGTTTCTTCTTCTGCTGTTCCTCCATTTTTTCCTTGCTCTTTTGGTTTCACTTCTCCTGCTGTATCTCCTCTTGCTCCAGTTTCATTTGTCTCCAACATTTTGAAACTATCAAAAACCTCGGGTATTTGACCAAGCATATTTAAGACAGTATCTTGTTCTTCTCCAGGTGGAATACTATCTCGATAAAGATGTAGAGCATCATAGTAGCAGTAATAACCCATGTTATTTTTAGTACCAAGCTCACTCACCCATCTTATCCCCTCGTTCCACCCTTCTTCTTTCTTGCTGTCGTATTTAATAGTAAACAAAGGAGGGATATCATCATTTTTTTTACCTTCATACGTAAACACAAATCTTACTAAATTATTATCTTCTTCGATTTCATAATTTCCTTCCCAAGATTTTGGGATTATTAGTGAGAATCCCAATTTTTTATTCACATATTCAATACCATTAACCTGTTTTTGATTTGTTGCTGCATGAACCATAGACGATTCTAAAATGGCGGGGACAATACAAGTAGTAAGCATCACTAGGATTAATAACAAATAACAGATATTTCTTTTAAACATTTTATTTACAGTCTCCTCTATAAATAAAGTTATGAATCTTTCCTTCCGTTAAGAAGGTAATATCTGCTGCGGAACCGCTAGTAAGAGTCACACTGTATATGACATGAGAAGGAATGAATCGTTGCCGTATCCTCTTATCTTGTAAATACGTCAATTTCCTGATTGAGGATACACTTTTATTAAGATAATTCTTAATCGGCTTAAATTATGGTTGTAACTAAAGAACAAGTACACCTTTTTTGATACATCTGCTAAATCATTTTGTATCAAGGATACTTTTGTTAAAGTTTTAAAGCAACAGTGCGGTTTATTATTGTTTAGCTTCCTCTATCAAAAAAATGTTTTTGAAGCTCACTACCATTTAGTCCGTTTTTACAGTTTCCTTATATTCACAAACCAGATCTTTCGTACCAACTTGAAGAATACCATCAATAATTTTAGCATTTACAATTGCTTTTTCATCATTATGTTTCAGTGTGAATTCATACTGATTATCTTTTTTATCAACTGTAAAATTCGCATTATCTCTTACTTCTCCATTTTCCTTGTCATCCCATCGTACAAATTCTAACTTGCCAGTCTTTCCATCATCTGAGAAAGTAACGCTTCCTCTGCAATCACTCTCCCACTCATGATTCTCCCAATGAGTACCGGCTAATTCATTTTTATCTGACGAACAAGCTGAAATAATGAAAGTTGTTCCCAGTAGGATACTCGTTAATGTTGTTATTTTTAGCGTTTGTTTTATAAACATAAAAGAACCCTCCCTTTTAATTTGTTTATATTAATATTCATGTGCTTTGTTTGTATTATTATTTAGATCATCAGGATATTCCCCAACACAAGCAGTCAAAAATAAAAAGGGCATTAAGAATAGCACTCTCTTCATATAAATTCCCATTCACATTTATTATTTGGATAGAGATATGTTGCTAGTAAAAACGAACAAACGATTACAGTTTCACATATTTCCAACTGAAACAATGTTGTCCCCCTTTTCCTTTTAATTAAAGTTACAGATAAAAAATAAACAAAGTACTTCTTTCAGAGGCCTTTTGCTTTTTATTGATTTAACAAATTAACAAGTACCGACTAGTCAGTACTTGTTAATTTGTTATATACCAGAAATTTATTCAAAATAATGTAAATATATGAAATTATATAAAAATAATTTCGTGTTGAATTTTTATCAGAAACAATCAACAAACATAATTAACATATTAATGCAATCAGGGGAAAAATTATTTTCTAAACGGAGCTACTCTAGAACAAGTGTTAATCAGAGTGTAAAACATGCTAGTTACTCTAAAAGTGCTTTCTAATGAATTACCTCAGATAAAAGAAAGGCTTATCCTTCAGATGGAGGAATGGAGGTCATTCCTTACACATTTTTTCAGGAGATGGAGGACAAAGGCATCATAGGACGTCCATTAGATGCTAGAACTTTAGCAACAGCAGGAATAGCTCTTCTTAATGGATTTAATTTACAGCATTTTGTTGACAATCGTATTCAACTACAGAACATGGTTAATGTTTTTTTGGACTGCTTCAGATTCAAAAAACTAGTAAGACAGATGAATAATGACAATTATTAGTGCGTAATAATCTATGTAAAATGTATTAGTCTTTGTTGATTTGCAAACTAAAAAGGAATTTTTACATGCCCGATTATAATTGTTTTACAGGATTATAATCCAACTTTATTTCAAAACCACACTTGATTCTTAATTATTAGGAAACATAAACAAAATAATCTTTTATTATCTATGAAATATGGAAGTGTTTAATGAAAAGGAGGAATAAGCATGAAAAAATTAGTCAAAGGATTACTATGCGCGATTATCCCGTTATCAATTTTATCTGCATGTGGTTCTGATAAAATTGTAGGTACATGGGTACCGGTAAAGGATTGCCCATATCGTGATACAGAACTAACTTTCACAAAAGAAGGGACCGTTCAACTTGTAGATTTAGATGAAAACGTAACAATAGGGGGAAAATACGAAAAAAATACCGATAATGTATATACGTTTAATCTAAATACGTTCCATATAACAGGAACTTTACATGAAACCACACTTGATATATTAGGAGGAGGAGATGGTGACGAACGTTGTACATTTAAAAAGAAGAAGGATTAACTGTGTAATATGGTATTAACATTACAAACTCACATTTTCCTTGTTTACTAGTGCATGTGATTAATAGGGCAACGCTTACTGACCTTCTTATAAAAGAACAGAATAAATTTTGTTCCTTTATGAGAAGGGTTAAAGGGTTTTGACACGGCAAAAGAAGCTTTTTGTGTAGCTTTAAAATTGCAGAAGGTGTTGTTTAAGTAAGATATAACATTTACCAAACATAGATAGGAACACCCATTGACAAGGAACAAAAAAAGTAAACTACCTCGTACTAGATTGAGTAATTATCCTTATTCAAAATGCTATCCATTCATATAAAACAAAACCACACCATCTCTAAAACCCTAGAAATGGTGTGATTTTCATTTTACGCTAACGCAGCTGCATGCTCTTGTTGATCAACCGGAACAACCGCATCCGTTAATGCTGCTTCTAATTCAGCTGCATATTTCAGCTTCTCTTCCCCGCTCCAGTTTAATGTCGCTGCCATGTAATTGATTACAGCATCTTTCCATTTATATACCCAGTGAATGTTAAAGAACACAGCGCCCATACGGCGTACGAAGAAATCAACTGGCTTTGTTGTCATTTCGAACTCCATCGCATATACGAGTGGTAAAAGTACGTCAAGCGGCATGTTATGGCGCTCCGCATCTCCTTTATATTCCTTCGCTAATTCAAAGAGTACATCAACGTTTGAACCGTAGAACTTCGCAAATTGTTCTGCTTGCTCTGCTGTTAAACCGTATTTTTTACCTTCTTGTGCTTTTTTCGCTATGAATGTTGGGAAGTTTTTAGAACCGCCAACATGACCGCCAGAGATTGGCATATGTTTCGTTGAACTTGCTGGGTATGAACCGTGACCTTCTTTTTGCAGTAAAGATGTTACATAGTCGACAACCATCTCCGCCATTTTGCGGTATCCTGTTAACTTTCCGCCGGCAATTGTAATTAAACCAGATTCAGAAGTCCAAATTTCATCTTTACGAGAAATTTCAGATGCGCTCTTTCCTTCTTCATAAATTAATGGACGAACGCCTGCCCAGCTTGATTCAATATCCTTCTCTGTAATGTTTACAGTTGGGAACATGTAGTTAATCGCGTTAATAATGTATGTGCGATCTTCTGTTGTCATTTTTGGCACTGCTGCGTCTTTATCATAGAATGTGTCTGTTGTACCTACGTATGTTTTACCTCCGCGCGGAATCGCAAATACCATACGTCCATCTGGTGTGTCAAAGTAAATTGCTTGCCCTAATGGGAAACGTTTTTGATCGATAACAAGGTGAACACCTTTTGATAACTGCAATACTTTCCCTTTTTTCGAATTATCTTTTTCACGAAGCGTGTCTACCCAAGGACCTGCTGCATTGACAATTTTTTTACCGTACACTTCATATACTTTTCCGTCTAATACATCGACTACACGTACGCCGCATACTTTTCCATCTTTGTATAAGAAGCCGTCTACTTTTGCATAGTTGACTGCTTTCGCGCCATGTTTGATCGCTTCTTTCATAACTTCAATTGTTAAACGCGCGTCATCTGTACGATATTCTACGTAGTAACCGCCGCCTCTTAATCCATCTTGTTTCACAAGCGGCTCTCTCTTCATTGTTTCTTCGCGGCTAAACATTTTTCTGCGCTCACTTTTCTTAACGCCTGCTAAAAAGTCGTATACGCGAAGGCCAATTGATGTACTAAATGCACCAAACGTACCGCCTTTATGGAACGGAAGCAACATCCACTCTGGTGTTGTTACATGGGGGCCGTTCTCATATACAATCGCACGTTCCTTTCCAACTTCAGCTACCATTTTCACTTCAAATTGTTTTAAATAACGTAAACCGCCGTGAACAAGCTTTGTAGAACGACTTGATGTACCTGCTGCAAAGTCTTGCATTTCAAACACAACTGTTGATAATCCGCGTTTTGCTCCGTCTAATGCAATCCCAGAACCTGTGATTCCGCCGCCGATAACAATGACGTCTAACTCTTGTTTATTTACTTCATTTAAAACATTTTGACGTTGTTTACTTGAGAATTTCATGGTAATTCCTCCTTTTAATTACGAAAAAAAGAGACCACAAACATCACCATAGAATTGCTTCTATAGCGTGTTGTGGTCTCTCCAAATCTCCTACCGAATTATTAACTTATCATCATTATAACACTGTTTATAATTATTTAAAAGCTTTCGTTGCTTCAATTGCTTTTTTCCAGCCAGCATATAGCTCTTCACTTGTACCCGCTTCCATTGCTGGTGCAAAGCTCTTATCCATATTCCACTGTGCTGCGATTTCCTCTTGATCTTTCCAATACCCAACTGCAAGACCCGCTAAATATGCTGCTCCTAAAGCTGTTGTTTCGTTTACTTCTGGACGCTCTACTGGCACGCCTAAAATATCACCTTGGAACTGCATTAAGAAGTTATTTTTCACTGCGCCGCCATCTACACGTAATGTTTTTAACTCAATACCAGAATCAGCTTCCATCGCACATAATACATCTTTTGTTTGATATGCTAACGATTCAAGCGTTGCACGTACAAAATGTTCTTTCGTCGTACCGCGTGTTAAACCGAATACAGCGCCGCGTACTTCACTATCCCAATATGGTGTTCCAAGTCCAACAAATGCCGGTACAACATATACACCTTCTGTTGACGCAACGCGAGTCGCATACGCTTCACTTTCACTTGCATCCTTGAACATACGCAGTCCATCGCGCAGCCACTGAATTGCAGAACCTGCTACGAAAATACTACCTTCTAATGCGTATTCTACTTTCCCGTTTAGGCCCCATGCAATTGTTGTTAATAAGCCATGCTCAGATGCTACTGCTTTTTCACCTGTATTCATTAACATAAAGCAGCCTGTTCCGTACGTATTTTTCGCCATACCTTCACTGAAGCAAGCTTGGCCAAATAATGCCGCTTGTTGGTCACCTGCAATACCTGCAATCGGTACATTTTGACCGAAGAAATGATAGTCAACTGTATGACCGTATACTTCAGAAGATGGACGTACTTCTGGAAGCATGCTCGCTGGCACTGTTAACATTTCAAGAAGCTCTTCGTCCCATTTTAATTCATGAATGTTATACATTAATGTACGAGATGCATTGGAATAATCTGTTACGTGAACGTTACCACCAGATAGTTTCCATACAAGCCACGTATCAATTGTTCCGAATAATAATTCACCGCGCTCTGCTTTCTCTCTTGCACCTTCTACGTTATCTAAAATCCATTTTACTTTTGTACCAGAGAAGTATGCGTCAATTAAAAGACCTGTTTTTTCACGAACCATATCGTTATAGCCTTTTTCTTTTAGCTCGTCACAAATGTCAGCTGTTTGGCGAGATTGCCATACAATTGCATTGTATACAGGTTTTCCTGTTTCTTTTTCCCATACAACTGTTGTTTCACGTTGGTTTGTAATCCCAATACTCGCAATTTGCTCTGGTTTTACGTTTGCTTCACTTAAACAACTTGCAATAACCGCTAAAATTGATCCCCAAATTTCTTGTGGATTATGCTCAACCCAACCTGGCTTTGGAAAATGTTGTGTAAATTCTTTTTGCGCAACATGTACAATTTTACCTTCTTTATTAAAAAGAATCGCACGTGAACTTGTTGTTCCTTGGTCTAATGAAAGAATAAACTTTTCCATATGTATTTCCCCCTTATGCTACTTTTCTACTATTTGTATTTTTTCCGCTCTGTTTACTTGTCATATAAGAGATTGCTAGAACAATCACTGTTACAATTACTACATAGATAAGTGCTGAGTTTTGCTTTCCTTCAAATACAACTTGATGGAATAGTCCTGCTAATGATCCGCCTAAAATCGGTCCTACAACTGGAATCCATGCGTATTTCCAGTTCGATCCGCCTTTTCCCGGAATCGGTAGAAGGAAGTGTGCAATACGAGGTCCTAAGTCACGTGCTGGATTGATTGCGTAACCAGTTGTTCCTCCTAATGATAAACCAATACTTACAATTAAGAAACCTACGACAAATGGATTTAAACCATCCGCAAATTTATTTGCTCCAATTGCTAAAATACCAAGTACTAAAATAAAAGTTCCAATAATTTCACTTAAAAGGTTTGCAAATGTATTTGGAATTGCCGGTCCTGTTGCAAATACGCCTAACTTTGTGCCTGCATCTTCTGTTTCTTTCCAATGTGGTAAGTAATGTAAATATACAATAACTGCCCCAATCATTGCCCCCAGCATTTGTGCTGCGATATAACCTGGTACGTCACTCCAAGGAAATGCTCCTTTAAACGCAAGTCCAATTGTTACCGCTGGATTTAAATGCGCTCCGCTAATTGATCCAACTGCATAAGCAGCTATTGAAACTGCTAAGCCCCATCCCATCGTAATAACGATCCATCCTGAATTTTGCGCAAACGATTTCTTTAAGCTGACACCAGCACAAACACCGCCGCCAAGAATGATTAGTATTGCTGTCCCTATTAGCTCCCCTAAAAATGGTGACATATAACCCCTCCATAATCAAATTAAAACGCTTTCAGTGAAAGAGGAAAATTGAATGGCCATTCTTTTTTTCAAAAGAAAAAATCCACAAATACAAGTTTCTATAGAAACATAGAAACAATGAAATGTGGATCTCTTCTTTTCTCCGTCACGTTTATTAACTTGTTTATAATGTTAACCGCAAATGAAAGCGGTGTCAATTAAATTTTTCCACATTTTTGTCACTTTTTATGAAAATGTTTCCATAACTCTTTTTTTGATGTTGTAATCGCTGTTGCACCAGCTTCTAAAGCTCTTTCCACATCATCAACTGTACGTATAAATCCACCTGCTAAAATAGATAATCCGGTCCGTTCTTTCATTTCTGCAATCACGTCCGTTAAAGCTCCCGGCAGCACTTCAATGTAATCCGGCTTTGTCTTTTCTAAAAGAGCACAACTTTTTTCCATTGCACTAGAGTCAATTAAGAAAACGCGTTGAATCGCAACGACACCTTTTTGCTTCGCTTTCATAATTACGCTAGATTTTGTAGATAGCACACCATATGGACGAAACTCCTGGCATACATATTCTGTTGCATACGCATCACTTTGCAAGCCATGAATTAAATCAACATGTAAAAAGACTTTCTTACCATGCTGCTTCGCTAACGCCACGACACTTTTCAACTGACCGACATGAATATCTAAAATTACAATATATTCATACGAACTATGTAACAACTTTTCTAAATCCTTAATTTGCCGAACAGCTGGTAATATTTTTTGTTCATGAAATTCCATTCGAAAATCCCCTTCTATATATGTCTTTCTATCTCTTATAGTACACAAATTAAGGAAAAAGAAAAGATAGTCCACTGTCTTTTTACGTGTCCGCAAAAATATCGGCGTTATTTGCGATATATCGGCGGAAGTGGTGCATTTATCGGCGTTATTTGTAATATATCGGCGCTTCGACACAATATAAAGTGAAACTTCCATCAGTGACGCTTTTCTCACTGATGGTTAGTTGAACCAATCGGGCTTTTACGGGCAGTTTTCTTCCCCGCTCTTCTCCAGCCTATACTGCCCGTTAATGCGGGATAAAGACCTTCCGACGATGTTCGATATGCGAGTAGTCGGGCCACTAAAACTGGATAATATCAAAAAATAGAAAGAGCTGACCATTTATAGTCAGCTCTTTCTTATATAAATTATTGTTGGCAAGCAACCGTTGAAACTTGCCATTGTACACCGAATTTATCTTTCAATTGGCCGTATAATGGGCTCCAGAAAGTTTCTTGAAGCGGCATTACGACTTGACCGCCGTCTTGTAATTTTGCAAATACTTCTTTTGCTTTTTCTTCACCTTGTATATGAATTGCTATAGTCACTTGCGATCCAACAACTTCGTCCGGCTGACCTGGGAACGTATCAGAAATCATCAGATCCGTATTCCCAATTTTTAAATGTGCATGTAACACACGATCTTTTGCCTCAGCAGGAAGTGGGTATTCCGGGTTTTCTGGCATTTCTCCAAACGTTTGAAGCATTTCAACCTTTGCATCCAATGCCTTTTCGTAAAACTTAACCGCTTCTTGTCCATTACCATTCGTCACTAAATACGGGTTAATACCTAAAATCATCACAAGCACCTCTTTCTAAAATATTTAGCAGTCATAAACATATGTAACCACAGAACAAAAACAGAACATATGTTTCCGTTTTATTTTATCATATATTACTTGTTTATGGAACTCTTTTACTTCATTTGTGCAATAAAAAAAATCGACACTTCCTATGAGGGATTTAGCCTTAACGCACAAAATTCGCAAAATGATTCTTGAAGTATGGCATCCTTTCGATTACACACGAAAGTGTTCTAAAGGGGGAAATGCATGAAATATAAATATAATGAAAAGGAGTGAGATGCTAATGGAAGCAAGCACCTTTTTAGGACTGTTTTGGGGATGGGTAATGGTTATCGTATCAGGAATACTTTTCATACGTCCATCAGTACTACGTGAGCTGAAAAAATTAGTAGTCGAAGACAGAGGGTTTGGGATTATGTATGGCTTTCTATCGATTTTTTTAGGGTTAGGCACTATTATCCTGCATAATGTATGGGCATTCAACTGGCAGGGATTCATCACACTCATTGGATGGCTCGCGCTATTAAAAGGAATTTACGTAATTGCATATCCTGAACCATCCAAGAAAACCGACTTCGAAGTACGGATACTATCTACGCGTATAACACTTGCTATCCTTGGTGCTTTGGCTCTATGGATGCTTATAGTAATCTATATGAAATAATCTGTAATTCGAAATAGGTCTCAGTAGATTCGTTAAGATCAGGGTAGTTGTAAATCTGCATTTCCTAACACTCCCCCGTTTAAAAGGAGATGAGTAAATGAAGCTGAATCATTTGAATTTATGTGTTGATGATTTATCGGCAGCGAGAGCTTTTTTTGAAACATTTTTTGATTTTCAATGTTTAGAAGAAAAAGGAAAAGCTCTTGTAGTGATGAGTGATAATGATGGATTTATTCTTGTATTAAGTGATCCAAAAGCGTTTAAAGGCGGAAAAGATGCGACATACCCAGAAGCTTTTCACATTGGTTTTTTAGTAGAAGAACCAAATGAAGTTGATCAAGTATATAATCGCTTAATAGAGGGTGGTATTGAAATAGATAAAGAACCTTATAAGATGAGAGGTAGTAGTTATGGCTTCTACTTTACAGTATTCAATGGATTGTTGATTGAGGTTTCTTGTCTTGATTATAAAGACGGTAAAAGAATCTCAAAACCTAATGTTGCTAAAGATTCTAAACGTTAATGAACTACCGGATGCTTTATATGAAAAAAGGCTCTCTAAATTTGAAGAGCCTTTACTAGTTAATTATTATTTCTTTATCGTAATAGTAGTTCAGTACCTAAAGACTTTAAATACAGTCCTCAAAATTATTTTTCATTTAAAGATGAATTGCATAATAGGCAATTCATCACCTCTTCAAGTACTAAGTCAGGGGTTAATACTCCTTCTTCTGTACGCCAGCCAATACATCCATCTGGTCTTACGAGTACAGCCCCTTTAGGATTTATTCCATATAACATTCCAAAAATGTTGTCCTGATCAACAAAATCTCCTTTTGGACAAACACGGTACACATGAATGCTCGTTCCTAAATGGGAAGCAACAGTATGTGCCGCAGTTGACCAAGAGTTATGTTCTGAACCAGTAAATAGTACAAAGTCTCTCCCCAGTAAATCAAGTATGGAAATACGCTTTCCTTCATAAGTACCCCACATATGCGGAGCGCGTGTTCCTGGCCTTCCGCCAAGCTCTAAAAGATCCATCCTATGTGGAGTTGTATCTTGATCGATAATTGCTGCCGAACGGTATTTGTAACCTACAGTAACAGCTAGGCTATCCATGTTATTCAGATTATCATCTTCTTTATTCGCAGCACGGAGCAATATACTGCTTGCGTAATCCGTAGTTAATTGTACAACGGGATGCCTTTCCTCATGGTAGGTTTCCAGTAATTTCGGATTAGCTTGATGATGTATAACAGCAGCTAATTTCCAAGCTAAATTGTGAGCATCCTGAATACCTGTATTTGAACCAAATCCTCCCGTAGGCGGCATAAGATGAGCAGCATCACCAGCTAAAAAAACTCGATTATCCTGAAAACGTACCGCTGTACTTTCTGTCGCTTCCCAAGGTGAAATGCTTAGTATTTTCACATTAAGATTTGGTATCCCAATGGCTTTTTGAACAATTTTTTGACAACGCTCTGCAGAAAAATCTTCAGGTGTTTCTCCTTTTAAAGGATTATAGGCAACATGATAAATCCACCGATCGTTATTATTGACTGGAATAAGTGCACCTAAAACTTCAGGGTGTAAAATCATAGAGAAACCAAAGGCATCTCCTTTTATGAGATCGCTCAAATCCGCTTGAAAGTAAATGTTTATATAATGGCCTCCGATATTACCACGACCAGTAGTTGGAATGTCTGCATGTTTACGTATAGAACTTTTGGCACCATCTGCTGCAATTAAATAATCACTATGAATCATCTGTTCTTCCTTAGTTTCACGATCTCGTACAATAGCGGTTACTCCTATATCATCCTGCTCGTAAGAAACAAGTTCATGATTAAACCACAGCTTCCCGCCTAATTTTTGGGCCTCTTGCAGCAACATCGGTTCTAAATCAATTTGATAACAAGCTGTTACCTTTGACGGACTAATCTTTCTAATTATTTCGGACATACTTTCATCATTTTCGGCCTGAGCTATTCTAGCCCTTTTTAACTCTTCAGGGTCTGCTTCAGCCATTGTATTTACAGCAATCCTTCCACGGCAATTCTCTAGTGACTCTCCTGCAGCGCGAATGTTTTTTTCTAATCCTAATTCTCGGAATAATTCCATCGTACGAAAAGTAATGCCCCCTGCCTTCGGATGAATAGCAGTCGTAGCATGCCTTTCAATAAGTAAATAATCGACTTTATGACGCGCAAGAAATAATGCAGAAGTTAGACCTGTCAAACCTCCTCCAATAATTAAAATTGGAACGTGATTAGATCTCATGTATATGCCCCTTTCATATAGTACTTACATCATTTTCACTGGGCTCAGTAGTCTAAATATAATAAGGAAATTCAGAAAAATATAGACTTATTTTTCAAAATTATTTATCATATAGATAGAGTACGCCCCAAAATATATTAAGATATATGTAATAAGGGCAGTAATAAAAGTCCTTCAAGCTGGACATTCAAGAAGAAAAGCTGAAATATCTTATTTTGATTAAAATAAGATATTTCAGCTTTTCTTTTTTATAAACAGCGAAACTTCCATCAGTGGAAGTTTTCTTCATCCCCCACCTATCTTCTTCGCTTTCTCTGCATCTTGAGGTGAGGGTCTTACTGCCCGCGGGATAAACTCGTCGATATAATCCCCGTGATGAAAGATTAAATAGAAAAAGCATGTTTTGAAAAAAATGTTTTATTAAATAAAAGCTTAAAAGAAAATTGGATATCTTTTTTACATTTTGAAGAGATTGTTAAAATTCCTATATAAAGGGGCCGCGTCAAGAAGTATTTTGACGATAATATGTTAGAATAGTTATTAGGAATGAGTCTAACTCATAAAAAATGTGTAGGAACGAAAAGAGAACATAGTTTGAAATGGAGGAATTATATGAGTATAAGCAAAAAACGCAAGCCCAATAAACTAAAAATCGTTTTTCGAGTATTAATGATTATTATTGGGGCATTTATAACAGCATATGGACTAGAATCGGTATTAATCCCAAACAACGTTTCAGACGGTGGTGTGACGGGTTTAAGTATTGTTAGCTCACAACTACTTGGATTACCATTAGGACTTCTAATTGCAATCATTAACATCCCTTTTGTTTGGTTAGGGTATAAGCAAATTGGTAAAAATTTTGCTATTTATTCGATTATCGGTATTGCTTCACTAGCAATCGGTACTATTCTTATGCACAACGTACGAACTATTATTCACGGTGATACATTGTTAGTTACCGTTGTTGGTGGGATTATCATCGGTTTTGGTATGGGGTTAGCATTGCGTAATGGCGGAGCTTTAGATGGAATTGATATGTTAGCCGTATTACTTTCTCGAAAATTACCTTTTGGGACAAGTGACCTCATCTTATTTTTAAACATGTTTATCTTTATTGTTGTCTCAACAGTATTTGGTCTTGAAGGGGCTATTCTTTCAGCAATTGCTTACTTTATTGCTTCTAAAGTAATTCACATCGTTGAAGTAGGTTTAAGTGGTTCTAAAACATTTAAAATTATCACAAAGGAACCTAAATTAATGGTAGAGACAATTCGAGAACGCTTAGGTCGAAGTGCAACTTATAATGAAGTTTACGGCGGTTATTCACATGAAAAATTTAAAGAAATCACTTGTGTCATTAACCGTTTAGAAGAAAGCAAAATGAAAGAAATCATACATGAAATTGATGAAAATGCCTTTGTTACGGTATATGACGTAGCAGAAGTAAAGGGCGGTAATTTCAGAAAACATGATATTCATTAATTATAACTTAGAAAGTTTTAATATAGTTTCACAAAAAATCACCTTTTAGTTAAACTAAAAGGTGATTTTTATACTGGATTTTTATCCCGCATTAACGGGCAGTAAGAGCTCGATTGGTTCAACTAACCATCAGTGGGGGATGAAAAAAATCGACATCTGTTTATGTAAACCGTCATTTTTTGATAGGTGCCTTTTTTGACAATACTTCAAATGCTAAGAATTGTGTTACCTGGCTAGAGTTGAAATTATTATCTGAAACTAGTACAAGACTGTCGTTCCCGTTTGCAAGTTTAGGGCCCCAAGAAATGCCTTCGATATTGTCAAGCTTAGATAAACCTAATGCGTTCAAATCAAGAATCAGACGCTTTTTAACAGGCTTAAATTTGCCTTCTTGTAACGAATCTATATGACTAATATCACTAGCTCCGTTAAGATCAATCTCATAAATACGAATATAGTTTTTAAAGGTTCCATCTGCACCTTGTACACCAGAACGTTCAACTGTTAATAACTCGTGGTTGTTTACCGCGAGAATCTCTGACACGCCATTATCTGCGTATTTGCCAGACGCTGGCGTTGCTGGAATTGAATCAACAGGGTATGCATACTGTCCTAGTACATTCCCTTTACGATCGTATTGAGTGATCCGTGAAAGTGCCCCGGAGTTTGGAGTAGGTATAAGCCCGTCCTGATATAATGGACCTTCCATTGCAACCCATAGCGACTTACCGTCGGGTGCAAACGTAGAACCTTCAAAACTCAGGTTATTACGTGCTCCAGTCTCTTGTGTTGGTGATACTTTAAATATTTCTGGCAAAGGCAATGTAGATAAGTATTGTCCATCACGAGTGGCATGTTTCACGAACGGATTTAAGCCAAGAGAACGATCACCCTCACTCGCATACCAAATACTCCCATCTAGAGGATCAATGTTTATGGATTCAAAATCGGGAACTTCTCCACCATGAGTGGTGTATTGTGTTTGATTGGGATAAACGCTTCCATCGGCTTGCTTTAAAAAATTCACTCCGGTCAATTGAATAGACTGAAAACCTTGAATATTATAGTTGAGCCTAGCATTATAAAAACGTGCAGGATTATAACTTGATCTGTCGTCGCTTATCATAACCCATGTGTTACTTTTAGAATCGTACCTAAGTCCTGAAAGACCACCCACAGTAGTTCCTTCAAAATTCTCATTGAACGGGATTTTTTTCTCTCCAATAAACCTTAGACTCTTAACAGAATGTTTTTCGTTTACGTTGTTTGCATCATCCTTTTTCTCGCTAGAATGGTCATCATTTTCCTGTGATACATTTTGCTCAGCAGCATGAATAGTAATAGGTGATAAAGCTAGACAAGCACTTAATGCAGCAACACTTAAAACGTTAAAATACTTAGGTAACTTAAATTTTTTCATAATACTCTCCCTCTTCCATGTTTATTTTTATACAGCCCCATTTCCTTCATACAAAATTACCCCTCTAAAATAACACCCAGATATGAATTTCCATTTAAGAGACTATTAAAAAAATGTAAAGCATTGTCAAAATTTTAAACAACTTAAATATAACGACTTTCTTTCAAAGCCCCACAACGAAAAAGGATGGCAACCTCTCGGCTGCTCATCCTCTAACATACAACTATTAAAGCAAAACAGAATCCTCATCCTTGTCTTGATGACGTCGCTCCCGTTCTTCTACTAAACGTCTCATCAATACACTTGTTAACTAAATAATTATCTTTAGCAAAATAGGTTAACTTTTTTCTATATTTAACATCTTAATAATTCTCACGGGGGTTGCTTGGTGACATCTTGTTTATGGTACACAGCTCCGTTTTACTAAAGATTAGCGTCCCTTTAAATATTATCCGTTATGATTGAGTAACAATTGGCTGTGTTTCTTTGACAGTGTCCACACTATTATTACTTGTCAATTTTAATGTAATTAATGTGAAAAGGCCGATTATTAGTAATCCTGATAAAATAAACATCCCAAGGGTAAATGCTACAGATCCAAGAATCATCGGTCCTACAAATCCGCCTAATGCCGCAAATGAATTGACTAAAGCGATACCAACAGGTGCAGTAGACTCGGTGAAGAAAAATGTCATGTAGGCAAAGAAACATCCAGTAAATCCATATAATCCGGCAGATGTAATTGTTAACATAAGTACCATCATAAAGACGCTTTCTGAAAAGCCACATCCGATAAAGCCCAATACTGAGATAATAAAGCAAACAATTAAATGTTGTTTGTACGCATTCGTTCGATCCGAATACCATCCGACAAATATAATAGCCGGAATACCTACTAATGAAGGAATCATGGCTAACCAGCCTATTTCTAAGTTGGTCGTGGCATTTTCTGATAAGGATTTAATGATGGTTGGCATCCAGAATGACAAGCCATAGATACCTGTATAAACAGCAAAATATAGCATAGATAACTTCCAAACCTTTGAATCCTTCAGCATGTCTAGTTTTGAGACTTTATTTACTTTTGAACTTGCTTGCCGTTCAGCACTCAATTCGCCCTCCAGCCAATCTCTTTCTTCCTTCGATAACCATTTTGCATTTGCAGGTCTATTTGTTAAGAAGAAAATAGTAAGAACACCTAAGATAATGGCTGGGATGCCCTCAAGGATAAACATCCATCTCCATCCTGACATATTGAGCCAAAATATGTTATCAATAATCCACGTTGACACTGGTGCGCCGATTAGGCCGCCTATCGGTAAAGCCAGCAGTAATGCAGCTGTTGCTCGTCCTCTTTCACGGGCTCTAAACCAATAAGTTAAATACAAAACAATTCCAGGAAAAAATCCGGCTTCAGCAATACCTAATAGAAAACGCAGGGTGTATAAATGTGTCGTCGTTTGCGCGAAACCAGTTAAGATTACTATAATTCCCCATGAAAGCATAATCCGGGCAATCCAAATGCGCGCCCCAACTTTATGCATAATCATGTTACTTGGGACTTCAAAAAAGAAATAGCCAATAAAGAAAATACCGGAAAGAAGACCAAAAACTTCAGCAGATAAAGCTAATTCTGCATTCATTTCTAAAGCAGCATAGCCTAAGTTTACCCGGTCTAAGTAAGCAACAACATATAGAATTAATATAGTTGGAAGAATGCGTTTCATCGTTTTACGGATTGTACTTTCTTCTATAGCCTTAATATTCTGATTCATCAAATCCCCCCCTATCTGTTTCATCAGCTTTGTACATTTTCTAAAATAATGGCAATGCCTTGTCCGCCGCCAATACAAAGCGAAGCTAATCCATATTTAACGTTTCTTTTCCTCATTTCAAGTGCTAAAGAATAGGTGATTCTAGCACCACTTGCGCCTACAGGATGTCCTAATGCAACAGCCCCTCCGTTCACATTCACCTTTTCCTTATCGACACCTAACTCTTTAATTACAGCAATAGATTGTGAAGCAAATGCCTCATTAAATTCGAACAAACCAATATCCTCTAAGCTTAAACCAGCCTTTTCTAATGCTTTTTTGCTTGCTGGTACGGGGCCAATACCCATAATGCTCGGGTCAACTCCTGCAACGCCCCATGTTACAATTTTCGCAAGTGGCTTTAAGTTATGTTCACTCACATACTCCTCAGATGCGACTAACACAGCAGCTGCACCATCATTAATGCCGCTCGCGTTCCCTGGTGTAACAGTCCCATCCTTTTTAAAAGCGGGCTTCAATTTCGCTAAACCTTCTACAGATGCACCTTCACGAATATGCTCATCCGTATCAAAAATGACTTCCTTGCCTTTTCTGCCTTTTAACTTAATCGGAACAATTTCCTCTGCAAAACGGCCGCTATCTCTTGCTGCAATGGCCTTTTCTTGTGATTCCACAGAAAACTGATCCTGCTCTTCTCGGGAAATTGAATATTTTTCAGCTAAGTTTTCAGCTGTCATCCCCATTCCACAGCCAACGTAGTTATCTGTTAATGTTTCCCATAACATATCATCAACCTTTGGTGCTTTATTTGGTGAGCCGAAGCGCGTGCCTCTTAATACATGCGGTGATAAGCTCATATTTTCGGTTCCTCCAGCGACAACTACTTTTGCATCTCCAGAAGCAATGGACTGTGCGGCAGATACGATAGACTGCATGCCCGAACCGCATAATCTATTAAGTGTAAGCGCAGATGATGACTCTGCCATGCCGCTTTTTAAACCGATATGTCTGGCTAAATAAGCAGAGTCGCTGCTTGTATGGATAATATTCCCAAATATGATTTCATCTACATTAGAAGCTTGAATTCCGCTTCTTTTCAATGCCTCTTCCGTTACTGCTACACCCAAATCGATGTCGGTCACATCTTTTAATGCCCCGCCAAAAGTACCAAAGGCTGTTCTTGCTCCGTCAACAATATAAGTTGCCATTCTTTTTCCTCCTCTTTTTTTATTACATGCCGCCTGCGACTTTAATATGTTCTCCTGTAATACCGCCTGCTGCACCTGTCACAATAACTGTTCTTTGCTTGTCCATGTGTTGCCCTTCATTCTTCACTTATTACTTACGAGTGTTAAATCATTCACATACTCTAAATCAAAACCAACCTTTTCACTTAATTCTTGTATTGAAATCTCTTCCATCATTTCTACAACTTTTACGCCTTTATCCGTAAATTTAAAAACAGCGTAATCGGAAATAAATAAATCTACTTTTCGAATTCCGCTAGTTTTATATGATAATTCTTTGACTAATTTAGACGTTCCATCCTTTGCAAACAAGGTAGCTGCGACAATAACCTTTTTTGCTCCTGTCACCAAATCCATCGCTCCACCAACGCCTAAAATCGGCTGATTCGGAACGGCCCAGTTGGCAATTTCACCATGAACATCCACCTGAAGTGTGCCTAAAACCGCTACGTCAATATGACCACCTCTAATCAAAGCAAAAGAATCAGCACTATTAAAAAATGATGCACCTTTCAAATAGGTAACCGGTTCTTTTCCTGCATTAATTAAATCAATATCTAAATTTTCCTCTGCAGGAGAAGGTCCCATACCTAACAATCCATTCTCAGATTGTAAATAAACCTCTTTATCACCTAAATAGGAAGCAACCAAAGTAGGAATTCCAACTCCTAAGTTAACAATCTGTCCATCTTCTAATTCTTCGGCAATTCTCTTAGCAATAATTTGTCTTTTATCTTGACTCAACATAATCACTCCCTATCTTTGAATATTTGCTTTGGATGACATAATCCACATACGCATGAGGCGTCACAACAAATTCTGGGTCCAGCTCACCAACTTCAACAATTTCATTAACTTCGGCAATGACTATTTTTCCAGCTGTAGCCATCATAGGGTTAAAGTTTCTAGCTGTCGTATGGTACACTAAATTTCCAATTCGATCTGCTTTATCCGCCTTTATAATAGCGACATCACCTTTAATAGCCTTTTCAAAAATGTATCTCTCTCCATCAATTTCTCTTTCCTCTTTGCCCTTGCTTAATTCAGTACCAACGGCGGTTCTTGTGTAAAAACCACCTATTCCGGCACCACCGCAGCGAATTGCTTCAGCTAATGTACCTTGAGGCAGCAAATCGATTTCAAGCTCGCCTTTAGACCAGGCTATTACCGCTTCTTTATTAATGGAAAAAAAGGAGCCAATTGCTTTTTTGATTTTTCCCTGCATGAATACTTTATGTAATCCTTGTCCAAGATCCCCTAAATTATTACTAACAATCGTTAAATCACGAATATCTGTTTCTAATAGTTCATCAATGATCGTTAAAGGTGTACCTGATAAGCCAAAGCCTCCTGTTAAAATTACATCACCACTCTTGAAATACTTTCTTATTTCACTAGACTCAATGACTTTATCCATTATTTCCCCTCCATTTCTTTATAAAGCGCTTTCTTTTTTGGTTAGAATAAAATAAAATTAGAAATCGTTGTGATAGTCGAAATCTATGAGGTAGACTTGAATAAAACATCAACTTGTTAACTAGACTGCAGTCTGTTTATAATTAGACCGTAGTCTGATTTTATAAAAATATAAATATTCTGTCAATTTATTTCCGGAGGATTTTTCATGCTAGAATCAAAAAAAAAGCAGCGCAGAGGAGAAGTAACACGCGATAAAATTTTAAAAACAGCTTTAAAACTTTTTAGCCAAAAGGGTTATGACAAAGTAACAGTCGACGAAATCGTGAAAAAAACCGGCACTTCAAAAGGTTCATTTTACCAACACTTTTCGGCTAAATCGGACATATTTTTAGAGAGATTCACAGAGGTCGACAATTATTATTTAGAAGTTTTCCATTCTTTCCCGAAAGATATGGACCCATTTGAAAAACTATTTATTTTCACTCAGAAATTATTGCGCTTTCTAGAAGAAGAAATGGGTAAAGATCTTATGAAAGTCATTTATAGTTCCGCTCTAAATTCAAAAGAACACACTTACTTTTTAAATTCAAACCGTTCACTCTTTCAAATCATCTTTACACTACTTGAAGAAGCTAAGGACCAAGGATCCATTGGCACTGACCAATGTGTGGAAGTCATTTCTACAATGGTCACACAAAGTCTAATGGGAATCATCTATCACTGGGGTATACACGACTCTGACCAAAGTCTAGAGTCATTATCAATACCGCTGATTAAAACAATCCTTGAGGGATTGAATATGAAGAACTAAAACAAATTTAGAGGCCATCCGCGAGAAGATCTTTGTAGAATTGGACTTATGATGGGTACACAATAAGAAGACCGTTCTCATGCGAGAACAGTTTTCTTATATATGGAGGAGCTATAGCAGCCCTTCCACTCGTAAGTTTATTAAGCATTATTTGGTTATATATTCAAGGTGAAGCAAGCGAAAGTTTGAGTAAATTTGCTCTTGGTATTCTTTGGGGATTTCCAGCTACTGCGGTTTTATTACTTATCGTTTATCTATTATTAAAGAATACAATAAACCTATATGCATGTATTTTTGTTGGCATAAGTGGCTGGATATTTTTTTAATCCTTAAACAGAACCTAATTAATTTTGTAAAAACAAATTTTCTTAAATGATAGAAGTCTTAAACCACACCTATTGAATTAATAGAGGTTATTCCAGAAAAGGGCGCGATTGTACAATAACAATTAGATTTAAACAACTTTATTGTTGTATTTTTAAGTGCAGTGAAGTAGTCTTCCCCGCTCCATTTGGTCCAACTACTCCGTAAAATGATCCACTTGGTACTATTAAGTCAATATGATTGACTGCAATAGACTAGCCGAATCGTTTATACAGATTAAGAAGCTGTAGCGCTGGAGAGGATTCATCAAATGTGGATTCCAATGATATTGATTTAGAGCTTTTCATAACCATAGTTCCTCCTTCAGGATTTTATCCCGCATTAACAGGCATCAGAATTGTAAAAATCGCGGATATACCATAAAAAAAGGATGGCAACCGTTCATTCGGCTACTCATCCTCTAACATACAACTATTAAAGCAAAACGGAATCCTCATCCTTATCCTGATGACGTCTTTCCCGTTCTTCTGCTAGGCGTCTCATATATATTTCGCCTTCTTTTTCAATAAACTCATTATCAATTTCTTGCTCTTTTTTCGACGTGTATAAGACCATATAACCGCTCACAATAATCCCAATAATAATGAAATAAATCCACCATGGTAAAGTTTCCATTCAAATTCCTTCCTTTCATAAGACAAGCTTTGTTAGTTTCACTGTATGAATGAAAGGAAGGTTTTATGACTCTTTTATTTTGAAAGGACCTTCAACTTATCGATGAACCCAAACTGCCCCTGCTGACTTATCATCAGCTTGACCTACTACTTCAATTTTAATTCCAAGATTCGGAAGTTTTCGTCCTGCATCTGGAATTACGCTGTTCATATATGATTTAGAATCATTAAATTTAGACACACCTGGTAATCCTTTATAATCAAAGATTCCGCGCGTCGGTGAATTTACTTTCCATGCTGGCGTTTGATCAAACGAGAACGCAGCATCTGCAATTTGATAACGAGTACTATTTTTCACACTTGGCTGTCCATTTAATGTTCCAATAATCGCTTCCGGATGAGAATCCACTACTCCAAGGAATCCTTCGCCTGGATGCACGCCAACCCAGTTATCTGTAAAGCTTTGATCTGCATACCATACAACAAGTCCTGTATTGTAAACTGGACCGCGTCCATATTGCAATGCTTCGTCAGAACCTGCATAGTTTCTCCACTCTAAATAATAATTATTTTTCTTCTGCTCAAATCCATCAGAAACAGTAAATCCTTTTACAGTAAAGCTCGGTTGTTCTTCTGCATCATCAGAGAAAACAACTTTATTGTCTACCGTTAAAGTAGCATTATCAAGCGCAAAGCCTCTGTAAGCTACAGCAACATCTGTTAAATATTCAAATTGCAGTTTTACTTTCTTCCCTTTGAATTGACTTAAATCATAAGACTTGTCAATCCACGTATCATTCGTTGTATCCATGCCATTCTTTACGTCTTTGTCACCCATTCTATCAATCTTTGTTTTCGTTCCATCTTCCGCAATAGCATATACGTCAAGGAAATCATATTTTGCTTCCAATTCATAGAATGCTTTATAATCAAATTTCGCATTCGTTGCATTTGTTAAATCGAATAATGGCGTCTCTAAAGTTGTATGTATATCATTTCCTTTTGTACTATAATAAAATTTCTTTCCAAAGCCAGGTTCAATATTTTTCAAATTTTTATCCGGTAAATTTACACGAATAATTCCTGGACGTTTTGATTTTGTAACACTTTGATCTAAATACGTCGAAAAGCCGATACCTGTGCTAAGTTTATCATAGTTTACCTCTACAATATTCGCCCAGTTCCCTTTCATATTCTTTTGGAAGAACTCTTTGTTTTGCGGAGAGAAACTTGTTGGTTCTGTTCCTGCAATTCTTCCAGCCCAGCTGCCGCCGCTCATAATAGACCAAGCTTCAATTGGCTCACCTTGTCCTGAATACTTTGTATCATACTCATCAGGTAAACCTAAGTCATGACCAAATTCATGAGCAAATACACCAACTGCACCGTCTTCAGGCTCGATTGTGTAATCGTATGCCGCCATCTTTCCGCCCCAATTTGGAACAGATGCGTTTGTGCCATCGATTGCGTAAGGTTTTGCACCAAGTTTTGAACGATGAGACCAAATCGCATCATCTTTCAATTTGCCACCGCCAGCTTCTTGTCCAACACCAGCGTGAACAACCATTAAATGATCAATAATTCCATCTGGTTCATTTTTATTACCATCACCGTTGTAATCATACTGATCGTATTGATCAAAATCAGCTAAATTAATTCCTTTTGCTACCGCTGCGTTTAACGCGTCTTTTACTAAATCACGCGGTCCTAAAGGCGCTTTATTATCATGACCACTTCCTGCATCATCACCGTAATCAGAAGCTTTACCTGGAACAGTCAACCATTCCGTTACAGTTCCATCAACTGTATAGCTACCGCCTGATTGCTCTTCATAATATTGCTTAAATGTTTTAATTTTTGAATCATTAAATAACGTAAATGGCTCATCGCCAAATAACATGTTTTGATAATGCTCACGATTAAAATCATTCGCATACATATATCCTGGTTCTTGATCAATATTGTTATGTTTAAAATCGCTATACTCTACAAGTAACACAAGAACTTTATCTTTACGAACAGGCCCGTTATATTGCGCTTGCTGCGCTGAAGACGTCGGCACTTTACCATTTCCATGTATCTTTCCATTTAGTCCAGGTACTTGCCCAGCTAATGGACCATTCTTTGACTGATGCTGGTTCTCTTTCTCTTCCATTTTCGCATCTTTTACTTTTTTCATAAAATCACTGGCATCCTGAGTAAGACTGTCTTCTGGCGTTGTTTCCTTTCCAGGATTTTCGCCTTTTTTCTTCTCTACATATTTTTCTACAGCCTTCGACGTTTCTGCTTGTGATGCAGATGGATCAATTACCCCGCGTTGCTTCAGTGCATTTGCCAAACGTTCCTCCGGTATTAAATGCTCATCTATGAAACTAGATGGCTCTGATGATGATTCAGCATAAGCAGCATGACCACCGAAAGCGAACATAGAACTTAGCATAGCCCCTGTCGCCAACACTGAAAAAGTTTTTAATTTTCTGTTCTTTTTCAATGCAATCCCCCCTATTGTGTATAAGTTGTCGACTTTTTTTGTCGATATGTACATATTATTATCGATTGATGTAATTTTCAATATTTTTGTAATATACAGACTATTTAATATAATTTATTTTATTATAATAATTTTTCTGCAGTAGAGCTGATCATTTTTTTGTTCCACTTCACTTCAATAATCATAAAAAAAAGATTCTACCACGATAGTAGAATCTTTTTTGCAATCTTTTTTAGTTATGGAAAGTAGGTTTATAAAACGAACGATTATCAAGCGCAAAGACACGCTCTGTATATTCACCTGGTTTCGTACGGCTTAACGCACGATCCATCATGTTCATCTTCGCATCTAAGTTATCGATATAATGGAGAATTTCTGCTTCTTTTACAAGCGGCGGCTTCGGACTGCCCCACTCTGCTTTGCCGTGATGCGATAAGACGATGTGCTGAAGAATCAATATTTCTTCTGCTTCAATTTGCAACTCGTCTGCTGCTTTGCCAATCTCATTTACCATAATCGAAATGTGACCAAGCAAGTTCCCTTCTAACGTATATGTTGTTGAAATTGGACCTGATAATTCAATAACTTTACCAAGGTCATGTAAAATTACACCCGCATATAATAAATCTTTATCAAGAGACGGATATAACGCCGCAATTGCTTTTGCTAAATCAAGCATTGATACAACATGGTACGCAAGTCCTGAGACAAACTCATGATGATTCTTCGTCGCTGCTGGATAATCTAAAAATTGACTTTGATATTTATTCAGCAAATGTCTCGTAATGCGCTGAATATTAGAGTTACTCATTTCAAATATGTACTGTGTAATTTTCTCAACCATATCTTCTTTTTTGAGTGGCGCCTTTTCCACAAAATCCGAGATATCCGTTACTTCATTCGAATTTGCCACTCGAATTTGTTTTACGCGAAGTTGAATTCGCCCTTTATAATTTTGAATATCTCCCGCTACTTTTACGATTGTTTCTGCTACATATTGCTGCTCTACTTCAGGTGATACATCCCATAGCTTTGCTTCGATATCTCCGCTTTGATCTTGCAAAATAACTGTTAAAAATGGTTTTCCATTACTTGCAATCCCTTTTGTTGCCGACTTAATCATTAAAAATAACTCGACTTGCTCACCAACTTCATACTGTGCAATTTTCTTTTTCATATTCTTTCCTCCACCGTCATCGATATTGTTAGTATAGCATAACCTCACTGCTTTAACCTTTGCATTTCCTCTTCTTCAAAGAAAGATAGAAGATGTTTATGACAAGTAAAGAAAATGACTTGCCGCTCTTTCGCTAATTCCTTCATAAGATGCACAGTCCGCTCTGTCCGCAGTACATCAAAATGTACAAAGCTATCATCAATAATAAACGGATACTGCCCTTCAAACGTATGCGCTAACGCAAACCGCAGCGATAAATAGAGCTGCTCTGCTGTCGCTTGGCTTAATTCATGACTGTAAAAACGCAGTCCATCTTCTCTCTCTACAATAAACGGCTCCTCTGCATCTGGCGAAAAGACTTTTACATATTTTCCGCCTGTTAAATACACAAAATATTCTTCTGCCTTTTGCAAAATGCGCGGCAGCTGCACTTCATGATAATACTTCTTCGTTTTTGTTAATACAGCCTTTGCCGCAGCATATGCAGCCCACTTTTTCACTTGCTCACGCACTTGTGATTTTTTTAGTTCCCATTCATGAAGCACATCACCGTACGTACGACCATCTTCTAATTGGGAGATATCAAGACGCAGAGCTGCCAGTGTATTCGTCAATTCTTTTTCCTCGCGCATCAATTGTTCTAGCTGCTCCTGCTCTTTTTGGCGCTCCTCTTCGTAGCCTTCTAAACGGTAACCGGTCTCCAGCGCCGCAGTCATTAATCGTTCTTCCAACAAATCCATTTGCGGAATTAACCGATCAAGCTGCTGCTGCTTTTCTTCAATCTGCTCCGCTTGCTTTGCCGCCGTTAAAAAGGCCTCTTCATCAGTTGCCGCGGCAATGTCCCAAAGCTGCTGACGTTCTTCTAATAGATGATAAATCTGCTGCTCCACTGCCGCATACTCTTCTTTCCACGCAGCATCCTTTTCTTCCAGCTGCTTTTTCTGCAATTGCTTTTCCTTTTCTTTCTGCACATCTTTACTCATACCATGTAAAAATAACGACGGTGTGTCCATGTTTCCTTCTGTAGAAACAGTTAGCTTCATTAGTTTATGTTCAAACTGCGAAATCATGTCTTCCTGCAGTTCTTTTCGTTCTTGCTGCTTCGCTAACTCACGGTACAATTGCTGCATCTTTTCAAGCCGTTCAAACGCCGGCAATATATGAGCATACGTAAAACCATCTGGCAGTGCGTACATCTCTTTATACGATTTCACCTGCTCATTCACCTGAAACAAATCATGCTCCCACTCGTCATATTCAGAAAGAACGCGTTCATATCCTCGCTCAATTTGCTTTAACTTAAATTCCTCGCGCTCTAATAGCTTCCGCACTTCATCATCCTTCTCCAGACGATACCTTACTTCAAGCGCTTCATTACTCTGATGTCCATCTGACTCAAGCCCTTTAGAAGCAGAGCCCATATACATCACATACAAAACGACAAGGCCAATTAAAAGAAAAACACCAACAAACAATAACTTGCGATTATCCATTAAAACGCCCGCAAGCAGCAGCAAAGCATTCATAACGAACAGTACCATCGTAGCTTTATTCATCTGCGGTGCGGTGTTACTTCGTTTCTGTCTTTGTCCTCTTTGCTGGGACGCTGCACTTTGCGCTTTTGGCAAATATCTCTCCCGTTCTTCCGCTGACATCGTTTGCGCTTTGAGCCTGTTAACTGCTTCTTCTTGCTCCTCTAACTGTTCCTGATCTGTTTTAAATCTTTCATCTAACTGTTGTTTTCGCTTCTCTAACTCTTTTGCTTGCTGCATCATCTGCGTAATTGTTTCCTTCATAGCCAAGCTCGTCTGAAAAGAAAGAACATCCTCACGCGCAAACGCTATCCCGATTTGCTGCTGCAAATCTTGTATTTCTTCTTCTATATGTGAAATACGCCCCGTCAAATCCCGCACTTCTTGCAGCGCTGCTTCATAAGACATATGCTGCAAACGAAGCTCTTCCACATACACCTCTTGCTGAAGCAATTCTTCATTTACTACTAGTACTTCTATTTGAGTTTGAGCTGCATTCAATCTCTTTTGCAGTGCATCTCCTTGCAGCTGAAGTGGTTCAAGCCGTGCTTTTACCGCTTCATAACGCTTTAGACCATCAACTGGAAACGCATGTCCCGCATGTTGTTCTAAAAAGCGTTCACACGCACGTTTTTCTAGAAACAGTGGCTGCAACGCTTCTAGCACTTCGTAATCTTGTTTTCGTTTTCCTGCTTCTTGCTGCTCTGTGCGAATGACTGTAAGGCGCTCTTCTATGCCCTTTTTCTTTTTCACAAGCTCTTCATACGCCGCAATCTTTCCTTGCCAATCTGCGAGCTGATCTTGCAGCTTTTTTAGCTCCTGCAATGCTACATTAATTTCGGGCTTACGGCCATTTGGCTTAAAGCGCTGCTCCATTTCTTTCTCAAGCATTTTTTCGAGTCGTAATAACCCGTCGCTGCCAACCGCACTTGCCGAAAATAAATAGTTGCCAATATCGTTTTCACCGATATGGTGAATATTTTGCAAACCATGCATATCAAATGAAAAAACAGAATCAAACAACTGCTCATTCATTCCGTTTAACAGCTGCTTTAAAACATCTTCGCCACCTGTTTTTCCATCCGCAAAATAAACTGTCACTTCCCCGGCCGCTGTTTTCGGAAGACGTTCAATTTTTAAACTTCCATACTCCTCAGTAAAAACCGTAATTGCTCCGCCGTATTTCCCGCCTTCTTTCGGTTCATAGCGGCGCTGTCCCCTCGTTGGAAAACCAAATAAGATGCTTTTCATAAACGAACGAATCGTTGACTTACCCGCTTCATTTTCTCCGTACAATACAGTAAGCATGGAAAGGTTCAGCTCGACATTTTCTAATTTTCCATATCCGTAAATATGAAGCTTTTCAATTCTCATGCTTTGCTCCTCTCTTGCTCTAGTAATTGCTCTAAAATAATATTCTCGGCGCCCCTTTGAATCTCTTTCTTTTCTTCCTCAGAAAATGAATGAAGCACCTTCCTCGCAACCGGTGAAGTCCAAATCGTCCGCAGCACCTCATCCATACTAGAAAATGACTCAAGCTCCTGTAGCACATTCCCAATAAAATGATTCTCTTTCTTCAACTTCTCAATTTCCGCAAACGAAATCGTTTCATTCTTCCATTTCACGACGTGTACAAAATTACTGCGCTCCTCACCTGACGCTACAATATGAAGGATTTCCTCGACGCGCTTCTCATCACGTAAATAAGAAGCAAGCGGGCCTTGCCCTGTAAACGTCATCGTCACAAGTAAACCTTCCTCTTCTCTTCGAACACCGTTCATACTCTCTGTACACGCATGAATAAGATCATCAACTGTCTCTAGCTCATCAATGTTGATAGAACTCTCATCCCAAACAACATCTGCCGTACTGAAAAATCCTAGTTCCGTCCCTTGCTTAGACAAGGAAACAACATACGCACCTTTCTCTCCTGTTTCCTTTCGGTGCCGCCCTTGAATATTGCCAGGATACACAATGCACGGTTCTTCTAATAACACTTCACGCTTATGTATATGACCTAGCGCCCAGTAATCAAACTGCTTTTCCTTCAATTCACGAATTTGAAACGGCGCGTACCGATTATGCTCGGCATCTCCTTCCACGCTTCCATGAAGCATACCGATATGAAACGGCGCATCACTCATCTTTTTATATTGCTCTGTCATATTATCCGTCACAGCTTGCTGCTGATAACTAAATCCGTAAATGGAGGCAAGCAGCTCACCGTTTTTATAAAATGATTTTTCTTCTATATAAGGCTCTGTAAAAATATGTACATTACTCGGAAACTCAATTGCCGCCCAGCTTCCCCCTAAATGATCATGATTACCGTGAATCACATATATCGGAATATCATACTGCGCCAAACGTTTCATTTGCTCACGAACAAACACCTGCGCCCGTAAACTTCTCGTCTCCGCATCATACAAATCACCGGCAAGCAAAACAAAATCGACCTGCTCTTGAATCGCTTTATCCACAATGCGCGCAAACGAACGAAACGTACTTTCCTTCATTCTTTCCCATATAAAAGCTGGCACATTCAATTCCATCCCTTTAAACGGACTATCCAAATGCAAATCTGCCGCATGAATAAACTTTACTTCTTTCACACTGTAACGTCCTTTCTCCGTCATACTTGGCTCTATTTTAACACGGAATGTCACATGCTTGTCTTATTCCAAGGCTAAAAAAAAGAAGCAACTGAACGTCATAGTCTTCAGATTAAAAGTTTATATAAAAAAAATTTTAGTCTTCTATAAGACAATGAAAATAAGCCCGATGTAAAAAACATCCAGCTTTTTTCATTACTTCGCTCATTAGATTTTCCTGTTTATACTTTAGTCTTATTTTACTTTCGCTTCCTCACCTTGTGTTTCCAATTTATTAAGTAATTCGTGATATCTTTGCATTTCTTGCTCACTATTATCCCAGTTTTCTCCGTAAATATGATTCACTGTTTTCCCTGACATTTCTAAAATAAAAGTGCTATCATCACTTTTCACTGATAAGTACGTATTTGTTCCTTCCTGATAAATTTTAGCAGGATTTGAATTTTTTAATTTCTCTACACTTTGTTGCCCAGCCTTTTCCATGACAACTGGCACATAAGGATCTGCTACAATTTGGCGAAGCGAATTTTCACTAAAATCACTTGTTTTTAATGAATGTAAAGTTAATGCAGCCGTGTACACACTTAGATTCGTTTGTTCTTCTTTTAGTTCCTTATCTCCAGACTCAACAACAGCCTCCCTATCTTCTTGGCTTATATTCGGCATCGTATTTCCATTTGTTTTATGATAAAGGTAATATAACTTCCCGGCACGGTAAACGAGAGTAAGAGACAGCGTAATTAACAAATAAATATACCATTTGTTAGATCGCCAAGATTTACTTTTTTGCTTCATCTCTTCCATCCTGCCAGCATCTATCTTGTCATGATTTTTCTCCACTTCATTCATCCTCTTTTCTCATTTACGCATAAACAAATGCATTCAGCTTTCGTAATTGCATATTTCTCTAATTCTGTAAAAATATCATAACAAATAAAACACCTTTAATCTGTCATATTTCGTCGAAAACATATAAAAAAAGGGGTTTATACCTTTCTATTCAAAATAAAATAGATACAAAATTCATCTTACTTATTACCAATCATGTCACATATTTCTTTTGCATAATCGCTCGTTTTATGACACAATAGTTATAACATTCTGATTATTTTTTGGAGGGAATTTTCATGGGCGTATACACACTAACAGTTTTCGAAAAAGACGGTTCCAAAGTACTAGACGAATCATTTGAGGCTGCGACTGAAACAGAAGCAAAATCAAAAGGTGAAACCCTTTTACGAGAAAAACAATTGTATGACCACACACACCGCTGCACATCTTCAAGCGGAAAGCTTGTCTTATTCCAGCGCTAAAAAAAGAAGCGTCTGACCGCTTCTTTTTCACACTATATCTTCTTCACACCACAGAAACACAACTTCTACGATTCGATTACCTAATCGAACGCGCTTATTCCACATTCCTGCTTGAATAAGGCGCTTTAACTCATCCTTCATTTTATCCGTCCAATCAAGAATACTCTCTTTCTTATCGTACGGATAAATACTTGGAAACTCTTCATGCAAGAGACGCAAACTTTCCGCATCTAGATGAAAATGAAAAAAATAATTCGCAGTAAGAGAAGGCTCCTGCAATTGTAAAAACTGGTGGTCAATTTGCTTTTTATTACGATAAAACGTAAAAATATTGACCTTCCCACTCGTAATCTGATCAATTTGAATTTCGTGCTTTTCAATAATCACGCTGTTCAAGCCACCTCAACATATACTACTTCTAGTATATATGTCTTCGACGGAGAAGTTAACTACTTTCATATGGAAATTCATCATTCCGCCAAAAAATACAATCAGAACAACCAAAAACGAGAAAGGAAGCGATCATATGCATTTCGGTAGCAAAGGTTGGTACGTAAACGAACTTAAGAAATTAGGAATCCGTTATTACGAAGGTAGAAAACTAGAGTCATATCGTACGCATATTTTGGCTGCGTTGTTAGAGAAGGTTAAGAAACATTCGGCTTGATGTAGGGAAGCTCCTTCTTAGTTGGAAGGAGCTTTTTTTTAACACTGTTTTCGTAAACTTTGTTGCTTTTTGTTAGAATTGCTTAACAAAAATAAAAGTTGATAAAAATAGGGATTTATTGAGGTGAGTAGATTGTTAGTAAATGTTTTAATCACGTTTGTCTTAGTTTTAGCTGTTTTTGCTTCAATTGCAGCTTGGTTAAATACCCAAACCATTTTAAGAGATTTAACTGAAATTAAGACAAAGTTAGGTATAAAAGAAGAAAAGAAACCTCCTTTTCTTGATAAAGATCTTGATAATGATTAAAAAACCTCCATCAAGAAAATTATTTCTCCTTCACTAGGGTCATATCGCACGCATATTTTGGTTGGGTTGTTGGGGAAAGTTAAGAGGCAGTCGGCTTGATGTAGAGGAACTCCTTCTTAACTCGAAGGAGCTTTTTCATTGAAATTCTTATATTTTCAATCATTTCTAGAATATGACCGCGTACTAGTTTATTATAGACTGACATCGCAGCTCCTCTCTTTTCACTTTTTCCATCACACAAAAATCACCTTGTGAATTTTAAATAAAGTATGCTAAATTGAACTCTTATTTTTTACCGCAACTATCGTCTAAATCATACTGCTTTGAGATTAGTTGATTACGAATTTTATCTAATTGTCCACTTATTGATTTTTTTATTTCATTACCTGTACGGCTTTCAAAACTTTGATTTAACTCTATAGCCTTTCCTGTTAATTCTTTACATACATCATGAAATAAATCATGATTTTTCCGAAGGATATATTGCTCTTCATCTATAATTTGATTTATTTTAAACGATACTTCTGTTTTTAAAAACGTTCGTTGCATTTCTGTTTCCAAATGTTTTTTGGCAGCTTGTAATTCATCTATAACATGCGTTGCAACATCTTTTGCAGCACTTTCAATTTCCTTTTCAATCTTTTTAATTTCCCCTATAAAATCCACCACGTTATCTCCTCACTAATCCTGTAAAGTTAGTCGCTAATTCATTGTCTTTGTCTCGTAATGATTTTGCTGCATAAGCAATATCTTCTCCCAAATAGCCTAAATCTCTTTGTTCTTTTCGTAAAAGATGGATTAACTCTTCCGCCAAATCCACATCATAAAAATAATCTTTCCCGTTTCTTCTTGATCTGGCGATTTCAGCAACTGCCTCATCTACATCATGCTCACTTAACAAATGATATTTTCCACCTGAACCTGTCTCATGCTTTAATTTTCTCTTTAACTCCATAATTGCTTCTTCTTCTCTTCTTTGAAATTCTTCTATATTTCGTGCAATATCTAATAATTTATCGCTTATTACTTGAATGTCTCTTGCTTGTCTAATAATTTCTTCGGGTTCAAATTTTAATTGAACACTTCCATTTGAGTGGAACATACCCTCAAATGTATTCATCGGATGTTCCCACATGAATACTACAGCAAGAATTTTATCTAATTTCCCGTTACCTTTTACTGTATATTGCTTTCCGATTATAGATGCTCCAAATTGTGCAAAGTTTCCTACTGCATCTTTCCTATGTGTATAATCAACAACCTTTTGATCCATTTCTCCAGAATCTACACGTTTCTTTGCTTCTGGACTTAGTAATCGATATATATTAGGTGCAGCATATGTAGTTGCATAAAAATTTCGTTCTGTCGCTACATATTGAGCTAATCCAGCACCTAAACTATGGCCTGTCGCATGAACAAAAGTTGGATGGTATTTTTCATTTACTTTATCTACCCAATTTATTGCAGTATCGAATTGTGTTTCCTTATTTGACTTTTCTAATTGTGTTGGATATATACCATTTCTTTTCACTTGAAGATTTTTTTGATTTCCGAGAAAAACTTGATTAGTATCTGCAGTTAAATCGCCATCAAATTTACCAAACTCTGTTCCACGAAATACGAATGTGATATTTTCATAGTCTAATTTATCCTTTTTATAATCTTCTGCCGGGACTACAGCAATGGCTTGTAAACCATTTTTTACTTTTTGGTGATTTGCATCTATGGATTCTATAATCTTCCATAATTTACCATCACTTCCTTTTATCTCTTTTCCCTTTTCTAAAACTATATCCTCATAAACGTTACTTGAAAGTTTAAAATAATCTTCGTCATTTGCAATTGGATTTTTTTTCAATTCATTCATATGTACCAACTCATTCCATGGTATATTTTAACTATATTTGAACAAAGGGGTTGACTTATGAAAAAGGTAATTATAATCATATTATCCATTATTTTCATTATATCAGGAGGTTATATAGGAATGAACTACTTAAAACAAAAAGAAAAAGAAAAACAGTTTTGGAAGGAACAAGAGGCTCGGATAGAAAAATATATTCATTATAATGTTAAAGATGTGCAATCTATTACTTTTACAGAACATAAAGTAAATCCGATGGGCGTTCCTTCTGTAAGTGGATATATAAATGGTGATAAAGAATTAGATTTTCTAGCTAGTATAATTACTACGAAAAATTTTGAAGATGATTTCACACGTTCTGATAAATTAGGAAAACTTATCAATAAACCTGAAAAATCTGTATCTGAAATTGAAAAAGAAGAAAAAGAAAAGAAACAAGAGTAGTCAAAAAAATAATCTTATTTTGTACAGCATGTTTTGAAAATAAAAAAATAGTTAATCAACTTGTAAGATACAAGGAGTTTCTATGCAGAAAAATATCATTTTGTTTATATCTGTCATGCTCATTCTAGCAGGAGGGTATATAGGAATGCGGTACTTCAAACAAAAAGAAAAAGAAGAAAAATTTTGGAAAGAACAAGAAGCAAGGGTAGAAAAGTATATTCATTATAATATTAAAGACGTAAAATCTATTACATTTGAAGAACACGGTGTAAGTCCAATGGGCGTTCCTTACTTAAATGGATACATAAATAAGGATACAGAATTGAATTTTAATGCTAATATCATTGATTCAAAAAATTTCGAAGAAAATTTGAACTGTTCCGGAGAATTAGATAAACTTATCCAAAAACCTGATAAGTCAGTATCAGAAATTGAAAAAGAAGAAAAAGAAAAGAAACAAGAGTAGTTAAAAAAGCTACTCTTCTTTTCTACATCATGTTTTAAAAATGAACAATAGTTAATTAGTTTGTAAGATACGAGGAGTCTCTATGAAGAAAAAGATCATTTTGTTTATATCTGTCATGCTCATCATAGCTGGAGCGTATTTTACGATAGAGTACTTCAAACATAAAGACAAAGGAGAACAATTTTGGAAGGAACAAGAAGCAAGAATAGAAAAGTATATTCATTATAATGTTAAAGACGTAAAATCTATTACGTTCACAAAACATAGTGTAAGTCCTATGGGCGTTCCTAGATTAAAAGGTTATATAAATAATGATAAAGAATTATGGTTTATAGCTAATATTAGTACTACAAAAAATTTCGAAGATAATTTTTCATCTTCTGGAGAATTATATGATAAATACACAAAGAAACCTGAAAAATCTGTATCCGAAATTGAAAAAGAAGAAAAAGAAAAGAAACAAGAGTAGTCAAAAAAGCTACTCTTCTTTTCTACACCATGTTTAAAAAATGAAAAATAGTTAATTAACTTGTAAGATACAAGGAGTTTCTATGAAGAAAAATATCATTTTGTTTATATCTGTCATGCTCATCATAGCTGGAGCGTATTTTACGATAGAGTACTTCAAACAAAAAGAAATAGAAGAGCAGTTTTGGAAACGCCAAGAAGCCCGAGTAACAAAGTATATTCATTATAATATTAAAGATGTAAAATCTATTACTTTTACAGAACATAAAGTAAATCCGATGGGCGTTCCATCTATAAATGGGTATATAAATGACGATAAAGAATTATCGTTTAATGCTAGTATCATTGATTCGAAAGACTATGAAAAGGATTTCTCATGTTCAGGGAAATTATATGATAATTATGTAAAAAAACCTGAAAAATCCGTATCCGCAATTGAAAAAGAAGAGAAAGAAAAGAAACAAGAGTAGTCAAAAAAAACTACTCTTATTTTGTACGACATATTTTAGAAGAAATTTAAAATAATTGCACATCCTCCAAATGCCATTGTCACTATAAGCCATTCTAGAATCAATTATAAAACCATATATCAATATAACTATGTAACAACCTAAAATGGATAATATAGTTTTATCCCCTATTATAGAAAATACTCTATATTTTTACTTTATGGTTTATGACAACTTCACATTCAACACGTATACTGCTGCTGGTACATACTGCATGAACGGTCCTCAAGAAAGTGTTGATTGACGATACAGTTATTTCATTTGTGCGGATAACAGAGCAGGGTCGTTACATTAAACATGAAGGAATATTGAAATCAGTGACGAATTGTTCGAATGAGTAGTGATAGTGTCGGCTCTTCGATAAAGTGAAACTTCCATCAGTGGGGGTTTTCTTCATCCCCCACTGACGGTTAGTTGAACCAATCGGGCTTTTACGGGCAGTTATCCCCCACCTATCTTCCTTGTTCCTCTCCGCTTCTTGAGGTGGGGTCTTACTGCCCGTTAATGCGGGATAAATTTTTTAGGAGATGATTGATTTGAAGTTGTTGCAAATAAGACTTTTGGTCAAAGATTTTAAGAAAAGTGCCATGTTTTATAGAGATTTATTGGAGTTTCCAGTTAGTTGGTACGAGGAAGACATGGAATATGCGCTTTTCAATAATGGGGAGACGAAAATTGAGCTTGTATCTCGAAAAATGATGGCCGAATTGGTCAGAGAGGGAAATAAGCCTTTAGAAGCTGAGTCTCAATCAAGATTCTTGCTTCAATTTGAAGTTGAAGATGTCGATAAGACTTATAACCGGTTCAGAGAAAAAGGAATTGAATTTGTTAATGAACCGCACGATCGTAAAGAATGGCGATCACGTATTGCACATTTTCGCGACCCTGATGACAACTTAATTGAAATATATAAAATGCTATAATTTGATTGGTCAAAATGAAATTTTATAATACTAAACACCTTTAATCACACAGTTCGATTTATTTGAACTGTGTTAATTTTATTTGTGAGAGTAGAATTTTTACGGTAAACGAACAAAAAGGACGGTGTTTTTTTACGTATTTCTTCTATGTATTCTTTTTCATTTAAAGTTCTTGTTGTAAACTGGCATCGCAATTCCTCAAATACTTTAATTCTATTATTTTACCACGTAAAATTTACCATTATCCTTGAAATACATATATGATATCCGCAGAAAAATCCACACTTTCCGCAAGTAAAACAAGCTTTCCTTTTCATACTCAAGCATATACTGTTAAAAATTCTAAAGGAGCATGTTCACATGTATTACGGAACTAAAGGCTGGTACGTGTATGAGTTGAAAAAGCTTGGGATTAATTATTATGAAGGGCGGAAGTTGGAGAGTTACCGGGCGCATGTTTTGCGGAACTTGTTGTTGAAAGAACAGGAGGAAAGAGAAAAAGAAGAAAAAGAAGATAAATAAGACCTCTACATTAGCGGCGTAGAGATTAGAGGGCACTCATATAAAGCCAAGAGAAACCTTAAGAAATTAAGGTTTTTTTCTATAGAATTGAGGTTTTCCTTTTATTGTCTAGACAGTATTACCAAGAAATGTTATATTACCATTTTGTAATTATCATGAAACTAAAAAAGGAGGAACCTTGCATGCAATGGTATTTACAAGCATTTAAAAACTATGCCGGATTTCAAGGGAGAGCTCGTCGTAAAGAATACTGGATGTTTTTCCTTATTAACTTAATTGTCACTATTATATTAGAAATTCTTGTGGCAGTATCATTTGTATTTTTGATACCTTTCTTACTTTATGCTCTTGCAATCATATTACCATCTTTAGCTGTTGGTGCTCGCAGACTGCACGATACTGGAAGAAGCGGATGGTGGCAACTGCTGAGCCTTATTCCTGTCGTTGGTGGTATCGTTCTCATTATATTCTTTTGCCAGGATAGTGAAGAATACGATAACAAATATGGCCCATACCCTAAGTTTAAAACGAACTAATGCTATTATTCTAACTACATAAGCAAATAAATAGCCCGTGAAGATTTTCTTCATGGGCTATTTCTCTTTTTCTTTTATTTGTGGTACAGTTCACCGTAATTAACCGTAAGGTGAAACTTCCGTGGGGTTTTCTTCATCCCCCACTGACGGAAAGCCCGCCCAATCGGGCACATGCCAGCAGTTATCCATCACCTAGCTTCTTTGCTTATCTTTGAATCTTGAGGTAGGGGTCTTACTGCCCACGAATAGCGGGATAAACGAGAAATGACTTGAGTTGCTACATGTGTAGCCTCAAGTCATTTTTCTATTTACTGGATGATTAGCCACAAAATCGGTCGATAGTTCGGTATTACTAAAGTGGCTGTCGTTTGGCTATACTAATCTACCATTTGAAATTAACTGTGCCCCTATCTTCCGCTTCTTCTGC
Source organism: Bacillus sp. 3103sda1 (assembly GCF_024159135.1). NCBI lineage: Bacteria > Bacillati > Bacillota > Bacilli > Caryophanales > Bacillaceae > Bacillus > Bacillus sp. 3103sda1. The sequence goes on along the minus strand of NZ_JAMYWS010000001.1, from coordinate 975,328 downwards.
ACCATTGATCTGTATTGGTTCACGGAAGTTTGATTTTGGTTCAGGCATTTCGCTGTCGGCGCCTTTGACGCTTTTCCAGATCGCTTCGTTAAGCAGCGGTTCGGACGCGCTGTCTACGGCTTCAAAATTCATTTGGGCTGACTCGGCGGCCATTGGAGCGTTCCTTGGATTTAACTCGTCAAGTGACTGCTTTGGAACGATTGCCTTATAAGGTTTATAATTCGGCTTATCCGTAAAGCTATTTACCATCGGAGTTGCTGCTGCGTCAAATTGTGTCATCGGCGGTACTCCAACAATCAATTCCATCGTGCGCAGCATGGAAGTGGTCGTATAGAACGTAGAATCCACCTCGCCCGTTTGCGTATATGGGCTGATTACAAGAGCTATCGTACGATGAGCGTCAACGTGATCGGTGCCAGATTGTGCATCGTCCTCGGTAACGAAAATCGCTGTATCCTTCCAAAATTCGGAGTTTGAAACAGCTTCTACGATGCGGCCTAACGCCAGATCATTATCCGCCATCATCGCTTTCGGAGTCGGTTTTCCTACTGATGTACCTACAGTATGGTCATTAGGCAATCGGATAAACTGAACCGTCGGCATCTTGCCTGCCTCTTCAAAAGTCCTAAACTCTTTTAACCACTCATCCGCTCTCTTCTGATCTTTGATGTGCAAACCATCGCCTGGGTAGGCGGCATCTGTTTTTGCTTGCAGCTTCGGCATCGTGGAAGGCGCTATGCCGTTTCGAGCATAAAATCCGTAATTACGATAATCGATGCCAGCTTGGTCCAGACTGTCCCATAAATAGGCATTATCAACATCAGCGCTTGGTGCCGTAGATAACTTGTTTTCGCCTTCCCAATCATAACTACGTCCCCGTCCGCTGTACCAATGAGGAAAGGTCTTTTGCGTATACGAATTGGCCATCGCTGCCGTGGCCCAATTCCAGCCCTCCGCAGAAATCCAGGCATCCGCATAAAAATTGTCAATCGTGCTGAATTGGCGGGCCAACTGCCGTTGATTCGGCACCGACTCCTCCCCGAACAGATTCACGCTTGGATCCCCATTTCCTTTTTCCAAAGAACCAAATAGTTGGTCATAAGTCCGGTTTTCCTTCACAATGTAAATCACATGCTTAATCTTGGAGGGGTCCCCGACATGGCGAGGAATAACTTCCTTCGCCTTATTTGAGCTGATGCGCACCTTGTCCCGTTCATCAAACCCGTTGTTTTCAACCACCTGCTTTGTATACTTGTTAAGCTGCTCTTCGTCCGGTACATCGATGATGGAAAGTGCTCCCGTCATAGGATTTGGGACTTTCGAGTTAGGACCGCGTCCGAACCCTTTGGCACTGCCCACAAACAGCTGTTTTCCATCCTTGGATATCTCCACCCCAGTTGGATACCAGGCAGTTGGAATCATCCCCTTGATCTTTCCGTGTTTGGTATCGATGACGGCCACATCGTTATTACCGGCGTTGGCCACATAGAGCTTCTCTCCATCCTCAGAAACGGCCAGTGCGTTGGGGCTGCTTCCCTCTTGTGCACCTTTGTAAGGAGAGAGATCAATCGTTTGCTTCACCTGGCGGGTCTCGGTGTCAATAACAGAAACACTGTCGCTATCACTGTTGGTCACATACAAAAGTTGTCCATTTGTATTTAACTTCATGGCGCTCGGATGGGAACCGACCTGGATAGGATCCACCGCTTCTCCTTTTTCCGTATCGATGACCGAAATCGTATTCCCGCCCCAGTTGCTTACATACGCAAACTTACCGTCATTGGAAAGCTTAACAGTGTAAGGATTATGCCCGACCGGAATCGTTTTGGTCACCTGTCCGGTTTGGACATCAATGATCGACATGGAATCTTTCAGGTTATTAGCCACGTACAAGAATTTACCGTCCTCTGAAACATCCAGTCCTGCCGGGAAAAAATTTATTCCTTTCGGTAGTACGATCGGATTCTTTTCTGTTAGACGCTGTCCCTCGACATCATAGACGCGAATCTTTTGGTTGCCTCCGGCAGTCGCATACACATGTTTGCCATCCGGACTATAGGTGACACCCCAAGTCAGAGATTGCGGATATTTGTACTCCAGAGTTTGAATGATTTCCCCACTCTTCACATCAACGACCATCAGGGAATGGATGGATGTTCCACTATTGCTGTATATAATGGTTTCTCCATCCGGGCTCATGACTGAACTGTAAGGGCGATCACCCAACTTCACTTGTTTTCCAGCAGGCGTGAGGGCCCAACCGTCTGCCGGTTTTTCAATTTCCGCTCCCCAAGGGAATTGATTATAAGCAGCCAAAACTGCTGTTCCCCCACCGAATGTCAAGCTTACGGCCAAAGTTACCCCCATCCACTTCTTCCATTTCTTTTTCATATTCTCACTCCTTACCAAGATTTTGTATGTGCCAAACTACATAACTTGTTCGACTTCCGCGATTTTTCCTGAATCAAGTGCTGACTTCCGATTCATCCATTCATAAATAATAGGGATGATAAACAAGCTAATGCATGTCGATGTGAGCATGCCCCCTACAACCACAATTCCGAGACTCTGCGTCACAATCGTGTCCCCCCCGGACGTAAAACATAGGGGAAGAACCGTTAAGATGGTTGTACCCGCTGTCATTAAAACGGGACGAATTCGTGTCATTGTGCCTTGCAGTACGGCATCTCGCGGTATCATTCCTTCCCTGAGGTTCCGTTCGATTTTGTCCACAAGTACGATTCCGTTGGTCACAACAATTCCAGTGAGCATCAACAGCCCGACAAAAGCACTCAAATTCCACTCTTTACCGAATAAGATTAGCCCCCAGACGGAACCGATCAAGGCTAAAGGGATGCAGACAAGAACAGACACCGGAACCTTCCAGCCTCGGAAAAAAGTACTGATGATAAGGAGAACTAACAGCGTCGATATCCCCAACGCGATAGCCGATTCGACCACCATTTGCTTCACCTGTTCCGAAATTCCGCCAAAAGTATACGTAACTCCCCGTGGCATTTGCACATCCTTCAAAATGCGCTCCACTTGGTCAGTGACCTCTCCCACATTCCTTGAGATAACATCAGCTGATACGACTGCAAAAGGACGCCCATCCCGTTCACGGATAACCGGATTGCGAAAATTGTGCTGAAGGGTTGCCAACTTGTTAAGAGCGACAACGCTTCCATCCGCTGCGGTAAAAGTTTCATTGGCTAATGCATCAATGATGTTTTGTCCCGGCAGGACGGTAGCATCCGCTGCCACAGGTACGGCTTCCACTGAGGTGACCGCATCATTTTCCAGGACAATCGGAACTTCCCTAGAATTGATTTTGACCGAGAGCTTTTCCCCTTGAGAAAGATAAGGCTTAATCCGATCTAGGACATCCTCCATTTTAATTCCAGTACGCTTAAGCTCGTCTCGATTGATGTTTAATAGATAAATAGAGTTGCTGTCATCGTTATCCGCTGCCCCTTCCACACTTAAGCCCTGTACTAACTTCAGCTTGCTTTGGATCACTCGCGCCTGTTGTTCCAGCATAGCAGTATCTGATCCTGTAAGGACCACCTTCAACCTCGAGTCGTCCCCGGCGATATTCATATTCGTGACCGTAAACAACGCTTTGCTCGGGATCGCTTTGACTTTTTTGGTCAGTTCCGCCGAGTAAGCTTCCACATCTGTTCCCTCTTTCACCGTGACTGTGATGTTAGCTACATTATTGCGTGGAATCCAGCCTCCGCCTTCATCAAACACATCGTCAAATTGCGGCAGAAAATTAGAGCCAATCGTAGCCGAAAAGGTATCAATGGCAGGCTCCTTGCCTAGCACATCTTCAATCTTTTTCACCTCAGCATTAACCTGGGATAGGGAACTATTTTCCGGGAGCTCTACCTCAATGTTGATTTCCCCCGAACGTCCCATTGGCAAGACATTGGCGGGCAGGAGCAGCGCTGCAGCCAATGTAACAGAAAAAAGCCCTGCACAAACCGCTGTCACTGTCTTCTTACGTGGCAGTGCCCAACTAAGCATACGGTGAAGAATGTTTTCCATCCGTTTGCTGTCTCCCTTGAGGGAACCTTTATTCAACCAAAATAGCGACAGACCCGGTATCACTACTAGCGACACTACCAAGGAGGTTACCAGCGCGATCACCACCGACCAGGCGAATGTTGAGAATGCGGCACTAATCATCCCTCCAACTAAAGCGATAGGGATAAACACTGCCACCGTTGTTGCCGTTGAAGAGACAATCGCTGGAATCATTTCCTTTACAGCTCCTGCAATGACAGGAATCGTAGCCTTTCTTCCAGTCTCCTTCACCCGACGATAGATATTGTCCAAAATGACGATCGAATCATCGACGACCCGGCCCATCGCCACCACTAGACCGGATACAGTGAGCATATTCAGAGTTATGTCCATCGCCTTCAGAAAGCCGGTTGTCACTAAGAAACAAATTGGCAGCGTCAAGGCGATCAGCATTGTGGCCCGAACATGGCGGAGAAAAGCAAAAACACAAATCATGGCAAATAAACTGCCCAATACCCCTTCCTTTAGCAGGCCAAAAAGAGACTTTTGAACTTGAGCCCCGTAATCATAAAGGATGTTCATCTTTACGTCTTCGGGCAATTTTGCCTGAACTTCATTCACCCGTTGTTTGATTCGATCTGATACGTCCGTCACATTGGAGGAAGGCGTTTTCAGCACATCGATGAGAACGCTCGGTTTACCGTCCGTCCGCGAAATCGTCTTTAAATCTACCATGCCTTCGGATACACCGGCCACAGAGGAGAGATTTACCGATTTGCCCTCAGCATTGCTTATCTTTATCTGCTTCAGCAGTTCAGGATTGATAGTATCGCCTGTTACTTGAATCGGAATCAGAGCCTGCTGACTCTGAATCTTTCCTTTCGGCCATACCGTATTGGCGGAAGACAACGCCTTCTCGACGTCTTTCAACGTCAACCCGTTTTTTTTCAATTCATTCATGCGGACCGTTACGACATAACCTTTCTGTCCTGTCCCCGTAAGGCGTACTTCTTTTACCCCCGGAACATATTCCAGCTCCTTTGCTACCTTTGTTTGGATTTCTGTGCGAAGCTGTTTCTCGTCGGTCGCTGTCCCTTCACTTACTAATCCGATTCTCATCATAGGAAAAGAGTGTGTACTGACTCTCGTGACCACCGGCTTTTCGACTCCTGCTGGAAACTGAGAACCGTTCAAGGCTTGAATAATCTCCTGTTCCGCCTTTTGCACGTCAAAATTGAGCGGAAAATAAAGACTGGCAAACAACCCACCATCATAGGAGTTGGTTTCTAGATATTGAAGCCCATCTATTCCTCTCACAGCTTGTTCCACTTTACTTGCAACATCACTTTTCACCTGATTGGCATCAAAGTTCTCCGCTCTTACCGTAATCATCAAAGTCGAATTGTTAATGGCTGGCATGTAATCACGCTGCATTTGATAAGCTGAAATCCCGCCCCACAGCATAATCAGAAGGATCGACATCATAACCAGCATAGAACGTTTCGTTACTGCTTCTATCAATCGTTCCATCGTTTTTTAATCTCCTTCTTTCGCATGTAGAATATCGTCTGCTACCTTTCCCATTCCGCTCTTTTCATTTTTTATTTGCTCTCCCTTTGTTTCCTTGTAAAAAATTTTGATTAAAAATACGCTATGAACATTGATTTATCAATACGACTTCGTTTTATTTTTTGAAAAAAGATTGATCAAAATCTTTTTTCATCTGATATTTCAGACTGTATATTTTAGAATAAAGTTCGATTTAAAATGTTCATAAGTCTTGTTTTATCAACGTTCTTATAAAATATGTACTGTATTTTAATCAATCTTTTTTATAAACGGTGCAACTTTATTTTAAATCCCCCTTCAGAATCAAATTTGCTTTTCTGCTTAATCGTAAGTGAAAAAATTTAATAGAGCGTAAATCCAATGTAAAATTTTCGTAATTTTTCGTAAACGATAGAGGAACGAGGATTATCAATGGCTCACAAGACCATTATGTGGTGGGTTCATCAGTATAGTTCTGAATTAGACAAGCGACTTCGGCTTCATCTAAAACATACAAATGATTCATGGAGAGTATACGAGGCGTATTTCAAAGTTTCGATTTAAAAATAGGAAAAAGTTCGGCATATAACCGAACTTTTTTCATCTGTTTATCACTTCAATAAAAGGTGTATTCCCATTGTTCCTAATTGTAGAATGGAATTTTTGATTTTCTAATGTCTCAGCAACTTGTTCTAATTTTTGTACATCATCATGATGAATGAGTAAACTGTCTGATCCACTTTCTTCAATGTGGATATGTTCAATATTACCAATGGCTTTGTGTACGGTTTGTAAAAAATCGGGTTTCATAAATAAGGCCTCCTATATTTACAGTTATTTGCTTCTATTATTTCCTTATTTATGAAAAATTAGGCCGGTTTATAAACGAATCTTGGTAATTTTGTTTTTTTAACTTGTATATATCCTAACTATCAACTGACTCATTATTTTCAATCAGCATTTGAATTTGACAACTATACGATTCCGTATTAAAGAAATCATTAAATAACTCCACTTCGATGAAACTTTTAACTTTTAAGTTATTTTCTTTTATATATTTAATTATTTTATTTCTACGTTCCTCTTCATTCTCTTTACTATAGGCTAACGTTACATACTTTCCCTTTGGTAATATTTTTATATTTTCTTCAACTTCTATATTAGAATCCCCTTGAAATCTACTAAAAACATACCTCGGTTCTACATTCCATTCTGAATTAACGCTATATATAATTCCTATTTCCATTGACATTTTTTCTTCCTTATCTTGAATGATTTTCTCTAAGTCTGAATAGTAAAGTAACTCCTGTAAACTTCCCACTTCTTTACATGGTGCTACAATTACATAACGCTCTTCAAAGAATGTAATAGATATTTCGCCATTTTGTAATACATCCTTAGAACTCTCTACCTTCATATGTAAGGTATCAATGGTTTTGATTATTTCTTTCATTTTATTTATGTTTTCTTCTGCTTCATCTCTTTTTAATTGTAAAAATTTTAGTAATTTCTCCGTATCACAGTCCTTAAAAATCTCTTGTAGTTCTACTATACTCGTTCCTAACTCTCTACAGCTTTTTATAATATCCATATGAATAAATTGATCTATAGAATAATATCTATAACCTGTTTCCTCATCAATATATCTTGGAATAAGAATCCCCATTTTGTGATAATATCTTAACGCTTTTATTGTAATGTCCTTTATTTTCGCAACTTCCCCAATAGAGAATAAGTTTTTCACCCGAATCACTTCCTTTATATTTTTTCTTATATTCTCGTTGACTCTCCTCTTAGGGGAGACCTTATGATCATAATAAGGCATTTGCAAGAAAATACGAAATGAAAGTTTACTTATATAAAGAGGAGTTTATAAACATGGATAAAGTAATATATAGAAGCCTAGTTAAAGAAGATTATGAACCAGTTAAAGAATTGATCGGTGAAGCATTTGGCTTCAATGAATTTATTAAGGATAAGAAATTTTTAGATTCAATATTAAACATCTATCTACAAGGTTGTATTTTAGAAAGTTCATTTAGCAAAGTAGCAGAAAAAAACAATAAGATTATTGGTGTTATTTTGGGCGATTCCAAAAAAGACAAAAATCGTTTAAAGAAAGCTCATAATACTTTAAGCCTTGCCTATAGTATGCTTAAAGTACTCATGGCTAATAAGGAGAATAAAAAATTCATAAAAGAATTCTCAAAGGTTCAAGACACATATAAAGAACTTATACAAGGAAAAGAAGATGATTTTCAAGGTTGTATACAGTTATTTATTGTATCAGGGGAATCTAGAGGTCTTGGTGTTGGAAAAGCTCTAATGAACCATTTATATAATTATATGAAAAGTATGGATGTAAAATCCTTATATCTATATACAGATAATAGATGTAACTATGGATTTTATGACAGTCAAAACTTTGAACGTATAAATGAAAAAGAAATTAATTTTGATTCAATGAAAGATAAACTGAATGTATTTTTATACTGTTATGATTTTTAACTAGTAGTAAAAACCGTATCACTTATTTGTGATACGGTTTTACGTAACAGGGCAGACGGTCAATTTCCCAATTTCGTACTACTTCGGCTTCCCTACGACCAACCCAAAGAAAAACAAATCTATCAATTGATCCATACTCCTCGTTATGCGTTCTTGATTCGACGCTTCCAAATGCCGCCCCAGCTCATTTTTGTACATCTTGAAGTACAGCATAATTATCTCTTCTGTTTGATCTCTATGAATGTAGCCCTCTTGCTTTCCAATCGCGACAAACTTCATAAAAAATTGCATGACTTTCTGCTCACTATAATTTTTCAGCTTTTGCATCAACCCACTCCCCTCAGAGAATGGGGATTTCTGAAACTTATCCGATAAAATTTGTAAATTTTTAGCTTCCAGAAGCATAATTTCCTTCGTCTTCTCAGGAAAGGAACACGCTGAATCCAGAATCTTCTCATACTGCTCCAACTGTTTGTCCATCCAATTCATAAGCATGTCGGCATAGAGCTGTTCTTTTGTTCCAAAGTAGTTATAAATGGTAGAGGGAGAAACATTCGCATTTTGAGCGATTTCATTCATGCTTACTTTTTGAAAACCATATTTGGAGAACAATTCAAATGAGGAGCTGTATATTTGCTCAATTTTGTTCTGTTTCCGTCGTTCGAATCCATTCATATTCTCCACCTCACTTGTAGCTCAAGTTTTAGAGTAAATGCAGAAAATGTAAGTTTGTACCGGAGATTCGGGTTTACTCAAAGCAAAGAAACACAAATCGACAAGGTACAAGTATATTGTATGTTCTATCAAAAAAATAGTTCGGGCAACGGAAATTCCGAGATTTCGGCTCTATTATATAAATAAAAAAGTGGCCGATTTAATGGCCACTTTTACTAACTTGTATGTCCAAAATAAAGGGAAACCTAAACGATAAAGGTTTCCCTTTATTTATTGAAGTATGAATCTATAGCACGATACTATAGCGGCGGATTTTCCACTCCTAAATGAATCCAATCTTCTTTTGGCGGACCATACACTCCAAATGGTTTTATTCCTGCTTGGCGCATAAGAATTGTAACTTGCCCACGATGATGAACAATGTGCTTAATGAGCCCCATTAAGATTGTAGCGTTTGATTCCTGTCTTCCAAATGCTTCTTGTACTTGCTTTAGGGATTCATCTGTCCATTGTTCTTCAATCACTTTGGCTGCATCAAGACTTATATTTTTAAAGGTTTCAGCAATTTCCTTCGCTGAAGTTGGTACACTCTCTGCATTTTCTACTCCATCGATCTTCAACCCAAAATGAGCTAAATACTCTGGGATACTTGTTGTAAAATGCCATGCAATCCTCCCCAAAGTACGACCTTCTGAATACACTGGTTGTTTTAATGAATCATCTGTCAAACCATCCAAAACGTTTTGAGTTAGTAATGCTTCCCTATTCCATTCATTAATAAAATCTGAAATTGTTACATACATAAATAATTCCTCCTCAATCAAATATTTTCTCGAAATACAGTACAAAACATTCGTTTCTATATCTTAATTTCCCTGCTTGAATTAGAACAACTCATTGATAGAATTGTTTTTTTGTATGTGGTACAAGCTATAAAATGCTTTGCTCACTTTGATAGTCAATCAGAACATCTGTTCTCTATTTAACTATATCAAGAATTCAGAAAAACATCAAATAGATGGTAATCATTTAAGAAATTAAATTGGAAGCTGTGTCTGAGAGACCTTAGCTCGCCCGTTCGCTCCAACCTGCTTATTTCGTCATCATAACAATCCACTCTTCGGATAAAGTAAAACTTCCATCAGTGGGAGATTTTCATCCCACTCTTATCTTCTTTGACTCTCTCTAAGTCTTAAGGTAGAATCTTACTGCCCACTAATGCTGGATAAACACCAAAAAAAGCCATACAAGTTTGATAAATTTTTAAAGGCAGCAAAAAAGTGACAGAAAGAATCGGAGAAATTGAGAATAATCATTCTTGACTGTCAGCTAATTGTAAAATTGCAAAGGAGTGTTCCTTGATGACAAATAGTAGAATGAATCCTAAGGTCGATGAATTTTTAAATGCGGCCAAAAAGTGGAAGGAAGAATACGAGAAGTTGAGAAATATCGTTCTTGACTGTGAGCTAACCGAAGAATTTAAATGGATGCATCCTTGTTACACGTTTGAGAAAAAAAACATAGTTTTAATACATGGATTTAAAGAATATTGTGCGCTTTCGTTTCACAAAGGTGCTTTGTTACAGGATACTCATGGGATTCTAATCCAACCAACGGAGAATGTACAGGCGGGGCGCCAGATTCGATTCACCAATGTTCAAGAAATAGTTGAAATGGAAGCCATCTTGAAAGCCTATATTTATGAAGCCATTGAAGTTGAAAAAGCCGGTTTAAAAGTGAAAAAGAAAGAGCATAAAGAATTCATAATTCCTGAAGAACTTCAAAATAAATTCGATGAAATGCCTACTTTTAAAACTGCTTTTGAATCATTGACACCGGGACGGCAAAGAGCATACATTCTTTATTTTTCTCAAGCCAAACAATCCAAAACTCGAGAGTCAAGGATTGGTAAATATATCCAGAAAATTCTCGATGGAAAGGGATTAAATGATTGTACTTGTGGGCTATCTCAAAAACAGCCCAACTGTGACGGCTCACACAAGTCATTGGATAAGAAAAAATAATAATCAAACTTTAAGATATTGTCTCACTTTGCGTTCATTCGAAATCTTTTTAGATCGCAGGTAACATTCAATCAAATAATTTATTCGCAGAGTATAAACAAACTACCGTATAACAGGCTTACGCATTATCAGTTAAGAAAAGAAAAATACTGTACACAAAAGTGTACCCTTTAGCTTTTTGCTGAAAGATACACTTTTCTTGAACTAACAGGTGCTTTAGTTGAATAAGCCAATCTAAAAAAGTCGGTTCCTTAGCGTACAGGAATTCGACTTTTTTTAGATTGGCTTAGCGTACAAAATTTCCGAAATGTTGGCGGGACCCCATGCCTATCAAACCAAGACAAATCATTACCCCCATAACGAAAAAACGCCATCTTTTCTGTAATTTAATGGAAATTATGGTATTTTTTAAGTGCATTGAAGTTTCAAATGCAAGAAACAGGGGTATGTAGTAGAATAGATCATACTGGAGGGGGATTGATGAAAGAATATATTTATGCGAAAAACGAAAAAAAGGCGAACTTGAAATTTGGAATTTTAAAAAAAGACATTGTATTTACTATATCACTCTTATTAGCAATCGTAAGCTGTTTATTCCATGCACCAAAAATAGAATATATTAATTTTAAAGTATTAATCAGCTTATTTAATCTTATGCTCGTAGTTAAGGCTCTGGAAGATCTTAAACTATTAGATAAGTTCGCCATTGCTATACTAAGTAAATGTCATACTAGTAAAAGTGTTTCAGCAATCCTAATTTTATTATGCTTTTTTAGTTCCATGCTTGTGACGAATGATGTGGCATTAATAACATTTGTACCATTAACACTTATAATTAGTAAGTTTATACAAACTTCTATGTTAGATACTATTATACTAGAGACAATTGCGGCTAACATCGGCAGCAGTCTAACTCCTATGGGAAATCCTCAAAATCTTTTCATATTTACTAACTATGGAATAAAGCCTATACAATTTTTTACAACAATCCTTCTATTAGTGGTTCTTGGAATTATTCTGTTATTCTTTCTTAATCAAAGATTGAATAGTAAAACATTGGAAATGGAACTTCCGTATATTCCTATAAAAAATAAAAAAAAGGCAACAGTATGGGGAATACTATTTGGCATCATATCTGCATCCATACTAGGGGTTTTAGACTACAAACTTGCGTTCATCATCGCCTTGGGAACCGCATGTATACTTGATATAAAATTATTGAAGAAAATTGATTATTTATTGCTTATTACTTTTATATGTTTTTTTATATTTATAGGAAACATATCGGAATTACAGGTAGTTCACACATTTGCAAGCGAAAATCTCAAAAGTCCCACATCTATCTTTTTCAGTTCCATAATTTTAAGCCAACTGATAAGCAATGTACCAGCTGCGATCTTTTTATCAAAATTCACCATGGATTGGCAGCCTTTATTAGTAGGTGTGAATTTAGGTGGACTTGGTACGATTGTTGCTTCCCTCGCAAGTGTAATTTCATTTAAACTTTTTATTAAGAGAGATCCACAAAAAAGTAAAATGTACCTTATAAGGTTTAGCTTTTATAACTTTTCGATTTTAGCTCTTTTAACTCTTGTTTATTATTTTACGATGAAAAATCAACATTTCTTTTAATACAAAGTAATAGATTTAAACAACTTTGGGTCCTACCAAGATAAAAACCAAATTTCTCGAATTTTAATACTGAGAAATTTGGTTTTTTATCTTGGACTTGCCTTTACGTATGCCTATAGGGGTACCACCCCATCGCCATCAAGTTAAGATTTTGAAGTATCCCCAAAACGAAAAATACGCTATTCTTTTTGAAGAAATATGCAGAAAGGATGGCGTTTTTGGTATAAATTTATCGATTTCTGATGAACTAGAATTGTTTCTAAAGAACCCCTTCCACAAACCTCCCATACTCCTTCAAAAAACATACCTCCTCCTTGTTTCATCCTTTTTGTATTCTTCTCACAAATTTGCTTGAAATATAATGGTATTCATTTAAGGTATAATAAACTGTAAGACTATTTACATTATTCCTTCAATACAAATGCCTTTCAAGAGAAAGAGAACACGATGAAACTTAGCAAATTACAAAAAGGGATTAAATTTGGATTTATTCCCCTTCATCACCAACAACTTATACCGCACATACAAGATTTGATCGAGCAAAAAGATTTTTGGAGAATAAATAGAAATGGTCTTTCCTTTTTATATCAAAATGAAAAATGGGGGATTGGATATGAGTGAATTAATTGGGAATGAAACAGGACAAAAACTAGATATAGGTGGTATTGAATTATACTATGAATTGTTAGGGAAAAATAATGAAGGTCCAACTCTAGTTTTTGATTCTGGATATGGAGCCACTTTGGAAAGCTGGAATCCTATTAGAGATGACATTTCAAAGTTTTCAAAAATGTTTATTTATGATAGAGCTGGTATTGGCAAAAGTGGAATGGATGAAAGACCTCGCCATAGTCAACAAAGTGTCGAAAATCTGCGTAGCTTACTTCATAAAGCAGGTATAAAACCTCCATATGTATTAGTCGGGCACTCATTAGGAGGATTAAATACAAGATTATTTGCAAGCACATATCCAGAGGAAGTAGTAGGAGTAGTTCTCTTAGACTCAACTCACGAGGATCAAAACAGAATATTACCTTCTCTATTTACAAAAGAAGTTCAGGAGGCTTATTATAACCAATTTACTTTGGAAGGTTCTCTTAATGAGGTAGAAGAAAGTTTAGAACAAGTTCGTACTTCTAAATCTTTTGGAAGTATTCCACTTATTGTCGTAACAGGTGGTTTGCAGCCTTTTCATACAGTAGAGTCTATGGCTGCTTGGATGAAATTCCAGAGAGAGCTTGCTAACTTGTCGACTAATAAAAAACATATTATTGTTGAAGATGCTGGACACGCAATACATATTGATCAACCTCAAGTTGTTGTTAATGTAATAAGGGATATATTAGATATGGTGAAAAATAATAACAAACACTCTACTCTGTAATCATTTATTATTACTGAAAATTCATGTTGTTGAATCATTATTACGTGCATTAATAATTTAGTTTACATTCATGTTAGGTATCCTATTGCTACACTAAGAGAGAAGGAGAAAATATTTTCTTACTAATGGAGGAACCAAGAGGAACACACGCAGAAGAGACGGATCAAGAACTTATTTATACGGGAATCACTCGATCTAAGGATAAACTTCTGTTTCTACATTTACAGCAGAACCGTTATCAAACGTTCTTTGAAAATCATTCAGACATAGTTGAAACATTGGATGCCCAAAAGCTATTACTGCCTAATTAAAGAGTTTTTATCAATTTATCCAACCACCAAGAAATGAGACATCAATTTCTATAGTTCATTATAAGCAAATCCTTCCTGACACCAATTCCACAGGAAGGTTTGCTATTCTATACAAATGTTAAATACAAAAAAAGTACCGTCCGCAATAGACGATACTCCTTTAGCTTCATTTCTTGCTATGACTTCTTATAACAAAAGTGGATGCGATGATACCTCCGATTAATCCATCAATCATATCAAACATCGTATCATCGTGATCTCGACCTTGTGCGGTGAAATGAAACAGTTTATCACCAGCAAATTCAAGAAGCTCCCATGCTCCTGCAATTGCTAGCGCAAATAAAATAATATACAACCCAATAAAGAACTTAGGAAGCTGATTAATAATAGTTTTTCCTACTAATAGCCCCATTAAAATCCATGCTCCACATCCAATCCATATCCCTGAAGTTAAATGCAGAAAATCATCAAAATGAGGAATGCTATAAAATCCACCAAACGTTCCCAATCCTACAGCAATAAAAATAAACACATATGTCATTCCGGCAAAGAAATCTGGAAATGCATAACGTGACTTTCTTTGCCAAATACCAATTGCAATTAAGCTAACTACCGTTAACAATCCCATGAAAGCTTTCGTTCCTCTACCATCAAATAACATATATGCACTCCATGCCGTAATAATGATAAGGACTGCCCACCAAATCATTCTAACTATATTACTTACTTTTTTACTTTCCATTCTTATATCCTTTCCCTCACCTATATTTCATTTATATGAAAACATCACAATGAATGTTCTCAAAACTCATAAATTATTATATTAAAAAAATATCATACTATTAGCAGTTAAGGTAAGGAAAAAATTATATAATCACCCAAAAGCATTATTTACCCTTTACCTTCAAATAACGTACAATAATCAATAAAATCTTCTTGTTTCTTAAACCTTCTATGGTCAATCTTAGTATCTTCAATCCCGATAAATAGTCTAAACCGCTTAATCAGCATGGGGGCACATATTACCAGCAAACGAAGGAAAAATGGTAAAATATATGTAAAAAATTAAGAATCATAGAAAGTATAATTTATCTTTCGTTATTAGTTTGTTAGGAAAGTCGAATGACCACATCATTAATGAAAAACGATTACTAGAGGTGAAACAATTACAAAACAACTATATAAAAACACTTTCTACCGTTTATTTTCGTAAGTTCATTTACAGCCAAGGCTTTCTTAAAAAAGCCTTTGGCTGCTCGTTTATCTCTTGATTCGCTTAGATAAAAATCAATGGTATTTCCTTTGGAATCTATTACACTATACAAGTACATCCATTGATCCTTTACTTTGATATACGTTTCATTAACTCTCCAAGAGTCATTTGTTGACTTAAGATGACACCGTACCCTTTCCTCTAATCCAGGCCCATATTGATGAACCCAACGTATAATCGTTGTGTGGGCCATAGATAAGCCGCGTTCCTCCATCATTTCCACCAAATCACGAAAACTGAGGTTGTACCGTGTAGGCACCATCTCACGGTTAGTAAAATAATACCAGGCAGATAATGCTTCCATTTGAACAAATTTTGATTTTCCATACCGATTACATCCCTTTTTTAGAGTACTAGTATCAATATGTCCAGGATTCAGAGATTAATTGCAATTATCTTGAGGTTTTTGCACCAAAACCAAGCGCTGCTTTTTCCCATTATTGGTGTTTATCGGATAAACATTGTATGAAAGTTTGTTATCCCTATTAAGTAGACTTGCTATATAGAATAATTTTTTTATATGATAAAGTGGACTTATGCTTAAATGAAAAAAGGAGAGTGACCCAGATGACAAACCAAAATGAAACGAACGCTTTACCGCCAAAAACATGTACGATTGAACGTCTCATCACGATTCAGGAGGACATTGAAAAAGTGCTTGCAGGACAGAAAACGGCTACTCGCCGCAACGGGAGATATGCGGATGTCGGGGAAGTGATGGAGCTTCAAGGTCACCGGTATGTTGTGGAGAAGGTCTATTCGCAGTCACTTGGCGAATTGACTGATGAACATGCCCGTCAAGAAGGCTTTGCGAATGTGGAGGAATATAAGCAATCTATCCTGTCTCTTCACCCTGGCATGCCGTGGCTGCCAAAGATGAGAGTTTGGGTTCATGAGTTCCGTCCCATCGAAGGTTAATGTAATATAAGGATGGACATGTTGTATCGACTGCTTCTGTATGTACATATTTTCAGTGTAATCTTATCCATCGGCCCGTTTTTTGTATTGCTTCCGCTCATCAAAAAACTGCGGGCTTCAGAGGCTCGAACACAGCAGGCTTATCTGGATGTATTCCGATTTTCGGTCAGGCTGGCCAAGCATGCCGGGCATGTGCTGGTTGCATCCGGGGTTCTGCTTGTACTGGCGGGCCCTTGGACTTGGAAGACCCCTTGGATAGTGATGACCCTTATTCTCATGGCGAGTTCATTATTTTTCCTGGCCCGCGCCTTTTCGCCGACCATTCGGAAATTCAGCGAAACGGGCCAAGACAAGAACGCCTTGATTCAATTGTTGCGGCGTTCTGTTTGGATTTACATTGTTCTTTTAATGGCGATGCTATGGTTCATGGTGACAAAGCCTGCGTTGTGGCAGGGGTGATAGATCTAGGGCGAATAGCGGCTTCGTGTGATTGCCGTTTGAATTCGCCGGGCGGCATGGAACAAGGACAAGCCAAAACTGGCTTGTCCTTGTTGTAGTTACGCTTTGAAGAGGTGATGGAATAGCCTTTTACGATCTGAGCCTATTACCCCAAAGCAAGGTTTTTGCCTGAGTTACTCAGTTTTATCATTTTGAGGTAGTTTATTTTTGTTAGGTTGATGAGCATGGGGTAGCACTCACATTTTAACGTTTTTATACGCTAAAGGAACAAAGTAGTTAACGATTTTAAACAACAGTACTGTAAATATAGCGAATTTATTTGGAATGAAACATCTTTAATGTGAAGCAATACTTAATACATAATTTTTCTGTTCTTAACTACACCCACTTCTAATGATTTACTAAAATGTTGTGTAACTTCTCCGCAAATTCTTTATGATGCATTGTGTTATAGCCCACATGATGTCCAGGAAACTCCACAATT
Source organism: Bacillus sp. 3103sda1 (assembly GCF_024159135.1). NCBI lineage: Bacteria > Bacillati > Bacillota > Bacilli > Caryophanales > Bacillaceae > Bacillus > Bacillus sp. 3103sda1. Next base: position 958,083 of record NZ_JAMYWS010000001.1, on the reverse strand, counting down.
TCTGTTCCCAGTTGTTCCGTTAATGCGACTGCGCAGCGGTAAGCAAAAAAATCTCGTGATGCACTTCCTGCGGCTGGAAGTACCTGCATCGATGAGGAGCTTAATGCGTTCTTCAATCTATCGATGTCTAGCGAATAGTTAAGAATTCCTGGGATTTCATACTTAACGAAATACGTTGAATTCCCAAGAAGACGCTCTGTTAGTATATCCTTCGATTGTCCGGGCTCCATAGCGTCCATTTCCATATTTGACAATAACTTAATGACCTCACTCCGATGATTTTTCTTAAGATCTTCCATGAATTGTTCGGCTTGTTTTAGCTCATTTCCAAATAAAAATTGCAATAAGATTGGTTCGTGTGGTATCAGTAGCTTAATCTGTTCTGGATGATGTATGCACAGATCAATTCCGATGACAGCACCGGAGCTGCTTCCGAATACGTACGCCGGTTCATCAGTCAGTTTGGCTATTAGGCGGTGAGCGTCGTCGCTGTGTGTTTCTACGTAATAATCCTCAATTTGATTGGTGAGATTGCTACGAGAATGGCCGCGGCGGTCGTAGGTAACAACTGTATACCGGTCAGCAAGGTGGTTTGCAACCTTCAGAAACTTATCAGCATCACCACCTCCTCCATGAATGAAAAGAAGTACAGGTCCCTTTCCACGTACTTCATAGTAGATACTCACTTCATGTACTTGCAATATTCCATTCTTCGCTACAGTCATTTACAATCCCTCTCCTCTCTTCTTATCCATCATAATAATTATCACTTTTTAATAGATTCTAAGCATGGTTATACTCATAAATCGCTAGTTTCCTTTACTTTATATGATTTGTAAATGATATAAAATGCAGGAATTAACTAAGAAACAAAACCGCCATATTTAAAAGCACTGATCAAAATGTGATTGAATAGCATTTTGATCAATCTTTTTTATAAATGTAGTGTAGTGCTATCCTAAGGGGAAGTAAAAAATCCCTCTTGGTAATAGCACTATTTTTATACCGTAAACAGTTGTTTTGTGCCTTTTAAAACATTTACAGGAAATTAGTATTTTTTAAGTCTTAATCTACCCCTGTTTCAATTTAACGCGGATTGTTTGCTTTTCGCGGCTACGCTTTCCTGAACACGATAGCAACACCAAGCGCCGAGGCCGCCGGTACGAAGAGGTCGCCCGAGTTCGTCTCCGCTATCGGTAAACCGTTCTCTTCGAGATAACTTCGGGTGTGGGAGATGTCGCTCACTGCTACCGCGTACCCGGCGAATCCCGGCATCGGGGGGGCCACCTCTCCTGGTAGCAGCTCTGACAACCGCGATCCGGGAACGATTGTGATGCGAGCCCCTTCCAAGTTGAAGATGTGTGTCACTCCATCCGTCCGGACCTCACAATCCAAGTATTGGCCGTATCGCCTAGTGAATTCATCCAGCTCGGAATCGTCTACGCATAAGATTGATTCGACTAGATCCGTCGCCCCATTCGGATGGTTCGGAGGTATTTGCTCCCCCATTATGGCTGAGGGTGGGTTTTCCGCTGCGGCCAGACGACCTTCGTGCACGTTGTCCCCGTCAATTTCCAAATAACGTACGGGAATAAGTTGAATTCCCCCGGACATCTCAAGAGGTCGCTGTACGGTGTTAACACCGCCATGACTGATTCCACTCCGTTGGAAACGGTCCGCTGTCTGGTCGGCATCCTCGGTACCGAAACAAAGAATATGCGCTCCTTCATAACGGGACAGACATCTGGAGACAGTATCGACAGTGCGTTTGATTTTTCCGATTATTACTTGGAGCACATCCGGCGATGCCTGCAACGGAACGAGTTTTGCATTGATCGGAATCCTCGCGCCTTTCTCGGCAACCGTTACGATTTCGATGAAGCTGCCTAAAAACTCGGCATGTGAATTGGCTGCTCCGAATGGCTTCGGAGGTTCTCCTTCATTCTCGGCCATCGCCGGATAGGACGGCGGCGAACAGACAAATCCCAGTTTTCTGTACAGCTCGAGTGCAGCTTCCATATCGGAAACTACATGGCCGACGTGATGAATGAATTTGATTTCAGCATGCATCTGCATCCACTCTCCTTGAATTCAATAATTGTGACAAAAGAAAAGTTTATTTTAATTACATTGAAAAATTTGAGGTAGAGACACATAGCCATCAAGCTAAAGTTTTATTGCACCCCTAGAACGAAATTTTTAGGCTTTCTTGTAACGAAGAAGCTTATTTATCGTTTTTGGGGTGACTTGTTTTCTTAAGTTGATGGCAATGTGGTGGTACCCCAATTTATAATCCTTTGTTTAGTTGATTATTCTTATTTTTAAGAACCTCGATGCTTTACATCTGCGGATACGCCTCCCGCTATAGGCTATGTCCTCCTCCAAAACCAATTAATCCCTTATATAATTCCCTTGTTTTATACTCTTTCGCGTATAGTATGTAGTCTTTTATTTTTAACTAATTTATTCTGAAAAGACTACGGAAATAATCGAACTTTATTCAAAAGCTAACTATACACGGCCTATTTTATGATAAGAATACATACAACCGTAGAGATGTTTATGAGGTAAAGACTAGAAAAATAATACCTTATTCAAATACAATTGCCTCCTCACCTATTCCCTTCCACAAACCTCCCATACTCCTTCAAAAACATTAACTTCACAACCCCAACAGGCCCGTTCCGATGCTTTGCCACATGAATTTCTGTAACATCTTTATCCTCTGTCTCCTGATCATAATAATCCTCCCGGTACATGAGCATAATCACATCCGCATCCTGCTCAATCTGCCCTGTTTCCCGTAAGTCAGACAAAAGCGGTCGCTTATCTTGTCGCGACTCTACGGCACGTGACAGCTGCGACAGCGCTACTACGCACACATTCAAATCACGGGCCATCAGCTTCAGCTTGCGGGAGATTTCACTCATTTCCTGAAACCTGTTTCCCCTGTGTTTTGAATCACCTGTAATGAGCTGCAAATAATCAATGATAACGAGCAGTTTTTTATTTGGATACTTTCGTTTCAGCTTTCGCACTTGCACCCAAATCTCCTGCGTTGTGACACCCGCTTTATCATAAATCTCGAGCGGCAAATCGCCAATTTCCGCAAATGCTCGGCTTGTTTTCTCCCAGTCTTCGATCGTAAAACGATGCTTCGGATTTTTCAGCCTTTTTCCCGATACCTCTCCCACGCAAGACACCATCCGTTTTAGCAGTTGCTTGTCGCTCATCTCCAAAGAAAACAACCCAACTGCCGCACCCGATTTTGCGGCATGAAGAGCAACATTTAAGGCAAATGCTGTTTTTCCGATGGAAGGCCGTGCACCAATTACAACAAAGTCACCTTCCTGCAAACCGCACGTCATCTTGTTTAAAGCAGAAAAGCCGGTCTCAATTCCTATAAGCTCTTCTACGTCCTGATGAAACTCTTCGTACAATCCAACTAAAGAATCCTTCAAATCAAAATCGAGCGTACAATCGTCCTCTTCCAGTTCACAGAGTGCCGTAATCGTCTCTCCGATTACTTTCTCATCCTTCTCTACAAGAAGCCGTTCACTCATACTTTGCGCCATGATTCCGGCATGATGCATTTTCCATGCGCTCCGAACAAGCCCCTCGTAATAGGAGAAGTTAGCAGTATTCGGAACACTCTCGATGATATTGACAAAGTACTCAATCCCGCCAATTTGCTCCAAAAAAGAAGGATCCATTCTCGAAACAAGCGTAACAAGGTCAAGCGGCTGTCCGTCTTCCTCTATTTTCCGTATCAACTTGAATATCGCTTGGTGCACAGCCATAGAGAAATGCTGCTCTGTCAGCCGGCACTCTTTAATCAGTTCACCATCAAGCAACAACGATCCTAATACGGTCTGTTCAGCCTCAACATTTTGAATACTCATGGACGCCACCCCTTTTCCTGCAAAAACTTCTGCAACTCTTCTTCAGACGGTACGTTTTTCTCCCACTCTTCACACTCCTCCAAAAACTGCTCGGTCTCATGAACAGCAGACGGTTCCTTCTTCCGGAACTTCACTGCCGCTTCCTCTACTTCACTAAGTTTCGTATATCCCTTTCCATGCCAATCTCGTAAAATGCCTTTTACGTAAGCAAGCGTCCGCTTGTTGTTTTCATGAGCAATTTGGAGTGCTTTCAATACGAACTCCTCTGATAAATCATCAATCCATCCGCTCAGTTCCTCTGCGGTATACGGCGACAAACTGCCGAAGTTTTGTTCATAAAACGTGAATACATTGCTGTCAGAATCTATTTTTTCATCTGTTTCACAGCTTTCAGGGTCGTCTTGAGAAGCAGCCTGAGACTCTTCAACCGGCATGCCGAAATGCTCCAGTAATAGCGGAATGCTTAGCTCTTCCTCCATGCACTTTTGAAGAAACATATGGACAAACTTTTTACTTTTCACAGTCTTTAACTCACGCAATACACATTTCTCGACGTTCGTGTTCGTAACTGGGTTATAACGCAACCAATTCTGGATATATAACTCCTTCGTTTCTGCATCATATAGTATTTTTCCATAATCGATAAACCGCTGCAGCAACTTCTCGACAGTCTCCCTGTTGTAGCCTGTTTCCATTTCTGCCAAACGCTTTGGCAACGGATAAATGCCGCACTGCGTCGTTTTAGAGCATGTCAGCAAGTATATGTAAAAGTATCGCTCCTCTGGCGTTAAGTCCAACACAAAATCATCCTGCCAAAAATTCACCTGTACATTACGATATACTGCCATATGTATTCCTCCTATCTTTGATCACAAATATGAAATTGCAGTTTCTTTCATATATATAAAGATGAGTGAGGAAATTTGGCATTTTAATTTTATAAAAAATTACTACTACGGTTTTATTTCCTTCGAAGTGATTCTTATAGTAGTAGTTTTTTTGTTTTTGTTTTTTATTTTTGTAATGATTTATTACTTGCAAGGGGCTTAGTAGGGGCTTGGTAGGAACTGTTTTACATTCGGCATCCATAAGGAAAAGAAGTCGCATCAAATGATAATCCCCCTTTTAAACTGCCTTCCCATTTCTTCATCATATTCCCGCATATGCTGCTTCTTGCTTGCGGCGAAATGGGATGCTTCTCTTTACTTCGTGTAGCATCGCCAACAGTAACAGCAACTTTACAACTTTTGTTAAATTTTTAAATTATTTAACAAATTTATTTATCATGAATTCCATACTCTAAATGTTGCATTACAGCTCAATATAGTCATAGAATTATAATTATCCTCTGGCCGAAAGGACGTAAAGAGCTGCTAGAATGAAGTAATAAAAATATGAAGAATGCAGCAAAGAAACGAAGTAAAAGCTAAAAAAATTAGAAAAGGAAAATGGAGAGATGAATTAAATGTTAAAAATCATAAAACATTTAAAACCTTTTACTACCTCAATCATTGCAGTTATATGTCTTTTAACTGTACAAGCGGTATGTGACCTATCACTACCAGACTACATGTCTAACATTGTGAATGTAGGTATTCAACAAAAAGGTGTCGAAAACGCAGTACCTCAAGTCATTCGTAAAAGTGAGTTTGACAAACTTAAGCTCTTTATGAATGAAGATGAGAAGAAAAAAGTAGATAACAATTATGTACTTTTAGATAAGAAAGATCTTTCTCAAAGTGAGTTGCAAAATTACTTAAAAGATTATCCGCAGCTTGATAAAGAACCTCTTTATAAGCTACAGACAAAGGATAAAGATACAATTAATGAGCTTAACGACATATTCGGGAAACCAATTTTAATTACAGAGGGAATTGAAAAAGGCGGTACATCCGCTGCGCCAGGTGGCAGCAAAACACCAACGAATCTTCCGCCAAATACAGATCCTTTCGCAGTAATTGCTAAACTGCCTCAAAGTGAAATCGATGCAATGAAAGAAAAGGCAGATGAAAAGTTTAAGGATATGCCAGGCAGCATGGTAACACAGTCAGCTGTTCCATTCATTGAGAATGAGTATAAAACAATCGGTATAGATACAGGTAAGCTTCAATCAAATTACATTCTTACTTCTGGTGGGAAAATGCTGCTTTTATCTTTAGTTAGTATGGCAGCTACCGTTATCGTTAGTTTACTTGCTGCAAAAGTAGCTGCTGGATTAGGCAGAGACCTTAGAAAGAAAGTATTCCGTAAGGTTACAAGCTTTTCAAATGCAGAGTTTGATAAGTTTTCTACTGCATCTTTAATCACAAGAAGTACAAATGATATTCAACAAGTGCAAACACTTATGGTTATGATGCTTAGAATCGTATTCTATGCACCGATTTTAGGCATAGGCGGCGTAATCAAAGTACTTACTACAGACGTTTCAATGGGATGGATTATCGCAGTTGCAGTTATCGCGATTTTAAGCTTAGTCATTGGTTTATTTAGCGTCGCTATCCCTAAGTTTAAGAGTATCCAAAAGTTAGTTGATAAAATTAACTTAATCACTCGTGAATCTTTAACAGGTATGCTTGTTATTCGTGCTTTTAATAACCAAAAGCATGAAGAAAAGAAATTTGAAAAGGGAAATCAAGATTTAACAAGAACGAATTTATTTGTAAGCCGTTTAATGTCATTTATGATGCCAATGATGATGTTTATCATGAATGCCGTTACTGTACTTATTATTTGGGTTGGAGCACACCAAGTGGATATGGGGCATATGCAGGTTGGTGATATGATGGCATTTATGCAGTATACAATGCAAATCATCATGGCCTTCTTAATGATTTCTATGGTATCCATTATGGTTCCACGTGCTTCTGTATCCGCACAACGTATCGCAGAAGTTTTAAATACTGATGTTACCATTCGTGATGCAGAAGAACTAAAAACATTCTCTTCAGACAAGAAAGGTTACGTTGAATTTAAAGATGTTAGCTTTAGATATCCAGGTGCGGAAGAAGATGTGCTTTCCAATATCACCTTTACCGCAAAACCTGGAGAAACGACAGCTTTTATTGGAAGTACAGGTAGTGGTAAATCAACACTTATAAACTTAATTCCACGTTTTTACGATGTAACAAGCGGCCAAATATTAATAGATGGCACTGATATTAGAGATGTATCACAGAAGGAATTAAGAGAGAAAATTGGTTATGTACCACAAAAAGGAGTTCTATTCTCAGGTACGATCGAAAGTAATCTGAAATACGGTAAAAAAGAAGCAACTGAAGAAGAACTAGCAAAAGCATCAGAAATCGCTCAAGCTATGGAGTTTATTAATGCGAAACCTGAAAGCTTCCGTACAGAGATATCACAAGGCGGTACGAACGTTTCAGGCGGTCAAAAACAAAGACTTTCTATTGCGCGTGCTCTTACTAAGGAATCCGAAATATTTATATTTGATGATAGTTTCTCAGCTCTTGACTTCAAGACAGACGCAGCATTGCGTAAAGCTTTGAACAATGAGATTTCAGGAAGTACTATGCTACTTGTTGCACAAAGAATCAGTACAATTATGAATGCAGATAAGATCATTGTACTTGACGAAGGAAAAATAGTAGGAACTGGTACTCATGAAGAGCTTATGGAAAACTGTGAAGTTTATAAGCAAATTGCTTTATCACAACTTTCAAGGGAGGAACTTTCGTCATGAGTGATAGAAAAATAGAAAATAAAAGACAAGGTGGTCCTGGTCCTGGTGGCGGAGGTCATATGGGCGGCGGCATGAGAAAGATTGAGAAGGCAAAAAACTTTAAGGGAACGATGAATAAGTTACTTCAATACCTAAAGCCATATAAGTTCTCTATCATGATCGTCATTATTTTTGCAATTGGTAGTGCTGCCTTTGCAATCGCAGGTCCAAAGATTTTAGGTAAAGCGACAACAAAACTTTTCGAAGGACTAGTAAGCAAGGTGACGGGAGCGCCAGGTGCTGCAATTGACTTTACTTATATCGGAAACATTGTCGTTATACTCCTTGGATTATATATAGCGAGCGCTGTGTTTGGCATTATTCAAGGCTATATCATTTCTGGAGTAGCACAAAAGGTATCTTATAATTTCAGAAAAGAAATTGATGAAAAGATTAACCGTATGCCGCTTAAGTACTTTGATAAAACGACACATGGAGAAGTATTATCTAGAGTTACGAATGACGTAGATACTGTGAGCCAGACTTTAAATCAAAGTATGTCGCAAATCATCACATCCGTTGTTACAATCATTGGTGTACTCATCATGATGTTCTCAATCAGCTGGCAAATGACATTAGTGGCACTTTTAATATTGCCAGTATCCATGATGCTCATCATGGGAGTCGTAAAAAGATCACAAAAATACTTTAAATCACAACAAGAATACCTAGGACACGTTAACGGTCAAGTAGAAGAAATTTATAGTGGTCACAATATCGTAAAAGCCTTTAACACCGAAGAAGACGAAGTTAAAAAATTCGAAGAGGTTAATGATACTCTTTACACTTCTGCATGGAAGTCTCAATTTTTATCTGGAATGATGATGCCGATTATGATGTTTATCGGTAATATCGGTTACGTAGCTGTATCTATTTTAGGCGGATGGCTTGCGGTCAAGAAAACGATCGCAGTTGGAGATATTTTAGCCTTCGTTCAATATGTTAGAAGTTTTACACAACCAATCGCTCAAGTAGCTCAAATCGCGAACGTACTTCAATCCACAGCTGCAGCTGCAGAAAGAGTTTTCGAATTTTTAGAAGAAGAAGAGGAAATTCCAGAAGCAGAAAATCCAGTGAAGCTGCAAGAGGTTAATGGAGAAGTTACTTTCAAAGATGTTCAATTTGGATATAATCCAGATAAGATCATCATCAATAATTTCTCAGCTCATATTCAGCCTGGACAAAAGGTAGCCATCGTAGGACCAACCGGAGCAGGTAAAACAACAATCGTGAAACTGTTAATGCGTTTCTATGATTTAAATAGCGGTGCTATATGTATAGACGGTCACGATATAAAAGACTTTACGCGAGAAGATTTACGCAATATGTTTGGTATGGTACTTCAAGACACTTGGCTATTTAACGGTTCAATCATGGAAAATATACGTTACGGTAGACTCGATGCTACTGACGAAGAAGTGATTGAAGCAGCTAAAGCAGCTCATGTTCACAGCTTCGTAAAGACCTTACCAAATAGATACAATATGGAATTAAACGAAGAAGCAAGTAACGTGTCCCAAGGACAAAAGCAGCTATTAACAATTGCTCGTGCCCTTCTAGCGGATCCGAAAATATTAATACTCGACGAAGCAACAAGCTCGATTGACACTCGTACAGAAGTACTCATTCAAAAAGCCATGGAAAACCTTATGGAAGGCAGAACAAGCTTCATTATCGCTCACAGATTATCAACAATACGTGATGCAGATTTAATCCTCGTTATGAAAGACGGGGATATTGTAGAACAAGGTAATCATGAAGAGTTATTGAAGGCTGATGGTTTCTATGCTTCGCTTTATAATAGTCAGTTTGAAAGTGCGGATGCTTCGTGAGGTTAATTAGAAGAAGCTTTCTCAAAAGGTTGTTGAATAACGATCTTTTGGAGAAAGCTTCTTTCTTTTTGTGATTTTGTTGTGGTAACTTAATTATCTCAAAAAAGGACGGTTCTTTTTTATTTATATGGTTAGCGTAAGTGAATTACCCTTTGAGGTTAGTATAGTCATGTTGAATTAGCTGTTAGAGTCTTTTTGTATCAGATCTTACTCTCTATTACTGTTGTCTCCAAAGCATTGGTCTTCTGATGAGTATAAGCAATATTTTTTGTCAGCAAACTGACAATCACTAAGACTACAATATTAACAAATAGGGCAATAATTCCTTCATTCAAGTCTTTAATTGCTTGAGGAAGATGAGGAAACATTTGATCAATTTTTATGTTCCCTAAGTCCATAATAGAGACTAACAGTCCCCCTGTTATAATCCCGGCAAATGCTCCATGTTTAGTCACAAAGTTCTTTCTCATCAAACTGGCGAAAAATGCAGGAGCGAGTTGTGTGATAAAATTATAAGCGATTATAGCGAGACTAAAGAGGGTATTTCCACCTTTAAAGGTCAAGTAAATCCCTACGAGCGAAATAAAGGGAACTAAGTATTTTACCAGTTTTGCAATCTGATTGTCTGTTGCAGATGGAGTGAATACATGATATATATTTTTGGCAAGCAATGTTGATATTGTCATTAACAGCAAAGAACTTGGTACTAAAGCAGCTAACACGCCAGCTCCACCAATTAATCCGACAAACCATGGATCAAAAGCCTGTTTAGAAAGCTGCAGCAATACAAGATCGATTTCGCTGCCTTTTAACCCTGATATCTGTAAAATAGCTGCAAATCCGACGAAAAAGGCAAACAATAAAATCAATTGGTACATTGGCATTAGGATTGCATTTTTTCGTAAAGCTTTTTCGCTAGAGGCAGCAAAAATGGGAGAGAACCCATGCGGCCACATATAAAATCCAATGGAACTTAATATCACGGTCGATATATACCACGATATGCTCATTCCTTGTTCAGGAAGTATGGTAAAGTTCGGCTTTACTTTTTCGATAGCCTCATACATAGGTTGAAAACCGCCATAATAATGAATAGGAAAATAAATTCCTAAAAATACGATAATACCAAGAATCAGAATATCCTTTAAAATAGATGTCTGGGCAGAGCCGTGAATACCGGAAACCATCACAAAAATAGTTACTCCAATTGCTCCAAACCAAATAGCGGTTGTAGAAGAGATGACCCCATAGGATGTTGCAGAAACGATATATCCTAGCCCCTTCAATTGCAGAACTAAATAGCAAGTACAAGCTATAACACCTATAACCGCAACGAGCACACCAAGATAAGGACTTTGATATTTTTTTACAAAAAAATCCGATTGAGAAACTAATTGGTGTTTTTTTGCATACCTCCAAATAACAGGAAATGTCCAGTAGGAGATTACTGTAGCCAGACAGCCGTATGTTACGATACTAAAGATGGAACCTCCTTCCCCATAAGCCGAACCACTTGCACCCAAAAAGGTAAAGGTAGTATACATTTCACCTGCGGACAAGAGGAAAACCAATAGAGTTCCCATTCCGCGTCCTCCAACCGACCATTGTTCTAAGTTCATTTCTTGTCCTTTTTTAGCCCGGATACCAATCAAAACAGAAATGACGAAAAAAAATAGGATGAATAACACGGCAATATTCATCTTGAATCTCCCTTCTGATTAGCAGGATCTAGTATATATATAGTCCACATAATACCTGTAGTTATAAAAGACCAGAGTACAATCCAAAAGTGGAAAAATGGCATTCCCAGAACATAAGGAGTCACCTTATTTGTAAACAAAGCACCTAAAATAAATCCTAAAAACGGAATAGCACTAAGCCAATATATGGTTTTCATACTTTTATCCCCCTAGTTTGTTAGGTTTAACATTTTAAAAGTCCCGTGAACAAATAACTTCACCCCGTATTGTAAAGCCTGTTCATCGACAGTAAATTGGGGATGATGGTGAGGATAAATAATCCCTTTTTCTTCATTACGAGCTCCTATTATAATAAAAGATCCCGGAGCTACTTTTTGATAGGCAGAGAAGTCTTCACTCCCCATAATTGGCTTTAAAATCTCTCGACTATTTTCACTAAATACTTCACAGACCGTTTCGTCCATCAATCGTGTCACTTCTTCATCATTAATGGTCGGAGCATAACCGAACTGATAATCGAATTCATAAGTAGCTCCATGCGCTTCTGTAATCCCCTTTACTATACGTTCGATAAAAGTTGGAATCTTTTCCCTCAGTTCCGGATTAAAGCTTCGAACGGATCCTCCAATGCTTATCCTACTTGGAATAACGTTAATCGCACTTCCTGCAAAGAACTGAGTCACTGAAATCACAAGAGTTTCCTGAGCATCTCGATACCTCGAAACAATGTGCTGGAGATTTGTTACAATCTGAGTTCCAATTGCAATAGGGTCAATGGTTAGTTCGGGCTGTGAGGCGTGTCCCCCTTTACCCACCACGGTAATTTTAAAAGTATCAGCTCCAGCCATCATCGGACCGTAACTCAAACCAATTTTCCCTAAAGGAACCATCGACGAGAGATGAGTTCCCATAATCATATCTACTCCATCAAGCACACCGGTTTGCACGATCTCTTGGGCACCACCGGGCGGTAGTTCCTCAGCATGTTGAAATAAAAAGCGCACCTCTCCTTTAATTTGATCCTTTAACTGTGAAAGAATCTTTGCTGCACCAAGCAGCATCGCCGTATGTCCGTCATGTCCACAAGCATGCATCACGCCTGTATTCTGTGACACAAAGTCAAAATCATTCTCTTCTTCAATTGGAAGCGCATCCATATCTGCCCGCAGTACAATAACCTTCCCTGGTTGCTGACCAATCAAACGAGCCATAACACTTGTCTTTGTCGGACGTGAAATTTCTAAATCACCAAAAGTTTGTAACGTTTCATAAACAAATTGTGCTGTATTTTCTTCTTGAAAAGATAGCTCGGGATACTTGTGTAAATATCTCCTCCATCTAATCACTTCGTCTTTGGTATCTTCGATTAAATTATGAATCATTGTTATTTGAGACACTTATTTCAGCTCCTTCTTAATTCAACTTACATAACCAATTTTATTTTCGGATTATTTAAGGAAAAAATTCCTTAAATGAAGTATATTAGTTTCATAGTTAAATTTCAATATTTTTAGAAAATTATAAAAGTATTTTTATCAACTTTAATTTTTTCTCCTTTTGCACACTAATATAAATTGCAAAATAAATAAGCATCCCAATAATGGATGCTTATAACAATTGATAAATTTTACTGGGCCTTCCACGAGTGGCATAGGTCTCTTGGCCGACGCATTGTGCCAAATCAACTTCGCACATATCTGTAACAATGCGTCGTACATTACGTTCTGTCATCTCAAGATGTGTGGCCAAGTCTTTTGTTGTAAAATAATCCCACTTCATTTTATGTATGAGGGCCAATATTTTTTTATACGTTTTCACACTGATATTTCCTTTTCTTAACTTTTCATAAAGGACTTCATTTTGGGTACGACTGGTAAATTGCAATTCTTTTTTGTCGCCCGGTGATTCAACAATTTTGCCATCATCTTGAACGATTACAATTCCGCGCTTCTTCATCCCCTTGGAATGTTGAATTGCACGGAAAGCATTGATTTCTGCCGAATACGCAGTCTCGCCAAAACCAATTCCGACGGCAACGGTAGTATCTGCTTCAAACGCTAATTTTTGAATGGTATCTTCCAGCGTAACTATCTCGCGTTCAATCGCACCGCGAGAACTAAAAATCATATATCTACCGTTTCCTTTCTCTGAAAAAGAACCGTTAATTGTTTCACCAAGTTGAATCAATATTTCTTTCAACCGGAGTTCCAAGTACTGTAAATGATAAGGAGTTTTCATTTCCTCTGCCACTTTGTTAAAATATTCAACTTCAATGATTTCGACTCCAATTTGTGTGTCTTTAAAATAGGAGGTCTTTACTTTTTCAGAAAGAATCCGAAGCGTCTGTCGTATTTCCATCTTACTCATCGACATCCGGTAAGATGGAATTCCATGTTCCCTTAAAGCTTCACACACTGATGGAAAACAAGATAGAGCACCTGCTGTTTTTCCTTTTTCCCATAAATCTATGTGAAAATTCAATAATTCATTTGTGTCAACATCCAACTCAAACACTTTCGTATAAATCTTTGGTTTCTTTATATTTAACTGTGATAAAGCTTCTTCACTAATATTATTTAAAGACATAGTATCGATACTTAGTTGCTCAATAATTTTTCCTTGTTCATAGATCATCTCTAAAAAAGATTTATAAAAACCTGATTCTGTAGCAGGAACATAAACCATTATTTTATCTGTACCTATATATTTTTTTGCAATTTCATAGGGAAGTGGACCAGAAAAAAGCCATGCATCTACATGAGAAGTATGTTCTTTTACAATTTTTTCTACCTCTTCAGTTTTTACATAGGAGTAAGAGATAAATTCCAACTCATGTTTGTATTCTTCTGCCATGTCTAAAATCTGTTCTATAGAAGTTTTTAGACCGACTAATCCGATTTTATACATACTGTATTCAACTTCCTTTATCATATTTAATATGCTCATTGTTACTTGTAAAATATTTTAGTTAGAATAAGTCCCGTTATCGGATTCTCTAATTATTCTGTCGTTTTTCAATATAATTATTTTATCTAACTTTTATTTGTATTAACGAGTTCTATTTATTAGTTCGGCTATTTACTCTTAATTACATAAATAAACCAATAGAAATGAAAAATAACAATATGCAATAGAAAAGAATGATGGGAATGGCATTTTCAGCTGTAAATGCACTTACATCCTTACTAATTTTTCTGTTAATACTATAATCCATTTCTCAGTGTTAGATGTTCTTTTTGAAATAAGAATATCCCTTTAGATAATCATATCTAAAGGGATATAACCTGGCAAATTTTTTACAAAGTTCACAATTCTATTTTAAACATCATATTTTTTATAAACAGCATGATTTTATTTTTAATCAACATCTTTTTACTGTCTAGATTAAGATAATTATATCAAAACAAGTTTAGTAAATATTTTCCCCCTGATTGTACTGTTCTAGTGTAATGTTCCAATCGGTTCTGTTGCAAAGTTTTTTTAAAATAAACAACCCTAACAAACAATATTCTCTTTCTAGATAACCGTTTTTTCTTCCATACCTGTATCTCTATTCACTAAATTCAAGTAGAAATGCGATACTGTTGTCATGTAATATGGATAGATCCAAAGAAACGGGATACTAAATGTGAAAACCCCTATAATAGCCCCTAAAATAAACCATCCGATGAAACTTAAAGATAGTATAAATAAATCTAATTTATGCCCTTTCATCATTTCTTGACTCTTTTTAAGCGCTTCGCTCGCCGTATATTCTGGATGATCTAACATAATATAGTAAGCCATAGAATAAGAGAAACCTTTTATAATACCGGGAACAATTAACAATAAGCTCCATAAAAATACGTATACACCCATTAACACAGCTAACTTCATAGATTTAAATACATTCTTTTTTCGAAACCCTTCAAATAAATCATCAATTGTAGTAGTTTCTTTTTTCGCTAAACGTAATGTAACATTAAAATACCCATAAGTCATAATGCTTTGTACACCTATTAAAACAATACATATAATAGCGAAAGTAAGTACATAAGAAACAGCGCCTACTGCATTTAACGTCTCATCTCCTGTAACCGAAGCACTAGCATTCATGATTTCACTGAATAAGAAGCCCAGGAAAAAAAGGGGAAATCCTATAATAAACATACCAATACTAGAAAGGACATAATACAGAAACGATGCCCCTGCTCCCAATCCCCATCTACCTTTTAATGAAGATAAGGCTGCTTTTTTAAAGTCACTAATCATTTTAATCCCACCCTTCAAACTATTTGTTATCATTTATATAAATATTACATAGAGAATAGTAACATTTTTTAACAAGATTGACATTATGTGTATTTATTTACTTATTTATTAATATCCAAATAAAAAAAAAACGAAGCTGTTTTGCTATTTATGTCTCCATCATAATCTCCTAAAATCTTAATTAGACTTAGCGAAATCTAAAAATGGCCTAAATTATAGAGTTCATACAGTACAATTCTTTTTAATATCAATGTAAGTGTTATATTCTAGAAAAAATCTTTTGTTTTAAATTTAGATATCCGTAAGTAATACTTATCAATTATTATAATTAATCAGTATTTCACTTATTGTATTTGGCGTTATAAAATGAAAGAGGATTTAGAAACTTCAAGAAATTATTTGGTTATAGGAGAAAAACAATACAAATTCAATTGATAATGGGAGTGAATTTTATGATTCTTGGTTTACATCACGCTCAGATAACTATTCCAAAAGGTGCTGAACAAGAGGGGAAAAAATTTTATTGCGAAATTCTTGGTCTACCTGAGAAGGAAAAGCCCGAATCACTAAAGGGGCGTGGAGGATTTTGGTTAAAAGTCGGAGATAGAGATGTACATATAGGTACAGAAGATGGTTTTGAACGATTAAAAACAAAAGCCCATATAGCTTATCAAGTAGAGGATATATCTTACTGGAGAAATGTGTTAGAACAAAATAACATTCAGATAATTGAAGGAGTACCTATACCTGGTTTTGAACGTTTTGAGTTTAGAGACCCCTTCGGAAACAGAGTGGAAATGATTCAAGAAATTTAGTTACTCCATTAACTAATTGACATAAAGGATATAATTTATTTCTGATAAATCATCCTGCTATAAAGAGGATGATTTTTTTATAAAACAATTGGTAATTTATGTTATGGTATTATAAAAGTTTCGGAGGGGAAAATGATGAAAGGAAATAAAAAAGAGATACAAACAAACGACAAAGCGATTCGTTATACACATATAGAAGCGGGTTCCAAAACAATCTGCTTTATGTTTTCAGGTTCAGGTTACAATTACGATAAACCATTGTTTTATTATGCGACGATGGTAATGCTCCAAAACAAAATCGATATTGTCCATATCCATTACTCCTATAATGAGCAACCAACGAAAAACAATATTGAAAAGATAACAAAAATAATGATGGATGATATTAATCCTGTGATTTTAGATGTTTTAAAAAATGGACAATATAACAATTCTATTTTTTTAGGAAAATCACTCGGAACAATACCAATCGCGAATGACTTAATGAAGAGAGAAGAATTCCTAAAGTCAAAAATGATTTTATTTACCCCTCTAATAAATTTTGATTCGATCTTTGACTCAATCTTGAATAGTCATCATCAGGGTCTTTTAGTTATCGGGGACAAAGATCATTATTACAATGCAAATCAAATTGATCAATTAAGTAAAGCGAATTTAAAGGTTGATGTGATTCAAAATGCAAATCATTCCTTAAATGTTGGAGAATTTGAAACAACAAATTCAATTTTAGCTTTATCAAGGGTAATGGAAAAACTCCAAGAAACCGTTAGGACAAATTAGTGATAAACTGATATTATAAAAAGTTTACCAATTTGGGTGCTCATTGCACCTCTTTTTAAATGGTTATTTTTAATGAAGTCGCAAAAGGGGTTCGGAATGAGACCATTCCGAACCCCTTTTGTGACAAACGCTTTTTCAACAACATAAAACTACTAGAATTCTAGTAGTTTGTCAGTTCTGTCTTTAACTTTTTCTAGTTCCGATATAAGCTTCTTCATTTATTTTGCTTATTTTTTTGTAAAAATATTCTGTGATTTACAAAAAACATGTAAAGTAATTAAAGAGTTTGTTAAGAATCATGTAATTTCATTGAACTTTAATGGTTTTTCTCTAAGATGGAAAAGGTAATCTATTATTATAGGAGGACTAAAGACTATGAAAAAATGCTTGGCTGTTTTAACCCTTATTGCTTCTGTTTTCATGCTATCTTTTACAAATGTTTTTGCAGCTGCCGAGGAAGGCAATTCATCTTTATCTAACCAAGAGACTGTGGTTCCTCTTGCAAAAGCTCACGCACATAATGATTACGAGCATACTCGTCCATTAACAGATGCTCTGGAACATGGATTTACCAGTGTAGAAGCTGATGTTTGGCTTGTTGATGGAGAACTCCTTGTTGCCCATGATAAAGAAGATATTCGACCAGATCGAACATTGAAATCACTCTATCTTGACCCATTGAAGAAAAGAGTGAAAGACAATAATGGAGCCGTTTATCCAGGATACGATAAAGAGTTTACCTTATGGATCGACGTGAAGTCGGAGGATGCCGCGACCTATCAAGTGATCCATGAACAGCTTACAAAATATCAAAATATGCTTACAAAGTTTTTGCCTTCAGGGGTGAAACCGGGGGCGATTACTGTCTATATTTCAGGGAACCGTCCAAAAGAACTAATGGAGAGCCAGCCCGTTCGCTATGCAGCTTATGATGGACGAATGAGCGACCTTGAATCAGGTGACTCCAATGAGTTTATGCCAATTATTAGTGATAACTGGACCAAATATTTTACATGGATGGGTGAAGGTGAAATGCCAAAAAGTGAAAGGGAGAAACTAAATCATATCGTTTCAACCGCTCATGCTAATGGCCAAAAAGTTCGTTTTTGGGCGACTCCTGACATCGCATCCCCAGCTAGAGATGCTATATGGAAGGAACTGTTAAATGCTGGTGTTGATTTTATCAATACTGATGATTTAGCTGGGTTGCAGCTTTTCTTAATGAAAAATGATCCTCAGCCTTCTGAACCTAATATTACTTGGGAAACCACTAACAATAATAAATAAACGCTGAGGATTCAGTGTAATCATTTCAGATTATTGTAAAATAATCCTTAGCTAAACCACCACTTGTGTTAATAAGTTCGATTATCCATACAACGGAAAGGCGATGACTGAGTGTCATCGCCTTTGTGTGTTTAATACGGTCTATTGCGGTTATAAAGTGTTGATTTTTTTGTGATAGCCATTACTATTACATCTTCAACTAACGGGTGCGTTAGTTCAACAAGCTATAAGCGATTTTAGGAATAAGCCCATATTTTAGTTATTCCATTAAAGGGCACTATTGCGGAAAATCTAAGGTAAAAAATGATCAAACTTTTTTATAAAACCCAAACTTAAATATGCTAAAGAAGAATCCATTTTGATCAATCTTTTTTTCAAAATGGATTCTTCTCATTTACCGTAAAATACGGGTTTGTGAGGTGTTTTTGATCAAACTTTATTTTAAAGTAACAACAGATCAGCATACAAGCATTCCCTTGCTATCATTATGTTATTTTTACAACATAATGATAACCAAAATAAAAAGTATAGGATGATTATTATGTGTTTTTTATTTTGTTTTTTTCAATTCTGGCGGGATATATAGTAACTCTATGTTTTTAAGTAGAAATTAGTGCAAGATAAATAAAATGTCGAAATTATAATAATTTTGTGATTTTTTGTTGATTTATGTTATTTTTAATGTTAAACTCATAATAACAAAGAAAGAGTAAACGAAAACCCTTAGTGATTAAATTATCAGAATTTTTAGTTTTATAAGTCAGTTTACTCCATGTGATTTACATGTTTGTGTATTGCTTTTCCACTCTTTCTTTGTTCCACCCTATAAAAGAAAACAACCTGTTTTTATCCAAGTTGTTTTCTTTTGTAAAAATTTAATTTGTTGTTCTTATAACAGAGTTGGGATCACTATTTTAAAAGTTATTATGATTTATGGGGGTGACAGCTAATAAATTGGACATTTAATGAGGAGTTTACATTACAATGGGAGTGGATCCAGAAAGAGGTGAAAACTAAGAAGTTTGGATTTTAATTTTTGAAAAGGAAGAATAAAAATATAGTGGACATACAATTACAATAAGGGAATGCAGTATAGATCAGTATACAAGCATTCCCTTTTTATGTGTATGCTATTTTTTGTTTTTAGTTGAGTTTATAAGTATTTATAATCAATAAAGTTGAATATATCATTTTTAACTAGCGCATAATTTTGATAGACTTCGTCTTTTAATTGTGCACATACAATGTGATTTAGAAGAACGCGAATACTATTGGGGGTTATTGTATTATCTCTTCTTTAGGTTGAGTAAAAAAGAAGATAAAAATAATTAAAGGAAGAGCTAGAAGAAAGACTCCACTTTTAGATGGATTAATAGAAGGAATATCGGTTAAAGCCATGTCATCATTCCTTTGTAAGTGTTTTTAATAAATTAGGATTAACATCAAAATGTTTGGACACAACCTTTTGAAAGAAAGTATAATCTCTTTTCAAGTAAGGAAGAGTAGGTTCAAGCTTAGGAACACCAAAAATGGGTCCACTAACATTAATGGTAAATCTGCCAGGTGCAATAAAGCTACCCGTAACACCAATCTCATCATTGAGTAATAAAACGGCGAGGATAACGTCTATTACATCAATAATCACATTCGTAGTTTGTTTTTCAAATTTACCTTCGATTCGACTTTCCCCTGTTAATGGTCCTCCTAATGAAACGCGAAACCCACCTGGTGTCACAAAAACTCCTATAATGGTGATTTGTCCAGTTAATAATAGTGCGACTGTCACAATATTGAGATCGCGTTGGATAGACCGTATGACTTGTATACTTTTTGTAATTTCAATGTTTTTTTCCAATATTGTCACACCCTCTGAATACATATTATTCTGAGCGATGTTAAATGTGAGTAAGGATAAGTATGAAATATAGGAATTTATGTAGTAGTGAACCAAATTATCTTCAATAGACGCATTAATTATAAAAATACATAATATAACTTTATGAATAAATGTGAATTAGGCCTCCATTTATTACAACCCGCCGTCGGCGGGTTATTTTGTTATAATTTCGTAGTACCAGGGGTAGTGACAAGGTTAATCTGTCTAACTTTATGTAGATCACTTCATAGAAACTGATTTTCTTTTAGTTGTTATCTTTATAAAATCTTTGTGCTTTTCCCCAAGCTTCAGTTAATTTTCTTAATTCGATTGTTTCAATTTTACATATATTAGGATCATGGATAGAATATAAATCGGCAATTATGGTCTCATCCTTTTTTACTTGAACTGCGCATAATGTACCTTTAAATTCATTATATTCTTTTAAGTTGTTTAATACTTCATCAATTTGTTGTAACCACCAATTAATTGGAATGCCTTGTATATCATTTTCTAAAAATGTTGCTACAATTTCTAGTTCTTTTGGTAATTCTATTTTTAAAGAATCTAGGCCTTCATTTTTTGTTATATGATATTTATATTTCATATTTTTGCACCTCATATTCTTCAATATATTGGATAAGCGGTTATAATTTTATCATTTTGGCGAATTAATTCTTCACACAAGTAGATAATTCCTTGGGCTAAAGGACGAAAGGTTTGTGCAAAGAATGTTTTTGCACTGTCGTAAGTTTGCCCTTGCAAAACAGCATCGAATACAAAAGCATCAATCGAATTGATGGCTTGTTCCATACCTTGAATGGTTGCTACGCACAAAGCATTCATACTTTGTGTTTGAGCTCGCACTTCTCCTAGATACATGTTTAAACTCATGACTTCACCTCCAGTGCTAATTTTTGGCGTTGATAGTGAGGGTCATTTTCTAGATTACTGAGGTTTTGTTTCTCCTTTAGCAACGTTTCTTTTTGGTCTTCCAGTTCGTGAGTAAGCTTTCTCTCGATTTGTTGTGCATCTTGACGCAGATTATGAAAGAATTGTCCTAGTTCTCTATCGTTATGCCAAGTTTCTAATATACGGTCAAATAAACGATAGCTTTGACCCTTCCGTGAATATTCAGTTTTTTCATTAGAGTAAAATAAAAAAGCACAGATAGCAATATCCATGCCTTTCTAAAAAATATTTTGTACTATTAATTAATCGTCCTCATCTTCAAACTCATATAAGCTATCGAGTAATTCTGTAAAAGACGAACAAACTGGATAAATCGCTTCTTCCATCTCTTCCTCATGATCCCAAAATATAACCGTTGGTGATTGGGGATTGTTTCGATAATCAAAACATAAAAAATTCCCAAATGGATCACGAGCAAACGGGTATACTTTATCTACTAATCGATCTTTTATATTCTCATATCTTTGGAGAATATAGTATTCACTTTCTAAATCGAAAGTTAGAAGGTTATTTATTACGTCATCATCTTGTCCTTCTATATCAAACGTATTAGGTTGTGGATACCCTCCATCATTTTGCTTCACACATTCAATAAAATCATGAGGAAGTTTTACACCAAAATATTGTTCTACTTGTTGAATATGTTCATCTGTAATTGTTTTTTTACTTGTTCCAATCCATGTAACATTGTTTATTTTAATGCACCTCCCTATAAAAATATAGCTTGATATCTATTGAATATAGTAGTCAGGCTTTTCAACTGAGTGTAAGACTGTATTTGCCAATCCTTTAATGTATTTCAGTACTTTGTCCTACTGTCATCACTTTATTTTTCCAGAACTAAATAACTATTGATGGATAGCCAAAGTATAAAGTTCATAATAGCAAGGTTAATACATATTATATAACGGCTAATGAAATCTATGTATAGTATGAATCCATAAGAATTGGTTTATTTGTCATACTTTAAATTTTCTGCTTCCCATATTAAAATTATTTCTCTTAACTCAGAAGTTTCAATTGTGCATGAATATTTTTCATCTTCAACATAACGATTTGGAATTTTTGTAAAATCTGGATTTATTTCTAATTCACAGGCGTTTCCACCAAAGTTTGAGGATTTTTCTTTACCTTACATATTCGCTTCTGAATCCCATACCTCTACAAATTCAAAACCTTTTAAATCACTTTCTAAAACTGTATTTCTAAATTCGTCAGATACTAAAACAGTAGAGGAGTGTAATCTTTGATTTAAATAGGTTTTAAATATTATCTGCCCCTCAACTATATTAGGTAAAAATGCGTATTTTTCGAAACCTATTATTAATCCTGTACTTAGTTTTTCAAAAACTGCTTTATTGTAGTCAATTGCATCAATTGTATTTAAAACGTTTATTAGGTAATAAACTTCACCTGTAACATCATGGGTTAGCGGAAGGAACTCAACATTATTGCAAATTAGAGGTTCTAATACCTCTTTTGCTTTTCTACTAATCATTGGTGTGCCAAGTTCCCCCCAGAACATAGGACAATCACTATGGTTATCTCCTTCTACACATTCAACAAGAATTTCTCCCCACGAATCAGAGAGCTTTACTGCCAAATCAATTTTTTCATCAAAATATTTTTTACGGTCTTCTTTCAAATTTAATAGCTGAAAAGATTTATAGTTATCAAATAAGCTTTTTAATTGCCAAATTTTCATACCTTTTTACTCCTTTATAATTTAATCAGTAAAACAATTAAGATTATTTAGGTTGATTTAGTTTTAAACTACCATCCAATAACCTCTCTCTTATATTCTGCAAGGCTGCAACTGCATCTGCTTGAGTACCACCAAAGCGTTTAACTTCACTTAATACTCTGTATACTTCTCTTATATACTCTGGACTATGATTACCTATATGTAGTGCTTCAGTAGTCACATAATCGTTCACTTTATATGGTAAAAATACCCCATTAGAAGCAGAATCATGATGTATCTCAAACTCTTCTAATAGTTCTTGTACCTGTCCCGCCCTTTTATCATTCCAAGGTGCGATGTGATGTGCCGCATTAGGATATGGTGGTGGATCGATTCCTGCGTCTTTAAGCTCTCCACGTAATTTTTGAGATGCTGTATACGAATCGGGATACTCATTTTTTACTTCTACTTTATCAAGAACTTTATCTGCATAATCTTGGATTACTTCTTGTACATCCTTAACCTTAGTTCCTCCACCTGTTTTAGCAAATACCATTGTATCCTCAGCTTGATTAAAAACAGGAGAATCAAAACTAGGTCTTAGATTAAGTTCACCCATGTCAGCAAAAACAAGTCGATTTTCTATGTTTGAATTATCAACTAAATTTGTAAAAGTTTGTTGTAAGCGTGGTGCAGTGATTTCAGTTACCTTTGTGAAATTTGTACCTTTTACTAGCGTAGAGACCTTACTAGCGCCTTTATCCCCCAGCCATCCTAATCCAAGTCCCATAAAATTATACGTTATCCACCTTGTACAACTCTCAGCATCACCATTGATTACATCATTAATAAATGAATCTGATAAGGCATTCCACATAGTAGAAACCGTCTCTATGGGGTGACCTATAGCATACTTAATGTTCTCTTGTGTCACTGTATCGTCTAGTGATTTGAATCCTTCTACAATATCTCCAACAGCCTGCCCTGAACCATAATAAATCCCATCCCAAACTTTCTTTAACATGGATTTTTCAGAATTACTATCACTCATTTCAGTTTTAAGTTTCTCAGCTTCACGAGCCTTATCCTCTGCAATTTTTTGAATAGATGCCGTTCATCCCATATTCAATTCTTGTATACTAAATGTTCCTGTTGCGGGACTGAAACCTTTCCCACTTTGAACTTTCGCAAGACCTTGGGCAATACTGGCAGCTAGTGTGAAGTAATAACAAAGCCGATTCAATGTAATATGAGTCGGCCTTGTTTACTACAATTTTATTCTTCACCTTTTATAGCTTCTTTTAGTGTTTCAAGGGTCTGCTCTAACCATTCTACAGGTGTTAAATTTAATGCAGGGAAATAAATATCAACATTATATTTAATAAATTCCTCTTTTTCACTATCAGTTAAATTACTGTTTAAAAATGAAAATATATCATTTATAGTATTTTCGATACAGATTTTAGTAACTTCCATTATAAATTCATTAAGAGCTTCCTCAGGTGATTCAATGTCTTGGTGAAATGTTCCTGCTAAAAAGTCACCTAATTCTTCATAAGGGCTATATTTATCTTCCATATAAATTCTCCTCTACTTTTCTGGATATCCTGTAATAATAAAACTTCCTTGGTTATCTTTTTTCAAAACAATCCTAGCATTTTCCACATCTAAAGCAATATCTGATCCTCTTTCGATATATCGACCAATTATATCCTCACCTTTATACCTTAGTGGTAAAGTTGGTCTGCTATTAGTATTGTTTAACCACCTATTTATTTTTGTTATATTTTGCGGGTTACTTAATACTTCATTAGCTACTCTCTCAGCTGTAGCTCGATCAGTAAAAGTTGACGCTGCTGGTATTCTAAGGTCTCTTTGTAATCTTTGTAACAACTCTGCATCTGTCTTTTCTACATGCCTTTCAATTAAATGCCCACCTCTTGCCTTATGGGCATTTAATCCTCCTCCTGGAGCTAAGGGACTACTATCTCCTGGTTTTACAGCATTAGTATCTCCGCCTTTAGTAAACTGATAAGTTGATAGCTTTTCTTCAGTTTCAAAAACAGCAGAATCCAGACTAGACCTTAGATTAAGTCCGTTGGTATCGGCAAAAGCAAGTCGATTTTCTATGTTTAAATCATCAACTAAACTTGTAAAAGTTTGTTGTAAGCGTGGTGCAGTGATTTCAGTTACTTTTGTGAAATTCGTACCTTTTACTAGCGTAGAGACCTTACTAGTGCCTTTATCCCCCATCCATACGAATTATTTTATCTATGGAAACATAATCACAAAAGAATTAAGGCAAAACTAAAAGGCATGAGCCCAGTACAATACCGAGCCCATGCCCAAGAAGTTACCTAATGAAATAACCTATCTCACTTTTTAGGGTCACTTCACCTATAAAAATATTAAAATGTGTGCACTATAAATCAAATTATCTGTTTCTCATCAAAGTTATGGTAATCCTATTAAACCTGGGGTTACCCCTTCTACTCTTGCCCACTCAAATAAACACTCAACTATCATTTGATTCTTACACTTAATTTTTAATAAACCTCCTTCTTCTGTCGTATTTATTTCAAAATAATCAATGATATTTTCTGTACCTAAACCTTCTATTGTTAAATTACGAATAGTATAGAAAGATATTTCTACATAAATTACATCCCACTTATTCCATCGCTTTGGCTTATTTTCAACATTTTCTTTTGTCATCAATTGGATAACTAATGTAGGACCATCTCTTTTAAGACGCACATCTAATAACTCTGATTCTTCAAATTTTGGTATTTTCCCAAAAATACTAATTAGCGCCTGTGGATTTAAAATTTTAAATTGATCAATCATTTTTATACTCCCTATTTTCTATTTTTTATTCCTCTTCTCAAAATAATAATGATCCGCCATCCCATCTACCTGTCCTGTTCGGGTATTGTATTCAGGTCTTACATTATGATGAGGCGGCTGATCTCCAATACCACCTTGTCCAAAATCATGACCAGCTGAATGATCCTGAATTACAATTTTTTGACCTTTTACTTCATATGTCAATTCTCGAGTCATAATAGGCTGTTTATTATCATTTAATATCCATTTACCATTGCTATCTGTTAATGGTACCATTTTTTGACTAATCGGATGTTGAGATTTAGGTATATTTAATTGCCTTTTAATTTCTTTTAAACTAGCTCCCCTAGATTCATGAGAATTTTCCCCCTCAATCTTCTTAACTTCAAAGCTTTTACTAGCATTATTTTCTAATCCCTTGAGTTCTCCACTACTTGCTTTAACAAAATAGTCGTTAATTGAAAACCCTTCATTTTTGAATGAACTCATACCAGCCAAAGCAAAACGGTCTCCCATTTGTAAATTACTTGCAACCTGGGACATGCCTTGTGAGAATTTTGAGACATTCGCACCTTTTGCTAGTGTAGTTACTTTGCTTATTTTACTTACTCCTTTATCACCAATTAATCCTAATCCAATTTGGGATAAAGCGTATGTACCCCATCTTGCACGACTTTCCGCATCACCATTTATTATATCTTGTTTAAATGACTCTGATAATACATGCCACATAGCAGGTAATGTTTCATCCAAGTGAGTAACAGCGTACCCCATATTCTTCCATGTTTCCAAATCACCTAATGCTACTATACCATCTATTGTATCTCCAATAGCTTGTCCTGCACCATCCCAAATACCATCACCGATTTTCTCTAATAGGGATTTTTCAGAATTACTATCACTCATTGCAGCTTTAAGTTTCTCAGCTTGACGAGCCTTATCCTCTGCAATTTTTTGAATAGACGCCGTCCATCCCATATTCAATTCTTGTATGCTAAATGTTCCTGCTGTGGCATTAAAACCTTTCCCACTTTGAACTTCCGCAAGACCTTGAGCGATGCTGGCAGCTAGTTGGAGTGCTGTATCATAATTACTACTAGAAGTATAATTGAATTCATGCAGATGTTCTAACTTTTCTTGAAGCTTTCGTTTCATGGCATCAAAAATATTCACCATAACTTGCATGCCTGGGAGGGTACTACTAATTACTTCAATACCTGCTTTCGTTCGCTCAATCTCTCGAATTTGTTCTAGTATTTCTTGTTCGATGACATCTGTTGAAGCTACCTGTGATTGAAAATCGTTCGGAAAGGCATTATTTTGACGAATTAATTCTTCACACAAGTAAATAATTCCTTGCGCTAAAGGACGGAAGGTTTGTGCAAAGAATGTTTTTGCACTGTCGTAAGTTTGCCCTTGCAAAACAGCATCAAATGCAAAAGCGTCAATCGAATTGATGGCTTGTTCCATTCCTTGAATGGTTGCAACACAAAAAGTATTCATACTTTGAGATTGGGTTCGTACTTCTCCTAGGTACATATTTAAACTCATGACTTCACCTCCTGTGCTAATTTTTGGCGTTGGTGGTAAAGGTCATTTTCTAAATTACTCAGGCTTCGTTTCTCCTTTAGCAACGTTTCTTTTTGGTCTTCCAATTCGTGAGTAAGCCTTCGTTCAATTTGCCCTGCATCTTGACGCAGATTATGAAAGAATTGTCCTAGTTCTCTATCGTTATGCCAAGTTTCTAATATACGCTCAAACAAACGATAGCTTCGACCTTTCCATTCATAAAAATCTGCTTCCGTTTGTTCTTGCCTTTGAATAGCGTGTTGATTTTGAGATTGTTCTTCGGATAGACTTCTTAATTTTTCGTTCAATTGATTGATTTGTTTCTCTATATCTTGACTCATCTTTTTCCTCCTACTGTTTTACATTTATGTAGGCTGTCATATCAGCGAAAAGTTTTTTGAAGTTCGTTATCCATACGCTCAAACTCTTTGGCCACAGAATGAATGTTGTTAACTGCTTGTTGAAAAGCGGCATAAAACTGTTTGGTTAAATCTAAAGCTTGTTGATTGGCTTCTTGTGCTTTGGAGTTAACAGACAACGTTGTACGTTCCGACTTGGTCATGGATCTATTTGTCGCACTTTGAATCGTATCAGCAGCGGTCCCCATTTGCGTCGCGATTTGTTCTGCCGTTTGAAAATTACTTTGAAATTGTCCCATCGCTTGAATCCTCTCTATATTTTTCTGTCCAGTCTTTCAGAGTTTCTTTGAAAATTTTTGGACTTCTTCACAACTTGATAAACTATGAAAATTATACCATATGAATAGATGAAGATTTTATGATAAACTCCTAATTATTGTATATTTTTTCATTTTTGTACCTTCTCAAAGCACTTAACTGTGTTAAATATGGTTACTTCCCCGTCCTCTACACGGTCTCTCTGTTGTAGCCTGTGTCTATCTCCGCGTAATGATAAAACACAAAGGATTGTATTGTCTTCATCTATTCGAATATACTTAGAAAACTCTAAATGCCTACTTTAGTGTAACTTTCTATTTGCTCTTTAATATAATCGTCTGGTTGATAAAATTGCTCTTTAGAAAATTCAATTTCTACTTCAATGAATACATGATTAAGTTATAAACGCTCAGTCCAATCGGATATGAGATAGTCAATTTTTTGAAAAAGTTCATTATTCATAGGTAAAAACCTATACTATAGTAATCAATCATCTTTTATGAAAGGGTGTATATAATGAAACAGCAGATCAAAAAAGTTCTTATTATCGGCGGTGGAATAGGTGGACTATCTGCCGCAATTGCTTTAAGAAAAAATGGTTTATCTGTTACAGTATGTGAGTCTTCAAGTAGTAATTCCCTTAAAGGTGCAGGCATTCTGCAACCTCAAAATTCATTTGGAGTTCTCAAAGAATTAGGTATATATGAACAATGCTTAAATAAAGGATTTCAACTCAATTCCCTAAAAATTTTTGATAAACATGGCACGGTAATAAGTGAAATTAGTGAAAGATTTATGGATGAAAACCTACCAGGTAGAAATGCTATTTGGCGTTCTGAATTAAGCGGAATATTAGTTGCAAAAGCTCAGTCTTTAGGGGTAAATATAGAATGGAATAAAACCCTAAAGTCTTATACCGAACATGAATATGGGGTTAATGTAACTTTTGAAGACGAAAGCACTCTCACTTGCGATATTCTTATAGGGTTTGATGGCATTCGTTCTAAAGTCAGGGATATAATGCTGGGGCGAAAAATCCCCCCTCAATTTTTAGGTATGGGATCATGGAGGTTCCCTATAGAATTTCCTAAGAGTAAATCTTTTAATGAGACGCTCATGCTTCATAGTGGAAGCACTAAAATTGGTATTGTACCATTGTCTGAAAGTGCAGGTTATGCTTTTATCTTGAGGCCGGTAAAGATAGATTACTGGGATGATAAAATGACACGTTATGAAAGAGTGATGAACATTGTAGATCAATTTAGAGGAGCATCAATTTTAATTAAAGAGGGGCTTTCTAAAGATTCTCCCATTATCTTTAATCTAGTTGAAGAAATTGTATTGGAAGAGAACTGGTACAGCAACCGTGTGGTCATTGGTGGAGATGCTGCTCATGCCAGTGCACCAAATTTAGCCCAAGGAGCTGCAATGGCAATAGAAGATGCTATAGTATTAGCAGAAGAAATTGATAATCATGATTACTTTTATATAGCATTTCAATCCTATTTTAAGAGAAGGTATTATAGAGCTCAAAAAATTCAAAAGCTATCTTCAGAACTTATAAGAAAAGAATTACTAAGGGAAGAAGGTAGTGAAAAAATTATAATGGCGTGTCATTCTTTTCTTAGTACAGCCTACTAATCCAAAATATTAAATTAGCAAATACAGAGTGGTCGAAATTAATTCGGATACGAAGATTTGACGCTTACATCTCCGCCAAACGCTTCGACAACAAATAAATACCACATTGCGTAGTTTTAGAGGCTGGATAAACTTTAAAGAGTTTTTAAGAAGATGAAATTAGAATACTATTAACTGAGGTTTTACATTACGGAGAAAGATTAGTTAATTGAACTACCCCCACCTACCGCTTCACGCTTGAGGTGAGGGTCTTACTGCTCATTAATGTGGGATAAAAATCAGAATTCAAAGCTTTAGTCCAAACAATTTATGATGAGTTAACGAATGAAGGAAAGTTTAAAAGGCATGAGCTTGGTACAATACCAAACTCATGCCTTACAAGTTTCCTAATGAAATAGAAGTCAGTTCATATGAAACAATGGTTGTTTTTGTTTAAACTTACACATAATCTTAACTTGTTGACTATGGGTATTCATAACAGCCAGCAAATGCCCCGCCTACACAATGGAAAACACGAGATAAACTCCTATAACAACGAAAACAGCTAACGTCTTAATCAGGGTAATGCCGAAAATCTCTTTATAAGCTTCACGATGCGTTAAGCCTGTAACTGCAAGCAAAGTTATAACTGCTCCGTTATGAGGAAGAGTATCCATACCTCCTGCCGCCATTGCGATTACACGATGCAGTACCTCTAATGGAATACCGAAATTCGTTGCCGCTTCAATATATTTTCCCGCCATTAACCCTAATGTAATGCTCATTCCACCTGACCCCGAGCCCGTCAGCCCGCACAATATATTCGTCATGACCGCTCCACTGATTAAAGGATTTGAAAATGTCCCGGTCAAAAAATTTTGAATCATGACAAAGCCAGGTAAAGCTGCTATAACAGCACCAAATCCAAACTCGGCTGCAGTGTTCATGGCAGCTAGAATAGAACCGCTTACACCCACGCTTGTAATAGATTGAAAATGTTCTTTTACCGCTTGGAAGTTTAATAATACAGCGGTCAGTATACCGATAAGAAGTGCCATTTCCACTGACCAAATACCCACAACTTGCGTCATATCAATCTTTCCGTAATCCTTCAAACCTATTGAAGCAAAATCAAATCCGTTTGCATACCAAACGGGGATGAATTCTGTAAAAACTTTATTCATCACACCGACCAGTACAAGCGGAAGGAATGCTATCCAGTGACCAACTGTAATGGCATCTCCTGAAACAATCGGCGTTGGGGCAGCTTGACTAACACTAGTTGTAGCAGCCATTTCAGAAGTAGCACCATTTTTCCCGAAATAACCTTCGCCATTAGCGGCTGCTTTCTTTCTACACCTTTCCAAATACAGCATGCCGCATGTAAAGATAAATACTGCGCCGATGATTCCTAATGTTGGGGCCGCATAAATATTAGTTTTAAAGAACGTAGTCGGAATGACATTCTGGATTTGAGGAGATCCAGGAAGCGAATCCATGGAAAACGTGAATGCACTGAATGCGATTGTCGCTGGAATGAGACGTTTCGGAATATCAGCTTCGCGGAATAGCTGCGCCGCAAATGGATAAATCGCAAATACCGCCACAAATAAGCTTACACCGCTGTATGTAAGAATCGCCCCCATCAGCACGATGGAAAGAATGGCTCTTTTCGCGCCTATAAAACGAACGATGATTTTCGCGATTTTCTCTGCTATACCAGTGACTTCAACCAATTTACCAAATATCGCTCCAAGCAAAAACACTGGAAAATATAATTTTATGAATCCGACCATCTTCGTCATAAAGACATTGGAAAAGAACGGAAGAACATGCCCCGGCTCTGTCAAAAACACAGCCAATAAAGCACACAAAGGAGCGAACAGAATCACGGAGAACCCCCGATAAGCTAGAAATATAAGCAGGCCGAGCGATAATAACACAATCAATAAATCCATAACTCCAATCCCCCCTCAATAAAAATGGATTTTCTTAAATTCTTGTATATATCGTTGGATGCCTGCCCCTAACAGGCATCCGGATATGAAGCTGCTTTCTTTAGATTTGCAGTAATACTTTTTTATTTATGATGAAAAAGCGGTATCCTTTTTTCTATAAAAGCTTCCACTCCTTCTTTTACATCACTCGTTTGAAATACGTGACCAAAATTTTCGGCTTCCACTTTAAGCCCTTCCTCAAGAGAAAGGGACAGTCCCTTATTGATAGATTGCTTCATCAAAGATAAAGCTGGAAGGGAAAAACGAGCCATCTTCGCAGCCAGCTCCTTCGCCTTATTCAGCGCTTCACCGCGGGGAACAACATGATTCACTAGACCGGCTTGCAAAGCTTCTTCAGCAGTGAACGGTTCGCCGGTGAACATAATCTCTTTTGCCCTTGCTGCTCCTATTAAACGAGGCAAACGCTGCGTTCCTCCCGCTCCTGGAAACAAGCCCAGCTTAACTTCCGGAAGCCCGATTCGGGCATGTTCTTCCATAATCCGTAAATCACAGGATAAAGCCAACTCACACCCGCCTCCAAGCGCTAATCCGTTAACAGCAGCGATTACAGGCTTTGGCAGTCTTTCCATTTTATTTAACGGGTTCTGAAGCCATAATGATTTTCCCTCGGCATATTCACTTCCTTTTCCAATCCATTCTGGAAATGACTTAATATCCCCTCCGGCAACGAAGGCTTTTTCTCCAGCGCCAGTTATCAGTACAACAATCACTTCATCATCCCGTTCAATTTCATCAACCGCTGCCGTCAGTTGTTCGATCACGGCATAGCTCAATACATTAACAGGAGGATTATCAATCATAATGGTCGCAATCCCTTTTTCTTTGGACCATGAAACAACCCGCTTATTTTCCAACGCGATCCCTTCTTTCCAACATGTAATAGGACGAATATTTTCTATAAAACAATCATTTTTAGCTCGTTCTTGTGATTACATATCCGGCCTGCTCGCGATCCCAAGCAGTACCGATTCCTTCCTCCTTCAGCTTGAACTTCTGAATCCGTTCCGTCGCGGTTTTCGGGAAAGATTCACTGAACTGAACATATCGCGGCACCATAAAATAAGCCATGCGTTCTTGACACCAATCTATAATCTCTTCATGAGACATCATTTCTCCTTGCTTCAAAATCACATATAATTTGACATCCTCTTCCCCTACTTCCGACGGAACGCCGATAGCTGCTGATTCAAGAACCTTCGGATGATTGTTCACGACCTTTTCAATTTCCCAAGAAGAGATGTTTTCTCCGCGCCTCCGGATACATTGTTTGATCCTATCGCAAAAGTATAAGTAACCTTCCTCATCCCGATAACCGCGATCTCCTGTATGGAACCATCCTCCTTCCAACGCCTCCTCCGTTTTATCCGGCATTTTATAGTAGCCTTCCATGACTGCCTGTGAGGAACGGATGATAATCTCCCCGATTTCACCAATCGGCACTTCGTCTCCCTCCTCGTTGACGACTCTCGTCTCTACGTAGGAATACGGTTTTCCGATAGAAGGTGGCTTATTGGCGTTCAATGGATTCGTTACACAAAAACCGGTCGTCTCCGTTAATCCGTAGCCTTCAACGATCCGAACGCCGAATCTCTCCTCAAACGGCTTCCAAAATTCTTTAGGCGTAGCGGCACATGCCGTCACCCTTGCAGGATTTTCATGATCGTTCTCCTTTTCCGGCTGCTTGCAGAGAATCGGAATCATGGATCCTAAAGAATTGAAAATCGTCGCACCATGGTAGCGGATTTCATCCCAAAAACGAGAAGCGCTAAAACGCTTGCCAAGAGCGACCGTCGCATTGGCATGAATAGCACCGAGGACTGTATGAGCTTGGGCATTAATATGGAATAACGGCAGCGCTGTAAATAAAATATCTTTTGAATTCGCGCCAACCATATGATCGGCGAATGACTGTGCGGAATTTACATAAGCAGAATGACTTAACATGACCCCTTTAGGCAATCCAGTCGTTCCAGAGGTGTAAAGGATACTGTTGATAGAAGAGGAGGAAACAGCTTCATTTGGAAAATGGTGATAATTTGTATTCAATACATCTTTCAATCCGATTACCGGTCGTTCTTCACCATTCCCCATCATGATGACGCTTTCATTATTGCCATAGACGACAACTTGAATTTCCCTTTGTATAAATGGCAAACAAGAAGCAATTTGCGAAACAAAGTCCTGATCAACGATAATCAACTTACAATCGGAATGGGATAAAATATACTGCAGGCCGTCTCCTTTTAAATGCACATTAAGAGGCACCGCGATTGCTCCCATAAAAGATAAAGAAAACCACACATCCAGATATTCAGGAGCGTTATGTAGCATAATACAAACCTTGTCACCTTTTTGGATACCCAGCTCACGAAATCCCGCTGCGGCCCTTGTGATCCGATGATAGAGCTCTTCATAGGTGACCCTTTGTTCTCCGAATTGCAAATACACCTTATTTGGTGTCTTTTCGATACTTTGCATAATAAAATGCGGCAGGCTATAATTCTCCATCATTGGCTTCTATTCCCCTTTCTACTAAAATCCTTTTTATCCCCAAAATTACGAGGCTTTTATTTTTATATAGCAAGAGGTATGCCAAAACTCTAATCATTCCTAATTCCCTTATTCTTTCAAGGACATGCCGCCAAAATCATTATATGTACACGTGCGCGTGTCGCATTTATGCTACAAATGATAACGATGACTCTTTTATAAACGTCGCATATGTAAGACACCGTCGCAAAAATGCAACAGGGAATATTGCTGCACACTTTATCGACATCTTCAGTCCAAACAAAAAAAGGGCCTGCTTGCCCTTTACATCCCATCATTGTATTCCGTATCTTTCGATTTTCCGGTATAAACTAGCCCGATGAATTCCTAAAAGCTCGGCTGCCTCTTTTCTGTTTCCAGATGTTTTTTCCAAAGCTCTCGCAATCACCCGTTTTTCAGCCAATTCCACTTCCATTTGCAGCAAATAATTCATCTCAATCTCATCTTGATCCACCGCAAACATTTCATGATACAACTCCTCTTGCAAACCCTTTTTCCGCAAGTAAACAGGAAGGTGATGCACTTGAATAATCGTTCCTTCCACAACATTCATCGATCGTTCGAGTACATTTTCCAGCTCCCTAATATTCCCTGGCCAATCATGCTCCATGAATATGTCTCTCACTCTCTCATCCAATGAAAGAACGCTGCTTCCAAGCTCCTCATTCAATTTCTGAATTAAAAATTTCGTTATATGTATAATGTCTCCCTTTCTTTCTCTTAACGGAGGAATATCAATCGCAAAAACATACAACCGGTAATATAGATCCTCTCTGAATTTCCCGTTTTGAACCATTTCAAAGAGATTTCGATGTGTCGCCGCAATAAAACGGACATCAATCTTGCGAATGTTCGTGCCACCGATTCTTTCAATCTCTTTCTCTTGAAGAACGCGAAGCAATTTCACCTGCATGTCCAACGGCATATCGCCGATTTCATCCAAAAACAACGTTCCATTATGGGCCAGCTCAATCTTCCCAGGATTTCCACCTTTTTTCGCTCCTGTAAAAGCGCCCTCTTCGTACCCGAACAGTTCAGCCTCCAAAAGATCCCTCGGAATCGCGGCACAGTTCAAACGAATAAATGAACCTGCAGCACGCGGACTAGCATTATGAACCGCATGGGCAAAGAGCTCTTTCCCTGTTCCACTCTCGCCTCTTATCAAAATGGTAGACCGGCTTTTTGAAACCTTTAAGGCCATATCCTTCACTTCATTCATTTTTTCGCTCTCTCCTATAATGCTTTGAAATGAAAGCTTCCCCCGTTGCAGCCGTTTTAATTCAGACTCATAATATGACAGCTTCGATTCCATCGTACTGATCTGATCCGCCAAAGCCTTAAACTGCTGTATATCATGAAACATAATTTTGCCTATGGCACCAATAATTTTACCTTCCTTGGCAATAGGTATACGAATTGCAATAATATTCCGATTATTTATACGCTGAATGTGCCCAATCTCCGCATTCCCCGTTTTCACGATAATATGCATCCTCGTATTCTCAACAACCTCCGTACAATGCTTCCCAATCGCATCCTTTGGGTCATCGATTCCTAAAAATTGCGCATAAGAACCACTTAAGAAATTGATGATTCCTTGCCCATCCACCCCTAGAATACATTCAGACAGCAAATTCAAGGCATTTTCATACTGACTGATGATCGTTTCCAAAGACTGTACGCTCTTTTCCTTGCTTTGCTTGTTTTCCAGTATTACAATCGATCCTTGTCTTTTCCCATCCTGATATACAGGGGATTCGTTCACGATAAACACTTGATTGCCGCTCTTATACTCATACTTGTACAGATTATCATTTCGATTGACTAATAGCTTTTTACTGTTGGGAATGATTGTTGATATGTGCTTGCCCGCGATTTCGTTTTCTGATTTGTTTAACATACTACAGAATGATTGATTGCTGAATGTGATGGTTCCGTCATAATTTGTGACGGCTATTCCGTTATTCATTAACTGAATAACATGGCCGGTTAACCGCAGATTTACCCCTTCATCAATATGCATTTGAAAACCTCCCCTATCAAATAGCACTCTTTCTCCTATGTAATATATATCCATTTTACAACACCTTGTGAAATACTTGGAACTCCTAAAATTATTTAACAGTTCATTTAGTTGATTAATCGGCTTTATATTGATTTTTTTAGGGTTAAATTAAAATTAACAATTTTATCAAAGGTTGTCTTATTTCTCTTCAAAAATGGAAAATAATCTACAGAAATACGAGATCGAGCCTGGGCGTGGATTCGGTCTCTTTTCCATGCCCGTGATTGCCAAAACACAAGTTTCGTAAGGGTTTAGTAGCCTTTCAATTCCTTTCCAGCTGGGTTTCTTACGGTATAGAATCTAAAGGTTTTCGGTAGCTTTTCCTGTGTTTTTTCTAACAGTTTCGTTTCGGAAGTAGCTGAAAAAAACGATTGGTATTCATTCGGTTCTTTACCAAAATATAGATGGTGTTATTTATACTTTATTTAGCAATTATTAATTGCAAAATGCAAATGATTATTTACATTTTGTAATCAATCTTTTACAATGATGGTGATAGAAAATAAAGGAAGGAAAATCAAAATGCTGGAAAATAGGGTGAGAGAATTACGGGCACGATTTAAATGGACTCAGCAGGACTTAGCTGATGCAATTGGAGTGACAAGGCAGACAATCGGATTAATAGAGAAAGGTGATTATTCTCCATCTGTCACTATGGCGTTAAAAATAGCTGCTGCGTTTCAAGTTACCGTAGAAGATGTTTTTTATTTAAAGGGAAAGGAATGATTATGATGAAACAGGTTTTAAGATCTCCGCTTATGGGGGCCAGTATATTTGTGTTGATTATTGCGTTTTTACTATTTTCTCTTATGAATACACAGGTCATTTTAGCTAGATTATGTTTTGGAATTTTAGTTACGGTTACTTTTTTATGGGTCATTCTTACAAAGTTTTATAACAGGAAAAATCATGATGATAAGATTAGATTATTTGGCTTTATACCATCCGAATTTCGTGAAATAGATGAAGGGCAGCAGTGGGTAACCTATAAGGCTTGCCGAAATGTGTATATTTACTATAGTATTGCACTTCCAGTAACGGCAGGGATTTGCTTCCTCTTTTCTCAACATAATTTTGTTCCATTACTGTGCATTGGTGTACTAGGTGCGGGTCAATACATTGTCTATTGGTTAACTACTATTCTTATTTTAAATCGTATTTAATCTAAAGAAAAAAGGGGATGGAACGATATGCTGGAGTGGGCTCAAAATGCAGGTGCATTATGGCAATATGTAGTGTTATTTCTATTAGCTTTTGCCCCATGGATGGATGTATCAATCGTTGTACCACTTGGTATCGCATGGGGGTTACAACCATTTGCAGTAGGAATAACAGCATTTGTAGGAAATCTTATTTTAGTTCTAATACTAGGCTTTTTCTTTAAACAGTATGCCAAATGGCAAGCAGCAAGAAGGTTAAAAAAAGGTATAACAACACCTTCTAAAAAAGAAACTCGATCAAGAAGAATATGGGAACGATATGGTATTCCAGGTTTGGCCTTGATCGCTCCAATTCTTGTAGGGACTGATATTGCGGCCGTATTAGCTTTAACATTTGGGTCTAACCGGACACACGTTATAAGTTGGATGACAGTTAGTCTAGCAGTTTGGACGGTTATCTTTGCAGTTGCTTCGATATTTGGATTTAGCTTTTTAAATATTATTTAGGAGAATGAGAAATAACAATCAATTAGTTCTATTCGATTGGGAACGTATAGGATATGGTTCTCCTACTATTGATCTGGCTATAATAATCCCTGGATTAGGAACTACAGATAAATTACTAGAAGCCAGCATTGCTAATACATACCTCAAATTTTGGAAGGCTACCTCAATACCTTTTCCATACTCGATCTCAGAATTAACACAACAAATTACAGTAGCTAAGATATGGAGTGTATTAGATTTCATAGTTAACAATGCGGAGACATTAGAAAAAGAAACATTAGAGATTATACTAAAACAGCTAAGTAATAAATTAGAATACGAATATGCAACTTTATAAAAGATACAACAACTTTCGATAATGAAAAGGAAACAAAAGGTGCTTTCTAGACGTGAAAACCCCTTTTCAGTCTACAACTTTAACAGTCTAATACTTTTTTCTATGGTCTAAAACATTTTTTTAATAAGACATTTTGATTAGATTTATTGTCCCTACACATCATCCAACAATCCAAATCCCCTTTAGGTTTCATAATCTAAAGGGGATTTGGATTGTTCTAGTGCGAAGATCCTATTAAACTTGGATATAGTGATATTCAGCTCTCCCGCCGCTTGAGCTACACTTTTTCATTCCTGCAAGATTGTCTTTTAAAATCTTCATCATACCTTCTCACGTAGACGCCTCATGTTTAATTTTTCTCATTAATAATCCGTGTCTATTATTTGGTCTACTATCACAATTCATCAATTCTTACACAAGACATACCGCGGCTAGATAGTTCTTTAAAGACATCTTTTAATGCATGAATGGTATTCATAGGAGCATGTTCATCCGCTCCAAAGGTTTTTCCACAATCATGCAAGAGGATAACATCCCCATTTTTTATATCCCGTAATAGTCTTTTTTTAACTTTTTCACTGCCGCCTTTACTGCGCCAATCCTCTGCCATTACCGACCATAGGATGATTTTATACTTTTTCATTAGAAAAAAATCGAATAAGTTCAATAATCCCCATGGCGGACGATAATAGATGGGACGTTTCCCAGTAATATTTTCAATGATGGAAGCACTCTTCCTTACATGCCGCCTTATCGTCCAAGGGGCCATAATCCAGTTGGACTTGTGCACGTAATTATGCATTCCTATTAAATGCCCCTCTGCTTGCATTCTTTCAATTAACTCAGGGTATTGTTCCGCTTTGGAACCAACGACAAAAAATGTCGCTTTCATATTATTTATTTTTAACAAGTCCAATAGCTGCGGAGTATAAATAGGATTGGGACCGTCATCAAAAGTAAAAGCAATTTTTGCAGAAGAATCTTTCCTTTTTAATACCCCGATACCAAAACCGGTAGTAAGAATATATGGAACAAGCCAGTATAATGCTAGTAAGAACAATACCAGTAAAATAACCTTAACCATCTCCTACACTACCCCCTTTCTATCATTTCTGTTCTTGTAGTGTTTCATTTTAGAAGTGCTTGATGTATGAAGAAAATACAAATATATTCCTGTAAGAAGTAAGAAGACAAATAAACTTCCAATAGATAAAGAGCGAGCTACTGGTTTCTTGAACTTGTATGACGCAAACATTAAAATTCCCATGTTTTACTTTATTAACTAATCATGAACCAAACGAATACATTAGGTCATGTCCATTGTTATTGTTTTCTTTTGTATTCATAATTACTTCTACTGATGCGAACGCAGATTCTTTAGGATGAAATTGTTTCGAATTCTCCCTCATCTGTTGAAGTAGTTCTACATTGCTCAGTAATTTGGATAAATGATCCGTTAAATCCCGATCCGTTTTTGCTTGAATCGCCACGCCTGAACGAACTAAAAATGTAGCGTTATCCTGTTCTTGACCAGGAATAGGTTTATAAAGAAGTATAGGCAATTCCATGGCAATCGCCTCAAAAGTAGTGACCCCTCCTGGTTTTGTAATCATTAGATCGGAAATAGCCATTAACTCATGAACGTAATTGATATAACCAGTGAGATGGATGTGATGTTTGGAATCCTTTAACTTTTCCTTTAATTGCATACGGAGTTTTTCATTATGTCCACAAACAATGATGAATTGAATAGGCTGCGATAACGCATCAAACTCCTGAAAGGTGGAACTTCCATCACCAATCATGCCATAACCGCCCCCCATTACTAACACTGTAGGAATATGAGGATCTAAACTATATTTCTCGAAAATTTTCTCTCGTTCAAAGGACTGAGAAAATTGCTGACGAATGGGAATCCCTGTATGAGCAATCCGATTCTCTTTAACGCCTAAGTTAATCAAAGAATCGCGGACAATACTTGAGCCGACGATATATTGATCCGTAAAAGGATAAATCCAGCAACTATGATCTGTATGATCAGTAATAGTGGTTACAGTAGGAATATCGGTTAAACCATAGGATTTCAACCTTGACATCACAGCTGCTGCCAAAGGAAACGTACTGACTACAACGGTCGGCTGCACTTCTTCAATCAATTTTAGCAATCGTCCGAAACCTGTAGAGAAAATCGTCTTTATCAAATTGGATAAAGTGTTCACTCTCCGTGTTTTTTGATAAATATACCCATACACCTGAGGGAATTTTTTTACTCCTTCAAGGAAAAGAAAACGGCTTACATGATTAGAATAGGGATGGACCCATTTCATAAAATCGAAAATCACCGGTTCTAATGCCGGAAATCGAATTTGTATCGCTTCATGTAGAGCTTGAGCTACTTGAATATGACCATCCCCATAATTTCCGGTAAGGATTAAAATTTTTTTCTTATTTACTACCTCCATTGATCTCTGCTCCTTTAAAGTGTTAATGTGACTTTTATCTACGGGTTTCGAGTACCCCACATTATCCAGTGGTTCATCTCAACACTAATGGCTAAACTGAAAAAGATTTCTTGGCAACATGTTTTACTGTACGGTTCGGTAATTACAACCACTTATACACAAGCTCTACAATTTTAAATAAACATTCAGCCAATACAATGACGGTTATAGCATCCATAATGACATGTTGTTTTATAAATAAAAACCATCTAATCTAACAACTAGATGGCTTTTTCTATACATAATATTCTTATGTTATTTTTAATGGTATCGTTCTTTCTTCACATTCTTTTTTAGTATCTTGCTTGTCGCATTTTTAGGCAGAGAATCTACTGATAGTAAGTAAAAAATGTAAAGGTTCATTCTTAAACTTTTAGAAATTTAAAAACAAAGATAACAACAGAAGTAAACTTGTTCGGCTATTAAGACCAATGTAATCTATTATTTACTAAAAAATATTGTGAAAAAAATTTTTTAAAATGATACTTGTCCAAACCATATCTACTCTATTTCATATAATGATTGTAGTTAGATGATACTAACTAATAATTTAAACCCAATTTGGAGGGATATTGGAATGGATGATTTAAAAAAAATGATTTCTTCAACACTTAATGAAAAACAAAATAATGAAATACTCAATATAGTACTTTCAGATGTTTTAAATAGAAATGATATAACAGATTCATTTCTAAAAAATTTACCCTCAGAGAAAAAAGCACAAATTAAAAAAGTCTTTTCTGAATTACAAAATCAAATTAATAACATTTTAGACTAAAAGGAGAGAGTTTATGTCTGGAGTTTGGTATCCAAATCAAGATAAAAAATGGAGTGCATTAGATTCTTCAAAACCTCATCCATCCTTCAACGATCCAACAATTTCAGAAGAAGCTAAGCAAAAAAATAAAATGTATCAATTGTCTGAAGAATATATTGCGATTGTTGACTCTGCTGACGTTCAAGTTACTACCACAGATACAAAAGTAGCACTATCGATTCAAGCAGCATTACAAGCAGCAATTACTGCTATTATAAGTATATCTATTGCAGATAGTGAAAAAGCTGATAGAATAGCACAAGAACTTTTTCAAAAATCAGCTATTACACAAATCAATAGACAACGTACTATTATTAGAAATTCTCGAAACGTTTCAGTAACTACTACAGATACTGATATAGCAGTAAATATTCAAATCCTTCTTCAAATTTTAGTAGCTTTATTAGTTAAACTAAATATTTTATAAAGATAATTTAACTTTCCTAGCAAGGTTGTGAATAAAACACTTCCCCAATCCCCCTCCTATTGGGTTTTTTTTTAGAGCGAATATATTATTAACATCATAATAGGAATTTATAACAGTATCCTTATTAAACTAAATGGATAGAGTTTAATAAGGATACTATTAATTCAAATTTAAATAAATGCCTACTTAGGGGGAAAATAGGCATTTTAAACTTCAATTATAATAGGAAGAATCATTGGCTTTCTTTTTGTATGTTCGTATAAAAATTGTTCAGGTGTTTCTTTTATTTCTTTTTTAAGAACATTCCACTGGTTAATATTAGTTTTTAGTAAATTATTAATGATTGTTACAGCTAATTGATTAATTTTCTTCAAAAAATCTTCCGAATCACGTACGTATACAAATCCACGAGAAATTATATCTGGATCAGAAATCATTTTTCTATCTGTTTTACTAAGAGTTATGACTATAACAAGCATACCATCCTCTGAAATCTGTTTACGGTCACTCTTATTAGTTCTCCAGGATCAATTTTCGACATAACATAAAGCCAATAAGTTTCACCTTGATACTTAGTAATTTCAAAGTCATTATGATGTGAAACTTCAATAATAGCCGTCTTCCCATCATTCCCTCTTCCAACTAAAAAAATAGTTTGATGAGTTTCCTGTGTAGCAATTTCCTTTAACAATCTACTTATTTCTAATACAATATCATCGATTGTAGTACATTCTTTCAAAAAAGCGGTAAATCTTTGGTCCTAATATCCGAGACATTGAAACATCTCTGCTGAACCCTAGTAAGATATTCCTATCTTCCATCGCATTAACAATCATTACAGTACACACCGTTCTTAATTTCATATCTTTTTTAGCTATTCTAGGCCACCTTTTCTTATAGTTTTTGATATTTAAGATTAATAATCATAAAAAATGAATTCACTATAAATCAGATTGTGTTGAATTCACCTGTACCGATTCATCCTAGAAATAATAAGCTTTTCAATACTTTATAAAAATGAATTTGACACTTTTCTTTTATAGCTAATTCAAAAATACATAAAAAATAAAACATTAGATTTTAAATTTCTTTTGATAGTCATTCAATGTATCTTGTTCAATACCTATATAACTTAATGCCTCTTTTTGGTCCGTATGATTCAGCATTGTTTGTAAAACAACTACATCTTTAAATTGCTTGTAGTGATGATATCCATATGTCTTTCTAAGTGAATGAGTACCAATCCGTTCTAATCCAAACTCTTTTGCTGCTTGAGTTAATATTACGTATGCCATCGATCTAGTAATTGGTTTGTTCTTTCCAAATCCCCCTCTAAAACGGTTAAACTTTTTTCAAATTATCACAACTGTTTTATAAATGGTACAACTTTCTTTTAAATCCACATATGAAATACGTAACCCTGTATTAATGCCAAGAAGGAACAGAATATAGTTTCGTTCATTCTGTTCCTTGAAAAATTCTTTTATTTCTTGAATTGCTTCTTTATCGTGGATTGGTTGAACAATGTTCATGCACTCTTTAATTCCACGTCACATAGTGTAATGTAAATCCGCTGGAATATCCATAACGATGCCCTCATAGTTTGTTTCCTCACCAAAAGGAGGAATAGGTCATGGGTTTTGCTGGTTGTGGTGGCTTTGGCGGCGGATTCGCCTTACTGATTGTGTTATTTATCTTATTAATCATAATCGGTTGTAGTTGTTTTGGAGGTGGATTTGGCTGCTGATGCTAAGAGAAGGCACTCAATTTGAGTGTCTTTTCTTATTGAATTGATACTTCCATCCGCATACTTTTCCACAACCTGCACATTAATCTCTTCGTACTTTTTATATAAAATTTAAATTTACGAGATAACCAATCTAACGAATATAGATATGATAAAAGTGCATTAACTTTTTTAACTTGTTCTTCCTTAGAAGATCTTC
The DNA here is from genome assembly GCF_024159135.1 of Bacillus sp. 3103sda1. Lineage (NCBI taxonomy): Bacteria > Bacillati > Bacillota > Bacilli > Caryophanales > Bacillaceae > Bacillus > Bacillus sp. 3103sda1. The sequence goes on along the minus strand of NZ_JAMYWS010000001.1, from coordinate 914,204 downwards.
TTGCTTCTAACGCTCGTTTTTTAAATTCCTCTTCTGTTGGCACCATTCTTGATTTTGGATTATGCAGACCTGACTATTTAATAAGCTTTCTTTGCCTATTTTCCTCTGTATCAATATTAAATAACTCAAAGCAAGCATTGTTTGTATAAGAAAAGTCATTTATTACAACCCACCACATATTATTGATGTTATGATAAACCGTACCTCTCATTAATCTTCCTTTACGGTCACCATTTTGGACAACAACTCTTGTAAATCATCAATTATATATTCATCTATATATCCTTCTTCAAATTTAAGAACCTTTTGACACCAAATCCATCCGTTAAGTTCTTTGAAACCAACTAGACGTTCGCCTATTATTAAGTTTTGGATGTTTTGGAATGCTGCTCTTATATTATTATTTATCTTATTCAAAGAATTCTTTGAAATTATTTTTAGATTTAGGTATTTGTATTTTTCTATCGATGACAATGGATTATGTTACTTAAAATACATGTGTTATTTATAAGAATAAAATTTTTGTAACAGTATACACTACAAGATGTAATTACTATGTTTTGGTAAGGTGTTCCATATGAGTTATAAGAACTTATTTTCTCTAATCCTGAACATGGTTAGGAAAATTTTTTCTATACTAAGCATTGTTGTTAAGCGTTTAATTTCTTTAAGGAGGAATATTTTAATGGGTGTTTTAAGTGGAAATCCACAACATGAACCAATGCATTACGGAGAAGTCTTTGGAATTTGGAGTTATCTTGCAGCGGCACAAGGTGCAATTGCTGGTTATCAAGTTCTCATTAACCATACAGGAGATGAGGACTTAAAGAAGTTTTTGGAAAACCTTGTAGAGAATGATATCCAATCAGAAGTTGAAGAATTAAAAAATTTATTAAAATTAAATGGTGTTGCACTGCCACCAGCACCTCCAGAAAGACCAGTTGCATCTATTGAGTCGATCCCCCCTGGCGCTCGTATTAATGATGCAGAAATTGCTGCTAAAGTTTCTATGGACCTTGCTGCTGGTTTAGTAGCATGTAGCCAAGCTATGGGACAATCTCTTCGAGAAGATGTAGGAATGATGTTTGGTCAATTCCATATGAAAAAAGCACAAGCTGGAGCTATATTGCTTCGTATGAATAAGAAAAAAGGTTGGATTATTCCACCTCCATTACATGTTCAACAATCAGAACAAGCATAGTATTTAATAGTAATCCAATTTCTTTTTGTTATGATTGTTTTTAACCTGGATAAGATTATAAACATTTTAGAATTGCGTAAAAAAAGATGGTGTCCAGCCATCTTTTTTGTATGCGTTAGAAAAGAAATATAAAAGAATATATGTGATTGCTTACTGTATTAAATGGTATGTATTCGAAATAAAATTTAATTATTCTTCACTACCAATGTGAATTGGTGAAAGTGAACTAATCTTTAAAAGTTTACTTTCATTCGAAAGGTTTTAGATTATAAAAAAAACGCTTTTACCTAAGTGATTGTCCAATCTTTTCCCCCTTTTTTGCATTAACTAATAGTAGTGTGAAAAGGAGTGGGAATAAAGATGGAAAACAAAGGATTTGAAACTAAATCCCCTAATCTTATGGATGAAAAAAAGTCGGATACTTCTAGTCAAAATAAAAAGAAACTAATTAAAGATCATGATATAGAAGTTAGTATTATTATTCCTTCTTATAATAAATATCCGCTAAATTTATTAACTTTATATTCTTTAGATAAACAAACATTCGACCTTTCAAAAATGGAAGTCCTCTTTATCGACGATGCTTCAACTGATCAAACTTTACAGATATTACAAAATCATCAATTTTCTTATCATTTTAGGTATTTTAAATGTAAACGAAATCTCGGTAGAGCGAAGGTTCGAAATATTGGTATTAAATATTCAAGAGGGGATATTCTTATATTTTTAGATGCAGAAATGATTACAGAGCCTGAATTTGTTCAAAATCATTTTAAGTATCATCAATTAATGGATAACTTGGTTTTATCAGGAGGTATGTATTATAACGCAGTATATTCTTGTATATTCCCGGAATTTGATCGCGAACAAATAAAAGAAATATACACCAAGACAAAAAATAACCAAGTGCTCTACGACCGAATTGAAAACTATAAACATTCCAACATTAACGCTTCATATCCGTTATTAGAAAGAAAAGACATTGATACAAAGCTTTATAGAGAATTAAAAGTTAAGACCCCTTCAGTACAGTGGTATAATACAATACTAGATAATTTTGATGCGCAATTAAATGGATTTCATTTTCCATGGATGGCCTTTTTAACTGGAAATGTTTCCTTACGTAAAAAGTTAATTGAACAAGTGGGAAAATTTGATGAAGATTTTATAAATTATGGTTATGAAGACTGGGAGTTAGGATATCGCTTATATAAGGCTGGAGCTAAATATTTAGTTAGCAAGACTGTTACAGCTTATCATCAAGAGCATCCTGTTGGAGAGAATAGATGGCAAGAAGCGATGAGGAATTACCACTTATTCACGCTAAAACATCCTGAAATAGACATCCTTATCCTTGGCTTAGAGCTTGCTCGAATTACAGATTTATTAATGATGAACAAAGTATTAGGCGAGTATAAGTTACTCGTTCAAAATCATCCAAATGAGTCACTATCTTTTCAAAAAAAGTTCATTGAGATTCTAAAAACTATTGTACTGTTGTTAAAGATTGATATTCGACATATAAACATATTAAACGCAGTAGGTTTTGACTTAGATCAAAGAGATGAGCTTTTATCTGATGTTAATAAAATTAAAAACTTAAAAGAGTATAACAATTTGATTTATATTGTAGAAAAAATTATTGGACCAAAATTAAAATAGAGAGGGTTCCTAAAATAATTGCAGAATTTTAAATCTTTATATTTTATTATCCTTTCTTTGACTAAGTTATATATTATGTTAGGAGTGGAAAAATAAATGGTTTCAATCATTACTTGTACAATAAGAGAGGAGTATATAGAGAACGTTTTTAGAAACTATGAACAGCAAATATGGAAAGATAAAGAATTAATTATTATTTTAAATAAGGATACTATGAATTTAAGTAAATGGAAAAAGAAAGCTAAAGATTATCATAATGTCAGTGTATTTCAGCTGCATGAACAGGCAACTTTAGGTGATTGTTTAAATTTCGGAGTGGAGAAATCTAAGTATGATTATATAGCTAAATTTGATGATGATGATTACTACGGCCCATACTACCTAGCTCATGCGATGCCCGAATTTAATAATAAAGATATTGCTATTTTAGGTAAAAGCTCTTATTATGTTTATTTTAAGAATAAACAAGCTTTGATGTTGGTATCAAATACAGAAAAAGCCTTTACTGATTCTGTAGCAGGAGCTACACTAATCTTTAAAAAAGACGTATTCAAAAAAGTTCAATTTGAAAAAGTAAATAGAGCTGAAGATTATTTTTTTATAGACACCTGTAAAAAGAATGGTTTTAAAATCTATTCTACTGATAGACATAATTTTGCTGTTATACGTCATGACACCAATAACCACACATGGAAAGTATCTGATGAAGACTTTATGCAGTGGGGTGAAATTATCACTTATACAGATGATTTCCAATCATTTGTTGAACGTTCTAAATTTCCATATAAGTAATCTTTAGGGATAGTGGCATGTTTCCTGTTATAGACCTGAAAATAAAAACATAGAGATTTTTTCATCTCTATGTTTTTATTTTGGCTCTGTTAAACGATTAGGTACTTTATCTAGACATGAAATTAAATGAAATTCCAATAAGGCGAAACTTCTATTAAAAAGAACATAGGTTCATTTATGATAAATGAACCTATGTTCTTTTTTGCTGAAGGTGTTAATTTGTATATTTATTCTATATGTCCAAATTAATTAGAACACTATTAACTGAGATTTTACGTTCAGAGATAAATTAGTTAAATAAATTAAAATCAACAACAAAAAAAGAAACCGCCATTGCAGACGGCTTTATTTTTCGCTTATACGTTTACTTTCTCTAACTCCATTGCCATGTCATTTAATACGTTTTCTTTCAAAAAAAGAAATGCTGCTTGCTCTTCTTTCGTCATACCACGAAAATCATGTATTCCATCTAGTAATAACCAACTCGCATTACCTATGATATTCCAAATGTAAATATAGTATAAATTTCCCATTAACAATGATTAAATTTAATTTTTATATATTGTCAAATGGAAAATAAACGAAATTACTCCTTCTAAAAGAACATAAGTTCGTATATAATAAGAACAAACGTTCTTTTCATTAGGAGTGATTGCTTTGTATGACTATTCTCTTTTACCAAAACGGAACATCTTATGTGTAGATTTACGAAGTTTTTACGCTAGCGTTTCCTGCATCAAAATGGGTCTCGATCCCTTGCGCACAAAACTAGCTGTTGTTGGCGATGTGAATCGGCAAGGATCGATTGTGTTAGCTGCCACCCCTCCTTTAAAAGAACTAGGAGTTAAAAAGATGAGCAGGTTATATGAAATCCCAAGGCGTCACGACATACTCATAGTAAATCCCACTATGGAAATATATATTAGGTGTTCAAATTACATAACGACATTAGCTCTACAATACGTTGCTTTTGAAGATTTTCACCAGTATTCCATTGATGAATTCTTTATGGACATTACAGCAAGTTTACATCTGTTCGCACAAAATCCATACGAATTTGCTATGAAGTTCAAAAGAGAAATATATCATAAGACACGTATTGATAGCACAATTGGAATTGGTCCTAATTTATTAATGAGTAAAGTTGCCCTTGATGTGGAAGCGAAAAAGAACGCTGACGGGATCGCATATTGGAGTTATGAAGATGTGCCGAACAAACTATGGCCAATTCGTCCACTCAGCAAATTTTGGGGAATATCGAGTAAAACCGAAGCAAAGTTAAATCGAAAAGGTATCCATACAATCGGTGATCTGGCCCATTATCCTATCAAGTACCTAAAGGAATCATTCGGCATCATCGGAGAAGAACTTCATTTACATAGTAATGGTATTGATTTTAGTCTCATTTCTGAAAAGTATATACCGAATGAGACTTCAATCGGTAAAAGTCAAATACTCATGCGAGATTATAAAATAGATGAAGTTCAGCCAGTTCTCTTAGAACATACCGAAGAAGTTTGTTATAGATTGAGGAGAAAAAGAAAATTAGCAAGGACTATACAATTTTCCATTAGCTATAGCAAAGACTATCCAGGCGGATTCAAAAAAACTTGTACATTAGAACGACCTACAAATTTAACTTTAGATATATACCGTGTTTGTTTCATGTTTTTAAAGCAACTCCATACAGGGGAACCGATTCGTACAATAAGCATTGCACTAACGAATTTAGTGAACGAGGGTGAGGAACAAATTAGCCTTTTTGATGACATACGAATGAGAGAAAGAGAAATTATACTAGCCAGAACGATGGATGAAATACGAACACGATTCGGTAAGAATAGCATTTTACGAGGTGTGTCTTATACTCCTGCCGCAACAGGAAGATACAGAAATACACTTATTGGAGGACACAAAGCATGAGTGCGAGACGTTATCGACTAAGCAAAAACGTTGGTATTACAACGCTTTTAGCGACAAACGATGACTGTTCTTTAAAGAAATAAGCCAAGGCTACAAGAACAGGATAACTGTTCAGACAAGTGAGAGGAATGAAGGAGTAACGACCCGAAACTCTCCCAGTGAGATTCCCGACAGCATACGCTAGGCATAGCGTGATGTTGGAAGCAGGGTAAAACATGCAATCATTATCCGAAGTACCCCATAGGGCAACCGAAAGCCATTCGGAATAATAAACCAAATGGAACTGATAAAGTATTGTATGCTGTCAACCGACATGGTGAGAATGTGTAAACACTGACGAACTTGCGAATGTACGCCTCGATATTGTGACGGGTCAGAAATGATTCGGAGTCTGAAAATAAGACTTGTCTAACGGATTGAAATAATTCATGATGTAACAATCCTAACGTTGTTATAGGCAACGGAGCTAGGCACGTGGCATAGCAAGCACCTAAATCGGAGGTCTTATGACCTTTAAAACAATGATAGTCTGAACGGAACGTCGAAAGCTACTAACGTTGAGAGCAATCTCTATCGGCGGATATAGTTGAATACGAAACGGACAACCGAGGGAAGTATTCTTAATAGTAGTGAGAGTAGTGGCACGACCCGAGAAGGTTCTGTAATGGAACTGGAGGAACAGCCACAAGCCTATATTGGAGGAACTGAACTTTCATCTAATCTTGCATGGATTCTGGTAAGACTCAAAAGGTCACCAAAAATCAATATAAGAGTAGGTGATAGACCATGAATGACAAATCTAAGCCCACGCTAAAGGATAAGAAACTTAGACACAATGAATACTACGGTATTCAAAATGTCCTAGACGACTTATACCAGAAAGCAACTAAAGGAAATTCTTTCAAGAAACTGATGCCTACTATCACATCAGACGAAAATATACTCCTCGCTTTTCGTAACATAAAAGGAAATAAAGGGAGTAAAACATCCGCCTGTGACAACATAAACATCAAGGACATTGAAAGAATGGAACAGAGCTACTTCTTGAATGAAGTTAAAAGACGCTTTCAAAACTACCAACCACAAAAGGTAAGACGGAAGGAAATACCTAAGCCCAACGGAGAAACAAGACCTCTAGGAATACCAAGTATGTGGGATAGAATTATCCAACAATGTATTCTTCAAGTTTTGGAACCTATTTGCGAAGCGCAATTTTGTAATAGAAGTTACGGATTTCGCCCGAACCGAAGTGCAGAACATGCCATAGCAGATAGTACTAAAAAGGTAAACCAACAAAACCTTACTTATGTGGTAGACGTGGATATTAAAGGATTTTTCGACGAAGTAAATCACGCCAAACTCATGCGCCAAATATGGACACTGGGTATACGGGACAAACAATTACTCGTCATTATCCGAAAAATATTGAAAGCACCAGTGCAAATGCCTGACGGTACAACAATGTTCCCGACTAAAGGTACCCCACAAGGTGGTATTCTCAGTCCCCTACTCGCCAACATCAATCTCAATGAATTCGACTGGTGGGTCAGTAAACAATGGGAAACATTCAAAGCCAAAAAGGTAAAACCAAGATACAAAGATGGAATTTGGAGTAACGACACCGTAACATATGTCCTATCCAAAACATCAAAAATGAAACCTATGTATATCGTAAGGTACGCAGATGATTTCAAAATCTTCACAAACACACGAAGCAATGCAGAGAAAATATTCAAAGCATGCCAAATTTGGCTAGAAGAACGCTTGAAATTGCCTATCTCAACCGAAAAATCCAAGATTACCAATCTGAAAAAGCAAGAGAGTGAATTCTTAGGCTTCTCTCTCAAAGCTGTAAAGAAAGGAAAACGGAAAAACGGAAACACACGATATATTGCAGAAACACACGTATCTCCAAAAGCACTGAAAAAGACGAAGCAAGATTTAGCAAAACAAGTGAAAAAAATACAGAAAACCCCAAACTCTATTGAAGCAATCAAAGGAATCAATTTATACAACAGCATTGTCATTGGCAAGCATAACTATTACAGAATAGCGACGCATGTCAGCCTAGACCTCGACAAAATGGGTCTAGAACTCGACTGTATGATGTATAACCGTTTCCCTAAGTCAACAAGAAGAGGAAAAAGCAACACTAATGGATACACGAATATAGGACAATATGAAGGAAAAGACAAAGGTATCAAACCATATCTAAAGTCAAAAAGGATGAGATATCTCATGAGACGTCCTATCCTACCAATCGCTTATATTCAACACAAAAATCCGTTGATGAAAAAGCAAGCCATTAACAAATACACCGTAGAAGGGCGAGCCTTGATACACAAAAACTTGGCAGACATAACCGAAACAGAACTAAAATGGCTAAGAGAAAATCCAGTCATAAATGGACGGACAACCATTGAATACAATGACAATCGAATTTCTCTTTACGTAGCTCAAAAAGGTAAATGCAGTGTAACAGGCGAGAAACTCTTGCCCTGGGATGTCCATTGTCACCATAAGCAATTATGGAGTGAAACAAAGGATGACAGCTACAAAAACCTTATCATCATCAACCCAAGTGTTCATAGACTAATACACGCAACCAAGAAAGAAGCCATAAACCAACTACTCAATGAACTAAAACTCAATGAGGAACAGTTAGACAAACTTAACAAATTGCGAAAGCTAGTCAAAAACGAGGAAATCTGTATTGAATCACAAATTGAAGTGGGATTAAATTATGAACAACTAGCGTTGTTTGCTTAGAATTTATCATTATTAGATGGAAAGAAAACTACAGTATAGGTGGACCGCGGTATGCCGTGAAAGTGGCACGTACCGTGCGGATCGGGGGAAAAGTTAGAGATAACTTCAAAGACTTACCTATCGATATACAATACAGGAGTACCGAAAATAAAAGGTCGAGGAATGGTAAAATGGCAGCCGTTTGCGTCAATGCCGGAGCAATTCGCTGGTATAAAACAAATCGTTGAAGAACAGACGAAAATACCACGCCCTATTCTTACACAAGATACGAAAGAAGAAATCGAAAGAGCACTACTCGAATCAATGAAATTACAAAAAACAATTATGATTTCTTATTACCAAAACGGACAGATTCTACATGAGACAGTCGTTACAAAAGTGATTGCACACCAAATAAGAATGGTGTTTTTTCAAGACTTGTTTGGGTTTACATTGCGGTTAAAATTTGATGATATCGTAGGTGTTGATTAAAATCCATTAACGGCTATTTTAGGTGTATATACTTATCGCTCGAGACGTTGCCTAGAATTCGTTCTACTATATCACAAAAGAATTAAGGTAAAACTAAAAGGCATGAGTCCGGTATACAGTACCAGAACTCATGCCTAACAAGTTACCTAATGAAATAGCCATGTCTAACGATTTGAGATCACTTCATTTCGGCGTTGCTGTTTTCCTTTCAAAATATGTATGAAGGCGGTACTGGCAAATTTCCTTCGTCCATCTAAATAAAAGATCTTCATCCTCTTCAGGATCGGAGCATGTTCAATAATTCAGTAAAGTTTTTACACATATATTAATGCTTGTTCTGGTTCTTTATCGATCGCATGCAATTCCATCTCCATCACGGTCTAAATGCTTTGCATAGCCCGGCTGTCCCTGGCGAATTGGTGCTTTTCCTGCTTTTCGCACTTCTGTGCAATTCTTATAAAATACTTGCTCTGGTTGTGATTGTGATTGTTGCTGTTGTTGTTTTTGAGCCGCTTCCTGCTGTGCTCGTTGTTCTGCCTCACGTTTGGCTTGCTCCTGTGCTAGTCGCTCTTGCTCTGCTTTAGCCGCAGCTTCCTGTTTAGCCTTTTCTTCAGCTTCTAAACGTGTTTTTTCCTCAGCAGCTTTCTTTTCTTCCTCTGCTTTTCTGGCAGCTTCTTCTTGCTTCTTCTTTTCCTCTATTTCTTGCTTTTCTTTTGCTGCTTTCTTCTCTTCAGCTGCCTTTAGCTCTTGCTTTGGTTCACTCTTTGCCATTTGTTTATTTGCTGGCTGCATTTGTAAACCCATTATGATAAACACACAAAATAATAATACAGCCCCCCATACGCCAAACCATAACACACGCCAGGATCGGTTTCTAACACTTCTACGTGTCGCCCATAGACGGTAGACAGCAAACAGCGCTCCCGCTACAAACACAATTGTTACATTGGTCAAAATAGCTAAAATTAATAATGCAATGATTCCAATTACCCACATAATTGCTTTTTTCTTCATGCTATTCCCTCCTTCCTTTCATTATCATATCAAAATTCATAATTATTTTGTCATATTTTCTTAGTTCTATAATGATATAAAAATTTCTATACAGTCTTGATATGAAAGGATTTTTTCTCTTTCTTCCTACATATCCAATTGATTATGTTGCATGAAATTTTGCATATTCTCCACTCATCTAATAGCAACAATTTTTGCAAAAGGCTATTTTCGGATATATTGTTGCTCGTTAGAACATTCAAGTCTACTTAGATGCAGCTACCCATCTCATATTCCAACCGAAGACCCGGTCCATCTGCTTATGACCATTAAAATATTTTACTAGCTTTTAAACCTTAAAAGTCTCATCATTAAGGTTTAAAAGCATGGCAATAGCACACATATTTAAGCCATTGCGATGTTCATCCATTCTTACAACAATATCTGGTCCATTTTTTTCTTTAAAATAACGATGCCATTGACCATAAAATCACATTTCAATTAAATTTAGGTCAATACAGAAAAATATTGTTTTTATATAGAACATTAGCTCAATATTTCGAGCCCCTCCGCCACATAAAAACAACATTTCCCTAATTATTTTAAAACTATTCTTTTAGTAGTCTGAAAAGATATCAAAAACATAATCAGTTGACGGCTTCTCAATCGATATGACAACAAAAAGGTAGTAAACTTCTAAATTATTATCCCAAACATTGAGAGCATCTTCTTATAATCAATTCTCATACTGATTAAATTTAATTTAAGATACTCCATCCTTAATATAAGAATAAAGCTTGTTATCAACCGCATGTTCCATAACCATATTCATTGTAACAACAGGTAATTCTTTTCCATTCTTGTCTTGCATTTCAGTTTGTTGCACACTCTTCTTATCAGGAATTGCCTTACCTAAATAGTAAAAATCACTTCCCTCATCATCATCTTTTTTCACAAAGATATGAATGTCAATGTTGTTTTCTTCTGCTTCAATAATTGTTTGAACTTCTCCCGATTTCAATGTTCTATTACTTCTTGTATACCATTTAAGAACTTCTTGATTGAGAAACTCATCACCATAATTCACACTGGACTCTATCTCATCATTTTTATGGTACGTGATAAATATTGGACAAGTATGATGTTTGGTTTTATAACCATACATCGTTGAGTTTTCATCATTATCCCAATTTAATAACCTACAAGCATCTTTTCTGGAATATTTTCTGTATAAGGTAAGCGGTTTGTTAGACTCATATAATTTACTCTTCACTTTTGCACTTCGAACAATGTCAATAACCATATCTTTAAAATAATTATTTTGCTTCAAACTTTCATGAATTGAATCATTAAACATATAATCCTTACGTTCGGAACAAGTAACAATTGGCTTTTCTCCATATTTTTTCTTGCCATTTTGCATGAAGAATGACAAATCAAAAATACGTTGAACAGAAGCTATCGTAGCATCATCAATTTGACAATTAGATTCCATTAAATAATTGAGGTACTGATCATGGTTAACCTTTTCTTGGTGTAATAACAAATCTAATAAAATAATTTCATGTTTGCGTTTTCCATTCAATACTTCTAATGAGAGCATTGTTAAAACTTTATTTTCATAATCTGTTAACGCTGGAACTTCTTCTTTCATTTTTAATAAAAATTGATAGTAATTCGAATGCTTTTCAGCAAGCACAACAGGATCAATAGAATGATTTAATATAAAATCGTATAGATATGGAACTCTTCCTATTCTATTTTTCAATTCAACAAAAGCTTCTTTTAAGATTTTCATTTCTGTTAAATTACTATTATTAATCGCTTTAAAAATTTGTTTTTTCGCTATTTCTTCAAAGTTAACCGTTGAGATACCTTTAATATAACTTGTATCATTTGTACGTCTACGTATATTGTCTTTGTTTTGTGATTTGTCTCCTGAAAGAGCGATTGGAATTAAATAATTATTTTTATAATTACCAATAAAATCAATGATCGTAACGAAATCTTTGGAATTATGCTTACGAAGTCCCCGTCCAAGCTGCTGAATAAAGATAATACTAGATTGAGTTTGCCTTAACATGACCACTTGATTAATACTTGGGATATCAATTCCTTCATTAAAAATATCTACAGTTAAAATATAATCAAGCATACCATTTTCTAATTGGTTTACTCGAAGTGCTCTTTCGTCTTGAGAGTGATCACCTGTTAATGCCACTGTGCGGAAACCTTTTTCGTTTAGTGCACGAGATAGTTGTTCTGCTTCCTCTTTTCTACTGCAAAACATCAATCCCGTTACTTTTTCGCCAGAAAAACCGTAATATTGAACCTTTTCAATTATATGATTTACACGTTCTTCAGTAACAAGATTCGATAAAACTGTAGCATCGTCTATCGTTTCTCCATTATATTCAAAATCTGTTACTCCAAAGTAATGAAAAGGGCAAAGCATATCTTCTTCAAGTGCTTCTTGCAAACGAATTTCATAAGCAACATTGTAATCAAATAGCTCATAAATATTGAAATTATCGGTCCGTTCAGGTGTAGCGGTCATTCCCATTAAGAATTTAGGTTTAAAATAATCGATTACTTTTTGATAAGATTTCGCTCCTGCTTTATGAACTTCATCTATTAAAATATAATCAAATACCTCAGGATCAAATTGAGATAAATTGGCTTCTTTTGAAATGGTCTGAATGGTAGCAAATAAATACTTTGCATCTGTTTGCTTATTGGAACCTGATAGGATTCCAAAGTCTTCTTCAATTCCACCAAGAACCCTTTGAAAGTCTGATTTTGCTTTATGTAATATTTGCTCACGATGAACAATAAATAGCATGCGTTTAGGAGCAAAACGTCTCACATCGAATGCCGAAAGATATGTTTTACCCGTTCCTGTTGCTGAAATAATTAACCCTTTTTCTTTTCCAGCATCTTTAACAGCTTGTATTTCTTGCAATGCTGCCTGTTGCATTTTATTTGGAACAATTCTTAAAGCATCTTCAATAGAATTATTATATTGACTAGGTAATTCGATAACTTGATCCGTTACTTTATTATCAACTTGCTTGTAACCTTTTTCGTAATTGGTAATCCACTCTTCAGTTAATGTTTGAGCATCTTTCCACACTTCTTCAAACTGGCTTTTGAAATGATGGACGATCTCTCCATCTTCATGCGATGTTAACTTCACATTCCATTCATAGTTTACCTTTAGTGCATGTGCTGTTAGATTAGAACTTCCAACGATCAACGAATAGTGAGTTTTGTGGTTAAATATGTATCCTTTCGAATGAAAACCTGCTAAATTTGTTAATCTTACTTCTACATTTTCAATTTTCATTAGTTCTCTAAATACTTTTGGTTGGTTGAAATTTAAAAATGTTGATGTTAATATACGTCCTTTAACCCCTTTTCGCTTAAGATCAAGAAAATGAGATTTTAAAGTTGCAAGACCGCTTTCCGTAATAAAAGCGACTGAAAAAATAAAGGATGTACTATTTTCAAGCTCTTCTAACAATGAACTTAAAACGTTTTCATTTTTTTTCGTATTGTTTACTAATAGCTTAGGTTTATAATTTCCAGATTGACTATATTTTTGATCGATAAACCCCTTATATAAAGAGGCTTCTAATTTTTGAATAAAATTCTCCATATGATCACCGTTTATGACAAATTTTTATACTAATTGTATTACTCACTGTTTTAGAGTACAAATTTATTACGAAGTTTAAAAAGCTATTCACACATGGTGAATAGCTTAATATGTTTTCTAATAACATTAATTTACAAAAGATGCCTTTGATAACTTCTCAATAGTCGGAATATCAGCAGGTGCCCAATCTAAAGATGCAAGCTCGTTTGGATGTAGCCATTTTATCAATACATGTTCAGTTAAAACAGGCGTTCCTTCAATAAGCTTGCAATAAAAAGTCTTCAAATGAACAATACCAAAATCATACTCATAAGCTGTATAATCAATTTGCTCACCAATCTGTACTTTACAATGCATTTCTTCACTAATTTCACGTTGTAATGCTTCTTGAGGTGACTCTCCCTCTTCTATTTTTCCTCCTGGAAATTCCCACTTAAGGGGTAGCGCTTTAGTTGGTCCTCTTTGTGCACATAAAATTTTCTCATCTTCAACAATTACTGCTCCAACAACATAAATATTCTTTTTCATTACGTCCTCCTTAACTTAACAGAAACTCTGTAATATACGTTTTTCATATTTAGTAAAATACAAAAGATGCCTTCTATATATTTTAACGACTAATATGTTTTTTAATCAGCGAGATCAAATCTTTATAGATATTATGATCTCTCTCATTATCTTAGATCAATTAGCTCACTATTCTCATGTCTCTTATACTAATAGAAATAGCTACAGAATGAAAGAGTCATTAGTTATGAAGACTGGATAAGTGATTCCAATTTGGATTTTCACTTATTACTCTTTTCATATTGCGCACTAAGATTTTCTTCCTTCTCACTTCATGAAGTACTCTGAGTCCCACTCTATAAAGTAACTAGCCTTCAAAAATACTACGAATCCAACCCTTAAATTCTGTAAAATCTTGACCAGGCGCCAAACAAAAAGCCCCCATCTTATATCGTCTATGAAAATCTGCATCGAAAAAATCTTTTTCTTGTGAACTTCGATCTTTTTGAGGAGTAATGATATAGACTTCCTGTACTGCCTTCTCTTCATTCGTACGAGATAGAATTCCATCTCGATATTTGTGCATTTCTCCTAAAGCGGTTGGCAAGTTGGCTGGAACTCTGTATTTGGGATCGAGTATATACAGTTTTCCTTTAAACTCTAGGACAATGTCCGGTATCATTCGCTGGGTATAAGAATAAAATGGACTTGTGTTGCCTTGAATGATTTTTTGATATGTTAATGTTGCACCGTTTTTCAGCTTGATTACACTTTCCTTGTTTTCGGCTAAGCCGAGATAAAATGTGTTTTCTTTTTTCGTAAAAATCCCTTTTGCATCTTCAATTAAATTGAGCTCACGAAGGTATGAAACAATTTTCATAAAGACCCACATTTCATAAATCAAATATGTTTCCTTTAAAGATAATCGCATTCCTATATCGAATGTAATCGTCTTAAAATCATACAGTTTTTGAAACCATTGATACCAAGTACGGTACATTGGATGTTTACGAAACACTTGAGAAATGTTAACAAAGCCAAAGTGAGGCTTGATACCTTGCAGAAAATCAGCTTGCTTCCAATGATACAGCCAATCTAAATATTGCTGGGCTGCTTTCTGTATTGTTTCGTTTCCCGCCTGCCGATACCATTTTAGTAACCTCGTAAGCTCATCTATTTGTGCTAGCAATACTTGGTTTTCGTATAGATTATATGTTTCTTCTTTTCGAATAGATTGAATGTAAGTCGGAAACTGGCTCGGTGATCCCCCGTATACTTCTCCTTTTTGTTCCACCCATAAGAGCATTTTTTGATCAACAACTTTAACTTGTTCACGCCTTGAGATAATCTGTTCTTGTTTTAACCTTCTTAAGGGGTGTTTTTCAATCATGTAAAAAGTAGTACGTAATTGCTGCATACAGTTATGAATGTAATTCCACTGAAGCCAGGAAGCTTCCCGTGTTTTTCCAGAGGCTGATACATCAGCTTCAAAGCCTGTTTCCTGAAATACAATTTGTGCTTCTCTTAAAACTTCTTTTAACATCTCTTCATATTGCTGCGTAGAAAGCTTTCGTTCGTCAGGGTAAACAAATGATTCTATCTTCTCTTTTTTCTCCTCAGTTAAGACTGAAAAATTGACAAGACCACTTTGAAAAGAAGTTTCAAAGATTCCTTCCCATCCATGCGGCGTTCTTTTCATAAATAAAGGAACATTCTGCATAGAAAGATGAAGATTTTTCTCTGTGAAACAGCGCCATTTATATTGTTTAGCCTCTTCTAAATACATATCTGTGAGGGGAATCCATCTGGAAGAATGGTCATCCCAAACTTCAACCTTAACGCCAGAACTGAGTTGCTCCATAACGCTCTAGTTCCCTTCTCATTCGTTCCAAATGACGATACGATTCTGACTCTGCTCCAAAGTGTGTCTCACTAATTCTTAAGAACTCATCAAGCAGCCCTGTAATTCGTTCGTCCCCTCGTAACTTAGGTAAAATCTTTTCTGCAATAACTCGGTCTAATGCGTATGTTTGATCCATTTGCAAATCATTAGGCAACAACGTATTTTTATATAATTTGCGGAGCATTTCACTCATTGTTCGGTAACCGAAGTGGAGTTCGTACTTCGCTAATTCTTTATGAATAGTAAGAAGAAGCTCCCATTCTTTTTTCAGCGTATCCTTTAATTGTTGGTCAAGCCTGTTCCAATACTCATCAAAGTCGACATCTGAAAGTGTCATGACGAATGCTCGATCTAACACTTTATCAGAAATACTATGGGTACTTTCGTCTACATTAATTGTCCCCACAAGATAGAAATTATGCGGAATCTCAATTGTCTTCGGAACATCCGTTATCTCATCTTGAACATGTAGTCGAATAGGTTTACGTGACTCGACTGCACTTAAATAGTCACTCAGATAATACTCCACTCTAGCTAAGTTCATTTCATCTAACACAACAAAATGAGGTTTGTCCTTTTCTTCACTCGCTTGTAAAAGTACTTCTAAAAACTCTGTTTTCATATACCTCTTTTCAAAAGAACTGTAATAACCAAATAAAGCAGTTGCATCCATCCAGTCAGGGCGAACGGGAATGACTTTTAAGTAAGGATTATCTTCACTATAATCCAATCCATATACAGCATTAGCGTATAATCGGCATAGCTGCGTTTTCCCTGTTCCTGAAATACCATTTAAAATCACGAAATGCTTATCATCTAAGCAAGTTAAATTCAGATGAAAATCTCGAATAATTTCATTTGAAAATGTAAATCCACTTTCATTCACTAGTTCAATAATTGCAGATAAATCAAACGAACTGGTCAAATCTTCTGACTCATCAACGTTATCGTCATCAGTGACACCCTCCGCTATCCCTTTAGGCAGCGAAAAACTACCTGTCACATCGCCAAAAATTAACGCTGCTGTAATAAGACGGTTCTTTATATCAATCATTGGCTCACGAAATGCTTTTGTGTCTGAGACATAAGTTCCTAAATAAAACTTATCGTTGTCATTTAGCGTAAAATTATGATTTTTTAACGCCTCAATTCCTTTTTCTTGATACATTTGATTTTCATTATTTTGATTATGTTGCCCCCGGTGGTAAAATGCCTTTTTGATCCACCATTCATACGGATCATTAGAAATCATATCGCGAATTTGAGCATGAATTTGTGTTTTATTATTAATCCCTACTCCTATCGCTTCTTTTGCATTGGTTCTATGTCTATAATAGATTTTAAAATAGCCATCTGTAATAAGCTGACCATTATCGTACACATTGAATGGTTGTTTAAACTCATTTGTTTTTACCTTTTCAACGTCTTTAAATTCAATCGTATAAGTTCTTGAAAAGACGGATAACTGGCTAGTTGTTTGTTCGTTCTTAAAATTGTCTAAAAATAATAGTGCTTCACTATGTAATTCTGCTTCTGTTTGCAAAAAGGAGTAAACAGGCGCCAACTTATTGAATGTATCCCACATCACTTTCATTAATTGCTCTTCTTCCATCTCCCCTTCAAGCGGAAGAACGGTTCCGAAGTGTATGGACGGTGTTCGTTTATTTTGAATATACTCGTGAACAGTTTGTTTTAACTCATCATGCGGAATAATCTTCATTTCATTTTCTAATGTAAACACTTGTAGTGTTGGATCAATTTGATCCATTAATTGATCTATCCCGCGTTCACCATGTCTCTTTGAAAACACCCAAAAAGGATAAAAATCAGAATACGAAAAAATACGAATCTGCTTGCTCTCTAAATTATATTCGAACCTAAGAACAAATAACGGCGTCTCAAAATAACGCTCATCAATTAACTCAACAAACCCCTTTTTCCCATAGTGCTGCTTTTTCTCTGCATACTTAGGATTTTTCAAATCTGTAATCGTTGTTTTTAAAGTTTGTTCATACCCATGCACCTTAAGTTGTTTTAAATATGGTTCTTGGTCGCCGTACATCATAACAAATTTATCTAAAACATTACGGAGCATTGGCTGCAATTCATCTAATATTCTTTGACAACGCTCTATCGTATCTTCAATTTCAACTATTTCTGTTAAAGTATTTGAATTAACTAGTTCCATCTGACAGTTCCTTTCTATTCATTTCACATGATTATATTGGTCTATTTTCCAATTATACCAATATAGAAACTTTTCATCGATAGGGTACTATCATTCATTTTGCGGACAAAATTAATAATAAATATAATGAATCCAAATAGTGGACACTAAAAAACTCCAACTTACTTCTACCAAGTTGGAGTTCCATACCTCTATCAACCTATTCTTTTCAAATTTCGCGCTACGATATGCTTTCTACAATTCACAACTCAACCCTAGTCCCCACCCCATTCTCAACAGCCTTCTCATAAAAATACTTCGCCACCACAATATCCACAACGGCCAGTCCAACAGATTTAAATACGGTAATTTCTTGATCGCTTTCCCTGCCAGTTCGTTCACCGCTTATAATTTGTCCGAGTTCTGCGTGAATATCGCTTTCTTTGAAAACTCCTTCTTGTATTGGAATTTGCAGGTCACCGGTTTCTTCTAGTGCCGCTTCTTTTGATTCGACTACTACTTTGTGAGCTGAGGAAATGACATGAGACGGCAGTTCTTGCATTACCGGTCTGAATGAACCGACAGCATTTACATGAACGCCAGGTTTTAATGTTTCTGAAAAAACAGGTGTTAAGGAGTTCGTTGTCGTGACAACAATATCTGCTTCACGTACTGCTTCATTTGCATCTGCGTATATGTAGACAGGTTTATTATATTTTTCTTTTATATACTCGGCGAATTCGGCAGCTTTTTGTTCTGTTCGGTTATAAAGCATAATGTTTTCAATGTCCCGCACAGCGAGCATAGCCTGGACAAGTCCTTTTGCTTGCTCTCCTGTACCGATGATGCATAAGTTTTTCGCATTTTGGCGAGCTAGGCCTTTTGTTCATCCCACAATCCCCTCCTTTCCATCCCCCGTCGTTACAATTCCTATTGTTTTAACAAACTATATATAAAAGAAAAATCATACGCTATACCGTATGATTACATAACTTTTTGCACCTTATCATTTGAAATACTCTTCACTATTTTCCCACCTCTGAATCGTACATTAACTCCTCGTACATCTTACTTTTTTGATCAAGGAACAATTTTGTTTCCGTGCTGTTTTTATAAAAGGAGTTCCAATTATTCTCTTTAAGAATGGTTTTCCACGTATCTGTTTTGACCATTTTATGAATAGCTTCATCCCAATAAGCAATCTCTTTTTCTGTCATATTAGGAGGCCCCATGACTCCTTTCCAGTGTTGAAATACGACATCAATCCCTTGTTCTTTCCATGTTGGAACTTCTGGAAGTTCTTTCAATCTTTTGGGAGAAGATACAGCTAAAATATTTACTTTTCCTGCTTTGTACTGTTTTTCCGCTTCTGATAAGGTCAGTGTCGCTACATCAATTTGCTTATCAATTACAGCATTTATAACGTTCTCTTTATTTTCATAGACGAAAAACTCAAGCTCTGCAGGATTTATTCCAAATGCTTTACTTACTTGTACAAAAGATAAATGATCGTCATTGCCTAAACCGGGTGCAACGCCAATTTTAATCATTTTCTTGTCTTTCTTCAGTTTTTCCATTAACTCTTTTGCATTGTCTATGCTAGTATCTTTTGATACTACAACGACTTCCCATTCGGCTGCTAGGGTAGCAAGCGGTGTAAAATCTTTATACGTTAACTTACTATGACCTAATAGATGATTGGTTATGAGTAAGCTCGAATTTATAGCAAGTACATTGCCGCTTTTCTGCTTTGTATATTTCCAGCCTACATCACCGCTACCTCCTGCTTTGTTCGTCACAACAATTGGTCTTGTGAAAACTTTCTCCTCTTTCAAAGTTCTTTGCATCGCCCGCGCAGTCAAGTCCCACCCTGCACCTACGACATTAGGTGCAACTAATTCCACTTGATCTATGTCTATTTTGTTAGTAGCTGAGGGCTTTTCCAAAGAACAGCCTGCTATCGTCCCAGCAAGCAGCCATATGAATGGCAACAATCTTTTTTTCATGATTCCTATCCCCCGTTACTTATGCCTCGTCCCCTATGATTTTCTTCATGCAAGGTGATACTTACGTTCTGGGCGCCCGATAATTCCATATTTATACTCTACTGTGCATTCATTAATCGCAACTAAATACTCCAAATATCTTCTTGCTGTTGTTCTTGAAGCACCCATCTGTTCTCCCATTTCTTCTATTGTAATGCCGTCTTCTAAATCCCGTATGATTGTTTTTACCTTTTGCAGTGTTAGTGGATCAACACCTGTAGGTAAGTTTTTCTGACTTACATCTTTTGTTTGTGCAGTGCCAAAAAACATGTCAATTAACGGCTGATTGACTTCACTCTGGCTATTTAATAGTTGCTTCTTTTTCTTATAATCTTCAATGGTACAAATAAATTTTTCTAATGTAACTGGTTTAATCAGATAATTACATACTCCATTTCGAATCGCTTTTTCTAACATACTTTTTTCATTAGCTGCGGTAACCATAATCACATCAACATTTGGAAATTCAGCGTGAATCTTCGGCAATAAATCTGTACCAATTCCATCTGGCAAATAAATATCTAATAGAAGCAAATCAATTTCTTCTTTTTTCAACAGTTCCATTGTTTCTTTTGTATTCAATGCTTTCCCTATAACTTTTACATCCTTTATTTTTGATAGAAACCCCTCCTGAATCTGGGCTACTCGGAAATCGTCTTCTACAATTGCAACCTTCAACATATGTACATCCCCTCATATTTTATGTATTCTCATCTAATTTCTTAGGAAGATAGATTGTAAAGATAGCTCCCCCTTTTTTTGGGTTATTGATTTCAATCGTTCCTTGCAGAGAGTCTACCATTTCTTTAACATTCGCTAGCCCGTAACCACGATTGTTTCCTTTAGTGGAAAAACCTTTTTCGAAGATAGTATCTATTTTTTCACCTGGCACACCTATCCCACTGTCTACCACTTCAAAGACAACATCATGACCAATATCAGTGACAAAAAAAGAGACACACTTTTCCGATTGATTACGAACAGCATCAAATGCATTGTCAATAATGTTTCCAATGATGGTGATAAGATGTGAGATTTCAATGTGATCTGGCAATGGGTGAAGCGTACTATCACTTTCAATATTGAACTGAATTTTCTTCTCAGACGCTGTCCCAAGTTTCCCTAATAAAATAGCCTGTACCTTCGCATCAAGAATTTGATTAAATAAAATATGATTCTGACTTTGATGAACGCTGGATTCTTGTTGAATGAATTCAAATGCCTCTGCATACTGACCTAATTGAAGTAAACCTGATAACACAAAAAGTTTATTTGTGAATTCATGAGTTTGAGCACGTAAATCTTCTGAGTATTTTCTCACCTCAGAGATCGTGTCAATTAATTTTTGTAACTCTGTTTTATCTCGGAAACTGCATACAACGCCAACAGTTTGGTTATTTTCCACTATAGGTGTCATATTTAAGATAAGCACTTTATCTGTAAGCGGCATTTCTTGATTGTTTTCCATTATACCGGTCTCCAGTACTCTCATCATATTAGAATTCGGAAGAACTTCAGTAATATGTCGATACAGGTAATCGTTATCTAAATCCAACATATCCTTCGCAGAAGTATTCATCATAGTAATGAGACCCTTTTGATCAACGGCAATAATTCCTTCTTTTATGGATAGCAGTATCGCATTGCGCTCCCGATATAACGAAGCAATTTCATTCGGCTCCAGACCCAGCGTATCTTTTCTGATGCTTCGTGCTAAAAACGTCCCTCCAATTATTCCAACTAGCAAGACAGCCAACGAGAATAGAATAATTTCTTTGATTCTATTCAATATATTGGACTGGATGCCTTTTTTCAAAAACTCTACTGTAACGACCCCTACCACTTGATCATAGTCCCCATAATCAACAATGACCGGCGCTTTTGCCATTAAAGCAGGACCAGTTGTTCCTGTTCCTTCCAACGTATAGTATCCTCCAAAACTCAGTGCTTGATTGTTATAGAGATTGGCCCTTTTTCTGCCTATCCAATTGGGGTCAGAATGTGAATAGATAACTCCATGACGATCTTCCACGATTACATTATCTGCGCCTGCTTGCTCACGAACCTGTTCAGCGATTGGTTGGATATAGCTTTTAGAATGGCCAGTGTGAAATGCTTCTTTTATCTCCGGCATAAAAGAAATAGATTTGGCTGTCTGCAGAGCCAACTGCTCAACTTGGCGTTTCGTGTCAACAGACTGGATATAAACAAATATACCTGTCAGAAGAAAAACGATAAATAAAATCAGCGTAATAATTAAACTGAGTATCTTCGTTTGTAATGAAACTTTAAGCGATTTATTCATATTTGCACCCTTTAACAAAAATTATATAAATATAGATTGATGAACGAACAGAAAATAGAGATCATAGCAAAATCTATAACTCGGCACATATGACCGCTAACTCATGTGAAAACAGCACGTTGCACCTACATGAAATATTTTTTGCAACAATATAAATATTCTAAAATATCAATCTTCTATTTAATTATTATGATAAAATCCAGTATTAATCAACCTTTTTATAAACATTAAGTTTGTTTAGCAATAACTGAATTTCTTTCTTCTGATTAAAGGAGTGTGAATCATACTAGTAATCGCGAACGCTGTTATAAGAGCAACTTTTAAAGTAAAGGTAAATACCATCTATCTTTTGGACAATAGAGAATATCGTGTACATAAAGTACAAAAAGAACAAAATTTTCATTATATTGTGATTTATTCGACAAGATAATATAATTCTTTTTACATTGAATACGCTTTCATATTTATTTCGTAATGATGTTTGTCAAATCATTTAATAGGGAGGTTGATAGATTCGCAGAGGCCAATGCTAGCATTAAACTGGAGCATACACATACAAAATGGTTTTCAAGTGTAGAAAATGAAATTTGTTCAACAGGAGGATGAAATCATGTCTCAATCCATTGAGCGCGCAAATACAAGGCGCATCACAGGAAACATCTTCAAAGGTTCAGTTGGAAATCTGATTGAATGGTACGACTGGTACGTCTATTCTGCTTTCGCTGTATATTTCTCAGCAGAGTTCTTCCCTAAGGGAGACTCGACCAGTCAACTACTTAACACGGCAGCAATCTTTGCCGTTGGCTTCTTGATGCGCCCGCTCGGAAGCTTACTGATGGGCCGTTATGCCGATCGTCACGGCCGCCGGGCTGCACTGACGCTTTCCATCACCATCATGGCCGGTGGTTCTCTAATTATTGCCTGTACCCCAGGTTATAGCACTATTGGTATACTAGCCCCTATTATTCTCGTTCTCGCACGTCTACTTCAGGGGTTATCATTAGGTGGAGAGTATGGAACTTCCGCTACATACTTGTCCGAGATGGCCAGCAGCGGCCGCCGCGGTTTCTACTCAAGCTTCCAGTATGTAACACTTGTTGCTGGACAGTTGGTAGCACTAGGTGTTCAAATCGTCCTCCAGCAAATACTCAGCGAACCGGATATGAAGTCTTGGGGCTGGCGTATTCCCTTCATCATTGGAGCAATGGGAGCAGTAGCTGTATTGTGGCTGCGTCGTACGATGGATGAATCGGAGCAGTTTTCAAAAATGGGTTCTGAAAGCCGAGAAAGTGCTGGAACCATACGGACTCTAATGAAACACCCTAAAGCAGTATTAACAGTAGTCGGGCTAACGCTCGGTGGAACTGTAGCCTTCTATACTTACACGACGTATTTACAGAAGTTCATGGTGAATACCGTAGGCCTTCCTAAAGAAGTCGTTAGCTGGATTAACTTTATTGCCTTACTGGTATTCGTCGTACTTCAACCACTCGCTGGTATGTTATCCGATCGGATTGGACGACGTCCGCTATTGCTTGGTTTCGGCATCCTCGGAACTTTACTGACAGTGCCACTATTCCTAATCATGGAGCAAACAAAGTACCCTATCGTTGCTTTCTTGCTTATGATGGTAGGTCTCATTATTGTTACCGGTTATACTTCCATCAATGCAATCGTAAAAGCCGAGCTCTTTCCGACTGAAATTCGTGCTCTTGGCGTGGGATTCCCCTACGCAATCACTGTTGCGGTGTTCGGTGGGACGGCTGAGTTCATCGCATTATGGCTGAAAAGCATTGGGCTCGAATCACTCTTCTACTTCTACGTAGCTGGCTGCATTGCCATAAGCTTCATCACTTATTGGCGTATGGCTGAGTCATCGAAAACCTCTCACATCGAGGCCGAACTGGTCGATGAAAATACGTTAGCTGCTCGCAAGTCTGGTTCAAGGCACTCTTAAGTATTATAAATAGCCATTTTAAAACGATAATTTATCCTAAAAACCCTTGTTTGGCATTATCCCCTCATAGTAGCCAGTTGAAAGAAAGTTACTGTACTGTTTATTATGGGGGGATTTTTATGTGGAAAAAATGAAGTTTTTCCTGAAAAGTCTTATCTTGTCCGTGGCGATAGTGGCTTCGCGGTGCCTGATCTATATGAATTGTGCGAAAAGGAATCGGTCTACTATATCATTCGTTTAAAAGCGAACGCCAAGTTACACGCACTTGCGGAAGAACTACATCCTTAAAACATATTGAGCAAGTAAACCAGATGGCTTTCCTCTTTGTTTTTTATCTAAAATGCCTTTATCTCCAAAAATAATAAAGCTATCCTGCGCCCGTGAAACTGCTACATTCAACATATTTACCTTTCTATCGAAGAAATACCCTCCTCTATGCGCGCTTGTATAAACTGAGGAAAATAGAACAATTCTTCTTTCTGCTCCTTGCAGTCTATGAACAGTCCCAACTGTGATTCCCTCTAAACCTTTATCCTTCAGGCTCTGTTGGATGACTATGGCCTGCACCGTAAATGGTGTAACAATAGCCACGTAGTCTGAAATAAGAATGGACTTGCCACTCTTTCCGTAATAATGTTGAATATGTTCTCTGTTACTGATAATCCACTCTGCGATTTGCTGTGCTTCTGCCTCGTTCTTCCAGCTCATATTCACTTTCTCTGCTTGCCCTTCGACATGGATATGCCCCATGTAAGGAAACGGAAATATCTTTTTATCACTAAGTTTATTTTCTCTCTTTGCTTCAAGTTTTCCCTCATAGGCTAATGCATTACAATACTCAATAATCTCCGGTACACATCTTCTATGTTCTGTTAAATACATACCACCAATACCTTGAAACTTATCATATTTACATAGCTGCTGCGCAATTCTCATAACATTTCCAGAAGATGCAGCCATGCCGTAGTCAATGAATTCCTCTGGAGTCATCTTTGTAGCCTGTATAGCTTTCTTTATATTTTCTCGATCTATCGTTTCTGTAACACCCCAGACAGGCTCAATTTGCAACGTGTCTCCTACTACTACAGCTTTTTTTGCCAAGGCAAAGGTTGCTCCCGCTATTTCTGGAGGCACTTGACCAGCTTCATCTACAATCAGCAAATCAATGAAGTTAAACAAATACTCATCTTTTCCTTGCCAAGCACTGAAAAATTTAGGCACCATAAAAAATGTAGAAACAAAGCAAGGTGTGACTTTTGCATATCTTCTCCATTTTCTCATTTGCTTTTGAACCGATTTCTTATCTGTATATCCCTCATCTAAATCCTTACTAACCTCTTCAATCCATTTCGCTTCATAATAATGAACAGCTAGATGAAAGGCTTCAAACCTGTACGTTTTGTCTAAGACCTCAAGTATTTTCTCATACTGAAATGTTTTCCTATCTGTCTGTATTCCCAAATTCCTAGTGCAATCTAGTACTGAATTCGTCCTTTCTTCCAAAATGTCCTTATCCTTATGAGCTCGACTTAGAGCTTGTTCTTTGATCTGTAAACCCGATTTCAGTTGCCTCATGTGATCTAAGATACCCTCTCTGATAGACATTGTATTAAAGCTTGGCAATTCCAAGGTAACTTCGTTCTTACGCAGAAATATCTCATTTTCAAGCTCGGATTTTCTTCTAAAGTACGGAATGAACTCTAAGCTCCTTACATACCATTTCAACGTTTTCCGAAACTTTATAAATCTTTCATCCAAAAATGTCATATCAGAAATAGCTTTCTTTATATCTTCTGTTTCAGCTGTAAGTGTACGTATATATTCATCTAGTTTATCAAGACTTCCATATTGCTTTTTGACATAATCCTTTATTTCCTCGTACTGTTTTACTATCCCCATGGTATCTTTAATATTACACAGCTTCTCTTGCAACTTTTTATGAATAACAGCCGCGCACTCTTGAAAACGAACCTGCTGTACAGGCATCTGGAAGTTTTGTGCATAATGATAGATGAAGTAATCGACCGCACGCTGGATATACTCTTTGTTCTCCATCAACTGTGGAAGACCGTTATTGTTTGATGTTAAAGTATGATATTTTCCGTCTTCAATCTTCTTAATCTTCTGCTCCGAAGTTATGTACATCCCATAACTTTTAATATCGGGCAACCATCTTTTGGATAACGTATGCTTTGAATCACATACTTTCCCTAAACTGTCTATAATATTTGTAACAGCTTGATTGTTGTTAGAAGCAGCAACAATCACAGGTGGATTCTCATCCTTCCTTGCCGCGGCTTCCACTACTACTTGTGCAATAATAGAATGTAACAAGGTTGTTTTCCCTGTTCCCGGCGGACCATTCACCGCTAATATATCTCCTTCCTCACATAAGTTAAAATGATGGAGAGATTCCCTTTGCGAGTTTGATAGAGGAAATTCATTGCCAACCTGCCCATAATGATGAGCAGAATCATCAATTACTTCTGTACCTTCTCTTAATTTCAACTTATTAGCTCTGCTTAAAGAGCAGTAATTGTCAAGAAGCTTATTTATATGCACATATTTGTCTGTTAACAGAAAATCATATAATTTACTGATATGTTGACGGGTACCTATAACCTCCTCGTCTAGGAGAATGTATGACTTACCTGAGGAAGTATAATACTGTAATTCAAAATCTCGTATGTGAAATCCAGTCACTCGATAAAACATTTGATTACAGTATCTCCAATACACATCCCAATTGGAATCTGCACTTGGGAGCTTGAACTTGGATAAAAACTCATCCATATCACTTAACTCTCCAATTGTAACCTCACAAAGTGACGGTGTTAAATAACTCCTAGGGATCCATGGAGCTTTATTTTCATTTATTCGCAATTCACCTTTGCGTGTCAACTTTCCAGGTATGATGAATGGAACTACTGATGAGGGCAATGACTTAAATTTTTGCGCATGTACATGATCTACAGTAAATTGTAAAGGACATAACAATACGTCCAGTGTAACATCTTCTTCCTTTATTTCATCAGGCTGTTTTTTATACTTTCTTTTATACAACAGCTTTACCAAATTAACATCAACTTTTCCTTTCTGTATATCCTTAAGAGCTAGTATATAATCTTCCTTAAGCTTTGTTTGGTCTATCACACTTTTTTCAGAATCCGCAATACTGTCACGAAAATATTTAATAAGCCGCCTATGATTATACAACTCATTTCTTACTTCCATCTATCTAACCCCTTTCTGATATAGAACAGAAATTGTACACTTCCATTTTAATACAAGCTGATAGTAAAAATACATGGTTACATAACTTGAAAATAAAAGGCTAGGATCATGCGATAAAAGACGGATTTGCCGAGGTGATAGATGGTAAAACAGGAGGATTGGCTACCGTGAAGGATCTCTTGTTAGATTGATCCCTAGTACACGTTGAAGGAGCCATGAACCTTCGTCGTGGCACGAATTGGGAAGCTGTGGTAAAGACGAGTCATAAAGAGACAAAAGGAATGATTCAGAGTCAGATTTCGGTGTTGAAAGAAAGTGGTGTTGGTAATCATTCTAATCTTTTAAACAGTTTGGCCAAATACATTTCATGAGAGGTATCCCGAAAAAAGGAAAAAAACAAATTTTTTTCAATACCTCTAATTATTGAGTGAATGTTCTTTATCACCTTATACGAAATCTAGTAAATCGATGAAATAAGTAAAAAGTCCAGTTATGTATAAAACATAACTGGACCAAATATTCAGGTCGAGTTCACCTCGATCTACAGCGAATGTAATCGCTTGGTCCTTTCCATATACATCAAAACAAACTTGCATCATCATTTCGGGTATACATGGATTGATTTTTCCTGGCATGATCGAAGAACCCGGTTGTACGGCTGGCAAACGGATTTTGGCAAATCCTGCTCTGGGACCTGATGAAAGCAATCTTAAATCACTGGACATTTTCGATAATCCACTCGACAACGTTTTTAAAGAAGCAGAGATTTTCAAATAGATATCCGCGTTTTGCAGCCCATCGAAAAAATTATCCTCCTTGATAACAGGTACATTTGCGATAAGCGGCAAAAACTCATACATCTTTTCTTGATAACCAGGGGCGGCTCCAATCCCTGTGCCTACTGCCGTTGCCCCGATTACAATCGACAAGCAATCTTTTTGAAGTTTCTTCCATTCTTCGATTTGTCTTTTGATGAAAGAATGATAACCGCTAAATTGCTGACCAAGCGTAATGGGTACGGCATCTTGCAGGCAGGTCCTTGCTATTTTCATTGCACTTGGAAGCACATCGTTCGTTGATTGAGACATGTTTACATGTTCATTTGGGTGAATAACATCATATCCTTTATGACCTGTCAATAATTCATTTGCCCGGTTGGCAATGACTTCGTTTATGTTCATATTAATGGAAACCCCACCGCCAGCTTGATAAATGTCGACAGGAAATTGATTCTTCATTTCTCCATTTATAATCTCGTCCGCCGCTAGACAAATGACGTTTTTCTTGTCTAGATCAAGAACGCCAACACAATGATTCACCATTGCGGCCGCTTTTTTAATATAAGCAACACTTCTTATTAAATGAGGATACGATTCAATCGTACGACCAGATATCGAAAAGTTTTCACAGGCTCGAACCGTTTGTATCCCGTAATAAACATCGTCATCAATCTCTAATTCTCCAATCAGATCTTGTTCTAAACGCATCATCTACTTCTCCTTTTTTGTATTTTAGAACAAAAAAAGGGTGTTTAAATTGACAATCCTCAATTTTAACACCCTCCATTTGAATGGCTTTATATAATAATTAATCGTTAAATTCGATAACTGCTCTTCCTACATTTACACAATTGCAATCATGGAAAGAATCAAATGCTTGATTAATATCTTCTAAGGCAATCCGATCCAACACGAGCTCGTCTAGTTTGAATTTTCCATCTAAATACATTTGAGCTATGATGGGGAAATCACGGAATGGCTTCGCATTACCGTAAAAGCTTCCTTTTAACACTTTTCCAACTCGATGGAATCCTCCAGCTGGAATATTTAACGTTTTTTCAGGATTAAATGCGCCAACGACGACGACAGTTCCACCTTTTCTAGTACTCTTCCATGCACTTTCAGTAGCAACTGTATGACCTGAACAATCAATCGCATAATGAACACCAACACCATTTGTCAGTTCTTTTAGTGCTGCTTCTACATCCACTTCAGCAGAATTAATCGTGTGCGTTGCTCCAAACTGTTTGGCAATTTCCAAATTAGCAGGTTTTACGTCACAAGCAATAATTTTAGAAGCACCAGCGATACGCGCTCCTTGAATCGCATTTACGCCCACTCCTCCGATGCCAAAGATCGCGACGGTAGAACCAGGTGTAACACCTGCCGCGTTCACCGCTGCCCCATAGCCTGTTGCTACGCCGCATCCGATCAAGGACGCTTGTGCCAAAGGCATTTCATCCGGCAGCTTTATACATGACATTTCCGGAACAACTGCATACTCTGCAAAAGTTGATAATAAAGAATTGTGATAGACTTTCTCTCCATTTTGACTTAATCTTGAAGTGCCATCTAACAGCGTTCCTTCAAACATTGGACCAAATGCAGACTCGCATAAGTGAACTTCCCCGGTCACACAAAACTCACATGTCCCGCAATATGGAACCCAGCTTAAAGCTACTTTATCGCCTACTTTGACGTTGGTAACATTTGCTCCAACGGCTTCAACAATTCCCGCTCCCTCATGTCCAAGAATCGTTGGTGTCGGCGTAGTCGAATCATTTAAAGAGTTTAAATCACTGTGGCACACACCCGTTGCTTTAATTTTCACTAGAACTTCATTCGCTTTTGGTTCACTAAGTTCCACTTGTTGAATGGATAAAGGCTTGCCCATTTCAGTCATTACTGCTGCGTTCATTTTCATTGTCTTTTCCCTCTTTTTGGTGATTTTTTAATATGCAAACCAAATGGCTTTTGATTTTGTAAATGCTTGTAATGAATGAATGGCATACTCTTTGCCCCATCCACTTTGCTTTAATCCTCCAAATGGACTGGCAAAATCATAGCATCCATATCTATTGACGAAGACCATACCCGCTTCAAGCTGATTGGCTACCCGATGAGCACGGGAAGTATCTCCAGTCCACAGCCCTGCTCCGAGACCATAAATGGTATCGTTGGCCATTTTGATCACTTCTTCTTCTGTATCGAATGGAATGATGCATAGAACAGGACCAAAAATCTCTTCCTGTGCAATTTTCATGTTATTATCCACATCGGCAAAAATCGTCGGTTCGACAAAATAGCCTTTTGCATTGTCACCGGCTGTGTCCCGTTTTCCACCGGCAACGATGCATGCACCTTGATTTATACCGCTCTCGATGTAATTTAATATGGATTCCATATGCTGCTTAGATACCTGCGCCCCTTGATCACTGGCAGGATCAAACGGATCACCGCATTTATAATTTTTCGCGTACTCCGCTATTTTCTCGACCACTTCGTCATAGATTTCCCGTTGCGCAAATAACCGGGTCGGTGCTGAACATTTTTCACCCTTATGGGTAAATAATCCATAAAATGAGCGTTCGATGGCTGCATCTAAATTTGGAAAATCACTAAAAATAATGTTCGGGGACTTGCCGCCAAGTTCTAATGTGACGGGTTTCAAATTGCTATCAGCTGAGTCACGGATTAATTGTTTTCCGACATGTGTGCTGCCTGTGAATGATAGTTTATCAATGTCCATATGGCGGCTAATATAAGAACCAACCGTACCATCACCTAAGACCAGGTTAATAACACCCTTTGGCAATACTCCCGCTTCGTCAATGATTTCGAATAATCGAATAGCGGAAAAAGAAGTTTTATCAGCTGGCTTTAGGATGACCGTGTTCCCCATCGCTAAGGCAGGCGCTAGTTTTAATACAGCCATTTGAATCGGAAAGTTAAATGGCACAATTTGGCCACATACACCGATCGGGTCCCTTGTTGTGACACTTAAGAAATCGCCTTCTACTGGATTGTTTTCTCCATAATATTTATCTGTCCAGCCTGCGTAATATTCGAATAAATCAGCTGCTTCTTGCACATCATCGTTGTACGCTTCTTTATATAATTTTCCGTTATCAAGAGCCTCTAATGTGGCAAGCTCCGCGTGATGTTCATGGATAAGTCCGCTAATTTTTCTTAAAGCCTTTCCCCTATCCTTGCGGCTCATCTCTTTCCATGGACCCTGTGTGAAAGCATTCCTTGCGGCTTGTATAGCTGCATCTACATCCTTCTCTTCCGCACAATGAAAATTCCCGATAGATTCTCCATTCGCTGGATTGATAGAATCGATTACTTTATCTCCAGAACTGCCTACCCATTCGCCATTAATATAGAGATTTTTCGTAGTTTTAAGCCATTCATGGGCCCACTGTAATTTGGGCTGTTCAATTCCTTCAAAATGCTTGGTTTCTAAGGTCACAATCCATACCTCCATTATTCTAGTAAGTTTTTGATAGATTCACGATCATGTTCTTTCATTAATCTTGAAACTGCGGAATAACCCAATCGTTCCTTTAATTCCACGACAACCGGAATCAAGGTGTTTGAGAGTGATTCACATCTTTCTTCATTCGGCGCGATATCCTTTAGACATCTTTCTGTAAAGGAATGAGCAGAGTTCGCCAGCATATGTAATCCGTTTAAGATATTGGCACCTGCTAAACCTTCAAAGACATTTAAGTCAAGCTCACCATGTTCTAGTGCTGCTTGAACAGCGCGGTCACACCCTAGGACTTGAAAACAGCTTTGCATCATTGTTTCAGGGATAACCGGATTCACTTTTCCTGGAAAAAAAGAGGAACCGGACTGAACGGATGGCAAAGTAATTTCAGAAAATCCTGCTTCGGGTCCGGATGAAAGCAATCTTAAATCCTTCGCCACTTTGATGAGTGATGTTGCTAATAAGCTCAATTCCTTTGACACATGTGCTAAGTCATCGATGTTTTGTGCAGCATCAAATAAATTGTCACGTAAGGTCACATTCATTTGCGATACTTCACGGAGCTTCTCCATGATTACCGCTCTATATTTTTCAGGTGCTCCAACGCCGCTTCCAATAACGGTCCCGCCTAGGTTAACGGTAAGTAATGACAGGACTGCTTCCTTTAATGAACGGTGACGCCTTTTCAGTAAAGCTGCATATCCACTGAAGACTTCTCCAAGCTGTACTCTCATTGCATCCTGTAAACACGTTCTGGAGATTGTCGTTATGCCCATAAACTCTTGAGATTTTTTCTCAAGGGTGTCTGCCATTTTTAACAACTCTTGGTCCAATTGATCAAAACAACGGACAATCGCGAGACGAATAGCTGTATGGCATACATCCGAAGTCGATTGAGAAGCATTTACATGGTCTATGGGATGAACTGGCATGTAGGTGCCTAGAGAACCTCCTAAAGTTTGATTAGCTAAATTTGCTAACACTTCATTCACATTCATATTTGTACCGATGCCACCGCCGCCATGCAGAATATCGACAATGAACTGGTCCTGGTAATTCCCTTGTATTAATTGACCACAAGCATTTAAAATAGCGTTTCCAATAGAGTCATCGAAAACATTGGCTTCCAGATTCGCCAGCGCTGCCGCTTTTTTCACCATCGCTAAAGCCACAATATATTCGGGATAATTTTTTAATGGCTGGCCCGAAAAGGAAAGATTTTGTACCGTTCGAACGGTTTGTATTCCGAATAAAGCTGATTGAGGAATAGTAATTTTGCCGAAGTTGTCAACTTCTGTCCGTGTTTCAACCTGGTTTTCCTGGCTAATTGAAATCCCTCCCACCATACTTTTTAAAGGTAAAATGCATCATCATCTCCATAGCCTCTATTCCATGAAGATTCCGATCATCAATTTGTTCACATTACGAACATAATGTTCATATAAAGAACTTAAAGTAATTATACGGCCGAAAAAAATAGAAATCAATACAATTTTCAAAATTTTTTCAAAACGAATGAATTGACATTTAAATATTTGTTTACGTTATAATAAAAACATGGAAAATAATAATCGAAACACATCAAAACAAGCGATAAATAAAGAAAGTTCTTCTGTACAAGCGGTTGACCGTGCGTTGATGCTGCTCAAGCTGATTGGGGAAAGTCCGGCACCGATTTCGGTGGGCGATTTAGCCAAACAAGCGGAGTTGAACCGTACAACTGCTTGGCGTTTGATCGGAAGTCTCGAAAATCAAGGATTTGTTGAAAAAGATCCTGTTTCAAAGGGGTATCAACTCGGTTATGCCATTCATATTTTAAGTTCGCAAACTGGTGATCCCTATGGATCACTCAAACGCAGGGCTCACCGGACATTAGAAGAATTAAAAGAAGAAATCGGAGAAACTGTGCTGCTTAGTGTTCCGAAGTATGATGGTACACTTACGATTGATCAAATAGACACCGATCATAGTGTAAGATTGAGAGACTATTCCAATACGATTTCACCTTTACATTGCACATCGAACGGAAAAATTTGGTTAAGCCTGCTGTCCGAGAAGGAGTTGGATATTTTTTTAGAGCAGCCGCTTAAATCGTATTCCAAATATACCATTACAGATCCCGAAGAACTGCGAAAGGAATTACTTTATATCCGTGTTCAAAAGGTGGGAACATCGATTGGTGAACTAGATGAAAGTGAAAATGCGATTTCAGCTCCTATCTTTGACAAGAAAAAGAATCTAGTCGCATTTGTTACAGTCGGCGGCCCAAGTTTCCGCCTGCCAGAGGAAGCCACTTTGGCATTACGTAATCGAATGCTGGAAGCGGCAAATAAGATCGAACAACAGTTAGACTAATCTAAAAAAACATTTGTATAAAAAAAACGAGGATAACACTTTACTATGTGATTCTCGTTTTTTTTTGTTTGTAAATGTATTTAACAAATTTTAAAAATAATTTGACAATAACTAAAATAATAGATAATAATTAAATCAATATTCACATATTGGACAAGAAGTTCATAATAAGAACAAACTAAGTGTTGCCGAAAATGAAATCGCTTTCCTCTATGAGCTGTTTCATACATGTATATCATCTATATGTATCGTTTAAGGCTGAACAGATTATTGAGGAGGAATTCTATGCAAAATTACAATGTAGTACGTAATAATAATGTAAATACCATTAAGTTAGATGACGCTCCATTAAACAAATTTCATATCAAAATTGCAGGTCTGACATTCGGTGCTCATTTCACTGACGGATATATTTTAGGGATTATTGGATTTGCCCTTTCATTACTGACACCACAAATGCATTTATCCTCTTTCTGGGTCGGGCTCATTGGAAGCTCTGCTCTCATTGGTCTATTCCTAGGCAGCCTCGTTTTAGGATGGGTATCTGATTATATAGGCAGGCAAAAGATATTTGTATTTAGTTTTATCGTCATTACCGCTGCATCTATTTTACAGTTTTTTGTTACGAGCCCTTTAGAACTTGCCTTATGCAGAATTTTGATTGGTATTGGGCTTGGCGGCGATTACAGTGTTGGACATACGATGCTAGCTGAATTTTCACCTCGTAAACATCGCGGAGTATTATTAGGGTCATTCAGCGTCATCTGGACGTTTGGTTATGTAGCAGCAAACTTGATTGGAATATTATTCACTGATTCTTCTCCTGATGCTTGGCGATGGATGTTAGCCTCATCAGCTATTCCAGCTGTCATTATATTATTTGCCCGAATGGGTACACCCGAGTCACCTAGATGGCTCATTAATAAAGGTCGAAAAGAAGAGGCACTTGCCATTGTCCAAAAACATGTCGGTCCAAATATCGTTCTTGATGATGAAGCGCCAAAGCAATCAAAAAACAGTTTTGCCACATTATTTAGTAAGGAATTAAGAAAACGTACTGCATTCAATTGTATATTCTTTGTTTGTCTCGTTATCCCTTATTTCGCTATTTACACGTTCCTGCCTGATATTTTGAAAGCAATCGGACTAAGCGAAGGGTTTGGAACAGATTTACTATTAAATGGACTTCTTATCGTTGGTGCGCTTCTAGGCATTTGGTTCACGATTAAATTTTCTCGGAGAGGATTTTTGATCAATTCCTTTATCATATTGATCATTACACTCGCTCTTCTTAGCTTTTTACCTAGCGGTGCCAAAGTACCGATGATTCTTTCTTTTGCGGTCTTTACTCTGATTATGTCTGCTGTAAGTAATCTAGTTGGTGTATTTCCAGCTGAAAGTTTCCCGACAGAAATTCGTTCTTCCGGCGTCGGACTTGCAACGGCTGTAAGTCGATTTGGATCAGCCATTGGAACATTCTTGCTTCCAATAGGGATTGCCAATATAGGGGTACAATCTACCATGCTTTTAATCACTGTCGTACTTGTAATCGGAGCTGTCGTATCATACGCATGGGCTCCAGAAACAAAATCACTTTCGCTTAGTGAAGCAAGTCATACTAAAATAAAGAAATAAAAGGTCTTTGTGTTATGTAAAAGGTTAATTAAGGGGTCCCGCCCCATCGCTATCAAGCTAAGCTTATACAACGACAAGTATAGTAGAGATTTTTTCTTTTTTTAAAAGCCAGACCTAGAGAATTGAAAGGTTTGCATGCGAAATAAACCCTATCGGGTTTCATTCTTTGAATTAGGCCGCTTGATTATCAGAAATGGTATAATTGTAAACGACACCTAATATATCAAAGACTGTTTTTTTCTCGTATCGATGAGATTTTCGCCCATTTTGCTGTAGGAGGTTGAACAGGCGAATGAGAATCTTTGATAGTTCTTGGGTGTCTTTCTGTATGGCTTGATAAATAAGAAGAAAATAATCTTTAATCATATATATGGCCTTATATTCACTCAGCTCTCGTTTCTTTTTCATAAGAAGTAATTGACGCATTTGAAACATAGTAGAAGAACAGAGTAGAATGGCGATCAGTTGCCCATACAAATGGCATTCTAATCTTTCTCGTTTTATCTTTTTACAATGGTGAATATGAAAGAATGATTTCCATGTTTTAAATAAAATCTCGATTTGCCAACGTAAAGAATACCAATCATGTACTTGTCCCATCGGGACAATATCTGTAGAGGTGTTTGTCATATATACATTGATACCACTAAGTCGTTTGCTTCGAGGAGAATACTTCATTCCTTTCTTTTTTTCTCGTATAGCTTGATCACGTAATCGTTTTTGTTGTTGTTCATCTGTAAGTCGATGAACAATCACACGGGTTGGTACTTTATCAGTCATACCTACATAAGCATCGGATATTTCATATGTTTGTCCTGGTTGGAGAGAGTTCATTAATACCTCCATATCTATCTGTATATACTCTGTACCTTTCTTTATTCTTCCATCCTGAAAATAATCAGGTGTGAGATTTTTTTGATAAATACGTGTATTGGATTTAATACGAGAGATATAGTAAGCCTTTTTATCTTGTATATGTTGAAGATCTTTTAAATGAAAATACCCTAAATCACGGATACATAAATCATTTGGTTCCACAGTTGGAACACACAGAGAACCATAGGTTCGATCATGTTGTTTACCTGGACCTGTATGTATATGTAGGAATTGTCCGCTTAATAAGTCATATTCAAGTTGAATTTTCATCCCAGCAGTATGGCTACATCCTCCCGCCCCAGGATAAATGGGTGAAAATATATCTGGAAGCTGAAATGCAGTTGAATCTAAAATGCGAATACGCTTGAAAAAAGAGGTGTACGGAGAAGAAATTGTCATAGATGAATTTAATTTTTTATTTAGAAGGTTAGTCAATATATGTTGTAAAAACTCAACGGCTGATGTATTAAACCGTTGATTCAGTCCTTCCGGACTGATGAGTACTTCTGTGGATGCTTCTAAACAGCTAGATAACTGAGCTAAAGATGCTGTAGCGATATTTTGACTCATCCATATACATAAAGCGACTAAATCTTTTGCTTGGTATTTACTGGTTCGTTTTACGAAACCAACATCTCTAGCAAGGTCTCTTAAAATATTTGGAGATAAAAAGCGTTGAATCTCTTGAGCAAATAGCTGTAATTCATCAGATACAGAAATAGACATACAAAAACGCCATCCTTTCCTATGATTCTACGAAAAGAATAGCGTATTTGTTAAGTGACAATAAAGTTGTTTAATTCTTATTGGACTAACGCGCAGTTTAGTGCAAAAATCAAAGGTAAGAGAGGATTTCCACCTTTACCTTATTTTAACTTTAGCTGTAGTATAGGGTATGGACGTCCAGAAGAATCTGTTTCCGTTTCACTTACTATAAAAAAGCCATTATTAATATAGAATTTAGTTGCACTCTTATTGTCTTTATTTACATCAACTGTTGTAATATCAAAGTCTTTAATTAAAGAATTAATAATAGCTTTACCGTATCCTTTACCTATTTTATTAGGTTTTAAGAATAACATTTCTAAGTGTTGTTTATTTATAGCAGAAAAGCCAATTAAATCCTCTTTCTCATACCATAACTGGACATTAAGATGTGGGAAATATGAGGGTATTTCTTTTTTAAACTCTTCTCTATCGGTATCTCTTAAAAAATGATGAGTAGCTAAAACCGACTCTTCCCATATATTCAAAATTGTATCATAATCTTTCTGATTTGCTTTTCTATATATCATTAATATCTCTCCTTTAGTTTTAAATTATCAACTCCTTCCCAATAAGTATTTTATGATTTTCATGTTATATAGCCACGAACTTAAAATGTTCATTAATAAAACCTCCAAATAAACATTTAGATAATTGGATTATAATATCAAATCTTTATTATTACTTTACAGTATTTTTTCATTTTAGGGGGTATTTTGTTTTTTTAGCTTGATAGCGATGGGGTCCCGCCCCATCGCCATCAAACTAAGAAATTCATTGTTCCCCAAAACAAAAAAAATGAGATAAATTCTCATAAATAACTGTAGAGGGATAAAATTTTCGTTTTGGGGATACTTCAAAATCTTAAGAAGCCATTTTGAAAAAAGATTGATCAAAACGGCTTCTTATCCAGCAGATTTATGTTTCGGTTTTATAAAAAAGTTTAATCATTTTCTACCTGTATTGCTCCACAATCGCGCCCTTTAATGGAATAACTGAGTTGCTTCTATAAGCTGGTTTAGCTATCAATGCCGATTCTATCTTACATCATTCATTTTCCATTGTTAATCTCACATTTCCAGCTCGACGTGACTGCTCATTTAAATTCGGGCTCTCCTGCCTTCACCTATTAGGTCTTAAAATTGTCAAAAATAAGGACCTATAGAAAACACAAAAAGCGCTATGTGTACGAATTGTCATCGTGTTGATAAACAGGTGATAAACGGCGATACATAGCGCTTTTTCTATGGAGACGTCCCAGAATGTGGACGATCCTCCGATCTATATTTTAGGAGTCTAAAGGTTAGTTGGATCTGGCCTTTCTTTATGCGGTTCCTTGGAATTTAGTGACTTTCTGATGTTTTACTTTTTTTCTAGTTATTATGTTTTCGGCTACGACGGCAATACTGACACCCAATACTAGGCCATTACTAAGGATTGATACAAGCATCGGTGATATGGTGGCAAATGCTTTGGAAGGAATAAACATAACACCGATTCCCGCAAATAAAGAGATGCCGGCAACTTGAAATAGGTTCTTTTTATTTTCGACCGTTTCAAATTCCTGTAACGCTAAACCAATGGTGCTAGCAAAAATCGGGAAAATTGCAGCGTACCCAACTGCTTTAGGAATTGCTGCAACAAATGCAGTAAACGGTGGAAATAAGCTAATGGTAATTATGAAAAGTGAACCAAGAATAAATGGTTTCTTGCTTGTTATTTTAGTTGTTGCAATAAATCCGGCTGAACCTGAAACAGGAACAGGACCTATTGCCGAAAATAAGCCACTTAATAATTGGTTAATCCCTGAAATAACTCCGGTTTGTTTCAACCGGTTTTTATCAACCTCTATTTTATGACGTTCTAATACTTGTTGAACCACACGTACTGTAGCTAACATATTCGCAAGTAGCAATAATGTAATAAAAATGACCATAATAATCATATTAGGTTCAATCCGAGGGTAACCAAATGCAAATATTTTAGGAAAATGAATGAATTCCCTTACCTTGATGGCGGGACTAGCAAGTCCAAATAAGGAAAATAGCGCCCAACCAAAAACAATACTAAATAGAACAGAGTAATGTCCGATTTTAGGAATTTTCGAAAAGCAATAAGAAAAGATTACAATTAAAAACGAAAGGAAAAGAACCTTTGGATGAACGGTATCGTTTTGCCCATCTATTCCGAACATTCCCTGTAAAAATGAACTGCTTAATTGGATCACTATGAGAATTAAGTATATGCCAACAACAGTTGGAGTAAATAAACGTGCAAGTTTTTCAACCAACCCGAAAACACTTAAAAGAATAAAGATAACGCCGCTTAATAAAAAGGCATATTGTAGAACTCGTAATGTTTCAATATGCGATCCGAACAATACCGTACCTAATCCTGCATAAAGGGAAAAGACACCCCACCAAAGCCCGGCAGGTGCTTCTTGAATTGGAAGACGGTGCCCAAAGAATGACTGTAATATTCCTGCTAACCCAAGAACAAATAATGTTCTTTGAACAAACTCAACAGTTGTAATTGAATCAAGCCCATAGTCAGAAGCAATAGCGACCGGAACTACTACGCTGCTCATTAATATAAATAGTGCCCATTGCAGGGATGAAAAGATAATTTTCAAATTTATTCCACTCCTTTTTGTTACCCATATACAATCATAAGACAATATTATATAATGAATCAAATTAATATATTTTATATTTACATGAGGTGTTGCTCATGACCATTACCCAATTAGTGGTTTTTGTTAAGGTTGTAGAAACAAAAAGTTTTACAAAGGCTGGAGAAGAATTGAATATGACACAATCAGCGGTAAGTCATGCGATTAAAGGGCTGGAATCAGAACTTGGTGTAATTCTTTTGATTCGTGATCGTCGACGTGGTTTGCTCTTATCTGAAGTTGGAAAGCGGATTCTCATACATTCTCGGGAAGTTCTTAATCGCTTGCGACATATTGAACAGGAGGCAGCTACAGCCTCAGGAATGGATGTTGGCTCCATTAGAATCGGAAGTTTCCCAAGTGCTTCCCTTCATTTACTGCCTAAAATGATAGCCGCTTTTCAGTTACAATATCCAAAGGTAGAAATTATACTTTTCGATGGGACTTTTCAGGAGGTAAAAGAGTGGCTGTTGTCTCGTGTTGTTGATATTGGCTTTTCTTCCATACCAGATTCTGAATTGGATTTTATTCCACTGATAAAGGATAAAATGGTGGTTGCATTCCCAGAAGGACATCCATTGGTTGAGCATGATTATATCACATTAAAAGTTCTGGAAAATGAACCATTAATTATGACAAAGTTAGGATCTGAAGAAATCGTGGGGAATATGTTTAAGGAAGCAAATTTAGAACCAAACATTCGGTTTGAAGTACAGGACGGTGGGACGATTATGAACATGGTAAAAGAAGGTCTTGGTATCACGATTGGACCGGAATTAGCGCTTCCTATCAACATGTCGGGCGTTAAAATTCGTGAAATCAAACCTACTGTATGGCGGACAATTGGACTGTCTTGTCCTTTTATTAAAGAAGCTCCTCCCGCAGTAAAAGCACTAATAAATGTAGCATCTGACATATGGGACGGAGGGACAGGTACCTTGTCCTATTAAAAAAATACCATGACTTGAAGTTCCTATCTGGGGTACCACCACATCGCCATCAAGCTAAGAAATTCATTGTTCCCCAAAACGAAAAAATATTCCACAATATGTGATAAAAAAGGATAGATAAAGTCATAATGCTTTATCTATCCTTTCTGTACTACAAATGCTTACATTCACTACTTCATAATAGAAGTTTCTATTTTTATTTTCAGACATCCTATATTTCTTACATCATAAAAATTTTAATTAAGGTTTGGTGTATTTCAAAGGTGGTAAGCCATCATGTTTTAATAATTTCAAATTTCACGCTACAGCATGCTTCCCTCGTTGTTACGATGATAAAATTTTTCCAGCTACACTTCACAACTCAACCCTAGTCCCCACCTTATTCTTGATAGCTTTCTCATAAAAATACTTCGCCACCACAATATCCACAACGGCCAGTCCAACAGATTTAAATACGG
This sequence comes from Bacillus sp. 3103sda1, assembly GCF_024159135.1. NCBI lineage: Bacteria > Bacillati > Bacillota > Bacilli > Caryophanales > Bacillaceae > Bacillus > Bacillus sp. 3103sda1. Next base: position 872,635 of record NZ_JAMYWS010000001.1, on the reverse strand, counting down.
TAATTTCTTGATCGCTTTCCCTGCCAGTTCGTTCACCGCTTATAATTTGTCCGAGTTCTGCGTGAATATCGCTTTCTTTGAAAACTCCTTCTTGTATTGGAATTTGCAGGTCACCGGTTTCTTCTAGTGCCGCTTCTTTTGATTCGACTACTACTTTGTGAGCTGAGGAAATGACATGAGACGGTAGTTCTTGCATCGTCGGCCGGAATGAACCAACAGCATTTACGTGAACGCCAGGTTTTAATGTGTCTGTGAAAACTGGTGTTAAGGAGTTCGTTGTTGTGACAACGATATCTGCTTCGCGTACTGCTTCATTCGCATCTGCGTATATGTAGACAGGTTTATTGAATTTCTCCTTAATATACTCGGCGAACTCGGCAGCTTTTTGTTCTGTTCGGTTATAGAGCATAATGTTTTCAATGTCTCGCACAGCGAGCATGGCCTCAGCAAGTCCTTTCGCTTGTTCCCCTGTGCCGATGATGCATAAGTTTTTCGCATTTTGGCGAGCTAAGTATTTTGTCGCTACACCGGATAAGGCTCCCGTTCGAATCATCGTTAAATATGAACCTTCTAAAAGGGCGAGCGGTTCTCCTGTTTGAAAATCAGATAGCATGACAACGCCGTTGATTGTTTTCTTTCCTATTTTAGGATTGTTTGGCGCTACTGTTACTACTTTTAATCCAAGTGCACCAAGGCCTTCAGCTACTGAAGGCATCATTAATGCGGTATTTTGTGAATTAGAAAATGGCAAAGAGTAGCGAATCGGAGTGATCGTTCTTTCTGCAGAAAACTCTTTTAAAGCAATTGCTGCATATTCAATTACTTCATTCATATCTACTAAACTTCTTTGTTCAGCTGCATTTATGACTAACATATTACCTCGTCCTTTCCTGAGTCTTTCTCTAATACTTCACTTGAAAATTCAGATGCCATATTTTTATTCACGAACTGTGCTCCTACTAGGTCTCCTGTAATATTTACAACTGTGTGTCCCATATCTACAAGTGGAGAAACAGCAGCAATTATAGGAATAACTGTAAGAGGAAGTCCTAACGTGGAAAGCAAAATGGTCGCAGTAATGACATCTGCGCCTTTTACTCCTGCACATCCCGCCGCAAGTACGATCCCTAGAAATACAGTTTGTACAATAAGACCGAACGTAATCGGGACGCCGTACAAGTTTAATGCAAAAATTGCTAGAACACCTAGGGCTGCAGATAATCCATTCATATTAACTGTAGCACCGAGCGGAATTGTAAAACCAGCTATTTGCTCAGATATATGAAGTCTTTTTTGGGCTACCCCCATCGTTACAGGAAGCGTAGCGCTGCTTGATGTTGTACTGGCAGCTACAAGCATAGCTGGGCTCACTTGTTTGTAAAAATGGATTGGACTAATCTTCCCAAACGTTTTCAATATAATTGGGTACATAACCAACAAAATAAGCAGTAACGACAAGAAATCGGCTACTACATAGCTAACGACTGCCGTAAGCATGTCAGCTCCAAATGTGCCGACAACATTAGCGATTAGTGCCATAATGCCGTAAGGGGCAAATCCAATAACGAGTTCAGCAATTTTAATCATCAATGTCGATCCTTCATGGGCTAATTTACGAATTCCTTTTGTTTGATCTCCAAGTAAAATCAGTGCTATACCGACAAAAATGGCGAAGATAATAATTTGAAGCATATTCGTTTCTGCAGCCGCTTGAATGACGTTCGAAGGAAACCACTGGGTGATGTTATCTATAAAATTAAACTTTTCTGCCTTAAACTCCTTCCCGCTCTCAAGAAGACCCGCTACTCCTTTGCCAGGGTTAATGAGAAAGGCCATTGCTACACCAATGCTTGTCGCCAATATGGCGGTTACTCCATAATAAATGAAAATTCTAACCCCGATTGATTTTAACATTTTCGGATTTTCTAACTGGGCAATTCCCGATACAATACTTAAAAACGTCAGTGGCACGATAATCATTTGTAATAAACGGATAAAGATATCACCAATTGGTTTTAAAACGACAACTTTCGGTCCCAAAGTTATTCCTAGTAAAATCCCAATCAATGCCCCTATTAAAATTTTTATAGGTAAATTCTGTTTCCTCCACCACTTCATCCTGAGTACCCCCTTTGTAATTCGTTCCCCCTTACAAGAAGAGTTGTTTTCTAAATAGAAAACAACTCCAAACATTACGCCAATAAAAAGCCTTGTTTTAACGGATCCCTTGGATCCATCACAAATTGGTGGAATCCTGTAATAAATGCCTGACCAGTCACTTTTGGAATGATTGCCTCATATTCACCTACTTTTGACGATGACAACACTTCTCCAACAAATTGTCCGTCAGTAATGCATTCATGGACGAAACTTCCGCCTTCTTGTAGAATCCCATTTTCAACAAGTGTTGCAAGTCTAGCTGAAGTACCCGTGCCGCAAGGAGAGCGATCTACTTGCCCATCCGCAAAAATAGTTACATTTCGTAACGTCGCATCTTTTCCATTTGGTTCATCTGAAAAGATAACGCCGTATATTTCTTTTAAATCTTCTTCGAGAGGATGTTTTACTTCCATTTGACTTTCAATGTAATGTTTAATTTTCCCGCCCCATGTTTGAATAGCAGATAAATCTTTAAAGTTTACTTTTAAGCCAAATTCTTTACTGTCTACAACAGCATAGAAAGCTCCGCCAAAAGCAATGTCTACTTGAAATTCATAGCCATCAATTTTTACAGGAACATCTTTCTTGTAAACGAAAGAAGGAACATTTTCAAATGTCACGGATTCCACTTGGTTTCCACTATATTTTGCATACGCGATAACCTCTCCTGCCGGGCTATCAATAATGAATTTTTGTTCTTCTCCTGTCACTTCAAACATGCCAGTTTCAATTCCTACTGTGATTACAGCAACAATTCCATGGCCGCACATTGTACTCCAGCCTTCATTATGCATAAACAATACCCCAAAATCGGCATGGGGACTTGCAGGCGGCGTAATAATACAACCGTACATACCATGATGTCCTCTCGGTTCATACATCAAAACTTCACGAAGATGATCCAAGTGCTCCATACAATAAGCTCGTCTTTCTAATTGTGTGTTTCCTTTTATCACCGGTAATCCGCCTGTAATAATACGTAACGGTTCTCCCGCTACATGTGCATCAATTGTTGTGTACATTTTGCTAATATTCATTTCTTGTCCCTCCGTTATTTGTACTCTCATATGAGACGCTTGGTATTTTAAAAGTGCCTTACTTTTTTATTAGCAAGTACCGTGCCAATCTCCATAACATGCAATTTTATTAATATTCAGTTAATTATGTTTACATTTTTTCAAAAAAGATGTATCCTTTTGGCAACAAATTTGTCTACTAATGTCTACTTTCTTTTACACTAAACTATAAAAGAGGTGATATGTTTGAACCAAACTGATGTCTTTGCGATTCCTACATTACATACACTGCTCTCTTCTGTAGAGGAAGCTATTTCTATTGTAGATACGGAGGGAGTAATGCTTTATTGGAATGAAGCAGCAGAAAAAATGTATGACATAAAGAAAGAGGATATTATCGGAAGGAATGTTCAAGAATTCTTTTTAAAGGAAGATATTATGAATCTAAAAGTTCTCGAGAGCCAGCAACCGGTTCGAGATCTCTATCACCTCCCGCGTCCAGATAAGCATGTGCTGATTAGTACAACCCCGATTTATAATGAAAACAATGAACTAATTGGCTCTATGTCCGTTGAAAAAGATATCACCGCTACGATTAAATTAAACGAAAAGTTATCCTCTACATCTGAAGAACTGCAGCAACTAAAGCAACAAATCATTCAAAATAATAGAGACGATCCATTCAGCAATATAAAAGGAAACAATGCAACAATCCAGCATATTATTCATGATATGAAAAAAGTAGCGAATACAGATGCAACCATTTTAATTACTGGGGAAAGCGGTGTTGGGAAAGAGCTGTTTGCACAAGCCATCCATGAAGCAAGTTCCAGAAGCAAAAAAGCATTTATTCCTATTAATTGCGGTGCCATCCCGAATGCTTTGTTTGAGAGTGAATTATTTGGTTATGAATCGGGAGCATATACCGGAGCTGCAAAAGGAGGAAAACTAGGAAAACTAGAATTAGCAGATGGAGGTACCTTATTTTTAGATGAAGTCGGAGAACTTCCACTTGATATGCAAGTTAAACTACTAAGGGCTTTGCAAGAAAAAGAGATTTATCGAATCGGCGGACAAACACCAAAGAAAATTAACGTAAGAATTATAGCCGCAACAAATCGTATATTAGAAGATATGGTGGCAAGCGGAATATTTCGATCTGATTTATTTTACCGGCTAAACGTATTTAGTACATGCATCCCTCCGCTTCGGGAACGAATGGATGACATTGCTTACTTAACTCACCATTTCTTAAAAGAATTTTCTTTCAAATATAACAAGCCAGTTCCTTTCATTCATCAAGAAGCAACGAAACTATTAAATAACTATTCTTGGCCAGGCAACATTCGCGAGTTACGTAATATCACGGAAAGACTCATTGTACTTCACGAAGGCAGTAAAATATGTGAACCAGACATTCTCCGGTTATTAACACAAACAAAAGCCTTTTCACAACCGGTTGGCCAAGCTGTCCTTTCACTTACCGATGAGAAAGAAAGTCTAGAAAAAACTCGCATTCTACAAACCCTTCAAAACACCTATGGGAACAAAAGCATCGCTGCAAAAAAATTAGGAATGTCACGAGCGAATTTGTATAAGAAGATGAAGAAGTATGGGATTGTATTTGGTAAAAAAGAGTATTGATACGATGTCCATAGATGCTAAAAATTTCTCTTATTATTTGTGATTTATCTACTGTTTTTCTAATAGTAATGTGAAAGTAGTATGCATCATTATATTGAATAAAAAAACTCCAACTTACTTCTGCCAAGTTGGAGTTTCACTTATCTTTCTATTACTCTATTCTTTTCATTTTCGAGTACTGAATTTCGAATGTACTCACAAAAATTCGTTCAATTCACCTTCCTTTTCCCTAAGGACAACTGCGCCGTATACCGACAAGAAAGAAAATTACTACACCCTAAAAAAGCCCCTTTTGAACCTTTTCGTTGGACTAAATTTCCATTACACCTTGGCAAATGTAATTCTGAACCTTTCGTTTTGCGTCTTGCTTGTTCGTCCGAATGTTTTCTACGTGCTGTTTTTTTATATTCTTGTCAGTGATATTAGCTTGCTGAAGTTTATGATAGATTTCGTTCATTTGACTTGGTGAAAGAATTTGTTCTATATGATTGCGAATATAGGTAACTACTTCATAAAAATAGACGGCATATACGTAAGAAGAAGTAACGTTAATCTTTTTCAACTTACTCGAATGACTGAATGTTATTAGGGAAATGAATGGAATATCCTCATTATTCAATACATACTGTATCGCTTTAATATGGCCGTAATTTTGCCAAACGGGATTATGAAACTTTTCTTTCTTTTTAAAAATAACTTGCGTCCATTTCGGATCCCGTTCGTTTCCAAATATCCAACCGTTATAATTCTTTGTTTCTATGACAAAAATACCCGCTCGTGATATAACAATATGATCAATTTGCGTCGTTTTTCCCTTTTCTGTTCTCAAAGTGATATCATGCATAACAAAATATTCTTTCGAATCTAGTTTAGATAAGTATTTCTGAACTTTTTTCTCCCCAGTTCTCCCTTTTATTTTAGAATAGTTTACTGCAACATAAATCGTTGCCCCTATGCTTAAAAACATAAATAGAAACGCTGCGAACATAAAGATTACCATGGCTCTTTGAATTCTCCCCTTTTCGTTTAATATTCTTACATACCGTAAAATAATTTAGCTAAATGAACGGATTCCAGAGATTGCAATCGCAGCTTCAAATACACCGCGCCATCCTTTAACCGACCTTACTTGGATATACATGTAAAGATTACTATATTATTCATATTAGATGTCTACTTTCTTTTTTCACCATTTATATATAAATTCAATCATTTCCCACATATCACTCAAATGAATACCCACCAAATAAAAAACCCCTGAATCATGAATTTTTTCAAAGTGTCCATAATTCGGGATTCAATTCATATGAGGGCGTACATCCTCTTTTTATTACAATCGCTTAATCTAATACCTTTTGTAAGAAGAGAACAGGGAGTAACTATTCGTAAGAATGTCTTCCTAAAAAAAGAGCCTTAATTGGCTCTTTTTTAGTGTAATACTTCTTCATCCAGTATTTTCAACTTGTTTTGTACATCTTTCAACTCCTGCTTTCCATTTGAAGTAATGGAATAAGTTGATTCTTGAGAGGATGTTAAAAATTGTTCGCTAGCTAAATGCTGTAACTGTTGTTGTATTTCATTTTCACTAACTTGGTACCCATGTTTTTCAAGTTCCTGTTTCATTTGGTTAGTTGAAATGCTTTGTTCATTTGCGTGATATAACATATGAATTCGAATGAAGTTATCTTGAAAATCCTTATGCATGATTATCCCCCTACCTTGTATTTTGTTCATTATTACCATTCCTTATTTTGTAGAAGGATATGTAACACTGTTTACAAATTATCTTAAATGAAGTTCTAAGTTGTTTCATTTTCGGATAGCGAATAATTAATAATAGCTATTCTAGTATAACTGAAGGGTTATCATCTAATATAGCTAATACTCTATTAGGTACCCAGCCCTTCTCACCCTGTGTGGTATGAACAAAACTCCATTCATTGAGTTCCAATTCTTTTTCGACTAACATACTAGGAGTAACAGTCAATTCGTGTGCGGAATAGTCTGTTAACGCAGTCGCGATTTGTTCCTCATCTAACGTCCACAGACGATCTTATCGGCTTCCAGAACGATGAGAAAGACGAATTATTAGCTTTATTAAGCGATATTAAAGAGCATATGAAGAACTAGAAGACGGCCGTCAGCAAGGCAAATTCGCCTGACAAGTATCTTTGTATGCGGAAATGTTTCGGAAAAACAATGATATTCTATGATGAAAATATAATGTTGTGTTTCTGTTGATTTCATCATAAAAGAGAAGTTTTCCAATATCTAATGATAAGATTTTACATGATTTTACCAATTAAACCAATGAGAGCTACTGCTCTCTTTTCTTTGTTTTTATTCGATAAAATTCGACAATATATAAACACTCTGTTATTCTAATTTAGAAATCTTACATTTTTTCAATTAAAAAAGGAGAGAATCAAATGAAGTCTAAAGGTGTTGCATATTTGCTACATATTTTCTTAGGTTGGTTAGGAGCTGGACGTTTCTATGTAGGAGATATCGGTATGGGTATACTTAATTTACTTACAATTGGTGGATTTGGTTTCTTATGGGTTATCGATCTATTCTTGTTAAGTGGACGGGTAGACTATAAGAATGCTATGTTCATGGCACGTCAAGCAAGTGCGCAAGCGAGCAGTACTAACGTAAATAATAACAATGTTAATGTGACAATCGATGCTACTGCTCTACAAAACTTACAAGCGGCAGCTGCTGCAAATCCAACTGTTGCACAACCACAGGCTGTGCCAGTAGAACAACCAAAAGAAGAAGTTAACTTAACTAAACCTAGATTCTAAGGCGCTCATTCGAGTGCCTTTTCTTATAGGGGTACTGACGCATACCCCTCAAGTTAAAGACTTGAAATCACCCTAAAACAAGTATTTTGTGCATTTAACTATTCAAAATGACCACCATATTGAATAAACCATGCCCCCAACAAAAAACACTAAACCTAAAGCTAAAACAATAAAAGCGAGTGTTGCATTTTTATTATTTTCCATAAAATTGTCTCCTTGTAATTTTTTATTTTGTTTCATTTTTTATACTAAAAAACCTTTAGTTGTAATTATGGCTAAAGGTTGCGATTATCATACTTCTCAATTTATGAAAAAGAAGAAGCAGGCCGAACCTGCTTTCTTTTTTAACCTGTTAAAAGGTACTACTAGCAAATATCAGTAAATACACATTTGTACAGAGAACATTAATTCTAAGATATATTCTTAAGCGATTGCTTTAAAACAATACGATGTCTTTCAAATATTATTAAACCTCCTACTATAATGAGAAGCACTCCTATTAATTGCATACCACTTGGTATCTTCCCCCAAAATAACCAAGAAAACAGAAATCCAAATATTACTGAACTATACATCAATGATGAGACCATATTAGGATGTAGATATTTTAAGACGTAGGATAGGCACTGTTGAGACGCTACACTCGTAAAGGCTATACCTAATAACAACCAAATCCCTTTCATATTGAAGTGTTGTTCGGTGCTTATCATATAAAAGAATGATATTACAGTAGAAAAGATAAAAAAATAAAAGACAATACTAAAGCTGTTTTCAGTTCTACGTAGCGTTCTTATAGTAACGTTTGAGGCGGCTGAACAAACAGCGGACAATAAAGCTAAGATAGAAGCTAAATTCAGATAGCCAGTAGTATTTGGATTGATCGTAATATAAACTCCTACAAAACCTACAAGAACCCCTAAGAGTACGTGTTTTGCAATCTTTTCTTTAAAGAATAAAAATAAAATAAGCGGGATGAAAAAAGGATAAGTAGAATTAAGTGCTAAAGCATTCTCTACCGGTATAAATTGCAATGAGATCGTATACAAGGTAAACATTAAAAATCCAAAGAAACCTCTTAATAAGTGCAGCAAAGGAACGCTTGTTTTAATTTTTGGCCTCCCTGTTACAAAGTAAATAGGGACAAGCATGGCTAGAGCTGAAAAAAAGCGAAAAAAGGTAATAGTTGGTTCATTTGCATATGCATAGGCCATTTTTATAAAAACAGACATCAACGAATACAAAAAACCTGCTAAAATTGTTATTATGAAATACCGCAATGTCAAAACCTCCTTGTTTCTTAAAGAGTCCATTTTTAACTTTCAAAAGCATGTAATGAGAGTATATAACATCATCATTTGTGATGGATAATATCTATTTATGATATTTATATAAGCAATACTTATATAAAAGGAGCTTAAAATGAACCTTGAACAAATGGAATATGTAAAAGAAGTATCAAGAACTCAATCTATCTCACTTGCAGCGCAGAATCTACACGTTTCACAAGCTGCAGTGAGTCAATCTATTTCTTTACTTGAAAAGGAATTAGGTGTGAAATTATTTGTCCGATCTCGTTTGGGTACTACCCCAACTGAAGAGGGTAAGAACATTATTAGAAAAGCACTTGAAATTATAAAAAAGGTGGAAGAACTAAAAGGAGAAGCGCAATCTTTAACCTCTCTATATACGGGAGAATTAAAAATTGCAGCTATACCTAGTTTATTTATGACCTTATTACCTAAAACATTATCTATGTTTAAAAATGACTGTCCGCAGGTGAAAATTTCTATCAAAGAAATGGGAGGAAAAGAAATTATTGAAGATGTTAAGCAACATAAAATGGATCTTGGGTTAATTATATTAAACGAACAATCGTTACTGAATTCACAAGATCACCTTATTTTTCAACCTCTATTTCGAGGAGAGATGAGAGCTTGCGTGCATAAAGATTCTCCGCTAGCTTTCAGTAGTAAATTGAAAATTCAAGAGATGTTAGATTATCCGTTTGTCTTATATGGTGGTCATAATTGGGAGACGTCTATTCGACAATTTGAAAAGAAATATGGGTCTATGAATATTCTATTTACTTCTAACAATTCTGAAGTGATCAAAAAAACTGTTTCAGAGGGGCTCGCTGTCAGCCTGTTAACAGATTTCATGTTAAGAAACGACCCCTATGTAGAAAACGGAAATATTGTCCCTATTCCTTTAATTGATTACGAACCAGCTACAATTTCGTTTGGATGGATATATTCAAAAGATAGTTCACGGATAAATGTCATTAAAAAATTTTTAGAGTATTTACACCTCTACGTTCATCAATTTTAAAAGCTCGAAAATTTACAGTACGCATAAAAAAAGAGGGATAACGACGTATAAGTGTCATTATCCCTTTCATATTCATATAGTTCTCATAAATCACTGGGGGGTACTTTAAAATCTTATTGCACATTCCCCCATTTCACCACTTACACCCACCACATTTGCGACGGTGTTTCTTCTATTAATACACTTTGCAGATTTGTAACCGCACGTTTAAATCCTTCTTCAATCGACATGATTGGATCTTCATGTTCGATGCTTATTACGTAGTCATATCCGTACGTGCGAAGTGCACTCATCATATTTGACCACTCTTTCATATCATGGCCGCATCCGACTGATCGAAATGTCCACGCGCGCGTTTGTACTTCTCCATACGGCTGCATATCTGTTAGGCCATACATATTAATATTATCTTGATCTAAGTAAGTGTCCTTTGCATGAAAATGATGAATCGCATTTTCTTTCGCTAAAATTTTAATGGCTCCGACAGGGTCGATGCCTTGCCACCATAGATGACTTGGATCTAAGTTGGCGCCGATTGCTTTGCTTGTTTTTTCACGAAGTTTTAATAATGTATACGGTGTGTGCACTAAAAATCCGCCGTGCAATTCTAAACCAATTTTCACGTTATGTTTTTCTGCGTATTCTCCGAGCTCTTTCCAATAAGGGAGGAGCTTATGTTCCCACTGCCAAGTTAATACATCCGCATATTCATTTGGCCACGGGGTAACAGGCCAGTTTGGATATTTCGCTCCCTCGTGATCCCCTGCTGTTCCAGAAAAACAGTTTACGACCGGCACGTTTAATAGCGACGCTAATTGAATTGTTTTACGAAGTGTATCGTCAGACTCTTTCGCAAATCCTTCTTCCGGTGAGATTGGATTGCCGTGACAGCTAAATGCACTAATGATTAGCCCTCGGTCTGTTACTTTTTTAAGATAAGCTTCTCTTTTGTCCTTATCTTCAAGCAGTTCATCTAGCGGGCAATGATGATTTCCAGGATAGCAGCCTGTTCCAATTTCAACAGCGTGAAGACCTGCTGCTTTTACTTTATCTAACATCTCTTCAAATGAATGATCTGCAAATAACACAGTAAATACACCTAGTTTCATTTTATTTCCCCCCTGTTTTACTAGTGTCATATATTTCATCGATAATAGCTGATACTTGCAGCGCTTCTTCCGGTTTCACTACTAACTCAGCATTTCCTTTGCAGGCATCAATGAAGTTTTTAGCCTGCATGAAACTATAATCCTCTTCTCCCTCTATCCAAGCTGCCGTACTGTTCATCAACATGCCGTTTTTCGCTTTGTAAAGTTCAAGTGGAAAAACGTTAATCCCTCCGTCTACTCCGGAAATGCTAACATGTTCTTCGTCAGCTTCAATATTGGCAGACCAAGACGTTTCGAGCAGCAATGAAGCACCGTTTTCGAATTTCATATAAGCGGTTACATGATCATCCACATGAAATGTCTCATGATCAAATGTTCCCCATTGATTTAACTGATTCGGTGTTTTACTTAATTCGTTGTACGCACTGCCAAGAACGGCTGTATGTTTTGGGTTTCCCATTAGCCAAAGAGATAAATCAAGTAAATGGCAGCCATAATCTATTAAACTTCCTCCGCCTTGCAGTTCTTTATTCGTAAATACTCCCCACCCAGGAACTTTGCGGCGCCGCATCGCTTTTACGCGCGCTACGAGAGGACGGCCTACTTCTGTCATCATTCTTTTTGCGGCTTGTGCTTCTTTCATAAAACGATAATGATAGGCAATTGCTAGTTTTCTATCTGCTTTTTGGGAAGCTTCCAGCATCTCTTCGCACTGCTGCTTAGACAGTGCCATTGGTTTCTCGCATAATACATGAACGCCTGCTTGCAAAGTTGCAATCGCAATTTCAGCATGGAATGCATTTGGCGTACAAATACATACAGCATCTACTTCTGTAAGCATATCTTTATAATTAGCAAATACATGCGGGATATGATACTCGTTCGCAACCTCTCTCGCTCTTTTACTATTAATATCGCTCACACCCCAAATAACGCATTCATCACCTAGCTGTTTAAACGCTGGAATATGCCGCCCGGTGGCAATTCCCCCTGCTCCAATTATGCCGATTCTCACGGTATTCACCTCTTATACACGTCTAATTTGTTTTGTTTTGCTTGATTGTAAAGCTGCTAAAATGACAGCAAGAGATTTTAACCCTTCTTCACCTGGAACAGCTGGTTCTTCATCATGCAAAATTGCTTGTATAAACTCTTCAATCACGTGAGAGTTACTTTGTCCGCCTTCCTCATTCGACTGAATTTTCCCTAGCTCATAATTGACAACTTCTCCTGTCGCATATTGAACAATTAATGAATAAATTGGATGTTCTTCTAGACGAAGAATTGCTTTTTCACCATAAATAATCGTTGAGTTGTCTTCTTTCCCCGTATAAGCCCAGCTTGCTGCAAGTGTTCCAATGACACCACTTTCCGTTTTTAATACACATACTGCGTTATCATCAACATCAGCGAAATCTTTTGCATGACTTTCAACAAATGCTCCAACTTCTACAAATTCTTCTCCGAGTAAGTAACGAAGTAAATCTGTTTTGTGAACGCCTAGGTCTCCCATCGCCCCAATAAGCGCTTCTTCTTTTTTAAAGAACCAGCTTTCTTTACCGTCCGCGCTCCACCCTTCCGGTCCACTATGGCCAAAAGCTGTGCGGAAGCTATATACTTTGCCTATTTCACCATTTTTAATCAGCTCACGAGCCTTTTGATGAGATGCGACAAAGCGCTGATTGTGTCCAATCATTAGTTTTTTACCGTTTGTTTTAGCTGCTTCAATCATTGCTTTTGCCTCTTCTTCTGATGTGGCCATCGGTTTTTCACATAATACATGAACACCGCTGTTTAAAGCTGCAATCGAAATAGGCGCATGTAGATAGTTTGGTGTACATACACTCACCGCGTCCACAGTGCCGCTGGCTAACAGCTCTTCGTAATTTGTATACGCTTTTGCGCCATATTGCTTTGCTACGCAATTTACACGTTCTTCATTTACATCACAAACTGCGACTAGTTCTACATTTTCATTGAATGTATATTCTGGTAAATGACGATACTTTGCAATACTTCCACAACCAATAACCGCTACTTTTATTTTCTCCATGACCTTTATCCCCTTTGTTTCAATTTACTTATTCGTTTTTACAGCAATTTGTTCAAGCGGCTTGGCATTACCGTAGACAGGGCGTTTTCTTTCTACTGGCTTTGCCCATTGAATTGCATTTATGATCACGCGTTGAATCTCCTTATTATGGTACGTTGGGTACGTTTCATGTCCTGGTCTAAAATAGAACACTTTGCCGTTCCCTCTTTTATATGTGCAGCCGCTTCTAAAAACTTCTCCGCCTTCAAACCAGCTTGTAAATACCAATTCATCCGGTGCTGGAATGTCAAAATGCTCACCGTACATTTCTTCACGTTCAAGTTCAATAAACTCTGAAATCCCTTCTGCAATTGGATGACTTGGCTCTATAACCCATAAACGTTCTTTTTCATCCGCTTCACGCCATTTTAAATCGCAGCTTGTACCCATTAACGTTTTGAAAATCTTCGAGAAATGACCTGAATGCAAAACAATTAATCCCATTCCACCTAATACACGTTGTTTTACTTTTTCAACGATTTCATCTGCGACTTCTTCATGTGCCATATGTCCCCACCATACTAATACATCCGTTTGATGTAATACTTCATCTGTTAATCCATGTTCTGGCTCATCTAAAGTAGCCGTTTTCACCTCGAATCCTGCTTTCGTTAAAAATTCTGCAATTGTACCATGAATCCCATTCGGATATATTTCACTTACAACAGGATTTATTTGTTCGTGTCGATTTTCATTCCATACAGTTACTTTTAACATTGTGACAACACCCCTTTTTTTATTTATTTGTGATTAGTATAGAAAAGATAAGGAATGAAGGATATGCTTAATTTAGCTGTCTTTTTATTCAAAAGTGTCATCATTTTTTTGGTTATTAAAAATCGAAAGAGAAAATAAGAAGAATTATGATATGTTTTATTTACAAAAGTGGCATGTTCTAAAGGGGAGAAATTGCGTATGACTTTAATAAAAAACGATTTAGAAGTGATTAATGAAAAAGTCATTTATCAAAATCCGTTGCTGTTTCTAAAAATATGGGAAATTAATATGAAAAAACATCATTTCAGTACGATAGAGAAACACCCTTGGCATTATCATAAAGAAGTAGAATTTATTGCCGTCGTTGAAGGAAATTTGGGGATACAAAGTAAAAACGAGTATGTTGTAATGGGCCCTGGCGATGTCATCGTTTTAGGGGCGTCCCAACCACATCGTTCTCATAAACCGCTGATGGACGATTTACGATATGTAGTGTTTCAAATCGATTTAGGGAAACACTTCGATGAAAGTATCATGCCATACATATACTGTTTCTCTGAACAAACAAAACCTTTGAATGAAATAAACTATATTTTTGAAGAAAAACAAACTGTAAGAGATGAAATATATACTCTAATCATGGAAATCTTTCAGGAGTCACAAACACAAATGAGAGGATATGAAATTGCCATTAGTTCTGCGATTAAGCGAATGATGCTATTACTCTTAAGAAATGATACACGCAACATATTAAACTATACAGAGGGAATTGGTCTGAACCGCTTGCGGCCAGTTCTTGAATACGTAGACAAACATTTGGAAGATAAGATTACTGTAGAAGAAGCTTGCTCATTACTAGGACTCAGCTACCATTATTTTATAAAGTACTTCAAAAAAGTTATCGGTACTTCATTTATTGATTACGTTAATTATAAGCGAATAAAAAAAGCTGAATGTTTATTAATGACAAGTGATCTTAGTATTACAAATGTAGGTTATGAGGTTGGTATCTCTAACATGGCTCAGTTCTATAAGCTTTTTAAAAGGTATAATCAATGCTCTCCAAAAGAATTTAAACAACGCATGCAAAATGAATTGGAAGCTAAAAAAGAATGAACAAAGTACGCTAAATTCGTTGGACTTGCAATTTCAGTTTCTACTAGTTTAACAGTAGAGTATGCATATTGTGTGAAATCAGGATAGCTCACGGTTTGTCCTTTCTTATTTGTATATACCTAAGTTCCATCCTCATCTTTTTTTATCCATTTCTCTGGAATAGGCGAGTGTGGTGGCTTAGTAGCAAGCTGTTCCATCCTTTCCCGTACCCTATGTTGTAATCTTAAAATAAAAAGCACTTGTTGCCTATAGGAGACAATCAAGTGCTTTAAGTTCATGTATTTTTAAATGGTTTCAAGTTTATAAATTTTATCGAAAATTGGCAAGAAAACCCCACCTTCAAAACGTGTAGGGCATAGTCCAGTTTAAGGTGGGGATGAATTGCCGTCGCATTTGTAAAAATATTTTCACACCAATACGAATATATGTTCTTTTTTGGTGTTTTGTAGTATCATGAAGGAAAGAAGGGGGTGAAAATGATGACGAAAGAAAAGGAATATGCAACCTATCAAATTTGGATCAAGAAAGGTCATAAGTTATACTCTTACTTCCTAGACATGTGCCAAAATGCAAAAAATCTCTACAATACAACAAACTTCTATATTCGCCAAGTGTATACGGCCTTACGTACTGATCAACCATTACAGCCACTTCAACAAGAGGTCCTCCATACATTACAAATGTACATCGAAACCATGAATGAAAATCAACTTCGTGCGTACCAAAAACGTGTGCAAAAACAGAAAGAAAAACCTGTTAAAGAACAGAAAGACATAAAATGTAACTTGTTTATATTACCGACAAAAGAGAAATCGTTCCTATCGTATCATTTCTTAGATTGCTTATTTAAAACAATGAAACAACAAGATTATATGAACTTGCCAGCGCAAACGAATCAAGCAGTTATGAAGAAGCTATATCAAAACTGGAAATCATTCTTCGCTTCCATCAAGGCATACCAAAAACATCCTTCCACTTTTACGGGCAGACCTCGCATTCCCAAATATATTAAATCACCTATGAAAGAAATTGTATTCACGAATCAAGTATGTAAACTCCAAGAGAAGTACATTCGTTTTCCAAAAACAAGCATAAAATTAAATATCGGTAAATTGTTTGGGCGGATTGGCAATCTCAAAGAGGTACGTGTTTCTCCTGCTTATGGGAAGTTTAAGGTGGAAATTGTGACAGAACAATCTGAGCTATCACCTGAGTATGTAGACAATCACCGCTACATGAGTATTGATTTAGGAATTAATAACATTGCAACTATCACAACGAATACAGGGGCCAATCCTGTGTTAGTAAAAGGCAATGTCATCAAAAGCATTAATCAATACTACAACAAGCAAAAGGCTCATTTACTGGGGATTCTTCGTCATGGAAAAGAACCAAAAGAAGAACCACACACATCAAAGCGGTTAGAAAGGCTTCACGAAAAACGGTTTCTCAAGATAAAAGATCTCTTTCATAAAATGAGTTATCACATTGTTCAGCTGGCAATTCAACATGAGATCTCTATGATTGTGATTGGGAAAAATACATCATGGAAACAAAACAGTGATATGGGGAAAAAACAGAATCAATCCTTCTGTCATATCCCACATAATCTATTCATTGAAATGATCACCTATAAGGCGAATCGACAAGGTATTACTGTACAAGTAGTGGAGGAATCGTATACAAGTAAAGCATCCTTTCTAGACAATGATGCAATCCCCAATTACGGTGGGAAAAACATTCCTCTATTCAGTGGAAAACGGATTACACGTGGATTGTATCGTACGAAAGAGAATCTTCTACTAAACGCAGATGTGAATGGTTCCTATAACATCTTAAAAAAAGCAGTTCCAAAGGCGTTTGCCGATGGAATAGAGGGGTTGTGCCATCAGGCAGCTGTGTCAACTCCACTCGTGTTAAGCATCTTTTGAAGGTGATACACGAGAAACCCCCACTTCAAGATCCGAAGGAGATAAGTGGCGGGAGTTTTCATCACATAATTCGTACAATGTACCATATGTTGATTTTGGATGAATAAAAGCAATTTGCGCGCCTTGTGCACCAGTTCGAGGTAATTCATCAATCATCTGTATTCCATTTTGCTTTATATACTGAATTCTTTGTTTAATCGATTGGACTCCAAATGCTATATGATGAATACCCTCACCACGTTTTTGAATAAATTGTGCAATTGCACTTTTGTTACTTAGTGGCTCTAACAATTCTAGTTTACTTTCTCCTACTACTAAAAAAGCTACTTTTACTTGTTGAGATTGTACTTCTTCTATTCCTAAAAGTTTCAATTTTAATATCTCTGTATAAAATGGCAAAACTGATTCTATAGATTGTACCGCAATTCCGATATGGTCAATTTTCTCAATCACTTACTACCCTCCTTTTAAAATAGCCCATCCGTTTTGTTTTTTATTATTATATTTCTCATTAATTTTTTATTCGTCATACAGACTCTTCCTTCTTGGAATCTATGACTTAACTTAGTAATCCCTCCATATGACCATACTAACTTCGGACAAAATTTAAAAATAATAATTATGAAAATTCAACTTAAAATTTTGTACTATTTTATATTTCTATAGTCAATCCCATCCAACTAATTCCTACACCAGCTGAAAGGACCAGAATCTTATCTCTCTTTCTTATTAGCATATTCTTAAACCTATTATATAAATTGAACTGCACCCCAATTGTTAGACTTTGTCTAACAATTGGGGTGCAGTTCAATGAATTAAATCTTCAAAGTGAATTTTCTTTTTTACATTTAACAATACAAGAAACCATATTCTGTATTATGCAGTGATGTAAATTATACTCATTCATCAAATTACAAAAGGGATTTTCCCCTACAATCTGAATTGAGATTATATTATTTAAAATTCATGCACAAAGCCAAAAGCATTTTTAATATGCCGTGCACGTCACTTATTTTAATCTTATAGTTATAAAACATTCTTTTCCGTTCAAAACCTAACAACAAAATAGATAAAATTAATCAATTAGCATTCCATAAAAATATTTTCTTCCCGCTTGCCATTCCATATTAGATAAAGTTTTAACATAAGCTATAACTTTTAGATATTTTGTTTCATCTATAACATCTTTATAGCTTACTGGGCACTTTATACCACTCCATGTTGATAATAATGTTGGCGACATATCAATTCCTAACACTTTTCCAGTATTTAAAGAACTAATAGATGTCTCAATTAATTCTTTTGCTAAATCTCCTGGAAAAGCAGGTTTTCTAAAGTAATAATAGTCTTTGGGATTTATTTCTTCAATTACTTTAATATAGTGCTCTCCAATTTCTTCAACCGAAGCGTTTTCACCTAATAGTCTCTCGTATTTTAGATATATTTCAAGAGAATTTCTAATAACTTCCTCTACATTTGTATCTTCCCACTCTTCTAATAAAGCTAGTAAAAAAGGGATAACATTATATGACATGACATCTAGGGAACAAGAGGCAAAAGTCCAAGCAGTATCTTCGGATGCATCAGATAAGAAATTAAAATTATTAACTTCCAATAAGTCTTTATGAGTTGCAATAGAACAAAATAATCTGATACATAAATTCAAAACACTCTCCTCATCAGTAGAGTTAAGCAACTCTATTAAAAGTTTTTTGACTGAAAAATCACCCACTTTTAGCAATTCATTAATCAATAGCACACAATCGTTTTCAGAGGTTACTTGTGTTAATAATTCCTTTGCTTTTACAACTTCATTTTTATCTAGCACATCCCCATACCAAATATCATTCATTAAATTTATATTCTTGCTCATATGCATCCCCCTATTTACTTCGTAAACCTTCTTCCGTACCCTATGTTGTAATCTTAAAATAAAAAGCACTTGTTGCCTATCGTAAACAATCAAGTGCTTAAGTTCATGTGTTTTTAAATGGCTTTTTTATCATGTTAGAGTGACCGTATAACATCTTTTATATGTCGTGACAAGTAGTATCTCAATCAATTATACCTATACATTTTAAACTATTCATCCCATTCCTCGTATACAACTGACCCCATATAAATTAAATTTCCACTTTTAAATTTAACTTCATCTATATCTCCATCGTACTCAAAATCATATAATCTAATAACAGAATCATAGCTTTCTGGTAATTCTTCTCCGTAATGTTCAACAAATTGTGGTAAAATTTCTGCTTCGTAAGAGGAACCACGTAAAAGCAAGGTCAAAGATGTAGCGGAATCCTCTATAAAGGTGCTCTCTAATAAATCTTGGTTATAATCAATAAAATCAATATTAAAATCTCTCATGAACTTAGATGGAATTCTATCTCCAACTTCATCAAACTTAATTTCAACATATTCTTTTAGATTTTGCTTAATTCCAAAATTGCCTATCCATAAAGACATTACGCCTGGATTTTCCATAACGACTCCCCCCTATATACAAATTATAGTAACATCCACTTATCTTAAACCTTTAGGTAGTGAATTTATTCCACCTTTCATTCTAAAATGCAAAAAGCACTCGTTACCTTTAGTTGACAATGAAGTGCTTTAAGTTCATATGTTTTTAAGTAGCATTAAATTTGTAAGTTTTGTAGTAACAGTATGAAACCTTTTATATGTCGTGACAAGTGTTACGTTAAAACTTACGAGTTTGTGCGAGTTCGTTAATTTAATATACATTCCATGTGTTTATATTCTTCGCCCAGTAAAATGTCATCTCGCCTATTTAACATATTATTTTTACAAACTAAGTATTAAAACAATATACCTTGATGGTACAACCATCATAAGTTTTGAATTTCTGGATACCGTCAACTATGTTGTCCTTTCCATAAATTATTTATTTGTTTACCTTATATTTCTCCCATTAACTTTCCTTTCCTACTTAAACAAAAAACCTTGAAAAGCGTAAAACCATTCAAGGTATGAGTTTTATTATCGTCCTTTAATCAGCTAGTAACTCCAAGTAATATTTATCATTTTCTTCTATCTTTCTTAAAAATTCTTCAAGAGAAGTCGCAATTTGAATATCATAATAGTAAACTGCACTTCTATTATTTTCATTCAATTCTATTGACATTAAAGCTGATTCGCTGCCTTCAAAAAATATTAGTTTGTTATTCTCAAATTCATCATAGATTTCTATGTCGGGATAAAACTCAAAATCATTAACTCTTAATCGAAAATCTCTTACCGAATAAGGGTCCATAATACGATTAATATTAAACTCTGAACCTTTAATAAATCCGTAACCAACCTCTATATAAAAATTAACTAACTCCTTAGGAAATTTTAAATCGAGTTCCTTCTCAACCTCTTTTATTTCGTTTTCAGTCACTGGATAAAAACTATTTTCTTGGTTTGCCTTAATAAATTCATAGCTCATTATTTTTTACCTCCTTTAAATAGTGTATTTGCTGGTGAACCTTTTCCATGAATACCAGCTTGATGCTCATTTGGGAATTTTGCAGGATGCATATTCCACCATTCATGTTCTCCTCCAAAAGTATTTTCAATTATATGATGAGCATCATACTTATCTCCTTGTTTCCTAATTATTTTACCTGTTTTTTCTGAAATAACATTTTCATTATACACAGGCCACTTTTGCCCAGTATTTTCTTCCCATTCTTTAATTACTTTATTTTTTACTTTGTCAAATTCTGCCCTATGCTTAGCTGTTTCTATTGGTGACATTTTTTCATATTCTTTATTTCTTAAAGCTTCCTTCAACTTCTCTATTTGGTTTTTAGGTAACTCTCTACCTGTTCGTCCTTCTATATCTCTAATATATTTTTTTATTGTATCAGAATCTATTTTATTACCCGTACCCTTAGCAAGAGAACCTTCTACACTCTTTATCTTATCATCTATAATCTTACTACTCTCCGTATGATGCTTATTGACCCATTCGGTAACCCTTCCTGGTCCTCCAGCTTGCTTCGCTGCCAATGTACCGTTTCCAGCTGGTTCGTAGCCCCTGAAGGTAAAGCTAATACATGCTTAACACACTCGGCCATTTTTCTGTCAAGCTGATATGCTTTTTGATTTCCGCATATTACAACAAACTACATTTTCAAATCAATTAAATAGTATGTACGATAGAAATAACCTTCACGATTAATTTTTCCATTTGCATATAAAAAAACAGCAGAGATTTAGTATTTATCTCTGCTGTTTTTTGCTATTAACTTCCAAAACAAACTAATCTTTTATGTGTAATAGTGATATTTAAATTGCAACGTCTTGATAACCTACTTCATCTACTTTTTCATTTATAAGACGAACCCCTAAACCATTTTCCTCATCCCACGAACAGTCAAATGATACTCCTATATCACGTCCATCGCGAAGGAAATCATACGGAACAGAAATACCTACTAATGTTATATGTTCTATTAATTGATCAACTGTTTCAATTAATGGGTAGTCTTCATTAAATGCAACATCATAACCAAGCTCATGCCTTTTTTCTTTATAATAATCTAAAATTGGTTGTAATATGTTATGTTGGATTTTTTCCCAATTATCCATTAATGAATTATATGCTACATATTGCCCTTCATCAAAATCCCCATCTTCTGTACCTCCTACTAATAATGCTATCTCTGTGTCCTTTCCTAAAAACTTTATGGTTCTGTATCCTACCCATTTATACTGGTAATCAAGTTCTCCAAAAACTTTATCATTTATTGTCATTTTAAAATCTCCTTATTATTTATTTGCAAATCCTCCAGGCTCAAAGGCTCCTGCGTTTATCTCACCAACTCCACCAAGGTGTCCAAATTTGGCGTTTATTTCTGTTGGCACAAGTTGCATAGTAACTCCATCATTTAACTCATGCCATGTTAATTTATTTTTCACTCGATATTTTTCTATATCTTTTGCTGTAATTCCACCAGATTCCATTCCAAATTGGTGTGCCAATTCTGGTGAATTATTAAGTTGACTTGCTAATCTTTCATTTGCTTGCTCAAAATTATAACCTCTAGCAGCATTTCCTTTAGACCCTTTTCCACCTAACATATAATCAGCCTCAATTTGTGCTTTTGCTACAGGTGAAAAATCAGGAACTCCATTTTTATACTCAATTCTATTAATACCAGCTTCATTTAAGATTTTCTGTAACGTAGGATCTGGTGGTGGTTTTAGGGTACATAAAGACTCACCTCTAGCCCCTTCAAAAACGACATTTGAATTCGTTTCTGCGGGTGTTTGCTTAAATCTTGATTCATATGTACTGGCAAATTCCTCTTGCTTGAAGGCTGGCGGAATATCAGCATCTCTATTACCCGTACCCTTAATGCACTTATAAAATTATAATGCTCTTTTCACTCTAAAACGCAAAAAAGCACTCATCGTCTATTGTAGACAATGAACTGCTTTAAGTTTGTACGTACAATCATTTGATACTGACAGTATGGTACCCTATATATATCTTGACAAATATATTCTAACATTTTTTAATTACATCTATACCAGTATCATTTATCAATAAATCACTTATTGAATCAGATACATATTTCAATTCATCAACATCTAAATCATTAAAAGCTATTACATATAATCCAAAGCCTTTTTCTCCAGTAGCATATATTAATGCATTACCACCTTCATCATCAGCTATCGCTAGTGAATTGGGGATACTTTCCTGTATCGCATATGATTCATTCATCTCTATACAACCCTCTGCTCCCCATATTCTAATATATTTTTCTTCATCAACATTAATCTCTATTTCTGTTAGTTCTCCTATTATCTCTAGAAAATCTTCTGGAATCTCTATCTTTGAGAATTCAATTAAATTTTTTATATCTTCCTCATTTGAAGCTGACTTACTAGCATCTATTCTATATTTACTACTTAAATTATTTAATATACTCATTTGATCACAACCCTTTCATATGGTACTTTCAACTTATCTAACATTTTATATTGTTGCTCTAGAACACTATTTATTGTATCGTTAGAAAATCCTGCATTTTTCAAATCATCTACTATATACTGTAATTCATCTTGTAAGCTTGAACTCCACTTTCCATTACCTTCCGCAACTCTAGCATTTCTTCTCGCATTTTGTGCTGTACTTATACTCGTATGCGGCATTCCCTTACCAGTTTCTATTGTTATAGTTGGTGCTAAATTTGGGTCATACCCATATTTAGCAAGATTGTCTATCGCCCATTGTTTCTGCACCCCATGATGAGATTGTAATCTTCCACCATTAGGTCCAGTTCCTTTAGGTACTGGTGCAGAACCTGCATGTGTTTTATTAAACAATACATAGTTTTGTTCAACAGCCTCACTAGCCCCCGTACTTCCTCCAGAACCACTATGCCCTTTCGCAAGTTGATAAGCTTCATCCTTACCTGCACCAAAGCTTTTTGCCACGTCTCCAGCAGTTGAATATTCTACATAGGGAAGTTTTACTCCCATTCCGGTATCTGCCCACTTAACTCCTACTGGAATTTGCGTCTTTTTCACTGTATTTAGCGCATTCTTTAAAGTACTATTATCTCGCAACGATTGTACCACATTTTTCCCTGTATTTGGGTTAAATACTTTGCCTGCATCTTGCATTTTTGATAGTTTCGCCATGGATGGAGCGCTGCCGATTCCTTTGAATCCTTTTGCCGCTTGACCTAGAATTGGGATGGCATCGAGCGCTCCGAATACCCCTCTCTCTGCTCGTTCCGCATCGCTTAACTTTCTGCCGGTTCCCCAGTCTTTTCCGTCGTATGCACTCTTGATTTGTAAGCCTCCATAAAGAGCTGAGGCTGTTAATCCGGCCGGTGGGCAAGCAATGGTTAAAATGATAAGTCCGGCTCCTATTGCTAGATCACGCCACGTCTCCAATTTTTTTTGTTCGTCTTCGATCGATGTGTATTCGAATCCACGCATGGATGGGACAAGCTTTCGGTATTCGGCGTAATCTAGCTTCGCATCTGGATTTTGTTTTTTTATTTCTTGATACTGTGCGTGAAGAACTTTGTCAAACGCTACGGAGTCTTTGAAAATATCGTCCACTGTTATTTTATCTTTTTTCGTCGTAATCGTTTGTGGCATGCCATAACCATGTGCGTTTGGCATCGTTGTCGTAGAAGTAGAGCCAATTCGATTTTTCGTAGAGTAGTTTCGAATCGATAGATGGCTCATTTTTTCCGCAAATTTGTCCATGTCCTTATGAAAAGGTTCATCGATATGTTTCGATACAGCTTCCCCTGCTTTTGTACAGTAGTTTCCTAGTGTGATATAGTCGTCAAGCAATCGATTGATTTTTCCTTGCTGACTGGTATGTTGAAAGTGAATACTTCGGTCGGAGTCTAGAGAATGTATTTTTGCCTCTATCTTTTCTAGAAGGTCATTGGCACTTTTTAATTCCATTAGTGCCTCTTTTGTTATTTGGTCTATTCCTTCTTTCATTTCTTGCCAAGCATCTGGCTTGTAATGCACATCCATTTCTTTTTCATCCCCCTTTGCCGTATAGTGATTAACCGATAGTACCTAAGATTTTTTGTAATTCTTCATCCTTTTTGATCATTTCTTCTAGTGTATAGTTCACAAGGAGTGCCGCTTGTTTATAGTTGTCTGCGAGTTCCATCGTTTTTCCTAATATTTCGTTGTATCGCTTAATGACTTCTGTTGCTTCGCCTTTTCGATAAAAATCGCAGTTTGTTAGACTATCAATATTTTTCGCTACGCCATCAGCATACAGATTATAAATATTTTGCAGACGCGTTGCGATATCAACCATTTCTGTGAAATTAACTAAAACTTCTGAGCCACCGCCGCCTCCTGAACTGCCATCCGTCATTTGTGCGTGCATTAGTTGATTCCTCCTAACGATAAACTTTTTGGATCAATAAATTTCTTATATGGCATTTTTAACACATCATATATTTTCTTATTTAAAGCATATAGACTAATCCATTCATATCGTTTTCGTTCTACATCAATTTGGATATAATCGTCTCCCTCTGTGAAGTATAAGAAACAATCCCATTTTCCTTGTTCTGTTAAGCTTTTTGTACGCGGTCGGCTGAATGTTTCTATTGCTAATATTTCTTTTTGCGATAAATCCATTTCTTCAAATGTTTCCTGTTCTTCCTCTGTCATCTTATTTGTTAAGAACGTAGTATCTTTCTCTCTTGGTTCTCTCATTAGAAATGGAATTCTCTCTAATAACGATACATACACATCCCGCTTCGGTATGTAATGGAGTTCATATTTCTCATCTGGCTTTATTTCTGTTAGTACAGCTACTCGGTCTTTGTCATTTGGTAAAAATCCTACTAAGAGGTTATTGAATCGCGTATATTCCTGACTTTCTTGATACGCTTTCAGTAATTCAATGAGTTGGAATCCAGCCATTGTCAGTCCGCCATCTTCCATAATGAGTCCTTTTTCCCTTAAGCTTTCGGTTGCTTTCGTTACACAATCGGCATCACTCATTATGAGTTTTTCCCGTTCAGGTAAACCAAATAAATAGATAATTCCAGCTGCACCAGCTAATACATATAATTCAGAAGGACTGAAACTTTCTATGTTATTTTGCATCGTTTAATCCCTCATTTCTATCAGATTTTACCGAAAGAGTACCCCTACTTCAATTTCGCGAAGGGCACAGCCCAGAAATAAGTAACGGGGTGAATTTCGGTTTTTGCTAGGCGAAACATTTGTTCTTATGATATGATATTCCCATGCACAAGTTGTACTTTGAAAACTGAACATACGAAGTTGTAGCAGGTACATATTGGCTCTGCTATGTAAAATGTTCAAGCCTAAAAAGTGGCCGAAGACGTGTTGATGATTCTTAAGAATCTTGCAGTAGGCTCATACGCAGTCCCAAAAGCAAGACTAATGGGATAGAGGGGTTGGGTGTTTTTAGCACACCATTGTGTCAACTCCACTAACGTTAAGCGTTCAGCAATGTTCGATACGTTAGAAACCCCTACTTCAAACGACGTTAAGTGGGGGAGTATTCATTACAGGTTTTTAATCGTTTGTACTTCACTTGTGTTAGAGAATGTATGAATATGTTTGTCGAGATCTTTTAACGCTTTCGTATGATCTTCAAGTGCGTCCGCCATATCTGCATTTAACTGAATGATTAATTCCAAATAAGATAGAAACGCATCTCGTGTTTTTCCTTTCCAATGAGAGCTTGTGACAGTTGCTTGTAAGTCTTTTGCTTGTTGGAGTGAGTCTTTTACACTATTTTCAATTTGCTGTGCATAGGTAATTGCATTTGCCGCTCCCTCACCAGAAATCTCAATTTCTTTCCCGCTCATGTTTAAACCTCCGTTTCTATTAAAATGCAGTATAAATTCATAGTTTGCATTTATTTTTTCGCTGCCGCAGCTTCCCGTTCTTCTGCCACTGCTTTTGCTTTATATTCTAAATATTTACTGTATGCTCTACTTTTAGCATGTGTAACGTTATCTAAAGAATGCTGAAAATGAGTCATAAGCGCAGATAAAGTATCATCTTTTTGGTGACGTTTATCCTCAAATTCCCGAGCTGGAATTTTCCCAGCCGGCAAGCCGTTACTTTTTGATTCATAACTTCTCTTTGCCGACTCTGCTTTCTCAATACGTTGTCTTACTTGTATTTCCTTAGATTTTAAATATTCATATAACCGGTCATATTCATCACGTTTTCGTTCATTTTCTGTATAACTAATATGAAAGAAGTTACCAACACTATCTAAAAACCTTTCTGACATTTCTAAACCTCCCCATTTCTGTGAATGCAACATGCTAGATTGGTATTTTTTATCCACAATTCCATTTTCTATTCACAAAATGTTCAATACCGTCATTTTATCAAACCACTTATACATTTACCATATTTTATGAAAGAAGGAACAGAAAAGGATGGCTTCGGTATATGAACCAAAACCATCCTTTTATTAAATCTTGTTTATTCAAGCTTTCACCTGAAACGCCCCCGACGAACTTACCATATCCGCCACTGTATCTGGAATTTTCTCTGCAATCGACTCCCCAATTTTCAAGCTGGCTGTTGCCGCCGGAGACGGGGCATTGCAAATATGCATGGAGTTCGTGCCTGAAATAATGCAAAAATCATCTACCATATTTCCATTGGACATAATTGCCTGTGCTCTTACACCAGCATGAGTTGGAACAATGTCCTTATCCGTGAGCTCTGGTATTAAGCGCTGCAAGCTTTTAAGAAATGATTGTTTACTAAAAGAGCGAATCATTTCTTTCATGCCTTCTTTCATATTCGGCATTGCCATTTTCCAAAAGCCGGCATACGTCATTGTTTCCATAAAGTCTTTTAGATCAAAATCTTTTTTTGTATATCCTTCGCGCTTAAAGCTTAATACCGCATTAGGTCCTGCATGTACGTCTCCGTTTATCATTCTTGTAAAATGAACACCGAGGAACGGAAAATCTGGATTTGGAACTGGGTAAATCAAGTGTTTCACGAGATGACGCTTTTCCGGAACAAGTTCATAATATTCGCCTCGAAACGGTACAATTTTCATATCCGTTAGTAATCCTGTTTTTTTAGCGATACGATCACTATGTAATCCGGCACAGTTAATGAGAAACCGCGTTGTAAAAACGCCTTGATTTGTCTCAATGGTAACGAAATCTTTTTTCTCAAAAATATGTTCTGCTTTCGTATCTAAGTGCACTTCTCCTCCGTTCTCTTGGATGAAATGTGCAAACGCATAACTTACCCCTTTATAATCGGCAATACCGCAAGAAGGAACTCGAATCGCTCCTAGCCCTTTTACATGAGGCTCAATTTCCGCTAATTCTCCTTGATCAATTTTAGAAATCTCCAAACCATTTTGCAGACCTCTCTCGTAAAGGTTCTGTAAAAGAGGAAGTTCTTCCTTTTCTGTAGCTACAATCACCTTTCCGCACATATCATAAGCAATTCCGTTTTCTTTACAAAACTGAACCATTGCTGCATTTCCTTCTTTTGCAAATCTAGCTTTGTAGCTGCCTGGTTTATAGTAAATGCCGGAATGGATAACACCGCTATTATGCCCAGTTTGGTGATGTGCAAGTATGGGCTCTTTTTCAATAACTGCTATTTTGGCATGAGGAAATTTTTTCGTTAAAGCCATCCCAGTTGAAAGCCCAACAATCCCGCCGCCAATAATTATAAAATCATACATCAACCTTCCTCCTTATATCTTATATGTACGTATACCCGTATATCATGAAAGGCAGGTCTTATTTAAAGACCCGCCATACATATTATTATTTGGAAAAGCAGCCGCGTTGGCGCATTAACTCTCTATACAAATCTTTATTTTTCTCAAAAGGAGCTCGCCCGTGCATCCAAAATAGATTATTTAAAAGAACTAAATCACCAACTGGTAATTTTAAGGCATGCGTTGCTGGAGAGTTTTCGACAGAGTGTGATAGTTCTTTCAGATATGTTGCCTGTTCAATATTATCAGGGTAAGCAAATTGATCGATAAAGCAAATACAAGGCGCATTATTTACATCAAAAAATGTTTCACGGTATACGATTTCCTGTGCATTTTTACTTGGCGGTGCTTTGTATGTGACTTTAACAGGTGCTAGTGGATGACTTCGAAACTTATCAAGCTCCTCCCAATCATCTAAATGAAGTAAACGTGATTCTCCGCCTACTGCATTTTTTTCCTCAATTTTCATCATAAGCAGCCAATCTGTCGGTTCATCAACAAATGTTCCATCTGTATGCAGCGTGAATAATCGATACGCTTGGCGAAGATAAGAATCACTGCTATCTGTATCTTTCACGTTAAATCTAGCATAATACGTTCCTGTCATTGCATCAAAGTTAGACGTACCAATTAAGTGCGTTAATGCCGTTGCAAATTTCACATATTCTTCTGCATTTGTCGTTTCGCCCTGTACACCAATTGTAAATCCGCCCGTTTCACGGTCATGAATAATACCTCGAACATTTTCCATAAAGGATGCACCAAAGATTTTTTTCATTTGATCAGCAAGGATAAAGCGAGAATAAGGAATATATTGCAATGATTGCTCAGAATGTTCTTTTGCCTCTTCGAAAAATTGTTGAAGCAATTGCTGATTTAATACAATATGATACAAGCGTTTATGTTCTGGATGAGGAACAATTTCATATCCCTCATACTTCTTTGCAAATTTCATCTTTACTTCTTGTTCCGTAATCATCGACATCTTCCTCCTTAGTTCAAATAAACCAAAAAGCCAGTCATACGCATCCACAATAATAAATTGTAGAAACGTACAACTGGCTTAAAATTACGAGTGTTCTTTAATCTCTTAAAGTACAATAATAATAGACAGTTTTTTTTATTAAAATATGTGCAAAACAGAAAATGAAGATCGGATTTAGAGAAGGCTAATTTCTCGTATGGATCTTATCACTTTATAGTTAAATATTAATTCATAATTTTCTGAATGTCAATGTGTTTATATCATTTATTTTCAATTTTCACGTTCGTGTACTTAGTTTTATTTCGACCACACACTTTACACATTTTACACGATTTCGCTACACTATTTTCCACACACCCTCTTTTTGTTTTTGCCTGCTCCTTTACACCTTGAACTTCACTTGGTTTTGACATCTTTCTGCCTCCTTATTGTATATAAAATGAAAGAGCCAGTTATATTCCGCGCATCAAATAAGCAGAAATACAACTGGCTCTCGTTTACGAACGCTCTTTAAACGTTAAAGTGCAATAAACTCGACAGTTTCATAATTTAATTTGAAATCAAAAAACTACTTTATCCCTCATTAACGGGCAGTAAGACCCACACTGATGGAAGTTTCACTTTATAGGACCCATTTCCTCATATTCCTCCTGAGGTGTTTCGCCGTTTACGTAACTTGTATATTGGCGGTACAAATCTTTTAAAGCACTAATAATTGCATTTTGCGCTTTTCCTTGATAATGGTAAGAGATTTCTTGAATGATGTCTTCAATGCCATCTCGTAAACTATATCCTCTTAAGATTTGAGAAATAAAATCTCTCCCGTGTCCTGTAGCAAGGGTACATGACGATTCGATAATTACATGATATTTGTGATCTGCCTCTATTGTAATCGTTAGTGTTTCATAGACGCTGCGTACAGCCATCCCTTTCGGAAGCCTTGCATGTCCTGCCATGAAAAAAGTACCTTTACGCATGTTCATCCCCCATTATTGTGCATCAGTTTATATTATACTTGATCTACATACACCGTTTTTAACCTTGTATAAAATTCTGCAGCTGCTTTCCCTTGTTCGCGTGGTCCGGCACTAGAATTTTTCATTCCTCCAAACGGAACTTGCGGCTCTGCTCCTGCTGTTTCGGAGTTTACATGAACCATTCCAACTTCCATATCATCGATAAATTGCTGTGCAAGACTTAAGTTATTTGTACAAATGGATGCACTAAGCCCATATTCCGTGTCGTTAGCCAGGTGAATTGCTTCTTGATAATTGTTCACCTTAAATAAACAAATAACCGGACCGAAAATTTCTTCTTTCGCAATGCGTGCATCGTGAGGTACATCTTCAAAAATAGTAGGTAAAATATAAAACCCGTGTTTTAACTCATCTTCTGTTGGTACGCTTCCCCCGCAAATTAAGGAAGCCTCTTTCTTACCTGCTTCAATCATCGATAAAACAGTTTGCTGCTGATTCTCGGATACACATGGCCCCATAAACGTATTATTTTCTAATGGATTTCCAACTTTAAGAGCCTCTGTACGTAACACGAGCTCATTACGAAACTCCTCATAAATTTCCTCTTCAATTATAATTCTACTTGTTGCAGTACATTTTTGTCCCGTTGACATAAATGCACCTCTTATCGCAATCTCTACTGCTTTACTAATATCAGCATCTTTTAATACAACTAATGGATTTTTCCCGCCCATTTCTAATTGTACTTTTTTGCCGTTCGCAACAGCAGTTTGCTGAATTGTTTTTCCGACGCCATTAGAACCAGTAAAGGATATTGCTTTTATATCAGGGTTTCCTGTTAATTCCGTTCCAACTACTGAACCTTTCCCAAATACACAATTGATAACGCCAGCAGGAATTCCCGCTTCGTGAAAAGCATTCACGAGGTGAAATACTGATTTTGGTGTAATTTCTGCAGGCTTAATGACAACAGTATTTCCGTAAATCAGTGCCGGTGCCATTTTCCATACTGGAATCGCAATCGGGAAATTCCACGGCGTAATTAATCCTACTGGTCCAACCGCTACTCGTTTGCTGTAGAGCAGCGTTTTCGGATTGGCCGAAGGAATGATTTCTCCCACGGGCTGATTCGCTTCTCCTGCATAATATTCAAGGATACTAATTGCTCGCTTCGTCTCTCCTATCCCTTCAGCAAGTGTCTTTCCTTCTTCACTCGTTAAATCATGACCGATTTCAGTCACTCGTTCTTTTAAAATAGCTGCCGCTTTCCATAAATAATTTGCCCGCTCTTGAAACGATAAGCCTTGCCAATTTTGAAAGGCTTCTTTCGCAGACGCAATCGCTGCTTGTGTATCTTCTGCTGAGCTTAATGGAAATTCTCCTAATACTTCTCCATTATGCGGATTATAGTTTTTTGAATATTGATTGGTAGATGGTTCTTTCCACTGACCATTTATATAATTGAAAAATTTCATTCTCCTACCTCCAGCTGGAAACATAACCGTTTTTTCTTATTTGGATACTTTAGCAATTGCTGCTTCGAGAATAGCAAATCCTTCTTCAAGCTGTTCATCTGTTATAACAAGCGGCGGTAAGAAACGAAGTACACTGCTATAAATACCAGCACTTATTGTGATTAAACCTTTGTTATGCGTGTCTTGCATAATTGCTTTCACTTCTTCTGTTGCCGGCTCTTTCGTATTTCGATCCTTTACAAGCTCCATAGCCGTCATCGCACCAAGGCCTCTCACGTCGCCAATTAATTCATATTTATCCTTCCAGCTATTGAACACTTCCATCATACGATCGCCGATTTCACGAGCACGTTGTACTAAGTTTTCTTCTTCGAT
Organism: Bacillus sp. 3103sda1; assembly: GCF_024159135.1. Classification (NCBI taxonomy): domain Bacteria; kingdom Bacillati; phylum Bacillota; class Bacilli; order Caryophanales; family Bacillaceae; genus Bacillus; species Bacillus sp. 3103sda1. The sequence continues at coordinate 840,637 of NZ_JAMYWS010000001.1, read as the reverse complement.
TACCTCTAAAACAGCTAGACCAGCTGCGCAAGCAACCGGGCTTCCTGAAAAAGTCCCGCCAAGTTGTCCTGGACCAGGTGCATCCATTAATTCCGCTCTTCCTGTCACTGCGCTAAGCGGCATACCTGCTGCGATGGATTTTGAAAATGTCATTAAATCAGGTGCTACCCCGAAATGATCCATTGCGAACAAGTTTCCTGTACGAGCAAAGCCCGTTTGAATTTCATCTGCAATCATGACAATTCCATATTTATCACAAAGATCTCTTACTCCTTGCATAAACGTAGCACTTGGGACAATAAATCCACCTTCACCTTGAAGCGGTTCCAAAATAATTGCGGCAATATTATCACTTGCTACTTCCTCTAACATAAAACGTTCGAAATACGCTAAGATTTGTTGATCTACTTCTTCTGTCGTCATCCCGTCTTCTGCGCGGTAATAATACGGATAAGGAAGCTTGTACACATCCGGTGCAAACGGACCAAATCCATGCTTATAAGGTTTTACTTTACTCGTAAGAGACATTGTCATAAGCGTACGTCCATGATACGCACGTTCAAATGAAACGATGGCACTGCGCCCAGTCGCTTTTCTAGCAATCTTCACAGCATTTTCTACAGCTTCAGCTCCGCTGTTTGCAAACATTGTTTTTTTCTTAAAATCTCCTGGCGTTAATTCATTCAGTCTTTCAGCTAACGCAATATAGCTTTCATACGGCGCTACATGAAAACAGCTATGAATAGAAGATTCTACTTGCTCTTGAATTGCTTTTACTACCTTCGGATGACAATGGCCTACATTTTGCATCCCAATCCCGCCTGCAAAATCAATTAATTCGTTACCATCTATATCAGTAATAATGGCTCCTTTCGCAGATTGAACATATAAATTGGTAATATTATATGGACCTGCAGGCACTGCGTTCTTTCTTCTTTCGTTTAAAATATCAGATCTTGTAGTTACAATATTGTTCTTTTCTTTTAACATTGAACTTACCCCTTTTTTCATTTTTTATTTTACATTACACACGACTTAGTCCTTCTCTAAACCAATCTCCGAACCTTTTAAAATTGGAAATCCTGCCTTATCAGCCTTAATAGGCTTATTTCTAACTCTTAGAAAATAGGATGCTATCACTATAGCAGCAGCTAAAATCGTTAAATAAAATTGCATACGCATATCCGCTATAAATGCTTGCGAAACAAATATCGTAACGATCATCAAAAGCGTTGCGTATGTGAGATAAGGAAATAACCACATTTTCACCTTTAGTTTTCCCGGGTCTTCCCTTTCCGCTTCTCGTCTTAATCGAATATGAGAAACTGCAACAAACATATACATAAGCATCGTAACGCCGCCTGAGCTATTTGCTAAAAAAGCAAATAGTTTATCAGGAGATATAAACTTCAGCATAGCGCAAACGAATGCGAATAATACACTTGCAAATATTGCCCAAATTGGTGCACCTCTACTGTTTAATTTTGAAAAAGCAATAGGAGCATCTCCCTTTTTCGCAAGCGAAAATAACATGCGAGAACTCGTGTATAATCCTGAATTTAAAACAGAAAGCAAAGATAAGAACACAACCCCGTTCATAATTTCAGCAGCAGCAGGGACTCCTGCCATACGAAATAAACTTGCATAAGGAAGCTTCAATGCTGACGCATCGTTCCACGGAATGAAAATGACCAAAATTGTTACAGACCCTACAAAGAAAAGCATAAGACGCCATACAACAGTATTAATTGCTTTTATAACATTTTTCTCTGGATTTTCAGATTCTCCCGCCGCGATAGCAGCTACCTCACTCCCCGATAAAGAGAAGGAAATAAATACAACACTCAGCAGTACAGGAACAATCCCTTTTGGAAAAAAGCCCCCGTTTTCAGAGATTGTAGAAAAATCAGGCCTGTCCACACCAGGGACAATTCCAAAAATCATAGCAATTCCTAAACCTAAAAATACAAGAATCGCTGCAACTTTAATAAAAGCTAACCAATATTCAAACTCTCCATATAGCTTTACAGAATACATATTCGTAATCGTCATCAAAATAATCATGGAAAGACTAGCTATCCATGCTGGTATGGAAGGGAACCAATTGTTGACCATCGCCCCTAACAATACCGCTTCAATTGCGATAATAATGACCCAGTTAAACCAGTATAACCAACCGATTGTGTACCCTGCCCAAGGTCCAATTGCCTTATGAGCATATGTTGCAAAAGAACCACTATCAGGATTTACCGCAGCCATCTCTCCTAACATCCGCATCACGAGTACAACCATTAAAGCACCAATAATATAAGACAAAATTGCTGCTGGACCTGTTGATTGAATAATCGTTCCGCTCCCTACAAATAATCCTGCTCCAATAACCCCACCAATTGAAATCATTGTTATATGCCTGGTTTTTAAGTCTTTTTGCAGTTCATTTTTTTCTTTAACCAAAAAGATCACCAACCTATAAGTATTTATTTTCACAAATCCTTCTAGCATACATAAGATTGAAACATTGCCCGTCATTGATAACGCTTTCTAAAACCCGTCCTATAAATCGTTCTTCTGATAAGCATATGTAACGCTCATCCTTTTCTTATTTATAGAAAAAATAAAAAGAGCCAGAAAAACAATGTAAAGAGTCACATTGGATTTTACTGTCTCTATCCCTATGGCTCGTCTTCCTGCTAAGGAAGTTCAAGTGGAAAGAAGCCAATTCATTTCTATTCAATTCATCGTAACAATATCCGGGCTTGCAGGGAGGCTAATCACTGTCATCCGTTAATAGACTAATAATAATACAAATAAACTGAATATTCAACATTTATTTTAAATTCAGCAAAATTAACATAAACCGCCTTGTTTGAATACATTATCGTACAATCATAAAGGTGGGATAATATGGAACGAGAACAGTATAGACAAATGGAGGAAAAAGATTTGCCTCTTGTAGAACCGAAAGCATATGAAAATGTAAAGCAAATTGTTATTGTCGGTATTCCAACTTTCATTGGATTATCAATTTACGGCATAGTAGTAACTCTTTTGCAATGAAGTAAAACTTCCAACAGTGGAGGGGTTTTCTTCATCCCCCACTGATGGCCCTCCCAATCGGAAGTCTTACGCGAACCTGGGCGGGCCGCAACAACCAAGTCCTATCTGTGGTGATACCGTACAGGAGATATCCCTATCTTTCTTTATGACTATCAACCCACAAGAGCAGGGGAGCATCCGAAACGTTTTTTAACTGGTTTTCAAGGGTATTTACAAGTAGATGGATATAGTGGTTATCATCAAGTACCGGATGTCACCCTTGTGGGATGTTGGGCACATGCCAGATGGAAATTTGATGAAACCTTAAAGGCTTTACCTGATTCACAGAAGGGGAAAAAAGTGAAGTAAACAAAAAATAACTCCTAAATCAACTTTTATTGTATATTTTGGAGTTACTTTACGTTTACTCCTCCACTGATTATCAGCCCTCACCAATCGTGCTTTTACGGGCAATTTATCCCCACTTAACTTCTTTGCTTTCGCCGAATTTTGAGGTGGGAGTCTTACTACCCACAAATAGCGGGATAAAATTCCATCATAAATATGTTTCGACATATTATATTCAATTCAAAATTTTATTTCGGTAACTATCTTCATATAATGAATGCTTTTTTATCCTCTTCTTTTTCGATGAAACCCTTGTGTAACTCGATCTAATATAATTGCAATTACTACAATAGCTAGCCCCGCTTCAAATCCCATTCCAATGTTAACTTGTGTTACAGAGCGATATACATCTACACCAAGTCCTGGTGCTCCTACAAGTGACGCTGTAACAACCATTGATAATGATAACATAATACTTTGGTTAACCCCGGCCATAATGGTTCCTGTCGCAAGCGGCAATTGTACTTTAAACAACTTTTGTGATGCAGTAGAGCCAAAAGCATTCGCAGCTTCAACCAAATCTTCTGGTACTTGTCTAATTCCTAAGTCTGTAAAGCGAATTGTTGGTGGCATCGCAAAAATTACAGATGCAATAATCCCTGGAACGACACCTACCCCAAAAAATGTAATCGCTGGAATTAAATACACAAACGCTGGCATTGTTTGCATAAAATCTAATGTTGGCCTTAAAATTTTTGAAAATCGTTCATTTTGTGACGCTAAAATACCGATTGGAATCCCAACAATAATGGAAATGATAACCGACGTAAGAACAAGCGCTAATGTTTGCATCGTTTGTCCCCAGTAGTGAATGTTTAGAATGAATAATAAGCCAATTAACGCAAAAACCACCAAGGATATTTTCCGCGTTGTATACCAAATGAGAAAACATACAATGATGATCATGAAAAATGATGGAATCCACGTTAAAAAATTTGTAAATAAATCAACGAAACCACCAATAACGTATGAAAAACCTCTAAATAGCCCTTCAAAATGAGCATATAAACTAGCTACAAACACATCGACCCATTCACCTAATGGAATGCGTGGAATACTATTCATCGTCATTCACCTCTTCCTCAATGTTTCCTGCAAGGGCCTGAATGACACTTTCTCGTTTGATTATGCCTCTTAACCTTTTCTTCTCATCAATAACCGGTAATGGGAGCTTCATCTCTGCCATTTTCCCATATGTCTCTTCAAGTAATGTATCTAAATACACGTGCGGAATATCTTTCAGCAGTAAATCAGCAATCGGCCACTGTTTTTGAACTGCTTTACTTGCGTCATCAGCTGTTAATATCCCTAAAAATTCATGTTTTTTATTTACAACATATACAGTAGACACGCCTGCATTTCTCATAATTTGCAGTGCTACACGTGGTCCGCGATCGATTAATAATGTTTCTGGCCTTTTCAAAATAGATTCAGCAGTAATAACTTTTCCTAAATTCACATCCGCAACGAATTTTTCCACGAATTCATTCGCAGGGCTCATCATAATTTCTTCAGGAGTTCCAATTTGTACGATTTCTCCATCTTTCATTAATGCAATACGATCACCAATTCGAAGCGCTTCATCTAAATCATGCGTAATAAAAATAATTGTTTTTTCCATCTTATCTTGTAGCTCTAACAATTCATCCTGCATTTCTTTTCGAATGAGTGGATCTAATGCGCTAAATGACTCGTCCATAAGTAGGACATCCGGGTCGTTTGTAAGAGCTCTTGCAATGCCGACGCGTTGCTGCATACCGCCGCTTAATTGCCCTGGATAACTATCTTTATGATGCTCTAATCCTACTAACTTAAGTGATTCCAGTGCCTTTACTTCTCTTTCCCCTACCGGAACCCCTTGTATTTCTAAACCATAGGCAACATTTTGTATAACTGTACGATGAGGAAATAACGCGAACTTTTGAAAAACCATGCTCATCTTTGTTCTTCTGACTTTTCGAAGCGCCTCTTTTCCCATCGTTGCGATGTCTTCTCCATCTATGTATATATGACCTGCTGTTGGTTTTATTAATTGGTTTAACATCCGAACTAAAGTCGACTTCCCACTTCCTGACAATCCCATAATTACAAATATTTCTCCTGTATATACTTCAAACGTTGCCTTTTTCACCCCAACGTTCATCCCTGTTTCTTTCAATATTTCTGATTTACTTTTTCCTTCTTTTAATAAAGCAACTGCTCTTTGAGGGTTTTTTCCAAATACTTTTGTTACGTTTTCAACACGAACTTTTGTATTTTCCATACAACGACTCCTTTTCTGCCCATCTATTCACATAGTGTAGCGATTTTAAACAGAAATATTACATAGAAATTACTCCTATAAGATTTTTTAAAATCTTCGTTTCCGTTCATAATAAGAAGGTTCGCATATAGATTTAGCAATGCTATACAAAATTAAATACACACATTCCCATAAAAAGAAATTTTCTATTTATGAAACGGGAGGCTTTCAATGAAACGAAAAATATGGCTTATATGCATTTTGTTATTCATCAGTATGATTATTACCTCTTGTAATGCAACAAATGCAAATATAAAAGGAAAAATTAAACTTGGTGTAACAAGTTGGAAGGAAAATATTGCGGTTGCAAATATGTGGAAAGTTTTATTAGAACAAAAAGGATACAAAGTTGAACTCATGTATTTAGAAAAAGCTGCCATTTGGACCGGCGTTGCTCGCGGCGATGTAGATGCAAACTTAGAAGTATGGCTCCCTGTTACTGATAAACCATTAAATGATCGGTATAAAAATGACATTGTTCTAAAATCAAAATGGTATGAAGGAACTGGACTTGGTTTGGTTGTCCCTTCCTATATGAAAGACATTAACAGTATCGAAGATTTAAACGCTCATAAAGACGAACTGGATAATAAAATTGTCGGTATTGAACCAGGTAGTAGCCTTATGAATTTAACGAATAAAGCGATGAAAGAATATGATATAAAACTAAAACTTGTCCAGTCTTCAGAAGCTGCAATGATGAGCGAGTTAAAAAAAGCATATACGCAAAAGAAACCAATCGTTGTAACGCTTTGGAATCCACACTGGGGCTTTTCAGAATTTGATTTAAAATATTTAAAGGATCCTAAGAAAGTATATGGGGAAAAAGACGACATTTATTACTCTGTACGAAAAGGTTTCGAAAAAGATTATCCGGCAATTGTGAACTATTTTGATAGATGGAAAATGAATGATGAACAGCTCGGTACATTGATGGTAATGTTAAATAAAACAAAGGACCCTGAAGATGCTGCACGAAAATGGATTAAAAAGAATCAAGCATTAGTGGATGGGTGGATAAAGGATTAATTTACTACTCAAAAATAGGCAAGAGAACATGAGATTCTCTTGCCTATTTCACATTATTTTTTGTCAATCACAGCATCCACGATACCGTATTTTTTCGCTTCTTCCGCTGTCCGTTAATGCGGGATAACCGTCTTTTACTTTTTTAAAATCATTCATGCTGTAGATGGAGAAGATGATGAATGAATTATACAAGCAACCATCTCATAACCACGGATGAATTTTGCTCAATTATAGAACAATATACATATCACGTAAGAAAGGAGACGATTCCTATTGTATACATACACCTTATACGATTCAGGAGATTCCTTTAGTATCAGCAAAGCTTATCATATTAAATGCGAAATTCCTCCCCACCGATTTAGAGCGATTATGATGGAGTTTCGCCGTAATAAAGAAATAGGAGAAAACGTTGGAGAATTTATCAACTTCATGAAACGGGAATTTGATGAAGGATTCGAACTGTTTGAGTATGACGATATTGTACAGTACGATGCAGATCAAGAGAATAGCATGATACTGGCAAATTTACTGGATCAAGCAGATCAACATGTATGAAAAAAAGAAGAAAGCAGGCCGAATGAACCTGCTTCTTCTTTGATTTCAAATTGATTGTATGAGCAATCTCTCATTCCTTGAATCGTTTCCATACCCCGTATCTCAACTCTTACACCCACCACATTTGTGAAGGTGTTTCTTCTATGATTGGTTTGATAAAGGGCCAGGTTTATAGAGTAAAAAACGCTTCATTTTCTGCAACTATAAAGTGAAACTTATTTTTCTTTCATACGAGTAAAAACAACATCATACATATCATTTCCATAGTGTAAAGATCTCTTCACACGAGAAATTGTTGCTGTACTAGCTCCTGTTTCTTCTTCAATTTCATGATACGTGTTGTGCTTATATAACATTTTAGCTACTTTAAATCTTTGAAAGATTGTCTTCATTTCATTCACTGTGCATAAATCATCAAAAAAACTATAGTACTCATCTACCGTTTCCAATGTTAACATTGCTTCAAAAAATTCATCTAAATCTTTTCCACGTAATTTATCTATTAGCATATGCCTACCTCCACTTTCATTAGAGTAGCCGCTGCGCCACAAGATCCTCATTCTTATGCCAAAGTATATGAAAGCTCTTCCACATGAGAAAATTTGCTTTGTCTTCTATTATGTTTTATCTGATAAGACTTTTTCTATTTTTTATTTTCTTCTATATCGAATGTGAATTTCCTCACAAATATAAATAGTACGATTACACTCTCATGTCAAATCTACCCCTAAAGATATATCAAAAAAATATAAAAAAAGGTAATTCACCTCTATTTCCATCTTATTAATACTTTAAAGAGTATAAGGTATTATATCACTATTTTTTAATATTGAATCCTGCCTCTATATTAAATATTCGTGGCAAAATTTTGTCTAAATTATGTATCATATACTTCAAATAAAAAAGCTGGCATTTACCAGCTTTTTTAAAACTATTAAATTTCCTTTTACGATGGAAAATGATGCGTTAACTAGCTTCTCTATGTTCTTTTAATGGTTGTTTTCCACTTCCAATAAATCCCAAAGCAACATGAATTACAGGAACCACTAAACAAAATATAGTGAATGGCAAATACTGCAGCGTAGGTACACCTAGTGTACCAGCGATAAACACACCGCTCACTCCCCATGGAATCAATGGATTAACAGCTGCTCCGGCATTCGCTAAGATCCCTGAAAGATTTTTCGGATCTACATGAATTTTCTCATATTGTGATTTAAATGCTTCACCTGGTAAAATAACTGATAAATACTGCTCTCCTAAAAGAACATTGATGCCAATAGAGCTTAATGCAGTCATGAGCATTAAGTTTCCTTTCGTACTTACCATGCCCGAAATTTTAGAAATTAGCTTTTCAATAATTTTTACTTCTACTAATAATCCGCCTAGTGCTAAAGCAAGAAGGATAAGAGAAACAGACCACATCATGCTTTGCATTCCTCCGCGAGTAAGTAACACATCTACACTCTTTACACCTGTTTTAGAAACAAATCCATCTTGCATAAAAGCAGCCATTTGACTAAGGCTAGTATGTGGATGATAAATATAACAAATAACAATTGTAATCGTTATACTAAGTAATAATGTCGGAATAGCTGGTACTTTTTTTCTTGCACATAAAAATAATACTAATACTGGAATTAATGTGAAAGCTGAAATAGTAAAAGATGAATGAAGTGTCTGAACCAGCTCATCGATATTATTTCCTGCTGATACTGATGCTCCATGTCCCACAAATAAGAAAAAGATAAGAGTTATAACAAAAGCTGGAATAATTGTCCGCATCATACTACGAATATGTTCAAATAAGTCTACTTCTGCAATAGCAGCTGCTAAGTTCGCTGTATCAGATAACGGAGAAATGTTATTCCCTAGAAAAGCACCCGATATAATAGCACCTGCAATCATCGCTGGATCTAAGCCCATCATTTGTCCCATTCCTAAAAATGCAATGCCCACAGTTGAAATGGTTGTAAAGGAACTTCCCACCATTATCCCCACAAGTGCACATATGACAAAAACAGAAGGTAAAAAGAATTTTGCAGATAAAATTTTAAATCCGTAAATCATTATGGTTGGAATTGTTCCTGCCGCAATCCAAACACTAATTAAAATCCCAATTAGCATAAATATAATGATAGGAATTAAACCGGGTATAATTCCGTTTTGAATCCCTTTATGAATTGTGTCCCAAGAAAAACCTTTCACTTTTGCAAATAAAATAACAATTCCTATGGCGATTAAAATAGGCACTTGAGGAGGTAAACTTAAGCCTATAATACAAGTTCCTATAATCGCTAATAAAACAACTAAAAGAAAGATACTTTCTTTAAGTGTTACATCTCTTTTCATTTTAATAACTCCTTATCATGTAAAATGGTTGTAGGATTCTACCAACTAATCCATTTACTATTAACTTTTGTGAACAATTGCACATTCAATATCTAAACACTATATTAAAAAAGAATCAATGAAAATAAAGTGAAACTTTTATCAGTGGAGGTCTTACTGCCCGCGAATAGCGGGATAAACCATAAAAAGGCATAAACAATGCTTTGGATGAGTATATATCACTTACAAATCATGCCAATGGATGTTTATGCCCTATTTTATTCACCTAAAAATATAAAACAGTTAACGCAAATCAGCTTTATTATATGCACCATGCCAAACTGGACCAACAAATGTATTAAAAGCAAATCCGCGTTTAATTCCCTCTGTCGTAAAGTCCTTCGCCTTCGCCACAGCTTCTTTTACCGAAAGTCCTTTAGCTAGTCCGGCTGTAATCGCTGCTGCAAACGTACATCCGGCACCATGGTTACAGTTCGTATGAATTTTCTCCGCTTCATAAAGCACAAACTCTGTTCCATCATAAAGTAAATCGATTGCCTTATGATCCGCTAGAGATTTTCCGCCTTTTATTACAACATTTTTAGCACCAAAATCGATAATTCTCTTTGCTGCTTCTTTCATATCGTTTACCGTTTTTACATTTTGCATTCCAGATAACTGACCCGCTTCAAATAAGTTTGGTGTTACAATTGTTGCCTTTGGTAAAAGAAGATCACGCATGGCAAGTCCATTTTCAGGATGCAGTGGTTCGTTTTCTCCTTTACAAACCATGACCGGATCAATGACAACATTTTGCATCTCATACGTTTCAATTACATCACTTACGAGCTCAATCATATCTATAGATCCAAGCATTCCTGTTTTCATCGCATCTAATTTGCCGCCGGAAAAAATTGTTTTTAATTGCGCTTGTACAAGTTCCTTATCAATTGGATGAACATGATGATGCCAGTTTTGATCAGGATCCATTGTGACGATTGTTGTAATGGCAGTTAGGCCAAACGTACCATACTCTTCAAATGTTTTCAGATCCGCCTGTAATCCTGCTCCTCCACTTGAATCAGAACCTGCTATCGTTAATACTTTTTTTACCATCACGTTTTCACTCCTCAATTGATCTTACTCAAATAAATAAGGTCAATTATATATAAAGATGAATGCATAACGACTGTTAGCGTTATACATTCATTCTATTAAAATGGTTTTCTACTAAACTTATTTCATTTCATTGTAGATTGCTTCAAGTTTAGCTTGAATTGCTTTTTCTAACTTAACAGCATATTCTTCAAATACTTCTTTATCATGAGCATATGGAGATAACGCACAAGCACGTAATACTGTTACTTTACCTTCACGATCCCATTCTCCTTCGCTAAATCCAAGACTCTTCACGAATGGAAGTGGGCTGTTACCGTAGTCAGGAATAGCAAAGTCAGTATGAGATGTAATGAACTCATTATTATATAATCCGCCTTTAACGTAAGAAGCTTGATCGAAGAAATCATGATTTAATTTGTTCATTTTTTCTAAGTCTGTATTACCTTCTTCATTAAATACATAGTCAACCATATTAAAGTCAGGTTTTGTTAATGGATACACACGAATTGTTTTATCGCCAACTTTAAATTCTTTTTCACTTAAGAAGTCATAGAAACGATAAGCTCCTTCAATACTTGCACCAATTAATTTTCCATAACCAGTTACATTTAACGGCAACACTTTATGAGCTGTCCAAACTGCTGCTGCAGTTGCACCTGCTTTAGAACCTTCTAATATATATGCACCTAATAATGCTGGAATATCTGCACCTTTTTCGAATACATACGTTGCAAAGTAGGAAATTACATCGCGCATTCTAATATCTTTAATAACAATACCGCCCGCAGAGTAAGGAATATATCCCATTTTGTGTGGATCAATTGTAATCGTTTCTGCTTGGTTCATTGCTTTAAATGAATGATAAACTTCTTTTGTTAACCATTCGCATTTTTCACTGAAGATGTTGTGTTTTGCGTACACTTCTTCGATTTGATCCCATTCGATAAATTCGTTATTTTCATCTAAGAAAATAGAACGAGCATAACCGCCATAAGCTGCGTCTACATGAATGTAGAAATAGATGCCTTCTTCTGCTAATTTTTCACGAAGTTCTACCATTTTATCAATACGATCTACTTGACCTTCTTCTGTTGTACCAATAACCCCAACAACACCTAGAACAGGAATTTGTTGTGCTGCTAGTTCACGAATTTTTTCTTCTAATTTATTAATATCCATACGATAGTTGTCATCAACATCTACTTGCTCTACACACTCAAGACCAACACCGATAATATCAGCAGCTTTTAACCAAGAATAATGTTTTGTCTGTGGAATTAACCATTTACCTAATTTTTGTAGATTTTGACCACTGCGTGCAGAATGAGCTTTAATTTCATCAATTTGTTCAGGAATTTGATCTAAAATATCTAGAATTTCTTCTGTAGACATATTCAGTAATTCCCATTCAGATTTACCTGCAACAAATTCAGGAGCTACTTCTTTAATTGCTAGTGGTAAGGATTTCATATTACGCGCATACCATAAGCCCTCTAGGTTAGCAATGGAACCATCTGCGCAAATATGTCCCCAACTTTCACCTTTTTTATAGCTCATCAGTGCAGCAAATTCATGTCCCACTTCTTCTTCCATTTGAGAAGTACCTGGTGAAGATTCATATGCTACGTTATTACCGTTCCATAACATTGCTGCTGTATAAGCGATGATAGAAGGCATTAATGTTTCAGAGTTCATATGTCCCCAGAAACGACCAGCAGCATGCCAAGGTAAAGAGTTCGTACGTAATTTAGAAGATAATACATTGAACACACTGCGAATATGATCTGCAGTTTCTTGGAAATTTTTAGAACTTCTATCTTGAGGTGTGATAACAGGTAAATCTTGCGGCATATAGTTTTGTCTCCAACCGACATGCTCATCTACCATTTTTAATAATAGTTCTTTAAATAAATCTACATTTTCCCCTTTATCTCCTAAGAATAATGCTTTTAAATTAATGTCTGGCATTTCATATTTCATTTTCATTTCCTCCAATTTTCAATCAAATTATATAAATATATAGAATAATTATTTTTAATTAGCTTGTTTTAAATATTCTGCTTCGTTATTTTCTTTTTTCCATTCTGGTTTCTTACATTTGTTAATAATAAGAGCAATCCCGATCATAACCACCGTAGCGGCCACTTGATAAATTACGTAACCAGTATACTGACTTGGTTTTAAAATGGATGGTGGGATCAAACTTACAATAATCGTAAGTACAATACCTATCATTGAAACAATAGATACAAACCACATTAATCCATTTCCTTTACTGCCTAATCTAAATGGTCTCTTAACATTAGGCATGTTATAGCGTAAGCGAATTGCTGAAATTGCAATTAAAGCATATACGATACAATATAGAATCGTTGTTGTAATGGTAATAATTAAGAATGCACTATTAACATCTGGAACGACTACATATAAGAAAGATACTAACGAAATAACAATTGCTTGAATCATTACAAAAGTGATAGGAACATCTTTCTCTGTTCTCTTTTGGAAGAACTTAGGTAGGTTCCCTTCGTCTGCCACTTTAATCATAGATTTACTTGGTCCAAGTACCCATGCACTTAGCTGCACTAAAACACCAATTAAAATCATTAAAGAAATGATGTTAACAAAGATAGATGGAATTCCTAAATCTTGACAGAAAATCAAGTATGGTTGTGTAATGTTAGCTAACTCTAAATGACCGCGTGGCACTGCGTTAGAAACTGTTAAACCAGCGATAATATTAAAGATTACTAGTAAAACAACAGAAGCGATAACAGCAATTGGATAGTTACGTTTCGGATTTTCAATATTATTTGCATGTACAGATGAGATCTCTACCCCCGCAAAAATAAAGATAATCCCTGATAAATACGCTAAGCTGCCCAAGTCTTTTAAATTAGGTATTAAATCACTTGGTTTAAAATTCCCTAAGTAACTATTTGGCTGAATTCCATTTTTAATCATATAGATAACACCTAGAACTACGAGAATAACAAATGGAATATATACACCAATAACAGCGCCCCAGTTACCTGCGATTTTTACCATATCAAACTTAAGGTTTAATAAAGTCACACCCCAGTATGAAATTAAGATTACGGCAAAAATAAAGTAGTTGTTTGAAGATAGTTCTGGCTTATTAATAACGTAACCGAATAGAACACCAACAGTTGACGAAACCATTACCATCCCGAAAAACATTTGAACCCATAATAACCATGAGGTAACAAATCCCCATTTTTCACCTAATGCATTTCTAACCCAAACTTGTGGGCCACCTTCTTCAGGAAATCCTGTCGAAAGTTCGGCTGACATGAGCGCAATAGGGAGAGCAAATACAACTGCAGCAATTAACATATAGAAAATTTGCGTCCATCCTGTAATAGCAAGCGTCGGTACACTACGTACAGTACCAAAGAATGCCATCGTAATACCAATTAACCCAAAAAGCGTTAATTTTTTTGTCTTGGCCATAACTATGCCCTTCTTTCCTTTATTTAATTTTTATAGAATACATAAACTGAACTAATACGCTAATTTTCAAAAGAACTGCACTATCAAAATACAAACGTTAAAAACTAGGGTATTAAAACAAAATATCTGATACAAGATTTGTAGATCCTATAGAATCATTCCTTTCTTCAAACAATGCTATTATTTCGTAGAATACAGCCATTCATTTCTTCATAATACGAAATGAATAATATTCATAAAATAATCATCTGTTTTGCTAAAAACCACTTCACAAAACTTAAGTTTCATCTTGTGAATCATTACACAAGTTAACTTATGACGTCAGTCTACTCCTGTAATTTTGTTTTGTCAACAACCGAATAAACACTGATTTGACAGTGTTTATTCACAAAAATAAAAAACTTATTATTTAGGGTATTAAAGGTTTAATGCTTTCATGTATTAAAGCTTTAAATCTTTTATTTATAAAAATACACAAAATAAATATAAATAAAAATGAATATTAATACATTGATACCCACGGTAAAAATCATAAAAAAAGAAGAGTGAATTTGCTTCACTCTTCTGCTACATAAAAAGGCTGATTATTATTTTTAAAAAGGAGTTTTTCATCTTCTCTTAAACCTGGATGCCAGTCTAACATATTTACAAACGCATGATTTGCAATTGAATCGTTTATACATAATTCATCCACACCTAAATGAGATTCATTTTCATAAAAAAACCGCTCCATTACATTTTTTAACAATTTGCTGTATCCTATTAAACGTCTAGATGTAATTATTTTACTTTCCCGAAGAGGGATTTCACTTCTCTGTTCACGAAATTTTAACAATTTTTCTTGAAAAATCTCACGTCCATCTTCTTTTCCGTTAACTACTTTCACCTTTACATACAAATCATTTTCTATTCCTAACGCTCTACTCCACAAAGAGATCCAGTTATCATATTTGATATAGTATCTCCCTTGAAAATAGCTTTTTATCACCGGAAGTAAAACGTGAATTCTTGGATGATACATATCACCTTTTTTAAAAATATCCAACATCCTAAAATAACCTAGATTGGCTTGTTGTACAGATTTATACTTAAATAACCGATTGAACCCAATTAACATCTTGTCTAGCATTCCATTAATTTGTTCTTCGTTTATATTATCTAAGCCTAAATCTACTAATAACCAATTGACTTGCTGCTTTTTATTAACTTCCGTTATCACATGATGATTAACATATGCTAATTCCAGAGTTCGTTCCCATGATGTCAGCATAATTAATCCCCCTCACCTTCACTTTATCTATATATAAATCTACTTTAATTTCCAAACAGATAAGTCGCTGCTATGCAGAATAAAGTGAACCTTCTGTAAGTGGGGGGTTCTTTATCCCCCACTTACGGTTAGTTGAACCAATCGGGCTTTTACGGGCAGTTATCCCCCACCTATCTTCTTCGCTTCTCTCTCAATCTTGAGGTGGGGGGCTTACTGCCCGTTAATGCGGGATAAAGTGAACCTTCCATTAGTGGCCCTCCACTGATGGAAAGCCTGCGAATAGCGGGATTAAAAATAACCTGCACTCGCTTTCCCTTTGCTGGCAGAAAAAGGCCCTGACCGCTTATACGCATGGCCAGGTGCCCTCGCCCACCTAAAAAGAAAAGGGGGTTGTATTTATATATTTACAGAGCTTTATTCTCCTAATTTCACCAAGCTGTAATTCTTTTTACCTTTACGGATAATAATAAATCTTCCATCGAATGAATTTTCTACTGTAACATCTGTATTTACATCTGTTACTTTGTCTCCATTCATCAAAATAGCCCCACTATTAATATCTTCCCTTGCTTGGCGTCTAGAAGGTTCAATTCCTAAATCTACTAACCACTCGACAATATTTTTTGTTTCCTTTGCAGCATTGAAAGTTGGCATATCTTTAAAGCCTTGTTCAATTTCATCCGCAGTTAACGCTTTAATATCCCCGCTAAATAATGCTTCTGTAATTTTTACTGCTTGTAGAAATGCATTTTCACCATGAACAAATTTCGTCATTTCTTCTGCTAACACTTTTTGCGCTTCACGTTTATGAGGTTCTGTTTGAACTTTAACCACTAATTCATCAATTCTATCTTTTGTTAAGAATGTGAAGAATTTTAAGTATTTAATCACATCGCGATCATCTGTGTTCACCCAGAACTGGTAGAATTCAAATGGTGTTGTCTTTTCAGGGTCTAACCAAATCGCTCCTCCTGCTGTTTTACCAAATTTCGTACCGTCTGATTTTAATAGTAATGGAATTGTTAATCCAAAGACTTTTGCATCTGGTCCTTCTTTTTTACGAATTAAGTCTAAACCGCTTGTAATATTTCCCCATTGGTCACTGCCGCCAATTTGCAGTTGTACGTCTTCTTCTTTGTATAAGTGATGGAAATCCATCGCTTGTAGAATTTGGTATGTGAATTCTGTAAATGAAATCCCTGTATCTAAACGACTTGCTACAATATCTTTTGCTAGCATATTATTTATACTAAAGTTTTTACCGTAATCGCGCAAAAACTCAAGGATACTTACTTCATGTGTCCAATCGTAGTTATTTACCATTTTCACTTCGCTATTTCCGCCAAAGTCGAATAACTTTTGCATTTGCGCTGTTAACGCCTCAACATTATGCTGCACTTGTTCTAATGTTTGAAGTTGTCTTTCTGTTTGACGTCCACTTGGATCACCAATTGTTCCCGTTGCTCCTCCAATTAAAATAACTGGATGATGCCCAGCTAATTGGAAACGCTTCATCATCATAAATGGAATTAAATGTCCGATATGCATACTGTCACCAGTTGGATCTACACCACAATACAAGGAAATCTTTTTCTCTTCTACTAGTTTACGCAATCCTTCTGCATCTGTTTGTTGATTAATGGCATCGCGCCATTCCAATTCGTCAATGATGTTCATGTCTTTCCAGCTCCTTTAATTTGTATATTTTGCTTACCTTAGTTTGATAAGCATATAAAAAAAGTCCCTATGTCTACACTAGACATAGGGACGATTTTTAACCGTGTTACCACCCAGATTGCACAAATAGTATTTACTATTCGTACCACTCTTAGCAATAGTATCGATTGCTACTCCGCTTAGCATTACCTAAGATACTCCAGAGTGTAATTCACAAGTTTGTTTGTGCTAGGTTCCATCAACCCCTAGCTTTCTCGATAACAGTGACAAACTGCTACTGGGCTCTTTCAACGTATTTGATATGTTAAATTAAAGCCAATTATAGAGAAGTAAAATTTCATTGTCAATTCTATACAAAAATGTTTTTAAAGTGTTCACATTTGCTTTATTCTATTAAAGTAATAAATTGAAACTTCCATCAGTGGAGGGGGCTTTATCTCCTATTGATTGAAACATTCTAGCGGAAGAAAAAAGGGAATTAATGAACGAAATAAAAACATGACGAATGTACAATCAAATATTATATCTATTCATATACTTGTAATAAATCCATTATGTTCGCAAAAAAGGGGGGGACTGTTCTGAAACCATTTCATTCTAGGAATTACGAATACGAAGTTTTTTATTTCCCTTGCGCGCTTCCTCTTCCGGAACCCGGACCAGCAGGATCAACTGGAACGACTGGAACGACTGGAACGACTGGGCCTACTGAAACGACTAGGCCTACTGGAACGACTAGACCTACTGAAACGACTAGACCTACTGAAACGACTAGGCCTACTGGAACGACTAGGCCTACTGGAACGACTAGGCCTACTGAAACGACTAGGCCTACTGGAACGACTAGGCCTACTGGAACGACTAGGCCTACTGAAACGACTAGGCCTACTGAAACGACTAGGCCTACTGAAACGACCTCCCCAGGTCTGATTTCCGTAACAAATCTAATGTTTTTCACAGTTTCAGATGGCACGCGTCTTGTATACACAAACGATGATGGTTTGCCTCAATTCGGAACGACTCAAATTTTGGCACCAAATCAAGTATCATATATGAATTTATTTATCAACGGTATTATCCAACCGCAAAGTTCTTATAACGTACAAGCGGGTATATTAACGATATTTGCTGATGAAGCACTATCACCTGGCATTCCGATCACACTTCAGTTTATTTTGATCAATCAATAAAGTGAAACTTCCATCATTGTGGGATAAAAAACGGATTCTTTTAAAAGAATTCGTTTTTTATTACTAGTTCATACCAAATTCAATCATAACCGGAACACCACGATCTAAAATATCTCCACTCGGAATTGTAATAGCTGTTTTGGTTACACTTGAATTAATCGCAGGTTGTAACTGTCCGTTTAGGTATAAATTATAATATACAAATGACGCGGGGAACGCGGTAGCAGCAGCTCCCGTGTCATCCTTAAAATCAGTTGCTAAAATAGTAAAAGTTGATCCTATTCCTGTTCCAGCACCGATTGTTGAATTATATCTTTTACTAGCAAAAAAAGGTTTAATAATAGGCATTTCATTTCACTCCTTTTGTTTTCAAGTCTAGTAGGGCTTATCCTACTCTACATATTATGTAAATATTTTATTTTAGCAACGGCCAACTACCCGTTTTTCATAGCTACTTAATATTAGAATTCTATATTATTATTTAAAATGATGTTCTTACTTTTCGGTGGGAGCTAAGCGTCCCTATTTATATTGAAGATTTTTTGCACCTTAGCCTGCCAAAGATCCCTATTCTATTAGTTCAACATTATTTCTCATACAAAAAAGGCTAATCTACATTACAGATCAGCCTTTCTATCAATCACTTATTATTCTTCTACTAAATCCGATTGTACATACGCATAAACAAGCGCCTCCGTATGCGCAATTGATGTTTCATGCGTACGCTCATAAGCATGTGATGCATCAATGCCAGGACCAATTAGTCCGTGTTTCACATCTGCTCCGGCACGAATTGCTGCTGAAGCGTCAGATCCATAGAATGGGTAAATATCTACTTTATATTCAATGTTATTTACTTTCGCAAGTTCGACTAAATGTTTACGCATTGCGTAATGATATGGACCACTAGAGTCTTTTGCACAGATTGATACTGTATATTCATCTGATGCTTGTCCATCGCCAAGTGCCCCCATATCCACCGCAAGGTATTCTACTGTTTCTTCTGGAATATTAGAGTTTCCGCCGTAACCAATTTCTTCATTGTTAGAGATCAAGAAATGTGTTGTGTATGGTAGCGTAATGTTTTCATCTTGTAATCTTTTAATCAATTGAAGTAAAATAGCAACGCTCGCTTTGTCATCTAGGTGACGAGATTTGATGTAGCCGCTGTCTGTCATTTGAACGCGCGGGTCGAATGATACGAAGTCGCCTACTTCAATGCCTAGTTCACGTACTTCTTCTGGTGAAGATACGCGCTCGTCGATACGTACTTCAATATTTTTTTCGTCACGTTTTTCTTCGCCTGCGTTTTTGTATACGTGTACGGATGTTTGATGGATTAAAATTGTGCCGGTATACGTTTTACCGCTTGCTGTTTCGATTTCACAATATTCTCCTTCAACAGCATTCCAGCGAAAACCGCCAATCATTGATAGTCGCAGGCGTCCGTCTGCTTTTATTTCTTTTACCATGGCGCCTAACGTGTCAACGTGAGCAGTGAGTAGACGTTGTTTCGTATCATCTTCTCCTTTTAACGTTATAATAAGGCCGCCTTTATTATTGCGCTTCGTTTCTACATTCCACTCTTTTACGTAGTCCTCAATGAAACGAATAATTGTATTTGTATTTCCAGACGGACTTGGGATTGAAACGAGCTGTTTAATGAGCTCCATCGTATCTTTTGCGTTATGTACCATATGCTTTTCCCCTCTCTTTTATCTTTCCAATTTTCAGTATAATGGAAAAGCCATGAAATAGGAATAAAGCGAACCTTCCATCAGTGGGAGTCTTACTGCCCGCGAATAGAAGGATAAAAGGCATCGCATATACTGCGATGCCTTCTACTCTTCACTCACTTCTACTAAATATACACCTTTTTCAAATCCGCCGCGCTCTGCTTCTTTCTCTTTGCGAATGCGCTCAACGTCCTCTAACGTTACGCCTTCTGCTTGCGCCATTGCTTTAATAACTTCTAAGGCATCGGCTAAAGAATCTAAGGCATGGTCACGGTCTTGCATAGACGCAAATTCACGCATTTCTTCTATTCCAATTTTCGATAATTCTTGTATGTATTCTTGTTTACTTAATTTTTTTGATGTATATGTTTTACCAGACATTAAAATCATTTCTGGTACACGGTCGCGTACTACTTTATTATAAACTGACATGAGAACACCTCCATTTTCTTCTATATCTCCTTCTATTATTCAAGAAAAAAGTGCTAACACCATTATACTAAAAAAATGTGTTAACACTTTCTTATTCTATAAAACTTTTATTCTCCTTTAAAAACCGGGGCACGTTTCTCTAAAAATGCTGTAATGCCCTCTTTATGATCCGCTGTTTTTCTCATTGCATATTGACCGCGTTTTTCAAGCTGAAGTGTTTGTTCTAATGAAGAGCGGTTCACTTCAGCTAAGACTTGCTTCGTTTGAATCATTGCGCCAATTGGTTTTTGCAGCCACTCATTAATTTTTTGTTTTACAGCATCTTGGAAGTTCTCACCGATCACTTCATCAATCATGCCGATTTCAAGTGCTTCCGTTGCTGATAATTTCTTTCCTTCCCAAATGATCTCTTTTGCGACATGCTCTCCAAGGCGCTTTTGTAAGAAGAAATGTCCACCACCATCTGGAATTAAAGCGATTCCAATAAAGTTCATCGCAATAATGGATGAAATATCAGCCATTACGTAATCAGCTGTTAATGCAATGCTGAGTCCAAGGCCTGCCGTCGGGCCATGAATCGCACTAATAACAAGCTTTGGCATTGTATAAAGCGCCACAATAATTTCGGAAATGGTATTCATAATGCCTTCAAATGCACTTTCATCTCCGCTTGATAACATCGACTTAATATCGCCGCCCGCAGAAAAACCACGGCCGTTTCCGCATAGCACAACGATATGCACAGAGCTTGCAGCCACTTCTTTTAACTTTTGTAATAATTCTTTTAACGTCTGCTCATCTAACGCATTTAACACTTGCGGACGATTTAACATAATTGTCGCAATCCGTCCTTCATATTTTACAATTACTGATTCTGCCTTGCTTGAAACTGTCATACATTCCCTCTCCTTCTCAATCTGTTATACTTATATAATTACAGAAAGGGATTTCAAAAACCTTCTTTTTTCTTAATTTTCCGTCAAATTAACATAAATTTTATCTCAAATCACAACAATGCTATATAAGATAGCAGAAACGCATCTCATACTAATAACTCTTCTGACAAGAAACAAGCTTTTTAAAAGCATAAAGTGAAACTTCCATCAATGAGGGGCTTACTGTCCGTTAATGCGGGAGAACACACAACCTGCCAAATTAACAAATTCAGTAACTTTCTCTATTTACATTCTTTCGTGGTATAATGAACCATTACATTACAATTATGGAGGACCTATGCTAACTTTTGAAGAAAAATTAACGATTATTGAATCTTTTCCAGAGCTAGAAAGAAAAAACGTATCCCTTGGGCGCATTAATTTTCATTACGAAGAAAGTCGCCTAGACAAAAAGAACGTTGTGTACCATTTACAT
The DNA here is from genome assembly GCF_024159135.1 of Bacillus sp. 3103sda1. Lineage (NCBI taxonomy): Bacteria > Bacillati > Bacillota > Bacilli > Caryophanales > Bacillaceae > Bacillus > Bacillus sp. 3103sda1. The sequence goes on along the minus strand of NZ_JAMYWS010000001.1, from coordinate 818,704 downwards.
CCAAACGGAAATGGCTTCGTATATGCCGGTCATCTGAAAGGCTACAAAACGAACGATAAAGGAATGGTGAACATCCGTGATTTTTCAGCGGAAGAACTTCGCTCATTACTTGAAAAATCAATGGATGCCCTTTCACAAGAACCAGTAGAAGAAGTTACACTTACTGAGAATTTCCAAGAGGAAGAGTGGATCAACGAAGACAAGCACATACTAACTCTTAAAAAAGAAGATGAAGATATGTGGAACGTTTATGCTGGACTAAATTTAGACGGCACATTCAACTCTTACAAGGAAGCGGCACAATACCTTGATGAAGAAGGGTTTACACGTAAATAAGAAAGACGCTCTTTCCGAGTAGGAAGAGCGTCTTTCTTATTTATCCCGCATTAACGGGCAGTAAGCCCCCCACTCAAGATGCAGAGAGAAACGAAGAAGATAGGTGGGGACAACTGCCCGTAAAAGCCCGATTGGTTCAACTAACCATCAGTGGGGGATGCCCCCCCACTGATGGAAGTTTCACTTTATCCTAGCAATGCAAGGAGCTCACTCAGTTCTTCCTCAGTAAGGTCGCGCCACTCTCCCATCTCAATGCCGTCTACTACAATATTCATAATCCGAATGCGCTCTAATCTAGTAACTGTATAGCCGAATGCTCGGCACATACGGCGAATTTGACGGTTCATTCCTTGTGTCAGAATAATGCGGAATACGCAATCACTTATGCGATATATGTTACACGGATTTGTTTTTCCGTCGCGAATCGTTACACCACCGGCCATTCCTTCTAAGAAAGCATCGTCAAATGGCTTATCCACCGTTACAATATACTCTTTTTCATGACCATACTCAGAGCGCATCATTTTATTTACGATATCACCATCATTTGTCATTAAAATTAATCCTTGCGACGCTTTATCTAAGCGGCCAATCGGAAAAATGCGCTCTGGATAATTAACAAAATCAATAATATTTCCTTCTATATGCTTCGCTGCTGTACAAGTAATACCTACAGGTTTGTTTAAAGCAATATAAATATGGTGTTTCTTAGTTGGAATCGGCTTCCCATCAACAAGCACAATGTCATCAGGCCCTACCTCTCGCCCTGGTTCACAAATCTCTCCATTAACGGTAATTCGCTTTGCATCGATAAGGCGATTCGTTTCTCTTCTTGAATAATAACCCGTTTCACTAATGAATTTATTAATTCTCATGCAAAATCCCTTTCCTATTTGCAATTCACATGTATTAACACTTTCACCATTCTATCATACCTTTCGAGAGGACTCCCACCTCTAAACATATGTGAAGGTGGTGAGGTGAATCGAAAAAAACATTTTATGTTCAAGCAAAACAATAGAAACGTATGTTCTGGTTTTGGTATAATATCCTTAACAAGGAGGTAAAAAAATGACAACGGAAAATCAAACAAATTATAAAACTCTTCAGATTTGGATTAAAAAAGGTCATCGTATGTATTCTTACTTTCAAAAATCTTGCCAAAATGCTAAGAATATGTACAACACGACAAACTTTTATATACGACAAGTGTATACAAGTTTGACACAAGATAAGGAGTTGCAACCTTTACAAAGAGAAGTTTTGGATACAATTGATAAAAACATTGGGAAATTAGGGTTTACTGAAGGTAAACTGAAGCAAGTTCGTGTCATTCCAAAATACAATGAGTATGTAGTGGAATTAGTGATAGATGTTCCTTCAGAACAACAATCCGTTGAAGAGAATGGTCGTTATATGAGTATTGATTTAGGTATTGATAACCTTGCAACCATTGTAACAAACACAGGTATGAAGCCTGTACTTGTTAAGGGCAAACATGTCAAAAGCATAAATCAATATTACAACAAAATGAAGAGTCACTTTACAAGTGTTCTAAGGAAAGGTAAACAAACAAAGGAAGGACCTTTTACTTCTAAAAGAATAGAAAAACTTCATCAAAATCGTTACCTGAAAATAAAAGACATCTTCCATAAAGCTAGTCATCATATTGTAAAACTAGCTCAAGAAGAGAAAGTTTGCAAAATCGTTATTGGTCAAAACAAAAGTTGGAAGCAAGAAACGAATATGGGAAAGAAAAATAACCAAACGTTTTGCCATATCTCGCATAGTGTATTGATTCAAATGATTACATACAAAGCAAATGCAGTAGGCATTCAAGTTATTGTAACCGAGGAATCTTACACATCAAAAGCAAGTTTTCTAGATCATGACTTTATTCCAACGTATGGAACAAATGACCAAAATGTAACTTTTTCAGGAAAACGGATGAAGCGTGGTATGTATCGTTCTGCAAAAGGAATCGAAATCAACGCAGACGTAAATGCTGCGGCTAATATTTTACGAAAAGTAGTCCCGGATGCATGGATAAACGGGATAGAGGGGTTAGGCGTGAAACAGCTCGCTAGTGTGTTAACTCCACTGACGTTAATCATCCGTTAGGTCGAAACGTTAGAAACCCCCACTTCAAGCTTTGCTAAGTGGGGGAGTATTCATCATAAGTGCATATTACAAAAAAACACACAACGCCATAGCTAATGGGTGTGTGTTTTATCATATTCTAATTTATCCCGCACTGATGGAAGCTTCACTTTACCGTCTCTTCGTAATTTTTCCAGAACCTCCAACTCTCGTTTTCGGAGGAGATGTGTTTTTTGGAGGAGTAGTGATAGATGACTTCGGTTTAACGTCAGAACCACTTGGTTTATCAGGTGATTTAATGATTTTCCCTTTATTCTGCTCAGACGGTGGAACAGTTTGCTCCTTTTTCTTCGTAACACTGCCTTCACTTCCCACAGATGTACCGGAATCATTTACTTTGTCACTTCTCTTAATGATAGAGCCAGTACCTTGTTTTGTTAGTGGCGGCAGCGTTTTTTTCTCTTGCGCAGTAGGCGGGCGGTAATCAATTATCGGTTTGTACGTTTTTCGACTTGTATACCCGCGGTAATCACCATGATACGATTTATGAGAATCAAATAAATTACTGACTATACTTCCTACAATGTAACCTTCTAAAAAAGACGGCTGATAATTTTGGCGAACAAACTCCTCATTACTTACTTCAATTAATGTATCGGATGGTTTCTCCTTATCCTTCTGAATGTTGTACCACTCATCAGGATATACAAGAAACATTTGGTTATCATCTTCTTTAGACATTTGCTCTGGCTTTTTTTGATCGGCCAGTTTTTTTGCTATGTCAGGAACAGATTCATTCGCAGCCCTATATACATATGATTCTTGCTTTCCTTCTTTTAAAACTGATTCTAATGGATAAAGATCTTTCACCTCTTTGTCATTATCGCAACCTGACAAAGTGAAAAGAGCGATTATGAATACAATAGAAGCAGCGATGGTAAATCCGATGGAGGCTTTCATCATGGTAAACAGTCGTTTTAGCATGATTGCACCCCCTTACGTCGCCCGTATGATTTGTACATCTGCCGTAAGAATTGTTTCTCCTTCGTACATCATTGTGCGCCCTTCTTGCCATTCAATTCTGAGCAATTTACGGTTGTCAGATTGAAACTCCCAAACATGTTGTTCGCCAGATACTGCAAACGGTGTTTTTCCGGTGATAGATGCCCGGCAAGAATATTGTTCTTCCAGATAATACTCTAAATCATCCATTTCAATTGTAGTAGGAATTTCGTTAAAAGAATCCAATCGCCCATCAATTGGTGTATATAATTCATAATAGACCTTTTCTCGATTTTCAACCTTTAAATAACGAATCGTATTTCCATCCTGCAATGTTAAGAAAATCTCGTTTCGTTCATGCATACGTGTTTTTCCTATAATTTCATAAGTGACCAAAGACACCTCAAGAATATCCCCTGGATTTAAAGACAGTACACTTTTCTCAGACTTAACAGGTTCAGGACTTTTCAATATATTTTTAATACGTTTAAATAAACTCAAGAGCTATCCCCTCCGCTTCTGATTTTTAAAGACACGCTGCTAAAATGAGAGCACCAACGATATGCAATGAACCTGCTAAAAGCGCATGAGCAACTTTTCCTTGCACAGTCCCTTCCTCTAAATCTAAGCCAGCTATCTTCTTCAAAATGAATTCTACTAACCTTTCTAAAATAAATAAGATAACAAAAGAAACAACAGAGGCCAATAAAGCTTGCCATAAATCGTTTGATTTCAAAATCGACTGTGACAAAATATATCCTTGTGCAAAAAGTTTCATGACAAAACGAGTCGTTACAGCAATATTTCCTTTTTTTATCTCGGCTAAATCTTTATATTTAGTAAAAATAGAATCTATCCACATGAGCACAAACAAAAGAACAGCACCTGACAGCGTCCATACAAACATTGCCGCAATATTCATCCATGTCATTACAAATCCTCCTTAACTATTTTAAGTAAAAATAGAAAACCGACATTATCCACTCCTTACGACATGTCGGTTCTTCAAATAAATTTTCTATAATGTCTTTTAAACCAATTATTTCTCGTACTGCTTCATAATACGAGCTAACTCATCTTCTACCTGCTTATCTCTATTCATATTCGCAAACTCTTCATCTAACGACTTTTCTTTTTTGTATATTTCACCGCTTGCTTCTGCTTCCGCTTCCAGTTGAAGAGCTTTTTCCTCCATACGGCTTAAACCTGCTTTTGCTGTATTGGAATCCAATCCAGACATCGCCTTATTAATATTCTTTTGCGCATTCGCTGCGTTCACTCTTGCAACAAGCGTTTCACGTTTGTTCTTTAATTCCGTTAATTGCTTACGCATCTCTTCTAACTTTGCACGAAGATTATCAGCTGCCAGCTTATTTTGTTCATAACTCGCTTTATACTCATTCATCTTTTGTTCTGCAGTTTTCTTTTCCTCTAAAGCACGGCGCGCAAGATCAATGTTGTTTGCCTGTACAGCCATATGCGCTTGCTCCTCGCGTTTCGTTACGAGTGCAGATTGTTCTTCGTATAATAATTTGAACTTTTTCTCAAGTGCGATTTGAGCAGCTACACTCTTCTCCGCTTCCTCTACATCTTCTTGCATATCACGTAAATATTGATCTGTCATCTTAATTGGATCTTCAGCCTTTTCAATCAATGCATATACATTTGACATCGTTAAATCGCGCAATCTTTTAAACATAGACATAAAAAAATCCCTCCTATGAATGAAATAACAATTCAAATTCAATTGCAGTCAACACAAAATGGAAATATTACTATAAGGTAAGAATATTCACTTTTTCAAAATCATGTGTTTATTATAACAAAATCAACAGTAAAAGCCCGATTGATGAGGACTTTCCATTAGTAGGGGATGCCCCCCACTAATGGAAGTTTCACTTTATACTATTTCGTCGCTTCCCTTAAAGATTCACGCAACACAAACTTTTGCAATTTCCCGCTTGCATTACGCGGCAATTCTTTAGCAAATACGTAATGACGAGGGCGTTTATAATCGGCTAATTCATCACTTTCCTTACAATAACGATCTAACTCCTCTGCTGTTAATGACTCGTCTTTCTTCACAACTACCGCTACTACACGTTCTCCCCATAATTCATCTGGTTCTCCAAGTACAGCAACATCTAGAATACCATCATGGCTATGCAAGAAGTCTTCAATTTCACGCGGATAAACGTTCACACCGCCGCTAATTACCATATCATCAACACGATCCGCCACGTATAAATAACCATCTTTATCGAAATAGCCAAGATCACCGGAATGATACCAACCTTTATACATTGCTTTTTCATTTGCCTCTTCGCGGTTATAGTATCCAGCCATCATAGTTGGTCCGCGTAAAATAATTTCTCCAACTTCGTAAGGCTCAAGTACATCGTCTGGTTCTGATGGTTCATCTTCCTTTGACTTCACGATGCGCAATTCATGGCTAAAGCAAGGTGTCCCTGCTGATCCTGCTTTTGTAAGTTGATCTTCTTCTACAAGAAACGCTACAACAGGTCCAAACTCTGTCATCCCATAAATTTGCACAAGATCGATATAAAGACGTTCTTTACATTCTTTGACAAGCGCCGGCGCCATTGCTGCTCCGCCGTAAACCCCTATCTTCATTGAGGTTAAATCATATTTTGTTAAATCTTCTTGCAGCAACATGTTCCACATTGTCGGTGCTGCAAAGAACGTTGAAATTTTTTCTTCTTGAATTGTTTCTAACACTGTTTTCGTATCAAAATGATGTAGAATAACATTTTTCCCGCCAACTTGAATACGCGGCAGAAAACCAGCGTTTAATTCACCACAGTGATATAGCGGCGCTACAATTAACCCGACGCTATCACGTGTATATTTTAAATAATACGTACAAATCATACTATGCTCAGCCATGTCCCGGTGACGATGCAGCACTCCTTTTGGATTCCCAGTCGTACCGCTCGTATATAGCATAGAGCAATAGTCCATTTCATCAACTTCAATGTCGATTGGTTCTGCCTTTGCTTCGTTTACTTTTTCATGATAAGAAGCCGCATAAGATGGCACATCATCTTCAATGCACCAAAATGAAGTATGCGGAAAATCACGTTCAATCATAGAAATTGTTGATTCAACTTCTTTTTCAAACACAACAACTTTAGAGGAAGCATCTTGCAATATGTAGGAAACTTCTTTTGCTTTTAAACGGAAATTGATCGGATTAAAGATGGCGCCAATCTTCGTACAAGCTAGGTAAACGGTTACAAATTCATGTGAATTATATAAGTAAACGGAAACGCGGTCCCCTTTTCTTACTCCTTCTGCAAGTAGCGCATGTGCGGTTTTATTTACCACCTTATCCCACTGTTTATATGTCCAGCGAATGTTTTTTTCAGGTTCTACTAACGCTTCTTTTTGTGGATATTTTTGCACAGCTAGATCAAAAATTCTGCCAATAGTCATATACATGTCGCATCTTCCCCCTTAAAGTTTTCATAATTTTATGATTTCGTTCACAATTAGACATCTCCTGCTAATTTTTACTTCTTTTTTTTGATTATTCTCGACAGCGTTTTACATAATAAAGTGAAACTTCCCTCAGTGGGGGTTTTCTTTATCCCCCACCTAGCTTCTTCGCCTCTCTCTCAATCTTGAGGTAGGGGTCTTACTGCCCGCGAATAGCGGGATAAAGTGAAGCTTCCCTCAGTGGGGGTTTTCTTCATCCCCCACTGAGGGTTAGTTGAACCAATCGGGCTTTTACGGGCAGTTATCCCCCACCTAGCTTCTTCGATTTTCTCTGAATCTTGAGGTGGGGGTCTTACTGCCTGTTAATGCGGGATAAAAAAAAGAAACTGCCAAACTGGCAGCTTCTTATCCGAATAACTCTTGTAAAATTTTAAGTTTATCTTCTGTATACTTCACATAACCATCATTATACGATTTTGGATCTTTTGGGTTAGCAAAGTGTGTAATGGCACCCGTCTTTGGATGAACAAATTTACTTGATGCACCGCAGCCAAGACCAATGATAGACTGCACTTCTTCCATAATAACAATGTTATAAATGCTTTCTTGACTTGGCATTGCATAACCAACGTTTTCTAAGTTACCTAAAATATTCTTTTGACGATATAAATAATACGGTACGTAATTATGCTCTTTCGTCCACTCTTCTGCTTCATGCATCATCGCTGTAATCTCTTCACGGCCTGCCACTTTATATTTACGCTTATTTTGCGTCATTTCAGAAGCACGCTTAAAGGATAATGTATGCACCGTTAACGATTCTGGCATAAGCTTTTCTGTTTCTGCTAGTGTATGTTTAAAGATGTCTAATCCTTCACCCGGAAGACCGATAATCAAATCCATATTAATATTGTTCATACCCATTTCGCGAGCAAGATGGTACTTTTCAATTGTTTCTTCTACTGTATGATGACGTCCAATTGCTTTTAGCGTTTCTTGATGATACGACTGTGGATTAATACTAATTCGGTCGATATTCCATTTATTTAACACCTCTAACTTCTCTGGTGTAATTGTATCTGGACGTCCTGCTTCTACCGTTACTTCACGAACTTGTTTGACATCTGGGAACGACTCATACATTTCTTCATACAGCATGTCCATTTCTTCTGCTGTAATACTTGTTGGCGTACCGCCGCCATAGTAAATCGTCGTTACTTTCACGCCTTTTTCTTTTAAAAACTTACCAATTTCACGAACTTCATAATGCAAGCCGCCTAAGAATGAATCAACAGATCCTTGGCGTCCATTAATCGCATAAGCTGGGAATGTACAGTATGCACATTTTGTTGGGCAAAACGGAATACCAATATAAATACTTACTTCTTCTTTTAAACGATATAAATCTGGCACAACAGCGAGTTGGCAATCAACAATACGCTGCATAAGCTCAATTTTCTCATCATGAATTAAATAACTTTCACGAAGTTCGTTATGCGCTTCCTCTTTTGTCATACCGCTTTGCAACATTTTATGAAGAAGCTTCGTTGGGCGCACACCTGTTAAGATTCCCCACTTTTGCTCCACACCTGTTAACTGCTGGAGAACAGACAGATATACATAAGACACGACATGCTTCACTTGCTTCATACGTTCTTTTTCTTCCGTAAAGGACGATAAATCTTTAGAAAACGTTTCTTCATACAAGTTTCCTGTCGCGATTTCCGTTAAACGAGCAGAAGCTGTCACATTTCCTTCTATATTTATATCAACAATGATATTTGCATCTTCTTTTTCAAATGCTACCGTACTTTCTTCAAAAAATAAGCCGCTAATATTTTGCAGCGGACGTAAAAAACGATCATCTTGTAACGTTTTAATTGAAATTAACAACAATCATCACCTTTTCTATTTTCAAACTTCCTTTAGTTTACTTGAAGGCTAATAGGAGGTCAATAAAGAACTATTGGGGATGGGACTTCTAATTTTTAGGAACATTTTAAACTAGATGAATACAAATTGAAACACCGGAATAAAACCTTTCTTTTAGGGTGGGCGAGAGCGTCTGGCCATGCTTAGAAGCGGTCAGGGCCTTTTTCTGCCTGTATTGCTCCACAATCGCGCCCTTTAATGGAATAACTTTTTTTAAAATGATTTTAGGTAAACCATCTTTATCGTTTGACAAAGGCTAAATTTGCCATTATCATCAACTCAAACTTATTTACGGGGAGAGGTAAAGATGAAAATTTATGTTGATGCAGATGCTTGTCCGGTAAAAGATATCATTATCTCTGAAGGTACGAATGCTGAAATTCCTGTTATCCTTGTTACTAGTTTTTCTCATTTTTCTAATAAGGAACAACCATCAGGAGTGGAAACCATTTATGTTGATTCTGGAGCAGATGCTGCGGATTATCGGATTATGAAGTTAGCAGAAAAAGGAGATATAATCGTTACGCAAGATTATGGTCTTGCTTCGCTAGGTTTAGCAAAAGGGTGTGCAGTACTTCACCATAATGGGTCTAGCTATACAAATGAAAACATTGACCAATTATTACAAACACGTTATTTGAGTGCAATGGCTCGAAAAAGCGGAAAGCGTACAAAGGGGCCAAAACCATTTACATCAGAAGATAGGGAGAAATTTAAGGGGCTTTTTAAAAGAGCGATTTCACATTAAAAAAGAACCGTTCATTTCTAAGAAAAACCTAGAAAAATAAATTGTCCAAATATTAAACTAACCTGTCCCGTTAGCTTAAGTACAGTTCTTCACAATCTTCTCTATTTACTTTAACAAAATTTCCCTAATTCTCTCATTAAGTGTTATTCCACAAAAGGGCCCTTAACAAACGGGCGCAATTCTTGTTGCAGAATTGCGCCCGTTTGTTGAATAAAGAGTCTAATCGTACAGTGGATATCTATATATTTTTTACTCCGATTATTAAAAATAAGTGATAATATAAGCTGTTATTACAACATATTGCCACTTTCAACTTAGTTGTCATTAGAATGTTGTTCTACAAAATCAAGGATTTTAGCATTAACTTCGTTAGAGAACTCACCATTGATTGCGTGAGATGCATTTTTCCAGTTAACTATATCGATATCTTTAACATATTTTTTCCCAGTTTCAACTGCTTTTGCTGAATCGTGCATTGTACTTTTTTCAGCCATTAATGCAAGAATTGGAACATTGATATTCTTTAAATCCTCTTTAGTAAATAGATCAAGTGCTGGGGTTTTAAGTTTATAATTACGCATACCCGACTCGATTAATTTAGCAATAGGCTCATCGTCATTTGCTTTTGCTCCTCCAGAAACATAGCTTAACATCTTTTCTCTTATAAACTTAGGTACAACAGGTACGGAAGCTGGAATAGATGCAAGAATCATCTTTATGGGCATTTGTGCAAATACAAAGACTGGGTCCAATAAACTAGCCGAAGCAATATGCTCTGGATTATATCTGGCCAAATTCATTGTTGTCCAACCACCAACTGAGACACCCACGATATGCACTTTTTCTAAGCCTAATCCTTCAATCGCTTCATTTAACCATTCTGCTTGTTGCTTTTGGTTTTCAATCACCTTCATTTGCACACTCATACCAGGTTCACCAAGTAAATCTATCGTGTAAACTGGTCTTTCCTCCCTTAGCCCTTCTAAATTCGGTACCCACATTGGAGTAGATGCACCACGGCCAGGGAGTAAGAGTATTGGATCTTTATGTTTGTTTTCCTCTTTAGTAAAGTAATAAGCACGAACTGTGCCATATTTCGTTTTTATATCTTTCGTTTCGTTAGGCTTTGGAAGAAGTGCCATTGATTCATCGTAAGCAATTTGAAAGTCTTCCTTCCCTTCTTTAGATGTAAAGTGACCAATCTTGTTATCATCTCTCTTCATTTTAACTCCTCCTCTTTTGACAAAAATATTGATGAGCTCTATCAATATAATCATCACAATAATCCATTAAAAATTTATCTTCTTCAGGCCAAAACGCACTTTGGTTTAACGATTTAGAAAATGCTTCATAATATATTAGAAAAACCTCAGGTATTCGCCTGAGGTTTTTATTTACCATCTCTTCATTTGTGTATGATTGTTCAAGAACTTAATTGGAAACTGCTTTCGAAAATGTTCTTTAATCATATATTGCACACCGTTTTCATTATTTGAGCGTGTAATCCAATCGGCTGCTTTCTTTAAAGCAATCGGAGCATTGCCCATCGCTACCCCTAATCCAACGCTTTCGATAACATCTAAATCTTCCAGGCTATCTCCAATTGCTACCATTTCTTTTAATTCAATGTCAAGATGCTCTCCCAATAATTGCAACCCGCGTAATTTCGATACATGAGGCGGTAATATTTCGAGTTGTTCTTTCCCGCATTCTACAAAATGGACATTTTCAAATGCTTTTTGTAAGGTTGTGAGCGCACGCTGCTTTTCACTTTGAGTCGCAAATGTAACATCAATTTTCGGCGCAGCTACCGGTTGATCGCGAAGTGCATCACCGAGTGAATCTACAAATTGAACCGGGTAAAATAACGGATCAGAAGTTGATAAGACTGTTCGTGCAATTAAATTTGGCGTATGCTGCTGCCGATTTCCAATCGAAAATCTTTCATGAGAAATGCGAATGTTACATTCAAAATGTTCAAGCACCTGTACAATATTAAATGTCACTTCTTCAGATAATCGTTTTTGAATTAACGGTTTATCTAATGAAGATGAAATAAATGCACCGCCATGCGTCACTAATATAGAATTTAATTTTAATGATTTTGCTATTTTATGAGCGGATTGAAAATTTCGATTCGTAAATAGCGTAACATATACACCTTTTCTCTTCACAAATTCAATCGCTTCACGCGTTCCTTTTTGTAATTTCCCATTTGGAAGTAAGAGTGTTCCATCTATATTAAGAGCTAGTAAACGATAAATCATGATGAAGTACCTCCTCTTCTTAGCTGCACTTTTCTATTATTAACTTATGAGACGATACTGTTAATTAGAACGAGTGCGAATTTGTATAATATGTTTGCAATAAAATCATTCAATATTTTTGATTTCTTTCTAGTTAAGGGTATATTCTGTTTGTAGAGGTGATTATATGGGTAACTGCAAAAGGATAATAGCTATTTCCGGAAGCATTCGAGAAGGTTCCTCCAACACCAATATCTTAAAAACTTTAGCAGCGTTTATTCCCGAAAATATTGATTATAATATTTATAACGGAATACAAGACCTTCCTCATTTTAATCCAGATATTGATCGCATTCAGGCACCGACTGTTGTTGAAGATTTTCGAAAGACACTAGCTGAAGCGCATGCGCTCATTATCTGCACACCAGAGTACGCAAAAGGTATACCTGGAGTCTTAAAAAATTCATTAGAATGGCTTGTCTCATCAGCTGAACTTTACAAAAAACCAGTGGCTGTTATAACAGCTTCTCCATCAATTACCGGCGGAGACAAGGCACATGAATCTTTACTACTTACACTAGGTATGTTGGATGTTACTATTGTTCAAAATGGATCGGTTCTCATTCCATCTGTTGGAACTAAATTTAATAATGATGCTACAGTCACAGATGAACAAACAAAGCAAAACCTTATTTCTCTCATTCATGGTATACTGCAAGAATTACATGATTGATTTATCAAACAATTCATTTTAAGCAGCATCCATACGAAAGGATGCTGCTTTACTCATTTAAAGTCTCACGAAAGGAATTTGCTAAATGAAATGGCCACTTTCTTGGTATGAAGGCGATACATTAGACGTTGCGAAGCGATTGCTTGGGCATAAGCTCGTTCACGTTGTTAATGGAGTAAAGCGAAGCGGAATCATTGTAGAAGTAGAAGCATACAAAGGACCTGATGATAAAGCAGCACATAGCTATGGCGGTCGCCGCACAGAACGAACAGAAATTATGTACGGGGCTCCTGCCCATGCTTATGTATATCTCATTTATGGTATGTATCATTGCTTTAATATTATTACGGCACCGGAAGGTATACCACAAGGAGTGTTAATTCGGGCATTAGAACCAGTAGAAGGTATTGAAGATATGAAGCAAGCAAGATACGGGAAAACAGATATTACAAAATCGCAGTTTAAAAACTTAACAAATGGACCTGGCAAGCTATGTAAAGCAATGGGAATTACATTAGAGCAAAAAGGATTGATGCTTACGAGTGATGAGTTATATGTTGAACGAGTTACTCCAGACAATCCCCTTTCTCATACATACGACATTGCTACGGGTCCCCGCATTAATATTGATTACGCAGAAGAAGCAGTACACTATCCGTGGCGGTTTTACTTTCAAGGTCATCCCTTTGTTTCTAAATGAAATAACGGGAAACTTCCATCAGTGGAGGTTTTTTCATCCCCCACCTAGCTTCTTCGCTTTTCTCTCAATCTTGAGGTGGGGGTCTTACTGCCCGTTAATGCGGGATAAAAAGGGCACTTCCTAGTTCATCAGGAAGTGCCTCTTTCATATGATTACATGAATGCGTTATATAAGTCTTCAAGCGGCTTCATGATGATTTTATTTAAATCGCCGATTAAGATATTCAGACGTTGCTCTGCCTGCATTAAGTTTGTGATTTTTGCATTTTGTTGTACTAATGCTACAACTGCTTGCGCCTTTTGATTGTCTTCTTCTGTTAATTGCTCACCTTGCATCATTTTTTGTTGAAGTTCCATTTGCATCATACGGAAACGATCAAATAATTGTTTCGCCTCTGCATCTGCTTGCACTTCTGCATAACTTACTTTTAATGCTTGAAAGTCTGGATTTTCTGTAATTGTTTTTTGTAATTCATAAGCAACATCATGCATGTTTTTTGTCATTATATATATCCTCCTTGCAATGTGATACAATATCACACTGTTTATATGTTTTCGATCTTTACATACCCTTCTTACGATATCAGACTATGTATGATATGTGAAGTAAATTCACTTTATGACATTATGAAAACTTCCGCCACTTATCTCCTTCGGATCTTGAAGTGGGGGTTTCTCGTGTATCACCTTCAAGAGATGCTTAACACGAGTGGAGTTGACACAGCTGCCTGATGGCACAACCCCTCTATTCCATCGGCAAACGCCTTTGGAACTGCTTTTTTTAAGATGTTATAGGCACCATTCACATCAGCGTTCAGTAGTTTGTTCTCTTTCGTACGATACAAGCCACGTTTGATTCGTTTCTCACATATACATCCCCTTCATTATAACTGCTCTATAATGCTCCAGCAAACGAGACACTAGCCCCCTATCAAAAATACTGCTCATTAGATTTAAAGCAATTGGTATAAGACGCATTTCTTTGAATATTACTCAATTAAACACATGTTTAGTGCTATATAAAAGGAGGAGTTTTTTATGGTTCTCGGAATATTAACATCGCGTTTCCATCACGAGCGAGAATACTATACAGAAATTGCAAAGCGAGCACAATCGTCTCGTACTGTCGTTGTACAATTTACTCCCTTTAGCATTGATCCGCAAACGGAGCTTGTCAACGGACTTCTCTTTGATACCGATAAACAGGATTGGGTAGAGCAGCAATTCGTCATTCCATCCCACATATACAACCGATGCTCATACAAAGATGAAAAAAATGTTAAAAGGGCACTTCCTATCATAAAATGGCTTCACAGTCGCCCGGATTCATTATTTTTAAATGATGAGCTTCCAAATGAAGCAAATATGTATGAAATTCTTACAAAAAACAAACAACTAGTACCATATGTGCCTGTAATAAAACAAGCAAGTAAAACAACAACGTTACAGCTATTACAAACAAAAAAAGATGTGATTATAAAGCCCTTGCATTCACTTTCAAAACAAAATATGTACCACATTTTTTATCAAAATCGCACGTTTCATGTTACTACATTAGAACGAAATCGCTTTCCAACAAAAACATTCCAAACAAAAGATACGTTTTTACCTTGGTTACAATCATTGCTTCAAACACGTGATTATACAATACAGCCTATATCACCTCACTCAACATCTCCTGTTCATATTCGCTCTATTTTACAAAAGAATAGAGAAGGTACATGGATAGAACAAGAAAAAGTTATTCAAATAGACAACACACCTTATTCTTTCTTATTTCCTCTTACAGAGCAAACAAGATTTACTGCATTTAAAAATTTGCAACATCATCTATCAAAAATTGACCTTACATTATTACAGGATAGTCTACACGTTATTACGAAAGAAACGCCTCGAGCTTTAGAAAATACCTTTTCTCACCTTTTTGAATTAGAGCTCTCTATTGTAATGGATGCAAATGGTGCCGTTTGGTTATGCCACATAGATGCAAAACCTACTTATACAGCCTTTATTCAACATAATACCGATATTGCTGAAAAAGTATACACAGCACCTCTTCGTTATTATCAATCATTACTCCCTTTCAAAGAGAAACAGG
Source organism: Bacillus sp. 3103sda1 (assembly GCF_024159135.1). Taxonomy (NCBI): domain Bacteria; kingdom Bacillati; phylum Bacillota; class Bacilli; order Caryophanales; family Bacillaceae; genus Bacillus; species Bacillus sp. 3103sda1. The sequence goes on along the minus strand of NZ_JAMYWS010000001.1, from coordinate 803,351 downwards.
AACTGTAAGCTGAGGATGGGAAGCCCGCCCAATTGGGCACATACCAGCAGTAGCAGGAGAAATAGGTTATAGAAACTTTCTGTATTACAAAAAATCCGTCTCAACTTCTTGCTGAGACGGATTTTCATATAAGCTGTACAGTTACTTCTGTTTGCTTTTCACATGTAGGACAATATAAAAGATGAAGGCAATATTGCTGCGAATCATGTGCGGACAATCCATCCACTTCCTCTAGCAGTTCTTGGTCCATATAGGCACTATATGGACCAATATAATCGACTGTTTTTCCATAATCTTGGAGTATACTCGTACAAGTAGGACAGGTATAAGCTTTATATTCTAATGCATTACAAAGCGGACATATCGCCATTTTGATTCCTCCAAAAAAGGGACGGTATTCCCGTCCCCTATAGCCATTTTGATTTATTTTTGGAAACCACCTAAATGTTGCTCTGCATAAGATACAAGACGTTTTGTAATTTCACCGCCAACAGATCCGTTTGCGCGTGATGTTGAATCTGGTCCAAGTTGTACGCCAAACTCAGTTGCGATTTCATACTTCATTTGATCTAAAGCCATTTGTGCACCTGGAACTGCAAGACTATTGTTTCTAGCCATGTTATATCACCTCCTTGTATTGGTGTATTCATAGTATGTAAAAGCGTATTCTTTCTATGCAAACAGGACATTTGTAATTTTTGGCATTATTAAATTTTACAAATTTTACAAACTAACATTTCGCATATCTTTCTACGTATCATCCATACTATGATTACAAGCACTCCACACGATGGATTAGTGCCAAACGGGGCGATTCTGGTTCAACTCCAGCTAATCCAACCAAAACTCACACTAAGGAGGACATATCCTATGGCAAACCAAAATTCTAATCAATTAGTAGTACCTGGTGCAACTGCTGCAATCGATCAAATGAAATATGAGATTGCAACTGAATTTGGAGTAACATTAGGCGCTGATGCAACAGCTCGTGCAAATGGTTCAGTTGGTGGAGAAATTACAAAGCGTTTAGTAGCAATGGCTGAACAAAGCCTTGGCGGATTTCAAAAATAAATAGATATGGCAAAAAGGTCTCAAGCATCGCTTGAGACCTTTCTATTTTCTACTGTAGCATTTGTAAAAATTTCTTTGTCCGTTCTTCTTTTGGATGTACCAACACTTCTTCCGGTGTGCCTTGTTCAACAATCACACCGCCATCCATAAAAATAACACGATTCGCAATTTGATGAGCAAAACGCATCTCATGCGTGACAATTACCATCGTCATTCCTTCCTGTGCAAGTTCTCTCATTACTTTTAATACTTCTTGCACAAGTTCAGGATCGAGCGCTGATGTCGGTTCATCAAATAAAATCACTTGGGGCTCCATCGCAAGTGCACGTGCAATACCTACGCGCTGCTGTTGTCCGCCTGAAAGCTGAAATGGATATAAATCCATCTTATCACCGAGTCCAACTTTTCTCAGAAAATACTCCGCTTTTTCTTTTGCCTTCTCTTTAGAAACTTTCTTAACCGTTACAAGGCCTTCCATCACATTTTCACGTGCTGTAAAATGCGGGAATAAATTGTGATGCTGAAACACCATACCTGTTTGCGTGCGCAGCTTCACAATATCGCGCTTCGTCATCTTTTTCGAAAAATCAAGTGTCTCATCACCGATACGAATTACACCGCTATTAGGCGTTTCTAGTACGTTTAGACAACGAAGCAATGTTGTCTTACCAGAACCAGAAGGCCCGATAATAACAACAACTTCACCTTTTTCTACTGCCATATCAATATGCTGTAAAACGGTGTTATCACCAAAACTTTTTTGTAAATGTTGAATTGAAATCATGTAAACAAAAACTCCTTTTAACAAGGATTATTTTAAAATATGACGCTCTGTTCGTTTTTCAAGTATTTGCTGCACAATTGATAATAAGAAACAAATTATCCAATAAATCAGTCCCGCTTCTGTATAAACGATCAAGAATTCATAGTTTGTCGCTGCAATTTCCTGCGCTTTCCGAAACATGTCTGTTACTAAAATTAATGACGCCAGCGATGTGTCTTTAATCAAACTAATAAATGTATTGGAAAGAGGCGGAATCGAAACGCGTGTTGCCTGCGGTAAAATAACGCGGCGCAGCGCTTGCGGGTACGACATACCGATTGTATATGCAGCCTCCCATTGCCCCTTCGGAATCGATGAAATAGAAGCACGAATAATCTCTGAAGCGTACGCCCCAACACTTAAAGAAAAACCAATAATCGCTGCTGTATACGAGTCAATTGTAATCCCCACTGTCGGAAGTCCATAAAAAATAATGAATAATTGAACAAGAAGCGGTGTACCGCGAATAATAGATACATAGATGCGTGCAATCCATTCTAATGGACGATTTCCAGAAATACGGCATAATGCCGTTAACGTCGCTAACACTAAACCAATTATAAATGTAATCAATGCAAGCGGTATTGTAGTAAAAATAGCACCCTTCAGCATAGGCATGAAGGATGCAGTTGTTATATCAATCCAAACAGATAATCGATCTGCATCAAATAAAACATTACTTAGATACATCTTCACCAAACCATTTCTTCGATATTTTGTCGTAAGTGCCGTCTTTTTTCATGTCATCTAAAGCTTTATTTACTTCAGTAACAAGTTTGTCGCTGCCTTTACGGAACATCAGTCCACTTTGTGATGCTTCTTTTTCTGTATCAACAATTTTTACTTTCGCATCTGGTTTTGTTTTTAAGTAGTTTAATACAGATAAACGATCATTAATTGTTAAATCAACGCGACCGGAGTTTAATAATTCAACTGCTTGGTTAAAGCCTTCTACACCAACGATTTCTGCACCATTTTTCTTCGCAATGTCAGTAAAGTTACTTGTTAAAGATTGTGCTGCTTTTAAACCTTTTATATCTTCGAATTTCGCTGGTTTGTCTTTATCTTTCGGAATTACAAGTACTGCTGAAGAAGATACATATGGTTTAGAGAAATCATATTTCTTTTCGCGATCTGCACGAATCCCAACTTCGTTCGCAATCATGTCAAAACGTTTTGCATCAAGTCCAGCAAATAAGCTGTCCCATTGTGTTTCTTTAAATACTGGTTTCACGCCAAGGCGCTTTGCTACTTCTTCTGCAATCTCAACATCAAACCCTGTTAACTTTCCACTTTCATCATGGAATGTGAACGGCGGATATGTACCTTCTGTTCCAATAACAAGCTCTCCGCTCTTTTTAATTTGATCTAACGCATCTTTGCTAGGTCCTTGAGCTGTATCTTTTGTTTGTTTTCCGCAACCTGCTACAACTCCCACAACCAATAATGCAAGTACGAAAAATGAAAGTAATTTTTTCACGATGACAATCCTCCAAGTATTCTGATAGGAATTTAAGAACTATAATGATTGTATTCAATCTTACAACATTTTTCAATCAAAATGTTCTACATTAGTGTATCCTTTTCATACAAAATCAAACAAACCCATGAATTATATACACATAAAACTTTATTCAGGAAAGATTTTCAAACAAAACAACTGCTTCTACTTTTCGATACGATCTAATTTCAGTGGCCCGGCTCCTCTTGTGTCGAACGTCATCGAAAGGTCTTTATATCCTGTCAAAGCGCCGATAAACGTATCACTTCCGCCGATATCTTTGCGGACACGTAAAAAAGAACTTGCCACCCTGGCAAGTTCCTCAAGAATCTAATACACAATATCCAATCATTCCGCATAATAACAAAAAGAAAGCAATGTTAAAGGTAACCGATAATTCCTCCATTTGTATTCCCCCTTTATCCCGCTATTCGCGGGCAATAATCCCCACAACCTATATTCAAAGAAAAACAAAGGCGATGGAGATAACTGCCCGTAAACGCCCGATTGGTGAGAGCTTTCCATCAGTGGGGAAACCCTCCCACTGATGGAAGTTTCACTTTACTTCAAAATATCATATAGACAAAGGAAGAATACGGCCTACTTGTAAACATTGTTTTAAAATTTTCTGAACATTCTATGAACGTTACGCACTTTGACTACCTGCTATTTGCGTTTTATACATTTCATAATAACGGCCTTTCTTTGCCATCAACTCTTCATGTGAACCTTTCTCAAGGATCGTTCCGCGGTCCAATACAATAATTTGATCGGCACTTTTAATCGTTGATAACCGGTGCGCAATAATAAATGTGGTTCGCCCTTTTTTCACGACTTCGAGCGCCTGTTGAATCATTGCTTCTGTTTCTGTATCAATACTGGATGTTGCTTCATCCAAAATTAAAATCGCTGGATCAAATGCAAGTGCGCGTGCGAAGGAAATAAGTTGCCGCTCACCTGTTGAAAGCGTACTTCCTTTTTCAGTTACTTCTTCCCCGATGTTGTTTGCAAAACGTTCCGCTCCAACATCACGCAGCGCCTTCACAATCTGTTCCTTCGAAATTCGTTCTTGCTCTAAACTCACATTTGAAGCAACAGTTCCTGTAAATAGGAATGGATCTTGCAGTACAATTCCCATGTGCTCACGAAGTGCTTGTTTTGAGATGTCCTTTATATCATATCCATCAATCGTGATGTTCCCTTTTTGAAATTCGTAAAACTGAAAGAGTACATTCATAATCGAGCTTTTTCCTGATCCGGTATGACCAACTAACGCAATCGTTTCTCCTTGCTTCGCTTCAAAGGAAATGTTTCGCAGAACTTCATCTTTCCCGTTATAGGAAAACGAAACGTTATTAAAACGAACATTTCCTCGTAAACGCGGAACATGCTCTTCCTGCACTGCTTCTCCCTTTTCATCTAACAATTCAAACACACGCTCTGCCGCCACGCGCGCTTGCTCTAAATTTGCTAACTGATTCACCATGTTTGTAATTGGTGAAAATAATCGTGTTAAATAATCAACAAACGCGTATAGCACACCTAATGAAATCATCCCTGCTGCACTTAATGATGCGCCGCCAAAATGCCAAATCACACCTGTAAACGCAATATTGCGGAGCACCCCTACTAAGTTATGAGAAGTCGCTGCATTTAAACTTAAAATTTTATTTTGATACATATAATACTCTTCATTTAGCTGTTCAAATTCCTGTTTTACAGCACGTTCTTGACGAAACGCTTGAATAACAGGCATTCCTTGAATGGATTCATTGACCGTTCCATTAATATCCGATAACCGTGAGCGCATTTTATGATTGTACACAGATGCATACTTTCGGTAAAAAATAGCCCACACACATAAAATTGGAATAAGGATTAAACACATGAGCGCAAGCTTTACATCTAATAAGAACAAAGCAATAAATATACCAATGATGTAAATAAAACTAGAAAAGAATGTCGATAGTACTGTTACATATAGCTCTCGAATCGCCTCCGTATCATTTGTCACACGAGAAACGATTTTCCCGGCCGGCAAATGATCAAAGTAACGAATCGGCAATGTTTGAATGTGAGAAAACACATCTTCTCGCATAATTTGAATAATTTTATTCGCTGCTTTTTGTAAATAAAATTGTTTTCCGTATGCAAAGAGGGATACAACAAGTAAAAGAGCTAAATATCCGCTGCCAAGTAAGAATAGCCGTTTTATTTCTGGTTGATAAAACGAGAAAATTTCCTCCCCTGTAAGCTTAGTCCCCTTATATACTTGCACCGCTTTCCCTTTCTGAATTGTAATCATATTCCCCTTGACAGAACGCGTTCCTTCAAGGGAAACTTTGTTAGGAATAAAATAGTAGTCGCGGCCAATTTGAACAATGCGAACCTCTTTTCCTTTCTGTTCTCCTGCTTTAAACCGATCGCTTCGCTTATACCAAGCACCGTTATAAAAAACAGTATCGTCTCCTTTTATCGTTTCGTGCCAAGGCTTTTCAATCCCTACGATATGTTCATCAATCATCGTTTTCGCAACAAACGGACCAGCTAATTCAGCAATAACAAAAATAAATAACATCGCTAAAGCTATCCCAATCGTTGCTTTTACTTTCATTGCATATTGAAATAATCGTTTTCCAACGCTCATATTTTCACCTCACCTTCAACGATTTCCCCTTGTTGCCTTTCAAATTGCTCTGTATACCAACCACCCTTTTGAATCAGCATGTTATGCGTTCCTTCTTCAATGATTTCACCATCATCCAACACGAGAATCCAGTCAGCATGCTCCGTAGCAGACAGACGATGCGTCGTAATAATCGTCGTTTTCCCACTGCGTTCTTTCCGGATATTTTCAATAATCGCCGCTTCCGTTCTTGCATCAACAGCTGATAACGAATCGTCTAAAATTAAAATTCCTGGATTTTGGATCACTGCTCGTGCAATCGAAATACGTTGTTTTTGCCCGCCAGATAGTGATACACCTTTTTCTCCAACAAGTGTTTCTAATCCATCCGGCAAAAATTCCAAATCCTTCTTGAAAGCAGCGATTTCAATGGCCTTTTGCAACTCTGCTTCACTTGCTTTCGGGTTTCCAAATAAAATATTTTCCCGTGCTGTTTTCGAAAAAAGAATGTGTTCTTGCGGAACATATCCAATCCAACTTAATACATTATCAATGTGTATATTTTGCAGCGATACACCGGATACTGTAATTTCACCTGTTCCTAGTGGATACTGGCGAAGAAGCTGCCGAACGAGCGTTGTTTTGCCACTTCCCGTTTTCCCAACAATCCCAAGTGTTTCCCCTCTATTTAACGAGAACGAAACGTTTTTCAAATTTAATTTAGAGGATGTTGGATACGAAAAGGATACATCTTCAAAATCAATGCAGTCTGGCTGATGTACACGTGATGGTTTCTTTACATTTTTTACGTCTTGCTTATATGCTAACGTTTCATTTACACGATCAAGTGAAGCATTCCCGCGCTGCATAACGTTTATCAGCTCACCAATCGCAAACATCGGCCAAATCATCATACCAAGGTACACGTTAAACGATACAAGTTCCCCAATCGTTACCTCATTTTTAAATACTAAAAACGCTCCGTACACAAGGCCAATTAAATAACTCATCCCAACAAGCATCTTTATTGTTGGTTGAAACAGTGAATCAATTTTTGCGACTTTCATATTCTTTGCATACACATCTGTTGTTAACGTATTAAATCGCTTCTCATCTTCTCTTTCCTGTACATAAGCGCGAATGACACGTACACCTGCAATCGACTCCAGCACTTTATCGTTCATATCTCCAAATGCATCTTGTGCAACTGTAAAGCGCTCGTGTAATCTCTTTCCATAAGCACTCACTGCATACGCCATAATCGGAAGCGGCAATAAAGCAGCGAATGTTAACTTCCAACTAATCGAAAAACCCATCATAAGCACAATTGTGAGCATATATAAACTCGAATCAACGAGCGTTAAAATACCAAATCCAGCTGTCATGGCAATTGCTTTTAAATCATTCGTTGCCCTTGCCATTAAATCACCTGTACGATTTCTTTGATAGAAAGTTGGCGTCATCTTCAGCAAATGCCCCATAAATTTGGAACGCATCGTTTTTTCAAGCACAAATGCACCGCCGAATAATTGGTATTGCCATACATAAGAAAGCACGTAGCCAACAGCTGTTGCTCCAAGCAACATCCACACATAATTCATAATTCCCGCGTTTGTTAAACTCCCGGCTTTTATATCATCAATCGCCAATCCAAGAAGTTTTGGCGGAATAATCTCGACCACATTGACAATAAGTAAACAACCAATGGCAATGCTATACCTTTTCCAATGCGTTTTAAAAAACCATGTTAATTTTTGTAATACAGAAAACAATATAACCTCTCCCTTCCTGTTGTTGTTTAAACATTGACTCATTATCCACTATCCAGCGTCTCCGTTTTTACCATTCGCACCTCATACTTTTCCATCGTCATTCCTTCCTTTCTCCATTTCATTTATTATTGAAACTATACAAATGTATAGGAACAATCTAAAAAAGAGACAAAAAAAGGCATACCGTCGCTTTGACGATATGCGAAAAACGCATAAAAGCGCACGTCACGACACACGCAACGTACGCTTCCCTTTTCAACTAAAAAGAAGCGTTATTTGTCCGTAGAGGTTGCGTGATGATATTTATTGTTTTCATTGCGTAAAACACCTAAGCCAGTCATATATACGATTACAATCATCACGCACACCTCCTTTTTCTTTTATTTTCCATTTTTAATTGTATAATTTTAAAGACTTTTCTGTCAATTGTTTTTTTATTTTTATGGAAACATAATTATTAAGCAAAAAACGTCCCAGGAATCGCTTTTAAAACTATTTTATTTAGATTTTTTTCAAACCTCATACAATCACCATATACCTCACTCTCATAAAACTCTTGAATCTATGACATGTGAGAAAGTAACATTACTAAATTTAATATAAAGGTGAGTAAAAAATAGTTTCTAACACTATATTTCACACACACTTCCTCTCTACCTTTTTCATATATATATATTAACTTCTGATAGAGAGGTGGTGGTCACATGGCATTCACATTCTCATCAACATTAAACGGCTTAGTAGAAGGCGACAAAATCCGCGTTTTCTCAGCTGGGCGTCAAATTGATGGTGTAGGTGTTTTCATCCGCGTAGAAAATAACTTTTTAATCTGGGTTGACAATAATGCTAATATAAACATTACAAGTTTAGATACAATTAGCGTTGCTAAAGTTTCCTAATCACTCATAAAGTGTTCTAACTCCTGTCACCAAAAAGCAAAGTCTATTTCAAAAAGAGTTATTTAAACCTCTTTTTGAATAGACTCTTTTTTTATAATCTGTTTTACACTTTTTATATGACTAATGGTTAGATCATAATCAACGTTAATCCAATATAACCATTCGTTAGTACACTCAATAAAAATCCCCTCTGTACGTGTCTCCCCATCAAATATTTCTATCTTATCTCCTAATGAAAAAAGAGGAGGCAATGCACTCTTTTCTGTTTTTTTACTTAAACTCTTTTGTATATTATGGAGTAGTCTCATACATCGTTCTAAAGAAGCTGCAAGCTCTTCATTTTGCTTTTTTAACTCCTCTATTGGATCTGTCTTCTGGCATACAGGAATTTCCTTCCCACATATAAAGCAGTTTCTCTTAAACCAGCTCTCCATCCGCTATCCCTCTTTACCTCACTACTTATGGGCAGTAAAACTTCCACTAAATTTTTAAGGAAATAAAGCTACCCGTAGTTCAACTAGCCATTAGTGAGGGATGAAAAAACCTCAGTAATAGCAGCTTCGTTTTATCCCTCATTTTATATACATATTATATGATGTGAAGCCTTAAGTTGTTTCATTATCTTAAACATACCCTATTCTCATAATAATCTGATTATGTTTATTTGCATTGACGAATAAAAAACCATTTGTTACCCTTTATTATGTTAACTTTATACATAAATCCTCATTCGTATCTCGGTGAGGTAGAGGTTGCAATTATTAATAGTATGATTTGGAAGATGTGTGGCATCGCTGAACAAATCAGAAAGGAATAGTTGCCGAAGCAAGAAGCATCCACAGCGCTTTCTTGCTGGGCCTGCATTGAATAAGTGCAGGACTGTCACAGGCTTTTTGCTTGTGGAGAGCTATCGAGAGGTATGTCCGCGGGTTTCTTAATAAGATTGAAAAGCGCGTGAATATATACGCGTTTTTTTGTTTTGTTTGGAACTTCAAACACATACATATCTCCTCGCTTGACTTGGTTATACTAATTTTGGAGGTAGTTTCTATGCAGCAAAAAAAATGGGGCTTTTGGGTACTTACTGCATTTGTAGTTGGGAATATGGTTGGGGCAGGTATTTTTATGATTCCAAGTACATTAGCACAAACAGCCAGCCCTCTTGGTGTTACATTAGCTTGGTTAACAACAGGATTTGGCGTATTAATGCTAGCTCTTGTTTTCGGTAATTTAGCAATTCGTCGTCCTGATTTAACAACAGGTCCGCAAAGTCATGCTTACGCGCTCTTTTCTTCACAAAAAACAAAAAAAATGGCGGGTTTTAGCATCGTATGGGGCTACTGGGTTGCAAACTGGGCAAGCAACGTAGCCATCATTACATCATTTGCTGGCTATTTATCACTCTTTTTCCCAATTATGAAAGATACTCACGTATTGTTTTCAGTTGGAACTTTCAACATTGAAGTTGGAAAATTGATTACGTTCTCCATTTGCACCATTTTATTATGGGGTACCCATATGATTTTGGCAAATGGCGTAAATGGTGCCGGTAAATTAAACTTTTTAGCAACAACAGCGAAAGTAACAGGATTCCTTCTCTTCATCATTGTTACATTGTTTGCCTTCGAAGCTTCTAAACTTGGACAATGGTATACGCCAATCGTTGATAAAGAAGGTATTTCACACGGACTGCTATCGCAAATAAACTTAGCAGCCCTAACAACACTTTGGGCCTTCATTGGTGTTGAGTCGGCTGTGTTATTATCAAACCGTGCTGTTTCACCAAAAACAGTAAAACGTGCAACTGTTACCGGCTTACTACTAACAGTTGGTATCTATTTAGGAATTACCATCTTAACAATGGGTGTTCTTCATATAGATAAACTACAAGCATCTGAACGACCATTAGCGGATGCGTTAACTGCAGTAATGGGTCATAACGGCGGAAAATTAATGGCGCTGCTTGCACTTACTTCTTTATTTGGATCCATTCTTGGTTGGGTTTTATTAAGCTCAGAAGTACCGTATCAAGCAGCAAAAGAAGGATTCTTTCCATCCTTCTTCACAAAAACGAATAAAAAAGGAAGCCCGATTCATTCGCTTCGTTTAACAAATATTATGTCGCAAGTGTTCCTATTCTCAACACTATCCGGGTCAATTGCCCAGGCGTATACATTTGTTATTACCGTTTCAACACTTGCCTATTTAATCCCATACCTTGTTTCTCCAATCTTCCAGCTTAAGCTTGTTATCACAGGTGAAACATACGAAAATCAAAAGGGTTCTCGTATGGTGGATGGAATCATTGCTGCGATTGCTCTTATTTATGCATTATGGGTTATTAAAACTGGCTCTTCTGATATGAAAACATTCCTGCTTGGCATTGGATTATTTTTAGTTGGATTTGCTTTCTATCCATTAATGAAACGTGACGAGAAAAAAGATAAACAAAACGAGCAAGTTGCCTAGCTAAAGGTAACTTGCTTTTTTATCTTATTAACGGGTAGCAAGAGAAACACTACCCTGCTTATAATAAAACAAAGGAGTGATCTCAGTGACAATCGAAACACTTTGGAATGACCGTTTTCAGCAACATCTACAAAAAATCACGATGTACTTTGCGCGTATTGCAAGCGGGCTTATCTATAGCTTCCTTCTACTTCTTTGTGTAGGCGGCTATTATTATGCAAAATTTCTTCGTTCATTTCCATCTGAGTCTGTTGCATTAACCATTGTGACGGTTTTACTTACAATTGCACTCACTCGTTCTCCAATTCGTACATTTTTACAAAAACCAGATATCCTATATCTATTGCCAATAGAAGAAAAACTCGCATATTATTTTAAACGCTCTCTTTTGTACAGTTATATCATTCAGCTCTTTCCATTATTATGCGTAGTACTCATCATTACACCTCTCGCGCAGCAATCGTTACATACAACTCCTGCTTTTTTATGCGGAGCCTTTGTCATTCTTGCTTTTATAAAGTGGTGGAATATGTATTTGCATTGGACATATAGAGGAACCGAATCTATTTCACACTGGTTGCTTATCAGGATATTCTGTAATGCAGCCATTACATATACAATGTTTCAATTCACTTCCATTATGATTGTAGGAAGTATACTACTTTTCATAACGCTCTTATTTTTATATACGATTAATAAACGAAAACGGCACATTCATTGGGAATATTTAATAGAGCAAGAAGAAAAAATGGATATGCGCTTTTATCAGTTTATTCATTTCTTTACAGATGTGCCGCAAATAAAACAGCAAGTAAAACAAAGAAAATGGCTGACTGTTTGGATTGAAAGACTACTGTATCAAAAGCGATCTCCTTTTTTATATTTGTATAGTTTATCCTTTTTGCGCGCGAACGGTTACCTTGGCATCTACATACGATTGACTGTAGTAGGATGCATTGTTTTATACTACAGTCCTACGTTCATCGGAAAAGGAATCATTGCGTTATGTATCCTATACATAACCGCTTTACAACTTCGCGCCCTTTGGAATTATTTTTCGGGAAATAGTATTGTAGCATTATATCCAGTTTCACTTAAAGAACGAAAACGCGCTTTTATTACGCTTGTATTTCTAGTAACGATCGTGCAGCTAACGTTCTTTTCAATTATGGTTCTACTTAGTACTGGTTATCTCTTATTTACGTTATTACTACTAGTTGGAAGTATACTGTTTATTCATTTGATTGTTCTAAAAAAAGCAAAAACATATATTTCTACTTCATAAGTCAAATGATTTACGAAATTCCCCATTCTTATTTAAATCAGCTATATGGCTACTATCGCAAGACTGCGCATAGTAGTCTTTTTCTATTTTTCTAGGCACCAATTCCATAAAACCTTCATATAGATAAGAACAAATTGATCCCCCAAGGGAATGGGAAGAGAAAAGTTCAGTGGGAGATGGAGGCTCACTAACTGATAAAGTGAAACTACCATCAGTGGACAGTTTTTTCATCTCCCACTGATGGAAAGCTCTCACCAATCGGGCGCATGCCAGCAGTTATCCCTCACCTATCTTCCTCGCTTCTCCCTGAATCTTGAGGCGGGGGTCTTACTGCCCGCGAATAGCGAGATAAAATTTCCACTTTATTCTTTGGAGGTTTTCCTATGCATTGGTTATCCATTTTACTTATCGGAATCGGAGCAAACTTAGATAATTTAGGGATTGGTTTATCTCTTGGAATGAAAAAAGTGCACATTACAGCAATGGCTAATCTCTTTATTGCTATTATTTCTATGTTTGCGGTATATCTTTCCGTTGTAGCCGGTTCATTCATTTCGCAATATATATCTAAAGATGCCGCAAATATAAGCGGTAGCATTCTTCTTATTAGTCTAGGTGCATGGACTATCTTATCAGAATATCTATCACGTCCTTCTCCTGTGCTTCAAAATCCAGAGCAAGCAGACAAAGATGAGAATAATACAATTTCTTGGAAAGAATCTTTTTACTTAGGAATTATTTTATCTCTCAATTGCATTACGATGGGTTTTGGTGGTGGAATGAGTGGACTTTCCCCAATTTGGACTGCAGTATCTGTTGGATTCTTTTCATTTATTTCCATCATGATTGGTTCGCATTCTGGATATAAGCTGTCACAAACATTCATTGGCAAATACTCAAATGTTTTATCCGGCCTTTTACTCATTGTAATTGGTGCATATGAATTTTTTACATGACCAGAAATTCTATATTGGACTTATCATAAAAAGAATCCATTTTGGTCAAAATGGATTCTTTTTATGATAAACATTACCGAAGGGGCTTTATTTTCTGTCGAAGCGCCGATATATTGGATTAAACTTACTTAGTAGCAGTAGTTGGTGTGGATTTGAAATAAAGTCACGATGTTTATAAGAAAGACGCGAATTTTTGAATAAAGTTGCGGCGTTTTAAAAAAAGATGCGATGCTTTATCTCTTCAATTAAAGAATTCTAAATGTGTTTTAATCAAACTTTTTTCAAACTGGATTTGTTTTATTTTCTGTAGAATAAAGATCTGTAAGCTGTTTTTAATTAAACTTTATTTCAAAGCAACAGCAATACAAGTAAGGGGGCCACCAGCAAATCAGAAAAACCCCACGCTAAGCAAAAAAATATAATAAGCCGTCCATATGGACAGCTCATTTACATAATTCTCGATATCGGAAGTAAATCAATATGGTTTATTTAACATAAGCGTGTTAGCTTAAATTGTTTACGGATGGTCTCTTGTCTGTCTATACAAATCAAGAATATAATCCCTCTCATTTTCTGCCCCATCTTCTGCCTCTTCATCATCAAGTTCGAGATTATCAATCCATTGGTAATAGTGTCCCAATTCGTGGGCAAATGTACCAAGGATAGCAGCAAGTGCATTATCTTGCCCATTTTCCTCTAATAATTCTAAATAGTCACCAGTAGCTATTCTTATATATGGTTCTTCACTTTTGTTAAAAGGACCAAAAAATGTACCCGATACCAATTCTTTATCAACCTGACTTTTAATTTGATAATCTTTTTTTAGATAAACAACAACTCGAATAGGAAATTCGAATTCTTCCCGTAGCCACTTTCCAAACTCTAAACAGGCTCGTCTTACTTCAGGATGGACTCCTTGTTCACATCGGATCCGTAATCCACTTCTAGGGGACTTATCAGACATACACTTTTCCCACCTTTGTTAACCATAAGTTCATGATTTAATTTATTAATAATGATTAAATTCGTACTCCAAATAGAGAAATCCTATTGTATATGATATTCATAGAGAGTTAACATAACGCATCATTATCAGAAGTTCTTTCATTCCTAAAATCCCTTTCTATCAAGGTTTTTTCCTATTTTCCGACAATATGAAATATGCAGGATTTTATGCGTACTTGATATGATAAGGTTTATTTGTCATTTCTCTTCAAACGATACATTACGTCTGCATAGAATTCTGCATACTTTTAGCGTTGTTAAAACTATTTATTTTTATGTCAAAAGTTACTTAGCGTATTTTTTTCGAAATGCTGGCGGAACCCCATATCCATTAACTTAAGAAAAATAAATGCCCCCAAAACGAAAAATGAGCTGACTTCTCAGAGTAAATACCTGTAGAGAAAGAAAATTTTCATTTAGGGGGATATTAAAACCTTAGGTTGATGGGCATGTGGCGGAACCCCAAGTAGAAAACGATTAAATTTTTTCATAAAATCCAAACTTAAATTTACTAGATAAGAATCCATTTTGATTAATTTTTTTCAAAATAGATTCTTATTATTTATCATAAAATACGGGTTTGTGAGGTATTTTTGAACAAACTTTATTTAAAAGCAACAGTTGGAAGCAAGGAGTAAACGTTCGTATCATATGCAATATTATTTTGATACATATAATTTCGAAGAACACCTTCTTTTTGAAAACCTAATTTTCCCAATAATATATTAGATGCTTTATTTTCTGTAAAAACAACTGCCCCAATACGAGTTAAATCCAGCTCATGAAATCCATATGATATAACTTTTGAAACTGCTTCAGTGGCATACCCTTTCCCCCAGTGTTCAGGTAAAAGTGCATAAGCGATTTCAGCTCTCTTATGTTCAGAAGACCAGTCATGAAATCCAATCGTTCCAATAATCCCTTCTGTTTCTTTTCTTTCAATTCCCCATTTAATTCCTCGTTTTTCTTTGTAGTTATCTGAAAAATCCCTAATTATATTTTTCACCTGTTCTAGATCTGTTAATGGATTTTGCCCATAGTAACGTAATACATCCTCATTCGAAAAGCAATTCAATACCCCTTGTGCATCATCTTCTATTAGCTCTCTCAAGATTAGTTTTTCTGTTTCTAAAATAGGAAACATTCTCCCACTCCCCTTTTATCCATTAAGTCTTCCCATTAAAATAGTATTATAGTAATTCCCATCCGATAAAACTTTGTCATTTTTCAATATCCCTTCTACTTCAAAACCATATCTTTCATAAAGACTTTTCGCTTTATCATTCGTTTCAAGAACATTCAAAGTGATTTTCTTAATTCCATGTAAGTCGGCCCAATTAACAGATTCTTTTAAGAGGTTCTTTCCAATGCCATATCCCCAGTATTCTTGTAATACGCAGACGCCAAACTCTACTTTATGAGATGTTCTTTTCAATTTGTTCCCTTCACACCTTGAAAAACCTACAATTCTTCCATTCACTTCGGCTACTAAAAATAGATTACTAACACTGTCTGTATCCTCTTTAATGATCTTTTTAAAACCAGCTTCATCTATGTACGCTTCGCCTTTCTCTCTATCTAAGTTTTCTGTTTCGCCATCTATTTGTAATCGTACTTCAGATAAATTTTTTGCATCTTCTTCCATTGCAGACCTAATCATATAACGTATATTACGACTATAAAATTCTTTTGGACTAATCTTCATTACAATTACCTCCTATCCTAACTATTTAACTCTTTTTAAGAAAGCTACTTGTCTCCAAAGCAAGCAGCTTTCTCACTATACTTACCCTATCTTCTCTACCTTCTTCTCTTGACGATGATACATATCGACTGCTTTCTTAAATAAGAGAATGCTGCTTATCCCTATTAAACAGAACAATATACTCATTCCCCAAGAGGCAACGATTGAACCAATCATAATGCCCAGCGTTCCGACCATCTTCGCAATTTGAAACACCATCCCGTTAATGGCCATATACGAACTTCTCGCATCATCACGAGCCATATCTGCCCGAATGGATTGGCTCACTGGAACATACATCATCTCTCCAATTGTTTGGAACAAACCTGCTAGTAATAGAATCCATAAACTATTACTTGCTCCAAATAGCGTAAATCCAATTGTATATATAAATAAACCTGTATAAAGTACTTTCCGGTCCTGAAAGTGATTCATGATTTTCACAACAAGAGCTGAAAATAAAACAACTAATACTGTATTCTCAGTAGAGATCCAGCTTAGCATCCGAATCCCAGTTAAATCAAAGTGATTCCCATTCCATAGTGAAAATGTTATCGTTTCAAATTCTTTCTGCAGACGAACTCCAATATAGTTATTAATTTGAAACTCTAGTGATAATGCGCATATGCTTGCCAAACACAATACGATAAATGCTCGATCTTTCACGACAACTCGATAGTTATTTACCATATCTTTTAATACGTTTTTCTTTTCTGCTTTCTTTTGAACTACATATACTTCTTCCATATAAACTGTAATTAAATACAGTGTTAATAATGCAATGCCTGTTAGCAGCATAAATAATTGGAATCGGTAGTGTTCAAAAAGAAGTCCTCCGAAAATTGCACCAATGGCGATAGATAAATTAATTGCCCAGTAATTAATGCTGTACATCATTTTTCGGTTTTCCGGTGTACTTACATCAATTAACATTGCTTCTGTCGCTGGGTTCATCACCCCAGAACCGATGCTGTTTATAAGTAAAAAGACAAACGTGAGCCAAGCTGAATCTATATAATCTGAGTTCACAACACCCATGCAAGCAATAGAGACTACTTGAATCACCTGTCCAATAATCATGACCTTTTTCCGTCCTAATGTATCGGCAATATAGCCTCCATATAAGCCAACGATAAGTGATGCAATTACATTTAATAACAATAAGAACCCTGCTAATACTGCTCCTAATTTTACGGAAAAATAAATCGCCATAAACGGAAAAATCATCGTTCCTACCGTACGAGTTAAAAAGGATGTAATAATTCTAATTTTAATGTTGCGATGCATAGACCAAAACCCCATCTGTTTCCCCCTCCTTCTGTTTCTTCATTTTACTTTGAAAAAGTGGAAGAAAAAGGTTAAAATATTCTGAAGAGTTTCCCCTTTTAGAAAAAGGAGATGTATAACATGAAAATTATGGACCACTATATTCGGCTAAGACTTTCCTTTCCAAATGAACAACATATTCAAAATAGTCTCCAAGAATTGGCTGCCATTCTATTTTGCAGTACAAAAAATGTGAAGATTTTACTAAAAAAAATGAGTGAAGAAAAACTGATTGAATGGATACCAGGAAGAGGCCGTGGAAATAAAACGGAAATTCACTTTCTTCATACATTTGTAGAAGCGATTTTACCGCATGTTGAAGAACTTTTAAAAAATGAGAAGTTAACAGAAGTATTTCTTTTACTCAAAGAACCGCTGCCTTTCTTACTTAAAGAAAAAATAGAAGAACGATTAAATACTTATTTTGGATATACAACTTCAGATGATCTGTATGATGTGCTAAAAATTCCATATAACCGAAAATTACTCCCTATTGATCCAGCTTTTGCTGCTGTGACAACAGAAAGTCATCTTATTAGCCAAGTCGTTGATACATTAGTGAGATATAACGAAAAAACAGACGAAATCGAGCCACACTTGGCACATACTTGGGAAGTAAGCGATGATCAACTTATGTGGACATTCTACCTACGTAAAGGTGTTCGCTTTCATCACGGAAAAACATTATCAGGAAAAGATGTAATCTTCTCCTTCGAAAGATTGCAAGCCGTTCGCTCTCCTTTTGACTGGTTAACAGAGGAAATTGCAAAAATAGAAAATCCATCTCCCTTGCAAGTTATCTTTCATTTACGAAAACCAAATCACTTTTTTCTACATTACGTAAGCTCTGTGCAATTATCCATTTTACCGCATGATGTAATGATCCAAAATCACCAGTATATTGGCACAGGTCCCTTTAAAATAAAAAGCCTTACCGAAGACAATATTATTTTAGAAGCATTTCCAGATTATTTTAAAGAGCGGGCACTCCTTGATCAGATTGAATTTTGGTTTATTCCAGAGCGGTCAAAAATACGAACAAATTACGAATTACCGAACATGGGATGTGAAGAAGAAAAAGCGGTGGAAACAGAAGAAATCGGCTGTATATACGCAGCGTTTAATTTTCAAAAAGACGGTCCGCAGCATGATATTTACTTCCGAAAAGCATGGGCAGAAATAATGGACCCTACATCATTAATTCAATACCTCGGCGGGAAACGTACGATGCCAGCTTATAGCTTCTTTCCTGATAAGAGCCGAACAATGTATAAAGAAACCTCTTTGCATAAAGCGAAAGAATACTTACAACAAAGTACGTACAACGGAGAAAGCGTACACATTTACTTCTTTGCATTTAAAGATAGCGAGCAAGATGCAATTTGGTTACAAAAACGTTGCGAACCACTTGGCATACGTTTACAGCTGCACCCATTTCCAATTACCGATTACTTTAACGAAGATATTACAAAACAAGCTGATATCATTTTAACAGGAGAAGTTCTCGACGCCAATCTTGAAATGGCCTTCTTACATATCTTTAAAAATAAAAGCTGCTTTGTTCATCGCTTTAGACACCCGCATCTTCAAAAACAAATTGATGAACTGCTTGATCTATTTGTAGCAGAGCCAAATAAAGAAAAACGATATGACTCAATATCTAAAATCGAAAAACTTCTTAGCGACCAGTACCTCCTTGTCTTTTACTACCATGTCTTAAAAAGAAGAAGTTTCCCATCTGCACTACAAAATGTCACCATTGATTCTTTCGGATGGACAGACTTTGCAAAACTGTGGATTCGTCCTCATACACAATAGGCGGAGCTAAACAGCTCCGCCATCTTTTTCGCTCTGCAGAGGCAATACAGTAGAATACTTAATTTCTCGCAGTGCTAAACTCGTTTGAATTCTCGTAATACCGAGCATATTTAATTTACGAATAAAACGTTCCAGCTCACTTCGATCTCGGTGCACAACTTTTAAAATATAATCATACTCCCCCGTTAAACAATGACATTCTAATACTTCTGGCATTTCGTGCATAGCCTTCTCTAACACTTCTAACTTCTCCGCTTGATGAATATTTGTACTCACAAAAATAAAGCATAATAAACCAAATCCCAATTTCTCCTGATTTAAAATTGCTACTTGCTGATTAATAAACCCTTCACTTTCTAATCGTTTCACCCGTGCATGTGTAGCTGGCGGTGAAAGATTAACGCGGCGTGCAACCTCAGCGTTACTCAGCTGTCCTTCTTGTTGCAGCACATCTAAAATTTGTATATCCAGATCATCTAAACCCTTACGAACTGCATGTTCCATTTCTAATCTCCCTTTTCATCACAAACGATTCTTCACCAAAATACATTACAACCGCACCTAAAATGAATAAAATTCTGCAAATTATCACAATAACTTTACATTATTTCGAATTTTATTAATTATACAAAACAACATATATGACAAACAAGAAAAATGCTACAATTTACATAGTTTAAAGTATATATATTCAACCACCGTGCACAGTGGCTGTCTTTCATCAAACGGGCAATGCGCAAGCCCTACTTTCTTGTAAAGGAGCTAACTCATATTATGCCTTATGTTATTTTATTACTCATCACAAGCTTATTGTGGGGCGGAAATTTTGTAGTGGGAAAATCTCTTGTCGGGCACGCTTCTCCTATGACACTGACTACTCTTCGATGGATTATTGCAGTCATTTGTCTTTTCCCAATTGTATGGTGGAAAGAAAAGAAAATTTTCCCGCCGAAAGATGCACTTCTCCCTTTATTTCTTATGGGGGTTACTGGCGTTGTTTTCTTTAACATTTTTCAGTTTTGGGCATTAGAGCATACATCAGCAACAAATGTTGGTCTTATTTCTACATTAAATACGATTTCTATTGCTGTCTGTTCAGCTCTATTTTTAAAAGAAAAAATTAATATATTTCAAATTGCATCTATGATTGTCTCATTTTTTGGCGTTACGCTTGTTCTTTCAAAAGGAAAAATAGATACCTTGTTTTCCTTACATTTTAATATAGGTGATTTATGGATGATGGCCGCGGTATGTGTATGGGGAATCTATTCAGTTTGCAGTAGATGGGCAACGAAAAAGACGACACCAATGATGTCCACTTTATATTCTGGTATCTTTGGTATCATCATACTAGTTCCCTTTAACATCTCTCATTTTACCATTTCAAATATGAACGCTTCTTTCTTAGGATCGATTATGTATACAGGCGTTATCTCAACTGTTTTATGTATGGTTTTTTGGAATATCGGTGTCCAAAAATTAGGTGCGACTACTTCCGGTATTTTCTTAAATTTCAATCCTATTTTCACTGCCATTTTAGCGTTTCTATTATTAGGTGAACAAATGACGTGGATTCAGGTGGTAGGAAGTATGATTGTTATTGCAGGATGTTATTTATTCTCACACTTTAAATCTCATGCGATTTCTAAACAAGAATATACAACTCCGCAACATACAAGCACTCCTCTAGCACGGAGTAACTAAATATCGAGTTTGATAAATCAATCCCGCCGCTTCCTTTTAGAATGAAGCTACGGGATTTCTAATTATATAGAACCCGCATCTAATCTCGTTTACTTATGAAATCTTTGTAAGCGGCAATTTTATGTTCAAGCATCTCATCCGCAGCTTTTAACGTTCTGATTTGTTCCTTAATAGAGCGTTTATGTTCTTCTAAAAGGTTTAATCGCTCTGTTGTTGTATGATCTCCTTCTAAAACTAATGAAGCATACTTCTTTATTTTCGCGATGGGCATTTGTGTTTCTTTTAACTTGATCACAAATTGCAGCCATTTCATATGTGAGTCGTTATATCGTCTGTCTCCACTGGCATCACGAACGGGAATTATAATTTTTTCCTTTTCATAATACCGTAATGTATGTGTGCTTATCCCTAACATTTTAGCCACTTCACCAATAGTGTGCATAAGAAACCTCCACATTAATTTCCTCTTGACTTAGAGTTCACTCTAATCAGTATAATCAGCTCATAGTTCTTTCAAAATAAAATTAATTAAATAAAATTCAGGAGGAATTTATATGAAATATACAGTTATTACAGGTGCCAGTTCAGGAATTGGATATGAAACGGCTCTTGCTTTTGCGGCTCGCGGAAAAAACTTAATCCTAGCAGCACGCAGAACAGAGGAATTGGAAAAATTAAAATCAAAAGTGGCTGACATTAACGCAAATCTGGATGTTGTCATTCGAACTGTTGATCTATCTGTTACTGCAAATGTTTATGAATTCTACGAAAGTCTTCAGGATTATCAGATTGAGACCTGGATCAACAATGCTGGGTTTGGAAACTTTGCTTCCGTTGGGGAACAAAATTTAAATAAAATTGAAAAAATGCTTCACTTGAATATTGAAGCCTTAACTATTCTGTCCTCTCTTTATGTACGTGACTATGCAGATGTTGAAGGAACGCAACTCATCAATATTTCTTCTGGAGGAGGATACGTGATTGTTGCCGATGCTGTGACCTATTGTGCGACAAAGTTCTATGTAAGTGCCTTTACAGAAGGGCTAGCTCAAGAATTGAAAGAAAAAAGAGCAGCCATGCAAGCAAAAGTCTTGGCTCCTGCTGCAACTGAAACGGAATTTGCTAAACGTTCTTTGGATGCAGATGAATTCCAATATGAAGGTGTAATTCCTAAATTTCATACTGCAAAAGAAATGGCTGGATTTATGTTAGATCTTTATGATAGCGAGAAGGTAGTTGGAATTGTGGATGGAGAAACGTATGACTTCGAATTAAGAGATCCAATTTATCCGTATGTGACACGGACAAGAAAATAGTTTTTAAAAATCACCGATTTCCGGTACGTTAAGATGTAGCTTTAAAATAAAGTTTGATTAATTTGATGCTAATAACCTTAATAAAAGAGAAAATATAAAGAGCATGTTATTGAAAAAAGATTGTTCAAAGCATGCTCTTATTTAATGTAATTAGGAATTTTCTTTATAAAAAAGTTTGATCATTTTCAGTTTTAATTGTTCCACAATGGCGCCCATTTACTGAAGAATAACGACCTTATATTGGCCGTTGGTATTGTTGAAGAACAAAAAAGATAAAGATAGAGCTACCTAAAAGGAACAACTACTCTTCAACCTTCACACTGTTTAATAACAACGCCTCAATAAATGATAATTTATTATTAATATCCTCTATAATTTTTGGATCTGCTCATTAATATTTACCTTACTTAATCCTCCGTGGTAACAAACCACGGATTCAATATCTAGGTCTAAATATTTCTTCAAAGACTGTCGAGCAGCCTTTATATCCAAAGTGGTTGGAACATGAATCCCCTCCAGTGTTCCGTTTACACTATACATCGAATCCCCAGCAACAAGCGTTTTACTTTGCTTCAAATATAAACTGATATGGCCAGGAGTATGCCCTGGAGTATGGATAATAAGAATCCCGCCACAATACGGCAGTTCTTGACCATCAATCAAGGTATCATCCACTTTTCCCTTCGGTGGATTCTCTATATGTCCATCTTTCAAAAGAGGTAAATCCCCCTGGATATAAGGCTTATCTAGTTCGTGAGCATAAACTTTAATATTACTTCCACAATTCTGCAATATTTCAGGAAGACTGCCTATATGATCTATATCCTGATGCGTCAAAATCACGACTTTTAGTTTATCAAACGACACTCCTAACTTATCCATTGCTACATGTAAATCTTCAATTTGTCCAGGGAATCCAGTGTCTATTAAAACAGCCATTTCCTGATCCCATAAAAGGATTGGATGAATAATATTCCCATGAAATTCAAGGTGCAGCATCTCTACTCCGTTAGAAATTTCCATAACTTTAGTCTCCTTTATAATTAGATTTTATTGCTGTCAAAGAATGGGTTTGATTACACAAGAAGATTGGAAAAATAAAGCTAACCTTGTACTTAAAGTACTATTTTTACTTAGTTCATTAATTATGCATTATTGTACTAACCATCTTCGTTATTTGAATAGCTTAAAGCTTCGATTTATTTTTAATAAACCCTTTTTCTATTCAAAAAATAGCCTGACTGCTGAACAAGAAAAATCCTGTATTAAAATACAGGATTTTTGATCAATCTTTTTTTAAAATTATCAAACTTTCTTATAAACGATCAGGCTTTTTTATAAATGACCGAACTTTAATTCAAATCCACATAAGAAGCTGGTGATTCTTAATAGGAGTAATGACAGGGTGCTGTCATTACCCCTATTACACTCTCACACAAAATACTTCTTCAACATAGGCGGCGTAATAATTGTCGTCAAAATAACAACAATTACAATCGACGTAAAATTTTCTTTCGCTAACAAATTCGAAGCCAATCCGTTAGAAGCAATAATAAGCGCCACTTCTCCTCTTGACACCATTCCCGCTCCAATACTAATAGAAGACCTTAAATCAAATCCTGTTAATCTCGCCCCGAGTCCTGAACCGACTAATTTTGTTAATATAGCAATAATGGTCATAATGATAATGAACCATATTTGGTTTCCTAATCCTTGAAAGGTAATTTCCATACCAATACTAACGAAAAAGACCGGGACGAAAATCGCATACGCAATTGGCTCAATTTTATGTTCTACTTCATGCTTATACGAAGTTTGTGAAATTGCGATTCCAGCTGCGAATGCCCCAATAATTCCGGCAATCCCCATGATTTCACTGTAATAAGCAAATGAAAAACAAATAATGAGTGCTGCACTAATTAACGACTCTGAAACACGAAGTGGTGACAATATTTTCATAATGAAAGGAACACCTTTCCAGCCAATAAAAAAAATAGTAACAAAAAAGATGACTTTCTTCGCGATTACAAGCGTTACACTCACATCTTGTGAACCGAGAAAACTCATCACAAATGCTAACAATATAACAACAATAACATCATCAAATACAGCTGCTCCTAAAATCGTTGTACTTTCCCTCGTATTCATTTTCCCAAGATCTCGCAATGTTTGAACGGAAATACTAACAGACGTAGCGCAAAGAAGTAATCCTAAAAAAATCGCATGTGCCTGCGTCATTCCAAATAAAAGGCCTGCAACATATCCTCCAATAAACGGAAAGATAATTCCTCCCATTGCCACCGCAAAAGACGATGTAAGATTGCGGTTTAATTCCTCTAAATCTGTTTCAAGCCCCGCCATAAACATAAGAAGCAATACACCAATTGCACTTAATTCATCAATAAGCTCAGAACTATTAATAATGCCAAACATAGCTGGGCCAATAACAATTCCGATAATTAATTTTCCTAATACAGCTGGTTGTCCAAGACGAACACTAATATCACCAGCTAGTTTCGTGCAAAGTAAAATAACGGCAAGTTCAAAATAAAATAACATAATATCTGCTCCTACATAAAAATGCATTAATTTCTTACAATAGTGTTTACTTAAATATGTCGTTTTATTTGTTATACTTTCCGTTGACGAAATATTCTGAATTATGATAAATTTATTAGTAAAATTACATATTTATCCTAAAAATACCGTGCAACTGCACCATTCTCCATTTTATTTATACATAATACTATTTCTACTCTCTACTTAGTGCTCGAAGGGGCTACGTTCAAACTTAGCGGTTGTATCCACTTATCCCATTCTAACGGGAGTAAGACCCCCACTGATGGTTAGTTGAACTTTATGGAGAGGAGATTCAAATTTGAAAACACTTTTACGAAAGAAACCCCTTACGACTGAAGCACCACGTCAACTCAATCGAACATTAAGTGCCCTTGATTTAACTTTTTTAGGAATTGGAGCTGTTATCGGAACAGGTATTTTTGTTTTAACCGGTATTGTTGCTGCAAAGCACGCTGGTCCTGGTATTATGCTATCCTTTCTACTCGCTGCCTTTACGTGTGCATGCGTCGCTTTTTGCTATGCTGAGTTTTCATCTTCTATCCCAATTTCAGGAAGCGTTTATACATATGCTTATATGACGGTTGGGGAAATTGTTGCTTTCATCGTCGGCTGGTGTTTAATGCTTGAATATTTGCTCGCAGTTGCTGCCGTTGCCGTCGGTTGGTCTGGTTATTTACAATCCCTACTGCTCGGATTTGGGATCAAACTCCCAGCTATAATCGCCTCTGCCCCCGGTCTAGGAAAAGGAGGCATCATTGATTTACCAGCTGTCCTCATTATACTTTTTATTACCGCATTATTAAGTAGAGGGGTGCGTGAAAGTGCCCGCATGAATAACATCATGGTATTAATTAAATTGGCTGTCATCATTGCTTTTATTGTTGCTGGCGCAAAATATGTAAAACCGGAAAACTGGACACCATTTCTGCCATTTGGTTATGACGGGATTATTACAGGGGCTGCAACTGTATTCTTCGCTTTTTTAGGCTTCGATGCTATTGCAACTGCTGCCGAAGAAACAAAGAAACCACAGCGCGACTTACCAATTGGGATTATTGGTTCTCTTCTTATTTGTACCGTACTATATATAATTGTTTCCTTTGTATTAACAGGTATGGTTCCTTACACACAATTAGACGTATCAGATCCAGTTGCTTATGCCTTGAGGTTTGTCGGTGAAGATACGATCGCTAGTTTACTAGCAGTAGGAGCAATGACCGGAATGACAACTGTTATTCTCGTCGTTATGTATGGACAAGTACGTGTCTCATATGCAATGAGCCGCGATGGATTATTGCCAAAAGCTTTATCTCGCGTAAATGAAAAATTCAAAATCCCTTTAGTAAACACATGGATTATGGGTAGCGCCGCTGCTGCACTTGCTGGCTTATTAGATTTACATTTGCTTGCAAATCTTGTAAGCATCGGTACATTAACAGCATTCACGTTCGTTTGCATTGCGGTACTTATTTTACGAAAAACACATCCAAACTTACCTAGAGCATTCCGAGTGCCATTCGTTCCTGTTTTACCAATCGTTGCAATTTGCTGTTGTCTATACTTAATGTTTAGTCTTTCAAAAGAAACATGGATTGGCTTTGGTATATGGTTAACAATTGGTTTATGTGTATACTTTTTCTATTCGAAACGAAATAGTAATCTACTTATTGCCAAAACACATGATGAAAAAAAAGAAGCGTAAAAAAAGAAAGCTCGCTGTTTCTAGCGAGCTTTCTTTTATGTTCTAAGACTGTTCAATTTACGTAATCAATCACCGGTTAGAAGGTGTACTTTATTTTTGTTTTTCCTTCCTCTTTTTCCAAGTTTCAATACTATCAAAGAAAAAGTTAATAAACAATGTTCCTAGTCCCGCTAATAAAAAAGTGATTAAAAAAAGAACCCACAGACTTTTCTCTTGCAAATATTTATATCCGACTAGGAGCACAACAATAATCCATGTATATTCAAGAATTCTTTTTATGGTTTTTTTTGACATATAATCTGCTCCTTACATACATTATCTATTCTATTGTAACATACTCTCTTCTTCTTTAAAGACCGGTCATGCACGCAGTTATATCCCCAGTCCCTTTTCCTATCAATATTCTGTTCTACTTTTTTTCTTAACCATTTTGGAAATAACTATTCCAATAATAAAAACAAAAACAACTCCTAATATAGGCAACATATACTGATCTACCATAGCACCAGCCTTATGCCAATGCGGGCCAAGCTTCATTCCAACATAAATATAAAGAGTAGTTACCGGTACCATCGCAACAAATGTGTAGATTGCAAACTGCCAAATATTCATTTTCGCCATCCCGCATGGAACCGAAATAAGCGTACGTACACCTGGGATAAACCGCCCAGTAAATGCTACCACAGGGCCATATTTTGCAAAGAAATCATCCGCTTTTTGAATTTGTTCTTCTTTAATGAAAAAATACTTCCCATATTTGAGTAATAGCGGGCGGCCTCCGTAATATCCTATGGCATACAATGTTAATGGTCCTGTTGTTCCTCCAATCGTTCCCGCTAAAACCGCAATCCAAAAATTCATATCACCTTCATATACCCAATATCCAACGAGTGGTAATACAATCTCAGCAGGAACAAATTCAAACGTTAAAGCAAAAATAACTCCAAAATATGAGAATTGCTTTAAGTAATTAATAAAATCTAAAATAAGCTGTTCCATCTATCTTTCTCCTACTCTACTAATCCATATTTATCCTGCAAATGAACAGGCGCCATCTTGACAATGCGCTGTAAAATAAACAGAATCACCGCTACATCATCTAGCACACCAAAAAACAATAAAAAGTCTGGAATGATATCGAATGGAAACATAACATATCCACATAAGAATAAGATAGAAAGTACCTTTTTCTTAAATTCCACATCCTTTGATGTAAAGAATTCACATAAAAACGGAATAAATTTACGAACTTGGAAGATTAGACGTATTCTTTTCCACAACTTTCTCATATTCCTTCTCCTCTCTCGGTCTCCTATTACGGCATACAAAAAGGACCCTTACCAAAATGGTAAAGGTCCTAAAAAAGACAATAAGGGGCCCTTACCACGTCTGGTAAAGGTCTCACTAACAACATATTGTTGCTAATAAAGCCGAGGGTTTCTCCCTGTAATGACGACTTTATTATTGAAGTTACTCCCCTTTATATACGTAATTTTATATGGTCATCTTAAAAGTTTTAATAGAAAATGTCAATACTTTCTATCACTGTATTAGTTGATTAACCTAAAACTTTGATGAAAGCCTTTATGTATAAGAAGCCCTCATGGCTAGCATAATATATATATTCATTTTCTTTACATGACAATAATCGTATATAAAGGAGGATATTCTTGTGCATACAATTTGGAAAGGCTCTCTCTCACTTGGGTTATTAAAAATCGGGATTAAATTGTATAGTGCAGTAGAAGAAAAAGATGTTAAGTTACTACACCTTCACAAAGAGTGTCTTACCCCTATTAAATACAAAAAGATTGCTCCCGATTGTTCAGATGAAGAAGTAGAAGAAGCAGAAATTGTGAAAGCTTACGAATACGAACCTCATAAATATATTATTTTAGAAGAACAAGAATTAAATGATTTGAAAAAAGCACATGAATTACGAGCAATCAACATTCTTTCATTTGTTCAAAAGGATGAAGTAGATTCTATTTTTTTCGATCGTTCTTATTTTATTGGTCCTACTCCAGGTTCAGAAAAGGCATATTTATTATTAAAAGAAGCTCTTGAACGAACAAATAAGTTAGGGCTTGTCCATATTTCCCTTCGTCAAAAACAACATTTAGCAATCATCCGTAATTTTCATCAAGGTTTAATGCTGCAAACCATTCACTATTCGGATGAAATACGAAAAGTGGAAAGTATTCCAAATTTGCCGAAACATGAAGAAACACCTTTGCAAAAGCAAGAGCTCATTGCTGCAATGAATCTCATTCATCACCTTACAACTCCCTTTACACCAGAAGAATATACAGATGAATATAGAGAAGCCCTCCTTGACCTCATTGAAGAAAAAGTAGAACATCACGAAAAAACCGAAACCATTTTCCAATCTAAAAATATTGTAGATATCATGGCAACATTAAATGCTAGTATTGAACAAACAAAACAACTATCTAAGCAAAAAAGTAAAACTAACAAACGAAAAGCAAAATAAGGTGAAACTTCCATCAATGGAGGACTTCATTTTACACTGATGGAAATTTCACTATCCAGAAGTAGCGCAATAAATCAGCTTTTCGTACTTCTAAAAAGGAGTACAATTAGGAATCTCTATCCCTGAAGATTGTGCAAGTTTTAACAGGTAATAACACTCTTCCCTTGCCATATGATCTGCCATTCTCGCCGAAAACGAACTTAACACTTGTTCCGATAACTCTAGTTCTTCTAATTCATGAAGAAAACGTGAAAATAAAGTAATCTCTAACGAGACATCTTTTGTAAATTTCTTTAAGGCTGGAAAAGATGTTAATTCTGACCGTAAATAACCAGTCATTTCAACCGCTTTTATATAAAATTGCTCAAAATGCTTTTCGTACGCTTGGCTTTTTTCTTTTAAACGCTTCTCAACAAGGTCTAGTTCACCAGAAATGGACCCTGCATGACCAGCTGCATCTATTAACCATACGAGATGATAATGTAATTCGTGAAAAAGAGGAGGCACTTTACCTTCCATCAAGTTTTTAAGTACTGTTATGTATTCTTCTACTTCATTCACCATATGATTAAGAAATGTAGGAGTAAGATGAATGACGATTTTCCCTTCCAATTGCTTACGTAAAATATGCAATTTAAAATTTCTAATTGCATTCGCAGCTTCATCCGCCTCTTTTGCAAATGAAATGAGGTTGGCAGTCTGAAGTTTTGTTAACAACTCACCAAATTTTTGCTCAAAATACATTGCCTTTTGAATTTCTTCCTTTTCCTTTGGGGCTAAACCATCTACCAAAAAGTGTGCGTGATCTTCCAAAACTCTTAACCAAAATTTATGCTCGAATAAGGCACTTTCTTCATAAGCTCGATCCACCATATTCTCCCCCCCTCACAGCAAACATTCCCTATTATATATATTCATAAAGCTTTTTCGTATGTGTACTCGAGGCAGAAAAAAGCCCTAGAAGATGTTAAGCTAAATTTTCACTCTTTAATTGTGATTGCAGCTGAATCATATGTTGGTCTGGATCATAAACAGATAGTACTTTTTTCCCCTCTACGTAATCTTCCATTTCTGTATACGTTACATGGTAGTAATCTAACTTTTTAAGTAGATTTTCCACCTCACACAATTGCATATTCACTTCTATTTTTGGAAAAATCCCTTCCTTATTCACCGATTGTTTTCTTTTATTTACAATACAACAAATTCGCACAGATCCAACATCATACCATACCCCTGGCAAGTCTAATTGAGGACGCTGTCTACTCGGCTTAAAACCTAATATCCCTTCATAAAAATATAATGTTTTCTTCAAATCTCTTACCTCTAATAAAACAGAATGTACAACCTTGTCCACAATCCAGCCCCCTTTCTTACCTATTAGTTGTTGTATATGAGTCATAAATAGTAATTATGTTCGAATACAATACATAATATCAGTGTTTCATATAGGAGGTGTGCATATTGGATAAATCTGTGAAATCGTATGTACCATTTCACGGTCCTAATGACCCATGTCCACCAATAGGAAAAAAATACTACTTTACTCCGCCGCATTTGTATATGGGATTCCAACCACCAAATTTACCGCAATTCCCGCCAAATGAAGCATTAAAAAAAGGAACTTTGTGGCCTGCCTTATATGATTATTATGAAAATCCGTATAAGAAAGGACGGTGAAATAAATCGTGGCTCAGCAAATGCCAGATGAATTTTATAAATGGATGGAAGAACTGCAGGAACTCGATTTTGTATTAGTAGAGCTCACTTTGTATTTAGATACCCATCCTGATGATGTTGCATCAATTAATCAATTTAATGATTTTTCCTATAAACGTAGATTGCAAAAACAACAAATTGAAGAAAAATATGGTCCTCTTCAACAATATGGAAATAGTTATTCAAAAGCACCTTGGGAATGGAATAAAGGACCTTGGCCATGGCAAATGTAAAGGAGCAAACATATGTGGATATATGAAAAAAAATTGCAATATCCCGTAAAAGTAAGTACCTGTAATCCAAAACTTGCGAAATTTTTAATTGAACAATACGGCGGTGCCGATGGCGAATTAGCTGCCGCATTACGCTACTTAAATCAACGCTACACCATTCCGGACAAAGTCGTTGGTTTATTAACAGACATTGGAACAGAAGAATTTGCACACCTCGAAATGATTGCGACAATGGTATATAAATTAACAAAAGATGCAACACCTGAGCAAATGAAAGAAGCCGGCCTTGACGCTCACTATGCCGATCATGATAGTGCCATTTTCTATCACAATGCCGCAGGCGCTCCTTTTACAGCAACATACATACAAGCAAAGGGCGATCCAATTGCAGATTTATACGAAGATATAGCTGCGGAAGAAAAAGCCCGGGCAACATATCAATGGCTCATTAATATGTC
This sequence comes from Bacillus sp. 3103sda1, assembly GCF_024159135.1. NCBI lineage: Bacteria > Bacillati > Bacillota > Bacilli > Caryophanales > Bacillaceae > Bacillus > Bacillus sp. 3103sda1. The sequence continues at coordinate 771,850 of NZ_JAMYWS010000001.1, read as the reverse complement.
TGACGATCCTGATATAAATGATGGATTACGTTTTCTACGAGAACGTGAGATTGTTCACTCCCTACGCTTTCGAGAAGCAGTCGAAATTTTAAAAGAGGAACGAGATCGACAAATTTATTTTTAAAATGTATTAAAAAACAAAGTGACCTCAATTATTAGGTCACTTTGTTTCATTATAAACTCTACCAAGAACACTAAATAAATTTTTTGCGATTTCTTGCGATTAAAACAAAAACTTGTTCGTGGCTAATTCCACAAAAATCGAAAGAACATCCACGTTTACGACCTCAAATATTTCTTTTCCCCTTTCAGAATATAGAGAATATATTTCATCCATTTCTACAATCCCCCATCATGTCTGCTAATTTTCGGAGAGAATAACCTTTCAACAAATAGGGCCTTAAATCCCCTTCTTTCCTCAGAATGATTATTCAACTTAGTGAGTCAATTATTAATTTTTTAAAAATTAACTGTTGCTTTCTAGTCATCAGACCATTAAAATAAAAACATCAATTCGACAAATTATTTGAATTTTCGACAAAAACCATCTAGGAGGATTTTTATAGAATGCGTACAACTTTAAAACCATCCCAAATTCTCTCCATTAGCTTATTGCTATTTGCGATTTTCTTTGGTGCTGGTAATATGATTTTTCCGCCCCTGCTCGGTCTTTCGTCTGGAAAGAATATGTGGGTGTCTATTTCAGGATTTGTGATTACCGACGTTGGTTTATCACTATTAGCAATTGTCGCTGTTGCATTAGCAGGCGGTAGCTTTGGAAAACTTGCAAGCCGTGTTCATCCAAAATTCGCAACGATTTTTTCCATCATTATTTACCTTTCTATCGGTCCGCTTTTCGTTATCCCGCGTACAGGCTCTGTTTCATACGAAATCGGAATTGCACCGCTTTTTCAAACTCACTGGTATTCAATGTTGCTCTTTACGGGGATTTTCTTTACGATTGTATACTTCTTATCATTAAATCCTTCCAAGTTAGTGGATCACATTGGAAAAATTTTAACACCTATTTTACTTATTATTATTGCCGTAATGGCAACAAAAGCGATTCTTTCACCAGCAGGTTCTTTTGCTGCTCCTATTGGTGACTACAAAGAGATGCCATTTTTCAAAGGATTCTTAGAAGGATTTTTAACATTAGATGCGATTGGAGCCCTTGTATTATCTACCATTGTAGTGAATGCGATTCGTCAAAATGGGGTAAATGATAAAAAAGCAATTACTAAATATACGATTATATGCGGAAGTATTGCAGCTTTGTTCTTAACGATCGTTTATTTCTTATTAGGTTATATAGGAGCATCAAACGCACAGCTCGGCCAATTCGAAAACGGTGGGCAATTATTAGCAGCTGTTATGTACCATTTATTTGGGACAAGCGGTAACATATTATTAAGCTTAGCAATTATTTTCGCTTGCTTAACAACAGCAATTGGTGTTGTTAGTGCATTTGCCAACTATTTTTCGAACGTTTTAACAAATGTATCATACAAAAAACTTGTATTGTGGGTTTGTGTATTTAGCTTTGTTGTTTCTAACTTAGGATTAAGCTTATTAATTAAAATTACATTGCCGGTATTACTTATTCTTTATCCAATTACCATTATCTTAATTTTCGTATCGTTTATTGACAAATATACGAAGAGAAAACCTAGTGTATATATTGGAGCAATGATTGCAGCTTTTATTATAAGTTGTATTCAGGCACTTGATAACATCGGGATGATGCCAGCTGCTATTACATCTATTGCAAATACAATTCCATTTTATGAATTAGGAGTTGGCTGGATTGTTCCAGCGATTATCGGTGGTATTATCGGCTATTTTGTACCACAAACAACAACGCAAGTTTCAACAAATGAATAAGCATCCTTTGAGGGACTTCCTCCCTCACGGATGCTTATTTTTTTATCCAGCTATTTGCGGGCAGTACCCCATCGCTATCAAGTTAATATTTTGGAGTATCCCCAAAACGGAAATTTAATCTCTTCATATTTGGCCATGAAGATTCAGTTTATTTTTTTCGTCTTGGGGAACAATGAATGTCTTAAGTTGATGGGAATGTGGCTGTACCTCTATATAAAAAATCCCGCACATCAAACTGTAAAGATTAAGCAATTTTAAATATAAATAGAAACTCAAATCAAAAATAAATACTAAAAACAATTTCAATCCATAAATTTCTATTACTATATCTTTCTGCTTTCCTTTTCTTGTTTATGTTTATCAGCTAAATATCTAGCATAGTGAATTAAGTTTCTAGCTACATCTAATTCAAGATTAAATATATTAGGTACACCTGGTCTCCAGTTCACCTCAAACAACCACAATTTGTGGTCCTTATCAATTCCAACATCAATTCCTAATTCATCAAATAATACATCCTCATACAAAGAATTAAAATGGTTAGAAAAGCTTATCGCAAATCGCTCTAAATACCTTTGAATATTGTACCAATCGTTATCAAACTCTGTTTTTAAAAAAACATCTAAATAAGTACTATAACCACCGCTAGCCATATTTGATACAATACTTCCTAATCGGCCTATTCTCGGGTATATCGAAGTAATAACCCAATCGCCTTCTCCATTTCTTTGAACATGCAATCGAAAATCATAAACATGACCAGATTTAATTTGACTTGAAATGAACCGTTGAACTATATAACCTTGTTCTTGAACTTTATGAGATACAAAACTTAGTAATTGTTTTTCATTAATAGATAAAACTTGCTCTGACTCATTAATATTGTAATACTTACCATGTTTTTCAATAAAAACAATCCCCTTACCTTGATGTCCTGAAGTTGGTTTAATAAGAACTTTTTCATAGCGATTAATCATGTCAAAAAACTTATTAGTATCAGTTAATTCATAAAAAGGAATAAGGTATTGCTCAAATTTTTCTGCTTTTTTTATTCTGTCATATACACTTAATTTATCTCCAATTGAATGACTTGTGAACGGAATCCTATCGTATAGATAATCATAAATTTGCTGATTTTTATCACTAACGTAAACACTTGCATTATAAATAACATCAGGAAAAGAGAATTCTTGTTCAATCCACTTACCATTTTCATAAATTTTACCTAAAATCTTTTCAGTTATTATATTTACTTTCCCTAAAGTAAAATAAAAAAAATTTACACCTTCGGCTTTTGCTACAGCAGCATAAGCATATGTTTTCTTTACCATATTCGGATCTTTCCGATGATGAAGCATACCAATTGTAGTCATATTAGTTCCTCTTCCCCTCTTTGCAAAGATCTTTTTCAAAACAAGTATCAAATTCATTATATATATATTCATGTTATTCCTTATTTAACCATTTTTAGAAAAATCAAGAACAAGCTTGACCTCATTTTAATATTCTACCTATATAAATAATAAATCTGCGATTTTATAAAATGATTAAGGTTAAGGTGATATGAGATGGATACTATTGTTTTTATTGAAACAAATAAATCTGGATCAAGTAGGGAAGCAATCAAAGCAGCGGAAAAACTTAATTTCTTTACTGTTTTATTAACCAACAAAAAAAAATTTATTGAGGAACGCAGTACATTCCCTGATGTACATCAGATGACTTTTACTGATATAAACGATTATGATAATATAATTACAACAATCGAAAAATTGGAAATAACAGGAAAAGACATAAAAGGAATCTTTAGTTTTATTGATCCTTTTGTTTCTGTAGCTGCACGCTTATCAGAAAAATTCTGCTCAAATATTGTATCTACTCAAGCAATCTATCAAATGGAAGATAAAGTATTAACTCGTAATGTACTTAAAAATTTACCAATCTCACTCAACTATTTAATTTACAAACCAACAGAATCATTATCATCTTTTATTGAAAAAACTAAAAAGATGGAATTTCCTCTTATTGTAAAGTCTCCTAAATCAACGGGATCAAAAGATGTATTATTAGTAAAAGATAAAGATCAATTAATTTCATCTATGCAAAGTCTTTTAAAAAAACTACCTAATGAAGAAATTTTACTTGAAGAATATGTAGATGGGCCTCAATACTTAGTCGAAGTTTTAGTTCGAAATGAAAAAGTTCATATTATAGCAATAATTGAACAAGAAATTACACTTTTTGAACGCTTTATTGTTACTGGTTATTCTTTACTAGGACAGGTAAACAAGAAACTATATAATAGTCTTTTCAATGCCATTAATTCTATTATTCAGGCTTTTAATATGAAAAATGGAGCTTGTCATCTAGAACTCCGGAGAATAAATGATATTTGGAAATTAATTGAGATAAATCCCAGAATATCAGGTGGAGCAATGAATGACATGATTGAAATTGGACATGGAATCAACTTAGTACAAGAAACTATTCAGTTAATGTTAGGAAATAAACCTTTGCTAAATAAAAAACATTATAAATATGTGTACACTCATTACCTAACAGTTAAATCTAAAGGAAAACTAATTCAAGTTACAGGGAAAGATCGTAGTTCTAAATATCCTGGTGTAGAGAAGGTTTATATAAAACCTAAAAAAGGAACTGTCCTAAAACCACCTAGATCAATGGGACATCGATATGCATACGTTTTAGCAGCATCCAATATTAAAACAGAAGCTAAAAAAATAGCTTTAGAAGCTGCTAAAGAAATTTCTTTTCAGATTGAAATAATAGATACAATTGACTAAAAATCAGGGATCATAACACATCAAAAATCATTCTATATCTACTCTTTTTATATTACTATTTTAATATGTTCAAATAGTAATAATATCACCAGTCAATCTATCTAGAAATCCCAAAAGATCCCTTCAATTTTTCTAAAGAGACTTTTCGTTCACATAATCAGTAAATTAATTTTTAAACAAACCAAAAAAACCTTTCCGTTTTTGTTTCTGTATATCTCTAATATTTTCAAGCAATAACTGATTTCGTTTCTCTAACTTTTTCTCTATAAGGGGGACCACCACACATTCATCAACTTAAGGATTTAGACTATTTTTGAAGTTAAAAGCACGTTACTATTCTCTTATGTTAATGAGAAAGGGTGACGTGCTTTTTATGAATATACACCAAAAACAAGAGTTATCTTTATTTACCGAAGAGTTATATCGACATATGTCTTCCGCTACACTTAATCAATTAGCTATAGAAGCAGGCGGAATGAAACGAAAACACAAGTGCCACGGGCAGTAATCCCCACTGATGGAAGTTTCACTTTACCTTAAAATCTTTTATACTATATGTGCTTTGTTATTTTACGAAAGTATTTCGTTGTACCAGAACGAGATACTTTCTTTTTATTTTCCATTTTTATTTGCTAATTCAAAAACTTGATGAACATCTTTATCGCCACGACCAGATAAGTTTACAATAATCGTTTGCTCTTTAGATAAAGTAGGCGCAAGTTTCATCGCATACGCTACAGCATGTGAACTTTCAAGTGCAGGAATGATGCCCTCTACTTTTGATAACGTATGAAATGCTGCTAATGCCTCATCATCTGTAATGGATACATATTGTGCGCGGCCTGTGTCTTTATAATAACTATGTTCAGGACCAACTCCTTGGTAGTCTAAACCAGCTGCAATTGAATGCGCCTCAGCAATGTCACCATTCTCATCTTTCATCATATAACATTTAAAACCGTGAATAATTCCTGGTTCTCCTGCTGTTAATGGTGCAGCATGCAAGCCTGTTTCAATTCCTTTTCCTCCTGGTTCAACACCAACCATTTTCACTTCTGTATCATTATAAAATGGTGCAAATAAACCGATGGCATTACTACCTCCGCCTACACAAGCAACGATATACTCCGGAAGACGATTTTCTTTTTCAAGATGCTGTTGTTTCGCCTCGTATCCAATTACAGATTGAAAATGACGAACAATTGTTGGATACGGATGTGGACCTAATGCAGAACCTAATAAATAAAATGTATTTTCATAATGAGTTGCATAATCTACTAAAGCAGCATCTACAGCTTCTTTTAACGTACGTCCTCCTTCTTGTACAGCAACCACTTTAGCGCCCAGTAATTCCATGCGAAATACATTTAATGCTTGGCGCTCTGTATCTAAACCACCCATATAAACCGTACAATCTATTCCAAACATCGCGCATGCTGTTGCTGTTGCAACTCCATGTTGCCCTGCTCCTGTTTCAGCAATAACTCTCTTCGCTCCCATGCGTTTTGCCAATAATATTTGGCCAATTACGTTATTAATTTTATGTGCACCTGTATGATTTAAATCTTCACGTTTCAAATAAATTTTGGCACCATTTAATTGCTCACTTAAGCGCTTCGCATAATATAACGGATTCGGACGACCTACATACTCTTTTAAATAATATTGAAATTCCTTCATAAACTCTGGGTCATCTTTGTACATATCAAATGTCTCTTCTAAATGCTTTAATGCTTGCTGTAATGATTCTGGTACAAAACTTCCTCCATATTCTCCAAAGAAACCTTCTTTCGCCTGTAATAATTCCATCTTTTATCCTTCCTTTCAAAGTAAAAACGATGAGAATTTGAGCAATTTCGAGCAAATAAAAAAGCCCTCTACATACCTAATTGGTATGTAGAGGGCGATATATTACGATACCGTGGTGCCACCTCTATTGATCTTCTATCCTACTAGAATAAAAGAATCCACTTTTATTGGATACGGAATGTCACATTCGATATCCTCATCCTTGTAACGGCGGAACCCGGGTCGCATACTCCAAATGTTTCAACGTACCTCTCGTAAGTCCATTCCCTATGATCTGTCGTACTGGTTCACACCAATCCCAGCTCTCTGCAACGCTTCAATTATAGGTACTCCTCTTACTCATCGATTTTTACTATTTAGATTTGATTTTGATTATATATAGCTTGTAATGCATTGTCAACTAAAACAGAATGACAAGAATCTACATTATTTTAAAATAACAATAGTGCTCGCAATTCGAATACAGCTGGTAAGATAATTTATTATTTTATAACGCTGTTTTCTTAAAGATTGTTGTTTTTAGCAAATGTTTTATAACAATAGTACAATTGAAATAAATGGTAATCATTGTAGCACCCAACCATTTGTGACTACTAATGAAATAGGAGGCAGATTATGAAAGAGAACGAATTGTATGCTTATCATATTGTTACTAGAAAAAAAATGAGTCTTGGACAGATAATTAACTTTGGCAAGAGCCAAAACAATACCTTATATCGTTTCTTCTTTGAGAGAGAACAATTGAATTCAAAAGGCGAAGACTTTATTCAAATTTTTCAAGGTCATTATACAAATGAAGGCTTGAACTTGAATAAAGAGGATTCCGAGGTAGCTATTAAGTATATAGACCAAACAATCAGAGCTATTAGAGAAGTGATAGTAGAAATGATTAGACTGCAAGAATATCCTGAATATCCTTCAAGATTGTCTTGCTTATACGCTGCGAAAAGCTATGAAGACGCATTGAAATGGAAAGAGTTATTTGACTCTTACAATCGTAAAGTTTTGCAGATTGTTAAACTACGAGTTATCGGGAATTCTTTTGAGGGAGATGGAAACCTTTTACCAAAGGAAGATGGAATTCCTTTCTCTCAAAAAATTGAACAAGCTAGAGAATATTGGAAGGGTAATGTAAAAAACGAGCTTCCTGAGCTATTGATTAACGGAAAAATTGAAGTGGTAGAAATTATTAATGATTTCTCATAAGCCACTTCTAAAGATAAGCCAGTAAATTATCTTGAAGACAAATTAAAATATAAAAGCCTTAAATCCTTCCCACAATGTGAGAGTTCCTTTATTTACCTTTAATTCCGAAGTATATAAAATTTCATAAAATTCTTGACAACTGAATTTTCTTTCTATATATTAATCCATAATATTAACAAAACATCTTATAAGACAGATAGAATAAACACAATGATTAGGAGTAGTAGAAGAATTCTCATGATGTGCAGAGAGCTGTGGGGTGGTGGAACACAGTCACATGAAACTTCGAACTCGCCTAGGAGTGGAAAGGCTGAACAAAGTAAGATATGTTAGGCTTTTACGGTTGATTTACGTTATAAAATTTAGCATGAATAATGTGCAAAAAGCTGGATTTCCCTGTATGTGAGGAAGTCAATAAGAGTGGTACCGCGGTAGGTTTTAGGCCCATCGTCTCTTCAAGGAGATGATGGGCCTTTTTATATATTTACAACATAGAAAGGAAGGGAAAATCATATGACAAATAAACAAGAAAGTTTAACACGCACGATAACAGCACGCCATATTATGATGATGGCCCTAGGCGGAACTATAGGAGCCGGACTGTTTAAAGGAAGTAGTACAGCTATCGATATGGCAGGGCCATCGGTAATTATTGCCTATTTATTTGGAGGAATAATCCTAATGTTTGTCATGAAGGGCATGGCTCACATGGCATTAGAAAATCGACAAGCTAGAACATTTCGAGATCTAATTCAACCCGTTCTAGGTAAATATGCAGGATATTTTTTAGATTGGATTTATTGGAAAATGTGGGTGCTAAATATAGCTGCAGAATCATTAGTAGCAGCTACATTCCTTCAATATTGGTTTCCAAATATACAAATTTGGGTTTTAGCTTTCATCGTTTCTATCGCTGTTACTATGGTGAATTTATTTTCAGTAAAACTATTCGCAGAAACAGAATATTGGCTTGCCTTATTAAAAATTACTGTAATTGTATTATTTATCATATTTGGTTTTATCGTACTATTCGTTCCATTTCAAACTCATACTGCAATAGGATTTTCTAATCTATCATCACACGGTGGATTTTTTCCAAACGGTATGCATGGATTAATTTCAGCTATGCTAGTCGTAATATATTCATATGGTGGTGCCGAAATGATAGGTGTCACTTTAGCGGAAACCAAAAATCCAGAAAAAGCTATACCAAAAGCTGTAAGAGGAACATTAATTCGAATTATTTCTTTTTACATTTTACCTTTTTTTATCATAGTCAGTTTGATTCCATGGAATCAAGTAAATGGGGTTCCAGAGAGTCCGTTTGTAATGGTATTTAAAGCTATAGGAATTCCATATGCGGATCACGTTATGAATGCAATTATACTATTAGCCATTATCTCTTCCATGAATGCTGGATTATACGCGTCTTCACGTATCGTATATACACAAGCACAAGATGGACAACTTCCAAAAATATTTACAAAGTTGTCTCCAAAAAAAGTCCCTATTTATGCAATCCTAGCTTGTACATCTTCTTTATATGTAGGAGTGCTTATCTCTTTATTTGCCGGAAGCAAAACGTTTAACTATTTAATGGGGTCTCTTGCGTATACAGTATTATGCATTTGGATTATTATTACGCTAGCGTATTTGAAAATTCGCGTGCAACAATGGAAGCAAAATACCTATTCAGCTCGCTATTTTCCTTATACAACATTCGTATCTCTTTTGATTTTAATTTCCATATTAGTAAGTGTAGTTGCTACTACTTCTATAATGGTGACAATTATTACATTTGGTATTTATTTATTGATTACCTTGATTTATTTCAAAGCTTCTTCTCGTTTCACCATGAAACAAGCTGCTTAATGGAGTGGATGTTCCCCGTCAAGGAGCAAAATTCTATTTCATGTTCAAATTAGAATTTTAATTGAGCTCATAGAAACTGAGAAAAAGAAATTTAGAAGGAGATTCATGCATCCGAAAACAGAACATACGTTTCATTTTATTTCAATCATATTAGTTATCAGCAATTTGTTCAAATTTCAAATGGCTCCTGTGGTATCGAATCCAGAGGTGGGAGTCTTACTTCCCTAAAGTAGCTGGATAAACTCACGAATAGAGAGAAAACATGCAAAAGCAGCTGGATTCATCCAGCTGCTTTTTTCACTTTCTACAAATAGCCTTCCTCATCAACAACACAGTACTGCATTTACATCGTATGTTTAAACGCAAACAATTCTTCTGTTGCTATAGGCTGTTTCTCCTCTCTCTTCTCCTGTTTTGTACTCTCTCCTAGCTTTGCCTTCGCTACTGCATCCTGTATACATTTTACGATTATATTTCCTGAAAAAATGGTTAATCCCAAAAATGTAATAGGTACAAGTGGAATCCACGGATGAACTGTTAAAGACCGAAAATAGACTCCAATTAACCCCGACCATTCATGAGTATATGAATCCACTCCCTCATAAAAAATAACAGTTCCTCCAAAGAATAAACCTAATAAACCGAGATGCAGCAAAATAATAAGCGTTTGCACGAATTGCTGCATAAATACAATCACAAAAGTTGAATACAAGTGTGGAAAAACATGTTTCATGATAATGTGTCGTTTACTGCCTCCTAAAATTCTAGCAGCATCAATAAATTCTTCTGTTAATAACTTACGAATTTCATTTGCAAAATATAAAGAAATTGTCGGAACCGCCAGCGCCGTTAATAAAATAATTTCAAACGAAGCTCGTTCAAAAAAGGTAGAAGTTGCTTCACCATTGTGAAATGGAATTGCATAACGTAGTAAAAAATCCGCAATCATAATCATTGGAATGATTGTAAAACTATCAAAAAAAGCTTCTAATTTTGTAAATCCCCGCTTTATGTATGTTCCAAGAAAAACACCGAAACAAATGCCAAATGCTATGCGTAATAACGCAATAAATACAGATACACCGATTGTCCACTTTGCACCTTCAATGACTAAATTTAATAAGTCAAATCCTTTGTCATCTGTTCCAAGCCAAAACTGAAATGAAGGCGGGAATGGAGGTACTTCAGGTGTTCCGTCTTTATCGAACTGAATGGACACTTTTCGAATATTCCCATCATTAAAAAGGGTGTTTCCAACGCTTAATAGAACAAGTATAACAATAAATGATACACTCACCCAAAACCGTTTATCACGCTTCATATATTGCCACATCTTATAGCCTCTCTTTCATTGCATTAGGCACGAAATAATGAAACAACTTAAAAATAATAAAAATAGGTATATAAAGAAGCAACAAGCTCACCGTAAAAACAGGAATACCTGCTGCAAAATTAACACCTGTGGCTTCCCTTACAAATACAAACATGCCATACGTATTAAACATCCATTCAATAATGTACAAATTCGATAGCATAAACCAAATGTTCGTTTTTGCAAAAAAGAGCGTACTTAATAACACATTGCGTAATACGTGATGATTTAAAATGTAGAGCTTATCTAATCCTTTTGCCTTTGCAAACAGTACATAATCTTTTTCAAGTTCTGTTTCAAAACGCAGTAATAATAATTTTACAAACATAATTGTTGTCGGCACACTTAAACAAGTGATTGGTAATCCTCGAATAGATTGCTCTCCAATCCCCGAAATACTTACAGCTAAAATACCTGTTTGTTTAAAAATCCAAATGACAAAAACTTGCGAACCAATGATGAGAAGAATATCTGGAATAGATTCAAGAAAGAGTAAAAATGATTTGATTTTTTCTTGAACACTCGTGCTGCTGCGTAAAATAACATAAACAATTAAAAAAGCAATCAAAAGTGAAATAAAAAAAGAAGCTAAAAAGATAACCATCGTTTCTTTATAATGAACAAATAATTGAGGAAATAGCGGTCTTGGTTGCGGATCTTTACTAATTGGTAAATACGTCATCGATGACATATGTAACAAATTATTACACACCATTTTTACCGTCTCTATATATTTATGAAAATCTATTTTTAAACCTTGAAATAAACCAGGCAACGCCCCTAAACAAATAATCCCGATAACTGATAAGAAGAACTGCACAAGCACTTCTGAACTATGTATGAAAACCTTCTTTACCATACCCCTGCTCCCATCCGTTTTCTTCCATTTTATATACAGATTTTGTAATTGTAAATATTATCTGTAAATTACAGATAATAGAATCACTAAACTAATGTATTTTATTTTCATTCTTTTTCTCTATGAAAAGCCACCTATTATGTTCCACACTTAACCTTACATTATTTAATCTAAACCTTACAAAAATGTAATTTTGCTGTAAGATAAAACGATTTGTCAGATTTAATCCCTCTCTTATACTGGGAATTACAGAGACAAAAATGACACGAAAAGGTGAAAATAAAATGGTATAACAGTAAAAATTGCTCCTGGTCAAGATAAGCAAGCTGTACAAGATGCAGTTGTAAAATCATTAAATGATGCTAAAAAACCAGAGCACACAGGGAAATTCAAAGTACCAGATCCACAAGAAGCATTAAAAGAGATTGATAACTTCACAAGTATCTTAAAAAGCGTATTCGGTGGTATTGCAGCCATTTCACTATTAGTTGGTGGTATCGGTGTTATGAACATCATGCTTGTATCTGTCACAGAGCGTACACGTGAAATCGGAATTCATAAATCACTGGGTGCAACGCGCGGAAAAGTATTAATGCAATTTCTCATTGAATCTTGTATTCTAACAGCATTAGGCGGCTTTATCGGATTTATACTCGGCATCTTCTTTGCATGGGTTGTATCATTATTTGCAGCGTGGCCACTCGTTGTCTCAGTAAAATTAGGCTTAATCTCGGTCAGACTATCTATGTTAATCGGTATTTTATTCGGCTTACTTCCAGCCAACAAAGCTGCGAAGTTAGATCCGATTGAATGCTTGCGATATGAATGATAAAAAAGGTTGCTATATATGGCAGCCTTTTTTATAGATTTGTGTAGTCTTTGCATATTTTTTTCGTTTTTCCTCTCTCTACAGATCATCAAAGAAAAGAATCTATTACACTAAATTACTACCGAAATAGATAGAAAATTTTAAAAATGTAAATAACTTTTAATGTTCTTTCTTACAACAAAGAATTATAATTAGTTGATGTAAGCGTTGCACTAGCTTCAATTAGCGATGAAGGAGTATATAAAATGGATCAACAACCAAATTTACGTGAACATAAGCAAAAAAAAAGCAATAAAAAATTAAAAATTGTCGGGTTTGTTATTGTATTATTTTTAATTATCGGGGGAGGTTACACTTGGTTCTTAGTGAGTAAAGCATCTTCAGCTGTTCGAAATGCCGCTCATGATTTAGCGCGTGGTGATAAATCCAAATTACGTGAACAAGCTGTCAAACCCATTTCTAATAACGTATCTGTTTTAATTATGGGGATTGATGAAAACCAAGGACGTGAAAAAGAGTACGCGGGCTCATTTCATACAGATGCGCTGCTACTCGCAACTTTTAATAAGGATAGTAAAACAGTAAAACTAGTAAGTATTCCACGTGATACATACACGTCCATTCCAATAGAGAAGAAAAAAGATAAAATTGCACATGCATATGCATTTGGTGCTGTGAAAAACGGAAAAGATGGTGGCCCTCAAGCTACTATTGACGCAGTAGAAAAACTATTTAACGTTCCTGTCGATTATTTTGTAAAATTTAACTTTAAATCTTTCATTAAAGTTGTCGATGATTTAGGGGGAATCGACGTAGATGTACCCGTTACGTTTACAGAACAAGATAGTAACGATACAGCTGGTGCAATTCATCTCGAGAAAGGGTACCAGCATCTAAATGGAGAACAAGCTCTTGCTTTAGCAAGAACACGCAAAATCGATAGCGATGCTATGCGTGGTCAACGCCAACAACTTGTCATTGAAGCTACTGTAAAAAAACTAGCGAGTGCTGGTTCCATAACAAAAGTAGGAAAAATCATTGATGATATTAATGGAGACTTTAAAACAAATTTCTCCTTTGATGATATGTTATCATTCTACAAATATGGTATAGGGTCTTCAATTGAAAAAGTACAACTAGCTGGCGAAGACTGCTATATGGCAGCGGATAAAGTCTGTAAACCTACTTATGCTCCAAAACATACGTATTACTACATGCCTGATCAAAAAAATATAAAAGACATAACAAAACAACTTCGTGATCACCTTGGACTTCCTGCTGATACAAAACCTGTAGCCCAAGATGAAGATAAAAATCAGAATCAAGACCAAGAGGATAAAGAACAACCTACATCAAAGAATCCAACAAGCCAATCAACAAATAATAATTAATGTAAAAATAAGTCCTATGAAAATAGGACTTATTTTATATGAAAAAGTGAAGTTAGCATACTACAACAACATATCCATCCAAATTTTAACCGATGTTGCAACAATTAATATCGCTAATATCCACTGCAATATTTTTTGGTTCATTTTTTTACCGACACTCGCTCCGATAGGCGATGCAAGTAAACTTGCAATGGCAATGATTATAGACGGAAATACAACTACTTGTCCTGTAGAAATTTTTCCAACCATAATACCTATAGAAGAAATAAAAGTAATCGCTAATGAAGTCGCGATTGTCACACGTGTAGGCAATTTGAGGATGACAAGCATAATAGGTACTAAAAGAAAAGCTCCTCCTGCTCCAACAATCCCTGAAGCAGAACCTACAATAAAAGCTAAAACACTAGCTAACCACTTATTATACGTAAGTTCCCCTAAAGGGAGATCATCACGATTCTTTTTCGGCACAAACATCATAATGGCTGCAATTGTAGCTAAAATCGCATACATAACATTTACTTGGTTCTCATCTAATACCTTTGAACCAAGACTCCCTATAAAACCTCCTATTAAAATACTCGTTCCCATATATAGCACTAATGTTTTATTTATATAACCACTTTTACGATACGCCCATACACCTGCAAAAGTCGCAAAAAACACTTGTACAGCTGTAATGCCACTTACTTCATGAGCTGTATACCCCGTAAACCCTAATAACGCTGGAATATACAAAATCATGGGATAATTAATAATGGCACCACCAATGCCGACCATTCCTGAAATAAATGAACCAATAAAACCAATGATAAAGAGCACAACGATAAAGCCAAGGCTCATGTTCATTCTTCCCCCTTTTGAAAAGAAGGTATCCTACTCATAGAATACCCTCATCAATTTCTTTATTTCGATACGTATAACTACCCATTAGAGATTTAAAAGGGGGTGAATTTAAATAAACAAGTTCACATTTCCTTCAGACGCATCCGCTAAATATGCTGCAACTCCTGCAAATTCGACATCTTCCATAATTTCTTCTTCTTTTAGTCCTAATAAATCCACTGTCATTTGACAAGCGACTAGCTTTATTCCTTGTTCTTTCGCCATATCAATTAAATCTGGCAGTGGCATTGCATTATGTTTTTTCATGACATGCTTAATCATTTTCGGTCCCATACCTGCAAAATTCATTTTCGATAACCCCATCTTATCTGCACCGCGGGGCATCATCTTTCCAAACATTTTCTCTAAGAAATTTTTCTTTGCTTTTACCGGCTCATCTTTACGCAGCGCATTCAACCCCCAAAATGTATGGAAAATGGTTACTTCTTGATCATACGCTGCTGCACCATTTGCGATAATATACGCTGCCATCGCTTTATCGTAATCTCCGCTAAATAACACAATTGTTGTTTTTTTCTTTTGTTCCATATTGAATCTCCCCTCATTACATATACCCGTATAGGTAATTAAAAAATCCGTACAAAGTCCTTTCACAACTGAAAGGACTTTCTGTCTTCTGTTCATCTATTTCATAACTACTCTGTTTTCCCTTCCCAAGCTAACATTCCACCATTCATATTGATAGCTTGGAAACCCTGACTTTCTAAAAATTGAACTGCTCGTGAACTTCTACCACCAGAATGACATACAATCACATACTCTTTATTTTTATCTAACTCATGCATGCGAAACTCTAATAAGCCAAGTGGAATATGAAGTACTCCCGGAATTTTCCCTTCAGCAACTTCTTCTACCTCACGCACATCAATCATGTTTACCGTTTCATTACTCATAAGTTTATGTTCTAATTCTTTCGCAGTAATTTCTTTCATTCTTCATACATCCTCCTTAACTCCAAGCGTTCATACCACCTGAGACATTTATAATATGTTTAAACCCTAGCTTCTTTAAAATTTTTGTTGCTTGTTTACTTCTCATTCCACTTTGACAAATTACAATTACTTCTTTGTTTTTATCTAAGCTATTTGCTTTTTGTACTAATTCATTTAATGGCATATTCCGAAAACCTTGAATATGATTGCCTCTAAATTCCCCTGGTGTACGAACATCAATCAATTGCTTATTCTTTTTCTTGATCTCATCTTTTAGTGCTTTTCCGCTTATATTTTTTACTCCCTTAACAGGTAAAAAACGAGAGATAACAAACCAAGAAATAAGCGCAATAAAAACGATGTTCAATGCTACATTCGTACTCATACAACATCCCCTCCGTTCACTTTAAATCGCAAATCCATACTCGTCATGCAATCTCTTATTATTTACACGGACATTTTGTTAAGCTATAGCTTTGTATATGAAAGCCTTTCTTTCTCAAAAAACGTATACTCAAATTTCGATCTAACGTATTATTGACAATAAGATGAATCGGGCTATCTGGAATCTCATGATAATATCTCGCTAAATATGCGTATGGTATTTGAATAGACTCGGGAATGCTTTCCTGACTGCTTTCATTATAATCACGTGAATCTAAAATAACTTCATTACCATATTTTACAGTTCTAGGATGTGAAATGCATGGAACACCTAAGATAGGAAAGTAACGTCTAAAAAGTATACGGGCAAAAACAATCATTAACGCAATACCTATATAAAACATGTTTATCATTATCCCCCTATTTTTAAATTCATTTAGCTCCATACATTTCTCAATATACACATTGAATTCCGCAATAAGACTCTTATTTTTACGCTTTCTTAATCCAGAATTTTAGAACACCGTCTTCTTCAACATGTTGTAATACTTCATGTCCACCTGTTTGTGCCCATGCTGGAATATCTTTTATAGAACCTTTATCTGTTAAATGAACCTCTAGCACCTCTCCAGATTGCAGGGCATCCATCGCTTTTTTTGTTCTTACGATTGGCATTGGGCACGCTAATCCTTTTGCATCTAATACTTGTTTTACATTCATTTTATATACCTCCAGTAGTATGTTTTATTTTAAATTTGTTTCCTAATAGAAGATAACTAGAATCTCATGTTATTCATGTACTGCACAGCGATTTGGCCCTATTTCCATTTCACGCTGTTCTTCTTCATTTGGATTGATTTTCCCCATATTCGTTTGACGAATTTCTTGATATGCATTCGGCTGTGGTGGTAAGTTTTCTGTAACTGTTTTACGAAACTCTGCCTCATCCTCAATATTTAATCCTGCATTCTGTACAAATAAATCTTTCAATTTTGCGCTAACTACGCCTTGTTCATCCAGTTCACTCACTTTAGAATAATGAGCTGGTAAAACAATTAACTCTTGAGATAGTTCTTTGTAACGTTTATATAAAGTAATACGTAAATCACTTACCCAGTCTTCTGCCTTACCCGCAAGATCTGGGCGACCGATGGAATCTACAAATAAAATATCACCTGATAGAAGATAAGAATTATCTACGATAAATGACGTACTCCCAATTGTATGACCTGGTGAATAAATTGCTTGAATGTCAATTTTTGTTGTTCCAACTGTAATGACAGTTCCTTCTACAAGCGGCTCATAAGAAAATACGACCTCTTCTGCATCTTTTGGTGGTAACCAATACGTAGCGTTTACCTTCTCAGCTAACTTACGACCGCCAGAAATATGATCGGCATGTAAATGTGTATCCATAACATTCGTAATCACAACACCTTGTTCTTTCGCAAAACTTTCATAAGCTTCGATTGTGCGTACAGAATCAATCACTGCCACTTCACCATTCGAAACAACCATATACGATAAACAACCTTTTCCGACGCGATTGAATTGATAAATGCTACCGCCATCTTTTAAATTACCTACTTTAATTGGTTTAACATACTCACTCCAGGCTTTCATACCACCAACTAAATAATAGACATTCTCTATGCCAGCTTCTACGAGTTGTTCAGCAACAAACATAGAAGACCCTTCTTTCGCACATACAACAAGAAGATCTTGATTTTTTGGCAATTCAGCCAAAATACCGTCTACACCTTCTAATAGATCAAAGTATGGCTTATTAATAGATGCTACTTGCTTTCCTTCAATTTTCCAATCCACATAATCTGCTTCATTACGAACATCTAAAATAAACAGTTCTTCAAACAACACCTTCTCAGCAACATCTTTCGCTTGTAATCCTACAACACCCATTACCTTACCCCCTACGGTATATTTTTATTTAAAAAAATAAAAAACTCTTTATTCCTGCTCCAAATTACCTTGCCACTGCGACATACCAGGGACTACATTTTTCACATTCAAGAAACCTTGTTTTCTAATAACTGACATGCTAGATCACTACGGTTACCTGTGCGGCAAATGACATAAATCGGTTTTGTTTGATCAAGCTCACTCCATCTTTCTTCTAAATCACCTAACGTAATTAATACAGCTAATGGAATGTGACCAAAAGCAAATTCAGCTGGTTCCCGTACATCTAACACAATGCATTCTTCTTGAGATGTTAACTTATTTTGTAGTTCTTCATTTGTCATTGTATGAGGATACTTAGCCTCTTCCTTCATTTCCTCTTGACGTGCTTTTCGTAAATAATGCTTCAAAACACTGTTCTCGTCTTTCGTACCGAGATATTGATGTCCTACATTTTTCGCCCAAGCTTGAATATCAGCTATCGATCCTTTATCTGTCGCTTCCACTTCAATGACTTGCCCTGCTTCTAATGTATCCATTGCTTTCTTCGTCCGAACAATTGGCATCGGGCATGCTAAACCTCTACAATCCAAAGTAGTATTAACTTTTATACTCATGTTTCATTCCTCCTGAAACTATCATTATACACATACCTGTACGGGTATAATAAAATCATTTTTAAAATCTGTCAATAAATTGACAGATTATCTACTTTTTACAAGTAGTTGTACAGCCTCTTTTATTACATCTTCATTAGACGTATCACCTTTTTCAAACTGCTCGCGAAGACATTTTTCTAAGTTCGTTCCGACAATTAATCCAATGGTACGATCCATCGCAGAACGTGATGCAGTCAATTGTGTAATCACTTCTTTACAATCTTTTCCTTCTTCCATCATGCGAAGTACACCACGAATTTGTCCTTCAATTCGCTTCAAACGATTCTTCATGTCTTGACCATATTCCAATGTATGAGCACCTCCATGCTTTTATTTGTTTTATGTTAAAGTAAAGTGTTTATTTAACCTTATACACGTATATTATACCCTAGAGGGTATTTTGTAAACCCCTCTTTTTTATTTTTTTGTGATAAAGTGAAACTTCTATCAGTGGGGCGTTCTTCATCCCCACTGATAGTTAGTTGAACCAATCGGGTCTTTACGGGCAGTTATCCCCCACCTATCCTCTTAAGAAAAGCGGAAGCGGCTCGCTCAGAATCGCAGGACGTTGGAGCACCCGACAGAGAGGAGCTTTTTGCCTCGTCCGAGGGGGCGAAACGACCGGAGATTCTAGCCGCTAGAGCTGGACAATGCTTCTCTCTTAATCTTGAGGTGGGGGTCTTACTGCCCGTTAATGCGGGCTAACGCCCTATCAAAACTGACAGGACGTTATCACTTATAGTGAACAAACTTAAAATATTAATGCTCAACACGACTTGGCAAAGCAGTCGCATACAATTTAAAACCACCGTCTACATTCTTTGCTGCATACCCATTTTCCATTAAAATACGTGCTGCTACGTAACCTCTCATGCCAAGTTGACATGTAATATAAATTTCTTGATTTGTTGGAATTTCATGCAGTCGATCACGCAATTCATCCAATGGGATATTCACAGATCCTTTTATGATTCCTTGTTTTAATTCATGCGGTTCACGAACATCAATTAAATATCCGCCTTTTTCAACGATGTCATCAATTTCATGCCATTGCACTATATGAACAAGCCCTTCAATCATATTGCTTGCTGCATACCCCACCATGTTTACAGGATCTTTAGCAGAAGAATACGGCGGAGCGTATGCTAATTCTAAATCAGGTAAATCCATAACCTTCAATTTTGCTTTCATTGCTGTTGCGATGACATCGATACGTTTATCTACGCCATCGCGGCCTACAGCTTGCGCTCCGTAAATTTCTCCAGTTTCCTTGTTAAAGATGAGCTTTAGTAAGATCGGATACGCATTTGGATAATACCCCGCATGAGAGTGTGCTTGTACGTGAACTACCTCATAGGGTATCTCTAAACGTTGTAATACTTTTTCATTCACTCCTGTTGAAGCTACTGTCATTTCAAACACTTTTGCAATGGATGTACCCATCGTTCCTTTATATATAGACTCTGCACGGCCATGAACAATATCCGCTAATAGACGCCCTTGACGATTTGCCGGCCAGGCAAGTGGAATCATTGTTTCCGTTTCCGTCACAAAATCTTTTACTTCAATCGCATCTCCAATCGCATAGATAGACGGATCAGAAGTTTGCAGTGTTTCATTTACTTTAATTGTATTTCGAACGCCTAGTTCCAGTCCTGCATCTTTTGCCAAGCTACTTTCAGGTTGAACACCGATAGAAAGAATAATCATATCCGTATGAATTTTTGTACCGCTTTTCAGACGAATAACTGCTCCATCTTCTTCGAATGCTTCTACCCCATCTTCTAAAATGAGCTGAACGCCATGCTTTGTCATATGTTCATGCACGTATGCTGCCATTTCATAATCAATCGGCGGCATTACTTGATTGTTCATTTCAACAAGTGTTACATCAATGCCTCTTTCTCTCAAGTTTTCAGCCATCTCAACGCCGATAAATCCCCCGCCAATTACAGTCGCATGACGCGGTTTATTTTCATCGATATATCCTTTCATACGATCTGTATCAGGTACATTTCGTAATGTAAATAACGCTTTCGCTGTTTCAATGCCTGGAATTGACGGAACCATCGGCTTAGAACCCGGTGAAAGAATTAAAACATCATAAGATTCTTCGTAAGTTTCATTTGTAACTACATTTTTCACAACAATTGTTTTTTCTTCTTTATTAATTTTTATTACTTCGCTTAAAATGCGAATATCTAAATTAAAACGCTTTGACATTTTTTCAACTGTTTGCACTAACAACTTTTGTCTTTCTTGAATGACTCCGCCAATATAATATGGTAGTCCGCAGTTTGCAAATGAAATATACTCTCCGCGCTCAAACATAATAATCTTATCATCTTCACTTAAACGACGCAGACGTGCTGCCACTGATGCCCCGCCAGCAACTCCGCCAACTACAAGAATTTTTTTACTCATCCTTCTTTTCCTCCTTCATATATGGTTCAATCATTCCCACTTTTTAATTACATATACCCGTATAGGTATATAATAAACATAAAAAAACATTAATGCAATATTTCCAGCTCGATATTTCCATTTGTTCACAAAATAGAAACAAAGTTAAGAACTAATTATCGACATAATTTTTGTAATATTCTGTTCATATTCCGTTCATATTTCTATTCTAAAATTTTCCTGAAATTAAAAAAGGGAGGTTATACATGTGATTAATCGTCCTTTACACAAACTTGCTCGCTTCATAAGTAGTCCGAGGGGTGCCAAAATCGTTTTAATTGCTTGGATTCTTGCTATTGGCGTTTTAAGTTTCATCGCACCAGCAGCCAAAAAATACGCAACAAGCAGTGGTGAAGGAAGCATACATGAAGATACTCCATCTGCTGTAGCTCAAAAAATATTTGATGAACAATTCCCATCCAAAGATGGAGCAGTCGCCCTACTTGTTTTTCATGGAAAAGATGCAATCACTGAGGCCGAGCGTGCAAAAATCTCAGAAATTAGTAAGTGGCTTTCTTCAGATGATAAACCCAAAAATGTAGCAAGTGCCTTACCATTCCACCAACTCCCCAAAGCCACACAAGATAAAATGTTTTCCAAAGATAACACGACTATTCTTTTAAATATTGCGCTAACGAAAGATTTAGAATCGGATCAAATTTATGACACACTAGAGCAAATTCGAAACCATGTGAAACAAACAGATATAGGAGATTTACAGTTTGAAATTACGGGCCCAGCTGGAATTGCAGCGGATACGATTACGCTTTTCAAAAATGCTGACTTCGTATTAATGTTTGCAACAATCGGATTGATTCTCATTATATTAATCATCATTTATCGCTCTCCCCTACTCGCCGTCATTCCATTAATCATTGCGAGTATTGTATATCAAGTAGTCGATCGCATTTTAGGATTAGCAGGCCAAAATGGATGGTTCGTCGTTGAAAAACAAGCTCTTTCCATTATGATGATTCTGCTCTTTGCTGTTTTGACAGATTATTGTTTATTCATCTTAGCTCGTTATAAAGAAGAGCTAAAAAAGACGAGTTCGAAATACGATGCGATGCAAGCTGCATTAACGCAAGTAATGGAACCTATTTTATTCAGCGGCGGAACGGTGCTGGTTGCGATGCTTACATTGTTCTTTGCTGTTTTTAATGCATATCATAACTTTGCCCCAGTATTTTCAGTTGCCATGGTGTTCATTCTTCTTGGAGGCATCACACTCATTCCCGCTCTATTTGCACTAGTAGGTCGAAAAGCATTTTGGCCTTTCATTCCAAAAGTAGCCGAAAAAGAAGAAAAGTTAAGCGGCTTCTGGACAAATGTAGGCACTTTTGTAAAGAAAAAGCCTTCCATCACAGCAAGTATACTGTTAATTATGCTCATTCTTGCTTCACTGAACGTTGGATCTATGAAATATTCATTTAATTTAATGAAGTCATTTCCAAATGACATTTCATCGCGGCAAGGTTTTGACATTTTAGAAGCCAACTTTCCACCAGGACAATTAGCACCAGTGACTGTCATTTTGAAATCAGACAAAGAAATTGTATTAGACCAACCATTTGTTGAAAAATTAGCTTCACTATCAAACTCAATCAAAGAACTAGATGGGATAAATGCGTTCACACCTGAAATCACTTCAGGATTATCCGCACCCAATTCGAGCTTGCCAAAAAATTTCTTATCAGAAGAAAAGCATGCCATCAGACTACAATTGACTTTGCAAGACAACCCATACGATAAAGCAGCTTTAAATACAATAAGTACGCTCCGAGACAATAGTAAGGACTTGTTAACGAAAAGTGGCTTCGATTCAGAGCAGTATTCCTTGCATTATAGCGGGCAAACGGCACAGCAACTAGATGTGCAATCTTTAAATGAAAAAGATACGATCGTGACGTTCTCACTCATTTCAATTTTCATTTTCATTATGCTTGCATTCCAATCAAGATCTATCATTATAGCGCTAACAATGATGATAACAATGTTACTTTCCTATGCGGCAACCCTAGGGCTGGGGTGGATGATCTTTCATCATATTTTAGGTTACGATGCGATTAGCTATCGTCTACCTGTCTACACCTTTGTTTTTCTTATTGCATTAGGGGTTGATTATAATATTATGCTTGTATCTCGCATCAAGGAAGAGGCACAAAAGTATGAATGGAAAGAAGCTGTGGCACGTGGAGTTGCTTTAACAGGGGGCGTCATTTCATCAGCAGGTATTATACTCGCAGCTACATTCGGCGTACTCATTACGCAACCACTTCAGGAACTCTTTCTGTTCGGTTTGACGATGACAATGGGGATTTTAATTGATACATTCCTTGTTCGTGGTATGCTGCTCCCTTCGATTCTAATTTTTTTCAAGCCAAACCGTTCCAAGCAAATTTCTTCAATTCCAACAGATTTGAAATAACCTAATGGTTCATCGTTTAAATAAAGTGAAAAGTGTGCTATCAAATTTGCTGACAGCACACTTTTCGTTTTATTCGCAATTGTAATAACGTGTTCATCTTCTGTTCATAAACATTTCTTATTCTACAAACGTAGAACTCCGTCAGTTTTTTCTTCCTCCCCACTTCTCTTCTTTATTTTTTCAAAATTTCAAGGTGGAAGTCTTACTGTCCAAAGATAAAGTGAAACTTCCGTCAGTGGGGGTTTTCTTCATCCCCCACTGACGGTTAGTTGAACCAATCGGGCTTTTACGGGCAGTTATCCCCCACCTATCTTCTTTGCTTCTCTCTCAATCTTGAGGTGGGGGTCTTACTGCCCGTTAATGCGGGATAGAAAAATGAATTAGAGGTGAAATACTATGCGATCATTATATTCAAGATTTGTCATTATATCGATTTTTATTATGTTAATTAGTAGTGTTGTAGCATTTTTACTTACAAATGTATATTATCATGTGTATTTAAAACCATATAACAGTGAGAAAATTTTAAAGTATGCAGAAGAAGTAAAGCATTTATATGAAAAAAATACAGAACTTAATAAAGATGATTATTTACAATCTATTTCTAGCCTTGGCTTTGAAATTTACTTAGTAGACGATAAAAAACAAGGTAAGCGATACGGTGATGATTTCAAGAAAATGAATGTTAGCGAAGAGACGATTGAACATGTATTAAACGGAAATATATACAATGGGATTTTAACATATCCAAATCATTTATTTGCTACCGGGTTTTTTGACAATACACTTTCGAATAGTATAGGAATTCCTGTTGAAAATAACGGTAAAGTGTATGCGCTATTTATTCGCCCAGATATTCAACAGCAATTTGGAGAATTACGTATTTTCTATGCTGTTTTATTAGGATTAACTATTATAATCAGCCTGATTTGTATCGCGATAGCTACCCGCTTTGTCGTTCGCCCTATTCAAAGATTTACACGTGCGACAAAAGAAATCGCAAGTGGGAACTATGATTTAGCACTTCCAGAAAATCGTCGCGATGAGATTGGAACACTTGCAACTAGCTTTCGGAAAATGTCCAAAAGATTACGAAATTCAGAGCAGATGCGACAAGAATTTGTTTCGAATGTTTCTCATGAATTTCAGTCACCATTATCATCTATCCAAGGATTTTCCAAAACATTACAAACAAATGATTTAACGAAATCTGAGCAGACACATTACCTAGAAATCATTGAATCAGAAAGTCGTCGCATGTCCAGTTTATGTAAACAATTATTAATGTTAGCATCGCTTGATAAAGAAGATCTTACTTTACTTAAGCAGCCTTTTGATTTAGGGAAACAAATAAAAGATATTATTTTTATGCTTGAGTGGGAATGGAGAACAAAAGAACTTGCAGTTGAAATGGATGTTCCTAGCATACAAATTTACGGAGATGAAAACTTGCTTCATCAAGTATGGACCAACTTGTTTACCAACAGCATCAAATTTACAGAAAGCGGCGGAACAATTTCATTTGAAGCAGAAGAACTGGAAACAGAGTGGCGTATTTCGATTACTGATATGGGTATTGGTATACCGGAGAATGAAATAAAAAAAATATTTGATCGTTTTCATAAAGCCGATACTGCGCGAAACAGAAATGTAAATGGAAGCGGATTAGGTCTTTCTATTGTAAAAAAAGTCGTTGACCTTCATGGCGGAGCAATAACTGTTGATAGTGAACTTGGAAAAGGAACGACCTTTTCCATTTACCTTCCGAAACCAAAAGAAGAATCTATATGAAAACTCCCATCAGTGGGAGTTTTTTTCATCCCCCACTGATAGTTAGTTGAACCAATCGGGCTTTTACAGGCAGTTATTCCCCACCTATCTTCTTCGTTTTCTCTTAATCTTGAGGTGGAGGTCTTACTGCCCGCGAATAGCGGGATAAACGGTAGACTCTGCTTTTGTAATATTTTGTTCATATTCCGTTCATATTTCCTCTTTATGATAAGAGCATAGAACGAAACAAGGAGGAATGAACGTAATGTTTTTAGCACTTAAAGAATTAAAACAATCAAAATTACGATACGGATTAATCGGTACAATTATGATACTTTTATCATTTCTTGTACTTATCATATCAGGTTTAGCAAATGGTTTATCTCATGATAACGCCTCTTCCATTATCGAAATGAAAGCAGACAAGTTTGTAGTATCAAGTGATGCCGAGGGTAAATTATTACGCTCTCAAATTAAGCAAGACGACGTAGATAAAGTATTAGCACAAGTTGATGAAAAAGATGCGGTTCCAATGCATCTTAAAATGACGACATTTGAAAAAGAAGGAAGTTCAAAAAAAGTTGATGCTGCTATTTTTGCAAGTAAACAAGATTCATTCATTGCCCCAAAAGTGATTGAAGGGAAAAACAGTGCTTTAGCAGACAATGAAATCGTTGCTGATGAATCCATCAAAGAAAAAGGTATAAAGCTTGGAGATGAGCTAGTAGATCCTATTTCTAAGAAAACTTTCAAAGTTGTTGGATTTACAGAAAATCAAATGTTTAGCCATACACCTGTTGTTCATATGAATGAAAATGTATGGAGCAGCATTGCAATGCCAAATGAAAAAGATTACAGTATAATCGCTCTAAATACTGATAAAAAAATCGATAATACAGATAATGTGAAAATCGTTGATAAAAAAGAAGTACTACAAGGTATTCCAGGTTATAAAGAAGAACAAGGAACATTAACGATGATTATTGCGTTTTTACTTGTAATTTCAGCATTATTAATCGGCGTTTTCTTCTATGTTATTACTTTACAAAAAACACACCAATTAGGCGTATTAAAAGCAATCGGAACAAAAAACTCATATTTAGCAGGTAATTTAGTTGTACAATCTATCTTCTTATCTGGTGTCGCTCTTGTAATCGGCATTGGCTTAATCTTGGCAATAGAGACTGTTTTACCAGCTGGCATGCCATTCTTATTAACAACAACAACAATCTTACAATATTCAGGTATCTTTATCGTAATTAGTATATTCGGTACACTAATTTCTCTATATCAAGTATTGAAAGTAGATGCACTAGAAGCAATCGGAGGTGGAATGTAATGGTAACAGAAGTGAAATGGGATAACCCAGCGTCATTATTAAAGCTTGAACAAGTAAGTAAAGTATATGGCGAAGGAGATACAGAAGTAACTGCCTTACATCCAATTACATTAGATGTAAAAGAGGGCGAATTCATCGGTATTGTTGGTCCATCAGGTTCAGGGAAAAGTACATTGCTTTCCATTGCTGGTGCACTTCTCTCTCCTTCAAAAGGAAACATTTATATTTCTGAGCAAAACGTAACAAATTTATCAGAAAAAGAGATGACAAGTATTCGTCTAGAAAAAATTGGTTTTATATTCCAATTCGCGAATCTCGTACCTTTCTTATCGGTTAAAGAACAACTTTTATATATCGCTAAGTTAAAGGGAGAAAATAAAAAAGAAGCGGACAAGCTTGCAACTGAATTACTGAAAACATTTGGATTATCACATCGAATGAATCATTATCCAAATCAACTTTCAGGCGGTGAAAAACAACGTGTAGCCATCGCTCGTGCTTTTATGAATAATCCAGACTTAATTTTAGCCGATGAACCTACTGCTAGTCTTGATTCAAAACGTGCTAGAGAAGTAGTTGAATTAATGAAGCATGAAGTTAAGAAAAACAAAAAAGCAGCAATTATGATTACACACGATGAAAAAATGCTTGATGTATGTGATCGAATTTTAACACTTCGAGATGGAAAATTACTACGCGAAAACGAAATTTAAGAGCAAAAGTCCAATAAAAGTAATCTTAAAAAAACTTTCTTATTCCCTATCTGACTTGGGAATAAGAAAGTTTTCTTTCATTTAAAGCATACTTTCATTTTCATTTACAACATAACGTAATTTTAATATAATAATTAGACAAATTTCATATGTAATATTGCGTTCATATTCTATTCATAATTCTCATGTAACATGCTTTATATAAAGCAAATGACTGTTAGAAAGGAATGATGAACGTGTTAGCATCTGCTATTACATGTATTACAGCTGCACTCATTTTTTATACAATTGGAGTATGGAGTGAAAAATTTCAAAAAACATTAAAACCTTGGCATGTCATTATTTTTTGGCTTGGATTAGTATGTGATACGCTCGGAACTACATTAATGGAGAAAATGGCTTCAGCAGGATCTCTCCTCAGCTTTCACGGAATAACAGGCTTATCAGCAATTTTACTTATGCTATTTCATGCTGTTTGGGCAACGATTGTGTTAATAAGAAAAGATAAAAAAATGATGACAACATTCCACACACTAAGCGTTATCGTATGGTTCATTTGGTTAATCCCATATATTTCTGGCCTCATATACGGAATGACAAGATAGCTTCTAAATACAGCTCTATTCCCAGAAATAAACATTGCTATTACTACCTTAGGGGGTTATTATGAAAAAGTTATATAATGCATCTTTTGTCTACTTAGTTATCGGTTTATTTTCCGGTGTATTTGCAAGAGAATATGCAAAAGCGCAGGGAATTCAAGGCACTACTCTGCTGAACCTTTTGCACACGCATATGTTAGTTCTTGGATTTTTGTTCTTTTTAATTGCCTTTGCATTATCAAAATCATTTGCATTTCATGAAGCAAAAAGTTTTAATGCGTGGTTCATCGTTTATAATATAGGACTGATTGCAACAGTTGGTTCATTGGCGGCACGCGGACTTCTTCAAATAAATGGAACTGATTTTAAAGGGTTAAGCCATATAGCAGGAACGTCTCATACTATCATTGGCATTGCTCTAGTTTGGTTTATGATTTTATTAAAAAAATCATACAAGGGATAACAGGAGGTACAATATGAACTTAAATATAAACTTAGCTGTTGTAATGAGTATTGTTGCTCTTTGCATGGCTATTGGAATGATGATTATTCGCTTAAAATCAGCAAAGAAACCTGTATCGTTAAAGAAAATTGTACTCCCACCGATTTTTATGAGTACGGGAGCATGCATGTATATCTTACCAGAATTCCGATTAACAACATCAGAAATTTGGGAAGCAGTGATCGTTGGTTTATTTTTCTCTATTTTTCTTATTAAAACATCAAAATTTGAAATACGCGGAAAAGACATCTATTTAATACCTTCTAAAGCATTTATAGTTATTTTAGTCGGTTTACTTGCTGTCCGCATCGGTATGAAAGAATATTTAAGTCAATCAATTGACTTAGGACAATTAAGCGGTATGTTCTTCTTACTTGCTTTTGCGATGATCGCATCTTGGAGAGTTGGAATGTATCGTTCATTTATGAAATTGCAAAAGGAAATGGATTTTGTAAGTAAGAGTGTTTAATTAAAAAAGCGCATCTATAAATAACGTGAGTCCGGTATTATACCGGGCTCACGTTATTTATTTTCTATAGTGTTTGGCTTCCCTAGCGACCTTTACACACACTTCCGATGTGAAAAACCAAGAGTAATACTACTTACGAGTTGTAGTATTGCTCTTTAAAGTTGCTTAAATATTGATAAATACAATAGTAAATGCCCCCAAATAAAGTTTTTCAAGTCTAAGAGATTATTCAATAATCCCGTTTGACTAGGCAAAAAGAAAAAGCCGTAGCTATACAAATGCTTACGACTTTTTCTGTGATAATAAAGATGAATTTAACTGTGTGACACAGCATCCTTGATGTAGTCAGAAAGCTGTTTATCAATCTTATCTATTCCTAATTTCTCTCCCACTTCAGGATTTTCTTTATAATAACGTTCAGCTGCTTTGGAGATTTCAGGATCCTTAAAAGTCAACCTATTGAGGAGCTCACTCCATTGTTTTGCTAATTGTGCTACGTCTAGGTTTTCGGGTGGTGTTCCTTTCTCATATTCCATTCGTATCTTTGCAGTTATTTCAGCCCATTCACTTACACATTGTTTTCTTTCCTCTAGTCCCATTTGTTTGAACATCTTATCTTGTTGCTCTTGGGTAAAATAGTTTTCTTTACTCATATTTATCACCTCAATTAAATTTATAAATTGTTCTGCGCTCACTTTTTGTTGACTGTTAAGCAACTCGTATATTCTTTCCAACCGACTGCACAACTGTTCTTGTATTCGAATGTACTCTTTTACACTATCTAGCTGTACTTTTATAACTTCGACTGGATTTAAATTTGGATCTTCAATCATTTCTTTAATCTGACCCAAAGCAAAACCTAACTGCTTAAGTGACATAATTTGTTGTAACTTGGCAATATCTGTTTCAGTGTAAATCCTATGTCCCTTATCAGAGGATTCCGAGGGAGAAAACAATCCCATCTTGTCATAATGATGAAGCATCCGTACCGTAAGTCCAGTTTGTTTAGCTAATTCTCCAACTTTCCAAGTATTTTTATTCAGAATCAACCCCTCATTTCGTACGAAATAATTTCACCGGTAAAATTACTATACAACCTGACATCGTGTTAGGTTCAAGTCTCTTTTTAAAACTTTTTTGTTGTTTATATTAATAACAGTTTTCATAAAAAAGATGCCTTCCTATTTAAGAATCACATCCAAAATTAGGACTATTGGCGACTGAAAAAAACCATTACATTATTAGTTTTTAAATAACAAGAACAACCGAAAACTATGGACTTAGATTAGCAGTTGTTAAAAGAATAATCGATTTGCACTTCGTGGATCGTATAGAAAAGAAAGAAACAACGTTTAAAGTAAAAAAATGAAGTCATTAGTTATGAAAAATTTATTTTCTAACATATGTTAGGTCACATAGAGGACACACAACTATCGTATTCTGATACTTGTAATTGAGTTGAACAATGATGTAGGACAGTGATCCGTACTATTACACAATTTAGAGAACATTTTACCTAAGGAGTGATTATAATGGCACGTGTTTTATTTATTAATGGTGGATCAGAAGGGCATTTCAATCCAACCATTGGTGTTGTACAAGAGCTTATTGCACGCGGAGAAGAGGTAGTGTACTTCACAATAGAAGCTTTTCGGGAGCGTGTCGAGAAAACGGGAGCTACTGTACGAACATTTGATGACCAAAAATTTATAAAAGCCTTTATCTCAGGTGGAAGAAATTATTTATCCGAAAGAATCAATGGTCTTTTACATACGGCGGATATCATTATACCTAGCGTTCTTGAACAGATTCAGGGAGAACATTTTGATTACATCATTCACGATTCTATGTTTGGTTGCGGACGTTTACTTTCCCAAATTCTAAAGCTCCCTGCAATTAATTCGTGTACATCTTTTGCTCAGACTGAAATGTCATTTAAAAAAATGTTAGAACATCTTTCGCAAAATATCCCAACAGAAATTGCGAAAAGGATAAATAATGATTTTCAAAACCTAACAACAAAAATCAAAGAAAAATATGGTGTTGAAATCACTTCTCCTTATGAAGTTTTTTGTAACCCTGCACCACTTGCAATCGTTTATACAACTAGAGAATTTCAACCTTTTGGAGAAACATTTGACGAAACATACAAATTTGTAGGTCCATCCATCTCTTCACGATTAACGCAAGAAAACTTCGACCTTACTACAATCAAGGGAAAAAGCCCAATTTATATTTCACTGGGTACTGTCTTTAATCAAGCAATTGATTTCTATAAGCTTTGTTTTAAGGCATTTGGGAACACTGATCATACCGTTGTCATGTCTATTGGGAAAAAAGTTCAAATATCTGATTTAGGGGATACTCCTAAAAACTTCATTGTAAAAAATTATGTTCCACAAACCGAAGTACTAAAACACTCTAAATTATTTATCACACATGGTGGAATGAACAGTACTCATGAAGGTCTCTATTACGAGGTTCCGCTAATTGTAATCCCACAAAGCGCGGATCAGCCTTTTGTTGCTCAAAGAGTTGCTAATATCGGAGCAGGTATCAATTTAAGTATGCACAGTCTGAGCGCTGACCAACTCCGTGAAACTGCGGACCAAGTATTACACAATCCGTCTTTCCTAAAGGCTGTTGGCAACATTAGTGAATCCTTTCAAAAATCGGGCGGGTATCACCAAGCTGTTGATGAGATTTTTGAATTTAAAAGTAAATATGATATCTAAATATAAATATTTTTCTCCTACACTGCCAATAATAAAAAGCCGCTGGTTCCCCAGCGGTTCTCACACATACTTCCGATGCACCATCTTCCCATCATAAGAAAACACAACACTCTTATTCTCCACAGTCGACTCCATATGCACCGTTCTTCCCCATAACTGATAAATGTACGGCAATACTTTCTCTAAATATTTCAAATCAAGTTCAATTCCTTCATAACAATGCTTAATGTACAATTCGCCGTTCTTTAAATGGTCTCCATCTTCAACAACTAAATACGGAAATCCACCATTTGTTCTCATATTGACGAGCTGATCGCGGACATTTTCCCAATCTTTATCAATGACTTTATAATCTTTCCCTTGGCGCTGGAATAAGTACATATCTTCCCGCATAACAAGTTCTTTGTTTAAGTAATTTCGCAGGAATGATACGTCCCATTCAATTTCGCGCACTTCAAAGATTTTTTCTCTTCCTGAGTTTGGTTTTGCGCCTCGGCGTATCATTTCTTCTGTCGGATTATCGTAGCGCTCTTCAATATCTTCGAAAATTTTGATGCCGAGATAGTACGGGTTAATACTTGTTTTCGATGGCTGTACAACCCCTGCGTTTAGTTTTGCAAATTCAATTGCTTCATCTGAACCTAAATCCATTTCGCGAAGAATACGTTGATGCCAGTACGAAGCCCAGCCTTCGTTCATGATTTTCGTTTCAAGCTGCGGCCAAAAATACAGCATTTCCTCACGCATCATCGTTAAAATATCACGCTGCCACTCTTCTAATTCGCGGCTATATTGCTCAATAAACAGAAGTAAATCTTTTTCTGGTTGCGGCGGAATTTTTCTTTTCTTCCGCACATTAGATAATTCTCGTTTCTTATTTCGATTCTCTAAATTCCATAAATCATCGTACGGCGTGACAGCCTTCTTTATTTCTTCCTCTTCTTGATCATCCGCACTCCACGCAAGCTTCGGTCTCATAAGAGAAGGATCAATGTGCTCTTGAATGGCTAGCACTGCATCTAAAAAAGTTTCTACTTCTTTTTTTCCGTATTTATGCTCATAATTTTTAACTCGATCTGCAGTTGCTGCCATACTTTCAACCATATCGCGTTTCGTGTTAGAAAATCGAATATTATTTTTAAAGAAATCACAATGCGCCAATACATGAGCGACAATAAGCTTATTTTGAATCAATGAATTTGTATCGAGCAAAAAAGCATAACATGGATCGGAGTTAATAACGAGCTCATATATTTTACTAAGTCCTAAATCATAGTGAAGTTTCATCTTATAAAATTGCTTTCCAAAGCTCCAATGTGAAAAGCGCGTTGGCATGCCATATGCACCAAATGTATAAATAATATCAGCTGGACAAATTTCATAGCGCATCGGATAAAAATCTAACCCAAATCCTGTCGCAATTTCCGTAATTTCTGCAATTGCATATTGTAATGCTTTGTCCTCACTACTTCTCATCTCTGTCCCCTCCTTACACATTCCCTTATAAAAGTGTATGATGAGGAACAAGCTTTCATGAAAAAGAAAATCTTTCTACAGGGTTGGCTGCACTATATACAAAAAAATAAATATAAATAACCTAATTAAATTCAAATAATGATGAAAAAAACTGTATTAACAACATTAGGATTTGTAATGACTTTAGCGATCGTTTTAAATCATAATGCTAGTACACAACACGCCTTAAAACTCAAAGAAAGGAAACAATATACACATGGAAATCATTTTTAATTCACATAAAGAAAGGAGGAACTCGTTACGAATTTCCCCTTTCTTTAAAGACAATCCACATTGACTT
This sequence comes from Bacillus sp. 3103sda1, assembly GCF_024159135.1. Classification (NCBI taxonomy): domain Bacteria; kingdom Bacillati; phylum Bacillota; class Bacilli; order Caryophanales; family Bacillaceae; genus Bacillus; species Bacillus sp. 3103sda1. The sequence goes on along the minus strand of NZ_JAMYWS010000001.1, from coordinate 738,189 downwards.
AAAATTTAAATAACGATATCTTGATAACCAACTTCTACAACCTCTTCATTTTCAAACTTTATTCCGATACCATCCTCTTCCCAGGTACAGTTAAATATTAATCCAACTCTTCTAATTCCATCTTCAAAGTCTGGTAGAATAATTAATCCGACAGGTTCCACTAATTTTCCTAACTCTTGCGTAGTAGTTATAATCGGTGCTATTTGATCCGCAGTTTCATCTCCTACCATCGCTCTATATTCTGGGCATTCTTCTTGATAATATTCAAATATAGCTTGTTCAGCTTCTTGTGTAAGTCTATTTATATCAGTAATAAAATTTCGATATGCCTCTTCTTGAATTTGAGGAAATAAATCGTCTTCTTCTCCATCAATAGTTAGAGATACTATTTTTTCCTGACCAAAAATATTTATTTTCTGTTGTCCACTCCAATATAAATCATGCACAATTTCACCAAATAATGGATGGTTTATTTTTTTCATAACTTTATTCTCCTAACTTATTTTTTATATTGATTTCTCCAACTCCACCTAAATGCTTGAAAATATTATTTATGTCCGTAGGTACTAGCTGTATTGTTTTACAATCATTAAGTTCATGCCAAGTGTAACGATTCTTCATCCGCCATTTTTTTATATCTGTTTTCGTTATAGTCATTTCAGCTGTTGATAATTGTTTGGCTAATTCTTCATCCGCTTTCCCAAAATTCCCTAATTTACCATCTCGAATATTAGTCATGTCAATTTCCACTTCTGCTTTGACAAAAGGAGAAAAATCTGGCATAGAACTTTTATAAAATACACCGTCAGTGTTAGCTTCATCTAAATATTTATTTACTTTATCTTTCTCAGAAACAAATTTTGATTCCCCTACTTTATCTTCCCAAGTACCATGATTCTTAGGAACTATCTTAATTCTCTCTTCTAGAGTGCTGTATTTAGGTTTAACACTAGAGCCATCTGTTATATCTTTTGGATTCGTTTTTAATAAATCTTCAATTTTATGCTCAATATCCCCTAGATTTACTGAACCATTTTTATCTCTAGCAAATTGATAACTTAATATTTTTTCATCAGCCTGTCTAAAGAAATTATTATCAAACCTAGGTTGTACAATACTTTCGCCAGCAAAAGCAAGACGGTCTGTTATTTGCAAATTACTTGTAGTATATGAAATGCGTTGTGTGATTTTTGAGATATTTGGATTTTTTGCTAGTGTAGTTACTTTCCCTAATTTACTTACTCCTTTTGCACCGCTCAATACTCCTCCACCAGCAACTTGCATAAAAGCGTACGTTCCCCATCTTGCAATACTTTCAGCATCACCATTGATAACATCCCTAATGAATGAATCTGATAAGGTGTTCCACATAGCAGGAATTGTTTCATCATAATTTACAATGGCATCCCTTGCATTTAACCATGTTTCTGCTTCAAATAGAGTTGGAAATCCTTCTATTACATCCCCTACAGCTTGTCCTGAACCAATATAGATACCATTCCAAATTTTTGGAACACCCTCTATTACATATCCTACAGCTTGTCCTGAACCATAATAAATAGTGTCCCAAGCTTTTTCCAACAGAGATTTTTCGCTTTCTTCCTCTTCAAACAGATTCTCATCTTCAAGTTTCTCAGCTTGTCTAGCTTTATCTTCTGTAGTTTTGTGAATAGATTTCGCCCACTCCATATTCAATTCTTTCGTACTAAATGTGCCACTTGCTGGACTAAATCCTTTTCCACTTTGGACTTCCACAAGCCCTTTTGCAATATTAGCTGCTAACGTCATTGCAGTCGCGTAATTATCGCTAGACGACACATTAAATCGGTACAAACGTTCTAACTTATCTTCTAGTTTCCGTTTCATTGCATAATAGACTTGAAGTAACGCATCCATTCCTGACATATGCGCACTCATCGATTGAACTTCTGCTATCATGCGCTTAAGTTCTCGAATTTGTTCGAGTATTTCTTGTTCAATCACATCTACGGTAGCAACCTCTGCTTGAAAATCAGCTGGAAATGCATTGTTTTGATGGATTAATTCTTCACACAAGTATATAATCCCCTGTGCTAAAGGACGAAAGGTTTGTAAGAAGAACATTTTCGCACTGTCATACGTTTTCCCTTGTAAAACTGCATCGCCTACAAAAGTATCAATTGATTGGATAACCTGTTCCATGCTTTCAATGATAGCAGTACATGAAGCATTCATACTCTCTGTTTGAGCTTGTACTTCTCCTAAATACATATTCAAGCTCATAAATTGACCTCCCATACTAACCTTTGCCGCCTATAGGAACGATCATTTTCTAGGTTACTATCATATTTCATCTCTTCGAGTGACATTTCTTTTTGTTCTACTGTTTGAAAATTACTTCGGAATTCTCCCATCGCTTAAATCCTTTCCTCAGTCTTTTCATGTCAATTTTTCTTAATGGATGTTCTAATTATGTATCGGTTCTAAGAAGTACCTTACAGTATTCATAACTGCACTGTTCATTCTAAACTTCCGAAATTATACCAAATCTACTTACAGGAAAATTATAACACAATGATACTTTTTGTAGATTTGAAAAAAGTTGTACCATTTGCAAAAAAGCCGTACCGTTTAAAACAAAGTTTAATCGTTTTGAAAAAAATTTGATTAAAATACAACCTTTATTTCAAAGCTACAACTGAAAAAGTCTATTGCACAATAAAAAGAAGCTGATTACCTACTATATGTAGATGATCAGCTCCTCTTTGTTTTCTATATATTTACATATTCTACTAGTTTTTAATCCTCTAAACGAGGTCTTTTCATTTCTACCGTGACGAAGTAAGAAAAGAAAAACAATACTTTCAAAAGTGTTAATCCTCTAAACGAGGTCTTTTCATTTCTACGCATGAAATGCAAGATATTATACCACCAAATAGTTTGTTGTGTTAATCCTCTAAACGGGGTCTTTTCATTTCTACCTCACTAGCTGAATATTCCACCGATCTTCCACCACTTATGTGTTAATCCTCTAAACGAGGTCTTTTCATTTCTACGTCAGTTGCTCGAGGCACTGGAAAAGAAGGAGAAAAATCTGTGTTAATCCTCTAAACGAGGTCTTTTCATTTCTACTGCACCTTAATTCTATCCTACTCTCTCAAGGGTTTCAAGAACCAAATTACATACCTTACTTTTTGTTGCATCAGGACAAAAAACATTATGTAAACTACGGCTGGTTTGAAAATAATTTCATTATTCTGATATATACAACAGCTGCGTACATAAAGATTTTCATAATCAATTATAATATATTATAAAAATGACATGCTATTATAGCTTTTGGACACCTTTTATGAGCGTGTCATTAACTTCACTCAAATATGCTTCTGGCACATTTTTGATCAAACTTTTTTATAAATCAACACTTTTGGTTATGATTTGAATTGACATTAAATTCATTTTTTCAAAACTAAAGTAATACTTTTTACAGGAACTATTCCACTTGTAAAATCTAAGAAGGATTTTATAACTTATCATTTTTAGATTATTATAAAACATTAAAATAACTAAATAAGACAAATGTACATTCTCATAAATAAGTAATACAAAGCATTCATCATATTAAAAAGCACCTTAGCAATACGAAGCCCAGCCTTCATTCATGATTTTCGTTTCAAGCTGCGGCCAAAAATACAGCATTTCCTCACGCATCATCGTTAAAATATCACGCTGCCACTCTTCTAATTCGCGGCTATATTGCTCAATAAACAGAAGTAAATCTTTTTCTGGTTGCGGCGGAATTTTTCTTTTCTTCCGCACATTAGATAATTCTCGTTTCTTATTTCGATTCTCTAAATTCCATAAATCATCGTACGGCGTGACAGCCTTCTTTACTTCTTCCTCTTCTTGATCATCCGCACTCCACGCAAGCTTCGGTCTCATAAGAGAAGGATCAATGTGCTCTTGAATGGCTAGCACTGCATCTAAAAAAGTTTCTACTTCTTTTTTTCCGTATTTATGCTCATAATTTTTAACTCGATCTGCAGTTGCTGCCATACTTTCAACCATATCGCGTTTCGTGTTAGAAAATCGAATATTATTTTTAAAGAAATCACAATGCGCCAATACATGAGCGACAATAAGCTTATTTTGAATCAATGAATTTGTATCGAGCAAAAAAGCATAACATGGATCGGAGTTAATAACGAGCTCATATATTTTACTAAGTCCTAAATCATAGTGAAGTTTCATCTTATAAAATTGCTTTCCAAAGCTCCAATGTGAAAAGCGCGTTGGCATGCCATATGCACCAAATGTATAAATAATATCAGCTGGACAAATTTCATAGCGCATCGGATAAAAATCTAACCCAAATCCTGTCGCAATTTCCGTAATTTCTGCAATTGCATATTGTAATGCTTTGTCCTCACTACTTCTCATCTCTGTCCCCTCCTTACACATTCCCTTATAAAAGTGTATGAAGGAAAACAAGCTTTCATGAAAATTAAAGAAATTACCTTAATTTATTTTGTCTTTTAAATGCGATTATCTTGCAAAACATGTAAAATTTCCTTTAGAGAACATTCATTACAAAGGGGATAATCTTATGAATACAATCATAAAAGTGATGACACTGCAAGCATGGGAAATTGCGAAAGAAAAAGGAGTAATTATCGAAACTTCTTTACAGAAAGAGGGGTTCATTCACTGCTCATTTCTCAATCAATCATTACAAGTTGCTCACAAACATTTTGCAACAGAACCTTCTATTGTATTTTTAACAATTGATCTAGAGCGTGTACAAGCAGAAATGAAATACGAATTAGCTGCAAATGGTGAACGTTATCCACATGTTTACGGTGTTATACATACGAGTGCAATCACAAACATTCATATATTAAATCAACATAAAGATGGAACGTTCACCCTTCCAGCAGAACTTGCATAATAAAAAAAGGATGCTTATATGTTAATAAGCATCCTTCTTTCTTTATCCTTCAATAATCTCTAACTTCTCCGTAATTGGTGTACGCTCTTTGCCTTCTGGCGCCTTATCAAAATACCCAACATGTAAAATACCAACAATTCGTTGTCCTTTCGTTAAACCAATTGCTTTCATGAAAGCAGGATTGTAAATAAGTCCGCCTGTTTTCCAAACAACACCCAATTGCTGTTCCCAAGCTAGGAGCTGGAAGTTTTGCATAAATGCACATACAGCAGCGTAATCTTCATCACGCTGCGCTTGGCGTGGGTCTTCATCCATATAGACAACAATTTGAGCTGGTGTACTCATAAAACGTTCCGTTAACATTTTTCCGCGTTTTTCTCTTTCTTCTAGCGAAAAAGAGTTTAAAACAGCGTCTACAAACTTTTTACGACCATCCCCAAAAAATAATTTACATTTCCACGGCTCGCGGTGCTGATGATTCGGTGCCCATGTTGCATTATTTAATAGTTCAATTAATAATGCTTTTTCTACTACTTTATTTGTAAAGGTACGAATAGATCTTCTTTCTTTTATTACATTTGCAATAGACGTATAAGTTGTCATCTGTTCCTCTCCTTCATCATCTTATATCTATATGTATACGTTAATAAATGATAAAGATTATCAATTTCAATTATAATCTAGTTTCCTCATATAAATCAATATTTAATATCAAAAAACACAATGTGACCATTGCAGTAAAACAAAAAATCGCCTTACTTTATGTAAGACGATTTTCATGACCTAGGAAAACGTATGATAAACGTTGTTCCTTTACCTTGTTCACTCTTTACTTCAATCGTTCCATTATGCATTTTCACAAGTTCTTTTACAATCGATAAACCTAATCCAAATTCACCATAACTATTTGTTCTAGATGTATCAGCTTTATAAAAACGCGACCACATTGCCGATACCTCTTCTCGTCCCATTCCAATACCAGTATCTTCAATTTCAATAATTGTCATTTGCCCTTCTTCTTTTCCTCGCAACATAATTGTTCCATTTTCGGTAAATTGCAGGCTATTTTTTGTGATGTTCAGCAAAATTTGCAGCAGCCGATCATAGTCAACATAAACAAATAAACTAGCGGGGACATCAATTCCAATTGTATTTTCTTTTTCCTCTGCTTGCAGTTCTAATTGTTCACTGATTACTTCAAAAACTTCTTTTACTTCAATCTCTTCTTTTTGAAGTATGATTTCATTAGAAAGGATCTTTTCGTAGTCTAATGTTTCATTGACAAGGCGAATGAGTCGCTTCGTTTCTTGTTCCATCATCTCAAAGCAGCGCTGCTTTTTCTCCTCCGGAATGAGGTCATTTTTCATTCCTTCTACTAAACCATTGATTGTCGTAAGTGGTGTTTTTAATTCATGTGAAACATCAGCAATAAATTGACGCTTTCGCTTTTCTAAACGATTGATTTCCTTCTGTGCTTTATGAAGCTGCTGCGCCATATTATTAAAATCATTTCCAAGCAAACCGATTTCATCGTATTGTCCAATAGGAATATGCACATCATACTGACCTTTTGAAATCATTGCGGTCGCCTGGCGAAGACGCTGCACCCGTTTTACTAAAGAGCGCGAGAAAAAGATACTGACCACTAGTACAATTAGAAATGTAACACCTGCTGCCATTAACAAATATCGATTTAATTCCGTCACAATTTGAAGTGTGCTGTGAATGGGAGCTGTTAACATTACCCCGCCTTGCAGTTCACCATTTCTCATATACGGAATCGCAACAATTGATACAGGTTGTTCAAACCTTTTCACGTCTCGTTTTATTTGCAATGTTTCGCCATGTTGAATTTTCTTCCATTCTGCCTCGCTTAACAATGGATTTTTCTTTACATGAACTGGTGATTGCGTAATTTCTCCCTTTTCATTAAAGATGAAAAACTTCGTGTCACGTGCATGTAATAGACTAGAAAAATGTTTCAATTTCACAGCATGAACATTCATTTCCTTTTTCTCAAGCTCATCAATAATTTTAGTTCCGTAAGAAGTAAGCTCGTCTACCTTTGTCTCGTAAGCAAGATTTTCAGCTAAACTTAAAAACATGACACTTAATAGAATAAATGCAACAAGTAAAATAAAAATGTAACTAAATAATAGCTTATAAAAATACTTAACCCTTTTCACAGCCAGCTACCACTTCATCAAATTTATAACCAACGCCCCAAACCGTATGAATCCATATATGCGAGTCAGTGCTAATTTTTTTACGAAGCCGCTTAATATGTACATCCACTGTTCGTTCGTCTCCGTAAAATTGATATCCCCAAATGCGTTCTAAGAGCTGTTCACGACGAAATACTTGGCGCGGGTGCTTCGTGAAAAAAACGAGCAATTCAAATTCTTTTGGCGTTAAATTTCCCACTTTCTCACCGTCTAAAAATACTTCTCTTGTTTCTTCATTAATATGAAAATGATTTATTTCATTTTTCATCTGTTTTTTTGATAAACGGCGTACAACCGCCTTCATCCTTGCGATTAACGTAAGCGGACTAAACGGCTTCGTAACATAATCGTCTGCCCCAATTTCTAATCCTAGTACTTGATCGGCTTCGCTATCTTTTGCCGTTAACATGATGATAGGAACATCACTGCTTTCTCTTATTTTTTGACACAGTTTTATACCATCCATGCCCGGAATCATCCAATCTACAATAAGCAAATCCCAATCTTTCTTTTGAAACAATGAATATGCTTCTAAACCATCTGCGACAAATGTTGCTTGAAATTCTTCTTTCATAAAAAACATTTCAAGCATTGAACACACGCTCTCATTATCCTCTACAATTAATACATGCATCGCAGCATCTTCTCCATTCATTGAACTCTTTTTCTCCATTTTAAAACTCTTATCATATGGAAACAACTTTCTATTTCTCTTTTCTTTCTTACATATAAAAACATAATTTGTTCATAGTTTTGTCATACTTTTTGGATAAGCTATATAACGCAAGCAGTTTACTACTTATAGGAGTGATAAAACATGAAGAAAAAGCTAGTAACAGGAATGTTAGCGTTATCATTATTATGCGGAGCAACATCACTAACGGCATACGCTTCTACCGATAGCTCGCAACCAGAAACAAAACAAGAAACGAAACAAGTAGCGAAACACCACAAGCTCATTTCTGAAGAACAATACAAATCATTAACTGAAAAAGGATATAAAAAACATGAGATTTGGAAAGCGGCACGCATTGCAAAGTTAAGTGGCAAAGATATTAATGCTGTATTAGAGTACTATAAGCAAAAGCATACATGGAAAGAAACTGCGCAGCACTTTGGCGTTGATCCAAAGAAGCTTCATAAATTTCATAAACATCATATGAGTAAAGAAATGGAAGAAAAACTGTTACAAAAAGTAGCAGAGATGCAAAAATCTACTCCAGATCAAGTGAAACAAACAATGCGCGACTATGAAGTATCTTTATTCCACCTTGCTGTACTGAACATTATTTCACAAAAAAGCGGCACACCATTAAATGATGTATTAAAAATGAAAAAAGACGGTATGAATGTAAAACAAATTGCTGAAAAATTAAATGTAAAAAAAGAAGATATTAAAACAGAAATGAAAAAATTAAAAGCATCCTTGAAAGCGGAATAAGCAAAATAAACATAAATAAGGAAGAAGCAAATTTGCTTCTTCCTTATTTACATAAAACAACGATTTAATAGTCATTGTTCTCACATGCCAGGTGCATATCTTCGCCCCCCCAAAGCAAGACTTCCAGCAATAAAATTCCCTCTACTATTAATATAGAAACACCTCGAATATTCCAACCTACTTTTCATATATCTTCTCGTATAATTTTTCATTTTTCCCCCAAAATAACAAAAGCACTTTAAACACCGAAAAGAGGTGAACCATATGTTTCGTTTACAGTTCGGACAAAAAGAAGCGAAACAACAAGTGAACGAAAAAAATAATTGTTCCATACCAGAATTTCTCGAAAAGATGAAACAATCTATGGATTTTCTGCATTTCAACATAACAGATGATGGTAATTTATGTATATTTTATATCAAATCAGTATCAGAAGAAGTTGTACTAAAACATTATATTCTTTCTCCTATAAAAAGACGGCTAGCAAACATTGAAAAAATAGAAGATTTACCTAACATTATCCCAATTGAAGAAATTATCTTATCTCCTTCTATAGAGGAGATTCGTGAAAAATTATTAGGTGGATTTATATTAATACAGCTTCAAAATTCCTCACAAAAGGATAATTATGCTCTAATTCGTGCCGAAAGTACAGTTCCAGGCAGCCGTATATATAATGATACTGAAAATGAATATAGTGTTATTGGACCGAAAGTTGGATTTGTTGAAAGTCTCGATGTCAATCTTCATTTATTGAGAAAAGGAGTTGTAACAGAAAATCTTATCTTTAAAGAAGTTACAGTTGGGTCTATATCAAAAACACAGCTTGCTGTTGGTTACCTCGACGGGATTACAAATAAACAACATGTCAACACTGTAATGCAACGGTTACAAGATATTGATTTTGATGTTCCATTTGACGCAACATTAGTTGAACAACTCATTAGTGATAATAGTAATTCACTCTTTCCGCTTCTGTTATCCACAGAGCGCTTAGATCGCGCTATGTACGCATTAATAGCTGGGCAAGTAATCATTGTAACAAATGGTTCTCCTTATATTTTGGCTGGCCCAACAAATTTATTTGACTTCTTTGTTTCACCAGAAGATTATTATTTACCGTGGATTATTGGATCATTTTTTCGTTTTATTCGATTTTTCGGAGCTCTATTCTCTATTTTTTCTTCAGCGATTTATACAGCTGTTTTAACATATCATTATCAAATGATTCCAACAGATCTAGTAGGCCCTATTATTTTCTCTAGAGCAAATGTCCCTTTTCCGCCTGTATTAGAAGTTCTTTTTTTAGAAATTACGATTGAATTATTACGAGAAGCGGGAGCACGCTTACCGACAAAGGTTGGACAAACGCTTGGTATTGTCGGTGGTATTGTCATCGGGCAAGCAACAGTGCAGGCTGCTTTGACAAGTACAATTTTACTCATTGCCGTTTCTCTATCAGCACTCGCTGCTTTTACAACACCAACAATTAAAATGTCTAACACGATTCGTATCCTACGATTTCCACTTATTATATTAGCTGGTATGATGGGTGGTCTCGGTTTAATAATTGGCTTTACTCTTATTTTGGCGCACTTAATTCGTTTAAAATCACTTGGTTCACCTTACTTATTACCAATTTATCCATTTAGAGGTATCGGTTCATCGGAAGCATTTGTCCGCTATCCGTTTAGTATGTCAGCAAAGCGCCCTTCTCACCTCCGACCAATTTCAAACTGGCGCTTTAGTCCGAAGAAAGCGAAAACAAAACATAATGGTGACAAAACATGAGATACTTTTTCTTTCCATTCCTTATATGCTTACTATTTTTTCTTTCTAGTTGTGCACAATCACAAATTGTAGATGAAATGCGAATTGTTCATACTGCTGGATTTGATCTCACTGCAGATAAAAAAATTAAAGGAACTATTATATACCCGGTTTACAATCTTGGGAAAGATAAAACCCCAAAAACATTATCATCAATCGGACGCTCAGGAGAAGTAGTAGCAGCTAATTTAGCTGCCAAATCTCCTCACAAGATAGTAGTAGGTCAAACACGAATGATTGTATTTGGATCAAGTTTAAGTAAACAGGGAATTTCAAATATAATTGGAAATTTGCAACGCGATCCGAATATTGGACGAGATGTACAAATTGCAATTGTAGATGGCACAGCAGAACGATTACTAAAACATACAGTAAAAAACGGATCTCTATATTTATCAGAACTAATTGATCAAAATGTTGCAAACGAAAGTATACCGACAACAAATTTACACGTTTTTCTATATAATTATTTCTCATTTGGATGTGATCCGTTTCTTCCCTATATCCGAATAGATGGTGAAGATTCTGCTTCTCTTCAAGGCCTTGCATTTTTAAAAAAAGATAAAATTATGATGTATGCGAATAATGAAGACTCATTTTTAATCAAATTAATTATGAATTCAATTAAAAATGGACGATACGAGGTGGATATACAAAGAGGAAAAAACAAAGGTGTTGCTGTCATTCACAGCTTATCGGGAAATAACACCTATCATATTACAGATAACAATTCTTCACCTAAAGTAGAAATTAAAGTGAAACTAAATGGTTTAATTAAAGATTCCCCTAACTGGATTAATTTGGAGAATCCTAAAAATATTTCTTATATTGAAGCACAATTACAAGAACATATTGAGAAGCATTTAACGGTACTCATTAGTCAATTTCAAAATAAAAACATAGATCCACTTGGAGTTCGCGATCAAATTAGAAGTCACTCTAGAAAGTGGAATATGAAACAACTTTCCAAAATGTATCCATCTATAGATGTTTCTGTAAAAGCAAAAGTCAACATTGTACAATCTGGAATCGGAGAATGAGGAGGAGAAAAAAATGAATCTACATAGCAAAGAATTTACAGTTTCTCCTTATTTTACATTTTTTTTAATTCACTCTCTTCAAATAGGAGTAGGAATTTTAGGCTTTCAGCGTATTCTTATTAAACATGCTGGCTATGATGCTTGGATTTCTATTATCATCATGGGAGTCATTACACATTTCGTTTTATTTTGTATGCTTAAAATGCTTGAAAAAGATAATGATTTAATTAACATTCATACTACATGCTTCGGAAAATGGCTAGGTAAAGTCTTTACAATATTCTTTATGCTATATTACGGCCTATCTTGTCTTACTATTTTTCGAACATATATTGAAGTTGTTCAAGTATGGGTATTTCCTACTATAAAATTATGGCAAGTCGGGCTTATTATTTTATTCGTCGTGTACTACATTTTAAGTGGAGGATTTCGCTCTATAACAGGGATATGCTTTTTGGGCGTTATCCTGCCTCTTTTAATACTTGCTTTTTTCGTTTTCCCACTTAAATACGCTCATTTCCGCAATATTTTACCTGTTTTCACTCACTCTTTTTCCGATATTATGCTGTCAGCAAAGCAGGCTTCGTTAGAATTTCTAGGATTTGAAGCATTACTCATGTTTTATCCACTTATTGAAAAAGGAAAAGGCGTAAAACGATGGGCACATTTTAGTATTTTTTTTACAACCTTGCTATATGTGCTTGTAGCCTTGCTATCATTTGTTTATTTCAGTGAAGGCCTGCTGCAACATACAGTATGGGGGACATTAACGATGTTCAAAATCATTAAAATCCCTTTTATTCAGCGATTTGAATACGTGATTATCTTCCTTTGGTTTCTCATCATTTTACCGAATCTTTGCTTAACAATATGGGCTTCTTGCCAAGCTGCACACCGTTCTTTTCAGCTACCATTAAAGGTTGCTTTTCCAATATTTATTGGAATCATTTATATTAGCTCCTTATTTTTTATGAATCGTGAATCCATCAACACATTAAATACTTATACTTCTAAAATTGGACTGTATTTAATATATGTTTATATACCTGTCCTTTTTGTTTGGCACTATTTTTGTTATCGGTGGAAAAATAAAGCTACCTCGTAGGAAATAATTAGGGAATCTGTTACAATTTTAGTAAAATTAAAATAAAGGAGAAATGTTGATGAAAAAGCCGCTTTTATTATGCAGCATGACAGGAATACTTGCCTTTACAATGATAGGCTGCACGAATACTGAAGATAAACAGTCAGCAAAAGAAACAAGTTCTTCCACTTCATCACATGAACATAAACAACCAGCAAAAGAAACAAGTTCCTCCACTTCATCACATGAACATCATCCAGAACAAAGGGATATCGCTGAAACAACAAAAGGAATCGATACGCTCCCTTCTTTTTTATCTGAACATGATGCGCAAATAAAACAGGTTTACGCTGTGGCAGCACAACACGCCGAGTTACTACAATGGATTCCATGTTACTGCGGGTGTGGTGAGAGTGCCGGACATAAAAGTAATAAAAACTGTTTCATTCGTGAAATCAAAAAGGATGGTCAAGTTGTTTGGGATTCTCATGCAACAACTTGTGTAAATTGTCTACAGATTGCATTAGACGCGGCAAGGTTACAAGAAAAAGGTAAATCACCACTTGAAATTCGAAACTATATAGATAACAAGTATAAAGAAGGATATGCAAAACCAACACCTACTCCAATGCCAAAATCATAAAGGCGCTATCCGCCAATCAGGCTTTTATGATTTACTTTATAATGTATTAAATTTGAACGAAATAAAAAAGCGAGGGAGATAATCCCTCGTTTTTTTATCCCGCATTAACGGGCAGTAAGACCCCCACCTCAAGATGCAGAGAGAAACGAGGAAGATAGGCGGGGGATAACTGCCCGTAGAAGCCCGATTAGTTCAACTAACCATCAGTGGGGGATGAAGATGGAAGTTTCACTTTATGCGAAATCACTCTCTTTTTCATAAGAGTACCACCTCCGAAGCGAAGTTCCAACTGTATCGTCTGCATCCTTTATACGAAATGTTATGTTTCTCGCACCCGATTTCACACATATTTTCACATTACATAACGATGCTGATTCTTGAAGTACTGTTTTAGAAACCGTTAACGCCTGTATATGACTTTTTTTTGTATACACCGTTATTCGTCCAATTCGGCGATATATGACAGTAAGCTGCTCTCCCGTAATACACCAACGCGCATCATAGTATCTCCGATAACCTAGAACTGCGCCAACGATGAGAAAAATAGGTGCTACATATTTTACCATTGAAGTTTGAGATAATGTAATCGCTATGAATAAAAGAACAGGCACAATAACTCTTATCATATAGCGCTCAAATGATCGTTTTGGTAAATGTTGAAACGAAGACGGAGCTCGATAATCAGGAAAATAACGCTGCAATAAATATGGAATATGGCTTCGCTTTACGAGCGGAAAACAGACAAGGCGAAAACCTGCGTATTCTTCTTCTTTCGAACTCGAACTCGCACTCACAAAACGAATTGTAGCATAACCAAGCCATTGCCGAATTATATTTTCTTCTACTTTAATTGCTTGAATACGATCAAGCGGAACGATAAGTTTTTTCTTCTCAAATAATCCCCTCGTAATAACAAGTTCATCCTTTTGTTTCACAACTGTAAATCCATGATACTTCTGATATACAAGCAACGTACCTAGTAACCATCCCACTGTAAGAACAGCAATTGCAACTTCTCCGTAAAAAGAAGGTGTTTGTGATTGAAAATTTTCTAGCTTAAAATGAATCGAAACGTACTCATCTATCTCTGTATAAATACCAAGTAACACCGAAAATACAAATCCAATACTGCCTGATGTAGCCGCATACAGAAACGTCTTTTTATTCGATAATGTGAATATCGGTAGCACGGCAATATCCTCTTGTATCATTCTCCTCCTTTCAGAAAGCTGCCCTTGAATATGACTCGCTTCTTCTTTTGTAATTATTTGTAATACTATTTCTGCCCCTTCCCTACTTCCCGCCGTATCAATTTGCAGTTCCGTTAATCCAAACAAACGATGAATTATATTTTGTGATTCATGAATTGCCTGAATTCGTTCTTTCGGAATGTACTTTCGTTTTTTGTTTAACCATCCTTGCTCAAGGATCACTTGTTCTTCAGTAATTGTATATGTAAATCGATACCAACGCATCCAAGCAATAAAGGTGAGAATAAACAAAGGTACAAGGCTAAAAATAATCGTATTCATCAGAATTGAAAACGGTAAGCTATCGCGAAACTTAAATAAGAAAATAAGGTAAAGAGGAAATAATGTCGATGCATGTTTCACAACTGACAATAGGATTGACAACGAATGGATTCTATTTCTTCTATACATCGGCAACCGCCACCTGCGTTAAAGTAGAAAGTTGCTCCCGTAAATATTCTGCATCTTCATATGCAATCGCCGGAATTGTATGAATTGTCGCTGCTGTCGTAATATCCACTGATGCTAATTGATAATAACGTAAAAATGGGCCTTGCCTTACATCTACATGTTGCACACGAATCATTGGAATTAATGTTTTCTCTGTAATAAATACACCTCGCTGTAAGTCAATCTCTTGTCCACGTATCATATAACGCCATCTCTTCCATCTAAGCTTTGGATATATACCAATTGTAAAGATAGCATGTCCACAAAAAAAACAAAGAAATAAGAGTTGCAAGTTTGTCATACCTCGAAATGCGTCAAGCCAATATATCACTCCGCCATAAGCAATCCAAACAATAATATTGATTGAAAATGCCGTTAATCTCCATACTTGAATTGCTCGTTCATCAACCGATTTTAGTAACCTTGGACTCATTGACTCACCCTCCCCACCTCTTCGTTTTCTTAATTTTCTTTCTATTAATTATAAACATATTTCCTTTTCTTTCCCATAACATTCTGTTAACAAATTCTTTCAAGTGTATTTCTTCTTTTCCGTCACACACTATATATAACTCCTCATTAAGGAGGCACACAATGCAAACATACACCGACTACGATAAAGCTCTCTATTACACATATTGCTGTAATTGGGAAAAGCTGCTTGTACTTATGGTACAAACAGAAGATGAGTTGTTTTCAAAACGAATTGAACACTTTCTACATGCTTATCAATACGGTAAAGATTTATCAGAAGTTGATCAAAAACTCCAACTTTTGTTTCAATATATTGATCATGCAACGCAAAAAACATATACAGAACAAGCGGAGCAAGTTCATATGTAAATAAAGTGAAACTTCCATTAGTAAGTAACTTTCTAATGACAACCATTAAACCAATTAGGCTTTTACTACCATAAAACGCTATCCCTATACACTGGGATAGCGTTTTTGTATATTTTTCCAAAGCTCTGTTCATAATACTTATTATGAATATTAAGTAGACGGACGTGATTATGTGAAAAAACACATTTACTTATTTTTAATTATTGCATTATTTATGATTAGCTGCCAAAAATCATCCAAACAAAATAATGCTGAACACTTCCAACCATTTCAAGGAGCTAAAGACACTCAAGGAATATTTAACGTACTACTTATCGGAAATGATTCTCGCGGAGAAAAACAAGCTAGGGCTGATACAATCATGATTGCACAATATAATAAAAAAGAAAAAACTGCAAAACTCGCTTCTATTATGCGTGATAGCTACGTAGAAATTCCTACCTATGATAAAAAATATAATAAAATTAATGCCGCCTACTATTATGGCGGTCCTGAATTATTACGAAAAACCATTCAACATAACTTCGGAATTGATGTATCTCATTACGTTACAATCGACTTTGCGGCATTCGAAAAAATTGTAGATACCGTCGCTCCAGAAGGAATTACTGTAAATGTAACGCAAACAATTATCGATGATATGGGATTACATTTACAACCCGGATCCCAACAATTACATGGAAAAGAATTACTAAAATATGCACGTTTCCGTCATGATGCTGAAAGTGACTTTGGACGTGTACAACGCCAACAAGAAGTACTACAAGCCCTGCAAAAAACCTTTACCGAAAAAATTCAATCCGTAGACGGTATATTCCAATTACCCACAGTAATACAAGACCTTCTCCCTTATATTCATACTAGTATGGATACTCAAACATTATTTTCACTCGGTAGCAACGTTTTATTCCATCCTATTGAAAAGATGGAAACGATGCGAATTCCAGTGGCAAATGGATATGAGCCAAAAACATACGAGCATGCCGGGGCAGTATTACAACTTCATCCACAAAAAAATAAAGAAGCAATTCAAAAATTTTTTATCGATTCAACGAAGGCTGTTAATCATTAATTTTGCTCGTTACAATCAAGTAAAAACAAGGTGTACATCACCTTGTTTTTTTTATTCCCAAGTTTTCAGCGCAAAAAACTTTTATTATGTTTAATATTTTCTCTTTCTTTTCCACTCCTCCTCGTACTATAATTTTGTATGTAACTATTATAAGAGAGGTATGGAGAATGGATCGCGAGAAAAAACAAGAAACTTTGTTATTTACGGCTTGGGGAACTTCGTTTATCGCTACACTCGGAAGTTTATATTTTTCCGAAATTATGAAATTTGAACCATGTACATTATGTTGGTACCAACGTATTTTTATGTATCCATTTGTGTTACTACTTGGCATTGCAATTGCACGCAAAGATTATCGCATTGCCACATATTCCTTACCAATCGCAAGCATTGGTGCCTGTATATCGCTATATCATTATGCCCTTCAAAAGATACCTGCTTTTTCAGAAGCTGGAGCAGTGTGTGGGCGAGTTCCTTGTACAGGAGAGTATATTAATTGGTTTGGCTTTATCACAATCCCATTTCTAGCACTAACTGCTTTTATAATTATTGCCATCTGCAGTTTTCTTTTACTAAAAACAAATAAGGAGATGAAATAATGAAGAAAATGTTTCTTTTTGGCGGCATTGTCGTCGTTTTATTAATCGCTATTTTTGCAGTAACAAAAGTTGAACAAAAACAAGAAAACAAAACAGATTACTACACAAATAAAATTTCTTTAGAAGATCTCCAAAAAAATGTAAAAGAAAAGAAAGATCAAACGATTTACTTCTATCAGACAAACTGTGTACACTGCCAAAAAGTATCACCAATTATCGTTCCAATGGCAAAAGATATGAACATTGATATGAAAGTCATTGACTTAGAAAAGTATCCAACTGGATGGGACGAATTTAAAATTACAGGTACGCCAACAATCATTCGCTTTAAAGAAGGAAAAGAAGTAAGCCGCATTGAGGGAGAACAACCGAAAGACAAATTCGAAGAGTGGTTTACAGCAAACAATAAGTAACAAGAAAAGGAAACTTCCTTTATACATGAAGTGAGTACAAAAATCTCACACTACTTGTATAAGGAGGGGATCCTATGCCAGAGGTACGATGTTCTGTCTCCAACTGCTCATTTTGGGGACAAGGTAACTTTTGTCAAGCAAATGCCATCCTCGTTCAACCTGACTCTCAAGAATCTATTCAATCAGAGGACGAGTCATTTACAGATACAATATTATCTGGACAAACGATAGAAAGCTCGGCAACAACAAGTGTAGAAACATGTTGCCATACCTTTCAACCAAGATATTAAACAACTGCCCATCTCGTACTGTATGAGATGGGCTTTCTTTTTTCTCTTTTTCCTTTCATACTATATATGAATAAAATCAGTTAGGAGCGAATGAGATGAAACAAGTTTTCTGTATTGGGGAATTATTAATTGATTTTGTTTGTCGTGATCCAAACGTATCGTTAATGAATGGAATAAGATTCGAAAAGAAAGCGGGCGGAGCTCCTGCAAATGTTGCTGCAGCAATTACAAAATTAGGCGGAAAAGCTGCTTTTATGGGACAAGTCGGAAATGATCCATTTGGAGAATTTCTAGAAAAAACTTTACAAGATGCAGACGTTGATACATCTATGCTTATAAAAGAAAAACAAACTACTCTTGCCTTCGTTTCTCTTGACTCACATGGCGAGCGTGATTTTACATTTATGCGCGGAGCAGATAGTGAATATAAGTTTGAACAAATTGATTTATCAAAAATAAAACGAAACGATATCATTCACTTCGGTTCAGCTACAGCATTGCTGCCAGGCCAATTGAAAGACACGTACATAAAGCTTTTGCAATATGCAAAAGCAAAACAATTATTTATTTCCTTTGATCCAAATTACCGAGCTTCATTAATTACAGACTTGCAGAAATTTCGTAAAGACTGTATCACTTTCATCGTTAACGCTCATTTCATAAAAGTAAGTGCTGAAGAAGCAAGCCTCCTTACTGGTGAAACAAATATGTATAAAGCTGCTGAAGTATTATTATCATACGGAGCAAAAACTATTGCCATTACACTTGGAGAACGAGGTACACTTCTTACAACAAATGAGAATCAAACTATTATTCCATCCATTACCGTACAGCAAATCGATACAACTGGTGCCGGTGATGCTTTCGTCGGTGCAATGCTGTATCAGTTTGCAAAAGAAGAACGCGTTCATATGGATTTTACAAAATTACAACAATATATATCATTTGCAAACAAAGTTGGTGCACTTACTTGCACAAATTACGGAGCAATATCTTCACTCCCAACACTTGAAGATATAAAGTGAAACTTCCATCAGTGGGTGTTTTCCTCATCCCCCATTGATGTCAATCGGGCTCTTATGAGCAAATGTCTCCCTGGTAGTAGTCAGATAAAAGCGTACGATTAATCGTACGCTTTTATCTTAAAATAACCCCTTTTTCCAGACAGCATGCATCATTGTAATATATACAATAACAATAAAAACCGTACCACATAATGTAATCCAGCGATATATACTATCTTCACTCTCTCTCGCTTCTACAAATGCCCATACAAATCCCACTAATAATAATAAGTCTACATACGGGATATACATAGAAAAAATAAATGAAACAAACAAATATATAACAAATAAACAAAGTGTAATTAAAAAAAGTTTAAATGCAAACGTACTGTCTCCATTTTGCATAGCATATGCCCTCCTCAGCTTTACAATATTATATTCAGAGAGGGATTTTGATGCGATAAAGTGAAACTTCCATCAGTGGTTTTTTTTCATCCCCCACTGATGGTTAGTTGAGCCAATCGGGGTCTTACTGCCCGCGAATGGCGAGATAAAAAAAGGATACCCTATCCCATCGGTATCCTTTACTTCACTTCATATTTTCGTTTGTATATATTACTCAGTACGGAGTTAGGAATTTGTTCATACCTTACCATTGTTTCTTTTTCATCCATAATATATAAATTATTTCCTATATAATAAAACCCTTTTTTTCTTTGTGAATACACAGGATATACCTCATTCGGTAGTACTGTTTTCATTTCTGTAAATTGTCCGTTCGGTTCTTGCCAATATATTTTCGTCTGATCTACCGTTGTAATCTTCCCAATCTGTTCTTCCTCTAACACACGTCCGTTCCAGCTAACAACCCGGTATCCAAATTGATGCGCCGCATATTCAGGAGATGTATGAAAATGAGCAATAATTACCTTCGTTTGTAATGGAACTCGATCATACAACCATTGAATATCTCGATCATGCATGCGAATACATCCATTTGACTGACGACTGCCAATCGACCATTCACGATTTGTTCCATGAATCCCATATTCATTTTTATTTAAGCCCATCCACCTAGTGCCGAGTGGATTATTAGGTGAACCGCCTGGAATATTTTTTCTGTGATATGCTTTATTTTTATATTTATTAATAATGCAAAATGTTCCTTCTGGCGTAGGAGTATTTGTCCTTCCTGTTGTTACAGGAAAAGTTCGCACATAATTTCCATCTTCGAAAAAAGATAATTGATTTGTCGTTAGATTTATAAGTAATAAATGATCTGTCTCCTCAGCAGAAATAATTGGTACATATAAAAAAAAGAAAAGAAATAACAATGCAAGTGAACATGCTTTTTTCATCAATGCCACCTCCACATTCTCCTCAAAATCTCACCATGAAATACTATGGTTCATTTAGCTTTTACTATAAATCCAATTCTTATGAACGGTACTGCAAAATAGCTGTTTCACATTCCATTAATGAGAGCTGACCTTAAAGGCACATAGGTGCCTTTAAGAGTCAGCCTCTTTTTTACGTGCCCTCAAAGATATCGGCGTTATTTGTAATATATCGACGCTTCGAAACAATCCGACATGCAAATAGTCGGTTCACTAGCTAGTCCAATACCACCTAACCATTCACAATAACGCCACCATTAACATGAAGCATTTGTCCAGAAACATAAGTAGAATCATCAGAAGCTAAATATACATATGCCGGTGCTAGCTCAGATGGTTGTCCCGGCCGTTTCATTGGTACATTGCTGCCAAATTCCGATACTTTTTTCTTATCAAAACTTGACGGGATTAGCGGTGTCCAAATTGGACCTGGTGCAACTCCGTTAACACGAATACCTTTTGGAGCTAGCGATTTTGCCAATGAACGTGTAAAGGAAACGATCGCTCCTTTTGTTGCTGAATAATCGATTAACTGTTCATTTCCTTCATAAGCCGTAATGGAAGCAGTATTCACAATTGTATCGCCTTGTTTTAAATGAGCAAGCGCAGCTTTTGTTATATAAAAATACGAGAAGATATTAACTCGAAATGTCTTTTCAAGTTGCTCTGCTGTAATTTGCTCTAAACCTTGCTGCGGGTATTGCTGAGCAACATTATTTACAACAATATTTAAACCTCCCAATTGCTTTGCAGCTTCCGCTACAACTTGCTGACAATGCTGTTCATCACTTACATCTCCCGGAAATAAAAAACATTGTGCACCTTGCCCTTCTATCCAACGCTTCGTTTCTTCTGCATCTTCATGTTCATCTAAATAAGCAATGGCTATATTCGCACCCTCTTTCGCAAAAGCAATAGCTACTGCTCGGCCAATTCCGCTATCTCCCCCTGTAATAAGTGCATATTTTCCTTGCAGCTTCCCGCTTCCTTTATACTTCTCATCTATACATTTTGGGCGTGGATTCATGATTTTCTCAATCCCCGGCTGTTTCTCTTGATGTTGCGGTGGCAATGTTTTCTTTGGTTGTTCTTGTTGCGTCATACAGAAAAAACCTCCTTATCATATATCTTTCTTATGATGTGCGAAATCGAAAAATATACTTATTCTTACAAAAAACGAAATATATACGCAAACAAGGTGTCTAACATTCGAAATTTCAACGTACAACAAAGAGAAAGGTGAAACTTTTTAAATAAATCTCTTGCAAAAAAATAAAATAACGAATATTATATATAACTGTTGTGACAATTATTCGTAAAAAGAAAGGATGTTTTTATGTTTAACCTTTCAAAACATCAAACTTCTATTAAAACTGAAATTATGGCTGGTATTATTACCTTCTTAACAATGGCATATATTATTGTCGTAAACCCAGTCATCCTTGGTGATGCAGGCGTTCCATTTGAACAAGCATTTACAGCAACAATCATTGCCGCTGTCGTTGGAACATTATGTATGGCGCTCTTTGCAAATTTACCAATTGCAATTGCACCAGGGATGGGATTAAATGCTTACTTTGCTTACTCTGTTGTAAAAACTCATGAAGGTATGACATTTGCAATTGCTTTCTCTGCTGTATTCGTGGCAGGTATGATTTTAATTTTGCTATCATTAACTTCTTTCCGTACAAAATTACTGGAAGCTATTCCTGAAAACTTAAGACATGCCATTACAGCTGGTATCGGTTTATTTATCGCATTTATCGGCTTACGCCTGACAGGCATTGTTACGAAACATCCCACAAATTTAGTTGGGCTTGGGGATCTTCACTCTCCTCCCGTTTTACTTGCATTAGCTGGACTTGGTATTACGTTAGTACTTATGTCTTTAAACGTGAATGGTGCATTATTTATCGGTATGTTATTAACAGGAGTTATCGCTTACTTTACTGGACAATTAACGTTCTCAAACGGAATTACATCTCTGCCTGGTTTACCTGAAGGCGTGATTGTTTCCAATCCAATTACAGCATTTTCTGATGTTATTAACTACGGATTATACGGCGTTGTCTTCTCGCTCCTCCTTGTAACATTATTCGATACAACAGGTACATTACTTGGGGTTGCACAGCAAGGCGGGTTTATGAAAGATGGTAAACTTCCAAACTCCGGTCGTGCCCTTCTTTCAGATTCTATCTCAGCAACGATTGGCTCAATGTTCGGTACAACACCAACAACTGCTTATATTGAATCTTCTGCTGGTGTTGCGGCTGGTGGTCGTACAGGTTTAACGACACTAACTGTTGCGATATTATTTGCAGTAGCTGCATTCTTCGGCCCGCTTGTCAGCGCAGTATCCGGTGTTGCCGCTATTACATCTCCATCACTAATTATTGTTGGTAGTTTAATGATGGGCGCAGTTCGTCATATTGATTGGGATACATTTGATGAAGCTTTCCCAGCATTTTTAGTCATTTTAACCATGCCGCTTACATCAAGCATTGCAACAGGTATTGCGCTCGGCTTCATTTCATACCCGCTTATGAAAATGGCAAAAGGGCAATTCCGTGCAGTTCATCCGCTTTTATACGTATTTGGTATTTTGTTCGCTTATCAGTTGGTATTCTTACCACATTAAAAATCACACAGAAAATTAAAATCCCGTATTCAATAAAGAATACGGGATTTTTATAAATCAGTTTATCTTGTTTCAAGTAACACCTAGTCGAAAGAAGTTTATTAGTTAAATATTACTTAGCTAATTAAGAAAAATTCAGTTTCCAGCCCAAACATCTTTTCCGTATCGTCCTTCACGTTGTAAATGATCTAACCAATTTCTTGCCTCTTGTTCACTGACTCCATGAATTTCTTGATATGCGTGACAAAGAGTATTTTCTACATCCGGAGCCATTCGACTTCCATCACCACAGATATAAAGGTAGGCACCGTTATCTAATAACGAAATTAAATTCGCTCCATCTTGTTTCATTAAATGCTGTACATATGTTTTTGGATGTCCTTCCCAGCGAGAAAAAGCTGTGTGTAAAGATAGTAAGCCATCTATTTCATCTTTTTCTAGTTCTGTACGATAGAGGTAATCTTTTTCAGGATGACGACAACCGAAATACAGATGCGCTTCTCCTAAGTTAACACCTTTTTGCTTTTGAACACAACGCGTTTGTAAAAATCCACGGAATGGTGCAACTCCAGTGCCTGGTCCAACCATGATAATTGGTATTTCTAGATCTTCAGGTAACTGAAATCTTGATTCTGGAGTTCGAACAAAACAAGTAATCTCCTCTTCATTCTGACACTGAGCTAAATAGTTAGAAGCGACACCTTTATATTCTCCTTGTCCACTCCATGCAGATCCACTCACTACACCAACCGTGATACTTAGACGATCCTGCGCAACAAGTGGAGAGCTTGAAATAGAATAGTAACGCGGTTTGAGCGCAGGGAGAAGTTCTAAAAAGCGATCAAATGGGATTTCGCACGCTTCATACTTTTCAAGAAGATCCAACATTGAAATGTGTTTCTTTAAGATTTGGTCCTGATAAACTCCATCTTCCAATAATGCTTCCAATTCGTATTTATGAGGAGGACAAACTGTAAATCTTGCCAATTCCCGTATTTGTGCTCGAGTTGCCGATTCCTGAATCTCAACACTATAGCTAAGAAGGTCAAATAAACTAACAGGACGGTCCAAAGGAAGATGAACTGTACTACGTCCACTTGCACTCAGTACGACTTGATCCTTCCCGTTTAATCCAAATCGTTTTAAAATTCGGTTGACATTTTTCCGGCTGTTACTTGGCAGCACTCCAAGATGGTCTCCTTCCTGATAAGTAACTCCTTCCGGCAAGGCTATCTCAATATGTCGAGTGCTCCGTTCACTTTCAGCTGACTGAAGCTCCTGGCCAGCAATCACCGTTGCATAGACAGCTTTGTTATTTTGAGCGATCGGATTAGCAGGAGGACCTGAAATCAACTGAACGGAAAGCGATGATTGATGAGACACTATTTCTGTTCCCTCTTTCATATTTAGGCCAAAAGCATTCGAGACATCCTTCCACATGTTCTTTTGCCATTGAGCGAAATCATTCTCAAAATCTCCTCCGGCGTCTGCCTCTCCTCTTGTGGTAAGCCTCATAGCACCTTTCTGTTCCAGCTCTTTATCAATGAATTTCGGAACACTCTGGTAAGTATTCGCCCAATTTCGATCTCCACAGCCAAAAACTGCATACCTGATCCCTGTACATTCCTCCGTATCTGCTTGTTCCAGCCATTTTACGAACTGAGCGGCATTCTCAGGAGGTTGACCATTGTATGAAGAAGTTACAATAAGCACTGCACCTTCTTTAGGTAACTTTCGGATATAATCGTTCAATATTCCCACATTGCTCTGAAAACCCAGTAACCGTGCATGGTCTGCGAGCTTCCTAGCAAACTCTTCCGCTCTGCCTAAGTTTGAACCATATAATACAAGCAGAGGTACGTTTTCGGCCCCTTCAAGTACTTCTTGTTTTGAATATTGCGAAGTCAGTTTCTTCTTTTCTTCATTTTTCTTCTCATCTGCCAACGAAGAATCCAGTAAAGATGAGACTTGCTTCCCTTCTCTTAATTTAATTCTAATTCTGAAATTTTCCGGTTTTATGGTCAATGTTTGCTTAATCTTCAACTGATAGTTTTCATAATCAATTAATTCAAACTTTTGAAGAATCATCCCAAGTACCAGAGTGGCTTCATAAAGTGCGAACTGCATACCAATACAAGCACGTTGACCATTCCCAAATGGTTTATATGCATGATTTGGTACTTTGGAAGGGTCTGCGAAACGTTCCGGACGGAATTCTTCTGCATCTTCTCCCCACACTTCTTTATCCCGATGAAGGGCGGGAAGAAGCACGGTCAAACCTTCACCTTTTTTCACATGATACTGTCCGCCGATTATAGTATCCTCCTTTGGATACACATCAAAAGATGGAGCGGTCGGCCATAACCGTATAGCCTCGTTTAGAATCATGCGAATGTATTTGAGGTTTAGCACTTGTTTATAAGATGGAGTGGAATCACCGAGAACCTGATCCACTTCTTCGTATGCTTTCTTCAGAACTTCCGGATGCTTCAGTAAAAAATAAGTCGTAAAGGATAATAAACCACTTGTTGTTTCATGCCCAGCAATTAAGAAGGTAATAATTTGGTATCGGATATTCTCATCATCCAACACTTCCCCGGTCTCAGGGTCTTTACTGTTTAGCATGCGGGCCAGCAGATCTATCTCTCCATTATTTCCATTAGCCTTCCGCTCTTTAATAATTTTATCTACCAACGAAAACATGCTTTGTATATCATCTTGGAATTGTCTGTTTTTTCTAATCATCAGAGTATCCATGCCCTTCGAGCGGGCAACTTTATGCATAGCTTCGTCAAGTGCACGTACCATGCTGTCGATAAATGGATCATGTTTTTCTTTATAAAAACTATTAAATCGGTAGTTAAAACCACAAAGACCGATCGTATCCAAAGTAAGGCGGGTCATGTCTCCCGGTACATCGATATGATCACTATCGTGATTCAACCGAGCCCATTTCTGAATCAGCTGCGAAGCGATGTCTAACATCATGGTATGATATCCCTTCATGGCTTGTTGGCTGAATGTTGGCAGCAATATATTATGGGCTTTTCGCCAGTTTGGCTCCGATGTTTTACTCGTAAACAGACCGTCCCCCGTAAATTCGCGTACATGCACCATATCATTTGCAACATGTTTATCAAAACGATTGATATCACAGACTTCAGTTACCAGTTTGTGTTCAGAGATACATATTGTTTTAAAACCTGGAGCAGTCAACCGAAATATTGGCCCATATTCTTTCGCTATCTCACAAAAAGAAATAGTAGGTTGACTCATGTCGAATAAAGGGTAGTTGCCGAGTGGTCCATATGTTTTGGGTTGTGGAATCCCGCCTGTCTGTTCTTCTCTCATTTTTATCCTCCTTCGAAGTTTGAGATATAAAGGAAATTATTTAATATTCAACTTTAATTTTTCACTCATATTCTTTAGTCCAACTTATTAATTGTTGAATTACTTTTTGTTTTAAGCCTTCATCAATCTTCCCTATCTTAAAAATTTCCGAATAGCATAATCCATCGATGGCTAATCTAATAATTGCAGCCTTTATTGGCTCGATCTCATCCTTTTCCATTTCTTCATATAATTCTTGAGAATCACTTTGGAACTTGGAAAGAAGAAGTGGGTTAGTAAACAAAGTTGCGACATATGCAGAAACAAGCCCGTTTGATAAACCAGTATCGTTTATTGCTGATTCCAAGTAAGCACGATGCCATTTTCCTATGGATTCCGAAGAATTGCTTACTTTATCCCGAACATCCATTAAAAATGCTGACGAATATTCATCAATCATACCTTTTATAATTGCGTCCTTATTAGGAAAATGATAGAGTAATCCTCCTTTACTGATACCAGCCTGTTTCGCGACAGCCTCTAATGTCAATTTTTCCATACCATAATTCTCAATAATAAAAGAAGCAGCAGCTAATATTTCTTTACGTCTTGAATTGCTCATCAAAATGACCTCCATTCTCAGTCAGAAATGAGTGATTCACTCATTTTAAATTTACTATACCGTCTGGACGGTAATTATGTAAAGTGACAATTGTTATATATAACATCGATTATTTTCATCCTAAATTATTCCTCCTAGCATTCGTCTAACAAAATGATAGATAACGAACAATGTGTAGTTTATAATGAAATCATGTTGTTTATATTAAAATTATATCGTTTTTGCTACATAATTCAATTTACATTTAAGACATAAATGTACGATAAGGAACAAAAGGATGAACTCTGTTGTTTATAATGACAATAACGAACAAGGAGATATAAGATGTTGAAAAAAATGGATCTGCGGATTATTCGGACAAAGAAATTTATATATGATGCTTTTATCAAACTGATAGCGGAAAAGGGATACGATGCTATTACCATTCAAGACATCACAGATGAGGCACTCATTAATCGGGCAACATTTTACTCGCATTACAGGGATAAACAAGATTTGTTAACAAAGCTTAGTGAGGAAGCACTAGGAGAGTTGACAAGTAAGATGGTCCTATATGCCCATGTGCAGGGACATCAAATAGATCTTTCGAAATTCGAGGAAATTTTACAATCCATATTTGAGTGTATAGTAAAACATGCAGACTTTTATAAAACCATGCTTGGGCCTAATGGCATTCATGATTTTAACCTACAAATGCAGCAGACTATTATGGATAACCTTGAACAAAATTTCATTGAGCTTAAAATTGAAGACCATGACTTAGATATTCCAAAGGATATGGTATTGCATTTCATCACTTCCTGTGTTGTTGGGATAGCAATTTGGTGGCTTCAAAATGACATGAAATATTCACCGAAATATACTGCACAACAATTAGTGAAGCTTATTACTAAAGGACCCTTGTGTACAGTTGGTTTTACTTTATTTAATGAGGGCTAGAGTTTTGTTTCATCATTTTTCTCCTTATTTTATTTAGTGTAAGGAAAAAATCAGTAATAAAAAAGCCTTCTTTTAGGCTTTAAATTTGATATTTCAAAAAGTTATTTTGCGGTCTATGACAGCAATCCTGTCACTCCCCCTCCCGATGTGGGCTACGTCCCCTAACCAAAATAAATATGCTTTCCTTAATCATATAATAACGTCTTGTTATGGAGTATATTATATATGAAAAAAGAGGATATATGTCCTATATTAGACATAGTATCCTCTTTAAATTATAGTCTGTTTAAAGTACCTTGAGTCACCTTTTTTATTTACTAAGAAATTGCAACAAGTCTTCATACGTTTTCTCAGCATCTTTAAATCCTTGTTCGTACAAGCGCTGTAATTTTTCTGGGTTCTTCTCCATACGATCCACTTCTAATTGCTCTGTCGGACGAATAACGAATATATTCCCAGCTGCTTCTTCCTTTTCGATATAATGAAGTGTCTCATTATATACTTCATAACGAGTTAGCATTGTGTTTACTAAATTAGGATATTTTTTATAAGCTTTCGCTGCAATCCATCCAAATTTTGATTTTTTCTTTGCATAACCTTTATTTCTTGTCAAAATAACAACTGATTTTTGATAACCATCTACCTGTGCCTTTCGAACAGGAATTGGATCTGAAATTCCACCATCCAATAACTTTTTCCCACTAAATTCTACAACAGGTGCCACAAATGGCAATGAACTTGATGCCTGTAACAATGTTAATGCTTCTTCTTGTGTACGACCTTTTTCAAAATAAACAGGCTGTCCAGTTTCACAATCTGTCGTTCCTACAAGAAAACATTGCTCATTATTGAAATATGTTTCAAAATCAAATGGAACATGCTGCATTGGGATTTCACGAAAAATAAAATCCATATCAAAGAGCTGCCGCTTTTTCCAAAAGTTTTTATACGATAAATATCTTGGATGTGTCACATAGTCAATGTTTACTGTTTTATTTCTTTCTTTTTGTCTTGAAAGATACGACGCTGCATTACATGCACCTGCCGATACACCAATCACATATGGAAAATATAAATCATTTTCCATAAAGTACTCCAGTACACCCGCTGTATATACGCCGCGCATACCGCCGCCTTCTAATACTAAACCTGTATTTTCAAGCATCGCTCTCCCTCTCCTCGTTCTATGTATACTTTTGAATAATTCACATTGTTAAATATCTATTTCTATTATATAAAAAACTGTTAGAAAACCATATTCAGACGACTTGCAAAATAAAAAAAATCGTATTCATACAAATGAATACGATTGATTCGGTATACTCTATCGCCGTTGATCCGCTACAATATGAATATCAATATTCTCCGTCTGCCTCATAATCTCATTCACAATCGAGCCTTTTCGAATCTCTTCCCACCTTGTTCTTGCCGATTGGCCGAGTAAAATTTGCGTTACCTGTAATTGCTTTGCAACTTGAATAATCGTATCAGCTGGCTTACTCCCTTTTGATCCCTCTAATAGAAATGTTGCATCAAATTGACTGGTTAAAGCTTTCCACTCTTCGATAACCTGCTTCTTTGCTTCTGATAAAGATTCAATATTTTCTCTTTCTACATTTAATACATATAACTCTGCATTTAAGCGGTTTGCCATGCGCCATCCACGCCGAATCAATTTTTCTGCCGTTGAGCTGTATTGAACACAAACAAGGATTTTTTCTTTCACTCCAATTGGTTCTTCAGTAAATTGACTGATTTTCTCATCCATATCATCTGCAACTTCTCGAAGTGATAATTCACGAAGTGCACCTAAATTATTTAGCGTAAAAAAATGATTTAAGCTACGTTGAATTTTTTCTTCCTTATATATCTTTCCATCTATCAATCGTTTTCTGAGTACTTCCGGTGTTACATCCACAAGCTGAATTTCATTTGCCTTTTGTAAAATAAAATCAGGAATGCGCTCCCTTACTTTCACACCTGTAATTTGCTCCACAATATCATGTACGCTTTCCAAATGCTGAATATTAAATGCAGATAAAACATCAATACCAGCATCCAATAATTCTTCCACATCCATATAACGTTTTTTATGTTTCGAACCAGGAATATTCGTATGAGCCAACTCATCAACAATAACAACTTGCGGTGCCCGGTTTATAATTGCCTCTACATTAAGCTCGTGAAACACTTTTCCTTTATAATCAATTTCTTTTAAAGGAACAGCCTCTAAATCAGCAATAGCATCGTCTGTTTCTTTTCGCCCATGTGTTTCAATTAAACCAACAACAACATCAATGCCTTCTTTTCGCATCTCTCTCGCATCAAAAAGCATTTTATAACTTTTTCCGACTCCAGGAGCTGCTCCGACATAAAGTTTTAATTTCCCGCGGTTCAGTTGACGAATATATTCTAAATACTCTTCTGGTGTACGCCTTTGGAACGTTGGCTTATAATCATCTGCATACATCACAAATACCCCCTATCCATACCAAACAATGCTACCTCAATCTAATTGATTGAGGTAGCATCGTTATTATTTCATCATTTTTTGCAATTCTAAATTTAACTTCAACACATTGACACGATCTTCACCAAATAATCCGAGTGCCGGCCCTTCTGTTTGAGATTCAATAAGTTTATTAATTTTTTCTTTCGGAATATTCGTTATCTTAGAGATACGATCTACTTGTGCGTAAGCCGCTTGTGGACTAATATCAGGATCTAATCCTGAACCTGAATTCGTTACTAAATCCATCGGAACCTCCGAAACAGGAACTGTTGGATTTTCCTTCTTCCAAGTTTCTACACTCTCTTCTACACGTTTTAATAAATCTGGATTAGATGGTGCATAGTTATTAGATCCAGATGCTTCTGCTTTATATTCTATACTAGACACACGTCCGTGGAAATAACGTGGATCTGTAAAATTTTGACCAATTAATTCTGAACCAATTACCTCATTTTTTTCATTATATATAAGACTTCCGTCTGCATTATCTTTCATAACCGCTTGTGCAATTCCGGTAACTAGCAATGGATATATGAGCCCGCACACAACAAGAAACGTAAAGGTTATACGAATGACAGGTGAAAGTATCTTTTGTTTTTCAAACATTTTCATTTCCCCTTTTCCTTAAATGAACAATCCTACAATCATGTCAATCAGCTTAATACCAACGAATGGTACAATCATTCCCCCAAGTCCATAAATAAGTAAATTACGTCCTAACAATGCATTAGAGCTCATCGGTTTATAAGCAATCCCCTTCATTGCTAGCGGAATAAGCAGCGGGATAATAATCGCGTTAAAAATAAGCGCTGATAAAATCGCTGATAACGGTGAATGTAATTTCATAACATTCAAAGCTTCCATTTGTGGAATTGCCAAAGTAAACATCGCTGGAATAATGGCAAAGTATTTGGCAATATCATTGGCGATACTAAATGTTGTTAAGGCACCGCGTGTCATTAATAGCTGCTTACCGATTCCTACAACTTCAATAATTTTCGTTGGGTTTGAATCTAAGTCAATCATATTTGCTGCTTCTTTTGCTGCTGCGGTACCGCTATTCATCGCAAGTCCAACATCCGCTTGCGCTAAAGCCGGTGCATCATTTGTACCATCACCTGTCATCGCAACAAGTTTCCCTTTTTCTTGCTCTGCTTTAATGACCGCAATTTTATCTTCTGGTTTACATTCCGCTACAAACTCATCCACACCTGCTTCTTTCGCAATTGTTGCGGCAGTGAGCGGATTATCACCTGTACACATCACTGTTTTAATTCCCATTTGACGAAGCTGTTCAAATCGTTCACGCATACCTGGTTTTACAGTATCTTTTAAATAAATTAATCCGTAAATACGATTATCAGCTGCAACTGCAAGTGGTGTACCACCTTCTTTTGCAATTAAATCGGCTTTTTGATTTAAGTCTTTCGGAACTGTACCGCCTTGCGATTGTACCCATTCAAGTACAGCACCAACTGCACCTTTTCTTACCTTTGTACCATCTACTAGGTCAACACCGCTCATTCGTGTCTCAGCTCTAAATGGAACAAACTCACCTTGCTCTGCAAGTGTACCGTTATAAGAGAATGCTTTTGATTGTACGTATTCAATAACAGAACGTCCTTCTGGCGTCTCATCTAACACAGAGCTAAGCGCTGCCCATTTTGCAACTTGTTCAATTGTTTCATTTCCTACTGGTAAAAGCGTATGTGCCATACGATTACCGAATGTAATTGTACCTGTTTTATCTAAAATAATTGTGTTAATATCACCAGCTGCTTCAACTGCTTTACCACTCATTGCTAAAACGTTAAACTTCGTTACACGGTCCATACCTGCAATCCCAATTGCGGATAACAAACCACCAATTGTTGTTGGAATTAAACAAACAAGAAGCGCAACAAGGATGGACATATCAATTTGAAAACCAAGATAATTTGTAAAGATTGGTAATGTAACAACAACGATTAAGAAAATAAGTGTTAAACTCGTTAATACAGTGTTTAGAGCAATTTCATTTGGTGTTTTTTGACGAGATGCTCCTTCTACTAAAGAAATCATTTTATCTAAGAAAGATTCACCAGGATTACTCGTAATTTGAATTGTAATTTCATCACTAACAACAATCGTACCGCCTGTAACCGAGCAAAAATCACCACCAGCCTCTTTCATAACTGGTGCAGATTCCCCTGTAATAGCTGATTCGTCAACAGACGCTAAGCCGCGAATAACTTCCCCATCACTTGGAATCATTTCCCCTTGCTTTACAATAACAATATCGCCTTTTCTCAGTTCAGTTGCTGAGACTTGAACAACATCTCCATTTTCTTTTATTACATTTGCAAATACATCTTTTTTAGATTGTTTTAATGAATCAGCTTGCGCTTTTCCACGCCCTTCTGCCAATGCTTCTGCAAAGTTAGCAAACAAGACAGTGAATAATAGAATAAGAGAAACCGTTATATTGAACCATCCTGGGATATTACTAGATACATTAGGTAGAAATGATAAAATTAACGTTAGGAAAAAACCAATTTCCACCACGAACATAATAGGATTTTTCACCATAACTCGCGGGTTCAATTTTGCAAACGCTTCTTTTATAGCATGTGTAATAATGTCACGATCCATTGTTTTTTCTTGGCTTACTTCATTTTCTGCGCCCGTTTTTGAAGATGCAATTGATTGATTAGGTTGTTTATCTTTTACCACTACAGGTTCCATCATTTACCCTCCATTACTTCAATGTAAGAAATTCTGCGATTGGTCCTAACACTAACATTGGGAAGAACGTCAATGCCCCGACAATCACGATTGTTCCAATGAAAATGCCACCAAATAAACTATTATCTGTACGGAATGTTCCGATTGTTTCTGGTACTACTGTTTTCTCTTTTAATGAAGCTGCTACAGCCAACATTGTAATTAAGCTGAAATAACGTCCCAAGAACATCACTACACCAGTTGTAATATTCCAAAACGCTGTGTTGTCTCCTAAACCTTCAAAACCTGAGCCATTATTCGCAGCCGAGGAAGTATATTCATATACAACTTGTGTCAACCCATGGAACCCAGAATTTGAAATCGCATCTGTTCCTAAATGAGTTGAAAAAGCCAACGCTGAAAATCCTAAAATAAGTAAAGGTTGAAATAGTATTGTTACCGCAATCAATTTCATTTCCTTACCTTCAATCTTTTTCCCTAAAAATTCTGGTGTACGTCCCACCATTAGTCCCGATATAAAGACTGCGATCATTGCGTACATAATGATATTGACAAAACCCGCGCCAACTCCGCCAAACACTGTATTTAACATCATATTTACAAGTGGTACTACTCCACCAATTGGTGTTAACGTATCGTGCATTGTATCAACAGCACCTGTTTCCGCTGCAGTTGTTACAGTAGCATACAGTGAAGAAAAGACTGTTCCAAATCGAACTTCTTTCCCTTCCATACTGCCTTGATCATGCTGCATACCTATTTGGTTTAACGCTGGATTTCCATGTAATTCTGCCGTCACGATTGTTGCAAATCCCATTAAAAATACGATGAATAAAGAAGCGAAAAGAACACGTCCTTGTTTTTTATTCCCAACCATTCTTCCATACGTAAATGGTAAAGCTGTTGGCAACAGCATCATCAGCATCATTTGTAAAATGTTACTTATTTGACTCGGATTTTCAAATGGATGCGTCGAATTTGCTCCGAAAAATCCTCCGCCATTGTTCCCTAATTCCTTAATAGAAACGAAAGAAGCAACTGGACCGCGTGATATGGTTTGTTTTGCCCCTTCAATTGTATGAGCTGTAACCGCTCCGTCCAACGTTTGTGGTACACCGAGAGCAACGAAGACCAACGCTGTCACAAACGCAATCGGAAGAAAAACCCTTGTTAAAGCACGTATAAAATCTACGAAGAAGTTCCCAAGTTCCTTACCTGCTAATCCTCTTATAAAAGCCATTACAAGCGCTAATGTTGTTGCTGGTGCTGTAAACATTAAAAACGTAATTGCAATTAATTGTGATAAGTACGATAAACCATTTTCACCGCTATAATGCTGTAAATTTGTATCTGTCATAAAACTAATAGCTGTATTAAAAGCAAGGGTAGGCTCCATCCCTTTAACATGAGTTGGATTTAATGGCAGCACTCCCTGTAATCGAAATATGAAATATACAACAACAATCATGAAAGCATTGAGAGCAACTAATGATAGTGCATATTGCTTCCAACTCTGGTTATAAGGCTTAATACCTGAAATTTTGAAAATGATTTTTTCAACAGGGCCAAATACTTTATCCAATTTACGATTGCCTTGGAACGCCTTCTCTAAATAAATCCCCATTGGTTTTGCAACAAGAACAAATAATATCATTGTGATCAAAACTGCAATCCAAACCATAATAAATACTTCCCCCTAATTAAAACTTTTCTGGATTTAATAACGCATAAACTAAGTACACAGTAAGTGCGGCAACAATAATAGATACTGCAATAATCATTCCTTTTTCCCTTCCTTCACAACATTATCCGACCATCTTGCAAGACCAACCATTGATCCAACTAACACGATTAAAATCCCTATCATAGCGATATCTAACATTCTTTATCCCTCACTAAATGTAAAATTTTACCATCAAGAGCATAAAAAAGAACACTGAGGATCTACTCAGTGTTCAAAAATGAACAACACAAAAGTAAACCTCCTCTCCAAACGCTTACGAGGTTAGCTGTCGGATTCGGGCCTAAAGAGTAGCCCTACTTTCGTCATGAAAGATTCACCCCAAGTGACAATGCACAAAATTGGTTCCCCCGCTCCATTTCTGGACTCAGCGATATCAGGTTGTTTTTTGGAAATTTTATGAACAATTTATGAAAGTAAATATACTCCTCTAAATTTCACTTGTAAAGAGGTGAAATAGCTAAAATATGAAAATATAACACCTGTTAAACGCTTACATTAATGGGAAATACTCTTTTATCATCTTTTTTCTTTTGTTTTCTTCTTTTTTCGTAAAATAGACGTTCTTTTGCAAATTTAAAACAAAAAGGTTATCTCAATACATGAGATAACCTTCTAAACACTTAATCTAAATCATGAAAAAAAGAACGTAAATTACGACCTCTAACATATACTTGCACTAATTCCGTATGTTGTTTCTCATATTCGATAATGTCTTGCTCTAAATATAAACAAATATCTTCTGGTGGAATAATTACAGATGGCTTCGGAAAGAGTGGATCATACTCAACTAACTCATATACTCGTTCTAACGATAGAGCCCAGCGCGTTGCTAAATCACGACAAAGGAATATTTTCATATTCGTTTCCTCCGCTCCTACTCTAAAATCAAAAACGAAATGTTATCACAAGTTGTAAACACCACTAATTTAACTCCTATCGTTTCATAGAGGCGCTTTGGATATTGTTTATTTCGCGTGACAACCGTAATAGGTGCATGAAAAGAAAAGCGAATACGCTCCGCAAAAAAACTAATTGTGGATAATTCATCTCCTAGTAAAATTACTTTTTTTATTCCTCTGCATATTTTTACAATCATCTTTGATTCATTTGGACAACAATATGCTTGCTGAAATCCACATGCTTTCACTTCATTAACCATATGCTCATTCTCTGTGAAAATGATTATTTTACTTTGTAAAAGCGCTAAATTTTGTAAACTCTTAATTTTTTCCGCTTCTCCTACACAAATGAGTGTGTACTCTTTGTCCTCATCCATGTATTTCATCCTCCCCCGCATAAAAGAATTTTAAATTATATTATTAAAATTCTTTTATACTAGTCGGACCGATGAATTAATGTATTCATTTGCATCATCCTCTCTCAATACGCTTACGGAGTTAGCTGTCGGATTCGGGCTTTGAGAGTAGCCCTACTTTCCCTAAGAAAGATTCACCCCTAGTGACAATGCACAATACACAATTGGTTCCTCCGCTCCAGACTCTGGATTTAGCGTTCTAGAAAAATAGATTCTGGCTGATATAGTACTCCTAATTTTGGAAAAAGTAAACAAGAAAAAAGCCAGTTTTTTCAACTGGCTTTTTTAAAAAATACATATTTATACATTTATACTTCTACGTCTATAAGCAAAATGATTCGTTGGTCCATGCCCGCTACCAATATTCAGCTCGTCTTCAATTGCTATACTAATAAAACACTTTGCTTCACGAACTGCTTCTTCAATCTCATAACCTTTTGCTAATCCTGCCGTTACAGCTGCGGCAAATGTACATCCGCTTCCGTGCGTTTGCGTGGAATCGATACGTTCGCTTCTGTACTCAACAAATGCCTTGCCATCAAACAATAAATCTATTACTTCATTTCCTTGATACGCCGCATGCCCGCCTTTCATGACAACAAACTTCGCACCTAAATTATGCAGTACTTTCGCAGCTTCTTTACTATCTTCAATCGTATGAATCTTCATTCCTGTTAACACTTCTGCTTCAGGAACATTTGGAGTAATTACCGTTGCAAGCGGCAATAAATATTCTTTTAATGCTGCAACAGCTTCTTGTTGTAATAAAGATGCTCCGCCTTTTGCAATCATAACAGGATCTAATACAATATTATTCCATGAAAATGATTTGATTTTTTCAGCTACGATTTTAATAATTTCACTACTAAATAACATGCCAAGTTTCACTGCATCTGGTGTTAAATCAGCGCCGATAGAATTTAACTGTTCTTGAATACCTTCCACTGGAACAGGATATACTCCTTGTACACCAAGTGTATTTTGTGCAGTAATCGCTGTAATTGCTGTCATTCCGTACACACCGAGCTCTTGAAACGTTTTTAAATCAGCTTGAATACCTGCACCGCCGCCGCTATCAGAACCAGCAATCGTTAATGCTTTATTCACTTTCATTTTACTCACCCTTTTTAACCAAAGTAACGATGATAAATTGTTTTTGCTTCCGCAATATCTTTTGTACCATGTACGAGCACACGGCCATCCTGAAATGCTACTAGCCGTTTATCATCAACAGAAAACGATAATAAATACGGATTAACGGTTAAATCCATTACACGATCTTGTAACAGATTTTTATACATAGAAAGATCGAACTGTTCTTTATATGGCGGACGAATTTGCACTGTATTTCTGCCGCATAAAACAGCTGTCTTAGAAGTATTTTCCTTACTTAAATACGGATAAACTGCTTCCTCTCCGCATGATAGACATTGTTTTTTTCTCAATTTCTGTACATTCATACATGAATATTCATTTTTCCATACATCAAATGAAATGAGTCCATCGCGAAGGGCTTCATAATCCTCTACTAAAATCTTTAATGCCTCTGCAATTTGATGTGATACAACGATGGATACAGCAGGTGAAATAATCCCTGCAGTATCACATGTCGCTCCGCCAAGCGGGATAGATTGTAATAAACAAGATAAACACGGTGTCTTTCCTGGTAAAATTGTATAAGAAAGACCGTAACTACCGACGCAGGCTCCATAAATCCATGGCACCGAATGTTTTTGTGATATATCATTTACAATAAAACGGGTCTCAAAATTATCTGTTGCATCGATAATAAGATCTACCCTTGTAACAAACTCTTCTAGTTCTTCTGCTGTTACGTCTTGTACGTAGGCTTCTACAACTACACCGCTATTAATAGCTTGTAAGCGGCGCTTTGCTGCCACCGCTTTTGGTAAATTATTTCGTACATCTTCTTCACAATATAACTGTTGACGCTGCAAATTACTCCAATCAATGTAATCGCGATCAACGATCGTTACTTTGCCAATTCCAGCACGAACGAGCATCTCTGCATTCGCACTTCCAAGTGCTCCTGCACCGATAATTAATACATGCTTTTCTCTTATTTTTTGCTGTCCCTCTTCTCCAATTGGAGAAAACAATACTTGACGGGAATATCGACTATTCAAGAATGCTCATTCCTTCTAACGGGCTACTTGCAGTTGCACAGCGCTTACGTGCAATACGTCCCGCTTCAAAACCTAACCGACCTGCATGAATACTCAGCTTCATTGCTTCTGCCATTTTCACAGGATCTTTCGCTCCAGAAACAGCTGTATTCAGTAAAACACCATCTGCACCTAATTCCATCGCAAACGCTGCGTCAGCTGGACTACCGATACCAGCATCAACAATAACTGGAACAGTTGCTTGCTCAATAATAAAGCTTAAATTCAATGGATTTACAATACCAAGACCAGAACCAATTGGTGATGCTCCTGGCATAACTGCATGGACACCTAATTCTTGTAATTTACGCGCTAGCACAACATCATCAGACGTATACGGCAGAACAATAAACCCTTCTTTTAATAGCATTTCGGATGCTTTTAACGTTTCAACTGGATCTGGCAATAACGTTTTATCATCACCGATTACTTCTACTTTAATCATGTCACATAATCCTGATGCTTTTGCTAGTTTCGCAATGCGCACTGCTTCTTCTGCTGTTTTTGCTCCTGCTGTATTTGGAAGAAGTGTATACTTTGTTACGTCAATTTTTTCTAGTAAGTTTGGTTGCTCTGCATCAAAAATATCCATACGACGCACCGCAAACGTTAAAATTTCTGCTTCTGATACTTCAATTGCTTTCTTTTGTACATCAAAATCGGAAAATTTCCCTGTTCCTAATAACAGTCTAGAATTAAAAGTAAATGGTCCAATATTTAACATAATCAACCGCCTCCTACGAATGTTACAATTTCAATTTGATCTCCATCAAAAACAGATGTATCTCGATGATCATCTTTTTGTAAAATGTCTTGATTGCGTTCTACAACAACAATTTTCGTCTCTAATCCTAAATGAGCAAGCAAATCAGCTACCGTCTTAACCTCACTTGGTACCTCTACTTGTCTACCATTAATTTTTAAGTTCAAGCTTTCATCTCCTTACTAAATAGATTGTGAAAGCAATGAATCTAATAAACGATTATCTTGCTTTCCTTCTATAAGATCAGCCATATATTGGCCTGAAATTGGACTTAATAAAATTCCATTTCGATAATGGCCAGTACAAGCGTATAACCCGTTAATTTCTTCATGCATACCAATATACGGCATACTATGATTCGATTGCGGACGTAATCCTGCCCATGCACTTTCCCATTCTGCTTCTTTTAATGCTGGAAGGATACTATAAGCACGCTCTAATATAGAAGTAATACTTTC
Organism: Bacillus sp. 3103sda1; assembly: GCF_024159135.1. NCBI lineage: Bacteria > Bacillati > Bacillota > Bacilli > Caryophanales > Bacillaceae > Bacillus > Bacillus sp. 3103sda1. The sequence continues at coordinate 698,450 of NZ_JAMYWS010000001.1, read as the reverse complement.
TGGACGCACAGCTTTGTTATATGTATGAGGTTTCATTGTCGCCCCAATGACATAACGTCCACCGCGTTTTGGTGCAATATAAAATCGCTCCTGAAAAATAGGGGTTTGTAGCAGTGGCTTACGACTGCGCACCGCAACAACTTCACCTTTAACAGGGTATGTGCCCCACTCACTATGAAAATATTCTAGTAGTTTTGTACTCCATGAACCTCCGGCAATTACTACTTTTTCACATGAGATTGTTCCTTCTGTTGTAAATAATCCTGTTACTTGATTATCCTTAATTTGAATATCAAACACTTCAGTTTCTTCATATATATCCGTTCCAGATATTGCAGCAGAGTGAGCAAATGCTTTTGTCAACTCAGGTGCAATCACATGGCCATCTTTTGGATGATATACGGCTCCAATAATAGAAGAGGATAAACATGGTTCCTTTTCACGCAGTTCTTCACCTGAGATAAAATGTGATTCTTCTCCTGTTTGTTGCTGCCATTTCATGATATGGAGAAGCCGTACGCTCTCTTCTTCACTTTGAGCAATACGGTAAATTCCTTTTTCTTCATATCCTATATCAATTCCGGTTTTATCACGCAATACACTTGCAAGCTTTGGAAACATCGCGCGGCTTTGCCTACCTAATTCAAACAGCGGATCATATTCATCCCATTCCGCCTGTACACCTAGTAATCCGGCCGCTGCTTTAGAAGCTTCAGAAGCAATCTTTTGTTTTTCAATGATGGCAACTTTATAGCCTCTTTCAGCAAGAAAATGTGCAACTGAACTTCCGATTACACCGCCGCCAACGATGGCAACATCATATATTTTTTTCATGATTTCTCGCCCACTTTCGTATCGTTTCCTTATATAATTTCGCTTGCTCATTCGGTTTTACTGCACTTAAAATTCCGGACATAATTGCAATACCAGTAGCCCCGGTACCAAGTACTTCTGCTGTATTATCAGGAGTAATCCCTCCAATAGCAGTAATTGGGGTTGTTAACTGTTTTGCCATTTCTGTAATTTCTTCTAATCCTCTTGGCGGAACTCCTTTTTTGGAGTTTGTTTGAAACAAATGTCCATACATAAGAGAATCCGCACCTCTTTTAAAAGCAACAATCGCTTCTTCAAGTGAATGAACAGAATAACCAACATGTAAATAAGAAAATTTTTCTTTGACAGATCTCATATCAGCGCTGCGATAGCCAAGCTGTACACGTCTAATATTTAATAAAATTGCAATATCAATCCGATCATTGATTACAAGCTTAGAAGAGGGAAAGCCCTTATTTAAGAGCTTTTCCACACCTTCATATAACTCTTTCGTACTTTTCTCCCGCTCACGAATGTGCAAATAATCTATTTCACTTTCAATCTCAGTTGCTATATTTGCTAACTCTTCAAACGGCATACGACCATTTGATATGACGTGAAGCTCATCTTTCATATAAATTCGCCTACTTTAAAATGTTCTCAAACAACTCATTTGCAGGAACAATTTCTTTTGCCATCCCTTTTTCTTTCAACCACTTATTTTGTTTTTCCCATGAATCTGCTGTATCTGATAAAAATGGTTCATCTTTCGTTTCCATTTTATCTAATAAAATGTTCATACTTTCTTTTTCAACTTCTGGAATAAGAGGGAAATTTTCTTTTTCTTGATGGTCTAATAAAATGTTTAATGCTTCATCTGGATTTTGCTTCATAAATTCGTAACCTTTTTTCGCCCCGCGTAAAAAAGCTTGCAATGTTTCTTTATCTTTCTTCAATGTTTTATCGCCTGTTACAAATACAAGTTCATGATAATTCGGTACACCGTAATCTGCTGGGTTAAAATATGCTGGGTCAAAACCTTCGTGGCGCAGTACTGGTACTTCATGGTTAATATATGCGCCTGTTACAGCATCTACTTTTTTCGTAGTAAGAGCCGGTACTAAATCAAAGCCAACATCAACTACTTTTACGTTATCTGGATTTCCACCATCTTCTTTAACCATCGTTTTTAAATACTCTTCACTTAACGGTGTTCCTGAATATCCAACTGTTTTTCCTTCCAAATCTTTTGGAGAAGAAATGCCAGCTGATTTTAACGATACGACATGGTTTAAAGGTGAGCGAACAACTGCTCCGATAGACTTCACTGGAATATTTTCATTCGCTCTAGCAATAACAACATCAGGCTGATAATATAATCCGACCGTTACCTTTCCTGCCGCTGCTAACGTTAATGGATCAGTTGGATTTGAAGGGAATTTAATATTTACCTTGATACCTTCTTCTTTAAAATATCCTTTTTCAATTGCTGCATAAATAAAGCTATGCACTGCATTTGGATACCAATCGAGCATTACAGTTACTTCTTTTTCACCTTTTTTCTTTTTTTCACTTTTTTCCTTTTCTGATGCCGAATTGCTAGAACACCCAGCAACCATCGCAATTAATAATGTAAACACAAAAATGCGTTTTAATAATTTCATGCATGCTTCCTCCAACTAATAAACTTCTTCTCTAATATAGAAACAAGTAATACAAAGAAAATAGCAAGTAATGACAATAAAACAATTGGTGCAAACACCCCCGCACCATCCATTTGTGTCATCATTCGTTTACTAAAATACCCTAGTCCCGCTTGCGCTCCAAGCCATTCTCCAATTGCTGCCCCGATAACACTGAACGGCAGGGCCACCTTCAAAGCAGAGAAAAAGTATGGAAGTGCGGATGGTAATTTCAATTTTAAGAAAACATCCTTTTTTGTTGCACCATATGTAATCAAAAGCTCTTCCCATTCCTTTTTCGTACCGCGAAGGCCATCATACGTATTCACTGCAATTGGAAAGAACGTAATGAGTACTGTGACAACAACTTTACTCCAAATAGAATAGCCAAACCATAAAACAAATAATGGTGCCAAAGCTGTAATTGGAATCGTTTGTGAAGCAACTAGTAGTGGATAAAATGCTTTCTCAGCAAATGAGCTCATACTCATCACCATTGCTAAACCAACACCTAATACAATGGAAATGATAATACCGATAACTGTAACAGAAAGCGTTGCTGGTAAATGCACCGTAAGCAATATATCCCGTAACTCCCACATTTTTTGAACAATGGCACTTGGGGATGGTAAAATGTACATTTCATCGAGAATCCGTGCTCCTACTTCCCAAACAATAAGAAAAATAGCAGTAACAATAAAAGCTGGAACATAATCTACAATTCTTTTCATACAAGTACCTGCCTTTGTAACAGCCCCATAAGTTCATCTTTTAATGCTAGCATTTCTGGACGATGTAAATCCTTTCGAGATCGTTCTTGTCCAAGAGGTACGACCCGTTCCGTCAATGATGTAATGGGCTGCTCTGTTACGATAAAAATGCGATTGGAAAGATAAAGCGCTTCATCAACATCATGTGTAATAAATAAAATTGTTTTTCGCCAATGTTTCCATTGTTCAAATAGCCATTCTTGCAGAGATGCTTTCGTCAATGCATCAAGCGCACTAAATGGTTCATCTAATAGTAAAAGATCTCCGCCAGTTAACAACGTACGAATAAAAGAGACACGTTGCCGCATTCCGCCTGATAAATCTTTTGGTTGTTTATTTTCATAACCTTGCAGTCCAAACTGCTCCAACAATTCTTGTGCTTTCATTTGTGCTTCTTTTTTCTTCACACCTTGACATTCAAGAGGCAAAGCTGCGTTTTCAATAATTGTTCGCCACGGGAGTAACATATCTTTTTGTGGCATATAACCGACAGGGTGATCGGTTGCTCCTATCACATCAATAGTGCCCTCACTTGCTTTTTCGAGTCCTGTAATGAGCCGAAACAATGTGCTTTTTCCGCAGCCACTTGGCCCAATAATACTAACGAATTCCCCTTCCTGTACTGCAGCATCAAGATTCGTTATAATCTGCTTCTCATCATAATGAAAGGAAACGTTATGAAACTGTAGTATGTTCTTGCTCCTCAAAACCCCACATCTCCTTACGATATGCCATATCCCAGAATAAATATTCAAAACGACTGGAATATAAGAAGATTTCTTCTAAACGATCTAGTTCTTCTTCTGTTTTTCCAATTGCAATTTCATTAAATAACTCAATTAACCATACACAAAGATTTCCGTATTCTTCAGAGCTATACCCTTGAATCCACTCGCCAAAAAATTCATGGTCGCGTGCTCCTGGAATATCATTTAAACGCTTTCCAATCTCCCAATAACTCCACATACACGGAAGCAACGCTGCAATTAATTCAGCAAGTGTACCGTTTTGTGATACAGACATCATATAGTTTGTATATGCTAGATTCATTGCAGACGGCTTTGCTAACTCCATTTCTTCAACAGAAATTCCTAAACGCTTTGCATATTGTTTATGAATCGTCATTTCTCCATTTAAAATCCCATCGATTTGTTCAGCAAACTTCGCCATTACTTTTGGATTTGTTGCTTTTACAACACCGATTGCATATAATTTTGCGTAATCTAACAAATACAAATAATCTTGAACAATATAATATTGAAATCTATCTTTCTCTAACGTTCCATCTCCCATACCTGTTACAAATGGATGATTATGACTCTTTTCCCAAACAGGCTGCACCTTTTCAAATAATCTTTCACAAAATGTCATCTATATTTCCCCTTCCTATATATATGTATCCAAATAAAAAACCACTTCTATATAAGAAGTGGTTACAGCAAACAAAAGAAAACTTCATTTGTTGTTTCCACTTCCCTACGCTAGTATCACCTAGATCAGGTTATAAGGGTTAAGGTTTCTACCTCTCTCAGCTTACAAGCACCCCTAGTGGTGTTCTATGAAATTTTCAATAAAAAATCCCCGTTTCTATACGCAAAGAAACGGGGACGTTATGTATATCGTCCAAATTGCTTCCCTACGCTAGCATCATCTAGATCAGGTTCAAGGGTCAAAGACTATATGTCTTACTCTCAGCTAGCAACACTAGCCCCCCTAGCATTATATTCATTTAACATAGTCAGTATACCATCGCCATATCTCATCGGCAACTCTTTTGAGTTATAAAGTCAAATTTCCATTGACGGTAATTTTAACCAAAAAATGGTTAGTTAAGTCACTCTATGTCTTACGGGAGTTTTTCATCTTAAAGCCTCTCCCTAAAATATCAACGCTTTGAGCGAGATAAAATATCATTCTATGTATTTTGTAAGTTCAAAAAACGCAAACTTCTTCTATCTATTTCCATAATAGTGATAAATCTGCTATCCTTTTATTATGGGACTTTATAGTATAGGAAAATGTTCATTTATTTTTAATACTACATTTCTATGCGCACAAATCAAGTTAAATATTGTTATATTATAATTTCGAATATAACAATTTATTACATAAGGAGGCCTATAATTATATGAATATGAAAGCCGCAGCAATGACAGCAGCTACTGTAGCAGCTGCTTCTTTACTCCCGTCTATGACAGATTCCACTGTACAAACTGTAGAAGCGCAGCAAAAACCAAAAACGAAAATTGGTTATGTAAAAACGAATACATTACAAGTATATAATAGTCCTAAAACAACAGATTCCGTTATTGAAAACATTGTACGTGACACTCCCGTTACAATTCTTGAAACAACAGACGAATGGTATAAAATTCAAACTCAAAATAAAACTGGTTATGTAAAAAAAGAAGCAATTTCTTTAACAAAACCAAGCAATAGTAAGCAGCAATATATCGTTAATTCAGACGCATTAAACGTTCGCTCTGAACCAAATACGCAATCTGAAATTATTGATGTATTACCAAATGGGAAATTTGTTACTGTCCAAGAAGAAGAAAATGGATGGTATAAAATTATACATAACGGAACAAATGGCTATGTAAAGAAAGAGTTTTTATCTAACGGAACTCAGCCGTTAGTAAAAGGAGTTACGGTACAAGGCGGAAGCTCTTATTATGTTGCTACTCCAGCATTAAAAGTACGCAGCGGTGCAGGAACAAATACGGCTGTTATTGGTTCTTTAAAGAATGGAACACAAGTACAAGTCGTTGGAAAGGTTGGCACATGGTATAAAATTCGCTACGGATCAGGATATGGCTATGTTGGACAACAATATATATTGCAAGGACAACAACAGCAACAGCAGCAACAAGCTAAACCATCTATTCCAGCTGTATTTAAATATCCAGTTCAAGGGAACGTGAGCTCAACATTTGATGTACGTTGGGGACAGATGCACTATGGCGTAGACTTTGCGGCAACAGGGGATATTCCAATTCAAGCTTCTGCACCTGGCACTGTTGTTAAGTCGTACTATTCTACAAGCTATGGAAATGTTGTATTTGTTGCCCATCATATAAATGGGAATTTATATACAACTGTATATGCTCACATGAAAAATCGTGCAGTTAAAGTGGGCGATAACGTAGCAACGGGCCAATTGCTCGGTTATATGGGAAATACAGGACATTCCACTGGTCAACACTTACATTTTGAATTACATAACGGGGAATGGAATTTTGAAAAAACAAATGCAGTAAATCCGCTTCCTTTCCTAGTTAGGTGATGTAAGATGACACGCAATATCCCATTAATTATTGAGTATTTAGCATTTTTCGGTCTCATTTGTTGCTTATTAATTTACAACACAAACATTGTATTTTTAAGCATCGCTATTACGTTCGTTGCTTGTGAAGTGCTGATGGAAGTATTCAAAATTCGTTTAAAACGCCATATTTCACACATATATACTGCACTGTTCATTATAAGTTCTTTACTAACAAACATTATTTATAATGGCCTAAATGCCGCCGCAATTTTCCCTGTATTCTTTATGACTATTCTTCTTATAGTATCTCAATATATATATGTCCCAGAACATCGTAAACATCAATATCAAGAAACATAGAAAGAGGGAACATGGTGCAACGCTTATCCAAAGCTAGTCTAACAAAATCGTTTTTAGACCTATATGAAAGAATGAATGAATTTTTTGGTATTAAAGAAAATAAAAATGGCCAATTCCTTTTATATGGCATGATTTCTCTCATAATAATTTCTTTTTTTATTTACTATTAAATAAGGATTCCACATAAAGTGGAATCCTTATTTGTATTCTACGCTATTTCTTTTTATTTACTAGACAAATTATGCTTTCTCAAAGAAATGAACTTTATGTAACCATTAGTTGAAAAAGCATCAAATTAGTGGAAAACTCACTTTATCCGCACGCATATTTTTCATAAATAAAACTTAAGTTATATTTATTTTCTAAGTTCATACGCTGTTCATCGCTACACCAGTAAAATAAAATATCATGTATTGAAGCATAGCGCTTATTCTTTAAAAATTGCTTAATAAAGGAAGGAAAACAATTTGGTAATTGTATAAATATATAATCACGTAGTAGTTCCTCTTTATACCCTATTCCTTTACATATATACATGAGTTCTTCACAATAATATGCATGTTGTGGAACTTGAATCATCTCGAAAAATGGAACATATGATAATAATTTCCCAATAAAATGCTCATATTTTTTCATAAATTCAAATGACATATATTCCATTATTTCTTTTATAACAAATAAATAATCATCAACATGAGTTGTCTTTAATGGATTAAGATGATCTGATATTTGTGCAATCACCGCATGTTGGCATGCTACAACAGCTCGGCTTGGTTCATAATATGTTAAGAAATCAGTGCATTTTCTATATTTTTTCAATAAATCTAGTGTGTATAAATCATAAATATATGTATTACAATATACTGCTAAACCCATTAGGTTTTCATCTAATTTCTCTCTTGATAATGTCTTTGCTTGTTTACAAAGATATAGAAACATAAATTCCAACATTTCTTTATGCGACAAAAGTGCCTTATACTTTTCAATACACTCTACATTAAATTTAATTCTTTCCCAAATAAAGTAATCATTGCTGTCTAACTCAGCAACTTTTTGTTTTATAATTAAATAATTCCAAGCAACTACTTGTGTAAACACATCCCATGATTCATAATCTAGAGATGTTTGTACGAACTCCTCTAATCCTTCATCAACCATAAAACGATAAGCTTGTTGATACCATCCCACTTCTTGACATAAACGAACAATTCGAACTAAAGTTGGCATTTCATCTTTATGAAACTTTGGTAAATTATGTATTTTTTTCATTCCATATAAAATAAAAGGAATTAAATTTTCTTTCTTATAAAATTCTTTTTCTTTCCAAGCCAGAATAGTTCGTTCTTTTCCTTCTCCTTTTGGACGCTTTGGTATAAGCAAAGAGAGTAAATCCGCAAAATTTTCCGGCTTTTCATACGCATCCGTAACCAAATTCCAATTAGGTTCAGTTTGCATAATCGTCATATAATTCCCCCCCGTTTTCTATATGTATGATCAAATACTTTCATGTTAATAAACCCATTATTATATTAATAATAATATTATTATATTCAAAATAATATATAAGACTTTGTATTTATTAGTATACCATTTTTTTCATATGATACTAGTTGTTAACAATAATTTCAAAAGTAATTTACATAAAGCGAAACTTCCATCAGTGGAGGTTTTCTTCATCTCCTACCTATCTTCTTCGCTTTTTCTAAATCTTGAGGTAGGGGTCTTACTGCCCGCGAATAGCGGGATAAAGTATAACTTTAATCCGTGAGGGCTTTATCCCCCACGGATTATTAGTGAAACCAATCGGGGACATGCTAGCAGTTTACCCCTTACATAATTTGCTTTCTGCTAAATTTTGAGATGGGAGTATTACTGCCCGCGAATAGCGAGATAAAGACTAGCATAAAATATTCTATTCTTTACTTTGTATCCTCTGATATTTCACTTAAGGCAACACCCGCCTGATCATCTGCATATTTAGTTGTTGCTAAATCACCAAGTGATAACATTCCCACAATTTGTCCATGTTCAATTACCGGCAATCTTCTGATTTGGTAACGTGCCATTAACTCTGTCGCTTTTTCAACAGAGTCATCAGGAGACACTGAAACAATTTGTGTTGTCATAACATTTGTAATTTGATTAGAACCTGGATGCTTTTCTGCAATCCCTCTCACAACTAAATCACGATCTGTTACAAGACCAATAACTTGGTCATTCTCTACAACAGGAATCATTCCTATATCTTCTTCTTTCATTTTCACAGCCGCTTCATATACATTATCTAGCGGCGTACAATGTACAATATTCGTGCTCATCAATTCTCGAACAGTTGTCATAAATACCCTCCTTTACACACTTTAGCCTTTCCAATTCTCCTCATTTAAATTCGCGCTTCCTAGAAAGATAAATACAACAAGATACGCTCATTTCTATAAAAACAAAGGAAATTGCACTTTGCCAACCTCGGAGAATTTTCTAAACAGCACCGGCTAAGGTCACAATTAGACTTTTAGTCACTAGCTATAGAACAAACTAAATGGGGTATTCTTAAATATGACGATCCATCTAAGATCATTAGGATTGAGGAGAGAAAATAATAATTTTATTCATCAGCTTAGCTAAAATAGTCAATTGATAAAATATAATGCACTATATTCTTTCCTAATTATATAAAATAATACAAAATCCTTCATTATTTACAATAAAAAATGAAATATTTCATAACATATTAAAAATAAACTTACTATCAAAATGAGCTATGGGTATTTATATCATCTAGCTACCTTCTTTGACTCCTTTGAGCCTTAAGGTAAATCCGGGAGTAGTAGGATAAACATATTTATATATTTATAAGGAGATTATTAATCAAAGATGTAGAAGGCATAATATATAATATCATTTTTTTCAAATAAAAAAGAGTCAGCATGGTGCTGACTCTTTTTAAAGTGACCCGTACGGGATTCGAACCCGTGTTACCGCCGTGAAAGGGCGGTGTCTTAACCACTTGACCAACGGGCCATGGCTCCGCAGGTAGGACTCGAACCTACGACCGATCGGTTAACAGCCGATAGCTCTACCACTGAGCTACTGCGGAATATGGTGGGCCTAAATGGACTCGAACCATCGACCTCACGCTTATCAGGCGTGCGCTCTAACCAGCTGAGCTATAGGCCCTTAATCTTTTCTACAGGGGCAGTAGGAATCGAACCCACGCCGGAGGTTTTGGAGACCTCTGTTCTACCGTTAAACTATGCCCCTAAGTGGTGCCGGCTAGAGGACTTGAACCCCCAACCTACTGATTACAAGTCAGTTGCTCTACCAATTGAGCTAAGCCGGCTAGTCTACAAAAAAAATGGTGGCTCGGGACGGAATCGAACCGCCGACACGAGGATTTTCAGTCCTCTGCTCTACCGACTGAGCTACCGAGCCTTTATGTAAATGGCGGTCCCGACCGGGGTCGAACCGGCGATCTCCTGCGTGACAGGCAGGCATGTTAACCACTACACCACGGGACCATTGGTTGCGGGGACAGGATTTGAACCTGCGACCTTCGGGTTATGAGCCCGACGAGCTACCAGACTGCTCCACCCCGCGATGATATAATATTCTTTTAAATAAAAAATGGAGGAGGTAGAGGGATTCGAACCCCCGCGCGACTCTCGCCGCCTGTCGGTTTTCAAGACCGATCCCTTCAGCCGAACTTGGGTATACCTCCGTATATATGAAGCTTTAATGGTGGAGCCTAGCGGGATCGAACCGCTGACCTCCTGCGTGCAAGGCAGGCGCTCTCCCAGCTGAGCTAAGGCCCCATTTTTTAAAACTATCGGGAAGACAGGATTCGAACCTGCGACCCCCTGGTCCCAAACCAGGTGCTCTACCAAGCTGAGCCACTTCCCGTTAATAAAGCGCGCCCGAGAGGACTCGAACCCCTAACCTTTTGATCCGTAGTCAAACGCTCTATCCAATTGAGCTACGGGCGCATATGGTGCCGAGGGCGGGGGTCGAACCCGCACGGTGGTCACCCACCGCAGGATTTTAAGTCCTGTGCGTCTGCCTGTTCCGCCACCCCGGCATGTCATATTGAAAATTGGAGCGGAAGACGGGATTCGAACCCGCGACCCCAACCTTGGCAAGGTTGTATTCTACCACTGAACTACTTCCGCAAAACATATATGACTGATTACTTATTTAATTAAAAGTGCGGGTGAAGGGAGTCGAACCCCCACGCCAAAGGCGCCAGATCCTAAGTCTGGTGCGTCTGCCAATTCCGCCACACCCGCATACTACATTTTTAAAATGGTGAGCCATGAAGGACTCGAACCTTCGACCCTCTGATTAAAAGTCAGATGCTCTACCAACTGAGCTAATGGCTCTTAAATGGCTGGGCTAGCTGGATTCGAACCAGCGCATGACGGAGTCAAAGTCCGTTGCCTTACCGCTTGGCTATAGCCCATCAAAATGGTGGAGGGGGGCAGATTCGAACTGCCGAACCCGAAGGAGCGGATTTACAGTCCGCCGCGTTTAGCCACTTCGCTACCCCTCCGACATTTAAATATATATGGTGGAGGATGACGGGATCGAACCGCCGACCCCCTGCTTGTAAGGCAGGTGCTCTCCCAGCTGAGCTAATCCTCCATTTGCCTGGCAACGTCCTACTCTCACAGGGACAAAGTCCCAACTACCATCGGCGCTAGAGAGCTTAACTTCCGTGTTCGGTATGGGAACGGGTGTGACCTCTCTGCCATCATTACCAGACTATATTCATTTGAGACAATCATTATTATACTTGATTCACTGAAAAAGTCAACAAGTTTTTTATGTTCTCTCAAAACTAGATAACATTTGCTTCATATTATATGGTTAAGTCCTCGATCTATTAGTATTCGTCAGCTCCACATGTCACCATGCTTCCACCTCGAACCTATCAACCTGATCATCTTTCAGGGATCTTACTAGCTTAACGCTATGGGAAATCTCATCTTGAGGGGGGCTTCATGCTTAGATGCTTTCAGCACTTATCCCTTCCGCACATAGCTACCCAGCTATGCCCTTGGCAGAACAACTGGTACACCAGCGGTGCGTCCATCCCGGTCCTCTCGTACTAAGGACAGCTCCTCTCAAATTTCCTACGCCCACGACGGATAGGGACCGAACTGTCTCACGACGTTCTGAACCCAGCTCGCGTACCGCTTTAATGGGCGAACAGCCCAACCCTTGGGACCGACTACAGCCCCAGGATGCGATGAGCCGACATCGAGGTGCCAAACCTCCCCGTCGATGTGGACTCTTGGGGGAGATAAGCCTGTTATCCCCGGGGTAGCTTTTATCCGTTGAGCGATGGCCCTTCCATGCGGAACCACCGGATCACTAAGCCCGACTTTCGTCCCTGCTCGACTTGTAGGTCTCGCAGTCAAGCTCCCTTATGCCTTTGCACTCTACGAATGATTTCCAACCATTCTGAGGGAACCTTTGGGCGCCTCCGTTACTTTTTAGGAGGCGACCGCCCCAGTCAAACTGCCCACCTGACACTGTCTCCCGGGTCGATAAGACCCGTAGGTTAGAATTTCAATACAGCCAGGGCGGTATCCCACCAGCGCCTCCACCGAAGCTAGCGCTCCGGCTTCAAAGGCTCCCGCCTATCCTGTACAAGCTGTACCAAAATTCAATATCAGGCTACAGTAAAGCTCCACGGGGTCTTTCCGTCCTGTCGCGGGTAACCTGCATCTTCACAGGTACTATAATTTCACCGAGTCTCTGGTTGAGACAGTGCCCAAATCGTTACACCTTTCGTGCGGGTCGGAACTTACCCGACAAGGAATTTCGCTACCTTAGGACCGTTATAGTTACGGCCGCCGTTTACTGGGGCTTCAGTTCAGAGCTTCGCTTGCGCTAACCCCTCTCCTTAACCTTCCAGCACCGGGCAGGTGTCAGCCCCTATACTTCGCCTTACGGCTTCGCAGAGACCTGTGTTTTTGCTAAACAGTCGCTTGGGCCTATTCACTGCGGCTTTCCGTTAAGAAAGCACCCCTTCTCCCGAAGTTACGGGGTCATTTTGCCGAGTTCCTTAACCAGAGTTCTCTCGCACACCTTAGGATTCTCTCCTCGCCTACCTGTGTCGGTTTGCGGTACAGGCACCTTTTATCTCGCTAGAAGCTTTTCTTGGCAGCGGGGAATCAAAGACTTCGCTCCATAAGGAGCTTCCCCATCACAGCTCAGCCTTTGCGGTAAGCGGATTTGCCTACTTACCAGCCTAACTGCTTGGACGTGCACAACCAATCGCACGCTTCTTCTATCCTTCTGCGTCCCTCCATTGCTCAAACGATAAAGAGGTGGTACAGGAATATCAACCTGTTGTCCATCGCCTACGCCTGTCGGCCTCGGCTTAGGTCCTGACTAACCCTGAGCGGACGAGCCTTCCTCAGGAAACCTTAGGCATTCGGTGGACGGGATTCTCACCCGTCTTTCGCTACTCATACCGGCATTCTCACTTCTAAGCGCTCCACCAGTCCTTACGATCTGACTTCACAGCACTTAGAACGCTCCCCTACCACTGA